>NZ_PCGR01000001.1 GCF_002798305.1 Chryseomicrobium excrementi
AGTGATGATGGCGAAGAGGTCACACCCGTTCCCATACCGAACACGGAAGTTAAGCTCTTCAGCGCCGATGGTAGTTGGGGGTCTCCCCCTGTGAGAGTAGGACGTCGCTAGGCACCACTATTCCGAAGTAGCTCAGTGGTAGAGCAACCGGCTGTTAACCGGTTGGTCGTAGGTTCGAGTCCTACCTTCGGAGCCATTTATGGAGAGCTGTCCGAGTGGCCGAAGGAGCACGATTGGAAATCGTGTATACGTTAACCGCGTATCAAGGGTTCAAATCCCTTGCTCTCCGCCATATAGCTTCAGTTCTACATAGTACATGGCCCCTTGGTCAAGCGGTTAAGACACCGCCCTTTCACGGCGGTAACACGGGTTCGAATCCCGTAGGGGTCACCATTTTCGGAGGATTAGCTCAGCTGGGAGAGCACCTGCCTTACAAGCAGGGGGTCGGCGGTTCGATCCCGTCATCCTCCACCATTTATCTTCATAGTATTGTCGCGGGGTGGAGCAGCTCGGTAGCTCGTCGGGCTCATAACCCGAAGGTCGCAGGTTCAAATCCTGCCCCCGCAACCAAGGTCCCGTGGTGTAGCGGTTAACATGCCTGCCTGTCACGCAGGAGATCGCGGGTTCGATTCCCGTCGGGACCGCCATTTTTTAATAAGTAGATTTTACATAAGCCATAACGCTTACATAAAATCTTGTTGGCTCAGTAGCTCAGTTGGTAGAGCAAAGGACTGAAAATCCTTGTGTCGGCGGTTCGATTCCGTCCTGAGCCACCATTTGCGGGTGTAGTTTAGTGGTAAAACCCCAGCCTTCCAAGCTGGTGATGAGGGTTCGATTCCCTTCACCCGCTCCAAATGGGCCTATAGCTCAGCTGGTTAGAGCGCACGCCTGATAAGCGTGAGGTCGATGGTTCGAGTCCATTTAGGCCCACCATGTGTATTCCGAAGTAGCTCAGTTGGTAGAGCATCCGGCTGTTAACCGGCAGGTCGCAGGTTCGAGTCCTGCCTTCGGAGCCATTGATGGGGAAGTACTCAAGTGGCTGAAGAGGCGCCCCTGCTAAGGGTGTAGGTCGGGCAACCGGCGCGAGGGTTCAAATCCCTCCTTCTCCGCCATCATGCATTGGCCCCTTGGTCAAGCGGTTAAGACACCGCCCTTTCACGGCGGTAACACGGGTTCGAATCCCGTAGGGGTCATCGCAAAACACGTTCTTCGATTTTCGAAGAGCGTGTTTTTTTATAGTTTTTAAAGTGAGCGGTCGTTCTGGAGCAAGTGGGTCATTTTCTAGAACATGTAGTCGAATTTCTAAGTCATGTGAACTGCTTTCTAGAACATGCAGAACCATTTGTAGATTCAAAGTCGTTTAAGGAAACTAAGCCATCGTTCTCATTCACTCACATAAGAGTTTCGCACACAGAAAGAGGCTGGATCAGAATCCAGCCTCTTTTTGCATCAGGTATACGATTTGCCTAGTTCTGTTAATCGTTGAGCAAATGGCTCTGTTCGATCGAAGGCAGCGCCGTAAGTCTCACGAACCTCATAGGCACTTGTTCCATGTTCTACATAATCAAGTCCTGTCATTTCTTCTTCTTCCGTTACTCGGATACCTATAGTTACTTTTGTGATGTAGACCACTGCGAATGAAGTGCTAGCCACCCATAGTATCACAGCAGTAATGCCTACTGCTTGAATACCGAGTAACTGGATACTTCCTGACGTGAATAACCCCGCTGATGAATCGAACAGTCCCACAGCTAGAGTACCCCAAGCACCAATAATACCATGAACTGTTATCGCACCTACCGGATCATCTACACGTAGCTTCGCATCTAATAGACGAATTCCTTCAGTCATCACAATACCTGCAATGAATCCAATAGCAATAGCGGAAGGGAGGGAGACATTCGCTGCACCAGCAGTAATTCCTACTAGACCGCTCAGGGCTCCGTTTAAAGTTAACGATGCATCAATCTGTCGGTAGCGTAACTTCGTATAAAGAGCAGTAGACACTACCCCAGCAGATGCTGCTAGAAGAGTATTTGTAATGATTGAAGGAACCGTTTCAGGATCAGCTGCTAATGTACTCGCTCCGTTAAATCCGAACCAACCTAACCAAAGGATGAATACGCCAAGCGCACCTAAAGGAATGCTGTGTCCAGGGATAACATTTACTTTCTTTCCTGAATACTTGCCAATACGAGGTCCAAGGACTGCAGCAGCTACTAATGCGCCAACAGCTCCTGTTAAATGGACTACAGTAGAACCAGCAAAGTCTATAAATCCTAATTGCGATAACCAGCCTCCAGCCCAAACCCAGTGACCTACGACAGGATAGATGACTGTGACGACCGCTATGGTTAAGACGAAATAGGCGGACAGCTTCATTCGTTCTGCTACTGCTCCGGAGATGATTGTTGCAGATGTAGCTGCGAAAACTGCTTGGAAGACGAAAAAGGCGATATCCTCTACTCCAGACAGTGCAAACCCTGAAGTGCCGATGATTCCTTGGAACGAATCTCCGAACATTAAAGCATAGCCAACCACAAAATAAAGAAGTGAGGCAATAGAAACCGTGATAAAGTTTTTCATTAAGATGTTGACGGTGTTCTTTGACCTAGTGAAACCTGATTCGACCATTGCAAAACCAGCGTGCATAAAGAAGACGAGGATGGTACCTAACATGATCCAAAGCATATTGATAGATGAAAGTAAAAGTTCGTTTGTCATTCGGTTTCCTCCTTAGTGTACAGCGATAGCGCCGGTTTCTTTTGTTCGAATACGAATAGCTTCTTCTACAGGGAGAATGAAAATCTTCCCGTCTCCCACTTTACCGGTTGAAGCAGTTTCTACTATCAAATCGGTAAGAGCTGCTACCTCAGAATCATCGACGACCATTTCAATTTTCAATTTCGTATGAAACTCCATTTCGTATTTATTTCCTCGAAACAGTCCAGTACGACCTTCTTGCTTCCCGATACCAGCTACTTCACTCACGCTAAATCCATCAATTCCATGCAAGGCTAAGGCTTCGCGAATGTGTGGAAAGACATCTGGACGAACGATTGCTTCAATCTTTTTCATAGTAGCACCTCCAATGTTAGAATATATAACATCATAAAATGTATTTTCAGAAAAATCAACCATTATTTTTATTTTAATGTAAGGAAAACTAACATAATCGAATTCGTTCTTAATTTTGTAAGTCAAAAGTGTGCGTGCATACTAGGAAAGGAGTAAAATAAATGTAGTGTGAAGTGTAAAGTCACGGAGGTTTAATTAATGGCAAAACAAGTGAATTCTACAACTGGAACGGAATATCTTTATACAGAAACAATTGATTCAGAAGGAATCTCTCCTATAGCGTTTTTTGAAGCTGGAGAAAGGTTGTACGAAGGCCAACGTCTATTTTGGCAAAATCGAGAAAAGACACATACGATTGTAGGACTCGGGCATGCTGCCGTACTAAAGGCAGCTGACACGAACCGAATAGCTACAATCCAATCGGAATGGAACCGTTTAAAACAAGTCGTAGTGAAAGAGAAGATGGATCAAGCACCGATTTTATTTGGTGGCTTTTCTTTTGATCCACTCCACGTTGTCTCAGGGGAGTGGGCTGCTTTTTCTGCTGCTTTTTTTGTTGTCCCTCAATTCCAACTTGAAATCAAAAATGAATCGATCAAATTGTCCATCAACTGCATGTCAGAGCGGACGGATATGTCGACACGTTTTGACCAATTACGAAAAGAGCGTGACCGGCTTCTTCATATGGCACAAGTCCAAGAACGTCCATTGTTTGAAAAGGCCAACGTGATTGAGAAAGTGGAGCGAAATGTTCCAGATTATTTGGCTGCTGTTCGTTCTGTAAAAAAAGAAATTGCTACTGGGAAAGTTGACAAAGTAGTTATTTCTCGGTCTATCGAGCTTGACTTTGAGGAACCGGTTTCTTCTGGTGCAGCACTTTATTATGCTCTCCAAGAGCAGCCGGAAAGCTATATCTTTGTACTTGAAAATGGGAGTTCTACTTTCTTAGGTGCCACCCCAGAGCGTCTAATTCGCAAAGAACAAGGTACTGTATATTCAGCAGGAGTTGCGGGTTCTGTTCGAAGAGGGAAAGACGTCGGAGAAGATCAACGTCTAGGGACGGCACTACTTACGGATGAAAAGAATTTAGAAGAACACGAATTTGTTGTGTCTATGATTCGTGATGTGATCGAACCATTATGTAACGATCTCATTATTCCAAGTCATCCAAAGCTCTTAAAAGTCCGTGATATCCAGCATCTCTTTACCCCGATTCAAGGACAGGCAGCTCCTGACAAGGATATGTTCTCGTTCGTAGATGCTCTTCACCCGACTCCAGCGCTAGGCGGAACTCCAAGAAAACAAGCTGTGGAATTGATTCGAGAGCTTGAACAGATGGACCGTGGCTATTACGCTGCGCCTATCGGCTTTGTTGATGCGGAAGACAACGGGGAATTTGCTGTAGGTATCCGCTCTGCACTTCTTCGGGGAGGAAAAGCGCTACTTTATGCTGGAGGCGGAATCGTATCTGAGTCTGAACCGCTAGCAGAGCTAGAAGAGACGAATGTGAAATTCCGTCCAATGCTTCGAGTACTAGGGGGACATCGTCATGACTTATAAAGAAACCTTGACTCGCTATGTACGGACTTTTTTATCTGCACTGAAAGACTACGGAGTCGAACAGGTCGTTGTCAGTCCGGGATCTCGTTCAACGCCACTTGCCTACGGTGTGGTCTCAGATCCAGATTTTAAAGTGTCGATTCAAGTTGACGAGCGGTCTGCTGGATTTTTCGCTTTGGGACTTGCTAAGGCTTCAGAAAAACCGGTTGTTCTGGTTTGCACATCGGGATCTGCAGCAGCAAACTATTTTCCAGCAATTGTGGAGGCATACTACGCTCGAATCCCACTGATTGTAGTGACCGCAGACCGGCCACATGAGTTGCGCCAAGTAGGAGCTCCCCAAACTATCGACCAAGTAAAGTTGTATGGAGATCATGTGAAATGGACATTCGATTATCCTTTAGCAGATTCCTATGAAGCCACAGAACCATTTGTTTATCAACAGACGGTTCGTGTGGTCGCAGAATCGATGCAGGCACCTAGAGGACCCGTCCACGTGAACATGCCGTTCCGAGAGCCGTTACTTATCGATTTAGAGATAAAACCAAGGCAAAAAGCTAGTAAGACAATTCGTTACCCTGAACAACGACTGTCTGAACGAGACAGAGAAGAATTGACGAGTCTAATTAATGGGGCTAAGGGTGGTATTGTAGTAGTTGGTGAATTTACTACATCAGACCGAGCTGCAGTGGAAGTCTTCTTGACGAGACTCGGGTGGCCAGTCCTTTGTGATCCGCTTTCGAATTTACGAACGACTAAAAACAATTCTTTACAGCAACTACTCATTGAGAATTACGATGGGATGCTGAAGAACAAAGATTGTTATGCGGCTTTAAAACCTGATGCCGTCATTCGTATAGGAGCACAGCCTGTATCAAAATTCTTGGGTATCTTTTTGAAAGAAAGTGCTCCAAGCTTGGTCATCTCAGTCGATCCTGCAGCACGTTTTCGTGACTCGCTTGGACTCACTACGGATCTTGTCGTTGGAGACATTGCTGCACTTCAAGAACTAAAAGTAGCACCAGATTCCGAGCATCAAACTGTAGCATCATGGATCCGTTGGAATCAACAAGTCCGTAAGTTGATTACGAACTATAGAGAGCAGCAATCTGATGAGGGAGCTTATGTAGCTACGCTTTTAGAGCACTTACCAGAAGAGAGTCTCCTCTTCGCTAGTAGCAGCATGCCGATTCGAGATGTCGATACATTCTTACAAGCGAAAGCAACTGGCGTCCATGTGCTTGCGAACCGTGGTACAAATGGTATTGATGGTGTGGCATCCACAGCATTCGGTGTACAAAAAGCTGCACAACGTCCACTGGTTCTGCTGATTGGAGATCTAGCGATGTTGCATGATGCGAATGCTCTGCTACTGAGTCGCTATCAGGAAATTAGTGGAACTATTGTCGTCATGAACAATGACGGGGGAGGCATCTTCTCCTATCTGCCCCAAGCAACAATTCCAGAGCATTATGAGACGCTGTTTGGAACCGCGAGTGGTTTGAAATTTGATAAGCTTGCGGAGATGTATGGGCTTTCCTATACTGCCGTCACATCTAAAGAACATCTTGCTGAACTCATGAAACAACCTACAAGTGGGCTTCGTATTCTAGAGATATCCACTCATCGTCCAACAAATACGGAGGCTCACCGAGAACTTTGGAAGCAAGTTGCAGAGAGTTGGAACTCGCATGACAAGTGATGTAAAGTATCGACGCTGGAATGACAACGGGACGAAGAGAGTCATTATGTTACATGGCTTCACGGGATCTGAGCGTTCGTTTGAACCTATAATTCCGTATCTTTCAACAGAAATTGAAGTAATAGCACCGCTCCTTCCTGGTCACGGAAAAGAGCCATCAAGTTTAGAAGACCTTTCGATGGAATCACAAATTCAGTGGCTTCGGGAGTTTATTGTCAGCAATGAACTTGAAGATGCTGCGCTCCTCGGTTATTCGATGGGGGGACGGTTGGCGATTGGATATGCCATGACTTATCCCGTAAAGCAGCTCATTTTAGTAAGTAGCTCGCCAGGTATTCAAAGCGTTGAAGAACGAAAGAGCAGGGCGGAAGCTGATAAAAAATTGGCTCAGAGCATTCGACAGAACGGCATAGAAGAGTTTATCTCCTACTGGGAGCAGATTCCTTTATTTGCATCGCAACAATCGCTGCCAGTTGACGTGAAGCGACGAGTCCGAGCAGAACGATTGCAGCACCAGCCTCTGCAGCTTTCTATGAGTCTCGAGCAGTTCAGTACGGGGAAGATGCCGAGTTATTGGCAACAGCTAGGAACGTATGCTGGACATGTCACTCTGATCGTAGGAGAGCAAGATTCTAAATTCGTCGCTATTGCTGAAGCAATGGAGAAATTACTGAAACATTCGGAACGCATTGTGGTGCCTCGTGCAGGCCATGCGATTCAAGTGGAAAATCCGAAAATCTTTGCTACAATAATAGAGGATGTACTTTTAAGGAGGAACTAACATGACAAGAGAATGGAAACCGCTCCGTACATACGAAGATATCAAGTATGAATTCTTCAACGGAATCGCAAAAATTACAATCAACCGTCCAGAAGTGCGCAATGCCTTTCGTCCAAAGACGGTAAACGAATTGATTGACGCGTTCTCACGCGCTCGCGACGACAAAGATATCGGTGTAATCATTTTGACAGGCGAAGGCGAGAAAGCGTTCTGTTCAGGTGGAGACCAGTCAGTTCGTGGGCACGGTGGTTACGTTGGAGACGACGAAATCCCACGTCTAAACGTATTAGACCTTCAGCGTCTGATCCGTGTAATTCCAAAACCAGTAGTAGCCATGGTTTCAGGATATGCGATCGGTGGGGGACACGTCCTTCACGTTGTATGTGACTTGTCTATTGCTGCTGACAATGCACGTTTCGGTCAAACAGGACCTCGCGTTGGTTCATTTGATGCTGGATACGGTTCTGGTTACTTGGCCCGTATCGTAGGTCATAAGAAAGCACGTGAAATCTGGTACCTATGCCGTCAATACGACGCGCAACAAGCGCTTGATATGGGCTTGGTCAACACAGTGGTGCCATACGAGCAACTTGAAGACGAAACAGTAAAATGGTGTGAAGAGATGCTTGAGATGTCTCCGACAGCTCTACGTTTCTTGAAAGCAGCTATGAACGCAGACACAGACGGTCTTGCGGGTCTTCAACAAATGGCTGGAGACGCTACACTTCTTTACTACACAACGGATGAGGCAAAAGAAGGTCGTGACGCTTTCAAAGAGAAGCGCAAGCCAGATTTCGGTCAATTCCCACGTTTCCCTTGATTTAACACATCTAGCTGTCCTATAGGGCAGCTTTTCTTTTTAATGAAAGGATGAATGGGGATGTATCCAAACTTACTTCAGAAACGAGTAGCGTTAACTCCAAACCGAGCGGCGTTTGAAATGAACGGCAAGACTTGGACATGGAGTGAAGTATATGGTCGAGCTTTAACCATCGCTGAAAAGCTTCCAATCAAAGAAGGCGAACGAATTGGTTTCTGGACGAAAAACAGCGAGTCTCTTTACTTCTTTCTCTTAGCGGCGATGCTAAAAGAGTCCGAAGTGGTTCTATTCAATGATCGTCTGACTGAGGAAGAATTCTTGTATCAACAGCAAGATGCGGAAGTTCAACTGACTTTAACAGAATCCTCTGATCGAGCTCGATTAGACAACGTGTTTTTATTCCGTGAAGTGGAAGAGGGAATTCCAAATCCTTTTACAATGCGACCACAGTGGAACCCTGATCGAACAATTTCTATCATGTACACTTCTGGAACGACTGGACGACCAAAAGGTGTTCGCCAAACGCTTGAAAATCATATGTCGAGTGCACTCGGTTCTGCGCTGTCATCTGGTGTGCTGCCAGAAGATAAGTGGTTATGTGTCATGCCTTTGTATCACATAAGCGGTTTTTCGATGATTATGAGGTCTCTTATCTATGGCTCTGCTCTGCAGCTTCACACGCGCTTTGAAGTTGATGCGATTCTTGAAGCAATAGAGCACGACGGGATTAGCCATCTATCCGTCGTGACGACAATGCTCGGACAACTTCTTGAACAGTACGAGAAGCAGCCTTTTCCTATTCCTTCAATGTTTCGTACAGTCTTAGCGGGTGGTGGGCCGGTACCTGCTAGTTACTTGAAACAAGCACAATCGAATGGGTTTCCAGTCGTGCAAACATATGGGATGACGGAGACTTCTAGCCAGACCTGTACATTGCTCGCTGAAGATGCTATTCGAAAACTGGGTTCTGCAGGGAAGCCTCTATTTTTCGCAGAAGTTCGAATCGACGGCGAAGAAGAAGGAGAAGTGTGGGTAAGAGGGCCTCACGTGACACCTGGTTATATTGGAGCAGCAGCACATATCGATCCGGTAACGGAAGATGGATGGTTGAAGACGGGAGACATAGGCCGAATCGATGAAGAAGGTTATCTGTACATTTTGGATCGCCGATCGGATTTGATTGTCTCAGGTGGAGAGAACATCTATCCTGCTGAAATTGAACAAGTGCTGGTGGGACATCCAAATATTCAGGAAGCAGGAGTTACTGGCAAACCAGATGAACGCTGGGGACAGGTGCCAGTAGCCTTTGTTGTACTGCGACCAGGCGAAGAGTTACCAGAGCTCGATTCTTACCTAGGACAACATTTGGCAAAGTACAAACATCCTAAAGAAATTCGAGTAGTCGAGCAATTGCCTCGCAATGCTTCAAATAAATTGATTCGAAGAGAATTGAAAAAGTGGTTATAAAAAAAGGGGAAGCAGGCAGGTGCCTGCTTCTCCTTTAGTTGTCTAATGCAGTTTTTAGAGTTTCGATATTGCGTTCCATGATCGTTAAATAGTCGTCTCCATTGTCGATATCTTCATCCGTCAGTACACCCAAATTGTGAAGGGGAAGCGTTTCGGCACCGACTTCCGTACGAATTATATCTGTGAGTTTAGATGAGACATTCTGTTCTGTTAAAATGTACGAGATTTGTTGCTCTTTTGCTTGATCTACGATAGTAGCCAGCTCTTTTTGAGACGGCTCATCTTGAGTGGAAAGACCCGCAACAGCTACTTGTTGCAAGCCGTAATCTTTCACCCAGTAACCAAATGCGGCGTGAGAAACGAAGAATGTATCGCGTTCTGCGTCGCTAACCATTGTTTTAAACGATTCATCTAATGCAGCAAGATCCGCTTCTAATGCTTCAAAATTCGCTGTGAATTCTTCTTCGTTTTCTGGAGATGCCTCGATCAATTCATTGAGGATTGACTTAGCTAATTCAGCGCTTAGTGTAGGTGAGATCCAAAGGTGTGGGTCTAGTGCTCCGTGATCATGACCTGCGTGAGAATCTGCTTCTTCAGCATGCTCCTCTTCAGAATGACCGTCTTCCGTATGTTCCTCTTCGGAATGACCATCTTCTGAGTGGCCATGTTCCTCTTCTGAATGTCCTTCTTCAGCGTGTTCTTCTTCAGAATGATTCTCACCTTCTAAAAGAGCATCATCAGAAATAAAGTCTGCAAGCTCAACGATGTCAACGTCTTGATTCTCTAATGTTTTCTTTGCATTCGGAATAAAGCTCTCAAGTCCAAGACCAATTGCGAACAACTTATCCGCTTCGGCAAATTTGATCATATCTTGTTGCGAAGGTTCATAGGTATGTTCATCAGCTCCTGGAGGATAGACAGATTGAACATTTACTAAATCGCCACCGATTCGCTCAGTGAAATATTCAAGTGGATAGACCGTTGTATAAATAGAAAGCTGCTTAGCGTCTTGAGATGATGATTGGTTTGAAGTGCCTTCCTCCGAGCTGCAAGCTGCTAAAGTTAAAGCAGACGCCAGCGCGAGAGGGAATAAGATCTTTTTCATAACTTCCTCCTAAATAGTAATCGTTACGTTTTGTAAAATGACTTTCTTATCATACAAGCATTTCAAAAAGAAAGCAACAAAAAACCACCAAATTATTTTTTTGGTGGCCAGTCGTCAGGAACAGGATCGATTCCGCCTTCATGAAAGGGATGACATTTTAAGATGCGGCGCACAGTCAAGTAACCGCCTTTAAGAGCGCCGTGTTTTTGTAAAGCTTCTACTCCGTAGTGAGAGCAGGTCGGATAAAAACGGCAGCTGGGTGGTGTCAAAGGAGAGACAGCTTTTTGATAAAATCGGATCAATCCGATAAACAGATGTTTCATTTTCGTTCACCTCATGATGTTTAGTTTACTCTAAAAGATGGGAAGATAAATAGTACAACGACTTAAAAGGAGAGATGATAAATGTCAGCAGCACTTAATAAAGAACTTAACAAACAGGTGGCCACTTGGTCCGTCATGTACACGAAGTTACATAATTACCACTGGTACGTTAAAGGCCCAACATTCTTCACGTTGCATGCAAAGTTTGAGGAGCTTTACAACGAAGCTACTTTGCACATGGATGAGATTGCAGAACGCCTACTAACTCTTGGTGGAAAACCTACAGCTACATTAAAAGAACATCTCGAACTATCTGTTGTTAGGGAAGCTACTGGTAAAGAATCCACAGAACAGATGGTAGCTACTATTGTAAAAGATTTTGATACCATCATGAAATCCTTGAAAAAGGGGATGGATGAGGCGGCAAAAGATGAAGACGATATGACAGAGGATCTTTTGAACGCAGTGTACCAAAGTATTGAAAAGCATCAGTGGATGCTCAACGCTTTTCTTGGTGACACAAACGAATAAGATACTAGAGCGTGTGCGGAAATCTCGCACACGCTTTTTGCTATACTGAACGTAGTGAAAGGCGTGATTTGATGATTACATTTCAAGATACAACTGGAACCCCAGTAACTCTCTCATTCGATTTACATGATTTTACGATTCCTTCCCGACATGTACTTGTCATCGTCAAAAGAGGGGACGAGTACCTCGTCACAAAGCATCCAACGAGAGGAATCGAGTTTCCTGGTGGCAAAGTCGAGCAAGGGGAGACGTTACACGAAGCAGCTGTTCGTGAAGTATTGGAAGAGACGGGTGTCCATATTCATGATGTCCAGCCATTTGCTGCCTATCAAGTCGAAGGGGAAGCACCATTTGTGAAAACTGTCTTTCTCGCACAATTTGCTTCTGAACAACCGTTTCTATCACAGTTTGAAACTACAGGGAGACAGTGGTTACGACTTCGTGACATTGAACGTCATCCGGATAAGAGCTTCTATATGCGAGACGAGGGAATGACCACGATGCTGACGGAATTAAAGCGTCGTTTTCCTATTGTCAAGAGTCATAAGATTCCAAGTCCGCATAACGATGTCAGCATTCAAGAAGTGACGTATCATTCAGATGACTATTATGTAAAAGGCTGGCTAGCGCTACCTAAGGGTGAGGCCAGAGAAGCAATCGTCTATCTACGAGGTGGCATTAATCAGATCGGGAAAGTTCGGCAGGCTCGTATAGCTCAAATCGCCAGTCAAGGATTCGCTGTCTTTGCTCCGCACTATAGAGGCTCGTTCGGAGGAGAAGGAAAAGATGAATTCGTTGGGGACGACCGACAAGACGCTTACGGAGCTATAGATATTTTGAGTTCATTAGGTTATGACAGGATTCATTTGTTCGCATTTAGTAGGGGAGGCATCATGGCGCTCTGGACAGCTATCAAACGCCCGAGCGTCACCTCCATCGTAACGTGGGGTGGTGTTTCATCTATCTATCTGACATATAAAGAACGGGTGGACATGAGGCGCATGATGAAGCGAATCTATGGTGGGTCGCCGAATACAGCGGCAGAGGCATTCGACTCTCGAGATGCTTTACAGCATTTAGATGATATTCACTGCCCTGTTCTGATCATTCATGGGGAGCTTGATAAAAATGTGGGCTTTGAGCATGCGACGCTGTTAGAAGACGGCTTGAAAGAGAAAGGGAAGCAAGTGGAGACGCGTTATCTGAAAAATCATCATCATTTTGTTCCCGATCCTCTGAACCGGGAGATTTTACGCGAGGCACTCGACTGGATGCGCGAGCAGTAAGAGGGAGATTGGAATGAGCGGGTGTTCATCGGCTTAAAGGGGAGTTTCTTGTGCATCAAGTTAAGTTTCTTCTGCATGAAGTTGAATTTCTTCTACATGAATGGAGATTTCATCTACAAGGGACCTTCAAATAAAAAGAAGAGTCTGGGACATAACACATTCAATTCCACAAATTTAGTTAAAGATAACAAAATGAAAAGTGTGTAGGGGTGACTCCAGCGGGATTAAAAGCGGAAGCTGAGACCTTGGCTCAGCCCGCGCCCGCGGAACGCTTCCCCTACACACAATAGAACAAACAAAAGGGAGTTTCTCATTATGAGAAACTCCCTTAGCTGGGTTTTGTCCCAGCCTCTTGTTTTGGTTTAATTAGATGATAGGGCCGCCTTTAGAGATAATCTCTTCAGATACGCCAGAGAACTTTTTGAAGTTCTCACGGAAGCTGTCAGCAAGCTCTTTTGCTTTCTTGTCATAAGCGTCTTTATCTGCCCAAGCATTGCGTGGGTTCAAGACGTCACTTGGTACGCCAGGAACTTCTTTAGGAATCGCGACACCGAATACAGAACCTTGCTCTGTTTCTACGTTATCTAGTTTCCCGTCGATTGCTGCACGAACCATAGCGCGTGTGTAAGACAGCTTCATACGAGTACCAACGCCGTACTCTCCGCCAGTCCAACCTGTGTTGACTAAGTAAACATTCACTCCGTGCTCGTCGATTTTTTGTCCTAGCATTTCAGCATACACAGACGCTGGAAGTGGAAGGAATGGAGAACCGAAGCAAGTTGAGAATACTGGTTGTGGGCTTGTGATCCCACGCTCTGTACCTGCAAGTTTTGAAGTGAAGCCACTTAAGAAGTGGTACATCGCTTGTTCTTTCGTTAATTTAGAGATTGGAGGCAATACGCCGAATGCATCTGCAGTCAAGAATACGATCGTTTTAGGGTGACCTGCTACAGATGGTACCATGATATTCTCGATAAAGTCGATTGGGTATGCAGCACGTGTGTTTTCAGTCAATGAATTGTCATCATAATCTGCTTCACGCGTCTCTTCATCAATCACTACGTTCTCAAGAACAGTACCAAACTTGATCGCATTGAAAATTTCTGGTTCATTTTCTTCCGTCAAGTTGATACATTTTGCGTAACAACCGCCTTCCATGTTGAAGACGCCTGTGTCTGACCAACCGTGCTCGTCATCACCGATCAGCTTACGGCCTTTGTCAGCAGACAATGTTGTTTTACCTGTTCCAGAAAGACCGAAGAACAAGGCAACATCGCCTTCTTCACCAACGTTTGCAGAACAGTGCATTGGAAGAATGCCTTGCTCTGGAAGTAAGTAGTTCATGATGCCGAAGATGGATTTTTTCATCTCACCAGCGTATTCTGTACCACCGATCAGGACGATTCGCTCTTCCATAGAAACCATGATGAACGTTTCCGAATTAGTGCCATCAACAGCAGGGTCTGCTTTAAAAGTAGGTGCACTTACAATCGTGAATTCTGCATTGTGAGAGGCAAGCTCTTCAGCAGTTGGACGGATGAACAACTGGTGAGCGAATAGGTTGTGCCATGCATACTCATTGATCACTTGGATTGGTAAGCGAGAATCTTTGTCTGCTCCTGCAAATCCTTTAAATAGGAAAAGAGCATCTTTTGTTTGTAGGTAATCAATTACTTTTGCGTAAAGATATTGGAAGATTTCTTTAGAGATTGGACGGTTTACAGAACCCCAATCAACCTTGTCGCGAGAAATGTCTTCATCGACCATATATTTATCTTCTGGGGAACGCCCCGTGTACTTTCCGGTTTCTGCGCGAAGTGCGCCAGTTGAAGTCAAAGTGCCTTCTCCACGAGCTGTTGCTTGTTCAACAAGTTGAGCTACTGAAAGCTGTGTATGGACTTGGTCTCCCGATAATAAAGACTGAATTGCGCTTTTTGTATCGATCGATTGCATAGGTTGAATACCATCCTTAAATAGATTTTCCGCATTAACGGAATGCTAATATGTGAATTAGTATAACACATTAAAACAAATAGTCTACACTAATACGTCACCTAAGTGGTGATTTTTTTGTGTAGGGTTTCACACAGTTTTTTGTTGACTTTCTCAATACGAGTGCGTATGATGAAAAATTGAACGGATACTCTTATCCCGAGCTGGTGGAGGGGTCAGGCCCTATGAAACCCGGCAACCTCAATAAGATAGAGATTCAAGACTTATTGAAAAGGTGCCCAACCTGAGACAGGGATTTTCCCTGATTGATAAGAGTGAAAGGTGCAAAGAAATCATCCTTTCCTCATTAGTGAGAGAAAGGATTTTATTATTTATGAACGCCTTCAACCATGCGCCAAATCCAAAACAGCTTCAAGTATTCTAGGCTTGCCATGGGGAATGAGTACCGGTTCAATTCACGAGAGCAATCTCGCAGGATCAAGAAGGAGGAAATATTATGACACAACGTCGATTATTCACTTCGGAATCAGTAACAGAAGGCCATCCGGATAAGATTTGTGACCAAATCTCAGATGCGATCCTTGACGCAATCTTGACTGAAGACCCGAATGCACGTGTTGCGTGCGAAACTACTGTAACTACTGGACTTGTTTTAGTTGCAGGAGAAATTACAACATCTGCTTACGTAGATATCCAAAAAACGGTGCGTGAAACAGTTCGAGAAATCGGCTACACACGTGCAAAATTTGGTTTTGATGCAGACACATCTGCAGTCTTAACAGCAATCGATGAGCAATCTGCTGATATCGCTTTAGGTGTTGACCAAGCGCTTGAAGCTCGCGAAGGTTCTATGACGGACGCGGACATCGAAGCAATTGGTGCAGGTGACCAGGGTCTCATGTTTGGATTTGCTTGTAATGAAACAGAAGAATTAATGCCACTTCCAATCAGCTTGGCACATAAATTGTCACGCCGCTTATCAGAAGTGCGTAAAAACGAAACTCTTGAGTACCTTCGTCCAGATGGTAAAACTCAAGTGACGGTTGAATATGACGAGAACGGGAAACCAGTTCGTGTAGACACAATCGTTATTTCAACACAGCACGCTCCAGAAGTAACGCTTGAGCAAATCCAATCAGATTTGAAAGAACACGTGATCAACGCGGTAGTTCCAGCTGAGTGGATTGATGAAAACACAAAATACTTCATCAACCCAACAGGTCGCTTTGTAATTGGTGGACCTCAAGGAGATGCAGGTCTAACAGGACGTAAGATCATCGTTGACACATACGGCGGTTACGCTCGTCACGGTGGCGGCGCATTCTCTGGTAAGGACGCTACAAAAGTAGACCGTTCTGCAGCGTATGCAGCTCGTTATGTAGCAAAGAACATTGTCGCTGCAGGTCTTGCTGACAAAGTAGAAGTTCAACTTGCTTATGCAATTGGTGTAGCACAACCAGTTTCTATCGCTGTTGATACGTTTGGTACTGGGAAAGCAACTGAAGCGGATATGGTAACATGGATTCGTGAATTGTTTGACCTTCGCCCAGCAGGAATCATCAAGATGCTTGACCTTCGTCGTCCGATCTACAAGCAGACAGCTGCTTACGGACACTTTGGTCGTACAGATATTGATGTACCATGGGAAAAAACAGACAAAGCTGCTGATTTGAAAGCTAAAGCAGGTCTATAAGATGAAAGCAAAACCATCCGAGACTAGTTGTCTTGGATGGTTTTTTGTTGTTGCTTATAAAACTGGCCTTTTTCATGGTATTCGCGAACGATACGGTCCATGTCTTTTCGGTCTTCTTCGTTTACTGCGCGCACGACTTTAGCAGGACGTCCATATGCCATCATACCAGGTGGGATGATCTTTCCTTGAGGAACTAGACTGCCAGCTCCAATAAAGGCGCCTTCACCAATTTCAGCTCCATCTAAAATGATGGATCCCATTCCAATTAATGCACCTTTTCGAATGGTGCAGCTATGTAAGGTCACTTGATGGCCAACCGTTACTTCATCTTCGATGACCAATGGATACTGAGGGCTCTGGTGCAGACAGCATAAATCTTGAATATTTACTCTCTTCCC
Source organism: Chryseomicrobium excrementi (assembly GCF_002798305.1). Classification (GTDB taxonomy): domain Bacteria; phylum Bacillota; class Bacilli; order Bacillales_A; family Planococcaceae; genus Chryseomicrobium; species Chryseomicrobium excrementi. The sequence continues at coordinate 16,698 of NZ_PCGR01000001.1, forward strand.
TATTCGTGTGGCGTTGACGTCTCCACGGATGATCGTATTGAAGAAAACAGAAGAACCTTCCTCAATTTCTACATCCCCTGTGATCGTTACAAAGTCTGCCACGAAGACTGAAGGATGGATTTTTGGAGTTTTTTCACCAAATGGATAGATCATAACAGACTTCCTTTCTCTACACTTGCTATACTATACAATAAGTGTAGCAGAATCAGAAAGGGGAAGGTAGCCATGTGGATATGGGAAGCAGAAAACCAACCAAAAGCAGTCGTGGTCATCGTCCACAATGTTTTCGAACACCATCGCCGCTACGCATGGGTCATTGAATACTTGAGACAAAACGATCTTCATGTGGTGATGGGAGACCTCCCGAGTCACGGAGAATCTGCAGAGAAGAAGGGGCTTCATAATGAATCTATCGGAGAGTATGATCATTATCTTGAACGCGCGATAACTTATGCTAGTCAGTTCAACTTGCCCATTTTCTTATACGGTCATGGCTTTGGAGCAACGCTCATCCTTCATTACATGAGAAAACAAAGAGACTCTATAGCGGCAGTACTCCTTACCAGTCCCTGGCTTGAGTTGTTTGAAAGCCCATCTAAGTGGGCAAATCGAATCGCCAAACTGACCATCAATCAGCGATTAAAATTCCCACTTGATCCAGAGCTTTACGTGGAGGACCCACAACTTCAAAAAGAATATGAAGAAGATTCCTTAATTCATACGACAGTTACAACAGATTGGTATGAGAGTCTTGTTGAGCGAATGAAGACGGTGTCTCAAGCGAAAAACGAATGGGCACTTCCTGTTTGGCTTCAAGTTGCTAGTGATGACCGCATCATCAATGTGGCTGCAGTTCGGAACTGGATGAGTCACCAAAAGCTGCAAACTATTCATTACTCGGAGTGGGATCATATCCAACATGATATGCATCAACACGCGGACCGGGAATTCATTGCAAAGAGTGCTATCGATTTTATACACCTCACTGTATTGCGACTTGGCTATGTTATATGACGTCTGACCTTAAATGTGTTATACTCTAACGGCACAAAATTGAAGGAGAGAAACGATGCAGCATTTAATTCGCAATATTATAGTAGAAAGTCCATCAAAAGTTGGAAATTTAGGATTAGTAACTTCCGCTATAGGAGCAGCTGAAGGAGACATTGGCGATATCAAACTGATCAAGAGTGGCCCTTTGACGACAGTACGCGACATTTCCGTCACTTGCCGAGATGAAGTCCATTTAGAAACCGTCATTGCCAATATTGAAGCTATTGGAAATGGTGTTGAGATTCATGCCGTGACAGATGATGTATTGAAAGCACATGAAGGCGGAAAGATTGCCATGAAGAGTACGATCGATGTCCGTTCGCTCGGAGATCTGCAACGCGTATACACGCCAGGTGTAGCAAGTGTATGCTTAGAGATTGAAAAACATCCAGAGCAAGCGAAATACTTCACGTCCATTGGAAAATCAGTGGCGATTGTAACAGACGGAACCGCGATTCTTGGACTTGGGAACATCGGTTCTGTTGCGGGGATGCCTGTTATGGAAGGGAAATCGGTTCTTCTTGATCAGTTTGTAGGACTTAGCGGTGTTCCAATTTTATTAGATACAAGTGATCCGGACCAAGTCGTGGAAACGGTCAAACATATTCACCAAGGGTTTGGAGCCATCTTATTGGAAGATATCGGTTCGCCTCATTGTTTTGAAATTGAAGAGCGCTTGAAAGCGGAACTACCGATTCCAGTCATGCACGATGATCAACACGGGACGGCTGTTGTTACATTAGCGGCAGTTCTGAATGCGTGCCGTGCAACGGGAGTCGATCCTACAAAAGCGACTGTCGGTCAAATCGGTTTAGGGGCAGCAGGTCTTGCCATCGTCCGAATGCTTTTAGCATATGGAGTAAAGGATGTATATGGTATCGACCGTCAACCGGCTGCGATTGAACGCCTCCACAATTACGGCGGAAAATCGAAAGAGTCGCTTGAGGAGTTAATGAACGATTGCGATATTATTATTGCGACTACAGGAGTGGAAGGTTTGATCAAGCCAGAGATGGTGCGTAAAGGTCAGATTATCTTGGCACTTTCAAACCCAAATCCTGAAATCCAACCAGCAGAAGCCATTAAAGCAGGCGCTGCATTTGCAGCTGATGGTCGTTCGGTCAATAACGTGGTAGGGTTCCCTGGAATCTTCCGCGGAGCACTCGATGCAGAAGCCAAACAGATCACGTATCCGATGTTGATTGCAGCTGCTGAGGCTATCGTTAGCCATACACGTCGTGGAGAGTTAATTCCAACGCCACTCGATCCTGCACTTCACTTAGTGGTAGCGCGAGCTGTTGAAGAAGCTGCAGCAAAAGAAAAGCAATCACAATAATCATGAAAAATCCCGTTGAACTAGGTTCAGCGGGATTTTTTTTCGATTACCAATAGTTCAGGTGGCGAATTTTTTTGATTTAAGAACGCACTGTGGAACACTTGAACCTCTTCTTGAGGAAGGGTAGAAACTTGGTTTAGTAACGCCTGCCGTTCGAGCTTTCCACTCACATGACCATGATAAATCACGATGACAATACGACCTCCAGGTTCGAGCCATTTAAGGGCTGTCTCGATCGCTTGCCAAGTAGATGTACTCTCTGTTGTTACCTCATGTTCCGCTCCAGGAAGGTAACCCAAGTTAAAAACGACTGCACGAATAGGGGACTCGATATATTTTTCTAAATTTGCATGGCTGTCTAAGATGACTTGACACCAACTACTTACATCAGCTTCTTGAAGGCGTTTTTTCGTACTAGCAATCGCTTGTTCTTGTATATCAAAGGCAAGTACCTGTCCTGTTTCTCCGACAAGTTTCGCGAGAAAGAGAGTATCATGCCCGTTTCCCGCAGTTGCATCGATTACACGATCTCCGGGGCGCACAATCTCTTTTAAGTACTGCTTAGATTGATGTAGAGCATTTTGAATCATAAGGCACATCCTTTCTCCTCTTAGTTTATCATCTTGTCGGAAGTGAAAAAAAGGTCTAAACTGAGTGAAGTGAATGGAGATGTCAATTATGCCAAAACGCGTCTGGCTACTAGTCATTGGAATGCTAATCAATGTAACAGGGAATTCCTTGCTATGGCCACTCAATACTATATATATGAACGAATACTTGGATAAATCGTTGTCTGTTGCTGGGCTTGTCTTGATGGCGAATGCAGCAGCTGGAATTGTAGGCAACCTACTTGGTGGTTGGATATTTGACAAACTAGGTGGTTACAAAGCTATTATGCTAGGTATTGCTATTACACTCGTAGCTCTAATTGGGCTAAATTTCTGGCACGGCTGGCCGCATTATGTGTACTTCATGATTGCAATAGGTCTTGGAGGAGGGATTGTCTTTCCAAGTATGTATGCGCTTGTTGGTACAGCTTGGCCTGAGGGAGGCCGGCGTGGATTCAATGCGATTTATTTAGCTGCGAATGTTGGAGTAGCACTAGGACCAGCTGCAGCTGGGGTCATTGCAAGTTACTCATTCGATTATTTGTTTACAGCCAACATGTGGATGTACGTCCTATACTTTATCTTAGCCGCGGTAGCTTACCGAGAATACGATAAAAAAGCAGCGGTCAATACGAATGTGATTCAAGAGCGCAGTCGCATCGATCGCAAAGCACCATTTTATGCTTTGTTATTGATTTCAGGAGCTTATCTACTTGCATGGGTCGGTTATGTACAGTGGCAATCTACGATTTCTACTTATACACAAGAAATTGGGATCACGCTCAAACAGTACAGCTTACTATGGACGATAAACGGAGCCTTGATCGTTCTAGCCCAACCACTCATCTCGCCTGTAGTGAAACGATTGGAACATCGAATCAAATTGCAGATGGTCTTCGGGCTCCTCATCATGCTCATTTCGTTTATAGTCGTAGCGTTTGCTGAGCAGTTCACGATGTTTGTGGTCTCCATGGTCATTTTGACTTTAGGGGAAATGTTTGTATGGCCGGCTGTGCCGACGATCGCAAATCAACTTGCACCAGAAGGTAAGATTGGCTTCTATCAAGGAATCGTCAATAGTACTGCAACAATCGGTCGAATGATTGGGCCTGTCATTGGAGGTGTAATTGCCGATTTGCAGGGGATGAGTATGATGTTGTTATTTATAACAGTGTTCATGGCAGCTGCGATTGTACCCGCACTTCTATATGACCGTCCTTTAAGAAAGGAGCAACAAAGTTGAAAGATTGGATCCAACATTTATCGACAGAAGTAATCGATCAGATTCTTGAAAATGCCTTTCAATGGTTCGTTGTTGTAGACCGAGAGTCAAAAATCCTCTATATCAACGAAGACTATTGCCACTTTTTAGAGGTGAAGCGAGAGGATGCAATAGGTCAGCATGTAGCCGATATCATTGAAAATACAGAGATGCATATTGTAATGGAGAAGGGCGAAGCAGATATTGCCGCGCCTCATTATATTAAAGGTTCTTATATGCTCGCCAATCGAGTTCCGCTTGTAGTTGAAGGAGAGATTGTCGGAGCTTTTGGCAGTGTGATTTTTCGAGATATGACGGACTGGAAACGTTTAAGTGCCCATGTGAAGACCACCATGGAACGCATAGAGGAAAAGTTTAGCCCCACGTCGCACACTTTGTCTCGACTAGAAGACATCATCGGTGAGTCAGCTTCAATCCGAAAATTAAAAGAAACGGTCCGAATGATTGGTCCAACAAAACTTCCAGTAGTGATTGAAGGAGAGACGGGTACAGGGAAAGAGATGTTTGCTGAGAGCATCCATCGTCTTTCAGAGCGGTCAGACGCATCATTTGTCAAGGTGAACTGTGCAGTCTTACCAGCAGAGCTTGCGGAACAAGAATTGTTTGAGGGCACCGACAGCAAATTAGCGCAAGCTTCAGGTGGCACTCTTTATATAGAAGAAGTTCATGCACTTCCCATTCCTCTTCAAGCAAAACTACTAAGAACGATCACTGAAATTGAACAAGGCGTTTTTGCGACAGCAGGAGATGTCAGGTTTTTATTTTCATCGAATCGAAATCTTTCTAAGCTCGTAGATGACGGGCTTTTCAGGGAAGATTTGTATTACAGAATTCAATCGGTATACTTGAAGGTCCCAGCTCTTCGGGAACGAATGGAGGATTTCTCTCTTCTCACACGGCATTTTCTTCATCTTATAGAGCAGAGTGAAGGGCGAAGAGGCTTAAAGCTGGATCCTAAAACGGTGAGGCATCTGGTACAGTATAAATGGCCAGGAAATGTACGAGAACTTTTTAATACACTTAGAGCCATGGTCTTTATGACGGAAGGAACTAGACTTACTACAGCAACTATTCCGATGCATATCTTTCAAAACGTCAAAGCATTCTCTAATCAAACGGGTCGCTTGGAAGATATTTTGTCGCAGACCGAGTTGCAAGTTCTTGAAAACACGTTAGCAGTTTATCCAGACAAAACCGAAGCTGCCAAAGTCTTAGGAGTCAGTAGATCAACATTGTATGAAAAATTAAAAAAATATAACTTATGAACTACTTTCCGGAAATTTAGACACTGCGTCCAATTTTCCGGAATTTTTAATTGTTTATAATTCGCGTTTTATCTTGTTAATTCAATAAATATGTCCGGAATTCTGGACAGCGGATACTACTTCTGTTGTCACAGATTTGTCACAGTCTATTGCGGTGTTGAGAGGGTTCTGTTTTAATACTTATGAAAGCGCTTTTTTTATACACAATTCGAGGAGGAAGTTTCCTATGAAGCCAATCTATTCTTCTGCAGAAGAAGCAGTCAGTCAAATTCAAGATGGAGCTACGCTAATGGTAGGCGGGTTTGGTCTTGTCGGTATTCCAGAGCAACTGATCATCGCTCTGGTAAACAAAGGTGTTAAAGATTTAACCGTCATCTCAAACAACTGTGGTGTGGATGATTGGGGTCTTGGTTTATTACTTAAAAATAAACAAATTAAAAAGATGATCGGGTCATATGTTGGAGAGAACAAGGAATTTGAACGCCAAGTTCTTTCAGGCGAAATCGAAGTGGAGTTGACGCCTCAAGGTACACTCGCTGAAAAATGCCGTGCAGGTGGCGCTGGAATTCCAGCATTCTTTACACCAGCAGGAGTAGGTACTGTTGTTGCTGAAGGCAAAGAAGTACGTGAGTTTGACGGCAAAGAATACGTTCTTGAAGAAGCACTCGTCGCCGATTTCGCTCTCGTACGTGCTGCAAAAGCAGATAAGTTTGGAAATCTCATTTATAACAAGACAGCTCAGAACTTCAATCCGATGATGGCTGCCGCTGGAAAAGTCACGATTGCGGAAGTGGAAGAGATTGTGGAAACAGGAGATCTTGATCCTGCCATGATCCATACACCAAGCGTTTATGTACAAGGCTTGTTCCAAGCGAAGCAAGAAAAGCGTATTGAACGTTTAACAACGAGAGACTAATTTGAGGAGGGATTTTCATGACATTATCAACGCGTGAATTTATTGCAAAACGTGCAGAAATGGAAATTGAAGACGGGAACTATGTCAATTTAGGTATCGGTATCCCAACACTTGTAGCCAACTTTATCTCACCAAACAAGACGGTGGTTTTACAATCGGAAAACGGTCTGCTTGGAATTGGACCCTATCCTACAAAAGATCAAGTCGATCCAGATTTGATTAACGCAGGTAAAGAAACGGTAACAACAATTCCGGGTTCTGCCTTCTTTACTAGCGCAGAGTCTTTTGCCATGATCCGTGGAGGCCACATTGATGTTGCCATCCTGGGTGGTATGGAAGTATCTGAAACAGGCGACCTCGCCAACTGGATGATTCCAGGCAAGATGATCAAAGGGATGGGCGGCGCTATGGACCTTGTCCACGGAGCAAAAAAGATTATTGTCATCATGGATCACGTGGCAAAGGACGGATCTCCAAAAATCAAAAAAGAATGTACACTTCCACTGACAGGTAAAGGTGTGGTCAACATGATTATCACAGACCGGGCAGTGATTGAAGTGACTGACCAAGGACTAGTATTAAAAGAAGTCTTTGAAGGACATACAATTCAGGGTGTCGTCGAAGCAACTGAAGCGGACCTGAATGTGGACAACGTGAAGGAGAACGTTTCGTTCTAATACGACCCCAAGAACAGATGGGGGAAACTCAAGTGGAAAACATTTTAAGTATGATTGGTCTGCTCGGCGGACTATTCTTATTAATCTTTTTGACGATGAAAGGTGTTAACATCATCATCGTCGGACCAATCTCAGCACTATTTGTAGCATTATTATCTGGAATGCCTTTATTCCCTCAACTAGTTGAGGAAGGTGTACCAAACTTTGTAACGAACTACATGACTGGGTTCACTGGATTTATCATGGCTTGGTATTTGATGTTCTTATTAGGTGCCATTTTCGGTAAAGTGATGGAAGATAGCGGAGCAGCGGATTCAGTTGCGAAGTTTGTAACAGACCGTCTAGGTCTTAAATATGCGGTACTTGCAATTGTAATCGCCTGTGCAATCTTAACTTACGGTGGGGTTTCTCTATTCGTTGTTGCATTCGCAGTGTACCCAATGGCTATCTCTCTATTCAAACAAGCGAACTTACCACGTCGTTTCATCCCAGCGACACTTGGTCTAGGTTCTGTAACATTCACAATGACATCTGCAGGATCTCCTGAGATCCAAAACTGGATTCCGATTCCGTTCTTAGGGACTACTCCTTATGCAGGGTGGGAAGTCAGTATCATCGTGGCTATCTTCATGGCGATTGCAGGATATATGTGGTTGAAGAAAATCATTACTAAGGCAGTTAAAAATGGCGAAGTATTTGATGCTCGTGAAAATGATCCAACATTTGATACGACTCGTGCACTCCCGAATCCATTCTTATCATTCATTCCTTTAATTGTAGTATTGATTATCTCATTCATCTTCCATGACTCGTTGAAACAATCGGCATTAATCATTGCATTATTAGCTGGGATTTTGGCAACCTTCATCGTGAGCTGGAAATACTTCAAGAGTCCGTGGGAAGCGGTTTCTCAAGGGACACTAGGAGCCATCATTGCTATTGGTAACACGGCTGCAGTTGTAGGTTTTGGTGGAGTAGCGAAAGCAACTCCTGCATTCAATGTAGCAGTTGAAGCAATGACGAACATCCCAGGTTCACCATTAATCGGGGCAGCAGTTGCTGTATCTGTAATCGCAGGTATGACAGGTTCGGCTTCAGGTGGACAGCAAATTGCATTACCTCTAATCGCTCCAGGCTACTTGGATGCAGGTGTTAACGCGGAAGCCCTTCACCGTGTCGTTGCGATTTCATCAGGTGCATTAGATTCTCTTCCACATAACGGCTATGTTGTAACGACAATTCAGTCGATCTGTGGTGAAAAACATAGTGCAGCTTACTGGGCAATGGCAGCTACGACTGTAGTGATTCCGGTAATCGGTGTCATTATCGCAATTGTCTTGTTCTCTTTAGGACTTGGAATTCAATAGTAGATAAAGCCGCCGTGTGCGGCTTTTTCTAATCATCAAGAGGAGGAACAACCATGGTAGAAAATAAAGTAGTCTTTATCACAGGAGCCGCTCAAGGAATTGGTTTTGAAATTGCAGAAGAGTTCTTCAAAAACGGAGCAAAAGTGGTCCTCACAGATATTAACGAAGAGAAAGTTCAAGAATCGGCTGCATCACTTGGAGGCGACAGCCTTGGTATTAAATGTGACGTTACAAGCGAAGAGGAATTGAAAGCTGCTATCGATCAAACGGTCGAAACATTCGGTCGCATCGATATCTTGATTAATAATGCAGGCATGCAACACGTGGCGATGCTTGAAGATTTCCCTACGGAGCGATTCGAACTGTTGGTAAAAATCATGTTGACGGCGCCTTTCGTAGCAATCAAACATGCGCTTCCTCATATGCGTAAGCAAGGCTTCGGTCGTATTATCAATATGGCTTCCATCAACGGACTTGTTGGATTCGCAGGGAAAGCTGCATACAACTCTGCGAAGCACGGTGTCATCGGTCTTACAAAAGTTGCGGCTCTAGAAACGGCTGCTGACGGTATCACGGTGAACGCCATCTGCCCAGGTTACGTGGACACGCCACTGGTTCGCAATCAGATGCAAGACCTTGCGACGACTCGCAATGTGCCACTTGAATCTGTACTTGAAGAAGTCATTTATCCACTCGTTCCACAAAAGCGTCTACTCGATGTAAAAGAAATCGCAGATCTTGCCATGTTCATCTCAAGCGAGCAGGCAAAAGGCATGACAGGGCAAGCTGTTGTATTAGATGGCGGGTATACAGTCCAGTAATCTGTCGATAGTACTTGAACTGTCTCGCAAGTTCCGGTACAATTACAATCAATAACAGGACTGAGAGAAGGACTAGTAAGAAACCCGTGTTTCTAAAGAGAGCTGGTGGTTGGTGCAAACCAGTGGAGGCGGATTCTGAACTCACCTTTGAGTCAAACAGGCGATATGTAGTCTGTTTCGTATTCCGCGTTAAGGAATCAAGTTGAGCAGGCAACTGCTAATTTGGGTGGTACCGCGTGAGGCATATACTCTCGTCCCTTTTTCAAGGGGCGAGTTTTTTTATTGTCCAAAATGTGCCACCAACAAGGAGGAAAAATCATGAGTTTTCCGCATCAGGAAATCGAGAAGAAATGGCAACAGTACTGGGATGAAAACAAAACATTCCGCACCGAGAACGACAACTCGAAACAAAAGTTTTATGCATTAGATATGTTCCCGTATCCTTCAGGGGCTGGACTGCACGTAGGTCACCCAGAAGGTTACACGGCAACGGATATCTTAAGTCGTATGAAGCGTATGCAAGGCTACAATGTGCTTCACCCAATGGGCTGGGACGCATTTGGTCTACCTGCTGAGCAATACGCTCTTGATACTGGAAACGACCCTGCAGAATTCACAGCACAGAACGTAGCTACGTTTAAACGTCAAATGAAAGAACTGGGCTTCTCTTATGACTGGGACCGTGAAGTCAATACAACTGATCCGAACTACTATAAATGGACACAGTGGATCTTCATTCAGCTTTACAAAAAGGGCCTTGCTTATGTCGATGAAGTGGCTGTTAACTGGTGTCCGGCACTTGGTACAGTTCTTGCGAACGAAGAAATTGTCGATGGCGTCTCTGAACGGGGTGGTCACCCTGTAGAACGTCGTCCAATGCGTCAATGGGTTCTACGTATCACAGAATACGCAGAACGTCTACTTGATGATCTAGAAGAACTCGACTGGCCAGAGAGCATCAAAGACATGCAGCGCAACTGGATCGGGAAATCTGAGGGAGCTGAAATCACGTTCGCAGTGGACGGAACGGAGCACAACTTCCGTGCTTTCACGACACGTCCAGATACTTTGTTCGGCGCAACGTATGCAGTCCTTGCTCCTGAACATGCACTTGTATCGTCTATCACAACAGATGAGCAGAAAGAAGCGGTCGAAGCGTATCTCGACAAAGTGAAATTGAAGAGTGACTTAGAGCGTACAGATCTTGCAAAAGAAAAAACAGGCGTCTTCACAGGTGCTTATGCAGTGAATCCCGTTTCTGGCGACAAGATGCCAATCTGGATTGCAGATTATGTATTAGCTACTTACGGAACAGGAGCTATCATGGCCGTTCCTGCTCATGACGAGCGTGATTACGAATTCGCTACAGAATTCAACTTGCCGATTAAAGAAGTTGTATCAGGTGGCGACATCTCGAAAGAAGCTTATGTTGGAGATGGTGAGCACGTTAATTCGGACTTCTTGAATGGTCTTGGTAAAGAAGAAGCCATCGCGAAGATGATTGACTGGCTAGCAGAAAAAGGTGTAGGTGAGAAGAAAATCACGTACCGTCTGCGCGACTGGTTATTCAGCCGCCAACGCTATTGGGGCGAGCCGATTCCGGTCATCCACTGGGAAGACGGCACGATGACAACCGTTCCTGAAGATGAGCTACCGCTTGAACTTCCAAAAACGAAAGACATCAAGCCAAGCGGAACAGGTGAGTCTCCACTTGCGAACATCGAAGAGTGGGTAAACGTTGTGCATCCTGAAACAGGAATGAAAGGACGCCGCGAGACAAATACGATGCCTCAGTGGGCAGGTAGCTGCTGGTACTACATCCGTTACATCGATCCAGACAATAACGAAGCGATTGCAGACCCAGAGTTACTAAAACGCTGGCTGCCAGTAGATATTTATATCGGTGGCGTGGAACATGCCGTACTTCACTTGTTGTACGCGCGCTTCTGGCACAAAGTGTTATTCGATATTGGCGTGGTTCATACAAAAGAGCCGTTCCAAAAGCTCTTCAACCAAGGGATGATCTTGGGTGAAGGTAATGAAAAAATGTCGAAGTCAAAAGGCAACGTCGTCAATCCAGACGACATCGTGCGCTCGCACGGTGCAGACACACTTCGCATGTACGAAATGTTCATGGGACCATTAGAAGCTGCAGTTACATGGTCAACAAATGGTCTTGATGGTTCTCGACGCTTCTTAGATCGCATCTGGCGACTACTTGTCACAGATGAAGGTAACATCTCTACGAAAGTCCAAGAGTCTTCAGACACGACGCTTGAAAAAGTGTACCACCAGACCGTGAAGAAAGTGACAGAAGACTACGAAGGCATCCGTTTCAATACGGCGATTTCTCAGCTGATGGTCTTCATCAACGAATGCTACAAAGCAGACGTCGTGCCAAAACATTTTGTGGAAGGCTTCGTAACGATGCTGTCTCCAATTGCACCACACGTGGCAGAAGAGCTTTGGGAGAAACTTGGCCATAGCGAGTCGATCACGTATCAAGCATGGCCTACTTATGACGAAAGCAAGCTAATCGACAACGAAATCGAAATTCCGGTTCAAGTCAACGGCAAGCTTCGTGCAAAAGTGGTTATTGCAAAAGACGCAACACGCGAAGAGATGGAGCAGCTAGCTCTAGCTAACGAAACAGTTAAAGAGTGGACCGACGGCAAGGAAGTTCGCAAAGTTATTGCGATTCCTGGAAAGATGGTCAATATTGTGGTTGGGTAATTTAGAAAGTCCCTTGTGCCAATTTTGGCGCAAGGGACTTTTTGGTGTTTTGGAATTCAATCTGATGCTTCAAGAAGGTCATGCATAATAATTGAGCTGTCATGTATAAGAAATAAAACTTTATGTTGTAGAAATCAAGTTTGATGCTGTAGAAATCAAGTTTGATGTCGAAGAACGACCGCTCACCTCTAGAGTGGCGTTCTACACATCTAAACGAGCCGCACTCATCCCCGCCACACGACCCGTTACTAAAGCCGCGGTGATGTTGTAGCCACCAGTGTAGCCATGGATATCGAGAACCTCACCACAGAAGTACAAGCCCACTTTTTTCTTGGAAGCCATCGTCTTCGGTTCGATTTCTTTGATCGACACGCCACCACCAGTGACATAAGCTTTTTCAAGAGGTTGTGTGCCATCGACGAGCATTGAGAACGACTTCACAAGAGTGGAAAAGGCTCGCACTTTTTCAGCTGATAGCGTTTCACCACGTGCATCTTCTTCAATTCCTGCACGCTTCAACAAGAACAGCAACCAGCGTTCCGGCACGAGACCTTTCAACGCATTCTTCACTGCTTTTTTTCCATCTTCTTTCAGCATGCGGTGAATGTGCTGGAATGCTTCTTCACCGTTCATAGCAGGAAGTGAATCAATGCGAAGCTCTACAGGCTTACCGCCGTTCTTCTTACGTTCTTTGACGACGAATTGGCTACAGCGGAGAATCGCTGGTCCGCTCACTCCAAAGTGCGTAAACAGCATGTCCATTTGATGTGTAACAAGTGTTTTACCTTTTGCGTTATGAACAGAGACTGCAACGTCTCGAAGAGCAAGTCCTTGTAGTTCTTTCGAGCGAATGAATGGTTCTGAAGATAATACAGGAACCTCCGTTGGAAACAACTCGGTAACTGTATGACCTGCTTTTTCAGCCCACGGGTAGCCATCACCAGTAGAGCCGGTTTGGGGAACCGCTTTCCCGCCGACAGCGACGATGACCGACTTTGACAAGATTTCTGTTCCATCCTCTAAGCGAATGCCAAGAATTTTGTCATCGTTCATCAACAACTTCGCAACTTTCGTGTGCAAGCGGACGTCTACATGCCATCGTTTCATTTCGTCGATCAAGGCATTCACGACATCCATTGCTTTATTCGAAACAGGGAACATGCGTCCGTGGTCTTCTTCTTTTAATGGGACACCAAGCGATTCGAAAAAAGCGATGATGTCTTCGTTATTGAAAACAGAGAAAGGGCTGTATAAAAAGCGGCCGTTCCCTGGAATATGCTTGACGATTTCTTCCTGTGGTAAGCGGTTCGTGACGTTACAGCGCCCACCGCCAGAAATCGCTAATTTTTTTCCGAGCTTCGATCCTTTTTCGATCAACAGCACGCTTTTACCTTCGGCACCGGCAGCACAAGCCGCCATGAGACCAGACGGGCCACCGCCGATTACGATTACATCTATCATGAATACGTCACAATCCTTTTTTTCTTTTAGTATACAGCATTGAGCTTTTTCATGAGGAGTTGTAAACTGAAAGATAGACATTTTGCAGATGGGAAGATGATGATGGCTGGAAATTTGCTTAAAGGCACAATGATTCTGACTCTCGGGCTCGTGCTTTCACGAATTCTCGGGGTTTTATATGTAATTCCGTTTTATCAATTGATTGGGGAAGAATATGTCGTGTTGTATCAGTACGCCTATGTCCCGTATACGATTATGCTTGCGATTGCAGTCTCCGGAGTTCCTGTCGCCGTTTCGAAATTCGTGTCGAAATACAACGCGATGGGTGACTATGCTACAGGTCGTAAGCTTGTCAAATCAAGCGGAATTCTCATGCTAGTGACTGGATTTATTGGTTTTTTGATTTTATTTTTACTGGCAGAGCCACTTGCTCATGTCGTTATGAAAGAAAATGCGGATCCGACACAACCTGTGCCGTTCACAGTGAACGATGTGGCGACCGTGATCAAATATGTCAGCTTTGCAGTACTAGTAGTTCCGGCGATGAGTCTTGTTCGAGGTTTTTTCCAAGGCTATCAGCATATGACGCCAACTGCCATTTCGCAATTGATTGAACAAATTATCCGGATTGCAGTTCTTTTAGTCGGTTCCTTTATCGTAGTAAAATTGATTGGTGGAACAGAAAAGACGGCTGTGTCGTTTGCCGTATTCGCAGCGTTTATCGGAGCGCTTGCCAGTATGGGTGTGTTGTACTGGTACTGGAAGAAACTCAAACCAGAGTTTGATGATTTGATGATTGGAACGGGGGAGCATCAGTCTCCGAGATCTCTCAAATCGATTTATAAAGAAATGCTCATTTACACCGTGCCATTTGCCCTTGTAGGTGTAATCAATCCGTTATTCCAGTTCATTGACATGATTACATTCAACAATGCGATGGTCGCTATTGGGTACGACCAAACAACGTCCCAGACGCTTCTTGGAATGCTCAACTTCTCGACGCACAAGTTGGTGATGATTCCAGTCATGCTAGCAATGGGATTCTCGATGACGTTGATTCCACTGATTACGACTTATTACGCAAAGGACGATGTAGGAGGACTGACGAAGTCTTTGAACCAGACGTTCCAAGTCTTATTGTTCTTAACCCTACCCGCAGCTCTTGGAATCTCTGTACTCGCGTATGAATTTTATACGGTGTTCTACGAAGCTAGCGCCACAGGAGCAGGAGTGTTGGCAGCATATGCACCAGTCGCCATTCTATTTGCGTTGTACCCTGTTACGACGGCGATCTTACAAGGTATCGACCAGCAAAAGTTGATCATCTTAAACTTGATGATTGGTATTTTGGTCAAGATGTTATTGAACACACCACTGATCAAAGTATTTGAAACGGACGGTGCAATCATGGCCACTTCAATAGGATATATCACGGCAATTGTATTGAACTTCCTCGTGATTCGTTATTATCTTGCATATGAGACGAGAATGTTGTTCCGCCGAATCCTATTGATTGCGGGTCTTACGGCAGTCATGCTCATTCTAGCCTTCATTTCGAAAGAACTGTTAGAGCTCGTGTTGAACCCAGACTCAAAACTTCAGGCACTGGTGATTATTATGATCTCAGCAGGAATAGGAGCTGCGTTCTATGGCTTCGTTAGCTTGAAGCTCGGGCTTGCGCAACGGTTGTTTGGAGACCGTCTAACACGACTAACAAGAAAGCTAGGGATGTCTTAATGCGAATTGATAAATTTCTTTCCAATATGGGAATTGGGACTCGAAAAGAAGTGAAGCAGCTGATCAAAGCGAAAGCCGTGACAGTCGATGGGAAGTTTGTAAAAGACAGTGGTCAGCAAATCAATCCAGACATTGCAGATGTTCGTGTGTATGAAGAGCAGATTGCTTACAAGCCGACCATATATCTTATGATGAACAAGCCACCAGGCGTCATCTCAGCAACTGAAGATCACCGCGATAAAACTGTAGTCGATCTGCTCGAGGATGATGTTCGCCACTACGATCTGCATCCGGTTGGTCGCTTAGATAAAGATACTGTAGGGCTCTTGCTTCTCACAAATGACGGAGATTTGACGCATCAATTGTTGTCACCGAAGAAGAAAGTGCCAAAAAAATATTACGCCCATATTGACGGTGTTGTCACAGAAGACGACGTGAAGGCTTTTGCAAACGGGGTCGAAATTGGGGAAGGCTATATTACAAAACCAGGGGAACTCCACATTTTAGAGAGTGCAGCGCTATCTAAAATCGAACTGATTATCACAGAAGGAAAGTTTCACCAAGTGAAGCGGATGTTTGAAGCCGTTGGTAAACAGGTCGTCTATTTGAAACGTTTAGAGATGGGAAATCTGAAATTAGACGAATCTCTCGCTGAAGGGGAGTACCGGGAACTAACAGAAGAGGAATTGAATGAGTTGAAACCAAAATAAAAGAGAGGTGCTCGCGATGAGCCCTCTCTTTTTCCGTGGTGTAGGTTGTCTAAGATGGAATTTTAACTCGTTTGTTCGTCGTTGTCCATTTCCCTCTAACAGGGCTGATGACCAGGTCATTAAATGCAAGCACGTTCAAATCACGTTGAATCGTGCGAGGAGTGATGCCAAATTCATCGACTAAATCTTGTGTTGTCACTGTTCCGTTCTCACGGATGAACATATACATATCTTTAATTCGATTGAGCATCCGATCAGTAGTTGGTTTCATTCGTAACCACTCCTTCTTATCGTATCCCTTGACTCGACTAGCGGACGATTTGTTAAAAACGGTTAACTAGCTACTTTAGACATCCCCTTTATTTTCTATTCTAAAACTATCTGACAATTTCATTATAAGCCCTAATGCAACAATTTTCTAGAAAATTTGCTGATTTTACAAAACCTTAACGCATTTTCGGTGTAAAATAGAAGCATTATTCATCAAGAGGAGGCGCATTATGGATTGGTACCAACGCGCTGTAGAGCGTAAAGACGAATTGATTCAAGAACTGCAACAGCTGATTTCCATTGAAAGTGTGTTAGATGAATCTGCTGCAACGGATGCCTATCCGTTTGGTCCTAAGCCAGCAGAAGCCTTACAGTTCTTATTAGAAAAAGGTCAACAAGCAGGCTTGACTATCAAAAATGTAGATCATGTAGCGGGACATATTGAGATGGGGCAAGGTGAAGAACTCATTGGGATCCTTGGACATGTAGATGTAGTGCCAGCCGGAGATGGATGGTCTGTTCCTCCATTTGAAGGAAGAGTTGTGGGAAACAAGTTGATCGGACGCGGTGCGATTGATGATAAAGGACCCACTATGGCGGCATGGATGGCTATGAAGCTTGTGAAAGACTCCGGTATCGAACTTTCAAGACGCGTTCGACTCATTATTGGCACGGATGAAGAAAGTGGATTTCGTTGTGTGAAACGGTATTTTGAAACGGAAGAGATGCCAACTCTCGGGTTTGCACCAGACGCTGATTTTCCAATTATCTATGCGGAGAAGGGAATTGCTGGACTAATGTTATCCCAAGCAGCTTCCGCAGAACCGACAGATCTCATCTGGTTCCAATCAGGTGCTAGAACAAATATGGTTCCAGATGAAGCGAATGCTTACATCGAGCGCCCTCTATCGGAAATCGAACCTGCATTTACAGCGTACCTGGAACAACATCAACTGAAGGGCCTAGCACAAGACGTGAATGGGAACACTTCACTGATTGTCCAAGGAAAGTCCGCTCATGCGATGGAGCCGGATCATGGGGTAAACGCAGCAATCCAACTAACAAGATTTCTAGCTACACAAAGTCTCGGAGGACAAGGCGAAGTATTTGTTCAGCTTGTAGTGGATTCCTTCGAAAAAGATTCAAGAGGAAAGATATTTGGTGGTGCATTCCGCGACGACATGTCAGGAGACACCACTTACAATGCAGGTATTTTGCGATTCACAAAAGAAGACGGTTTCAAGATTGAAATCAGCATGCGCTATTCTGTGAGCTGTCCATTTGATCAACTAATTGAATCGATTCGACAGCACTTTGACCAGCACCAAGTTCAGGTTCATGTAAAATCTAATTCGACTCCCCATTATGTAGAAGAGTCAGATGAACTTATTCAGACGTTGTCTAAGGTCTACGAACGCCAGACTGGGGACAAAGCAGAGCTTCTCGCAATAGGTGGCGGTACTTACGCCCGCGTCTTAAAGAAAGGTGTCGCATTCGGCATGTTGTTCCCAGGAGAGCCCGATGTGGCACACCAAGCAGATGAATTTGTAGATGTTGAAAATTTACTTAAAGCAACAGCAATCTATGCAGATGCAATTGCTGAACTTGCAGGAAAGAAGGAATAGTACATGGAAAAAGTTTTATGGAATGATCAAATCGTAACACGTGACTCTGTACATATCAGCATCGAGGACCGTGGCTATCAGTTCGGAGACGGCATTTATGAAGTAGTAAAAGTCTATAACGGAGATGTATTCACAGCAACGGAACATATCGACCGCTTATATGCAAGTGCAGACAAAATCGGTATGGCAATTCCGTACACGAAAGATGTATTGCATCATTTGATTCATCAATTAATCGAAGCGAACGAGCTGGGAACGGGAATCGTCTACCTTCAAGTGACGCGTGGTCATTCTCCGCGTAACCATGCCTTCCCAAATCCATCAGTTGAAGCTGTTGTAACAGGCTACACACGTGAGTCTGCTCGACCAGTCCAAGACTTAGAGACAGGTGTATCCGTTTGCTTAGTGGAAGATGTGCGCTGGTTGCGTTGCGATATTAAATCATTAAATCTATTAGGGAACGTCATGGCGAAGCAGCAAGCTGTTGAAAAAGGATGTTTCGAAGCGGTCCAACACCGTGGCGATGTCATAACAGAAGGATCTTCATCTAATGCTTATGGCATCAAGGATGGGATTTTATACACGCATCCTGTCAACAATCTGATTTTGAATGGAATCACACGTCAAGTGATCCTGGATTGCTGTAAGGAAATCGGTCTACCTGTTGTGGAAAAAGCGTTCACGGTTGCTCAAGCACTAGAGATGGACGAATTCATCGTCTCCTCTACAGGGATTGAAGTGATGCCTGTAGTAAAAATTGAAGAGACCCAAATTGGGGATGGCACGCCAGGAGAATGGACGCGCAAGTTGCAAACGGCTTTTGAGGCAAAGCTGCCACAACAGCTCCATGTCTAACGCGCATTATTTTGTTGGCATTCAAGTGCCGACCGAAAAGCAGGAGTTCTATCAGAACATCCAGAATGAATTGGAATTAGGCGATTATTATCGTCGTGTGACGCACCCCGCAGATTTGCATTGTACGTTGTCGTTCATTGGCGAGGTTCGGGAGGATCAACTCCAGTGGTTAAAAGAAGAACTGTCACAGATACAACTTCCTGGCTTTACAATGAGGACGACTTCCATTAAAGGATTTGGATCAGGGAAGGTACCTCGAGTGGTGTATGCGGAAGTCGAAAATGCGGAAACGTTATCTCACTTAGAACAAGCTGTCTGGACGATTACGGAGCAGCTAGGCGCAGACCGGAAGTCACCTTACGTCCCGCATATCACTCTTGCGAAACGTGCGAAAGTACAAGATGCCATCATATTTACGGGAGCTGCAGAAGCTGATTTTCATGTAACTTCGTTTCAACTGTTCCAAGTGCATAAAGGGCAATCACCTAGCTATGAAGTGATTGCTACTTTTGCTTTGCGTAGCGAGGGTGAAAAATGAGACGACTCGTGTTTATTATTAATCCTGCAGCTGGAAATGGCCGAGCTCTAAAAAAGTGGGAAGCCTTGCAAAAAGAATTGACTGGGGACTATCAGTTCTATCTTACAAACTACACTCGCCATGCAGTCGAACTTGTCCAAGCGTTAGATCCAGATATCCATACACTTCTCATCGCAATAGGTGGAGATGGAACGGTTCACGAAGTCATCGAAGGGGCTTTAAATCGACCTTGCTTTGCCATTGCTGCTCTGTCTGCAGGGAGCGGCAATGATTTTGGAAGGACGTATACTTCTGTAACATCAAAAGATGAGATTGAGGGACTACTACGATTAAGCGAACAGGTTCCCATGAAATTAGGTAGCCTTCAAACAACTACTAGTCAATATGTATTCGTTAATAACGCAGGATTTGGGTTTGACGCCGAGGTGGTGTATCAAACGAATCGATCGCTTTGGAAAAGACGATTAAACCATTTTGGATTAGGCAAGCTTGCATATTACGGTGTTGTAGTGAAAGAGCTCTTGACATTTGAGGCGGCTACGATCGAATTAACAGTGGATGGACAGACACATGTACTTCCGAAAGCTTGGTTCTTGGTTGTTTGTAATCAGCCCTATTTTGGGGGAGGAATGAAGATCTCGCCAAACTCGAATCCTGCTGATGATATGTTAGAGGTGACAGTCGTATCGGACATCTCGAGGTGGAAATTGTTGTTGTTATTTGGTACGGTCTTTATAGGCTGGCATACAAAGTTACAAGCTGTGAAGCAGTTTTCAGGACAGAGCTGCCAGTTTACAGTGAGTCGTCCTATGATAGGACATACAGATGGAGAGTATTGTGGCCGGTTAGAAGCAGGTCAAGTGGCATCTGCACATCTCCTGTCACAAACTTGGGCAATGCCCGTGAAATAGAAAGGTGAAGAAACATGCGTTTAAGAAATAAACCGTGGGCTCAGGACTACATCCAAGCTCACCCAGAAGTGGTCATCGCAAATCCCGAGTCACGAAAAGGAAAGTGGCACGAAGAGTTCGGCAACCACAATCCTGTCCATGTAGAAGTTGGGACAGGGAAGGGCCAATTTGTCATTGGAATGGCTCGCCAAAATCCACACATCAACTATATTGGAATCGAACTTTATGATTCTGTAATTGTTGTGGCGCTTGAAAAAGTGTTAGAACAAGAATCTCTGCCAAATCTGCGTTTGCTCAATGTAAACGGTAAGGATTTGACCGAGTACTTCGAAAAAGGTGATATTAGTCAAGTGTATCTGAACTTCTCAGATCCATGGCCAAAGACACGTCATGCGAAGCGTCGATTGACTCATGCGAATTTCTTAACACTATATAAAGAACTGATGCCAGATGGCGGAGAAGTCCATTTCAAGACGGACAACCGCGGGCTATTCGAATACTCCTTAATGAGTATGACAGACTTCGGCATGAAGCTTCAGTTTGTATCACTAGATTTACACGCAAACGAACCGGAAGACAATGTTCGAACAGAATACGAAGAAAAATTTGCTGCAAAGGGGCAGCCGATTTATCGATTAGAAGCAAAATTTAATTAGGGGTGACGAAATGGACACGTATACATTTGGGGAATTGAAGTTTTCATGGTTAAAAGGCGGTACAACCAATATGGATGGGGGCGCCATGTTTGGAGTCGTTCCAAAACCGCTTTGGTCCAAGCGTTATCCAGTAAATGAACAAAATCAAATCGAACTTCCTTGTGATCCGTTATTGATTCAAACAGGGAACGATGTCATTTTGCTCGAATCAGGTTTAAACGCAGGGAAATTTGACGATAAGAAAAAACGCAACTATGGGATTACGGATGAATCAAAAGTAGAAGAGCAGTTGAAGGAACTTGGGCTGACTCCACAAGATGTGACAATTATCATTATGACCCACATGCACTTTGACCATGCATCTGGCCTTACGTCGTTAGAGGAGGACGGTACCTATAGCTCCACATTCCCGAACGCGACCATCTATACTTCTGAAGTCGAGTGGAATGAAATGAGACATCCTAATGTTCGTTCTCGTAATACTTA
Source organism: Chryseomicrobium excrementi (assembly GCF_002798305.1). GTDB lineage: Bacteria > Bacillota > Bacilli > Bacillales_A > Planococcaceae > Chryseomicrobium > Chryseomicrobium excrementi. The sequence continues at coordinate 38,005 of NZ_PCGR01000001.1, forward strand.
CTGGAAAGAGAACTGGGAGCCAATCGAACATCAAGTGAAGACGTTTAAAGAATCTCATGAAGTCATTCCAGGTATTACGATGATTCATACAGGAGGTCACAGTGACGGCCACAGCATCATCAAAATGCAGCAAGGAGAAGAGACAATCATTCACTTTGCAGATTTGATGCCGACTCATGCTCACCAAAATCCGTTATGGGTACTTGCTTATGACGATTATCCGATGACTTCTGTCTTCACTAAAGAAAAACTAGTGAAAGAAGTTTTGGAAAACGGCTATTGGGTGAGTTTTTATCACGATTCGTTCTACCGTTTGTTGAAATGGTCTGCAGACGGCAAAGAAATCGTGGATTCAGTGAAACGCAACGATGTTTGATTACTAGATGCAAATGAAAAAGCATTTTCTCCGAGATTTCAGGAGAAAATGCTTTTTGTGTAGACACATTTAGAACTCTTAAACTGCTAATTGCTTTATTTCTAAAATAGACCCAGTCTTAGCATCCGCCGCAAACTCAAAGTTTTCCGTCACACCGTTTTTCATGCGTGTGATCCCACCGCGGTAAACATCCGTTTCGATAACCCCCACTTGGAAGGGTTCTGTTTTCATATACACCCAAGAGCCATCAATCGGGCCCTCTTTTTTAAAGGCATCTTTCACTTGTTCTAGAATCTGATCGGCGTTAACGCTAGGAATGTACCGTGTAGCCGCTTGCGATGCCACCACTCCAATCACGACACCAGTACCTAGACCCATCATATAATCACGTAATCTCATAGTCGATTCCTCCTTAAAGTAAACGATTCTGTTTTCAGTATATACGTTTTTTCGCGGAATAAGAAATGTTAGCCTATCCCTAACATTTCGAATAACGAAAGAAAAGATGGAATTTTCTATTTTGTTCTACTACAATAAACTATAGAGTGCTTTTTAGGAGGGGAACGATTGTGAACAACGAAACATTGGAACTGTTTAAAACACTGACGGAATTACCAGGTACTCCTGGCAATGAACATCAGGTGAGAAAATTCGTTCGACAAGAACTAGAAAAATACGCGGATGATGTGATCCAAGACAATCTTGGAGGCATCTTTGGAGTGAAAAAAGGCCCTGAGAACAGCCCGAAGATCTTAGTGGCAGGTCACATGGATGAAGTAGGTTTCATGGTTTCCAGCATTACAGATAACGGCATGATTCGTTTTCAGCCATTAGGAGGCTGGTGGAACCAAGTGATGCTTGCACAGCGAGTGGACATTGTGACTCGTGACAAGACGGTTCCTGGAGTTATCGGATCCATTCCCCCACATCTGCTTAGCGATGAAGTTCGTAACAAGCCAATGGACATTAAAAACATGCTAATTGATGTTGGGGCAGATGATAAAGAAGATGTGAAGGCGATGGGCATTCGTCCAGGTGACCAGATTGTTCCTGTTTGTCCTTTCACTCCAATGGCCAACCCAAAGAAAATCATGGCTAAAGCATGGGACAACCGCTATGGTGTCGGTCTTGCTATCGAATTGTTAAAAGAGTTAAAAGACGAAACGCTTCCGAACCAGTTGTTCTCAGGAGCCAACGTGATGGAAGAAGTCGGCTTGCGAGGCGCACAGGCTTCTGCGACGATGATCCAACCTGACCTGTTCTTCGCATTAGATGCAAGTCCAGCTAATGATGCTTCAGGAGATAAAAATGAATTTGGGCAATTAGGAAAAGGGACATTGTTGCGTATCCTAGACCGTTCCATGGTAACGCACCGCGGTATGCGCGAATTTATTTTAGATACTGCGGAAACACACAAGATTCCGTATCAATACTTTATTTCTCAAGGTGGAACGGACGCTGGGCGTGTTCACACTGCTAATGAAGGAGTACCGAGCGCTGTCATTGGAATCTGCTCTCGTTATATCCATACAGCCGCTTCGATCATTCACACAGATGATTATGCAGCTGCAAAAGAATTACTGACGAAACTTGTTAAAACAGCTGACGCAACTACACTTCAAACAATAAAACAAAACGTCTAAGTGTCCTTCGGGGCACTTTTTTTAAAGGAGCGATTCGATGAACATTGCAATTGGAACCAAGAACCCGGTAAAGATACAGGCAGTAAAGAGCGCATTTGAACAGGCACAACTAGACGCTGATTTTACTTCGTATGATGTCCCTTCAGAGGTCTCAGCACAACCCATCTCAGATGAAGAGACGAGACTCGGGGCTCTCAATCGAGCACGTCATGCCCAGCTAAAAGAACATGCAGAAGTAGGAATCGGCCTTGAGGGAGGAGTCAAATGGATTGAGGGGACACTCTATCTCTGCAACTGGGGGGCCCTTGTCACAGCAGAAGGAACTGTTTTTACAGCGATGGGAGCGGGTCTGCCATTGCCTGAAGAGATTGCAAAAGGAATTGAAGCAGGTAGTGAACTAGGACCGCTTATGGATCACTTCACATCACGGACCGGTATTCGCCATGCGGAAGGAGCCATTGGCGTTTTCACGAATAATCTCATTACAAGACAATCGATGTTTGAACAGATCGTCTTACAACTTGTCGGCCAATATACCCTACATAAGTCAGTTAATTGATTGTTTTGGCATAGGAAGGTACAATAGAGGGCAGGGTTAAAGAAGGGAGGCCATTTTTAATGAAGCAAACATGGCGATTTTTACTGATCCCACTGGCTCTTGTGCTCGTTCTCGTTGGGTGTGCATCACCTGAAGAGCAAGCTGCTGAAGGCGTTCGACAAGCTGCTGCGCAACTTGAAGAATCCCCAGAGGAGCCAAATGAAAAAATTGGAGACTACTCTGTTTTTCTACCAGGTGGTTATACAGTAGAAGCGGGTTCGGAAGCTCCAAACATTTTACTTGAAAAGGATAACGACACTTACGTGTTATTTATAAATGAAAATGAACCGGCAACAAGTCGTTTGTATTACGATTTACTTGTTTCAGATCCATCGAAAGAAATCGTGGAAGAAGAGACAAATGAACTCAGTGACCAATTTGGTTTTGCTGCAGTTGTCGAACATTCTGACGAGCAGTTTGAGTTGATTGTTTCTAGAGGTGGAGTAAAATTGTCCACAGTCACGGACGACGGCTCAATCGATAAAAAGTTGAATGAGATGATGCAAATCGTTCATTCGTTCAAATCTGAGGAGGGCTCTAAATGATAGCATTGCAGTCAAAAGAACAGTTTGAAGAATTCAAACAAGGCAATACCGTTTTCTTGTTTACAGCTGGATGGTGTCCCGATTGTCATTTCATCGATCCCTTCATGCCAGAAGTGGAACAAAAATTTGACCAGTATACTTTTGTGTCAATAGATCGCGATCAATTTATTGAGATCTGTCAAGAGATGGACGTATTCGGTATTCCAAGCTTCATCGTTTTCGAGCAAGGGAAAGAAACGAAGAGATTTGTAAGTAAAGACCGCAAGACGCAACAACAAATTGAAGAATTTTTAGACGGTTCACTAGCGTGAGCCGTTTCATTTTGATGCTGAGAAAGGAGTGCTCGCTATGAAGCCCTTGCAGCTCATTGCACAACTAAAAGAACAACTTCCTGAGACGGACTATGTGTACTCTTATAATCGCGAAACAAACATCTTAAAATTAACGCACCAACGAGTAGGAAGAGCCATTGAAGTAGCACTAGGTCCAGTCATTGCAAAATATGGTCAAAAAGAGCAAGCAGCTATTGATGAAGTCGTCTATATGATTCGTGAAACATTTGATGCGATGGAGAAAGAGCAACAGACAAAAGGTTACGTGAATCCTGTGATTTATCCAGTAATCCGAGCTACGTCGTTTCCTAAAAAATCTAAAAGTGGCGTACCTTTCATTACGAAAGCTCACACAGCTGAGACACGGATTTTTTATGCTCTAGATTTGGGTACAACTTACCGTCTAGTTGACGAAGAGTTGTTACAGAAATTAAATATGACCGAGCAAGAAGTGATGGAGTCCGCACTTTTCCAATTGCGAAAGCTACCAACTCACTATAAAATAGATGAGGTTGCAGGAAATCAATTCTATTTCTTCAATGCCAAGGACGGCTATGATGCGAGTCGCATCTTAAACGATAAGCTATTGAAAGAAATGCAAGACAAGATTCAAGGAGAAATGACAGTGGCGGTACCTCATCAAGATGTGTTGATTATCGGAGATATTCGAAATGATGCAGGGTACGACATTTTGGCACAAATGACGATGCACTTCTTTACTGTTGGCATTGTCCCTGTGACATCCCTGTCTTTCCTATATGAAGACGGTGAACTAGAGCCGATTTTCATCCTTGGAAAACATGCAAACCAAAAGGAGAAGAACTAAATGCGCGTGTATTATAATACTAACGGGATTGGTGACGTCCTTCTGATTGAACTAGGGACGACTACAAACGAAGTCAACTCAGAACGTTTTGGAGATGTAACGCTTGTTACAGACGCACAAACAAATGAAGCGATGGCATGCAATATTTTTTGCTTCTCGAATTATGAAAACATTCAAGAGAACGGTGCAGTTGAACTGACACCAGAACTGATTGAAAAACTTCAACAGATTCTGGATCAGAATGATGTACCTTTAGAATTGCACGCAGACTTTTCACCGAAATTTGTAGTAGGCTTCGTTAAAGAGTTACAGCCACACCCAGATGCAGACAAACTGCGCGTGGCGACAGTTGACGTTGGGGACGAAGAACTTCAAATCGTTTGTGGCGCACCAAATATAGAACAAGGCCAACATGTAGTTGTAGCTAAAGTTGGAGCCACGATGCCATCTGGTCTCGAAATCAAAGACGCGGTCCTTCGCGGAGTGCCGTCATCGGGTATGATTTGTTCAGCTAAAGAGCTAGCGATCCCTAATGCACCACAAGAAAAAGGCATCTTGATCTTGGATTCTTCTAATGAACCAGGAACGCCTTTTGAAGCTTCGCAAGTAGAATTATAAGAGCATGCCTTCGGGTATGCTTTTTTTCTTTGCCTAAATAGGAAAATGGAAGGGGCTCGCTTACGAAATTCCTACAGACGTATGGTGTTTTTCTTGCTAAAATGAAGAGATAGAAAGGATGAAGTACCATATGGATTGGATTAAGCGATTCTTTCGCCAAGAACAAGAGATAGAGGACATCGAGGAATCATCCTTTGAAGAAGTTAAAGAAACGAAACAACCGCCGTTTCGGTTTCCTCTCATTTCGGATGAGGAAAAGAATCTCCTACTAAATAAACAGTCGAGCCCTTCTTATGAAGACTATAGCTATGAAGAGCCGTCTTATATACGGCAACAAACGAATCGTGAATCAACGAAACAAAAATCTACTACTCAACAAACTAAAGCAGTGCCCAAAAAAGAAGAGTCACGACCGATTGTAAGGTCATCTAAGCGTTATGTTCCTTCTGTAGTGCCGTCTCCAGTATTCGGATTAAAGACAGAGCAAGAATCTACAGGGAGCATATCTCGCACTATGAGAACGTCTCACTATGACTGGTCGACAACTGCAGTTGAAGAAGAGCCCGTTGTAGAGCAATTGCCTAATGAAGAAGTGAAATTAGTAGAGGAAGTGCAAGTTGCATCCGAAGTAGCAGTAACTGAAGAAGTTGTTGTTGCTGAGGAAGATACAATTTGTGATGAACTTCATGAAATGCACATGCAACCAGTTGAAGAGGAACCAATCAATCTAGCTCCACCTCAAGAGACGGAGAGTAAGGATACTCCAGTTGAAGAGCTTGTTGAACAACCAAGAGAAAAGATCAAACCCTTCAATGTGTTAATGCTAACTTCTGATAAACGCAAGCTGCAACAAAAAGCAGCACCGCAACTAGTGAATAGGGAAAAGACAAAAGTAGAACCACCAAAAGTAGAACCACTGAAGACTGAACAACCTGTTGCGCATTACGCGATGCCTAATGCGAATTTTCTACACGCTCCTGTACATAAATCGGATGATCAAGAATGGATGGACCAACAAGCAGAGCATCTTGTAGAAGCACTTGCCCATTTCCAGATTCAATCTGAAGTCCTATCGATTGTACAAGGTCCAGCCGTGACGCAGTTCGAGCTAACAGTGGGCCAAGGGACGAAAGTTAGTAAAATTCGCAACTTGACGGATGACTTGAAACTGGCATTAGCAGCAAAAGACATTCGTATTCAAGCACCGATTCCAGGGCGTCGTTCAATTGGTATTGAAATTCCTAACCGCACATCTCGTGCTGTGCAACTATCAGAAGTGATTGAAGCTCCTGTATTTAAGCAGGCGGAATCACCTTTAGAAGTCGCTATGGGATTAGATCTCCATGGGCAACCGGTGACAATGGATCTTCGGAAGATGCCACACGGGTTAATTGCGGGAGCTACTGGTTCAGGAAAATCCGTCTTTATTAATTCTCTTTTGATTAGTTTGTTATATAAAGCGTCTCCACAGGATGTAAAGCTTTTGCTAATTGATCCAAAAGTGGTGGAGCTCGCACCATTTAACCACATCCCACATTTGATTAGTCCTGTCATCACGGACGTCAAGGCAGCAGCTGCTGCTCTTAAATGGGCTGTGGAGGAAATGGAACGCCGTTATCAACTGTTTGCGCACGCAGCTGTACGAGACATTGGAAGATTTAATCAGCAAGCTGTTCAGGCAAGAGAGTTTTCGAAAAAACTTCCCTACATCGTTATTGTTATCGATGAGTTGGCAGATATGATGATGGCTGCTCCACAAGACGTTGAGGATTCCATTTGCCGAATTGCGCAGAAAGCACGTGCTTGCGGGATTCATCTAGTACTTGCCACACAACGTCCAAGTGTTGATGTCATCACAGGATTAATCAAATCTAATGTTCCAACTCGTATTGCATTTTCCGTATCGTCTCAGATTGATTCACGCACTATTTTGGATCAACAAGGGGCAGAACGTTTACTGGGAAAAGGGGATATGCTGTATTTAGGCAGCGGCATGGCGAGTCCTGTTCGTATTCAAGGGACATTTGTGTCGGATGACGAAATCGACCGAATCATTGAACATGCACGCTCGCAGGGTGAACCGGATTATTTCTTCAAGCAAGAAGATTTGATTGTCCGTGCAGTTGAAGTTGAAGAGCAAGATGAGATGTTCGAAGAGGCTTGTCGATTTGTCATTGAACATGGTGCGGCATCGACCTCTCTGTTGCAGAGAAAGTTCCATTTAGGCTATAATCGAGCAGCACGCCTGATGGATGCGATGGAAACAGCAGGCATCATTTCAGGGCAGAATGGCAGTAAACCACGTGAAGTACTCGTATCAGAAGAGTTTTTACAGGAGATTTTGTAAGGAGGAACTTAAGGTGACAACCTATCATTTTACAGGAATTAAAGGATCGGGCATGAGCTCGTTAGCTCAGATTCTTCACGATGTTGGACATACAGTACAAGGTTCAGATAAAGCAGAGTTTTTCTTTACAGAAAAACCTCTTCATGAGCGAGGCATTTCCGTTTATGAATTCGGTCAGGCAGAACTTACAAAAGATATGATTGTGATTGCAGGAAATGCGTATCCAGACAACCACCCAGAACTTGAGCAGGCACGCGTGGCGGGTGCCGAAATCATTCGCTATCATACATTCTTAGGGGACTATATGAGTCACTTTACGTCTGTAGCGGTGACAGGTGCTCACGGGAAAACCTCTACAACAGGTCTACTTTCTCATGTTTTGAATGTCTACTCTCCAACCTCTTATTTAATTGGAGATGGTACAGGGAACGGGCAAGCAAGTGCTGAAAACTTTGTCTTTGAAGCATGTGAATACCGCCGTCATTTCTTGGCGTATCATCCAGACTATGCTGTTATGACAAATATTGATTTTGACCACCCAGATTATTTTAAAAGTAAAGAAGATGTGTTTTCCGCATTCCAAGAGATGGCGAGTCAAGTTAAGAAAGCCATCTTTGCATGTGGAGATGATGAAGATCTACTAAAAATTACGGCATCTGTTCCCGTGATCTATTATGGATTAGAGAGTGGAAACGACTTCCAAGCAACAGCTATTGAAAAATCACCAGAGGGGACTTCGTTTGATGTGATGATTCGAGATGAATTCTATCACCGCTTCCATATTCCTATGTACGGAGATCATACCATTCAAAATGCATTAGCAGTTATCGCATTATGTCATTTTGAAGAGATTCCTGCCGAAGCAGTTGCAAAAGGTCTTTCTACATTCTCTGGAGTGAAGCGTCGCTTTACTGAAACTGTCAAGGCTTCTCGTGTGTTAATTGACGATTACGCGCATCACCCGACAGAGATTACGGCTACGATTCAATCAGCTCGTCAGAAATATCCCAATAAAGAAGTCGTTGCAGTTTTCCAACCACATACATTCTCAAGAACAGAAAAGTTTTTAGATGAGTTTGCTGTATCACTTTCACAAGCAGATACTGTGTATCTATGTGAAATCTTTGCTTCCGCTCGTGAAGCATCAGGAGAGCTTACGATCCATGATTTGCAAAAACTGATTCCTTCTAGTCAAGTCATTTCAGAGGATGATGTATCACCTCTACTTACTCATGAGGACGCAGTATTTTTGTTCATGGGAGCAGGGGACGTTCAAAAATTCCAAGCTGCATTTGAAAAATTAGTTTAATCTTTATGAAACCAGCCGATTCAGTCGGCTGGTTTATTTTTACTTGAAAAGAAGATTCCTTTAAAGCGATAATAAGAGCATGGTAAAAAAGGAGCAGACGAGTTTACCGTCCCTAGTTTGGGGTATAATGAACTAGCACTGCTTGAATTAAGTGAAGGAGGAAGAGTAGATGGAAAACTTATTGTACATAGCTGCCATCATTGCAGCAGTCGGTTTTCTAGTTCTATGTGTCAGCTTGGCCATCACATTTTTCTCTGTGAAAAAAACATTGGCAAATGTAGCTGTTACGGTAGAACATTTAGACGCCAATCTGCAAGACATGACGAAAGAGACGGCATTGCTATTACACAAAACAAATGCTTTAACGGAGGATATTCAATATAAATCTTCCCAATTGAACGGCTTAGTAACTTCAGTAAAAGGTTTTGGAGATACGGTCAATCAATTTAATTCCTCCATGCAACGTATTACAAGTTCGGTAACAAACGAAGTAGAGAAGAATGAAGATAAGATTGCTCAAGTTGTTCAGTGGAGTAATGTGGTACTTGGCATTCGTGACCAGTGGAAAGAACGCAAATCTTTAGAAGAAGCTGGCTACTATACGTACAAGGCCAAACAAACGAAAAAAGAAGATCCAACCTACCAATCTAACTTATAGGAGGAACTTATAATGACAAACTACTCAAACAAACCAAGTTATGGTGAGAGCCGTAAAAACTCTGAATACTACGATCACGAAGCTTCGTATGCAACACAAGGAGAAACATTCTATGCTCCACAAAATTATATGGCGCATGAAGACATTTACCGTGAAGAATCAGCAAGCAAAGATTTCTTGTTAGGTGCTCTAGTAGGTGGAATCATTGGTGCAGCTACTGCGCTTTTATTGGCTCCAAAGAGTGGAACAGAGTTACGTGGTTCCCTATCTGAACAAGCTTCAACTTTAAAAGAAAAATCTGCAGATTTTTCTCAAACTGCAAAAGACAAAACTACAGAAATCTCTAAAAAGGTTTCGGATTCTTCAAATCAGCTGTTAAGCAAAGTGAAGAAAAATCAAACTCCTCCAATGGATGATGGTACTGTTTCTTCAGAAGGTGAAGAAGAGATGGATGTGCTTGAAACCGTATCAAACACAGTAGAAGATACATCTTCTGATACGACTGTAGGGGAAGCGTTCACGGAAGCTTTGAAAGACAGCGAAGATGCATCTGACTCTACAACTAAAAACTAAATGTTCGGTGAAGCGCCCTTAGACAGGGCGTTTTTTTTATACAAAACTTTAACGAGTTGAAGCGTTAAATCATTTTTCGTGACTTTTCACCTCTACTTGCTTATAATAGACAGTATCTCGAAAATGAAGTACAATTTTCAGAAATTCAACGAACACCAGGAGAGGAGTAATTCCATGAGCCAATCAGAGCTAGAAACATTACGCAGCCGCGTAGATGACTTAAACATTGAAATTCTCAAACTGATCAATGAACGTGCTACAGTTGTTCAAGAAATCGGTCGAGTTAAAGAAAAATCAGGTGTGAACCGTTATGATCCGCTTCGTGAGCGCACCATGTTAGATTTATTAAAAGAATCAAACCAAGGTCCTCTCCCACAATCAACGGTTGAACATATTTTTAAAGAAATCTTTAAGACAGCACTTGAACTTCAAGTGGATGACCAGAAGAAAGCACTTCTTGTTTCTCGTAAAAAGAAACCTGAAAATACAATTGTCACAGTAAATGGGGAACCAATCGGACAAGGGAAACCTTCCTTCGTGTTTGGTCCATGTGCAGTTGAATCGTACACACAAGTTGCAGAAGTCGCAGCTGCCATTCAATCAAAAGGTCTAAAACTCATTCGAGGCGGCGCATACAAACCACGTACCTCGCCTTATGACTTCCAGGGTCTTGGTTTAGATGGATTGAAAATCTTGAAACAAATCTCTGACGAGTTCGGTCTAGGCGTTGTATCTGAAATCGTAACCCCAGGTCATTTAGATGAAGCCCTTGACTACATCGATGTAATTCAAGTCGGCGCACGCAATATGCAAAACTTCGAGTTGTTGAAAGCTGTCGGCTCAGTAGACAAGCCTGTACTATTAAAACGTGGTATTGCTGCAACTCTTGATGAGTTTGTTCATGCTGCCGAGTACATCATGTCTCAAGGAAATGATCAAATCATTCTTTGTGAGCGCGGAATCCGTACGTACGAACGAGCAACTCGGAACACTTTAGATATCTCAGCTGTGCCGATCTTGAAGCAAGAAACGCACTTACCTGTATTCGTCGATGTGACGCACTCTACAGGACGTCGTGATATCTTGTTGCCTGCAGCCAAAGCAGCATTAGCTATTGGAGCAGACGGAGTTATGGCAGAGGTTCACCCGGACCCAGCAGTTGCACTTTCTGACCAAGCTCAACAAATGAACTTAAAGCAATTCGATGAGTTCTACGAGTCGATTCAGACATTCATGAAATCACACGAAATTCATGCTTAAACACAGCACCCTTCGGGGTGTTTTTTAGTGGAATGAAATCGAACACCTTCCACATCTAGAGTAATCGAGTTGCGAACTTCATCTGAGAAGCCTTTATGATGAGAGTGTTCGGAAAAGACACGCTTATCTTTGGGAGCGGTCATCAAAATCCTATCTTAGTGTAGCTAGTTTCACCTGGAAGCCCCTTTCCAAGGGGAGAACCTCGAAGCCTCCTCGTCGTGAACAAAGCTTCGCTTTACTCCTGCGGGGTCTCCGAGAACCTCTTGATACCCTAGGAAAGAGGCATCTCAGGTTCAAAAATATCTAGTGTCAGATCACATAACAGGTTTCGAATTGCAAGAAGCGTATAAGCGTGCCATAGATCTTGGGGCTGTTTCCTGAAGAATCAGGTTGATGCCGGATATCACCCGTGTCGCTTAGATGTCTAGTTACACCGGCTAGAAACTCACTCGAAAATCGGCCACACCCAATGAGGCAAAGAACGCCTCACCGGGTCCGTCCGATTCCCGAGAAGTTTCTGACCAAGCCGGTTTCACTTTTCTTGCGTGAAGCGATTGGGAAGATTCGGCACGGCCCTTTTGGAAACAGCCCCAAGTCAGGCACGATTTTAGCATTAAAATGGCGTTCTCCACATCTAGAGTAATCGAGTTGCGAACGCCAGAAATCTCCGCAAGTATCGGTCGCATCCCTAGAGGCAAAGAGCGCCTCCACGGACACGCCCAATTTTTACAAGATTTCTTGAGCGGCGTTCCACATCTAGAAGTTACAATGATTTCCTTTCATAAAATGACATGATTTTTAACGTTTTCCGTTCAAAAGTATTGTATACTAAGTAAAATAGTACGAGTTGAAGGAGAGAATCCACATGACTGTAACCATTTATGATGTAGCCAGAGAAGCCAATGTCTCGATGGCAACGGTGTCTCGTGTCGTGAACGGCAACCAAAATGTAAAGCCAGCTACACGGCAAAAAGTATTGGCTGTCATTGAACGACTAGATTACCGCCCAAATGCGGTAGCAAGAGGATTAGCTAGTAAAAAGACGAAAACTGTAGGAGTGATCATTCCAGACATCTCCAACGTCTTTTATGCAGAATTAGTTCGCGGCATCGAAGATATCGCGACGATGTACCGCTACAATATTATTCTCACAAATTCGGATCAACAGCCTCAAAAAGAAGCTCAGTTACTTTCCACGTTACTCAGCAAACAAGTAGATGGGGTTGTATTGATGAGTGATCAATTGTCTGATGGATTGCGAGACGAAATGAAACGCTCTTCCATTCCAATCGTTCTTGCTGGAACGTTAGATCAAGCAACAGACACACCTTCCGTAAACATCGAATATCATCAAGCTGCGGTAAAAGCAGTAGAGCGCTTGATTCAGAATGGACATGAGCGAATCGCCTATGTGACGGGTTCACTAAAATCTTCAATCAATCGTCTGCACAAACTTACAGGTTATGAAAAAGCACTCGATGCTGCTAATTTGGAAGTTGATTCCGACCTCATTGTAGAAGTCGACAATACATACGAGGAAGGGATTCGAGCATTTAACCAACTACAGGGACTTAAAAATCCACCGACAGCATATTTTGCCGGTAACGATGAGATTGCAATTGGCATCCTTCAAGGTGCTAAAGATGCAAACCTTGATGTACCAGGTGATATCGAGATCATTAGTTTTGAGGATTCGAAACTTACGCGTATGGTGCGACCTCAATTGACAAGTATAGCGATGCCGCTTTATGACATCGGTGCCGTATCTATGCGCTTACTGACAAAATTCATGAATAATGAAAAAGTAGAAGAGAATAGCGTTATCCTGCCATATCGCTTAGAAGAGCGTCAATCAGTTAAGCAGCATTAATATAAAAATCCCGACCATCCAATGGTCGGGATTTTCTACGTCGAGAGCTTGCGCTCATTTCGAATAATGTATAACGCTTTTTCAAGCATCTGTTGATTCTTTTCCGTGATTTCTGCTTTTCTAGGAATCTCTTCATAGAGCGGTTGTGGGTCTTCCCAAGTAGGGATGAGTGGCACGGGGCTTTCTTTTTCCCATCGTTCCAACCAGTCCCCAGGAAGTGGACCCCGTGGAAGCGGTTGATTCGTCATCTCAAACCAAATCAGAGACCAGGCTCTAGGTACAACTCGCCAAATATCATATCCTCCGCCACCAACAGCAATCCAGCGACCCTCGCAGTACTCATGAGCGAGCTCGTGCGCGAGTTTTGGTATCTCTTTGTAGATTTCCATAGAACCGTATAAATGCGTGAGAGGATCAAAATAATGGGCATCAGCACCGTTTTGAGTCAAAATGACATCTGGTTTGAAATGCTCAATGATTTCTCGAAAAGCTGTCCGGTAAATTTCTAAAAACGACTCGTCTTCCGTAAATGCATCGATAGGGAAGTTAAAGGACGTCCCGTATCCTTCACCAGATCCTCGTTCGGTAATATTACCAGTACCAGGGAAGAGGTAGCGACCGGTTTCATGGATTGAGATCGTACATACATTTGGATCATCATAAAAACACCATTGCACCCCATCCCCATGGTGAGCGTCCGTATCAATATACAAGACTCGTGCATTGTATTTTTCCTGCATATAGCGAATAGCTACAGAACTGTCATTGTAAACACAAAAGCCTGAAGCTTTTCCTCTAAATCCATGATGCAAGCCACCGCCAAGATTCAAAGCGTGTTTAGCTTTACCTTCCATCACATAATCCACAGCAGTCAAAGTACTTCCTACTAAACGCGCGCTGGCTTCGTGCATACCAATGAATAGGGGCGTGTCTTCTGTGCCAATCCCGTAAGCCTCAAAGTCATCAGGATTACAGTCGGGAAGTGAGGCTCTTTTCACAGCTTCTATGTATCTTCGGTCATGAGCAAGCTCCAGTTCTTCATCGGTTGCTATACGAGGCGAAACGACACATTCTTTTGAAAGCGCATTCATTTTTTCGAGCAAGTCGACTGTCAACGTCAAACGTTTTTGGTTGAAAGGATGCGTCTCAGAAAACCGATACCCCAATTGGTCTTCAGAATAAACAAAAACAGAGTCACATGTTACAATGTCGGCTGACTTGGCCATAAGACGTCAAACCCTTCTTTTTCAAGTGCAGAAACGAGTTTTAGGGGATTGATCGTTTTCACACGGATTACCAACACTTTGAAAGTTTCGTCTTGTTTGTCTGGATAGACGAGAACAGAAAGGACGTTCACTTTATGTTGATAAAACACTTTGGAGACTTCGTATAAAACACCTGACTTATTCGGAACTCGGATTTCTATCTGAGATCCAGGTTGCGTGACACCTGTCAGTTCAATGAACTTATACAGCATATCTGACTCAGTGATCATTCCCACTAGTTTTCCTTTGCTGACAATCGGGAGACATCCGATTCGGTTGTCATAAAAGATGGTGGCGGTCTCCTCGACGAAATCTAAAGGGTGTCCTGTTATCGGATTTTTTGTCATGATCCGCTCTATCGGAGTGTCTAGTACACTGTGGTCATCCGATTCAAGTAAATTGGACGGAGTTGCTTGCTTGATATCTCGGTCGGTGATCACCCCAACAACCTTTCGATGCTCATCGATTACCGCGATATGACGAATCTTCTTTTCTCTCAGTGTAGCAGCTGCTTCTCGTAACGTTTGGGTAGGGTACAAGGTGGCAACGTCTTGATTCATAATTTCTTCGATTAACATGAGGTCCCTCCTAATACATAAAACGGTTCATGAAACGTAGTTGATCAAACTGTTGAATGGATTCCGAATCAACACGACTTCCGATGCGAGCCATTAAACAGTTGGCAGGGTGGGAACTGATTTCCGGATCGTCTGTCGCAAAATATTCGAGACCGCCGGCATTCATCATTTTTTCCATCACTTTGCGGTACTCCCAAACATTAAGTCCGGTTCCTTTTAAATCCCAGTGCCAGTAGTACTCGGTCGTAATCACAATATAGTCGTTCATGGCATCGTCCATCATCGAAACTTTTAATAAGCTCTTTCCGACACCGCTACCACGATATTTAGGAATGACTTCAATAGCTCCTAGCTCAATCAAGTTTTCCATATTACCTTTTGACCATCGCTCTAAAGGATCTGGGTGTAAAAAGGTCGCATAACCAACAATAGTTGTTTGTTCTCGAACAATAATTAAGCGCCCTTCAGGTAACTTTGCGATGTCTATAATTGCTTTGTGTTGTTGCTCAGGCACACGAAATGCGGTTAGATCTTCATGAAACTGAAGAGCGGCGATTTCTTCACTAGGTACAGGTCCTTCTACAATGACTGTCCCGTGTTTTGTTTTGACTTCAATGGCATTGTAAGTCTTCTTGTGAATCACATGCACACCACCTTTGTTATACTCTTTTTTCATTATACCGTAAAGTATTTACAATGTGTGCGCTTTCAAGAAACATTCAGAATAGTTGTACAAACGAAATAACATTAGGTAAAATAAGGGGGTACTTACATAGAAGGGGTGACGATATGAAACTTGAAACACTACCAGCAGTCCAAGGAGATTATAATCTCTTCGATTACGAGGGGTTCTCGAAAGACTTTACGTGGGATCAGGCATCGGAGGTCTTCGATTGGCATAAAACCGGAAAACTGAACATTGTGCATGAGGCAATTGATCGACACGCTCGCTCCCATAATAAAAACAAAGTGGCTCTTTATTATCAGGATGGGATCCGTAAAGAAAGCTATACGTTTTATGAGATGATGCGCAACGTCAATCGCGCTGCGAACACATTATCCAAAAATTCATCTCTAGAAAAAGGAGACCGCATGTTTATTTTCATGCCACGTTCTCCAGAGCTTTATTTTGCACTTCTTGGCGCGTTGAAGATGGGGGTCATAGTAGGGCCACTTTTCGAAGCTTTCATGGAAGGCGCTGTCTATGACCGATTAGATGACAGCGATGCAAAAGTACTTGTGACTACTCCTGAATTGCTGTCACGAGTTCCAGTAGACAAGTTACCAAAACTTGAAACGATTTTCTTAGTGGGCGAGTATGACAATTATGACGACAAATATGTGGATTTTGAAGCCGGCTTAAAAGAAGCGAGCGACTCATTTGAAACCGTTTGGGTCGACAAGGAAGATGGGCTCGTCCTACACTACACTTCAGGATCTACGGGAAAACCGAAAGGGATTCTTCACGTCCACGGAGCGATGGTGCAACATTATCACACGATGAAATGGGTCATGGACATTCGTGATACAGACATCTACTGGTGTACAGCAGACCCGGGTTGGGTAACAGGGACTGTCTACGGAGTATTCGGACCATGGCTGACGGGAACGACATCTCTAATCCTAGGAGGGCGTTTCTCTCCAGATGCGTGGTACAAGGCGATTGAGGATTACGGAGTGACAGTTTGGTATAGCGCACCAACAGCGTTCCGTATGTTGATGGGAGCAGGCGACAACCTCGTCAAGGACTACAATCTATCGACGCTTCGTCATTTATTGTCAGTTGGAGAACCGCTGAATCCTGAGGTTGTGAAGTGGGGAATGCAAGTCTTTGGTCTGCGCATTCACGATACTTGGTGGATGACTGAAACAGGCGGACAGATGATCTGTAACTATCCGACTATGGCTATCAAGCCTGGATCAATGGGGAAACCAATTCCAGGTGTCTATGCGGCTATCATTGATAACGAAGGAAAAGAAGTACCGCCACTGACAATGGGGAACTTGGCTATTAAAAAAGGCTGGCCTTCGATGATGCGCGAGGTCTGGAACAACAAAGAAAAGTACGATTCGTACTTTATGAACGATGAATGGTACTTCTCAGGAGATTCAGCTTACATGGATGAAGACGGCTATTTCTGGTTCCAAGGTCGTGTGGATGATGTGATCATGACTTCAGGTGAACGAGTAGGACCATTTGAAGTAGAAAGCAAATTGATTGAGCATCCGGCTGTAATGGAAGCTGGCGTTATCGGGAAACCTGATCCGGTCCGAGGTGAAATCATCAAGGCGTTCATCGCTTTAAATGATGGCTATGAACAATCGGATGAATTGATTGCAGAAATCCAACAGTTTGTGAAAAAGGGACTTGCTGCTCATGCAGCTCCTCGTGAAATTGAATTTAAAGAAAAACTTCCGAAGACGCGAAGCGGGAAAATCATGCGTCGTGTACTGAAGGCTTGGGAACTCAACTTGCCGACAGGTGATTTATCAACAATGGAAGATTAATAAAAAAGCAGTACGCTGAAAAATCAGCGTACTGCTTTTTGTATAAGACTATTCTTCACCATCATCGGTACCTGGATCTGTAGGATCTGTTGGTTCGACTGGATCCGTTGGCTCTTCTTCATCTCCGCCACCGGTATCGCCACCGCCAGAATTGCCTCCGCCATTTCCACCACCAGAATTATTCCCTCCAGAATTGCCACCGCCAGATGCAGGTGGTTTTGGTTCTGGTTTCGGCTCAGGACGTTCACGGGAGATTACATTAGATGGTGCAGAAATTTTCCCAGTAATGTCTACAGCACGAACTGAATAATCTCCGTAGCCACTTAATACATAACGATTTTCACTAGCTTGTGGGATAGCTGCAATTCGTGTGTCGCCTTGGTAAATATAATACCCTACGACATCAGCCGAGCCTGAATTTGTCCACGTCATGACACTGTTTGCTACTGCAGCGGAAACTCCAGAAGGCGCTGCTCCATCCGCATTAAACACATCTTCTGACACTACATTCGATGCGAATCCAGAATTTTCTGGGAAAAGTTTGCTTGCATTCCCACCAAATCTGCCAAGCATCCGTTCAATGAATGACTCGCTCACTCCAAATCCACCTTTAACAACGAATTCAGAAGGTGTTGAGTCAAGTGCACGGTAGCGATTGCCATTGATAGTCACGTATGAAGAACTCACTAAACTATCATCTGGTTTGGTAGGTAGGAACGTCGCCGCATTAAACAAGTCAGATTTTACGAGACCTGCATTCGAACAAGCAGAAGAAGGAGCCAAACCGGAAATTCCACAGAATGACCGTTCTACTACACCTTCAGGACGTTGGAACGTCTTATTCGGTGCTGCAATCAGCTCTGGGTTGACGTCATACATTCCGTTCATAAGGTTTGACCACAGTGTATTAGATCGTACACTTGGATGCCCATACGTATTGTTCATATAGAAGAGGGTGTTGTCACCCGCTTTAAAGTTGTAGTTATCGTATCCTAGCCATACGCTCAGTGTGACATTTGGATTGTAACCGATCAACCAAGCATCTTTGTGATCTTGAGTTGTACCTGTCTTACCTGCAATATCAGAGCTGAATTTTAAGCGAGAGTTAGCGACTGTTGCAGTTCCTTCGTCAAACACATCACGCATAATATCATTCATGATATAAGCTGTAGCTGGGCTGAACACTTGTACAGGTTCTGATTTATGTTCGTAAACGATGTTACCGTCTACATCTTCAATCTTTTCGATTAAATAAGCATCAACAAATGAGCCATTATTTGCAAACATTGCGAACGCATTTGTGTTGTCTTCAATAGTGACACCTTTACTCGTTCCACCGATAGAAAGAGAAAGGTTACTGTTCTCATTATCTTCTACACTGTCAAAGCCCATCTTATGAAGGAACTCGACAGGTTTGCGTTCGCGAATCGTGTCATAGAGACGAATCGCAGTTAAGTTCTGAGAAGTCGTCAACGCACTGCGGAGTGAGATGATTCCTTTCTCTTGGTCTGGGTTGTAGTTTTCAGGAGACCATCCTGAGTTAGACGCATCCGTGAATGAGAACTCTACATCGACTACTGGAGTACCAGCGCCAGCGACACCATATTCAATTGCTGGTGCGTAAACCATTAGCGGTTTAAACGTTGAACCAGGAGAGCGATAAGCTTGTGTCGAGTGATTTAGAGCTTCAATGTTATGATCACGACCACCCATGAAAGCAAGGATGCGTCCCGTTTGATTCTCAAGTAACATTCCACCGACTTGTACCGGTTCTTCAACTTTTTCAATCTCACCCGTTTCAGAATTTTTTACTTCCTTCACGCGCGTGTAGCCGTACATGTCATAGTTTGATTTGATTTCTTCCATTTTTCGCATCAATTTCTCATCAATTGTTGTATGGATGCGGTAACCACCCGTTGCGATTTCTTGTCGCGCTAACTGACGATATTCATTGCGAAGAGAAGAGTCCCCATCGATTCGTTTTGGATCTAATCCGTCACGTTCAGCCAAGACCTTGGCCATAATAGTAGTGACGCGTTCTTCAACTTCAATAGTTAGCCAAGGGAGGTCTTCATAAGTAGACGCTTCACGAGGTTTAAAATCTTTTGTGATGTCATAAGCAAGAGCTTCTTGATATTCGGCTTCCGTAATGTAACCCGTCTCTTTCATACGGAAAAGTACAGTCTTCATCCGGTCGATTCCTGGAGCCAGTCCTTCCGCGTCCTTCAATTCACCTTTACTTGTGAATGGAGTATACCGGTAGGGAGCCTGAGGGATTCCTGCGATATAAGCGGATTGAGCTAAGTTTAAATCTTTGGCTTCTACACCAAAAATCCCTTGTGCAGCTGTTTCAATCCCTGCTATGTTGCGCCCACTTGAATTGCGTCCATAAGGGATGATGTTGAGATAGGCTTCCAAAATTTCTTCTTTGTCCATATATTCTTCTAAACGCATCGCAAGGAGTATCTCTTTTGCTTTACGAGAATAAGAGACTTCATTTGTCAAAATCTGATTCTTAATGATTTGCTGGGTTAATGTCGAACCCCCCGTTTGAGTATCTGCATTGGTAATATCTTGCAACAGTCCACGGAAAATGGCTTTTGGCACAATCCCGTCGTGTACTTCAAAATACTCATCTTCAGTGGCGAACACTGCATTGAGTACATTGTCTGAGACGGCATCGAGTTTCGTTTCTGTACGTTCTAGATCCGTTCTCATTTTTCCAAAGTAATTGTTATCTTTAAAATAAATCTCTGAGGTCTCTTCGTATGTGAAGACCGCATTGCGCATTTGTTCAGGAGAACGCAACGGTTCATCTTTAACAAGCGCTGCAAAGTAGCCAGCTCCGACAGATGCGCCAAAGGCTCCCAGGACAACAAACACAATCAATAATATCAGTGCTAAGTTCCAAAAAACACTTCCTGTAATACGTAAAGCCTTGGCCCATTTTGAACGGGTCCAACTATCTAATCGTTCCTTCCAGTTCAAGGTCGTGCACCCCCTAAAATATCACTTTATTATAGCATAATAGGCACCCCAATTTCGATAGATATTGACAACTTCTGTGAAATGAGTAAAATAGGGATATATTTAAGCGATGAGTAAATACGAGTAGCTTATGGACAATGCCATTAGAAATCTGGTGGGTGCTGCAAACCAGACATTTCCATGCGTGAAGTACAGTTTAGGAGCTTAACGTAGGACGGCGTTAACGTCATACGAGTGAGAAGGAGATAGCTCCTTTCTAAACTGGGTGGTACCGCGCGTATTCGCGTCCCTGCATCTTTTGAGATGTAGGGACTTTTTTGTTGCTAAAAATCAGATTGAGGAGGAAACAAAATGTCGAAAGAACTTTTAGAAGATTTAAGCTGGAGAGGCTTGTTATACCAACAGACGGATGAAGAGGGAATGGCTGCTTTACTAGATAAAGAAAAAGTTGCTCTTTACTGTGGAGTCGACCCAACAGCAGATAGTATGCATATTGGACACATCGTGCCGCTACTCACACTTCGTCGTTTCCAAATGCACGGACATCAACCGATTCTTTTAGTGGGCGGTGCAACTGGAACTATCGGCGATCCATCCGGTCGTTCAGAAGAACGTCAACTTCAAAGTATGGAGCAAGTGGATCAAAATGTTGCTGCGATTACAGAGCAAATGAAACGCATCTTTGACTTCGAAGCAGACAACGGCGCGAAGATGGTCAACAACAAAGACTGGATCAGCAGTATGACTATTATCGATTTCCTCCGTGACTACGGAAAACTAGTGAACATCAACTACTTGTTAGGAAAAGATTCTATCTCGAGTCGTTTGGATACAGGTCTATCGTTCACGGAATTTGCTTACACTCTAATCCAAGGAATCGACTTCAACCATTTATATGACCACCACAACTGCCGCGTTCAAATTGGAGGATCCGATCAGTGGGGCAACATCACAACTGGACTCGAGATGATTCGCAAAACGCATGACGAAGAAGCCAAGGCTTTTGGAATCACGATTCCTCTTGTAACAAAAGCGGATGGAACGAAGTTCGGGAAGACAGCTGGCGGAGCGGTATGGTTAGATGCTGAAAAAACGACGCCGTATGAGTTCTTCCAGTTCTGGATCAACACAGCAGATGCGGATGTCATCAAATATTTGAAAATCTTCACTTTCGTAAGTCGAGAAGAAATCGAAGCGCTGGAGAAGGCTGTAGAGGAGCAACCACATCTACGTGAAGCTCAAAAACGCCTAGCTAAAGAGATGACTGAACTGATCCATGGTGCGGAAGCTCATGAGCAAGCTGTTCGGATTTCACAAGCGTTATTCAGTGGAAACTTAAAAGAGTTGACTGTATCTGAGATGAAAGACGCTTTTAAAGATGTACCAACATCTGAACTACCAAAGCAAGATACAACTATTGTGGACTTGTTAGTAGAAGCATCCGTTTCTCCATCGAAACGTCAAGCTCGTGAAGATGTGACGAATGGAGCGATTTCCATTAATGGGGAAAAAGTAACAGACGTGACTTACACAGTTACTGGGACTGACCGTCTAGATGATCAATTCATGATTGTAAGAAGAGGGAAGAAAAACTATAGAATGATACAATTTTTACAATAGATGGTACTAAAAATTATTGAAAAAAATCAAAATTAACTAATTTTTTGTTGTGGGATTGTGGTACACTAGCATATATATGAACCTATGCAAGGAGTAGCGGTAATGTCCCAATCAAAAATTTGTATAGTAAGTGTTGTTGATGATTTTTTCGTGATTTTAAACGAAAAAGAAACAAACGAGCGCATATTTATCCCTAAAGATAAATTCACTGTGAAGGCGAAGCCAGGGGATGAACTAGAGATCACACGCGATGAGCGTTTGAACGGCTATATTTTTAAAGAAGTTATGTAATGCAAAACCCTGTTCTCACTTGTTGAGAACGGGGTTTTTATTTGCTCAAAATAAAAAAGCCTCCCAATAAAGGGAGGCAGAAACGGAAATTAACGAGAGTAGAACTCAACGATAAGAGCTTCGTTGATTTCAGCAGATAATTCGCTACGCTCTGGAAGGCGAGTGAATTTACCAACTTTTTTGTCAGCGTCAAATTCTAAGTACTCAGGTACGAAGTTGTTAACTTCCATAGCTTCGTTAACAGCTGTAAGGTTTTGAGATTTTTCACGAAGTGAGATCTCTTGACCTGGTTTTACAAGGAATGAAGGAATGTCAACGCGTGCGCCATCGACCATAACGTGACCGTGGTTCACTAATTGACGAGCTCCACGACGAGTGCGAGCAAGACCTAAACGGTAAACTAAGTTATCTAGGCGAGTTTCAAGAAGGATCATGAAGTTTTCACCTTGTTTACCTTGAAGCTTAGCAGCTTTGTTGAAAAGCGTGCGGAATTGACGCTCGTTCAAGCCATAAGAATGGCGAAGCTTTTGCTTTTCTTGTAATTGTAAACCGTACTCAGACAATTTTTTGCGTTGGTTTGGACCGTGTTGCCCTGGAGCGTACGGACGCTTTTCTAATTCTTTACCTGTGCCGCTTAGAGAAATTCCAAGACGACGAGACAGTTTCCATGATGGACCTGTATAACGAGACATAGTAGTCTCCTCCTCTGTTGGTTTTATTTTGTTGTAAAATAAAAACCAATTGTATTCAGTCAAAAGGTTATTTTGTCATGATGTGATTTCGCCCATGCAGCCGAAGGGTTACGTATCACTTCCACAAAGTCGTGGGACAAACTAACAGCTCTTGGCCATACAACTGCTGCGTTTATTTTACACAAAGGCCATTGTATAACATACAATACCAACTGTCAAGGGGTGGACCTGTACATAGTGTGAAACTGGTCTGACTTCTTGGGAATCCATTGCCAGAGTTATAGAGAAAGGACTACAATAATAATGAAAGCGTTTACATTACAAAGGGGTGCTTTACATGAAGAAAGACACGCGGTTGATCCATGAGGGGATGGATCCTAAACAACATCACGATAGTTTGACCGTGCCACTTTATCAAACATCAACGTATACATTTCACACTGCAGAGCAAGGACAACGCCGGTTTGCTGGAGAAGAAGCAGGTGGAATCTATTCGAGACTCGGGAATCCGACTGTGGAAGTTTTGGAGAAGCGGATGATGGCTCTTGAAGAAGGTGGGGGAGCTTTAGCATTTGGTTCAGGGATGGCAGCAGTAAGTACTATTCTCGTGCATTTGACGAAAGCAGGAGATCACATTCTTTGTTCCAAAGGTCTCTATGGCTGTACATTTGGTCTACTCGGAATTTTTGAAAACAAATACAACATTACACATTCCTTATCGGACCTCTCTACTCGCGAAGAAATCGAACAGGCCATCACGGATGCAACAACAGTCATTTATGTAGAATCACCAATCAATCCAACGATGGAGCTAGTCGATCTACATCTTGTGTGTGAGGTAGCAAAAGAGAAAGGGATTCGGGTTGTAGTGGACAATACATTTTGTTCGCCGTACCTTCAACAGCCTCTTGTCATCGGAGCAGATTTTGTCCTGCATAGCGCAACCAAATATTTGAACGGTCACGGGGATGTGATTGCCGGAATTTTAGTAGGAAAAGATACGGAGGAGATGCACCAGATCCGTATGTCGATCCAAAAAGATTATGGTGGTATCATCTCACCTTTTGATGCATGGCTGATTTTGAGGGGGTTGAAGACTCTTCACGTTCGTATGGAACGTCATGTGAAAAATGCAGAGAAGTTATTGGCATATTTAAAAACAGAATCAAGTGTCACTAAAATTCTTTATCCATTTGATGAAGCCCACCCACATGCAGCAATAGCTAAGAAACAAATGCAAGCAGGCGGCGGTCTTATCTCATTTGTAGTTGAAGGGGGAACAGAAGCGGCTCAACGTTTCTTAAATCACTTAAAACTGATTCATGTAGCTGTTAGTCTTGGAGATGCGGAGACGTTGATTCAACACCCTGCTACAATGACACATTCTGTTGTTCCGGAAGCAGATCGAATTGCAATGGGAATAGATAACGGGATGCTTCGTCTGTCTGTTGGTCTTGAAGATCCTGAGGACATCATTGCAGATTTACAGCAAGCGTTCCAGAGTATTAAAACAAGCAGTATGGAAATGCAGTGACATATGAATGAATAAAAAAGGGAGTTTCTCGATTTGGTTCGAGAAACTCCCTTTTGTACATTTTTTGTGTGCAGGGGAAGCGTTCCGCGGGCTGAGCCTCGGTCTCAGCTTCCGCTTTTTATCCCACTGGAGTCACCCCTACACACTCTAATGAATTATGCTTTTCAATTCAACTTAGCAAGTGAAATAAGATAGTTAAGATTCAATTCTCACTATTTATCGGGTCTGAGATACCATTTCCCAGGCTGTCAGAGGTTCTGCGAGACCCCGCAGGAGCCTGCGACGAGGAGACTTGCAGGTTCTCCCCTTGGAAATGGTTTCTCAGGTCAAATTTCTACTTTACTTAGTTATCTTTACATTTGTCTTCCACATCTAAGATTTCTAGAGCGGCGTTCTCCACATCTTAGAGATGCTTAACTAAATGAGCCACAAATGTCTCAAGACCCGCTTGGTCTTGTTCAGTGAAACGGCCTTTAGAAGGGCTATCAATATCAAGTACACCGATTACTTCGCCGTCCTTTACTAAAGGAATCACGATTTCTGAATTGGAAGCGGCGTCACAGGCGATATGACCGGGGAACGCATGCACATCTTCAATGCGCAGTGTTTCATTTTTAGCTACCGCTGTTCCACAAACGCCTCTACCCACTGCAATTCGAACACATGCAGGTAAGCCCTGGAATGGACCGAGCACTAATTCCCCGTCTTCCATTAAATAAAATCCAACCCAGTTTGTATCATCTAAAAATTGATTTAACAAAGCGGAAGCGTTGCTTAAATTTGCAATCTGATTCGTTTCTCCGTCAAGCAGGGCATCAAGTTGTTTAGCAAGTAGAGCATAGTTTTCTTCAAGTGAAGCGGAATACGCTTGTTTCGTAAACATGTTCATTCCTCATTTCTCAAATTCAGTGAAGTACTCTGAAAACTGGTGCAAGTCGGCGACAGTGTGGGCATCTGAACCAAACACAAGTGGAACTCCTCGAGTTTTTGCAAGTCGTGCAATTTCAAGAGGCGGATAAGGTTCCAAACAAAAAGGTTTAGCCAGCCCTGCACTATTTAGGTCCACTTCAAGTCCGGCAGCTTGAATAGCATCTAGCACTTCTATTAAATGATGCTGATCATTCGGTTTAGATGCCAACGCGTTCTGGAACTTGTGCACTAACGAAAAATGTCCGATCCGTTGTGGCTTCCAGTTTCCAAGAGAAGATGTAACCGATTTTAGCACAGTAGCGTAGTAAAGTGAATAAAGCTGTTCGCTACTACCTACCTTTTGGACCGTATCTAGATAAACTTCTTTTGAATAGTCGATACAAACATAATTGTCGTTCGGTAGCTTTAAAAAGTGGACAGATAAAATACTGTCATCTAATTCCGGGCCGTAGTGCTCCAGAAACTGAGTCGTTTCTTCTTCAAATCCTTCTATAAAGTCGACTTCCAAGCCTACTTGTATTTGTATGTCCTTAGAATACTCTTGCTGGATTGACTTTACTGCAACTAGATAGGCCTCAAGTATGGCAGGTGTCATTCCGCTATCTTGTGTAGGAGTAGTGTCTACAAAAGAAGGGGGGAGGGGAGCGTGTTCTGTAAACGTCATTTCCTTAATGCCAAGTTTAATGGATCGTTCTACATAATCCTTTAAAGAATCTGAAGAACCATGGGGGCAAAATGGAGTATGAATGTGAGCATCTCTCTTCATATTGAAAATCCTTTCAAAAAATAGTTACAATAGATTGAAACAATCTTAACATAACATGGTAAACTAGAAGAACAACAAGCATGTGGGACAAAGGAACAGGGGGCTTATAATGGAATATCTTATCCCAATACTCATAGTGATCCTGGTGGCGATTGTTCTAATTCTTGTATTTAGAAGGAAGCACAACGCCATTATAAGTGATTTAGACCAACAAAAACTGCAGATTCAGCATAAGCCGATTCTCGAGGAAATGACAAAAGTAAAACAGTTGAACATGAACGGTCAAACAGAAGAAATGTTTGAACGATGGCGGAACATTTGGAACGAAGTGATGGATCACGATATTCCAGAAGTCGATTCTCTGCTCTTTGATGCAGAAGAATTCGTCGACAAAATGCGTTTTGGGAAAGCATCGCAAACGGAACAGCTCATTAAAGAACGTTTACATATTGCTGAACAAAAGATGAATTCCATTTTAGAAGAATTACATAACCTGATTGGTAGCGAAGAAAAGAATCGGATTGAAATGGAGCAGATCAACGAACAATATCGTGCCGCTCGTAAAAATGTCCTAGCCCATCAGTATTCATTTGGAGAAGCGTTACCGGCTTTAGAGCAAGAGCTTGAAAGCTTCCAACCGGAAATGAATGAATACAACGAATTGACGGCAAAAGGAAATTATATGAGCGCTCGTGAAGTAGTCATGCGCCTTCGTGAAAAAGGAGATCTTTTATTCCCGAAACTTCATGACATTCCTACATTGTTCTCAGAGGTCTCTTCAAAGATACCTGCTACTCTTCATGAGCTCCGAACAGGGAAAAATGAAATGGAATCTCAAGGCTACTTCTTAGATCATTTAGAATTGACATCGAAGCTAGATGGGATTGAAGCAGAACTGGTGACACTAAAAGAAGAGATTGCCAAGTTATCAGTTGGTCCAGTAAAGCGTCGTGTTGAAGAAATCAAAGATGAGCTTGAAACGGTTTATGATGTACTAGAAAAAGAAGTTAAGGCAAGAGCCTATGTCGACCAACAGCATCTTGTCATTGCTGAAAAACTGGATGAAACAAAAAAACAGACACAAGCAGCTCAAGAAGAAGCCAACTACATTAAACAAAGTTATCACTTAACTGATGAGCAATTGTCTGTTCCTGTGAAATGTTTAGAAAAGTTGACTGCAGCTGAATCAAAAATGACTTGGGTGCAGACACGTTTGAGCGAAGAAACATCTGCCTATTCTTCCATAGAAGAAGAATTGCGTTCTCTAGAACAAGTTATCGGAGAACAAGACGAGATCCAAAGTGAGTTCCACAACAAGTTGAAGAACTTGCGTATCGATGAGAATAGCTCACGGGCGAAAATTGTCGAACTAAAGCGAACGTTGCATGTGACGGAGCGTAGCCTCCATAAAGCGAACCTTCCTGGTGTGCCAGAGGAAATTGATGTTCGTTTCGAGGAAGCAGAAGAAAATATCTTCGTTGTGGAACAGAATTTACAAGAAGTGCCTTTAAATATGGCGACGGTTGATGCGAACATGAAGAAGGCAGAAGGTGCCGTTCAAGAAGCAGTAGCAAAAGCTGAGGAAATGTTAGAAAACGCCTTACTTGTTGAGCGAATCATCCAGTACGGAAATCGTTACCGGACGACGAATACTGCAGTCAATGTAAAGTTACTTGAAGCGGAGCATGCATTCCGTCAAAAACGCTATACAAAAGCACTGGAAGAAGCGGGTATTGCTGTAGAGCAAGCGGAGCCAGGTGCATTGAAAAAAATTCAAAAGATGATGAAAGAACAGCAATGGAATCACTAAAAGCTGCCGCTTCGGCAGCTTTTTGTTATGGTAGAAAAAAGAGGTGAACGGAATGATTTATTTAGATAACAGTGCTACGACGAAGCCCGATTCGTCTGTCTTAGATTCGTTCGTAAAAGTGAATGAGAGCCTATGGTTCAATCCTGCATCCATTCATGCACTAGGGGATCAAACCAACCGATTATTGGAAAGTGCTCGAGGACAGATTGCAGAACTTCTAAAAACTCAGACGAAATCTGTCATCTTTACTTCAGGCGGGACAGAGGGGACGAACTTTGTAGTACGTCAAACTGCAAAAGCTCGAAAGTCTATTGGAAAACATATTTTGATTTCAAAGGTAGAGCATCCAGCAGGAATCGAAGTAGGAAAGCTGATGTTAGATGAAGGTTTTGAAGTCGACTGGCTCGAGGTAGACAGCACCGGAGCAATTCAACTAGAGGACTTAAAAAAGAAAATTCGCCGCACGACCACAGTTGTTTCTATTCAGCATGTCAATAATGAAATTGGTACCATTCAACCGCTTCAGGAATGCTTAGAAATTATCCGTTCCAATTCCCGAGCCATAGTGCACGTCGATGCAGTCCAAAGTTACGGAAAACTGCCAGTCGATTTTGACAGCTTACCTGTAGATTGGCTGACGCTCTCAGGTCATAAGTTTCATGGGATTAAAGGGAGCGGTGTAGTGGTTTGTTCTAAAGCTATCGACTTGGAAGCGCTGATTGTGGGTGGCGGCCAAGAATTTGGTCTTCGCAGTGGGACGGCTCCTGTTGCACAAGCTGTCGCACTGGCAAAAGCGATGCGCTTGGCTCACCAAGATCAACAAGTGACTCACGATAAATTGTCACTACTGCAGCAGCGGCTTCTAGACTTCTTTAGCCACCATCCACTTGTGACGGTGCTGACACCTAAAAATGCTGCACCTCATATCGTCACGGTTGCAGTTAAAGGTGTTACTGGGGAAGTTCTCGTCAATGCGTTAGAAAAGCATGAAATCTATGTGTCTACTAGTAGTGCGTGCTCGTCTAAGAAAAAGTCGACGAGTCATGTGCTTGAGGCAATGAATGTTCCAAATGAGTTGATAGATGGCGTGATTCGGATTAGTATGGGTAAAGACACGACCGAGCAGGACATCACAACGTTCCTGAAAACGTTTGACTTGATCCTCCGGCAATTAGAAAGGAATTTGCAATGATGAAGTGGGACCGTATACTCGTTCGCTACGGCGAACTTTCAACTAAAGGAAGAAACCGACGTCAATTTACCAATCGATTACGCGACAATATTCGTTTTTCGTTTGAAGACGTCCCAACACTAAAGCTCCAAGCGGAAAGAGACCGCATGTTTTTAACGACTGAAACGGAACAGGATATGGAGACGTTACTTTCACGACTTCCAGCAGTATTTGGAATTCAGTCGTTCAGCCCAGTTGCAAAAGCAGAGAAGACAATTGACGCAATGGCAGCTACAACGATTGCCATTTTAAGTGAGCTTGAAACTTCAGGGAAGACCTGTAAAGTTACAGTCAAACGATCTGATAAAAGCTTTCCTCATGAAACGAATGAAATTCAACATTTAGTTGCAAGTCAAGTGCTTCGTCATTTTGAAGGATTGACAGCTAAAATGAAAGATCCGGATTACAACATCAAAATTGAAATTTTACAAGATGCTGCTTTCATTTCAGCACAAACTATTCTTGGTGCAGGTGGCATGCCAGTTGGATCAAATGGCCGATCTCTTTTAATGCTTTCTGGAGGGATTGATAGCCCAGTTGCAGGTTATATGATGCTAAAGCGTGGTGTGCGATTGGATGCGATTCATTTTCACAGTCCGCCATATACAAGTGAGCGTTCTTTAGATAAAGTAAAACAGCTCGCAGAAAAGCTCAGTCACTTTGGTGCAACGGTCCGCCTACATGTCATTCCGTTCACGGAAATTCAAGAAGTGATTCAACAGCAGATTCCTAAAAATGTTTCGATGACGACGACAAGACGCATGATGTTAAAAATTGCAGACCTTGTACGGGAAGACATTGGCGCATTAGCGATTGTCACAGGTGAAAGTCTTGGGCAAGTTGCCAGTCAAACTTTGGAGTCGCTAACTGCTATCAATGAAGTGACTGCAACTCCTGTCTTGCGTCCACTAATTGCTGAGGATAAAACAACTATTATTCAGCTTGCTCAGGAAATCGGAACGTATGAGACATCCATCTTACCATTTGAAGATTGCTGCACGATCTTTGTGCCGAGTTCACCAAAGACAAAACCGAAACTTGAGAAAGTGACGTTCTATGAGAGCTTCGAAAGTTTTGATAGCTATGTCGAAAAAGCAGTTGAAAATCGAGAAGTATTCCGCTTCCCTGAGAAGAAGCAAAAAGAGTCTTTCGACGATTTATTATAAAAGAAAAAATTTCCTCCTTGTGCGATGTATGAAAAAGCCGTTTCGGTTCATTCTATCTGCACAAGGAGTTGACACAACATGGCAAACAACAACTCAAACAAGCTTGCGTTACCTGGTGTAATACAAGCGCTTGATCAAATGAAGTATGAAATCGCTCAAGAGTTTGGCGTACAATTAGGTCCTGATGCCACTTCACGTGCTAACGGTTCAGTTGGTGGAGAAATCACGAAACGTCTTGTGCAAATGGCAGAGCAACAATTGAACAACGGTCGCCAGCAATAACCACAAAATCCGAAAGTCCTCTATAAAGAGGGTTTTCGGATTTTTCCTTTTTTCTGAAAGATTTACTTCAGCGTATCAGAGTGATACACTGATAGCATTATTTCGAAACTAAAAATAAATAGGGGTACATCATGACAACAGAACAAAAAGGAATCAGCCAGGTTTTTTTAGCGTACTTACTTTGGGGGTTAATGCCGATCTATTGGAAGACGGTTCAGCATATTACAAGTGACGAAATCCTTTCCAGTCGCATCGTCTGGTCATTTATCTTCACACTGTTGTTAATTACAGTGATGCGTGATATTCCAAAATTACGCAAAGACCTGCACAGTCTTTGGAGTGACAAAAAAGCGTTCTTTAGCCTGATGCTTGCGTCGTATTTAATCACAGCTAACTGGTTTACGTTTATTTTCGCAGTAAATAACGGAGAACTTGTACAGACGAGCTTAGGCTACTACATCAATCCGTTAATTTCTGTCATGCTCGGAATTGTGTTCTTAGGTGAGAAATTGAGTGATGCTCAAAAAGCCGCAGTAGGAATTGCTGCAGCTGGTGTTTTGATTTTAACACTCACTTATGGACAACTCCCTTGGATATCTTTAGTGCTAGCAGGGAGCTTTGCATTTTATGGGTTGATCAAGAAGCAAGCTAAAGTAGGTGCCATCACAGGTCTTGCGATTGAGACATTTTTTGTCCTACCGTTTGCGTTTGCCTATATGGTCTATTTGTTCACACAAGATTCATTACAGTTCATCGACAGCTCAGCTATCACGATGGTGCTACTCATGCTTTCAGGAGTGGCTACAGCATTACCGCTTCTTCTTTATGCGAGTGGTACAAAATCTATTCCGCTCTACTTATCAGGATTTATCCAGTACATAGCCCCGACAATCATGCTGATTTTAGGAGTAGCCTTATACAATGAACCGTTCTCAAACATGGAATGGACAGGATTCAGTTTCATCTGGGTCGCACTTGGTCTATTCTCGATATCGAAGTTTATACAGATAAAACGCTCATTACAAGAATGAGCGTTTTACTTTTTCCCAGTAACTATTGTCTTTTAATTTCACAGTCTTGACAACGCGTTCGCTTAAGCGAATATCAATCGTGTTCACATGTTGAATGCTCAACGCTTCATTATCTGTCGACATCGTAGGGTAGTCATTCCAATCGTCGTGGAGTTCTAGTCGAAGCGTTCTATTACCGCTTAAGATAAACGAAGATCCGAGTGAACGGTACTCATTGTTGTTCATAGAAGCCACCTCGGTCACTTGGAAACAAGGCATCTGAGGATCGACGACAGCGCCACCTAGTGACTTATTATATGCGGAGCTACCTGTTGGAGTCGAAATAACTATTCCATCTCCTCGGTACGTCTCGAAGTGAATAGTGTCGATTTTTACATCCATTGCTATCGTTTTCATGATGTTCGAGCGAATAGAAAATTCGTTTAAACAATAAAAATGCGGTTCTCCATTCACGGAAACCTCGATTACTGGATATTTCCGTACTTCCACACGGTCTTGCAAGATAGCACTCGCCATATCAGGAAAATGAAGATCTTCTAATAAGAAGTCACAGTACATAGCTAATGAACCTGAAGTGGAGATACCTGCATACAGGACGTCTTGACGGAAACCCGTCTTACGAACGGCTTGCAAGAAGCTGCCATCTGTTCCGACGCTAACAATAATGGAAGCTTCTTCTGGTGATGTCACGACCTCCAGTCCTTGAGCATCGATTGCCGTTCCGAGCTCTTCCCTCAAGTGTTGGGAGGCACGGTCGTTTTTAGCATAAATATATAGAGCGTTTCGTTTTTTCACGCATCCAGTCTCCTTTCGTGCACTTCTCTAAAATCAATTTTACATCGGATGAAACATTTCTGCATGTTTTACGTAAACAATAAAGAATACATATCAAGGAGGAGTCATTATGAACATCAAACGCTGGGTAGCGTTAGGAATTGCAGCACTATTAGTAGGTGTATCTATTATCGTCAATTCGGTATCGGCTGCACTATCCACAGATTGGACATCTTGGTTAGAAGACTATGAATCCACGATGTTAGAGACGATGGGAAGTACGGTAATCGAATCAGGAGATGTATCGGAGCGAATTGCGGTACTTCGAGTAGAAGGAGTCATTCAAGATACGGGGGCTGCATCTAGTCTCTTTGCTACAGAAGGGTATAACCATAGTTTCTTCCTCCAACAGTTAGAGGAAGCAAAGAACGATGAAAGTGTAAAAGGAATCGTCTTAGCAGTTGATTCACCAGGTGGTGGAGTTGTGGAGTCTGCTGAGATTTACAAAGATTTGATGAAAATCAAAGACGAGACAGATAAGCCGATCTACGTTTCTATGGGAGGTATGGCTGCTTCAGGGGGCTACTATATCGCAGCACCAGCAGACAAAATCTTCGTCATGAAAGAAACGATGACAGGTTCCATCGGAGTCATCTTGCAGAGCGTCAACTATGGGGACCTTGCAGAAAAGTACGGAGTTGAATTTGTAACGATTAAAACGGGTCCTTATAAAGATATCTTGAGTCCTTCACGGGACATGCTTCCAGAAGAGGAAGAGATGCTACAAGATATGATCAACGATTCCTATGAAGAATTCGTTCGTATCATTGCAGAAGGACGCGGAATGTCAGAAGAAGAAGTCCGTAAAGTAGCTGATGGTCGTATTCTAAATGGGCGTCAAGCAATCGAAGCGAACTTAGCGGATGACTATGGATTTGAAGAAGATGTCATTGCCGCAATGAAAGAAGATTTAGATATACCAGGAGCAGAAGTGTTTGAGTATTCACAAGAGCAGTCACTGAGCTCGTTATTTGGAGTGAAAGCACAGTCCTTTTTAGGCCTTGATATCGAGACACAAGTCATTTCAAAATTGATCACTGACAATCAAGCACCTCGTATGATGTACTTATACGGTGAACAATAAGGAGGAGCCATATGAACACTCATTATGAACATAAATATGCAGGGTTCTGGATTCGATTTTGGGCATACCTGCTTGATTTGTTGATCATCGCAAGTTTCGGCTGGTTGGTGATTAAACCGTTGTTCCGTCTATTCAATCTCGATTTACAAAGTACGGCGTGGTACGCACCCATCACTATTTTGTCCGTCATCGTATTTTATGGATATTTCACGCTCATGACTTTCTTCTTACAGCAAACATTAGGCAAAATGATTCTTGGTATCCGTGTAGTCACGTTGTCTCAGCAGAAGCCTAGTTTTGGAACCGTGTTTTTCCGCGAGACGATCGGGCGAATTTTGTCAGTTATTCCGTTTAATCTTCCTTATCTTATTGTCGGATTTACACCTAAAAAACAAGCGGTACACGATTTTATAGCGGATACTGTAGTGATCCATGAACAAGATTTTTATCAAGTTCAAGCACCGAATCAGTTGCACCAACCGAATGTGGTACAGTAAGATGAAAACAGATTGAAAAGGAGGCGGTTGTCTAGTGGCACATGTTACATTTAAAGGAAACCCAATGACATTACCAGGTACTGAGGTAAAAGTAGGAGACAAAGCACCAGATTTCAAAGTGCTTGCAAATGATTTATCTGAAGTCACACTTGCTGATTCTAAAGGTAAAGTACGTTTGATCAGTGTCGTGCCTTCTCTGGATACGGGAGTTTGTTCAACACAAACTAACAAATTTAATAGTGAAGCAGCAAGCATGGGGGACAATGTGGAAATCTTAACGATTTCTAATGACTTGCCATTCGCACAAAAACGCTGGTGTGGCGCTAACGAAGTGGACGCTGTCCGCACGTTGTCTGATCACCGTGACCTTTCATTTGGTGAAGCATATGGCGTTACAATGAAGGAATTACGTTTACTTGCACGTTCCATCTTTGTAGTTGATGCGAACGATATCGTAACATACGTCGAGTATGTACCTGAGGGTACGGATCACCCAGATTATGAAAAAGCAATTGAAGCAGTGAAACAAGCTGCATCTAACTAAGAGAACATGCCCACTTCTATGAAGTGGGCATCTTTTCGGTTAGAAGAAAAGGAGTCAGGCATGAACGTAGTAGAACAGATCTTTACAAAAGTAAATGAAGCGGCCGAGCAGATTGAACTTTCCGGTCAAGGGACGTATCTGGAAGGAGTCGTCTTCGGATTAGAGCGCTGGTTAGTGAGTGGCACTGAATTTGTCGATGTGGAAGCGACGAAAGAAGAAAAACGCAGAGCCATCCAACTCGCAATATTAAAAGGCATGCGCAAGTCCGCACAGCCTAACCATCAAATGACCCCAGATGCACTCGGCATGCTCGTTGCATTTTTAGTTCGGGAATTGGTGGAAGGGAAGCAAGAAGTTCGCTTGTTCGACCCTGCAGTTGGAACTGGAAATCTGATGTTTACAGTAGCCAATTATTTGGGCTCTCAAGAAGTCGAGTTGTTTGGAAGTGAGATTGACGAGTTGTTGATTCAGCTTGCTTCACAAACGGCGGAATTACTCAATCAACCAATCGAGCTGTTCCTTCAAGATTCGCTCAGACCGCTACTTTTAGATCCAGTAGATATGGTAATCAGCGACTTACCAATTGGATATTATCCAGATGATGAGCATGCCGCAACGTTTGAACTGCGAGGAAACCAACAACACGCTTATGCCCATCATTTGTTCATCGAGCAGAGCATGAACTATGTGAAAGATGGTGGGGCACTGATTTTATTGGCACCTGCAACGCTTTTCTCTTCACCAGAAGCGCAAAATCTCCACACGTATATTTCAAAGCATGGGCGTCTTGAAGCGGTCCTGCAGCTTCCAAAAGAAGTGTTTAAATCAGAGCAGACTGCCAAAGCGCTTTTAGTCATTCGAAAAGACGAGAAGAAAGCCTTGCCAAAGAAAGATGTGCTATTAGCGCAAGTCCCTTCTTTATCTAATAAAAAGAGCATGGAGTTGTTCTTTGAAAAAGTGCGTCAGTGGAAGTAAAATGAAAGAAATGTTGTTGAGAGGAAGATCGTATGCATAATATTCTTGCTATCAATGCAGGTAGCTCCAGTCTGAAGTTCCAGCTAGTTCGAATGCCCCAAGAAGAAATCGCAGCTAAAGGATTAATTGAACGTATTGGTTTATCAGATGCCTACATCACAGTTACTGTCGGTGATGACAAAGTGAAAAAAATGGCGGAGATCCCCAATCATGAAGTAGCGGTTCAGTTACTTATGGACTCTTTATTAGAAACTGGGGTCATACAATCGCTACATGATATCCACGGTATCGGACATCGGGTGGTCCATGGCGGCGAAGTATATAGTGATTCAGTGGAAATTACGGATGAGATCATTTCAAAATTGATTGATCTGTCGGAATTAGCGCCACTTCATAACCCAGCCAATATTACGGGTATCCAGAGTTTCAAAAAAGCACTTCCTGATGTACCTGCTGTAGCTGTTTTCGATACGGCTTTTCATCAGACGATGCCGGAGAGCTCCTTTTTATATTCGATTCCGTATTCGTATTATGAGAATTACGGTATTCGTAAATATGGGTTTCACGGGACATCTCATAAATTCGTGGCACAGCGCGCAGCGGAACTATTAAACCGTCCAATTGAGACGACTCGATTTATTTCTTGTCACTTGGGGAACGGGGCGAGTATTGCAGCGATTCAATACGGAAAGTCTATCGATACTTCTATGGGCTTTACTCCACTTGCTGGGGTGACGATGGGGACTCGTTCTGGAAACATTGATCCTGCATTGATTCCGTTTTTGATGGAGAAGACGGAGAAGAGTGCGGAAGAAGTACTTGATGTCTTAAACAAAAAGTCGGGGATGCTAGGTGTTTCCGGTTTCTCCAGTGATTTGCGAGATATTGAACTTGAAGTAGAAAAAGGAAATGAACGAGCGCAGCTTGCTCTTGATGTGTTTGCAAACCGTATTCACAAGTACATCGGTTCCTACGCAGCTAGAATGAATGGAGTCGACGCTATCATCTTCACGGCAGGAATTGGAGAGAACAGCTCTGTAATCCGAGCAAAGGTGTTAGAGGGGCTTCAATTTATGGGAGTCTATATGGACCCAGAGCTCAACGCTCAGATTGGAAAAGAGACACCAATCAATTATCCACATTCTCCAGTAAAGGTATTAGTGATTCCTACCAACGAAGAAATCATGATTGTTCGCGATACGGTTCGTGTTGCGGGACTGGAATAAAAAAGATGAGACAGAACTAGAATGCATCACCAAAAAAAGTCGAGATTGATACCATATACAGAGTGCAGGGGTGACTCCAGCGGGATCAAAGCGGAAGCTGAGACCTTGGCTCAGTCCGCGCCCGCGGAACGCTTCCCCTGCACGCGATAAAAAGGCTAAAGGCAGTTTCTCAATGAGAAACTGCCTTTGTTAGGTTCTGTCCCAACCTTTATTACTCTTCGTCTACTGGAGCTTCGGTACGTACAACTAATACATCACATTTTGCTGTACGCACAATGTTTTCAGATACACTACCAATTAAGAAACGTTCTACAGTATTTAGTCCAGTCGCCCCTACGATAATCAGATCGGCATTGACCTTGTTCGCCAAATCTTTTGAAATCATCGTTTTCGGTGATCCGTATTCCACCATTACATGAACATTAGAGACTCCGTGCTTTTCAGCTTCTTGCTTATAGCCTGCAAGCAGTTCCTCAGCAAAATTCTGTGCACGTTCTGCGATAGAGCGGTCATATGCTTCAATTGCTGCGAATGAACGAGTATCAATAATGTTAGCTAGGTGAAGTGTTGCATTGTTACGGGAAGCAATCGCCACCGATTTTCTGAAGGCAAGCTCGGCTTCTTTGGATCCATCTACTGCTACTAGAATTTCTTTGTACGTCAATGTCATCTGAAACTCCTCCTTAGAAATGAATTCACTTATACCTTTCGACAGTAGATTTCAAAACTCCTCTTTTTATTTGTGAACAATCTAAGTCACTTATAAAAAATAATTAAAGCTTTTTTTTATGCAATTTGCTAAAATGGATTTGATTTGAAGAAAGGGAGGCAGTTTAAAATGAAAATTGGCGTTCCATCCGAAGTAAAAAACAACGAAAATCGTGTTGCCATGACACCAGCGGGAGTTGTTTCTCTTGTAACCAATGGTCACGAAGTATATATCCAATCAGGCGCAGGTCTTGGTTCTAGCTTTACAGACGAAGACTACAAACAAGCAGGGGCTCACATTGTAGAGACTGCTCAAGAAGCTTGGCAACAAGAAATGGTGATGAAAGTAAAAGAACCAGTTTCTTCTGAATATGAATTGATCCAGCCGAACCAAGTTCTGTTTACATACCTTCACTTGGCTCCAGAACCAGAATTGACAAAAGTACTATTAGATAAAAAAGTAACAGCGATTGCTTACGAGACAGTTCAATTACCAAATAACTCACTTCCATTATTAACTCCAATGAGTGAAGTAGCAGGGCGTATGGCAACTCAATTAGGTGCTCAATACCTTGAAAAAATCAACGGTGGTAAAGGGATTCTACTTGGAGGAGTACCTGGCGTTGAACGTGCCAACGTAACTGTTATTGGTGGTGGGATTGCCGGAACTAACGCTGCTAAAATGGCAGTAGGTCTTGGTGCCAATGTAACTATCATCGATTTAAGCCCAGAGCGTCTTCGTCAATTGGATGAAATGTTTGGAGCGACTGTGCACACATTGATTTCAAATCCATACAACATTGCAGAGTCTGTAAAAAATGCAGATCTAGTCATTGGAGCTGTTCTAATTCCGGGTGCTAAAGCACCAAAATTAGTAACAGAAGAGATGATTAAATCCATGTCACCTGGTTCTGTAGTAATCGACATCGCAATCGATCAAGGTGGAATTTTCGAAACATCGGACCGCATCACAACTCATGATGAGCCAACTTACATCAAGCACGGTGTTGTACACTACGCAGTTGCTAACATGCCTGGCGCCGTTCCACGTACATCAACAATCGCTTTGACAAACACGACGGTTCCTTATGCAGTGCAAATTGCTAACAAAGGATATAAGCAAGCATGTCTAGATAACACATCTTTATTAAAAGGATTAAATACATTAAACGGAGTCTGTGTTTACAAAGCAGTAGCAGATGCTCAAGGCATTGAATACCGTGATGTGAACGATGTGTTAGCAGTCGTTTGATAAGAGTTAAAGCTGATTCTTTGGAATCGGCTTTTCTTTTTTAGGGGGGATTGTATGAGAGAGGTCATGATAGGTGGAGCACTTGGAGCCGTATTTCGAGCCCTTTTTGCTACTTTGCTTCCGCTTAGTTTATGGGGACTGCCCCTCGCTACTTTACTAGCTAACTGGGTGGGGAGCGCAGCAATTGGGTATGTCTCTTTGCTTGCATTATCTCCTGGATGGAAACGGTTTTGGATGACTGGAATCTTTGGAGGCTTTACGACGATGTCGCTATTTAGTTTCGAATCGTTGACTTTGATTCAAGAAGGCAATCTCTTAGGCTGGATCTTATATTCATTTTTAACTCTAGTTGGAAGCACGGTTATTGTCCGTTGGATTCGGCTGAAGGGGGCGGTAGCGTGATCTGGTTATGGATTGCACTTGGTGGAGCTTTAGGTGCCGCTGGTCGCTACTTTCTCAGTAAGTTAAATGGAAAGCATCCGTACGGGACGTTCATAGCGAACTTTATTGCTAGTTTGCTAATTGGCTATTTGATTCCTTCTCTTCAACAAGGGAACTTCAGTGCCTTTTTAATTATTGGAATATGCGGGGCTTTAAGTACAGTCTCGACATTTGCACTTGAAGCGGCCACATCTACGAAACCGATTCGTTATATACTAGCTACTTGGCTAGCGACTTTACTGGCTGTTGGAGCGGGCTATTTACTGGCAATCCTATAGCTCAAAAAAGGCATCTTCTCTTCAATGAGAAAATGCCTTTTATTCAATTATGTCATGTGTAGGGGAAGCGTTCCGCGGGCGCGGGCTGAGCCTCGGTCTCAGCTTCCGCTTTAAATCCCGCTGGAGTCACCCCTACACACTTTGTAAATGTAGTAAGTTAAATTAAACGAAATGAAATGAATTACAGTACTATTAAATCCTTCGTAAATTTCGTCAAGACTTCCACTCCATCTGCAGTAACCACTACATCATCCTCAATGCGGACGCCTGTTACTTCTGGGTGATAAATACCTGGCTCGATTGTAAAGACCATACCTTCGCGAAGAGCCATCTCATTTTCGCCATGGATAGAAGGGAACTCATGAACTGAAATTCCTAAACCATGTCCTAAGCGATGAGTGAAATACTCCCCATACCCGGCATCTTCAATCACATCACGAGCCGCTTTATCTAGGTCTTTAGCAAGAACTCCAGGACGAACTAGAGCAACAGCCGTTTCTTCTGCTTTTTTTACAGTTTCATAGATGTTGCGCTGATCTTCACTAGGCTCCCCAAATGCTACTGTTCGTGTAATATCCGAGCAATATCCATTTACGATAACCCCTAAATCGAA
The DNA here is from genome assembly GCF_002798305.1 of Chryseomicrobium excrementi. Taxonomy (GTDB): domain Bacteria; phylum Bacillota; class Bacilli; order Bacillales_A; family Planococcaceae; genus Chryseomicrobium; species Chryseomicrobium excrementi. Next base: position 78,104 of record NZ_PCGR01000001.1, read on the forward strand.
CAACACAAAATCACCTTTTTGAATTTTGCGGTTACCTGGTGTGCCATGTGGAGAGGCTGTCTTTAGACCACTCAGAACCATCGTACTGAATGACATACCATCTGCACCTTCTGCTTTTACAGCCGATTCGACCTCAGAAAGAATTTCCATCTCCGTTTTTCCTTCTGCAATCGCTTTGCAGCCCACTTCAATTGCAAAATCAGCAAGTGCTGCTGCTTTTCGAAGTTCAACAAGTTCTTCAGGTGTCTTTAGTAAACGCATCTCCGTGATTGTCTCGTCGATAGAGGAGAAAGTAGCACCTGTGATGCGTGACTCTAAAAATTCTAAACGCTCTACAGTCATGTGGCTCTTTTCGATTGCAAGTTTTGCAACAGGAACTGTGAACGAAGCAACTAACTTGTCCCAAGCGTTTTCTGTATCCACGTGCCCGATGATGCTACCTGAAAAATGTTCTCTCGCATCCGGCACTTCCATCTGAGGACAAATTAAAAAAGATTCACCGTTTGCAGGAACGAAAATACCAAGCAATCGCTCGTGTGGATTGCTTCGAAATCCAGTAAAATAAAAGACGTTATCGGGATGCGTGATGAAAGCGGCATCGATATTTTGTTCGACTAAATGAGACTGCAGTGTAGCAAGTTTTGACATATTCGAAACCCTCCTAAGTGTTTGACTATCCATTTCTCATCCTAACATAGTAGAATACAAGTTAGCAGTAAAATCTGATAAATGGAGTGATGGCAATGAAACTGAGCTACCATGGACATTCTGTTGTAAAAATTGAAACAGGTGACTTCACCATTTTGATTGATCCTTTTATTTCAGGGAATGGACAGACAGATTTACAAGTCGGAGATGTCTCGCCCACGCATATCGTCCTAACTCACGGACATAATGACCATGTAGGCGATACGATTCAACTCGCAAAAGAGCACGGAGCTCTTGTGATTGCAACATTTGAATTGGCTGATTATCTCGAGACCCAAGGAGCTAAGACGCATGGCATGGGAATCGGTGGAGGAAGAAAATTTGATTTCGGGCATGTGAAATTTACTCAAGCGTTTCATAGTTCCTCCTTTACAGATGATCAAGGCACGGTACACTATACGGGAATGCCTGCTGGTGTTGTGTTGACTATCGAAGAGACAACTATTTATCATGCAGGGGACACAGGACTGTTCAGTGACATGAAATTGATTGGAGAGCAGGGGATTGATGTTGCCTTCTTGCCGATCGGGGACAATTTTACAATGGGTCCTCGTGATGCAGCTCGCGCAGTAGAGTTCATAGAACCAAGAATCGTGGTGCCGATGCATTATAATACGTTCCCACCGATTGAACAGGATCCTGAGCACTTTAAATCGCTAGTCCATAGTGCAGACGTACAAATACTAAAAGCAGGCGAAGAAGTACAGAATTAGACGGGGCGTGAAAGCAAGTGTCGACCAAGCATGAACAAATTTTAAGTTATATTGAATCGTTGCCTATCGGAAACAAGATTTCTGTCCGACAAATTGCAAAAGACCTGACAGTGAGTGAGGGAACAGCTTACCGAGCTATCAAAGAAGCGGAAAACCGTCGCTTGGTCTCTACGATTGAACGAGTGGGTACGATTCGGATTGAAGTAAAACGAAAAGAAAACTTTGAGCGACTGACGTTTGCAGAAGTCGTCAATATTGTAGATGGTCTGGTTCTCGGCGGGAAGTCAGGTTTACATAAATCCCTGAGCAAGTTTGTCATTGGGGCCATGCAAGTGGATGATATGATGCGTTACGTTGATCCAGGCAATCTGTTGATTGTCGGGAACCGCTACAAAGTACATGAACACGCCTTAAAGGCAGGAGCTGCCGTTCTGGTAACAGGTGGATTCGATGTTCCGGAATCCTCGAAAAGACTAGCAGATGAGCTTGAATTGCCTTTGATTTCAACAAGCTACGATACGTTTACAGTTGCTACGATGATCAATCGGGCAATCGACGATCAATTGATCAAAAAAGACGTGTTGTTGATTGAAGACATCTATATTCCAAAAGAGCAGACGGCGTATTTAACTACTAAAGATACGGTGAACCGTTATAGGGAATTGAATATGGAGACGAACCATGGAGGCTATCCTGTCGTGGATCAGAAAGAGACTGTAGTTGGAGTTGTAACGGCACGCGATGTGATGGATGCCGATAGTGAGGATTCTATTGAAAAAGTGATGACCAAGCAACCTATCGTCATTACATTAACTACGAGCGTCGCAGCAGCGAGTCATCGGATGGTTTGGGAGAGCATTGATTTACTTCCTGTAGTCAATGAAGCGAACAAACTTCAGGGGATCATCAGTCGAGAAGATGTTCTAAAAGCATTACAAGCTTCTTCTCGCCAGCCGCAAAATGGGGAGACCATCGATGATTTAATCAAATCTCAATTGTCGCCTTCTTCTGATGACAAGTCGGTCATCGGGTTCACTGTGACACCACAAATGACGAATCATTTTGGAACGATGTCATACGGAGCGTTTACTACGGTGCTTGCTGAAGCAGGTTCTCAAGCATTACGCACAAGGCGACGAGTGGAAAGTGTCGTCGAAAATATGACGATTTACCACACAAAGCCTGTACCTCTTGAAGCTCATATCAAGCTCATGCCAAAAGTTTTGGACTTTAGTAGACGGATGGCAAAAGTAGACGTCGAAGCCTACAATGACAAACATCTTGTCGGCAAAGCATTGATTACGTATCAGATATTTGACCATTAGAAAAACCGTTCTGCCGAGTGCAGAACGGTTCTTTTCATTCAGGGACCTGGTTTAAATCCCATTCCTCTTGTACAAACTTTCCATAATGTTTGGATGCCTTATAGTTATGAACGGCCATATACCCTCCAAGTACTAAGAAAACAGCAGCTACAATATAAGTGATTGTATCCGGGAATAAAAACAAGTAGTTCAATCCAAACAAAAATACAAAGGCTCCGAGACAAATCCCACTTTTCGCTGCATACCATTTCTTGCGAATTGGCAAATCTGTACGAAATTGTTTTGTTTTAAAATAGAAATACCATACAATAGAGATAATAATCCCAATTACTAAAATTGAATTCATTTGGTTCCCTCCACACACTTTCTTCTAACAGTGTAACGATTTTTACAAGAAAATGCGACAGTGGAGGTGCCGTTACAGGAGGAATACTGATGCACCGTCAAATACTGGACAAAATTAAGGCCTACCCAAAAATTGTCATTCACCGTCATGTGAGGCCTGACCCTGATGCGTATGGTTCCTCTATCGGCTTGATGATGCTGCTAAAGCATAACTATCCTGAGAAAGAAATTTATGTAACAGGAAAGCATGATTTCACCCTTGATTATCTAGCAAAGCCGATGGTAGTCGCAGATGCAGCATTCGATGGAGCTTTGATCATTGTGACAGATACAGCAAATACGGAACGTATCGATGATCAACGGTATACAAAAGGTGATTTTTTAATCAAGATTGATCACCATCCAAATGAAGATCCTTATGGAGATATCATCTATGTCGATACTACTGCTAGTTCTGCAAGCGAAATCATCTACTCGTTATTTCTGACAGGAGCGGAACAAGAAGATTGGACACTTCCTGACCAAGCAGCACGTCTTTTGTATGCAGGAATTGTTGGAGATACAGGACGCTTTATGTTCTCAAGTACATCTTTGAAGACGATGACTTTTGCAGGAGAATTGATGGCTTATGACTTTGACAGAAACCAACTGTTCAATTCAATGTATGAAGTGTCTCCGAACGTTCTGAAATTGAAAGGCTACGTATACGAGAACTTCGTTATGAAAAACGGAATTGGGCACGTCAAGATGACCAAATCGCTTCTTGCAAATTACGGTGTGAGTCAATCAGAAGCTTCATTGCTTGTGAGTGCCCTAGCAGATGTACAAGGGATGCGGGCATGGGTATTCTTTATTGAAGACGAAGAGAGCATCCGAGTTCGCCTTCGCTCAAAAGGTCCAGTTATTAACGAGATTGCGAAAAAATACAACGGCGGAGGACATCCTCTAGCTTCTGGAGCTACCATCTACAATTGGCATGAAGTGGATGATGTGATGGAAGATATGTATAAACTTTAAGGAGGTTCTTATGGCGATCTGTTATCCGCAACTAGTAACATCAATGGATTTATTACAGAGTACGATACGGTTAGATCGCCTAGGACCATTTCTTGCAAGTCAAGGGGTTCAACTGGCAGCTCTGACCAACTCTACTTTGTACGGCGTCCAAGCATTCTACAAAGAAATGGTCCGTCATTCGATTCAACCGGTCATTGGTTTACGCTATCATCTAGAACTGTCTGATGAGGACATAGTTCAAGCAATTAGTTATGCAACGAACGAGACTGGGTGGAAACAACTGCTTAAGTTGTCTAGTGCTCTTGAGACTAGACATGTTGATGCATTGCCAACCTCTTGGTTTCGTGCATACTCAAAAGGATTGCTGACAGCCATAGTCGTTACTGAAGAAACGTATCCCCGAATTGCTTCCTATTTCTCTGCATCTGTGATTCCCGCAGTTTCCTCCGAAACAGCTGACCAGGTTGCGTTTATTGAACAATTGAAAAGTAGGCATCCTCTCATTCTTCCTTATGCCCCTGCACAACTAGAGAACGAAGAGGACCGCCTTGCATTTCGAGTTCTTCAAGCTCTCTCACAAGGAAAGAAGCTTCAGGAAACAGAAGAGCTGCCTGTCATTCCATTATTAACTAGACCCCAATGGGACGAGCAGTTCGCTTCTCTTGGAAATTGGCAATCCTTGTTTTTCCAACGGTTTTCTGAAGGGTATACGGTGGCAGATAGTGTACCAAAGTTACCACGCTTTCCAGTTCCTGAGGGAACAACGGCAGATGCCTATCTGGCTCGTCTTGCATCAAGTCAACTCGAAAAAAAAGGCCTACAAGCTCAGCAAGTTTACATAGAGCGCTTAAAGTACGAACTCACAGTCATCCAGTCGATGGGATATAGTGATTATTTCCTGATCGTCCAAGATTTCATTAACTTTGCCAAATTGAAAGGAATTTCTGTAGGTCCAGGAAGGGGATCATCCGCAAGCTCATTAGTAGCGTATGTCCTTGGAATAACTGGAATAGACCCAATAGAGTACGGGTTATTATTTGAAAGATTCCTAAATCCTGAGCGAGTGTCTTTACCAGATATCGATGTTGACTTTGCTGATTATCGTCGTGATGAAGTCATTCGCTATGTGCAGCAGAAGTACGGAGAACAATTCGTTGCGCAAATTGTCGCATTTGGAACTCTGTCTACTAAAGCAGTGGCCCGCGAAGTGGCTAGGGTCATGGAACTTCCACAAGAGACTCTTGCATTTTTATCTAGATCTATTCCTGCTCAAGTGGCTTCTTTAGAAGTGGCAGTCAGCGAGTCAGCAGAACTCCAAAATTTTATTGCAAGAGAAGAAAAGCATGAGCTTTGGTATCAATTAGCGAAGCGACTTGAGGGCATGCCGCGAAATACCACGGTCCACGCAGCTGGTGTGGTCATCTCGCCGAAACCTCTCGTTGAAGTCGTGCCAATTGAAGAGCATCATGACGGTATCTATTTAACCCAATGGACTATGAAAGAAGTGGAGCAAGCAGGTCTTCTCAAAATGGACTTTTTAGGGTTGCGCAACCTCACCATGCTCGACCAAATGACAGCAAGCATCCGTGAGACGAAGTCACAAGACTTTTCACTTGCGCGAATTGACCGGGAAGACAAAAAAGCACTAGCCTTACTGTCGTCTGGAGATACACTTGGGGTCTTTCAGTTTGAGTCTCCAGGTATGAAGAAGGCCCTGCAAACTGTCCATCCAACTTCATTTCGAGAAGTGGTTGCTGTCAATGCCTTATTCCGGCCAGGTCCAATGGCGTTTATTCCAAACTTTGCCGCACGCAAACTCGGGAAAGAGTCTGTACGTTATGCACATCCCGCAGTGGAACCTATCTTAAAAGAGACCTACGGAATTATCGTCTATCAAGAGCAAATCATGCAGATTGCAAGAAGCGTTGCAGGCTATAGTTATGCCGAAGCAGATAATCTTCGCAGGGCAGTAAGCAAGAAAGACCGTAACGTGCTGACGGCTGAGAAAAATAGATTTATCACTAGAGCTCAGGAGCAGGGAGTTGCCGAACAGACGGCCTCTACTTTATATGACTTCATTGTCCGGTTTGCAGAGTACGGCTTCCCAAAAAGCCATGCGACCGCTTATAGCTTGATTGCCATGCAGATGGCATACATTAAAGCGCATTACCCGGAAGCGTTTTATACGACATTATTAACGTCATCTACAGGTAACAAAGAGAAACAAGTTGCCGTCTTCCGTGAGATGAAGCGTAGAGGCCTTGCACTCTTGCCACCTGACTTATGGAAAAGTTTGGGTCGTTTTACAGTGGATAAAGGAGGCATTCGAGTTGGCCTGAGCAGTATCAAAGGGATTCCGCGTCCCTTTATGCAACACCTCCTTACAGTCCGTAAACAACGAACTTCTCCGTGGAAATCTTTTTTTGAACTTGCCGCCGATCTTTCTGCGCAGTATTTTACACGGGCAACAATTGAACCATTGATTAAAGCCGGGGCTCTAGATTTTCTAGGCAAAGACCGAGCTGTCTTACTGGCTAGCCTTGATCCGGCTATTATGCATGCAGAGCTCGTTCGGCCTTCAGTTGATACTGATTTACTGAGTGGTGCAATTAGCTCTTTTGGAGAACCTAAATATACAGAAGCGACAGCGATGCCAGACACCTATAAGTTAGCCTATGAAAAAGAGGTTCTTGGAACGTTCTTATCAGCGCATCCTGTCGAAGCAGCTCGTAATCAGTTCAATACAAGCTTGCTTCCAATTGACGAAATCCAACTTGCGAATGGAAAACAGGTGGAGCTTGTAGGTTTACTCAAAGATATTCGTAAAATACGGACTAAAAAAGGGCAAGCCATGGCATTTGGCGTTCTTGAAGATGAGCGTGATGAGATCGACCTTACGTTTTTCCCAGAAGTGTTTGCGAGTGTGAATATCCACCTAAAAGACCAAGCAGTGGTCCATGTTCGAGGGAAAGTCGAACAGCGAAACGGAAAAAGCCAATTGATTGTTCAGTCACTGCAGCCTCTATAGAAATTTGGATTCCAGTCTTTCGAGACTGGAATTTTTTTTATGTGACAGTTGTCATGAAGAAAAAAATGCGTTATGCTACTAGTTGTGAGTGGTCAGACCACTTTCAAAATTATGGAAAAAGGTGACGATATGACATCTGCATCACCTAAATTATTTACAGAAATCGTCCGACAACTAAGGCAATTAATTGAACAAGAGCGGATTCCTATTGGAGGGAAACTGCCTTCTGAACGAGAACTTGCCGAACGTCTAGAAGTAGGGCGGTCCACAATCCGAGAAGCCCTGCGCAGTCTTGAGCTCTTAGGATTGATTGAAACGCGAAGAGGCGAGGGAACTTTCTTAGCCGACTTTCGTAACCATAAATTAGTAGAGATTTTAGCGACATTTATTTTAAAAGATACAAAATCCACTGTAGATATTCATTCCACACGGCAAGCACTTGAAAAACAAGCTATTCATGAAGTTGTGGAGAGTAAGAGTGCCAGTTTGTCCGTATTAAAAAATGCATTGCTCACAACTGACGATATTCAACAGGAATGGTTTTTAAAAGAGCTTGTCGTCGCATCAGGCAACCGTTTGTCTATGAAGATTTGGTTGTTACTTAACGAGTACAGTAGTCGACCGTTTCGTACGGAAATGACAGTAGAAGATCGAAGTCGTTGGCTCGAGCTGATTGAATCCATTGAAGCAGGAGATAGTCAACAAGCACAACTGCAATTAGCTGCATGGGAACAACGATTGAAAGGGGAACAAGATAGATGATTCGAGAACTATTTGCGAAAAACAAAGTGAAGTATGCCACGATTCCAAAAAAAGAACATAAAAATGATGTTCCAGAAGGTATTATGACCAAGTGTCCTGCTTGTAAGAAAAATATGTTCACTAAAGAAATTGAAACAAACAACTGGGTCTGCCCTCAATGTGATAACCACTATCCTCTAAACGCAAAGCAACGTGTTGCTACTCTTCTTGAAGAAGAAGGGCAACAAGTGTTTGATATGGACCTGCAAACGACAAACCCATTAGGCTTCCCTGGGTACACGGAAAAAATCCTGTCAGATCAAAAAAAGACAGGTCTTAATGAAGCTGTATGGACAGGAACGGGAACTTTAGATGGAAATCAAATTGTCCTTGCGGTCATGGATTCTACATTCCGCATGGGCTCTATGGGATCGGTCGTTGGAGAGAAGATCACACGTGCTATCGAATATGCGACATCAAATCGACTTCCCTTCATTATTTTTACAGCGAGTGGTGGTGCACGTATGCAAGAAGGAGTTTTGTCACTTATGCAGATGGCGAAGACCAGTGTGGCTCTTAACCGTCACCGCGCAGAAGGGCTTCTATATGTATCCGTCATGACACATCCTACTACAGGTGGCGTTTCTGCAAGCTTTGCCTCACTAGGAGATGTCAACTTAGCGGAGCCAAAGGCATTAATTGGCTTTGCAGGTCGTCGCGTAATTGAACAGACCGTTCGTGAAAAATTGCCTGAAGATTTTCAGACGGCAGAGTTTTTGTTAGAGAAGGGCCAGTTGGATGCTGTTGTTCATCGTCAAGATATGAAGCAGACATTAGCGAATCTCGTGCACTTACACACCAAGGAGGCATCCCAATGGTAAAAGCATTGCCTTTTGAAGAACCAATCGAAAAGTTGAAGTCCAAAATTGAAGAACTTAAAAACTATACTCAAGATGCCGAAGTGGATCTATCGGAAGAAATTGCTACACTCGAGTCTCGACTAGAGCAATTGCGTGAAGACGTCTATTCGAATCTGCAACCATGGGACCGCGTCCAGATTGCACGTCACCCGGAGCGTCCTACAACATACGATTACATTGAAACGATTGTTGAGAACTTTATAGAACTCCACGGGGACCGAAACTACGGAGATGACGCTGCTATTGTTGGCGGTATAGGGACTATCAATGGGAATCCAGTTACTATTATCGGTCATCAACGAGGCCGTGATACGAAAGAAAATGTTCGTCGTAACTTTGGTATGCCGCATCCTGAAGGCTACCGTAAAGCACTCCGCTTAATGAAACAAGCGGAGCAATTCGGTCGACCAATTATCTGCATGATCGATACAAAAGGTGCGTATCCTGGGAAAGCTGCTGAAGAACGTGGTCAGAGTGAAGCAATCGCTCGCAACTTAATTGAGATGGCCGATTTAAAAGTTCCTGTCGTCAGTATCATTATTGGAGAAGGAGGAAGTGGTGGAGCCCTGGCACTTGGCGTAGGGAATCACGTCCATATGCTAGAGAACAGCACGTATTCTGTTATCTCCCCAGAAGGTGCGGCTTCGATTTTATGGAAAGATGCAAGTCTCGCTCAAAAAGCAGCCGAGTCAATGAAAATCACAGCACCGGATCTTCAAGCTATGGGAATCATCGATGAAATCATTCCTGAAGTGAAGGGTGGCGCTCATCACGATCGTCAACAGCAAGCTGAATTTGTAAAACAAACCATTGTGAACTCAATGAAAACATTGACAGCTCTTTCACAACAACAATTGATACAACAACGCTATGAAAAATTCGCAAAGATGGGATCATTTTCGTCCTAAAAACCGCGAAATAGCGCGCCTTTCAAACCTTTTTTCTTTCGAGAGAAAAGGTTTTTGCGCTCTTTGAAAGAAATTCTGAAAATAAAGCGTTTTCATTGTTTTACAACTTAGACATCTGACTTCTTGCGTGATAAGCTAAATGAAGAAATGCTGACTTGAAGGAGGCAATCCTGTGAAAAGAATTGCGGTTTTAACAAGTGGAGGAGATGCGCCTGGCATGAACCCTGCAATCCGGGCTGTTGTTCGAAAAGGGATTTATGAAGGTCTTGAAGTATATGGAGTGTACAACGGCTACCAAGGATTGATTGAAGGTAAGATGGAACCGATGACACTTGGTTTTGTAGGAGATATCATTCAGCGTGGGGGGACGAAACTTTACTCTGCGCGTTGTCCAGAATTTCGTACGGAAGAAGGTCAGAAAAAAGCTCTAGAGCAAATCAAAAAACATCAGATTGATGGAATCGTCATCATTGGTGGAGATGGATCGTATCAAGGGTCGATGGTCTTGACGAAACACGGCATTCCGTGTGTTGGCGTTCCGGGGACAATTGATAATGACATTCCTGGAACTGATTACACTCTAGGATTTGATACAGCATTGAATACAGTAGTAGAGGCAATTGATAAGATTCGAGACACAGCTACTTCCCATGAGCGGACGTTTATCATTGAAGTCATGGGCCGTGACGCGGGAGACATCGCTGTCTGGGCGGGTCTAGCTGGCGGTGCTGAAACAATCTTGATTCCTGAAGTGAATGAATCGATGGAATCTATTGTGCAGCGTCTAGAGAGCGGTTCGTCGCGTGGTAAGAAACACAGTATCATCATTGTAGCTGAGGGTGTCATGAGTGGAAATGAGTTTGCCGATAGGTTAAAAGAGCATACTGCTATGGATACTCGAGTGTCCGTACTAGGCCATATTCAGCGCGGTGGCACTCCATCTGCTCGTGACCGTGTGATGGCTAGTCAGTTCGGTGCAAAAGCCGTAGAAGTATTATTGCAAGGAACAGGTGGTCGTGCCATTGGGTTACGTCACAATCAAGTAGTCGACTATGATATGAAAGAAGCTTTCGAAGGAAAACATGAGCTTGATCTTTCTATGTATCATTTATCAAAAGAATTATCTATCTAAGTGAGGAGACAAGGAAATGCGAAAAACAAAAATAGTATGTACGATTGGACCAGCTAGTGAAAGTGAGGAAATGTTAGAAAGTTTGATTCTAGCTGGAATGAACGTAGCACGTCTGAACTTTTCACACGGAAGCCACGAAGAACACGGGGCCCGTATTGAGAGAATCCGTAAAGTTGCAAAGAAGTTAGATCGTATTGTTGGGATTTTATTGGATACGAAAGGTCCTGAAATTCGTACACATAAAATGGAAAATGATGCCATTGAACTTGTGACAGGTCAATCGATTGCCATTTCTACATCTGAAGTGTTAGGCAATGCAGATGTCTTCTCTATAACTTACGATAAGTTGATTGAAGATGTCTTTCCGGGCTCTGTCATCTTACTTGATGATGGATTGATTGAATTGACAGTAGAGTCAATTGATAAAGAAGCTGGGAAAATCCACACAAAAGTCATCAATGCTGGAACGCTCAAAAACAATAAAGGTGTCAATGTACCAGGAGTTTCCGTTCAGCTTCCAGGGATTACTGAAAAGGACGCTCAAGATATTCTTTTTGGTATCGAACAAGAGGTAGATTTCATCGCAGCTTCTTTTGTACGTCGTGATTCAGATGTTCTTGAAATTCGTGAGCTTCTTGAAAAAAATGGCGGGGGACACATCCAGATTGTTCCTAAGATTGAAAATCAAGAAGGCGTCGATAATATCGATAAAATTTTGGCTGTATCCGATGGTTTAATGGTGGCTCGTGGAGATCTAGGTGTAGAAATCCCAGCAGAAGAAGTCCCATTAGTACAGAAAAAGCTTATCGCAAAATGTAACCACTTAGGAAAGCCTGTCATCACGGCAACTCAGATGCTGGATTCCATGCAACGCAACCCACGTCCTACACGTGCAGAAGCATCTGACGTAGCAAACGCGATTTTAGATGGAACAGACGCGATTATGCTATCGGGTGAGACGGCAGCTGGAATGTATCCAGTTGAATCTGTTGAGACGATGCAGAAAATTGCAGTTCGCACAGAAAAAGCAGTAGATTATCGTTCTATCGTTGGCAAGCTCAGCAAGAAACGCGATGTGAATTTAACAGATGCTATTGGGCAAGCCGTAGCGCATACGTCTTTAAACTTAAATGTTAAAGCAGTATTAGCTCCAACTGAAAGCGGTCATACAGCTAAGATGATTTCAAAATTCCGTCCAGGTGTTCCAATCGTAGGGGTGACGTCTTCAGAACGTCCTGCACGTCAATTGACTCTTGTATGGGGTGTCTATCCAATCGTTGGAGCCAAAGTTCATTCTACGGATGAAATTTTAGAAACATCAATTGAAGAAAGTTTAGAAAAAGGCTACGTATCTCATGGAGATCTAGTCATTATTACGGCAGGTGTACCTGTTGGCAAAGCAGGAACTACAAACTTGATGAAAGTTCATGTTATTGGTGACATGGTTGCTAAAGGGCAAGGAATTGGAAAAACAACTGCAATGGGAAATGCTTACGTAGTGAAGGCTGGAGAAGTAGCTGATCCTGAAAAAGCGGAAGGGAAAATTTTAGTGACGGTCGGAACAGATAAAGATATGGTTCCAGCCATCGAGCGTTGCGCGGGTATCGTAGCAGAAGAAGGCGGTCTGACTAGTCATGCTGCAGTGGTTGGTTTGACTCTTGGCAAGCCGGTCATCGTTGGTGTCGAGAATGCGACTTCCTTGCTTCATGATGATCAAGAACTTACAATAGATGCAGAGTCTGGTGCTATTTATCACGGTCAGGCCCACATCATTTAAGGACGTGATTCTGTGAAGTGGATCGTTGCATCCGTTTTACTGTTACCTATTATTGAATTAATCTTGTTTTTGACTGTCGGTAAGGCCATCGGTGTCTTTTGGACCCTAGGACTGATTTTAGTGTCCGGTGCAGTCGGCATTTATTTAGTAAAATCGGTTGGAATCCAAGCGTTTAAGGATCTACCGAAACAAATTGAGCGTGGTGAACATCCAGCCAACACTGTTGTGGATGGTGTGTTAATCGGAATTGGAGCCGTTCTAGTTCTGCTACCTGGTTTCTTAACAGATGCGATTGGAATCACACTGTTATTTTCACCAACGCGCAAATTTTATCGACCTGCAATCAACCGCTTTATCCAGCGCAAGATTCGCAAAGGAAATATTATTATCGTGCGCTAAAATCCAGCCTTGTGCTGGATTTTTTTAATTTCTATGCTATGAAACGGCTGGGCGTTTTTAGGAAACTGCTCACTCAATTTTTGAATGGTAGCTACGATGCTGGTCCCCGCTGCTTGCATTTCCATTTAAATGAGAGGTAGTGTGACGCACCCTTCCATCATGACAGCTCCAAAGAGCATCAACGATTTCCAAGGATGTCGAAGCAAGTGTTTACCTAAAGGAGTAAGTGTAAAAGCTAAAAACAGAGCACAGTAGATCGGAGTTAGAAACCAAAGCATAAGTATACAAAGACAGCTAATAATTATAAAAATAAGAAGTGAATGACCACTCATTTTCATCAATTACATCCAATCTTTTCAAATATTTAGGAAAACAGCTGTCGTACAATTGTTATTTATTTATAAATTCAAGCGTTTTCATTCACAAACCCGCCATAATTAGCTATAATACGATAGGTAAGGTTGTTGAGGTACATATAGAAAGCATTCAAAGGAGAGAGACACATGACATCCACACGTGGACTTGAAGGTGTAGTAGCAACGCAATCAGCGATCAGCTCAATTATTGACGATACATTGACTTACGTTGGCTACGACATCGACGATTTAGCAAACAACGCAAGCTTTGAAGAAGTAGTGTATCTGTTATGGCATAAGCGTCTTCCAAAGCATGATGAATTAGCTGAGTTAAAACAACAGCTTGCCGACAACATGGCAGTACCAGCTGAAGTGCTAGCTCACTTTAAAACATACGACATCCAATCGGTACACCCGATGACAGCACTTCGCACAGCGGTATCTATGCTTGGCCTTTTCGACGAAGCAGCAGAAGATATGTCTGACGAAGCAAACTACTTAAAAGCAATCAAGCTTCAAGCGAAGTTGCCTACTTTAGTAACAGCATTTGCTCGCGTCCGTAAGGGTGAAGAGCCAGTACAACCACGTACAGATTTAAACTATGCAGCGAACTTCCTTTACATGTTATCTGGTAAAGAGCCAGAAGCAATTGAAGTAGAAGCTTTTGATAAAGCACTTGTTCTTCATGCTGATCACGAGTTAAACGCATCAACATTCACTGCGCGTGTATGTGTTGCAACTCTTTCTGACATGTATTCTGGTGTCGTAGCAGCTATCGGGGCTCTTAAAGGACCACTTCACGGTGGAGCTAATGAGCAAGTAATGAAAATGTTGAGTGAAATCGGTTCTGTAGAAAATGTAGAATCGTATATTCAAACAAAATTAGATAACAAAGAAAAAATCATGGGCTTCGGTCACCGCGTATATCGCAATGGAGATCCTCGTGCAAAGCACCTTCGTGAAATGTCTGAAAAATTGACAGCTTTACGTGGAGAGTCGAAATGGTACGAGATGTCTGTTAAGATTGAAGAGTTAGTGACAGGTCAAAAGAAACTTCCGCCAAACGTGGACTTCTATTCGGCTTCTGTATATCACTCTTTAAATATTGATCATGATTTGTTCACACCAATCTTCGCGGTTTCTCGCGTTTCTGGTTGGACAGCGCACATTCTTGAGCAGTATGCAGATAACCGTCTAATCCGTCCTCGCGCAGAGTACACAGGACCTGGCATGCAGACATACGTACCGATCGACGAGCGTTAATCTGTACGAATCATACATTGGGGCTACCGCATTTTATGCGTCTAGCCCTTTACTTACGACCATTAGGAGGAGACAATCACTATGACAAACGGCAAAATTACAGTTGAAAACGGTGTACTAAACGTCCCAAATGAACCAATTATTCCTTTCATTGAAGGTGATGGAACAGGTCCAGATATCTGGGCAGCAGCAGTCCGTGTTTTAGATGCTTCAGTTGAAAAAGCATTCGGTGGCGAGAAAAAGATTCAGTGGAAAGAAGTTTTAGCTGGTGAAAAAGCATTCAACCAAACTGGTGAGTGGTTGCCACAAGAAACTTTAGATACTATCAACGAATACCTACTCGCTATTAAAGGACCTTTGACTACACCAATCGGTGGCGGTATCCGTTCCCTAAACGTAGCTCTTCGCCAAGAATTAGACCTATACGCTTGTGTACGTCCAGTTCGTTATTTTGAAGGTGTTCCTTCACCTGTACGTCGTCCAGAAGATACAGATATGGTTATCTTCCGTGAAAACACTGAAGATATCTACGCAGGTATCGAGTACTCTAAAGGCTCTGACGAAGTGAAAAAATTGATCGACTTCTTACAAGGTGAGATGGGCGTTAAAAACATTCGTTTCCCAGAAACTTCTGGTATCGGTATCAAGCCAGTTTCTGAAGAAGGAACGAAGCGTTTAGTTCGTGCTTCTTTAGAGTATGCAATCAAAGAAGGTCGTGAATCGTTAACTTTAGTTCACAAAGGAAACATCATGAAGTTCACTGAAGGAGCTTTCAAAAACTGGGGTTATGAAGTAGCTGAGCAAGAGTTCGGCGATAAAGTGTTCACTTGGAACCAGTACGACAAAATCAAAGAAGAGCAAGGTACAGAAGCTGCAGATAAAGCTCAAAACGATGCTTTAGCTTCAGGCAAAATCCTTGTAAAAGATTCAATCGCTGATATCTTCTTACAACAGATCTTGACGCGTCCAAAAGAGTTCGATGTAGTAGCTACAATGAACTTAAATGGTGACTATATTTCAGATGCACTTGCTGCACAAGTTGGTGGTATCGGTATCGCACCAGGAGCGAACATTAACTATGTAACAGGACATGCAATCTTCGAAGCAACTCACGGAACGGCTCCGAAATATGCGGGTCTTGACAAAGTAAACCCATCTTCAGTAATACTTTCAGGTGTGTTGATGCTTGAGCACCTTGGCTGGGCAGAAGCTGCAAAATTAATCATGGACTCTATGGAGAAAACAATTGCTTCTAAAGTCGTGACTTATGACTTTGCACGTTTGATGGATGGCGCTACAGAAGTGAAGTGTTCTGAATTCGCTGATGAGCTAATCAAAAACATGTAATTCTCCACTCAACCGGACTCCCTTCACAGGGAGCCCGGTTTTTTTAAATATAAATTTTAGAGTCTTAATAACCGAGCACTCTATACTTTTTAACAGACTTTCTTCTTCTCTTTCGAGACGATGGAACTTCTCTTAGTGCAATAAACCACAGGTGCAGGATTCGCTTTTCGAGCGAATCCTGCACCTGTCTTCATCGTACGGGAGAAGATTCACATCTAATTTAGGAAGAAAACCGGTCTATAATTACTTTGGAGGAAGTTGTGGAAACTTACCATCCCTGATTCGGCTCTGCCTCTAGTTGGTCTTGTGATAAATACAGGTAACCTCTCTGAAACTTATTTGGAGGCGGGGCTGTGCTGGGGCAAGGCCCGATATATAGACTTCAAACTCACAGTCTAGGACAGCGAGCGAGTTAAGGTTAGAAATAGAAATCCCTAGGTTGTATCAACTAGTTTAATAAACATAAATAATTTTTATTAGATTATTTGAACTTAACACGCTGTTTTTTACTTTGAGCACGAGATACCATTTCCCAGGGTATCAGAGGTTCTGCGAGACCCCGCAGTCGCCCGTAATCCATGTGCTGAAGAGCTGAAAACTCGTATGAAACTCAGCATCCCTTCACCGAGGTGCAGCGAGGAGACTCGCAGGTTCTCCCCTTGGAAATGGTGTCTCGGGTGAAAGGAAGTCAATTTTATTAAGCTGGCGGGTAAGAAGCTTTCTTGATACACTAGAACCAAAGGGATGATTGGAGGAATTGCACGTGTTACTAGGGAAAAAACGCAAACTTGGCAGAAAAATCGAAGATATCACAGCAGGAGAAAAACTAGTCATTACAGAGAAAATCGAAGACAAAGATCTTTTGCTCTATTTAGGTCTTACAAACGATGCCAATCCACTATACATACAACATGATTACGCGATGAAAACATCGTTTGGTAAACCAATTGTACCTTCGATCATGCTAACAGGAATCGTCACATCAGCAGTATCTAAATACATGCCAGGACCGGGGTCCCATGTGTTCGAACAGCACTTAAAGTTTCCTCATCCTGCCTATCATTATGATACGCTCGAGTTCTTATTTGAGGTGCAAGACGTGAATCCATCTGAAAATCGGATTTCCGTCAAAGTAGAAGCGAAAAATGAAAGTGACCAGCTCGTTGTTGCAGGGACACCTCACGTGACACCGCCGAAACTCGCCAACCGTATGATGGAACAATCTATGGAAAATTTCTAACACTCAGGTTTGAAAAGGGGTTTTCATTTAACTGAGGGGGAATAGACAATGGCAAAGATTCTTGTAGTAGAAGACGAACAATCCATTCAAACACTTCTTGCATATAACTTAAAAGACGCAGGCTATGAAGTGATAACGGCTTTAGACGGCCGTGAAGGACTAGACAAAGCTCTAGCAGAAACTCCAGACCTCATCTTATTAGACTGGATGCTTCCGCATATGGACGGTATGGAAGTGTGCAAACAACTCCGTCTGCAAAAGAATCAAGTTCCTATCATCATGTTGACTGCAAAAGATGCGGAGTTTGATAAAGTGCTGGGGTTAGAACTTGGTGCTGACGATTATATGACCAAACCGTTCAGCCCTCGAGAAGTTCTCGCACGAGTAAAGGCGTTGTTAAGACGTTCCCAGCTCAGCGATCAAACAGACGGCTCAGGTGATAAGAAGTATCAGTTCGGGGATCTAGTCATCTACCCAGAACGATTTGAAGTGTTAAAGAATGGAGAGAGTCTTGAATTCACTCCGAAAGAATTTGAACTTCTGATTTATCTTGTAGAAAACAAAAACCGTGTCTTGACACGCGATCAACTTCTCAGCTCTGTTTGGAACTATGACTTTGCAGGAGATACTCGAATTGTAGATGTGCATGTCAGCCATGTCCGGGAAAAAATTGAAGAGAATAGCCGAAAACCGTTCTTCATCAAAACAATTCGAGGACTTGGATATAAATTTGAGGAGCCGAAAAAAGGATGAAGACGTTTTACAGTCGACTCCTCTTTGTCTTTGCTGTCTTGTATGCCGTGATGCTAGTTACACTTGGCATCGTGCTGGGACAGCTTTTTCCTATTGTTTTGAAAGAACAAGTTGATTTTGACAGCACGGACGTATCTTTATTCAACTTATTGGTATTTGGTACGCTAGCCGTGTTCTATTTAGTGTCACTACTAATAGCACGTATCGTACTTGCTCGTTATATCAAACCAATTGATGATATTTCTTATACAGCGATTCAACTTGCGGATGGCGACTACTCTGCTCGTGTTTTTGAAGATGAATTAACTGGGATTACACCGCTCACCCATTCTTTAAATGTACTTGCACGCAATCTTCAAGAGATGTCTCAACTTAGGGAAAGTGAGCAAGAACGGTTAAAGACTTTGATAGAAACGATGGGATCTGGTCTTATCGTTCTTGGAAGATCCGGAAATATTAGCATCATGAACAAGACATTCGGAGGCCTCTTTGGTTTACAATTTGACGAAGTTCGGGCACAAAATTATCAAGACGTAGGCTTGCCAAAAGATTTGCAAGCTTTCGCTTACAACTTACTCCTCACGGAGATGCCGACACGTCAGCAACTCAAGCTTCAGACGACTAAAGGCATCCGCTATACAGAATGTTATGGAGCCCCTATTATTGGAGAGTATGGGAAATGGCTCGGGATGGTCATCGTAATTCATGACATCACGGAATTAAAGCGTCTTGAAAAAGTACGCCAAGATTTTGTTGCGAATGTCTCTCATGAGCTAAAGACACCCGTGACGTCTATAAAAGGATTTACAGAAACGCTACTTTACGGGGCGTATCAAAAAGAAGAAACCTTGCTAGAATTCTTAGAAATCATTAAACTAGAGAGCGACCGTCTACAACTTCTAATCAATGATTTGCTCGATCTATCTAAAATGGAACAACATGAGTTCCATCTTCAGAGAGCCGCAGTTTCTATAGATATGGTCATAGGAAGAGCTCTGCAGCTGACAAAGCAATCAGCTGAAGATAAGGCCATTACGATGGAATATAATTTGGAACAAGATTTATTGATTCAAGGGGACGAGAACCGTCTTCTGCAAATCATCGTCAATTTACTTAGCAATGCCATCACGTATTCTTCCGATCAGACAATTATTGAGATCGCTGTTGAAAAACAACAATCATATGGAGTTTTTATTATTAGAGATCAAGGTATTGGTATTTCTAAAGAAGAACTTCCTCGTATTTTTGAACGGTTTTACCGGGTGGACAAAGCCCGATCTCGAAATAGTGGGGGAACGGGACTTGGTCTTGCTATAGTAAAACATTTAGTTGAAGCCCATATGGGGAAAATAGAAGTCGATAGTGAACCGGGTAAAGGTACGACGTTCCACGTCTTCATTCCACTGGTCACCACTTAGCTTGGAGGAACTGTAATGCAATTGAATTTTTTACCGATTATTGTTGGTACAGATATGAACGCCTATAATATGGCGATTTCGTTCCATGAAGAATACGGAATTCATCCGGTTCTAGTTGGAAAAGAAGAGATGTCGTTTACGAGCCTGAGCTCGATCCCATCTGCGATTGAGTATGACAAAGATTTATGGAATAAGGATGCGTTCGTTTCGATTTTAGAGAAAGTCGCGAAAAAATATCAAAAACAGGGAATATCCCTTTTGTTAATTGGTACGAATGATTTCTATGTTCGCTTGATTATTGAGAATCAAGAACAGCTTCGTGAATGGTATGTGTTCAATTACATGTCCGAAGATCTGATGAACGATTTATTAGTGAAAAAGAACTTTTACCGACTATGTGACGAGCATGGTCTTGATACACCAGATACCTATTTTTACAGCTGCAAAGAACAAGGCATCTTTGATAAAGATGTCCAGTTCCCGTTAATCGTTAAGCCAAGTAACGGCGTTGAATATTATAAAAACAAGTTTCCTGGGCAGCAAAAAGTCTATCGGGTGGAATCACGTGAAGAATTGCAACAAGTATTAGATCAAGTGAATGCTTCAGGCTATCAAGAAGACATGATCATTCAAGACTTTATTCCAGGTGACGATACGTTCATGTGGGATTCCGTGTTCTATGTCAATACGAAAGGGAAGGCGGAGCTTGGGACACTTGCTCAAGTCGTCTTGCAAGAACATACGGTGACCGCTATTGGGAACTATACCGCACTTGTCACTCGTTATGACGAAGAGCTCATGAAAAAACTTCAGCATTTCTTAGAGGCAGTTGGCTATCAAGGGTTTGCCAACTTTGATTTGAAATACGACGCACGAGATGGCAAATACAAAGTGTTTGAAGTCAATATTCGTCAAGGCCGTTCAAGCTATTACACGACTGCATGCGGTCACAACATGGCGAAGTATTTTGTAGACGATGTCATTTATGGACAAGAAAAACCATTGACATATTTGAATACCGAGTACTTGTTTACTGTAGTGCCTAAGATTGTGTTGAAAAAATTCGTGGACAACCATGCAGTAAATGAAGAGTGCCGCCGCTTGATCCGTCAAGGCAAGTGGGGCAACCCGATGTTCTATAAAGGCGACACAAATATGAAGCGAAAGTTCTACCTGATTGCGCGTCAGTTTAACTATTATAGAAAATACAAGAACAATCAGTGGGAATCTTAACAGTAGCTTCATACAGACTTTACAAACAACTCGTACTATAAAGGTAACCCCTTTTCCAAACTGGAAAAAAGGAGACCGAGTCAGCAATCGCTGGCTCGGTTTTCTTTTTGTGTGAAACTTTTCAGGTAGCTGTCCGTAAAAGAGATAGACAGAAGAAAGGGGCGAACATAATGACAACAAAACGTTTACTATCCATCATCGGTGTCTCAATTGCGGGACTTATTGTCCTTCTAGTAATTGCGACATCGTGGTATACAGTCGATGAATCCGAGCAAGCCATCGTCATCACATTTGGAGATGCAGGAGATCCTATCACAGAACCGGGACTAAAATTTAAAATGCCTTGGCCAATCCAACAAGTAGAAAAACTTTCTAAAGAGACGTTCAGTTTACAGTTTGGCTACCAACAGACGTCAGACGGAGAAATCGTCTCTTATGACGACGAGACCAAGATGATCACAGGAGATGACAACATCGTATTAGCAGACTTAGTCGTCCAGTGGCGAATCACGAATCCACGTGACTATCTGTTCAATTCGGAAGATCCACGAGAACTTCTTCACTCGGCTACATCCGCTTCCATCCGCTCCGTTATCGGAAGTTCTAAGATTGATGACGCGTTGACTTCTGGTAAAGCAGAAATCGAAGCGACAACTCGAGATCTACTTGCAGACCTAGTGACGAAATACGATATCGGGATTACAGTATTGTCAGTCAATCTACAAGACGTTGAGCTTCCGAACGAAGAAGTCCGTCAAGCATTTACTGCCGTGCGAGATGCGGAAGAACAAAAGAACATCAAAGTGAACCAAGCAGGGCGCTATGAGAACCAACGTCTGGGAGAAGCGAACGGGGAAAAAGATGCTATCATCTCAAATGCTACAGGGGAAAAAATTGCCCGTATCGAGCAAGCACGTGGAGATGTGGCCCTTTTCAATGAACTGTACGAAGAGTATGCGCAGAACAAAGAGATCACGCGGGACCGACTGGTTCTCGAGACGTTGGAAGCGGTGCTACCTAATGCGCAGCTCTATATTATGAACGAAAATACGGGCAATATGACTTATTTGCCACTTGCAGGATCACGTACAACGCCACCAGTTGCAACGGAAGGGAGCGATAACGAATGACCGAGAAAGATTCCAACTTTGTCTCTCTTGAAGAGCGATTTGCACTTAATCAAAAGAAAAAACCAAAAAAGCCTAAAGCAAAATCCGAGTTTGTTCTTGATTGGAAGAAGCACGGCAAAATTATCGGAGGCGTCTTCCTAGCCTTTGTCCTCATCGTCATTTTCCTGACCAACATGTATGTAGTACGTGAAGGAGAATACAAAATTGTTCGTCAGTTCGGAGAAATCGTCAAAGTCGTTGAAGAGCCTGGTCTTGGGTTTACCGTTCCATTCGTGCAAAGTACAACAACTGTACCGAAATATTTGATGAACTATGAGATTTCGGAAGCGGAGATCAACACGAAAGACAAACGCCGTATTATCATTGATAATTACGCTGTTTGGAAAGTGAACAACCCGCAGCAGATGATTGCCAACGCTGGAACGTTAATCAACGCAGAATCTCGTATGGAAGAATTCATCTACTCAGTCGTTCGTACCGAGCTTGGGCGACTAGATTACTCAGAAATCATCAATGATGAAGATACATCAAGAGGCAGTTTAGGAGAACAAGTTACGGCTCGAGTGAATGAGTTGCTCGCTGCTGATTCATACGGTATCGAAGTACTTGACGTTCGTATTAAACGTACGGACCTTCCTGTAGAAAACGAGCAAGCCGTTTACCAAGACATGATTTCTGAGCGTGAGAAGATTGCGCAGAAATTCTTATCTGAAGGAGATGCGGACAAGCGTCGTATCGAAGCAGAGACGGACCGCCAAGTACGAGAAATCATCGCAAATGCAGAACGAGAAGCTGCTGTCATCATTTCAGAAGGAGAAGCGGAGGCTGCACGCATCTACAACCAATCCTTCTCGAAGGATCCTGAGTTCTATAATTTGTACCGCACATTAGAATCCTATAAATCGACAATTGGGGAAGACACGGTCATCATGTTGCCATCAGATTCTCCATATGCTCAGATTCTTTCCGGGATTACACCGTAATGGACCACACCTTGCTTTCAGTCATGGTAAACTGAAAGCAAGGTTTTTTCGTTCAAAAAAGGAGTGACAGATGTGTCAAAACAAAAAGTAGTCTTAGTGGATGGGAACAGTTTGGCGTACCGTGCCTTCTTCGCCTTACCACTTTTAACAAACGAACAGGGCATCCATACAAACGCCACTTACGGATTTACGATGATGCTTCAGAAAATCGTAGAAGAAGAACAACCGACTCATATGTTAATCGCATGGGATGCGGGGAAAACGACATTCCGTCATGCGACGTTCTCTGAATATAAAGGAGGTCGCCAAAAGACACCACCTGAGCTTTCCGAGCAATTTACTTACATTCGCCAATTAGTTGAAGCGTATCAGATTCCTCAGTATGAGCTTGATCAATACGAAGCTGATGATATTATTGGTACCTTGTCGAAGCAAGCAGAAGCACAAGGTATTGAGACCGTCGTCATCAGTGGAGATAAAGATTTGACGCAGCTCGCAAGCTCACTTACAACCGTTCAAATCACACGAAAAGGCATCACAGATCTCGAGCACTATACACCCGAACATATCCAGGAAAAATACGGTCTGACACCACTTCAAATCATCGACATGAAAGGACTAATGGGAGACGCATCCGATAACATCCCAGGAGTTCCGGGTGTTGGAGAGAAAACGGCTATCAAGCTGTTGACTGCTTATGAAACCGTCGAAGGCGTGTACGCACATATGGACGATATGAAAGCGTCGAAGATGAAAGAAAAGCTTGTGGCAAACGAAGAGCTTGCGCATATTAGCAAGCAGCTCGCTACGATTGAACGGGATGCACCGATAGCAGTGAATCTGGATTCGATTCCGTACCCGGGTCCGGATATGGAAAAAGTCCATACGATCTGGCAGCAGCTTCAGTTTAAAACGCTACTTGAAAAATCGGCGTTCCAATCGGACACAAAAGAATTGGCCGAAGTTTCCTATGAAGTCGTGACAGAGTGGAAGTCAGAGCACTTTGAACAAGACATGGCCCTTCATGTTGAACTGTATGATGACCATTACCACACAACGGATATTTTAGCTGTTGGGATTGTGGGGGAAAAAGGCCAGTACGTCATGGAAGGAAACGCTGCGTTTTCAGATCCTTTATTTAAGGCATGGCTAGAAGACGAGACGAAGTCGAAACGTTGCTATGACGTCAAAGCGTTCCAAGCAGTGGCTAAACGTTTCGGTTGTGAGTTAAAAGGGGCAAGTTTTGATCTTCTTCTTGCAGCGTATATTTCCGATCCTTCAATGTCTTCTTCACAAGACCTCGCATCACTTGCGCGTCACTTCGGTCACGGGGAGGTTGATGATGACGAAGCTCTTTACGGGAAAGGAGCGAAGAAGAAAGCTCCAGAAGGAGACGTGCTGTTTGAACATGTAATCCGAAAAGCTACTGCTGTTTGGAAGCTTAAAGATGTTGTTGAATCTAAACTGAAAGAGACCGAACAGTACGACCTCTATCACAATCTCGAATTGCCACTTGCGAGTGTATTAGGAGAGATGGAATCGTTCGGAGTTCGAGTGGACCGAGAGACTCTAAAGAAGATGGGTGTAGAGCTTCGAGGGCGTCTAGAGCAAATCGAGAAGCGCATCCATGAGATGGCGGGGGAAGATTTCAATATCAATTCACCGAAGCAGCTGGGTGTTATCTTATTTGAAAAGTTAGGCTTACCGGCTATCAAGAAGACCAAGACGGGCTATTCAACTGCTGCCGATGTTCTTGAAAAACTGCAAGGGCAGCATGAGATCATTTCGGAAATCTTGTTATATCGTCAACTTGGTAAGCTGCAGTCGACGTATATTGAGGGGTTACTGAAAGAAATTCACGAAGATGGAAAAGTGCATACGCGCTACCAACAAGCGCTGACGTCTACCGGCCGGTTGAGTTCGATCAATCCGAACTTGCAAAATATTCCGATTCGTATCGAAGAAGGGCGCAAGATTCGTCAGGCATTTGTACCTTCTGAAGATGGTTGGGTATTGTTCGCAGCCGATTATTCTCAGATTGAGCTTCGCGTCATGGCGCATATGTCTCAAGACGAAAAACTGGTCCGTGCCTTCCAGGAAGACCGAGATATTCATACGCAAACAGCGATGGATGTGTTTGGGGTCAAAGCTGAAGAAGTCACATCTAACATGCGTCGAGCTGCAAAAGCCGTCAATTTTGGGATTATTTATGGAATCAGTGATTACGGTTTGTCGCAGAGTCTTTCCATTACTCGAAAAGAAGCGGCTACATTCATCGACAACTATTTGACGAGCTTCCCAGGTGTCAAAGAGTTTATGGACAACGCGATTGCTGAAGCGAAAAAGCACGGCTTTGTCACGACCATCATGAACCGTCGTCGCTACTTGCCAGAAATCACAAGCTCGAACTTCAACCTTCGAGGATTTGCAGAGCGGACAGCCATGAATACACCGATTCAAGGTAGTGCTGCCGACATCATCAAAAAAGCGATGATTGACATGGACCGAGAAATTGAAGAACGCGGCTTGAAGACGAAGATGTTATTACAAGTTCACGATGAACTGATCTTTGAAGTCCCAGTGGACGAGCTCGAGACGATTGAAAAGCTCGTGCCTCACGTTATGGAACATGCCGTAGAACTATCGGTACCACTGAAAGTAGATTTTGCACACGGTAAGACATGGTACGAAACGAAATAAGGAGGGATTTGAATGCCTGAACTACCAGAAGTAGAAGGCGTCGTCGAATCCTTGAGACCGTATATTGTTGGAAAAACGATTGAGAAGATTCATGTATCTGATCAGTTAGTGACCAGTCACGAAGCAGGGAAGCAAGCCATTATCAAAGGGCTTGCTCCTGCTGCTTTTTCTGAAGCGGTGCAAGGGTTTCAAATCAAACAACTGACGCGCCGCTCGAAATATATGTTTTTTGAACTAGAACACGAGGGACAGCGCGCTTGGATGGTTGGACATCTCGGAATGACGGGAGCCTGGTTCCCTGTGAACACTTTAGATGACATCACAGAAGCCAAGTTTCGCAATCACATTCACGTGATCTTTACATTAGATGATGGGTCGACACTCGTGTATTCAGATATTCGACGATTCGGAGAGCTGCGTTTTTTACATGAGCTTCACGATCATCCGCCGCTTCTCGCAATGGCACCAGAGCCGTTTACAGAGGAAGGCCTTGCACATTATTTGGAGATGGCAGAACTGCCAAAGTATAAGACCAAACCTATTAAAGCGTTTATCATGGATGGCCATGTGATTTCAGGATGCGGAAACATCTATGCGACAGAAGCATTATTTCGAATGAAGATTCATCCAAATCGCCAAGTGGCTCGTATCTCAAAAAAACGCAAAATCGAGTTGTATCAAGCGATTGTTGACGTGTTGAAAGAAAGTATCGAACGGGGAGGAAGTAGCATCTCCGACTACCGGAATGTCAATGGTGGTGCTGGAAACATGCAGCATTTTTTGAAGATGTACGGGAAGAAGCAGTGCCCAACTTGTGGGACAGAAACAAAGCAGATGGTTATAGGAGGCCGAACGTCTACCTACTGTCCAGTATGTCAAAAATAGGAGGTCACTATGATCATTGGATTAACTGGGAGTATAGCAACTGGTAAAAGTACTGTTGCGAATCGTTTTAAAGAGCATGGGATTCCGGTAGTCGATGCCGATCTGATTGCAAGACAAGTAGTGGAGCCAGGAACAGCTACTCTCCAAAAAATCAAAGAAGCTTTTGGTGAAGACGCGCTTTTAGCTGATGGCACGATGAATCGGGAAGAGATTGGTCGTCAAATTTTTGGGAACGAAGAAAAGCGAAAAGTTTTGAACGGAATCATCCATCCCGCTATTCGTCAGGAGATGCTGCGTCAAAAAGATGTCTATGTTGCGCAGGGAGAAAAAATCGTTATTTTAGATATCCCCCTGTTATTTGAAAGCAAGTTAGAGCATTTCGTAGAACACATTGTAGTCGTAGGAACGACACCGGAAATCCAAAAACAGCGCTTGATGGCACGAAATGATTTCACAGAGCGACAAGCAGAGGAACGAATTGCATCTCAAATTCCCATCACCGATAAAATGGAGTGGGCGGATGATGTCATTCAAAATGACGGCACATTAGATGAGTTGTACGGACAAGTAGATTCCCTTGTAGCAGAATGGAAACAGGCACTGTCAGAATAATGGAACTTTTATTTGTGTCACATATTAGCGTACCAGATAGACTTTAATGTGTTATACTAATTGCATATTAAGTGAATTAGTATCACATAGTTAACAGGAGGAACGGTATTTATGACAGCTTCTATTGCGATTAATGGTTTTGGACGAATTGGACGCATGGTGTTTCGCCAGGCGATTATGAAAGACGATCTTTCGATTGTGGCAATCAATGCTAGTTATCCAGTGGATACTTTGGCTCATTTGATCCGTTACGATTCCGTACACGGTAAATTTGAAGGTGAAGTAGAGACAGCTGAGAACGCTCTTATCGTAAATGGTAAGCGCATTCAAATCGTAAGCGAACGCAACCCAGCTGCACTACCTTGGAAAGAATTAGGTGTAGATATCGTGATCGAAGCCACTGGAAAGTTCAATGAACGTTCAGGCGCCGCGCTTCATCTTGAAGCAGGAGCTAAGAAAGTCATTTTGACTGCTCCAGGAAAGAACGAAGACATCACTGTGGTTCTTGGAGTCAATGATGACCAACTAGATCTCGAAAAACATGACGTCATCTCGAACGCAAGCTGCACAACCAACTGTTTAGCTCCTGTAGCAAAAGTGTTAAACGATGAATTCGGTATCGTCAACGGATTGATGACTACGGTTCATGCGTATACAAACGACCAAAACAACTTAGACAACCCGCACAAAGATCTTCGTCGTGCGCGCGCATGTGCACAGTCGATTATTCCGACATCTACTGGTGCTGCGAAAGCATTGACATTGGTGCTTCCTGAGTTGAAAGGTAAAATGCACGGGATGGCTCTTCGCGTCCCAACACCAAACGTTTCTTTAGTAGACTTAGTTGTTGACTTAGAACGCGACGTGACGGCAGAAGATGTGAACTTGGCATTTGAAAAAGCAGCTTCAGGTTCCATGAAAGGTATCTTAGCAATCACTCAAGATCCATTAGTTTCTATCGATTTCAACACGACAACTGTTTCTGCAACAGTGGACGGCTTGACGACAATGGTAATTGGTGACCGCAAAGTGAAAGTTCTTGCTTGGTACGACAACGAGTGGGGCTACTCAGCTCGCGTAGTGGACTTGACTCAGAAAGTTGCGAAATCACTAGAAGCAATTACTGCATAAGTTAGATGTGAAAGGCGCCCATTGTGGCGCCTTTTTTTGTGCGCGGTTGGCTGAGCGAGCGTTCATCGACAATTACGAGGATTTATTCTGCAAATCTCGGATTTTATTCTACAAATTCGAAGATTTATTCTACAATTTTCAAACTTTCTTCGACCGAAGTAATTTATTCGATACTAATTTTGAAACTTCGCAGGAAAGCCTGAACAGAGAGTACAGAGCTCCTTTTAAAATTGTGTTGCATTTTATGTCGGATGTTCGTATAATGAAAATCGTGCCAAAAGCACCGGCTACTTAAAGGGTTAGGACCTCTCTGGACTAACTTTCCCCCGTGGTAGTCACTTTGATTAAAAATTCCAGTCAAAGGGGGAAACGGACATTGGAAACAATGGGACGTCACATCATTGCTGAGCTGTGGGAATGCGATTTCGACAAATTGAACGACGTGAACTTCATTGAACAAACTTTCGTAGATGCTGCGCTAAAATCTGGTGCGGAAGTACGCGAAGTTGCGTTTCATAAATTTGCACCTCAAGGTGTAAGTGGAGTGGTCATCATTTCAGAATCACATTTAACGATTCACAGCTTTCCAGAGCATGGATACGCGAGTATCGATGTATACACATGCGGTGACCTGGATCCAACAATTGCAGCCAATTATATCGCCGAGGCACTTCACGCTAAAACGCGTGAGTTGATGGAGCTTCCACGTGGTATGGGCCCAGTTGCAGCAAAATCATTACAAACGGTTTAAAATTACAGCAGAGGGGAATCTCCCTCTGCTTTTTCTATGGGTGCAGAAGTGCCCTAACTTTAGTATAATGAATGAAATACGAGCATATAGGAGCGTTAATTATGAGATGTCCTTCCTGCCAATACAATGGCACGAAAGTAGTCGATTCACGACCGGTCGATGAAAACAAGTCCATACGAAGAAGACGCGAATGTGAACAATGTGGGTTTCGCTTTACGACGTTTGAAAAAGTAGAAGAGACGCCACTGATCGTGGTCAAAAAAGATGGCTCACGAGAAGAGTTCAGTCGCGAAAAAATGCTGCGTGGATTGATTCGTGCGTGTGAAAAACGCCCAGTCACTCTAGAACAGTTAGAAGAAGTCGTGTTCTCGATTGAAAAAGAACTGCGCCGTACAGGCAATTCCGAAGTGAAGTCAGAGCATGTCGGAGAACAAGTGATGGAGAAACTTGCTGCAGTCGACGAAGTCGCCTATGTTCGCTTCGCATCTGTGTACCGCCAATTCAAAGATATCAATGTATTTATGGAAGAAGTAAGAGAGTTATTAAAACGTAACCCTTCTTCACACTAGAAAGGATGAGAGCAGATGCTACACAAAGAATTACAACCTATGGACGCCTTTCGCACCAGTATCGCTGCTCCCATTTCAACAGAAGACCTACAAACCATCACGCTCCTCTATCAGCCAATCATCGGCCCTGAAGCGTTCACGCTGTATCAACAGCTTTGGACGTTCTCTGATTCGATGAAGACGGAGTACAGCCATTACAGTCTAATGAATGCGATGTCTTTGACAGCTCAACGTGTCTTTGAGGCGCGTGCTCATCTAGAAGCTATTGGACTGCTTCGTACATGGCGTGCAGGTGACGAACAACGAACATTTTATTACGAGCTGCAGAAGCCGCTGACACCACAAGCATTCTTTGCGGATCCTCTGTTGTCGATTTTCCTTTGGAACAAGATTGGAGATCAGAGTTATCAGCAGCTTGAGAAGCGTTACCAAAAGTCAACGCCTTGGCAAAAGAAGGGTGTAGAAGTGACGCGCAGTTTTACGGATGTTTTTCAGCCAAACCTGAAGCAAAAAAATGTTACAGCTAGTACTGAAAAAGACACGCGCGAAAGCTATGAGTTCGAGCACGAGTTTGATTTCGAGCTGTTACTCGATGGCTTGAGTGAACATTTATTGCCTCGCAAATTGGTCACACCAGAAATCAAGAGACTGATAGCAAAGCTTGCTTTCTTATATGGCTATTCACCACTTGATATGCAGAAGATTATTCTACTTGCAGTGGATGATCCAACACATATTTCGACGGAGCGTTTAAAACGCTCGTGTGAAGATTACTTCAAATTGAAAGTGGACCGGTCACCTGCTTTGCAGTCGTCCGTGAAGCAGCAGCCAGTTGAATCAAAATCTTCTGCATCTGCAATTCCTCCAGCCTCTAAAGAGCAAGAATACTTGTTATACCTGGAGAGCACGTCGCCACTTGAAGTGTTGCGAGATAGTGCAGGGGGGAAAGAGCCATTCCCTGCAGACATCGAACTCGTTAACCGTTTCATCACGGTCTATGAGATGCCCACTGGCGTCGTCAACGTTTTGATTCAGTACGTGATGCTTCGAACAGATATGAAACTTACTAAGACGTTTGCTGAGAAAATCGCGTCCCACTGGGTTCGGAAAAAAGTGAAGACGGCAAAAGAAGCGATGGAACTCGCACGTCAAGAACATACGCAATATATGAAATGGAAGAACGGCGAGACCACATCTTCTAACAAATCCTACAAACGACAAGAAAAAGTACCTGAATGGTTAGATAAAAAAGCACCTGCGAAGCAATCTGCAGCTGCAGATCCAACCATTGATATAGAAGCGGAACGTCAAAAGTTGCTTGCTGAAATCAGCGCAACGAAAGGCCGGTGAATGAAATGGAACCAATCAATCGGACATTAAAACGCATGATCTCGAATCCTTCTTTTGCTATTCGAATGGAAGAAATGAAAAAAGAAGTATTAGAAAATCGAGATGTTCAGGAATTTTTGCAAGCGAATGCGAATGTCGTCACACCTGAAGTCTTGAATGCCAGTATGAGTAAGCTCTACGAATATGTCGAACAGACGCATGACTGCAAAGGATGCCCGAGCGTCGCACAGTGCCAAAACTTGATCAAAGGTTTTGAACCACGTCTTGTAATGGGCAAAGGCCGCATTGAAATCGATTATTCTCGCTGCCGACAAGGTCGCATTGAAGATGAGCGCCAATCGATTTCTTCGATGATTCATAGCATGCATATGCCAAAAGACGTGCTTGCTGCAACATTTTCTGATGTCGATCTCACTGACGGTTCGCGAGTCCTTGCACTTCGAGCTGCTAAGAACTTTATTGATGCCTATGAGAAGGAGCATGTTCTTCCGACAAAGGGTCTCTATATCCACGGCTCATTTGGTGTTGGAAAATCGTATATTCTTGGGGCCATTGCGAATGAACTGGCGGACCGCCAAATTTCTACGGTCCTCGTATATGTACCAGAGTTTCTGCGAGAGATGCGTCAATCCATCCAAGAAAATTCGCTAAGTGAGAAAATGGAGACGGTGAAAAATGCATCTGTCTTGATGCTTGATGATCTTGGAGCAGAGACGATGTCGTCATGGACTCGAGACGATATTATCGGGACGATCTTGCAGCACCGCATGGCACAACAACTACCAACTTTTATTTCTTCAAACTTTACTTATGAAGAACTTCAGCATCACTTTACAACTACACAACGCGGAGAAAAGGAACCTGTGAAAGCAGGAAGGATTCTTGAACGAATCAAAGCCTTGACAATTCCGATTCAGCTCCAAGGCAAAAATTGGCGAGAAAGTTTCTAAACTTTTTCGCTTTTTTTGTTGATTTTCATTCTCAATGAGGCTATACTAATCCATGGAAATGAAATTCATTATCAATTACAAAAGGAGCGACATCATGAAAAAGTTACTTGCTTTAGTAGCCGTTCTGGCACTATTTCTTGCCGCTTGCTCGAACTCGTCTTCAGAGTCAGCAGAAAACGACAACTCTACCGCTTCGGAAGAAGTGAATCTATATACAAGCCGTCACTATGATGTAGATGACGAATTGTTTGCGAAGTTTGAAGAAGAAACAGGAATTAAAGTGAACGTCATCAGTGGAGAAGAAGATGAGCTGTTAGAGCGTATCAAACGTGAAGGTGAAGCGACAGAAGCCGATCTACTTTACACAGCAGACGTTGGCCGTCTCTACCGTGCGAAAGAAGAAGGCGTTCTTGAGTCAGCAGAGAGTGATGTGCTATTCGAACAGATTCCTGAGAAATACCGTGACGAAGACAACCAATGGTTCGGTCTTACGAAACGCGCACGTGTTATTGTTTACAATAAAGAAACTGTAAAACCAGAAGATCTTTCTACTTATGAAGCATTGGCAGAAGAAGAGTGGAACGGCCGTGTGTTGATCCGTTCATCTGAAAACATCTACAACCAATCTCTATTAGCTTCATTCATCGCTATTGATGGCGAAGAACAAGCAACAGCTTGGGCTGAAGGAATGGTAAACAACTTTGCCCGTGATCCTGAAGGTGGAGACCGTGACCAAGCAAAAGCAATCGCTGCAGGTATCGGTGATGTCGCAATCATGAACACCTACTACCTTGGTCAAATGGTGAACTCTGATGATCCAGAAGAAGTGAAAGTAGCAGAAAACCTTGGCGTCTTCTTCCCGAACCAAGAGACAACTGGAACGCATGTCAACGTGTCAGGTGCAGGTATGGTCAAAGGTGCTAAGAACAAAGAAAATGCTATCAAACTACTTGAATTCCTATCAGCTGAAGAAGCACAAGGGACATTTGCAGAAGCAAACTATGAGTACCCAGTGAACGAAGCAGTACCAGCTGCTGAATTGCTTCAGTCTTGGGGCGAATTCAAAGAGCAAGAGATTCCACTTTCTGAGCTTGGAACAAACAATTCAAAAGCAGTGATGATCTTCAACCAAGTCGGTTGGAAGTAATCACATGAGCCTCCCAATTTTGGGAGGTTTTTTTATTTTGTGAACATTCATCGAGAATGAGTATCATTTACCGGACTTTTCTCTGATTTGCATGCTATAATGATACCGCATAGAAATACGGTCTATAGAAGGGCATGACACCCACGTGAGAAAACTTTCCTACTACTTGAACGGATGGACCATCTTGTCTGTCATTATCGTTCTTTCTTTACTTTCCCCGATGCTTCCTATCATCGGAGGATTATTGGCACCATCTAGCGAGAACTGGGAACATATCAAGGAATACATGCTTCAAGATTACATGAAGACGTCGTTCTTACTTGTCTTTTATACGGCAGTTGGAACCATTGTCATTGGAACAAGCCTGGCTTGGCTGATTGCTCAATATGAATTTCCATTAAGTCGTTTTTATAAATGGGCACTGATCCTACCCTTATCAATCCCACCATTTATCGCTGCGTATACGTACTCTGGGATGATGAGTTATACAGGAGTCATTCAGACGACACTTCGCAATGTCTTTAATATGCCAGTGAATCAAAAGTTTTTTGACATCATGAATATTCCGGGAGCCATTTTCATCTACACGATGTTCTTGTTTCCGTATGTGTATACCATTACGCGCGTGTTCTTGACACAACAGGCAGCATCGCTTGTTGAAAGTGCGAAACTTCTTGGGAAAGGCCCATGGGCGATTTTCTTTAAAGTCGTGTTGCCGATCTCCCGTGCAGCCATCATAGGAGGGGTGAGTCTTGTCTCGCTTGAAGTGTTGAACGATTACGGAGTCGTAAAGTATTACGGCATCCAGACGTTCAGTACAGCCATCTTCCAGACGTGGTTTGGCTTGGGCGATATTGATGCAGCTATCAAGCTTGCTGCATCTCTAATGACATTTGTCGTGTTGATGCTCGTCGTGGAGAAGCTCCTTCGAGGAACAAAACAGTTCAGTTATTCCAATACAAAAGTCAACCCGTTGCCGAAAGTGAGACTAACAGGCTTCCGTAAATGGGGAGCGTTTGGTTATGTTACGCTGATTTTCTGTCTGGCCTTCCTCATTCCGGTCATTCAGTTGATCGACTGGTTCGTATTGACGTGGGGAGCGATTCCTAACGATGAGTTCACGACCTACATTCGCAACTCGATGTTAGTAGCTGGAATAGCTTCTGTCGTTATCATTGCAGGTTCACTGATTGTAGGGAACTTCCAACGCTTTGCAAAAGGGCGCATTGGAAAAGTGTTACCGAAGTTCACGATCGTGGGGTATTCGATTCCTGGAGCGGTCATCGCAGTGGCTATTGTCACGATGTTTATCTGGCTCGATCGCCAACTTGGGTCTCTTTATAGTGCATGGGGGCTTGATTCAACGCTTGTTCTTAGTACCAGTGTTGTGATGCTTGTAGTGGCCTACATCGTCCGTTTCTTCGCCATTGGGTACAATGCCATCGAGTCGGGTTACGATAAGATCGGTGTGAACTTCAGTCTGGCATCACGTATGCTGGGAGCTTCCGTGACGAAGACATTTTTCAAAGTTGATATTCCACTTCTTAAAGGAGCTATTATTTCTGGTTTGATGCTCGTATTTGTGGATATCATGAAAGAGATTCCGCTGACCTTGATTTTGCGGCCGTTCAACTTTGAGACACTTGCAACAAAAGCGTTCCAGTACGCTGGAGATGAAAAAATCATGCAAGCCAGTCAACCGTCTCTTATCATTATCGCCATGAGTGCTCTGGCCATTTTTATATTCTATAGATTGCTGGATAAGGAGGATGCAAAATGACCATTGAAATTAAAGACGTATGTTTCTCTTATCGCAATAGTAAAGAACTCGCCATCGATCATTTTTGCATGACGATTGAGACGGGAGAAGTGATCTCGATCCTCGGACGAAGCGGGAGTGGAAAGAGTACGATGCTTCGAATCCTTGCAGGTCTTGAGATTCCTGAAAAAGGAGAATTTCGTCTGTATGAGGAGACGATGTTTGATGGCAAGCACTTCGTGCAACCTGAAAAACGCGGCATCGGTCTAGTTTTCCAAGATTACGCGTTGTTTCCGCATATGACGGTTCTTGATAATGTGAAGTTTGGACTGAGCCATTTGTCTCGCACCGAACGGTTGAAACGAGCGAATGAAGTACTTGAACTAGTCGAGATGGGAGATTACAAGAAGCGCTATCCCCACCAATTGAGTGGTGGTCAGCAGCAGCGTGTCGCTCTCGCGCGTGCACTTGCACCGAATCCTAAACTGTTGTTACTAGATGAGCCGTTCTCGAACCTGGACAAAGAGCTTCAGTATAAGATTCGAGAAGAGTTGTATTCGATTTTAAAACGTGCTCAGATTACTTCTATCTTTGTAACACACGACGAAGACGACGCTCACACGATTGCAGACCGTATCGTCAAACTCGACAAAGGGAAGATCACGAAAATTGGTCGTCCATGCGATATGTTGGGGACGCCGCTGAAGCGCCCGGAAGTCATTTTAAAATAAGGGTTGCGAAAGCCTGCGACTATCGGTATACTAATTTTCATAATTACGTTACATGTAGCGATGAGGACATGAACAAAAAGATGAGCCATTTTAGAGAGAGAAGCCTAGGCTGGGAGCTTCTTATGGACCGCTGTTGTTTACCACCTCTGAACAGTATGCAAACCAATGCATACCGGTACCGGCCGTTATCCGATGTAGAGCTTCGTTTGCATTCGTGCAGACAGAAGAAGGGTGGAACCACGAATTAATTCCTCGTCCCTTTATTGGGACGGGGATTTTTTGCGTTCTACAGAACTTGAAAAGGAGAGAATTGTCATGTCAGAAAACATTCAACTGATTTATCCAGACGGCGCTGTAAAGGAGTTTGAACGTGGCACAACAATGGAAGACGTTGCCCAGTCCATCAGCCCAGGTCTTCGTAAAAAAGCACTAGCTGCTAAGATCGATGGCAAACTAGTCGATTTGAAAGCGCCACTTCAAGAAGGCGGTGAGATGGAGATCATCACTACAGACTCGCCAGATGCTCTTGAGATTTTGCGTCACTCATCAGCTCACTTACTTGCTCAAGCGGTGAAACGTCTGTATCCAGATGCGAAGCTTGGCGTCGGTCCTGTCATTGAAGGCGGATTCTACTACGACATCGATTCGGAACAGCCAATCACTTCCGAAGATTTGGCTGTCATCGAGAAAGAAATGAAAAAGATCATTAACGAAAACATTGCAATCACTCGTCATGACGTCTCTCGTGACGAAGCGTATGCTCGTTTTTCAGAAATTGAAGATCCTTACAAGCTTGAGTTGTTAGAAGCAATTCCAGCAGATGAGCAAGTCTCGATCTACGAACAAGGCGAATTCTTCGACCTATGCCGTGGTGTTCACGTTCCTTCAACTGGAAAGCTAAAAGAGTTCAAGTTGCTAAGCGTTGCTGGTGCATACTGGCGCGGAGACAGTGACAACAAGATGCTGCAACGCATCTACGGTACTGCTTTCTTCACGAAAGAAGATTTGAAAGAGCATTTACGTCTACTTGAAGAAGCGAAAGAGCGCGACCACCGCAAAATTGGGAAAGAACTAGATCTTTTCATGAACAGCCAAAAGGTTGGCCAGGGCCTTCCGTTATGGTTACCAAAAGGCGCAACGATTCGCCGTATCATCGAGCGTTATATCGTGGATAAAGAAGTGCAACTTGGCTACGATCACGTTTATACTCCAGTGATGGCAAGCGTGGAACTCTACAAAACAAGTGGTCACTGGGATCACTATCAGGAGAACATGTTCCCTGTGATGGCTATGGACAACGAGGAACTGGTACTTCGTCCGATGAACTGTCCTCACCATATGATGATCTACAAAAACGGGATCCACTCGTACCGCAACTTGCCGATTCGTATTGCAGAGCTTGGCACAATGCACCGCTATGAGATGTCTGGAGCTTTGTCTGGCCTTCAACGAGTTCGTGGGATGACTTTGAATGATGCGCACATCTTCGTTCGTCCGGATCAGATCAAAGACGAGTTCAAACGTGTAGTTCAGTTGATCTTAGAAGTCTACAAAGATTTCAACCTAGAAGACTACTCGTTCCGTTTGTCTTACCGTGACCCTGCGGATACTGAGAAATACTTCGATGACGATCAAATGTGGGAACGCGCACAAGGCATGTTAAAAGAAGCGATGGACGAGCTTGGCCTTGAGTATTACGAAGCAGAAGGCGAAGCGGCGTTCTACGGACCAAAGCTGGACGTGATGGTGAAGACAGCTCTTGGTAAAGAAGAGACATTGTCTACTGCGCAACTTGATTTCTTGCTTCCTGAGCGTTTTGACTTAAACTACATCGGAGAAGACGGCAAGCAGCACCGCCCAGTCGTCATCCACCGTGGTGTCGTTTCAACTATGGAACGATTTGTGGCGTTCTTGATCGAAGAATACAAAGGGGCCTTCCCTACATGGCTCGCTCCTGTACAGCTTCAGATCATCCCGGTTTCTAACGAAGTGCATCATGACTATGCGAAGCAGTTAGAAGAGAAGTTCAAATCGAAAGGCTTCCGCGTTCACATCGATGACCGTGAAGAGAAACTAGGATACAAGATCAGAGAAGCGCAGATGCAGAAGATTCCGTACATGCTTGTTCTTGGAGACAAGGAGAAAGAAGCAGGCGAAGTCAACGTCCGTAAATACGGCGAACAAAAATCAGAAAGTATGGCATTTGAAGACTTCTTGGCGCATATCGTAAAAGAAGTGCAATCATCTGTTGACAACTGATTCGTCAGGTGCTATAGTTAGTAAGGTTATTGAATACATGTTTGTGGTATAAGAAGAGGCTGCCCGCTTCTCACCTGTTCGACACTTTGTTGACTGGTTCGCACAAGAACGACTTTCACATGCATTTTGCATGTCGTATAGCGGCGGGCAGACAGAGATGTCTGCCCGCTTTTTATATGGGTACAAGTTGTGAACAGCAACTGCACTTCATACCCGATATTGTATTCGCGATACTATTTGGAGGTGGATTATTATTAGCAAAGACATGTATGTAAACGAAGGCATCCGTGCAAGAGAATTACGTGTAATTGACCAAAATGGTGATCAGCTTGGACTTAAATCACGTAACGAAGCGCTCGAGATCGCTGCTCGCGTTAACTTAGACCTTGTCCTTGTGGCCCCTCAAGCCAAGCCACCTGTTGCTCGTATTATGGATTATGGTAAATTCAAATTCGAACAACAGAAAAAAGATCGCGAGATTCGTAAAAATCAAAAAGTTGTCGTCATGAAAGAGGTTCGCTTGAGCCCATCGATTGACGAACATGATTTCCAAACGAAACTTCGTAATGCCATTAAGTTCCTTGAAAAAGGGGACAAAGTGAAAGCATCGATCCGTTTTAAAGGCCGTGCCATCACGCATAAAGAAATTGGACAACGTGTCCTTGATCGTTTTGCGGAAGCATGTGCTGAGGTTTCTACTGTAGAGCAGAAGCCAAAGATGGATGGACGCAGCATGTTCTTGGTTTTAGCGCCAAAGAACGAGAAATAAGCATTTAGAAATTGTTTAGGAGGAATTCGACATGCCGAAAATGAAAACTCACCGTGGAGCAGCTAAGCGCTTCAAAAAGACGGGTACTGGGAAACTTAAGCACGACCGTGCATATGGTAGCCACTTATTTGGAAACAAATCTACAAAAGCGAAACGTAAACTTCGCAAGCTTAAAGTAGTTTCTTCTGGCGACTACAAGCGCATCCGCACACTATTAACGTACATGAAGTAATTCGACTATAAATGAAATAGCAGGAGGTTGTTTAATATGCCACGTGTAAAAGGTGGAACAGTAACGCGTCAGCGTCGTAAAAAAGTCATTAAATTAGCTAAAGGATACTTCGGTTCAAAACACACACTTTATAAAGTTGCTAACCAAGCAGTTATGAAGTCTGGTATGTACGCATACCGTGACCGTCGTCAAAAGAAACGTGATTTCCGTAAACTATGGATCACACGTATCAACGCGGCAGCACGTTTGAACGGTCTTTCTTACAGCCGTTTAATGTTCGGTCTTAAATTAGCTGGTATCGAAGTTAACCGTAAAATGTTAGCTGACCTAGCTGTAACGGATGCTGCTGCATTCACTCAGTTAGCTGATGCTGCTAAAAAAGCAATGGACAAATAAGATTGTCTTTTGAGAGTCCTTCTCCCCATTTGGGAGGAGGGCTTTTTTGTGTTGATTTAGATGTGGAAGGCGTTTGGTCAGAAATGCTTTGGAAATTGGGCGTGCCCGTGAAGGCGTATTTTGCCTTTGCGGGTGCGAACGATTTGTGAATGTATTTCTAACGCCTGTAACTCGATTAGATATGATGTGGAAAGCGTTTCTTGTGGGTGAGCGGTGGTTCATCTGCATGGGAGGGGGATTTGTTCTGCATCGTCCGTGGTTTCATCTGCATGGGAGGGGATTTGTTCTTCATAGGGGGAGTTTCATGAGCATCAGGGTTCGTTTCATCGGCATAGAGTGGGGATTTGTTGTGCATCAAAGGTCGTTTCTTCTTCATCGCATAGGGATTGTGCCAACTTTGAGCCGAATCGCGCCAACTCCACCAATCCACACCAACTAGACCTACCAACGACACCTCTCTCTCTGCTACACTAAGAAAGGAAAGAAGGAGGGAAATCATGGACTATCTTTGGATCATTGTAGTCGTCATGTCTGCTATCGCGTTCTTCACGATGCGGTATGACAAGAATCAAGCTAGAAAAGGCGGACAACGCGTCCCCGAAAATACATTGTGGTTGCTAGCGTTACTAGGTGGGGGACCAGGAGCTTACGCGGGCATGCAGGCGTTTCGTCATAAGACGAAGCACACGCAGTTCCGAATTGGGTTTCTTGTGCTTGCACTTTTAGATTTATTTCTGCTCGTCTATTTGTCCAATTAAAAAAAGAGCCCGCTTATACGGACTCTTTGTGGCCCTTCAATAGTTGCTCGATAGGGCTCTTCCAGCTGATTGTGGCGTGAGGGTAGCTGAGTCGGATTTCTTTTTCAAGAAACTCAAAATCGTCACGCGTCATACCTTGAAGCTTGTGGATGTCATGGGCCCAAACAAAGATGGAGACGACATCAAACGCATCTTTCGTAGTGCCTAAATACTTTTCTCCCTCAAAGACAGCGCCTTGGTAGGAGATGAGAAAGTTTTTGCGTGCATTTTTGCTGTCATCGTAGAAATAGTACGCTTCTTTTTCGATGGCTTCGTCTAGCTTCCGCTTAGGATCTAGTAAATAGCGCATCAGTTTATACAAGGCATAGGCCAATAAAATTATTAAAATCATTCGGAAAATCATGACACCACTCCCTTATACAGAACCACTTACTACTTTATACGGAACAAAAATCATTTGGTTTCAAACTAATTGAAAAAAGGTGAGAAAAAAATGGAACTTCAAAAATTAGTCGAGATGCAGCGTCAGTTAGACCGTTATATAGAAGAAAAACGGGGAATCCAAGAAGATGTCTTTGACCGAAAAGTCATTGCTTTACTAGTGGAACTTGGCGAGCTGGCCAACGAGACACGCAGCTTTAAGTTCTGGAGCGACAAAGGACCATCCGATAAAGCGACCATCGTCGAAGAATATGTAGACTCGATCCACTTCTTACTGTCCATTGGAATCGAGAAAGGTCTTGATTCGCAGCTTACCACGTGGCCAGTAGGTGGCCGAACAGAAAATTTAAATAGCGCGTTTCTTCAAACGTACGAACACATTTTGAAATTCCAACAT
This sequence comes from Chryseomicrobium excrementi, assembly GCF_002798305.1. GTDB lineage: Bacteria > Bacillota > Bacilli > Bacillales_A > Planococcaceae > Chryseomicrobium > Chryseomicrobium excrementi. The sequence continues at coordinate 118,677 of NZ_PCGR01000001.1, forward strand.
CACTCGGACTACTCGAATTATAAAGCAATTTGGGAATCGTATGCGGAGATCGCGAGACTCCTTGGCTTTACTACAGAGGATGTAGTGAACGCATACCACGCCAAAAACGAAATTAATTATACGCGTCAACAGACAGGTTACTAACTTACTGTTTACATTCTATTCAGTCTTTTCGTATAATGGGAATAGATTGTTTAGGAGGTCGAAATAATGACGAAGCTAGATGAAACATTGACAATGTTAAAAGATCTAACCGATGCACGCGGGATTCCCGGGAATGAACGCGAAGCTCGTGACGTGATGGAGAAGTACATAACTCCGTTTGCAGATGAAATTTCATATGACAACTTGGGCAGCTTGATTGCTAAAAAATCAGGTTCTCAAGACGGACCAAAGATCATGGTTGCCGGACACTTGGACGAAGTTGGATTCATGGTTTCTCGTATCGATGATAAAGGTTTTATCTTCTTCCAACCGGTTGGTGGCTGGTGGAACCAAGTCATGCTTGCTCAGCGCGTGACGATTGTGACTCGTAAAAAAGGAGACATCACAGGTGTCATCGGTTCAAAACCGCCGCACATCCTATCTCCAGAAGCTCGCAAAAAACCAGTCGACATCAAAGACATGTTCGTTGATATCGGTGCCTCTTCGAAAGAAGAAGCGATGGAGTGGGGCGTATTACCGGGAGATATGATCGTTCCTTACTTCGAGTTCCATGTCATGAACAATGAAAAACTTCTACTTGCTAAGGCTTGGGATAACCGTATCGGCTGTGCGATTGCAATCGACGTTCTTAAAGGCCTTCAAGGCGAAGAACATCCAAACACTGTGTATGGTGTCGGAACAGTTCAAGAAGAGGTCGGCCTCCGTGGTGCGAAGACGGCTGCTATGAAAGTACAACCAGATATCGCGTTCGCTGTTGATGTCGGTATCGCAGGCGACACACCGGGAGTGACTCCAAAAGAATCGACTTCGAAGATGGGTGAAGGTCCACAAATCGTGTTGTTCGACGCTTCTATGGTCTCCCACAAAGGTCTTCGTGATCTAGTGGTCGACACTGCAGACGAAACGGGTATTCCGTACCAGTTCGAGACGATCGCTGGTGGTGGGACAGATGCAGGTGCTATCCACTTGACGATGAACGGTGTACCAGCTGTAGCGATTGGTGTTGCGACTCGTTATATTCACTCGCATGCAGGAATCTTGCACCGTGATGATTATGAAAATGCTGTAAAACTTATTGTAGAAGTCATCAAAAAGTTAGATGCAGATACAGTAGCAGAACTTAAATATAACTAATAGTACGGAACCCCTGGGGTTGTTGAGATGATCGAGAAGACTCGATTGAGAGACAACCCCAGGGGTTATTTTATTATTTTGCATTGACATTCATCATTTTGTATATTTATAATAATAATTACATGAATATACATTAAGGGGTCGTGATGAGAATGAAGTTGTTAGAATGGGTCAACATCAAGCCAGTGGAAAGTTTGAAAGGGAAAGATCTGCTGACGTTATTTGATTATTCAACAGAAGAAGTAAAAGAATTGCTGGAGCTTGCGAAAAATCTGAAGTTTTTAACAAAGGAAGGGAAGTGTCCACCACTTCTTGCAGGAAAAACACTGGGGATGATTTTTGAAAAGCATTCGACCCGTACTCGTATCTCATTCGAAGTAGGAATGCAGCAACTTGGAGGTTACGGTATGTTTATGCATTCTCGTGATTTGCAGATTGGTCGCGGGGAGTCAGTTTACGATACAGCGCACGTCTTGTCAGGTTATCTAGACGGAATTATGATTCGCGCGAACTCACACCAGATGGTGGAAGAGCTTGCAGAACATGCTCAGATTCCTGTCATTAACGGTTTAACTGATTTGTTCCATCCATGCCAAGCACTAGCGGATATGCTGACACTTCAAGAGGTTCAGGGAGAACTCGCCGGAAAGAAACTGACGTATATCGGAGACGGCAATAATGTAGCGCACTCGTTGGCTATCGCTGCAGCGCATCTCGGAATGCATATTGCTATTGCGACGCCTGTTGGATATGAGCCGGTCGAGTGGATCGCGGAAAAGATCTCGAAGCTTGCAATTACAAACGGCGGTTCACTCCTCATCACGACAGATCCGGTCGAAGCGGTAGAAGGAGCCGATTGTATTTATACAGATGTATGGACTTCGATGGGACAAGAAGAAGAAGCGCAGGCTCGCTTGGAGGCGTTCCAGTCGTTTCAAGTAAATGATGCACTCGTTGCTCATGCGAAAGCGGATTATATGTTCTTACACTGCCTGCCAGCTCACCGTGAAGAAGAAGTCACGGCTAGTGTAATTGATGGGCCAAACTCGTATGTATTCCAGCAGGCGGAAAATCGCTTGCATGCACAAAAAGCAGTACTTGCTTCTTTGTTATAACTTTCTGCAGCGGCAGGCGTCCGCTACGGAAAGATTTTGTTCAGCACTTGCCAGAGGGCAAGCTGAGCTACATAGTGAAATGGCCCGGGAGACGCTGGGCCATTTTTTCATGCTCTTTTTTATGCTCCCTGGGAGCCGATTTAGCTCCTGAACCTGCATCATCTAGAGTTTCGATAAGAAGTTAACTCCATATAATGAAATTTTCCCTGGGAGCATCATTACTCTCTAATTACGAAAAGTTTTCTCGAGCAGTTTGACGGCATCTTGTTTGAGATGTGGTTCAGCTTGTTGCCACCATTTTTCAAAAAACACACCGAGACCTGGCAAGAAATGCTCGTCGCCTTTTTTGATAGCGTCCTCGACCATAGCGTACAAGTCTTCAGAACTAGAACCGGCTACACTCGAACTGATGGATTGGCGAATTTGAAATGACATGTTGATCCCTCCGTTTCCTCCCTAGTATGTTTTCTGACAATCCAAATTATGCAGCAACCTATGGTACACTAAAAAGAAAAAAAGAGGTATCGTATGAAACGTATTGAATCGACTGGCAATGCTCTCGTGAAGCATTGGAAAAAACTGATTACGACTCGCAAAGATCGTGAAAAATCGAAAGAGTTTGTAGTTGAAGGCTATCATTTAGTGGAGGAAGCTTTGAAAGTTCCGGGGATGGTAAAACATATCCTTTTAGGAGACCATGCATCGCTTGAGCACAAGTGGGACACAGACGATGTTGAAGTGATTGAGATCAGCACTGAAGTGGTGAACGAACTAGCCGACACAGAGCACACACAAGGAATATTCGCACATTGCAGCCAACCGAGCTGGAAAGTTGCGCCGGGTGAATGGAGCCGAATCCTCCTCATTGATTCCGTTCAAGACCCAGGGAATGTCGGGACGATGATTCGCACGGCAGATGCTGCTGGAGTGGATGCTGTGATCTTAGGGAAAGGTAGCGCAGACGCATATAACCCGAAGACACTTCGTTCAGCTCAAGGCTCGACGTTCCATTTGCCGGTGATCAAAGCGGATCTCGAGGAATGGATTCCTTCACTTGCGGACGAGGGCTTCTCGATAATGGGAACGGCCCTTGAAAATGCGAGCAACTATAAAGAAGTCGCTATCACTTCAAAAATGGCCTTCATCATGGGGAACGAGGGAAGTGGTGTGCAGCCGAACCTACTTCAACAAGTTGACCAGCGCGTGTCGATTCCGATTTACGGAAAAGCAGAGTCGCTCAATGTGGCCATCGCTACGGCCATCGTCCTGTATCACTTCGCTGAAAAAGCTTGAATTTCAACTAGGGCACTCGTATAATTGAAATGAAAATACAACAGCAATGACCGGGAAAAGTATAAGAAGAGCTGAATGGTTTCAGGGAGAACGTGGCGAGACTGCAACCACTTCCCATTCACTTCTTAGAAGTTCACCCCAGGTAGCTGCCACTTAGACCAGAAATGTAAAGGTGGCCGGTTCCGAGCCGTTATTCGTTTGAGTGATGATGCTTTGAGCATGATAACTAGGGTGGTACCGCGATGATAACTCGTCCCTTTTTTGGGGCGGGTTTTTTGTTTGTCAAAAAAGGAGGAACAAACTGATGGAAGCACAACTTGCTGCATTGAAACAAGAAGTTATTCAAAAGATCACAGATGCGCAATCAGTCAAAGAATTACAGGACGTACGCGTCGCGTATCTTGGGAAAAAAGGACCGATCACGGACCTGCTAAAAGGCATGGGGAAACTTCCAGCTGAAGAGCGTCCGAAGATGGGAGCACTCGTCAATGAGATGCGCCAAGAAGTTACAGCTGTATTAGACGCGCGTTCTGTGGAACTCGAGCAAGCGGCGATTGATGCACAGCTTGCAAATGAGACGATCGATGTCACGTTGCCAGGACGCACAGTCCAAATCGGAAATCACCATCCGTTAACAAAAGTCATCGAGGAAATCGAAGACTTGTTCATCGGCATGGGCTATGAGATTGCAGAAGGGCCAGAAGTCGAGAAAGACTATTACAACTTTGAAGCGCTCAACCTTCCGAAGGGTCACCCAGCTCGCGATATGCAAGACTCGTTCTATATCTCGGAAGAGCTATTGTTACGTACGCACACGTCACCTGTTCAAGCACGCACGATGGAGCAGAAGCAAGGTGAACCGATTCGCATCATCTGTCCTGGTAAAGTGTTCCGTCGTGACAACGATGACGCGACACATTCGCACCAGTTCATGCAGATTGAAGGACTTGTGATTGGTGAAAACATTCGCATGACCGACTTGAAAGGAACGCTTGACCTACTCGGGAAAAAGATGTTCGGTCAAGACCGTGAAATTCGTCTGCGTCCAAGTTTCTTCCCGTTCACAGAGCCTTCTGTTGAGATGGACATATCGTGCTTTAAATGTGGCGGCAGTGGCTGTTCCGTATGTAAAGGAACTGGCTGGATCGAGATTTTAGGTGCTGGAATGGTGCACCCAGATGTTCTGCGCATGGCAGGATACGACCCAGAAAAAGTATCTGGTTTTGCTTTCGGTATCGGAGCAGAGCGGATTGCGATGCTGAAATATGGGGTAGAGGACATTCGCCATTTCTATACAAACGATATGCGGTTCATCAAGCAATTTGAACGCAGTGAAGGGTAAGGAGGAGACAATATGTTAGTATCACTCAATTGGTTAGCAGACTACGTGGATCTGACGGATCAACAGCCTGCAGAACTCGCAGAAAAAATTACGCGCTCAGGAATCGAAGTAGATGCCATCGAAGTGCGTTCACAAGATATGAAGAATGTTGTGATTGGACACGTTGTTTCTAAAGAGAAGCACCCAGAAGCGGATAAATTAAACATTTGCCAAGTGGATGTGGGAACAGGCGAATTATCTCAAATCGTATGTGGCGCTCCGAACGTCGATGCAGGTCAAAACGTCATCGTTGCAGTTCCTGGCGCTCGCTTACCTGGAGGTTTCAAAATCAAGAAAGCGAAACTTCGCGGTCAAGAATCAAACGGCATGATCTGCTCTCTACAAGAGCTTGGAATCGAAGGGAAAGTCGTTCCAAAAGCGTTCGCAGACGGTATCTTTGTATTGCCAGCAGATGCGCCAGTTGGACAGGATGCACTAGAATATTTATCGCTACATGATACGGTCCTTGAACTAGGCTTGACGCCGAATCGAGCGGACGCGATGAGCATGCTAGGAGTCGCGTATGAAGTGGCTGCTATTTTACAACAGTCAGTGAAACTTCCTGAAATCACTTATGCTTCGGCAACAGAAACGGCACAAGACGCGTTAACACTTCGTGTGGATGCGCTGGATGCAAATCCACTTTATATCGCAAAAGTGATTAAAGATATCAAAGTAGGTCCATCCCCACAATGGTTGCAAAACCGTTTGATGGCTGTAGGTGTACGTCCTCATAATAATGTCGTCGACGTCACGAACTATGTGTTAATGGAATACGGTCAACCGCTTCATGCGTTCGACTATGACCGTCTCGCAACAAAAGAAATCGTTGTTCGTATGGCAACTGAAGGCGAAGTCATCACAACGCTTGATGACCAAGAACGGAAGTTAGAGGCTACTGATCTTGTAATCACTAACGGTCAAGAACCAGTAGCAGTTGCCGGTGTTATGGGTGGCGCTAACAGTGAGGTCCATGATGGTACTACGACTGTTGTACTTGAGTCTGCATATTTCACAGGTAGCTTCATCCGTCAGACGTCGAAGCGTCTAGGGCTTCGCTCGGATGCGTCAGCTCGCTTTGAAAAAGGCGTCGATCCAAATCGTGTGGAAGCTGCTGCCGAACGTGCGGCTCAGCTACTAGCAGAACTTGCAGGAGGCACGGTTTTAGCTGGAAGTGTAGTAGTTGATGAACTCGATAAGACACCTAAGAAGGTAGTCGTATCACCTGACTTTATCAACGAACGTCTCGGGATGAAAATTTCATTTGATGAGATGCAACATATCTTGACGCGATTACAGTTCCCGTTCGAAGTAGCGAATGGTTTGTTCTATATCGATGCACCGACGCGTCGTCAAGACATCGTCATTCCAGAAGACATCGTAGAAGAAATTGCACGTATGTATGGCTATGACCGTATCCCGATGACCTTGCCAGAAGGCGCTCATCAAGCAGGAGGGTTAACTCCGTATCAAGCAAAACGTCGTTTAGTGCGTCAAACTCTTGAAGGAGCAGGACTCTATCAGGCGGTAACGTATTCGTTGACTTCTTCGGAACAAGCACAACGATTTGCACTTCACGAAGCACCGGTAACAAAACTCTTGATGCCGATGTCAGAAGAACGCAGCACACTTCGCCAGAGTTTAATTCCTCACTTAGTAGAAGCTGCAAGCTATAATGTTGCGCGCCGTGTAGAAAGTGTCGCTCTTTACGAAGTGGGTTCTGTGTTCTTGGATCAAGGCATGGACGAACTGCCGGTTGAAATCGAGCATGTGGCTGGTGTCGTTACGGGTCTATGGGTAGACAATGCATGGCAAGGCGAGAAGAAACCGGTCGATTTCTTCGTAGTCAAAGGCATTGTGGAAGCCCTAGCAGCGAAGCTTGGAGCAACACTTTCGTACCGTCAAGCGAAACGGGACGGCTTGCACCCAGGACGCACTGCAGATATTTTGTTTGGCGAGATTGTGGTAGGCTTTATCGGTCAATTGCATCCTACTGAACAGAAGCGTCTTGATTTGAAAGAAACGTATGTGTTTGAACTGAATATGCAAGCACTGATTACAGAAGTGCTTCCAACTATCAGTTACACTGCCGTATCTCGTTTCCCGGCAATCACTCGTGATATCGCACTTGTTGTGGACCGCGAAACGCCAGCAGAAACTTTGGAGTCGGTAATCCGAGCTTCAGGTGGCAAGCTAGTTACAGCGATTCGTCTGTTTGACCTGTATCAAGGAGATAAGATGGCTGCAGATAAAAAATCGGTTGCGTTCTCGATTACGTATCAAGATCCAGAGCGTACACTGACTGACGAAGAAGTCGTGGCAGCACATGAAAAAGTAGTAGCAGCGCTTGCTGAACAAGCAGGGGCGGAACTGCGCGGATAATTGGAAAAGACCTAGAGGATTTGTGTCCTCTAGGTCTTTTTTGCATGGGAGGGCTTTAACTGGTGGATCAAGGTCGTTAAAGAGGGAAGCAAGGGCACTAAAGGTTAGCTTCGGGTCTTTAAGACGCCCGTTTGTGTCGCTAATTCTAGTTTTGTGCCCTTAGCAACTCGCTTTGTGCCCTTTGCAACCCGCTTTGTGCCATTTACCCAGCAATACACCAAATTCCTATTGCCCAGACAACTTCAACGCCTTCTGAGTATTCGCAAAATGGGCTTTCGTGATCGTCCGCAGATACTCTGCTCCTCGTTTTCGGATAATGCGCGCAGCTACTTCATCGACTTTGGCGCCAGCCCCTTTTGGGATAGTCACACCAGCCTGTTCAGATAGCTTATCCATTTCTTCTAGAAACGCATTGCGAGCGAGAATGGAAGCAGCTGCAACCGCCACATGAAGGCCTTCTGCTTTCGTCGCAAAGTAGACATCTTCTTCAACGATCTCAGGCTGTTTCGCAAGGTGACGGTAGTATACGGACTTTTCCGCAAACTGATCAATCAAAATAGCATCGGGCTTTGTATCACCAAGCTTTCGCAACACATGTTTCAGAGCCTGGTTGTGCAGGAGAGCTTTGATTTTCCCTTGGGACCATTTTTTATCGGTAGCGTCGTTGTACTTATTCATCGGGAGTACCAAGATGCTGTGTAGAAATGCAGCTTGAATGTCCGGCGCAACCTTGCGGATGAACGTATCGTTCAATTGTTTAGAGTCCTTACAGCCGAGTTCGATGGCCAAATCGATTTTATCGGCAGGGATGAAGCAGGCGGCTACTGTAATTGGACCGAAAAAGTCTCCAGTTCCGGTTTCATCAGAACCGATGACGGATAGACGGTCGAATCCAGCTGGAAGGGGAGCCGATTTTTTCGGAGCATCCCCACTTGCTGAAGCCTGCCACTTTTCTGCTTCTCGAACGGCACCGCTCCCTTGGAACATGACTTTTCCAGATCGGTAGGCACTGATTCGGGTGTCGGATAGTGCTGCGGCGAACACCATTCCAGGAGCTTTTGCTGGGATTTCATAAGAAGAATATGAGGTTTTTAGTCTAGAAAACGCTTCGTTTTCAAGTTGAATGACAATGTTTGACATAACATGGGTTCCTTTCTTTCCAACTCACTTTACTTCATGGTATCATAGAAACTAGGATTTTCTGAGGAGGTCTTGTCTTTGTCAGATCAAACAATTACACGGGTAGCCGTGGATATTTACGGCAATACATACAAAATGGCAGGATATGAATCGGCTGGACATATGCGCCTCGTCGCAACTATGGTAGATGATAAGATGAGAGAGATTCAACGTACCAATCCAAGCCTTGACACTGCCAAGCTTGCTGTCCTGACTGCCGTAAACACGATGCACGACTACTTAAAAGTAAAAGAACAACTCGAACAACTAGAACAGGAATTGAAACAGATAAAGGGCGGTCTAAATGGTTGATATTTTATTACTGATTATTCTTATCGGAGGCATCATTGTAGGAGCAAAGCGTGGACTGATCGTACAACTGATTCATATGGTTGGATTCATTGTCGCTTTGATTGTTGCCTTTAAGTATTACAAATCTCTTGCAGAAAAATTTGTACTGTGGATTCCATTCCCAGCAATCACGACAAATTCTCAATTGTCGTTTGCAGTGGAAGCACTAGATCTTGATCAAACGTTTTACCGAATCATCGCATTTGCATTGTTGTTCTTCATTGTGAAGTTTGCCTTGCAAATTGTTGCGTCTATGTTCGACTTCTTAAAGTTCTTACCAGTTCTTGGACAAGTGAGCAGTATTTTAGGTGCGGTTCTCGGATTCATTGAAATTTATTTCTTATTATTTGTCTTCCTATACGTACTCGCTCTTTTACCAGTCGACTTTTTACAGACGGCAATCGGTGGCTCGGGCATCGCTCACTTTATTTTAGAGAACACCCCATTCTTATCTGAAGCGGTCAAAAACTGGTGGTATATCTACCAGGACAGCCGTGCCTCATAACGAACGCAAAACTTCTCTCGCTAGCTGGGAGAAGTTTTTGTCGCTTTCATACAAAGGAGTGTACAACCGATGGATAAAAAAACAATCATTCGCACGTTAGAACGAATTGCACTATTGATGGAACTACAAGGCGAGAATCCTTTCAAAGTCAGCGCGTTCCGAAAAGCTGCGCAGACACTAGAACTCGACTCTCGAAGCTTGTCTGAGATGGACGACCCAACGAAGTTAAAAGGCATTGGAGCAGCTACAGGTGGTGTCATCACAGATTTATTACAAGATGGGGAATCCACACTACTTTTAGAACTTGAAAAACAAGTGCCTCAAGGTCTTGTGGAAATGCTTCAAATCCCTGGTATGGGTGGGAAAAAGATTGCAAAGCTCTACGCAGAGCTCGGTATTGAAACATTAGAAGGCTTACGAGAAGCGTGTGAGAAAAATGAAGTCCAGGCACTCGCTGGATTTGGTAAAAAGACCGAAGAGAAGATTTTGAAAGAGCTCGATCAATTAGCGAGTCGACCTGAGCGCTACCCGATCTGGAAGTTAGAGCCGATCGTTGAGCATATTGAATCGTTACTGAAGAACCACCAAGATGTCTCGAATGCATCTGTCGCTGGGTCTTATCGTCGCACGAAAGAGACGAGCAAAGACTTAGATTTCGTAATAGCCACGGATCATGTTGAATCAGTTAAAGAGATGCTGAAGAAGTCATTAGACATTGAAGAAATGATTGCGGACGGAGATACAAAAATGTCTGTCGCACTCGCGAAACCAGAGCGTGTCGATGTGGACTTCCGATTCGTCGTAGAGAGTGAATTTGCATCGACTCTTCATCACTTCACAGGATCAAAAGATCATAATATTCGCATGCGGCAACTTGCTAAAGAAAAAGACTGGAAGATCAGCGAGTATGGCGTCGAGAAAGAAGACGGCACGGTGACGACGTATGCATCTGAATCTGAATTCTTTGCGGATTTTGACCTGCCGTTCATCCCGCCTAGTATCCGCGAGAGTGGTCAAGAATTGGACCGTCTCGACGAACTGAAAGACTTGGTTCAACTAGAAAACATCGTCTCGGACTTGCATATGCACACGACTTGGTCAGACGGTGCCCATTCACTAGAAGAAATGATTGAAGGGTGTATCGCAAAAGACTACAAGCTGATGGTCATCACCGATCACTCTCGCTATCTGAGAGTTGCGAACGGTCTCACACCAGAACGACTGCGTGAACAAAATGAAAAAATCAAAGAACTTCAAAAAATCTATCCTGACATCCATATCCTATCGGGTACAGAGATGGACATCTTGCCAGACGGGACACTCGATTTTGACGATGAGTTGCTTGCTGAGCTTGATTTTGTCATTGCATCGATTCATTCAAGCTTCTCGCAACCACAAGAAAAGATTATGGAGCGTCTGTTTGCAGCCGTATCGAACCCGCATGTTGATATGATCGCGCATCCGACAGGGCGTATCGTCGGGGAACGTGATGGCTACGAACCGGATGTGGAACAGCTGCTGCAGTGGGCAAAAGAGTACGACAAGATTGTCGAGCTCAACGCGAATCCATACCGCTTGGACCTAGCCGTTCCGTGGCTTGAAAGAGCACAAGAACTAGGAGTCAAAGTTGCCATCAATACAGATGCGCATCATTTAGACCATCTCCGGTTCATGGATATTGGAGTACGTCATGCCCAAAAAGCGTGGCTAACAAAAGAAACTATCGTAAATACTTGGGAGCCTAAGAAGCTTTTAGACTACCTCTCCCGAAACTAAAGGAGGCGCACTATGATTGCAAAAAAGGCGCTGCATACACTGGAATATCCAAAAGTTATTGATCATGTAAAATCGTTTGCCACGTCTTCAGTTGGTAAAACACTTATAGAAGAACTCGTGCCTTTAACGGATTTTGAACAGATTCAAACATGGACAGAAGAGACGGATGAAGCGCTCGCGATTCTTCGCGTGCGTGGTAATGTGCCTCTTGGCGGTTTGTTCGACGTTCGTCCTCATGCACGCCGTGCTCAAATCGGCGGGATTTTAAGTGCGATGGAGCTGATGGAAATCGCATCTACCATCCGTTCAAGTAAGATTCTTCGCAGATTTATTGAAGACGTCACGGATGCAGAAGATTTTTCTACAAAACATATGAAACAGTACACGGACGGTCTGCCAGTCCTCACGGAACTAGAGCACGAAATTAATGCGTGTATCGATGACAATGGAATGGTACTTGATTCTGCAAGTCAGACGCTTCGTTCCATTCGTCAGCAACTACGAACAGCCGTTCAGCGAATCCGTGAAAAACTGGATAGCTACACACGAGGTCAGAACGCAACAAAGATGTTGTCAGATGCGATTGTTACGATTCGTAACGACCGCTACGTAATTCCTGTCAAAGCGGAATATAGAAGTCATTACGGCGGGATTGTCCACGACCAATCTTCTTCTGGTCAGACGTTGTTCATCGAACCGAATGCAGTCGTCCAGCTGAACAACGATGCACGGGCTCTTCGTGTGAAAGAACAAGAAGAAATCGAACGGATTTTAAAGGAATTATCAATGCAAGTGGAGCTTGTAGCATCAGACTTGTTCCATTTAGTAAAAACGATGGCGACGTTAGATGCCATATTCGCTAAAGCGAAATACGGGACAGCTGAAAAATGTACACGACCAACGATCAATCGAGAGGGACGCATTCGCCTAGTGAAAGCGCGACATCCTTTGATTAAGAAAGAAGAAGCAGTGGCCAATACAATCGAGTTCGGAAATCCGGATACCGCTGTCGTGATCACAGGACCGAATACCGGAGGGAAGACCGTTACTCTAAAGACGGTAGGATTATCCACGTTAATGGCACAGAGTGGAATCCCGATTCCTGCTTTAGACGGTTCGGAGATTGCGGTGTTTGAATCGGTATTTGCGGATATCGGAGATGAACAATCCATTGAGCAGAGCCTCAGTACGTTTTCTTCTCATATGGTCAACATCGTCGATATTCTGAAGAAGTTTGATGAACATTCTTTAGTGCTATTCGATGAATTGGGTGCCGGTACAGATCCACAAGAAGGAGCAGCACTTGCTATCTCGATTCTGGATGAAGTTCATGGGCGAGGCGCACGTGTCATGGCGACCACTCACTATCCGGAACTAAAAGCCTACGGGTACAACCGTCCGGGTGTCATCAATGCCAGCGTAGAATTTGATGTCGAAACTCTCAGTCCGACTTACAAATTGTTGATGGGTGTTCCAGGTCGAAGCAATGCTTTTGAAATTTCAAAACGGCTTGGCTTGCCACAGCACATCATCACACATGCAGAAGGCTTTACCGGAACAGATCGTGGCGAAGTCGATACGATGATTGCTTCATTAGAAGAAAGCCGCAAGAGAGCAGAACAAGATGCGGAAGAAACAAAACGAGTGCTTGAAGAATCTGAAGCATTGAAACAAGAGCTTGCGGAACGCTTGGCTGATTACGAAGCGAAGAAAGAGCAGCTTGCTGAAAAAGCGCGTGAAAAAGCGAAGAAGATTGTGGACGAAGCGCGTCGTGAGTCTGAAACGGTGATTCAAGAACTTCGCCAGCTTCAGAAACAAGCAGCAGCTGGTGTGAAAGAACACGAGATTATTGATGCAAGAAAACGATTAGAAGGCGCGTTGCCGGAGAATCCCGTGCTGAAAAAAGAAAAACAAAAGAAACAAAGAGCTCAGAATCTCCAGGCAGGAGATGAAGTAAAGGTTTTGTCCTTTGGTCAAAAAGGGACATTGCTTGAGAAAGTCTCGAAAGATGAGTGGGCCGTTCAAATCGGTGTCCTAAAAATGAAGCTACCAGAAAGTGATCTGGAATTTGTAAAACCAGACAAGCCGCAACCAACTGTTTCAGTGCATTCGGTTGGAGGCCGTTCAGGAGCAGGAGTCAAACTGGAACTCGATCTTCGAGGCGAACGCTATGAAGATGCCCTCTTGCGAACTGAAAAATATTTGGATGATGCTGTACTAGCAAATTATCCACGAGTGAGTATCATTCATGGAAAAGGTACAGGCGCTCTTCGCCAAGGCATTCAGACGATGCTGAAGAAAGACCGCCGTGTGAAGAGCTACCGATTTGGAGAAGCGGGCGAAGGTGGATACGGAGTGACCATCGTAGAGTTAAAATAAAAGTGAAACCTCTTAGCAAGTCAAACGTACAACAAGAATGTAGAAGCATAGGAAGAGGGGGAGCACGGTGTCACTTTTAGCATTTTGGTCTCATCCGCTCGTTGAGTCAGCGGGGTATTTCAGTGTCGTGATCTTATGTTTGATCATCGCCATGGTGTTGTTTGAAGTTGTCACGAAGTATAAAAACTGGGTGGAAATCAAAAACGGGAACGTCGCCGTCGCATTAGCCACTGGTGGAAAGATTTTTGGTGTGGCCAACATCTTCCGGTTCTCGATTGAAAAACATTCTTCCTTTTTAGAGATGATCGGTTGGGGAACATTCGGATTTGCGCTGCTCATCATAGCGTATTGGTTATTTGAATTTTTAACCCCATCCTTCAATGTCGACAAAGAGATTGAGCAAGACAATCGGTCCGTCGGTTTCATTTCATTTATCTTATCAGTCGGTTTGTCCTTCGTGATCGGGGCAAGTATTTCAAATTAGGAGTGCGCAATGGAAAAATTAGCGAAAGTCCTATTACTAGTAGCTGTTCTATTTATAGTAGTCGGAGTGTATTATGTTTTTATAAGGTAACGGAACAAGGATTGTGAAGAATGACGCTACATCTTCACAGTCCTTGTTATTTTTTTGATGGAAATCGTCTTTTCATGTAGAAATAGATTGAATAGCCATTCATATTTTCATATACTAAAGTTAGGAATATTCACGCTATTCTAATCAAGGGGGTCTTATAATGGCAGAAAAAGTATGGCTAAAGCATTACCCTGAACAAATTCCACATATGTTATCGTATGAGGAAATTCCGATTCAAGAGTTTTTGACCCGGTCTGCAAAGAACTACCCGGACAACGTGGCCATTCATTTCATGGGGAAAGAAATGAAGTACGCCGAGCTTTACGAATCTGCACTGAAGTTTGCGAACTATTTGCAAACGCTAGGAATTCAAAAAGGGGACCGGGTGGCGATCATGCTACCGAACTGCCCTCAAGGAGTGATTGCGTTTTACGGTATCTTGTATGCCGGGGGGATTGTTGTTCAGACAAATCCGCTTTATACCGAACGAGAAGCGCAGTATCAGTTAAAAGATGCAGGAGCCAAAGCAATCATCACATTGGATATTCTTTATCCACGGATTTCTAAAATCATGAAAGAGACGGATTTGGAGAACTTGATTATCACGGGTATCAAGGATTATCTTCCGTTCCCGAAAAACATGGTGTATCCGTTCATTCAAAAGAAACAATATGGTTTCTCTGTGAAGGTAGAACATCGTGGTTCGAATCACTTATTCACAGAAGTGATGAAAGTGGCAAAGCCAGAAAAGCAAGAACTAGCAATCGACTTTGAACATGATTTAGCGATGCTTCAATATACAGGTGGTACAACTGGATTCCCAAAAGGAGTCATGCTGACTCACAAAAATCTTGTCACGAACGTGACGATGTGTAAGACTTGGCTGTATGAGTGTAAAGATGGTCAAGAACGTGTCCTTGGAATTCTTCCATTTTTCCATGTGTACGGAATGACTACAGTATTAGTCCTTTCCGTCATGCAAGCTAACACCATGATCTTACTTCCTAAATTCGATGTTGAAACCGCTCTCAAAACAATTGATAAATTAAAACCAACAATATTCCCAGGAGCTCCGACAATTTATATCGGCATTTTAAACTCACCAAATCTTGGTAAGTATGATCTTTCATCTGTCAATGCGTGTATCAGTGGATCTGCGGCACTGCCAGTGGAGATCCAAGAAAAGTTTGAGCGAGTAACGGGTGGCCGTCTCGTAGAGGGATATGGTCTAACCGAAACATCGCCAGTAACTCATGCAAATTTGGTTTATACGGATAAACGAGTTAAAGGATCTATCGGTATTCCGTGGCCAGATACAGATTCTGCAATCTTCCAAATGGATTCTACAGAGCCGCTACCAGTGGGAGAGGTAGGGGAAATTGCTGTGCGCGGACCACAAGTCATGAAGGGGTATTGGAACCGACCAGAAGAAACAGAAATGGTGATTCGTGATGGTTGGTTCTTAACAGGCGACTTAGGGTATATGGACGAAGACGGGTACTTCTACATTGTGGATCGTAAGAAAGATATGATTATCGCTGGTGGATTCAATATTTATCCGCGTGAAATTGAAGAGGTACTTTATGAACATGAAGCGATTCAAGAATGCGTGGTTGCTGGGATTCCAGATCCATACCGTGGTGAGACGGTAAAAGCGTACATTGTACTCAAAGAGGGCCATAGCGTGACGGAAGAGGAGCTAAATGACTACTGCCGTACCAAACTTGCAGCATTCAAAGTACCTCGCTTCTATGAATTCCGCGAAGAGCTTCCGAAAACAGCGGTAGGTAAAATCTTACGCCGCACGTTGATCGAGGAAGAAAAAGAAAAATTGAAGCAATCACAAACAAGTTGACAGAATAAAAATTAAATACTACTATAAAAATATGAATGAATAGTCATTCATATTTTTATTTTGGGGTTGAGACGATGAAAAAAGAAAAACCTAAATACCGACAAATCATTGATGCGGCCATAATTGTGATTGCCGAGAACGGGTATCATCAATCCCAAGTCTCCAAGATTGCAAAGCAAGCCGGAGTAGCCGATGGCACCATCTATCTGTATTTCAAAAACAAAGAAGACATTTTGATCTCAGTTTTTGATGAAAAGATGGAAATGTTTGCAGATCGATTAAAAGAAATTATCGAAGAGCCGATCACGGCATCTGAAAAACTTTTCAAAATGGTAGAGAATCACTTTACGGTTCTGTCAGCAGATCGCCACTTGGCAACTGTCACGCAGCTCGAGCTACGTCAGTCCAATCTGGCACTGCGTTTACGCATCAACGCAGTTTTGAAAAATTATCTCGTGCTACTCGATACCATTTTAAAAGACGGCATTGCTAATGGAGAATTTGATAAAGATATGGATATTCGCTTAGCGAGACAGATGGTTTTTGGTACAATTGACGAGACGACTACGACTTGGGTGATGAATGAATACAAATATGATTTGGTAGCGCTCTCACCAAAAGTCCATCAGTTGTTGTTTAACGCAATCAAAGCTGAATAGGGGATGTGAACAAATGGAATTTCTTTCATGGGAAACAAAGGATCATGTGGCAACCGTCACATTGAACCGTCCACCGGCCAATGCGCTGTCACGCCAACTGATCTTAGATATCAACTCTTTCTTAGATGAAGTAGAGCATGACGATTCCGTACGCGTCATTGTTTTCAAAGGAGAAGGTCGTTTCTTCTCTGCTGGGGCAGATATCAAAGAATTTACATCAATCACAAGCGGCGAAGAGTTTTCTAAGCTTGCTAAAAATGGACAAGACATTTTTGAACGCGTTGAGACTTTCTCGAAACCAATTATTGCAGCCATTCATGGTGCAGCTTTAGGTGGCGGTCTAGAATTTGCTATGAGTTGTCATATTCGTGTGGTAACTGAGTCAGCAAAACTTGGTCTTCCTGAACTGCAACTTGGTCTAATTCCAGGGTTTGCTGGTACACAACGTCTACCACGTTATGTGGGGGTAGCGAAAGCGGCTGAGATGTTGCTGACAAGCGATCCGATTTCAGGATCAGAGGCTGCACGTCTTGGATTAGCAAATCACGCGGTTGCTGAAGAAGAATTGGAAACTACTGTTCAGCAAATGGCAACTAAGATCGCTAAAAAGAGTCCTGTGGCTATGAAATACGCTTTAGAGGCACTGCAATATACTAAAGATGACTCCTATTACAAAGGCGTAGACGCTGAAGCGCATTCTTTTGGAACCGTTTTCGTGACAGAAGATGCCAAAGAAGGAATTTCTGCCTTCTTAGAAAAACGTCAACCAAATTTTAAAGGAAACTAATTTATTTTGGAGGGAACCCAATGAATATTTATGTTTTAGTTAAACGTACATTCGACACGGAAGAAAAAATCGTCGTTTCTGGCGGACACATTCAGGAAGATGGCGCTGAGTTCATCATCAACCCATACGACGAGTATGCGATTGAAGAAGCGATTCAAGTTCGCGACGCTCACGGCGGAGAAGTAACTGTCATCACTATGGGTGACGAAGAAGCTGAAAAACAATTACGTACAGCGTTAGCTATGGGTGCTGACAAAGCGGTTCTGATCAACACAGAAGATGTGGAAGATTTAGACCAGTTCAGTGCAGCTCATATTCTAGCTGAATACTTAAAAGATAAAGAAGCAGACTTGATCCTAGCTGGTAACGTCGCAATCGACGGCGGTTCAGGTCAAGTGGGTCCACGTGTTGCGGAACTACTAGGCATCAACTATGTAACGACAATCACGAACCTTGAAATCAACGGAGATACAGTAGCTATCAAACGTGACGTAGAAGGGGATACAGAAGAACTTGAAACGAAACTTCCACTTCTAGTTACAGCGCAACAAGGATTGAACGAACCACGCTACCCATCTTTACCAGGAATCATGAAGGCAAAGAAAAAGCCTCTTGAAGAGTTGGAATTAGACGATCTGGATATCGACGAAGACGATGTCGAAGCAAAAACAGAAACGGTTGAAATCTATCTTCCTCCGAAAAAAGAAGCAGGAAAAGTTCTTCAAGGCGATCTTCAAGATCAAGTGAAAGAACTAGTCGGCTTACTTCGCACGGAAGCAAAAGTAATCTAAATCGAACGGAACAACATCGAAGGAGGAACTTAGCATGTCGAAAGTACTTGTATTAGCAGAATCTCGTGAAGGTTCATTACGTAACGTATCATTTGAAGCGATTGCAGCTGGAAAGAAAATTTCTGGTGGGGGCGAAGTAGTTGCTGTCCTATTAGGTGACGCAGCTGGCGAGCAAGCAGCAGAGCTTGGCGCATTCGGTGCAGACCGCGTGGTAACAGTAGAACACCCACACTTAAAACAATACACTTCAGACGGGTATGGCCAAGCATTGATGGCTGTTATCGAGCAAGAAAATCCCGAAGCAATCGTATTCGGACACACAGCACTAGGTAAAGACTTGTCTCCTAAAATCGCTGCTAAACTTCAAGTAGGCTTAGTGTCTGACGTGACGGATATCGAAGGAGAAGGCGACGAAGCCATCTTCATTCGTCCAATCTACTCTGGTAAAGCATTTGAAAAAGTGAAATTAAAAGACGATGTGAAATTCATCACAGTTCGTCCGAACAATATCGCACCACTTGCTAAAGAAGAAGGACGAGCTGCAGAGGTATCTTCACTTTCTGTAGACATTACAAACCTTCGTACGATCATCAAAGAAGTCGTACGTAAATCAACTGACGGCGTCGACCTTTCAGAAGCGAAAGTAGTAGTAGCTGGTGGTCGTGGCGTGAAGAGTGCAGACGGTTTTGCTCCATTAAAAGAACTTGCTGATCTTCTTGGAGGTGCTGTTGGTGCATCACGTGGTGCATGTGACGCTGATTATGTAGATTATTCTTTACAAATTGGCCAAACAGGTAAAGTCGTGACTCCAGACCTTTACATCGCTGCAGGTATCTCAGGAGCTATCCAGCATTTGGCGGGTATGTCCAACTCGAAAGTTATCGTTGCGATCAATAAAGATCCAGAAGCAAACATCTTTAAAGTAGCAGACTACGGTATCGTAGGAGATCTATTCGAAGTCATCCCTATGTTGACTGAAGAATTCCGCGCAGTATTATCTAAGTAATTTCTACTCTCGGCTCCTCTAAAGGAGTCGAGTTTTATTATTAGGTGGTTCGGGTATCATTTGATATAATCGCATATAGATACACAAGAAGGAGGAATTATCGTGGCAGTAACTCACACAACAGACGCAACATTTGCACAAGATATCGGAGAAGGTTTAGTATTAGTAGACTTTTGGGCACCTTGGTGTGGACCATGTAAAATGATCGCTCCAGTACTAGAAGAACTAGATGGCGAACTTTCTGACAAAGTAAAAATCACAAAATTAGATGTGGACGAGAACCAAGCAACGGCTAGCCAGTTCGGTGTTATGTCCATCCCAACTTTGATTCTTTTCAAAGACGGTCAACCGGTTGATAAAGTAATCGGCTACCAACCAAAGGAAAACTTAGCTAACTTAGTGAACAAACACGCATAATTTTTAAAACACCGGAGTCCTTACTGGATTCCGGTTTTTTCTAAAGTAGATCCGAACATTCGTGCGGATTTCGCGTGCGAAAGGAAGGTGAGACGATGAACGAACTAGTTCGACAAAAAAGTGAAATCCTACCTGAACAGCCCGGCTGTTATTTGATGAAAGACGGCAACGGTACCATCATCTATGTAGGAAAGGCAAAGGTATTAAAAAATCGAGTCCGTTCGTACTTCACGGGTACGCATAATGGAAAGACACAGCGTCTCGTCCAGGACATCGAAGACTTTGAATATATCGTCACGTCATCAGACCTTGAAGCTTTAATTCTCGAGCTTCATCTGATCAAAAAACATGACCCCAAATACAATGTCATGTTGAAAGATGACAAGACGTATCCATATATCAAGATTACAGGGGATGCTTATCCTCGAATCATCACAACCAGAACGGTTCGCAAAGACAACGGGAAATACTTTGGTCCGTATCCGAACGTCTACGCAGCGAACGAGACTCGGAAACTTCTCGACCGAATCTATCCTTTCCGGAAATGTGTAAAGATGCCGGACAGGCTCTGTCTCTATTATCATATCGGGCAGTGTCTAGGTCCCTGTGTCAAAGACATCCCACGTTCTGAGTTTCAGTACATGATCGATGAAGTGTCGAAATTTTTAAATGGTGGTCACATCGCTGTTCGGACAGAGCTTGAAAAGAAGATGATGGCGGCTGCTGAGGCGATGGAATACGAGCGCGCCAAAGAATACAGAGATCAGATTGCACATATCGATACTGTTATGGAAAAACAGAAGATGCAGATGAACGATTTCACGAACCGCGATGTCTTCGGATATGCTGTCGATAAAGGCTGGATGTGTGTCCAAGTCTTCTTTATTCGACAAGGAAAATTGATTGAACGTGACGCTTCTATGTTTCCTGTTTACGGGGAACCAGAGGAAGAATTCCTGACGTTTATTGGTCGTTTTTATGAACAGAGCCAACACATTAAACCGAAAGAAGTCATGGTCCCTGGCACTGTTGATGCCGACATTATTCAACAACTTCTAGATATTCGCGTCTTCGTCCCTCAAAAAGGAAAGAAAAAAGAGCTCGTCAATCTAGCAATCAACAATGCCGAAGTGGCTTTGAAAGAAAAGTTCCATTTGGTTGAAAGACAAGATGAACGGACGATCGGCGCAGTGGAACAGTTGGGCGCTCATTTGGGCATCCCTGCACCTCGAAGAATCGAAGCCTTTGACAACTCACATATATATGGTGCCGATCCAGTATCTGCTATGGTCGTATTTGAAGACGGGAAACCTCTCAAAAAAGAGTACCGCAAGTATAAAACGAAAACCGCCGCCAAGCATGATGACTACGGGGCGATGCGAGAAGTCATACGGCGCCGCTATACCCGTGTGCTGCGAGAGCGATTGCCACTTCCTGATTTGATTTTGATTGATGGAGGGAAAGGGCAGATGTCCTCAGCACGGGAAGTGCTCGAAGACGAACTCGGACTCGACATTCCCATTGCAGGACTTGCCAAAGATTTGAAACACCAAACGGCAGAACTTCTTTATGGGGAGCCACCCCTACCGGTACCAATGAAGCGTACTTCACAAGAATTTTATTTACTCCAACGGATTCAAGATGAAGTCCATAGATTTGCTATCACGTTCCACAGACAACAGCGTCAAAAGAACAGCATTCAGTCTGTTCTCGATACCATTCCAGGAGTCGGGCCGAAGCGGAGACAACAGTTGATGAAGCATTTTGGTTCAGTCAAAAATATGCGAGCCGGATCTCTTGTAGACTTTGTAGCAGCTGGTCTACCCGAAGCATTGGCACTTGAAGTGCAAAAAAAACTGAATGAAGATGCCTTGCCAACGTCAGATTAGTGTGCTAAAGTAATCCTAATTTCATATTCACTTTACGTGAAGATAGAGGTGCGAGCGTCAACAGTACGGTTTCGGAGGATGACAGATCCTGTGAAGAAATCGGAAAGGGGCAATCGCCGAAATGAAGGTCTGCTGATCCAGTCCTTCGTTGGTCTTGTGTTGAACAAACCCAAGATTGTCAGAATACACATTCTGGAGGGCTATCTTACATGGACATCACTAGTTGACCGTGTTAGACAAAATGCTTTCCATTCGTGGAAAGCATTTTTTTGTCCCTTCTCAATAGTCGGAGGAGAGAAGAAAATGGCAATTGTTGTAATGAAGTTTGGAGGAACATCTGTTGGATCGGTGGAGCGCATTCGAAATGCTGCTTCCCGCGTAATTCAAGAAGTAGACAATGGACATCAAGTGGTCGTCGTCGTATCTGCAATGGGAAAAACGACGGATCATTTAGTAGAACTAGCAGAAGAGGTCTCTTCATCTCCTTCAAAACGAGAAATGGATATGCTGTTGTCGACTGGAGAGCAAGTGTCTATGTCGTTACTCGCAATGGCTTTAGAAACTAGAGGCTACCCAGCAGTGTCGATGACAGGCTGGCAAGCAGAATTGCAAACCGAGAAAGTGCACCGCAACGCTCGCATCGTTTCGCTTAAAGGCGACAAGATCCGTGCGAAACTTGAAGCTGGTAACATTGTCGTCGCTGCAGGATTCCAAGGAATCACGGAAGACGGAGAAATTACAACACTTGGTCGTGGGGGATCAGACACCACAGCAGTAGCAATCGCAGCAGCAATCGGAGCGATGCGCTGTGATATTTATACGGATGTGGACGGTGTCTACACATCAGACCCACGCTATGTAGAGGGTGCACGTAAACTCCAATCGATTGAATATGATGAGATGTTAGAATTAGCTAACTTAGGAGCAGGGGTTTTACATCCTCGTGCTGTAGAATATGCGAAGAATTACAAAATCCCGTTGACAGTTCGCTCGAGCCTGTCGCAGGAACAAGGAACTGTGATTGAGGAGGAACCAACTATGGAATCGAATTTAATTGTACGCGGTGTCGCATTTGAATCAGATGTCGTAAGACTCACGATCAGCTACGAAAAACCGTTCAACGGGTCACTAGCTAAAATCTTTACCACTCTTGCTGCACACAATATCGATGTCGACATTATCGTCCAGTCCATTGTGGACGGAACAACGCCGACTGTCTCATTCACAATTAAAAAAGAGGCGTTATCAGAAGCGATTCAAGTGTTAGAAGAGCGCAAGCAGGATTTAGGCTTCCAGGTCGCAGATTTTGAGGTGGGCCTTGCGAAAGTGTCTATCGTAGGGTCAGGAATGGTATCGAATCCTGGAGTGGCGGCGCAAATGTTTGATCGTCTTCGACAAGAAGATGTCCCCGTTAAAATGGTCAGTACATCAGAGATCAAGGTATCCGTTGTTGTCCCGCAACAGATGATGATTGCTACAGCGAACGCTCTCCACGACGAGTTCCGACTCTAGGAGCTTGAGGTAGAAGTGTAACTATCGGACAAAAAAGGAAGCAGTTTCTCATGGGAAATGAGAGACTGCTTTTTTTATGGAAACATCAGTTGAGTTGAGAGCCTTGGCGAAGAAGTTCTATATCGTGTCATGCAGATGAAGCAGCTTCTAATGAAGAACAAACATCATCTGATGAAGAAGAAACCAGCCGTCTTGCAGAACAAGTTGCATCCATGCACAACAAATCGATGTTCTTGCACAAGAAATTCTTTCTGATGCACAAGAAACCAGCCGTTATGCAGAAGAACGCTCGCTCACCCACCCACTAGATAACTTCTTAGAGTCCTTAAAACCTTACTAGTAAGAGCGAACGCCTTCCGCATCTAGGTGGAATCGAGTTGCACCTCCTGAAATCCCCGTAAAATGCCAACGCGTCTCATGAAGCCAAGAGCGCTTCACAAGCCACGTCGGCATTTCACAAGATTTCTGGACAGTCGGTTCCACATCTAGGTTAGACAAAATAGTTACAATAGTGTGAACAAATCACACAAAAAATTCACACTTTTGAGCAGATAAATGGGAGCGTTTCCACCTTAGGAGTAAACTTAAGATAGTTGCTATTCTGATTTCGCTGTAAAAACCACCAGCTTGGATGTTACTTCTTCTGCACATTCTGTCAACCGCCCATGCAGCATTTCAAACTGTTCTGCTAGAAAGCCGGCTTCTAGTTTGAAGCAGCGATCGGAACGAGTGTCAGAGCGATGGGCACCTTGAAGGTGGAGGATTAGTTCGCGTTTCGCTTCCTTATGTAACTGGAGTTCACCCCAGCCAGCTTGTTCAAAAAAGGCTTGCAGTTCTTCGACTGACTGACAAGGGAATTTTCGTGCCAAATCTTTACCGGCCCAATAAAGAACTTCTTGTTCATGCTTACCTAATAAGGAAGCAATTAAATGATCACGAATCAATTCGTAACCAAACTGTGGAATTACTTTCTCTTGTGTCTTTTCCATAATGACCACTCGCTTTCCAAAATCAACGATATCAGTATAGCATGTAGATTTCATTTTTGTGCATGTGAAAAAAGACACAATCGCGTTAGAACCCTTGAGGTATCTGATGTTTGAGAAGTATTCTCACTCCTGAAGTGCCTTGACCTACCTATTTTAGGGGAGTACAATAGTTATGTTAAACTACAAGGCCGTTACGAACGTCGATATTTCGTGCATCGTAACAATTATTGAAGGGTCACTTCGCCGTGATCACTCAATCGCAAAATTTGAGGGGGGTAACCACTTTGGCGAAAAACAACGAATTTCTTTGGCGACGACTGCATTCCTTACTAGGAATTATCCCAGTGGGATTGTTCTTAACGCAGCATTTGATCGTCAACCACTTTGCAACAAAGGGAGTAGATGCTTTTAACGAAGCTGCACACTTCATGGAAAGCTTGCCATTCCGTTATGCACTTGAAATCTTTGTAATTTTCTTACCATTAATGTTCCATGCATTTTACGGAATCTACATTGCTTTCACTGCTAAAAACAACACGCAACGCTTCAGCACATTCCGTAACTGGATGTTCGTAGCACAGCGTATCACAGGAATTTTCCTAGTAATCTTCATCGCATGGCACGTCTATGAGACTCGCTGGCAGGTTGCAATCGGAGCTGATAAAGCTGATTTCAACATGATGGCAGATATCTTAGGTAATCCTTGGATGTTCGGTTTCTATGTAGCTGGTGTACTTGCTGCAACGTTCCACTTAGCAAACGGTATCTGGTCATTCCTAGTTAGCTGGGGGATTACACAATCCGCTGCTTCACAACGTGTGGCTACATACGTAACGCTTGGTATTTTCGTAGCATTGTCAGTAGTGGGCATCCGTGCATTACTTGCATTCGTAGTATAAGCCACTACTAAAAATTCGAGGAGTGAGAAAAGCATGGCAAAAAGTAAACTGATCGTTGTCGGTGGAGGCCTTGCAGGTCTTATGGCAACAATGAAAGCTGCCGAAAACGGTACGCCTGTTGATCTATTCTCATTAGTTCCAGTAAAGCGCTCTCATTCAGTGTGTGCGCAAGGCGGAATTAATGGTGCAGTAAATACAAAAGGTGAAGGAGACTCAACTTACAAACACTTTGACGATACAGTGTATGGCGGTGACTTCTTAGCGAACCAAGGTCCTGTAAAAGCTATGGCTGATGCAGCGCCTGGTATCATTCACTTATTTGACCGTATGGGTGTTATGTTCAACCGTACTCCAGAAGGTCTTCTAGATTTCCGCCGTTTCGGTGGGACACTTTATCACCGTACAGCTTTTGCTGGTGCTACAACTGGTCAACAGTTGCTTTATGCACTGGATGAGCAAGTGCGCCGCTACGAAGTAGACGGTCTTGTAACGAAGTACGAAGGCTGGGAATTCCTAGGCATAATCAAAGATGATGAAGGCGTCTGCCGCGGTATCAAAGCACAGAACTTGAACACTGGTGAAATCCAAGCGTTCCGTTCAGATGCTGTAATTATGGCAACAGGTGGTCCTGGTATCATCTTCGGTAAAACAACAAACTCTATCATCAACACAGGATCTGCTGCATCTATCGTTTACCAACAAGGTGCAAAATATGCAAACGGAGAATTCATTCAAATTCACCCAACTGCAATCCCTGGTGATGACAAACTACGTCTGATGTCAGAGTCAGCTCGTGGTGAAGGTGGCCGTGTTTGGACTTACAAAGACGGAAAACCTTGGTACTTCTTAGAAGAGAAATATCCAGATTACGGGAACCTAGTTCCTCGTGACATCGCTACACGTGAAATCTTCGACGTGTGTGTGAACCAGAAGCTTGGAATCAATGGAGAAAACATGGTATACCTTGACCTTTCTCACAAAGATCCACACGAGCTTGACGTAAAACTTGGTGGTATCATCGAGATCTACGAAAAGTTCACTGGAGACGACCCACGTAAAGTACCAATGAAGATCTTCCCAGCAGTTCACTATTCAATGGGCGGACTTTGGGTAGATGACGACCAGATGACAAACATTCCTGGATTGTTTGCAGCTGGTGAATGTGATTACTCTCAGCACGGTGCGAACCGTCTTGGAGCCAACTCACTTCTTTCTGCAGTATACGGAGGAAGCGTTGCTGGACCGAATGCAGTGAAATACATGAAGGGTCTGAAGAAGTCTGCTGCAGATCTTCCAGATGACATCTTTACTCGTGAAGTTCAAAAAGAACAAGAAGAGTGGAACAAAGTATTGAACATGCAAGGTACAGAAAATGCTTATTTGATCCATAAAGAGCTTGGAGAGTGGATGACAGACAACGTAACAGTTGTACGTTACAACGACAAGCTTGAACAAACAGATAAAAAGATTCTTGAATTGATGGATCGTTGGGAGCGCATCAACATGGACGATACACAACAGTGGTCGAACCAAGGAGCTTCTTTCACGCGTCAGTTAAAGAACATGCTATACCTAGCACGCGTTATTACAATCGGAGCGCTTAAGCGTAATGAGAGCCGTGGTGCTCACTACAAACCTGAATTCCCTGAGCGTAATGACGAGGAATTCATGAAAACTACAATCGCAGAGTTCGATGCTGCCACTGGCGCACCGATTATCTCGTACGAGGAAATTGACGTATCGTTGATTCCACCACGTAAACGCGATTATTCTTCTAAAGGAGGGAACTAATCCATGGTGACAGCAACAGAAGCAAAAAAAATTACTGTTGAGATCCAGCGTCAAGACACTCCTGACTCGGAACCCTACTGGGAAGCCTTTGAGGTTAACTACCGTCCAAACATGAACGTAATTTCTGCTCTTATGGAAATTCGTCAAAACCCAGTAAATAAAGATGGAAAAGCAACAAAGCCTGTAACTTGGGATATGAACTGTCTTGAGGAAGTTTGTGGAGCTTGTTCTATGGTCATCAATGGTCGTCCGATGCAATCGTGTTCGGCACTAGTTGACAAATTAGAACAACCAATCAAACTAGCTCCAATGCGTACATTCCCAGTAGTACGTGACTTACAAGTTGATCGTACTCGCATGTTTGACTCATTGAAACGCGTAAAAGCATGGGTTCCAATCGATGGATCATACGATCTTGGTGAAGGACCACGGATGCCAGAGCGTAAGCGTCAATGGGCTTACGAGCTTTCAAAATGTATGACTTGTGGGGTTTGTCTAGAAGCGTGTCCAAACGTTAATGACAAATCAAACTTCATGGGTCCTGCTCCACTTTCACAAGTTCGCCTATTCAACGCTCACCCAACTGGTGCGATGAACAAAGATGAGCGCTTAAACGCAATCATGGGCGAGGGTGGTATCGCAAACTGCGGTAACTCTCAAAACTGTGTTGTGGCATGTCCGAAAGGAATTCCATTAACAACTTCTATTGCGGCTCTTAACCGTGATACGACTGTTCAAATGTTCCGTAACTTCTTCGGTTCTGACTACATGGTTGATAACTAATTAGATGTGAGCCTCGCTACTTTTGGGTAGCGAGGCTTTTTCTGCTAAGTTTAGCTAGTTTCACATGAGAAGCCCTTTTCCTGGGGGAGAACCTCGAAGCCTCCTCGTCGCAGGCTCCTGCGGGGTCTCCGAGAACCTCATGATACCCTAGGAAAAAGGCATCTCAGGTTCAAAAAAAGTGCCTAACAGATTTTAAATTTCAAGAAGCGCAAAAGTGTGCTGTAGATCTTGGGGCTGTTTCCTGAAGAATCAGGTTGATGCCGGATATCACCCGTGTCGCTTCACCCGTGAAGCGATTGGGAAGATTTGGCGCGGCCCTTTTGGAAACAGCCCCAAGTCAGGCATGATTTAAGCGTCAAAAGCATAGGCTTCACGTCGTACCAAAATAATTTAGCTATACCAGTTTGTAAAGATATACGGATAATGATTTGTCTGACAAATTATGCTATACTTCTGAATGAATAGTCATTCACAAAACTAGCTGCAAGGGGTGCGGTATGATGAGAGCAAGCTACATCGGGGACGTAGAAAAGTGGAAGTCGGAATTTCAGTTTTATTCAGAAGTCAGTGTGCGCTTTAGTGAGACGGATATGTACGGCCATCTCAACAATACAGTAAACTTCGCTTACTTCGAATATGCACGGATCGAATTCTTTAAACACATTCAGCTGATGAACGACTGGTTGGATCCAAAGGGCTCAACGATTCCAGTGGTCGCGGATCTACAATGTGATTTCGTCAAACAAGTGTATTTTGATGAACAACTCAAAGTCTATGTAAAGGCCAATTCTGTAGGAACGTCTTCAATGGACGTTCACTATATGATGGTCAATGCGAAAGACGAGATTACCGCAACAGGCAGAGGGACTATCGTTCAGATCCACCGTGTGACAGGGAAACCGGTCGCTTGGTCAGAAGAGACAAAAAAACAGTTACAACACGCGTAAGCAAGCACGCCTTCCCCAAGTCATTCATACAGTATGAATAGACCATGAGGAGGGATTTTTTTGTTTCCATCCAATTATTTCATCTTAACGCAACGTGAGCGTGACGTATTTCTATTGCTAACCAGCGGAATGACAACGAAAGAAGTGGTTGCTGCACTAGAGATTCGAGAGAAGACCGTTCGCAATCATATCACGAATTCGATTCAAAAATTAGGCGAATCGGGTCGAAAAGCTGCGATTGAAGAACTGATTCGGTTGAGGGAAATTCACTAAAGACACAGATACGCTTGTAATTTTCGCAAGAAGACGTCACAATAAGTAGTACAAGGATATGCAAAAGTGAGGGATTTGATGACGAACGAAATCAATGAGCCGGTAACCCATGACGCAGACCGCGTGGCCGTGCTTGAAAAAGAACTACGTTATATCTCAGGCGTAATCAAACAAAAAGGAAGACAAATTCTTAATTCTTATACAATTACTCCACCTCAATTCATTGCGCTTCAGTGGCTGCATGAATCTGGGGACATGACAATCGGAGATCTATCTACTAAAATGTACTTGGCCTTCAGTACAACGACAGACCTTGTCGACCGCATGGAAGCGAATCAACTCGTACAGCGCGTCCGCGATGAATCGGATCGTCGTGTCGTTCGCATCCACTTGCTGGCTGAAGGGGAGCGCATCATTGAAGAAGTAATCAATAAGCGTCGTGAGTATTTGACTGCTGAGCTTGAGAGCTTCACGCAACAAGAAGTCGAACAACTGACAGAACTGCTCCATAAACTCCATAAAGAAATGAAAAAGAACTGAGGAATTACTGTGGATCGTCCGATTGGTATTTTAGATTCAGGTGTCGGGGGCCTTACGGTCGTCAAAGAAATCATGCACCTGTTACCAAATGAACAATTGATATATGTCGGGGATACGGCACGCTGCCCTTATGGACCGCGAAGCCCGCAGGAAGTCCGCAAATTTACGTGGCAGATTTCACTTGCCCTTCAAAAGATGAACGTCAAGATGCTGATCATCGCGTGCAACACGGCAACAGCGGTGGCATTGAATTCATTGAGTCGTCAAATGCCGTTTCCGGTACTAGGCGTCATCTTCCCAGGGGCACGTGCTGCTTCTAAAGCGACTCGCAATCACAAGGTCGTAGTGCTTGGTACATCAGGCACTGTGAAGAGTGGCGCCTATGAATACGCCATCTCTGCTCTGAGCTCATCGAGTCAAGTAGAGGCGCTGGCTTGCCCAACATTTGTTCCTCTTGTTGAGAGTAATGAATACGAAGGGGAGTTTGCGCACAAGATGGTGCAAGAAGCCCTCGCCCCTTTAAAAGGAAAAGACTTTGATACGGTCATCTTAGGGTGCACCCATTACCCGCTACTTCAAGGACATATCGAAGAAGTCGTTGGGGAGCACGTACACGTGGTTTCATCCGCGCAAGAAACTGCAAATGATGTCAAAGACTATTTAGATTTCCACCAACAACACAATACAAAGCCAGGCAGAAAAGAGCCGATCTTCTATGCAACGGGTTCCATCCCGATGTTCAAAGAGATTGCAGAGCGCTGGCTCGCGCTTGAACACGCAGATGTTCGACGCATCCAATTTTGACCCTCCTCAGGATGTCCTGCAGAGGGTCTTTCTACGACAGAAAGGAAGATTTTATGAGACATGATCAACGTACCGCGCAGGCACTGCGTCCTGTAGACATCACTAAAGATTTTATTACACACCCGGAAGGTTCGGTCCTCATCACAATGGGAGGCACTCGTGTCATCTGTAATGCGACTATCGAAGAAAAAGTACCTCCATTCCTGCGTGGGCAAGGAAAGGGATGGATCACGGCAGAATATTCGATGCTTCCTCGTGCAACACATTCTCGTTCTCCTCGTGAAGCAGCAAAAGGCAAGATTTCAGGTCGTACGATGGAAATCCAGCGATTGATCGGCCGTGCATTACGTTCAGTAGTGGATCTAGAAGCCCTTGGGGAGCGTACGATCTGGGTTGACTGTGATGTCATCCAAGCGGACGGAGGCACTCGTACAGCCTCTATAACCGGTGCATTCGTTGCGATGACTCTTGCTATTAGTCGTTTAGTCGAAGAGAAACAGTTGCCTGTATTTCCTGTCCGAGACTTTTTAGCGGCGGTCAGTGTCGGTGTTCTGGAGTCTGGAGCAGTTGCAGACCTTAACTATGAGGAAGATTTTGCAGCTCACGTCGATATGAACCTTGTCATGACAGGCAAAGGGGAATTTGTCGAAATTCAAGGTACAGGTGAAGAAGCGACGTTTTCACGCAAACAACTAAATGAACTACTTGAGCTAGGCGAACATGCCATCAATGAATTGATCTCGATTCAAAAGCAAGTATTAGGTGCGATTGCAGATGAAATCGGGACAGACAATGGAGGACTAGTATAATGAAAGATATTTTGATTGCAACAAAAAATAAGGGGAAAGCCAAAGATTTCGAGTCCATCTTTGGGCCTCTTGGCTATACTGTAAAAACATTAGATGACGTAGCGTCTCATCTAGATGTGGAAGAGACCGGTTCGACTTTTGAAGCAAATGCAATTTTGAAAGCAGAAGCTCTTGCGAATGAGCTGAACACGATTGTGATTGCGGATGACAGTGGTCTGGAAGTGGATGCACTGAACGGGGAGCCTGGTATTTACTCAGCTCGTTATGCAGGAGAAGCGAAAAGTGACGATGCCAACATGGACAAGTTGCTTGCAAACCTAGATGGAGTTCCTGCTGAAGAGCGTACAGCACGCTTCGTTTGTGCGATTGCGTTAGCACAGCCGGGTAAAGAAACTGTCACGTATCGCGGGACGTGTGAAGGTGTGATTGCGAACGAACGTCGTGGAGAGTTTGGCTTCGGTTACGATCCGATTTTCTTTGTACCTGCACAGAACAAGATGATGGCAGAACTGACACCAGAACAGAAGTCGGCTATTTCACACCGCGGTGCAGCGATTCAGAAACTCCGTGCGGACTGGGACGGCTTAAATTAATTTTTGTGAAATACCATTGACTTTGCAAAGTGGTGTATCTATAATGAGAAATGTCTTTCCTGTCTATGGATAGGGGAGTACTTTGACTCTGTAGCTCAGTAGGATAGAGCAACGGCCTTTAATGATAGGAGCCTCTATAGGGAAACAACAACTTATAGAGTGGACGACACTGTATCGGTGAACCCTTCCAGGTCATGCTGATGGCAATACCGAGGAAACTTACGATCACGAAAGTGATCTAAGAAAATCAAAGGATCATAACCTATGATGGTAGATTTTCTGAAGCATAATCTTAGATTATCGTGAGGTTCCGTAGAGACTATACGTGTCGCACCTGAAACGGTGAAGATATAGTCCAGACCACAAACAGTCACTTGGTGGCGAAAGCCATAGTGGTAAGCTAAGCCGTCGGTCGGGGGTTCGAATCCCTCCAGGGTCGTACTAACACTTGTGAGCCTTCTTCTTTCTAGATTACAATAGAGAGAAGAAGGCTCTTTTACTTTGAACCGAATTCCCAACAGGAAGCAGGTGGCCCTATGAAAAAACATCGACCAGAAAAGCGCGGGAACATGATCATCTTTCCTGGCGCCTTGAACACCCAAATCGACAAAGCACTTCGAGCTGCTGACCGGCACGATTTCATGGAAGCAGTCCGGCACTTCGATACTGCCAAAGAGCTCGGAGCTCTTGAACCGGAAGCGGAGCTGATTTATGCCTATTCGCTTTATGAAGTACGTCAGTTCGAGAAAGCACTCGCCATATGCGATACGCTCTTACATGAAGGCTTTGATGAATACGAAGAGCTCATGGACCTGTATGTCACGTTACTTGTCGAGTTGCGTCGATTTGAGGAAGCAGATGCCTTGATCAGTACGCTGATTGAAGAACGTGTCCTATCTCCTGAACGCAAAGAGAAATGGTTGCATCTTCGGGAGCTCAGTGGACGACTCGCAGCGAATTCAGAAACAAAAGAAGTGCCCGAGCCATTAGAAGAGTTGAATCCAGAACTGTATAGCATTCCAGAGTTTTTCGAAAAGCCGCTCGTCATGCAGTATCAACTGTTGTTAGCTGCTTTCGAAGGGGACTGTCAAAAGCTCGAAAGAGAATGGCAAGAAATCGTAGAACACGCATCTGTCCACCCGGTCATACAGACGCTCGCGCTATTGCTACTCATCGCAACAGATAGCCAAGACATCGTCCGTGTTAGAAAGTTCAACTGGGATCAACCGTGGGTGCCGGCTGCACTGGATGAGCCATTTGAAAACGAACGGTTCCAACAGCTCATCACGAAAATCGAGGAACGTCTAGAAAACGAACCGACTGCGTATCTACTCATTCGCGATACGTTCCAGCACCACAGCTACTTACAATATCCGTATGTGTGGAATGGATTTTCAGATGAAGACGTCGTCGAAGGATACACGTTGTATTTCGAGGAGTTGTTGCTTGGTGAAAACAAGCGCTCAGATCATAGGGTGCTGCGCATGATACACAAGATCGATCAGCTCTATGCGCTACTAGAAATACAATAGGTTGAAAGTACCCGTAACTATGGTATAATGTACAAGTTGTCAATACATTAAATAATGTTTAGTCAAAAATGAAACCAATTGTTGGAGGTAGAATATATGTCAACGAAGTGGGAAAAACAAGAAGGAAACGAAGGCGTTTTAACGTTTGAAGTTTCTGCAGAAGAGTTCAAAAAAGCAATCGATGAGGCTTTCAAAAAAGTCGTAAAAAACATTAACGAGCCAGGTTTCCGTAAAGGAAAAATGCCACGCCAAATGTTCAACAAAAAATACGGTGAAGAAGCTCTTTATCAAGATGCAATCGACATCGTACTTCCTGAAGCTTACACCAAAGCACTTGATGAGTCTGGAATCGACCCAGTAGATCGTCCAGAAATCGACATCGAGTCAATCGAAAAAGGCCAACCAGTTGTGTTCACTGCGAAAGTAACAGTGAAGCCTGAAGTAAAACTTGGTGACTACAAAGGTCTTGAAGTGACTCCACTTGAAGAAACAGTTACTGAAGAAGAAATCAACGAACAACTTTCAAACCACCAAGCTCGTCTTGCTGAAATGTCAGTGAAAGAAGACGCTATCGTAGAAGGCGACACTGCAACAATCGATTTCGAAGGATTCGTTGGAGAAGAAGCATTCGAAGGCGGTAAAGGTGAAGATTACGACCTAGAAATCGGTTCTAACACATTCATCCCTGGCTTTGAAGAGCAATTAGTTGGTGCAAAAGCGGGCGACTCTAAAGACGTAGTTGTTACATTCCCAGAAGAGTATCATGCAGCTGAACTTGCTGGTAAAGAAGCTACGTTCAAAGTAACAGTAAAAGAAGTTAAAGGAAAAGTTCTTCCAGAACTAAACGATGACTTCGCTAAAGAAGTAGACGAGTCAGTTGAAAGTCTTGATGCACTTCGCACAAAATTAACTGAGCAAACTACTGAAGAGAAAAAACAAACTGCTGCACAAGCACTTCGTGATGACCTTGTAGAAAAAGCTGCTGCTAACGCAGAAGTAGACATTCCACAAGCAATGATCGATTCTGAAGTAGACCGTATGCTTCAAGAGTTTGGTCAACGTCTATCACAACAAGGTATGAACCTTGACTTGTACTACCAGTTCTCTGGTCAAGACGAAGAAGCACTTCGTGCACAAATGAAAGAAGATGCAGAAAGCCGCGTGCGTGTATCTCTTACATTAGAAGCAATTGCTGCTGCTGAAGGTATTGAAGTAACTGAAGAAGACGTGAACGCAGAGCTAGAAAAAATGACAGCTCAGTTCGGTATGACAGTGGATCAAATCAAAACAGCACTAGGCGGAACAGCTATCCTAGAAAACGATATCCGTTTCCAAAAGACAGTTGAGTTCTTAGTAGACAACGCGAAAGTAACTAAATAAGATCTCTAATACGGAACAAGGTGCAGAGGATTCTGTACCTTGTTCTTTACATAATCATTTCATTTGCTATACATACCATAATCTTGTAAACTAAATCTCTGAATAGGGGTGAGTACAGTGTTCAAATTTAACGACGAAAAAGGGAACCTAAAGTGTTCGTTCTGCGGTAAGCCTCAAGAACAGGTTCGCAAACTTGTAGCTGGCCCTGGAGTATATATTTGTGATGAATGTATCGATCTTTGCTCTGAAATTGTAGAGGAAGAACTAGGAACAGAAGAAGAAGTTGAATACCGTGAAGTTCCAAAGCCTCGAGAAATCCAAGGGATTCTTGATGAATACGTCATCGGTCAAGAGCGTGCTAAAAAAGCATTAGCTGTAGCCGTTTATAATCATTACAAACGCATTAACTCAAACAGCGTCATCGACGAAGTGGAGTTATCAAAATCTAATATCGTCCTTATTGGACCAACAGGAAGCGGGAAAACGCTTCTTGCTCAAACACTAGCTCGCATTCTGAACGTACCGTTTGCCATCGCAGACGCGACGTCTTTAACAGAAGCAGGTTATGTAGGAGAAGACGTAGAAAACATCTTGCTCAAATTGATCCAATCTGCGGATTACGATATTGAACGTGCTGAAAAAGGCATCATCTACATCGATGAGATCGATAAAGTAGCACGTAAATCAGAAAATCCATCTATCACACGTGATGTATCGGGTGAAGGTGTCCAACAAGCCTTACTAAAAATTCTTGAAGGAACTACTGCAAGCGTGCCGCCACAAGGTGGACGTAAGCATCCACATCAAGAATTCTTACAGATCGACACAACGAACATCTTGTTCATCGTCGGTGGTGCGTTTGACGGCATCGAGTCCATCATCAAACGCCGTATGGGTGAGAAAGTCATCGGATTTGGTTCAGATCCAAACAAAAAAGACCCAGAAGCTGCTAGCTTAATGGCGAACCTGATTCCTGAGGACTTATTGAAATTTGGTCTGATTCCGGAATTTATCGGCCGTTTGCCAGTTTTAGCAAGCTTAGAGACGTTAAATGTGGAAGCACTTGTGCAGATTTTAACGGAACCTAAAAATGCTTTGGTGAAACAGTACGAGAAAATGATGGAACTGGACGGCGTCAAGCTAACCTTCGAAAAAGACGCACTTTCTGAGATCGCAAAACTTGCAATCGAACGTAAAACAGGTGCGCGTGGACTTCGCTCCATCATCGAAAACATCATGCTAGACGTCATGTTTGATCTTCCTTCTCGTGAAGACATCGTAGAATGTGTCATCACAAAAGAGACAGTAACAGACAGCCAACCGCCGAAATTACTGAAAGAAGACGGCACGGAGTTCATCAACGACACGAAGACGTCTGCGTAACAGCGACCATCCAGCTGGCTTTCCGTTAGCTCAACTTTGAGCTTACTGGAAGCTGGCTTTTTTATTGTTAGATGTGGAAGGCGTTCGCAAACAAAATCCATAAAACAAAATGCATGTCTCTAGGGATATTTGCCTGCTTTCGAGTATACTAAATGAACAAGCTGGTCAACATAGACCATGAAAGGTGGAAATGTGATGACCTCACAAGAAACTTCACGTTACCCAGTGCTGCCACTGCGCGGGTTACTGGTTTTTCCGACGCTGACGCTACATATCGATGTCGGCCGTAAAAAATCCATGGCCGCTTTACAAGCTGCTATGAAAAAGAATGAACAAATTGTGTTGATCGCACAGCGCGACATGGAAATGGACAACCCGTCACAAGAAGACTTATACGATGTAGGTGTCTTGGTCCATATCCGTCAGCTGATGAAACTTCCGAATGGCACAATGCGCGTTCAAGTCGAAGGTCTCGAGCGAGCTGTCCTCGAATCCTATGAAGTAGGGAAGACCTTTGATGAAGTCGAAGTCTCTACGATTACGGAAGCGAAAACACCAAGTTCCGAACAAGAAGCGTTGATGCGCACGTTAAATGAGAGCTTTTTAAAGTTCAGCAAGCTGTCAAAACAAGTATCGGAAGACTCCGCTCGTGCAGCAGCTGAGATTGCAGAAGCAGGTCGTCTCGCGGATACAGTTGCGACTCACTTGCCACTTCGTATTGCTGCGAAGCAAGAAGTGCTCGAAACGTTTGATGTCACAGAGCGCTTGGTGTATCTAATTCAGAAGCTCGAGAATGAAAAAGAAATTCTGGATCTAGAGAAAAAGATTCAAGTCCGCGTAAAAAAAGCGATGGAACAAACTCAAAAAGAATTCTATCTTCGTGAACAAATGAAAGCTATCCAAACCGAACTTGGGGACAAGGATGGCAAGACTGGAGAAGTGTCCGATCTTCGCAAAAAAATTGAAGAGACCGGCTTCCCAGAAGCTACAAAAAAGAACCTTCTAAAAGAACTTGACCGTTTTGAGCGCATTCCAGCGCAGTCTCCAGAGAGCGGCGTCATCCGCAACTATTTGGACTGGATGACATCGATTCCTTGGACTGCCAAGACAGAAGACCAACTGGACATTCATCGTTCTCAAGAAATTTTAGACCGTGATCATGATGGTCTTGAAAAAGTAAAAGAGCGGATTCTAGAGTACTTGGCTGTTCGCCAGTTGACACAGTCACTTCGCGGGCCAATCCTTTGTTTAGTGGGACCTCCCGGAGTTGGGAAGACGTCTCTTGCAAAATCGATTGCCGAGTCACTCGACCGCAAGTTCGTCCGAGTAGCATTAGGTGGCGTTCGAGATGAATCTGAAATTCGTGGTCACCGTCGCACATACATCGGTGCGATGCCTGGCCGCATCATCCAAGGTATGAAAAAAGCGGGTACTATCAATCCAGTGTTCTTACTAGATGAAATTGATAAGATGTCGAATGATTTCCGCGGAGATCCGTCGTCTGCGATGCTTGAAGTGTTGGATCCTGAACAGAACCATTCATTCAGTGACCACTATATTGAAGAGTCGTATAACTTATCGAATGTATTGTTCATCGCAACGGCAAATGATTTGTCGTCAATTCCAGGTCCACTACGCGACCGGATGGAAGTCATTTCCCTTGCTGGGTACACGGAGATGGAAAAAGTCGATATCGCCGAGCATCATTTACTCCCAAAACAAATGAAGGAGCACGGACTAACGAAATCCAAGCTCGCAATGAAACGAGACGTGTTACTTGATGTTGTCCGTTATTATACGCGTGAAGCAGGAGTGCGTTCACTTGAGCGCACGATTGCTGGGATTTGTCGAAAAGCAGCTCTTCAAATCGTCAAAGGTGAGAAGAAGAAAGTTACGGTCACACCACGCAATCTGGAAGACTACCTAGGCAAACGCAAGTTCCGCCACGGGCAAGCCGAGCAATCCAACCAAGTTGGAACAGCGACTGGCCTTGCCTATACATCCGTTGGAGGCGACACGCTGCAAATCGAAGTCTCGCTTTCTGCTGGTAAAGGCAAACTGCAATTGACAGGAAAACTCGGAGACGTCATGAAAGAGTCGGCCCAGACCGCGCTCTCTTATGTGCGTTCGAATGCAGAAACACTCGGCATCGCATCCGATTTCCATGAAAAATACGATATCCACATCCACGTTCCAGAAGGAGCCGTTCCAAAAGACGGACCGTCCGCTGGAATTACAATCACGACCGCATTAGTGTCGGCGCTCACAGGTCGCCCTGTTAAACGAGAAGTAGGAATGACAGGCGAAGTGACGCTGCGTGGTCGCGTATTGCCGATTGGTGGATTAAAAGAAAAAACATTAAGTGCACATCGTGCCGGCATCGATACGATTATCTTGCCAAAAGACAATGTTCCGGACATGGACGACATTCCGGACAGCATTCGTGAAGAATTGACTTTCCATCCAGTTTCACAGGTGGAGGAAGTATTGGCCATCGCACTGGAGGAGGCAAACTATGCAAATTAATAACGTAGAATTATTGATTAGCGCCGTGCGTCCTGAGCAGTACCCGGAAACGGGACTATCAGAAATCGCACTCGCAGGTCGTTCAAATGTAGGGAAATCCTCTTTCATCAATCGCATGATTGGTCGAAAGAGCATGGCCCGCATCTCATCAAAACCAGGGAAGACGCAAACACTGAACTTCTATAAAATCGAAGAAAAACTTGTGTTCGTCGACGTTCCAGGATACGGCTACGCAAAAGTTTCAAAGACGGAGCGTGCTGCTTGGGGTAAGATGATCGAGACGTACTTCACTTCTCGTGAATCGTTGAAGTCGGTCGTATTGATTGTAGACCTGCGTCACCCACCAACAAACGATGACATTATGATGTACGATTTCTTGAAGCACTATTCCATCCCCTGTATCATCGTCGCGACGAAGTCCGACAAGATTCCAAAAGGGAAATGGGAGAAACACAAGAAAGTCGTGAAAGAGACGCTTGATATGGACCCGGCAGATCCACTCGTTCTGTTTTCATCGGAAACAGGCAAGGGGCATGACGAAGCTTGGGCTGAGATTTACAAAGCAATTGAAAACTAAAATGCTTTAGACCTGCTGAGCAATCAGCAGGTCTTTTTTGTTCGAAAGAGAAAGGGTGCGTTGTTGAATAAACACGGCTTGATGCAGAAGAAATCCAACTTGTTGCAGAAGAATCCTCGCTCGATGTAGAAGAAATCATTGGCATGGAGAAGAAACCTTCGCCGATGAAGAACAAATCCCCTCGCTTGCACAACAAATCCCCCGCCATGTCGAAGAACGCTCGCTCAGCCCCACGCAAAAACTCTCGTTTCGCCTAAGTAATTTAGGGAATAATCTGAATAAACCCCTATCGTTGTAAGCGTGAACGCAATTTGGTACACTATATTTAGAATCATTCTAAACTAGAACGTGAACGGCACGTTTCTTTCATATACTGTTCACAAATGTCGAAGTGCGCTGTCCTAGAGTTATGCTATACTAGGACTAGTGAAATGGAACGTATAAAGGAGATATGACGCAATGAACACACTCGTGGTCGGTGTCAATTACCGAACAGCTCCAGTTGAGATTCGTGAGAAGCTGTCTTTTATTGAGGCGGAACTTCCGAATGCAATGGAAGCGTTGCAACAACAAAAAAGCATATTGGAGAACGTCATTGTCTCGACGTGCAACCGGACGGAAGTGTATGCGACCGTTGATCAGTTGCACACAGGCAAATACTATATCAAACAATTCTTGGCTGCTTGGTTTGACCTCAGCATTGACGAGTTGGGTCGCTACGTCTTTATTAAAGAAGAAGACGATGCGAAGAAGCACTTGTTCAAAGTGTCTGCTGGGATCGACTCGATGGTCCTTGGTGAGACGCAAATCCTTGGTCAAGTGAAGAAGAGTTTCTTATCCGGCCAACAGCACGGGACAACAGGAACCGTATTCAACCAACTGTTCAAACAAGCCGTGACATTTGCGAAGCGTGCGCATGCAGAGACAGCAATCGGTGAAAATGCTGTATCGGTCTCGTACGCAGCTGTAGAACTTGGAAAGAAAATCTTTGGTTCCCTGAAAAACAAGCACATCGTCATCCTTGGAGCAGGGAAGATGGGCGAACTTGCGATTCAGAACCTTCACGGATCTGGTGCTGGCAAAGTGACGGTCATCAATCGTACGTTTGAAAAAGCGGAACTGTTAGCAGCGAAGTTCGATGGCAAAGCAAAGCCACTTGATGAGCTGCAATGTACGCTTCTTGAAGCAGACATCTTGATCAGCTCGACAGGATCTTCGACGTATGTCATCGACTTCGAATTGATGGAGTTTGTGGACAAGTTACGTAAAGGGAAGCCGCTGTTCATGGTCGATATCGCAGTACCTCGTGATTTGGATCCGAAGATTGGCGATCTACCGAACGTGTTCTTGTATGACATCGATGACCTTCAAGGCATCGTGGAAGCGAACTTAGCAGAGCGCAAACGCGCTGCAGCGAAGATTGAAGACATGATTGAAACCGAAGTTGCTACATTTAATGACTGGATTGCAACACTTGGTGTGGTTCCAGTGATTTCAGCACTTCGCAAAAAAGCGAGCTCGATTCAGCAAGAGACGATGGCATCGATTGAAAACAAGATGCCGGAACTTACGGATCGCGAGCGCAAAATCTTAAACAAGCATACAAAATCCATTATCAATCAATTGTTGAAGGAGCCTATCCTTCAGGCAAAAGAACTTTCTACAAGTCCAGAGGCTGCCAAGCAACTTGCCTTGTTCCAACAAATCTTCGGCATTGAAGACGAGGTCCAAGGTGAGGTCCAACTGGCTCAGCAGAAAGCGAAACTGGCAAAGTCCACGGCTTCTGAAGAAGCTCCGGCACTCCGTGGCGAATACTCGTTTTAAGGACTGAAAAAGACGTTTCTCCAATCTATTTGTGGCATAATAGATGATAGAGAAATGTCTTTTTTGTTTGATTTTGAGTAGAGGATGATTTCAATGAATGAGTTATGGATGCTCCGGCTACAGGAAATCATCGTAATCTTGATTGCTGTTAGTCTGGTCTTTTATGTGATCGACTTCTTGAAAAAAAATAGACGAATGAATCGTATCGGTACTGGGTTATTACTTACAGGATGGGGTGTGCAGACGTTACTGCTCCTGTACTTGTTGATAGGTGACAACCGTTTCCCGATTTTATCATTAGAAGAAGGCTTTTATTTTTATGCCTGGTTGTTACTCGCTGTCACTATAGGCTTACAAGTCATCTGGAAGCTGGACATCCCGGCCCTCCTTGTGATGTCCATCGGATTTGTCTTCTTGGTCATCCACACATTTGGAGCGGGACGAGACACTGGGGGAGCGGTATCGGACTCGCTGATCAGTGAGCTGTTGATCATCCACATCACATTCGCGATACTCGCCTATGTTGCGTTTTCTGTATCGTTTGTGTTCTCTGTACTTTACTTGGTACTGCACCGCATGTTGAAGCAGAAGAAGTGGAACTCGCAGTTTGCTCGCTTGCCTTCGTTATCCCAGGCAGAGTCGATGATGACGTACTCGATCATCGCAGGTATTCCTTTATTATTTGTCAGCTTATTGTTAGGCTTGGAATGGGGTTATATCGCCATTGACGGCTTTAACTGGCTCGACTCAAAAATCGTCACGTCGTTCTTACTATTGGTCGTTTATCTGTTTGTCTTTATCATCCGAGAACGACCTCGCGTTGTAGGAACGAATTACGCATGGATTCACGTCTATGCATTTTTAGTAGTACTGATCAATTTCTTCCTCGGAAGCTCGTTTTCCGAATTTCATTTATGGTAAACAGAAAGGTTGAGAGATATGCGCAAAATTATCGTCGGCTCACGCCGCAGCAAACTGGCCCTATGGCAAACGAACTGGTTCATTGACCAGATGAAACAAAGTGGGGCACCGTTCGAATTTGAAATTAAAGAAATCGTCACGAAAGGGGACCGAATCCTAGATGTGACACTTTCTAAAGTCGGCGGAAAAGGGCTATTCGTTAAAGAAATCGAGCAAGCTCTTTACGATAAAGAAATCGACTTCGCCGTTCACAGTATGAAAGACATGCCGTCAGCGATGCCACCAGGGCTTGTCATCGGCTGCATTCCACCGCGTGTGGATGAGCGCGATGCGTTTATCTCAAACGACCATGTGAAACTTGCAGACCTTCCAAAAGGAGCTGTTGTTGGAACGAGTAGCCTTCGCCGCAGTGCGCAGCTGTTGCTTCAACGTCCGGATCTTGAAATCAAATGGATTCGCGGGAACGTGGATACACGTCTTGAGAAGCTTCATGCTGGAGAGTACGATGCCATCATCCTAGCAGCAGCTGGATTGAAACGTCTTGGCTGGAGCGATAACACGGTAACTGAATATCTAGAAGCAGATGTCTGCATTCCGGCAGTAGGACAAGGGGCTCTTGCTATCGAATGCCGTGAAGACGATCAGGAACTGTTAGACGCTCTTGGCAAGTTGACAGACGATACGACATGGAAAGCTGTAGAAGCGGAGCGCGCATTCTTACATGCGATGGACGGAGGATGCCAAGTGCCGATTGCGGGTCACGCAACGGTAGACGGGGACACAATCACTATGACTGGACTCGTTGCAGCACCCGACGCTTCAGTAGTTTACAAAGAGACACAGTCAGGAACGGATGCGGATGCTTTAGGTAAAGCCATCGCAGAGAAGCTGACAAAAGAAGGCGCGTACGACTTGATCCAACGTGTCAAAGAACAGAGCGATGTCTAAGAGAGAACCCTTCATTTTAACATCTCAGCTCCATGACCGGAGCTTTTTACAACGTGTAGAGCAGGCTGGGTTCGAACCCGTTCATGCCCCGCTGATTGGCACGAATGCTCGTAAACTAAGTGTGGCGGACATAGAAAAAATCGAATCGTGCGACTGGCTCGTCTTTACGAGTCAGACGGCTGTACATGCTTATTTCTCGCAAGTTTCGAAACCAACTACTCAGAAAATCGCAGTAGTAGGGTCGAAAACAGAAAAAGCAATTCACAGCTACGGCTACGAGGCATCGTTCATGCCTTCGACGTTTAGTGCGGACGTGTTCGTAAAGGAATGGAATGCGGCACCTCATGCGAACGAGACCGTAGCTTTTCTAAAAGGAAACTTGGCGAAGCCGACAATCGAAGAAGGTCTAGACAGTGATGTGCCGGCCGTATGTATTTACGATACCGTCACGTTTCCTGAACATGTAGAGACGATTACCGATTTGATCCATCGCTATCCGCAAGTAACACTGGTGTTTGCGAGCCCTTCGGCAGTAAATGCTTATGTAGCAGCAGATGGGACCGTACAAACCAATGTGATCTACTGTGCGATTGGACATATTACAAAACGAGCGATGACCGGTCACGGGTTTCCCGTACACGTCATGCCAAGCGTCTATACACTTGACGCGTTGCTCGAACAACGAATTCATTTAGAGGAGTGACTCGGATGCAACCGACTTTCAAACGCCACCGCCGCCTTCGCACATCTGCTGCAATGCGCGCGCTAGTTAAAGAAACGTATCTTCATAAAGAAGACTTGATCTACCCGCTATTTGTAGCGGAAGGAGAGAACCGCAAGACAGAAGTCAGCTCGATGCCAGGTGTGTTCCAATTTTCACTGGACCGCTTAGCAGAAGAACTAGATGAAATCGTAGAACTTGGGATTCAATCCATCATCTTATTTGGTTTACCTGCTGAAAAAGACGAAATGGGTACTGGTGCTTATCACAACCACGGCATCATCCAAGAAGCGACTCGCTTTGTGAAAGAGCTTCATCCACAGCTACTAGTGATTGCAGATACATGTTTATGTGAATACACAAGTCATGGCCACTGTGGTGTTGTCGACGAGTCTGAACGAATCGTCAATGACGAATCGCTGAACTTGCTTGCGAAGACAGCTGTGAGTCAAGCAGAAGCAGGAGCAGATATCATCGCACCTTCAAACATGATGGACGGGTTCGTCGCAGTGATCCGTAAAGCGCTAGACGACGCAGGTTACACAGATATTCCAATCATGTCTTACGCTGTGAAGTACGCTTCTGGCTATTACGGACCGTTCCGTGAAGCAGCAGACGGCGCTCCAAAATTCGGAGACCGCAAGACGTATCAGATGGACTATTCGAACCGATTGGAAGCTCTTCGCGAAGCGCAATCTGACGTCGAAGAAGGCGCAGATTTCTTGATTGTGAAACCAGCTCTAAGTTATCTCGACATCATTCGTGACGTTCGCAATGCGCATGATCTTCCAATCGTTGCCTACAACGTAAGTGGCGAATACGCGATGGTCAAAGCGGCAGCAATCAACGGCTGGGTGGACGAGAAATCAGTCGTAATGGAGACGATGACAAGCATGAAACGCGCGGGTGCCGACTTAATCTTGACGTACCACGCAAAAGACGTAGCAAAATGGCTGGAGGAGAAGTAAATGGCAAAAACCTATACAAAATCTCAGCACGCATTTGAAGAAGCAAAAGACTTGATGCCAGGCGGCGTCAACAGTCCTGTTCGTGCTTTTAAATCGGTCAACATGGATCCGATCTTTATGGAAAAAGGGCACGGCGCGATTGTCACAGACATCGACGGTAACGATTATATCGACTATGTCCTCTCTTGGGGCCCACTGATCTTAGGTCATACAAACGAGAAGGTCGTTTCTGAAATCCAACGTGTGGCAACACTTGGTTCAAGCTTTGGGGCTTCCACTCTTGTCGAGAACGAAATGGCGAAGCTTGTTATCGAGCGTGTTCCATCAATCGAGATGATTCGTATGGTATCGTCTGGTACAGAGGCAACGATGTCTGCACTTCGTCTTGCTCGTGGCTTCACTGGCCGCAACAAGATCTTGAAGTTCGAAGGAAGTTACCACGGTCACGGAGACAGCTTGCTGATCAAAGCTGGTTCTGGTGTGGCGACACTTGGACTTCCAGACTCACCTGGCGTTCCAGAATCTGTTGCGAAAAATACGCTGACGGTTCCATTCAACGACTTAGAGGCAGTGAAAGAAGCATTCCGTCACTTTGGTGACGATATCGCAGCAATTATCACAGAGCCCGT
Organism: Chryseomicrobium excrementi; assembly: GCF_002798305.1. Lineage (GTDB taxonomy): Bacteria > Bacillota > Bacilli > Bacillales_A > Planococcaceae > Chryseomicrobium > Chryseomicrobium excrementi. The sequence goes on from NZ_PCGR01000001.1 coordinate 163,664, forward strand.
TGCAGGGAACATGGGCGTTGTCCCACCACAGCCTGGTTTCTTAGAAGGTTTACGTGAGATCACAGAACAACACGGAGCGCTCCTGATCTTTGATGAGGTCATGACTGGTTTCCGTGTCGATTATGGCTGTGCACAAGGTTATTACAACGTGAAGCCTGATTTAACTTGTCTTGGTAAAGTGATCGGAGGCGGTCTTCCTGTAGGTGCGTTCGGTGGACGCCGTGACATCATGGAGCAAATTGCACCAGCCGGATCAGTTTACCAAGCGGGCACACTTTCAGGTAACCCACTTGCGATGGCAGCTGGGTATGCAACACTATCCCAACTGACGGAAGACAGCTACAAGTACTTCCAAAAACTTGGCGACCGTCTAGAAGAAGGCTTCCGCAAAGTTGCAACGGAATTTGACATTCCCCACACGGTGAACCGTGCGGGATCAATGATTGGTTTCTTCTTCACAAACGAAGAAGTCACAAACTACGACCAAGCAAAAACATCCGATCTTCAACTGTTTGCAGACGTCTACCGTCTGATGGCTGAGCAAGGCGTCTACTTGCCACCATCTCAGTTTGAAGGACTGTTCTTATCTACAGCGCACACAGAAGAGCATATCGATCAAACGATTGCAGCCTTCCGTGAAGCATTCCGCCAACTGCGCGGATAACTACCAAAGCCTGTTTCCTTCAGAGGAGACAGGCTTTTTCTATAGTTCCCTTTACAAGGACTTCGTATGGAGTTCCCCGGACTTCAAAGAGCTTTCCTCGGACCACAGCAAGATCTTCGCTGAAAACACGTAATAGGGATACAGATAGCTTTGCAGTAAAACCTCGGTTTTCGTAACCATTCAGGCAAAAAATAAGGGTTGTAGCGTTTCTTCATGGAAATCACCTCCTCTCATAGCGGCTTGACGACAGAGGAACGATTGCTTACAATAAGAACACATACAAGAAATGCAAAGAACGGGAAGAGTAGACACTCCTCTGATCTATAGAGAGAAGGCCATCTGGTGAAAGGTCTTCGGTCACGAGAGTTGAAGGTAGCCCGGGAGCAGCTGTTATGAAGGAAGAGTAGTAGCAGCCGGTGAAGAGCCGTTAGTGAATGAAGTGCATGCTTATTTTGGCATGAATTAAAGGTGGTACCGCGATCATACCCTCGTCCTTTTTTCTAAGGACGGGGGTTTTTGTATGCACCGCCGCTTCCATTCACAAAATCAAAAGGAGTGACGACCATGACAAAAGAAATCGAAATGCCAACGAAGTATGATCCGCAATCGATCGAAAAAGGCCGCTACGAGTGGTGGTTAGAAGGAAAGTATTTTGAAGCGCATCCAGAAAGCGACAAAGAGCCCTACACAATCGTTATCCCCCCACCGAACGTAACAGGAAAACTACACCTCGGTCACGCGTGGGACACGACTTTGCAAGACATCATCATTCGCATGAAGCGTATGCAAGGATACGACGCGCTATGGTTACCAGGAATGGACCATGCAGGGATTGCAACACAAGCAAAAGTTGAAGAAAAGCTTCGTTCGGAAGGCAAGACACGCTACGACCTAGGCCGTGAAGCATTTCTAGAAGAAACATGGAAATGGAAAGACGAGTATGCGGGGCATATCCGTTCGCAGTGGGCGAAGCTTGGATTAGGTCTAGACTACTCACGTGAACGTTTCACACTAGATGAAGGTCTTTCTCAAGCAGTACGCGAAGTATTCGTGAAGCTTTATGAGAAAGACTTGATCTACCGAGGCGAGTACATCATCAACTGGGATCCAGCGACGAAAACTGCTCTATCAGATATCGAAGTTATCCATAAAGAAATCGAAGGCGCTTTCTACCACATGCATTACCCATTGACAGACGGTACCGGCTCCATCGACGTAGCAACAACTCGTCCTGAAACAATGCTTGGAGATACGGCTGTAGCGGTTCACCCAGAAGACGAGCGCTACAAGCACTTGATTGGTAAGACCGTAACACTACCTATCGTAGGTCGCGAGATTCCAATCGTTGCAGACGATTACGTAGATATGGAGTTTGGTAGTGGTGCCGTGAAAATCACACCAGCACACGATCCGAACGACTTCGAAATCGGCAATCGCCACAACCTGGAGCGCGTCCTAGTAATGAACGAAGACGGTTCGATGAATGGCAATGCTGGCAAGTACGAAGGGATGGACCGTTTCGAGTGTCGCAAGCAGATTGTAAAAGACCTCCAAGAGATGGATGTTCTGTTCAACATCGAGACGCATGTTCACTCTGTGGGTCACTCAGAGCGCAGCGGTGCAGTAGTAGAACCGTATCTATCGACTCAATGGTTCGTTCGCATGAAGCCACTAGCGGAACAAGCGATGGCGATTCAAGACACGGAAAATAAAGTGAACTTTGTTCCGGACCGTTTCGAGAACACGTATATGCGCTGGATGGAAAACTTGCATGACTGGTGTATTTCTCGTCAGTTATGGTGGGGACATCGCATTCCGGCTTGGTACCATAAAGAGACGGGCGAAGTGTTCGTAGGACACGATGCTCCAGAAGATATCGACAACTGGCGTCAAGAAGAAGACGTGCTCGATACATGGTTCTCTTCTGCACTGTGGCCGTTCTCGACGATGGGGTGGCCAGACGCTGACAACGAAGAGTACAAAAAATACTATCCGACGAACACGCTTGTTACAGGGTATGACATCATTGCGTTCTGGGTGTCTCGCATGATCTTCCAAGGTGTTGAGTTCACAGGACAGCGTCCATTCGAAGACGTATTGATTCACGGTCTCGTTCGAGATGCAGAAGGCCGCAAGATGTCGAAATCTCTTGGTAATGGTGTGGACCCAATGGATGTCATCTCTGAATACGGAGCCGACTCGTTGCGTTACTTCCTATCGACGGGTTCTTCACCAGGACAAGACCTTCGCTATTCGACTGAAAAAGTAGAAGCGGTGTGGAACTTCGCCAACAAGATTTGGAATGCCTCTCGTTTTGCGCTCATGAACATGGACGGCATGAAGTACGAAGAGATTGATTTGACTGGAGAAAAATCTGTAGCAGACGCGTGGATCCTGACTCGCTTGAACGAAACGATTGAAACGGTAACTCGTCTTTCAGATCGTTACGAGTTCGGGGAAGTTGGCCGTGCCCTTTACAACTTCATTTGGGATGACCTGTGTGACTGGTACATCGAGATGGCGAAGCTTCCATTGTACGGGGAAGATGAAGCAGCGAAGCACATGACGCGTTCGGTTCTTGCGTATGTTCTGGATAACACGATGCGCTTGTTGCATCCGTTCATGCCGTTTATCACAGAAGAGATCTGGCAGAACCTGCCGCACCAAGGCGAGTCTATCGTGACAGCAGCTTGGCCGACAGTTCGTGAAGACTTGCACTTCCCGGAGCAAGCAGAAGAAATGAAGCTGTTATCGGAGATCATCCGATCTGTTCGTACTATTCGTGCGGAAGTACAAACGCCTATGAGCAAGAAAGTGCCGCTCATCTTATCTGCCAAAGACGACAAAGCACTGAAGACATTAGAATCGAACGCCGCTTACATCGAGAAGTTCTGTAACCCAGAAACACTAGAAATCGGTCTTCGTATCGATGCTCCTGAAAAAGCGATGTCTGCAGTTGTGACGGGAGCGGAATTGTTCTTACCACTTCAAGGCTTGATCGACATCGACGCTGAGCTTGCGCGACTAGAGAAAGAGCTTGCGAAATGGGAGAAAGAAGTGAAGCTCGTTCAAGGCAAGTTGTCTAATGAGCGCTTCGTTTCTAAAGCTCCAGAAGCAGTAGTTGCAGAAGAACGTGCAAAAGAAGCTGATTACTTAGAAAAACGCGATACAGTCATCAAACGTTTAGACGAATTAAAGAATTTGTAACATTCAAAAGAGAGGGCATTTGCCTTCTCTTTTTGATATACTGAATCTGTAGTTTCGCAAGTCGAAGAATTCATTCCATTTAGAGGAGAATACCCATGTACACTAACCTACAAGAATGCTTAGATTTCGTATTTTCAATTCGCACAAGTGTTTACAAACGCACACCATTAGAAATGATTGAAGACATTTTAGCAGATCTAGGCAATCCTCATCATAATTTTAAATCGATTCACTTTGCTGGCTCGAACGGTAAAGGTTCTACATTAAATGCAGTCGATTCTATCTTGAAAGATGCGAACCTGTCAGTCGGTGTGTTCACTTCCCCTCATATTCACCGCGTCAATGAGCGCATTCGAATCAACGATATCCAGATTCCAGATGACGAGTTACTCGAATACTTGAACAAAGTGCTTGAGATCGTAGAGACGAAATACGACGGCAAATACCCGACGTTCTTTGGTATCATCACAATCGTTGCGTACATATACTTCGCAAAACAACAAGTGGACGTTGCTTTGATTGAGACGGGAATCGGAGGACTCCGTGATTCGACGAACGTCATCACACCACTTGTTTCCGTCATCACGACAGTCTCGTATGACCACATGGACGTTTTAGGCGAGACGATCCAAGAAATCGCTTCTGAAAAAGCTGGTATTATCAAAACAGGTGTTCCTGTTGTTTCAAGCGTCAAAAACTCAGAGGCGCAGCAAGTCATCCGGGACACAGCAAAAGAAAAGAACGCACCACTTCAACAGTTAGAAGACGATGTGAAAGTCTCAAATGTGCGTTTAGAGAACGGTTACCAAGTATTTGACTTGGAGATTGGAGAAGAACGCTTAGAAGGTATCGAGCTGTCTATGTTTGGCATTCACCAAGCGGAAAACGCGGGTCTTGCAGTCACAGCAGTTCGCACGTTAAAATCAACGTTCGACATTTCAGACGAAGCGATTTACTCAGGCCTCAAGAAAGCGAAATGGGCTGGGCGATTCGAGAAGTTCGGTGAACACATCGTGATCGACGGCGCACATAACCCAGAAGGCATGACGATGCTCCTTCAGACATTGACTGCTGTGTACCCGGAATACAACTATCATTTCTTATACGCAGCTCTTGAAGAAAAAGACAACGCATCGAGCGTTTCCATGGTCGATCAGGTCGCTTCGACGATCACGTTCACAAGTTTCCATCACGCAGGAGCGACACCAAAAGATAAGCTGCTCGACTATTCGTCACATGTAGAGAAATCTGCAGTGGATGACTGGAAAGCAGTTATCGAGACGTTTAAGACGACTCATCAAGCAAATGATGTCCTCGTCATCACGGGTTCTCTCTACTTTATGAGTGAAGTCCGCGAATTTTTACTACAGACTACAAAGTAAGGAGACATGGCTATGCAGATTCCAGGTTTTGCTTCTTATAAAGAGCGTCACGGGATCACCAGCCGCTCGGTCATTGAACCGGGTCTCGAACGCATGGAAAGGGTGCTCGATAAACTCGGGCACCCTGAGCGTTTTTCTAAGGTGGTTCATGTTGCAGGTACAAATGGTAAAGGCTCGACTATTGCTTTTATGAAAGCATTGTGCGAAGCCCATTCGATTTCATACGGAGCGTTCCAATCGCCAGCGATAGTCGATGTCCATGACCAGATTGTCGTCGACGGACAAGCCATTACTTCTGAAGAATTAGATGCGGTCATGACGAAAATTGCACAGGTGCCAGAAGCGAAAGAACTCACAGATTTTGAACTGCTGACAATCTGTGCTTTTGTACATTTTCAGCATAAAGCTCCGGAAGTGTGGATCATCGAGACGGGGATGGGGGGACGTTTTGATAGCACAAACGTCATCCCAAAAAGTGTTGCGGTCATCACCAGTCTGTCACTCGATCACACGAACTTTTTAGGGACGACTCTCGATTCAATTGGCTATCACAAAGCAGGTATCATTAAATCTCATTCTAATGTATTCGTTCCAAGCACCATTTATTTGCCTCCTATTGAGCAGCAAGTAAACGAAGTCCAGGCAACGCTGCATAGTTTAGAACCATTTGGTTCACAGGTGAAGTTGTCCTTGCTAGGTGAGCATCAACGAATGAACGCAACCTTAGCAGTGCACGCTCTTGAATCTCTGTTCGATTTGGATCCAAAGAAAGTAGAGCTTGGACTAAAACAAGCCTATATTCCGTTTCGAATGGAGAAGATTGCAGACAATGTCTATATGGATGGAGCTCATAATGGAGCCAGTGCAAGAAGTCTTGTTGAGACGATTCGAACAGAATTCCCTGGACAACCAATTCATATCGTACTCGGGATTTTAAAAGATAAAGATTTTGAGGGCGTATTGCGGCTATTTGAGGAGATTGCGGACTGCATGACATTTGTCGAATTTTCACACGAACGTGCTCTTGAGCCGATTAGACTAGTCGAACTTTGCCATATAAATGAGTTTTCTGTTACTGATGTTCAGAATCTAGATATAAATACACTGAAAAATGAAAAATTCAAGACTTTTGTAACGGGTTCTCTTTATTTCTTAAGTGAATGGCGATTCAAAAACAGGATTTAATACCTTATCGTTTTTGCTTTAAGGAGTGCTATAATTTGATTTGTCAGACAACTGTAAATTCAAGACGGGAGGGCCAAAGTGGATTTCAGCAAGCGTACCAAACAAACTATTGTACTGCTTTATATCTTTACCGGACTTCCACTGATGGCAGTCCTGTTCTTTTTGTTTCCAAGTCAACCAATTGATCTTAGCATTGTCGCCTTGATGCTGATCTTGGCCGTAGCTACCACAGCCATCCCATTCCATATTGGGAACACAACGATTTTCCTCTCGCAATGGGTGACCGTTGCAGCCTTTTTAGAATACGGAGCTGGTATTGAGATGCTTCTCGTTCAAATCTCTATCTTGCCCATGGTTTTCCGTGTTCGCTTCTTATCAGATTTAAAGTACAGAATCCTATACAGCTCTTGGATGTTTGTACTCGTCTCGCTCCTATCCGCCGCAGCGGCTCACGCTGTAGGATACACACTTGGCAGCGAAGATATCACGATGATTATTTTAGGCGCCAGTGTATTTATAGTTGTCAGTTTAGTCTCTAACCATATTATTCTGTATGCCCGTGACGCCATCTTAGGTATAAATGAACGCTTTTTCTCACGAGACGCGGCTTGGGATTATACAGGCGGACTTATAACATTACCTTTTGCGATCTCTCTTTATATTCTTCAAAATGAAATTGGGTGGATCGCTTTTTGTTTACTGGGTATTCCGTTTTTACTGATCACGTATGTGATGCGTATGTACAACACGGCTGAGCGAGCGAACATCGCACTCGCAAAAGCCAGCGCATTTGGTCACGAGATGGCGGACCGTCTAAGCTCAAATCAAATTATCAATATGTTCATGCGACGCGTATCCGAACTATTTCCGTTAGATGCCATTTATATTATCGATAATATTAAAGGTAAGTACGTCGTCCTTCGAGCCATTGAAGACAAAGAGGAAGTGACGATTAAAGTAGATTCTGATTCCATACAGGAGTCCTTCATTCATAGTTACTTCGTCCGATCAGAAAAGCAGTGCTTCGGTAAAGCATCCGAATGGATGAATGAAGCGCCAGACTTCTTAGGGAAAGATATGAACAGTCTCTTGATTGTCCCCATCTCTCGAAACAAAAAGACAGAAGGGATGGTCGTCCTTTCTGCCCGAAAAAAATATGCGTTTGAAAAATTCCAGATGGATATCGTACACTTGCTTTCTACATATTTTGCTGTGTCACTAGAAAAAGCACGATACGTACATGCAGCAGTAGAAAAGAGTGAAACTTGTGCATTGACTGGACTTTACAATTATCGATACTTGGATAAGAAATTGGAGATGGAACAGCAGAGACTGGATTCTAATCCACATTTGATGCTTTCACTACTGATGCTAGACATTGACCATTTCAAAAAAATCAATGATCGCTATGGTCACCATGCAGGAAATATCGTCTTAAAAGATTTCGCGCAGCTTGTGAAGAAACACGTCCCAGAAGACGGAACTCTTGCTCGCTATGGGGGAGAAGAGTTTGTGATGTTACTGCCCCAGCTCTCAAAACAAGAAGCAGCTGAGCTAGGGGAGAAGATTCGTGAAGAAGTCCAGTTGACGCCATTCTTGATTGATTCAGACTTAACGAAAAATCGCCAAGACGAAATCATCTACATTACCGTTTCCATCGGAGTCTCAACGGCTCCAGAAGATACAGACGAAACCATCACGATGTTACGTAACGCGGACCGAGCTCTATACATTGGTGCGAAGCAGGCGGGGCGAAATAAAGTGGCGGAATATATGAAATAGAAAAAACGCGACCCTGGTTTGGTCGCGTTTTTTTAATATTTTACTTCTACTAGTGGATCTACTGTATTCTCAGTAATTGGGGTTGTCAACTTGCATTCTTTAATAAAATTTGCTTCATTCAAATATTTATATCTCCCGCTAGTTGATTCATTTGTTGCTTTTATAATAACAAAGCTAGTACTATCAATTTCTAAATTGTTTTTAGTGATTGAAAGGTTGTTTGGGTTTGGTGAGGAAATACATAACTTTGATTTGTTCACTAACGGCATACTTTTTTTATTCTGTTTGTCATTATTACCAATTTCAATTAAGGCATCAGAGACAATAATTGTTGAACCTGATATTTCAGCTTTCGATTCAGAATTTGATGTTATTGTAAGTTTTGCGGCTTCAAAATATATGTTAGTAAAAACGATGTGTTTATCAAAAATTACAGATCCCTCAGAAAAATAGTAAGTGTTGTTTAAACCATCTCCTTTAAATTGTTGGCCAACTGTAGTTGTTGGGGATTTAAAGTAAGTAATTTTATCCGTAAAGCTTAAATTGGCATGATTTCCTGTATTGGGCTCATTAACTGTATAAAATTTAGTGGGATATTTCTCGAGCAACTCTTTAAAGCTAGAAGTTACTAAACTTTGGCTTACAGCATTACTATTTGTAATTTTATCAACTTCAAATTTTGCGGTGATTCGTTTTGATTTTCCTTTATCATAACCATCGATTAAAAAAGTAAATGTATAGAGATCGTTAGTTTCAGATTTTGAAATATCAGTAAGTGTGTATTTAGAAATAATTGTTTGTCCATCTTTTTTCAATGGAAGTGTTTGACCCTCGAGAGATTCAATTTTTGTTACAAGAGTAGAATTAATGGTTTGAAGTTCTTGAGCGGTTAAAGTTTTATTAGATTTCCCATTTTTTTTGTTGATTGCTTGTTCTTTTTGAATTAAATATTCATTTGAAATAGAGCTCTCAGCAAATTCAACACCCATCTCAGCAAGGGAAGTTGCCACTATTGTGGTATCTGTCGAACTGATTTGTTTTGTTTGATTCATAGAGGCAACTGTAAACGTGGCTGTGACAAGAAACAACAATACGACAATAACTAACGTTAGTAGCAACGTATAGCCTTCTTGTCTAAAATATCTTTTCATAAAAGTGCCTCCGTTCATGGAATAATATACCTTTATTATAACAAGTGATTAGGTATAAAGGTATAATCAATGTATAGTACTTTAAGATTAAATGTTGTATATGAAATCTTTAGTAAAAAGACCTAAAAAAGCTAAACACAAGTTTCAGCTAATCAGTAGTTAATCTAGATAAAGTTGTAGAAAGTAGAAAGCTATTAGATTTTCCTTCCTTATAGCTAGAACTCAGAACTAAATTCACTGGAAGGGTTATGCGATTGTTCTGTGGTGTGCCTGAAGAAATACTAGAAACAGTGGTCCCAGAATAGATATTGTTAGAAAGAGTGGGCTTTGTACTATAGAGTTGATACGTAATTCCGGATCTGGTAAAACTCTGTGCTAGTTTCCCATCAGTGGGATTCGCTGTATCTTTTACATAGATATCTAGTTGTTTGCCAGAATTGCTTAATTTAATATGTTGTATCGTATCTTGAGTATGAATCGATTGCATAGAAGCTAGAATAACGTTTGCTTCTTGTTGGAGTGTCTGTTCAGTAACAGCATAACTATTGTAATCAATGGTTTGGAAAAATATCCTCCAGATTAATATTGTAAGAAAACCCACAATAACTATGGCTGCTAAAAGTTCCACTAAAGTTACACCACGCTGATCTAAATTCTTCATGGTAAATAGTCACCTCTAGTCACATAACCATAAGTAGTTGCTCTAACATTCTGACCTTCAAACACTTGTATAGTAGTTTTATATAAATTTAAACCTGTAGTATCAGTAGGTTTTGCTTTTTCTTCTACATCATCTATAACTATCAGAATACTATATCCCGGGTAGCTTGGGCTCGTACTGTTAGTTTCAATTTTATAGAAGTAATCTCCTACAGGAGCAGGATCACCTGCAACAGCTATTTTGAATTGATTTTTTGGAATATAGCTACCGGTAGAATTGTTTTTAACATTTACCAAAACATCCTTGGCCACAGCTACAGCATCCAAACTCTCCTGATTCACGTCATTTGTTCGAAACATATTTGGAAAAATGCTCAAGGATATAGAAAGAACTACTGCAAGAAGTACGACCGAAGCCAAAACCTCTACTAAGGTAAAGCCTCTCGAATTCAGAAAATTTCTAATCACCTATTGCACCTCCAGAGTGTTCGCTTTATACTTTCATCATAACAGAGCGTTCAAAAGAATGAAACTAAGGAAATATTTGTCGAATATATTTCAAAATTAAGGTAAAAAGTTGTATTCACAGTTACAACTATTACGATACAATAGTGATGAAGAAGTTGTATATATGATGTTAGGCCTATATAAAAGTATGAAATTTCTAAGCGAGAGGGGTGGGTCGATTTGCCAAAATATTTACCATACATACTATCTATTGCACTACTACTAGTTATTTTTTCATCACCAATTGTCTTAGCTGATGAACATTCGCATACTCTCGGAGGAAAGACAGTGCCTAGCTTAGATGAATCGGAATTAACTCCATGGATTTCGAATGAAATTACGGCTTGGACAGAGCAAGCTGTTGCAGGACTACAAAATTCAGCTCCAAATCTGCAAGTGACTGCAGAAGACTTCCAATTTGATGTTAATCAATCGGTTGAGCAATTTCTCGATAAGGCAGATGTTCCATGGTACGCATTTTGGAAAAGAAACCAAGAGGTGCACCAACCATTAGTAGTCACGCTGAGTAATCGCCTCGTTGCTGCAATCGATGCAGATACAGCCTATGATATGAATTCCTCTATTGAAGAATTAAAGTTAAAAGCGAGTGTTCTGAGCACAGAGCCTATTGAATTAGTAGGTAGCTCAGTGACGACAGCAGATATGGAACGTGTTGGTTTTGTGAACGTCCAAACAGGATTACCAGCAGCGGAACTGAATACTGTCGTTGAACTATTGAATCAAAAATCTCTTCCTTCACAAGAGATTTTTTCATTAAATGAAACTTTAGAACAGGGAGCAACACCTATCTCTGAACAAACTGCGAATTTTGTCGCTTCCATGTTGTATATTACAGTACTTCAAACTGAATTCGATCTTGTTGAGCGTCATTCTCAAGGAGTGGTTCCGAGCTATACAACACTTGGTCTTGAAGCTATGGTTAGCGCAAAGTTAAATCGGGACTTAAAGTTCAAGAATACGTTTGACACACCGGTAATCATTCAGGCTTCGAATTCAGCTGGTACTTTCTTAATAGAGTTCTTAACTCTAAACCCGGATTCTACCACTAGTTATGAAGTGGGGTCTCGAGAAGAAATTGAACCGAAACGAATCGAACGATTGGTTGCAGATTTGGCGTATGGACGTGAACGCCAAGTAGAGACTGGACGCAGTGGATGGCGAGTAGTAACTTATCGAACTATCACATCGGATTCGGGTTCATTTGAAACACAAGAAATCGTAGCACGAGATTATTATCCTCCTGTAAATGAAGTCTTCGAGGTCAGCGCGAAAGAACCACCAACGCCACCTGCGACTGGTGGAACGACCGACGGAACAACTGGTGGCACTTCAGGTGGAACAACTGGCGGAACTGGCACCGACAATGGTTCGGATTCTGGTACAGGCTCAGGAACTGGGACTGGCTCTGGAACTGGAAGCGGTTCAGGCACCGGTGACGGATCCGGAACAGGAAATGGTTCTGGCGACGGTTCCAGTAACGGGACCGGAGACGACACCGATTCTGATGAACAGGATGATTACGACAAAGGCGGAAATAAAATCAATTAAAGAAAGGGGAGTGGCGTCATGAGATTGAATACAAAAAAACGTATTGGAGATATGTTGGTTGAAGCGGGAATGATTTCTCAAGAACAGCTAGAGTTCGGCCTTGCAAATAAGGCGCCTGCTGAAAAATTAGGGGATTACTTCATTCGTGAAAACCTGATCACAGAGCAGCAGTTGAACGAAATGCTTGAAATGCAGCTTGGAATTCCGAATATCAACTTGACACAGTATCCAATTGATCCGGAATTGACGACACTCGTCCCTAAAGATATTGCGAAGCGTCTTCTTGTTCTTCCTATTAAACGAGAACGCAACAAACTTCTTCTTGCAATGGCCGATCCAATGGATTACTTTGCAATCGAAGAAGTGCGTATGGCAACAGGGCTTCAAGTTGAACCTGCTATTGCTGCAAAATACGATTTGCTGCGTATGCTCACCAAGTTTTACGACCTAAAAGAGACAATGGATATGTCGTTGCAAGACATTATCCCGGACAACATGGATGATGAAACACAGATTACCGATCTTGATTCTCCAATCGTAAATCTCGTAAACCAATTGATCAGTAACGCAGTAACACAACGTGCATCGGATATTCATTTTGATCCACAAGAGACTGATTTCCGTGTTCGATACCGCATTGACGGGGTGCTTCACTTAGAACGTGCATTACCTAAATACATTCAGAATGTAATCTTGGCGCGTATCAAGATTCTTGCAAACTTAAATATTACGGAACACCGAATTCCACAAGATGGCCGTATCAAACAAAATATCAATATGAAGCCAGTCGATATTCGTGTTTCTACTCTACCTACTATTTATGGTGAAAAAGTCGTAATGCGGGTACTTGATTTGACGAATGCTATCAACGATATTTCGAAACTTGGTTTTAGTGATAGTAACTTAAAAGCCTTTAAGAAAATGTTGAAACGACCAAATGGAATTGTGCTCATCACAGGACCTACGGGTTCTGGTAAATCATCAACTCTATATGCTGGTCTGAACCGGTTAAATGAAGATGAAGTGAACATCATCACAGTAGAAGATCCGGTAGAGTACCAATTAGAAGGTATTAATCAAATTCAAGTTAAAGAAGAAGTTGGACTGACGTTTGCGGCTGGTCTGCGTTCCATTCTTCGTCAAGATCCAGACATCGTGATGATTGGGGAGATTCGAGATCTCGAGACAGCACAGATCGCAGTTCGAGCCTCACTTACAGGTCACTTAGTTTTAAGTACACTGCACACGAACTCTGCAGTTGAATCTGTTTCTCGTCTCAGAGACATGGGAATTGAACAATTCTTGATTGCTTCTTCGTTGGTAGGGGTTATATCTCAGCGTCTTGTACGCCGAGTTTGTCGTGATTGTGCAGTGAAGGAAGTAGCGACTAGTCGCGAAAAAGAACTATTTGCCGAGAATGGTGTCGAGATCCACGAAATTTCACGTGGTGTTGGCTGTCCAGCGTGTAACAACACTGGATATAGAGGACGTCTGGCCGTTCATGAAGTGTTAGAAGTCGATGATGAAGTTCGTTCAATGATTATCGATGGACGTACGCAACGAGATATTATGCGGTATATGAAACAAGCTAACATGAAGTCGTTATTACAAGATGGTTTAGAGAAAGTGGCTCAAGGAGTGACGACTACAGAAGAAGTCTTCCGCGTTGCTACACTTGATTAAGGAGGTGGAACCACTGGCATATTCAATTTTAGACTTATTAGATCGCAGCTATGAAGAGAAAATCTCCGATTTGCATATTACAGTGGGTGTCCCACCGATGTTTCGAAAACACGGGAAGTTGATTCCAGGTGGAGATGTTGAATTAACGGAGGAGATGACCAAACAAATGGTCAATGAGATTCTACCAGCTGACAAGCAGCAAGAGTTCATGGAAAAGGGCGAGACGGACTTTGGATTTGCGCTCGGAGACAAATGTCGTTTCCGTATCAATGCCTACCACCAGCAGAAACGAATGGCATTAGCTGCTCGTCAAATTTCAAACTCCATTCCAACTTTACAGCAGCTCAACATGCCAAAGGTATTATATGAATTAGCGGAACGTCCTCAAGGATTAATATTGGTAACTGGACCTACAGGGTCAGGGAAATCGACGACTCTAGCTGCGATGATTGATCATATCAACCGCACGATGTCGCGCCATATTTTGACACTTGAAGATCCAATCGAATATGTACATCCTCACAATCAATCTATTGTGAATCAACGAGAGATTGGAGCGGACTCGCATTCATTTGCGAATGCATTACGAGCAGCGCTTCGTCAAGATCCTGACGTTATTCTAGTAGGAGAAATGCGAGATTTGGAGACGATTTCTACAGCCATAACAGCTGCTGAAACGGGTCACTTGGTTATGGGAACATTGCATACAAGCTCAGCTCCCACAACTATTGACCGGATCATTGACGTATTCCCACCGTACCAACAGGGCCAGATTCGAATCCAACTTGGGAACGTCTTACAAGGGATTGTCTCACAACGATTATTCGTCAACGCAACCGGAAATGGCAGGGTCGCAGCTACAGAAATTTTAGTTTCGACACCTGCAATCTCGAACTTGATCCGAAATGAAAAAGTTCACCAAATCCAAAACGTCATGCAGACGAGCCGAGCACTTGGAATGCACACTTTAGAAGCCAACATCCAAGAACTCATCACAAAAGGTTCCATCAAGTACGAAGATGCCAAGCCATACTTGCCGGCAGGTGATTACTAATGGTTGTATATCGATATAACGGGCGATCCATAGAAGGTGCTATCAAAAAAGGAACGATTGACGCTTCCACAAAAGCACAAGCCATTCAAAAACTTCGCGATATGAAAATCAACCCCCGTGAAGTTGAAGAATCGAAGTCTCTTCTGCACAAAGAGCTGTCAATTGGCCAGAAAGTAAAGAACCAAGATTTCGTTATCTACACACGTCAGTTTGCCACCTTGATTCGGGCCGGAGTATCCATCGTAGAGTCTACGCGGATTTTGGCGGATCAGACGAGGTCAAAGTCTTTAAAAAAAGCATTAAACAATGTGGAAGAAGATGTTCGTACTGGACTAACGTTTTCAGATTCCGCGGCCAAATATCCAAATGTGTTTCCTGCAGTATTTGTAAATATGATTCGTGCAGGTGAGGCAACAGGGAATTTAGATACTTCACTGGATCGATTGGCAATGTCCTTGGAAAAGCAATTTGCGATTAAGAAAAAAGTACAATCTACATTAACTTATCCTGTGATTCTATTAATTTTAACCTTTGGTGTTGCTGGATTTTTAATGCTTACGATTGTTCCGCAATTTGTGACTATGTTTAATGATATGGGTGCAGAACTCCCTGCTATCACTAAATTCGTCATGTCATTAAGTGAATTTTTGCAATCAAGTTGGTTTATTATCTTACCAGTAATTTTTATTGGTGTTGGTTTATTTATGTGGCTATACAAAAATAATGAGAAATTTCATTTTGGAGTGACCTATGCAATCATGAGGATGCCGGTTTTTGGACAGTTAGTCCAAAAATCCTCGATTGCCAGAGTGACTAGAACTTTATCATCATTGTTTAGTTCTTCAGTGCCAATACTACAAGCTTTAACAATTGTAGAAAAAGTATCTGGGAATCCGGTGGTAGGTAAAGTTTTATTGGAAGCTAAGCGTAGCTTAGAAAAAGGTAGCACTCTAACTGCTCCTTTACAGGCTAGCTGGATATTTCCACCTCTTGTTACGCAAATGACTTTGATTGGAGAACAAACGGGATCTCTTGATTACATGTTAGAAAAAGTAGCAGTATTCTATGAGGATGAAGTGGATAGAACAGTAGATACATTAAAATCCCTGATAGAACCTTTAATGATTCTATTTTTGGCTTTTGTTGTAGGAGGTATTGTGATGGCTATAATGATTCCTATGTTTAGTCTTTACGAACAAATGTAATTATAGAAATAATTTCATTTTAAGGAGGTGAGAACAAATATGAATGAAAATAAGTACTTAGAAAATAAAAATGATGCGATGGGAGAGAACTCATTTATGAAAAAACTACTTAAAAAACGTTTGAATCAAAAAGGTTTGACACTAATTGAACTTTTAGCTGTAATTGTTATTCTCGCTATCGTTGCTGCTATTGCAATTCCAGCAATCGGTAATGTAATTGAAAATTCTAGATATGATGCAGTAAAAGCTGATGCTGCTAATGTAATGAATGCAGCTAATTTATATTTCACGCAAAACTCAGGTGCTACAACAGTTGATGTTGCTACATTAAAAAGCAATGGTTTCTTGCAGTCTGAAGGAAAAGTTACTGCAGGTACTGTAACAAAAGCAACTACAGGGAATACTCTAGAAACTGCTGCTTTACCGTTTAGTGGAACAAAAACAATAGAATTTAATGCCGCAACTATGGCGGGTATTAACCATACAAATATTAAAGGTTCTGAAGTTGTTACTGGAGTTACAGTTTCAGGTGGGACTGCAACACTCAATACAGGTTCTTAATACCAACCTTATTTGAGGCCGGAGCAATCCGGCCTGACATAAGCTTGGCATTACCAAGCAAGTAGATAGAGAACGGCAGAGAGGGGTCATGGGATGTTTCGAAAACGCGGAAGTCGGCAAGTGGTGTCGATGGATCTTCACGAAACGGTGTTGCGAGCGTTGGTGCGCCCGCGTGAGGATGGGGCGGACTGGACGCTGTATGAAGCAGCAGTTCCTGCTGGGTATGTAGAAGAAGATGTAATCAAAGACGAGATGGGCTTCATTTCGTGGATGAAAGAACAAGTAAATGCTTGGGGACTGAAACGAGAAGAAGTCCGTTATTTTGTACCGGACAGCTCGGTCATGATGAAAGCATTCGACCATCCGGATGATGTTACGACGGAAGGTCTAAAAGGGTATGTTCAAATGGAACTGGGGCGCTCGATTCAACTGCCTTTTGAAAATCCTCTACTCGATGTCTATGATCCAGTTGAAGGCGACCAAAAAGCGACACTTTTTGCTGCTCCTGCAGAAGAAGTGATGCGCTTTGCGAATATCTTAGACGATGCTGGAGTAGATCCAACCGTAGCGGATATTCGAGCTTTATCGTCTATTCGTTATTTTACGAAACGCAATTATTTTAAAAAGGAAAAAGCCTATCTTTTAGTAGAGTGGTTGATGACAGGCGCTGTCGTTACGATTTACCGAGATGGGTTAGTAGAGTTCCTTCGTTACCAACCATTCGAACGAGAAATTGGCACCTATAAAGCTTCAGAAGATGGAGACGATATTCGCTTTGCGTTGAGCGGAGACGAGAACGACTATCGCAATCAGTTGGTCGATCAAGTGACAGAGCTTGAGAGAATGATGACGTTCTACCGGTTCTCCATTCATAAAGGCGATATCGCAGTAGACGAAATCATTTCATTTGGAGAGTCTCCTCAGCTTGACTATATCGACGAAGTGCTTCGTGACAATCCGTCGTTCCCGCAGATTACGACCATTCGTGATGAAGACGTAGCGAAGTTTTATAATGGCTTTGGAACAAGTGATGTTTCATTACTAGGTCTGGCTTTAAAGGGGGATGTAAATGAATCCGGAAATTAATTTACTGCCCGTCTTTGAGAAGCGAAAGCCAGAAAGTTACCTTGGACTTATTCTATTTATTATCGTTCTTGGAGCCTTAATCGTGTTTCTCGCCATCTATCTGATGGGAATCAAGCAAGACGCAGCCGACTTGGCAGCAGAAGAGCAGAACTTGATCGCGCAGCGTGCTGCTCTGCAAGATGAAGTGGCAACCGGAGAACCTGCACCAGAGATCACGTATGCGGATGCGGTTTTATTCGTCGAAACGAACTCATACCCTGTGTCTCCACTATACGAAGAAATTCAAAACTTAGCCGATGCGAATACATATGTCCGAAACTATGCATTCAGTCCAGAAGCTATTACTCTCGCAGTTGATTTCGAAACGAAATCACAAGTTGCACTTTTTGTAGAAAATTTGATGAAGAGCAACTACTTCGAAAACGTTCAAGTAGACAGCATCGTTGAGTTTGAGCCACTTAGTACTACTGAAGAAACTGAAGGAGTAGTAGAAGAAGAGGAAGTCGCGCCACGGTATACAGCCTCCATTCGTATCAAACCACTTCCTGAGTATGTTGCACAGGGGGTGACGCAGCCATGATGGATTCAATTCGTGAAAACAAACGGGCAGCGTTCTTACTTTTAGGTGCACTTATCGCACTAATTCTTGCAGGGGTTTACTACTTATATATCATTCCTTTACAAGCTGAAAACGAGGCAAAGCGCAATGCCAATGCCTTAATTCAAGCTGAAATTGTTGCACTTCAAGAGCAAGCAGGTGATGGTGAAGAAGAAGTTCCCCTTCAAGACGACCCATACGAACTAATGAAAAAAGTACCGAACCAACTTGAGCTCGACAAGATCATTCGTACAATCGAAGAAATTGAATTGATCACACAGACGAAGGTAGGGAGTGTGACATTCAACGGCTACGAGTCTGAAGGTGTGACTGGATTCGTCGAAGAAGAAGAGGAAGAAGTCGTCAACGAGGAACCGGAAGAGCAAGCCGAAGACCCAGCAACTGATGAAGAAACACCAGAGCCTGGTGACTCGTCAACAGAAGCTCGTGAAGAAGCCGCTACTGAAGAGACTCCGATGTCGACAATCTCGGTTGCAGACCTGCCGCTTGAGCTTCGCATGATCACGATGACAGTCGATGTCACAGCCGAGACAGAAGAGCAGTTGGTTGCTATAATGAAAGAAATTGAAAATTTAGAACGTGTGTATCGCATAGATTCTCTTGATACAGGATTACCTGGAGAAGAGCAGATTGCTACAGAGGCAGAGGAACAAATCAGTGCATCTCTAACGATTACCACTTTCTATTATCTCCAATAAAATTGAAAGGGTGGTTGCGATGGAAGTCGGACAGATAGCAGTGTATGTGCTTGTCTACCTTCTTCCAGCAGCCACTCTTTTTATGTTGTCTGTCTTAGCACTTCTCTCCAACCCGTCGAACCGTGACAATCAAGTAGTAGCGGCAATTCCTTTTTTATATTCAGCGTTGTTTTTTGTAGAGTTTATTCGCCACTTGTTGCCGATCTCTGCAAGCCCAGTGATGGTGACTTTTATTTTTGGCAATATTGGTCTGTTGATGCTTGGCGCATCTCTGCATCTCTACCTCCAAATTAGCCGTGTCTATCTTCATAAAAAAATCTGGTTGTATCCCTTCAGTTTATACATCCTTCCAATAATCTTAATATTCGTCAACTTGTTTAGTGGAGGAAATGTCACAAATAGTGATTTTTTCACGCAACAAGGATTATGGATAGTTCCTGAGTATAACGCAAAGTATTATGGAACAATGGCTGGTTCTATTATCCTGATTCTTGTTTCCGTATGGATTATGAATCTTGGAATCCGTTTAGAATCTGATAGAGGAAGAGTGAACTTACTATTATTTATTCGGAACGGCTCAATTGTCACATTACTTTCCATGCTCATACTAGGGTTGGTGAGCTTCGGTAGTTTTTTACCACCCCATTCCTATATTTTGATTGGGCTCATCTTCAGTGTGTATTTAACGATTGCTATTTATAAATTCAATTTGATTCCCTCACTTGCAGAAAGGTATAAAACGATTTTTTCCTTAAATCCAAACGCGCTAGTGATTGTCAATGAAAGATGGGAACTCATCGAATTCAATGATGCAGCGAAGAAGCAAATCAAAAGATTTGGACTGAAAGGGTCGAACTTAAAAGACATGCTGAGTCAAATCCATATTGCCGATCAATTTGTTGCGTTCATTGATGAATTGCAGAAGTCACCACTGCACCATCAGACAACGATATCGTTCGAGGCAAACGCTCAACTAATCCATCTTCGAATTGACGGGGCTGTTATGAAAATCGATGCGAACACGCATTATGCTATCATTTTCCGAGACATGACATTGGAAATCGAGAACACCAAGCTAGTCAACAAACTAGCTTATCAAGACTCGTTGACAGGTATAGCGAATCGGACCTATTTTGTTTCTGAGCTTGAAAAATCGATTGTTCTTGAACAACCGGTCGGTGTGATGCTACTTGATTTAAATCGGTTCAAAGAGATCAATGACAAGTTTGGTCACTTTAGCGGTGACGAAGTGTTACGTGCTATTGCTGATTTGCTTGTTGAGTCATTTCCTGTGCCTCATATCGCCGCACGTCTCGGTGGTGACGAGTTTGTCGTGCTGCTTCGAGACATCACGAGGCAGTCTCAGCTTGAAGAAAATATCTCGTTCATCCGCAGAAAAGGAAAAAATTTTACTCTGACTCTAGGAGAAAATGCGGTGCCTGTCGAATATAGTGTAGGTGGCGCGTTTTATCAGACTGGAGATACGCTCGATGAGTTGTTGATGCGAGCAGATGAGCAAATGTATAAAGAGAAATATAAAGATCGTCCCCATGAAAGGAATTCATTCAATTGACTGTTGTTGTAGCTGCATTTTTCTTTGTGTATGGTTTAGTGTTTGGTAGTTTTTATAATGTGGTGGGGCTCAGGGTTCCAAAAGGCGAATCCATAGCTCACCCACCTTCTCATTGTCCGACCTGTGACCGCAGGTTGACGATTCTCGATTTAGTACCCGTATTTTCCTACGTTTTTTTAAGAGGTAAATGCAGAGGGTGCGGGACGAAGATTAGTCCAATCTATCCTATGATGGAATTGATTACAGGTGTGTTGTTTGCGGTCGCATACTTGCATTTTGGCTGGTCGTGGGAGTTGGCAGTAGCTTTACTATTTTATTCTTTGCTAGTTGTTCTGACAGTTTCAGACCTTGCCTATATGTTAATCCCAGACAAGTTCTTATTATTCTTTGGGATTCCTCTTATATTACTGCGAATGGTGGCGCCACTTGAGCCATGGTGGGATAGTTATTTAGGAGCGGCTATTGGCTTTGTATTTTTGCTTCTGATTGCAATTATTTCAAGAGGAGGTATGGGTGGAGGGGATATCAAACTTTTCTTAGTGATTGGAATCGTGCTCGGAACTGTCCATTCATTAGTCGTTCTAGGACTTGCTTCTGTGATTGGTTTAATCTTCGGATTGATTTCGTTACGACTCACGAAGAGCGGTCGCAAGACGCCGATTCCTTTTGGTCCCTCCATTGCCATTGCAGCCGTCATCGTCCATTTATACGGCACCGAGCTGATTGATTGGTACTGGAACTTATTTTAATTGATCTACACCTACTGTTTCTCTAAAGAGAAATGCAGTAGGTGTTTTTTGTCTGGAGTTGTTTCAATACCCATTCATCGTTCGACTTCGTTTTTAGCTAGGTTGGGGTAGTGTCTTTTATAAAGGAGGCGAACGGTATGATTCGATCTATACAAAAAGATATGGGCGTCTATATGATTGCCATCGCGCAAGGGGCGCTCATTGGCGTTGTCGGATTCTTGTTGATGGGGTACTTAATCACCTATCTAGACAAAACGGCCCTAGTAACTGAAGTGTCGACGGTTCCTGTTATCGCGCAAGAACAAACTAACGCAACGGCTACTGAAGAAAAGGAGAAGGCTTACACTTATTGCACGATGCAATATGGAGTCTTTTCGACTGACGTAGCAGCGAAGAACCATTTGAAACAACTCGAGTTGGCTACTGCGCAACTGGTAACTCTCAACAGTTATTTATTCACTTGGGACGGTCTCACCGCGGCACCGGAAGGTCTAGAGAAGAAGCCGGATACCCAACCGTTCACAAAAGAGGTGATCGTGAAAGCGAAAGGATGTCCTGCAACCATTGAATTGCTTGCAGAAAACTTAGCTAAGCTCGATGATCAAAATTTTATTTTGAGCGAAGCAAAGGCCAGAAAATTTAAAAGTGAGGAAATTTAAAAGTTGCAAAAAGTGCTAAATGCTATCAAAGAACATCCTTCCAAAGCCTTATTCACACTGAATTCCACAAGTCCTGTATCGCTATCGAACTAAATTAACTGACGCCGTAACAATGCCATTATCGCAATTGTCACCAAGTTTTCAGCAATTTTGAAGCGCGCTACACTATATGGCAAAGGGGGAAACCAATGACCAAACTACTAGCAGACTCATTTGAAATGATTCGAGATGTGCATCACGAAGACCGACCACGCGAGAGACTCATCCAGCAAGGGGCGCAGAGCCTCTCCAACCAAGAACTCCTCGCCATCTTGCTTCGCACCGGAACACGAGATCACTCGGTGCTGTCCGTGTCGAACGAGATACTCAAATACTTCGAACGTATCCATTATTTGAAGAATGCCACGATTGAAGAACTGAAACAGATCAAAGGAGTGGGAACCGTTAAAGCTGTACAATTACTCGCTGCTGTGGAGTTTGGAAGACGCCTTGCGACTCAAGACGTCCAGGACAAGGTGACGGTCCGGTCTCCAAAAGACGCAGCCGATTACATCAAGCACGACTTGCATCACTTGATGCAAGAACATTTCATCATTTTATTTTTAAATGTAAAAAATCAAATCATTCATAAGCAAACCATTTTTATCGGAGGACTTAGTGCCTCGATCGTGCATCCGAGGGAGGTGTTCCGAGAGGCGATAAAAAAATCCTGTGCTTCTATTATCGCCGTGCACAATCACCCAAGTGGAAATCCAACTCCTAGTCCTGAAGACATCGCTGTGACGAAGCGACTACGGGATGCTGGCCAAATAATGGGTATCGAGTTGCTCGACCATCTCATTATCGGGGACCATCAGTTCATCAGTTTGAAAGAAAAGGGGTACATGTGAGACTGTATTATTTTACTTCTATCGTCTATAATGAACTTTATGACGTCACTTGGAGTGACAGCGATAGAAAGGAAGTTGGAACGTGTTTGGATTTGGAGCAAAAGATATCGGGATCGATTTAGGGACCGCTAATACACTTGTATTTATGAAGGGGAAAGGCATCGTCTTGCGTGAGCCTTCCGTTGTAGCTAAAAATACGCAAACAAATGAAATCGTAGCTGTCGGGAACGACGCACGTAATATGATTGGCCGTACACCGGGGTCTATCGTAGCAATTCGTCCGATGAAAGACGGCGTTATTGCAGACTATGACACTACGTGGAAAATGATTGAATACTACATGAAAAACGGCTTGAAAGCTGCTGGAAGTTCATGGAGTAAACCAAATGTCATGATCTGTGTGCCTTATGGTATTACATCTGTTGAACAACGTGCCGTCATCGATGCAGCGAAACAAGCAGGTGCTCGTGACGCTGTGACGATTGAAGAACCATTTGCAGCAGCGATTGGTGCGAGTTTACCGGTTTGGGAACCAACAGGCTCTATGGTCGTCGATATTGGTGGAGGAACTACAGAAGTAGCCGTGATTTCACTTGGCGGTATCGTAACAAGCGAATCAGTACGAGTTGCAGGGGATGCGATGGATTCAGCTATCACTAGCTACATTCGCAAAACTTACAATCTGACGATCGGTGAACGTACGGCAGAAGCTATCAAAATGGAAATCGGTTCAGCTCTAGTTATTGGTGAAGAAGATAAGATGGAGATTCGTGGACGTGACTTAGTAACAGGTCTACCGAAGACGATTGAAATCTCTTCTAAAGAAATCGCAGATGCTCTTCGCGAGTCGATTACTACAATCATTGATGGTGTGAAGCGTACACTTGAAAAAACGCCTCCAGAATTGTCTGCGGACATCATGGAACGTGGGATTATGTTGACAGGCGGTGGCGCGTTACTGAAAAACTTGGACAAAGTGATCAGTGACGAGACGAACATGCCGGTCTTCATTGCAGAAGAGCCACTGGATTGTGTTGCTGTCGGAACAGGGATGGCCCTCGATCACATGAATGAAATTCGCAAACAACAACCACGCCGATAAGGAGACGTTGACATGCCATCATTATTTTCTGCTAAACGCTTAATCTTATTATTGGTGGGCATGATCGTTCTTGTTGTGTTAATCAGTTTTACACTCCGCGGCCGCGACAACGCGAATCCTGCGGAGTCATTGATAAAGGATGTCGTTGGTTTTGGTCAATCTTTGGTTGCCAAACCAACGCATTTTGTCGTTGAACGTTATAAAAATGTCGAAGATTTTCTCCATACATATGAAGAAAATGAGCGTTTGAAGGCACGCATCCAAGACTACGCTGCTGTGCAAGCCGAAGTTCAACAGCTCCAGCAAGAGAATGCAGAGCTCAAAGAACTGACGGAAGTACAGGAGGACTTGAGCGATTATGAGCCGATTCGTGCTACAGTCATTGCACGAAACCCAGAGCAATGGGATGAAAAGATTATTTTAGACCGTGGAAAACTACACGGTGTATCCGCCAACATGGCTGTTATGACGGCACAAGGATTAATCGGAAAAGTAACGCTAGTTACGAACCGCACAGCTACTGTTGAGCTCGTCACGACACAAAATCCGAACAACCGTATTTCGGCATTTGTTGCAGAAGACGAGACGATTTTCGGTTTGATCGAAGGCTATGACGAAGAGCGCCGCGAATTGATCCTGCGTCGCCTTGATACGAATGCAAAGATTGAAAAAGGGCAAAAAATCACGACATCAGGTCTAGGAGGCATCTTCCCGAAAGGTCTTTATATCGGAGAAGTGACGGAAGTGACTTCTGACGATCATGGTCTGACAAAACTTGCTTATGTAAAACCAGCTGATGATTTCCTGACTCTTAACCAAGTGATGATTGCGGCACGTACTGTGCCAATGGTCTCGGGTGAGGACGGCACAGCTGAAGGAGAACAAGCTGCGGAAGGAGAGGACAGTGAATGATTCGAGTTCTTGTCGTCTTCGTCGCGGTTTTTCTCTTTTATATGGAGCCTGTCTTTGGACTCCTTTCACCCGTTAGTATAGGGCAAGAGTTCTATATTTTAGTTCCTCGTTTTTTACTAATCTACTTGGTATTCGTGGCGATTTACTACAATCGAAAGCGGGCCATCTTGTTCGGTGTGATTTTTGGTCTCTTGTATGATGTGTTTTTCATTGATATTATTGGATTGTATACCTTTATTTATCCGATCCTGATTTTCACTAGTGTGTGGGTGATGCGCTACATTCATTTGAATGTGTTGACACTCTCGCTTTTGATTTTACTTTTATTAGCAGGATTGGAGTCGTTGCTGTTCGTGTTCAATACGATTATCGGCACGACGACATTAGTCTTTGATGAGTTTTTACAGCTACGTCTGATTCCAACCATGATCGCAAACTTTGTGTTTGTCGCCGTCATGGGCTGGTTCTTCAAGTGGCTGCTCGTCCAGCGGTACGAACAAAAATATCACGTTAACACATGATAGATGGGGTGAAGTGTTTGTCGAAACAACAAGGAATCACCATCCGAGGCACAAAAGATGGACTCGTCATGCGCTTCGATGACCAAATGGGCTATCAGGAGCTGCTCATTGAACTGAATGCAAAACTCAATGAGGGAGCATTCGATGGCCAAGCCGAGATGACCGTCCAATTAGGCCACCGGTATTTAACAAATGAACAGAAAAAAGATCTGATTCAGCTGATTGAGAAGAATCAGAAGATCCGCATCACTAAAGTACAAAGTGAAGTCATCACCGTCGAAGAATGCAACCAGCGTTTGATTGAGAAGCAGTCCGAGACGTATGTCGGCATCGTTCGTTCCGGTCAAATTGTCCGAGCACAAGGAGATCTCGTCGTCATTGGAGACATCAATCCGAATGGTCGCGTCATCGCAGGGGGCAACATTTACGTGTTGGGCCGTCTCAAGGGGATTGCTCACGCGGGTGCGAATGGCAATCGCAATGCGGTGATTGCAGCGAGCTGGTTGGAAGCGACACATCTTCAAATTGATGACGTCCTCGAGACGATGACGGACGAACTTACAGTACTTTCTGAACATCCTGAAATGGAATGCGCGTATTTACATACAACAGGGAGGTTGGTCATCGACCGACTCCAAGAATTAAGACGGATTCGTCCGGACATCTCGACGTTTAAAGGAGGAAGCTAATGTGGGACAAGCAATCGTAATTACTTCAGGTAAAGGGGGCGTGGGCAAGACCACGTCTACAGCCAACCTGGGAACTGCATTGGCTTTACAAGGCAAAAAAGTTTGTCTGGTGGATACTGACATCGGTCTCCGCAATTTAGATGTAGTCCTCGGACTTGAAAACCGCATCATCTATGATTTAGTAGACGTAGTGGAAGGGCGTTGCAAAGTGCATCAAGCCCTTGTGAAAGACAAGCGCTTCGATGACAAATTGTTCTTGTTGCCGGCTGCTCAAACTGCTGACAAGCATGCCGTGTCACCGGAACAAATGAAAGAACTAATTACTGAGCTTAAGCAAGACTATGATTATATCTTGATAGACTGCCCTGCGGGTATCGAGCAAGGCTACAAGAACGCTGTTGCAGGTGCGGATCAAGCTATCGTTGTCACGACTCCAGAGATTTCTGCAGTGCGTGACGCGGACCGTATCATTGGACTCCTTGAGCAAGAACCAAATCTAGAACCGCCTAAATTGATCATCAACCGAATCCGTCAGCACTTGATGGATAAAGGCGAAGCATTAGATGTCAATGAAATCACCACACACTTATCGATTGATCTTCTTGGAATCGTTGCAGATGACGAGCGTGTCATCAGTTCCTCAAACAAAGGGGAGCCAATCGTTATGGATCCGACGACCAAGGCAGCTCAAGGCTACCGCAATATCGCCCGTCGTATCTTAGGTGAATCTGTGCCTTTGATGTCCATGACCGATTCTAAAGGCGGCGTATTCTCGAAGCTGAAATCGATTTTTACAAAATAAGTTAGAATGCCAGGAGCTACTAAGCTCTTGGCGTTTTTTTGTGAAGTTTAGTTGGGTGTGAGAAGTTCCCAGGGGTTATTTCGTTAAAGAGTTAACTTGGATTATGCGAATAAGCTTTTTTGGAGGTGGCACGATTCGGTCCTATGGTGGCACGATTTGGCTTAGACTTGGCACGATTTTTTGATGGTGGCACATTTCTCAGAGGTTGCCGCGATTCGCCTAAATCCTGTCGCGAACCTCCTAAGTCCAACACCCCAAAGTAACTCTAAACCTCTTAATTTAGGTATAGTCTCTCACACATAGAGCATACAGTTTGGAGGCCGAAACGAATGGACCGGGTATATTCAGTGGACCAAAGCAAAGCAACTCTTCGTCTACAGTGGAGGGCCGCTTGCAACTGTTGAATTGATCGCGCTGATTTTAGCCATGCCGCTTCCTATCCCTCATCAAATTCTACAAATCCAGTGGTGGATCTTACTCGTAAACTTACTGCCATCCCACCACTAGACGGAGGGAACATGGTACACATCCTGTTTTCAAAAACCCGCTTTCAATCAATTGCGAACAGACTCTTCTACGCTGCGCTCATCGTAACGTCGCTCTTCGCTGCCAATCAGTTTTTTCTTGAAGCGAATGCATTTCCGATAGTTGTTGTAGGTGTACTTCTTTATGAAAACTATCTCCGTATAAAGTCTTGACGCTCGCGTCTCGTTTGTGGTATTCTATTTGATGTTAGTCTTTGTAGCACCTGTGGCTGCAACCGCACTGAGAAGGTTCAAGTATTCCGTTTGGAATCACCTGATGGCAGGCGAGTCTAAGTATATGAGGAGGTGCAGGAATATGTACGCAATTATTGAAACTGGTGGTAAACAAATCAAAGTTGAGGCTGGTCAAGAGATCTACATCGAGAAATTGAATGTAGAAGCTGATGAGACTGTAACATTTGATAAAGTTTTATTCGTTGGTGGTGACGATGTGAAAGTTGGGGCTCCATTCGTGGAAGGCGCAACTGTAACAGCGAAAGCCGTGAAGAATGGTAAGGCTAAGAAAATTACTGTCTTCAAATACAAAGCGAAGAAAAACTACCGTAAAAAGCAAGGTCACCGTCAACCGTACACGAAATTAGTTGTTGACGCAATCAACCTATAATCATGATTCGTGTTGTTTTCAACCGAGATGAGGCAGGGATGATTCAGTCATTTTCGATGTCCGGGCATGCTGAGTTTGATGAACATGGCAAAGATCTAGTCTGTGCAGGAGCTTCTGCTGTTGCATTCGGCGCAGTCAATTCTCTCTTTGAGAATGGCAAGATTGAACCTATCATTGATCAAGGCAAAGATGGAGGCTACTTAGCCGTCGAGATTCCTCACTTAGAGGATGAGATGACAAGGTTCCGAGTCCAAGTGATTCTAGAAACACTTCGTACATCGCTCGAAACGATAGAAAACGATTATAAGCAGTATATAAAAATATCCTATAACTAAACAGGTGGTGAGACACATGTTAAGATTAGATCTTCAGTTTTTCGCATCGAAAAAGGGAGTAGGTTCGACTAAGAACGGTCGTGACTCTCAATCTAAACGCCTTGGCGCTAAACGCGCTGATGGTCAATTCGTATCTGGTGGTTCAATCCTTTACCGTCAACGCGGTACAAAGATTCACCCAGGTGAAAACGTAGGCCGTGGTGGTGACGATACACTTTTCGCTAAAGTTGATGGAGTTGTTCGTTTCGAGCGCTTCGGACGCGACAAGAAAAAAGTGAGCGTATACCCAACAGCTCAAGAAGCATAAGCTTATCGGTTAAAAGGACTGCACTTGCAGTCCTTTTTCTTTTGAACACTGTACGCATACAGTGGAATTATTCCACCTCACAAGGGTATAATTAAGACACATTCGCTGTGGAGTTGAGAGAAATGAGAGACACCATTGAAATCAATGATCTATTGCGCACTATCAATCATGATGCGCTGAATCGGCTGCAGGTGATGCAGATGAATCTAGATTTAGGTCGCACGGAAGAAGTGCGTCGTCTAATCGAAGAATATTCGTTGCGTTGCCAACACTTTTTTAGGCTGAACAATGTAGGGTTCAAGAAGACCAACAACTGGTTGGAAACGATTCATATGCATCATCCGGAGCTGAAAGCCACGTATGAAGTGGTCGGGAACCGCAAAGCAACGGTGGAACAAGACGAAGAAATGGTCCTGATGTTCCAAGCGTTCACCGCTCAGATGAAAGAGCGGTTTATCGGGTACCAGGATCAATTGATGCACGTGGTGTTTTCTATGGATACCCCTCTTCATATTTCCATTCAGTATGTCGGCAATTGGTCGGACTTGAAAGGAATCTCTTGTGGACAGGATACCGAGTTTACAACGGAAGTACAGGAATATACAAAAACCTCTCTGAAGCTAGAAGTAGTGGAGCGAAGAGAACAGGAGTGAGAACATGTTTGTCGATCACGTGAAGATTTACTTAAAAGGCGGTGACGGCGGAGATGGCATGGTTGCCTTCCGTCGTGAAAAGTATGTACCAAATGGAGGACCAGCTGGTGGAGACGGCGGTCGCGGCGGGAACGTCGTATTTGAAGTAGACGAAGGTCTTCGTACGTTAATGGATTTCCGTTTCAAGCGTCACTTTAAAGCGGACCGTGGAGAACACGGTGCGACTAAAGGCATGCACGGTCGCGGAGCACAAGACATGGTTGTTAAAGTGCCACCGGGTACCGTCGTTATCAACGAAGAGACAGGAGACATCCTTGCAGATCTAGTTGAGCACGGTCAACAAAAGACAATCGCTAAAGGTGGACGTGGAGGCCGCGGAAACATCCGTTTCGCCACACCACAAAACCCTGCACCAGAGCTGTCTGAAAAAGGCGAGCCTGGCCAAGAGTTAAACGTTATTTTAGAACTGAAAGTATTAGCAGATGTGGGTCTAGTCGGGTTCCCGAGTGTAGGAAAATCCACATTATTATCGGTTGTCTCAGCAGCGAAGCCAAAAATCGGTGCCTACCACTTCACAACCATCGTACCAAACCTTGGAATGGTCGATATGGAAGACAACCGAAGCTTTGTTATGGCCGATCTACCAGGTCTGATTGAAGGTGCATCTGAAGGTGTCGGACTTGGTCACCAGTTCTTAAAGCATATCGAGCGTACGCGTGTTATTGTGCATGTGATTGATATGTCGGGAATGGAAGGGCGCGACCCGTATGAAGATTACGTCACGATCAACGAAGAGTTGAAGAACTACAATCTTCGCTTGACAGAACGCAAACAAATTATTGTCGCGAACAAGATGGATATGCCAGATGCAGAAGAAAATCTGCAGGCATTTAAAGAAAAAGTCGGAGCGGATGTTGAAATCTTCCCGATTTCAGCTGTGTCTCGCCAAGGCCTACAGCCTCTGCTGTATGCAATCGCGACAGCTCTTGAAACGGCACCAGAATATCCACTTCATGAAGTAGTGGAAGAAGCATCGGATAAATCCGTTCTTTATAAACACGAGGCGTCTAAAGACGATTTCGTGATTACTCGTGATGATGACGGTGCATTCGTGTTGTCTGGCGGTACGGTAGAGCGCGTCTTCAAGATGACGGACTTCTCTCGTGAGGAATCGATTCGTCGCTTTGCACGTCAGTTACGTGGAATGGGAATTGATGATGCACTTCGTGAGCGCGGTGCGAAAGACGGCGACACCGTTCGTCTTCTAGAATTTGAATTCGAATTTATTGAATAGTAGTCAGTAGGAAAGGCGGAGCGAACGTGAAGGATGTAACCAACCAGCATTTTTATTTGGTGCGTGAAGACGTACTGACAGAAGCAATGCAGAAGACGCTTGAAGCAAAAGCGCTTCTCCAAAATGGCAAGGTGAATTCAATTTGGGACGCTGTGAAGGAAGTCGATCTTTCTCGCAGTGCCTTCTATAAATACCGGGACGCCGTCTTTCCGTTCCACTCCATCGTGCAAGAGCGCATCTTAACAGTGTTCTTGCAGTTGGAGGACCGTGAGGGAACACTTGCCCGGTTGTTGCAGCTCGTTGCAGAAAGTCAGTGCAATGTGCTGACGATTCACCAGACGATCCCGATCCAAGGGCGCGCAAGTGTCACTTTATCCTTAGATGTCACAGCGATGAGCAAAGACATCAACGAGTTTTTAACAGAAATGAAGCGTCTTGACTTCGTGGAGACTGCGGATGTCATCAGTTCGGGGGCATTCTAATGACGAAGATTGCGTATCTCGGACCGGAAGCGTCGTTCACTCATTTAGCTGCGAAATCTCTGTTTCCTTCTGAATCTTTAGTGCCAATGAGGACGATTCCGGAGTGCATTGAAGCAGTTTCGCAAGTGAAAGTCGATGTGGCGGTAGTCCCTGTCGAAAATGCTCTTGAAGGAACCGTGCCACTTACGATTGATTATTTGTTCCACGAAGCAGATGTCTACATACAAGCGGAAGTGCTCGCTCCTATTGCCCAACATCTTATGGTCCACCCGGATCATGTTGCGCGCTGGGACCAAGTGGAGAGGATTTATTCGCATCCACATGCACTGGCACAGTGTCACAAATATTTATCATACCGATTACCCCAAGTTCCCACTGAACAGTACTCATCTACTGCTGCAGCGGCAAAGCTGTGTGCAGAGAATCCTGAGATGGCGATTGCAGCGATTGCGAACGAGACGGCTGCTCATGAGTACGGGCTTGTGATTGTGGAACGTGATATTCACGATTTCCACTTCAATCACACACGTTTTCTTGTGCTCGGATCTGAAAAGAATCAGTTGACGTTCAAAGGGCATCAGCCACAGATTAAGACGACATGGATGTTGAAGTTGCCTCAAGATGACCGTCCAGGTCTTTTGCATCAAGTATTGTCTGTATTTGCGTGGCGCCGATTGAACTTGAGTAAAATCGAATCCCGTCCATTAAAAACAGGTCTTGGCCATTATTTCTTTATCGTGGACATTCTCGAACAAGAGGACCATGTCATGATGCGCGGGGCAGAAGAGGAACTGACATTTCTTGGCTGCACGGTGAAAAGTCTAGGTTCGTACACGACGTACGAGACAGAGAGTGATTGAGTCGAAACCCTTCTTCGGAAGGGTTTTTTTGTTGTTTTGGAGGGAACGGCACAAAGCGCGATGGAAAGGGCACAAAAAATTTCCGGAAGTCACAAAGTGAACTCCAAAGGGCACAAATTAAGCACCTAAAGTCACAAAACCCTTTCTAGTCAAACATAAAAATATTATGGAAACAATTAAATAGACAGAAAAAATCCAGCCAACAAAGGCTGGACTTTATGTTCAATTTTCAATCAAATACCCTTTTCGACGAAGCGCTTCTTTCGCCGCATCAATTTTATCTTGCGAATCTGAAGTCAACCAGTGGAGGTGGGTTCCATCTGTCATTTGAAGGAGCAGCGTCGCATTGCTCTGTTGCAACTTTTCCATAAAGTCGTTGATCTCATTGCGATTCGAGACCATCACGCGTGCTGAGATTTCTCCGTAGACGGGATGCTCAACGGTCACATCTTCTACAGAAACCCCACAATCGATGATGGTGTTCAATTCATCCATAGTGTTCTCTGGTAGGTGATGGCACACTACACGCTCACGCACTACGTTTTCAGATGTTTCGCTAAACAAGATGTAGCCTTGGCTCGTCGCAATAATAGGGTGACCTGCCACTTTCAACAAATTGATGTCGTTGACGATGACTTGACGACTGACCTGTGCTTGTTCAGCAAGATCTGCTCCTTTAACTGCTAGTTGTTGTTGCTGCAATGTTTCAAGAATCCATTGGCGCCGTTCTTCTCCTTTTTTTCGCATCGTGCTCATCCCTCGCATCTTCTAAGTTGCTCCTAGTGTACCATGCCATTTGCGATTTTTCATGTCACAATTTCAAAACCGTTGCATTGGATGTAGAGAAATGAAAAGCGAGGCATGTGGTGCAAGTTCACACAATCTAAAAAGGCGATACGTTGTGGAAAATCGCCAAAATGTATGGCGTTGATTTTGAAGAGTTGAAAGCGGCCAATCTGCAGCTCCTCATCGTTGAGCACCCCGATTTTCTCAGAGTTTTGGAAGAGCAGCCCGCGGGACTCAGGTACCCGAATGAACTGTTTCGTGAGTGGCTCGCTTTTCTTCAAAAACCACATCCTAAAAAACAAGAACGTTTGTTGGCATTTAGCGCAAAAGCGATAGAAAATCACCGCAAACTATGGTATGATGGGTACTATGAAACGCTCGTGACGGCCGCTACTGTTTAGCGGCCTTCTTTGTTGAGTGAAGGCGAAATGGGGAACTTAGATGTACGATTACATAAAAGGCGAGATTGCCCGCATTACACCTGAATACATCGTGATCGACCGGGACGGACTTGGATTTCAAATCTTGACACCGAATCCGTTTCGTTTTCAGGTAGGACAACAGGAACTTGTTTATACCTATTTGCAAGTTCGTGAAGACTTGCAACAATTGATTGGGTTCAAAACGTTATCAGAACGTGAACTGTTTCGAAAGCTCATCCAAGTGACTGGGATTGGACCTAAAGGAGCGCTTGCTATTCTTGCCAGTGGTCAACCAGAGCAAGTCATCGGAGCCATCGAACGAGAAGACGATGCTTTCTTAGTAAAGTTTCCGGGAGTTGGGAAGAAGACGGCTCGCCAGATCATTCTCGACTTGAAAGGCAAGCTTCATGACCTAGCCGATGTGGAATATACAGACGGCTTGTTTGAACTCGAAGACGATGCACAGCCCGCAGTAAATCAGTCGCTCGATGAAGCTCTCCAAGCACTTCAAGCACTCGGGTATTCTGAACGTGAACTGAAAAAAATTGCTTCGAAATTAGAAGAGTTTGAGAACGAGACGACAGATGTCATTATGAAAAAAGCATTGCAACTACTTTTTGGCAGTTAGGAGGAGACGACCGTGACGGACCGAGTGATAACAAGTGACGCTACCCAGTTTGATGAGCCGTTTGAAGAGACCTTGCGCCCCGACACGCTCGGCTCGTACATCGGCCAAGCACAGATCAAAGAAAACTTGAGTATCTTCATTCAAGCAGCAAAGCTGCGTGAAGAAAGCCTAGACCATGTCCTTCTCTATGGACCACCAGGACTCGGAAAGACCACCCTTGCCAATGTCATCGCAAATGAAATGGGTGTCCAGATCCGCATGACGAGTGGACCTGCAATTGAACGCCCTGGAGATCTAGCTGCGATTGTTAGTGCACTAGAACCTGGAGATGTGTTGTTCATTGATGAGATTCACCGCTTGAACCGTGCGATTGAAGAAGTGTTGTATCCGGCAATGGAAGATTTTTGCCTCGATATCGTCGTAGGTAAAGGACCGACTGCCAAATCGATTCGTCTCGACTTACCTCCATTTACATTAGTTGGGGCCACAACGCGTGCAGGATCGCTCTCTGCGCCACTTAGAGACCGTTTTGGGGTCTTATCGAGACTAGAATATTACGACGAGCTGGCACTTACAGAAATCGTCAGACGCAGCAGCCGTCTGTTTGGCGCTGAAATTGAAGACCGTGCAGCTGTCGAGATTGCTCGACGTTCACGAGGGACACCTCGTATTGCCAATCGCTTGTTGAAACGAGTTCGTGATTACGCTCAAGTTCGAGGCGATGGGCGTATCACGGAAGCTCTCGCAATTGAAGCTCTAGAATTGTTGCAAGTGGACCGTCGAGGTCTCGATCACATCGACCACAAACTCGTGCGTGCCATGGCAGAACGCTTCCGTGGAGGTCCTGTAGGCCTTGATACGCTTGCCGCGAGTGTTGGAGAAGAATCTGCTACACTAGAAGAAGTGTATGAGCCGTATTTGTTGCAGATCGGCTTCATCCAGCGGACTCCAAGAGGCCGGATTTTAACGCCACTTGCGTATGACCATCTTGGAATACCCGTACCAGAATGATAGCAAAGGAAGTTGACTATGAAAGTAGAAGATTTTGATTTTCATTTGCCAGAGGAACTGATTGCTCAGACACCTCTTGCAGACCGCACGAGCAGTAAGCTACTTGTTGCAGATTATCCAAATAATGAGTTGCATCATACAACATTTCAACATATCCTCGACGAATTGCGTGCAGGAGACTGCTTGATTTTAAACGATACGAAAGTGATGCCTGCCCGACTTATGGGAGTCAAAGAAGAAACGGGCGCTTCTGTTGAAGTGCTTCTTCTGACACAACTTGCAGACGATGAGTGGGAAACACTTGTCAAACCTGCGAAACGCGTGAAAATCGGTACGGTCATCTCGTTCGGAGATGGCTTGCTGACAGCGACGTGTACAGCAATCAAAGATCACGGGGGCCGTGTGTTCAAGATGAACTATGACGGCGTCTTCTTTGAAGTGCTGGATCAGCTTGGTGAGATGCCACTCCCTCCGTATATCCATGAGAAACTAGAAGACCGTGATCGCTACCAGACCGTATACGCGAAAGAGCAAGGCTCTGCAGCGGCGCCTACAGCGGGTCTTCATTTCACTTCGGAATTATTAGAAGCGGTGGAGAAAAAAGGTGTGAAGATTGGCTATGTCACATTACACGTAGGTCTTGGAACATTCCGACCAGTCAGTGTGGATACGATCGAAAGCCACGAAATGCACGCTGAGTTCTACCGCATGCCTCAAGTGACAGCAGATCTAATTAACGAAACGAAAGCAACTGGAGGCCGTGTCGTAGCAGTTGGAACTACTTCAACTCGCACGCTCGAATCTGTTGCAAAGAAGTTTGACGGAGAAGTGAAAGAAGACAGTGACTGGACATCAATTTTCATCTATCCAGGCTTTGAGTTCAAAGTCATCGATGCGATGATCACGAACTTCCACTTACCAAAATCCACGCTCGTCATGCTCGTCAGTGCATTGACGTCTCGTGACTTTATACTAAACGCTTATCAAGAAGCGATTGACCAGCGCTACCGTTTCTTCAGTTTTGGAGATGCGATGCTGATCAAAGGAAAGGATTTCAAATGACAGCGATTCGCTATGAACTATTGAAAAAAGACAAACAGACAGGGGCACGCCTCGGAATCGTCCACACACCGCACGGTTCGTTTGAGACTCCGACATTCATGCCAGTAGGAACACAAGCTACTGTAAAAACGATGTCTCCCGAAGAAATCAAAGGAATGGATGCTGGAATCATCTTGAGTAACACATATCACTTGTGGTTACGCCCTGGTCACGAGATTATCCGTGAAGCAGGCGGCTTGCATAAATTCATGAACTGGGACCGCGCCATCTTAACAGATTCAGGCGGTTTCCAAGTGTTCAGCTTGAGTGACATGCGTAAAATCGAAGAAGAAGGCGTTCATTTCCGCAATCATTTGAACGGGGACAAACTGTTCTTGAGCCCGGAAAAATCGATGGAAGTCCAAAACGCGTTAGGATCAGATATTATGATGGCATTCGATGAGTGTCCACCATACCCAGCTTCGCACGAATACATGAAAGCATCTGTTGAGCGTACATCTCGCTGGGCTGAGCGTTGTATGACGGCACACACAAACACAGACAAGCAAGGCTTGTTTGGAATCATCCAAGGAGGAGAGTACGAAGACCTTCGTCGTCAATCGGCTCAAGATATCATCTCACTCGACTTCCCAGGATATGCAATTGGTGGTTTGTCTGTAGGGGAACCAAAAGACGTCATGAACCGCGTTTTGGAGTTCACAACTCCACTTATGCCAGATAACAAACCGCGTTATTTGATGGGTGTGGGTTCTCCTGACTCCTTGATTGACGGAGCTATCCGTGGCGTCGATATGTTTGACTGTGTACTGCCCACTCGCATTGCACGTAATGGTACGATGTTCACGAAAAAGGGCCGGTTAGTGATCAAAGGCGCGAAGTTTGCACGTGACTTTGGACCTGTAGACGAGACGTGTGATTGTTATACGTGCAAAAACTATTCTCGCGCTTATTTGCGTCATTTATTCAAAGCGGATGAGACATTTGGCCTTCGTTTAGCGTCGACACACAATCTTCATTTCTTGATGAACCTTATGAAAGAAGTGCGTCAAGCCATTCGTGAAGACCGATTACTCGACTTCAAAGAAGAATTCTTCGAAGAGTACGGCTACAACAAACCAAATGCAAAAAACTTTTAATTCGAGTATAATAATCGAGATACATAGAAAGGGGGCAATTTCTAGATGGAAACATTAGTAGGCTTATTACCTATTATCGCGATGTTTGGTGTGATGTGGTTCTTCATCATCCGACCAGCACAGAAACGTCAAAAAGCGACAGCAACGATGCAAAACAGCTTAAAGCGTGGAGACCACGTAATCACGGTTGGTGGGTTACACGGGACGATTGACGCGCTTGACGATACAACTGTATTTATTACAGTAGCAGACGGTACACGTCTTCAGTTTGAGAAAGTGGCAATCGGCCGCGTAGTAGAATAAGGTACTATAGAGAACCCTATGAGCACCCTTTTGCTCATGGGGTTTTTGTATGGTTTTTATTTGCTTCCCTTGGAATTATGAAACGCTTGTCTATCAGAGATTCTTGAAACGATTAGGGTATCATGAAGTTTGTCCCTGGGAACAAAATACCAACTGGAAGACCGAGTTGAATGGCGGCTAGGAAAAAAATAAAGGCAGGGTAAACGGTCATATAGATTCCTACTGCTTCTTCGCTAGCGATGCGTACAAACTGCATACGGAAAACGAAGCCAAGAATCTTGGTGATGAGGTAGACTGCCATCAAGATAAGAGATCCTTTTCGAGAAGACAATTGACACATCCTTCATAAATCGATACGATTTTACCTACTACCACAACGTATGAGCGGACAGATAAATTATGCACAGGAGGAGACCGAATGGATAAAGGGGAGCAAGCCTTGTACGACAAAGTCGAGATGGTTCTCGACAGCAAAGTCAGTGAGTTTGAACTGTACCATTTCACTACCATTACCAAACAAGATCTCTGGGAATTTGCCAAAGTGAAGTTCTGGAAGAAGAAACGATTGGATGAACTGCCACTGCATCAAATTGTAGCCGATCTCTATGCGATTTCACCATCCACCTACATGTCTGTGACGCAAATCCAGCAGTTTAAAAGTGAAAACTGGTTCTCAGAATTAAAGAAAGAAGATTTAGAACAATTGCTCAATCCTCGCTGAATCGGGTCTATGGGCATTTGACACACTACACGACGTGATTCATAATAATCATGTTGTGTTTTTTTCGGTTTCAGACCGGTGTCTGTGATTCCCCTCGCTTAGGGGAAAAGAAGGGAGAATGAAAATGAAATCCAGAGGAAGAATAGTAGCTTTCTTGCTACTCCTCGTCATCTTTGCAGGTACCATTGGCAGTACTGCAAATGGCATACTGAAAGATATTAAACTAGGACTGGACCTTCAAGGGGGATTTGAGGTTCTCTATCAGTTAGAATCCCTTGATGGTGAGACGGGTAAGATCAGTCAAGAGACCGTAGCCGATACGGCAGAAGCACTGAATAACCGGATTAACGTTCTCGGTGTCAGTGAACCGGTCATCCAAGAAGAAGAAAACAATCGGATCCGTGTCCAATTGCCAGGTGTTGAAGATCAGAATGCAGCACGTGAATTGCTGTCTACTGAAGCTAACTTAGAGTTTCGCGACGTCAATGACGAATTGATGCTTGACGGTACGGACCTTGTAGAAGGTGGCGCTCAGCCATCGTTCGATGCAAACGGACAACCGATTGTAACATTGAAATTAAAAGATCCAGACAAGTTTGCGCAAGTGACAGAAGAATTAGCTTCTCGTCCGATTGGTCAAAATTTGTTGGTCATCTGGTTAGACTTTGAAGAAGGTGTCGACAGCTACCAAGCTGAAATGGCAAAGCCGGATCCTAAATTTGTTTCCGCTCCACAAGTAACGAGCCGAATTGCATCGAGTGATGTGCAAATCGACGGTGTGTTTACGACCGATGAGACAAAAAACTTAGCAGGTATCTTGAATGCAGGTGCACTTCCTGTAAAACTTACTGAGATCTACTCGACTTCTGTCGGAGCTCAGTTTGGGGAACAAGCACTGGATTCAACAGTTCTTGCGGCTATTATCGGGATTGCATTGATTTTCGTGTTCATGCTGTTCTACTACCGTCTACCAGGATTTGTAGCTATGATTACCTTATCAGTTTATGTCTATTTGATTTTATTAGTATTTGAACTGATTAACGGCGTTTTAACGCTCCCTGGTATTGCAGCAATCATGCTCGGTGTCGGGATGGCCGTCGATGCGAACATTATCACTTATGAGCGAATCAAAGAAGAACTGCGAGTCGGGAAATCGGTTGCGCAATCGTTCAAAATGGGTGCTAAACAATCCTTTAGTGCGATTTTAGATGCCAACGTCACAACGCTTCTAGCTGCAGCAGTTCTGTTCTATTTTGGAACAAGCTCAGTAAAAGGGTTTGCAACGATGTTGATCATCAGTATTTTAGCAAGCTTTATCACAGCGGTTTGGGGATCTCGTTTACTACTTGGTCTTCTTGTCGACAGTGGATGGCTTGATAACAAAAAGACATGGTTTGGTATTTCGAAAAAATCGATTCACCCAATTGAGAACGAAGTCGATACACTCGACCTTCCAACGAAATTTGATCGAATTGATTTTGTAGGGAAACGCAAACTGTTTTATTCACTTTCAGCAGTTTTACTTGCAACAGGAATTGCGATGCTAGCAATTTTCCAATTAAATCTTGGTATTGACTTCTCTAGTGGAACACGCGTTGAAATCTTAGCGGATCAGACGCTGACAACTGATGAAGTCCGTCAAGAAATCGAAGCGGCGGGTCATCCGTCTGACGATATCGTCATCTCAGGTGATGAGAGCAACATTGCGGTGATTCGCTACAACGAAGATTTCACTCAAGAGCAGATCAATCAGTTGAAAACGGACTTGACGGACATCTACGGCATCGAACCGGGTGTGAGTGCCGTCTCTCCAACCGTAGGGAAAGAGCTTGCTCGCAATGCGATTTATGCTCTGGCAATTGCTATGTTGGGCATCATCATTTATGCATCCATTCGATTTGAATGGCGCATGGGTTTAACTGCTATCATCTCTCTACTTCACGATGCGTTCTTCATGGTAGCGGTGTTCAGTATTTTGCGACTTGAAGTGGATATCACATTCATCGCAGCTGTTCTGACGATTGTGGGTTACTCTATCAATGACACAATCGTGACGTTTGACAGGATCCGTGAGAACATGGCACGTATAGGTAGCATTGAGACAGAAGAACAACTTGCTGAAGTGGTGAACAAATCACTTCGACAAACACTTGGTCGATCTGTGAACACAGTGCTCACGGTTGTCTTTGTAGTGGTAGCTCTGATCTTCTTCGGTGCTGTTTCAATCCAGAACTTCTCGATTGCGTTATTGATCGGTTTGATTGCAGGAACGTATTCATCAGTCTTTATCGCAGCGCAGCTGTGGTATGACATGAAGCGTAAGCAATTGACGAAAAAAGGTGCTATCGATGTAGCTCAAGAAAAGAAACAATGGGGTTCTGACGAGCCTGTTGTGTAAGACGTTTCAATCATTCTCTAATCGGGGTATAGGTCTTCTATACCTCGATTTTTTTATTGGGGTAAAGCGATACATAGGAGGATGAATCTATGAAAGCACAATGGGCAATTTTGATCGGTCTTGTTTTAGCTATCATCATCGCTATCTTTGCTGTAGTAAATGTAGACCCTGTTCCCGTAAACTACTTGTTTGGTGAAGCCCAGTGGCCACTGATCCTAGTCATTTTAGGTTCTGCATTACTTGGGGCCTTAGTGAGCGGGATGCTAGCCATGGTGCGAAGCTTTACATTGAGTCGTAAAGTTAAGGCACTAGAAGCAGAAAAATCAAAACGTGATGCGGAACTACATGCTGCTCAAAATGAGTTGACCGTCTACAAAGAACGTGAGATGAAAGCGCAGCCGCAATACGAAGAAGAAGTCAATCGTACACATTAAAATCGTGAACCTGTCCAAATGGGCAGGTTTTTTTGTATAATGGAAGTCTGTGAGGAAGTGACTAGAATGATTCAATCAAAGAAAAAATGGAAAATGCATTCGATCCCCCAAGACCAAGCGGAAGCATTCGCTGCCGAGCTCGGTGTGGAATTGCTAGTAGCAAAGCTGCTGTTAGCAAGAGGGCTTGATACAAAAGAAAAAGCAGATGAATTTTTACATACAGACGCAACTGCAATCCATGATCCGTTCCTCTTTCAGGATATGGAAGGGGCTGTCGCTCGAATCAAAAAGGCAATTGAGACAAATGAAAAAATTCTCGTATACGGGGATTATGATGCAGACGGTATCACAAGTGTCACAGTTTTGATGGAGACTTTGACTTCGATGGGTGCAGATGTATCTTTCCGCATCCCCAATCGTTTTGAAGATGGATATGGTCCCAGTGAACGACTGTTCCGACTTGCACATGAAGACGGTGTTCGATTGATAATTACAGTCGACAATGGGATCTCTGGAGTCAGTCAAATCGCAGTGGCTAAAGAGCTTGGAATGGACGTCATCTTGACAGATCACCACGAGGCGGGAGAGGTGATTCCCGATGCAGACTATATTATTCATCCGCATTTAGAAGAAAACTACCCATTCTCAGATTTAGCAGGAGTCGGTGTGGCATTCAAGTTGGCGCATGCCCTTTTGGGTCGAGTTCCTGAGGAACTGATGTACTTGGTTGCCATCGGAACGATTGCGGATATCGTATCACTAAGAGGCGAGAACCGGT
Source organism: Chryseomicrobium excrementi (assembly GCF_002798305.1). Classification (GTDB taxonomy): domain Bacteria; phylum Bacillota; class Bacilli; order Bacillales_A; family Planococcaceae; genus Chryseomicrobium; species Chryseomicrobium excrementi. The sequence continues at coordinate 205,333 of NZ_PCGR01000001.1, forward strand.
ACTATGTAAAACGCGGACTTGAATTGATGCGCACACGTCCTACCGAAGCCATTCGAGCACTTGCGAGCGTCTCGAGTGTCGAAATTGGAGACATTAACGAAGAAACTGTTGGATTTGCGTTCGGCCCCCGTATCAACGCAGTCGGCCGCCTAGGAGCTGCTGACCCTGGAGTGCATTTGTTCCGGAGCGCAAGTAAAGAAGAAGCGTCTCTCTATGCGAAGTTTTTAAATGATAAAAATAAAGAGAGACAAACGATTGTCAAAGCCATCAGTGATGAAGCGATTGCTCAAGTCGAGGCGGGTCCTCTTCCAAGTGTTATTATCGTGGCACAAGAAGACTGGAATCCTGGTATTTTAGGGATTGTGGCTTCCCGTTTGGTAGAGAAGTATACACGCCCAACGATTGTGCTTGGTGTTGACTTAGAAAAAGGAATTGCAAAAGGCTCTGCAAGAAGTATTGAAGGCTTCCACCTCTATCAAGAGATTGCAAAGAACCGTGACCTCGTACCTCATTTTGGCGGCCACCCGATGGCAGCAGGGATGACCATACCACTCGACAATCTAGACGAGTTCATTGAGCGAATGACCATGCAAGGTGACGAGATTTTGACGAAAGAGCACTTCACACCCATCGTTACTGTCGATGTTCCTGTGCAGCTTTCAGAAATCACAGTACAGGCCATTGAAAAAGCAGCGAAGCTTGGACCTTATGGAATGGGATTTGCCAAACCCGTCTATAGCATTCAAATTGCTGAGGTAACTACATTCCGTAAAATTGGCGCCAATCAAAATCATGCCAAGCTGGAAGTGACTCAAGACGGGCACACTTTAGACGTCATTGGCTTCCATCAAGGCGAATTAGTCGATCAACTCGCTCCGATGACCTCTTTGTCATTAGTAGGGGACTTGCAGATTAATGAATGGAACGGGCGAAAAAAGCCTCAGATGCTTTTAGAAGACGCCGCATCAAGTGACTGGCAGCTCTTTGACGTCCGGGGCATTCGCCAGCTCTATCGCTGGCTCAATCAAGTTCCTGAGGGCGACGCTCATTTTATAGCGTTCCATGACCAAACGATTCAGACCTTTCAGAGTCAATTGCCTGTAGCGATCACGAAACCACATGATTTTGAACCGCAACACAGTTCAGTCGTGCTTCTCGACATGCCAGAAGAAGAGAGTGAATTAGACGCAATCATGGAGAAAGCATCATGGAGCCGGATTTTTGCACATTTCTTTACCCCATCGCAAGCATTCTTTGACGGGTTGCCGAGTCGCGATCAGTTCAAATGGTATTACTCGTTTTTGAAAAGTCGTGAGCGTTTTGCATTGAAAGAGCAAGGTGCGCAACTCGCACGTCACAAAGGCTGGAGCGAACAAACAATTAATTTTATGTCAAAGGTGTTTTTTGAATTAGATTTTGTTAGAATAGACAATGGACATTTGGTGGTCAATACGGAAAGTCAGAAGCGCGACTTGACCGAAGCCCCAAGCTATCAGCAACAACAGAAGCGAATGGAGCTTGAACAGGTCCTCCTGTACGCACCTTATCGTGAACTGAAGCAGTGGTTTGACGCCAAGCGCCAACACCGGTCCTGAGGAGGAACAATTGTGGATTTAAAACAGTACGTAACAATCGTTGAAGATTGGCCAAAAGAAGGAATTCGATTTAAAGACATTACAACAATCATGGATAATGGTCCTGCCTATAAATATGCAGTAGATGAAATCGTAAAGTATGCAAAAGAAGTCGGCGCTGAAGTCATCGTCGGGCCAGAAGCACGTGGATTTATCATCGGATGCCCAGTGGCTTATGCTCTAGAAGTGGGATTTGCACCAGTTCGTAAACCAGGAAAGCTTCCACGTGAAGTGATTACTGCGGATTACGGTCTAGAGTACGGGAAAGATACATTGACGATGCATAAAGATGCTATCAAGCCAGGTCAAAAAGTATTGATCGTAGATGATCTTTTAGCAACTGGCGGAACAGTAGAAGCGACGGTGAACTTGATTCAACAATTGGGCGGAGAAGTAGTGGGTGCTGCTTTCATGATCGAATTGACGTATTTAGATGGTCGCGACAAGTTAAAAGGTATCGATATTCGCACGCTAATCAGCTATTAATTTTACGACGCAGCAGAGGACATCTCTGACTGCGTTTTTTTATTTGATATCCGAATCATGACGACTTAGTCAATTATTCGAATTCAGAGGCCAGCAGCCCTTTACAATGGAGCTAATAGTTTACTACAATAGAGATTATAACTTTCGAAACGAAATCAACAGAAACAGGTGAGTGGGTATGGCAAAAGAACAAGTGAGGACAGCCGAAGAAGTCTTTGCAATCACAGCAACATATATGAATGAAACCAACGTTCGGTTTGTTGAAAAAGCGTATAAGCTGGCAGAACATGCCCACCGCAATCAATTCCGAAATTCAGGTGAACCTTATATCATTCATCCAATACAAGTAGCTGGTATTCTTGCAGACCTGCAGATGGACCCGGAAACCGTAGCGGCTGGATTTCTTCACGATGTCATCGAAGATACAGAATACACGCGCGAAGATCTCGTAAATGAATTCAGTGAAGAAGTCGCGATGTTAGTTGAAGGTGTAACCAAGCTCGGAAAGATCAAATACATGTCTAAAGAAGAACAACAGGCAGAGAACCACCGCAAAATGTTCATTGCTATGGCTCAAGACATTCGTATCATCTTGATCAAACTGGCAGACCGTCTTCACAACATGCGCACGCTCAAACACTTACCTGAAGAAAAGCAGCGCCGGATTGCTAATGAGACTCTTGAAATCTTTGCGCCACTAGCGCACCGGCTTGGGATTTCTACAGTGAAATGGGAACTAGAAGATACGTCACTTCGCTATCTCAACCCGCAGCAGTACTACCGAATCGTTAATTTCATGAAAAAGAAACGAACGGAGCGGGAAGCCTACCTGAACCACGTTATGAAAGACATTAATAGCCAGCTTGATGAAGTAGGTATTCAAGCGGATATTTCAGGGCGCCCAAAACACATTTACAGCATCTACCGCAAAATGGTCATTCAGCAGAAGCAGTTCAACGAGATCTATGACTTGCTTGCTATGCGCATAATCGTGGATAGCATTAAAGACTGTTATGCGGTGCTTGGAATCATCCATACGTTATGGAAGCCTATGCCAGGCCGTTTTAAAGATTATATTGCGATGCCGAAGCAAAACTTGTATCAGTCTATCCACACCACAGTTATCGGACCGAACGGAGATCCCCTTGAAGTGCAAATTCGCACTCAGGAAATGCACAACATTGCGGAGTACGGGGTAGCAGCGCACTGGGCCTATAAAGAAGGACGTAAAGTCGAGACGTCTCGTGAATCTGTTGATACAAAACTGTCGTGGTTCCGAGAAATTTTGGAGTTCCAAAATGAATCGTCGAATGCAGAAGAATTTATGGAGTCACTAAAGTTCGATTTGTTTTCTGATATGGTCTATGTATTTACGCCAAAAGGAGACGTTATCGAACTGCCCGCAGGTTCTGTACCCATCGATTTTGCTTACCGGGTCCACTCTGAAGTGGGGAACAAGACAATCGGAGCGAAAGTAAATGGAAAAATGGTTCCATTAGACACGAGTTTGAAGACGGGAGATATCATTGAAGTCTTAACCTCCAAACAATCATTTGGACCAAGCCGTGACTGGTTGAAAATTGCCCAGTCGTCCCAAGCGAAAAACAAGATCAAGCAATTTTTTAAAAAGCAGCAGCGCGATGAGAATATCGAAAAAGGCAAAGAAGCTATCGATAAAGAGATACGTGCACAAGATTTCGATCCGAAGGTTGTGCTAACTTCTGAAAACTTGAAACGTGTCTGTGAAAAGTACGCGTTTACAAGTGAAGAAGATTTGTTTTCTGCTGTAGGCTTTGGTGGGATCACCGCACAGCAAGTGGTGAACCGTCTAGCTGAAAAGATGCGTAAAGAGCGTGATCACGAAGAAACACTTGAGAAAATTTCTAAAAACATGGCTTCACCTCCTGTGAAGAAATCGACGGAGTCCGGTGTTGTCGTCAAAGGAATCGACAATTTGTTGATTCGTTTATCTCGTTGTTGCAGTCCCGTTCCTGGTGATGAAATAGTCGGGTTCATCACAAAGGGCCGTGGAGTGTCTGTTCACCGTGCGGATTGTCCTAACGTGCAAGGTGCGGACAGTAACCAACGCTTGATTGATGTGGAGTGGGAACAAGATACATCTGCGAAGAAAGAGTACGCAGTAGATATTGAAGTGGCTGCGTTTGATCGAACAGGTCTTCTCAACGAAGTTTTGATGGCTGTTACCGATTCTAAGACGACGATTGCAGCAGTAACAGGCAAGTCGGAAAAAGATATAGCAACCATCAACTTAACAATTAAAATTACAAATATCTCGCATTTACACAGAGTAGTGGACCGAATCAAACAACTTCCTAATGTTTACTCCGTGCAGCGAATTATCAACTAAGAGGTGACTTATGCGAGTTGTTTTACAGCGAGCAAAACAAGCTAGTGTGACCGTGGCTGGAGAGACAGTTGGAGCCATTTCACATGGCTATGTGCTGCTAGTCGGAGTGACTCATGAAGATAGTGAAGCGCAAGCAGATTGGCTAGCAGATAAGATTGCTGGAATGCGTCTTTTCGAAGACGATGAAGGGAAAATGAATCGCGGTCTGCAAGATGTTGGCGGTTCGATTTTGTCCGTTTCTCAGTTTACTCTGTACGCTGATGCAAAGAAAGGGCGTCGTCCTTCGTTTGTCGAGGCTGCGAGACCTGAGCAAGCAGAGCCTTTATGGGAGTATTTCAACGAACGTTTAAGGTATCACGGATTGACTGTGGAGACGGGACGTTTCGGTGCTATGATGGACGTACAACTGATTAATGACGGTCCAGTTACGATTATTTTAGAAAAATAACTCCAGGAGAGCTGTGTGCTCTACTGGAGTTTTTTTTTTGTGAGATTTCGGGTTGAGGGCTCGTTCATGAACATGGGACTCCAGTTGTTGTGCATGGCAGAAGGATTTCATCTCCAAAGCGAGCGATTTGTTCTGCAAGGATGAATTTTCTTCTACATCTCATTGTATTTCAACTACATGGTAAGGGACTTTCTTCTGCATGAAACGGACTTTCTTCGACATCACTCTAACAGTACTTGAGGAACTAAAAAAACTCACTCCCAAAAGGGAGTGAGCCAATCAATCTTCTAATTCACTATCGAAAAAAGAAATTAATCCTTCGTAGATGGCATGTGCAGCCGTTTCACGGAACTGCGCGGTTGAGACAGAGCGTTCTTCAGTTGCATTGCTCAAATAGCCAAGTTCTAGCAACACTGCATGCTGTTGGTTTTCACGCAACACTAGGTAATTGCCTTCTCGCACACCACGGTCTTTTAAAGATAACCGGTCTTGCAGAGCGTTATGAATGTGATCGGCTAAAGGCTTTTGAAAGCTATGTTGATAATATGTTGTGAAGCCATTTACTGACGAATCATCTACTGAATCGTAATGAATACTGACAAAGGCATCTGCAGCATGTTGATGACTCACAGAAACTCGCTTACGGAGTGCAATATAGGCATCAGATTCACGAGTGAGAATAACGTCTGCTCCAGCTGCTTCAAGCTTGGCTGCCAGTAACTCAGCGGTAGGCAGGGTTAAGCCTTTCTCAGCTGTCCCGTAATAACCAGTCGTTCCGTGGTCGTTACCACCATGACCTGGATCAAGTACTATGGTGAGACCAGTGAGTGTACCTGGTTTTCTCGTCACTTCTTCTTTCTCTTCTTCAACTATTGCAGCAGCATCGGTGGTAACAACCCAATTGGCTACGAACATCGTCTCACCGTCTAGTTCGATTTGGTACCAGTCATTTTCTGTACCAACTACTTGTAACTGTTTTCCGGCATTCACTCGAGCTTTGACTTCACTCGAGGTAGAAGGTAGTGCCCGCAAGTTGGTTCCATTGTACAAAATCGTCACGACCGATGGCGCTGAGGCTGTGTCGTCTTCACTACTGGTTGATTCAGTTGAGCTAGACGGGGCGGATGCTTGGAAACTTCCATAAAATTTGTATACCCAACCAGTGGACCCATCTTCCAGTCGAATCTCCACCCACGTGTCGTCTTGAGAGATTACTTGAAATACATCATTCCGATAGATGAGTGAAATTCGTTTGGAATCAAGAGATGGTTTTTTCCGAACATTCAATGCATCCACTTCTACTCGAAACGCATTTTTCGTTGGTTGGTCCACCGTATCCTTAGCGTTTGTAAGTTGTACATACTCTTTATGTATCCAAGCACTTGATCCGTTGTAGTCAATTTCCAGCCAGTCGCCTTTGACGGATTTAACGGAGACGGATGTGCCTTCAGCAAGCTGTCCAATTTTTGAAGAGCTCGTCGAAGCATCGGCTCGAACATTCAATGTCTTCACTTGGACGATAGCTGCTTGGTTCTCAACTGTGGATGTGGATCCTGTAGTCAACCAGCTTGCCACCCATCCTTGTTGGCCGTTGTAGTCAATCTGATACCAATCATTCTCTTTTGATAAGATATCCAACTCGTCTCCAGCTTTTACGGAGCCAATCACCTCATACGTCAAACCAGGGCCTGAACGGACCTTTAAAGAAGGGGTATTGACGACGGCGCTTTCTGCAAAAGCTGTGAGAGGTGCGACGAGAAGAAAGAGTATCAGTACGAAATAGCCATATGTACGAAAATTCTGCATAAATCGACCTCCTTATACATATAGTACAGAGTGTGGCATCAAATATCTAGGTTCATTTTAAAATAACCATTGACTTTCGATAAATACGTCATTAAGATAAAGTATATTACAAGCATACATTGCCGAAGACCGAGAAAGTAGCAGGTACAAAGGGACTGACAAGAGAGGAAAAGACGTGGCTGAAATCTTTTCTACAGACCGTACAGGTGAACAACACTCGAGAGGCGCTTTGTCGAACCCGTTCAGGGTGTAGGTGAAGACGGTACTGGCCGTTACCCAGTTAATGAAGAGGACCGATTTCGGTCAATCAGGGTGGAACCGCGGAAGCTTACAAGCTCTCGTCCCTTGCGTCGTGCACGCAGGGAGACGGGGGCTTTTTTATGTTTTTGGCCGTTCTCCTCATCTAAAGTAATCGAGTTGCGAACGCCAGAAATCCCCGCAAAAATCGTTCGCATCCATAGAGGCAAAGAGCGCCTCTACGGACCCGCCCAATTTTTACAAAATTTCTGGAGCGGCGTTCTCCACATCTACTAATTAGGAGGTTATTTCATGATCAAAGTACCAAGAGGCACACAAGATATTTTGCCGGAACAGTCATTTAAATGGCAAGCAGTCGAAGCCATTATTCGCGATACTTGTAATGTGTATCAATATAAAGAGATTCGCACACCAATTTTTGAACACACGGAATTGTTCACACGCTCTGTTGGAGATACAACAGATATCGTACAAAAAGAGATGTACACATTTCAAGACCGAGGCAACCGCTCGCTCACACTTCGCCCTGAAGGAACAGCATCTACTGTGCGCGCATACGTCGAACACAAACTGTTTGGGCAGCCCGATCAGCCAGTAAAACTCTATTACATGGGACCGATGTTCCGCTATGAACGCCAGCAGGCAGGTCGCTACCGTCAATTCGTCCAATTTGGTATTGAAGCGATTGGTAGTGCGGATGCGGCAGTAGATGCAGAAGTTATTGCACTAGCAATGGACGTTTATAAAAAAGCAGGTTTAAAAGATATAAAACTTGTACTTAATTCATTAGGTGATACGGAAAGTCGCACAGCTCACAAAGAAGCGCTTGTTGCACACTTTGCACCTCGTATCGACGAGTTTTGCGGAGATTGCCAGCAACGCCTTGAGAAAAATCCACTTCGTATTCTAGATTGTAAAAAGGATCGTGACCACGAGTTGATGGCTACTGCTCCACAACTGACGGATTATTTGAATGCCGAGTCTGCTGCGTATTTTGAAAAAGTAAAAGCGTATCTTGAGGCACTAGACATCTCGTATGAGTTGGATCCGAATCTTGTACGCGGACTTGATTATTACAACCACACAGCATTTGAGATCATGTCGACAGCTAGTGGCTTTGGCGCCATTACAACACTTGCAGGAGGCGGCCGTTATAACGGTCTTGTTGAAGAACTTGGCGGGCCCTCGTCACCTGGTATCGGCTTTGCGATGAGCATTGAGCGTCTTTTACTAGCTTTAGAAGCGGAACAAGTAGAAATCGAAGATAAGTCAGCAAGTGATGCTTACGTGATTGCACTAGGTGATGCACCAAAACTGGAAGCGATGAAGATTGTAAAGTCCTTGCGAGATGCGGGAATCAGTGCGGAGATGGATTATGCAGATCGTAAATTAAAAGCGCAAATGAAATCAGCAGACCGTAAGAAATCTCAATTTGTCTTTATTTTAGGAGAAGACGAACTGGCTTCTCGAAGCGTGCAAATCAAAGAGCTCGCAACAGGAGACCAGCAAATGGTAGCGATTGAAGAAGCCATCTCATATCTACAACAAAAGATCAACACCAAGGAGGCAACACAATGAAACGCACACATACATGTGGCACCATTACAAAAGAAGAAATTTCACAGCAAGTAGAACTGATCGGTTGGGTACAAAAACGCCGTGACCTAGGGGGACTGATTTTCGTTGACATGCGCGACCGCACAGGAATCGTGCAAGTCGTATTCAACCCAGATTTCTCACAAGAAGCGATTCAGAAAGCGGACAAACTTCGCAGTGAGTTTCTGATTTCTGTAAAAGGAACGGTCGTAGCTCGTGATGAGAAGCAAGTGAATACCTCTATGAAAACAGGTGAAATCGAAGTTCAAGTGAATGAACTTACAGTGATCAACGAATCAAAGACGCCTCCATTTGCAATCGAAAATCAAACAGATGTAAATGAAGATCTTCGTCTGAAACACCGCTACTTAGATCTTCGCCGTCCGGTTATGTACGATACGTTCAAAATGCGTTCAGATATTACAAAAACAGTACGTAACTTCTTAGCAGATGAAGGATTCTTAGAAGTTGAAACACCTATTTTGACAAAATCGACTCCAGAAGGCGCACGTGACTATCTAGTTCCAAGTCGAGTACACGAAGGCGAGTTCTATGCATTGCCACAATCCCCACAACTGTTCAAACAAATGTTGATGGTGTCTGGATTTGAGCGTTATTTCCAAATTGCCCGTTGTTTCCGAGATGAAGATTTACGTGCTGACCGTCAGCCGGAATTCACTCAAATCGATATGGAGATGAGCTTCATGTCCATGGACGAAATCATTGAACTGAATGAGCGTCTGATGAAGCAAGTGATGAAAGATGTAAAAGGAATCGACGTGCAAACGCCGTTCCCTCGCATGGATTATCAAGAAGCGATGGCGCGTTTCGGTTCAGATAAGCCAGATGTTCGTTTTGGGCTTGAACTGCAAGACCTTCAAACGATTGCTGAGACTTCAGATTTCGGCGTCTTTAAAAACGCAGTAGCAAACGGTGGCCAAGTAAAAGGAATCGCTGTGAAAGGTGCTGCAGCAGATTACTCTCGTAAAGATATCGATGCGCTTGGTGAATTTGCAGGTCGTTACGGTGCGAAGGGTCTTGCTTGGTTAAAAGTTGAAGAAGATGGCGTGAAAGGACCTATCGCTAAATTCTTCCCTGAACAAAAAGGGGAGGAGCTGATTGCAGCAATGCAAGCGGAGCCAGGAGACTTGCTACTCTTTGTAGCAGATCAACCAGCAGTGGTGGCGGACGCTCTTGGAGCTCTTCGTATGAAATTCGGAAAAGAGCGCAATCTGATCGATGAATCTAAATTTGCTTTCCTGTGGGTCGTAAACTGGCCATTATTTGAATACGATGGAGAACTAGGTCGCTATTTTGCTGCGCACCATCCGTTCACTCGTCCTGCTGATGAAGATGCAGCGCTATTAGACACGGACCCTGCAAATGTTCGGGCTCAAGCCTATGACTTAGTGTTAAACGGCTTCGAACTTGGTGGTGGGTCACTTCGAATCTACGAGCGCGAGATGCAGGAAAAAATGTTCCGCACGCTTGGCTTCAGCGATGAAGAAGCGAAAGAACAGTTTGGTTTCTTGCTTGAAGCATTTGAATACGGGACGCCTCCTCATGGTGGTGTAGCATTTGGTCTTGACCGCTTAGTGATGCTTTTAGCAGGTCGTACAAATCTTCGTGACACGATTGCATTCCCCAAAACGGCAAGTGCAAGCTGTGTCCTTACAGATGCACCAAGCCCGGTTGCTGAAAACCAGTTGAAGGATCTTCATGTAGCGGTCCTTTCACAGAATAATCAGTAAACAGTTGTTGTTAACTGTTGCAAGCGGTAAAATTCTGTGCTACTATAACGGTAATACGAATCCTGATGTGTTCGTGACTTGTTAATCGATTTTGACCGAACATTTTATCGTCGGGAGTCCGACTTTCACAATAAAGAGCATGCCATCTCGGTGGACGCTTCGGCGTTGTGAAGAGGACACCCACCTGCTGAGTGCGGGTTCAAAACGATAGCTTTACAGAGACGGCACGCTTGGGATTCGTCTTCTTATTGAATGCTACCCCTTCAGTATCTTGCTGAAGGGTTTTTTAACGGAGTAAATCCGACTAATCAACTAACCTTTGGAGTGAATTACATGTTGCATCAATTTTCAAGAAATGAATTAGCTATTGGAAGAGAAGGCTTGGATCTTCTGAAGAACACAACCGTTGCTATTTTAGGAATCGGTGGAGTCGGATCGTTTGCTGCTGAAGCTTGTGCTCGAAGTGGAGTGGGGCGCATTATTTTGGTGGACAAAGATAACGTAGATATCACAAACATCAACCGCCAGCTTGTTGCCTATCTTTCTACTGTAGGGAAGAGTAAATCTGCCATCATGAAAGACCGGATTGCGGATATCAATCCAGACTGTGAAGTCATCGATATGCATATGTTTTACACGGAAGAAACGTACGAGCAGTTCTTTGACCTTGGTATCGATTATGTGATTGATGCATCAGACACTATCATTTACAAAGTGCATCTGATGAAAGAATGTTTGAAGCGTAATATTAAGATCATCTCGAGTATGGGTGCTGCAAACAAAATGGACCCAACTCGTTTCCGTATTGCGGACATCTCGAAGACACATACGGATCCGATTGCGAAGGTCATCCGTACGAAGCTTCGTAAAGAAGGAATTAAAAAAGGGATTCCAGTTATTTTCTCAGATGAGAGTCCGATTGTAGTGCGTGAGGATGTAGTGAAGACAGTAGGGAAGCCAGAAGCAGAGATACGTAAGGCGAAGATGCCTCCGAGCTCGAATGCATTTGTTCCTTCGGCTGCGGGGTTGATTGCAGCGAGCTGGGTAATTCGTGATATTTTAGAGCCGGTTGAAATTCAGACCGTTATGGATGTTAAATCGAAGAAGTAACAAAAAAGGTGTTCGCAACTGCGAGCACCTATTTTAATACAAAATCATTTCTTCTTTTTAAAGGATTCGAGCTTGTGATAGATAGAAGCAAGGCGTTTCTCTTCTCCAGCTTCTACAGGCTCGTAAAAGTGCGTGCCAACTAGCTTGTCTGGCAAATACGTCTGATCGACCCAGCCACCAAACGACCCCACCTTAGTGTCGTGTGGATACTGATAGCCAACATGACCTAAGGCTTTAGCGCCTCCATAGTGCGCGTCTCGCAAGTGAAGAGGAATGTCCCCGGTTTTTCCAGCATGAATTCCAGCAATTGCCGCATCGAGTGCTTTATAAGCCGAATTGGATTTCTCAGATAAACACATTAATACCACGGCATTTGCAAGCGGGATGCGAGCTTCTGGTAATCCTAGACGTTCGGCTGCTTGGATGGCAGCTAACACTTGACCTCCAACAGCAGGGTTAGCTAGACCGATATCTTCGTACGCGATCACAAGTAATCTTCGAGATAGTGCCACTAAGTCTCCGCTTTCCAGTAAATGAGCTGTGTAGTAGAGAGCTGCATCGGTGTCGCTACCTCGAATCGATTTTTGAAGTGCGGATAGCAGGTTATAGAAATGACTGCCTTTTTTATCTCCGAATACCCCAATACGTGAAGCGAGCTGTTCTACAAGAGAATCCTCAATCAGAATCTTTCCATCTTCTTCATCAGAAGCTTCGACAATGGATTCAAGTAAAGTTAATGCTTTCCTAGCGTCTCCATTTGATGCCTCAGCTATCTGAGTGATTTGAGATTCTGTGATGACAATGTCCATCTTGCCAAGGCCCTTGTTTTCGTCTTCAAGTGCTCGACGTAAAAGCTTCTCCATGTCAGGTTGCTCAATGCGCTTCAGTTGCTTAATTTCTCCGCAGCGTGACCGAATAGCAGGATTGACATCATGGTATGGATTCTCCGTAGTCGCTCCAATCAAAACAATGGACCCGTTCTCCACATGGGGAAGCAAGGTGTCTTGCTGTAGTTTATTGAAGCGATGGATCTCATCTAAAAATAATAATACTTTTCCGGTTAAACGAGATTCTTTGACGACATCTTCAATATCTTTTTTTCCCGAGGTCGTGGCATTTAGTGCAATAAAGGGAAGATTTGAAGATCCCGCGATGGCATAAGCAAGTGACGTCTTCCCGATACCTGGTTCACCGTAAAGTAACATAGACGGGACGTGTCCGTTGCGTATCATTTGGTATAAACCGGTTGTAGGGCCTATAATATCTTGTTGACCCACAATCTCTTCAAGCTTCTGAGGTCGCATGCGAAATGCGAGGGGTTCTCCTGATGCCATGCAGACACCTCCTATTACGAACATTTGTACTTCTTAGTGTACCAAAGATGACAGGTCATTTCATCGAAAATCCCTTGCTAGGTATGCTATACTTGTAGCGGAAAAGTTAACTAATGAACGGACGGTGTCAGGAGATGAAAATCTCAACTAAAGGCCGCTATGGCCTCACAATTATGATTGCATTAGCTAAAAATGAAGGAGAGCGACCGCTGTCACTTCGCCAAATTGCTGCAGACCACGACTTATCGGAAGCGTACCTAGAGCAAATCGTTTCACCACTTCGCAACACGGGCTTAGTGAAAAGTGTTCGTGGGGCTTACGGTGGCTATAAACTCGCCAAACCATCAGAGGAAATCACAGCTGGTGATGTGATTCGTGTTTTAGAAGGACCAATTCAACCGGTCGAAGGCATTGAGGACGAAGCTCCCGCACAACGCGAACTTTGGATTCGTATTCGTGATGCCGTGAAAAATGTATTAGATACAACGACTATTCGCGACCTGGCCGATCATTCAGACGATCCGTTCACGTCGGACGCATACATGTTTTATATTTAGGAGAGGTTCTTATGAACAGAATTTATTTAGATCATGCTGCCACGTCACCTGTACACCCTGATGTCATTGCAGCACTCACAGAAAGTTATACGACCTGTTTCGGGAATGCATCGAGCATCCATGAGACAGGGAGATCGGCGCGCAAGCAGCTCGATCAAGCTCGGGAACGACTAGCAGCCACCATTCAAGCGCATCCGAATGAAATCATTTTGACAAGTGGTGGCACGGAAGCAGATAACTTAGCTGTTCTAGGTGCGGCGTATGCGAATCGCCATCTAGGAACTCACATCATTACCACTTCGATTGAACATCATGCTGTGTTGCATGCTGCCATGCAGCTCGAGAAAGAAGGGTTTGAAGTGACGTACCTTCCTGTGACAGAAGAAGGACTAATCACAGTTGAAACACTTAAGAATGCTTTGCGTGAAGATACGATTTTAGTTTCCATCATGTTTGGAAATAACGAAGTCGGAACGATTCAAAACATTCAAGAGCTTGCAGGGGTAGTCAAGGACCATCAAACCGTCTTTCATACAGATGCTGTTCAAGCGTATGGAACGCTTGAAATTAACGTGAATGAACTGGGAGTCGACTTGCTCAGCACGAGTGCCCATAAAATCAATGGCCCTAAAGGAATCGGATTCCTTTACCAACGAGCTGGAACGAAGCTTCGTCCGCTAGCTCATGGTGGCCAACAAGAACGCAAACGCCGAGCGGGCACTGAAGCAATTCCATTAGCAGTTGCATTCGCGAAAGCTGCAGATATTAAACAACAGAGTCTGAGAAAACACCATTTAACTATGCTCAGTTTAAAGCAACATTTTCTTGATGAATTGACACGACTAGGCGTCACATTCGAAGAGAATGCAAAATCAGCTGAGCAATTGCCGCATATTTGCAATCTCTTTTTCCCACAGACAGACATTGAGACATTATTAATTCAACTAGACCTTGCAGGAATTGATGCATCCAGTGGTTCAGCTTGTACAGCAGGGGCAGTGGATCCATCCCATGTCCTCGTGGCAATGTTTGGAGAACAGGCTCCTCAGCTTCGTTCATCCGTAAGATTTAGTTTTGGCTATACAACGACTAAAGAGCAGCTCACAGAAGCTGCAGAAAAAATTGCAGGCGTCCTCGCAACACCTGCATCGATATGGAAGTGACTAATATGACAGAAACAAAAGGCAAGCGCGTCGTCATCGGGATGTCCGGTGGCGTGGATTCGTCCGTCGCGGCCTATTTATTAAAAGAACAAGGATACGATGTCATCGGGATCTTTATGAAAAACTGGGACGACACGGATGAAAATGGTGTGTGTACAGCTACGGAAGACTACGACGATGTCATCAAAGTGTGTAATCAAATTGGGATTCCGTATTATGCAGTAAACTTTGAAAAACAGTACTGGGATAAAGTATTTACGTACTTCTTGGATGAATATAAAGCTGGGCGCACGCCAAACCCAGATGTTATGTGTAATAAAGAAATTAAATTCAAAGCGTTTTTAGAGCATGCACTCGCTCTTGGTGCTGACTTTTTGGCAACAGGGCACTACGCACGTGTAGAAGAACGCGATGGGCAGTTCCGCATGCTTCGCGGAAAAGATGCGAATAAAGACCAAACGTATTTCTTGAATCAATTGAATCAAGATCAATTGAAGCACGTATTGTTCCCAATCGGTGATATCGAGAAAAAACGGGTTCGTGAAATTGCATTGGAGCAAGGTCTTGCGACAGCGACGAAAAAAGATTCAACAGGAATCTGCTTTATTGGGGAACGTGACTTCAAAACGTTCTTGAGCGGGTATCTCCCAGCGCAACCGGGGAACATGGAGACGATGGACGGCCAAGTGGTCGGCAAGCACGACGGATTGATGTATTACACAATCGGTCAGCGCCACGGACTTGGAATCGGTGGAGCAGGAGACCCATGGTTCGTTGTCGGAAAAGATTTAAAGCGCAACGTGTTGTTTGTTGGTCAAAATGCACAGAACGAAGCATTGTATTCGACAAGCTTGATTGCAGACAACGTCTCGTTCACAACGACAGAAGAAAAACCGGCAGAATTCCACTGCACGGCAAAATTCCGTTACCGTCAACAAGATACAGGTGTAACGGTACGACTTCTTGCAGACGACAAAGTAGAAGTGCTGTTTGACGAACCAGTCCGCTCTATCACACCTGGGCAAGCGGTTGTGTTCTACCAAGGCGACGAATGTTTAGGTGGCGGTACAATCGATCACGTCTTCCGTGACAATAAAAAATTAGACTACGTGGGGTAATCAGCAATGAATTGGAATGAAACTGGCATCCACGCGATGCACACTGGAGACTACGAAGAAGCAGCGAAAGCATTCACGCAAGCTATCGAAGAGAACCCGGAAGAAGCTGTAGGGTACATCAACTTTGGCAACTTGCTAGCTATTATGAATGATGCGGAACGTGCAGAGCGCTTCTTTCAAAAGGCCTTGTCTTTAGACGAGACAGCTGCAACTGCTTATTATGGTCTTGCCAACTTGTACTACAACTCGGAACGTTTCGAAGAAGCGGCGAAGCTCTATGAGCGTGCGATTCGCAACAATCTAGAAGGTGCTGACGGACATTACATGCTGTCAAAGTCTCTACAAATGACGGATGAACTGAAGCTCGCACTTCCTTACGCACAACGCGCGAATGAGCTTTCACCGGAAGATGACGAAATCACACTTCATTATGCGATTTTGCTAGCATCTAACGAGCTATTCGATCAAGCCAAGCCTTTGCTTGAGGACTTGATTGAACGCGAGCCTGAGCACGCAGACGCGCATTATAACTTAGGAGTCCTGTATGCGTTGACACAAGAAGATGCAGCGCCTGCGCTTCTTCACTTAGACAAAGCGCTAGAAATCGAACCAAACTATGACCAAGCACGTTATATGGCAGATATGATCAGATTACGAAACTAATACCGGAGGCGATCGGATGACGGAACGAAATGAAGACAAATTGTTTATTTCGGGTCGGCCGATTGTCTCCATTTTTCATAATGAAGATAATCTGTACTCGATTCTTAAAGTGAAGATCAAATCGACGAATACGAATTACACCGATAAAGAAGGCATCATCGTCGGGTACTTCCCAAAGCTCTCAACAGATGAAAGTTACACGTTTTATGGACAGCTTAAGAACCACCCTCGCTACGGACAGCAGTTTACTGTGGATACATTTGTGCGAGACAAGCCGGATTCTGTGCGTGGAGTCGTTCACTACCTATCTTCTGACTTATTCCCTGGGATCGGGCCAAAGACTGCTCAGACAATCGTAAAGAAACTCGGGGAGAATGCCCTACAGCAAATCCTCGACAATCCGGACGTGTTGAAATCCGTTCCGCGTCTGACAAAAGACAAACAACAGACGATCATCCAAGGTCTGCAAGAGAACCATGGGATGGAACGGATCATGGTACAACTGAACGAATGGGGATTCGGTCCTCAGCTGTCGATGAAGATCTATCAGATCTACCGCGAACAGACTTTAGAGAAGCTTAACGACAATCCCTACCGTTTGATTGAAGATGTCGAAGGTGTCGGGTTTGGTCGTGCCGATGAACTTGGTGCTCAACTCGGAATCGAAGGCGTCCACACAGATCGTCTAAAAGCCGGAATCTTGTATCTACTTAATCAAGCCTCTCTTTCAGAAGGACATATTTTTGTTCCTACTGAACAATTGCTTGAAGATGTGAAAAGACTGCTCGAAAAATCTCAGGCTGCTGAAATCAACTATGAATCTCTAGCTCAAGCTGTTATCGAACTCGGAGAAGAGAGCAAGATCGTGGTAGAGCAGAACCGTATCTACATGCCGTCTCTCTATTTCTCAGAAGTCGGTATTGCAACTAAGACGGAGCGGCTGTTACAAACAAAGTTCAAAGGATTCAAAAAGAAACTCATCAATGAATCCCTAACTTCTATTGAAGCCGACTTTGGAGTGACGTATGCACCGACGCAAAGGAAAGCGATTGAGATGGCGCTGAACAACCAGATCTCAATTTTGACCGGGGGACCAGGAACGGGAAAAACGACCGTAGTTCGTGCCATTGTTGAACTGTATGCCGATTTGAATGGTCTGTCACTAGATCCAAAAGAATGGGCAAAAGAGGGCAAGCCGTTTCCGATAGCTCTAGCAGCTCCAACAGGCCGAGCGGCGAAGCGACTTAGTGAATCTACCGGACTTCCTGCCATGACTATTCACCGTCTGCTAGGCTTCACGGGACAAGATACTGAAGACATTGAAGGGCGCCCGGTGGAAGCAAGCTTGATCATCATCGATGAGACGTCTATGCTTGATTGTTGGCTCGCGCATCAATTGCTAAAGGCCGTACCTGAAACTTCGCAAGTAGTTTTAGTTGGCGACCAAGATCAACTGCCACCCGTAGGTCCAGGACAAGTACTGAAAGACTTACTCGCAAGTAGGCGAATCCCAGTAGTGGAGCTTCAGGATATCTACAGACAAGCTGAAGGCTCATCCATCATTGAACTCGCACATGCAATGAAATCGGGTAAGACGACTCATGACTTGCTATCAAAAACAAAAGATCGCTCGTTTATCCCAGCTTCAGCTGACCAGATTCCAAAAGTCGTGGAACAAGTCGTATCTAGTGCACTTGCAAAAGGCTTTACAATTCGAGATTTACAAGTGCTTGCCCCAATGTACAGAGGACCTGCGGGCATCGATGCCCTCAATAAAATGATTCAAGAGATGGTCAACGCCAATCCAGATGGCTCTCGAAAAGAGATGGTATTTGGGGACGCAGTGTACCGTATCGGCGATAAAGTATTACAGCTAGTGAATCAGCCAGAATCGAACGTCTTTAACGGAGATATGGGAGAAGTCATCAGTATCTTTAAAGCGTCTGAGAACGTGGAGAAGAAAGAATTAATGATTGTATCGTTTGATGGCATCGAAGTCACTTATGAAAAATCCGATCTCAGCCAGTTGACACTTGCGTACTGCTGCTCGGTCCACAAATCGCAGGGCAGTGAGTTCTCTATGGTCATCTTGCCCGTCACCAAAGGCTATATGAAGATGCTGCGACGCAATTTACTGTATACCGCAATCACGCGTGCTAAAAACTATTTAATTCTTTGTGGAGATCCACAAGCATTTCAACTAGGGATTGAACGTAACGATGACAACTTACGTTTCACCACACTGATTGAGCGCTTGACGCCGGATGCGCAACCAATTGAAGTCGATTTGGATTCACAAGACAGAGACTACGTGTTAAATGAAGAGACGGTCCTGTCCATTCATCCAATGATTGGAATGGAAGGTGTCACACCAGAGCAATTTCTTACACAAGAGATTGACAGTTGACAGCTACTTTCGGTATGATAAGTGGCAGAAAAGATAAATCGATGACGAAAAGAGTACATAGTGTACCGGTCTAGAAAGAAGCCCCTCGGCTGCAAGGGTTTCCGAACGTCCACTATGGAAAGCTACTTCCGAGTGCAGGCTAAAACCTGCCGTACCCGCCACGTTACGGCATATTGAGATGCAGAGAATGTTCTCTGCAACTTAGGGTGGTACCGCGAATGCAAAGCTTTCGTCCCTTTGGGGATGAGGGCTTTTTCTTTTTTCGTCTGGAAAATAAAGGAGGACACAAAGATGAAAGCTTTAACTGGTAACGATATTCGCCGTTTGTATTTGGAATTTTTTATTGAAAAAGGACACCAAGTCGAGCCGAGCGCTCCACTAGTTCCAATCAATGACCCGTCACTTCTATGGATCAACTCAGGTGTCGCAACACTCAAAAAATATTTTGATGGTCGTGTTGTCCCTGAGAACCCACGTATTACGAATGCACAAAAATCGATTCGTACAAACGACATCGAGAACGTAGGAAAAACGGCGCGTCACCATACGTTCTTCGAGATGCTTGGAAACTTTTCGATTGGGGATTACTTCAAGAAGGAAGCCATTCATTATGCGTGGGAATTCTTGACAGACAAGCGCTGGATGGGCTTCAACCCTGAACTATTATCCGTAACGGTACACCCAGAAGATGAAGAGGCGTATGCAATTTGGAGAGACGAAGTAGGAGTGCCTGAGTCACGCATCATCCGTCTGGAAGGGAACTTCTGGGATATCGGAGAAGGCCCAAGTGGACCGAACTCGGAAATCTTCTACGATCGTGGCGAAAAGTACGGCAATGATCCACAAGATCCTGAGCTGTACCCAGGTGGAGAAAATGAGCGTTATCTAGAAATCTGGAACTTGGTGTTCTCTCAGTTCAACCACAATCCAGACCATACGTATACACCACTTCCAAAACAAAACATTGATACAGGAATGGGTCTTGAGCGTATTACTTCTGTAGTACAAGACGTGCCGACAAACTTTGATACAGACTTGTTCATGCCAATCATCAAGCAAACGGAAGAAATCAGTGGCAAGACATACGGCGAGTCAAAAGAGCAAGACGTCGCATTCAAAGTCATTGCTGACCACATCCGTACCGTAGCCTTTGCTATTGGAGATGGTGCACTTCCTTCAAATGAAGGCCGTGGTTATGTACTTCGTCGTCTACTTCGCCGTGCGGTCCGTTTTGCGAAACAGTTAGGCATCGAAAAGCCCTTCCTATTTGAACTTGTACCAGTTGTTGGCGAATTGATGGAAGTCTTCTATCCAGAGGTCAAACAAAAAGAAGCGTTCATCAAACGCGTCATCAAGACAGAAGAAGAGCGTTTCCATGAGACACTTGCAGATGGTTTATCTATCTTGTCTCGTGCAGTAGAAGAGCAGAAAACTTTGGGCTCTTCAGTCGTTCCCGGAACAACCGTCTTCACTCTTTATGACACATATGGTTTCCCGGTAGAGTTGACAGAAGAGTATGCAGAAGAGGCTGGAATGACCATCGACCGTGAAGGCTTCGATCTAGAGATGGACGGTCAACGTACACGAGCTCGTGCAGCGCGTCAAAACGTCGATTCGATGCAGGTTCAATCGGAAGTGTTCGCGTCCATTCAAGATGACAGTGAGTTCATCGGCTATGACCATTTAAAGACACTTGGCAAAGTTTCGACTATTGTTTTAGGTGCTGAGAAAGTAGATTCAGCAACTGAAGGAGACGAAGTAAAGCTTGTGCTTGATCGTACTCCTTTCTATGCAGAGAGCGGTGGTCAGATTGCGGATATCGGAACCATTTCAAACGACCATTTCCTAGGTCGCGTGAAAGATGTTCAGAAAGCTCCGAACGGTCAAAACTTGCACTCGGTCGTCATTGAATCTGGTGAACTGAAAGTCGGTATGGAAGTAACGGCTCAAGTGGACGCAGAGCTTCGTTCGAAGACAATCAAAAACCACTCAGCGACACACTTGTTGCATCAAGCATTAAAAGATATTTTAGGAACGCATGTCAACCAAGCAGGTTCTTATGTAGGTCCAGACCGCTTACGTTTTGACTTCTCACACTTTGGTCAAGCAACGAAAGAAGAGCTTGAGCAAGTAGAGCGTATCGTCAACGAGAAGATCTGGGAATCAACTCCTGTTGTCACAGGATTCCATTCTATTGACGAAGCCAAACAACGAGGAGCTATGGCGCTGTTCGGTGAAAAATACGGAGATATCGTACGCGTTGTAGAGATGGGCGACTATTCATTAGAGCTTTGTGGAGGCTGTCACGTCTCAACAACTGCTGAAATTGGCGTCTTTAAAATCGTCTCTGAAGGCGGAATCGGTGCAGGGACTCGCCGTATTGAAGCGGTCACAGGTCAAGCTGCTTATGAGTTAATGAAAGAAGAAGAAGCACGTCTTGCAGAAGCAGCTGCTCTTATCAAATCGCAGCCTCGTGAGATCGTTTCGAAAGTAGAAGCTCTACTTGCAGAAGTGAAACAGCTTCAAAAAGAGAACACGTCTCTATCTGCGAAGCTATCTAGCAACCAAGCAGGTGAATTGTTAGCTGCTGTCCGTGATGTGAACGGGGTGACTGTATTGACTGCCAAGGTCGATGCAAAAGACAACAACCAACTACGTCAACTTGTAGATGATTTGAAACAAAAATTAGGTTCTGGGGTTGTAGTTTTGGGTGCCGTTGCAGGAGAGAAAGTGATAATCGCAGCTGGAGTTACAAAAGATCTTGCTGGAGACCGTGCGCATGCTGGAAACTTAGCGAAGCATGTAGCGGAACAGTGCGGAGGTAAAGGCGGCGGTCGCCCAGACTTTGCTATGGCTGGCGCGAAAGACGGTTCTAAGCTTGAAGAGGCACTGAAATCCATTGACGAACTAGTGAAATAAGTTCCTTCTTTTTCCGTCATGGGGTATACTAGAACTACAGTTCCATGAGGTGGATAGGAAGGGTGTTGGTAACTATGGATTCCTTTGACAAAACGATGAAATTTAACGTTCAAGATGAAACAATGGAAGAGGAAGTTAAGCATGTGGTGACGCATGTACACGACGCGCTGGAAGAGAAAGGGTACAATGCTGTCAATCAGATTGTAGGCTATCTGCTTTCAGGAGATCCTGCTTATATTCCGCGCCATCAAGACGCCCGCAACGTCATTCGTAAACTAGAGCGTGATGAAATTTTAGAAGAATTGGTTCGGTTCTATATCCGACACACACAAGAGGGCAAAGATGCGTAAAATGGGTTTAGATGTTGGGACACGGACGGTGGGTGTTGCAATCAGTGACGCCCTCGGGTGGACCGCACAAGGGATCGAGACAATCAAAATTCACGAAGAAAACGAAGAGTTCGGTATGGAACGTCTAGGCGAGCTGATTCGTGAGTATACTGTGACGGAAGTTGTCATCGGCTATCCAAAAAATATGAACAACTCAATCGGGCCGCGTGCAGAAGCAAGTGAACGCTTCGCACAATTAGTCAAAGATACATTTGATGTACCGGTCGTCCTCTGGGATGAGCGATTGACAACCATGGCTGCAGACCGCATGTTAATTGATGCAGATGTAAGCCGCAAAAAGCGCAAGCAAGTCATTGATAAAATGGCGGCTGTCATGATCCTTCAAGGGTATCTTGATAGTAAAAACAGATGAGGTGAAGTGAAATGGAACACGGACAAGAACATATCACAATCGTAGATGAAAACGGCAACGAGCAACTTTGCAACGTCCTTCTGACATTTGAATCAGACGAGTTCGGCAAATCTTACGTATTGTACTACCCAGTAGGGGCAGACGCAGAAGACGAGAATGAAGAGATTGAAATCCATGCATCTTCATTCGTACCTTCAGAAGATGGTACGGACGGAGAACTTCTTCCAATTGAAACAGAAGAAGAGTGGGACATGATCGAAGAAACTCTTGGCGCGTTCATGGACGAGCAAGAAGACGACGAATACGGAATTCAAGAACAATAATTCCAACTTATTTAAAACAACAAATGTGAAAAGTGTTTAGGGGTGACTCCAGCGGGATTAAAAGCGGAAGCTGAGACCTTGGCTCAGCCCGTGCCCGCGGAACGCTTCCCCTATACACGATAAATCATATAATAAGGGGGTTTCTCAATTACGAGAAGCTCCCTTATTTTTAATTTGTGCCAGCTTTTTTACATATCTGGACGTCCCTGCGACTTTTCTAGTATACTATTTGAAGATAAAGGGGGAAGCCCAATTGGCAAAAGGTTCTAAAAAAGAGATTATGTTCGAACGCATGAAAGAAAAGAAAAAAGAAGTCAAGATTGTCCGCCGTATCGTTTTAGCCATTGTTCTTATTATCCTAGTCATAGTCGGTATCGGAGGCTACTCTGCATATAATTACGTTACGGATGGTTTAAAACCTTACGACGCAGACAACAACGATCCAATCGCTGTTTCCATACCAATCGGTTCTGGTATCGATACGATTTCGCAAACTCTCGAAGACAATAACATCATACGGGATGCTCGAATCTTCAAATACTATGTGAAGTTTCAAAATGAAGGCGAATTTCAAGCGGGAGATTATACGTTGACTCAGTCCATGACTTTGGATGAGCTGATTGAAAGTTTAAAGACGGGACGTATTTATCGTGAACCAGTGTTTACCATGAATATTCCCGAAGGTTTGACACTTGATCAGATTGCAGATGTTATTGAAGCGAAGACAAACCATTCTGCTGAAGATTTCTTTGCACTTGTGACAAGTGAAGAGTTTGTAGAATTAGCAAGACAACAATTCCCTGACTTGATCACTGATGAAGTGTTTGGTGAAAACGTTCGTTACGCACTGGAAGGGTATTTGTATCCTGCAACGTATCCATTCTATGAGGAAAACCCCTCAATGGAAACCATTGCATTTGCCATGCTACAAGGAACACAAGATAACGTGCAACCGTATCGTGAAATTTTGGCAGAGCGCGAGAAATCGGTTCACTGGTTGTTAACTTTTGCTTCACTTTTAGAAGAAGAAGCGACTGCGCAAACAGACCGTAAGACGATTGCCAGTGTCTTCAATAATCGCTTAGAAATCGATATGCCCCTTCAGACGGATCCAACTGTTTTGTATGCACTTGGAGAGCATAAAGACCGGGTCTTATATGAAGATTTAGAAGTACAAGATCCTTACAATACTTACGTAAACAAAGGATTGCCACCTGGTCCAATCGCTGGTCCTGGTAAAGCTTCACTTGAAGCAGCAATGGATCCATCTACTTCGGAATACCTGTATTTCTTAGCAGATCCATCTGGTACGAACCATTTTGCTGAAACTTATGAAGAACATATGGCAAACATACAAGAATATTTGCGTTAAGCTGAAACTATCCACTTTCTCTAGTGGATAGTTTTTGTTCATCATGATATGATAACAATTGAATTTTTTGAACGACTTCCCAACGGAAAGAGGGAGACCACATGACAACAGATGACCTTCAACAGCTGTTCAGCTCCCATCGAACAGCGTTTTTTCATGATATGGAACGCTTCGCAGAAGAGCAGCATGTACCGATAATGAGACCTGAAGGAATCGACGCATTTCTACAGCTTTTGCGTGTCCAACAAGCCCGAACCATTTTGGAAGTTGGGTCCGCTATAGGGTATTCCGCTCTCCGCATGGCCTCGTTGCATCCAGATGTTCATGTTTCGACAATCGAACGAGACAACATACGCTTTGAGACGGCGTGCAGCTATATTCAAGCTAGCGATTACGCATCTCAGGTGCAAATCTTTCATGCTGACGCATTGGACTTTAATGTTGAGTCACTACCTTTTGAGCAGTATGATGCCTTGTTTATTGATGCTGCTAAAGGCCAATACCAACTATTCTTTGACCGCTACGCGCCACTAGTAAAACCAGGTGGTGTCATATACAGCGATAACATTTTCTTAAACGGTTTGACTCAAATTCCGATGGATCAAGTGCCTCGCCGTAAGCGAACGATGGTACGCAAATTGCATGCATTTACACAACAACTACAGCAAAATGAACAGTACGACAGCTATTTCTTCCCATTGGGAGACGGGTTGCTCGTAAGTACGAAGAGGTGACAGTGATGACGGAAATTCTAGTAACCCCTACAACTATTGATCATGCTAAAGCTCTATTTGAAGCGGGTGCGGATGCTGTTGTAGTCGGAGAACAACAATTCGGTTTGCGACTCGCAGGGGAATTCTCATTAGAGTCAATTGCACAAGTGAAAGAGCTTGCTACAACAGTAAATAAAAAAGTCTATGTAGCCGTAAACGCTTTATTTCATAATGATCGAGTAAATGCACTTGAAGCTTATATGAGACAGTTAGAGGTTTTACAAGTGGATGGCATTTATTTTGGTGACCCGGCCGTGTTGATGACACACAGAGAGATCTCGAGCACAATCCCTCTGTTCTGGAACAGTGAGCAAACAGCTACGAACTATTTTACGGCGAACTATTGGGGCGAGCGCGGCGCATCACGTGCTTATCTCGCAAGAGAACTCAGTATGGACGAGATCCTTGAAATCAAAGAAAATGCGGATGTGGAAGTAGAGATTCAAGTACACGGCATGAGCTGCATGTTCCAGTCGAAGCGACCTTTACTCGGCCATTACTTCTTATACCAAGGAAAAGCGATGGAAATTGAAAATCGCACGCAGCAAAAGAATATGCTGCTCTTTGACAAAGAGCGTGGCAATCGCTACCCGATTTATGAAGATTTGAACGGTACGCATATCTTCTCACCGAACGATATGTGCATTATTGATGAATTAGAAGAGTTGTTGGAAGCGGATATCGATGCATTTCGCATTGAAGGGTTACTGCAGACGGAAGAGTACACGGTAGCAGTCACTAAACTTTATCGACAAGCATTAGATGCATATGCAAATTCTCCAAAAGAGTATCGTGCGATAAAACAACAACTACTTTCTGAGATAGAGAACAGGCAACAAACACATCGACCAATAGATACAGGTTTCTTTTTTAAAGAATCGGTTTATTAAGGAGAGAGAGCAGATGACTGTAGTAGCTGATTCAATCAGTCAACTTATAGATGGCAAACGCGTCATTGTAAAAAAGCCTGAGCTACTTGCACCCGCTGGAAATTTAGAAAAACTGAAAATTGCTGTGGAATACGGGGCAGATGCGGTCTTTATCGGCGGACAAGAGTACGGACTTCGGTCTAACGCTGGTAACTTTACGATTGATGAGATGCGTGAAGGTGTCGAGTTTGCAAATAAGTATGGAGCTAAAATTTATGTGACGACTAATATTTTCGCTCATAACGAAAATATCGACGGCCTGATTGATTATCTGCAAGCCGTAGAAGGTACGGGAGTCACAGGAATCATCGTCGCAGATCCTTTGATTATTGAAACGTGTAGGAAGCATGCACCAAAGCTTGAGCTTCACCTAAGTACTCAACAGTCGTTATCTAACTGGAAAGCCGTTCAGTACTGGAAAGAAGAAGGCCTTGACCGCGTCGTGCTAGCTCGTGAAACAACTGCAGACGAAATCGCTTTGATGAAAGAGAAAGTAGACATTGAAATCGAGACGTTTATTCACGGTGCTATGTGTATTGCGTACAGTGGGCGTTGCACGCTTTCAAATCACATGACGGCTCGTGACTCCAATCGGGGAGGTTGTTGTCAATCTTGTCGTTGGGATTACATACTGTTCGAAAACACAGAAGACGGTCAAGTGGCTGTTGCTGATGAGGGAACCGCAGCATTTGCAATGAGTCCCAAAGACTTAAAATTGATTGAATCCATTCCTCGCATGATTGAGATGGGTATCGACTCACTTAAAGTCGAGGGACGCATGAAATCGATTCATTACGTCGCAACGGTCGTTCAAGTGTATCGTAAAGTGATTGATGCCTATTGTGCAGACCCAGACAATTTTACAATGGATCCTGAATGGCTGATCGAGCTCGATAAATGTGCAAATCGTGAATCTGCTCCTGCCTTTTTTGAAGGAGAGCCAGGCTATGAGCAACAGATGTTCGGAGAACATAGTCGAAAAGTGTCTCACGACTTTGTTGGTCTTGTGGTAGACTATAACGAGACCACTCAGACGGTGACGCTCGAACAACGAAATTATTTTAAGCCGGGCGATGAAATCGAATTCTTCGGTCCGCAAATCGACAATGTACGGCTCGTCGTACCTGAGATTTATGACACCAAAGGCAAGACTCTCGATGCTGCGCGTCATCCGTTGCAGATCGTCCA
The DNA here is from genome assembly GCF_002798305.1 of Chryseomicrobium excrementi. GTDB lineage: Bacteria > Bacillota > Bacilli > Bacillales_A > Planococcaceae > Chryseomicrobium > Chryseomicrobium excrementi. Next base: position 232,298 of record NZ_PCGR01000001.1, read on the forward strand.
GTTTCATTGCCCTGTCAAGCTGTACCCGAACAATATGATGCGGAAGAGGTTAGTATAGTGAAAAGACCATTAGTTATCGGAATCGCGGGCGGTTCTGGTTCTGGAAAGACAAGTGTTACCAATGCCATTTATGAAGCTTTTAAAGATCACTCAGTCGTCGTGATCCAACAAGACTTCTATTATAAAGACCAATCTCATTTAGAGATGGAAGAGCGATTGATGACAAACTACGATCATCCGCTTGCTTTTGACAACGATCTTTTGATTGATCACGTCAATCATTTGTTGCAGCGCCAAGGAATTGAAAAACCTGTTTATGATTATGCAGCGCATACTCGTTCAAACGAAACAGTCCTTATCGAGCCAAAGGATGTCATCATCTTAGAAGGTATTCTAGTACTAGAAGACGAGCGTCTTCGCGATTTAATGAACATTAAATTATACGTGGATACGGATGCCGATCTGCGAATCATTCGACGTATCCTCCGTGATATCTCTGAACGTGGTCGGACCGTGGAATCCGTTGTAGAACAGTACTTAAATGTTGTCCGACCAATGCATAACCAGTTCATTGAACCAACAAAACGCTATGCCGATGTCATCATTCCTGAAGGCGGCCAGAACGAAGTAGCCATTGATTTAATGGTTACGAAAATTAAGGCTATTCTTGAAAGTAATGGAATTGTATAATATGATGATACGAGTGGCTAAAGATTAAAGGAGTGTATGGGAGTGTCAAATGAAAAAACATATCCGATGACGCTTGCAGGTAAGCAAAAGTTAGAGGAAGAATTAGATCTTTTAAAAAATGTAAAACGTAAAGAAGTCGTTGAGCGTATCAAAGTTGCTCGTGACTTCGGAGATCTCTCTGAGAACTCGGAATACGATTCTGCTAAAGAAGACCAAGCGTTCGTAGAAGGACGTATCAGTTTACTTGAATCCATGATCCGCAATGCGGTCATCATTGAAGAAGATGCAAACGATGATACAGTTTCACTCGGGAAAACGGTTACATTTATCGAAATTCCGGATGGAGAAGAAGAGACTTATACGATTGTTGGTTCTGCAGAAGCAGATCCACTTGAAGGATTGATTTCAAACGACTCACCGATTGCAAAAGGTCTACTCGGCCGTTCTATTGGTGAAAACGTCAAAATCATGACGCCTGGTGGCGAAATGGACGTTAAAATCGTTTCGATTTCCTAATAGGTTAGAGGAAGCGTATTGCCTGACAGGTCAAACTGTCAGGCAGTTTTCATTTTCATGACAAACAATGGCGTTCAGTTGCTTGCCGCTCCGTTTCCTAGTAAGATGAAGTGAGGTTTTACGAACACTAAGGAGTGAGTACTATGCCACAAGAGACATCGCGTAGACAGCAATTGCAAAAGAAAAAACGTGCGAATCTGCTAATCAATTCGCTACTTGGAATTGTAGGATTGCTCATCATCATTACATTAGTCAATCTGCTGTCTTCAAATGACCAGGAGACGGCATCTGATACAGAAGCAGAGCAAACAGAACAGCAACAACCCGCTGAAGACGAAGGACAACAAGAAGTCGAGTCTGAAGACTTAGCAGGAGCCGATGCTGCTGAAGACCAGGCAGAAGAAACTGAAGCTGAAGATAGTGAGGCTTCCGACACAGAGGCATCTGAGGATGCCGATAAAGAACAAACGGCAGAAATCACGACACAGCCTTCCGATGATCCGAAGGTAAAAGAAACGATTGTGAACAGTGCGTGGCAGCCGATTGGCACAAGTCAGACGGGAAATCACGTATCCAGCTATGAAAAAGGCACGACAGACTGGAATGAAAAGTTACAAGCGTTACAATATGCTACAGGACTTTCACCAGACAATATGATCACCATTTTCTTAGGGAACGGTGGGTCTCCTCAAAAAGCTATTGGGACCGTCACATCAAACGATCAATCAGAGAAATACCGTGTTTATCTGGAGTGGGTGGACGGCGAAGGTTGGAAGCCAACTAAGATGGACGTATTGAACGAATTGCCATAATGGAGGAATGACGATGAAACTTGCAATTATCGGTGCAATGGAACAAGAAGTGGAGCATCTTCGTGCTGCTCTTACTGATGCAAAAACAGAAACGATTGGGAACAGTGAGTTCACTTCTGGCCAGTACGGTTCACATGAGTTGATTCTTGTGAAAAGCGGGATCGGAAAAGTAAATGCAGCAATGACGACCACAATCGTTTTAGAAAAATACAAGCCGCATTATGTAATCAACACAGGTTCAGCTGGTGGATACGATCCGAACCTAACAATGGGTGATATTGTTGTATCTACTGAAGTACGTCATCACGATGTGGACGTTCGTGCATTTGGTTACGAGATGGGCCAAGTACCTGGACTACCTGCAGCGTTCAAAGCAGATGATGTGCTGATTGAAAAAGCGCAACAAGCGATTGAAGCTATTGGTGCAAATGCAGCAACAGGTCTGATTGCAACAGGTGATTCGTTCATGCACATCCCGGAACGCATTCAAGAGACGCGTGAGCACTTCCCTACTATGGCTGCTTGTGAGATGGAAGCAGCTGCTGTAGCCCAAGTATGTCATCAATTCGAGACACCGTTTGTAGTTATTCGAGCACTTTCGGACATCGCAGGGCAAGAGTCTCCAATGAGCTTTGATGAGTTTTTACCGATTGCGGCTAAAAACTCTACTCAAGTCGTCTTGCACGTAGTAGATCATTTATAGAGGTTCGATGAGAAAAAGCTAGTATAATTACTAGTAAAGGCAGCTTCTCACTAAAGAGAAGTTGCCTTTTATGCTTGTTATCAAGTGCAAGAGAAATGTTTCGCTGACTGAGAGCGCTTGGAATAGAAACGCTTATCTGTGGGAGCGGCCATCAGAATCCTATCTTTGTGTTGCTAGTTTCACCTGTGAAGCCCCTCTCCAAGGGAAGAACCTCGAAGCCTCCTCGTCGTGACCAAAGCTTCGCTTTACTCCTGCGTACATTTGTTGAAAAAGTTGCTGCTCTTTTTCAGGGGGAAGGGGATGCTCAAATGCTTGACTACGTATATAGCCGAGCACAAGAAGAATGTGGGCTAGGGTGCTTGCAAGAATCGACAGCCACTGAATAGACGTACCTCCTTAAAAAAGTGTATGTGTACAATCAGGAGGCTATAACAAAACCCGCTCACAGTGAGCGGGTTAGATTTTGCGCAATGAAAATGTAGAGATCATCAAAAACGACAATGAGATCATGAAAAACAAGTAGAATACTGCAGGTACATACGGAACTGCAAAATAGCTGAGTGTGAGTACTACTCCAGCCGCAGTGATTGGCAGACCTGTAAAGAAGCCGTTTGATTCAGAGATGTTAAAGCGAGCCAAGCGGAAAGCTCCTGATGCGATATACATGACTGTAACGACCATAGCAAGTGTACCGAGTTCATGCGTTGCATAGGCATACATAAGTAGTGCGGGCGCAATGCCGAATGAAATGATATCACTCATGGAATCCAATTGTTTTCCTAATTCGGATTCAATTCCAAGTTTGCGAGCAGTCATGCCATCAAAGCGATCTAAAAGTCCAGCAATAAATATGAAAAGGACGGCAAGTGCAAACTTATCATTCATCGTAACCAATATGGCAGCGCCACCAAAGGCCAGGTTCATGATGGTAAGGAGGTTGGCCGCGTGAGTCTTCAAGCGCGACAGACGCTCCATTGTAGATTCTAAAAATATCAAAATGGTTTCCCCTCACGTATAGTTTATCCTATAAGTATACTCCGAAATGATGGGAAATCATAGGGTGAAAGGAACGAATTTAGTGAAAAGACATTTCTATCAACGCTTCATCGAACTAACCAATCGACCTAGCACATCCAGTCTCTTAAAAACGTTTACTAAGTCGAAGGCAAGTAAATGGATCATTCCGTCGTATATCAAAACGTTTCGCATCGATGCAACACTTGCAAAAAAATCGGTTGACGAGTTTGAATCACTGCATGACTTTTTTACACGGCAACTACAGCCTCAAGTTCGTCCAATCGAACAGACCCCGACAACTTTTGTAAGTCCGGTAGATGCCAAGATTGAATCGTTTGGTGAAATTACAACGAATGGATCGTTTTTTGTAAAAGGGCAAGACTATTCGGTTGGCCGACTCTTGGCTAGACCGGAACTAGCTGCTTCCTACATTGGTGGACAGTACATAGTCCTTTATTTAAGTCCAGCGGATTACCATCGTATTCATGCGCCCGTTTCAGGACAAGTAAAAGAACAATATAAGTCTGGTGGCTTTTCCTATCCGGTAAATCAGCTTGGTCTAAAATACGGGAAGAATCCAATCAGCGACAACTTCCGTATTGTATCGATTATTGAAACAGTAACTCATGATTTCGCTGTGATCAAAGTAGGTGCTATGTTCGTCAATTCTATCGAATTGCTATCTTCTCAAGACGAATGGAGGAAAGGGGAGGAAATAGGCTACTTTGCATTTGGCTCTACTGTAGTCGTCCTCTCACCGAAAGATGCTCTCAAATGGAGACCATCGGTGCAAGCAGGGAACAAAGTACAAGTAGGAGAGGCACTTGCGGATATGCTATAATGGCGAAAGAGTATGTAATAGAGTGGAGTGTAGCACGTGGTAAACAATTTTATACCTTCTCAATTCGTGAAGAGCGTATTTCAAATAACCCCAGAAGAGTTAACAGCTAAAGGTATCAGAGGTATTATTACCGATTTAGACAATACTCTTGTCGAGTGGGACCGTCCAGACGCAACACCGCAGCTGGTAAAGTGGTTCTCGTCCATGCAGCAAGCGGGCATTCAAGTGACGATTGTATCGAATAATAATGAAATGCGGGTGAAGGCCTTCGCAGACCCGATGCAGATTCCGTTTATTTATAAAGCGAGAAAACCGTTCCGCAAAGCGTTCTTATCAGCTCTTCGCTTGATGGGACTAAAAAGAGAACAAGTTGTTGTGATCGGTGATCAATTGTTGACGGACGTCTTAGGTGGCAACCGCTTGAAACTGCATACGATACTTGTGATTCCTGTCGCGAAATCAGACGGGTTCTTTACTCGTTTCAACCGCCTTGTAGAACGTCGTATCTTTAGTTATTTAAAACGTCAAGGTCATATCATGTGGGGAGATGAATCTTAATGGAACAACTACAATGTATCGGCTGTGGTGTGGCCATTCAAACAGAAGACCCTACAAAACTAGGGTATGCACCTGCATCGAGTCTAGAAAAAGAAGAAGTGATCTGTCAGCGCTGCTTCAGACTGAAAAACTACAATGAAATTCAGCCGGTCGAGTTAACAGATGATGACTTTTTAAAGATATTAAATGGTCTAGGAAGTCAAAAAGGGTTGATCGTTAAAATTGTCGACATCTTCGATTTTAATGGTAGCTGGTTACCAGGTCTTCACCGGTTCGTTGGCAACAACCCCGTCTTGTTGATTGCAAACAAAGCGGATCTGTTACCGAAATCAGTAAAGAAAAACAAAGTAATCAATTGGTTGAAACGTGAAGCGAAATCATTAGGCTTACAAACGACAGATATTCTGCTAGTCAGTGCTGCCAAAGGACAAGGTATGGTAGAGGCTATGGAAGCAATTGAGCACTTGCGCCGTGGTGAGAATGTTTATGTAGTAGGTTCTACAAACGTAGGGAAATCTACTTTTATCAACCGTATCATCAAGCAAGCTACTGGAGAAGACCAAGTCATCACGACTTCTCAGTTCCCAGGAACGACGCTTGATATGATTCAAATTCCAATGGATGACGGCAAATATATTTGCGACACTCCAGGAATCATCAATCATCATCAGATTGCACATTATGTGGCACCATCGGAATTGAAATTAATTTTACCTAAAAATGAAATCAAACCAAAGGTCTATCAGCTTAATCCAGAGCAAACATTATTTATCGGTGGCCTTGCTCGATTTGATTTCGTTAAAGGGGAACGATCAGCCTTTACTGCACATTTGTCTAACCAATTGACGATTCACCGTACAAAGCTATCGAACGCAGATGCTCTCTATGCGGAACATAAAGGGGACCTGTTGTCACCACCAGGCAAAGATGTAGCAGCAGAGTATCCAGAGCTCGTACGTCATGAGTTTTCGATCAAAGCTCCGAAGACGGATATCGTGTTCTCTGGACTCGGTTGGATCACATGTCAAACAGCGAATGTTGTTGTGGCCGCTCATGTTCCAAAAGGAGTTGCAGTGATGGTCCGTCCATCACTCATTTAATACTATGAAAAAGTGGTATGCCGTGCTTGGGAATCCCATCCATCATTCTATCTCACCAAAGATGCATGACCTTTGGTTTCAGCAAAATGCCATCGACGCATCTTACATTCCTATCTTTGTTGAACGAGACAAACTGCAAGAAACAGTGGTATCGTTAGCTCTTTTAGGATGCAGTGGCTTTAACGTCACGGTTCCATTTAAGGAAGAAATCATCGCATATCTGGATGAGCTAGATGCTTCAGCAGCACTTGCAGGAGCCGTGAATACAGTCGTCAGGCGAGATGGGAAATGGGTTGGCTACAATACGGATGGTTTAGGACTGCTTGCAAACATTCCAAATCTCAGTCATGATAGCCGAGTTTTACTAGTAGGTGCCGGAGGGGCAGCTAGAGGTATAGTGGCTGCACTTTCACAAAAAGGCATCAAAGATGTGACCATTACCAATCGTACTTCGGAAAAAGCTTCTCGTCTAGCACAGGAATTTGAAGTGAATGAAATGAATCTTAGTGAAGTCTCAGCTATCTTTTCTACATTTGATGTGGTCATCCAGACGACTTCTGTCGGAATGGACAGTTTGGAGACGCCGCTTTCTAATCCGAACTGGACAAGTTCTATGCTAGCAGTCGATATCATCTATTCACCACCGGAAACGGTATTTTTAAAACAAGCAAGACAGCAAGGAGCCACCACCATGAACGGATTATCCATGTTGATTGGGCAAGGAGCGCTTGCATTTGAATTATGGACGGGCATTCAGCCGGACCAACAAGAAATACGAAAGACGATATTTCGTCATGAAGGAGAACAACCATGTTAACAGGGAAACAAAAACGATTTTTACGCAGCGAAGCACACCATGTAGCACCCATCTTTCAAGTAGGTAAAGGTGGCGTCAATGAACAAATGATCAAACAAATCCAAGAAGCGCTTGAAGTGCGTGAGTTGATCAAAATCTCTATCTTGCAAAACTGTGAAGAGGATAAACACGTAGTGGCGGAAGAGTTAGCTTCAAAAACCGGTGCTGAGCTTGTTCAGTTGATCGGTCTCACAGTCGTGCTTTATAAAGAGTCTGTGAACAAGAAAAAGATTTTATTGCCACGCGCATAATTATGAAAAAGATAGGTCTTGTAGGGGGTACCTTTAATCCGCCACATTATGGGCACCTGCTGATTGCAAGTGAAGTGAAAGAAGCGTTAGGTTTGGATGAGATGCACTTCCTACCTGCTGCTCAGTCTCCGTTTAAAGAGAAAAATAGACGAGTGACAGATGCTCATCGACTAAACATGCTGACGTTAGCTCTTCAGGAGCTGCCGGACAGTTCAGTTGAAACGATTGAACTTGAACGTGGAGGTGTGTCTTATACATTTGATACGGTAACGGCACTTGTTGAGTCCAATCCAGATACTCACTATTATTTTTTAATTGGGGCGGACCAAGTAGAGAAGCTTGGAGACTGGTACAAGATTGAGGAGCTCGTGAAGCTAGTTACTATTGTGGCGGTCCCACGTCCTGGCTATTCCCTACAAACGGACTATCCGGTACAGTTTGTGACGATTCCAGAGCTTAACGTTTCTTCAACAGAGCTGCGTCGTCGTCTTCAACAAGGAATCTCGACACGCTTCTTAATGCCACGAACTGTGGCAGCTTATTGTGACAAGGAGGGTCTTTATGTGGACACGAAGTGACTTGTTACCGATTATCCGGTCTCGTATGACTGAAAAACGCTACATCCATACAATAGGAGTAGCCGATACAGCCATGGTTCTTGCTACACAAGAGGGTGTCGATCCTCAAAAAGCAGAACTTGCCGGGTTGTTGCACGATATCTGCAAGTATGCAGACATGGAATGGATGGCCCAGCAAATAAAAGAACATGACTTGAACCAACAGCTACTCGAGTTTCATCACGAGCTGTGGCATGGTCCGGTAGGCAGTATTGTGGCTAAACAAGAATTCGGGATACACGATGAAGACATCTTGAATGCAATCTATTACCACACTTCTGGGAGAGCCGGAATGTCAAAGTTAGAAAAAATTATCTATGTGGCTGATATGATTGAACCTTCGAGAAACTTCCCGAAAGTAGAGAAGCTGCGGGAGTTTGCTGCTCAAGATCTAGAGCTTGCAATGAAGTACGGCGTACGTCATACGTTACAACATTTACTCAAACAAAAACAAACGGTATATCCGGATTCACTTTTGTGTTATAACAATTGTTGGAAATAAGAAAGGGAAGATCGAATGAACTCTGAAACATTAATGAAACTCGCAGCACAAGCTGCAGATGATAAAAAAGCACAAGATATCGTAGTCCTAAACATGCAAGGGGTCTCTCCGATTGCAGATTACTTCGTGATCTGTCATGCCAATTCTGATCGCCAAGTTCAAGCGATTGCGAAAGAGATCAAAGACAAAGCGGAGGAGCAACAGATCCATGTAAAACGCATGGAAGGGTATGATGAAGGCCGTTGGGTACTAATTGACCTTGGCGATGTTGTAGCACATGTTTTCCACCGAGATGAGCGCGATTATTATAATCTAGAACGCCTTTGGGGAGACGCTCCGATCGAGTTCATCGAGCTAGCAGCAGACTAATGATGTACGAGCGTTTTGCACATGTATACGATGAATTGATGGCAGACATCCCGTACGAAAACTATTTGGCTTGGATGGTTCATGAAGTCGGTGAATTGCGCGGAAAAACTGTAGTAGATTTAGGCTGTGGAACGGGAACACTATCGATACCTTTAGCTCATATGGGGGCGGATGTCATCGGTATCGACCTTTCCCAACAAATGATCGACCAAGCGACTTCTAAAGCTTTAGAAGAAGAGGCGCAAGTTGATTTTCATTGTGCATCGATGACAGAGTTTTCGGTCGCGACTCCGGTAGATGTGGTGGTCATCGCAATCGATTCGTTGAATTATCTGGTCGATGAAACGCAAGTGAAGCAGACGTTTGAGAAGGTCTTTCAAGCCCTGAAGCCAGGCGGCAAATTGTTTTTCGATGTGCATTCGATTGACAAGATCGCAGCCTACCTAGATGGTCCTTTTATTTATGAAGATGAAGATGTGGCCTATATGTGGAGTACAGAACCAGGTGAAGTACCTCATTCTGTTTATCATGATATAACGTTTTTTGTAAAAACAGATGAAGACTTATATGAACGCTTTGAAGAGCATCATTACCAGCGAACTTTTGAGATTGATTCCTATAAAAAATGGCTCCAAGAGACTGGCTTCTCGTCTAGTTTAGAAGCTTCCGGGATCTTCGGGAACGAACACGTCAATCTGCGTCATTTTATTCTAGCAACAAAATAACACTTCCTGTTTTGGGGCAATTGCAGTATAGTGAGACTATCTCCTGCGATTCCCCCAAATTGGGAGGTTTTTCTATTTATCCAAAGCCATTCTACAAAACTACCACATTTTATGTCTCCGTAACCATCGCAACCCTCGTCATCTTAAGTGTCCTTTGGATGATGACCCGCAGCCCTCAACCTGAACTGACACCGTTAGCAGCTACTTCCATTAGTGAGCAACCACCAGCTATTGAATCAGACCCTGACTTTATTGTTGTGGAAATTAAAGGTGCTATAAGCCAGCCAGGTGTCTATGAAATGCCGTTTGGTAGTCGATTGATTGCACTGATAGACAAAGCTGGCGGGCTACTAGAATTGAGTGATAGCAACCAGATCAATCAAGCCGCTCTACTAGTCGATGAAGAATCGATCTATATCCCCACAATAGGCGAGGTCACGACTACAACTGAAAGCGAATCAGAGCTAATCGATATCAATTCTGCAGATGCGACACTGCTTCAAACACTCCCAGGAATCGGCCCCGCAAAAGCCGATGCCATCATTGCATATAGAGAAGCAACTCCATTTCAGACAGTGGACGATTTGTCACAAGTAGATGGAATAGGCGACAAGACACTTGAACAACTGCGTCCTTTGATTCGTGTAAAGTAGGTTGACGGTATCGATTTTTAATAGGTACACTTGTAAAAAAGGGGGAATCGTCGTGGAGAGAATAACGTGGGATCAATTTTTTCTTGCCCAGTGCCATTTGCTAGCACTGCGTAGCACCTGTACTCGACTGGCTGTTGGAGCTGTAATTGTTAGGGACCGCAGAATTATCGCTGGTGGTTACAATGGTTCAATTTCAGGAGGCGATCATTGTATCGATCAAGGCTGTTATGTGGTCGATAATCACTGTGTCCGTACGATTCATGCAGAGATGAATGCCTTATTGCAATGCGCCAAATATGGTGTGTCTGTTAGTGGAGCAGATTTGTATGTCACGCATTTTCCGTGCTTGCCATGCACGAAGTCCATTATACAGTCAGGTATCAAGCGCCTCTATTATGCGATGGACTATAAGAACAATACATATGCAATCGAGCTATTAGAGCAAGCGGGTATTGAAGTGTTGCACGTACCATTTGATCCTCGGAAAGTTGATTTCTTAGCTCCTGAAAAAGAAGATTTGGTCCGAGAATTGTTACATGAGCTAGCAGCAAAGACTGGAGAGCAAGACAAGATTGAGGCTTACACGGAAAAGGTGGATGCCTTATTTGGTCATAGCGAAAAAGTTACAAAATAACTGGATTTATTTAGCTGGAGCAGCCATATTCGGCTGCTTCAGTGCATGGAATTCGCTGTTTTATTTTCTTGGCGTCATTGGGATTTCGCTGTTTTGTAACTGGCGTGTTTCTAAGACAGTCGCACTTTTAACATTTGCTATCGGCGTTGGTTTTTATAGCTATTCGCTGTTTCGAGTGCCTGAGCCTTTAGAAGATGTATCGCGAATACAAGCAACGATGACGGAACATATGAAACTAGATGGCGACCGTTTGACAGCTTTTGTTTTAACCGAAACAGGTGCGCGAGCGTTCATTTCATACAAAATCGAAAGTGAGCAACAAGTTAAGGAATTTGCTGAACAGAACTGGACTGGAAGAAAACTCGAGTTAGAAGTTGCTTTACCAGAACCACGACAATCCAGCCATCCGTTTGAATTTTCTTTTAAAACGTATTTGTTTTCTAAAGGCGCAGGGGGAAGTTATGAAGTAAGTTCAGTTCGTGTCGAGGGAGAAGCAGGTGGCCCATTATGGACACTACGCAAGTGGATGTCTTCGCTTCGTCAACATATCCATGAACAAGTTGTTCAAAAAGTGCCTCTTTCACTGCAAGACGAATTCTTAGCTCTAACTATCGGAGATCGCACGCTTGCGGATGACGATTCCCAAAGACTTTATCAGAAGCTTGGCATATCACATTTGTTTGCCATCTCGGGGTTACATGTGGCCTTATTAACGGGAGTTATCTATAAAATTTTGTTGCTACTATCGTTTAGAAGACTCCATATTTATGTCTCCGTACTTGCACTTGTCCCTTTTTATATGTTTTTAGCAGGAGGAGCACCTTCGATTGTAAGAGCTTCCTTATTAATTTTCGTTGCCACTCTCCTAGTTATTTTTAAAATCAAGATTCCACCGTCTGACTTATTAGCAGGTGTTTTTCTTCTAACATTGCTTTATTTTCCTTTTTATTTACTGCAACCAGGTTATCAGTTGTCATTTTTAGCAGTAACCAGTTTTGTTTTTTCGACAAAACTTCTTCGTCACAATTCCTTTTGGCTCTCCGCTTTTTTTACTACCGTTGTCTGTCAGTTGGCAGTTCTTCCCGTTATTCTTTATCACTTCCAGCAACTTTCTATCATATCTCTTCCACTCAATGTAGTGGCCATTCCTTTATTTACATTTGTTATTATGCCCTTTAGCTTTTTTTATACAGGACTCGCCTTATTGCCTTTTGAACAACTACCACTCATCTCCAACTATGGATCGTTTCGAGGACTGATTCAATTCCTTTTCGAGCTCAGTGCAAATCTTCCTTTCGCAGTCTGGACCCCACCATCGACGCGCTCCATCTTCCTTATTACCGTTGTTTTTGTGTGCGTTATTTTTTACGTCGCAGAAAAAAGAGTCTTTCTTGCTCTTGCACTCTTTTTAGTTGGATGTGCGTTATGGCAGCTACTCCCACAACTGAATGAACAGGCAAAGATCTCGTTTCTATATGTAGGGCAAGGTGACAGCACAGTAATTGAATTTCCATATAAAGAACAAGTAGTTGTAATCGATACAGGAGGTGTCGCAACTTTTTCTAAAGAACCCTGGCAAAAAAGAAATGGCTACGAGGTGGGGAGGTCGATTGTGACACCTTATCTGCGTTCTAAGGGCATCTCTACAATAGACGTATTAATGCTCACCCATGCGGATGCAGACCATACAGAGGGGGCAGAGGAGGTTTTAGAAGAATTTGAAGTGCGTCAGCTAATCATTCCACAAGGAATACTTAAACTTGAAGAATTGCAAGATGTCATTGAAGTGGCTAAGAAAAAAGAAATCCCAGTTCATGAACTGATTGCTCCTCTAGAGCTCTCATCAACTTCCATGCGAGTTGTTCTGTTACCAGTTCCAGGTGTCTATCAGGGGAATGACAGCTCAATTGTAACGGTGGCAGAAGTCTACGGAACAAAAGTGGTGTTGTCTGGAGATTTAGAGATGGAAGGGGAAGGGAAGATGCTTCGGCAATACGGGGGCTATTTGAAAACTAGTGACGTAATCAAATTAGGACATCATGGAAGCAAGACATCGTCAACTGAACAATGGCTCGACACAATAAATCCTGAAGTAGCTATTGGGAGTGCGGGAGAAAACAATCGCTACGGTCATCCGCACACAATTATTTTAGAACGCTTAAAAGCAAAGGATATTCCGTATCTCGGCACGCATGAGTTAGGCACTATTGAACTATTAATAGATTCTTCAGGAACACGTACATTTAAGACATTGGAATAAAAAAAAGACACCCAGTTGGGTGCCCGTGTGGCGCTTCTTAAGAAGCAACATATTGAATGACTACAGCTACAAAGAACATAATTGTGAAGAATGCAAAAGAGGCCACAAAACCTATTCCTGAGTCAATAGCGTCATTACGCTTTGACTGTACATTTTGCTCAAATTCGTTCATCTAAACCCCTCCTATGTCTTTTTAAGTATAAACAATCCAATTAAAAAAATCTACACACAATGATGTGAACAATTTTTGTATAATAAGAGAGAAAGAGAGGTGTCTCTCATGATCACCAAGCAGTGGCAAGCTATCTTGAACAATCCGCTTGCACCATTTTATGTGATTGTCGGCAGTGAAGCGTATTTGCGAGATGAAACATTGAAGCGAATCCAGTCTCGAATCGATCCGGAGGAATGGTTTTCGATGGACATGGACCAGCAATCAATTGACGATGTCATGTTGGAGACAGACACAATGCCATTTTTCTCTGAAAAAAAGGCGATTGTTGTTCACAATCCCACATTCTTAAGAGCTGCAGTGAAAGACAAAGAAAAAGAAAAGAAAGATACATTCCCACAAAAGGAATTTCTTTATTGGCTCCAGCATCCTACAGATACGGCTACTGTGATATTTGTTGCTCCGTATGACAAATTGGACGACCGAAAGAAACTAGTCAAAGAATTAAAACAAGTGGCCGTTGTTATTGAAGCGAATCCTCTATCTGAGAATGATCAGAAGAGCTGGATTGTCTCTCAGTTCCGATCGCACGGCAAACAACCGACCGATGAACTTGTAGACTGGATAGCTGCGACACCATTATCACTTTCGTTCAAGCGAAATGAAATAAATAAAGCCGCTATCTTTGCAAAACAAGAGGAAGTGTCGCTTGCGGACTACCAAGAAGTGGCATCACCGATTCTCGAAGAAAATGTATTCGCATTAACAGAAGCCTATTTGTTGAACCACAGGCAAAAAGCCGTATCCATCTACAATGAGCTTCTAAAGCAAAAAGAAGAGCCGTTGAAGCTTGTTGCTCTACTAGCGGGGCAATTGCGGCTGCTTATCCAAGTAGGTTACTACAAAAAGATGGGCTACCACAATCAACAGATTGCTGGACAGATTAAAGCGCATCCCTACCGAGTCAAGCTGATGATGGAGCACCCGCTTGTTGACCGAGAAGAGTTGCTTGTAGAAAAGCTTAAAAAATTAGCCGAAGTCGACATGCAATTGAAATCTTCCTACATGAAGAAAGAACGGATATTAGAACTCTATCTGCTCGCGAATTAAATACCTTAGACAAACAGAAAGAGCTGTCCCCGAATTGGGGACAGCTCTATTTCTGTAGGTGAACAATTGATGCAAAAACTTACGCTTTTTTCATCAACTGAGATTTTTTGCGCGCAGCCGCGTTTTTGTGGATCAAGCCTTTTGAAGCAGCTTTTTCTACAGCTTTGATAGCAGCTTTGATTGAATCATTTTTGTTTTCATCATTATTAGTTACAGCAGTTTCAGCGCGCTTTACAGCAGTACGCATAGCTGATTTTGTTTGTGAGTTTTGTGCATTTGCAGCAGCATTAGTCTTCACACGTTTAATAGCTGATTTAATGTTTGGCATTCCTTTCACCTCCTACTAAGGATGAGATGATACTTGTTAATTGATTTCAGTTCAATTACAACAAGAATCATTTTAACAAACCTTTTGCGTGATTGCAATATTTAAATGCAAAGAATATTTACTTGACAGCAGTACAAACTATGTTGAGGTGAACAGGATGAGAAATAATGAACTGGAGCTTGAACGAATCGAGTCGTTTGCAGACATCGAAACAAAAGTGGAGACCTTGGATCAAGCGTTATTCAAAAGCTACATCAGAAGTATGTTTTCTTGCAGTAAGAAAAGGTCTTCCTTATTTAGCCTGGGGTACGAGTGCAATCTGGAATGGAAACTGCAGAGTTCATTGAATTTATTGTCCGCGACATGCGCCCAGCGGGGTTACTAGTAATTGATGCTCTGAGAGCCAGCAACCAAAATCGGATGTGTCGATTTCTTCAACTTTCATTAGTGACATATGCAGATGCAACGACTGTCACAGGCTTGAAGCAAAAGCCGATTCAGGTAAATGCGGATACGAAACAGGTCCCTGGTCTGTCTTGTGGTGTATTGGTGAAATAAGCACGAGGTGTGGACGGGGTCTATAATCAAGATTTGCACGCGGCCACACTTCTTATTGAACAAAGCTGAATCGAAAATTCACCCGAAGAAGTGGATTCAACGATTCATCAAATTGCCACTGCTTAAAGTGCCATCTTCTAATCGCATGCGATTTACGTATCACTTCGCGCCTGATTCTGCTATAATTTGTTGTAGCTTAATTAGGAGTGGACGAAAATGAATAACGTAGATCGTTTAAATAGACAAAAGAAAATCCGTAACTTTTCCATCATCGCTCATATTGATCATGGAAAATCAACACTTGCTGACCGTATCTTAGAAAAGACACAGACCGTAACCAGCCGGGAAATGAAAAGCCAACTCTTGGATTCAATGGATCTAGAGCGCGAGCGTGGAATTACAATCAAATTAAATGCCGTACAACTGCAGTACACTGCAAAAGACGGTGAGTCGTATATCTTCCATTTGATCGACACACCAGGGCACGTCGATTTTACCTATGAAGTATCACGAAGCCTAGCAGCATGTGAAGGTGCCATCCTTGTTGTTGATGCAGCACAAGGGATTGAAGCGCAAACACTTGCAAACGTGTATCTAGCACTTGATAACGACTTGGAAATCTTGCCAGTCATCAATAAAATCGACCTTCCTGCAGCCGATCCAGAGCGCGTTCGTGGTGAAGTAGAAGAAGTCATTGGTCTCGATGCTTCAGAAGCCGTGCTTGCGTCAGCAAAAGCGGGGATTGGAATCGAAGAAATCCTTGAACAGATCGTAGAAAAAGTGCCGGCACCAGCCGGTGACCCAGAAGCACCGCTAAAAGCGTTGATCTTCGATTCATTATTTGACCCATACCGAGGCGTTATCTGTTATATCCGTATCGTTGAAGGAACTGTAAAGCCAGGAGACCGTATTCGCATGATGTCTACAGGAAAAGAGTTTGACGTTGTAGAGACGGGTGTATTTACACCAAAAGCTGCACAGCGCGAAGAACTGACTGTCGGAGATGTTGGGTTCCTAACAGCATCTATGAAAGATGTTGGAGATTCGAATGTAGGGGACACGATCACACTCGCATCGCATCCAGCGACAGAAGCACTGCCTGGATACCGTAAAATGAATCCAATGGTGTTCTGTGGTCTTTATCCGATTGATAACTCGAAGTACAACGATCTCCGCGAAGCACTTGAAAAGCTTCAATTGAACGATGCGGCTCTTGAGTTTGAACCGGAGAGCTCCCAAGCTTTAGGGTTTGGTTACCGCTGTGGATTCCTTGGGCTGTTGCACATGGAAATCATTCAGGAACGTATTGAGCGTGAATTTAAAATTGATTTGATTACAACGGCACCATCCGTTATCTATAATGTCGTCATGACGAATGGAGAGATGCTTCGTGTCGACAATCCGTCGATGATGCCAGATCCACAAAAACTTGACAAGATGGAAGAGCCTTATGTAAAGGCTTCTATCATGGTCCCTGAAGATTATGTCGGCGCTGTTATGGAACTATGCCAGAGAAAACGCGGAAACTTCTTGACGATGGACTATCTGTCATCTGCTCGTGTCAACATTTTGTACGAGATTCCTCTATCTGAGATTGTTTACGACTTCTTCGATTCACTAAAATCAAGCACTAAAGGCTACGCATCGTTTGATTATGAATTGATTGGTTATAAAGAATCGAAGCTTCAGAAGATGGATATCCTACTAAACGGAGAAAAAGTGGATGCACTGAGCTTTATCGTGCACAAAGACTTTGCTTACGAGCGTGGGAAGCTGATCGTTGAAAAGCTGAAGAGCCTCATTCCAAGACAACAATTTGAAGTGCCTGTCCAGGCGGCAGTTGGACAAAAGATTATTGCCCGTTCTACGATCAAATCCATGGGGAAAAACGTTCTTGCGAAGTGTTACGGTGGAGATATCTCTCGTAAGCGAAAACTTCTTGAGAAACAAAAAGAGGGGAAAAAGCGCATGAAGCAGGTCGGGTCTGTAGAAGTCCCACAAGAAGCATTCATGGCGGTCCTCAAGATGGACGACGATCAAAAATAACTGAACATCAGGGGAGGAGCAGCTTGCTGTCCTCCTTTTTGTTTGATAGAAAGTTGGAAGATGATGATACAAGGAATTTATATTCATATCCCATTCTGCCACCAGATTTGTAGTTACTGCGATTTTAATAAATTTTATTTTCATAACCAACCGGTTGATGAGTACCTCACTCGTCTCGACCGTGAGATGGAGATCTGGGCTCGTAAGACAGATCTAGACGAAGTACACACCATCTTTTTAGGCGGAGGGACACCTACGTCGTTAAGCCTGCGCCAACTGAGTCGGTTGTTTGATTCAATTGCCAAACATTTTCCGATGCACCAAATCAAAGAGTTCACTTCAGAAGCGAATCCCGATGAGCTGACCAATGACAAGATGGAGCTGATGGCTGCTCGCGGAGTCAATCGCTTCAGTATTGGAGTCCAGACATTCGATGCCACTTTATTAAAAGTTCTGGGTCGAACTCATACGAACGAGCATGTGGAACGAGTCATCCGTCATGCAGACCAATTGAAGTTCCCGTCTATTAGCATGGACCTGATGTATGGCCTTCCGAACCAAACGATGGAGCAGTGGAACGAGGCGCTCACTCGTGCTTTTGAAATGCCCATTACACATATCTCGGCATACTCACTTCTTGTTGAACCGAAAACGATTTTTTACAATTTGCTCGCGAAAGGAAAACTCTCACTCCCGTCACAAGATCTAGAGGCGCAGATGTACGATGTGTTGATGACCCGTACAAAGGAACATGGGTTTGAACAATATGAGATCAGCAACTTTGCGAAAAATGGGTTGTATTCCGAACACAACTCAATCTACTGGAGAAATGAAGAGTACTTAGGTCTTGGAGCAGGGGCGCATGGGTATGTAAATGGGATGCGGTATTCAAACCATGGACCATTAAAAAAATACATGCAGTCATTAGAAGACCATCAACTGCCGATTCTCCATCAAAATCAAGTAACCTCAAAAGAGGAAATGGAAGAGCAGATGTTTTTAGGTCTTCGAATGAATCAAGGTGTATCATTTGCAACATTCCGGGAGCGATTCGGTAAAGAATTACCCGATGTATACGGGGATAAAATGGCGCCGCATATAGCGAACGGATTGTTAGAGTCAACTCCAAATGGAGTCCGTCTCACTCGAAAAGGCCGATTCGTCGGCAACGAAATTTTCCAGGACTTTTTACTCGACTAAATTCGTTGACAGGAATTTCAACCTTTGATAACTTTATAGATGAGTATTAGCACTCTCACAAGACGAGTGCTAACAGGAGTGATCAACATGTTAACGGAAAGACAATTGTTAATCTTGCAAGTTACTGTCGATGACTTTATCCAAACTGCTCAACCTGTAGGGTCAAGGCAACTCTCGAAAAAAGAAGAGATGCCCTATAGTCCGGCAACCATTCGAAATGAAATGGCCGATCTAGAAGAAATGGGGTATCTCGAAAAAACCCATACGTCTTCAGGTCGGGTACCTTCTCAAAAAGGGTACCGCTATTATGTCGATCATATGCTTTCACCGAACCAGTTGACCAAGACAGAAATCACGAAATTGAAATCTATTTTCGCTGAACGACGTGTAGAGTCTGAACAGTTGATCAGACAGTCTGCTGAAATTTTAGCTGAACTGACAAACTACACGACAATTCTTCTTGGGGAAGACGTCCAACGACACCGCGTTCGGAAGTTTTCAATGGTACCACTATCCTCTGAGAATGCAGTGGCGATTATCGTCACGGACAACGGCCATGTGCAAAATAAGCTAGTTTCCATTCCACAAGATGTGAAATTAGACGAACTTGAGCGCATGGTAGAAGAGCTGAATGCCCGTATTGTAGGTTCGTATCTATACGAACTTCCAGGCATTTTGAAACGAGTGATGACACAGTTGATCCATCAGTCGAATTCACGACTTGTTGAAGTGTTTGAAGCGTTGACTGCGGATGTCAGTAAAGGGTCAGAGGAAAAGGTGGTATATGGCGGCAAAATGCAGCTGTTCAATCAACCGGAGTTCAATGACTGGCAAAAAGCACGAAATCTGTTAGAGTTCATGCAACAGTTAGAAGACCACCCACGTTTGATTGTTCCAAGCTCCAGTGGGTTGTCCATTCGTATTGGTTCTGAAAACCAAATGGATTCTATGGAAGCATGTAGTATTGTCACCGCAACGTATTCATTTGGTGAACAGCAGCGGGGTCAGATTGCTATCATAGGACCAACTCGAATGGATTATCGACGTGTCATATCTTTACTAGACTATGTGACAG
This sequence comes from Chryseomicrobium excrementi, assembly GCF_002798305.1. Lineage (GTDB taxonomy): Bacteria > Bacillota > Bacilli > Bacillales_A > Planococcaceae > Chryseomicrobium > Chryseomicrobium excrementi. The sequence continues at coordinate 251,891 of NZ_PCGR01000001.1, forward strand.
GAGACATGTCTAAAGAGCTCGCTAAGATTTTTAATTCCAAATAGAAAGGCTTTGTGATCATGACTGAAGAAAACAAACAACCTGTAGAACAACCGGAAGAAGTGGAAGCTGAACTAGAAGGTTTAGACGCAGAGCAAGCTGAAGCTACCGAAGAAGTAGCTGAACCTTCTGAAGTTGAAGTGCTGCAAGCTAAGCTTGACGAACAAGAAAACAGCTATTTACGTCTTCGTGCAGACTTTGACAATTACCGTCGTCGTGTGCAAAAAGATGCGGAAGCCGCTTCAAAGTTCCGTGCTCAATCATTAGTTACGGACCTGTTACCGGTTCTAGATAACTTTGAGCGTGCATTAGAGTCGAAGCCTCAGTCGGAAGATGCACAAACTCTTCTTACTGGAGTTGAAATGGTCTACCGTACTTTGAAACAAGCACTTGCTACAGAAGGCGTTGTAGAAATTGCTCCAACTGGAGAAGCATTCGATCCGAACTTCCATCAAGCTGTGATGCAAGAGCCATCTGAAGAGTTTGACTCTGGTATTGTGATTCAAACCCTTCAAAAAGGGTATCAGTTGAAGGACCGAGTGATTCGACCAGCCATGGTGAAAGTTAGCGAATAAACCACTTTATTAATAGTAAACAATGTCTAGGAGGAACAACGAATATGTCTAAAATTATTGGTATTGACTTAGGAACAACAAACTCATGTGTCGCTGTACTTGAAGGCGGCGAACCAAAAGTAATTCCAAACCCAGAAGGGAACCGCACAACTCCATCAGTTGTTGCATTTAAAAACGGCGAGCGCCAAGTTGGGGAAGTAGCAAAGCGTCAAGCAATCACAAACCCAAACACAATTGCTTCTGTAAAACGTTTAATGGGGACGTCTGAAAAAGTATCTGCTGAAGGAAATGACTACACACCACAAGAAGTATCTGCTATGATCCTTCAATATTTGAAATCATACGCTGAAGAATACTTAGGTGAAAAAGTTGAAAAAGCAGTTATCACAGTTCCTGCTTACTTTAACGATGCTGAGCGTCAAGCAACAAAAGATGCTGGTAAAATTGCAGGTCTTGAAGTAGAGCGTATCATCAACGAACCAACAGCTGCTGCTCTAGCGTATGGTCTTGATAAAATGGATCACGAAGAAAAAATCTTAGTGTACGATCTAGGTGGCGGTACATTTGACGTATCGATCCTTGAACTAGGTGACGGCGTATTTGAAGTACTCGCTACTGCTGGTGATAACCGCCTTGGTGGAGATGACTTTGACCAAGTGATTATCGACTATCTAGTACAAGAGTTCAAAAAAGAAAACGGCATCGATCTTTCTAAAGACAAAATGGCTATGCAGCGTCTAAAAGATGCAGCTGAAAAAGCGAAAAAAGACCTTTCTGGTGTAACTTCTACTCAGATTTCATTACCATTCATTACAGCAGGAGAAGCTGGACCACTTCACTTAGAAGTATCACTATCTCGTGCGAAATTTGATGATTTGAGTGCTTCTCTAGTAGAACGTACGATGGAACCAACGCGTCAAGCATTGCGTGATGCGGGTCTATCTTCAAATGATATCGATAAAGTTATCTTAGTTGGCGGATCGACTCGTATCCCTGCTGTACAAGATGCGATTAAAAAAGAAACTGGTAAAGAACCACACCGTGGTGTAAACCCAGATGAAGTTGTAGCAATGGGTGCTGCAGTTCAAGGTGGCGTACTTACTGGTGATGTAAAAGACGTCGTTCTTCTAGACGTAACTCCATTGTCACTTGGTATTGAAACGATGGGTGGCGTGTTCACGAAACTTATCGAGCGCAACACGACAATCCCAACTTCAAAATCTCAAACATTCTCTACTGCAGCTGACAACCAACCAGCAGTAGATATTCACGTACTTCAAGGTGAGCGTCCAATGTCAGCAGATAACAAAACATTAGGCCGTTTCCAACTTACGGACATTCCACCAGCACCACGTGGTGTGCCACAAATCGAAGTGACATTCGATATCGATAAGAATGGTATCGTAAGCGTTAAAGCAAAAGACCTTGGTACACAAAAAGAACAAACGATCACAATTCAATCGAACACTTCATTATCAGATGAAGAAATCGAGCGTATGGTAAAAGAAGCAGAAGCAAATGCTGAAGCGGATGCAAAGCGCAAAGAAGAAGCGGACTTGAAAAACGACGCAGATCAACTAGTCTTCATGACGGAGAAGACTTTGAAAGATCTTGAAGATAAAGTATCTGAAGAAGAGAAACAAGAGGCTGAAACTGCTAAAGATGAATTAAAAGCAGCAATTGAAGCTAACAACTTTGAAGATATGAAGACAAAACGTGATGCTCTTCAAGAAGTCGTTCAAAAACTTACTATGAAACTCTATGAGCAAGCGGCAGCGGATCAACAAGCAGCAGGAGAGAATCCAGCGGATGACGGAGTTGTCGATGCAGACTTTGAAGAAGTAGACGACAACAAAGACAAGTAAGGTTTGCAATGTGAAAAGTCAAAGGCACCATTGTCTTTGGCTTTTTCCATGTCGTGAAAACATGGTACAATAGTAAAGTTGTGAGGAGAGTGAATCATGGAGAAACGAGATTATTATGAGGTGCTCGGCGTTTCGAAGACCGCCTCTCAAGATGAAATTAAAAAAGCTTACCGGAAACTATCAAAACAATACCATCCGGATATTAATAAAGAATCTGGCGCTGCCGACAAGTTCAAAGAAATCTCAGAAGCCTATGAAGTGTTGAGTGATCAAGAGAAACGTGCTCAATATGATCAGTTTGGTCATGCGGGTCCACAAGGGTTTGGTGGATTCGGTGGAGGTTTCTCAGGTGGAGACGGCTTTGGCTTCGAAGACATCTTCAGCTCATTCTTTGGTGGAGGCGGTGGTCGCCGACGTGATCCTAACGCTCCGCGTAAAGGAAATGACCTGCAGTACTCTATGACGATTGAATTTGAAGAAGCTGTATTTGGAAAAGAAAAAGAGATTGAAGTCTCTAAAGATGAGATCTGTGACACATGTGATGGCAGCGGAGCAAAACCAGGAACATCTCCTGTAAAATGTTCGCAGTGTCAAGGTCATGGCCAGGTCAACATCACTCAAGACACGCCTTTTGGTCGTGTACAAACAAAGCGTACGTGCCCAGTGTGTGAAGGGACAGGGAAAGAGATCAAAGAAAAATGTTCGACTTGTTCTGGACGGGGTCGCGTGACAAAGCGTAAAAAAATCAAGATTACGATTCCGGCAGGTGTGGATGATGGTCAACAACTTCGCGTATCTGGACAAGGAGAACCAGGTGTCAATGGTGGGCCTCCAGGAGACCTATACGTTGTGTTCCGAGTGAAGCCGGATTCTCGTTTTGAACGTGACGGAGACGACATCTATTTCACATTGCCGCTTACATTTGCACAAGCTGCTCTTGGGGATGAAGTTGAAATTCCGACAGTACAAGGAAAAGTGAAACTGAAAATTCCTGCTGGAACTCAGTCTGCTACAAAGTTCCGTCTTAAAGGGAAGGGTGTCAAAAACGTTCACGGATACGGTGTTGGAGACCAACACGTTATTGTGAAAGTGATCACTCCGAAAAAATTAACAGAGAAACAAAAACAATTGCTTCGTGAATTCGCAGAAATCAGTGGCGATATTCCAGAAGAGCAAGGCAGTTCATTGTTTGATAAACTACGTAATAAGATAAAAGGTGACTAAAGGAGTGATTCGCAAGTGAAATGGATGGAATTGTCTGTATTGACAACGAATGAAGCGGTAGAACCGATCAGCAATATTTTGCATGAAGCGGGGGCGAGTGGAGTAGTCATTGAAGATTCTCTTGAGCTAGATAAAGAACGTGAGGATCAGTTTGGTGAACTATACGAATTGAACCCTCTTGACTTCCCAACATCGGGTGTCCGTGTAAAAGCGTATCTCGCGGCTACTAGTTTCATCTATGAGACAGTCGAAGAAATTAAGCTTGCGATTGAAAATCTCCGAAACTTTGATATTTCCATTGGAGAAGGAACCGTCACACTTCATGAAGTAGATGAAGAAGACTGGGCCACTGCTTGGAAACAGTATTATCATCCTGTGAAAATTTCAAACCGCTTTACAATCGTTCCAACTTGGGAAGATTACACTCCCGTACAAACGGATGAATTGATCATCGAACTAGATCCAGGGATGGCTTTTGGAACAGGCACACATCCAACTACAGTCATGTGTCTGCAGGCACTTGAGAAGCATGTGAAGTTGGGTGACTCGGTCATCGATGTAGGTACAGGTTCAGGCGTTCTCGCTATTGGAGCTGCACTGCTTGGCGCAGAACATGTCCATGCACTCGACTTAGATGAAGTGGCAGTGACCGCTGCTACTGCTAATGTGGCGCTAAACAAAGTCCAAGACCGTGTTCGAACTGTTCATGGGAATTTGCTGGATTCTGTGGAAGCACCAGCAGACGTAGTAGTGGCGAACATCTTAGCCGATATTATTTTGTCGTTTACTTCGGATGCTTTTCAAATGGTGAAGCCAGGGGGTGTCTACATCACATCGGGTATTATCGGTGCGAGAAAAGACGATGTCCGAAACGGCTTAGAAGCTGCGGGGTTTGTCATTGAAGAAGTGATGATGATGGAAGATTGGGTCGCTATCATCTCTCGTAAGAACTAGGAGGATGTCTGATGCAGCGTTATTTCGTACAGCAATCTACAGACAATAGAGCGATTATTGAAGGTGAAGATGCGCATCATATCCAACGGGTTATGCGGATGAAAGAGGCGGATGAACTGCTAGTCGTGGTTGAGCAGCAGGCTTTCAAAGCTGAAATCGTAAATTTGCAGAAAGATTCCGTAGAAGTGCTCTTACTAGCCCCACTAGAACGTTCTGTTGAATTGCCCGTACATGTCACAATAGCGTGCGGTCTTCCAAAAGGAGATAAACTAGACCTGGTCATTCAGAAAGCCACGGAGCTTGGAATGACTGGGTTTATTCCTTTTGAAGCAGAGCGCTCGGTAGTGAGGTGGGATGCGAAAAAATGGACGAAGAAACAAGAGCGTTTTGAAAAAATTGCAAAAGAGGCTGCAGAGCAGAGTCACCGAACCGTCATTCCGACGATTCATTCGATACATATTCTCAAACAGCTTTGTGAAGCGGCAAAATCCTTTGATCATGTGTGGATCTGTGATGAGGAAGAAGCAAAAAAAGACACACGAATTCGATTTGCAGACCATGTAAAAAAGGTGTATGATAATAAGTCGATACTTATTGTGTTCGGACCTGAAGGCGGCTTGGCACGGCACGAGGTAGACGCACTTGTAGAAGTAGGCGCAAGTGGTGTCACGCTCGGACCTCGCATTCTACGTGCAGAGACCGCTCCTCTCTATGCATTAAGTGCCCTGTCTTATGAATTTGAATGAAAGAAGAGGTGGCTAGTATGGCTTCAGTAGCTTTTCATACGTTGGGATGTAAAGTGAACCATTATGAGACCGAAGCGATTTGGCAACTATTTAAAGAACAAAATTACGAACGGACAGATTTTGAAAAAAAGTCGGACGTTTATGTGATCAATACATGTACAGTAACGAACACAGGGGATAAGAAGAGCCGTCAAGTGATCCGCCGTGCTATCCGTCAAAATCCAGATGCCGTCATCTGTGTGACAGGTTGTTATGCGCAGACCTCTCCTGCTGAAATTATGGCGATTCCTGGAGTAGACATAGTCGTCGGTACTCAAGATCGTCGCAAGATGCTTGATTATATCGAACAATACAAAGTAGAGCGGCAGCCAATCAATGCTGTCGGCAATATCATGAAGAACCGTGTTTACGAAGAGTTGGATGTTCCTAATTTCACAGACCGCACGCGTGCATCACTTAAAATCCAAGAGGGATGCAACAACTTCTGTACATTCTGTATCATCCCTTGGGCTCGCGGTTTGATGCGTTCTCGTGACCCACAAGAAGTCGTCCATCAAGCACAACAGCTCGTAGCTGCGGGCTACAAAGAAATCGTGTTGACTGGAATTCATACAGGTGGGTATGGTGAAGATTTGAAAGATTACAATCTTGCACAACTACTTCGCGATTTAGAATCTCAAGTCACTGGATTGAAACGGCTTCGTATCAGCTCGATTGAAGCAAGTCAATTGACGGATGAAGTGATTGACGTATTGAAGCAATCGAATATTGTTGTCCGTCACTTGCACATTCCGATTCAGTCGGGATCGGATACGGTATTGAAGCGTATGAGACGCAAATACACGATGGCATTCTTTGCCGATCGTTTAGTGCAGTTGCGTAAAGCTTTGCCAGACCTAGCCATTACATCGGATGTCATCGTAGGCTTCCCAGGTGAGACGGAAGAAGAGTTCATGGAGACGTACGAATTCATTCGCACACATCGCTTCTCAGAGCTTCACGTATTCCCTTATTCAAAACGGACAGGTACACCAGCCGCTCGTATGGATGATCAAGTGGATGAAGAAGTGAAGAATGAGCGTGTACACCGCCTCATTACATTGAATGACCAATTGGCAAAAGAGTATGCGTCAAGTTACGAAGATGAGGTTCTTGAAATCATCCCAGAAGAGAAGTTTGATAACGGAACTTCACAAGATTTGGTCGTCGGCTATACAGACAACTACTTGAAAGTCATTATTCCAGGTACTGAAGAATTGATCGGGCAACTTGTCAAAGTCAAAATCACAAAAGCGGGCTATCCATACAACGAAGGTCAATTTGTTCGTGTCTTAGAAGAAAACTTTGTAGTCAACGCTTAAAACCTAACGCTTCTTGCATCTTGCAGGAAGCGTTTTCCTTTACTTGCTTTTCCCAGTTTATTTGATTATGATGAAGAGGTACGTACATCTCAACTCAAAAGGAGACGAATAACCATGACAAAATCAATCGCATCTTATATTGATCATACATTATTGAAACCAGAAGCTACAAAATCACAAGTTGAAGTCCTCTGCCAAGAAGCAGCGAAATATGAATTCGCATCTGTTTGTGTAAACCCTACTTGGGTAGCATTTGCTGCTGAGCAATTAAAAGATAGCCCGGTAAAAGTGTGTACGGTAATTGGCTTCCCACTTGGAGCTTCTACTGCGGACACGAAAGCATTCGAAACAAAAGACGCTATCGCAAAAGGCGCAACTGAAATCGATATGGTCTTAAACGTAGGCGCATTGAAATCAGGTTTAACAGAAGACGTAAAAGCTGACATTGAAGCTGTTGTACAAGCAGCTAAAGGAAAAGCAATCGTCAAAGTGATTCTTGAGACTTGCCTTCTTACAAAAGATGAAATCGTTCTGGCTTCCCAGTTATCAAAAGAAGCTGGAGCTGATTTCGTGAAGACTTCTACAGGATTCTCTACTGGTGGAGCAACTGCTGAAGACGTAAAATTAATGAAAGAAACTGTAGGAGCAGACCTTGAAGTGAAAGCTTCAGGAGGCATTCGCAGCCTTGAAGATTTCAACAAAATGGTTGAAGCAGGAGCCACTCGTATTGGAGCTAGCTCAGGCGTATTGATCATGGAAGGTCAGAAGAGCGATTCTGACTACTAAATTTTCATCGCAGTAGTTGACGTTTCCTAGCGAATACGCTATAATTTTTAGGTAACATAACTTTACTGTTATGTGCTTTGATGTGTGTTCGGAGGGAGGGAAAGAGAGATGTCAAAAACTGTCGTTCGCAAAAACGAATCGCTTGAGGATGCTCTTCGACGCTTCAAACGTACTGTTTCTAAAAGCGGTACTATTCAAGAGGTACGAAAGCGCGAGTTTTATGAAAAACCAAGCGTAAAACGTAAAAAGAAATCAGAAGCTGCGCGTAAACGTAAGTGGTAATCTTCCCGATGCATCCCTGCGTTACTAACACTTGATGATTAAATCGAACACAAACCCTTATAGCCATATGGCTATGAGGGTTTTTTGTATAGTTAAAAAACCTTTTCTATGGCTTGCATGTTCTCCCCTTGGAAATGGTGTCTCAGGTAAAAAGTTAGTCATTCTGTAAGTCAAAAAACATGCGAAAAGATGAAACTTTTCGGTAAGATGAACGTAGAATCAGTAGACAGAACATGAAAGTGGGGTGAAAAGGTGAAAAAACTACGAATCGTTTGGGTTTGTATGCTCCTCTTAGGACTTCTTCTTCCCTTGTTCTCTGTAAGTGCGAATACTGAAACCGTCTACCGTGTCCCTCTTAATGAGGCAGTAGAAAAAGGGCTTTATACATTTTTGAATCAGTCATTGTCAGAAGCTGAAGATCAAAATGCAGACGCTGTAATTATCGAGATGAACACACCTGGTGGCGCAGTAGATGCAGCTGAAAATATTGCGAAGCTGATGGCAGATAGTCCTTTGGATATTTACGTCTATGTAAATGACAGAGCACTCTCAGCAGGTGCGTTTCTAGCGCTCTATGCAGATGAAATCTATATGTCTCCAGACGCGACAATGGGAGCGGCAGCAGTGATTGATCAAACAGGAAATGCTGCAGATGAAAAAGCTCGAAGTGCATGGGCAGCCTCTATGCAAAATGCGGCGGAACACTCAAATCGAAATCCTGAAATTGCGCTTGCAATGATTGATCCTTCTTATGATTTTCCTCAGTACCGAGCTGGAGAAGGTAAGCTCCTTACTTTAACAGCTGAAGAAGCGGTAGAGGTAGACTACGCTGAAGGTATAGCAGAAACTTTTGAAGACGTACTCACTGCGATTGGATTCCCAGACGCAGAAGTGATTAGCGTGGAAGAGTCGTTTCTCGTTAAACTTGCGCGTTTTCTCACTCATCCGATTATTGTGCCCATCTTATTATCTATCGGTAGCCTAGGTTTAGTTGTGGAATTGTATTCACCTGGTTTTGGATTACCAGGCCTTATGGGATTAACAGCTATTTTGTTATTCTTCTATGGTCATATGATTGCCGGACTTGCAGGCTATGAAGCAGTCCTATTATTTGGTGTTGGAATCATCTTGCTTCTTGCGGAGCTCTTCCTCCCCTTTGGTATTAGTGGAATAGCAGGGGGACTTGCTATAATTGGCAGTTTGTATCTTGCAGGAGCAGATATGACGCAAATCAGTATCTCAATTTTAATTGCACTAGCAGTTGCGATTACAGGAATGGTGATTATCATGAAGTTCTTTGGGAAGAAATTAAAATTGTTCAACAAAATCATTTTGAGCGACTCGACTTCAACTGAAAAGGGCTATGTCTCAGCAGTAGAAAGAAGAGAATTAGTTGGGCAACACGCAATCACCTTAACACCGCTACGTCCTTCTGGTACGATAGTTATAGGTGATGAGCGCCTTGATGCTGTCTCAGAAGGAAACTTTATTGACCGCAATAAAACTGTCATCATTCGAAAAGTAGAAGGTTCACGGATTGTGGTTCGTGAAACCCTAGAGGAGGAAATGTAATGCTAGAAGGACTAGGTCTATTTGGTCTTGTAGGAACGATTGTTGTCATATTCCTACTATTGGCCGTATTTTTCACCTTTGTACCCGTTACGCTATGGATTTCTGCATTAGCAGCAGGTGTACGAATCAGTATTTTCACATTGATCGGAATGCGCTTACGTCGTGTTATTCCAAATCGTATCGTGAATCCGTTAATCAAAGCACATAAAGCGGGTCTAGACGTGCAAATCAACCAGCTTGAAAGTCACTATTTGGCTGGTGGTAACGTAGACCGCGTCGTCAATGCCTTGATTGCCGCACACCGTGCGAATATCGATCTTTCGTTTGAACGTGCAGCAGCTATCGACTTGGCAGGACGTGACGTTCTAGAAGCGGTACAGATGTCTGTAAATCCGAAAGTCATTGAAACACCATTTATTGCTGGTGTGGCGATGGATGGTATTGAAGTGAAAGCAAAAGCACGTATTACAGTTCGTGCCAACATTGACCGACTTGTCGGGGGTGCTGGTGAAGAGACAATCGTAGCACGTGTCGGTGAAGGGATTGTAAGTACAATCGGTTCATCCGAGAACCATAAAAAAGTATTAGAAAATCCAGATATGATTTCTCAGACCGTATTATCAAAAGGACTAGATTCTGGTACAGCATTTGAAATTCTGTCGATCGATATTGCGGATGTTGATATCGGTAAGAACATTGGTGCCGAACTTCAAACAGAGCAAGCCGAAGCAGACAAGAAAATTGCTCAAGCAAAAGCTGAAGAACGTCGTGCAATGGCCGTTGCAACTGAGCAAGAGATGAAGGCTCGCGTTGAAGAAATGCGTGCTAAGGTAGTCGAAGCCGAGTCACAAGTGCCACTAGCTATGGCAGACGCTCTTAAAGATGGCAACATCGGTGTTATGGATTACATGAACTACAAAAATGTTCAAGCAGACACTTCGATGCGTGATTCCATCAGCAAAGTAGGCAAAAAGGATTCGTCTACAGACCGTCCTACTAATTCCTAATACGAACAGAAGGGAGGAATGAGTATGGAAGGAATTTTGCTCATCATCTTATCGCTCATCATCAGTTCTTTTTTTGGAGATAAGAAAAAAGCGAGCCAAAAAACTCCACCTCCAGTAAGCCAAAAATCGGAGACTCGTCCTCGTTCATTAAAGGAGTTAGAGGACTGGACTCGTCAAATGCTTGATCAATCCGATCAAAAAGTACCTCCGAAGGCAAGACAAGTGGCAGAAAGGGTAGAACGTGAAGTCCGCTCAAGACTTCCTCAATCTACACCGACAGCTCCTGTTAAAGAGATTCAAGAAAGAGTGCCAGTAACTATAGAACGGGAAATCGCAGAAAGACGCCCAGGTCGTTTATCCGTTCATCAAAAAACAGAACCTACGGTACAAAAAGAATTACCTGTAGCAGAATTGATTGATTCTACAGACGATCTGGCTCGTGCTATCGTGTTATCCGAAATTCTAGCACCACCAGTTTCAAAAAGACGTTAGTCTAGACACCTCTTTTCTCACATACCATTGTGAGAGAGAGGTGTTTTTATGTGGAAAACTCCTTATATAGAAACTGACTTATTTAGCTATCTAGTAATAAAAGGGCCAGCGAGACTACAGTCGTTCGGTGAGAGAACACTAAGTATCAGACTTACAGAGATGAAAATTGAAGTGGGTGCAGATCAGCTGATGCTACCGACTTATTCTAAAGATTTGCTCGTAATCCGATTTAAAGGACTGAATTTATTTGAAGTGGTTCGTTTCTAACCTCCACGTGTCTGTAAAAGGTACGCCTGAGCGACTACGAAATTTTTTAACATCTGTGACATTTTGTCAACCTAATATTGGATTAACCAAACTCAAATTTTCTCAAGATATTGAAACAGCATGATTCCATTGCGCGGGTGATGATCAGTCGAGAGCACTCCGTTGTAGAAGTAACGCTAGTGCCTTCTCCCAAGCCGGTATTGCCAAAAGATTGGCCGGAAGCCGAGAAGTTCGTTGCTGCTTACGATGGACAAATCGATCGGGTGCAGCTCGTAGAAGGAACGAGTTTGGTCAAAAGAAAAGACATTGTGTAAAAAGGAAATGTGTTAGCGGTCGGTAATGACGGAAAAGCAGCAAAAGGAGAAATTACAGGCATTTACTTTCGAGAGCTTGGATTTCAATTGGACTCGCCCTCTGCAGATTTTGACTACTCTTCAAGTCACGCAGATGCCATCATCAGACAATTTATAGAGCAACAACAACAAGAAACAAAGATTAAAGGCATAAAGGTTTTACAGGTACAAAATGTTAATGGTAAAGTAAGAGGGAAGGTACTAGTCAAAATCCAAGGCATCCTTGCTAAACCAGAGTACCTTAAGGAGACGTTGAATGACTGAGGAAAAACTCGAAATCAAAGTGAATGACCCGAATGAAGCCGTCCAGCTTCATGGAAATGGGGATAAAAACTTTGCGCTTATTGAAGAAAATTTTTCAGTTCAGCTAATTGCAAGAGGGGATACTTTCCTGATTGTCGGAGAAGAAGGACAAGTTAAAAAAGCACAGAGCGTGATCAATGCCCTTCTTGAATTGATTCGCAAAGGAATACAAGTGAATGAACGGGACGTGGTCGCTTCTTTAGAAATGGCTAACTCCGGAACCATTGACTATTTTGTTCGGTTATATGAAGAGGAAATCGCCCGTACTGTCAAAGGGAAAGTGATTCGTGCCAAATCTATCGGACAAAGAGCCTATGTCAAAGGAATTAAAAGCTTTGATTTGACATTTGGGATTGGTCCTGCAGGAACAGGTAAGACGTATTTAGCGGTGGTCATGGCTTCTCAGGCATTGAAAAACGGTCATGTCAAACGGATCATTTTAACGCGTCCAGCCGTCGAAGCTGGAGAAAGCTTAGGGTTCTTACCTGGTGATTTGAAAGAGAAAGTAGATCCGTACTTACGTCCACTTTATGATGCTCTTCATGATGTCATTGGTGCAGAGCAGACGGAACGCTTGATTGAGCGCGGAGTGATTGAGATTGCACCATTAGCATACATGCGCGGACGCACTCTAGATGATGCATTTGTCATTTTAGATGAAGCGCAAAATACGACCCCTGCACAAATGAAAATGTTTTTAACTCGTCTTGGATTTGGTTCAAAGATGGTGATCACTGGAGACAAAACTCAAATTGATTTACCGAAAAATACACAATCAGGTTTAATGGTTGCTGAGTCGATGTTGAAAAACGTCAAAGGAATTGAATTTCATTACTTAGAACAAGGCGATGTGGTGCGTCATCCACTAGTTGCGAAAATTATACAAGCATATGAAGAAGGGCAGTAGTCGGTTTCGACTACTGCTTTTTACGTGGTATACTGTAAAGAGATGGAGGGATGCTCGTGAACCGGTTTGTTGAATTCATTACGTCAATTCATGAAAAGAAAGGTGTCCTTGCTTCTATTTCCTTAGCAGGCGCCGTTTTACTTTATATCATGCTCTCTTTCGTGACGAACGAAACTACATACACTATTGAACGCTTTCAACTGTCACCTGAAACCATACGTTCTTCTAAAACCATTGAAGACCCTTTAAAAACGGAACAAGACCGTGTGGCAGCCAAAGAGGCAGTAGACCCTGTCTATGTGTTCCAAGAAGAAGCTAGTGACAATCAGTCAGCTTGGATAGCCTCTGTCTTTGAATCGATCCTTGTAATTAAAGAGCAGGCACTCTCTGAAGAACAAGATGCTACGCCTATTCAGCAACTTCGGAATGAATTAGAAGAGTTGTCACCTGATCTTTCAGAACGATTAACAGATGAAGAGCTAGAAGTCATTTACTCACAGCCTTTATCTACACTAGAGACGACGACTGAGGTGGCGGTCTCTGAGGTTACGGAATTACTAGCAGAGCCTATCCGAGGCAATCAAGTCTCAGCAATTCGAGAGCAGGGAATTACACAATTAAAAGAACGGTTACCTTTCCCTACGAATTACGAGAATGCCGTCGGAAAAATCCTTTCCACAGCCATAATAGAAACAGAGCTGATTGACCAAGAGCTCACAGATCAACGCATCGAAGAAGCTGTGAACGCTGTGGAACCGACTCGTATCCTTCAAGGACAATTGCTTGTTCAAGAAGGTCAATATGTAGATAGAGAAATCTATAGACAGCTGGAGCTTACTGGCATGGTCGAAAATGATGTCCAGTACCGGTCGTATGCAGGGTTAGCAGTGCTGATCTTACTCACAGTTGGAATGGTGTATAGTGCCATACACCTAACTGAGGGAAGTCGTAAAGTCCGTGTCAAGTGGCTCAGTGTGTCCTTGCTGGTACTTGCATTGTCTGCGCTATTAATGGTGTTAACGGCTCTAATTGACGCCAACTTTACATTTACTATCGCTTTCTTATTTCCTACAGCATTCGTTTCGATGACGGTTTATCTATTAACGAATGAACGCTTGGCCTATATCAGTTTAATCGCCAATGCGTTATTAGCAGGTTATATCTTCCGAGAAGGGTTTACATCATTTTTGCAAACAGATATAGCTCTCTATACATTGATTGGAGGATTGTCTGGCATCTTCGCATTCAAATTCTTTTCAGGACGTTCTCCGATTATGAAAACGAGCGGTGTTGTAGCCCTGACGAATACTTTGTTTATGGGAACTTATTTATTGTTATCAACGACTACATCTACGATGCAAGATACTCTTTTACTGATTGGAATCGGTATGTTATCCGGAATGATCTCAGGAGCATTTACCTTTGGAACGTTACCATTTTTTGAATCCGCTTTTGGGATCTTATCCACAATGAAACTTTTTGAACTGGCAAATCCCGGTCATCCGTTGCTCAAAAAGTTACTCATGGAGACACCCGGCACTTATCACCATAGTGTCATGGTTGCCAATTTGTCTGAAGCTGCATGTGAATCAATTGGTGCCAATGGCTTGTTCGCTCGAGTTGCGTGCTACTATCACGATATTGGAAAGACAAGACGTCCCGGGTTCTTCATTGAAAATCAGACGAACGGCTACAACCCTCATGATCATCTGCCTCCTGAAACGAGCGCAGGCATCATTAAAGATCATACGACAGACGGAGCGGCCATCTTGATTCAAAATCGGATTCCACGAGCCATCGTTGATGTGGCACTTCAACATCACGGGACGACCTGTATTAAATACTTCTATCACAAAGCGAAACAAGACGGTGACTGTGATGAGGAGCTGTTTCGTTATGACGGTCCAAAACCACAATCACGTGAAGCGGCAGTGATTTCAATTGCTGATAGTGTGGAGGCAGCTGTTCGTTCGATGAAGCAACCAAGCAGCTCCAAGATCAAAGAACTTGTAGATGCCATAGTTAAGGATAGAGTCAATGACGGCCAATTCGACGAATGTGATATTTCGATGAAAGATTTGACCATAGTTAAAGAAAGCATTTGTTCAACCCTCAAAGGATTTTATCATGAACGAATCCAGTACCCGGAGGAGGAAAAAAAGTGATTATCGATTTTTTAAATGAAACAAATTCAGCTACACCAGAGGCGCTGGATCTTGTTGAGAAAGTCCTTCAATTTGTTGCACAAAAAGAAGACGTCTCAGATGCCGCGGAGCTTTCCGTATCCTTTGTCACAAATGAAGAAATTCAAGAGATCAATCGGACATACAGAAATAAAGATGCAGTTACGGATGTCATCTCGTTTGCCATGCAAGAACAAGGTGAAGGAGAAGTTGCAATTGTCGGAGATGAAACCTTGCTACTTGGGGATATCATCATTTCAGTCGACCGTGCACAAGAGCAGGCAGCGGATTACGGTCACTCATTTGAACGTGAATTAGCATTTCTAGCTACACATGGACTTTTGCATTTACTAGGATATGACCACATGACGGAACAACAAGAAAAAGAAATGTTTAGCAAACAAGATGCGTATCTTTCTGAATTTGGTCTGCCACGTCTATCAGGTTCTGAAAGTCATGAATGAACTGCGTTCATTTCAAGTAGCCTTGCGAGGAATACTAGCTGCCACTCGCAGTGAAAAACATATGAAGTTTCACTTAGTAGCGGCAGTATTTACACTTGCAGCTGCTTTATTGCTAAAGTTCTCACAAATTGAATGGATCATTTTGATAGTCGTCATCACAGGGATGCTCGCATTAGAAATGATCAATACAGCACTGGAGACACTTGTGGATCTTGTAGAGCCGAACTGGAATGAGAAAGCAGGGAAAGTAAAAGATATAGCAGCAGGAGCTTGCTTAGTTTATGCGTGCGGTGCAGCTGTAATTGGGTGTATACTATATATTCCTAAATTACTTGCTTTGTTCGGGTAACAGGAGACAGAACGGAGGAAATTTGAATGCAACAGCCAAAGAAATTCAAATCGGGATTTATTTCCATCATCGGACGTCCGAATGTGGGAAAATCTACATTTTTAAATCGGGTCATCGGTCAAAAGATCGCCATCATGAGCGACAAGCCTCAAACGACTCGTAATAAAGTACAAGGTGTTTTCACTCAAGATACGAGTCAGATGATTTTTATTGATACACCAGGTATTCATAAGCCAAAACATAAATTAGGCGATTTCATGATGAAAGTAGCGAAAAACACCTTGAAAGAGGTAGATGCGATCTTATTCATGGTCAATGCATCGGAACCAATTGGTGCAGGGGATAAAATGATCATTGAGATGCTTCAAGGGAATGAAACGCCTGTATTTTTAGTAATTAATAAAATTGATGAAATTCATCCAGATGAGATCCTTGCCATCATCGATTCGTATAAAGAACAGTATGACTTCGCTGAAATTGTTCCGATTTCTGCACTTCAAGGAAATAATGTAGAGAGACTTCTTGCTACCTTAGAATCGTATTTGCCGGAAGGGCCGATGTACTATCCAGCAGATCAAGTAACGGATCATCCGGAGCGATTTATCATTTCTGAATTGATTCGTGAGAAAGTATTGCATGTGACACGCGAGGAAATCCCTCATTCAATTGCTGTTGTCATTGAGCAGATTCGGAAAGAAGAAGGCAAAGAGTTGATCAACGTATCGGCTACAATCGTCGTTGAACGAGACTCTCAAAAAGGAATCGTTATTGGAAAGCGTGGAGCGCTTCTTAAAGATATCGGTACTAAAGCACGTCACGATATCGAGATGCTGCTCGGTTCTAAAGTATTTCTTGAACTATGGGTCAAAGTTCAAAAAGACTGGAGAAACAAGGCGAACCAGCTTCGTGACTACGGCTTCCGTGACGACGAATATTAAGAAGGAGGGCCAGCCGTGCTGTCTAAAGTAGAAGGGTACGTGTTACGCGCCATTCCGTACGGAGAGAACAATAAGATTGTCACGATTTTAACAGAAGAGATGGGAAAGCGCACCGCGATGGCTCGAGGTGCCAAAAAACCCGCTAGTCGTTTCTCAGCTGTCACGCAACAGTTCACGCATGGCTACTTCTTACTCCAACAAGGGAGAGGGATGGGGACACTCCAGCAAGCGGAAATCATTCAATCAATGCGCCACATTCGAGAAGATTTTTTGAAGACGGCTTATGCTAGTGTCATTACGGAATTAATCGATAAATTAACGGATGACGACACTGCTTCAAGTGGTGTTTACCAACTGCTCCATCAAGCCTTACAGGCTATAGAAGAAGACCAGGACCCGGAAGCCATTTTATTATTTGTAGAATGGAAAATGCTGCTTCGCGCAGGAATTCGACCTCATTTAGATGGCTGCGCGAACTGCGGAGCGAAAGAAGGCGAGTTTGCGTTTTCATTCCAGCAGATAGGGTTTCTTTGTCACCGGTGCTTCTCGATTGATCCGTATATCATCCGGTTATCACCTGTACAGGTGCGTTTGATTCGCACATTTATGTTTACACCGCTTGAAGAAGTCGGCTCGATTCAATTAAAAAAAGAGACGAAACAATTCATGCGCAAAATTGTTACGACAATTTATGAAGAGCAAGTAGGGATTCAATTAAAATCTCGAAAGTTTCTCAATCAAATTGAACGCAATCCACTTCTGTTTGAACCTACAGATACGAAAAAGGATGCTCCCGAGTAACTAGGGAACATCCTTTTTTGTTTTTAAAATTCTAAGTGTTTTTCAATATATGCTTTGACGTCTGCAATCGGCATACGAGTCTGTTCCATAGAGTCACGGTGACGTACTGTCACTTGACCATCCTCTGCGGAGTCAAAGTCATATGTGATACAGAATGGTGTGCCAATTTCATCCTGACGACGGTAGCGTTTCCCGATGGACTGGGACTCATCGTAATCGACCATGAAGTGCTTGCTCAGTTCAGCGAATAACTCACCTGCAGGCTCTGAGAGCTTTTTAGACAATGGAAGAATCGCTGCTTTGAATGGAGCTAGCGCAGGATGGAAACGCATCACATTGCGAGTGTCGTCGCCTTCAAGCTGTTCTTCTTCGTAAGCATTGATCAAGAATGCAAGAGTCACGCGGTCAGCACCTAGTGAAGGTTCGATTACGTAAGGAACGTAACGTTCGTTCGTCAACGGATCGATATACGTGAAGTCTTCATTTGAATGCTCCATATGTTGTTTCAAATCGAAGTCCGTACGATCTGCGATACCCCAAAGCTCACCCCAACCGAATGGGAATTTGTATTCGATGTCGACTGTAGCGTTTGAGTAATGAGACAGTTCGTCTTGATCGTGTTCACGGAGACGAATCGTGTCTTCTTTCATCCCTAGATTCAGTAACCAGTCTTTGCAGAAATCGCGCCAGTAAGCGTACCATTCTAAATCTTCACCTGGTTTGCAGAAGAACTCAAGCTCCATTTGTTCAAACTCACGTGTGCGGAATGTGAAGTTTCCTGGAGTGATTTCGTTACGGAAACTTTTCCCGATTTGTCCGATACCAAAAGGTACTTTTTTACGCATCGACCGCTGAACATTTTTAAAGTTCACGAAAATCCCTTGTGCCGTCTCAGGACGAAGGAAGATTTCGTTCGTCGAGCTTTCTGTAACACCTTGGAACGTTTTGAACATCAAGTTGAACTGGCGAATGTCCGTGTAATCGAACTTGCCACAAGTCGGGCAGACGATGTGGTGCTCATCGATCAGCTTTTTCATGTCATCGAAAGAAAGGCCATCAACGACCATTTCAATGCCTTTAGCGTCTAGGGCATCTTCAATGATTTTGTCTGCACGGTGGCGAGATTTACACGCTTTACAATCAATCATCGGATCATTGAAGTTTCCAATATGACCAGATGCCACCCACGTTTTCGGGTTCATCAAAATTGCCGCATCAATCCCGACATTCGTTGGGGATTCCTGAATAAATTTTTTCCACCATGCTTTTTTAATATTGTTTTTCAATTCGATTCCAAGTGGACCGTAATCCCAAGTGTTCGCTAATCCACCATAGATTTCAGAACCAGGAAATACGAAACCACGCTGCTTGGCAATACTTACGATTGTTTCCATGTTCATAGATTGTTCCTCCTTTTTGATGTTCACGAACAAAAAAAGACTCGCCCACGGGCAGTAGTGCCCGAGGACGAGTCTCAAGACCCGCGGTTCCACCTCGATTGACTGGAATCCTCCAGTCCTCTTTGTTCGTGTGAGACTCCCGGGTGCCGTTTCGTACAAGTGCAGGCTTTCACCATCTCCTGCTCGCTCTATGCGTACTACTTATTGTCCGTTCATTGCCTCTATTTGAATAAAAATAGTATAGCATGAGCAGGAATACTTAGCAATCGGCCCTTAGGTGCGCTATAATTAGACTGAATTTTGTAGAACTTTGAGGCGGTGGAACCAATCGAACTCAATAAACGGCAAGTAGAAATATTAGATATAGTAAAAGAGAACGGACCGATCACCGGAGAACAAATCGCGGACCGACTGCATTTAACTAGGTCCACTTTGCGACCGGACCTTGCCATTCTAACAATGGCAGGATATCTGGATGCACGTCCTCGTGTCGGCTATTTTTATTCTGGCAAAAAGACGGGCCAAGCCATTTCGGATACGATGACCAAATGGAAAGTCAAAGATTTTCAATCGGTGCCAGTCGTCATTCAAGAACATATCTCGGTGTATGATGCGATTTGTCAGTTGTTTCTTGAAGATGTCGGCTCGATGTTTGTCGTAAACAAGACAGGGATTTTGACTGGCGTCGTCTCGAGAAAAGATTTACTTCGCATTTCTATCGGCAATCAAGATTTGAATAAGATGCCGGTTCACATGATGATGACTCGTATGCCAAACATCACAGTTTGCCATAAAGACGATTCATTGCTAAGTGCTGCTCAGTTATTGATGGACCGTCAAATTGACTCGTTGCCTGTAGTCAAACGCACAGATGATGGACTAGAAGTCGTTGGCCGTGTAACAAAGACGACAATCACGCGTGCTTTTCTAGCGCTAGCAGATGAGCATGATATTTAAGGAGAGTGACCTAGTGCATATTTTTATTATTTCGGACTCTATTGGAGAGACGGGAGAGTTGGTCGCAAAGGCCGCTCTTAGTCAATTTGAAGATGTGTATCACAAAGCACGGATCAAACGATTCACGCACATCGATTCATTAGATCATATTCAAGAAATCGTGGATCTTGCAAAATCGCATCAAGCCATCATCATTTATACATTGGTGCGAGACGACATGAAACAGCAAGTAGCGAACCTTTCTGAGAAGGCGGGAGTAGAGGCCATCGATTTAATGGGACCTGTCATTGAAAAATTCGAAAAAGTGATTGGAATCCATGCCATGCAAGAGCCGGGCCTTGTGCGACGTCTTGATGAAGATTACTTTGCTAAAATTGAAGCAGTGGAATTTGCAGTGAAATACGACGATGGAAGGGACCCTCGAGGATTGTTACAAGCGGATATCGTATTAGTAGGAGTTTCACGTACTTCTAAAACACCTCTGTCACAATACTTGGCGAACAAGCGCTGGAAAGTTGCAAACGTACCCCTCGTTCCGGAGGTGGACCCACCAGAAGAGCTGTTTCACATTGATCCAGCCAAATGTTTCGGGCTCGTCATCAATCCGGAGAAATTGAACTCTATCCGGCGCGAGCGTCTCAAGGCGATTGGCTTGAGTGATGAAGCAAACTACGCTAAAATAGAGAGAATTCAAGAAGAATTGAAACACTTCCATTCGGTTGTTGACCGCATTGGCTGTGAAGTCATTGACGTTACAAACCGTGCTGTTGAAGAAACGGCCAATATCATCATTTCTAAACGACAAGAATCTACAAAGCACTAATAAGATGTTCTCTAGAAATCCGGGCAGCGAAGGCGCCCGGATTTTGTCGCGATTCTTTTGCTATTTTTTCACGAGATGTCATAGCGATTCTATAGGATTTAGTTTATAATTATGGTTTGTGATTAGTAGTTTTTTATTTTTTTCAGAAGAAGTGTCGATTTATGCAGGATAATCGACGCGTGATGTAGAATCAGTTAAGTATGCAAAGAGTAGGTGAGCTAATGGCGAAGCATGTAGATGATGAAGTGATTGAACAAGTTCGCTCTTCCGTTGACATTGTAGACGTCGTTGGGGACTACGTACAGCTCACAAAACGAGGACGAAACTATTTCGGTCTCTGTCCATTTCATGGGGAACAAACACCGTCCTTCTCTGTCGCACAAGAAAAACAAATCTTTCATTGCTTTGGCTGTGGTGCTGGCGGAAATGTCATCACATTTTTAATGGATATAGAAGGGTTTACTTTTCAACAGACCATCAATCGACTTGCAGAACGAACAGGTATGGATCTGCAGCTAGATGAAGGAACTGCCACAAAAGAAAATGCTAAAAATCCTCTTCATGACAAATGGAAAGCCGCCCATACCTTTGCAGCCTCGTACTATCACCATCTCCTGTTACACACAGTAGAAGGGGAGCAAGCTCTCGCTTACTTGAAAAATCGAGGTATTGATGAAGATACTATAAAAAAATTCCAACTGGGATACAGCATGCCGGGATGGGACAATCTAACAGCATTACTCGAGCAACGAGGGTATGAGCCAGCTGAAATGGAAGCATGCGGACTTCTCGTGAAGCAAGAAGACAAAGAACGTTACTTTGACCGCTTCCGAAACCGCATCATGTTTCCAATCTTTGATGATAAAGGACAGGCCATCGCGTTCTCAGGTCGCATTCTAGATTCAACTGCAGATGAGGCCAAATATTTGAACAGCCCTGAGAGCGAGTTGTTTCAAAAAAACGATGTCCTTTATAACATGCATCTAGCGCGCATGGCAATCCGAATGAAGAAACAAGTAATCATCTCGGAAGGATTTTTAGACGTCATCGCGTTCTCAAGAGCAGGTGTGGAGAATGTCGTAGGTACTATGGGGACAGCCCTTACCCAAAATCATATTACACGTCTGAAACGCCTGACGAGTGACATCGTTTTTTGTTTCGATGGAGACAAAGCAGGTCTAGAGGCAACGAAAAAAGCATTTCAAGCGACCGATGGAAAAGCATTGAAACGGACCGCACTTCTCCTTCCAAACAATTCGGATCCAGATGAGTTCAGTAAAGAAAACGGATTAGAGGCATTAGCAAAGCTGTCCGCTGAAAAAGGCTTAACAGAAATGGCGTTCTCTATGGTCTACTACCGCAAGGGGCTGAACCTTCAGAACGATTCCGACGTCTTACAGTATACAGACACCATCATTTCTGAAATTGCAAAATCAGCTTCGCCTATTGAACAGTCCTATTACGTAAAACAATTGGCCGAAGAAGTGGGGATTTCTCAAGATGTTATCGAGCAGCAACTACGAAAGCATCTTGCGAAACGTGCGAAGACGGAGCAGACGGAGCGCCCTCTTGTTGAACGGCAACCTGTGGTGAAAAATTCAACTCAGAAATTAGATGCTACAAGTCGTGCCGAATATTTACTACTTGCTCACTTGTTGGATGACCCGACGGTTTTTCGCTCAAAAGGAATTCAAGAAGATATGGAACTGTTTGTCCACGATGAGTTGGTAGAGGCATTTCTGCATTTGTTAGCATTTTATGAAAGGTATCCTACAGGTGATTTTCAAAGACTACTTGAAGTGACGGAAAATCCCTCATTAAAAAAGGTCTATATGTTTGCCACAATGATGGATAAAGACCCAGAAAGCAGCACTAAAGAAATTGAAGATAGCATGCGTCAACTACGCAAATATCGGGTAGAGAAACGTATTGAAGCATTAATGCACGAATCTAAAGTAGCTGAAAAATTGTCAGATTATACGAAAGCACTTGAACTGGCCAAACAGGCCATTGAACTCAAGCGCACACTTCACACAATCTGATTTCATTTAGGCACGTAAAGGAGGAATTCTTATGGCAGAAAAATCAGATCAGGTGAAAGAAGATTTGGAGTTGTCATTAGATGAAGCAAAAAAGCAATTAATCGAGTTAGGTAAGAAAAATGGTGAACTGACATATGGAGACATCGCTGAAAAATTAGCGACGTTTGAACTGGAGTCAGATCAAATCGAAGAATTCATCGACCAATTAGAAGGCAAAGGCATTGAGCTTGGCCGAAAAGATGGAGATGAAGAAGAACTCGATCAGTTGATGAACAAAAAAACAACGGAAACCTTTGATCTTAATGATCTGAGCGTTCCTCCTGGTGTGAAAATCAATGATCCAGTCCGCATGTATCTTAAAGAAATCGGTCGTGTGGAACTGTTAAGTGCGAAACAAGAGATTGAGCTCGCAGAGCGCATTGAACAAGGTGATGAGGAAGCGCGCAAACGTCTAGCTGAAGCAAACTTACGACTTGTTGTCAGTATTGCAAAGCGTTATGTCGGACGCGGTATGCTATTCCTTGACTTGATTCAAGAAGGAAATATGGGTCTCATCAAAGCGGTTGAAAAATTCGATCACCGCAAAGGATTCAAATTCAGTACGTATGCAACTTGGTGGATTCGTCAAGCGATCACACGAGCGATAGCTGACCAAGCGCGTACTATTCGTATTCCGGTGCACATGGTGGAGACGATCAACAAGTTGATTCGTGTTCAGCGTCAATTGTTACAAGATCTAGGCCGTGAGCCTTCTCCAGAAGAAATTGGAGAAGAAATGGACCTTCCAGCAGAAAAAGTGCGTGAAATTCTAAAGATTGCACAAGAACCTGTATCACTTGAAACTCCGATTGGGGAAGAAGATGATTCGCATCTCGGAGACTTCATTGA
Source organism: Chryseomicrobium excrementi (assembly GCF_002798305.1). Taxonomy (GTDB): domain Bacteria; phylum Bacillota; class Bacilli; order Bacillales_A; family Planococcaceae; genus Chryseomicrobium; species Chryseomicrobium excrementi. The sequence goes on from NZ_PCGR01000001.1 coordinate 275,469, forward strand.
AGATGCAGATGCCCAGTCTCCATCAGACCACGCAGCCTACGAGCTTCTTAAAGAACAACTAGAAGACGTTTTAGATACTTTAACGGATCGTGAAGAAAACGTGTTGCGTCTGCGTTTCGGTCTAGACGATGGTCGCACACGTACACTTGAAGAAGTAGGGAAAGTGTTCGGTGTAACTCGTGAGCGTATTCGACAAATTGAAGCAAAAGCACTTCGCAAATTGCGTCATCCGTCTCGTAGCAAACGATTAAAAGATTTCTTAGATTGATCTTCAGCCACTTCTCTTTATGAGGAGTGGTTTTTTTGATTTCTAGAGCGAACGCCTTTCACATTTATGAGTAATCGAGTTACGAACGCCAGAAATCCCCGCGAAAACCGGTCGCATCCATAGAGGCAAAGAGCGCCTCTACGGACACGCCCAGTTTTCACACGATTTCTAGAGCGGCGTTCTTCACATCTAGGAGTACGTGTTTAAATTCACATTCATTTTTATGCCATTTTATCAAAGAGTTCTGTATAATCAAACATGTAAGCGTTTACTAAGGGTATAAAAGGGGATGTAGAAATGAATTTTGATTTAACTCAAGAACATCAGATGTTAAAAAATATGATGCGGGATTTTGCTAATGAAAAGGTCGCTCCAGGGGCAATCGAGCGCGATAAGACGAAACAATTTCCGACAGAAATTTTCAAAGAGTTAAGTGATATGGGAATGATGGGTCTTCCATTTGATGAGGATTACGGTGGTGCTGGTGCGGATACTATAAGCTTTGCAATTGTAACTGAAGAACTGAGTCGTGCATGTGCTTCCACTGGGATCACGTATTCTGCACATATTTCACTAGGTGGTGCGCCACTTCACTTATTTGGAACAGAAGAGCAAAAGAAAAAGTATTTAACACCAATTTGTACAGGCGAGTCATTCGGTGCATTTGGATTAACAGAACCAAATGCTGGCTCTGATGCTGGTGGTACACAAACTACAGCAAAATTAGAAGGCGATGAGTGGGTCATCAATGGAAGCAAAGTGTATATCACGAATGCTAGCCATGCAAAGCATCTTGCCATCACTGCAATCACGGGTACAGATAATGGAAAGAAAGAAATCTCTGCTATCATTGTTCCAACAGATGCAGAAGGTTTCACAATTATCGACAATTATGAAAAAATGGGTCTGAATGCTTCCAATACAACAGAGCTAGTTTTTGAAAACGTTCGTGTTCCAAAAGAGAACTTGCTTGGTGTTCAAGGAAACGGATTCAAACAATTCTTAACCACACTTGACGGGGGGCGAATCGGAATTGGGGCGATGGCAGTTGGAATCGCGCAAGCAGCATTCGATAAAGCCTTACGCTATTCCAAAGAGCGAAAGCAATTTGGAAAATCCTTATCTGAATTCCAAATCACTCAGTTCAAACTTGCGGACATGGCATTAAAGATTGAATTGGCTCGAACTATGGTCTACAAGGCTGCTTGGCTAAAAGATCAGGGTCGTGCATTTGGGAAAGAGGCAGCAATGTGTAAACTCTATGCTTCTGAAATTGCCATGGAAGTGGCAGATGAAGCCATTCAGATTCATGGAGGCTACGGCTATATGAAAGAATACGAAGTGGAACGCTTTATGCGAGATGCGAAACTTCTTGAGATTGGAGAAGGAACTTCAGAAGTGCAACGCATGGTGATTGCACGTCATGTAGGTTGCTGATAGATTTGTCGATTTTGTCACAATGCATCAAAACTTGCCTCATTTCTCTTTTCGTTTTTTCTTGAATGGAGTACAATAATGATGTTGACTAATGTTATTAGTGATAGTGTGACCAAGAGGGAGGGTTATTGATGACAAAGAATCCTATTATTCCGTACATTTTAATCATGCTTTTCGGGATCGGACTTATTTTCTTCCTTTCTGTTGAAGGCGTTAAGAATTCAGAAGAAATCGCTGCAACAGAAGAAAACGGTGAGGGTGGCGCTGAAGGCGGAGAAGAGGCATCTGCTGGTGAATTTGACCCAGAAGCACTTGCTCAGCAAAAGTGTATCAGCTGTCACGGAAGTAGCTACGAAGGACAAGGTGCATTCCCTTCATTAGTAGGAACTGAGCTTTCTGAAGAAGAAATTGCTGAAGTGCTTGCAAATGGTAAAGGCGCAATGCCAGGTGGATTGGTCCCTGCAGAAAACATCGAAGCGATGGCTGCTTGGGTTAAATCTCTCGAATAGTACATGAAAAAGTCTCGCTCCTTGGAGTGAGGCTTTTTTCTCTAGAAATGAGGTAATTTGAATGAATAGTGAACAGTTGTCACAACGCTTGAAGACAGTAGGTTCTTATGTATCGTCAGGAGCGAGGCTCGCCGATATTGGAAGTGATCATGCGTATCTCCCTTGCTATTTAGCTAAGAAACAACATATCGATTTCGCTATAGCAGGTGAGGTCGTAAAAGGACCTTTTCAATCAGCGGAACGCCAAGTTCGTTCGGAAGGTCTGACGGATGTTATTGAAGTACGTATGGGCGATGGTCTGGATGTAGTGCGAGCCGAGGACGGGATTACCGATATCACAATTGCCGGCATGGGGGGTCCCTTGATTGCTAAGATTCTCGAACGTGGAAAAATCAAGGCAGATCTTGCAACTCGTCTGATTTTGCAACCAAATGTGCATGCACTGGCCATCCGAGAATGGGCAGTTACTAATGACTGGAAACTAGTTGCAGAGGAGATTCTTGAAGAAAACCAAAAGCTCTACGAAGTTCTCGTGCTTGAAAAAGGAGCTATGGAGCTGAACTCGGCAGACCTGTTACTTGGTCCAATTCTTAGACAGGCTCGCTCAGAAGTTTTTGTCAAGAAATGGGAGCGTGAATTGGCAGAATGGGAACGCATTCTTCAAAAACTTCCTGATGACGATAGACAAGAAGTGAAAGACAAACGATGGGAGCTTAAGACGAAGATACAACTCGTGAAGGAGGCACTTTCATGAATGGACATCGTGTCATCGAACTGTTTGAACAATGGGCAAAGCCTGCACTGGCTATGGAAGGGGATCCGATTGGACTCCATATTGGGACACTAAATAAGACGGTATCTCGGGTCCTTGTAACATTGGATGTAACTAAGGAAGTTGTACAAGAAGCTATCGAGGAAGAGTGTGAACTTATTTTAGCTCATCATCCTCCTATATACAGAAAGCTGAGTGCTATAGACACCTCCACTCCGCTAGGTCGATTGATTGAACTGTGTATCAAACATAATATTGCCGTCTATGCGGCACACACCAATTTGGATATTGCCCAAGGTGGTGTCAATGATATGCTCAGCCATAAGCTGCAATTGAACGATGTGAAGGTATTGACGCAGACCTACTCTGAACCGATGATGAAGCTTGCGGTCTTTACCCCAGAAAGTCATGCAGAGGCGATGCGTAAGTCTTTAGCGGCTGCAGGAGCTGGACAACTTGGCGACTATAAGCACTGCTCGTATTCGTTAAAAGGTACCGGTCGCTTTCGACCAACGTCTGAAGCAGATCCTTATATTGGAGAAGCTGGCAAGCTTGAAGTCGTTGAGGAAGAGAAGATTGAAGTGGTGTTTCCAAAGTCCACTACTTCGCGAGTAGTGAAAGCGATGTTGAAAGCACATCCCTATGAAGAAGTAGCATATGATTTGTATGCGCTGGACCTTCAAGCGAATGAACATGGTTTAGGGCGAATTGGGAAAGTGCAACCGATGACGTTAAAAGAGTTCGCTCAGCATGTAAAGACGCAACTTGATGTACCTTTTGTGAGAGTCACAGGAGATCTTCATGCATCTATAGAAAAAGTGGCAGTAATTGGTGGAGACGGAAACAAATATATTCGCGATGCCAAGCGCGCTGGGGCGGATGTATTGGTCACTGGCGATATGTATTTCCATACAGCACAAGATGCCGAAACAATGGGGCTCATGATAGTCGATCCGGGTCATCATGTGGAGTCTGTGATGAAGGAAGGAACGGTCCGCTATATGACGAACTTGATGCAAGGAGAGAAAAAAGCACCTCAGTTCATTCCCTCTAAGATTTCTACGGAGCCATTTAAATTGATATAAAAAAAGGTCTGCCTCAGGCTCGAGGCAGACTTTTTTCATTGAGCGTACGGCTCAATACGCACTACAGGTTTAGGCACTTTGATTTTCGGCAAAATTTTGTCGTTTGTGACACGTTTTGTTGTATCATGAGTTTCCGGATCTTGTGGATCGTATTTCTCTAAGAACTGAATCACTTCTTTGACAATAGGAGTAGGTGTAGAGGCTCCAGCTGTGACAGATACTGTATCCACATTTTCTAACCATTCCAATTTCAACTCCGAAATATCTCCAATGCGATAAGACGGCGTGGAAGCAATCTCTTCGGATACTTGAGTCAGGCGGTTTGAGTTGTTGCTCATTGGATCGCCCACAACGATTAATAGCTCTGTGTCACCAGCTTGTTCGGCGACAGCTTCTTGACGAACCTGAGTAGCTAAACAGATTTCTTTATGAACTTCAATTGTAGGGAACTTCGCTTTAAGAGCGTCCATTAATTTCACAACATCCCACTGGGACATAGTTGTTTGATTCGTCACGAGAAGTTTCTCATTCGCTAGTTCAAGCATATCGACGTCTTCAATCTTTTCAATCAAATGAACATGGTCTGGAGCTACTCCGATAGCGCCTTCTGGCTCAGGGTGCCCTTTCTTTCCGATATAAAGAATGTCGTAGCCTTCAGCTGTCTTTTCTGCAATTAAATCATGTGTCACCGTAACGTCAGGGCAAGTGGCATCAATAGATACCAAGCCTTTTTGTTTCGCAAGCTCGCGTACCTGTGGAGACACGCCATGCGCAGTGAAGATTACGGTCCCTGTTTCTACTTTCTCTAAAATTTCAAGTCGGTTAGGACCATCTAATGTAATGATGCCATCTTCTTCAAATGCGTCTGTCACATGTTTATTATGGACGATCATCCCTAATATATAAATCGGGCGAGGTAGACTTGTATCCAGTGCGGCATTACGCGCAATGACCATAGCGTCAACGACACCATAACAATACCCGCGAGGTGAGATTTTTTTAACTTTCATGGAGAAACTCCTTTCACAACACATACTACGATTATTATAACGAACGAAAGCGCATGGAGCAAAGTATAGCTATTTTGGGATAAATACTGTAGAATCACGAGAGTGTGTATTTTTTCGTTGTTGCTCCACTGGACCGGAAATCCCGTGAAGCAGACTTGCCAACATTGAGAACTGTTGAAGTAGCGGACTAACCTGCTTGATGAGAGGGGCCAACTCATGTGCCACTTGTAGCCATTGAAGCAGGTTATCTGTTTTTTTTAGTAGCGGGAGTTAATTCAAATGGATAAAATTTTTTATATTTCACATATTCACTCCTTTTATAATCAGTATATGAATGATAGGGAAAGACGTTAAAGACATGGTACAATAGAACAAGGTATTTATGTGATAGGAGGGACAGTCATGTCCAAATTTAGTGATTACAACTTTCAACCGTTTTTGATGGAAGCGATTGAAGAGTTAAAGTTTGATAAACCAACACCCATCCAACAAAAAATGATTCCGCTCATCATGAAAGGCAAGAGCGCTATCGGTCAATCCCATACAGGTACGGGGAAGACGCATAGCTTCTTATTGCCAATCGTAGAACAAATTCAAGCGGACAAACAAGAAGTGCAAGCCATTATCACATCCCCAACTCGTGAGCTTGCTACTCAAATCCACAAGACATTGCAGCAATTAATCGAGAACTCCCCAATTCAATCAAAATTGTTTATTGGTGGTACAGATAAAGCGCGTGCTATTTCAAAGCTCGGAACACAACCGCATATTGTCGTGGGAACTCCTGGGCGAATTAAAGACCTGATGCTTGAAGGGGCCCTTCACGTTCATACGGCTTCTACTTTAGTTATTGATGAAGCAGATCTAGCATTTGATCTAGGTTTCATCACAGACATTGATCAGTTTGCAGGTAAGATGCCGGAAGACTTAAAGATGTATGTCTTCTCCGCAACGATTCCAGAAAAGTTGCAACCTTTCTTGAAGAAATATATGTCATCTCCAGAACATATTAAAATTGGGGACAAGAAACCCGTAGCTGAAGGAATTGAATTCTTAGCAGTTCCGGTTCGAGGGAAATCTAAAAAGAATCGCTTAGTCGAAGTTTTAGAAGTGATAAATCCTTATCTTGCCATTATTTTCGTGAATACCAAGAAGTACGCAGATAAAGTAGCAAGTCATTTAAATGAAAATGGCTACAAAGTGGGCTTGATTCACGGGAATCTGACGCCACGAGACCGCAAGAAAATGATGCAAAGTATTCATGATTTAGAGTATCAATATATCGTGGCAACTGATTTAGCTGCTCGTGGAATCGATATTCCAGGTGTCAGTCATGTCATCAATCTAGAGATTCCAGATGATCTTGAATTCTTTGTTCACCGCGTAGGAAGAACGGCTCGTGCAGGATTAGAAGGCCAAGCGATTCTTTTATACCAACCGGAAGATGAAGATGCCTTGAACCGCATTGAAAAAATGAGCATCACGTTCCAACACGTCGATATTAAAGACGGGGAATGGACAGATCTCAAAGATCGCCATGCTCGTAAGAATCGTCCGAAACAAGAAAATGAAATTGACGCAAAAGCGAAAGCATTAGTGCGGAAACCGAAAAAAGTAAAACCTGGATACAAGCGTCATATGAAATGGGAAATGGAAAAAGTGAAAAAGAGAGAGCGTAAAATTCGCAATCGTAAACGGTAAGGGGGAACTCTTTTGTTAATCGGGTCTCACGTTTCAATGAATGGGAAAAAAATGTTGCTTGGTGCTAGTGAAGAAGCAGCGAGCTACGGCTCAACTACATTTATGATTTATACGGGTGCACCGCAAAACACGCGTCGGAAGCCAATTGAAGAATTGAATATTGAAGCAGGGCTTGCTCATATGAAGGAGCATGGCATGAGTAACATTGTGGTCCATGCCCCATATATCATTAATCTAGGAAACACTACAAAGCCAGAGACGTTCGCATTAGGCGTTGATTTTCTACAAAAAGAAATCGAACGCACCTATGCATTAGGTTCTAAGCAGATCGTATTACATCCAGGGGCGCATGTCGGGGCTGGAAGTGAAGCTGGTATAGCTCGTATTGTGGAAGGTCTGAATCTTGTGCTAGAAAACAAGAGTGACGTTCAAATTGCGTTAGAGACGATGGCAGGTAAAGGTTCAGAAGTGGGACGCAGCTTCGAGGAGCTTGCTATGATCATCGAAGGTGTCACTCATAATGAGAGACTTTCTGTTTGTATGGATACCTGTCACGTTCATGATGCAGGATACAATATTAAAGAAGATTTTGATGGGGTATTAAATGAATTTGATCAGATCATTGGTCTTGATCGTTTGAAGGTAGTCCACGTCAATGATTCTAAGAACATTCAAGGTGCTCGCAAAGACCGCCATGCCAATATAGGTCACGGGGAAATTGGATTTGAAGCGCTGTCTTATATTGTGCACCATCCACAATTAGTGACGTTACCAAAGATTTTGGAAACACCATTTGTTGGTGCGGATGCGAAATCAAAACAAGCTCCCTATAAAATTGAAATCGATATGCTAAAACGGAATGATTTCTCACCTTCCGCTTTAGATGGTTTACTTTAAAGACTGCCATATGGCGGTCTTTTTTTAATCAAAAAGATTTACATCATCATGGTGTTCCAGTATACTGAATCAAGTGTAAATCGGAATGATTATTAATTAGGAAGAAGTGGCAACCATGGAGAAGTATATAGAAATGAACCACGTCAGCTTTTACTATGACAAAACCGAAGCTTTACAAGATGTCTCTTTGACCGTCAATGAAGGCGATTTTTTGGCTATTATCGGCCCAAATGGCTCTGGGAAATCAACCTTGATGAAAATTATATTAGGTCTTCTTAAACCGATGAAAGGTGATGTCCGTCTCTTCGGTAAACCTGTTGAGGAGTTCAGAGACCGAGCGTGTATTGGGTACGTCTCACAGAAATCCAATAGTTTTAACAGCGGATTTCCTGCTACCGTCTATGAAGTGGTAAGGAGTGGTCTAGCGAAAAAAACAGGTCTGTTCGCAAAGTATCCAAGTGATGCTTCGGATCAAGTGAAAGAAGCGTTAATCTCAGTTGGAATGCAAGCATACAGCGATCGCCCGATTAGTGCATTATCTGGTGGTCAACAGCAGCGAGTCTTCATCGCACGTGCACTGATCAGTAAACCAAAGATTTTACTGCTCGATGAGCCGACAGTAGGGATTGACCAACAAAATATGCAGTCGTTCTATCGCATGTTGACGCATCTCAACAAACATCACGGAATTACCATTATATTAATCACACATGATGTGGATGCGGTCTCTAAAAGTATTTCACATGTTGCTTGTTTAAATCGCACCATTCATTTTCATGGCTATCAAAAAGAAATGGAATCGTTGTCAGATGAGCAGCTGGAAGCTTGGTATGGCCATCCGGTTCGGCGCGTGAAACACGAGGGAGGTCATGTACATGATTGAAGCTATCTTTACCTATGATTTTCTTCGTCAGGCATTTATTTCAGGAATTTTGATCGGACTAATGGCGCCTCTTCTAGGAGTCTTTATCGTCGTCAGACGGTTATCCCTAATAGCGGATGCATTAAGTCATGTGACGCTCGCAGGTATCGCGGGAAGTCTATTTTTAAGTCAGTCCGTTCCAGCACTGGCGCTTCTAAATCCACTGTATTTGGGGATGGCTTCAGCAGTTGCAGGATCGACTCTCATCGAAAAGCTTCGAACGCTTTACAAACACTATCAAGAACTGGCGATTCCAATCATTATGTCAGGTGGACTTGGACTTGCGGCACTGTTCATCTCACTTGCAGATGGCTTTCGGACAGATCTCTTTTCTTATTTGTTCGGTTCCGTTTCAGCTGTAAGTTATCAAGATATGTGGATTGTGATTGGTGTAACCGTTATCGTCCTAGTATTTTTGATTGGCTTCTTTAAAGAACTGTTTGTTTTGTCGTTTGATGAAGAATATGCACATGCCTCAGGGCTTCCAGCGAAATGGATTCATTTTTTGTTTATGGTCGTGACAGCTCTTGTAATTGCGGCTTCTATGCGTATTGTGGGCATCTTACTGGTTTCTTCTTTAATGACACTACCTGTTGCAGCGGCCATGCGACTAGCAAAGAGTTTTAAGGGAGCTATTTTGTGGTCCTTGTTATTTGGCCAGACTTCTGTACTATTCGGCCTTGTCAGTGCGTTTTATTTGGATTTAGCTCCTGGTGCTACAATTGTATTGACTTCGATTTTGATACTCTTGATTGTAATCGCGATCATGGGACGAAAGGGGAGACGGGTATGAACGAAACAAAGGCATGGAAGATTTTAAAAAACAACGGGTTTAAGCGAACGGATAAAAGAGAACGTTTGGTGGAATTGTTAACAGATTCGGATAAATATGTTACTGCGAAGCAGCTGGCCACTTCTCTCCGTGAAGACTACCCATCTATGAGTTTTGATACCATCTACAGAAACTTGCATACTTTTGTGGAACTTGGAATTCTTGAGGAGACAGAACTGTCTGGAGAGAAGCATTTCCGTATGCATTGCGATGTCGATCATCACCACCATCACTTTATTTGCATGGATTGCGGAGACACAAAGCAAATTGCTATTTGCCCAATTGACTCGATTCGTAACGAGATTCCAGGGTACCAGATTGAAAATCATAAACTGGAAGTTTACGGGAAATGTCCGGATTGCCAGTAAATGTGAAGAACGCATAGTTTATATAGCCATACGAAAAGGGAGGTTCTCGTTATTTGAGAACCTCCCTTATTTGAATAGGATTCTGAAAGTAATTTATTTGATTGGGAAGTGATGACGGATAATGGCATCAGCTTCTTGCCAATCATAAACTCGGATAACCTGTTTTGGAACAGCTAGGCGATTGTAAGGTGTATCGAACAACAGGACTGGAATATCCAACTCCTCCGCAATCTCCACCGCATTATCATGCTTGTCTTCAAAAAACGCATCTACTTGATGGATTTTAGCTGTTGCTACTTTATTGTGTGAACCGATGAGCTCGATATGATCATAATGGAGCTCTTGTTCTTTAAACCAGTTCATCGTGATGTCTGAGACATTGTTTCCTCGAGCAGAGATAAAATACAATTCGTAATGTTTCTTCCACTCATCAAGCACTTGCTTGGCATGCTGTTGGATGGGAGAAGAAGCATAAATTGCTGGTTCGGCTTCTTTGAACCAGGTATAGAATTTTTGTTGATCCACTGGAAACGCAGCAGTCAAATCGTATTCTTTGATGTCATCCAGCACAAGATTTGTTTGAAACGCTTCGTTAATATGAGGAAGAAGAGACGTAGGGCATGTCACTGTCCCGTCAATGTCAATTCCAAATCGAGCCATGGTTACACTTCCTGACGATCGGCGTTTTGCTTTTCAAGCTCTTGTTGCGCGAAGTATTCAGCTGCAATCTTATCAATTTCAATCTTCAGTTCTTCTACCATCGTTTCTTCTGGAACCTTCCGAACTGTTTTTCCTTTACGGAAAAGAAGTCCTTCTCCGCGTGCTCCAGCGATACCAATATCCGCTTCACGCGCTTCACCTGGTCCATTCACCGCACAACCTAGTACAGCTACTTTGATTGGTGCTTTGATAGTAGAAATGTATTCTTCCACTTCGTTCGCAATAGAAATCAAGTCGATTTCAATACGACCACAGGTAGGACATGAAATCAATGTTGCGGCATTTGAAGAAAGTCCGAATACTTTTAGTAATTCACGTGCTACTTTTACTTCTTCAACTGGGTCAGCAGATAAAGACACACGAAGAGTGTTTCCGATACCCATACTTAAGAGTGTCCCAAGACCAGCTGCACTTTTGATTGAACCAGCAAACAATGTGCCTGATTCTGTAATACCTAAGTGAAGTGGATAATCAAATGCTTGTGAAGCTAGACGGTACGCTTCAATGGCAAGGTTGACGTCAGAAGCTTTCATAGACACGATAATGTCGTGGAAATCTAGGTCTTCTAAAATTTTAATATGGTGTAAGGCACTTTCCACCATACCTTCAGCAGTTGGGTAGCCATATTTTTCAAGGATTTTGCGCTCTAAAGAACCTGCATTGACTCCAATACGAATGGGAATGCCTTTAGCTTTTGCTGCATTTACGACAGCTTCTACTTTTTCGCGACGGCCGATATTCCCTGGATTGATACGAATCTTGTCGGCACCTTGCTCAATAGCGATTAACGCTAACTTATAATCAAAATGAATATCCACAACAAGTGGAATGTTGATGCGTTCTTTAATTGCTCCGATTGCATATGCAGCACGCTCATCTGGGCAAGCTACACGGACAACTTGACAACCGGCTTCTTCTAAGCGAAGAATCTCGGCTACAGTTGCTTCCACATCGTGAGTTTTTGTAGTCGTCATACTTTGAATAAATAATTCGTTACTTCCACCAATGGTGATATCTCCAACACGAACTGGGCGTGTGTTTGAACGATGGATCATTTCTGGCATTGTATTCGCTCCTTTTGTTGTTGCGCTTCACTTCATTCTACCAATGTACTAGAGAGAAAGACAAGAAGGAAGCTTAATTCGTGCAGGGTTTCCAATAGGGATAAACGAATGAGTGATTCGAAAAGTTGCGTTCGTTTGGATTCAATTGGTTCAAAAGATGTGGCCACTCTATAAAACTGATGGGTGCGTTGCTAGTTGCAAACACCTCTTCAAGTGAAGCGGTTGGGGAAGCAATCTCAAGCTTGTAGTCAGAAAGCGGTTCACACAAAGTCGTGCTTGATTTTTTTGAAAGATCCACTTGGACGGCATAGCAAAGTAGACAAATGGTTAGAGAAGCGAGAATGTAGCGCATAAAAAATCCCTCCCAGAGTACAATCTATGCGGGAGGGGAGTGTCTATGCTTTTTTTACGAGTTTCGGATAATACTTCAAAGCTGCAAACACAAATCCTAGCGTCAGGGCATAACTGAACCATTGAACATAGGGGGTTTCAGAAAGAAACGGGTAAGCCGCAAGCAATAATAGAAAAGACCATGTATTGGCAAACAAAGTAGTTCTCCAAAGAAATCGATATTCTGCACGGCGTTTCAGCAGGGGAGCGATGACTAGAGCAATTCCAGATAAAATGCTGATCCGCGCAAAAATTAATAAAGTTTGAACAACAAATAATAGAATAAAAGCAAATGGATACAGGAGCCAGCTTATTTCATTGAAATAATCTACTAACCCGTCAAGTTGTTGTGTTGTTTCACCGATCCCTAAAATGAATTGAGAAAAGGCAAGAAGCGAGAACAACAGGATAAAGAAGAAAATATATTGCATGGTCTTTCCCATAGGTACTAAACGAAATGCAGCCAGTTTTTTAGGTGATAGGAGACTGGACTTAAATAGGGTTATCAACGACATGAAACACGCTTCCTTTCGGTTCATATTGTATCATGTCGAAATTTCAAACTCCAATTATTAAGAATTTGTAAATTTGGTGTGCTTTCTCTTTACAATACCTTTATACTTTAAGCATAATAGGTGGCGTGTCAAAAAATAGTATGGGAGTTGACCTTTACGTGGAATTAAATTGGCAAGAAATGCTGTTCACGTTTTTTGGTGGATTGGGTATTTTCTTATTCTCGATTAAATACATGGGTGATGGACTTCAAAAGTCAGCCGGTGACAAGCTTCGAGACATATTAGATCGCTTTACAACAAACCCGTTCATGGGTGTTTTAGTCGGGATCATTGTAACGATTCTGATTCAATCATCCTCAGGAACTACTGTATTAGTTGTAGGACTTGTGAGTGCCGGATTTATGAATTTACGCCAAGCAATTGGTGTTATCATGGGTGCCAATATTGGTACTACAGTAACTGCGTTCATCATTGGATTTGATGTAGGTGAGTATGCGTTACCAATTATGGCTTTAGGGGCATTTGCTATCTTCTTCTTTAAAAATGCACGTATTCATAACATCGGAGAAGTAGTATTCGGTTTTGGGGGACTTTTCCTAGGACTTGAACTAATGGGAGATGGAATGAAACCACTCCGCGAAGTACAAGCATTCACAGACTTGACCGTTGAAATGAGTACAAACCCTGTATTAGGAGTTATCGCAGGTACGTTATTTACTGTACTTGTACAAAGCTCGAGTGCAACTATCGGGATTTTACAACAACTCTATGCTGAAAACCTGGTTACATTAGACGCTGCATTGCCAATCTTGTTTGGTGATAACATCGGAACGACTATTACAGCAGTTCTTGCATCACTTGGTGCTTCAATCGTTGCGCGTCGTGCAGCAGCCGTGCACGTATTGTTCAACTTAGTCGGAACAGCTATTTTCTTGCTGATTTTGCCACTATTTGAATCGTATGTGATTTGGATTGCAGGAATTTTAGATTTAGAAACGAAAATGCAGATTGCCTTCGCGCACGGAACATTCAACGTTGCGAACACAATTATTCAATTCCCATTGATTGGTTTATGGGCTTATGTGGTTACAAAAGTAATTCCTGGTGAAGAAATGTCTATTGAATACAAACCAAAACATTTAGATGAGAACTTCATTGAACAATCGCCTTCCATTGCCATCGGGCAAGCGAAAGAAGAAATCCTTCGTATGGGGAATATGAGTGTTCAAGGTCTAGAATTAACTTATAAATATCTGAAGGAACGTTCTAAACGTGATGCAGAACTGACTCTTCAAATCGAAGAAGCTTTAAATAACTTAGATAGTAAGATTACGGATTACCTTGTGAAGATTTCATCTCAGTCCTTGTCTCCACAAGATTCAACACGTCACAATATGTTAATGAATACAGTTCGTGACATTGAGCGAATTGGAGATCACTTCGAAAACATCATTGAATTGATTCAGTACCAAGAATCTCACAAACTTGTGCTTACTGAAGATGCAATCGAAGACGTGTCCGAAATGTTTGAGTTAACGATTAATACTGTTGCGAAAGCAATGACTGCTTTAGATGAAAACTCTGCAGAACTTGCACGTGAAGTCGCTGAACAAGAAAACACAATCGACAAAATGGAACGTAAATTCCGTAAAAACCATATTGCTCGTCTAAATGAAGGACAATGTACAGGTCAAGCGGGTGTGATGTTCGTGGACATTCTAAGTAACTTAGAGCGTATCGGGGATCACTCTGTGAACATTGCAGAAGCCATCTTAGGAAAACGCGTATGATGGAAAGCATCGGTTGGATTTTCATCATTGCGAGCTTTGTCATTGCCTATGTAGGGCTTGTGTATCCGATTATTCCATCTGTTGTATTTCTAGTGCTTGGCTATATCCTTTATGGTGTATTCTTTTCGTTTGAACAATTAAACGTTTGGTTTTGGGTCATTCAAATTTTGTTCGTTGTACTAATTTTTGGTGCAGACACACTTTCGAATCTCGCAAGTGTAAAGAAATTTGGAGGAACAAAACCTGGTCTCTACGGAAGTACGATCGGTCTGATCATCGGACCGATTATTCTTCCAGGGATTGGTCTATTAGTCGGACCGTTTCTCGGCGCTTTTTTAGCTGAGCTGTTGATTTCGAAGAAGAAAGTCAAAGATGCGGTTCGCGCGGGAGTCGGTTCTTTTGTCGGTCTCGTAACCTCCACTGTAGTCAAGGCAATCTTGTTTACAGTCATGCTCGTCATCTTTGTGTTCTTCATCTAATTTCAGTCAAAAGCCTGAAAAATGAAAAACTGAATAGTTTTTAATTGATTGCCATTGTCTTCTTTGCTAATGTAAATAGTGGATATACTACTAGTACCTTAGGAGGAATTGACAATGGCTTTTGAATTACCGAAATTACCGTATGAATATGACGCGTTAGAGCCTCATATCGACAAAGAGACTATGAACATTCACCACACGAAACATCACAACACGTACATCACAAATGTGAACAACGCTCTTGAAGGACATTCGGATCTTTCTTCTAAATCAGTTGAAGAATTGATTTCAAACCTTGATGCAGTTCCAGAAGACATTCGCACTGCTGTTCGTAACAACGGCGGCGGTCACGCGAACCACTCACTATTCTGGGAAATCCTATCACCAAATGGTGGCGGACAACCAACAGGTGCATTAGCAGAAGCTATCGACAGCAAGTTCGGAAGCTTTGACGCATTCAAAGAAGAATTCGCGAAAGCAGCTACAACTCGTTTTGGATCTGGTTGGGCTTGGTTATCAGTTGCAAACGGTGAATTAGAAGTTTCTTCTACACCAAACCAAGACTCTCCATTGATGGAAGGAAAAACACCACTTCTAGGCTTAGACGTTTGGGAGCATGCTTATTACTTAAACTATCAAAACCGTCGTCCAGACTACATTTCATCATTCTGGAATGTTGTCAACTGGGACGAAGTTTCAAAACGCTACGAAGCAGCAAAATAAGAAGTACTGACTCTCCTCTGACCTTGGTCAAGGAGAGTTTTTTTGTCAAATTGTCTAGGTGTTGCAACATTTTCTTATGAAAAGACGTGTTATACTTGTAAGCGAGGTGCACGCAATGAAAAAAACAAAATCCCAAACAACACGAACATCCAAGTCCAAACAACGCGCACATTTGATTTTTCGGATGAATGTGCTTTTCTTGACGATCTTCTTGTTATTTACTGCTTTAATTTTTCGTCTAGGCTATTTACAGATCGTTAAAGGGGAAGACTATACACGAATTCTTGCTCGCACAGAAGAAGTGCCGGTGAATACAAGTGTTCCACGAGGTCGAATTTTCGACAGCCAAGGCCGCATCTTAGTAGACAATCAAGCAGAACGTGCAATTACGTATACAAAAATGCAAACGACCACTGGAGATGAGATGTGGGGAATTGCGGAGAAGCTTGCTGCTCTGATTGAAAAAGATGCTGATGCCATTACAAAGAGTGACCTACAAGATTATTGGTTACGCAAAAATAAAGACAACATGTATAAATATGTCGATCAAGCAGAACAAGACGCTATTGAAGAGAATGAAGAACTCGATAATGTTGAGAAATCTAGAGAAATGAATCGTCTGATACGAGACAGCATTCCGGAGCAGGAATTAGATGCTTTCACAGAAGAAGAACTTGAGAAAATCGCGATTTACCGTGAGATGGTATCTGGATATGCATTATCTCCTCAAATCATTAAAGGAGAGAATGTATCCGCTGAGGAATTTGCACGCGTTTCAGAGCGTCTAAATGAATTGCAAGGTGTCAATACGACAACAGACTGGCGCCGTGTAAGAAATTCAAATCTTGCTATTCTTGGAACCACTACTTTACCAAAGGAAGGAATTCCAAAATCAGAATTAAACCACTACCTAGCTCGTGACTATTCTCGGAACGACCGTGTTGGTAGAAGCTATGTGGAACAGTATTATGAAGAAGTGCTACAAGGTCAAAAATCTGTAGTGAAAAATATTACTGACGGAAAAGGCCGTGTTATCGATACACAACCGGTCTATGAAGGGGATCCAGGAAAAGATTTAGTATTATCTATAGATACGGAAGTTCAAGCTCGACTTGAAGAGATTGTCACAGCTAGACTCCTTGAAGCAAAGCGTAATCCTGGAACACGTCATTTAGACCGTATGTTTTTCACAATGATGGATCCGAACACTGGTGAAATCATTGCTATGGTCGGCAAAATTTTGCGACGTGACCCGGAAACGAGCGAATTTGCTCGTGATCCAGAAACAGGTGGATACATAGTGGATGACTATGCATTTGGAACATTCACTACAGCTTATGAGGCGGGTTCGACAATTAAAGGGGGAACCGTTCTAACTGGATATCGGGAGAATGCACTCAGCATCGGGGAAACGAAAATTGATGAACCGATTTATATTGCAAATGATGATCCTAAAAGCTCCGTTTTTAATAGGTCAGGAAGAATTCCGGTATCTGATTTGACGGCACTTGAGCGCTCATCCAACGTCTATATGTATAAAATCGCATTTACCCTCGCAGGAGAGACGTATCGACCTCGAGAGTCTGTTGACTTCAATTTCGATGCTTTTGACAAATTGCGAAACGGGTATGCGCAACTGGGCCTTGGAGTCCCAACGGGTATAGACCTGCCTGGTGAAGTGGCCGGATATAGTGATTCTAGTAAAGATGAAGCGTTTAACCTCCTCGATTTAACTATCGGGCAGTATGATACGTATACGCCTTTACAATTGACTCAGTACATTGCGACGATTGCAAACGGGGGCAAGCGGATCCAACCTCATGTCGTCAAAGAAATTCGAAAAGCCTCTGAAAACGGTGAAGAGATGGGTGCTTTAGAGGCGGAGATTCAACCTAAAGTCTTAAATATTGTGGAAAACACACAAGCAGAAATAGAGCAAGTCCGCAGAGGAATGCGCCGAGTCTATCAAGGGGATCAAGGGACAGCTCGTGGAGCTTTTGCTGATTTTAAGTATGACGGTGCTGGGAAAACAGGTACAGCAGAAACATCTGCTTATGATCCTGTTGAGAAAAAACTGTATGACACGGTTACACTTTCTCACGTAGGATTCGCGCCATATGACAACCCTCAGATAGCGTATTCGACCATGATTCCTTGGGCGTCACTAGAAAGCGTCTATAAAACAAACTCTTCAACGCCGCTTACACGTGAACTTGTCGATGCCTATTTCGAAATTATGGAAAAACGAAATTCCAAGCAAAAAGAAGAGTCCTTACATCCAAAAATCATTCCTTCCATTTCAGACGATTCTATAGATGAAGAGGAAGAAACCGAATGACAAATCTAAATCCAACCAGCGATGGTTGGATTTTTTGTGTTTACAATCTCTTAACATCTCCTTCATTTGTTCTCAACAATGTGTTGGTAAAGTTACTAGTGTAAGAACAAAACAGAAAATGTAGGGGGACTTACCTGATGAAGAACTGGAAGTACTTTATGGGAACGGCAATGTTAGGATCTGCACTTATCTTAGGAGCGTGTGGGGAAGAGTCAGCACAAAGTGAAGGAACGTCCAATACAGAAGGTGGCGAAGCAGTAGAAGGTTCAGTAGCTGGAGATGGTTCATCGACAGTAGCACCAATCTTAGAAGCATTAGTTGAAGAGTACTCTGCACAAAGTGATGTACAAGTAACTGTAGGTGTATCAGGAACCGGTGGAGGCTTTGAAAAATTCATCGCGGGTACAACTGATTTCTCAAATGCATCTCGACCGATTAAAGATGAAGAAGCTGCTCAACTTGAAGAAGCAGGAATTGACTATACAGAATTTTTACTAGCGTATGACGGTCTTACAGTAGTAGTGAACCCTGAAAACGACTGGGCGACTGACCTGACTGTTGAAGATTTAAAGAAAATTTGGGTTGAAGATGGCACGACTAAAAAATGGTCGGACATCAATCCAGAATGGCCAGATGAAGAAATCGTATTCTACTCACCAGGTACGGATTCTGGTACGTTCGATTACTTCAATGAAGTGATCCTAGAGGAAGCAGATATGGTTTCTGCTGCGACACTATCTGAAGATGACAACGTTCTTGTACAAGGTGTACAAGGGGACAAAAATGCTATCGGGTTCTTCGGTTATGCTTACTACCTAGCTAACCAAGATACAATCAAAGCAGTTAGCATTGAAGGCGTAGAGCCAAATAACGAAACAATTGAATCAGGTGACTATTCACCACTATCTCGCCCACTATACACATATGTCAAAAACTCTGCGGTTGCAGAAAATCCAGCTGTGTATGACTTCATGAAGTATGTGATTGAAAATGCGGGTGCTATGGCAGAGGCTGTAGGATATGTGACAGCTCCTCAAGAAGAGTACGACGCTGATATGGAAGCATTAGAAGGCTTAAAATAATTTCAACTTCAATACGTGAAGATGAGGAGTAGCAGAGGCTACTCTTTTCTTCCGTCCGGTAAGGAAAAGGGGGATCATGATGGCACAAGTTCGTCCATCTGTTCAAGAGCTAATAGCTCAAAAAAGTTCGAAAGGCCGTAAAAAGGCCATTGAAAAAGCAATACCCATTATCTTATTTATGATTGCAGCCATATCCGTATTAACTACTATTGGAATTGTGGTTACATTGATTTTTGAAACAGCAACATTTTTTACTCAAGTACCGTTCTTCTCCTTCTTATTTGGGACTGAATGGTTGCCATTCTCAAACACTGAGGCACGCTTTGGAATTCTACCATTGATTGTTGGAACACTTAAAGTCACTTTAATTGCAGTTATCGTGGCTGTACCGCTTGGATTAGCTTCGGCAATCTACCTAAGTGAGTATGCAAGTGACACAGCTCGCCGCATTATCAAGCCTATTTTAGAAGTGCTTGCTGGCGTACCAACCATTGTTTATGGGTTTTTTGCTTTGACGTTTGTAACACCAGTACTGCAGCAATTCATCCCGGAGCTAAAGATTTTCAATGCAATCAGCCCCGGTATTGTTGTAGGGATCATGATTATTCCAATGATTGCTTCATTATCTGAAGATGCAATGAGTGCTGTACCGAACTCGATTCGTGAAGGTGCCCTAGGAATGGGTTCAACAAAACTTGAGGTTGCATTAAAGATTGTTTTACCAGCTGCATTATCTGGTATTTTAGCTTCAATTGTGCTTGCGATGTCTCGTGCAATCGGAGAGACCATGATCGTTTCTCTAGCAGCTGGGTCAACACCACGGTTTGATGCAAACTTTACAGATAGTATCCAGACGATGACGGCTTACATTGTACAAGTATCAACTGGTGATGCTGGATACGGTACACCAATTTATTATTCGATTTATGCAGTTGGATTTACGTTGTTCTTGTTCACGTTGGTCATGAACCTCCTCGCTCAGCGTATTTCAAAACGATTCAGAGAGGAGTATTAATATGCGCTATATTGAAGAACAAAGTGTCATGAAGAAAATGAACTCGAGAAAAATTTTAAACTCCGTCTTTAAAGGAATTTTCTTTGTGGCTACATTGATTGCATTGCTTACTCTTGCTGTCTTGTTTTATCGCATCTTGTCTCAAGGGCTAGGGTATTTGACCTCGGACTTCTTTACAAACTTTGCTTCCCGCTTTCCAGAAAAAGCAGGAATAAAAGCAGCTTTAATAGGGTCTCTTTGGTTAATGGCGGTAGTTGCCCCGGTTTCCATGATTCTTGGCGTCGGAAGTGCCATTTACCTTGAAGAATACGCAAAGAAAAATCGAGTGAATGACTTTATCCGAGTCAATATCTCTAATCTTGCAGGTGTTCCGTCTGTTGTATTCGGACTTTTAGGCCTAACGATATTCGTCCGTGCGCTTGCTCTTGGGAACAGTATCTTAGCTGCAGGATTCACGATGAGTCTGCTTATTCTTCCGGTCATCATCGTGGCTTCACAAGAAGCGATTCGTGCAGTGCCAAGTGAAGTAAGACAAGCGTCATACGGAATGGGAGCAACTAAATGGCAGACCATTTTGCGAGTGGTATTGCCGAGTGCAATTCCAGGGATTTTAACAGGTTCTATTTTGGCTTTGTCTCGTGCTATTGGAGAAACGGCGCCGCTAGTAGTGATTGGAGTTCCTGTTATTATTCAATTCTTACCTGCAGATGTAATGGATACATTTACGGCACTTCCGATGCAGATCTATGATTGGGCAAAACGTCCACAAGCAGATTTCCAAAATGTTGCCTCCGCAGGAATCATAGTTTTAATGGCCGTTCTTTTGTTAATGAATTCAGTCGCGGTACTCATTCGAAATAAATTCCAGAAGCGCTATTAAGCGCCTTGGAAAAGGGGAGACTTACATGCTACAACAAGCAGAAACAAACGTTCAACCAAAATCATCATCTATAGTTTACGATACAAAAGGGTTAAATCTGTGGTACGGATCAAACCATGCATTAAAAAATATCGATCTTCCAATTTACGAAAACGAAGTGACAGCTATCATTGGTCCTTCAGGCTGTGGGAAATCTACGTATATTAAAACATTGAACCGAATGGTGGAGTTGACACCGGGCGTAAAAACGTCAGGTGAAATTGCTTACCGTGGACGAAATATTTTTGAAAAAGATTACTCTGTTGAAGAACTTCGTACAAAAGTAGGAATGGTATTCCAAAAACCAAACCCTTTCCCGAAATCAATCTATGACAACATTGCTTACGGGCCACGCATCCACGGAATCAAAAACAAAAAGATCTTGGATGAAATCGTTGAGAAAAGTTTACGAGGCGCTGCCATTTGGGACGAGGTCAAAGACCGTCTTACTACAAATGCGTATAGCCTTTCTGGTGGTCAGCAACAACGTATTTGTATTGCACGTGCTCTTGCTATCGAGCCGGATGTGATTTTAATGGATGAGCCTACATCTGCGCTGGATCCAATCAGTACATTAAAAGTGGAAGAGCTGGTTCAGGAGTTAAAGAAAGATTACTCGATCATCATCGTAACGCATAACATGCAACAGGCTGGACGTATTTCAGATAAGACGGCATTCTTCTTGAATGGAGAGGTAGTTGAGTATGACGAGACAAATGTCATCTTCTCGAATCCATCTGATCAGCGTACAGAAGATTATATTTCAGGAAGATTCGGTTAAGGGGGATTTATAGTGGTAATGAGAGAATTGTTCGATAAGGAATTAAAAAGTTTACACGATAAGTTGATTCATATGAGTCAGTTGTCGATTCAGCGACTAAGTGATTCAGTTGATGCTTTAGCAGATCACGATGTAACATTAGCTAACGAAATCAAAGAAAAAGATGCGGAAATTAATAAGCTTGAAGAAGAGATCAATGATGCCGTAATCCTGACAATCGCGCGTCAACAACCTGTTGCAACAGACCTGCGTCGCTTGATGGTTTTAGTGAAAATCGCTGGAGATATGGAGCGCGTTGGAGATTATGCAGTGAATATCGCTAAAGAAACAGAGCGCATCGGTTCACAACAACATTTAAAGCAACTGCCGATGATTCAGCAAATGAAGGACAAAGTCGTATCCATTTTGCGTTTAACTTTGGATGCATTCGTTGCAGAAGACGTAGAACAAGCGCAGCATATCGCGAAACTTGATGACGAAATTGATACAATGTATGGCCAGTTAATACGTGATTTGCTTGGGTCGGGAGTTGAGCAACCTGAACAACTGCCACAAATTACTCAGTTGGCATTTATCTGTCGCTACTTAGAGCGTTCAGCAGACCATGCAACAAATATGGCAGAGCAATTATTATACTTGCGTAAAGGAAAGCATGTAGACCTGAACTAAATCTTTTTGAGAAATGACTAGATTTTTTATGTCAGTATGATATAATAGGAAAGTCGTATAAATCAGCTCAAAATGATTTTAAACATCCTTTATATAGTGGGAGGGACTACAATGCGCGTTAATATTACTCTTGCATGCACAGATTGTGGAGAGCGTAACTATATTTCTAAAAAGAACAAACGTAACAATCCAGAGCGTTTGGAGCTTAAAAAATATTGCTCTCGTGAAAAGAAAATGACTCTTCACCGTGAAACGAAATAATAACTGATCAACCAAAATCCCCGCTCGGATTTTGGTTTTTTTCTTAAAAGCAGTTGAACCCGGGCCACTCATCTGAATTCTCAGATGGGTGTTCTTCGTGAGAGGAGCGAGAAAGATGAAACGTGAATTAAGAAATTTAGTCCTAGCTGAAATGAGCAGTTTAGGGCAGAAACAGCATTTAGAATTGAGTCACAAAATAATTGCGAACGCTGTGAAATTTTTTGATGGCCACTCATTTCATACAATCGCAGTAACACTTTCCCGATTTCCTGAAGTGGAAACTGCAGCTCTTATAGCGTATCTTTGGCAGCAAGGGAAGAGGGTGTGTGCCCCGAAAAGTGATGGCTCGACAAAGGGGATGCAATTTTATAAAATAGACTCTTGGTCCGATACGGAACCTGGTTATAAAGGGATATTAGAACCTAAAGAAACAAGTTGTGATGCTGTTAGCAAATCAGAAATTGACTGCATCATTGTTCCGGGAGTCGTATTCACTCCTAAAGGATACCGCATAGGTTTTGGGGGCGGGTTTTTCGACCGCTACTTGGAAGATTACACAGGTGTGACTTGTTCTTTAGTAGCTAGTCTTCAGTTATATGAACAGCTACCAATCGAACATCACGATGTACCTGTCCAATATTTGATTACAGAAAAGAACATTTTAAGAGTGGAGAGTAACGGGTGATGAATAGTTTTTATGATGTACAACAACTTCTAAAAAAATTTGGTACGTATGTGTACACAAAAGATATAAAATCAGATTGTGATCTTATGGAATTTGAATTAGACGAGTTGCATCAGTCTGGGTTACTCCCTACTGAAGATTTTTTGAAAGCTAAAGTTCTTGTTAGAAAACGTCGGCAAGAACATAGCTAATTTCATATCAGCTTTACATTTTACTATGTCTTTTGACGTGTATTTACTAAAAATGAAACTTATCATGCATACTTCCGTCTAATAGAGGGTATTATGTTTATGTTATGTATAGATTTTATGAACTATATTAAATTTGTTTACCTATATAAAGGAGGGGTTGGCCATGAAAAAATGGTCCACACATTCTTTACTATTTGCTGCAATAGTATTGACCTGGTTAAAAACGTTTGTTGTTTATCATATTAGTTTTAACCTGAAATTAGAGAACATCATGCAGCATATAATTTTATTAATCAACCCGTTAAGCTTTATTTTGTTGTTCTTTGGGATTTCTCTCTTCTTTTCTAAAGAAAAGACTCAAAGACGCTTTATTCTAACGGGAGCTACTATTCTATCTATTGTTTTATATGCAAACGTTGTTTTTTACCGTTTCTTTACGGATTTCATCACGTTACCTGTATTATTCCAGACGAGTAATTTTGGAGATCTAGGTGGATCGGCAACATCAAGTATTTATTTTACAGACATATTCTATTTTGCCGATGTGATCCTGCTATTCATTTTAGCTCGTAAAATTGCAAAACTACCGGTACAATCACAAGCTTATAAGATTCATCGCAAAGCGTATTACGTATTTGCTGCAGCTATTTTTTTCTTAAACCTTGGATTAGCCGAAATTGAAAGACCGCAACTTCTTACTCGTAGCTTTGATCGTGAAATGCTTGTGAAAAACATCGGTACTTACAACTACCATATTTATGATGCTTATGTACAGTCTAAATCACAGGCGCAACGCGCATTTGCTGATGGAAGTGAACTGGTTGAAGTAAACAACTATGTGCGCGCTAATCATGTGGAAAATCAATCCCCT
Organism: Chryseomicrobium excrementi; assembly: GCF_002798305.1. Lineage (GTDB taxonomy): Bacteria > Bacillota > Bacilli > Bacillales_A > Planococcaceae > Chryseomicrobium > Chryseomicrobium excrementi. The sequence continues at coordinate 299,763 of NZ_PCGR01000001.1, forward strand.
CTTGAAGGGATTGCAAAAGATAAAAACATTATCGTCGTTTCCATGGAATCTTTACAAAACTTTGTAATCAATGAAGAGATGAACGGAGAAGTCATCACACCTTTCTTAAATGAATTAACGCAAGACGAAGATACAATGTATTTCTCTAATTTCTATCATCAGACGGGTCTAGGAAAGACATCCGATTCTGAATTTATCGTAGAAAACTCACTGTATCCTCTTGGAGGAGGCGCAGTATTCTTCACTCATGGTGGAAATACGTATAACTCTTTATCTGAACGTCTTGGTGAAAATGGCTATCATACATCTGTGATGCACGCTAATAACAAAAGCTTTTGGAACCGAGATATGATGTACAAATCTTTGAACGTTGAAAAGTTCTTTGATATTGAAAGTTATACTGTAGAAGAAGGGCAAGCTGTCAACTGGGGAATGAAAGACATCCCATTCTTTGAACAATCTGTTCAGTTAATGAAAGATATTCCACAGCCATTCTATACACGTATGATTACGTTAACGAATCACTATCCATTCACTTTAGATGAAGAAGATAAGATGATTCCAGAATACGATTCGAATTCGGGTACATTAAATCGTTATTTCCAAACTGTACGTTATATGGATGAGTCTTTACGGGTCCTATTTGATGAACTGAAGGCAGAAGGTCTGTATGAAGATTCGATCATCGTTATGTACGGAGATCACTATGGTATTTCGGAGAACCATAACAAGGCAATGTCTCAGTATCTTGGAGAAGAAGTCACGCCATTTGTGTCTCAAGGACTTCAAGAAGTGCCGCTGTTCATCCACATTCCTGATAGTGGACTTGGTGGAGAGCGTACAGACATAGCAGGGCAAATCGATTTACGTCCAACAATCCTACACATGGCAGGTATTGAAACTTCTAAAGATATTCAACTAGGAACTGATTTGTTTGCAGAAGACCGCGAGCAGAAAGTGGTGTTCCGTGATGGTGGATTCGTAACAGAAGATCTTGTTTATACGAAGAATACATGTTATGACGCAAAAACAGGACTTGAGATTGAAGTGGCTACTTGTCAAGAAGAGGCAGATGCTGCGAATCAAGAGTTGAGCTACTCAGATCAGCTAATCAATGGGGACTTGCTTCGTTTCTATAACCGAGAAACAGGTCAGTTGCTTATTGAAGAAGAAACAATAAACGAATAAATTTCATTCCTTCGTCGTCCTGGCGAAGGGATTTTTTTGTACAAAAAAAGACTTCCAGCGAGGAAGTCTCTTTCTGATACGAATGGATTAGTGCACTGGTGGATATCCTTGTTTAACTACTGTCATAACAGAGAAGAATCCAAACACTAAAAGTGTTGCTAGATTAAAGAATACGCCTAAGAAATTTCTTTCTTTGAACGCTTGGTACGTACCTACGGCTGCAAGAATCGTAGTTAAACCAAAAATGACGATTAATAAGTTCATTGATGACACTCCTTTCGACATCAGAAAATGAATGTCGCAAACAAATATTTCTCTTTTATTTTACGTTGTTCTTGAACATTTGTCGAGTACGATTCATGACATTTGTTTGAACGTTGCGTTACACTAACACATGAGGTGAAAGAAATGACAACAATCCGAAGATTACCGTTAGGTCCCATTCAAACAAATTGCTACATCATTCGTTCTGGGCAACAAGCACTTATTTTTGATCCAAGTGACGAGCCTACTAAAATCATTCAGGCGCTGGAGCAGTCTTCAGTGAAGCCGCTCGCTATTTTCTTGACGCATGCTCACTTCGATCATATCGGGGCATTGCAAGCGCTAGTAGACCGCTATCAACTTCCTGTCTACCTGCATAAAGCGGAAGTCAAGTGGCTGCAAGATCCGCTATTAAATGGTTCTGGAAAGTATGCAGAGCTCCCTGATATTCAAGCAGATGTACAAGTAACGGAAGTCAAAGAAGGAACTATTGAATTGGGAGAGTTCACATTTAATGTGTTAGAGACTCCCGGACATTCACCAGGTAGTGTCAGCTATTATTTCAAAAAACAAGGGTTTGTTATAAGCGGAGATGTACTGTTCCATGGGAGTATCGGACGTACAGACCTTGTTGGTGGGAATTTACAGACGTTGATGCAGTCGATCACTCGAAAGCTTTTAGACTTGCCAGAAGAGACCATTGTTTATTCCGGGCATGGACCTGAAACTACTATTGGGGATGAGATGGATAGCAACCCGTTTTTAAATGGTTTTAATTAAACATAAAAAAACCAGATTCTCAATTTGAGAATCTGGTTTTTCTGGATTAGTGACCTGCTCCTGGTACATGAATAAATGAAGCGTAGTACGTAAATCCTGCGAAGAAGAACATCAGGTACGCACCGAAAATATACATATACATACGTTCAGATAAGTTCAAGAAACCAAGAAGAAGGAATAAACCGGTGTTTGCTAACATGATTAATGAAGCAGGTACCATATCACCTAGATAAAACATGACAGAAAAAATACCTGTCCAAAAAGCCATTACTTTATACATATTGCCCATCATAATTAAGAGTCCCTCCTTTTAACGGCAGACGAATCACACTCTTATTATAATGTATGTAGCAAACGAATGTAAACAGAATCTATCCTCGTTTTGACAATGACAAGATGTTGTCACATGTTGCGGCACCTTAATAACATTCTGATAATTCTGAAATAACTCTAGACATTGTCAAATCATTAGGTATACTGAAGATACATTCTGATTGGCGATGTCAGGATGTACTGGAGAGAGGAGCTGACTTTGAACCCATCCAATCCTATCGAACAACGAAGTAGGGAGCTTCTAGAAAAAGCAATCGTTTTTGAAGCATCCGATGTCCATCTCGTTCCACATGATAAAGAATATCAAGTGTTCTTTAGAAGACAGCAGCAAATGTTTGATGCTGGATCAATCCCCCATGCTTTTGGTGATCGCATGATCACGTACTTCAAGTATTTATCTTCTCTAGATATTACCAATAAGCGCAATCCCCAAAGTGGTGCCTTTCATTTACCTATCCAAACTGAGACTTATCATTTCCGTGTCTCCACTTTAATTTCCGTTTCCAAAAGAGAAAGTGTTGTACTTCGTATTGCAAAACCAAACTTGGTTGTGCCACTTGATGATATTAGTTTGCGAGTAGACCAAGCAGCAAAACTCCGTGAACTCGCCGCATCTAGGCAAGGCCTGCTTCTTCTAGTAGGTCCAACTGGCTCTGGAAAGTCAACGACGATGTACGCACTTACGAAATACTGTTCACAAGAACTCTCTAGACATGTGATTTCCTTAGAAGACCCGGTTGAAATCAATCAGGAGTGCCTTCTTCAAGTGCAAGTCAATGAAGTGGCGGGGTTATCGTATGCTACGGGCTTGAGAGCAATTTTACGTCATTCACCAGATGTCATTTTAATAGGTGAGATCCGCGATCAGGAAACAGCTAAGATAGCAGTAGAGGCTGCACTCACAGGACACCTTGTGATTTCAACCATTCATGCTAAAGATACAATAGGTGCCATCTATCGCTTGTTGGACCTTGGAGTTTCTGCAGACGAAATCGAACAGGTCTCGAAAGCCTATATCTCACAGCGTTTGCTTGTGCGAAAAGGGGAAGCTCCTTCATTAGGTGCTATCTACGAGATTGTAGAATCTGAAACGATTAGCGGGCTTTTAAGTGATCTGGCAAGTGGGAATAAGTTATATCTTCCAATAACTATGACCCTTGCTTATCAAATCGAACGAGCTGTAAGAGGATGAAGAAAAAAGATCAGGCTGAGTTTCTTGAAAAAATTGTGATAGCTATGGCAGAAGGAATCTCTGCAACAGATTCGATTCGAATTTTAGCTCCTTTTTATTGTGATGGCACCCAACTTGGACGGATAAACGAGTTGTTTGAAGAAGGACATGAAATCGACGAGATCTTTCGGTACCTAGGATTTAGTGCGGTGATCGTCGAGTCCATACAATTTGCGGGCATTCATGGTCAACTTTCGAAGGTCCTGGAACACATTAGTGTGCAAATAAGGAAGCAGCAACAGTTTCGAGGAGAATTGGTAAAGGCATTAAGCTACCCATTAGGACTTTTGTTGTTCATGTCTATTCTGTTCATTACATTCAGAATCTATTTCTTACCGATATTTTTGCCAGTTTTAGAACGCGCGAATCCACAAGCTATCGGTAAAGTGAAAGTTATTTTTTCGTTGCCGTTTTATATAATTGTCACTCTTTTCGTTCTTGCTACTTTCATCGGTATTGTTCTACTTGTTGTGATGAAATCAAAATCGAATCGGTGGTTTTTTTATATGAGAGGGTATCCCGTAGTCGCTCAGCTGCAAAATGCTGGAGCGGCATACCGGATCTCCCGTGAACTCAGTTTGTTACTCGATAGTGGTTTCACACTATCTCAGTCTCTGTCTTATTTACAAAGTTCTCGCGCAAGGAATGTCCACTTTGCCTGCCGTAGTATTCTCATGCATTTAGAACGAGGAGAGAGCTTCTCCCAATCACTTAGACTAAGCGGCTGGGTCCCACAAAGTTTGATTCGTTATGCGGAGCATGGAGAAATTCATGGCTATGTAGCTAAAGAGTTAGGGCTTTATCAAGAATTTACGATTGAACGGCTACAAAAACGAAGTGTAGCGCTTGTCGGAGTGGCGCAACCTTTATTGTTTTTAATCATCGGTGCCATGGTGATCAGTGCGTATCTATCTCTCATGCTGCCCATGTATAATCTCATCTCACTATAGGAGGAATAAATAATGAAAAAATGGTTATCGAATAAGGGGTTTACTTTAGTGGAAATGATGGTCGTGTTGTTGATCATCTCAGTATTATTATTAGTTACAATTCCAAATATTGCTCGTCATACAGCTACCATTGATTCAAAAGGGTGTGAAGCATATAAAACCATGCTGACGTCACAAGTAGAAGCCTATAAACTAGAATTTAAGAAAAAACCGGAGCTTGTGGATTTGGTGACTGAAGGATTCGTAAAGGATTCCAATCTAGTCTGTCCTGATGGAACAGAACTTGATATAGTGGCTGGAGTTATCGGTGTCAAAGAAGACTAAGGGGGAGACGGGTTTTACATTAATTGAAGTTCTATTAATTCTAGCACTTCTAACATCGAGTATAGTCATCGCAAATTCCATTGCATATCGACAGTCTGTCAAACTTGAAGAAGCTCAGTTCTTCTTATTACTAGAACAAGACTTGCTTGCTGCTCAAGCAATAGCTCTTGAACTTCATACGCCAGTAGTTATCCGTTTTTTCTATGCGGAATCAAAATATACGATGACCGCACAATTCAAAACGATAAAAACGGTCTTGTTTCCAGAGACAGTTCAGTTTTTATCAAGCTCTTATTTAAAGACAATCGAGTACTCATCAACTGGAAATGTAGTGAATTTTGGAACCTGTTACTTTACTACAACTTCAGGAAAAATCACGTTAACGCTATATATAGGAAAAGGACGCGTGCGTTTTGATGGATAAGGGATTTAGTACATTGGAAGCGTTGGTGGGATTCACTTGTTTACTCGTCTTCATTTCGTTAGTGATTCCACTACTAATGCAAATGTCAGCGACTTTATCAGATGCTACTTGGGCAAGTTCAGATGCACAAGCTCAATATGAACTGAATCGTCTGCTACCCCATCCTGCTAGCTGGGAAAATCACGGAGTAGTGTATACGAGTTATTGGAAGGGGGACTTATGGTGTGTGGCAAGAGGTCCGGACGAAATTTCGTGTATCTCCAAGTAAATTCACAGCAAGGCTTTTCTCTACTAGACCAGCTGTTGCAGCTCGTCATCTCTTTATCTAGCTTATCTTTGTTAGTGACAGTTATTGCATCTACAGCTGCCACCACTTCAAAGTTTGCCGACCCTTACGTCCAGCAGGTCGACTCCTTTTGGCTGGAATTCCAAGAAGTACTCCACTCCTCTACGAATGTTCGCAACTATCTAGGGAGCTGTTCTGTTGTAATGGATAGTGCTGGAGCTTCTATACGCTATGAGAAAGTAGGAGACCGCTTTCGAAAGACAGTAAATGGTGCAGGAAACGAACCTGTACTACTTGAAGTCCAGTCGTGCAGGATTTTGATCGGTGACAACAAGTTACAGATGGAGATTACCGCTTTATCGGGAGCCACTTATAAAAAGGAAATGCTGTTGTATGTTCCGTGAAAGAGGCTTTATTTTACCCTTCACATTAGTGTTCCTACATCTTCTTCTAACGATTATCTTGCTCACAAGTGCTAACTATGTTTCTAAACTCAGTTACTATCACTCTATGGAAAAAATTTATAGTGACAAAGCGCAACAGCTTTGGATAGTGTATACTGAAAAAAACAAATTGAAGTAAATGAGTGAGTCTATGAAGAAAGTGTACCTAGTAGGATTCATGGGGTGTGGGAAAACGGCTATCGGAAAACGATTGAGTTTTGCTCTTCGTATCCCTTTTTACGATATGGATAAGGAAATCGTCAAACAGCAAGGCTTGACCATTCCTGAAATATTTGAAAAGCACGGAGAGCCTTACTTCAGGAAATTAGAAACTGAATTTTTGAAGTCTTTTCGAGATGAATTCTGTATCATTTCAACGGGTGGTGGAGTAGCTGTCTCAGAAGAAAATCGTAACATCATGAGAAAAACAGGATTGGTGCTATTTTTGAATGCTGTTTTTCCGGATATCTGGATGCGGATCCACCGAGATAAAAATCGTCCTATTGTACAAAGGAGCACGCGTGAAGAAATTGAGGCCTTGTATTATGAACGCCTCCCATTTTATAAGAAGACTGCTCATATAGTAATTCGTACAGAAGGAAAGACACTCCGGCAGATTACCGAATACTGTGCTTTCCAAGTAAATCGTCTAAAAGGCGAATATTCAAAGTGAATTTATTGTAAAAAGTTCGTGTATAAGCTGGAAAACAGAAATAGATTGCGTTTTCAATCTTACAATGTTAGGATGTAGGTATTGAAAACAGCATAATTGGCGGATGAACGTACGGGGAGAGAACGCAAACAGCGTCGCCGAAGGAGCAAATGTGAAAACATGAATCTCTCAGGCAAAAAGACTCGTACTGGACGCACCTCTGAACTTTCAGATAGTAGGACAGAGCCCGGAAAATTGGGTTGCTGTCTTTTTTTATGCGAAAAATTCACAATACTATGAATTTCATTGAAGGAGGAACTGAGATGCAACGAACACCCCTTTATGACCTGTATGCTAATTATGGTGCCAAAACAATAGATTTTGGTGGTTGGGAATTACCTGTTCAATTTTCAAGTATTAAAGAAGAGCATGAAGCAGTCCGCACGAAAGCTGGATTATTTGACGTATCCCACATGGGAGAAGTCTGGGTCACAGGTGCTGACAGTGAAGCGTTCATTCAGCAGCTTGTAACGAACGATGTGTCCAAGCTTGTTGAAGGAAAAGCGATGTATGCAGCGATGTGCTATGAAGATGGTGGGACTGTAGACGATTTACTTGTTTACAAGTTTGGACCTGAACGCTTCTTACTCGTAGTCAATGCTTCGAATATCGACAAAGATGTCGCTTGGATGAAAGAACATGTGACAGGCGATGTTCTAATCGATGATCAATCAGTAGAATGGGGGCTTCTTGCTCTTCAGGGACCTGTTGCGGTCGATATCCTTCAGCCTCTGACAGAAACAGATTTACATGTTGTGAAATTCTTTACATTTACAGAAGGTCAAGTTGCTGGACAAGACGTCATCATTTCACGTACTGGATATACGGGAGAAGATGGCTTTGAGCTTTACGCTCGCAACGAAGCATTGCCAGAACTGTGGACGAAATTACTTGAAGCGGGTGCTGATCAAGGCTTGGTTCCTGCGGGACTTGGTGCTCGAGATACCCTGCGTTTTGAGGCGTGTCTGCCACTTTACGGACAAGAACTTTCTAAAGATATCTCTCCACTAGAAGCGGGTATTGGATTTGCGGTTAAGACTGCCAAAGAATCTTTTATCGGTAAAGAAGCCATTATCGCAAAAGGGAAGCCTCGTAAATTAGTTGGTATCGAAATGATTGACAAAGGAATTCCACGCCATGGCTATCCCGTTCTAGTTGATGGGCAAGTGGTCGGAGAAGTGACGACAGGAACCCAGTCACCCACTTTAAAGAAAAATATTGGACTCGCCTTAGTCAAATCCGAGCTTGGCGAAATTGGACAAGAGCTTACTGTTGAAATTCGAGGGAAACAGCTTAAAGCGGTAGTTATCCCGACACCATTCTACAAACGACAAAAATAAGAGGAGCGACTCTATTATGATCAAACATCGTTATTTGCCGATGACAGAGCAAGACCAAAAAGAAATGCTCGACACAATCGGTGTATCATCTATTGATGAACTGTTTGCAGATATTCCGGAAAAAGTACGCTTTAAAGGTGAATATGCTATCAAGCCGGCCAAGTCAGAGACAGCACTTTTAAAAGAATTGACGAAGATGGCTGCTAAAAATGCCGATAGCCGCCACTACGCTTCTTTCTTAGGAGCTGGAGTTTACGACCACTTCAAACCAACGATTGTGGATCACGTGATCTCACGTTCAGAATTTTATACAGCTTACACGCCGTATCAACCAGAAATTTCTCAAGGGGAACTTCAAGCTATCTTTGAATTCCAAACAATGATCTGTGAATTAACAGGAATGGAACTTGCCAACTCGTCCATGTATGATGGCGGTACGGCACTTGCAGAAGCAGGAAACTTGGCTGCTGGACATACACGTCGCAAGAAGATTTTAATCTCAGAAGCTGTGCATCCGGAATACCGTGATGTCGTCAAAATGTATGCACATGGTCAAAACATTGCGGTTGAAGTCGTTCCACATAAAGACGGAAAGACTGATTTAGATGCGTTACAATCGCAACTTTCTGATGATGTTGCAGCTGTGATGGTTCAGTATCCGAACTTCTTCGGCCAGATCGAAGAGATGCAGGCAATCTCAGATGTGACACATGAGCATGGGGCTTTGTTTGTCAGCTCATCAAACCCGCTAGCATTAGGTGTCTTGACTCCTCCTGGTAAGTTCGGAGCGGATATCACAGTCGGAGATGCACAAGTATTTGGGATTCCAGAAGCATTTGGTGGACCGCACTGTGGTTACTTTGCGGTATCTGGAAAATTGATGCGTAAAGTTCCAGGGCGTCTTGTAGGGGAAACAACTGATGACCAAGGTCGTCGCGGTTTTGTATTGACGCTTCAAGCTCGCGAACAACACATTCGTCGTGACAAGGCGACTTCAAATATTTGTTCGAACCAAGCACTAAACGCACTTGCTGCAAGTGTCGCGATGACAGCACTTGGAAAGCAAGGTACAAAAGAAATGGCAATCCAAAACATCGCGAAAACGGCTTATGCAAAACAAGCTTTCGAAGCTGCGGGATTATCCGTGGTCTTCACAGGAGCACACTTCAATGAAATCGTAGTGAAGCTGCCAGGTAGCATAGAAGGCTTGAATAAACATTTACTTGAAAAAGAAATGATTGGTGGTTTACACCTTGGAACGTATTACAAAGATTTGCAAGATCACATCTTGATCGCTGTAACCGAGCAGCGCACAAAAGAAGAAATCGATGCACTTGTGCAGGAAGTGGGGGCTTATTATGCATAAAGATAACCAACCCTTGATTTTTGAACTCTCAACTGAAGGGCGTATTGGCTATAGCCTGCCAGACTTAGATGTTCCTGAAGTGGACTTATCGTCTCTTTTACCTGAAGGAATGATTCGCGAAGAAGAAGCAGAACTACCTGAAGTGTCTGAATTAGATATCATGCGCCACTATACAGCGTTATCGAATCGCAACCATGGTGTGGATTCAGGGTTCTACCCATTAGGTTCTTGTACGATGAAGTACAACCCAAAAATCAACGAAAGCGTAGCGCGCTTCCCAGGCTTTGCAAACATTCACCCATTGCAAGATGAATCTTCTGTTCAAGGTGCGATGGAATTGATGTACGATCTGCAAGAGCACTTGATTGAAATCACAGGTATGGATGATGTGACATTGCAGCCTGCAGCTGGTGCTCACGGTGAGTGGACGGCTCTGATGATGATCCGTGCGTTCCACGAAGCAAATGGGGATCATCACCGTACAAAAGTCATCGTCCCAGACTCAGCTCACGGAACAAACCCGGCATCTGCGACAGTTGCTGGATTTGAGACCGTAACTGTAAAGTCCGATGAGCACGGTTTAGTTGATTTGGAAGATTTACGACGTGTAGTAGGTGATGACACTGCGGCTCTTATGCTGACGAATCCAAATACACTCGGTCTATTTGAAGAACATATTTTAGAGATGGCTAGCATCATTCATGGTGTCGGGGGCAAATTGTATTATGACGGAGCAAACTTGAATGCCGTTATGTCTAAAGCACGTCCTGGGGATATGGGCTTTGACTGTGTTCACTTGAATTTGCATAAAACATTCACGGGTCCTCACGGTGGTGGTGGTCCAGGTTCAGGTCCTGTAGGTGTGAAGAAAGACTTGATTCCTTTCTTGCCAGCGCCAGTTCTTGTGAAAAAAGACGATCGTTATACATTTGACTATGATCGTCCACAAGCCATTGGCCGTGTGAAACCATTCTACGGAAACTTCGGTATCAATGTTCGTGCTTACACGTACATCCGTTCAATGGGTCCAGATGGGTTGAAAGCTGTAACAGAATACGCCGTACTCAATGCGAATTACATGATGCGTCGTCTAGAGCCTTATTTCGACCTTCCATACAACCGTCACTGTAAACACGAGTTCGTTTTAAGTGGCCGTCGCCAAAAGAAATTAGGTGTTCGCACACTTGATATGGCAAAACGACTGCTTGATTTCGGATACCATCCACCAACTATCTACTTCCCACTTAATGTAGAAGAGGGTATGATGATCGAGCCAACAGAGACAGAATCTAAAGAAACACTTGATGCATTCTGTGACGCTATGATTCAAATTGCGAAAGAAGCAGAAGAAAATCCAGAGATGGTGCAAAATGCACCGCATACTACGGTTATTAATCGTCTGGATGAAACGAAGGCTGCTCGAAAACCAATTCTCCGTTATACGAAGTAACACAAAAGGCTCGCCAATTGGCGAGCCTTGTTTTAAGTTATTTGGATTTGATTTTACCTGTCCATTTGCGGAAACCGCCATCTAGTTGGTAAAGTTGATCGTAGCCATTCTTTTTTAATGTCATAGCCGTACGTGCACTACGTGCGCCGCTCTGGCAATATAAATAAACGGGTTTGTCCTTACGGATTTCTTTCATACGAGTCCGTATCTGGCTAGCAGGAATGTTGCGGGCTCCTAGAATATGACCGCCTTCAAATTCTTTTGGTTCGCGCACATCGATCAGCTGTGCTTTGCGATAGCCTTGAATAAATTCATCTTGCGATAACGTAGTTACGGACTTCTTCATTTTCATTCCTGTGAAAAATGTGTAGATTCCAAATACGATGATGGCACCTAAAATACCTAATACGATTTCTAACAACTTCATTACTCCCTTCTCTTCTTCTATTATAAGTAGTAGACTGAAGAGATTCAATTGACAATCTTGCAAAACGGAGGCAACCTCATGACAAACAACTGGATTTTTATTAATTCTGGCAAACAAGACGCCGCCTACAATATGGCTTTAGATGAAGCATTGCTTGAATGGCATGCAGAAGGATTGATTCCACCGGTCATTCGCTTTTATCAGTGGGAGCCAGCAGCGCTTTCCATTGGCTATTTTCAGCGAGTAGAACGAGATATCCATCTACCAGCCGTAAAAGAGATGGGGCTCGGATTTGTACGTCGACCAACAGGAGGTAGAGCGGTTCTTCATGAACACGAACTCACTTACAGTGTCATTGTATCAGAAGACTATCCGGATATGCCTAAGACGGTAACAGAAGCCTACCGCGTCATCAGTGAAGGGATTCTACAAGGGTTTCGGAACCTGGGACTTCAAGCGGAATTTTCTGTTCCAAAGTCTGAATCTCAACGTGAAGCTCTAAGTCAGCCTAAATCGGCGGTCTGTTTTGATGCTCCTTCTTGGTATGAATTAGTAGTTGAAGGGAAGAAAGTAGCCGGTTCTGCTCAAACACGACAAAAAGGAGTTATTTTACAACACGGTGCTATTTTAATTGATCTTGATGAAGATAAATATTTAAATTGTTTTTCTTATGAATCGGAAGAGAAACGTCAAAAAGTAAAAGAACGATTAAGTCAAAAAGCTGTCTCGATTAACAAAATTGTATCAAAGACAATTGAGGTTGATCAGTGTATTCCTGCCTTCAAAAACGGCTTTGAATCGGCACTAAATATTCACCTGACTTCTTTTTCTTTAACACCTGAACAGCAGCAATATGTTGAAAACCTTGCAGACACAAGGTATCGTTCGGATGAATGGAATTTTAGAAAATAATCGCCACTTCTGGGCTATGGAATTTCACCGAAATAGGTTCAAAGATTCATCTTGAAAATCTGCGAGGTTCTAACTAGACATTCAATATATAGTGCTTTATCATTTGGATATACACTATATATTGTGTCAATAATCATAGAACTTATTTCGGGAGGAATTTACATGGTCTCACCATCAACTCTTCAAAACCAACAAGCAGCAATCCAACAACTCAATGAAGCTATCAAACAATTTCCTCAGGTTCACCCCGTAACACCCGATATGAAATTGACTCATAAAGGCGTATCTCGCCTGGTCATGATTGATCGCTACTCATTTAAAGACACCGAGAAAAAGACACTCCAAGCAGGAGACTTCGTCGTTCTTACTGTAAAAGAAGACCCTAAATTCCCGGCCCGTGGCCTTGGGCAAATTGTCTCAATCGATTGGGACAAGAAAGTAGCTGTCGTGCGCATTGACGAAGAATACCGTAGTGCAATCGATGATCCAGAAAAAGCACAAACTGGTGAGATCACACGACCTTTATCTGTAATTGAAAAACCATTGGAATTGTTCTACGAGCAGATCGCTTTGCGAAATGCGACGGGTCTTGCTAGCGTTGAAAAGACTGAAGAAAAACGCAACGAATGGTTTGAAAAGTTCTATCAAGAGCTCGTTTCTCTCAATTTCATTCCAGCAGGCCGTGTCATTTATGGTGCAGGAGCGGAAACAGACGTTACGTACTTTAACTGTTACGTGATGCCATTCGTTCCAGATTCACGTGAAGGCATTAGTGATCACCGGAAACAGGTTATGGAAATCATGAGTCGAGGTGGTGGAGTAGGAACAAATGGTTCTACATTACGCCCACGTAACACTCTAGCTCGTGGGGTTAACGGAAAATCTTCAGGTTCCGTATCGTGGCTTGATGACATTGCAAAACTCACGCATCTAGTGGAACAAGGTGGCTCACGTCGTGGAGCACAGATGATCATGTTAGCTGACTGGCACCCAGATATTGCGGAATTCATCATCTCTAAAATGCAAAATCCGCGAATTTTGCGGTATTTGATTGAAAATACAGAAGACGAGTGGATTACGCAACTTGCTAAAGACAAGCTAAAATTCAAACCCCTCTCTTTACAAGAAGAGCAGATGTATCAAGGGATTGTAAACTACAAAGCGATTCCAGGTTACGGCGGATTCAGCGATGCTATCATTCGCGATGCAGAGTCAAAACTTAGAGATGGCGGTCACTACAGTGTCCACAATTCAGAATTTTTAACAGGTGCAAATATTTCTGTTACCCTCACAAAAGAATTTATGCAGGCCGTAGAAGATGACGCATCTTTCGATCTTCGCTTCCCAGCAGTAGAAAATTATTCAAAAGAAGATATGGAAGTGTACAACCGTGAATGGCATAAAGTCGGTGACGTCCGTGAGTGGGAACAGATGGGCTATGAAGTGCGTACCTACCGCACGATCAAAGCACGCGATTTATGGAACTTAATCAATATCTGTGCAACATATTCTGCGGAACCAGGTATTTTCTTTATCGACAATGCCAATGATAAAACGAATGCAAAAGCCTACGGCCAAAAAGTTGTAGCTACCAATCCTTGTGGGGAGCAACCTTTAGCTCCATACAGTGTGTGTAATTTGGCTGCGGTCAACTTAGCTCAGTTTGCTGATAAAGAGACGTTGACAGTTGATTTTGAAGCACTGAAAGAGACGGTTCGCGTTGGTGTGCGTATGCAAGATAACGTTATTGATGCCACGCCTTACTTCTTAGAAGAGAACAAAGTGCAAGCGCTAGGGGAACGTCGCGTCGGCCTAGGAGTAATGGGTCTTGCGGATCTATTGATTTACTGTGAAAAACCATACGGCTCTGAAGAAGGAAATGTACTCGTCGACCAGATCTTCCAAACGATTGCAGAGACAGCATATGAAACTTCTATCGAGCTTGCGAAAGAGCGCGGGAGCTTCCCATTCCTAGTTGGAGATACGGAAGAAGAGACGGCACGTCTTCGTAAAGCATTCACTGAGACGGGCTTCATGCAAGGAATGAACGAAACGATTCGTGAAGATATTTTGTCTTACGGTATTCGTAACTCACACTTACTGACAGTTGCTCCAACTGGCTCTACAGGTACTATGGTTGGTGTATCGACTGGTCTTGAACCTTACTTCTCCTTCACGTACTACCGCAGCGGTCGTCTAGGGAAATTTATCGAAGTGAAAGCTGATATTGTTAGTGAGTACTTAGCGAAGCATCCCGAAGCTTCAAGCGAAGAGCTCCCAGAGTGGTTTGTAACAGCAATGGAACTGAAACCAGAAGCACATGCGGATGTTCAATGTATCATTCAGCGCTGGATTGATTCTTCTATTTCAAAAACAGTAAATGCTCCTAAAGGCTATACAGTTGAACAAGTTGAAGGTGTTTATGAGCGTCTTTACCGAGGAGGAGCCAAAGGTGGTACAGTCTATGTGGACGGAAGCCGTGACTCTCAAGTGCTGACATTGAAAGCAGAAGAAAATGATATGACGGAAGTGCAAACGGAAGTGGTAGAAGAGAAACGTCCGATCGTCTTGATCGATACGATTCAAGATCTTCGCAGCACGAACGTTACTATCGGATCTGAAGTAGGAAATACATGTCCGGTCTGCCGTAAGGGAACAGTTGAAGAGCTTGGTGGCTGTAACACTTGTACAAACTGTGGTGCTCAGCTTAAGTGCGGTTTATAAAATTAAAGGTAAAAATAAAAAAATGATTTAACAGTGTAGGGGTGACTCCAGCGGGATTAAAAGCGAAAGCTGAGACCGAGGCTCAACCCGCGCCCGCGGAACGCTTCCCCTACACTAAAATTTAAGTATAGACTAAGCAGCTTCTCGTTATTTTTTGTGAGAAGTTGCTTTTTCTAATTAAATTCGGCATCTTTTTTTGAGTTCCGAAGGAATATTCGTTTTCTGAAAAATAGCACTATGCTACACTAGAACTAGTGTTTACATAGGAGGCTATTACTCATGAAATTAAAAAAACTTCGTCAAGCATTACAACAAGCAGATCTACCCGCATTACTTGTTACCAGCGCACACAGTCGCCGCTACTTAACAGGATTCACCGGCACGGCTGGCGTCGCTGTCATTACAGCAAATGAGGCATTCTTTATCACGGATTTCCGTTATACAGAGCAAGCAAACGACCAAATTGAAGGTTACGAGATCATCGAACAGAAAACCACTCTTATAGAAGCAGTGGCTCAACTAGTTGAAGACAAGCAATTGACTAAACTTGGATTTGAACAAGATGCGATGACATACGCGGAATATGATCGCTATGCAAACGCTTTGAAGGCGGAGCTTGTGCCGACATCAGGCCTAGTAGAAAAAATCCGCTTGATTAAGACGGAAGACGAGCTTACTATTATTAAGCAGGCTTGTAAAATTGCCGATGATGCATATGAACATATTTTGACGTTTATCAAACCGGGAATGACTGAGTTAGAAGTCTCCAATGAACTTGAGTTCTTTATGCGAAAACAAGGTGCCACTTCTTCGTCGTTTGATATTATTGTGGCATCAGGAACGCGTTCTGCTTTACCGCATGGTGTGGCAACAGATAAAGTGATTGAGTCCGGAGATTTTGTTACACTTGATTTCGGTGCCTATTACAACGGGTATGTTTCAGACGTGACGCGGACGCTCGCTGTCGGACAACCAAGTGACAAGTTGAAAGAGATCTACCAGGTCGTATTAGATTCTCAGTTACTTGCTCTTGAGAAAATCAAACCAGGGATGACAGGGAAAGAAGTAGACGCTATTTCTCGAGATTACATTGCCTCTAAAGGATATGGTGAGGCATTTGGTCATTCTTTAGGGCATGGCATTGGACTTGAAGTGCACGAAGGACCAGGTCTTTCTTCACGTTCTGACGTGGTTCTTGAACCAGGTATGGTCATCACGATTGAACCGGGAATTTATTTACCAGGTATCGGTGGCGTTCGCATCGAAGACGACGCTCTTGTAACAGAGACAGGTGTCGAAAAACTGACGCATACGTCAAAAGAATTAGTTATTTTATAGGAGGAAATCACATGATTTCAGTAAACGATTTTAAAACAGGTCTAACTATCGTATTTGATGGTAACTTATACCGCGTTATCGAGTTCCAACACGTAAAACCAGGTAAAGGTGCAGCGTTTGTTCGCTCAAAACTTCGCAACCTTCGCACGGGTTCTGTAAATGAACGTACATTCCGCGCAGGTGAAAAAGTAGAGAAAGCTCAAATCGATACACGCAAAATGCAGTACTTGTATGCAAATGGTGATCAACACGTGTTCATGGACACAGATACGTATGATCAAGTGGAACTTCCAGAAAGCTCAATCGAATACGAATTGAAGTTTTTGAAAGAAAATATGGAACTAAGCATCATTCAGTACCAAGGTGAAACACTAGGCGTTGAGCTTCCAAACACTGTAGAGCTTGAAGTAATCGAAACAGAACCAGGAATCAAAGGCGATACTTCTGGCGGCGGTTCGAAAACGGCGAAACTTGAAACAGGTGTTGTGGTAACGGTTCCGTTATTCATCAACGTAGGTGACAAACTGATCATTAACACATCAGAAGGTTCTTACGTATCACGCGCTTAATAAATTGGTAAGTGAACTAAATAAAAACTGTGCAGGGAGTTTCTCAATGACGAGAGACTCCCTTTTCTCTGTTTATCTGACCTATCTTTTTCGTCTAATACCATGTACTGAATCATATGTTGAAGAAAAAAAGGGGGGTGAAGAAATTGATCCCTGAGGAACTGGTCTCTCTTTACAGGATGTTCTGGTTGACCGCACTTCCAAATTTCCCCTCACCGCATTCAAGTAGAACGTATGAAAGGAGATTCAATTGACCCCTAATAAAGAACTGTATGGTTGATGATATTACTAAGTCTTGGTGTCGTATTCTCTGTGTATGTTCTAAATGATCGACCAAATCCATTTACGGAATCGTCCTGTTTGAAATTGTCACACTATTCGCTGTTGCCTGAAATGTAGGGAATATAAGAGCAGGTACTAAAAAAGGATGCGCAATCGAACGAAAAACGGTAGAATGGATAATGGAAAGAATGTCATTACTGAAATAGGGGAGTTCGATAACGATGAAAATTCAAGAGATTCGAGAAATCATTAAATTAATGGATCAATCTTCACTAGATGAATTCGTATTTGAAGCAGATGGCACGAAATTAAAATTAAAAAAACACGCTACTGGAACAGCGGTAGTTAGTCAGCCATCTCGTGAAGTAGCAGCTGAACCTCAAGTGGAAGCACCAAAAGTAGTAGCTCAAGCTCCACAGACAACACAAGAACCTGAGCCACAAGCTCCACAAGCTGCACCTGTAGCAGAAGAAGCTTCTACTACATACAAAACAATCAACTCACCAATGGTGGGAACATTTTATGAAGCATCTTCACCAGAAGCAGAGCCTTATGCAAAAGTAGGCGATAAAGTAACAGCTAGCACAGTAGTTTGCATTGTCGAGGCTATGAAATTATTTAATGAAATTGAAGCGGAAGTAGAAGGAGAAATCGTAGAGATCCTTGTTAAAGACGGTCAGCTTGTCGAGTATGGTCAGCCGCTATTTTCTATTAAATAAACAGCGAAGAGGTGACGAACATGAAAAAAGTACTGATTGCGAACCGTGGCGAAATTGCGGTGCGGATTATCCGTGCATGTAAAGAGATGGACATCGAAACAGTTGCTGTCTATTCAGAAGCGGACAAAGAAGCACTTCATGTACAATTAGCTGATGAAGCATATTGTATCGGACCACGTACTTCAAAAGATTCTTACTTACATTTTTCAAATATTATGAGTGTAGCGAAATTGACTGGAGCTGACGGCATTCACCCAGGCTACGGTTTTTTAGCAGAAAACGCCGATTTTGCCGAGCTCTGTGAAGCGTGTAACATTAAATTCATCGGTCCATCAAGCTCTGCAATCTCGAAAATGGGAACAAAAGACGTAGCTCGTGAAACGATGCGAGCAGCTGGTGTTCCTGTTGTTCCTGGTTCAACAGGAATTGTTGAGACTGTCGAAGATGCGAAGCGAGTAGCTTCTGAGATCGGCTATCCGGTCATCATTAAAGCAACTGCTGGCGGTGGCGGTAAAGGGATTCGTGTCGCTCGTTCGGAAGAAGAGTTGGTGACAGGAATCAAAATGACTCAAAAAGAAGCACAAGCAGCTTTTGGAAATCCTGGCGTTTATTTAGAGAAGTTTATCGAAGAGTTCCGCCATGTAGAAATCCAAGTGCTAGCTGACGGTCACGGCAATGCCATTCACTTAGGTGAACGTGATTGTTCGATCCAGCGTCGTATGCAAAAGCTTGTGGAAGAAGCACCGTCGCCTGCATTGTCTGAAGCCACTCGTAAGAAAATGGGAGATGCGGCTGTTAAAGCGGCTCTTGCTGTGAACTACGAATCTGCAGGAACTGTAGAATTTATTTACGACCACGTAAATGATACATTCTACTTCATGGAAATGAATACGCGGATTCAAGTAGAACACCCGGTAACAGAAATGATCACAGGTGTGGATTTGATCAAACAACAAATACTTGTTGCATCCGGTGAAGCTCTTACTTTAAAACAAGAAGATGTTCAAATGAACGGCTGGGCCATTGAGTGCCGTATTAACGCAGAGAACCCGTCAAAAAACTTTATGCCTTCTCCAGGTAAAGTCGTGATGTATTTACCTCCGGGTGGATACGGAGTTCGAGTGGATTCTGCAGTGTATCCAGGCTATGCCATTCCACCATTCTACGATTCAATGGTTGCGAAACTGATTGTTCACGCTCCGACTCGTGAAGAAGCCGTCCTCAAGATGAAGCGAGCTCTTCAAGAATTTATAGTGGACGGCGTGGAGACGACAATCCCGTTCCACTTGCGTCTGATGGACCATGAAGTATTCCGCTCAGGTCACTTTGATACCAAGTTTTTAGAACACTATGAAATTATGAAGGAGGAGACAACGCATGGCTGAGACAAAAGATCAAGAATTCTTCCAAATGTCTAGTGGAAAAGCTGACTTAGGAACAATTCAGATTGCTCCTGAAGTCATCACGGTCATTGCAGGAATTGCTGCACATGAAGTGGATGGTGTGGCTGCAACGAGAGGAAACTTTGCAGCAGGTGTTGTCGAACTGCTTGGAAAGAAAGTGCATGGTAAAGGAATCAAAACGGACATCTCGTCAAAAGGATTGTTCATCGATGTCTTTTGTACGATTCGTTACGGAAAATCAGTTCCAACTATTGCACAAGAAGTACAACAAAGTGTACGTCAAGCTATCTTGAACATGACCGGACTTGAAGTAAAAGAAGTCAATGTCCATGTGACGGGTATTCAGTTTGATACACCAGAAAACAATCAATAGACTGATATATTCCAGCCGATTGCGGCTGGAATTCTTTTGTGTTGCCAAACTTTCTGAATAAGGAATAAAGTTTTGTAATGGCCGTTTCTATGCTATGATGAAAGACATAGTGAACGTATAAAGGAGTCAACTTGAATGAAAAGAAGAGAAGCGCGGGAACACGCGTTACGAGTACTATTCCAACTGGACCATTCGGACATGGATGTACACGAAGCAATGCTGCACGTTACAGAAGAACACGATGTGTTTTATGAAAACCTCGTCAAAGGGACTCTTGCACACCGTGAAGAGATTGATGCAAGTTTAGCAGAGAAATTAGAGAACTGGTCTTTAAATCGCTTGCCTAAAATTGAACGAACAATTTTACGAATGGCCGTTTTTGAGATCAACCATACGGAAGATACCCCAGGGGCCGTTGTGGTCAACGAAGCAATTGAACTGACAAAAGCATATGGAGACGAACAATCCAGCCGATTTGTAAATGGCGTATTATCGAAATACATCAACAAGTAGGAGTGTGCAACATGACAGCGACAATCATCGATGGCAAGGCAATAGCAGAACAAGTAATTGAAAAAGTAAAACACCGCGTATCCAAACTTCAACAACAAGGGATCACACCAGGACTTACAGTCGTATTAGTTGGTGATGACGCAGCTTCTCAGACATATGTAGGAAGCAAGGAACGGACGAGTAAGCGCCTTGGAATGCATTCTTCAGTCATTCAAAAGCCTTCATCCATATCGGAACAAGAACTATTAGCAATCATCCAGGAGTTGAATGCATCTCCTGATGTACACGGTATTTTGGTACAGCTACCTTTACCAAAACATATTGATGAGAATAAAGTGCTGCAAAGCATTGATCCTCAAAAAGATGTAGACGGTTTTCATCCTCTAAATGTGGGTAAGCTGTTACTCGACCAACCAGGATTTATTCCTTGTACACCGTTTGGTATTATTCAATTACTTGACTATGCAGGCATTTCGATCGAAGGAAAACATGCTGTTATCGTTGGTCGAAGTAATATAGTAGGAAAGCCGATGGGCCAACTGCTATTGAACCGTCATGCGACTGTTACATATACCCACTCTCGTACACCAAACCTTAAAGAGTTCACGACACAGGCAGACATTCTAATAGTGGCAACAGGTCAGCCATCCATGATCACAGGGGAGCATCTCAAACCAGGTGCTACAGTGATCGATGTAGGTATCCATCGCGATTCTGATGGACGTCTTTCAGGGGATGTTGCGTTTGACTCTGCTAAAGAAGTAGCAGGAGCTATAACCCCTGTACCAGGTGGAGTCGGCCCTATGACGATAGCCATGTTGATGGAAAATACCTGTCTCAGTGCAGAACGACAAGCTGAATAAGAACGACATGCCAAGCTTGTACACCACGTACAAGCTTGTTTTACCGGGAAAGGGGAAATGTGCATGAGCTCTGCGGCCAATTATTTGACAGTGTCAGCACTTACACGGTACATAAAACGAAAGTTTGATGCGGATCCTTATTTACGTAAAGTTTATGTGAAAGGGGAATTGTCAAATGTCAAATACCATTCCAACGGACATATCTACTTTACCTTAAAAGATGCCGGTGCTCGTATTGCTTGTGCGATGTTCGCCTCACAAGCTAGGGCTCTGTCTTTTCGTGCTGAAGAGGGAATGAACGTCTTTGTTACGGGTGATATTTCTGTCTACGAAAACGCAGGAAACTATCAATTTTATGCGAAAACTATGGAACCTGATGGTGTCGGTGCTCTATTCGTAGCTTATGAGCAGTTAAAACAAAAGCTTGAGAAGGAAGGCTTGTTTTCTCCAACTCGAAAACAACCATTACCTCCCCTACCTCGACACATCGGTGTCATCACGTCATCTACAGGAGCGGCCATTCGTGATATTTTGACCACTCTTGAGAGAAGGTTTCCATTAGCAAAAGTCACCGTAATCCCGACTTTAGTTCAAGGTCCTGGAGCCGCACCCGCAATTGTCAAAGCGATTGAAAGAATGAATGAGGTACCAGATGTTGATGTTTTGATAGTGGGGCGCGGAGGAGGGTCGATTGAGGACCTCTGGGCGTTTAACGAAGAAGCGGTTGCTCGAGCCATTGTAAAAAGCCGAGTGCCCATCATCAGTGCAGTAGGTCATGAAACGGACACGACGATTGCTGACTTTGTAGCGGATCTTCGTGCGCCGACTCCAACTGCAGCTGCCGAGCTTGCGGTGCCGGATCAACTTCAGTTGCTCCAGAACATCAGGAGTTTCTCCGACCGCATTACGCAACAGACACTCGGAAAAGTAAAACAGTCTCGAATTGACTTGCAGCGTGTGAAGCAGTCGGCTGTTTTTCAAGATGCTAGCAGACTCTACAGACCCTTTGTAGAACAACATCTTCGGATGACAGATCAATTGCAACAAACTACCATGCGTACAATCGAACGAGTAGGGCAGCAGCAAGAACGCTTAAGCCTTCGTCTCATGCACGTCTCCCCAGTGGAACGTATTCAGCGAGCGCAGCAGCAGATCGACACCATTCGTCAACGGATTCTTTATAGCACGCAGCAGCAAACTACTGCCAAAAAGCATCAACTTGTTAACCGGATTCGTACATTAGAGGCTTTGAGTCCGTTACAGACCTTACAAAAAGGGTTTCTATATGCAGAAAAAGAGCACGGAGTCGTAAAGACGATTGAGGAGATCCAGCCAAAGGACACACTCCAATTGCATTTTTACGACGGAACTGCGACTGTACAGGTACAATCTTTAGAAAAGGGTGGGAATCATGGAACGGACATTTGAGCAAGCAATGAAACAACTTGAAGAAATCGTGCGTCGTCTAGAACAAGGAGATGTGCCATTAGAAGAGTCGATTGATCTCTATAAAAAAGGGATGGAACTGTCTGCGGAGTGTTCAGCGAAACTCCAACAAGCAGAAAAGCAACTTGTACAGTTTATAGATGCAGAAGAGGAGGCAGACTAAGTGAGTGAGCAAGTAAAATCATTTATTGCGAACAATCTGCCAGTTGTCGATGCGCATCTCATCCATGCAATTGACAACCAAGACATTGTCGAAACTTTAAAGAAATCGATGATTTATTCTTTAGAGGCTGGTGGAAAGCGTGTGCGTCCGATGTTGCTTCTAGCTGTATTAGAGGAGTTTGGTACACCACTTGAAAAAGGTCTAGATGTGGCTTGTGCTTTAGAGTACATCCATACGTATTCGTTGATTCATGATGATCTGCCTGCGATGGACAACGATGACTTGCGACGTGGGAAGCCAACCAATCATGTGGTGTTTGGTGAAGCGACAGCTATTTTAGCTGGAGATGCACTTTTAACTGAGGCATTTCGTCTAATTGCCGCATCTAGCGACTATTCAGCAGAGCAAAAAGTAGAGTTACTGCAACTTCTTGCAGAGTCTGCAGGAGCACTTGGAATGGTCGGCGGCCAATTGATGGACATGGAAGCAGAAGGCAAGCGTGTAGAGCTTGAACACTTACAAACGATCCACGCGAACAAGACAGGCGCATTGCTTCGCTTTAGTATTCTTGCAGGAGCGTTACTAGCTAATGCTGACCAAAGAGAACTACAAGCATTGACGCGCTACGCAGAAGCACTTGGCGTGTTGTTCCAGATTCAAGACGACATTTTAGATGTGACGGCAGATTCGGATCAACTCGGAAAAACAGCTGGAAAAGATGAAGCGGCTAATAAAAGTACCTATCCTTCTTTACTGACTTTAGAAGGAGCTCTTAAGGAACGTACGCAGTACCATGAGCAAGCAATTGGTGCATTACAGACTATTGAAAAGGCGGATGGCCTGCTAAAAAGTTTCGCAGACTACATAACCTTCCGCGAGAACTAACTTCTCGCTGTATTTTAGCGTCTGATATTGCTATCATTAGAACTACCTATAAATTCAGGAATAACAAGATAAGGTGTGTGATGGAAGTGGATCTGAATACTATAACTAGTCCATCCTTTTTAAAAACTATGACAAATGAAGAGCTTGAATCTCTAAGCCAAGACATTCGAGACTTCCTAATTGAAAAATGTTCTATAACAGGTGGTCATATTGGACCAAACCTGGGTGTTGTTGAACTGACACTCGCTTTGCATAAAGCATTCAATTCACCTGAAGACAAGTTTATTTGGGATGTCGGGCATCAAGCCTACGTCCATAAAATTTTGACGGGGCGTGCCGACCAGTTTGACACACTTCGTCAATTTAAAGGGTTATGTGGATTCCCAAAACGTGTAGAGAGTGAACACGACGTCTGGGAAGCGGGGCACAGTTCTACATCTCTTTCAGCGGCAATGGGGATGGCAAAAGCACGTGATGTGCTTGGAAAATCCAATCATGTCGTTCCCATCATTGGTGATGGTGCTTTAACAGGCGGAATGGCACTAGAAGCGTTGAATCATATCGGACATGAAAAAACGAAGATGATTGTTATTTTGAATGACAATGAGATGTCGATTGCACCTAATGTCGGTGCACTTCATAACATCTTAGGCAAACTTCGCACACACGGTTCGTATAACAAAGCTAAAGATGATCTCGAATATTTAATGAAAAAGATTCCAGCAGTTGGCGGTCGCATTGCGGCTACTGCTGAAAAAGTCAAAGACAGTTTAAAATATTTGATGGTATCGGGTGCGTTTTTCGAAGAGATGGGCTTTACGTATCTAGGTCCAATTAATGGGCATGATTTTGAAGACTTAGAAGAAAACCTTAAGTTTGCTAAAAGTGCTGACGGTCCGGTGGTTCTTCACGTCTTGACGAAAAAAGGAAAAGGCTACAAACCAGCGGAGCTGGATACGGTTGGAACGTGGCACGGAACCGGTCCTTACAAAATGGAAACAGGAGATTTTGTAAAGTCATCTGCTAAAGGTCCATCATGGAGTGGTTTGATTTCGGAGACGGTTCGCAAATTGGCACGTGAAGACAAACGCATTGTTGCAATCACACCTGCTATGCCGGTCGGATCAAAACTTGAAGGCTTTGCTTCTGAATTCCCTGACCGTATGATTGATGTGGGAATTGCAG
The DNA here is from genome assembly GCF_002798305.1 of Chryseomicrobium excrementi. Classification (GTDB taxonomy): domain Bacteria; phylum Bacillota; class Bacilli; order Bacillales_A; family Planococcaceae; genus Chryseomicrobium; species Chryseomicrobium excrementi. The sequence continues at coordinate 324,656 of NZ_PCGR01000001.1, forward strand.
AACAGCATGCCATTACGATGGCTGCCGGTATGGCAATGGATGGTATGAAACCTTATGTAGCCATTTATTCAACCTTCTTACAACGTGCCTACGATCAAATGCTTCACGATGTGTGTCGTCAAAACTTAAACGTTTTCCTTGGAATCGACCGTGCAGGCTTAGTAGGTGCAGACGGTGAGACGCACCAAGGTGTTTACGATATTGCGTTTTTACGCCATATGCCGAACATGGTGATTATGATGCCTAAAGACGAAAACGAAGGCCAACATATGGTGAAGACCGCTATCGAATACAATGATGGTCCTATTGCTCTTCGTTATCCTCGTGGAAACGGTTTAGGTGTCCCGATGGATGAAGAATTGAAGACGATTCCAATTGGCTCTTGGGAAGTCCTTGAAGAAGGAACGTCCGCTGCCATCTTGACATTCGGAACTACGATTCCTATGGCCTTACAAGCTGCTGAAGAATTGAGAGAAGAAGGCATTTCTGTAGAAGTGGTGAATGCACGTTTCATTAAACCACTTGATGGTGCCATGTTAGATTCTCTTGCTGCCCGTCAGATTCCTCTAGTGACACTTGAAGAAGCTGTCTTGCAAGGTGGATTTGGAAGTAGCGTATTAGAATACTACAATGAACAGCAGCAAGATGTGAATGTGACTCGAATTGGGATTCCAGATGCTTTCATCGAACATGGTGATGTTCCTGAACTGCTGAATGAGATTCATATCTCCGTTGCGGATTTGAAAAAACAGATTAAGTCACAGCTACAGCAGGCGACGGTGTAATGGCTCAAGTTCCAAAAGAAAGAGCAGATATCTTGCTCGTTGAAAAACAACTGTTTGCTTCACGAGAACAAGCCAAACGCGCTATCATGGCCGGTCAAGTTTATGTGGATGAGATGCAGATCATGAAACCAGGCGAGAAAGTAGCGATTTCTAGTGAATTTGTATTAAAAGGGCAGCGACTTCAGTACGTGAGTCGCGGAGGTCTAAAGCTTGAAAAAGCGATTGAAGTGTTCGCTATTCAAGTCAAAGATGCCATTCTTCTCGACATTGGATCTTCAACAGGGGGCTTTACAGATTGTGCTCTACAAAATGGTGCGCGTCACGCTTATGCACTAGATGTTGGGTACAATCAGCTCGATTGGAAAATTCGCAGTGATGAGCGCGTGACTGTTATGGAACGTACAAACTTCCGATACAGTAAGCCAGAAGATTTTGAAGTTGGATTGCCAACACTTGCTACGATTGATGTCTCGTTCATCTCGTTAAATTTGATATTTCCGCCACTCGCTTCCATTTTAGTTGATGGAGGAGAAGTAGTGGCCCTCGTGAAACCACAGTTTGAAGCTGGGAAAGACCGAGTTGGTAAAAAAGGTATTGTTCGCGATGCTAAAGTACATCTAGATGTGTTAGAACAAGTGGCGGGTTTTGCAGAACAAGCAGGGTTTGCAGTTGAAGCCGCTACTTTCTCTCCTATTACAGGTGGAGAAGGCAACATCGAATTTTTATTCTATTTAAAAAAAGCACAAGGTCTCGTGTCTCGTCCTGACTTTAAACAGGTCGTGGAAGAGGCACATAGATCATTAAATCAATAAACTATGGGCGGAATCCGCCCATAGTTTTTTTCGTAACACTTGTGAGCATCCACTCAGAATGATACTGTATTACTACTAAGGTATAAATATACAGTCAATGGAGTGAAGAACATGAATAAAGGCCAACGCCACATTCGGATTCGAGACATCATTTCAAACAATGAAGTGGAAACTCAAGACGATTTAGTAGATATTTTAAAAGCAGAAGGATTTACGATTACACAGGCTACGGTATCACGTGATATTAAAGAGCTACATTTAGTAAAGGTGCCATTGCCAGATGGTCGCTACAAATATAGCCTACCTGCAGATCAACGCTTTAATCCGATGCAAAAATTAAAACGAGCTTTAACAGATGCATTTGTCTCCATTGATGGAGCCAGTCACTTTTTAGTGATGAAGACCCTGCCTGGAAATGCCCATGCCATCGGATCTCTGATCGATTACTTGGATTGGGAAGAGATTTTAGGGACGATTTGTGGAGATGATACATGTCTTATTTTATGCAGACAAGAAAGCGACCGCGATGACGTCAAGAAACGGTTGCTCGAGATGCTTTAAGAGGAGAGGGTTCCTATATGTTATCGGAGTTATCAATCCGCAATTTTGCAATTATAGATGAATTGACAGTCAGTTTTAATGAGGGTCTGACCGTATTAACAGGAGAGACAGGTGCAGGGAAGTCGATCATTATCGATGCCGTGCAATTGTTATGTGGTGCGCGTGGGTCTTCTGAATTCATTCGACACGGGGCAAAAAAAGCGGAATTAGAAGGGTTGTTTTCTTTAGATTCCACTGCCCACTCAAGCTACAAAAAGCTTGAGGAGCTAGGCATTCCTGCAGATGAAGAAAGCATTGTGTTGCGTCGAGAACTCAATGCGAATGGAAAAAGCACATGCCGAATCAACGGTAAGCTTGTCACGATTGGCCTCTTGCGTGAAGTCGGAACGACGCTTGTGGACATCCACGGGCAGCATGAAAGCCAAGAACTGATGGACGAACGGTCTCATATTGACTTACTAGATCAATTTGCTTCAAAACAGTTAGTTACAGCGAAAGAGAGCTATACGGATGTCTACACTACTTATCAAAAAACGAAAAAACGCCTTCATTCCCTTCAGCTCGATGACCAAGAAATGACTCACCGAATGGATCTGTACCGTTTTCAATTGAATGAGATCCAAGAAGCAGAATTGTCGGGTGGAGAAGAAGAAGCGTTGACGTTAGAGCGTACGGAAATGATGAACTACTCCAAGCTTGTCGAAAAGCTACAGACTGCCCAGCAAGCATTGTCTTCAGAATCGGCAGCGATGGATTACCTGGGAGTCTCGATGAATGCACTTCAGGATATCTCGAATGTGAACGGCACGTATCAGAAGATCAGCGAAGAGTTTGCAAACGCCTATTTCATCTTGGAAGATCTGCAATCCCAAATTCAATCACAAATCGATTCGTTGGAATTTGACGAAGAGCGGATGCAAGTTGTTGAAGATCGACTGGCACTTATCCAGACATTAAAACGTAAATATGGACAATCTGTAGATGAAGTCATCGCTTATGGCGAAAAGATTGAACGGCAACTAGATCAATTAACAAATCGAGATGTAGAAATTGCACAACTCGAGAAAAAATTGTCTCAAATTGAGCAGGATCTCGAAGTAGAAGCTGCTGAACTGTCTGCTATTCGAAAGGAGACAGCAAATGAGCTTAGTGAACGCATCATGGAACAGCTAAGTGCACTTTATATGGACCGAGCTGTAATGGACGTTCGAGTTGAGCCGACTGCAACTTACACAGACAACGGCAAGGATCATGTTGTTTTTTATATAGCAACTAACGTTGGCGAGCCTTCCAAACCGCTTACTAAAATTGCATCAGGTGGAGAACTGAGTCGCATTATGCTAGCACTTAAAAGCATCTTCTCAAAACATCAGGAAATCACATCCATTATTTTTGACGAGGTCGATACGGGTGTCTCCGGACGTGTTGCGCAGGCTATAGCTGAAAAAATTGGAGAGATCGCCAAAGATTCACAAGTGCTTGTCATTACGCACCTGCCACCTGTGGCTGCCATTGCTGACACACATCTGCGTATAGAAAAGCATGTTCAAGAAGACCGCACGAAGACAACAATTCAAGAGTTGACACACTCGGAACGTACGGAAGAGTTAAGTCGGATGATGGCGGGAGAAGTGATTACCGAAATCACACTGCATCATGCGGCAGAACTACTAAAACAAGCACAAGCGAAGAAATGACTAAATAGAAAAATTGTACTACACATTCTTCACCTCCTTTGATGCACACTAGCAAAAAGGAGGTGATTTTTTTAATGAAAAAAAACTGCTCCTTATTGCAGGGCTTTGGATTCTTCCGACACATGCTAAAGAGTGGGTAGTGCATCCCCTGGAAGTAGAACAAGTCGAGCAATTCACGTTAACGATTCAATCAATTAAAAAAAATTCGTTTTTTAGTTAAGTCACTGATTATTTGGCTGTGTTTTTAGTAGAGAAGATTTGACGAAAACGGTATACAAGAGAGAAGATTATTCGACAATTTAACGATTCTGTGTCAGAACTTGTAAGGAAAGCAAGAGATTAAACTACAAAAGAATGATTTAACTTAACTAGTACTTTCTTTTTACTATGTAAGTAGATTGATACAGAACAGGGGATGAATGTAGTGGGGAAAATTAAAGTGATGATTGTAGATGACAATAGAGACTTGGTGAACACTATTGCCGATTATTTTAAAGAGCATCCATCAATTGAAGTGATTCACACAGCATTTAACGGCAAGCAATGTCTCGACCTTTTAGAAAAAGAAGTGCCGGATGTATTGTTATTGGACATTATCATGCCACATTTAGACGGAATTGCTGTTATGGACTACTTGCACAAAGAGCAATTGTATCCACAAATGAAGGTCATCATGCTGACAGCCTTTGGTCAAGAAGAAGTCATGAAACAAGCGGTAGATCTAGGTACGGCGTATTTCATGTTGAAACCATTTGAATTCGACCGCCTCGTCCAGCAGATTTTGCAAGTCGTCGGCAATGGACAGAGCACGACAGATGTGACACCAAAGCGTCATATCTTCAAAACAAAAGGCATCGACTTTACCATCACCAATGTGATTAAAGAAATAGGTGTACCAGCACATATCAAAGGGTATTCGTATTTACGTGAAGCCATTCAAATGGTCTACCATGATATAGAACTTTTAGGATCGGTTACAAAAGTACTTTATCCAGAAATCGCAGAGAAGTTTGATACGACACCTTCTCGTGTTGAACGCGCCATCCGCCATGCGATCGAGGTGGCATGGAACCGCGGGAATTACGAGACGATTTCACAGACATTTGGCTACACAGTCCATCATTTAAAAAGCAAACCTACCAACTCCGAATTTATTGCGATGATTGCTGATAAGATTCGATTGGAGAACATGGCTAGCTAAAGGAGACGATTTCATGCTTCCAGTTTATGCGCATCGAGGTGCATCAGGATATAGAATGGAAAATACACTCGCTGCGTTCAAAGAAGCGATCAAACGAAAAGCAAGGGGAATTGAAATTGACTTGCAGCTTACTGCTGACGGACAGCACATGATTCTTCATGATTTAGATTTGTTCCGTCTGACAGGTCAAAACAAACAAGTGCGTGACGTGGCAGCAGAAGAGCTGATGCAATGGAAGGTCGGCAGACGTTTTTTTCGTAAGTGGTTTGGCCATCGCATTTTGACATTACGTGAATTTTTAGAGTTTGCGAAACCCCATCAAGTTGCTTTGAATGTTGAATTGAAAGAGACCTACATGGGAAAGACGGAGAAGATAGCGGAAGTTGTAGAGCTGCTCCGAGAGTTTGAAGACGTGCATTTCTCTTCATTTGATATTTCCATCTTAGATGCCGGTCACTCGATGTTTCCAGAATACGACTGGTGTTTGATCGGCAAAAAATCAACGGACTGGGAAGAGATGAAACAGTATACATGGCTCAAGACGATTCACATGAACAAGCGCTATTACCAGGCGAAGTGGGTAGCACCGCTGTGTGAGCGGTATTCATTCCGTTTTTATGGTTTGACAGGAAAAGAAAAATTCATCACCAATCCAAAACCTTGCGTCATCGGTTGGATCAGCGATTATCCAGATATTGTGGAGCGAACACAAAGAAAAGCGTAAAGTTATAAATAGTGAAAAAGCAGTTTCTCGTATTATGGAGAAACTGCTTTTTCTATGCTGCTTTTAGGTGTAGGGGAAGCGTTCCGCGGGCGAAGGCTGAGCCTCGGTCTCAGCTTCCGCTTTTCATCCCGCTGGAGTCACCCCTACACTCTTTTCAAATTGTATTAGGGCTCTGACATAGAAATAATTCTTTCACAGTTTCGTTTTCTCTTTGAATCGATCGGATACACGGCCATTCTTTCTGTCTCTTCGAAGTAAAAATCCTGCAAAGAAGCCTACACCCAAAATCATAAAGAGTAATCCGAGTAGGAACTGCAGCCAAAGTGGAGCAGCACCAAGGTTAGAAATCCCAAAAAAAGTATCGCGCATCAATTTGATTCCATAAGCAGCTAGAATGCCTGGAATAACTAGAACTATCAGTGCAACTAAACGTGCCACGTGCTTCATCTCCTTACCTATTGATACTATCGCACGGCTAAAAATGATTGTCAATTGAGTTCTCTTGCGTTATGATAAGTAGGAAATGCAACAACTTGCACTAACGCCAGGGAGGTGTGCAATATATTGCAAAAGATAATGTTACTAGGGGCAGGTCGTGGCGGGACAGCCATTCTTCGTCTTCTACATACCAGCGGCAGCTTTTCATTCAGTGCTGTGATCGATGAAAATCCGGATGCGCCTGCGCTCGAGCTTGCACGCTCTTATGGAATTCTTACCGATACGGACTGGCGGCCCTATTTGACACCTGATATCGATGTGATCATCGATGCGACAGGAGATCCGGAGCTGTTTCCTGAACTGCTGAAACGGCGAGACCGCTCAACAGTGGTCATTCCAGGAGAAATCGCATCTGTTCTCGTTCAGCTGATTGAAGAAAAAGAACGCAGTTTCCACATGATGGATTCCCAGCGCCGTATTCAACGAATTTTGTTTGATTCCATGGAAGAAGGAATCATCAGTATCAATGAATCGGGAAAAATTACGTTTTTTAATACAAGTGCTGCCAAGCTTACACAAGTATCAAAAGATGAAGTGATTGGCAAACATATTCATGAGGTCATTCCTGATAGTAAATTAATGCACGTGATCGAGTCAGGGCGCTCTGAGACCAATCAGCAATTAACTCTTGAAAGCGGTACCAAAATTGTTACTTCACGCTTTCCAATTACAACAGAAGAAGGGAAACGGATTGGAGCGTTTGCTGTATTTAAAGATATATCTGAAATTCAACAAATGGCCGAAGAACTTACAAACCTTCGAGAAATCCAAATGATGCTAGAAGCCATCATACAATCTTCAGACGATGCGATTTCAGTTGTAGACGAAAACGGAATTGGTTTGCTGATCAACCCGGCGTACTCTCGAATTACCGGACTACAGGAAGACGACGTGATTGGGAAACCCGCTGAAGCAGATATCGCAGATGGAGAAAGTATTCATAGGCAAGTCCTTGAAACCAGGAAGCCTGTCCGAGGCAAGCAATTACAGGTCGGAAAAGATAGAAAAGACGTCATTGTAAACGTAGCACCGGTCATTGTGAACAATCGGTTAAAAGGTAGTGTCGGTGTCATTCATGACGTTACTGAGATGCGCTCAATGATGAAAGAGCTTGACCGTGCCAGATTGTTGATTCGTTCTCTTGAGTCCAACCTGTCGTTTGAAGACATTATTGGAAAGTCCGAGAAAATCCAGTTTGCAAAAGATCAAGCTAAACTTGCTTCCAATGTTCCCGTTACGGTTCTTCTTCGAGGAGAAACAGGAGTAGGAAAAGATTTGTTTGCCCATGCCATTCATAGGAAGAGTGAACGAAGGCATAACAAGTTCATTCGGGTGAATTGTAGTTCACAAGAAGACTTGGCTAAACTATTTCACTCTTCTAGCGATGAAAGTTACATCAAACAGGCTCAAGGTGGCACGTTGTTCTTGGATGAAATCGGTGATCTTCCACAAGAGATGCAGCAAGAGTTACTTCAATTAGTGCCACATAGCGATATTCGTCTGATTGCATCCACGAGTGATCAACTAGAAAAAAATATGCGAGACGGTTTGTTTGTCGAAGAACTTTATTTTCACGTCAACAAAATGCCAATTTTTATACCACCACTAAGAGAACGAACGGAAGATATTCCGTTGATTCTCGAACATGTCTTGGTGAAACTAAACAAAGAGTTTGGTAGACAGATTGAAGGATTCTCAGAACGCGCATTACGAGCGCTTGAATCCTACGACTGGCCAGGAAATGTCCGGGAGCTCGAAAACGTCATCAGTCGCACACTCATTTTTATGAATACGACTGAAAAATGGATTGAAGAAAAGCATCTCCCATTGACGACGATTCGAAGAGCCCAGCCGGTTCTTCCAGAAGGTTCTTTATCGGACCTTGTAGAAGAATACGAGCGCAAGCTTATCCAAGATACTCTTGCTACGTTTAAAGGTAACAAATCAGAAGTAGCAAAAAAATTAAAGATCTCACTTCGTACTCTTTATTACAAGATTGAGAAACTTGGAATCGAAGATTAAAGGAGGGTGACGATGAAAACATTTGATGACCTACTAAAGCAAAGTGCTGAACGGGATAAGAAAACCATTGCGATTGCCTGTGCAGCAGATAAAGAAGTGTTAGAAGCGGTCTCACAGGCTCTCAATCATCAATTAGCGAAATTTATCTTGTTTGACACCGAAGAGGCTTTTACTAGCTTTTCTGAACTCGTGCCCCAGCACGCGGATGTTGAAGTTCGCTATAGCACTTCAGCACAACTAGCTGTTCGAGAAGCAGTCCAAGCAGCGGGAACGGGACAAGCAGATGCTTTGATGAAAGGCCATGTAGACACGGCAGCACTTCTTCGAGAAGTGTTGCGCGATGACAATGGCTTAAAGACAGGGAAGACGATCTCGCATGTAGCGGTCTTCGAGTTTCCGGACTTTGATCGTCTGTTATTCGTAACAGACGCTGCGATGAACATTGCACCAGATGTAAAACAAAAGAAAGACATTATCGTCAATGCTGTTGCAGTAGCCCACCGAATTGGAATCAATCATCCAATCGTTTCGCCACTCAGTGCGGTGGAGGTTGTCAATCCGGCCATGACATCAAGCACGGATGCGGCCTTGCTGACGATGATGAACCAACGAGGTCAACTTACAGGCTGTACTGTAGAAGGACCCCTTGCTTTTGACAATGCGATATCAGTCGCTTCCGCAAAAGCGAAAGGGATTGAGTCGAAAGCCGCTGGACACGCTGATATTTTAGTCGTTCCAAACATTGAAGCAGGAAATATTCTTTATAAATCGTTTATGTACTTTGCTCATGCTAAAGTTGGGGCGGTCATTGAAGGTGCTAAGGTACCTATCGTGTTGACTTCACGTGCCGACAGTGCAGAAAGCAAATTATATTCAATAGCGCTAGCCGCTTACTAAACTACTATTGGAGGAATTACAAATGGAAATTTTCAAATATATGGAGACTTATGATTACGAGCAATTGATTTTCTGTCAGGACAAAACATCAGGACTAAAAGCAATCATCGCAATTCACGATACAACTCTAGGTCCAGCTCTTGGTGGAACACGTATGTGGAATTACGCTACAGAAGAAGAAGCGATCGAAGATGCACTTCGCCTTGCAAAAGGAATGACTTACAAAAATGCTGCAGCCGGTCTTAACCTTGGCGGAGGAAAAACAGTTATTATCGGCGATCCACTAAAGGACAAAAATGAAGAGATGTTCCGTGCATTCGGTCGTTTCATCCAAGGTTTAAACGGACGCTATATCACAGCAGAAGATGTCGGTACGACTGTAGCGGATATGGACTTGATCCACGAAGAAACAAACTATGTAACAGGGATTTCCCCTGCATTCGGATCTTCAGGTAACCCATCTCCAGTAACAGCTTATGGTGTATACATGGGGATGAAAGCAGCTGCAATGGAGGCTTTCGGTTCAGATTCACTTGAAGGCAAAAAAGTAGCCGTTCAAGGTGTTGGAAACGTAGCTTACAAACTTTGCGAGTTCCTTCATAAAGAGGGTGCGATCTTGACAGTGGCTGACATCAACCAAGCTTCTGTAGACCGTGCAGTGAAAGAATTCGGAGCGACTCAAGTAGACGTATCTGAAATCTACTCTCAAGACGTAGATATCTTTGCACCATGTGCTCTTGGCGCGATTATCAATGATGACACGATTCCACAATTGAAAGCTAAAGTAGTAGCAGGTGCTGCAAACAACCAATTGAAAGAACCACGTCACGGGGACAAGCTTGCTGAACTAGGTATCGTTTACGCACCAGACTACGTAATCAATTCAGGTGGCGTTATGAACGTTGCGGATGAGTTGAATGGCTACAACCGTGAGCGCGCTATGAAACGCGTTGAAGGAATCTACGATACAATCACTCGTATTTTTGAAATCTCTAAAACAGAAGGTATTGCATCGTATGCAGCAGCAGATCGCTTAGCTGAAGAGCGTATCGCTCGCATGGCGAAATCACGCCGTCAATTCTTACAGAACGGAAAACACTCTTTAACAAATCGCTAATCAACTCTGGGGAGGCAACACAAATGGAACCTTATCGAATACTTGTCCTGAATCCAGGTTCAACCTCCACGAAGATCGGCATTTATGAAAATGAACAATTGCTATTTGAAAAAACGATTCGCCATAAAACAGAAGAAATCGAAAAGTTTCCATCAATTATCGATCAATATGCATTTCGTAAAGAGATGATCTTACAGGCCCTGGATGAAGAACAAATGAATATTTCCCGTCTGTCCGCCGTGTGCGGACGCGGGGGCCTGTTACGGCCTATCGAAGGCGGCACCTATGAAGTCAACGAGCAAATGCTCGAAGATTTGCGCATCGGCTATTCGGGGCAACATGCATCGAATCTTGGTGGCATCATTGCCAACGAGATTGCAAAAGGCTTAAATATTCCTGCTTATATCGTCGACCCAGTCGTCGTAGATGAAATGCAGGAACTTGCACGGGTCTCCGGTACAGCAAAACTTGAACGTCGTTCCATCTTTCATGCATTGAATCAAAAGGCTGTAGCACGTCGCTACGCGAAGGAGATAGGCAAACCGTATGATTCGTTATCTCTCATCGTCGTTCATATGGGCGGTGGTGTGACAGTCGGTACCCATCATTTAGGAAAAGTAATAGACGTCAACAATGGTCTTCATGGAGACGGCCCGTTCAGCCCAGAGCGTGCGGGAAGTGTTCCGATCGGAGACCTGATTGAACTGTGTTTCTCTGGACAGTACTACCAGCATGAGGTTATGAAGATGATTGTCGGTCAAGGTGGTCTGGTCAGTTATCTTGGAACAAATGATGCGGTGACAGTCGAAAAACGCATCGAACAAGGTGACCAAGAGGCGAAGTTAATCTACGACGCTATGGCGTATCAAGTGGCTAAAGAAATCGGTGCTCAAAGCGCTGTACTTTCTGGCAAAGTAGATGCGATCTTATTGACGGGTGGCCTAGCTTACGGCAAAGCATTTGTCCAAGAAATCGCAAGTCGCATCAGCTGGATCGCAGACGTCGTTACGTATCCTGGAGAAGATGAACTTCAAGCATTAGCAGAAGGTGCTTACCGCGTATTAAGCGGTGAAGAGCAACCGAAGCATTATCCGAATTAAAGGAGGGATTTCCCATGGCAAAAGAGTATGATTTGGTCATACTTGGTGGTGGAACAGGCGGTTATGTAGCTGCGATTCGTGCAGCACAACTTGGCCTGAAAACAGCCATCGTTGAAAAAGGAAAATTAGGCGGAACATGCCTACATAAAGGATGTATTCCAAGTAAAGCCCTTTTGCGTTCTGCAGAGGTCTACCATACAGCAAAAGACCGTGCACATGAATTTGGAGTGGTGACAGGAGATGTCACACTCGACTTTAGCGCTGTCCAAAAGAGAAAACAATCGATTGTCGACCAACTGCACCAAGGTGTACAAGGTCTAATGAAAAAAGGCAAAATTGATGTATTTGAAGGAACAGGACGCATGCTCGGACCTTCTATCTTCAGTCCATCTCCAGGTGGTACGGTTTCTGTTGAGATGAACAACGGAGAAGAAAACGAAATGTTGATTCCAAAAAACGTCGTTTTGGCTACAGGATCACGACCACGCACGCTTCCAGGTCTGACAATTGACGGTGAGTTCGTCATGACTTCTGATGAAGCACTTGAAATGAAAGAACTTCCGAAGTCGATCATCATCGTAGGTGGAGGCGTCATCGGTATCGAATGGGCTTCTATGCTTCATGACTTTGGTGTCGAAGTGACGGTTATTGAATACGCAGACCGGATTATTCCAACGGAAGACGATGCCATTTCAAAAGAAATGAAAAAGATTTTAGAGAAAAAAGGGATCACCATCATTACATCAGCAAAAGTGATGCCCGACACGCTTTCTGTTGACAATGGCGTTACGATTCAAGCCGAAATCAAAGGGGAGAATCAGTCGTTCCAAGCTGAGAAGATGCTCGTATCTGTTGGTCGTCAAGCAAATGTTGAAAACATTGGAATCGAGAATACGGATATCGTTATTGAAAAAGGCTTTATCCAAGTGTCGGATACGTATCAGACAAAAGAATCTCACATCTATGCAATCGGAGATGTCATCGGGGGTCTTCAATTAGCTCATGTAGCGAGTCATGAAGGAATTACTGCCGTTGAACACATTGCTGGACAAGACGTACATGCAATGGATACAGAGAAAGTAGCTCGCTGCATCTATTCAAACCCGGAAGCTTCAAGCGTCGGGATAACAGAAGCTCAAGCGAAAGAGCGCGGCTTCAACGTGAAAACTGGGAAATTCTCTTTTAAAGCTATCGGAAAAGCTCTTGTATACGGAGAATCTGATGGATTCGTGAAAATTATCGCAGATAAAGATACAAATGATATTTTAGGAGTCCACATGATTGGACCACATGCAACCGACTTGATTTCTGAAGCGGGTCTTGCAATGGTTCTTGATGCAACTCCTTGGGAGATCGGATCTACCGTTCACCCACACCCAACGCTTTCTGAAATCATGGGAGAGGCTGCTCTTGCAGTCGACGGCAAAGCGATTCACAGCTAAAAGGAGGAATTGAAATGACTACTCGTCATGAACAAGTTGGACTTACAAATGATGACGTACTAAAAATGTACGAGACGATGTTGCTTGCACGTCGAATCGATGAGCGCATGTGGTTACTGAACCGCGCTGGTAAAATTCCATTCGTTATTTCATGTCAAGGACAAGAGGCAGCTCAAGTTGGTGCTGCGTATGCTCTAGACACAGAAAAAGATTATATCGCACCTTACTACCGTGACATGGGTGTTGTTCTTCACTTTGGTATGACAGCTCGTGACTTGATGCTTTCTGCATTTGCTAAAGCTGAAGACCCAAACTCAGGTGGACGTCAAATGCCAGGTCACTTTGGTCAGAAGAAGAACCGTATCTTGACAGGTTCTTCGCCGGTTACGACTCAAGTTCCTCATGCAGTTGGTGTGGCTCTTGCAGCTAAAATCGAGAAAAAAGATTTCGTTTCGTTCGTAACTCTTGGTGAAGGATCTTCTAACCAAGGAGACTTCCACGAAGGTTTGAACTTCGCAGGTGTTCATAAGCTTCCATGTATCACAATGGTCGAGAACAACAAATATGCGATTTCTGTACCGTTTGACCGCCAAGTAGCAAGTAAGAACATTGCGGATCGTGCCATTGCTTACGGCATGCCTGGCGTTGAAGTGGACGGAAAAGACCCGATTGAAGTATACCGCGTCATGAAAGAAGCGGTAGAACGTGCGCGTAACGGAGAAGGTCCTTCTCTAATTGAAGCGGTAACATTCCGATTGACTGCTCACTCATCAGATGACGATGACCGTCAGTACAAATCAGCGGAAGAAATCGAAGAAGGTAAAAAGCTTGATCCAATTTTGTCATTTGCCGCGTACTTGAAAGAAAACGGCATCTTAACAGACGAGTCGGAGAAAGAACTGAACGATCGCATCATGAAAGAAGTCAATGAAGCAACGGATTACGCTGAAAATGCACCGTATGCGGCTCCTGAAGATGCCCTGAAACACGTATATGCTGAGCAAGGAGGCGACAACTAATGCCAATCATGTCTTATATTGATGCCATCACACTTGCGATGAAAGAAGAGATGGAACGTGATGAGCGTGTATTTATTCTTGGAGAAGACGTTGGTCGTAAAGGCGGCGTATTCAAAGCGACAAACGGTCTTTATGATCAATTTGGTGAGTACCGAGTATTAGATACACCACTTGCAGAATCAGCAATTGCTGGGGTAGGAATCGGTGCTGCGATGTACGGTCTACGTCCGATTGCAGAAATGCAGTTTGCTGACTTTATCATGCCAGCAGTCAACCAGATCATTTCGGAAGCGGCACGTGTTCGCTACCGTTCAAACAATGATTGGACGTGTCCCATGGTTATCCGTGCACCATTTGGCGGGGGGATTCACGGTGCATTGTACCACTCACAATCTGTAGAAGCGGTATTTGCGAACCAACCTGGTTTGAAAATTGTGATTCCTTCAACTCCTTACGATGCAAAAGGATTATTAAAAGCGGCTATTCGTGACGAAGATCCAGTACTATTCTTCGAACATAAGCGTGCATACCGACTAATCAAAGGCGAAGTTCCGACAGAAGACTACACAATCGAAATCGGAAAAGTGGATGTGAAACGTGAAGGCGAAGACATCACGGTCATCACTTACGGTTTAGCGGTTCACTTTGCTCTGCAAGCTGCTGAACGTCTTGAAAAAGACGGCATCTCAGCTCACGTAGTCGATTTACGTACCGTGTATCCATTAGATAAAGAAGGCATTATCGAAGCGGCTTCTAAAACAGGAAAAGTACTTCTTGTAACAGAAGACAACAAAGAAGGAAGCATCATGTCAGAAGTTGCAGCGATCATCGCTGAGAACTGTTTATTCGACTTAGACGCTCCTGTCCAACGTCTTGCTGGACCAGATGTTCCGGCAATGCCGTATGCTCCGACAATGGAGAAATTCTTCATGATCAACCCGGATAAAGTAGAAAAAGCAATGCGTGAGCTTGCAGAATTCTAAAAAGGAGGAACTACTATGGCACTTGAACAAATCAAAATGCCTCAGCTCGGAGAGAGTGTGACGGAAGGGACCATTGAAAAATGGTTGGTTGCTCCTGGCGACCACGTCAACAAATACGACCCGCTTGCTGAAGTGAACACAGATAAAGTCACTGCTGAGATTCCTTCTTCATTTACTGGCGTGATCAAAGAATTGATTGCTTCAGAAGGAGATACATTAGCAGTTGGTGAAGTCGTTTGTACGATTGAAACTGAAGGTGGAAGTACGGAAGAAGCAGCTCCTGCACCATCTAAAGATGAAACACCTCAAGAAGCACCTAAACAGGAAGCGCAACCAGCGACTCCTGCGAAAGTGGAACGCCCTGCAGGTGGCGGCCGTTTCTCTCCAGCTGTTCTGAAAATGGCTGGTGAGCACGGCATTGACTTAGCTCTTGTATCAGGCTCAGGTAAAGAAGGACGCATCACTCGAAAAGATCTTCAAAAGATCATCGATTCGGGTGAGATTCCTCAAGCACAAGAAACACCAGCGGCTCCTAGCCAATCGGTAACACCACAAGCAGCTCCAGCTGCTGCTGCAACACCAGTGGCACCGAAACAAGATATCCCAACACTACCAGGTGACGTGGAAATTCCAGTCACAGGTATCCGTAAAGCAATTGCTGCCAACATGCTTCGTAGTAAGCACGAGGCACCACACGCATGGACAATGATTGAAGTAGACGTGACGAACTTGGTTCAATACCGTGACTCAATCAAAAACGAGTTCAAGCAAAAAGAAGGTTTCAACGTGACGTACTTTGCTTTCTTCGTAAAAGCAGTGGCACAAGCATTGAAAGAATTCCCAATGATGAACTCCATGTGGGCAGGCGATAAGATCATCCAGAAAAAAGACATCAACATTTCGATTGCAGTAGCGACAGAAGATGCGTTGTATGTCCCGGTGATCAAGCATGCTGATGAGAAGACGATTAAAGGGATTGCCCGTGAGATCAACGAACTAGCAGGAAAAGTACGTGCTGGTAAGTTGAAATCTGACGATATGCAAGGTGGCACATTCACAGTCAACAATACAGGTTCATTTGGATCTGTACAGTCGATGGGAATCATCAACTATCCACAAGCAGCGATTCTGCAAGTCGAGTCTATCGTCAAACGTCCAGTTATCATGGATGGCGGCATGATTGCAGCTCGAGACATGGTCAACTTATGTCTATCTCTTGATCACCGTGTACTTGATGGTCTCGTATGTGGCCGTTTCTTAGCACGAGTGAAAGAAATTCTAGAAAACATGACGAAAGAAAACACGTCCGTCTATTAATTTTAGGGGCCGTCCACTTGGTTGGACGGCTTTTTCTATTCCAAAAAATAGAGTACACTAGAAATGGTATGAAAACGCATTCAAGTTAGGGAGGAACAACATGGCACACTCTACAAGCTCGTTTGAATCAAAGACAGTAGAACAATGGAAAGAACTTGTCACCTCTTCGTTACGAGGAAAAGACTGGTCATCGCTCACGACTACAACTCCTGAGCTGATCACGATTGAGCCTCTTTATACAGAACTAACTAAAGAACAAGAAGATCAAATCCAAAAGCTTCAACAAGTATGGGTAACTGAAGATGTGAAGGCTATTGAGCCTGGAACGCAAGTTGAGCTAGACACAAGAAAGTGGCATAAACATGGGGCAGATGCTGTCACAGAACTTGTGGCATTTCTTCTTGAATCTCATAAAAGAGCAGAATCTGGATCGATTCCAGAGAAGGTGGCTTTTTCTGTAGATACTCAGTTCTTTATGGAAATCGCGAAACTTCGTGCTGCTCGCGTATTGTGGAGTGCTTTTTTACACGCTCGCAATCTAGAGACAACATCTTTAGTCATTGTCGCTGAGACGTCTTTGCGCTCCTATTCTTTATATGATCCAATGGTCAACTTACTGCGCAGTGCCAACAGCGCATTCTCAGCAGTTCTTGGCGGCGCAAATGAAGTAGCTGTCTACCCATTTGATAAGTTGACTGGCGAAACAGAACTCAGCAAACGCCTTGCTGCTAACATCTTAGAAATCATTGAGCATGAAACGTTCGTATCTGCAGTTCAAGATCCGGCAGCGGGGGCTTATGCGATTGAGGCGTTGACCGACCAACTTACTGAGAAAGCTTGGAATGCTTTCATTGAAGTAAGCGAGAAAACTGTAGAGCAACAAAATGAATGGTTGCAGCAGCAATCTAGTACGTCTTTCGACGCTCAGCTCCAAGCCGTGGCAAAACGCAAACAAGCCCTCATCGGTACAACAATCTATGCAAATCCTGCAGATCCTGTTACCATAGCTTCTCAAGATAACGGATACAAACGTTTAGCTGAACAATTTGAAGAGCTTCGAGCGTCGCTTCAATCTTTCTCTGAAAAAGTAGCCATTGTACAAGCAGGTGACTACAAAACAAGCAAACCTCGTGTAGACTTTTGTAAAGGCGTCTTATCGACGTTCGGCTGGGATGCAGCTGTGATTTCTCCAGCTCAAATGAATGAGTATGCGTATATCGTCATTGCGGGAACTGATGAAGATATTTCGAAGGTAGTTGCTGAGATGACAGATGGGCCACAACTCGTTGATATCGCAGGCAAACACCCAGAATTCGAAAACTTCCAATCAAAGGGAGTAACTGGAATGATTCATTTAGGTCAGTCTCTTCTTGAAAAAGGGTCAGAGCTCCGTTCTAAACTGGCAGTGAAGGAGGATGCACGATGAAAAAGACGATCATGACAAACGAAGGCATTCCATTAAAGCCTCGGTACACAAAAGAGGATCTGCAGCAAGCACGCCACATTGGGGAACTCCCTGGAATGGTGCCGTTCACTCGAGGCCCGTATCCTACGATGTATGTCCAAAAACCATGGACAGTTCGCCAGTATGCCGGGTTTTCTACAGCAGAAGAAAGTAACGCATTCTATCGCCGCAACTTGGCAATGGGGCAAAAAGGCTTGTCCGTCGCATTTGACCTTGCCACGCACCGTGGGTACGACTCGGATCATGAACGTGTCAAAGGAGATGTCGGGAAAGCCGGTGTAGCAATTGATTCTGTAGAAGACATGAAAATCTTATTTGACGGCATTCCACTTGATCAGATGTCAGTATCGATGACGATGAACGGAGCCGTGCTCCCGATTTTGGCGTTTTACATCGTGACTGCAGAAGAGCAAGGAGTCACTCCAGAGCAACTGACAGGGACGATTCAAAACGACATTTTAAAAGAATATATGGTACGTAATACATATATTTATCCGCCTGATATGTCGATGAAGATCATTGCAGATATCTTCTCATACACGTCTCAAAATATGCCAAAGTTCAATTCGATCTCGATCTCGGGCTATCATATGCAAGAAGCCGGTGCTACAGCGGATATCGAGCTTGCGTATACACTCGCGGACGGCCTTGAATATGTCCGCACTGGACTCGCTGCAGGAATGGATATTGACCGGTTCGCCCCGCGTTTGTCATTCTTCTGGGCAGTCGGCATGAACTATTATATGGAAGTCGCGAAGATGCGCGCCGCACGCCGGATCTGGGCAGAACTGATTTCTCAGTTTGATCCGAAAAATGAAAAATCGTTAGCACTACGTACGCACTCGCAAACTTCGGGGTGGAGTTTAACAGAACAAGATCCGTTCAACAACGTGACACGTACATTGATCGAAGCAAACGCTGCGGCTATGGGGCACACACAGTCTCTTCATACGAACGCACTGGATGAAGCCATCGCGCTTCCGACAGATTTCTCCGCTAGAATCGCACGGAACACGCAACTGTTCTTGCAAGAGGAAGCGGGCATGACGTCTATTATCGATCCTTGGGGCGGTAGCTATTACCTCGAGACATTGACTGAAGAACTGATGACTAAAGCGTGGGCGCATATCGAAGAAATCGAGTCTTTAGGTGGCATGGCGAAAGCTATTGAGACCGGTCTACCGAAAATGAAGATTGAAGAAGCAGCGGCCATTCGTCAAGCGCAGATCGATTCGAAACAAGAGAAAATCGTAGGTGTCAATTACCGTCGACTTGAAAAAGAAAACCCAATCGACATCTTAGCCATCGACAACTCAGCAGTTCGACTGTCTCAAATCGCGCGTCTTGAAAAAGTTCGCACAGAACGCGATCAACAGGCAGTAGAAAAAGCGCTACAACAACTTACTGATGCTGCAGCTTCTGGCCAAGGCAATTTGCTTGAGCTCGCGGTAGAAGCGGCACGTCACCGAGCTACTCTTGGTGAAATTTCAGATGCTATTGAAGAAGTGTCGGGCCGCCATAAAGCCATCATTCGTTCAATCAGTGGTGTGTACAGCTCAAACTATTCGGAATCTCAAGAAGTGGAAGCAGTGAAAGAGATGGCAGAAGACTTTTTAGAAAACGAAGGTCGCCGTCCGCGCATCATGATTGCGAAGATGGGACAAGATGGGCATGACCGCGGTGCGAAAGTCATAGCGACAGCATTTGCAGACCTTGGCTTCGATGTCGATATGGGACCGCTGTTCCAGACTCCTGCAGAGACGGCTTTACAAGCTGTTGAAAACGATGTCCATGTCATCGGAGTCAGTTCTCTTGCAGCAGGTCACTTGACGCTTGTGCCTGAACTGAAAGCAGAACTTGAAAAATTGGGTCGATCCGATATTCTTCTTGTTGTTGGGGGCGTTATCCCAAGTCAAGATTATGCGTTCCTGCTTGAAAACGGCGCATCTGCTATCTTTGGTCCAGGAACTGTCATTCCGGTAGCTGCTCAAAAAGTAATCGAGGAGATTTACAAGCAGCTTGGCTACGAAGAAGCTGGAGAAACCGTATGACGAACGTCAAAAAATTTTCGAAAAGAGTACCACAATCTTTAAATCTTGAAGAACTTGTAGAGCCGCTTGTTAACGGCTCGCGGGTTGCTCTTGCTCGTGCCATCACGCTCATTGAAAGTCAACAACCTACTCATAGAGAAGCGGCGCAGCAACTCTTACAGCAATTGCTACCTCGAACGGGAAACTCGATTCGAATTGGCATCACTGGTGTCCCTGGTGCAGGCAAGAGTACGTTTATCGAAGCATTTGGGAAGATGCTTGTTGAACGTGGTCATCGTGTTGCTGTCCTTGCTATCGATCCTTCATCCTCTCGTACGGGTGGAAGTATTCTAGGTGATAAAACGCGGATGGAGACACTTGTGAAAGAAGCAAACGCATTTGTCCGCCCGTCACCAACGTCAGGAACACTTGGCGGCGTGCATAAAAAAAGTCGCGAGACGATGTTGTTATGTGAAGCAGCAGGATATGATGTCGTATTAATCGAGACGGTAGGAGTCGGTCAATCGGAGACAGCTGTCAGAGAAATGACGGATTTCTTCCTGTTACTCACTTTGACTGGAGCTGGAGATGAGCTGCAGGGGATGAAAAAGGGAATTATGGAACTTGCAGACGCCATCATCGTGCACAAAGCAGACGGAACCAATGAAGCACCTGCGAAGAAGACGGTATCTGAATTTAAACAGATTTTGCATTTCATCCAACCGGCAACTGTTGGTTGGACACCTGTTGCACTTCCTGTTTCGTCTTATAAAAAAACCGGCTTAAAAGATGTCTGGCAGACGATCGACCAGTTCCGTAAACTTACAACGGAGTCGGGTGTGTTTGAACAAACTCGTAGCTTGCAACAAAAGCAGTGGTTCAAAGAGTCCGTAACAGACGCATTGATTTCAAGGTTTTTTGAATCTCCTGAAAAAAAGCACCTGATGAAAGAACTAGAACAACAAGTAGCTGCATCAGAGCTGACAGTTGAACAAGCCGTCAGCAAACTTTTTGCTTCGTCAAGTAGCTAAAAGTCTGATACAATACTGCTATAAAGGAGTGTTTTGAAATGAGTATGGATTTTAACCTATATATGAATGAGATCGTAACTACAGCTCGCAATGAGATGGATGCTGCAGGATACGAACAATTACGTACACCTGAAGATGTAGACCGCGCGCTTGAGCGTTCTGGAACTACTTTGTTCATGATCAACTCAGTATGTGGATGTGCAGGAGGTATCGCCCGTCCAGCAGCTACACATGCGGTACATTATGACCGCCGTCCAGATCACTTGGTAACGGTATTTGCAGGACAAGATAAAGAAGCGACTTTCTATGCGCGTGACAAGTTCGGCGACGAGCATCTGCCTTCGTCACCATCATTCGTTTTAGTAAAAGACGGTCAAATGGTTGCAGAAGTGGGACGCCATGAAATCGAAGGGCATGACCCAATGAGTGTCATCACGCACCTTCAAGCGCTATTCGAAGAGCACTGCGAAGAATATTAAACTAAAAAATACACGGTCTGAATTTCAGACCGTGTATTTTTATAGTAAAAAGCTTAATCCAAACACAAATGTAGAAAGTAACATTGTGATAATCATTAAGTAGATAATTACTTTTCGAAACGTCTCATTTCTCATGTATACATCGCTCCTCTAGTTCACTACCTCTATTTTAGCAAAGACAAAAGAGGTAGCCAACCATTTTTGAAATCGCTACAATAGAAGATAGAGTGCGAAAGGGGATGGCATGATGAAAAAAGTAGATCATATTGGAATCGCCGTACAATCTATTGATGAAGCGCTTCCATACTATAAGGAGACACTAGGTCTTCCACTGTTGAAAGTTGAAGAAGTTGAAAGCGAACAAGTAAAAGTTGCTTTTCTAGATGCTGGGAATCTAAAACTTGAACTATTGGAGCCACTTTCAGAAGCTAGCGCTATTCATGGCTTCTTAGAAAAAAAGGGACCTGGCATGCATCATATCGCTTTTGGAGTCGACTCGATTGAAACTCGGTTACAGGAATTAAAAGAGCAAGGGGTGCGCTTGATTCAAGACAAACCGAAAGTAGGAGCAGGAGGCGCATTAGTAGCCTTTTTACATCCAAAGTCTTCTTACGGAGTGCTTTATGAAGTATGCGAAAAACAGTCGGAGGCGAAACAGTAATGGATATGTACGATAAAATTAATGAGTTATATGACCGCAAACGCACTATTGAACTTGGTGGTGGTGACGAGCGTATTGAAAAGCAGCATGAGAAAGGAAAGCTGACAGCTCGCGAGCGAATTGATCTACTATTAGATGAGGGTACATTTGTTGAACTGAGCCCATTCATTAAGCATCGTACGACGGACTTTGGAATGGACAAGCAAGAAGGACCTGGAGACGGAGTCGTGACTGGGTACGGAAAAGTGCACGGCAAACCGGTGTATCTGTTCTCTCAAGATTTCACAGTGTTTGGTGGTGCGCTTGGTGAGATGCATGCTCTTAAGATTGCTAACGTCATGGACATGGCCGCAAAGAACGGGGCTCCGTTCATCGGGCTCAATGACTCGGGTGGCGCTCGTATCCAAGAAGGCGTCGTATCGTTAGACGGCTATGGCCAGATTTTCTATCGCAATGCCATCTACTCTGGTGTGATTCCTCAGATCTCAGTTATTTTAGGGCCATGTGCAGGAGGCGCAGTCTACTCTCCAGCCATCACGGATTTTGTTTTCATGACTGACAAGACGAGTCAAATGTTCATAACAGGTCCAAAAGTTATCGAAACGGTGACAGGTGAGAAGATTTCATCTGAAGACTTAGGTGGTTCAAAAGTACATAATACAATCAGTGGAAACGCACATTTCCGCGGTGCAACTCACGGACAGATTCAAGTCGTGATTACAGTTGGAGAAGAAAGCGGACTCGTCGGTGCAAAAGCGTTAGATGCGGCACTTCTAGATGCAGACTATGGCTATGCGCTTGATAGTGACGGGGAAGTCGGCGGTATCGTTGTAGCAGCTCCTTACCAAGCAAAGTTATGGACAACTGTTACAGGGAAACCAGCGCACGCGGGTGTTGCTCCTGAGAAAGGTATCTCTGCCATCACAGTGGCAGCGAAGTCAATTTCTGCGATGTCTCTTGGTCGCATCGACGACGAGACAACAGCGAACATCGGTCGTTTTGAAGGTGGAAAAGCGACAAATATTGTCTGCCCAGAAGTTCACATCCTTTCTGAAGCACGTTCTTTGACTGAAGAAAAAGTAACGGCTCAAGTAGATCATATGGTTAATACATTCTCGACAACGGCAAAACAATTCGGAGCCACTGCAGAGACGAAGACCGAGATGATGTATCCAGGATTCTCCTATTCAGAATCAGAACCTGTCGTAATATTTGCAAAAGAAGCTCTTGAAGCTCTAGGACTTCCTGTTTCCATCAAGCGTAGTGGAGGCGGCAGTGATGCCAATATCTTAAATGGTCTAGGTGTCCCAACAGTCATTTTATCTGTAGGCTACGAAGAGATTCATACAACAAATGAAGCGATGCCACTTGATCAGCTTGAAAAATTAGCAGATGTAGTAGAACAATTAGTGAAGAAATAGGAGGAACAGAGAATGAGCGAGCGCGGACGCATCTTATTCCATCTGGATATGAATAGTTTTTTTGCGTCGGTCGAACAGGCTCATGACCCCTCTTTAAAAGGAAAGCCGGTCGCTGTTGCCGGCAATCCGAAAGAACGTAAAGGCATTATCATCACATGCTCCTATGAGGCTCGTGCTTACGGAGTATACACGACGATGCCTGTATGGGAAGCGAAGCGCAAATGCCCTTCGCTTCTTTTCGTTACCCCTACTTTCGAGAGGTACCGAATTGCCAGCCAAGCCATGTTTGCGATTTTGCGGGAGTATTCGGATCTTGTAGAGCCTGTCTCTATTGACGAAGGCTATGTTGATGTCACTTCTGTTGTAAACGGTGCGGATGCCATAGACCTTGCCAAGACCATTCAAAGTCGCATTTTACGAGAACTCGACCTGCCTTGTAGTATCGGAATTGCTCCGAACAAATTTTTAGCTAAGATGGCAAGCGGTATGAAAAAGCCAATGGGAATCACGGTGCTTAGGAAACGCGATGTAGCACATGTATTGTGGCCGCTCGATGTGGAAAAGATGCATGGTGTGGGAGAGAAGACTGCTAACAAATTACGAGAACACTCTATTCATACTATTGGAGACTTAGGGCGCATGACCGAAAAACAAGCGTCTGAAGTACTGGGACAACACGGCGAAAAATTGTGGCGACGAGCTCACGGAATCGACAGTCGACCAGTAGATCCAGAATCCGTGTATGAACGAAAAAGTGTAGGCAACTCCAAGACTCTGTCTTTTGACGAAACCTCAAAACCTGCACTGCTCCAGCATATCGAGCAGTTATCAGGTAAAGTGGCAAGTCGTTTGAAAGAAAAAGGGTATGTGGGGTACGGAGTTCATGTCCAAATCCGTTATCACGATTGGCAGAACCGGTCGAAGAGTCGCACATTTAAAGAACCTATCTATAGACAATCGGATATTGAAAAACACGCCAAGAAGTTATTCCTCGAACTATGGAATCTCGAACCAGTTCGTCTGGTTGGTGTAACTGTGCAACAGTTGAAAGAGCCAGGTGAGATCACCGAGCAATTGACGTTTGACTCGTATCAACAAGTAGCTAAAGAAGAACCAGTTCGAAATCTTGTAGAAGAGCTGCAAAAGAAATACGGAAAGTCGAGTATTCAAAAAGGGATCCGAATCCGCTCTAAAGGCTCATCTTCAAGCTTTAGTAAAGATTTCTTAAATGATCACAACAAGGAGGAGTAAGATGGAACTCATGTTTTTAGGTACGGGTGCTGGCATGCCATCTCGAACGCGTCATACGTCCTCGATTTTATTGAACCTTGTAGAGGAAAGAGATACGTATTGGCTGTTTGATTGTGGAGAAGCCATGCAGCACCGTCTGATTGAAACCTCCTATAGACCGCGGCGAGTGGAAAAGATTTTCATCACGCATCTTCATGGGGACCATATTTTCGGTCTTCCAGGCTTTTTGGGATCCCGCTCTTTTCTCGGCGGAACAGAAGAATTGACCGTTTATGGTCCTGTTGGAATTGAAGAATATATCCGCACATCTCTCCGGCTATCAGGAACGCATCTGACCTACCCACTCACTATTAGAGAAATTGATCCGGGAGTCGTGTTTGAAGACGAGCAGTTTGTAGTGGAAGCGGACTTACTGGAACACGTGATTCCAAGCTTCGGATACCGAATCGTTCAGAAAGACTTACCTGGTACGCTTTTAATGGATAAAGTTCGAGAGTTGGGGGTACCAAAAGGACCGTTACTGGGGCGTTTAAAAAAAGGAGAGACTATCCAGTTAGAAGACGGCCGAATAATAAAAGGTACAGATGTCACATCTTCCCCTCAGCGAGGGCTTATTCTATCAATTCTTGGAGATACAAGATTTTGTGAAGCTTCGATTCGATTAGCTATGAATGCGGACGTGGTCGTTCATGAAGCCACCTTTGACGATACCAATAAAAAACTCGCTGGTGCTTACGGTCACTCGACATTTCGTCAAGCAGCGACCGTAGCACAGCGAGCAGGGGCTAAACATTTGATTGCAACACATATTAGTGCACGCTTCACAAAAGAAGATGAACCGCGCTTAGTAACTGAAATGGGAGATTCCGGCTGTCCCGTCTATATAGCTCGAGATTTACAGGGCTATCAGCTTTTACGAGATGGCAGCATAACGTCTTTTACAGCTTGACCAAGTATATGCGACTGAGTCGCAGCAGCGGCGATGCCTTCAGAGATCGCCGTCTCCATTCCTTGTTGTTTCATTTTGCGAAGGCCGGCTTCTGTCGTGCCTCCTGGGCTTGTCACGCGTTGTCTTAGTGTGGCAGGCTTCTCGTTTGTCTCGCGCAGCATAGCTACAGCACCTTCGAGAGTCTGCAATACAAGTGCTTCAGCATCTTCATCTGGGAGACCTTGCTCTTTAGCAGCTTGTTGAAGTAGTTCGGTTACATAATAGACATATGCTGGACCACTTCCAGAAACAGCGGTGACAGCATGCATCTGATCATCCGGCATGACAGCAACTGTTCCAATTGCTTCAAATAATTGAGTTACAAATTCAAGTGTATTTGCTGAAACTAAATTATTAGTACTCAACACGGTCGCACTTTTTCCGATTGTAGCAGACGTGTTTGGCATGGCTCGGATGATGGCTTGACCAGGAAATGCTGCTTCTAACAATTCCAAATCAATTCCTGCAATGACCGAAATCACGGTCGTGTGTGCTGAAATCTGAGGTTGAATCGCTGGAAACGCGTCCTTCACGTCTTTCGGTTTCATCGCGAGTACTACATAATCTGCCGTTTCCACACTTTCTGGATGGTCCACTACGCAGCCCGTATCATAAGTGGCTTCTAATCGTTTTAGTGTTGCGTGATCGCTTTTATTGGTGACATAGAGAGAGAGCGGAGGAAGTGTCGGAGAGTGTACCCATCCACTAATTAATGCTTCTGCCATAGAGCCTGCTCCGAAAAATACAATCTTCATTCAAACCGCCTCCTCTGTATAATGATTCGAATTATAGAATTGTAGTAGCCGCTTGTCAATGTGTCCGTGACGTCTTTCGGAATTCGTAGTACACTATGAATAACCATTCATTTTAGGAGGCGTCTCATGATTCATACGATTACACTTCCCACGCCGTTTGCTGTCGGGGATGTTCATAGCTATTTAGTAAAAGGAGACACCTTAACGTTATTCGATGTTGGACCCAAGACAGGAGAGGCTCGAGAGCGACTCGAGTCGCAATTAAAAGATTTAGGCTACCGTCCATCTGACATTGAGCAAGTCGTGCTCACTCATCATCATCCGGATCATTCGGGGTGGACAGAGCTCTTTGATAACGCAACGCTTATGGGCCATGCTTATAACGACGTATGGTTTACAAGAGACGAAGACTTTTTCTCTTACCATGACACCTTTTATCTACAACAACTGATTGAAGAAGGCGTTCCAGAATCCTACCACCACTGGATTGAAAAAATGCGCCGGCCGATCAAGCTAATGGGCAATCGAGCTCTCGATCGTATCTTGAAAGAAGGGGACGACTTGCCTGGTCATCCTAAGATGGAAGTGCTAGAAACTCTTGGACATGCACAGAGTCAACTGTCTTTCTATCAACCCGATGCGCAGTTTATGATTGGGGGAGATCATGTGATTGCACATATTTCTTCAAATCCATTGATAGAGCCGCCTATTACTCGAAGTGCGCCGCGTCCAAAAGCTCTTCTTCAATACAATGAGTCGTTGAAGAAAGTGTTAGAAGTTCCAGTGGAGACCATCTATAGTGGCCACGGAGCGCCTGTAGTGAACGCCCATACTCTGATCAAAGAACGTTTACTGAAACAGCAACAACGCGCGTATCATGTTTTAAATCTTATAGGCAATGAGACGGTAACGATTTTTGAAGTGACTAAACGGTTGTTCCCAAAGGTTTATGAAAAAGAACTAGGCCTTACGTTGTCAGAAACGATTGGTCAAATCGACTATTTAGTGGAGCAAAACGAAATTTTAGAACTCCAGGAACAAGGAGTGAACTATTATCGAAAAGCGTAAACGGATTCTCATAACGGGTGCAACCAGTGGTCTCGGAAGGTCTGTAGCAGAGGCTCTGTTAGACCAAGGGCACGAGGTTACAGTTACGGGAAGGAATACTTCTTCTCTAGAACAACTGCTACTAAAAGGAGCCCGAACCGCCACTTGGGATATGCTCACTCAAAAAGAAGAAACCACATGGCCTATTGAAGTGAAGGACGAGTTTGACGTCGTCATTTTGAATGCAGGACTTGGCTTTTTTAAAGAGCATACTGCACTAAGTCCTGAAGAAATACACGAGATGCTGACCGTTAACGTCGAGTTACCAATACTGTTTAGTCGGTACCATAGTCAGTCTTTTCAACAACGTGGAAGGGGCCAGCTACTATTCATCGGCTCATTAGCTGGTCGCATGGCCTCTCCCAAAGCAAGTGTCTATGCAGCCACCAAGCATGCCTTAACGGGATATGTACAAGGTCTCCGCATGGAGTTGATGGGGAGTGGGGTAGATGTGACTATCGTGCAACCAGGTCCAATTGATACGCCATTCATCGATAAAGCAGACGCGTCCGGTAACTATAAGAAATCACTCGGCAAGCATCTGCTGTCCATTGAGACGGTACGAGACGTCGTTCTTGAACAATTAGTGCGACCACAAGGAGAAGTGCTCGTACCCCGACACTTAGGAATCGGAGCGAAGCTCACACAGCTCGTCCCTCTACAATTCGAACGCTTCGGAAGAAGCATCTACGCAAAAAAATAGATCGCCCGCGGGCGATCTATTTTTATTTCAAACCAACAGTCGCTTTGACATCGACTTCTGCATATTTCTTAGCATCTGCTCGCTGTCCAACAAGAGTTCCAATAAATCCTCCGATGAAACCAGCAGGAACAGAAACTAGGGCTGGATTCGTCAGTGGGAATAATGGCTCACCCGTAAACAACATCGATCCGTCCGCCGCCCATAAGTTCGGGCTCAGTAGTACTAGAACGAGTGCCGTGACTAGACCCGTCACAATCGCTGCAAGCGCTCCAGTTGTTGTGAACTTCTTCCAGTAGATCGTGTAGATGATTACTGGTAAGTTCGCAGAGGCAGCGATACAGAATGCTAAAGACACTAAGAAGGCCACGTTCATAATTTTGTGCTCCAAGCGCTAACACAATCGAGATGACAGATACGGCAATGGAAGCCGAGCGAGCCGCAACCATCTGCTCTTTTTCTGTCACTTTTCCTTTTTTAATGATTTGCCCATACAAGTCGTGAGCAAAAGCAGAGGCACCTGATAATACAAGTCCAGCCACTACTGCAAGAATCGTTGCAAACGCTACGGCTGAGACGAAGGACAATAGCAACTCGCCACCTAAAGCTTCAGCAAGCAGTGGGGCTGCCATGTTGCCAGCAGCATTCGCTGCAACAATTTGTTCAGAACCAACAAATGCAGCAGCGCCGAATCCTAGGAAGATCGTCAAAATGTAGAAGATTCCTACGATCCAAGTCGCATAAACAACTGAACTACGAGCAGTCTTCGCATCTTTTACCGTGAAGAAACGCATTAAAATGTGAGGAAGACCTGCTGTACCAAGGACGAGAGCAATCATCATAGAAATCGTATCAATGCCATTTGTATAGCGGACTCCCGGATGCAAATAGGCTTCTCCGTGAGTGGTAACGGACTTCATTTCAGAAAACATTCCTAAAATGTTGAAGTTGAACTTCCACAGAACTAAGAAGGAAATAATCACAGTTCCTACCATTAGCAAAACGGCTTTGATGATCTGTACCCAACTTGTGGCAGCCATCCCTCCAAAGAGCACGTAAATCGTCATCATCGTTCCCACAATCAATACGGCTATCCAGTAATCAATGCCAAGTAACAACTGAATCAAGGCTCCTGCCCCAACTAGTTGCGCAATCATGTAGAAGAGTACAATTGTAATCGTACTAACTGCTGCTGCTCCTCGTACTTTTTTCTGGTTAAAACGAGCGGCGATCATATCAGCTAGTGTGTACCGTCCAAGATTTCGTAACGGTTCGGCTACAATATAAAGAACGACTAGATAGGCAACTAGGTAGCCGATTGAGAAGAAGAAGCCGTCAAAACCGAATAACGCGATCGCTCCTGCAATCCCTAAAAAGGAAGCTGCAGAGAGATAATCTCCTGCAATCGCAATTCCGTTCTGCCAGCCTGTCAAACCTCCACCGGCTGTGTAAAATTCACTCGCTGAATTCGTTCGCTTCGAAGCGACGTATGTAACATACAATGTCAGTCCCACGATGGCAACGAAGAAGAACAAACCAATTCCACTCATTTGACCACCTCACCGACTGCTTGATCTTTAATAGCTTCAGCTTCTTCATCGAATTGATTGGCTCTTTTGACATAAATCATACAAAGCGTCCATGTCATCACAAACAGGAGAATGGAGTAGACCCAAACAAGAGAGATATCTCCAATGACTGGAGTATTCAAAATTGTCGTGTATGAAGTCAAGATAGGTAATGCAATATACGCAAGTAAGAAAAAGATGGAGACATACAAGATAAAACTGTTTTTCTTTCGTTTCAACTCTTTAAAGTTTTCTTGATTTGCGATCTTCTCATAAGGATAATCGCGTGTGTAACCGCTTTCTTTTATAGGTTCCATACCATTCCTCCCTTTCTATAAGTATTCAGTATAATGAATGATTAATCAGAAAACAATGAATAGTTAAAAAACGAGAGTATTCGATTACTTCCATTAATTAGGCTAGGGAAAAATTCTTATCTTATGTGAAAATGAGCAATAAAAATCTCTCATACCACAAAGGTATGAGAGAAAGATTTAAAACCCACGTTCGTATGCTTTTGGTGGTGTCACTTTTCCAGTCAGTTGTTCTTCTGCATGAAGAGCCCAATACGGATCTCGTAGCAAGCCACGACCGATGGCCACAAACTCAGCATCACCTTCAGCTACAACTTTTTCTGCAAGGACCGCATCTTCGAGTCTGCCTACAGCAATGACCGGAAGTTCAAATGCTTTCTTATAAGCACGGGCGAACCCCACTTGATAGCCTGGTTCGTTAGATGGTGTTACTTTTCCTGGAGGCGCTTCACCGCCACTCGAGATATGGAACACGTCGACGCCAGCTTCTTTATAGCGGCCAGCGATTTCTAATGCGTGATCAAGCCCGTACCCGCCGTCCATGTATTCGATTGCTGACATACGGAACAAGAGAGGCATTTCTTTAGGCATGACAGATTTTACAGCTTGAATGACTTCAACACCGAACAACGATAGGTCGAGACCGTACTGATCTTGTCGCTTGTTGATACTTGGTGAGTGGAACTGATGTATCAAATAGCCATGTGCTCCGTGTAGTTCAATCGTATCGTAACCAGCTGCGATGGCACGTTCTGCAGCTCGTTTAAATTTTTCTACCATCTCTTTGACTTCTTCGGTCGTCAAAGCACGAGGAATCTTCCAGTCTGGAGAATCGGCTACTACAGGAACTGTCGATGAAGAGACAGGCTGTTCAGCATCCGTTGCTTTTCTTCCGGCGTGTGCGATTTGTACGCCGATTCTTGCACCATTCTTTTTCACACATTCGACAAGGCGGCGGTGTGATTCAATATGGCTGTCATCCCACAGACCTAAATCCCGATTTGTGATACGTCCATCTGGTTCTACGTCTGTCATCTCCACGATGACGAGACCCACTCCACCTACAGCACGAGAAGAATAGTGTACTAAGTGCCAATCTTCCGGGTGGCCATCTTCCGCTTCGACTGAATACTGACACATCGGTGCCATGATCACTTTATTTTTAAGCTCTAGTTCGCCGAGCTTGGCAGTTTCAAATAATTTCGACATAACTCATCACCTTTCTCGGGTATGTTGCTATTATTTCGCATTTTCATGGAATTTTCAAAGAATAGCTACCGAATTTTCAGAAATCACTTATAATAGGGAGAAACTGGAGGTGGAGCTTGTGATCATTCAATTAAACCAGGTTCAAAAGAAGTCGGAGTCCTTGTCCAAAAAGGAATACAAACAAGAGCTGAAGAAGCTCCAGTATCATCTGTTAAGTCTGCAACTGACGCTTCGGAAACACGGAGTGGCACTGGTTCTAGTTTTTGAAGGTATGGATGCGGCCGGAAAAGGGGGCGCCATCAAGCGCTTGACGGAACGCATGGATCCGCGTGGTTTTATTGTGCATCCGATTGCAGCACCTCAACCACACGAAAAACGCTACCATTATTTGCACCGATTCTGGCGAAAATTGCCAATGCATGGGCAGATCGCCATCTTTGACCGCTCGTGGTATGGTCGAGTGCTCGTCGAGCGAATCGAGAAGTTTGCGACGAAAACTGAATGGAAACGAGCATTTGAGGAAATTAATACATTTGAACAGACACTGACGGAAGAAGAGTATATTATCATCAAGTTTTGGATGCAGATTTCAAATGAAGAGCAATTAAAACGATTTGTCGAGCGCAAAAACGATCCGTTTAAACAATGGAAGCTGACAGAGGAGGATTGGCGCAATCGAGATAAGTGGGAAGACTATATCGTCGCTGCTGAAGAAATGCTCGAAAAGACGGATGTAGAACGCTCACCGTGGTTTGTTATTTCAGGAGATGACAAAAAATCGGCACGTCTCCAAGTCATCCGCCATGCCATCAATGCGATCGAAGCTGAGCTCTCAAAACGAGGATTAGAGTTCCCACCAATCCATGACAAAGAACTGACACAAATTATAAATGAATAAATAATTAACTAGTTGTATTTTTATAACCTCCATGTTAGTATATGCATATTGATAAATTATTATGCATAAACATACATGGAGGTTTTATTATGAAGAAAGTCGTTTTAGCATACTCAGGTGGACTTGATACATCCGTCGCCATCACATGGCTTAAAGATCAAGGATATGAAGTAGTGGCGGTGTGCCTAGACGTTGGTGAAGGAAAAGATTTAGACTTCATTAAAGAAAAAGCACTTCTTGTTGGAGCTACAGAAAGCTATGTAATCGACGCAAAAGAAGAGTTTGCAAATGAATATGCACTCACTTCTATGCAAGCTCATACATGGTATGAGCAAAAATACCCACTCGTTTCTGCATTGTCTCGTCCTTTGATCGCTAAAAAATTAGTGGAAGTAGCGGAGCAAGTCGGAGCAACGGCCGTGGCTCACGGGTGTACTGGAAAAGGAAATGACCAAGTTCGTTTTGAAGTATCGTTCCAAGCGCTTGCGCCTCACTTAGAAGTTATTGCGCCTGTTCGTGAGTGGTCGTGGAGCCGTGACGAAGAGATTGCGTATGCTAAAGAAAAGAACATTCCAATTCCTATCAACTTAGACAGCCCGTTTTCCATCGATCAAAACTTGTGGGGACGTGCGAATGAATGTGGGATCTTAGAAGATCCGTGGGCAGCACCACCAGAAGATGCCTATGAACTAACGGTAGCACTAGAAAATACTCCTAACACTCCAGACGTTATCGAAATCGAGTTTCAAGCTGGAGTTCCTACTTCATTAAACGGAGTGAACTACGCACTGAGCGATTTGATTCAAGAGCTGAACAAAGTAGCAGGAAAACATGGAGTCGGTCGTATTGATCACGTCGAGAATCGCCTAGTTGGTATCAAATCACGTGAAGTTTATGAGATCCCAGGAGCACACACGCTTCTGATTGCACATAAAGAACTTGAAGACATCACGCTTGTCAAAGAGCTTGCGCATTTCAAACCTGTGATGGAGAAAAAGTTAACAGAGCTGATTTATGAAGGACTTTGGTTCTCACCACTGCGCACAGCACTGCAAGCCTTTTTAAAGGAAACGCAACAATACGTCAACGGTACGGTTCGCGTAAAGCTCTTCAAAGGTCACGCTATTGTGGAAGGCCGTAAGTCACCAAACTCTCTATATGATGAGAAACTTGCAACGTACTCAACGGATGATGCATTCAACCACGCATCTGCAGTAGGCTTTATCGAGCTATGGGGACTTCCAACAAAAGTCCATGCAGTCATTAACAAACAACAGGAGCAGAAGGTGACGGTATGACGAAGTTATGGGGAGGTCGTTTTCAACAGACGGCCGAACAGTGGGTCGATGCATTCGGCGCATCCATCCACTTTGACCAAGCGCTGGTGATGGAAGATATTACGGGGAGCTTGGCGCATGTTCAGATGCTCGGGGAGCAAGGGATTTTATCTGTTGATGAAGTAAAGCAGATCACTGACGGCCTTCACGTTTTGCAAGCAAAAGCTGAAAACGGGGAGCTTGAGTTTTCCATTGATCAAGAAGACATCCACTTAAATCTTGAAAAGCAGCTGATTGATCTGATTGGTCCGGTCGGAGGTAAGTTGCACACCGGCCGTAGTCGAAATGATCAAGTAGCGACAGATATGCACCTGTATTTGAAAAAGCGTACGAATGAGATTATCGATCTGATTGTAGCGTTTCAAAAAGTGCTAGTAACGCAAGCGGAAACACATGTGGAGACACTTGCACCAGGGTATACCCATTTGCAGCGCGCACAACCTGTCTCTTTCGGTCATCATCTCATGACGTATTTCTGGATGCTGGAGCGTGATAAAGCACGTTTCGTTGATGGATTGAAGAGAACGGATTGCTCGCCTTTAGGTGCTGGGGCTCTTGCTGGTACGACATTCCCGATTGACCGTTCACGTTCTGCGGAACTATTAGGCTTTTCATCTATTTATGAGAACAGTTTGGATGCGGTGAGTGACCGTGATTTTATCGTGGAGTTTTTAAGTGCGTCATCTCTACTCATGACACATTTGTCTCGCTTTGCAGAAGAGATTATCTTATGGTCGAGCCAAGAGTTTTCTTTCATTGAACTATCTGATGCGTTTTCTACGGGATCAAGCATCATGCCTCAGAAGAAGAACCCAGACATGGCCGAACTGATCCGTGGCAAGACGGGGCGCGTTTATGGCAACTTGTTTGGTTTGCTGACTGTACTTAAAGGGCTGCCACTTGCATATAACAAAGACATGCAAGAAGACAAAGAAGGCATGTTTGATACTGTGGAGACGGTGATGGGCTCATTGAAAATCTTTGCTGGTATGGTCGAATCCATGACGGTACGCACGGAAACCCTCGAAGCAGCAGTCGAGTCTGATTTCTCGAATGCGACGGAGCTTGCGGATTATTTGGCTACCAAAGGGATGCCGTTCCGTGAAGCGCATGACGTTACGGGTCGTGTTGTGTTCCATTGCATTCAAAACGGCATTTTCTTAAAAGACGTTTCTCTTGCAACGTATCAAGACTACTCTTCTTTAATAGAAGAAGATATCTATACCGCTCTATCTCCGCGTGAAGCGGTCCGCAGACGAAACTCACTTGGAGGCACTGGTTTTGAACAGGTGCGCTTGCAACTTCAGAAAGCGAAGGCGTTGTTATAAGTCGAAGTTCAATCTCGTAAAAGACTCTATTTCTTTTTAGCTGAAGATTTTCTTCTTTATCGTGACGATGGGCTTTCTCTAAGAACTATAAATCAAAGGTGCAGGACTCGCTTTTCGAGCGAGTCCTGCACCTTTCTTCATCGTACTTGAAAAAATCCACATCTTGAAGTAGAAGAAACTCAGTCTGCCACTGCTTTTCTGGAAGTTGTAGAATCTCATAATCCCAGAGTCGGCCCTGCCTCTATTCATTGTCAAGAACCACTTAGCAATCTCTAATGTAACAAGGCAGAGTCGGGCTGTACTGGAGCAAGGCCCGATAATTCAAGCTTGTAATCACAGTCTAGGACGGCAAGCCTGCAGCAAACGCCAAGATATTATTAAACCTCTGCATTCTACCACAATCCCCTATTCTCTAAACTCCTCCAGAAGAAAAGACCCCGGGTGAGGTGCCTGTCTTAGACTCAATTCTGGCAGTTGATGAGACTCAGTTCGAGACGAAGTCGAAGAAGTGTGGCTCTTCAACTGCCGATTTAGAATTGTGGCTGTGACAGGCTCCGCATAACTTACACTACGAAGCTACAGGAATATTTAGTTCTATTCCTACGCTTTGTTTTCCAAAAACCACCTAAATTCTTTACTACATCTAGTAAAGCGCTTACCAAATAGGTAAAATAAAAAGGAATACATATAAACTAACAACAAGAATGAGGTATATTAGATGATAAATTTTCAAGACAAAGTAAGCTTTATTTGGTCAATCGCTGAAGTGTTACGCGGGCCATACAAACCAGAAGATTACGGAAAAGTGATTTTACCACTTGCCGTATTACGTCGCTTTGACTGCGTACTCGAGAGCACAAAAGAATACGTACTATCTTCTAAGAAACAATATGAAAACCTTGCCGAAGAAGCACG
The DNA here is from genome assembly GCF_002798305.1 of Chryseomicrobium excrementi. Taxonomy (GTDB): domain Bacteria; phylum Bacillota; class Bacilli; order Bacillales_A; family Planococcaceae; genus Chryseomicrobium; species Chryseomicrobium excrementi. The sequence continues at coordinate 360,288 of NZ_PCGR01000001.1, forward strand.
TGAACAAGTGTTAACGCGCGTTTCAAAACAAAACTTCTTCAATACTAGCAACTATGATTTCAACAAACTACTTTCAGATTCAGACAATATCGCCGACAATTTACGCGATTATATCCGTGGATTCTCGAAAGTAGCTCGAGACATCATGGATCACTTTGACTTTGACCGTCAAATTGAAAAGTTAGAGAAGAATAATCTTCTCTATCTTACAATCAAGCGTTTTAGTGAGATTGATTTGCACCCTGAAATCGTTTCCAATGTGGAGATGGGTTACGTTTTTGAAGAACTAATCCGTCGTTTCAACGAGAATGCGGAGGCAGGTGATCACTACACGCCTCGTGAAGTGATTACACTTATGACACACTTGTTATTTGCACATGATGATCAAGAAATCTTACATAAACCTGGATTAACACAAACCCTATATGATTGTGCCGCTGGAACTGGAGGAATGGGTTCAGTTGCTCAGGAGTACCTAAAGGAGCACAATCCTACTGCTCACTTAGAATTTTTCGGTCAAGAAATTAATGATGAATCTTACGCTATTTGTAAAGCTGACTTATTAATAAAAGGTGAAGATGCAAGCAATATTCGTCTTGGAAACACTTTAACTAACGATCAGTTTGCAAACGAAAAATTCGACTACTTAATCAGTAACCCTCCTTATGGAGTCGATTGGAAATCTTTTGAAAAACCGATTAAAGACGAATCCGAAACACTAGGCTATAAAGGTCGCTTTGGTCCAGGGACACCTCGTACAAGTGACGGACAACTTTTATTCTTATTACACTTACTTTCTAAAATGAAACCTGTGTCTGCTGAGAACCCCCAAGGCTCACGCTTAGCTATAATTATGAACGGTTCGCCATTATTTACTGGAGACGCAGGTTCCGGCGAGAGTGAAATTCGCAGATACGTTTTAGAAAACGATTTAGTTGAAGGAATTGTCGCTCTGCCAAATGATTTGTTTTACAATACGGGGATTGCGACCTACATCTGGATTTTAACAAATAACAAAGCACCTCTAACAAAAGGGAAAGTGCGTCTTGTAAATGCTGTCGATTTCTTGAAAAAGATGAAAAAATCAATGGGTAACAAACGTAACGAAATCACTAGCAATCAAATTGATGAGATTGTTAGATTATATGGCGATTTCCGAGAACATGAACACGTGAAAATTTTTGATAATGAAGACTTCGGATATTCAAAAATTACTGTGGAACGCCCACTTCGAATTAATTTCCAGGCTTCAGAAAAGCGAATTGCACGTGTGCTCGAACAAAAAGCATTCAGTAATCTTGCAACTCCTAAGAAAAAAGGCGATGCTGGGCACTTCGAAATTGAAGAAGGCAAGAAACTGCAAACTCAAATTGTTTATGTGCTACGTCAGCTAGATCAAGAACAACTTTATAAAAATCGAGAAGAATTCACAGCTATATTGAAGAAAGCGTTTAAAGACGCAGGAATCACAGTATCTGCTCCTGTCTTAAAAGCTGTACTCTCTGGATTGTCTGAAAAAGATGAGACTGCAGACATCTGCATGAAAAACAAAACGGACCAAGAACCAGATTCAGATCTGCGAGATACGGAGAGTGTGCCATTAAAAAAAGACATTCAAGAATATTTTACACGCGAAGTTCTTCCACACGTTCCAGACGCTTGGATCGACGAATCCAAAACTAAGATCGGTTACGAGATTCCATTCACTCGCCAATTCTATAAATACACTGCGCTCAGAAGCTCAACAGAAATCATGGAAGAAATTCGTGTATTAGAAGCGGAGATTGCTGAGCAATTGAAGAAGGTGATGGGATGATTGAACAAAAATCAAATTGGTTTGGATCTATTCCAAAAGAGTGGAGTGTTACCAGTTTAAAAAAGGCTATATCATTAGCCTACAGATACCCTACTTATTATGGGATTGATTATGTAGGTGAAGGTATTTTAGAGGTTAGGGGAGAAATGTTAAGAACTGACGGGCAAATCTCTTTAGAAAATTCAAGCCCAAGATATATATCTTTAGAAACTTCAAACAGATTCCCTTTAACTATATTAGAAAAAGGAGATTTAGTAATTTCTGTACGAGGTACTATTGGTAAAGTAGGAATAGTAGATGAAGATATAGCCGGTAGCAATATTACAGCAAATCTATTGCGTCTAAAAATCATAAAGAAGCTATTTGTTCCGGAATATCTTTTTTGGTTGATTAGAAACCATGTTTTTCTCGCTCATTTAAATAATGTTTCAGATTCAACTACTATAAAAACAATAACTTTACCTACCTTTTTATCGATTGAAATTCCTTCTCCTACTTTATTGGTTCAAAATAAGATTGTGAAGTATCTAAATCAAAAAGTCCAAAGTATAGATAATATAGTGGTTCAGAAGCAAAATTTAATAAATCTTTTAGAACAACAACGTCAATCCATAATCACCGAAGCCGTCACAAAAGGTTTAAATCCGAATGTGAAAATGAAAGATTCGGGTGTTGAATGGATTGGAGAGATTCCTGAAAATTGGAGTGTCAAGAAAGTTAAGTACTTGATTTCAGAACCTTTATCTTACGGTGCAAATGAATCTGCAGAATTAGATGATAGAGAATTGCCACGGTATATCAGGATAACAGATATTGATGACAGTGGTAAGTTAAGAGAATCTACTTTCAAATCAATATCTAAAGAAATAGCCAATCTGTACAATGTTAAAAATGGTGATATTTTACTTGCAAGAAGTGGTGCAACTGTTGGAAAGTCATACTTCCACAGAGAAAGTGAATCAGCTTCGCATGCTGGATATTTAATTAAACTTAGAGCAAAAAATTACAAAATAGGAGAGTATATTTATCTCTACACGCAATCTTATATATATTCTCAGTGGATCAACTCAAATTTAATTCAAGCTACTATACAAAATGTGAGTGCAGAGAAATATGCTAATTTATATGTATCAATTCCTGACAGGATAGAAGAAGTAGAATTAATAGTAAATAATATAAAACACCGAATTGATGAAATTAATTCTTTGATTCAAAAAATAAAAATTGAAATAAATTTAATTAAAGAATACCGCCAATCCTTAATCTACGAAGCAGTGACTGGAAAAATTGATATAAGTGAGATGGAACTTGAAGAAGTGAGGTGACGATATGGCAATTGACTCGTCTGAAAAAGGATTTGAAGAGAATATTGAAAAGGCACTTTGTGAAGTGGGGTACGATAAGCGAAAGCTCGAAGGCAAGGCAAGTAGCTTGTTCAAAGAACATGCACTTGACGTAGAAGAACTGTTTCAGTTTCTAGAGCAAACTCAAGCTAAATCCATGCGTATTTTGGAAAAGAGTTACGGCGCGGACTATCAGCAGCATGTGCTAAAACGTATCAAAGATCAACTTCATAATCGTGGGTTAGTCGAATGTTTACGTAAAGGTGTTCAAGATCGAGGAGTGACGCTTCGTCTTGCATATAACAAGCCACCTACGGATATGAACCAAATGCTGAACGAACTTTATCAGATGAACCGTTTTCGAGTATCGCGACAAATGTTCTATAGTGACAAACACACTAACAGTTTAGATATAGTGCTTCTACTTAATGGGTTACCAGTAGTGGTGATGGAGCTGAAAAATCAGTTCACGAACCAAACGGTAGAACACGCAATGAAGCAGCTAAAGTTTGACCGCAATCCAAATGAACCGCTGTTTAGATTCAATGAACGCGTAGCGGTTTATTTCGCTGTGGATACCGATGAAGTATTTATGACGACGAGACTAGCAAAAGACAAGACATACTTCTTACCTTTTAATCAAGGGAACCAAGGCGGGAAAGGGAATCCGCTTACTTATGAAAACACATACCGGACTCATTATTTATGGGATACGATTTTAACTCCTGATAGTTTACTCGATATTTTATTCCGCTTTGTCTTTGTGAAAAAAGACGACATTTTAGATTCGGACGGCAAGCTTCTACATACAAGAGAAATGCTGATTTTTCCACGTTATCATCAATTAGATGTAGTGAGGAAGTTAGAGCATGATGTCAAACAGAAGTCTGTTGGTGTGAATTATTTGATTCAACACTCCGCAGGGTCTGGGAAGACAAACTCAATTTCGTGGCTATCGCATCGCTTGGCGAAGCTTCATAACGAAGACAACGAAGCAGTATTTAGCAGTGTCATCGTCATCACGGATCGACGCGTTCTTGATAAGCAACTTCAAGATGCCGTTTATCAACTTGAGCACAAAGCAGGTATGGTCGAGCGTATCAATGAAGACTCTGACCAATTGGCTCGTGCTATTAACAATGAAACGCGTATTATCATCACTACACTTCAAAAGTTCCCGTTTATTTTAGAAAAAGTTGCGGGACTTGAGCGGAAAAAATATGCCGTCATCATAGATGAAGCTCATTCGTCACAAGGTGGGAAAGCATCCACTGCTTTGACCAATGCATTATCCGATAAAACATTAGAAGCCGCCTACAAAGAAGACCGTATTGCTGAAGAAAACTTAGATGATACGGATGAAAAGATTGTAGAAGCTATTTTAAAGAGCGGAAAACAAGATAATGTCTCGTTCTTCGCATTTACAGCGACTCCGAAACCAAAGACACTTGAGAAATTCGGTACACTGAGTCCCGATGGTAAGCCTCAAGCCTTTCATGAATACACAATGCGTCAAGCCATAGAAGAAGGCTTTATTTTAGACGTGCTTGAAAACTACACAACGTACCAAACGTTTTGGAAAATCGCGAAAACAGTTGATGACGATCCAGAAGTCTCGCAAAAACAAGCAACGAAGAAACTTGCGCAGTATGTATCCTTACATCCGCATAGCATCGCTCAAAAGACGGAAATCATCGTTGAACACTACCGCAATTTTGTGCAGCGTAAAATTGGTGGCCGTGCGAAAGCCATGGTCGTCACAGCTAGTCGCCTTCACGCCGTGCGTTATAAAATCGCTTTCGATAAGTATATCGAAGCCATGGGCTATACTGATTTAAAAACAGTTGTCGCTTTCTCTGGAACCGTAAATGACGGAAACATTCCGTATACCGAATCAGGGATGAACAACTTCTCGGATAAAGAGTTGCCGACGAAATTTAATTCTGATGAGTTCAAAGTACTGCTTGTGGCTGAAAAATATCAAACAGGATTTGATGAGCCACTTCTTCATACGATGTACGTCGATAAACCACTTAGCGGTATTAAGGCCGTGCAAACTTTATCTCGACTCAACCGCACGTGTCCAGGAAAAGAAGATACGTTTGTTCTCGACTTTGTAAACGATCCAGATGAAATCAAAGCGTCATTCCAGCCGTATTATGAATCAACAAGCTTATCGGAAGTAACAGATCCGAACATTTTATATGATATGCAATCAGAGATTGAAAACTATCAGCTTTTCATACCCGAAGAAGTGCAAGCGGTAAATGAGCTTGAAGTTGCTGGTGGACCGCAAAAGTCTGTCAAAGCTCAACAAACTTTAAACGCGGTCATTGATCAAGGCGTTGAACGATTCAAACGTCTTCCTGAAGAAGATCAAATTGCATTTAAAGACGTGGCTTTGAAATTCACGCGCACATATAGCTTTGTTCTTCAAGTCGTGACGTTTATTGATTTAGGCCTTCATAAGCACTATATCTATTTAAACTATTTGCTGCGTAAACTGCCAAGAAGTTCTGTAGATAAAGATATCTATCTCGCTGACGACGTCGCACTCGAATACTACCGCAATCAAAAAGTATTTGAAGGCAGCATCGAACTCGAAAAAACCGGTGGCTCTGAACTTGACCCACAAAAACACGGCGCAGGTGGGGCAGTAGAAGACGAAAAAGTCCGTCTCTCTTCTATCCTCGACAAGCTTAACGATCGCTTCGGCACCGAGTTCACAGAAACCGACTACCTATCTCGTGAACAAGTAAAAGAAGACATCCTAAACAGCGACGATATCCGTCAAAAAGCTCAAAACAACACAAAAGAAAACTTCAAATTCGCGTTTGAGCGGACCTTTATGGACTTTGTTATTGATCGTATGAACACCAACCAAGACTTCTTCATGAAAATTCTTGAGAATCCAGAATTTAAAGCTTATATCATGGAGGATATGATGAATGAGATTTATGGAGAAGTGAATCAGTAATTTTAGCCGTGCCCTTGAACATATAAGTTTAAGGGACTTTTTTTATTACATTTTACAAGTAGCAGTATTTACCTTTTTAAATAATGGTATAATAAGGGAAAAAGCAGGTGATGTAATTGAAGAAATTTAACCCATCTATTTTATTGTTTGTTATTGCTCTTGGAATATTTGTTGGTTTAAATCTTAATAATGATTTTTTTAGTACAACTGAAAGCTTATTAGATGGCATAGCATCTTCTGAGGTTTCGCAAGAGCAAGCGGAGGCTACCGTATTTAATACTGAGAACCAGTCGGGCAATACCTCAAAACTAAACTATGAAATTATTTATTCTATTGTAAAAAGGTACGACGGTGGAACATCCTATTATGTATTATTAGAATCAGTAGATTTAAATTCTGCTGTATTTATGGATGATGTGAAATACATAGTTGATGAATTGGTTCGCGAAAAAGGTGAAAAAATTTCAATCGAAATTTTCGATAATCGCGATGCATTGGAACTAGCCTATAAACAATATGGTGATTTATCTTTAGAGCGAACATTAACAGAAAGCGAAAATCTATGGCAAGCACGTCATTATATAGCTGCTTATTCTGGAAATCTCGAGACAGGAATTTATTTTAATACACTCTTAATGTTTCCTTCAGCATCTTCTGATCATCCTGAAGTTGGAGAATTTGTGGCTATAACAGAATACAATCCTGAATAATCCTGAATTATTGTTTAATACCCGTGCCAAGACAATTTTGATTATTACTTGTTTGTGTTTCTTAACTTGCTTTCCTAGACGGTGAGTTTTAGCTCTATTAATCGGGCCTTGCCCCAGTACAGCCCGCCCCAAAACCGTTGTAGAGAGAATGCTTGAAGATTACGTTATGTGAGATAGAGGCAGAGCCGACGCCAGGACTTTGATTTTCCACGACTGCTTTCAAAAAAGAAGTTTGGTCAGAGGTTTTGTCTGTTGGCAGAGGTTGATTTTACAGAGAATGAAGAAGAGTAGTGGCCGATTCGCTTAAAAAGCGAATCGGCCACTACTGGTTCTTACTTCTTTTAAAAAAATCAAACCTTAGGCTGTGGATTGAACATCTATCCAAGTATAAGTCATACGGGATCTTCTTTTCTTGACTAGTATAAAACCCGTAAAAAATCCTCTACAAAACTGACTCTCCACTAGATTAAGAACAAGCGTTCGGTGTATACTAAACAAAACTAAAGAAAGGCGGAATCCCTATGTATGAACTTCTTGAACCGCGCACGATCCTTTGCATCGACATGCAAAGCTTCTTTGCAAGTTGTTCTGCAGCTGTCCACGGCCTGGACATCCAAAAAGAGGCCATTGCCATCGTCGGCAACTTAGAACAGAAGGGAAGTGTTGTACTCGCTGCTTCTCCGTCCATGAAAAAGCGTTTCGGCGTCAAGACCGGGACACGCTTGTTTGAAATCCCCAACCACCCCGACATCCGCATCATCCAGCCACAGATGGAGCTGTATGTCAAAATCTCAGCAGAGATCACACGCTATCTCAATCAACTTGTCCCAATGGAATCCATCCATGTCTACAGCATCGATGAAAGCTTCATTGATTTAAAAGGAACGGAAATTCTTTGGGGAGACCCATGGACCATTGCCCGTAAAATTCAACGCGACTTAAAACGTCAATTTCAAGTTCCGTGTAGTATCGGGATCGGGCCGAACATGTTGCTATCGAAGCTTGCGCTTGATTTAGAAGCGAAGAAAAAAGGGATTGCAGAATGGACCTATGAAGATGTACCGGACAAGCTCTGGCCCGTTTCGCCACTGAGAGAAGTATGGGGGATTGGAACCCGTTTAGAAGCGACGCTTCATGCGATGGGGATTTTTTCAGTAGGAGACCTTGCGCATACACCCTTAGAACAGCTCGAGAAAAAATTTGGTGTGATGGGCAATCAGCTCTACCATCACGCTTGGGGAATCGACCTTTCGGAAGTCGGTGCACCTATCATGGAAGGACAGGTGAGCTATGGCAAAGGCCAGATTTTGTTCCGGGACTACAACTCGAAAAAAGAAACCATGGCAGTCGTCCTGGAGATGACAGAAGATGTTGCGAGACGTCTTAGAGAGGCTGGAAAAGTCGGTAGAACGATGCACATGAGCATTGGCTATAGCAAGTTCGGCGGGTTTAGCCGGTCTCTTTCTATAGAAGAAGCGACAAACCGCACATCGGTCCTCTATGCAGCCTTTGACCGATTGATGGATACTTTTTATGATGGCAGTCCCGTGCGCCGCATAGCGCTCTCGGTCAGTAATCTTGAAGAAGACACATCCATGCAGCTCAATTTGTTCCAACATCAGCAACAGGTCCGCGAACAACGGCTTGGAAAAACCATTGATGCCTTGCGACGTAAATACGGATCGACTGCTGTACTCCGGGCGGTATCTTACACAGCGGATGGCACGGCACGTTACAGAGCTACACTTCTAGGAGGACACAAAAAAATGTAAGTATAGATATTTCAGTTTTCGAAATTATTTTAGTGGTTCGTCTTCCGAAATGTGTGAACATTTGCTAAACTAAATAAGGTTTTGAAATTGGACGAGAAAAGGGGAACAACACATGAAGGTATTTTTAGACCTTGCCTGGTTCTTTAAAGAGAGAAAATGGCACTACGGCCTCGGCATTGTCATGCTCTTATTTGTGGCATTCTTATCCATTATTTCTCCTCGGATTATTGGGGAAGTCGTCGATGCCATCAACGAAGAACGACTCACACCAGAACTACTTTTGCAGTGGCTCGGGCTACTTGCAGGCGCAGCCGTTCTGATGTACATTCTTCGCTACTACTGGCGAATGATGATTTTCGGATCGGCCATCTTACTTGCTAGACGCATGCGCCAAACCTTGTTTACACATTTCAGTCGCATGTCCCCAGCATTTTATCAAAAACGCCGTGTCGGAGACTTGATGGCACACGCGACGAACGATTTATCCGCCGTTCAGCAAACAGCAGGAGCGGGTGTATTGACTCTTGTGGATTCACTAGCCACTGGTGGATTTGTTATTGCCGCAATGGCTATCACCATCAACTGGAAACTGACATTGATTGCGCTGTTACCGATGCCACTTATGGTGTTGTCGACGAGCTATTACGGACGCTTGCTTCATAAACGTTTTCGTTTCGCTCAGGAAGCGTTCTCTGACTTGAACGATAAGTCGCAAGAAAGTATCAGCGGCATCAAAGTCATCAAAACGTTTGGTCAAGAACAAGAAGATACGGAAGATTTCAAACGTCTCTCTCAAGACGTCGTTGACAAAAATGTTCACGTTGCGAAGGTTGATTCGTTGTTCGACCCGACGATTTCACTGATTGTCGGCGCCTGCTTCTTCTTGGCCATCAGTTTTGGAACGCAGTTTATTTTGTCCGAAGAGATGACGATTGGAGACCTCGTCGCATTTAATACGTATTTAGGACTTCTTGTTTGGCCGATGCTTGCATTTGGCTGGTTGTTCAATATCGTGGAGCGGGGTCGTGCTTCGTATGACCGCATTCAACAGTTGCTTTCTGAACCAGTAGACATTGACGATCGTGTCGGTGCACTTGAAATGAAGCCTGAAGGAAAAGTAACATTTGCGATTGATTCCTTCTCTTTCCCAGGAGACGAGCGGAAGGCGTTACAAAATGTCCACTTCACACTTGACCGCGGACAGACTCTGGGAATCGTCGGTCGTACAGGTTCAGGGAAAACGGCGATATTAAAACTGCTACTGCGTGAATTTGAAGGGTACGAAGGCCACATCACGTATGGTCAACATGACATTCGCGATTATAAGAAAGAAAGTCTGCTCGAAGCTATCGGATATGTCCCACAAGATCATTTCTTGTTCTCTACAACGATAGGTCTCAATGTAGCTTTTACGAATGTAAAGGCGACCCAAGAAGAAATTGAACGAGCAACGAAGCTTGCTGCGATTCATGATGACATCACACGCTTCACAGAAGGCTATAATACAATCGTCGGAGAGCGAGGAGTCTCTCTTTCAGGTGGACAGAAGCAACGCATTTCCATTGCACGTGCTCTGATGATGCAGCCGGAACTACTGATTCTCGATGACTCCTTATCTGCTGTCGATGCGAAGACGGAGGAAGCGATTCTAGAAGCGTTGAAAGCAGAACGAAGTGATGAGACGACCATCATCACGTCTCACCGACTAAGTGCCATTCAACATGCGCACCAAATCATTGTGATGGAGAATGGAACCATCAAAGAAAAAGGCACCCACGACGAGCTTATGGCTCTTGAAGGTACGTATTACGAGATGTATCAGCTCCAGCAGCTCGAGTCTCTCGTTGAGCAAGGAGGCGATCACAATGGATGACAAAATGCCAAAACTAACGGGTAAGATGCAGTGGCAGGTTTTAAAACGGTTGCTACGCTATTTGATCCCGCATAAAAAAATGATGATCATCGCCCTTGTATTGCTGACCTTAACCGTCATCGGTGATCTCGTCGGACCGTATTTAATTAAAATCTATATCGATGATTATTTAACACTTGGATATTTCCCGCAGTCTGCGATCATCGCTCTTGCAGCAGCCTATATTTTCATCCAAGTCAGTAATGTAATCATCAGCTATTTTCAGCTCATGACGTTCCAAAAGCTTGCGCTAAAAATTATTCAAACGATGCGCATCGATGTCTTCACAAAGGTGCAGGGTCTTGGCATGCGCTATTTTGACCGGACACCAGCAGGAAGCATCGTATCACGCGTCACAAATGACACAGAAGCGATCAAAGACATGTTTGTCAGCGTACTGGTCGGATTTGTGCAGTCAGGGTTCTTGGTCATCGGGGTTTATATTGCGATGTTCCTGATCAATCCGCAACTTGCTCTAATAGCGACACTGTTACTTCCGATATTAGGGTTCATCATTTATACGTACCGAAAACATAGTTCGGTCGTGTATCAAGATTTGCGTGAGCGGCTGTCACAGCTAAATGCCAAGCTTGCCGAGTCTCTTGCCGGCATGGGAATGATTCAAGCATTCCGACAAGAAAAGCGATTACGCGATGAGTTTAGTGAGATCAATGACAAACACTTCAAGGCAGGACGACGCAATATTAAACTCGATAGTTTGCTTTTGCGTCCTGCTATTGATCTAGTGTACGCACTCGCTATCATTCTTGTACTTAGCTATTTTGGTGTCACGTCGTTTTCAAACCCAGTAGAAGTTGGGGTCATCTATGTATTCGTAACCTATATCGACCGCTTCTTTGAACCAATCAACCAAGTGATGCAGCGCCTTTCCATCTTCCAACAAGCCATCGTTGCTGCTTCTCGGGTATTTACATTGATGGATGAGAAAGACATGGCACCGGCACAGAACGACCAACCAAATGCGAAGATTGAACAAGGCAAGATTGAATTCCGTAACTTAACGTTCTCCTATGACGGACGTCAAGACGTACTGAAAAATATTTCCTTTACGGCAGAGCCAGGACAAACCGTAGCCCTTGTCGGACATACTGGAAGCGGGAAGAGCTCAATCATCAACTTACTCATGCGTTTTTATGAATACAACAACGGAGACATACTTATCGACGGACATTCATTAAAAGACTTTCCGATGAACGAGTTACGGAAAAAGATGGGCCTTGTACTACAAGATCCTTTCTTGTTCTACGGAGATATAGAGAGCAATATTCGTCTCCATGATAAGGAGATGACGAGTGCACAAGTCCGTGCGGCTGCTGAGTTTGTGCAGGCAGACAACTTTATTGAAAAATTACCGGAGCGCTATCAGCAGAAAGTGACAGAACGCGGCTCGACCTTCTCCAGTGGACAGCGTCAGCTTGTAGCATTTGCTCGCACGATGGCAACGGATCCAAAGATTTTAATTCTCGATGAAGCAACTGCAAATATTGATACGGAGACGGAAGTGGCCATCCAAACGAGCCTTGAGAAGATGCGAAAAGGACGGACGACGATTGCCATTGCACACCGACTCAGTACCATCCAAGATGCGGAACTGATCCTGGTACTTCACCAAGGTGAGATCGTTGAACGTGGTACGCACCAGGAATTGATCCGTCAAAAAGGGCTGTATCATAAAATGTATCAACTGCAAAATGGCATCGTGGAAGAACAAATGTCATAAAACTGTCATAAGCAAGTGATAGGTGATTTCTAGGAAAGTCTGATACGATGGAGACAGTTCAGCTGAAAGGGTGATTTTGTTGGCAACCGATGTTAGCATCTGGCTTGCTTTTGGCGCAGGGTTCTTAAGCTTTATTTCCCCGTGTACATTACCGCTGTATCCGGCTTTCCTTTCTTATATCACAGGCATGACGATTGAAGAATTGAAGACCGATCGGAAACAAATGCAGCGCAGAGGCATGTTTCATACGTTATTTTTCTTACTTGGATTCTCCGTAATCTTTTTGGCACTCGGCTTTGCTACGTCGTGGCTCGGCACTTTCTTCATTCAATATGGTGATCTGATTCGTCAAGTTGGGGCTATTTTAATCGTAATTTTTGGTCTACTAGTCGTTGGTGTGTTCAAACCGGACTTCTTGATGTCTGAAAAACGATTACAATTCAAAAATCGTCCTTCCGGTTATCTTGGCAGTAGCTTGATTGGGATGGCGTTTGCTGCAGGATGGCAGCCGTGTACAGGACCTATCCTTGCCGCAGTACTTGTAATGGCAGGACAGAACCCTGACCAAGGAATTTGGTATATGGTCGCTTACGTTCTTGGATTTGCTATTCCATTCTTCTTATTGTCGTTCTTCGTCACACGGACTCAGTGGATGAAGAAGCATAGTGAAAAGTTTATGAAAATCGGCGGATATATTATGATTGTGTTAGGGGTCATCTTGTTCTTTGATGGCCTGACATGGATTATCCGGATCTTGAGTCCGATTTTTGGGGACTTCACCGGTTTTTAAGGACGTGAACCTATGAAAGACATTCATACATTTGAACAGTGGCAGACAGTCCGTGAACAGCAACCTGTGGGATTGCTATTCGTTAAGACCACTGGTTGCTCAGTCTGTGAAGGGCTGCTACCACAAGTGGAAGCAATCGAAGCAAACTATAACATTCCGTTTTATAAAGTAAATATCGCAGATTTGCCAGAAGTAGCGGGTCAACTTGGGCTTTATACAGCTCCAGTTGTTCTCTTGTGGCACCATGCGAGAGAAAGTCAACGCTTTGCACGATTTGTGCCGATGCAAGAATTGATTTTCCGACTAGACCAATTGCAAGAGGTGACAGACGATGTTCTTTGAGTGGATTCCGCAAGAACTGTTAGTCACACTTTCGATCGTGACAGCGGTCGTCATGGGTACCGTTCTTACCATCGTGAGAAGTCGTGCAGCCAAAAAACCAGCCAGTGCCAAGAAGATTTTATTGCCACCACTCTTTATGTCTACAGGAGCGTTGATGTTCGTATTTCCGTTCTTCCGAGTTCCTTGGATTCACGTGCTCGAAGCGGTAGCAGTAGGCATGGTCTTTTCCATTTTGCTGATCAAGACCTCTAATTTCGAGCGACGAGAAGGAGACATCTTCTTAAAGCCATCAAAAGCATTTGTCTTTATACTTTTTGGGCTGCTAGCTGTCCGTATCGTCATGAAGTTGCTCTTGAGCAGTGAAATCGATGTTGGGGAACTCAGCGGCATGTTCTGGCTACTTGCCTTTGGTATGATTGTGCCATGGCGTCTTGCCATGTATACAAAATTTAAAAAGCTAAAACTTCAAAGCAACTAAAAATACCGTACCTTTTTTGGAAACACTCCAAAATAGGTACGGTATTTTTTAATGGAAATAGACTTCATAAGGACTGAGGTCAATCTGCAGTTCTGCCATCTTTTTGCGAAGAAACTTATGATCTCGTTTTGGTGTAGCTAGAATATAGCCACGAATCAGCAGTTCTTGTGTGATGGCCTTTGCATCTTCTTCAAGCGCCAATTGTCCAATACGACCAGCAATCTTTTGTTTGGCGACCGGACGGAACAATTCTGGCACAGGTGCCACAAGTTCATTTAATAATGCTTTTTGTTCATCTGACCACAAATGGATGGTCTTATCTACATAATACGATTCCCAGTCAAGATCGGACTTACCGTCTTCTTTAGGAAGGGCTTTTAAAAACTTTCGGAACATAAAAAATCCGCCAATGGCCATCAAGGAAATCAACACGACAACCCAAAACAGTATAAACCAAAGAAACCAACCATCTAACACAATCGTTCACCTCGCCTTAAGTATACAAGGTTCTAGATAAAAATTCATCCATCGTATCCCTTTTCTTTGAACTCTTCTATATAGAGGATGAAGGAGGTGAACAACATGGCCAACTACATTTTAAAAAGTTCGGTTCTGCGTCTCGTCTATGATGACGGTATGACAGCAGACAACAAACCGAAGCGTCACTCAAAGTCGTACATCCACATTGAACCGACCAGTTCAGCGGATGCAATGTACCAAGTGGCTGTTCAACTCGGCAGCCTTTCAGCAAAAGAATTGCTGTCAGCAGAAAAGCAAGAAGTAGACGAAATCATCTAATGACTAGGAGGACCTGACAATGGCGAAAACGTTACAATTGGAGTTCGGTAACACGGCAGGTAAGAAGATCACGGTGGCAGTTGAAGAGCCTCGCACGGATCTGACACTGGCAGAAGTACAGACGGCGATGCAAGCCATCCTTGCTGCAGAAGTGTTTTCAGTAGAAGGGGAGCCGGCTACAGAAGCCGTCTCTGCGCAGATCATCGACCGAAGCGTTCAAAGTTTATTCTAATCTGAGCCTCCTCCACTCGTGGGGGAGGTTTTTAAACTATCTCTGTGATTTTATGAACCTGAGATACCATTTCCCAGGGTATCAGAGGTTCTCCCCTTGGAAATGGTGTCTCAGGTGAAGATCAACATTTAAGGAGGTGTCTTTATGGATCAATGGGTCGCAATCATTCAAGAAATTGGCTTTCCGGTCGTAGTTTCCTTCTATCTCCTGCATAGAATCGAATCTCGCTTAGAAGCCATTCGTGATGCACTTGTGGCAATCACTCCTGTCACAAAAGTGTAAGAAATAGCCGTTCATTTGGATTGAACCCACTCATTGAAACGACTATCATTAGGAGTAAGATGAGGAGTGATCCATTTGAAAAAGTTGTTGCTTACACTACTTGCAGTCGTGACGATTCTCGCTGGATGCGGCGGCGGTTTCGAGCGTCAGACGGATTGGGAAGTCGAGTCCTTTTCAGCGACCACCCACCGAGGTGAGACACTTGCATTAGAAGATTTACAAGGAACAGTATGGCTAAGTGCCTTTATCTTTACAAACTGTGCAACCATCTGTCCGCCTATGACGGCGAACTTGACAGATATTCAAGAAGCTGTTGAAGAGCAAGGCGTTGAAAACTACAAAATCGTTGCATTCAGTGTCGACCCTGAAGTCGATAGCCCTGAAGTGTTGACAGACTACTTGAGCATGTATGAGCTCGCTGACGAGTCAAAATGGGAGCTCTTGACAGGGTATGACCAAGCATTCATTAGCCAGCTGGCGAAAAATTCGTTCAAAGCACTGGTTCAAAATGACGCCAATTCAGATCAAGTCATTCATGGAAGCAGTTTTTATCTAGTTGATCAAGAAGGAATCGTAGTGAAAAGCTATAGTGGGGTCAGTGATGTTCCTGTAGATGAAATTGCACAGGACATGAAGGCGCTGTCTGAAGAGTAAACTGTCCAATTTGGGCAGTTTCTTTTTTTATCAAAATTATAGTATGATAGGACAAGCATTAGATGAAGGTGATTCTCCATGAAACCAAAAAAACTCAATCACAAAAAAATGATCCGCCGTAGGCTTTGGTTTGTCGGCTTATTTCTTCCTTTTATGATTGTCGGGTATTTTTTGTCCGTAATAGGATGGCATGAACTACGGAACATTCCGTGGGCCCATGAAATCGGCCAGTTTGTAGAAGCGAAGAAGGTGGAGTTCCGTGACCCTGAGATACCAGAAGACTATATTGCGGTTTATCAGGCAGCCGAGGAAGAATACGGAGTTCCCTGGCAACTGCTAGCAGCACATCACCGGATCGAGACACGTTTTTCAACTATGGATCCTTTAGTGTCGCCAGTGGGAGCAGAAGGGCATATGCAGTTCATGCCCTGTACTTTTGTGGGCTGGTCGCATCCGACCTGCAGTGGGCTCGGACAAGGTGAGATTCCACAAGAAGAGAAGACGGATCCTGAAGTGATTGCCAAGTACGGAGGATACGGGGTAGACGGGGACGGAGATGGAATCGCCGATCCGTATAGTTTAACAGATGCGGTTTACAGCGCAGCGAACTATCTCGGCTCGAACGGAGCGGCAGAAGGGGAGTTAGAAGCAGCCATCTTTCTTTACAACCGTTCGGATGAGTATGTGGAAGATGTCCTCCATTTTTATAACTTATATCGCGAGACGTATATTGAAAATGTGACGGTCCGACCTGAATAAGGCATAAAAAATAAGCCTCCATAGGAGGCTTATTTTTTTATGCTGCTTTGCGCATAGCTTTCATGATAAAGGAAACGATGAAGATTACGATGATAGCACCGATTAATGCAGGAACGATTGCCATGCCCGCGATTGATGGTCCGAAGTCAGAGAACAACATGCCCCCAACCCAAGCACCTACGATACCTGCGATGATGTTTCCGATGATACCGCCAGGAATGTCTTTACCTAAAATAAGTCCAGCTACCCATCCGATGATACCACCGATGATTAAGTATAAAATGAATCCCATTTTCCTTCACTCTCCTTGTCTAATGTTAATGTATGAGTACACTCTTTAAATATCCTTAGACAAGAATTCTTAAACCTATTCACGAAAAAAATTATTTTATTTCTGCGCCAAGGGTGTTTTTGAAATGGAGTAGTGCCCATTCGTGACCTTGAGGATCAAACGATGCCACAGCTTCTTCATGGATTACAATGTCATAGCCAAGGTTGTAGGCATCGACCGCGGTATGCAACACGCAAATATCTGTACAGACTCCTGTTATATGAACTGTCGTAATGTCTCGCTCGCGTAAATACTGGTCTAAATTCGTCCCTGCGAAGGAACTATAGCGACGTTTGTCCATATAATAGATATCGGATTTATGTTTCTCGTAAAAATCTTCAAGCGCGCCATACAAATCTCGTCCTGGTGTTCCTTCAATATTGTGTGGAGGGAACAGTGCGGTCTCCGGATGATACGTATCGTTTCTATAATGAAGGTCTACAGGGAAAACAATCACTTGATTTTGTTGGACGAACTCTTCACATAAAGAAACGATTTTCTCTTCAATTGCCTGTCCTGGCTTACCACAAGTGAGCGCTCCATGATCAGCGACAAAATCCACTGTATAGTCGACTACTAGTAAAGCTTCCTTCATACTCCGTCATCCTTTCTCGAATAAAATGTTTTTCAAATGTTCTGAAAAATTGTATACTAAGAAAAAAAGGAGGTACAACAAGATGGATTATGAACTACACAAACGTTGGACCAAACACGCCATGTGGTTTGCTGGACTTCACACCTTGTTTGTTGTTACACTCACCTTTGACTTTATCCAATTTTACTAAAAGAGTGGAAGCAGATTCCACTCTTTTTCACTGTGAGGAGACGACTAATGGATACTCTAAAGCATTTAAACTCGATTCGTGACCAACTGGTGCGTACCCTACATACGATTCCAGACGCTATGTTTAATGAAAGACCTGACCCGAAAACCTGGAGTCCACGAGAAGTGGCAGAACACATTGCACGTATGGACGCTCATGTAGCGCGATTGATGAGGGAAGGCAAGACGGAGGACAAAAAAGTACTGAAGAAACCTATCCGATTGACCACGCTCCGTGGGATAAAGGTTTCCGCACCCGCGCAGCTCGACCCTCAAGAAGATGCGCAATCAAAGGATGCCATTTATCAGCAATTGTTTGATTCACGGATGCAAGTTTTAGAACTCTATAAACAATTCACACCTACTGAGAAAAAAGAAAAAGCTATGAAACATCCAGTTTTCGGCTATCTTTCACTGAGACAATGGTTTGTGTTCCTAGGGTACCATGAGAAGCGACACTTAAAACAATTAGATGAGATTTTGCGTCAACTAAAGATATAAATAAATCTTATCAAGATTAATAATTTTAATGTAATTTACTTATCACGTTCACTGTTATAAGATTAATAGTGGAGAAAAGCGACATATGTCTCTTTCATTATGCAAAGGAGGAAACACGATGGCAAAAAGCAATTTACATCAGAGCCGCGCTTCATTTGAAGTAAATGGCAAGACGTATAACTATTACCGTTTAAAAACTTTAGAAGAAGCAGGAATCGCAAACGTTTCACGCTTGCCGTATTCTATCAAAGTGCTACTTGAATCTGTACTTCGTCAATATGACGGCTACGTGATCAAGGACGACCATGTTGAAAAATTAGCAAACTGGGGCAAAGAAAACGATCCAGAGGCGGAAGTACCATTCAAGCCGTCACGCGTTATCCTACAAGACTTTACAGGTGTTCCTGTAGTCGTTGACCTTGCTGCACTTCGTTCAGCAATGGCAAAAATGGGTGGAGATCCATCAAAAATCAACCCTGAGATTCCAGTTGACCTTGTTATCGACCACTCGGTACAAGTTGACAAATACGGAACAAATGATGCGCTTCGTCAAAACATGCAGCTTGAATTTGAGCGCAATGCAGAGCGTTACCAGTTCCTTAGCTGGGCTCAAAAGGCGTATGACAACTACCGTGCAGTTCCACCAGCAACGGGTATCGTTCACCAAGTAAACTTAGAGTACTTAGCGAACGTAGTTCACGCTGTTGAGAACGAAGATGGCACATTTGAAACATTCCCAGACACACTAGTCGGTACAGATTCTCATACAACGATGATCAATGGTATCGGTGTACTTGGATGGGGTGTAGGTGGTATCGAAGCGGAAGCAGGAATGCTTGGTCAACCTTCATACTTCCCAATTCCAGAAGTTATCGGAGTGCGTCTAGTAGGAGAACTTCCAAACGGAACAACTGCTACTGACTTGGCTCTTAAAGTAACTGAAGTTTTACGTAAAGCTGGCGTAGTTGGCAAATTCGTTGAGTTCTTCGGACCAGGCGTTGTTCAACTTCCACTTGCTGACCGTGCAACAATTGCGAACATGGCACCTGAGTACGGTGCTACTTGTGGTTTCTTCCCAGTAGATGAAGAGGCACTAGATTACATGCGTCTAACAGGTCGCGATGAAGAGAACATCGAAGTCGTAAAAGCTTACTTACAAGCTAACGATATGTTCTTCACAGCAGATTCAGTAGAGCCTACGTATACAAACATCATCGAACTAGATCTTTCTGCTATTGAACCAAACCTTTCAGGTCCTAAGCGTCCACAAGATTTGATTCCACTTTCAGCAATGAAAGAAGAATTCAATAAAGCTGTTGTGGCACCACAAGGAAACCAAGGTTTCGGTCTGTCTAAGAAAGAATTCGCAAAAACAGCAACAATCGAGCTTAATGGCAAAGAAGTTACAATTCCTACAGGTGCAGTTGCAATCGCAGCGATCACATCTTGTACGAACACTTCTAACCCATACGTAATGCTTGGTGCTGGTCTTGTTGCGAAAAAAGCAGTTGAAAAAGGATTAACTCCTCCTGCTTACGTGAAGACCTCATTAGCACCAGGTTCAAAAGTTGTAACAGGGTACCTACAAGATTCTGGCTTGTTAGAATCACTTGAGCAAATCGGGTTCAACCTTGTAGGTTACGGCTGTACAACATGTATCGGGAACTCAGGTCCACTACTTCCTGAAATCGAGCAAGGCATCATCGACAACGACCTACTAGTGACATCTGTATTGTCTGGTAACCGTAACTTTGAAGGCCGTGTTCACCCATTAGTAAAAGCGAACTACTTAGCTTCTCCACCATTAGTTGTGGCATATGCACTTGCAGGTACTGTTGATATCGATCTTCAAAATGATCCAATCGGTCAAGACAAAGACGGTAACGATGTATTCTTCAAAGACATCTGGCCAACTACTGAAGAAGTAAAAGAAGCAGTTCACTCAACTGTAACTCCTGAATTGTTCCGTAAAGAGTACGCTCGCGTATTCACTGAGAACGAAGAGTGGAATGCAATTGAAACTCCAGACGATGACCTGTATGCATTCGATGAGAATTCAACATACATCCAGAACCCACCGTTCTTCGAAGGTCTATCTAAAGAGCCACAAGACATTCAAACTTTAGCTGGTCTTCGCGTTGTTGCGAAATTTGGCGATTCAATCACTACGGACCACATCTCTCCAGCTGGAGCGATCGGTAAAGATACACCAGCAGGTCGCTACCTTCGTGAAAACGGAGTAGAGATTCGCGACTTCAACTCTTACGGTTCACGCCGTGGGAACCACGAAGTCATGATGCGTGGTACGTTTGCAAACATCCGTATCCGTAACCAAGTAGCACCAGGTACAGAGGGCGGTTACACGACTTACTGGCCAACTGGTGAAATCATGGCAATCTATGATGCAGCAATGAAGTACCAACAAGATGGTACAGGACTTGTCGTTCTTGCTGGTAAAGATTACGGTATGGGATCTTCACGTGACTGGGCTGCGAAAGGTACAAACCTTTTAGGCATCAAAACAGTTATCGCAGAGAGCTACGAGCGTATCCACCGTTCTAACCTTGTCATGATGGGTGTACTTCCACTTCAATTCATGAAAGGCGAGAGCGCAGACACACTTGGCTTGACTGGAACTGAAGAGATCAGCGTGAATATCGCAGAAGGCGTAAAACCACGTGATATCTTAACAGTTACTGCAAAAGCTAAAGACGGTTCTGAAAAAACATTCCAAGTACTTGCTCGCTTCGATTCAGAAGTAGAAGTAGATTACTACCGTCACGGTGGTATCCTTCAGATGGTACTTCGTAACAAAATGTTAGAAGCATAAGCTTCTCATAAGACCTCTCTCTACTCTGGTGGGGAGGGGTTTTTTCGTGCTTAATCGCCTGATATAAGTGAGAATGATAACGTGAATTCTATATAACTATATTGAAATAATATAGAGTTAACCCTATTGTTATTCTTGAATAATATCTAGTTGTTTTAGTACTTCCTGTTCTATGATGTATACTGATAGTGAGGTGAATCAACTTGAAAAGTAGCAAATCTATTGAAGTTCGCTATGCAGAAACCGACCAGATGGGCGTCGTCTATCACGCAAACTATCTTGTCTGGCTCGAGATGGGCCGAACACAGCTGATCAAAGACCTAGGGTTCGATTATGCCGGCCTTGAATCAAAAGGCTACCTGTCGCCAGTATTAGACGTGTCGATACAATACAAACAAAGCGCAAGGTATGGCGACACCGTCACTGTAACGACTTGGATCGATTCGTACAGTCGTTTAAAGACCATCTACGGCTACGAAGTGACGAAAGAAGATAGTACCGTCCTAGCTACGGCCAAGACCGTCCATACATTAGTAGCAAAAGAGACGTTCCGTCCTATCGCATTATCCAAAGTAGATCAAGACTGGCACGAAGCGTACGAGAAAGCGTGCGTGCAAGCATAATGGCTTTTGGGATCTCGAAAACAGAGCTAGTAGAGTGGAAGCGGCGGATTGAAGCAGGAGAGATGGCTATCTTGACGCATTACTGGTTAGACCCTCGTTTTCCAAGTTCGACTTCTGTCACGAAAGTCGGTTGCCAAGATACAAAGCGCCTTGCAGAGTGGGGACGGCAGTATGGTCTTAAAGAAGCGTGGATCGACCACAAAGAAGGTTATCCTCATTTTGATTTGTTCGGAGACATCCAGAAGCAAGTGTTACAGGATGAAGGCTTAGTGGACCAATATAAGCGTTTTATACAAAAAGAAAGATCGTAACCTTCAGGAGGCTACGATCTTTTTTGATAGTCAAATACGATTTCATTTCTTTCGTTGTCCACATCCACATGAAGGTCATGGTCATCAAAGTACCACAGGTCTCGTTCTTCAATGTAGAAATGGATAGAATCAAAGTCTTGCTGCACTGCAGGTTCATCAGGCTCTGCCTTGGTCATCCCAAGCGTAAACCCTTCATGGAGCTTGCTGCTCCCTCCATAGCGTGGGTAAAATTGGATCCACTCACCACTTACAGCGTCCATATCTGTTTTAAACCAGTGGAGTGCTTGTTCAGAGATCACGATGTTCATCGAGCTCACTTCCTATATCCAAGAGATTTTTGGTTCCGTACCTTGACGAATGCGCGAGATGTTCGCACGGTGACGGTACACGATAAAGATCATCAAGACACTTATCAATAGAATAAGCGGAACATCAGGGCGAATCAAGAAATGTGACCCCACTGCCATCAGGAAAGCAATGATAGATAGTAAAATGGAAGTCAGCGATACCATTTTCGTGAGCTTCAATAACACGAAGAACAACACGAGTAGAATCAGGAAGAACAACCAGTTGTAACCAAGTAATACTCCAGCAGATGTTGCGACCGCTTTTCCTCCACGGAAGCCGGCAAACACCGGGTACATATGACCGATAACAGCCACTGCCCCAAGAACTAGCGGATGAACACCGACATCTGTGAAGATTGCAAGTGCCGGCAACAATACAGCAGCTGTTCCTTTTAAGATGTCAATCAGCGAAACGATTAGGCCAGCAGGTTTCCCTAGGACACGGAACGTGTTTGTCCCTCCGAGATTTCCACTCCCATGCTCTCGTATATCTGTCTTAAAGAAAACCTTTCCTATTATAAGCCCTGTCGGTATGGAACCGAGCAGGTAGGCAAGTAGTAATGCAATTCCAGTAATCATAGCAGTCTCCTTTAATAAACAGTTCTGTAGTAGTAGTTTACCATATTCGAATTTTGATTGGACAGAGTGCATTGCAATCTTTTCACTGTTTCTTTACACTTAGAGAATGACGGTCTAGCAGTTGACATCACTGCTGGACAAGCGTATCGTTAAAAATAGAACACACGTTTGATTGGAGAGAGCAACTTGGCAAAACAGACTTTAACAGCCTACACAGATGATGATATTCAAGTACTAGAAGGTCTGGAAGCTGTCCGGAAACGTCCGGGTATGTATATCGGATCGACAGACACGCGAGGCCTACACCACTTGGTTTACGAGATCGTCGACAATGCCGTGGATGAGAGTCTTGCAGGCTTTGGAACACAGATCGATGTGACGATCCATAAAGACAACAGCATCAGTGTCCGCGACTATGGTCGTGGGATGCCAACGGGAACTCACAAAACAGGTAAGCCTACAGCAGAAGTCATCTTTACAGTGTTGCACGCAGGAGGAAAGTTCGGACAAGGCGGCTACAAGACGAGCGGAGGACTTCACGGGGTGGGTGCTTCTGTAGTGAATGCCTTGTCCACAGAAGTAGAAGTAGAAATTCACCGGGACGGCAAGAAGTTCTATCAAAAGTTTTCTCATGGCGGGAAAGTCGAGGTGGCTTTGCACGAAACAGGCAAAACAAAAGAGACCGGGACACTCGTTCACTTCTTACCGGACCCTACCATCTTCTCTGTTACGAAATACAATTTTGAAACACTCAGTGAGCGTCTACGTGAGTCAGCTTTCTTATTAAAGGGACTCCGCATCACATTAAAAGATGAAAGAACCGATACAATAGAAGTCTATCACTACGAGACGGGTATTGAAGCATTTGTTGCTTATTTAAATGAAGAAAAAGACACGCTACACAATGTGTTTTACATGGAAGGCACACAATCAGATATCGAAGTGGAGTTCGCGTTCCAGTTTAATGACGGCTACTCAGAGACCATTCTTTCGTTCGTCAACAATGTACGCACGCGCGACGGTGGAACCCATGAGACAGGCGCCAAAGCGGCACTCACTCGCGTCTTCAACGACTATGCTCGCAAAACAGGCCTGTTGAAAGAAAAAGATAAGAACTTGGACGGCTCTGACGTGCGTGAAGGGATTGCAGCCATCATCTCCGTGCGTATCCCAGAGAACATGCTGCAGTTTGAAGGCCAGACAAAAGGCAAACTCGGAACGAATGAAGCCCGAAGTGCAGTGGACACGGTCATTTCAGAAAAGCTTCAATACATTTTAGAAGAAAACGCCGATCTGACGGCTTCTTTGATCCGCAAAGCCATTCGTGCCCAACAAGCGCGGGAAGCAGCACGCAAGGCTCGTGAAGAAGCGAGAAGCGGCAAGAAGCGCAAGAAGAACGATACGCTTCTTTCTGGGAAGCTGACACCTGCCCAGTCTCGAAACGCGAAACGTAATGAACTGTACCTAGTGGAGGGTGACTCTGCTGGAGGTTCTGCTAAACAAGGTCGTGATCGTACGTTCCAAGCCATCCTGCCACTTCGTGGGAAGGTCATCAATACAGAAAAAGCAAAGCTAGTAGATATCATGAAAAACGAAGAGATCGCGACAATCATCCATGCCATTGGTGGGGGAGTCGGAGCTGATTTCAATGTAGAAGACATCGCGTATGACAAAATCGTCATCATGACTGATGCGGATACGGACGGTGCCCACATCCAAGTGTTGCTGCTCACGTTCTTCTACCGCTATATGAAACCACTGATTGAAGCAGGAAAGGTCTATATCGCCTTGCCTCCACTTTACAAAGTGTTCAAGGGAAGCGGCAAGAAAGAAGTTAGCACGTATGCATGGACTGAAAAAGAATTGCAGGATTCCATCAAAAAGATTGGAAAAGGCTATTCCCTGCAACGTTATAAAGGATTAGGTGAGATGAATGCGGATCAGCTCTGGGAGACGACAATGAACCCAGAGACGCGTACACTGATTCGTGTCACGATTGAAGACGGAGGACGGGCCGAACGCCGCGTGACGACCTTGATGGGTGATAAGGTTGAACCACGACGCAAGTGGATCGAGAGCCACGTCGACTTTAGTCTTGAAGAAGATGGCACGATACTAGAAAATGAACGTATTCATATGGAGAGTGAATTGTAATGTCCCAAATCGAACGTTTTCAAGATTTGCCACTTGAAGAGGTCATCGGTGACCGCTTCGGCAGATACAGTAAATATATTATTCAAGACCGCGCACTACCGGATGCACGAGACGGCTTAAAACCGGTTCAACGCCGAATCCTATATGCGATGTATACAGAAGGCAACACAAATGACAAAGCGTTTCGTAAGTCTGCAAAGACCGTCGGTAACGTAATCGGGAACTACCATCCACACGGAGACAGTTCAGTGTATGAAGCGATGGTACGCATGAGTCAGGACTGGAAGCTACGAAACTTACTTGTAGAGATGCACGGAAACAACGGGTCTGTTGACGGAGATCCACCAGCTGCAATGCGTTATACAGAAGCTCGTCTATCAGCGATTTCTTCTGAATTATTGAGAGACATCCAAAAAGAGACGGTTGAATTTATTCCAAACTTTGATGACTCGGACAGTGAACCAACTGTTTTACCTGCTCGTTTCCCGAATCTCCTTGTGAATGGATCAACTGGAATCTCTGCTGGGTACGCTACAGACATCCCGCCACATGCCTTGCACGAGGTCATTGATGCTTTGTTCATGTATATGGAAAACCCAGCTGTCACAGTTGATGAGCTGATGACAGTTATGAAGGGACCTGACTTCCCAACAGGTGGTATCATTCAAGGTGTCGACGGCATCAAGAAAGCTTATGAGACCGGTAAAGGGAAGATTATCGTCCGATCTAAAACGGAGATTGAGTCGATCAAAGGAAACAAGCAGCAAATCGTCATTACAGAGCTTCCTTATGAGGTCAATAAAGCGAATCTGATCAAACGCATGGACGAGCAGCGTTCTGACAAACGGTTAGACGGAATTGCGGATATTCGAGACGAATCCGATCGTACGGGTCTTCGTATCGTCATCGAAATGAAAAAAGACGTCGATGCACATGGCATCTTGCAGTATCTATTGAAGAACACAGACCTTCAAGTGTCGTACAACTTTAATATGATCGCCATCTACAATCGACGCCCAACGATGATGACGTTGCCTCTACTTCTAGATGCCTACTTAGAGCATCAGAAAGAAGTCATTCGCAAGCGCTCTGATTTCGATTTGAAGCGTGCAAAAGCTCGTCTTCATATTGTGGAAGGTTTGATGAAGGCATTATCTATTCTAGATGAAGTGATTGCAACGATCCGTGCTTCGAAAGACAAACGCGATGCTAAAGAAAACTTGAAGGCGTCGTATGAGTTCACAGAAGAACAAGCTGAAGCCATCGTGTCACTCCAGCTTTACCGTTTAACGAATACGGATATTACGGCACTTGAAGCAGAGCATGCGGACCTAACGAAGCTTGTTGCACAATTGCAAGGTATTCTAGGTGATGAGAAAAAACTGATTCGCGTCATCAAAAAAGAACTACAAGACGTCCGAAAAGCTTATGCAGAACCGCGTCGTTCTGTAATTGAAGATGCGATTGAAGAGATCAAATTGACCCTGGATGTGTTGATTCCAAGCGAAGACGTTCGTCTTACAGTGACAAAAGAGGGCTATGTGAAGCGCACGTCACTACGTTCGTATCAAGCATCAAATGGGAAAGACTTCGCGATGAAAGAGACAGATGAGTTGCTGCTCGATATGACGAGCAACACACAGCATCACTTGCTACTGTTTACGAGTCTCGGAAACTATATCTATCAGCCGGTTCATGAATTGCCGGAGATTCGCTGGAAAGACCTTGGTCAGCATATCTCAAGCATCGTGCAGCTAGACCCGAATGAACAGATCATCCATGCTGTGGCCATTGAGTCGTTTGAGCTAGATCACACTGTGGTGACGGTCTCTAGAGATGGTCAAGTGAAGCGGTCGTTGCTTGCTGAGTTCTACGTTCAGCGATACAACCGCACATTAAAAGCAATGAAATTAAAAAAAGGTGACGAAGTCGTATCCGTACACTTTGCAAATCCTTCAGATGATATTGCGTTCTTTACAATGGGAGCTTATGCATTGACGTATTCTTTAGACGAAATCCCAATTACTGGTGTCAAGACAGCAGGGGTCAAGGCCATCAATTTAAAAGACGGAGATGCGGTTGTTGCAACAAATATGATTGCAAAAGACAGCCAGGATTTCTTTGTAGTTGTGACGCATAGAGGCGCTGTGAAGAAACTGGCACGCAAAGAGTTGGAACCAAGTTCACGTGCAAAACGTGGAGTGGTCGTATTACGAGAATTAAAAACAAATGCGCATCGAATCGTCGATGTGAGATACGTTCCAAATGATGCTGTATTGATTCCTCAAACTGCTAAAGGCGACAGTGATCCATTAATCGTCAAAGAACTAAAGTCAGTCGATCGTTATTCAAATGGCAGTTTCTTGGTGGATGTTGATGTTGTTGGAGCTATTCAAGGATTAAAAGTAAAAGAGCTTTAAAATTTAAAAAGAATTATAAAACCAGGACCTAAAAAATCCTGGTTTTTTCTCTAATATCTCATTATTTCAAGTATACTACTTTATGAAACTTAACTTTAGATAATATATATTATGGAAACTAATTTATTTTGAAAGCAAAGGAGACCTCATTTAGAGTCTCCTTCTTTTACTCTCTTTCCATAATCCACTTCATCATTTCATAACGTTCCCGTGCTTCTGGAACTTTGTCTTCAATTGCCCAAACTAAATACACCATTCCAAGTGCTTTGATTGCATCTAGCAATTTAGTCTGTTCAAATCCATGTTCTTCAATCAACCAAGTAACTTTTTGAGCAAACTCTTCAACAGATCGATTTTTATTGAACAAAAACTGCACACAATCATAATACGCATGTCCAACGACGCCTTTAGGATCAATAATTACAAATCCACGCGTGTCGTCCCATAAAATGTTCTCATGATGCAAATCTCCATGTAAATTCGTATCTTGCTGTAATTCTTTTAATCTCGAACTTGCAAGTTTTGCTTCAACTAACCAACTTTTTGGAACTTCAGAGATTTCTGCGTCAAGAGCTCGAAACCATGTATCAATGCTAGGTAATGTTATTTCTATCGTTTCAGATGGAACTATATTATGTAGCCTCCTCCACTGCTCCACAAAAAATCGAACATTAGTTCTCGTATCGGGAAGTTGAGCATTTAAAGTAGTTCCAGGCGAAATACTTTCCATAATATAGTAGCCTTCTTCAACATTTGAGACTAACAGTGCGGCTATGATAGTTTGATCAAACGCTTCAAGAGCCCTAACCTGATTTGTGAAGTCATATCCAGGTAAGCCAATCTTTACAACCACT
The DNA here is from genome assembly GCF_002798305.1 of Chryseomicrobium excrementi. GTDB lineage: Bacteria > Bacillota > Bacilli > Bacillales_A > Planococcaceae > Chryseomicrobium > Chryseomicrobium excrementi. The sequence goes on from NZ_PCGR01000001.1 coordinate 388,667, forward strand.
TCTTGCCCCTCTTTTATAGCTCTTGCTACATAATTGTAGGACAGATTAGAGAAAGGTTGAATCGAGTGGAGCCCGTGTTCACACTCCACTTTTCGGATCAGCTGGGGAAGCTTCTCAAGCCACCTCTCCCCTTGCTCACCAAAGGCTGCGGCAATTTTTTCTTCAAAAGTCATAAAATCTAGCTCCAATCAAAAGGCGTCTGTTGATACACATAATAATTTAACCAATTAGAGAATAACAGATGGGTATGAGATCTCCATGTGTTTTGCGGAGTCTGCGATGGATCGTCATTAGGAAAATAGTTATCGGGCACCTGGCACTTTAACCCTTTTGCTACGTCTCGTTCGTACTCGTCACGGAGAGTAGTTGCATCATACTCTAAGTGGCCGGTAGCCATTATATGGCGCTGATCTTTCGACTGGATCAAGAACACTCCAGCGTCATCTGATAATGCAACTAGTTCGAGCTCTGGCTGCTTCAGAATCGATTCATAGGATACCGTCGTATGTCTTGAATGCGGAGCAAGAAACGTATCGTTAAACCCCCGTACGACAGCTAGATGAGGAGCTACCAATTGATGAGAAAAGACTCCTGAGCACTTTTTAGGTAATGCTTCTTTATCAATACCAAATTCTTGATACAGCACTGCCTGTGCACCCCAGCAAATTGATAAGGTAGATGTTACATGTGTTTTTGCCCAAAAGAGTAATGTCACAATTTCTGGCCAGTAGGCAACTTCTTCAAATGGCATCTGCTCAACAGGGGCTCCTGTTAGGATCATACCATCGAAGCGACGGTCTTTGATGTCGTCAAACACTTTATAAAACTGATCCAAATGGCTGCTACTGACGTTCTTTGGCTGATAACTCGCCATTCGTAAAAACGTCACGTTGGTCTGGAGAGGTGTATTTCCTAAGAGCCGCAACAATTGATGTTCAGTCTTTTCTTTCTCAGGCATTAAATTGACGATCAATACCTCGAGTGGTCGGATATCTTGAGTATGGGCCCGTTCTGTATCCATCACAAATATATGTTCTTCGCGTAATTTCTCAATAACAGGCAATTCTTTTGGTAAATTAATCGGCATGTCACTTCACTCCTTCAAAATAAAACACTCTACCCATACAAGGGCAGAGTGTCGGTAATATTATCTTCCAAGTCAGCACTTGATGGAGGGAGCACCTTTCTGCACTGCAGAGGTTGCTGAAGCGTCACAGGGCCATATCCCTCGGCTTCTCTTGATAATAGCTATTCAATTGGGATGTTGCTGTCATTTTAGCACTACATGAAAGACCTAGCAAGCTATTCTTCAATATCGAAGATCAAATCATCCTCGTCTTGTTCATGACTCCCGTCACCAAAGAAAGCGGTCGTAATCAATGTCAAATGCGTCGCTTCCGCTCCCTCTTCTGGAACCCAGCGCTCATCTGGTATGATTTCAAAAGGAATCATCCGCGTGGCCTTTGAAGAGGCACTGCCCACAGGCTCAAATGACAATTTCGCCACTAATTCCCGCGTCTCTTTCTTACATACTTCTAGACGAATATCTTCAAGATCTTCATCATTCTCTAGTCCTTCGATGTAGATAGTTCCAGAGAGGTTGATGCCGTGCTCAATATACGGATGGTCGACCACCGTATCAATTTTGATCAATCCTTTTTCAATATGCGATTCAAACGAATTCATAATTACTCCACCTTATTTGTTTTCGTACTATATTCATAGTGATTGTCCACAACCGGCTCATATCGATTATACCGCATTTTAAACAATCGGAAAAAGTGTGTGACAATTACTTTTACTATAGCATACCCTGGAATCCCAAGGATAACGCCAGGTACTCCAAATAAAGCACCGGCCGTAATTAAAACAAAGATGATCGTAATCGGATGAATATGCAATGTTCTGCCCATGATTTGAGGCGAGATGAACTTTCCTTCAACTAACTGGACAACGGTCCATACTGCTGCAAGCTTCAGTAACATGAACGGGGATTGAATCAATGCGATGATGACCGCTGGTGTGATTGCAATAATTGGTCCGAGGTATGGCACCACACTCGTCACCATAGCAATTGCTCCTAGAAGTACGGCATAGGGCATCTGGATGATACTGAATCCAATGAACACCATGAATCCAATGGCAGCGGAGACCAATAATTGCCCCTGTATGTATGAGCTGATCTGCTTGTCGATGTCCGTGAACACTTGTGCCGTCTCGTCACGCATACGAGGAGGCAACATGCGTAAGATGTACTGTGGCAACTTCTCCCCGTCTTTTAGTAAGTAAAAAACGATAAACGGTACTGTGACAAGGGCTAAAATAAAACTGGTGATTGCACCAATAAAAGATGTGATTCCCGTAGCGATCCTAGTGAACGTATCTTGGAAAAACATCGCCAGTTGACTTGGTAGATCTTGAATCATCTCATTAAGGTCTGCTTCAATCGTATCGTAGTAGCCTGAAAACATCGATGTCTGCAGCCAAGCTGTAAAGTTGTTCACAAGCAGCGAAAAGTCATCAGGGAAGTTTTCGATAAAACGAATCGATTGTTCTTTTAAATAGGGAAATACGAGCAGTACAATCAGAGTGATCAGTCCTACGACTGCCAAGAACAGAATCAAGATACCCCAGATGCGCGGAATCTTTACCTGTTCTAGTAAACGCAATACCGGACGCAATAAGTAATACACTATAGTTGCTAAGATGATGGGTAATACTACATTTCCTAAAAAGACGGTAAGTGGATTAAACACAAACGATACCAAATCGAAAATAAATATGGTTAATCCTATCAAGACAATCAGCAGTAAAGCAAAAATCGTATTCTTCCCACCTAAAAATTGAATAAATCTTGTGTCAAAAAACCCTGACTTTTTGTCTTCGAACATAGCTTTCCCCCCTACTTGAGAAACTCTGAAATCGCAGTCTGAGCTGCTTCCTTATTGATTTCGATTACACTTCCGGCATGGCTGTATGAGTTGTAGCTGTACTCCCCTTCGCGAGGAATGGTCAAGCGCTCGATTTCTGGCTTGCCCCCTGTAGCAGCGTCTAGTAGGAAGCCAAGTTTTTCTGTGCTGCCGATATCTGTTTGAATATACCCATTTAAAGCCCCTGCAAACTTAGGCAGACGGTGCAAGTTTCCTGGTGAAGTCATTTCTTCTGACAACGCTTCGAACACGACTTGTTGGCGTCTAACACGTCCAAAATCGCCTTCTTCATCTTTCCGAAATCTTGCATAACCCAAGAGCTCTTTTCCTGAAAGTTTATGAACACCTTGTTTCAATTCTACACCGATTTCCTCGGACATGTCTTTTTCTACATCGATCTCCACGCCGTCCGGAGCTAACACATCGACCATCGTCTCAAAGCTCGTAAAATCAATGAGTGCATAATGATGAATCGGGACACCGAACATCCCTTCAATCGTCTGTTTAGTGAGTTCTGCACCTCCGAGGTAGTAGGCAGTGTTTAACTTATAGGATTGGTATCCTGGGATTTCTGCATAGATATCCCGCATGAGCGACACCAATTTCACATCATTCGTGTCAGGGTCCCAAGAAGCGATCATCATCGTATCCGTTCGTGACTTCTCTTCTCCCCGACTATCCACGCCTAAGAGCAACACATTCATTCGACCTCCCTCATAGGCAGTTCCAGAAAATGCTTCCGGCTCTTGCTCCTCCGCCAATTGGGTCCCTTGCCAGTAAGTAAATGCGACGTATCCGGCACCAACTAGCACCAACACGACTAAGAGCTTCATTAAGCCTTTAAAAGGCGATCTGCGTCGTTTGCGGGCCCTTCTCTCTGTTCGTAATTCTTCCATGGTCAACACCCTTTCTATAGATATCATAACGTATTGGAAGAACAAGTAGTTTCATAGTTTGCGCAGAAGTGATAGAATTTTTTCAGCACCATGAATCGGAGGAGATACTATGGAAAAAGCAATTTTTGCAGGCGGCTGTTTTTGGTGTATGGTAAAACCATTCGATAGCTACCCTGGCATTCATAAAGTGACATCTGGTTACATGGGTGGTCATGTTGACAACCCAACATACGAACAGGTAAAAACAGGTACTACAGGCCACCTCGAAGTCGTGGAGATCGAGTTCGAACCAGCCTTGTTCCCTTACAGTCAACTTCTTGAGATTTATTGGCAGCAGATTGACCCTACAGACGACGAGGGACAGTTCCAAGACCGCGGGGATCAATACCGTACAGCAATCTTCTATACAACAGAAGAACAGCAACAACTTGCTGAAAAAGCAAAAGAGGAATTAGCGGCAAGCGGCAAGTTCCAGAAACCTATTGTCACTCGTATCTTACCTGCTTCTACCTTTTATGAAGCAGAAGACTACCATCAAGACTTTTATAAAAAAGAACCAGATCACTACCAACAAGATCGTGCCCAGTCTGGTCGTGACGAGTTCATCGAGAAGAACTGGAAGTGACATTTCCTCATTTCATGGTATAATGAAATGATTGTGTTAACAGGAGGGTATGAACTAATGATTCAAGTAAGCGAAGTCAGTTTGCGATTTGGTGATCGTAAACTTTTTGAAGATGTCAATATTAAATTTACTGCAGGAAACTGTTACGGTTTGATCGGTGCCAACGGTGCTGGGAAATCTACATTTATTAAAATCCTATCAGGTGACCTAGAGCCTCAAGAAGGCCACGTCTCCATGGGTCCGGATGAGCGTCTAGCTGTCCTGAAGCAGAATCACTTTGAATACGAAGAGTTCCAGGTTCTTGAGACGGTCATGATGGGCCACAAACGTCTCTATGAGGTCATGAAAGAAAAGAACGCCATCTACATGAAAGAAGACTTCTCTGATGAAGACGGCATGCGCGCTGCAGAGCTTGAAGGCGAATTTGCTGACATGAACGGATGGGAAGCAGAATCGGAAGCAGCTATCTTGCTTCAGGGCTTAGGTATCACAGAAGAGATGCACACTAAGCTTATGAGCGACTTAAATGGTTCTGACAAAGTGAAGGTCTTGCTTGCTCAAGCTCTATTTGGCAAACCCGATGTACTCTTACTCGATGAGCCTACCAACCACTTGGACTTAAAGGCGATCCAGTGGTTAGAAGAGTTTTTGATTAACTTTGAGAACACAGTTATCGTCGTATCTCACGACCGTCACTTCTTAAACAAAGTATGTACACATATTGCGGACCTAGACTTTGGAAAGATCCAAGTCTATGTTGGGAACTACGATTTCTGGTACGAGTCAAGCCAACTAGCTTTAAAAATGGCACAAGACCAGAACAAGAAAAAAGAAGAAAAGATCAAAGAGCTTCAAGCATTCGTTGCACGCTTTAGTGCCAACGCTTCGAAATCCAAGCAAGCAACATCTCGTAAGAAAACTCTTGAGAAAATCGAGCTCGATGATATTCGTCCATCTTCTCGTAAGTATCCATACGTCAACTTCTCCATGAAACGTGAAATCGGTAACGATGTTCTTCAAGTTCAAGGCTTAGGCTATGAGCAAGAAGGTCAAACGTTATTGAAAGATGTTCACTTCATGCTAAACAAAGACGACAAAGTGGTATTACTTGGTGATGAACTTGCTAAGTCTGCACTTCTTCGCATCTTAGCCGAAGAAGAACAACCAACTTCAGGGTCGGTTCGTTGGGGTGTCACTACAACTCGTGCCTACTTCCCTATCGATAATGCTCGTTACTTCGAAGGCAGTGAAACGTCACTCGTTGATTGGCTGCGTCAGTATTCACCAGACGATGAGTCTGAGACCTTCCTGCGTGGCTTCCTAGGACGTATGTTGTTCTCTGGGGAAGAAGTAAAGAAAAAGCCTTCTGTCTTATCTGGTGGAGAAAAAGTGCGTTGTATGTTATCGAAGATGATGTTATCTGAATCGAATGTATTGCTCTTTGATGAGCCTACCAACCACTTGGACTTGGAGTCTATCCAAGCACTCAACAACGGATTGATTGCATTTAAAGGTGCCATGTTGTTCACTTCCCATGACCATCAGTTCATCCAGACAATTGCAAATCGTGTCATCGAGATCCAACCAGATGGAACGATTCTAGATAAACAATTGTCGTACGATGAGTTTCTTGAGTGGAAAGAGCAACACGCTGTAACAAAATAAATACAAAAAACACATCCCGCAGGATGTGTTTTTTTTACATAGGAGTTCGTTTCATAAATTGACCGATCAACGATTTAGTTGGGAGCTTCCCTAAGATAGATTCTCCACTTGCAGATAAGCGTTTCAGTGTTGCGAGTAAGTTGTCATCTCCTGCCCAATGGTCTTCTAACACTTGTGGAGACAGGCGATTCACCAGCATATTCAGTACAAATGTGGCAATGACTAAGTCATCGACAAATCCGCCTGGACCTGCCAGCAGTTCTGGCATGAAATCGACTGGTGCAACAAAATAAGCGATTCCAGCCCCAAGTAGAGCCTTGCTTTTAAAATCAATACGCGGGTCTGCTAAGGATTTGATCATCAGATGAAAAATATCCGGTGCGAATAATAGATAGGACGTGACTTTGGTCATTCCTTTTTTTTGAAAGTAGGACGTGATAGACTTACGTAAACGCTCATAAAAATCGAGCTGTTGTTCATACTCAGTAGTTTGCATCATGATTCCTCCCTTTCCATCAGTATACCAATTTTTTCGTAACTTGAAACTTCCAGCTCCCTCGACCCGTCTAACAAGTTAAAGGAGGCATCTGAACATGAAAAAGCTCTTGCTACTACTCGTGATGCTACTCGCTGCCTGTTCTCAGCAAGCTGCAGATGACCCGTCACCACAGCCACAACCGACTCCAACTGAAGAACAGCCTTCCACTGAAGAGCCAGCTGAAACGCCCGAGACAGAGATTGACCTGCATGACTACTTCATGCCCAATCAATCGATAGCCTCGTTTTTAGGTGACGGAAATGAGTACGCCACTTACACCTTGAGTACACAGCACTTATATGAAAATTATATTGGTACGCTAGAAGACAATGGGGGTACTGTGATGCAACGGATTTACCGAGTTGAAGAAAATCGCATTGTGAAAATCTTTGAGCAAGCAGAAGCCTATGATGCGGATTTTCCCGCTCTCAGCGAACTGGAGTCCATGCCAGAACTTGAAATCTATTTATCTCTACCTTTTGAGGTGGGTCATGAGTTCAACGGTTGGACCATCACCGACACAAACGCTTCTTTAGAAACACCGTATCAGAATTTTTCAGATGTCTTAGTCATGGAGCAAGAAGGATCTGACGGAAGCATCCTACAAAAGTACTTTGCCCAAGGATTTGGCGAAGTGAAACGTGTCTTCAAAATGCCTGGAGGCGAAGGAGAACAGTTTGAAGTGACTTCCACTTTAGAATCTGTAGAGTAAAGAAAAGGATGACCACGGGGGTCATCCTTTTTGTATCTTATAGTTTTGTTACGTTCGCAGCTTGTGGTCCGCGGTTGCCTTCTACCACTTCGAACTCTACCGCTTGACCTTCATCAAGAGATTTGAATCCGTCACCGTTGATTGCTGAGAAGTGTACGAATACATCGTTTTCTCCTTCAACTTCGATGAAGCCGAATCCTTTTTCTGCATTGAACCATTTTACTGTACCTTGTTTCATGTGAACAACCTCCAAATAGATAATCAATATGTGAAAAGCAAAAAATTCACATATCCGATGAAGTACCGATGCGTTCACATCGATCACTACATAGGATATGTGAATTGGGTTACGGTTTTCACTATACATTGTTAGTTAAATTATATCAGTTCCAGTTTCTTCGTCAACAGCTATTATCTGATTACATGCATTATTCTGCTAGTTCCGTAAAAATAAACAAGCCATGATAGAGCTGCAAGTCTTCTTCACAGTCTTCGCAATAGCAAACTTCTTTGCCATCCCAAAATGCATGGTAGCCATTTATTTCACGAGAAAATGTGTAGGCTTGTTGAAACTCTTGAACTTTATGTACAAGATGCTGCTTTGCTTCCTTCTCGGATGGGAAGGACCAGCTGTCTACAATATGGTGCTGCCAGCCTTCAAACAAATACCACGGCTCATAATCAGCCTTCATATAGATCACACGATACATGTGTGTCCCTCCTTCCTTCTCTCATTATGCTAAAACAATTAGGTGCTGTCGACTAAAGTGCTTGCAATTCTTTGTCTAGAAACTGATACTTACGTTAAGAATGAAACTTTTCGGTCCCCAAAACGTATGTAAAAGTAGTGAAACGAGGTGCAGCTATGAATTCAAAATATACAGCAATTCGACATGTGCTCAATATTCCCATCGCGGGGTCGTCTTTATTATTGTTACTCGTCCCGTTTGATGCAGGGCTCACCCTAAGTGCCTTTGTAGCTGCGGGTACGTATGCAGCTTCCAATTACTCTATTAAAGGTGTGCAGAAGTACCATGTCGTCAAAAAACATGGACTTACTTGGTCAGAACTTCAGCATATTTCTAAACAAGTTGGAGAAGCGCAAGAAAAGATGCGTGAGCTCAATCAATACTATACCAAAGTTCGGTCATTTCGTTCCATCAAACAATTGATCGAGATGAACCGGGCAGCAAAACGGATTGTTCAGCTTGTCAAAGAAGATCCAAAACGCTTCTATTTAGTCGAATCCTTTTTTTATTCGCACATGGACAGTGCATTAGAAATCACCAAAAAATACGCGCTACTCGTGAGACAACCTAGTAAAGATGCTTCTACAAAGCTTGCACTTTTAGATGCTCGTGAAATGATGGATGACATCAATGAACTTCTACAACAAGACGTCAACGATGTTGTCAAACAAGATATCAACCGTCTCCAGCTCGAGCTGGATTACGCTAAACAATTGACCACTTCCCGTCTACCGGAACCGAAAGGAGATCAACCACATGAACGCTGAACAAAACAACCAAACCGATTATCTACTAGATGAACTGTTAATGGAGCCTGTAGCGAAAGCAGAAACACCTGCCACGCAACAAGTAAAACTACTTGATCGCCTGACAGAAGAAGAACAAGCCAAAGCCAAACAATTGGCTACACAAATCCCCGTTGGAGATTATGAATCTATTTTGACATACGGTGCTACAGCTCAAAATGAACTTACGAAGTTCTCTCATCAGATGCTGGACCATGTTCAGAAGAAAGACATTGGGCCGGTCGGCGATATATTAAGTGATCTGATGAAAAAATTAAATGAGATCAATCCAGAAGATTTAAACCAAAAAGAGAAAAAAGGCATCCGTAAACTGTTCTCTAAAGTGAATCGCTCTCTTCAAGAAGTGATGTCTCGCTATCAGAAATTGAGCACACAAGTAGACCGTATCGGCATCCAATTGGAGCACTCTAAACGAGGTTTAATTGAAGATGTGCGTATGCTCGACAAGCTCTACGATCAAAACAAGAACTACTTTAAAGCATTGAATATTTATATCGCGGCTGCAGAATTGAAACGAGACGAGATCGTCTCTACGACAATTCCTGCACTTAAACAAAAAGCCGAGCAATCCAATGACCAAATGGCGTTCCAAGAAGTTCATGACATGACGCAGTTTGTAGACCGTTTAGAAAAACGTATCTACGACCTACAGCTTTCACGTCAAATTACGATACAAAGTGCACCTCAAATCCGAATGATCCAACAGACAAATCAGACGCTTGCTGAGAAGATCCAATCTTCTATCATGACATCGATCCCTCTTTGGAAAAATCAGATTGCAATTGCACTCACACTTAATCGCCAGCAAAAAGCAGTGTCTGCTCAGCGTCAAGTAACGGCGACGACTAATGAGCTACTGCTAAAGAACTCGGAGATGTTGAAAGTGAACAGTATCGAAACGGCTAAAGAGAACGAGCGCGGTATCGTTGAAATCGATACATTGAAAAAAACGCAAGAAAACTTGCTCAGCACTATCGAAGAAACGCTTCAAATTCAAGCAGATGGCCGTATGAAACGAAAGGCTGCAGAGCTTGAGATTGCCCGTATGGAAGAAGAGTTGAAAAACCGTCTCCTTCAAATCCAAGAACGTAGTGAAAACCGTATGTAGGATAAAAAAGACCCCAGAATCGAATGATTTTGGGGTCTTTTCTATAGTCGCATCAAGGCATGTTGTAGCATCCGCTTTAGTAAACGATGTGCTTCTGAAGTAAACTGATCTAATGAATCCGTTGCAGCTGTCCTCTTTCCATAAATCACTGAGAAAAGGTGCTGTTGTTCTTCTGTCACCTTAGTGTCAGAAAGATACAGATGAAGAAATCCTATTCCATTCTTCTCCAGCCACTGCACAGCGTCTGCTGTGTCCAGAATCCCTTTTTCTCGGTATTCGAACGCTGAGGGCTCCCCGTCTGAGAAATAGAGTAAGAACTTCTGTGACTCCGGTCTTGCAAGCAAGGAGTGCCCTGCTTTTCGGAGCGCGTAGCCGTCTCGGTTGTCTTCATGTGCTTCCATCGAGAATATGGATGGAGCGGCATCTGTCGTATGCTCGTACTCATGCATGACTTCAAAGTAGTTCGGTTGGAAGCTCTCTGTAGCATCATACGCATCCTCGTAATGCTGTACGATGCGATGCGGGATTCTGAGCTTGCGCAATACATCATGCACGTAGAGAACAGCTTCTTTCGTTTCTTCAAGCTTATCTTGCATCGAGGCAGAGCCGTCTACTAGTAAGTAAAAAACTGCATCAAGTTCTCTACTATCTTGACCTTTGCGGTAGAAGATTCGTGGTCTTTCTTCAAGCCAAAGTGGCAAGAGGTTTTTCTGCAGTCTTCCTTTGCTCAAATTACGTTGCACGTCGATTTCTTTTTTGGCCATTTCTTTTTCAAAAAGTGTGACCAATTGTTTCACGTAAGGAGATTGGAGTAGTCGGGTCTTAGCAATAGCAGGCAAATTAGGGGTATCGTGAACCTCAATTAACCGTTCCTTCGCTACCACAGCATCATGAATTCGAGGAAATAGACCAGCAGCCAGTTGATCCATGTCATATTCTTCAGATTCCTGAGCAGCAGAGTTTCCGAGTCCTATTGAAGTCGGCTCATGATCTTCACGCCCTTCTTCCACTGCACCATCTGGATCTGCAAGGTCACTATCTCGACCGTGTTCAATTTCAAACCGTAAATGAAGGCCTTTTTCCTCTTCGCTTTCTTGATGCCACATCTGCATCATTTCTTCTACTGACTCTTTTGATTCTTCCGCACCTTCTAGCTTCTTTTTAAGACCGCGGTGATACGTAAAGTTTTCAAATTCAGACCCTCGTAATACTAGGTGCTGAAAATGTGTCAGTTGCGCATCTTGTGACAATAGTTCTTCCATTCGAAACAAGATTCCCCAGACGGTATCGAGAGTCGCTTCTGTTGAGGTAAGTGCACGCCACTGATTCAAGAAAGGAACGAGTTCACTAAATTCTTCAATAGCTTGGACACGCAGCGTCCCTTCATAAAATGCGATAGCAACAAAATAAAGTAAGGCATCAGACGTGAAGCCACGTTTTTGGAGAGTCGAGAGCTGCTGCTTATAATAAGGAACAACCGCTTGATGGCGAAGCTGAAACCATTTCGCTGTGCCTTTTCTAGTGCGGGTAATTTGCTGAGTAAATCGAATTTCTTCTATTAAAAATACAAGTTGCCTTGCTAGTTGCTCGAATCGGTGCCCTCGCACTTCTTCTAGAAACTCCTGATACACCTTCAAATTAAACTCTTTATAGAATCCTAATGTGAGAAGAAGCACATCTGTCACGCGACCCGCGTGTTGAATAGCAGGCGACCGGTGTCTCCAAAATACACTGATGGCAACGAGACGGTCTACTGGATTCAATTCTAGAAGTTGTCGTTCAGACAACTCAAATTCAGATGTGCGCATCCATGCTTGTGCTACACGCTCAAAATGCAATAGTTCCCCCGCCTCGACAACTTCATTATTGAACTTGATGAAGCGTTCCATTAGGCATCCAACCATGAGGCTATGATTTCATGTACAAGCATTTTTTCTTGTACATCTGCTAGTTTCTCTAATAGCCCGTATTGATAAGCTCGTTCAAGAGGCATATAGAAGGACAGCTCGATCACATCAAAAAGAGAACGAATCGAGGCAGATTCATCAGCCACACGACCTTGTTCAGACAGTTCTCGTAACTCATTTGTTACGGCGAGCACTGTATCGAGATCTGAATCGCCTAAATCAGGAAATTGGCTCTTCACTAACTCTTTTAAATCGTCGCCATGAATATACGGAATGGAAAAGGACACAAAACGGTCTTTCAACGCCTCGTTTAGAGGGGCTGTACCCATATACCCTTCATTGATGGCAGCAATCACCCCGAAATGAGGATGCGCTTTAATGACCTCTCCTGTGAAAGGGTTAGTTAGCATTTTTCGGTAATCGAGAATTCCGTGCAGAATCGGCAGTGTTTCGGCCTTCGCCATATTGATCTCATCGATATACAAGAGATGTCCTTTCTTCATGGCTTCCACAACAGGGCCTTCCACAAATTCGATAGCTGTCTGACCGTCTCGTTGAATGATTGTCTTAAAGCCAAGAAGTGCTTCTGCATCAAGATCAACAGAAGTATTGATGCTTTGCATCGGTTGGCCGAAATAGTGACTTATAGATTCCGCAAGTTTGGTCTTCCCCGCTCCTGCCGGCCCTTTAAGCAACACAGGTTTCCCTAGAGCTATAGCAATTTGAATATCCTGTAATAAATGAGCATTCGGACTTTTGTATCCACCATCCCGTATGAGCGATTTGTCATCAAAGTAGTTTCTAGTAGACCGTTCTTTTCTTTCTTTGTCTAAAAGATTCATAGTCTTCACCCTTTCGACAGAAAAAACCGATGGAACCCCATCGGTCATTCAAAATAGTCTTTATAATATCCACCGATTTTGCCTGTGTTGTCGACAACAAAAACAAATTCGTCTGTCTCGTTCTTTACTTCATACTCTTTTCCTGCAGTTAACACATTACTCACTAGAAATTTGTCAGCATTTGTGTGCTTGCAGACTACTGTACGAAGTGTTGGCTTTTCTGCCCAATTTTCATGAATCATAAGAACCCTCCTGTAGTGGAAAAGAGATCCTGCGTAGTGCAGGACCTCTCGTTAAAATTATGAGTTAAGTAAAAGATCTTCTGGGTTTTCAAGCAACTCTTTAACAGTTTTCAAGAATCCTACAGAGTCTTTTCCGTCAATCACACGGTGATCATAAGATAGAGCGATATACATCATCGGACGAATTTCGACATTGTCTCCAACAGCGATTGGACGCTTTTGAATTGTATGCATACCAAGAATACCTACTTGTGTACCGTTCAAGATTGGAGTAGACATCAATGAGCCGAATACACCGCCGTTTGTGATTGTGAATGAACCACCTGACATGTCGCCTAGTGTCAATTTGTTGTCGCGAGCTTTTGCAGCTAGTTCTCCAATGTTCGCTTCGATTTCTGCGAAGTTTTTACGGTCCGCGTCACGTACGATTGGCACAACTAGTCCACCTTCAGTAGATACCGCAATACCGATATCGTAGAAGTTGTTTTTCACGATGTAGTCTCCATCGATTTGTGAGTTCACATATGGATACTTTTTAAGTGCTGCTACAACAGCTTTCGTGAAGAATGACATGAATCCAAGACGAACGTCGTTTTGCTCGAAGAACTGATCTTTTTTGCGTGAACGAAGTGCCATCACATTCGTCATATCAATCTCGTTGAATGTAGTTAGCATGGCTGTATTTTGTTTCACTTCAAGTAGACGGCTAGCAATCGTCTGACGACGACGCGTCATTTTCTCGCGAGTTGTACGGCCCTCGTCTTCTTTAGTAGCAGTTTGTGCTTGTGGTGCTGCAGCAGGAGCTGATGGTGCAGCTGCTGGTTTTTGACCATGTGCTGCTACGTCTTGAACACGAACGCGCCCCATTGGATCTACTGGAGAAATCTCGCTCAAGTTGATTCCTTTTTCACGAGCTAGTTTGCGAGCTGCAGGTGATGCGATTGTGCGGTCACCAGACTCTTCGTGTTTTACTTCTTCTTTAACCGCTTCTTTAGCAGGTTCTGTTTTTTGCTCAGGAGCTTTTTCTTCTGTTTTCGCTGGAGCTTCTTCTTTCGGTGCTGGAGCTGAACCTTCACCAGCGCCAACACGTGCGATGACTTGTCCGACTTGAACTGTATCACCTTCAGCAGCTAAAAGCTCTTGAACAACTCCAGCTTCTTCTGAGATGACCTCAACATTCACTTTATCTGTTTCAAGTTCAACGATGAACTCACCTTTTTCAACTGTATCACCTGGTTGTTTTAACCACTGTGCAATGGTACCTTCTGTAATGGATTCTGCTAATTCTGGAACGATAATATCTGCCACGATTGTTTCCTCCTTGGACGATTTAGTTGTTTGCTACTGCTTCTTCAATGATTCGTGCTTGTTCGATCTTATACGCTTCTCCATCACCTTCTGCAGGGCTTGAACGGTGCGTACGACCTGTATAAGAGATTTCAAGGCCTTTGCCTAACTCTAACAAGTATGGAAGGGCAAAGTGCCATGACCCTTGGTTTTGAGGTTCTTCTTGAGCCCATACCAGTTTTTTAACGTTTGGATAACGAGCAATGATTGCTGCGATTTTCTCCTGAGGGAATGGATACAACTGCTCTACACGAACGATGTGTAGGTGATCATATCCTTCACCAGAGTCAATCTTATCTGCTAAATCAATTGCAAGCTTTCCACTCGCAAACACGATCTTTGTAACGCTGTCCGCGTTTTTACCCAAGTTTGGTTCTTCAATCACTGTTTCGAATTTGCCTGATGTCAATTCTGCTACATCCGCTCCCACTTTAGGATGACGTAACAAGGACTTAGGAGATACGATAATCAGTGGACGAATCGCTTCGTTTTCTAGCATAGCCGCTTGGCGACGCAAGATGTGGAAGTAGTTCGCAGCACTCGAAAGGTTGGCAACCGTCCAGTTGTTTTCAGCTGCTAGCTGTAAATAACGCTCTACGCGGGCACTTGTATGTTCAGGTCCTTGTCCTTCAGCAGCGTGAGGAAGTAACATAACTAGACCTGATTTTAGGCCCCACTTAGCACGAGCCGCACTGATAAAGTTATCAAACATCACTTGTGCCATATTAGCAAAGTCACCATACTGAGCTTCCCAAATCGTCAAGGTGTTTGGATCCTCTAGATTGTAACCAAATTCATAACCTAGGATAGCTGCTTCTGTCAGTGGACTGTTGTGCACGACGAAAGAAGAGTTTGAACCAGAAATATGATGGATTGGCATCAATTCCTTACCATTTGTTTCATCATGCAGTACAAGGTGACGGTGAGAGAATGTTCCACGCTCCGCATCTTGTCCTGTAAGGCGAATCGATTGACCATCTTGCAAAATAGTAGAGAATGCTAATGTCTCAGCATGACCCCAATCAATCTTGCCTTTGCCGTTGAAAGGTTCTTCACGACGTTTTAGGATGCGAGCAAGCTTTTTAAACGGAGTGAAGTCTTCTGGCCAAGTCAACAACTCTTCATTGATTTTGCGCAGACGGTCTTCTTCTACACCAGATTCGTGTTCTGGCATGCCATTTAATACAGCCTCCGGAATTACAATTTCATGTGCTTTTGACTCAGGAAGTTCTTTGACGCGGTCATAAGCTGCTTGCATTTCTGCAAATGTGTCTTCATCTAATTTTTTCACTTCATCTTCACTTACTAGTGATTCGGAAGATAAGTTCTTTCCATAGAGTTCACGTACAGTTGGATGTTTGTGAACCAATTTATACATCTCTGGATTCGTTACCATCGGCTCGTCCATTTCATTGTGGCCATAGCGACGGTATCCGATCAAATCGATCACGATATCTTTATTGAATTTTTGTCGGTACGCAAACGCAAGTTTAGCCACACGAATCACTTCTTCTGGCTCATCGGCATTTACGTGAACAACTGGCACTTCGTACCCTTTTGCTGGATCACTTGAATAAAGCGTTGAACGTGAATCGTAATGTTCTGTCGTAAAGCCAATCATATTGTTTGCAATGATATGGATGGATCCTCCAGTTTGGTAACCTGGAACACGGCTGTAGTTCAAGACTTCTGTAACCACACCTTGTCCTGGGAATGCAGCATCTCCGTGTACAAGAACTGCAAACGCAGCGGATGGATCTTGTTTCGGTAGGCCAGCTTCATCTGTTGTTTCTTGAGCAGCACGAACTTGCCCAGTTACTACTGGACTAACAACTTCTAAGTGTGATGGGTTATATGCAAGCTTCACTTTCAAACCTGATGGTGAATTGTATGTCGCACCGTTGTGGTACTTCACATCTCCGTACCAACCTTTAGAGAACTCTAAAGAGCCATCTTTAGGAATGAACGCATCATTTGGAACATGAGCAAAATCAGCGAACATCATTTCATACGGCTTGTTCAATATATGAGTCAACACGTTCAAACGGCCACGGTGTGCCATTCCGATATTCATTTGTTTGACTTGTTCTTTATTAGATTGTTCGACTAACGTATCAAACAACACAACAAGACTATCCAAACCTTCTATAGAGAAACGCTTAGCTCCAACAAATGTACGATGAATAAACTTTTCAAACCCTTCTACGTGAGTCAAACGAGCAAGAAGCTCCTTTTTCTCATCCGCTGAAAGTGTTTGAGGTTTCGTACTTTCAATTTGAGACTGCAACCATTCACGCTCAGTGCGAGTAATAACGTGAGCAAACTCATAAGCTACTTTATTTGTGTAAACAGACTTTAGATGCTCGATTGCTTGTGCTCCATTTTGAACGAAAGCAGGTGGATTTTGAACAAGCAAAGACACAGGCACCTTTTCTAGGTCCTGTTTAGTTAATCCGTAAAACTCTAATGAGATACGTTCTGTTTTCTTTTCGCGATCATTTAGCGGGTAAATGTCTGCTGCTTCATGACCATGTGTACGAATCGCATCAGCAAGTTGAATCGCTTTCAACACAACATCCATTAACGAGTCGTCTACTTGTACAGATTCTGATTTTGAAGTTGTAGAACCAACTGGCGCACCATATTGTTCAAACAAAGCGGCAAGGTCAGAATCTACGTTTTCTGGTGTTTCCAAAAATAAATCATATTGTTCCATCACATACCCTAAGTTCGGACCCGAGAATGCGGACCAGGGTGTAGTTGTTTTCGACATGAGAAAACCTCCAACTGTAGTTCCTATCAATAGTATATATATTCATAGTATCATTGATGACCCCTTTATGAAAGCGAGGGGGCATGAACAATTTTTCCATTTCAATCTTACTACTCTTAGGAAAAATTACAATGCTTTTTGTGAAAAATCTCACGAAAAAACGCTCGTCTAAAACGAGCGTTCAACTGAACAGTTATTCACTTGGTTTTAATTGGGAATTGAAGTGTGAATTCACTTCCTTTTCCAAGTTCACTTGTTACAGAAATCTTCCCGCCGGCACGTTCCATGACTTGTTTTACAAATGTTAGACCTAGTCCAGTGCCACCCGCTGATTTGGAACGCGTTGCATCGATTGTATAGAACGGCTCAAAGATTTTCTCAAGTTCATTTTCACCCATACCGATTCCCTGATCTTGAATACGTACTATATAGTCATTGTTGTTAACTTTACCTACAATAGTGATTACAGGATTTTCTTTTGAGTAGCGAATTGCATTCGTAAGTAAGTTCGTAATCACCTGTTCAAGCAAGACGGGAGAAATTGGTAGCAACATCGGTTCAATAGAAGAGCTGATCGTTACCGTATCATGAATATCTTGTCGCTGTATTGTTGTCTCAACTACTTGTTTGATATCTGCAACATGGTTCGAATCCTCTTCTTGTTTCGCTAGGGCTAGTAGCGCTTCCATCATTAGTCTCATTCGCATCGTCTCTTGCTGCAAGATGGACACAGTCTCTTCGACTAATTGCGGATCGGTCTTTCCCCACCTCTGTAACATAGCGAGATTTCCTTCCATGGCTTGAATCGGACTACGCAGTTCATGTGATACGTTCCCTATAAAACGTTCCTGCATTGCATAAACTTTATGAATTCGTGTCACCATTTGCTGATACTCCTCAGCTAATTGGCCAATCTCATCAGTTCCTGAGTAAGATAAAGTGGGAACTACCTGATTATCAAGTGCATATTGTTTCATAGCATGCTTTAATTCTTCTAATGGACGCACGAGCAAAGATGATAAGAAATAGCCTGCTATACTTGAAACAATAACAAACAACACCCCAAATAGAACTAAAGACCATCTTAGATAAGTGATCATGGAATTATAGCTTTCTAAAGAGTGAGACATGGCGATATAAAGTGAGCCGTTGCCAATTTGAAAAGCTGTTGCTTTATATAAAAAATCTTGTCCGTCCTGTTCCATTCTCTGAAACGAATTGACTTCACCAGTAAACACGGGATACGGAGAATTCGGGTTGATTTGTAGAATCTCTACACCGTCATCATTTAGTAGTCTCGCACTTTGATTTCGACTCAGAAATTGATTTAGTAAACCCGTATTGCGCTCAAAGTCTTGAACGCTAAGTGTAGGACCCCTTGTTGTCATGTAACTTTCAAGCTCTGTAAACGAAATGGTTGCCGCGGCCCTTTCATTGGCAAGAAGCCATTGACTGAGAGCAGTAGCTAAAACAAGAGACAACAAAATGTATGTCACGATCATGGCAGTTGCAGTCCAAACCGACCAACGGACTCGTAATGAACTAGGCTTCCACTTCATACATATATCCAATCCCTCTTACCGTCTGCAAAGCGTCACTGACGTTTTGTGGAAGTTTTTTGCGGAGATGTCGCACATAGACATCGACGACATTCGTCTCAGCTTCCGCATCAAATCCCCATACATGTTCTATGATCTGCGCCCTGGTCAAGGCACGATTTGGGTGCTTCACAAAATAGAGCCACAAATCAAATTCCGTCTTCGTCAATTCGATTTCTTTCCCTTGTGAAAGTACTCTACGAGCTTTTTCGTCAATTTGGAACGTTTCATCACTAATAGACTTTGTTGTCTCTACTCTACGAAGAATGGCACGGATTCTTGCAAGAAGCTCTTCTATCGCAAATGGTTTGACAATGTAATCATCTGCACCCGCTTCAAGACCTGAGACTCTATCCATAACAGCGTCTCGAGCAGTCACTAATAATATAGGAGTGGTTGAAGTCTTACGAATTCTTCTGGTCAATTCCATCCCGTTGAGGCCGGGAACCATCACATCCAGCAAGACGACATCGTAGTTATTATTTTGAAATAATTCGTAACCCTCACGGCCATCCAATTTATGATCGACTGTAAAACCTTCGTGCTCCAATTCTAGTTTTACAAACCTTGCGATATTTGGTTCATCTTCAACAAATAATATGCGTGTCATGGTCGCTCACCCACCTTATCAAATCACGTATTTTGTTTAGCTTAATCGTACGAATTTAGGTCCTAGGATTCAAGTTTTTCTGTTCACGCATTTTTCACTTTTCAATTTTAAAAAAATAATGTATATTTTTCTAGCAACATAAAATTCTATAGTTTGATAGGGAAGGCAAATGGTGCGCCACCACGCGATTGGTTCTAGTAGGTTCGATTCCTACCCCGAAATTTTTTATGCAGCACAAAATGAAAAATTTCAGGAACCGTTATACCGGTTTGGGAGGAAGATTGAATTGCTAAAACGACGCGATTTACAAGACTGCCACGCTCTATATGAGCTCATGTCCGACCCGTCAGTGATGAAGTATGTACGTCATAAAGCTGCTTCTGCGGAAGAGTATCTCTTTAGCACAAAAGCACTTATGGAAGAAGAGGAACAAGGAACGGTTATCTCACGAACTATTTTAAGTGACTTTGGTCAACCTATCGGCACCATCAACTTGTTTGATGTGCAACAGAATGCCGGATTTTTAGGCACTTGGATCGGCACTCCTTTCCAAGGACTAGGTTACAATTCAAAAGCAAAAGAACAGTTTTTAAGTGAATTGTTTTTTGAGCTTGATATTGATAAAGTGTTTATGCGTATTCGCAAATCAAATGAAAAGAGTCTTCGTGCGGCATCCAAGTTACCTTATGCAGTCGAGGCAAATGATTTATATTCCGCGCTCTACCAAGAGATCAACCGTGAACAAGAAGTCTATGACCTTTATTGTATCTCAAAAGATATGTTCATGTTTTATATGCTGCAACAACAGAATCAAGAAGAACAAGCAATGTGAAAAAGGCTGGGATAAAAACCAGCAAATGGAGTTTCTCGTCATGAGAAACTCCATTTTTGTTTGATGTATTGTGTGTAGGGGAAGCGTTCCGCGGACGAGGGCTGAGCCTCGGTCTCAGCTTCCGCTTATTATCCCGTTGGAGTCACCCCTTCACACTTTTTTATAAGTCTAAGCATCAATTTTGCAATTACATAAGTTATTGCCCAGCTTTTTTTCTATTTCTTGAACTGTTCTTCAAGAAGTGAAACAAATGCTACTGGAGATGGTGAGCTAGCCGCCTGTTGTTGCTTACTACGTATTTCCTCTTGACGTGAAACTAGTTCCTGAATAGCATTAGTGAATTCTTCTGCTGTCAATAAATCTTCTTCTGTCATGACTGCATAGCCCTTCTTCACAAAATAATGTGCATTCTCTACTTGATCTCCCCGACTTGCTTTTTTAGAAAGAGGAATCAAATACATAGGTTTTTGAAGTGCTAAAAACTCGAAAATTGCATTGGAACCTGCTCGTGAAATGATAAAATCTGTTGTCGCTAAAAAATCGGACAAGTCGTCTGTCACAAATTCAAAGATTCGGTAATTTGGGTGTGACCACTCGCCTACTTCCACATGCCCCTTACCAGCTAAATGTATAATTTGAAAAGACTCTACCAACTGCATTCTTGTCTCTCTGACCAACTGATTGATTTTTGCAGAGCCTTGACTTCCTCCCATAATCAATAACACGGGAAGTTCGTTAGTAAATCCAAGTTGTGCAAGCCCCTTATCTCGTGACCCACTAAATAATTCTGGGCGGATTATTGGGCCAACTGATAATCCTTTGCCAGGGAAATGCTTTGCAGTAGTATCAAATACTGTTAGAACCGTTTTAGCAAACTGAGAGGCAATTTTATTTGCTAGACCTGGGCTCATGTCTGATTCATGGATCACTAGTGGTTTGTTTGTAAGTTTTGCTGCCAAAGCAACAGGCACTGAGACAAAGCCCCCTTTTGAAAATACCGCAACGGGCTTATGTTTTAGCATGAGCTGAACGGATTGCCCGACTCCAGCTACAACTTTAAACGGATCTTTTATGTTTTCAACAGAAATATAACGGCGTAACTTTCCTGTAGAAATGCTGTGGAACGGTACGTGTGGGTAGTATTCCTGTACGAGCTCTTGTTCAATGCTGTTTGCAGAACCAATATAATGGACGGCATAGCCCTTCTTCTCTAGTTCTGGTATAATGGCTAAGTTTAAAGAAACATGGCCGGCAGTTCCACCGCCTGTTAAAAATAGTGTTTTCATAAAATCCAACCTCCAAGATCATCATAAAGGATGTGCTCACTCATGGCGAATTCATTGCCAAGATATTTGAAGACTTTAGCCCTCATCGTCACTCCCATTTTAATTACGCAAGTTTTTCTCTACCTTATGACTTTTTTCGATATCTTAATGACCAGTCAATACGACATCGGTCACTTGGCAGGCGTTTCGATTGGGTCGTCGCTTTGGGTGCCTGTTTATACAGGTTTGACTGGCATCCTTATTAGTATAACGCCTATCGTAGCACATTACATCGGTGGAAATAAAAAAGACCAGGTTCGTCCGTCTGTTCAACAAGGAATACTTGTAGCCATTGGAATGTCATTACTAGTCTATATCTTGGTGTTCACTTTTGCAGAATCTGTAGTGAACGCAATGGATGTTACAGCAATCGAACGCGAAATCGCGATTGCTTACATGAAGACGATTTCCATTGGACTAGTACCACTCTTTATTTATAGTGTCCTCCGAGGATTCATAGATGCTTTAGGTCTTACTCGTGTAACAATGTTCATTACCTTGCTATCGGCTCCTATCAATATCTTTTTAAACTACTTGTTTATCTTTGGAAACTGGGGGGCTCCCGAGCTCGGGGGACAAGGAGCTGCACTAGCTTCCGCCCTAACCTACTGGCTAGTATTAGCAATCACTATCAGCTTGATTGTGTTGTTACCTTCTATAAAAGAATACCGGATCTTCAGTGGTTTTGTCGGAGTCCAGAAGAAGAGAATTTGGACGATCGTCGCGATGGGAGTTCCCATCGGATTATCTATTTTTGCAGAGACGACCATCTTCTCAGCAGTTACACTCGTTATGACGAATTACTCGACAGAAGTGTTGTCTGCGCATCAGATCGCTTTGAACTTTACGTCACTGCTCTATATGATTCCGTTATCGATTGCTATGGGAGCGACCATTGTTGTCGGTCAAGCTGTAGGTGCAGAAAAGCGAAACGAAGCGAAACACTATGCTTGGCTAGCCGTATCGCTAGCAATAGGAGTCAGCTTTATCTCGGCATCCATCCTGTATTTCTACCGTGAACAAATCTCAGGATTCTATACAGATGACGCAACAGTTGTTGCTTATGCTGTTCAGTTTCTAGTGTTTGCTGCTTTATTTCAATTGTCTGACGCTATTCAAGCACCAGTACAAGGAGCGCTTCGTGGTTATAAAGATGTCAAGATTACATTCATTATGGCCATCATCTCGTATTGGGTAATCGGCTTGCCTCTAGGCTACGTACTTGCTACCTATACAGAGTTTGCTCAATACGGGTACTGGGTCGGTCTGATTGCAGGTCTTACTGCCGGAGCCATTACTCTCTCTATTCGTTTAGTAATTGTACAAAGAAAACCACATGTCGGCTGACATGTGGTTTTTCAATTGATCCGTTCTTTAATTTCGATATTGCTATAAGTAGAACTAGTAGTGAGAGATTCTACCAATGAAGAAGGGTATTGCTAGATGGATTGTGTTGACAAGTGCTTGTATCGCATAGAAAGAAAGTCTAGAAAGTGCATTTGTTGCCAACTAGAGCAATCTAACGCTTGTATCTTTTCTTCAATCTGGAGGAGTTTCGCCTCTAAATTTAATCGTGTTCGAGGATGCGTTCTGACATCTAAAAGCTCCTCATCTATGAACTGTTCAAGCTCAGTACGTGTGGTAAATTCAGCTATACGTTCTCGACCCGGGTAGAGTAGTTCTAAAAGGCTTCTAAGAGAGAATGTATCTAAAGATGGAACCGTCTTAATGCTCTCTCCAATTAACACAAGTTGCGTCTTCACTTTGACATCCTCTGGCATCCACTGAGTCATTCCATACGAATATTGGAAAAGATGTGGATGAGTCGTAGATGGAAGCTGGATATACCCTTTTATCCGGTAGACGGAATCGGGTAAGGATTGAACCCATTCTTCCACTAGGTATTGAGGATAGGAATGCTCTAGAGTGTCAAGGCGAGAGCCAAGTCGTAATTCTTTACCTATTCGAGTGGGTTGATGCGAAGCAGTACCCTTTCTAGAGCTTGTCAATTTTTCAAAATCTATGGATGCATGCTGCGCTTCAATAATTTCAGCTGAGTTGTTCAATTGTTGCAGCGTGAAAAGAAGTTCACTCAGTTCATCACGATCAACCAGATCAGTCTTATTCACAATGAGTGTATGTGCATGCCGGATCTGCTCAAGATACAGTGCCTTGGTCTGAATAGGCAAAGCATCTCTCTGCAAAAATCGCTTAGCATCGATCACTGTGAGAATACCTTTTAATTCAAATTGATCTGCAAACAGTGGAGATAAGATTACGTCCAAAGAGGCCACTGGATGCGCGGCACCCGTCGTCTCAATTAGTAACACGTCAAATTCTTCCTGATAGAGGATTTGTTGAATTTGAGCTTCTGTTTTCTCAGCAGGTGAACAGCAAATACAACCGTCTAACAACTCACGTAATGGTACGTCTCCTTCTACCGCGTCAGAATCGAAGCCGAGCGCACCCAATTCGTTCATGATAACTGCAGGTCTCAAGCCCTTGCTTTTGAGATATTCGATAAATTTGACTAATAGAGTCGTTTTTCCACTCCCTAAAAAGCCACTTAATAAGTAAACTGATTTCATGAATTGCCTCCTATCGAAAAAGAAGGCTGACTACAAGTAGCCAGCCCCTTCCTTCTATTGTTCTGATAATACTTCGATTGCTTTTAGTAGTTGTGGATCTTCTGTTCGCATTGTTTCACGGACAGCGTTCATCAAGGCAGTTGTTGTCTCACCTGATACCACTCCTGTAACTTCTAAATCATTTTCTTGCTGGAATTCTTCCACAAGTGTCTTAAGCTGTGCATCAAATTTATTATCTTCTGATTCCACTTCATAGCCAATAGCCGCCATAAATTGCTTTAATGAAGCCACTTGTTCAGATTGCAACCCTTCGCTCAGCTCCACAGAAGAATCTAGTGGAGCAAGAGATGCATAGTCCGGGTATGCAACTTCATAATCAGGTTCAACGCCTTTTTCATGAATCCAATTACCATCTGGTGTCAACCATTTAGCCGTCGTCAACTTAATATTCGAACCATCTGCCAAGTCTTCGACGCTTTGAACAGTTCCTTTACCAAATGAAGTCAGTCCTACAACAGGAATATCTGCAGATTCACTTAAAGCTGCTGCAATGATTTCAGAGGCGGAAGCACTTCCTTCATCAATAATGACTGCTGTCGGTACCGTTACTTTCTCTGCATCCGTTGCAGGTAAGACTGTCGCTTCACCTTGTTGTTCGATTTGAAGGACCGGTTGGCCTTCTTCAACAAATAGGGAGGCGATATCAACTGCTACGTCTAAAAGTCCGCCGGGATTTTGACGTACATCGAGTAGTAGCATTTCCATTCCTTCAGATTCCATTTGGTCAAGGGCATCCAAAAGTTCCTGGTACGTATCTCTAGAGAAACTTGTAATCGAGATGTGCGCTACATTCCCATCTAACATTTCAGCATACACTGTCTCAATCGGAATATCATCACGAGTGATTGTAAGTTCGATTGGTTGTTCTTCCCCACGCTGAATCGTTAATGTCACATCTGTTCCTTTTTCCCCGCGAATCAACATAACCGCTTCAGAAGCACTGAAACCACGGATATCTTCACCATCAACGGCAATGATTTTATCGTTAGGCATAATACCAGCGCGTTCAGCAGGAGAGTTTTTAATTGGGGACACAACTGTGATGACTCCATTTTGTTCTTGAATCTCTGCTCCAATACCCTGGAAGCTGGATGAGATACTTTCATCAAACTGGGACGCTTCTTCTTCATTCATATAATCCGAATAGGGATCTCCTAAAGCATCTACTAACCCGTTAATTGCCCCATTTACTAGTTCTTCTTGATCAAAATCCATGTAATATTGCTCCTGCAATTGATCATAGACATCATATAGTTTTGAAAACTCTTGTCGCTCTGTAGGTTGAATGACTTCTGCCACTTTATCCTCACCTGTGGTTAAGGCAAGCATCGTGACCCCAGCAGAGGCAATGGCTGTAAGAAACAGGACAATGACAAAGATAAACGGATTGATGCGGAATGAACGTTTTACTGGTGGAGTTGGTTCCAGTTGTTTCTGTTCATTTTCATGTTCCATGTTCTCACCTCATTAATAAAGACTGCCGCACAAGTCGACAGTCCAAAACGTAATTCCGGCTTCAATTGGAAGCCGAAATTCATTTTATTCTTGAATAGCAGCTTCGAGTGCAACAACAATCATATCGTTAAATGTTGTTTGTCGTTCTTCAGAAGAAGTCGCTTCACCTGTCAAAATATGATCACTTACAGTTAAAATTGATAGCGCTTGGCGACCGAATTTAGCAGCTAATGTATAAAGAGCTGCAGATTCCATCTCAACTGCTAAAATACCATAATCTGCCCATTTTTTATAGTCCGCTTCATCATTGTAGAATAAGTCAGCTGTAAAGATGTTACCTACACGAAGGTTAAGGCCCGCTTCTTTTCCTGCTTCAAATGCTTTGTACAACAAATCGAAATCTGCAGTTGGCGCGTAAGCTAAATCATTTAACAGTACTTTGTTTAATGAAGAATCTGTAGAAGCACTTTGACCTAAAATAACGTCGCGTACTTTTACATCTTTTTGAATAGCACCACATGTACCTACTCGAATCAACTTTTGCACATCATATTCCTGCATAAGCTCTGTTACGTAGATAGCAATAGAAGGAACGCCCATTCCTGTTCCTTGAACAGAGATGCGTTTGCCTTTATATGTACCTGTGTAACCAAACATATTACGAACTTCATTATATTGTACGACATCCTCTAAAAATGTTTCAGCAATATACTTTGCACGCAATGGATCTCCTGGAAGTAAAATTGTATCTGCAATTTCACCTTTTTTAGCACTAATATGAACACTCATCTTTGTAACCTCATTTCTTTAACGTATAGATTTATGATACATAGTTTGACGTCTGATTGCAATTGTCGGTATTACCTTGACGCATATTCTTCCCAAAGCTCGTCAAAAGTAGACGCAGGCAAGTCATCGTCTGCCTGCATCTCAATGTATAGTGAAATCTCATGAAAATCTGTAGATGCTTTCGGAAAATCATGCAATTCGAAGACTCGCTCTGCAAATCTGTGTTTCGGATCTGCCTTAACGCCGCCTCTGTAACGTAATGCAAATTGATAAAAACTGTCTCGCATCGGCTACACCTTTATTCAAATGTCGACAAATAGTCGCCATAGCCTTCTTTTTCTAGATCTTGCTTTGGAACAAAGCGAAGTGCTGCTGAATTGATACAATAGCGTAGACCCGTTTCTTCTTTTGGTCCGTCTGGAAACACGTGACCCAAATGAGAATTTGCAGTCTTGCTACGCACTTCCACGCGTCTCATGCCAAAGCTGTCATCAAACTCTTCGACGATCTCAGGAGCATCGATTGGTCGAGTAAAGCTTGGCCACCCGCATCCTGCATCATACTTGTCTTTCGAATGAAATAATGGCTTTCCAGAGACGATATCCACATAAATCCCCTCGTCAAAATGTTGATCATACTCATTCTTATACGGAGGCTCTGTACCATTTTGTTGTGTTACGTAATACTGCATTTCTGTCAGTTTTTCTCGTAGATTATCTTTCAAAGTAATCCCTCCTTAAATTTTCCGTGAACTGTTTGCGTCCAGACCCTGTAAAATAGCGTGTATAGTGTCCACTATTTTTTTTATAGTAGTCTTGGTGATACTCTTCCGCAGGATAAAACGTAGATGCGGGAAGCAATTTTACAGCTACTTTTTTAGCGAAAACATCGTTCTCAAGTCGCATCATCACTTGTTCTGCAATTTCTTTCTGCTCTTCATTATGAAAGAATATTGCGGTTTGATACGATTGACCACGGTCAAAAAATTGTCCGCCCGCGTCAAAAGGATCAATATTTTGAAAAAAGATTTCTACAATCGACTCATAAGAAAATTTGGCTGGGTCAAAGGTGATTTGAACCGCTTCATAATGCCCAGTCGTTTCCGAACAGACTTGCTCATATGTTGGATTTTCAACTTGACCTCCGGTGTAACCGGAGACTACTTTTTCAATTCCGTCATACTGATCAAACGGCTTTACCATACACCAAAAACAACCACCAGCAAATGTTGCTATTTCCATATGAAAACCTCCTAGTTTGATGTTGGAACAGTAACAGAGAGAATGATTTCATCATTTTCAAGATCGATTTTTTCAGCTCGTATATCAAAATCCCCATCGATCGGGAGACCTCCAAGATCAATGAAGACAGACTCGTCTCCAGGGCTAACGACCATCCATGTTGGTAGATCTATAGAATCTCGTAACAGCTTCAATACCTGTTCAGGCGGGATTGACAATTGCCCGATATCTACCTTGTCTTGTTTCAATTGAATGTTGCCGTCTTCTTGTACGATAGGGTCAAAATACATTTGAACCGGAATCGTTAATGTAAATACAGTAAGCTCGGATACCAACGCAATCTGATCGTCCACTGTCAATTCTAATGGAATAGGCTGGTTTTCAACGGCTTCTTGTATATACTTGTTGGCTAGTGCTTCAAAATCCGCTTTAGTTGTCTGTACTCTTAGTTCTCCACCAGAAGTAGCTGCTGCTCTTTCGGCTAATCCATAGCCCCCAGGCTCACTGGAAATCAAACTCACGAACCAGACCACTCCTACTAGAAGTGCTAGGATCAGTAAGAAAAATGCAATCTTCCATTTGTTCATTCCGACTCGCCCCCTTTTACATACAGTTCCCCATTTGTTTCTTCAACAAAACCACAGCTTTCCATAGTTCGAATCATCCGATTAGCAATCAACTCATACCCTTTGGCATTAGGATGAAAGAAATCTGTATGGTAGACCAAGTTGGCATTCGTATAGAACAAATCTTGAACAGGTACATAGCACGTCCCTTCAAACTCCATCAATTGACGTTCCATTGTTGTGTTCCAGTCTGTTATGATGGATTCCACTTCTTCAGATTCTACAGTGATTAACGAGAAGGGATTGTATAAACCTAGCGCAATTATAGGGGCTTGCGGATTTAAATCTCGGATGTAATGCAAAATATGAAAATAGCGAGTTTCATAATTCTCGCGTTCTTCCTCGAACGCTTCCAACTGTAACGAAAACAAATCCCGTTTAATGATTTTCATGACATCGTTTCCACCGATTGATAGATAAATATGACTCGCTTCTTGTATCTCCTTGTCGAGGCCTCCACTTGAGAGTAGGGTCATCAATTGATCGCTTCTGCGTCCTCGTTTTGCCGTATTGATTAAGTCAATCTCGTCAATCTGTTCACTTTGTAACAGCTGTTGTTTGACGCGCCCTATATACCCGTCCTGTTTTAATTCATCGCCTACGCCGACAGTTAATGAATCTCCCAAGCCAAGAAATAATAAATTGTCCGGAAAGACAGCATAAGGAACCTGATAATCTACAGGTTCCTCACGTTCCTTGGTTTGAAAGACTGGTTTGATGACAATTGAAGAACATCCCGCAATCAAAAAAACCATTCCTATAAGTAGTAAACTGAATTGTTTCACGATATTATCCTTCCAACAAATACATAAACCCAATGGCACCTGGGCCTGTGTGCGTGGAAATTACGGGAGTCGTATAGGACATCTTTACATCACGGAATCCAGAAGCTTCAATTGCCTCTTTTAAAGGAGTAGCCATTTGGAAACCATCAGCTTGTGCAATTCCTACTGCTTTTACACCTGAAGAATCCGTATCTGTTTGAAATTCATTCATCAAGTAGTTGATCACTTGTTTGTAACTGCGCGCCTTTGCTACTGGTGTGTATTCTCCGTTAGCAAGCGAGGCAATTGGCTTTATTGACAGTAAGGAACCGATCATGGCACGACCTTTCCCAATACGGCCTCCCTTTACTAAATTATCTAATGTATCTACAACAACAAATAGTCGCGTGTTCTCGCGGACTCGATCAAGCAACTGCAGAATATCATCTAGTGACTTTCCTTCTTCAACAGCTTTTGCTGCTTCGATTACTTGGAAAGCCAGAGCATGAGAAATAAAGCGAGAATCAACAACCGTCACATCACTGTCTGTCATCTCTGCAGCAGCTTGTGCAGATTTCACTGTACCACTCATTCCGCCTGTCATATGGATAGATAAGATTTGAGAACCGTCTTTTCCAAGCTCATCATACACTTCTTTGAATGTTCCTGCTGCTGGTTGAGAGGATTTAGGTAATTCATTAGATACTTTCATCTTTTGAAGAAATTGTTCTGCTGAAATGGTCACGCCGTCAAGGTAATCCTCTCCATCCACATGGATGGTTAGAGGAACTACTGTTATGCTGTAGCGATTCAGTACGTCTTGTGTCAGTTCAGCAGTAGAGTCCGTCACAATTTTAATCATAGGCCTATTCCCCCTTCTGTAGCTTTGCTAACGCTCGTTCAATCTGATGTTGAACGCGTTGTTTGAATTCATCTATACTTTCCGTCTCTTCTAGTGAAACCGAAGGCAACACCTGCACATATACTTTAGCTGGTTGAATCCGGTTGCTCTGTTGTTCCATTAGACGAGAAGTTCCATAAATCGCAATAGGTACAATAGGTACTCCTGCTTTTTGAGCAATTCGTACGAATCCTGATTTAAACTCCCGAATGCCTTGTCCTTTTGAACGTGTACCTTCAGGGAACAATAGTAAAGAGTGTCCGTTGCGGAGAGTCTCTATACTATCATCTATTGATTTCAAAGCACTGCGTCTGTTTGAGCGATCGATGAAGACACAATTCATTTCTGTCATCCAATCAGCTATAAACGGAATTTTAGTAACTTCCACTTTTGATAAAAATCCAAATGGTTTTGGAATTTTAGATATCAGCACCGGAATGTCAAAATTCCCTTCGTGATTGGCTACAAGAAGTACCGGTCCTCGAGGGAGTTGTTCCGTACCGGAAATCTCCACAGTAGCACCGGCTTTTTTCAAAATGTTAGTTGCCCATCTTCTTGGCGTTTCATAGACTAGTTCATCGTAAGAAGCCAGATCTAAGTCATGCTTTCTCTTCTGTAACCGTCTCAATGTAGCCATTTGAGTAGGGATGTAGCCAATAATATAACTATATGTCACAAGGCTTCTAATCACGAGTCTTCACTAGCCTTTCTTACTATAACGTTTATAAGTGTAATCGATTCCAGCTTTTGAAGTCATCTTTTCTGACTCCCACTGAAGCTCAAATTCAGGATATTCAGGAAAATAGGTGTCTCCCTCAAAAGTGTCATGGATCTCGGTAATATAGAGTTGGTCCGCCATATCTAAATAGTCTTTGAAAATCTGTGCACCGCCAATAATCAGTTGTTCGTCTCCATGCTGTTTCGCGAAATCGACAGCGTCTTCCATCGAATAAAAAATATGAGTTCCATCAGCTTCAAACTCTTTGTTACGAGTAATGATGATGTTCGTGCGATTGGGTAAGGGTCTTCCAATTGATTCAAACGTTTTTCTTCCCATGATGACCGGCTTGTTGAGAGTAACTGACTTGAAATAAGCCAAGTCTTCCGGAAGATGCCACGGCATCTCATTATTGATACCAATGACTCGATTTTCATCATGAGCAACGATCATAGAAATCATGCTACCACGTCCTTACACAGCTATTTCAGCATGAATGCGAGGGTGCGATTCATAACCGATAAGTTGAATATCTCCGAGTTCCATATCAAAAATGGATTTTGAACTTAATTGAATCTCAGGCATTTTTTTTGGTTCACGAGACAATAGCTCGTTTACTTGATCTAAATGATTTAAATACAGATGAGCATCGCCAAATGTATGAATAAATTCGCCAACCTCAAGGTTCGTCTCATGTGCGATTAAATGAACTAATAAAGCGTAAGATGCAATATTAAAAGGAACTCCTAGAAATACATCTGCACTTCTCTGGTATAACTGGCACGAAAGCTTGTTCCCTTGAACATAAAACTGCATAAACGAATGACAAGGTGGCAACGCCATCTCATCCACTTCTGCAGGATTCCAAGCGGTCACAATATGACGTCTTGAGTGAGGGGAATGTTTCAAAGAAGAAATAACGCTCTGAATTTGGTCAATGATTTGACCATCCTTGCCTTCCCAAGCACGCCATTGCCTTCCGTAAACAGGGCCGAGCTCTCCATATTTTGCAGCAAATGCATCATCTGTTTTCAATCGCTCAATAAATGCAGACATCTCTTTGTCATAGTGAACCTTAAATTCAGGGTCCTGCGTTGCGCGTAGTCCGAAGTTTGTCATATCAGGTCCTTGGTACTCTTCGCTCGCTACCCAATTTTCAAAAGCCCACTCGTTCCAAATGTTATTATTTTGACGAACGAGAGTTTGAACGTTCGTATCCCCTTTTAAAAACCACAACAGTTCACTTGCAATTAATTTAAAAGAGGTATGCTTTGTAGTTAGGAGTGGAAAGCCTTGTTGAAGATCAAAGCGCATTTGATAGCCAAATATACTAATCGTTCCAACACCCGTTCGGTCTGTTCTTTCTTGCCCGTTTTTTAAAATATATGTACAAAGATCGTGATATTGTTTCATGGAACTACTCCTTTAGGATAACCATTTAGGTGGTGTATTTTTTGACCAGTAGATCTCACCAACATCAATGTGACTACTAAAAGCATCGTCAGCCGTATGATAGTGGAATGTGAAATAATATCCTTCTTGAGGTCGTTTTTCTACTCGGACATGAGCTCGAAGAATATCATCATTTGTCACTGTATCATAGAGGTGAAAGATTTTCTCTCCATACTCTCCTGAAGGTTTGTGAGAAATAGCGGATTCAGGTGTGGCCAGTTGTTCAATTTTCTCTTGATAAGCTGGAAAAATGGCAGCCTGATACTGATCATAAATTTTCGGACTGATTTTTGAACCAAATTTTAATAGACTCTGTTCTTCAGCAGCTGCTAGAAGGCTTTCAGTATCAATAGGTCGTTGCTCAATATAACTTTGAGAGACTCGGCTTTCTTCTACTTCAAAGACCGCGTTCCAAATTTCATGTGAAGGTGTAATGACACCAAATGTAATGACGGCAACTAAGGCAGCAAGAAACTTTTTCACGTATAAAGTCAATTCATACACATCCATCCGTAACATTTTTGAAACAACTTATCATCCAAACTAGGACTTGCACTTCATTCTTTTCTCATTTCATTGTACAATAAGAAGCAACCATATGTACAAATTGATTCAGCAAAAGGAGGATTTCTCATGAGCTTGGGTATTTTCATCGGTATCGGATATTTATTACTATTAGGTTACTTGACTTCTTTAAACTTCACACATTGATACAAACAGGCTGGGACAAAACCCAGCAAAGGGAGTTTCTCGTCATGAGAAACTCCCTTTTGTATGTTCTATTGTGTGTAGGGGAAGCGTTCCGCGGGCGCGGGCTGAGCCAAGGTCTCAGCTTCCGCTTTTAATCCCGCTGGAGTCACCCCTACACACTTTTCATTTTGTTATCCTTAACTTCATTTATTGAATTAACTGAGTTATGTCCCAGCCTCTAGTTCTTTATCTATAAAACCAAAATGAAATTTTGAAGTTTTTCGGATTTGCTGCTCGAATCCATAGTCTGAAAATACAGAGCTGGAATAATGAGCTTTCACAACAACACGTCTTTTTGCTACTCTTAAAGCTTCTTGCACCCATTCTTTAGAGAGTGTATCCCCAGCTGCGAACACTTTATGCGTTTTAAAATTTGTTGCTTCTTCAATAGACTCCTCAAACATCGGATCTAAATAGACGACGTCAAAAGAATTGTCTTGCTGTAGCTTTAGAAAAGCGAGTGCATCTTGCTCCACGCATTCTATTCGTTTTAGGGCCGCTGTTAATTCAGGCAGACGAAGATCGGCAAGTTGTTGGCTCTGTTGAAAAAGAAAACTAAGTACTGGAGATTTTTCAACCCCCATCACTTTCCCTCTTACTCCCACAACTACACTTGCCATCAAACAATCCGCACCAAAACCAAGCGTTGTATCGAGAAATGAATCTCCTGGCTGCAGTTGAACTGCTGTAAGAAAAGGTTCTATATCACCTTGTTTGAAACGTTTGTACCTGAACATCGCAGTACCAGGATGGTAAGCATATCGATACCCTTCCCCATTTTGTGCTTCCCAGCCATGAGACGTCCAAATATAGAGGATATCATACTGTTTGAACCATTTGTGAAGAGACTCATCTCCGCGTTCCACATAAGGATATCCGAGTTGTTCCGCAAAAGTTTTCGCGTACTGTCGCCCTTCTTCAGAAAGCTTAGCTGAAGTGGTTATTGCAATTCTCATGAAGTCACAAGTTGTTCCAATACACCTTGTACATGGTCGACAATAGCTTCTTTTGGGAAGTTTTCAATCTGCTCACGTGGAATGAAATAAGCTAACTGACCATCTTTCCAAATAGCCATTGAAGGTGAACTAGGAGGAACTTCTGAAAAATAATTCCGCATTCGTTCTGTCGCTTCCTGGTCTTGTCCAGCAAATACTGTGACAAGATGATCTGGTTTTTGAGTCAAATTTTCAATAGCTTCAATTGCAGCTGGTCGTGCAAGTCCTGCTGCACATCCACATACGGAATTAATAACGATAAAAGAAATTCCTTTAGCAGATTCCATATGATTCTCGACTTCTTCAACAGTTGTCAATTCTGTAAAGCCATGTCCAGTCAACTCTTGACGCATTGGCTGAACGATTTGCTTCATGTATTCTTCATAGGCATTCATTGGTTTTCCTCCTTGATTGCTCGGGCCATGTTCATTTGCTTCCAAACGGACCCTTTTGCTTCTTCGCCTTGCTCGATGCGCGCAATAGCCATTTTAACTTGAAGACGCACTTCATACTCGCTGTCATTTTCAGCTTTGCGCAGCGTATCTAAATGCGTATCCTCTCCAACTTCATAGAAAAACATGGCTGCACGCCAACGAACTAACTTATTTTTATCAAAAAGTGCTTGTTCCATTGCTTGTGCGAATTCTGGATACCCAAGGTCACTCATCGTATCTCCAGCGGTACGTCGAATCGATGCATTCTTGTCATGTAGAGCAATGGTCAAGTGAGGAACTACAATCGGATCTTCAAGAATCCCAAGATAAATGACGGCAAGTCTACGAATTGATACTTTCTCGTCTTTTAGAGCTAGTGCAAGTAGTGGCAAGTCTTCTTCTTTAGGGTGTGTTAAACGGTCAAGCAACTGATAGCGAACTTGCCAGTCTGGATGTTGAAAATCTTCAAGTGAGACTGGGTAACGCTTATTTTTCCATTCTGTCTCCGTGTGAGACTCCGGCTCAGCCAACTGATGAAGACGTTCTTCTGTAAAAGCTGCCTCTAGCTCGTCTTGGACTTGTGCAGCAATCTCATCAAAGTCACCGTAACGCACTCCGTAATCCAACCATTTTCTCTGAAGGATATAATTCTCATCATCTTGAATCCGTTTTTCAAATGTTTCTGTAAAACGTGAAGACAGCGCATAACGTTTTTCTGATGAGTTATCAAATACTTTTATTTGGAGTGGTATGCCGTGATAATCCTGAATGTGTACACGGACCTCTCCAAAAGATGGTTCTAGAGCTGGTTGTTCCTCTACTGCCTCACTATCTTTACCAAACAAGCCTTCAATCTGCGGAATCAACTGATCCCAGCTCGCTTTTGGATGCTTCTCTACTGCTAAAAAGTTAGCAACATGATAAATACCTTTCATTCCATCTAGCTCTAAAATCTGTCGAATGACACCTTGTGCTTGGTCAAGTGCCTCAACTTTGTAATTAGTACTTGTACCGAAAGGTAGCTCTGTGTCTACGACAATTTTCATTGAATTCGGACTAGGGGTTGGTTCAATTGTGACAATCTTCATCGAATCACTCCTTTTCTATCTCTCAGTGTATCATGAAGAAACAATTTCTTCTAAGTACGCCCACCGCTCCATCTTTTCTTCTAAAATAGCTTCTTTTTCTTCTAGTTCTATAGAGGCGACACGGATCGATTCGTAATTGGAGCCCGCTTGATCTATTTCCTGTTGCAGCTCAGAGATTCGTTGTTCGAGTTTTGCAATCTCGTCTTCAATAGTTTCCCACTCTTTTTTCTCGTTATAAAAAAGGCGTTTCTTTTTCTCTTTCACTTCAGGTTCAGGTGAGGCAGTTACTTCTTCCATTTTTTCTTCCTTGACCTGTACTTTTTTCTGCTCCAAATACTCTTCGAAGGAATCTAGGGTTTGCGTTACACGACCATTCTCTAATATCCAGAGCTTATTCGTCACTCGGTCTACAAAGTAACGATCGTGTGATATTGTGAGTACAACACCTGGGAACGTATCTAAATAGTTCTCGAGGACTGTCAAAGTATCTAAATCCAAGTCATTTGTCGGTTCATCTAACAACAGCACATTCGGTTGTTGGATGAGTAACTTGAGCAAGAACAGTCGTTTTTTTTCTCCTCCTGAGAGCTTTCGGATTTGAGTACCATGAGTAGACGTTGGGAATAAGAACTGCTCTAACATTTGAACCGCGGAGAATCGTTCTCCAGTTGTCGATTCTATGGAATTGGATTCTTCCGTAATATAATGGAGGACGCGTTGATTCGAATCAAATTCAGGAAGTTCTTGAGTAAAGTATCCAATTTTCACAGTCTGTCCACGATCGAGAACGCCTGAGGTTGGTTCTTCGAGTCCGGCGAGTATCGAAAACAGTGTTGTTTTACCTGCACCGTTTTCTCCTACAATTCCGATGCGGTCTTTGTTTTGAAGCAAGAAAGAGAAATCGTCAAATAGACGACGGTCACCGAACTGCTTTCCAAGATGATGCCCCTCCATGACTTTTTTACCGAGACGGCTTGAAGACAAGTTAACTTCTAAATCTGTAACAGTCACTTTTTGCTTCGCTTTCTCTTGAATATCGTCAAATCGGTCAAGTCTCGCTTTTTGCTTTGTCGTACGCGCTTTAGCTCCACGTCGTACCCATTTCAGTTCATTGCGGTAAAGGTTTTGAATCTTAGATTGCTCGGCCTGTTGTTGTTCATATCGAATCGCTTTGTTTTCCAAATATTGTTCGTAATTGCCCTTATAACGGAACAACTGCTGTTGATCGATTTCCAAAATGGAAGTAGAAATCTGATCTAAGAACACACGGTCATGCGTTACAAAAAGCACGGCTCCTTTGTAAGACTTCACTAGCTCCTCCAAAGCAACAGTCGATTCTACATCCAGATGGTTGGTAGGCTCATCTAGTAGTAACAAGTCATGTGGTTCAATTAGCGCTCGAGCTAGTGCCACTCGTTTTTGCTGCCCACCTGACAATGTCCCTGCATCTTGATTGAAATCTTCAATACCTAGCTTAGTCAATGCTTGCTTTGCCGCTGTATTGACTTCCCACCCGTTCATCTCTTCCATCTGCTGCTGAACAGAAAGTAGAGTCTCAATTAATTTCATATTAGAGCTGTCCAGTTCAGCTGCTAGACGCGCTTCTTCATAGGCACGATTTAGTCTCATCACTTCAAGATCCCCACTAAACATGCTCTCAAGGACGCTCTTACCTGCTGGTAGTATCGGCTGTTGTTCTAAATAGGAAATCGAGTAGTCTTTTGGGTGATCCATTACTGCTTGATCTGCTTCGAGTCGTTTAGCAAGGATTTGGAGCAACGTGGATTTGCCGCTACCATTTTTACCTACTAGCCCTATCTTTTCACCTTTATAAATCGTGAATTCGATTGAGTCAAATAGCATTTTCTCTCCTACAGTTTTGGTCAATGATTGAATGATCAATTGCGACACGGCTGATTCCCCACTTCTTCATACAACTGTTTTAAAAAGAGCTCCATAAATTGATGGCGATCTTCTGCCATCTGACGAGCCTGTTCCGTATTCATTAAATCTTTTAATTTTAAGAGCTTCTCATAGAAATGCGTTACAGATGAACCATTTGTTAAGGACTGTCCGCCCCAATAAGCCTCGACTTCTTTGTGATCATAGAGCTTGCGATTTTTTGCGCCTCCAAATGCAAAGGTACGTGCAATTCCCACCGCCCCAATGGCATCTAAGCGATCTGCATCCTGTACAATCTGGGCTTCTAGACTAACAGCTTTGACTCCTCCACTAAACGAAACTTGTTCAATAATCGTCCGAATCTTCAACTGTTCTTCTAGAGACAATGCAAATCTTTCAAAAATCTGTATCATAAAAGCTGCACTAGTAGCTGTTGCGTACTTTTTATCTTCTACATCATGCAGACCAACTGCAAAAGTCACTAACTGACGATCTGCTTCTGGGTAATGGTTTAGTAAGCGGTCTGCATTCTCATAGACACGTTCAATATGTGCCATGTCGTGACTTCCATCGTACTGGTTGTAATAACTTTCAAGATAGGGAGCTAGTTTTTCCCACATCAAGGTTTTCCCCTTTCAAATTGACGGATACCGTCGAATCCTGTATAGTTTATCTAGTAATTATCTGATTTTTCTAACGAAGGGGGTCCCGGTACGATGCAACAAGGACAAGTAAAATGGTTTAATGCTGAAAAAGGGTACGGTTTTATTGAATCCGTGGATGGTGAAGACGTGTTCGTTCATTTTACAGGTATCCAAGGTGAAGGGTTCCGAACGTTAGAAGAAGGTCAAAAAGTACATTATCGTACCGTTGAAGGAAACCGAGGACCACAAGCTGCGGATGTTCAAGTAATCCTAGATGCTTAACTTATGTATACATTCCCCACGCTTCAAGCGCAGGGGTTTTTTTATGTGGTTTGATAGAGTTTAGAACCCATCTGCTGCAACTCTTTGCCCACCGAACAACCAGAAATACAAAATTGGTGTGCAGCCGTCTTTCCTTTACGTGAGCGAAGATCTTGCTTGATTGGACAGTCTTCACAGTAAACGTCTTCTAAGCGGTTGATCTCCTCTACAACTTGATGTAAAAGCATGTTTATCCCACCTTATCTATTGTAGTAGTATAATCGTTTTTAGAAGACGGTTGCAAGGAAAGGAACTAGAAAATGATTGAACTCTATACGGATGCGGCCACTCGTGGCAACCCTGGCGAAAGCGCTATAGGAATTTTTTACAAAGGAGATGGCCATAAAGGAATGCTTGCGAAGAAAATCGGAGTCTGTTCCAATCATATCGCTGAATTTATTGCTCTTCGAGAAGGCATAAAAGAAGTGGTTGCGCTCAAACCGGATGTTTTGTCCATTCGGGTGGACTCTAAGATTGTATTCCAAGCAGTTGATACAATGTATGTGAAACGACCGGAATTTAAAGTGCTTCTTAAAGAAATTGAATCTTTATTGAATGAAGTTCCACTCTATTTTATTAAATGGATTCCGGATAAGGAAAATGCGGCAGCGCATCGTTTAGCTACAGAGGAATTGAGGAAAGGTTAGGAGAATTTTTATGATATTTCTAAAGCGGCGTTCTACACATCTAATAATAATCGAGTTGCGAACGCCAGAAATCCCCATCAAAACCATTCACCCCAACCGAGGCAAAGAACGCCTCAATTGGCGCGCCTGGTTTTGATGAAATTTCTAGAGCGGCGTTCTACACATCTAATAATAATCGAGTTATAGGGGTTAAAAATACATTGAAAAATCGTTAGCCCCCATAGAGGCAAAAAGCGCCTCTACGGGCACGCCCAATTTTAGAAGCATTTCTGACCAAATCCCTTCCAAATCTGAAAATAAATAAAAAAAAAGACCTCACAAGTGAGGTCTTTTTGAATGGGTAAAATTAAGCTTTAACTACGTTAGTAGCTTGTAGGCCGCGTTGACCTTGCTCGATTTCGAAAGTTACGTCTTGACCTTCGTCAAGAGTTTTGAAACCTTCGCCTTGGATAGCTGAGAAGTGAACGAATACGTCGTCTCCGCCTTCGCGCTCGATGAATCCGAATCCTTTTTCTGAGTTAAACCATTTTACTTTACCTTGTTCCATGTGTG
Organism: Chryseomicrobium excrementi; assembly: GCF_002798305.1. Taxonomy (GTDB): domain Bacteria; phylum Bacillota; class Bacilli; order Bacillales_A; family Planococcaceae; genus Chryseomicrobium; species Chryseomicrobium excrementi. The sequence continues at coordinate 428,099 of NZ_PCGR01000001.1, forward strand.
TATCCTCCTCGTGTACATGCATGTACACTTTTGTTACTATCCTTGCTCAACACTGTTAAGTAAAAGTGTTGCCACCTACTAACGCTCCGAACAAAAATAATTCTATTACAATATACCATGAGCTGGGAGAGAATGCAAATAGAATGATTAAATTGTTAAAAGAGCCCCAATCGCGCCACTGTAGCCATGTTCTGGTAAGAACAGAGGGGTTTTTTCCTTCAAAATTGTATAGGAGGAAATAACATTTTGGAGCATCTTATTGTTTTCTAACGTCGTTCCTATATAGATAATATCTGTGCAGGATTTTGTATCCGCAGCTTGAATTGAAAGGGAGGAAATCACTTCTCCGATCATTCCTTGGATGCCTGCAACGTAATCGTCAGATGTGTTTTTGCCCGGCTCTACGTTCAATAAAGCGCCAAAATTACTCGCAGTAAGTGAACCTTTGATGGGAAGCTGGTTTTGCTGATAGATATCTTCAACTCGTACATCAATCCATTTTCTTGAGCCGTTTTCACTCTGAGCTACGATTTGAGCAAAGTCATCTGTTCCAATCATGATTTTACTCAAACCCAGTAGCGTTCCTCCGCCGATCCCAGTACCGGCGAGTCGTTCATGTATCTCGCCATTTAAGTAATGGATAGATGTTCCAGTACCAATATTCGTTATAATGGAGCGCGATGTTAATGAACCACCTTTTTTCAATTGATAAAGTACTCCTTTTACAGTGGCATCAAACTCCACCACATAGCGGTAGTTTTCACTCCCTAAATACTGTTCCAATTGTTTTGCTCGTCCGCCTGTCATACAGATCTGAGGATGTTCCATCGTTTCCGAGATCCATTGCTTGACCAAGTCAAAACGTGCAGAAGGAAAATACGTGGTTTGAATTTCATTATCTTTCCAATACGCCAGTTTTACTAACGTTCCTCCTGCATCAATTCCTAATGAAGACATGCTATTGTTCCTTTCTATACACCGTTTCCCCATTCACGATTACTGCTTCAATTGTAAGATGGACAATCGACTCTTTCGTTATCTCTTCTGATACTACTGTAAAGTCCGCAGAAAACCCTGGCGCGATTTGACCAAAGCGGTCCTGTTGTCCAGCAATACGAGCGGCACCAGTTGTATATAAAGAGATGGCTTCAAATGCTGAAAGCTCTTGATGTGGCAAATAGGGATTGTTCATAGCTGCCTGAATGCCTAGTAGGGGATCTGCCGTTTCAATCGGTGCATCCGATCCACCAGCGAGTCCAATCCCGTTCTCTAGGAGCGTCTTCCAAGCGTAGGCATAATCCAGTCTTTCTTCACCCAATCGCTCTCTTACCCAAGGGAAGTCAGAAGGTACGAACATTGGCTGGATATCACACATGACTCCGAGCTTGGCAATACGATTCACAAGATTTTCAGATAGCACATTCACGTGGATTAGCCTGTCCATAGTGCCTTTTGGAGCTGGGTAAGCTTCAAGTAGCTCAACCACTTGTTCTGTTGCCTTATCTCCAATCACGTGGACTGCAATACCAGCATCATGAGAACGAGCAGTCTTAAGCATGCTCTCAAATGCGTCTTTTGTATGTATAGCTACACCTTGAAGCTCCGGTTCATCTGAGTAAGCTTCGGACAACCAAGCTGTATGTCCACCTAAAGAACCATCCATGAAAATTTTCATACATCCAAATGACAGAAAATCATCTCCTGTTTCATGGATCATTTCTTCAAAGACCTGGTGATGCCGTAGTAAGTGCGCTCTAAACGATGTCCCTAAAGCATTTCGATAGGCGCTAAGGGGATTGGTATAGGCCCCGTAGTAAGCCATATCTTCCGAGTGACCACCTGTAAGTCCTAAGCTATGTAAATTTTTAATACTTTCTTTAATAATATAGGTCAAGTCATCTATTGATAGTTCAGGGATAGCTTTTGTAATCACTTGTTGCGCTTCATCATAAAATAATCCATTTAGTCGATTCGTGCCAGGTACTCTTCCAATTACGCCTCCAGCAATTTCTTCGACTTCTTCATCTATACCCGCTAATTCTAATGCTTTTGAATTGGCAAGAAGCGCATGGCGACAAATTCGTTTCAACACTACAGGTATATCGGGATAAATAGCATCCAACTCTTCTCGAAGTGGAGGTCGCTGTTCCATTAGAGTATTGTCATTCCAACCTTCCAATACAATCCAACCAGAAACCGGTGAAGCTGTGCTGACTACATCTAACAACTCACGGATGGACGTACAGATGGAAAGATCAGCTGATAGGATTTTTTGACCATGTCCGATTAAATGCATATGGCTATCGATCAACCCGGGATAAACAACTTTCCCTTCAAGGCTCCGTTCTTCTTCTGCTAGCGCTTTCAACTCTTGATAGGAGCCAGTAGCAATGATCTTTCCATCCTCTATAAGAACAGATTCTACTTGATGGCCTGGTTCGGTCATCGTCACAAAAGTGGCATCTTTTAGTAACGTTTTCATAAAGAATTTTATTCCTCCTCTAAAGTCGGATGGATTGTGATGAGCACATTGCCTTTGAGTGCATTACTTATCATACAGCGCTCGTCGGCTTTGTGGACCAATCGCTCGATAATTTTTCTTTTATCAGACGGAAAGTACCGAATGGTCGGGTGATGTCGAATTTCCTGGACCTTAAAGATTCCTTCGTTTACTTCGACAATAAGTTCCGAATGAAGATCAATTTCCGCATGAGTAATTTGACTTCGTTCAAACATAGCACCTAATGTCATGATGTAACATCCAGCTGCTGAACTTAATAACAGCTCGTCTGGGTTCGTACCTTCACCTGGTCCGTCAAGCGAAGCAGGAATCGAAAATTGATGAGTGTGTCCTGCAAGAGTCACTTCTCCCACAGTATTGCGTTTATGATTCCAGCGCAGAGACTGGTGAAATGAGTGTCGCATCCATTTACATCCTTTCTTTTTTATTAGTATACTTGAAATCAGAAAGCGGGGAAATGAAATGAATGCCAATTATAAAACTTTGGGCGTGCTCGTCATGTCCATCACACTCTTTCTTCTGCTCCTTGGCGTAGGAGTTTTACTTGATCAACCACTTACGACTTCTAATGTCGTTACCATCATCGCTTATGGATTAGCTGCAGGACTATTTGCAGGAGCTTTAGCATTTTTAAACTTAAAGATAGGTGTCATCATCTTTTTGATTGGACTAGCTATCGGATTCTTTGAAATGTTCCGGAGTTTCCTTTTTGCTTCTGGCGAGTTCGGAGATTTAGCCGGTCTTCTATCCTTATTTATTTTCACAGCATTTGGTCTAGTTTTAGCTGTAGTAGTTGAAGGAATCCGCTATTTTATCGCAAAAAGCAAACCGCCCACAACATAAGTTGTGAGCGGTTTTCTTAATGGCCTCCTAAATAGGCTTTACGAACTTCCTCTGAACTCTGAAGCTCATCAGCCGAACCAGAGAGTACTACTTTGCCTGTTTCAATTACGTATCCTCTACTCGCCACAGAAAGCGCCATATTAGCGTTCTGCTCAACCAGTAAGATAGTCGTTCCTTGTTCATTAATGTCTTTAACGACTTCAAATATGGTTTTTACCATTAAAGGAGCTAGCCCCATTGAAGGCTCATCCAATAACAGTAGCTTAGGCTTTGCCATGATGGCACGTCCCATAGCTAACATCTGCTGTTCTCCACCTGAAAGCGTTCCAGACATTTGTTTTCGGCGCTCTAGAAGTCGAGGAAACGTATCATAGACTTTCTTCATGTCTGCTTCAATTCCCTTTTTATCTTTACGAAGAAAAGCTCCAAGCTCTAAATTCTCTTCAACTGTCAGATTTGCGAATACACGACGACCTTCTGGAACGTGAGAAATACCAGACTTCACAATTCCTTGTGCTGGCTTTCCAGCAATCGAATTGCCTAAAAACTCGATAGAACCCGATTTTGGCTTTAGTAGGCCTGATAATGTTTTTAGAAGAGTACTCTTCCCCGCGCCATTTGCACCGATCAGCGTGACGATTTCGCCTTCTTCAACAGTAACTGTAACTCCTTTTAATGCTTGTATGTTGCCGTAGTACACATCAATATCTTTAACTGCAAGCATCGTCATTCTGTTACCTCCTCACCTAAGTAGGCCTCAATAACTTTCGGATCGTTCCGGATCACTTCAGGAGGTCCCTCAGCCAACAACTGGCCGTGATCTAATACATAAATTCGTTCACAAACGCCCATCACTAGGTTCATATCATGCTCAATCAATAAAATAGTCAGATCAAACTTTTTACGAATGAATGCGATCAGTTCCATTAAATCATGTGTTTCTTGTGGATTCATTCCTGCAGCAGGCTCATCTAATAGCAAAAGTTTAGGATTCGCAGCGAGTGCCCGAGCGATTTCCAATCTCCTTTGTTGCCCATATGGAAGATTTTTGGCCAATTCGTCTTTATAACGATCTAACCGAAAAATCTTTAAAAATTCAATTGCATCTTCTTCCATTTTCTTTTCTCCAGCAAAGTGAGAAGGAAGGCGAAGAATCGAAGCTAACATGGTATGTTTTGCAAGGGCATGATACGCAACTTTCACGTTATCAAGTACCGTCATGTCACGGAACAATCGAATGTTTTGAAACGTTCGGCTCATTCCAGATTGCGTCACCTTATAAGGAGCAATCCCGTTGATCCGTTTTCCTTGAAATACAACATCCCCTTCAGTTGGCACATAAACGCCTGTCAGTAAGTTGAAGCTTGTCGTTTTCCCGGCACCATTCGGTCCAATTAGGCCAACAAGTTCCCCTGGATAAAGAACAAGGTTTAAGTTTTGTACGGCTTTTAAGCCTCCAAATTGGATACCCGCTTGCTTTACTTCAAGTAATGGTGTCTTTTCCATTGTCTTTACCTCCTTTTGACGTCCAACCTCGGAAATAATCTGTGATTTCTTTTGTTCCCATCAACCCTTGTGGACGGTACAACATGACGATAATCAATACAAGGCTGTATATAATCATACGCGTTTCTGGATAATCTTGTAAGAATGTCGATACCAGCGTTAAGAAGATTGCAGAAATGATGGCGCCTGATAAACTCCCTAACCCCCCTAATACAACTAAAATCAAAATATCGACTGATTTCAAGAATCCAAATTGAGACGGTAAGACAATGTAAAAATTATGTGAAAATAACGCCCCTGCAACTCCAGCAAAGAACGCTCCAATGACGAATGCCACAACTTTATAGTATGTCGTATTGATCCCCATAGCATCGGAAGCTATTTCATCTTCTCGAATCGACAAAGCAGCAATACCGTGACGTGAACGCGTGAAGTTTACAATCACTAGAATCGTGATCAACATGAAGAAGAACGTATAAGTCCAGTCCGTCATTTTGCTGACCTGCATCCCAGCAGCTCCACCAACATAATCGATATTCAAGAAAATGATGCGAATAATTTCTGCAAAACCAAGTGTTGCAATCGCTAAATAGTCGCCGCGGAGACGTAAACTTGGGATTCCAACAATCAAACCAGCAAGAGCTGCCACTAACCCACCAACAATGATGGCTACAACAAACGGAAGATCAAATTTCATTGTAACAATAGCCGATAAGTAAGCCCCAACCGCCATAAATCCAGCATGACCGATAGAGAACTGTCCAGTAATTCCAATTACTAAGTGTAAACTGACTGCTAAGATAATATTAATCGCAATAAAGATGAGCGTATTTGTGTGGTACGCTCCAAGCATATCCGTCATAATAAGACCCTGAACAATTGCGTAAAAGACAAGAGCTGCAATTAGTAGGGGCCAAAACGCTTTTGAATGTCTTTTCATTTTGTCCACCTACACTTTCTCTCTTGAATTTTTTCCGAAAATCCCTGATGGGCGGAAGATTAAGATCAAAATCAAAATAATGAATGCCGCAGCATCTCGCCACAATGAAAACCCGATGGCACTAACAAAAGTTTCAACTAGACCAAGAATCAAGCCCCCTACCATGGCACCTGGAATAATGCCGATACCACCAAGAACGGCTGCCACAAATGCTTTTAGACCAGGAATGACACCCATTAATGGATCGATTTTTGTATAATACAATCCAAAAATGACACCAGCTGCCCCAGCTAATGCAGAACCTATTGCAAAAGTAGCAGAAATCGTATTGTCGACATTAATCCCCATCAATTTAGCTGCTTCTGTATCATGTGATACAGCGCGCATCGCTTTACCTGTTTTTGTTTTGTGAACAATAAATTGGAGAAGCAACATTAAAATCACAGATACAGACAAAATCAGCACAGCTTTCATGTCAATTGTCGCGCCAAATAAAGAAACAGACTGACGACCAAACACATCTGGATAGGCCTCAGGTTGAGCCCCTCGAATATAAATAAATCCGTATTCAATAAGTAATGAAACTCCGATAGCCGTAATCAGGGCTGCTATACGCGTCGCATTGCGTAAGCGTTTGTAAGCAATGCGCTCAATGAGCACTCCAATTAAAGCTGTGATTGCCATGGAGAAAATCAGTGCGACAAAAAAGTTCATCTGGAACTGGGTAATTGCATAAAACCCGATGAATGCACCTAACATGAAGACGTCACCATGTGCAAAGTTGATTAGTTTGATGATCCCGTACACCATCGTGTAGCCGAGTGCAATAAGTGCATAGATACTCCCGACCGAGATACCATTCAAAATCTGTTGAATGATTTCCATAAGTAAACCCCCTTTGATGTGTTGCCAAAAGAAAAAGGGGGGACATGTTCTCCCCCCTAATAACGCACCCCTTAAGGGTTAACTTTCGTATTAAAGACTTGAACTCCATCAACGAATTCTAAAATCGTAGCTGATTTTACTGGGTGGTGGTTTTCGTCGACAGAGTAAGAACCTGTTACAAGCTCTAGTCCGTCAGTAGAAGCTAATGCATCTTTAATCTTTTCTCCATCAACTTCTCCAGCACGCTCAATCGCATCTTTTAACAGATAGACTGTGTCATATCCTAAAGCGTTGAAAGAGTTTGGTAATTTGCCGTATTTCTCTTCAAACTTATCAGCAAATTCTTTTGCTTTCCCGTCTGGATCTTCTGCAGAGTAGTGGTTGATGATGTATGTGTTATTCAGTGCATCCGCACCCGCTAAATCGACGATTGTTGGTGAATCCCATCCATCTGCTCCCATTAAAGGAACATCAATGCCAAGCTCACGAGCTTGCTTAACAATCAATCCAACTTCTTCATAGTATCCAGGGATGAAGATGAATTCTGCATCTGCAGATTGTAAGCGAGTCAATGTAGAACGGAAATCTGTATCTTTTGCAACATAAGATTCTTCGGCAACGATTGTTCCACCTGCAGCCTCAAAGTCTTCGATGAACGATGCAGCAAGACCCTTAGCATAGTCAGAAGAGTTGTCAGCGTAAACTGCAGCGGTTTTTACACCTAATTCATTTGCCGCAAAGTTTGCAGCTACTGTACCTTGGAACGGATCGATGAATGATGTACGGAACGCGTATTCATTTACAGAACCATCTTCAGCAACAGTTACCGTCGGGCTTGTACCTGATGGCGTGATTAGTGGCGTTTTAGAATCACCTGCCACTTGAACTTGTGCTACTGTATTTCCTGAAGTTGCAGCACCAATGATGGCTACTACTTCGTCTTGATCTGTTAATTTAATTGCAGCATTGGTTGCTTCCGCCGCATCTGATTTATTGTCTACTTTTGTCAATTCGATTTCTTTGCCGTCGATTCCACCGTCAGCATTGATTTCTTCAATTGCCATTTCGATACCTTCAAGTTCAGACGAACCATAAGAAGCTACAGGTCCAGAAAGCTCTAAGTTAGCCCCGATTTTAATTGTATCGCCATCTCCTGAAGAACTGCCACCTGTGTCACCACATGCTGCCAGAGTGCCAAGAATCACAGTTGAAGCTAAAAACAATGACGCAAATTTCGATTTTTTCATTACTAGACCCCCATTTTTTTGACAGTTAAATTGTCTCTCTATTTTCACAATTCACAACTGTCGTACTTGTTTGAACAACTTCATTGTAATGCATGACTTTTTATCCGTCTACATAAATTTTCAGATTTTATTAGAAAATTTAATGAATATATTAGTATACATAAATAAAAACGCGAAGAATTAAACTTCTTCGCGCTTTGGTACTACTCTCTTTATAAATAAAGTTAATATTAGTGCAACCAAAGTTACACAAGCCGCTATGAAAAATGAATACGTGATCCCCTCAAGCATACCTTGTCTGGAAAGTTCTCCTATCATCTGCTCAGTTGGAGTGACTCCGGTAAGCTGTAGCTCACGTATCTGAACTTCAATCCAGTGATTCATTCTTGTGTTCATAATTGTTAAGAAGATAGCCGATCCAATAGCTCCGGAAACTTGTTGGAGCGTATTGTTCATCGCTGTACCATGCGGATAAAGTGGTGCAGATAGTTGGTTCAAACCGTTTGTCATGATAGGCATTGAAATCATGGAAAATCCAAACATACGCAGTGTATAGAAGATCATGATAACTTGAAAACTTGTTTCCATCGTCAACGTACTTAATTCAAATGTGGCGAAAGCTGAAATCGACAGACCAATCAATGCCAACCACTTGGCGCCGAATGAATCAAATAAACGTCCAGTGATTGGTGACATGATGGCCATGACAAGAGCTCCTGGTAACATCAATAAACCTGATTCAAGTGGAGTGAACCCTCTGATGGTCTGTACATATAGTGGCGTTAAAATCATTCCAGAGAACATTGCGGCAGATAATACGATGGATATGGCTGAAGCAAGGGCAAACATTGGGAATTTGTAAATACGAAACTCGAGAAGCGGCTCTTTTAATTTCAGTTGTCTTTTAATAAATAAAATTAACCCAATTGTACCCGCCGCAAGAGTACTTACGACGATTGCCGAATCCCATCCTTTATCTCCTGCTGCACTAAATCCGTACAATAGACCTCCGAAAGCAATAGTCGATAAAACTAGTGAAAACTTATCTAGCGTTACTTCCCGCTGAGGAGTAATGTTTTTCAACTTGAATATGGCTAAAATTAAAGGAATAAGAGCAAATGGTAAGATCATCGCAAATAATACTCGCCAGCTGTAATTTTCTACAATGAATCCAGAGAGTGTTGGTCCAATTGCAGGGGCCATAATCATGACTAATCCAAACAGTCCCATAGCTGTTCCCCGTCGTTCTATTGGAAAAGCAATTAACATGACGTTCATCAAAAGTGGCATCATGATCGCAGAACCACATGCTTGGATCATACGTCCAGCGACTAATATCCAAAAAGCTGGAGCTAGATATGCGACCAATGTTCCTAAAGTGAACAAGCTCATTGCTGTAATAAACAAAGTTTGGTTTTTGAATTTCTGAATAAAATAAGCAGATGCAGGGATGAGGATTCCGTTAACAAGCATATAGCCGGTAGTTAACCATTGAACTTGAGAAGGTTTAACATCAAATTCTACCATGATGGTAGGCAAAGCAACGTTTAGGAGCGTGTTATTTAAAAAAGCTACGAACGCACCGATAAATAAGATGGCAATCATCCCATAAGGTGGTTTTTTCATACAAAATCCTTCTTTCTTTTTTTACATTTCTACATCGTACCTCAAAATATTTAGATAATCAAACTATTTGTGATACGAAATACCGAACCAAAAAATGACGCTCAATCAGAGCGCCATCCCTTCTTTGCAAAACTCATGAATTGCTGTTGTGCATGTATCGTTTCATCTGACTCTCTATAACAATAGATTCCACTTGAGTTTTGAACCCGTGCTTTTGTAGTATCTCGAAGCTCCAAATCCAAAATTGACAAAATTCGTTTCTTAATACTTGGAGACAGGATTGGAAACAAAATTTCTACTCGTTTGATCATATTGCGTGTCATCATATCCGCTGAGGATAAGTATAGCTTGGAAGCTCCGTTGCGATGGAAATAATAAATTCGTGAATGTTCTAAAAAGCGCCCTACAATACTGATAACTTGAATAGTGTCGCTAATTCCTTTGATTCCTGGTCGTAAGCAACAAATCCCTCTTACGACTAAGTCAATCGTAACTCCAGCTTGAGAAGCTTCATAGAGTTTCTCAATGAGGTCCTTATCTGTTAACGAGTTCATCTTCAACTTGATATGGCCATTGCCAAAGGTCTTGTGGAACTCTATCTCTTCATCAATCAATTCTACAAAACGGTCTTTAATCTCAAATGGTGAAACAACAAGCTTCTGATAATCCGGTTTGTCCATATACCCACTCAAATAATTAAAGAATTTCGTCGCATCCGCTCCAATTTTTTTGTTGGTGGTGATAATGCTCATATCTGTATAGACTTTTGCGGTCTGGTCATTGTAATTTCCTGTTCCAAGGTGCACAAACTGTTCAATTCTGCCTTGTTTCTGTCGGATGATCAATGTGATTTTGGAGTGCGTTTTTAAATTGTGCATTCCGTATATCACTAGACACCCTGCTTTCTCTAGCTCTTTTGCCCAGATGACATTGTTCTCTTCATCAAATCGCGCTTTCAATTCCACTAACACGGTGACTTGTTTGCCATTCTCTGCTGCTCGTTTTAATGCATTTATAATCGGTGAATTTCCACTGACTCTATACAAAGTTTGCTTGATTGCAAGGACATAGGGATCGTCTGCAGCCTTTTCAACAAATTCAAGTATCGGTTGAAACGATTCGTAAGGATGAAAGAAAAACAGGTCTTGAGTCAATGCTTTTTGGAACATGTCTTCTTCTCTCTTTAAGTCTCGGGGCTGCTGTGGCATAAAAACCGGATAAGAGAGTCTTGGAAATTGCGTTTCAAAATGTTTAGTGAATGAAAACAAGAACGTAGCATCGAGCGGCCCATCTATTTTATAAACATCACTTGCTGTAATTTCTAGTTCATCTAATAAATAGGTCAGTACTTTTTGTTTAATTTCGCTTGATTTCACTTCTAGACGACTGACAGCACCCCATTTTCTCTTCTTAAGCTCTTTCTCAATTTCAATTAAAAGATCGCGCGCGCCTTCTTCATGTATCGTGAGATCTGCATTTCGAGTGATACGGAATGGATTTGCATGTTTGACAGTGAAGCCTGTGAACAATTTTGACAAGTTTCCAATTATTACATCTTCTAATAATACGATCGTATGGGAATCTCTAGTTGATTCTACGACCAAAAAGCGCTTAAGAACTGACGGCACTTGGACAATGGCGATTTTTAAGTCGTCTTCTTCATCTGCGTCTTCAATCATGGCCAAAATGTTCATCGTCTTACTTAGCAAAATGGGAAATGGACGGTAAGCATCTACTGCAACAGGAGTTATGACAGGATAGATTTCTTCATCAAACTGTAGATCGATTCCTTTTTTTTGATCTGAATTTAATTTTGAATAACTGATAACATGGAGACCCTCCTTAGGCAGGTCCACTTCCATCAGCTGACGGTATACTTTCATTTGACGAGCTACCAGTTGTTGCGTTTTCTCAGCAATGGCTTCTAGTTGCTGAAGTGGCGTGAGCCCCGACTTTGCTTCGGGGTTTGTAAACCCTACTCGAACTTGATCTTGGAGACCCGCAACTCGAACCATAAAAAACTCATCCAGATTGGAGCTGAAAATAGCTAGAAATTTGAGTCTCTCAAACAACGGGTTGTCTTCGTCTTCCGCCTCTTCCAAAACTCGCTCATTAAAAGCCAACCAGCTGAGTTCTCGGTTGTTAAAATGCGCATATGTAAAATCGCTCATACAGATGCCTCCGTCTCAAACTGTACTCGAACATTCCTGTTCGTCAATTTTTCAATATGTTTCTTCATTTTATCCGCCTGATAAGACTCTAAAACATGAGAACCTCTTGCAAAAAGAGTCAACACAATATCTTCTCTATCTGTGTGCATCTGTGCATCATAGACACTCGAATGATTTGTGGTCTGGAGAGCGTGAACAAACCGCAGCAGCGCTCCAGCTTCTCGACATTCTTCAATTTCTTGCATGGGTAAGATGCCTTGATACGGTTGAATATACTGCTGGAAAGTTTGCTTATTTTTATATGAAGCAAGCAGAGACAATTTCAACTTTTGCTTATTCGTGAAACCATCCAATGTACTATTCGTCAACAAATAAAATGTGTGTTGACTGGCAGACTCTAAATCGACTTGTTTGCCAAAATGGAATAACTGGTAAGCATAAGTAAGCATCTCTGGGTCATCTGACCACTCTTGAATCCATCCTGCTTCAGAAAATTGCTGATGAAGCTTGTGAAATGCATCGATCAAGTCATTTTCTTCTAGCTTCTTGATTCCAAATTTTCCGTGGACATGCCGGATTGCACTTGATGCTACCTCATCGACGAAAAAAGTATGTTCATTATTGGCCTCTAATTGTTCGATGATGATCCCTTCACGAAGTCCTTTTCTGCTGTGCATGAATAGTGTGGAGCTGCTCATCTCAAGTAAGGCTTGAAACGTAATTATAGCGCCATCAATGACATCGGCTCGGTCAGAAGAAAGTCCGTCAATTTTCTTTCTGTCTGCAAATGATATTTTCTTTAGCAGGTGATCGACCGCTCGCATATCCTCTAAAGTCATCTCGTACTGATGAGTACCGGACAACGGATAATTTTTACGGTTTTGATCAATCTGGACGATGTTTCGAGCACTTCCTCCTATTGATATGACAGGAAGTCCTTTGCCTTTTTCGGCAATCCAAGGCTGCTGTGAAAATTGCTCTTTCACAAAAGCTTGAATTGCTTTTCGTTCTTGAAGAGTTGGAAGATCACCTGAGATAAATTTCTTTTTTAAGGTGACGACTCCAAATGGAAAACTGAAAGATTCAAGTAACTGTTTGTCTTTAAATAACGTGACCTCAGTACTTCCTCCCCCCATATCAACAGTTAGCCCGTCTTTGCAATCGGTAGTCAAAACCACTGCAAGGTATCCATAATAGGCTTCTTGTTTTGTGGATAAGACATCTATCGCCATACCCGTCTTGTCATGCACTTGCTGTAAGATTTCTTTTTGATTGACTGCCTGTCGAATTGCAGCAGTTGCTGCTATGACAGGCTGCGGAATAGATAAATCTTTTAAAAAGGCGTTGAAGTTTTGAAGGGTCTCGACTAGCTTGTCGATTCCTTCTTGTTCTAATACTAAGTCATCGTTCAAATAGTTACTTAGACGAGCCACTGTCTTAATATTATGGTGTTCTTCTAGCCCTTTTTCATAAGAATAACTGTAGACTACAAGTCGAATGGAGTTTGATCCGATATCAATGATGGCGCGTAACTGGTCCATACACTCACCTGCCGTTTCTTTTTATTATAACGGATTCGGATTCTAATGAAGTTATTTTTCAGAAAATTTACCTGAAATTCATAACGATGCGATACAATGTTAAAAAGAGGGGGAAGGTCTTGTGAAAAAGTACAGTAAAAAAGAGAACAGCTGGGTGATGTATGACTGGGCCTCATCAGCATATACACTCATTATAACTACCGCAATTTTTCCCATTTATTTTAAATCTTCCGCAACCGAGGCTGGCATTGCAGGGGCCGATTCCACTGCTTATTTAGGCTACACGATTGCAATCTTCACAACAATTCTAGCTTTACTCGGTCCTATAATGGGAACTATTGCAGACTATGAAGGGCTGAAGAAGAAATTTTTTAGCGTATTCACTGCAATTGGTGTGACATTTACAATAGCGCTAGCACTTGTGCCTTTTGAGAATTGGCTGCTTCTATTGATTATTTATACATTTGCTGCACTAGGAGCAACAGGGTCTAATGTGTTTTATGACAGCTTTATCGTAGATGTCACAACAGACGAACGAATGGCGAAAGTATCTGCTCGTGGTTATGGGATGGGCTATATAGGAAGTCTCTTTCCTTTTATTATCGCCATGGCTATCATTATTCTGAGTCAACAAGGGATTCTTCCATTCGCTGCAGATACAGCTAGTAAGATTGCTTTCTTGATAACAGCAGCTTGGTGGGTAATTTTTTCTATTCCTATTTTTAAAAATGTAAAACAAATTCATTTTGTTCCGAGAGAACCAAATCCGGTGGCTCAAAGCTTTAAAAGGTTGTTTACTACGTTCAAAGAAATTCGCAAATACCGAGCTGTCTTTCTCTTCCTCCTTGCTTATTTCTTCTATATTGACGGAGTCGGCACCATCATTTCTATGTCAACAGCGTATGGTACTGACCTAGGTCTTGATTCTACTTGGCTACTTGGTATCTTGTTCCTCACACAAGTGATTGCAGCACCTTTTGCTTTCCTATATGGTCACCTAGCTGGCAAGTTCGGGGAAAAGATGATGTTATATGTAGGGATCTTTGTTTATACGATTGTATGTACGTATGCATATTTCATGGATTCCGTAACCGACTTCTTCATTCTAGCCATGCTAGTAGGAACTTCACAAGGGGGGATTCAAGCCTTGAGCCGTTCTTATTTCGGCAAGCTTGTCCCGAAACAAAATTCTAATGAGTTCTTCGGTTTCTATAACATCTTTGGACGATTTGCAGCGATTTTAGGTCCGCTACTCGTTGGTGTTACCGCTCAAGTAACGGGTAACTCTTCAACAGGCGTCTTCAGCTTGATTGTGCTCTTCATAGTCGGTTTCATTATTTTGCGTTTTGTACCAGAGCCAGACCATCATGCCCCTCCAGTCGTAGTCAATGAGTAAACCTCAAAAGTTCTTTCCGATTGTCTTCGGAAAGAGCTTTTTTCATCTATAAATTTTCCATCAAGCGTTTGGCAATCTTTCTGTAATCTTCAGTCGTAAGCCCCGGAGCAAATTCTTCTGGTAAGTCATCGAGCTCTGGAATTGGCGCCCCTTCTGGACTCCCCGCCTCTACAATCAATGGCGCTCCAGTTGTTGGGTGCTCACCACTTGGGGCAAGTCAATTAACAGCTTACTCGTTCGCTGGAACATTAGTAGCCCTCCGAACGTGAAAACCAGATGATCTGTTGGTTACGAACAACGAAGTCTCGTTCTTCTTTAGTGACAACAACTCAATCGTAATGGACCATTGTTAATGTCCCTTCTACAGTAGACCGCTGAGTTTGAATGGTTACTTGTTGACCTTGAAGTTCACGTAAATGACGCACCCCATAAGATTCCACGGTTGCCTCATAATTCACAAGTGGAGTTGATTGACACACTGAATCCCTCGCTTTCATATTAACCTATTCAAAAAAGGAGTTTATGTTACACTAAATTTAGAGGTGAGTCTGTGAAGAAACTTGTGATCAGCGGATACCGCGCAACGGAACTCGGTATTTTCGACTCTAAACATCCAGGTATTTCTATTATTAAAACGGCACTAAAAGAACGGATTCTTCGTTACTATGAGGAAGGACTGGAATGGGTATTAATTTCTGGACAACAAGGCGTCGAAATTTGGGGAGCAGAGGTTGTAGTGGAGTTGAAAAAAGAAGGAATTCCTCTAAAACTTTCTATAACTCCGCCATTTTCAGAGTTCACCAATCGATTAAAACCAGACAAACAAGCGGAGTTTCAACAACTTGTGCTCGAAGCTGACTTTTACCAAGCACTAACGACAGGTGGGTACCAAGGTCCATGGCAATTCCAAGAGCGGGACAAGTTCTTGCTTCGAAATACGGAAGGTGCTCTAGTCGTATACGATGATGAACAACCTGCGAGTCCCAAATTTTTTATGGAATTAATCGGACGCTATCAGGAAAAACAGCCCTCATTCGTTGTCGAACAAATTACATCTTTTGATTTGAATGACACTGCAGAACAGATGAAATGGAAAGAAGGCGATGACCATGACTAGACACTTTGAAATCTATTCTAAAGAGACGGATGAGTTACTCCACTCATTCACGGAAGAAGATTTATCTAAAGCTATGTCCTATTTCAATGACCATTTAGATCATTATTTATACGTTTCCAAGCCAGAATACCAAGACTTTCGAATTGAAGGATTCGTGCTAGAAACGGATGACATCTTTCGGTTTTACAATGCGTTGATTGGAATCTACATTCCGAAGTCAAAAATGGAAACTGTGAAAAATGAGCTTGCCTCTATTTGGAACAATCCTGATTTCCAATATGCATTCACTTATGACGCCAATGAAGGAGTTGCAGAGTTAAATCTCCCTCTCAATTATATTCAAGGATTTGATCCTCAAGGATCCATTGGAACGACAATTGCATTTGTGGAGTCTATTTTAAAAAAATTTGCCAGTTCTTACTAAACCGAATAACTGAAGAGCTTCCTGAGCATACTACTAGCGATTATGCAAAGGAGGCTTTTTTATGTGGAAAAATCAGCACCATCTGTACCAAATACCTAAGTTGGATAAGCAATATGTCCAGACGATTCTACAAAACTTCCAACCAGCATCTAAACTAAGTTTAAATATGAACTGATAACAAAAAGCACCTCCTCGGAGGTGCTTTTTAACGCATTGGAATGCCGTGTTCTTTGACGTGTTGTTTAATTTCTTGAATCGTATAGTGACCGTAATGAATCATAGAGGCAACAAGTGCCGCATCTGCCTTTGCTTCAGTGAAAACTTCAGAGATATGATGCAGTTCGCCCGCACCACCTGAAGCGATAATCGGAATAGAGACATTTTCAGAAAGAAGTTTGATTAACTCTAGATCATACCCTGTCTTCATACCGTCCTTATGAATACTTGTACAGATGATTTCACCGGCCCCTCGATATGCAGCTTCTTGAGCCCACTCTAAGACGTCTCGTCCTGAATTCTCATGGCCAGAGTGCGTATAGACTTCCCACCGCTCGATCGAACCATCTTCACTTAGGATCGGCATCGCATCAAGTCCCAGTACGACACATTGTTTCCCAAAGATTGCTGCAGCTTCGTTCAATAGTTCCGGACGCAATACAGCAGCAGAGTTCACTCCTACTTTGTCCGCACCTGCACGAAGCAACAGGCGGAAATCTTCAATCGTTCTGACACCTCCGATTACAGAGAAGGGAATATAGACTTCTTCAGCCACTCTTCGGATCCACTCATATTTCACTTCTTGATTTTTCAATGAAGCGGTCGTGTCTAAATAGATCAGTTCATCCGCTCCATCTTCAGCGTATTTTCGTCCAAGTTCTGCAGGATCTCCTATGATAGTGGGATTACGGAATTGAACGTATTTCACTGCTTTGTCATCTAAAACATCAATAGCTGGTACAATTCGTTTTTTTAACATGTCGTCACCTTTTTCTTTGCATAACGGCAAAAATTATCGAGCAGCTTCATGCCCGCTTCTCCACTCTTTTCGGGGTGGAACTGCACGCCCATTACATAGTCATTGCCTATTGCTGAAGCAAAAGGTGTCCCGTAAGCTGTCAATCCAATGATATCGTCTGTATCTTTAGGGGCTGCATAATAAGAGTGAACGAAATAAAAATCCGTTTGTTTAGGAAGGTCTTTTAATAAGAAATGGCCTTTCACATCTTCTACATCATTCCAACCCATATGAGGAACTTTCAAATCCGGATCTGCAAAGTACGGAACCGTGCCTTTTAATAGGCCTAATCCTTGTGCATCACCTTCTTCACTTGTTTCAAGAAGCAGCTGCATTCCTAGACAGATTCCAAGTAACGGAATACCTTCTTCAACTTTTCTTTTTATATAAGAAACAAGACCACGTTCTTCGAGTTGTTTCATAGCTTGTTCCGCATGTCCCACTCCAGGTAAGATCAACTGCTCAATTTCACCTGTATAGGTCCCGTCTTCAATTCGCACGTACGGGTACCCAAGTTTTTTGATGGCCTTTTCCACGCTGTGCATATTACCAGCACCATAATCCAATATTCCAATCATCGCACTCGCCTCCTGTTTCTCATTATGCCATCGTCATAAAATAATTGAAAGAGAAAACTTTAATTCACTAGCAGAAGAAAGTTTTAATACAAACGAAAAACCCGCTGTTACACGGGTTGAGGTGTTGCAACAAATTGATTCACTTTTTGAGCCGCTTCTTTTCCTTCTTTAATTGCCCAGACGACAAGACTTTGTCCTCTTCTTGCATCTCCAGCTGCGTAGACGCCGGGTAAATTGGTGGCATAATCTACTTTTGAAGCGGCGATGCGGTTGCGTGATAAGGTGAGATTGGAATCTGCGGCAACCTCTTCTTCTATACCTTCAAATCCAATTGCAACAAATACGACATCCGCTGGCCATTCTTTTTCAGTCCCAGGTAGTTCACGGAAATAGTGGAAGCCGTCTTCTCCTACCACTTTTTCCATTTGTATCGTCTTTAACGCAACGACTTCTCCTGAACTGCCTTTCACAATTTCTTTTGTTTGTATCAAATATTCTCGAGGGTCTTGGCCTTTGCTTGCAAGGGCTTCTTCATAAGCGTAATCCATTTTAAAGACATTAGGATCTGATGGCCACATGTGTTCGCCATCTCGTTCTGAACCAAGCTTCGGATGCTTCCCGAATTGCACGACCGACTTGCATCCTTGGCGTATGGCAGTGGCAACACAATCTGCTCCCGTGTCACCTCCACCAATGACGAGCACATGCTTTTTACTGACATCGAGTGGAGGTTTCGTACCATCAAGAAGTGCTTTCGTTGTATTGGTTAGATATTTCATGGCTGGAACTATGCCTTGTGCATCGTCGCCAGGAAGATGGAGCACACGTTGCTTCTGTGCACCAACACAAAGGATGACCGCATCAAACTCTTCACGAAGGTGAGTAAGAGTCAGGTCTTTTCCAATTTCAGTATTCACGATAAATTGAATTCCTTCTTCTGCAAGTAAATGGACTCGTCTAAGTACAACATCTTTATCGAGCTTCATAGAAGGAATCCCATACATCAGCAACCCTCCCGGGCGGTCATCTCGCTCAAATACTGTTACACTGTGGCCTTCTTGATTCAGATCGTCCGCTGCTGTTAGACCTGCTGGCCCGGAACCGACAATAGCAATCTTTTTCCCAGTTCTAGAAGTAGGAATGCGGGGTGTGATCCACCCTTCTTCAAATCCTTTATCGATGATACTTCGTTCGATACCCTTGATAGCCACTGCAGGTTCTGAAATACCTAGTACACAAGAGCTCTCACAAGGTGCCGGACACACTCTCCCCGTAAACTCTGGGAAATTGTTCGTCATCAAAAGACGGTCAAGAGCATCTTTCCACTGGCCTCTGAAGACAAGGTCATTCCACTCAGGAATAACGTTTTGAATGGGACATCCAGCTGCGACGCCACGAATCTCGATTCCCATATGACAAAACGGGGTGCCGCAGTCCATACAACGCGCTCCTTGCTGTTGCATCTCCGAATCCGTGAAGCGTTGTCCATATTCATTAAAATGACGAATTCGTTTTTTTGCTGGTTCTTCGAGCGGCTTTTGTCTCCCGATTTCCAAAAATCCAGTTGGTTTTCCCATTCATTTCACTCTCCTTAAGAAACGACAGTTGCCCCGTAGAACGCTTGTAAGGCAGCTTGATCTTTTTCAAGGCCTTGGTGTTCTAAATCAACAATGCGCTTTTTCATTTTTGCATATTCGACAGGCTCTACCTTGATGAATTGGTACTTTATAGCATCCCAATTCGCTAGAAGTGCTCCCGCTTTTTTGCTCTTCGTATAATAGAAGTGGTCCATCAGCATCTTTTGAAGCTCGTGGTACTCTTCTTCATCTGCTACTGTTACGAGTTGAATCATCTCCAAATTGCTGAGTTCTTTTACTCGTTGCTCGCTATCCGGTAGTATATAAGCAGTGCCTCCTGACATTCCTGCCCCAAAGTTTTTGCCTATATCACCTAGGATAACTACTCGCCCACCTGTCATATATTCGCAGCCATGATCTCCAATACCTTCAACTACAATAGAGGCTCCTGAATTTCGAACAGCAAAGCGTTCACCAGCGCGTCCATTCAGGAACGCCTCACCCGAAGTTGCTCCGTAAAACGTTACATTTCCTGCAATCATGGCATCCTTCACAGAGCTTTCGACAGGTTGTTTGAGGACGAGCTTTCCTCCAGACAAGCCTTTACCTAGATAATCATTCGCATCTCCCGACAAGTAGATAGAAACTCCATTCGGCAAATAGGCTCCAAGACTTTGGCCCGCATGACCTGACAAGTGTAGCTGGATATGATCTTCTGGTAGTCCTGCTTCCCCATACTTTTTCGTAACTTCATGTCCAACAATTGTTCCGACCACTCGGTCTGTATTTCGAATAGCGAACTGAACGGTTTTAGACTGACCTGTTGCAATGGATGTCTCAAGCTGAGGCAACAAAACTTTCAAATCAAGTGACTGCTCTAAACGGTGCTGTTGGTCACGTTGTTTTGTAGTCGGTCCATCAACACGATGTAACAATACGGTCAAATCGAGTTGTCCTGCTTTCCAGTGATTCTTAGCTCGCTCAGAAACATGTAATGCATCTGTGCGGCCCACTAGCTCATCTACTGTGCGGAACCCAAGTTTAGCCATCCATTCTCGTAGTTCTTCTGCAACAAAGTGCATATAATTTACGACGTGATCTGCTGCTCCTGTAAACTTGTCGCGAAGTTTTGGGTTTTGCGTAGCAATACCGACTGGACAAGTGTCTAGATGGCACGCACGCATCATGACACACCCCATCACGATAAGTGGTGCCGTTGCAAATGCAAATTCTTCTGCTCCAAGAAGTGCTGCAAGAAGGACATCCTTACCTGTCATCAATTTCCCGTCCGTTTCGAGTGTCACACGGTCACGAAGACCGTTTAGCATAAGTGTTTGATGTGCTTCTGCTAGTCCGAGTTCCCATGGAAGGCCGGCATGCATGATGCTTGTTTTCGGAGAAGCACCCGTTCCGCCGTCATATCCGGAAATGACAATGACATCTGCAGCTCCTTTTGCAACACCTGCTGCTATGGTTCCTACTCCGCCTTTTGAGACGAGTTTCACGCTAATACGAGCGTGACGATTGGCATTTTTCAAATCATGGATGAGTTGCGCCATATCCTCAATGGAATAGATATCGTGATGTGGAGGTGGTGAGATCAATCCAACTCCTGGAGTTGAACCTCTGACCTCTGCAACCCAAGGGTACACTTTGTTCCCAGGGAGCTGCCCACCTTCACCCGGCTTTGCACCTTGTGCCATCTTGATCTGTAATTCATCAGCTTCAGAAAGATAGACTGCCTTAACTCCAAAACGACCAGAAGCGATTTGTTTGATGGCGCTTCTTCGGTAATCGCCATTTGCATCACGTTGATAACGAGAAGGATGTTCTCCACCTTCTCCACTGTTACTTTTGCCTCCTAGACGATTCATGGCAATAGCGAGCGTTTCATGAGCTTCTTGAGATAACGAACCGAAGGACATAGCGCCCGTTTTAAATCGTTTGACGATGCTGCTTGCAGGCTCTACTTCTTCTAACGGTACTTTCGGTCGGTCTGTACGCAGATCAAATAAATTTCGTAAAAAGCCCAGTCGCTCCTCATTCGCCATCTCTGCATATTGTCTGTAAAGACCTATATCATTTTTGCGAGCTGCCCACTGAAGTGTATGAATCGTTTTTGGACGAAACGCGTGATGTTCTCCATTCGCTCGCCATTGGAACTGACTACCTGAGTCTAATGGTTGAGCTGCTTGCTCCACAGCATGTGCAACACGAAGTTCCATCTCGCGCTGTATTGTGGATAGGTCAATACCACCCAGCTGAGATTTCGTTCCTGTAAAGTACTTACTGATAACATCCTGTCCAATCCCAACGGCCTCAAAAATTTGTGCACCACGGTAGCTTTGAATCGTCGAAATTCCCATTTTCGCCATCACTTTTACGACTCCATCTGTAAAGCCTTTTACAGTTGAAGCTACAGCTTCATCATAGGACTTATTCAGATGACCTTGCTCAATTAATTGCTCAAGCGTTGCGTAAACCAAATATGGGTAGATAGCATCTGATCCGTACCCGATAAGAGCAGCGATGTGGTGAACTTCTTTCACTTCTGCAGATTCGATAAGTAACGATAGTTTCGTTCGCTGTCCTTTTCTGACGAGATACTGATGAATGGCACTGCTCGCTAACAGGACCGGCACAACTTTTTCTCCCTTAGAAAGATGGCGGTCAGAAAGAACCACCAAATGCTTACCTTCTGCAAGTGCCAGATCAACTTCTTCAAGTAACGAATTGAGCTTTTCTTCGAGTGACCCTGTAAACTGCAACTCTAAAGTTGTCGAGGAAAATACCGGATGATTTCGCAATTGGTTCATTTGACTTGCTTTTAAAATTGGCGTCTGCAATTGAATCCTCTTTGCATTCGTGGCATCCGATTCCAGCAAGTTTCCTTCAGGACCTAAGTAGCTGATAGTTGAAGTTACCATTTTTTCACGAATCGAATCGATTGGTGGATTGGTCACCTGAGCAAATAACTGCTTAAAATAGTTAAACAATAGCTGCGGTCGATCTGACAACACAGCTAACGGCGTGTCATTCCCCATGGAACCGATTGGATCTTTGCCTTCCAAAGCTAAAGGCAGTAGGTATTTGTGGATGTCTTCAAAGCTGTATTGATTTAAATGCTGTTTGTAGGAAAGTTCTTGCTCATTCTCAACGAATTCTTTAGACGTATCAAGCTTTTCTAATTGCTCTAGCCAGGAATCATACGGATGTTCCGTAGCAATTGTCTGTTTCAATTCATCGTCTTCAATGATTCTTCCTTGCTCTAGATCTACAAGTAGCATCTTTCCTGGACTGAGTCGTTCTTTTCGGACGACATCTTCTTCTTTAACATCTACCACTCCGACTTCAGAAGAATAGATGAGACGGTCGTCTTTTGTAACGTAGTAGCGTGCCGGGCGCAAGCCGTTTCGGTCTAGTACAGCACCTAGCTGTTTACCATCCGTGAAACAAATTGCAGTCGGCCCATCCCAAGGCTCCATAAACGTAGAATGGTACGTGTAAAAGGCTTCTTTTTCTGGCGTCATGTGTGGATTGTTCTCACTCCAAGGTTCTGGGATCATCATCATCGCAGCATGCGCTGGAGATCGTCCTGCAAGGACCAGGAACTCGAATGCATTATCTAACATGGAAGAGTCACTTCCAGACTCGTCAACGATTGGAAGGATCTCTTGAATGTCTTCGCCAAAAACTGAGGAGACAAACTGTCGCTCACGTGCCTTCATCCAATTGACATTGCCTTGAAGTGTATTAATTTCTCCATTATGGACGAGGTATCTGTTTGGGTGTGCTCGTTTCCAACTCGGGAATGTGTTCGTACTATAGCGCGAGTGAACCAAGCTATAAGCAGATACAAAGCGCTCATCTTGTAGATCCAGATAAAATTCGCTAACTTCAACCGGAGTTAGAAGTCCTTTAAAAACAATAGTTTCCGTTGAAAGCGAAGGAATATAGACTTCGTAGCCATTTTCTAAGAAAAAAC
Source organism: Chryseomicrobium excrementi (assembly GCF_002798305.1). Taxonomy (GTDB): domain Bacteria; phylum Bacillota; class Bacilli; order Bacillales_A; family Planococcaceae; genus Chryseomicrobium; species Chryseomicrobium excrementi. The sequence continues at coordinate 451,471 of NZ_PCGR01000001.1, forward strand.
GTTCTAGTTTTTTTCGGAATACATATAGCTGTCTTTCAAAATCTAACTGATTCATTTTTGCGTCGTTTTTCTTTAAAAACAACTGCTCAATGATAGGCATCGAATCTTGTGCTGTTTTCGATAGTTCCGAGCCATTTACAGGAACCTCGCGCCATTTTATCAGATTAAGATGTTTTGAACTGGCAACTAGTTTATCCACTTGTCTCTTTACTTCCTCTACTACTTGAACTTCCTGAGGGAAGAAAAACATCCCAACAGCATAATCTCCTCTTTGAGGCAGCGGAAAATTCAAGATTTGACGAAACAATGCATCTGGTAGCTGAACCATAATGCCTGCTCCATCTCCGGTACGATGATCATGCCCACGTCCTGCTCTGTGATCCAGTCGATGTAACATTTCAAGACCATCCGTTACAATGTCATGACTCGCTTTGCCCTTAATATTGGCATAAAGTCCAATTCCGCAGGCGTCGTGCTCATTTGTCGGGCAATACAGTCCTTGCTTTTTTGGATACTTATGAAATGTCATCGCCAATCCCTCCATGTCATGAATGTGTAGGAATAGTGTAAGTTTTCAAAATGATATAAACAATATATAATTACTATCATACTTATATCATTTTGAGATAGAAAGGCGGATAAACGTTGGAATTACGGCAATTAATTTATTTTCAAGAAGTTGCAAAACGCGAACATATTTCTGAAGCAGCTCTTCATTTACATGTTGCTCAATCTGCCATCAGTCGTCAGATTGCAAATTTAGAAAAAGAGCTCGGAGTCCAATTATTTGACCGAATTGGAAGAAACGTTAAATTGACTACTATTGGTAAAACTTTTTTAACTCATGTGTCAAAAGCTTTACTAGAAATAGACCTTGGTGTAGAAGAAGTCCATACGTATCTTAATCCCGAAAAAGGGAGCATCCGGATCGGCTTCCCAAGCAGTTTTGCTACTCAATTATTGCCAAGTGTCATCACAGCGTTTCGCAAGCAACATCCAGACGTTAAATTTCAGCTTCGCCAAGGAAATTACAACTACTTAGTAGATGCAGTTAAAGATCGCTCAATCAATCTTTCCTTCATTGGTCCGTTACCAACTGGCGAGACAGAACTTATCACTACTGAATTATTCACTGAAAAGTTTTCACTACTAGTTCCCCTTCCACATCGACTGGCGAATCAGACGTCTGTTCATATGATTGAACTGAAGAACGAACCATTCATCGTCTTCCCAGAAGAATTTATTCTTCACAAGACTGTCATCCAAGCTTGCCAATCTGTTGGGTTTCAACCTGCTATCAGTTCGGTTGGAGAAGACCTCGATGCCATCAAGGGATTGGTTGCCGCTGGTCTCGGAGTGTCGATTTTACCTGAAAGTACTTTGCCAGAAGGTTCGATGCGATTCACAAAAAAGATTCAGATTGAAGCACCTTTGATGCAACGGACAGTCGGTCTTATCACATCCACTTCAAGAGTGCTCACACCATCTGAGACCATATTCATCGATTTTGCCACCCAATTTTTCAGAAGAATGAACCAATATTTATAAATGCTCTAGCACTTCAGCGCAATGGTGTGTTAAACTTGTCAAATATTCTGATAAAGGTTGTGATGAAATGATTGAACTTGAAAGCAAATCGTTGGTGAAAGTAGAAGACATTCTTCAAGCATTTCATCAATTAAAAGATGTTGTAGCCCATACCCCGCTTCAACGAAATGACATTTTAAGCACGCGCTACCAAGCTGATATTTACTTAAAACGAGAAGACTTGCAGCATGTCCGGTCGTTCAAATTAAGAGGCGCTTATTATAAGATTGCTTCTATAGAAGAACAGGCTAGAAAGAATTCCGTAGTGTGTGCGAGTGCAGGAAATCATGCGCAGGGAGTCGCATATGCATGTGCAGCATTAGCTATTCGAGGAACCATCTTTATGCCGAAGACCACTCCAAAACAAAAAGTGAATCAAGTGCGAATGTTTGGCGGGTCCTTTGTTGATATTCGACTTGAAGGAGATACGTTTGATGATTCAGCTGCAGCTGCTACTGTCTTTGCAACAGAGCAAGGTGCTGAGTTTATTCATCCTTTCGACGATCCTGATGTCATAGCAGGACAAGGTACAGTCGCTGTAGAAATCCTCCACGAACTGGAAGGCCCCGTAGATTACATTCTAGCCAGTGTTGGTGGCGGTGGTCTGATTGCTGGTGTATCGACTTATACGAAAAGTATATCGCCCACAACAAAAGTGATTGGTGTAGAACCGAGCGGCGCTGCTTCCATGGCGGAGGCATTTCAACAAGGGCAGCCGGTCCCACTCAGATCAATTGATAAGTTTGTAGACGGTGCTGCTGTGAAATGTGCTGGTGCTCAGACGTTTACCATTGCAAAGCACTTTGTGGATGACTTGCTAGCAGTTCCGGAAGGAAAAGTGTGTACGACGATTCTCGAGATGTACAATCAACACGCCATCGTTGTTGAACCCGCTGGTGCTCTTCCTATTGCGGCACTGGACTTAGTAGCGGATGATATCCGTGGCAAACAAGTGGTCGTAATTATTAGCGGAGGGAATAACGATATCTCCCGAATGCAAGAAATTAAAGAAAAATCCTTATTATATGAAGGCTATTTGCATTATTTCTTAGTGAAATTCCCGCAACGCGCTGGTGCTCTTCGTCAATTCTTGCACGACGTCCTCGGGCCTGAGGACGACATCACAACGTTTGAGTACACGAAAAAGAACAATAAAGAGAGCGGCCCTGCACTTATCGGTATCGAACTTCATGATCCTGACGACTACGAGGCCCTGATTGCTCGATTCGAGCACAATGGGTTTGAATACAAAGCCGTCAATACAGATTCGCTTCTGTTTGAATTGTTGATTTAAGTGAGTTGATGGGTTTGTGAAATCATGATGCGGAATAAATTAGCGGTCATGTAGAAGATATCAGGCCTGATGCTGATGAAACCTCGCTTGATGCAGTACAAATTGCGCTCAATGCTGAACAACCCTTGCTCCATGCTCGTGAACGCTCGCTCGCCCCCCTTCTTACACAACCATTTCAAACTAAAAAGCACATCTCATCACGAGATGTGCTTCTTTATACTTCTAAAAGCATGCGGTCCGATAACGCATGACTGCCCTTAATTTTTTTGAACTCCTCTAACAAGTGCTGGACGTTCAACTGCTTCTTCGTTTCAGCATCTGCCTCGTAAATGATTTTTCCTTGATCCATCATGATCAAACGGTTCCCTAAATCAATCGCTTGCTGCATATTGTGTGTCACCATCAACGTCGTCAGTTGCTGATCATTTACAAGCTGTTTCGTCAGCTGCGTAATCAGCTCCGCTCGTGCTGGGTCCAGTGCTGCTGTGTGTTCATCTAAAAGTAATAACGACGGATTCGTGAATGTGGCCATCAAAAGAGACAATGCTTGCCGTTCTCCTCCAGACAATGTACCCACTTTGGTAGTCAACCGGTTCTCAAGATTCAAATGCAAGACTTCTAGCGCTGCGCGAAAATGGTCTCGCTTTGTTTTGGAAGTCGCAAATCGCCAGCTTCGTTTTCGGTTTCGTGCATGTGCAACAGCTAAATTCTCTTCAATCGTGAGACTAGGTGAGGTTCCAGCCATTGGATCTTGAAACACACGGCCAATCCATTTGGCCCTGGCATGCTCTGCGAGTGAATCGACTTGGTTCCGTGCAATTTCAATGGTGCCCCCGTCTCCTTGTAACGTGCCGGAGACACAGTTTAGCAATGTAGATTTTCCCGCACCGTTACTGCCGATAATCGTCACGAAATCTCCGTCATTCAAATGAAGAGACAGATCATGTAACGCGATTTTTTCGTCATGACTCGATTCATTGAACCGTTTGTGTAAATTACGAATGGTTAACAAGTTCGGTCCCTCCTTTAGTAACGGATTTGGATTGCAATCTCTTTCGAGCTAAACGTTTTTTCGTTTCGCCTAGTTTGCCTGGAACAATTAGTGCAAGAACAACAATCGCAGCTGTTAGAAGCTTCATATCCCCTGTATCTAAAAATTCAATACGAAGTGCAAAGGCTAAAACGAGACGGTAGATGACAGCTCCAATCACAACAGCTAGTGTGACTCGAACGATAGATTTGGTACCAAATAGAGCCTCTCCAATAATGACCGAAGCCAGACCGATGACAATCATTCCAATTCCCATCCCGACATCTGCAAACTTCCCGTATTGAGCAATTAAAGCGCCTGACAGAGCTACAAGACCATTGGATAAGCCAAGCCCAAGAATCGTTAGTGTAGAAGTGTTTCCTGAAAAACTTCGAATCATTCGTTTGTTATCCCCAGTTGCACGAAGAGCAAGACCCACTTCTGTTTTCAAGAAGGCATCCAATGCCAATTTCACGACTGTAACACCCACTGCTGCAAATAAGATGATGCTAATTTCAACAGGAATCCCTAAACTTGTCGCCCAAGCTGTATACTGACTAAACAACGTTTCTGATTGTAATAACGGGATATTAGGACGGCCCACTGCATTTTCTACCGTCCACCCCATAATTCGTAAATTGATAGAATACAGAGCAATCATCATCAAGATTCCAGATAATAAAGGATTGATGCCGCCTTTGGTATGCAGGAGACCCGTTCCGACACCTGCTACAAATCCAACGACAATGGCAACCAGTGTTGCAAGTACTGGAGAATAGCCCATCACGATCATCGCCGCTGCGGTTGCAGCTCCTGTCACAAAACTTCCGTCAACCGTAAGGTCCGGAAAATCAAGGACCCGGAATGTTAAATAGACACCTAGAGCCATGATTCCGTAAATCAACCCTTGCTCAACAGCACCAATTAATGCTCCTACCATTTGAATCCCTCATTTCTACTCTGCGAGTTCTGCATTCCATTCATCTTTTACTTCTATACCTAACTGCTCTGCGACCGTCCCATTCACCACAAATTTAACGTTTTGAGGATATTGAACTGGCAGTTCAGCCGGAGTGGCTTCACCGTTTAAGATCTTTACAGCCATTTCTCCAGCTTCGTAGCCGATTTCAAAGTAATCAAAACCAAATGCCCCTAGACCACCACGTGCTACCGAATCAAATTCTCCTACCATGACGGGAAGTTCATTGTCTGTAGCTACCGATAAGACAGATTCTAAAGCTGAGACAACCGTGTTATCTGTAATGATGTAAAACGCATCTACTTTACCGATCAGAGATTCTGCAGCTTGTTTCACTTCTGCTGAAGTAGCTACTGATGCTTCTTCTACAGTGATACCTAATTTCTCTGCTTCTGCTTTCACTACATCAACTTGAGCTCTAGAGTTTTGTTCTCCCGAGTTGAACACCATTCCAATAGATTTTGCTTGTAGCTCATTTTTTAAGAACTCGATCGTATTCGGGATGGCTTCAGGTTGAGTATCAACTGTTCCCGTCACGTTTCCACCCGGTTCTTCCATTGAAGCGACAAGTTCCGCACTTACTGCATCCGTAACAGATGTGAAAACGATTGGGATTTCGGAAGTAGCACTTGCGACTGCTTGTGCAGAAGGAGTGGAGTTTGCGAAAATCAAATCAACACCACTGCTCACTAAGTTGGTAGCGATCGTCGTATTCGCACTAGTATCATTCTGAGCGTTTTCGATTTGGTACTCTGCTTCGATACCAGCGTCTTCAATTGCTTTTTGGAACCCTTCAAATGCTGCATTTAAAGATGGGTGCTCAACAATCTGCGTGACTCCAATTGTAACTGTATCTTCAGTTGCTGCTGCTTCCTCTGAAGAATCTCCACAAGCTGCAAGTACCAAGGTCGATGATAGTGCGACAAGTCCTAATGTGCGTTTCCAATTCATATAATTATCCCCCTTAACTTTAGCGCGTTGAAGCGACGAAGTATTATAAGGGCTATATTACAGACACTTGAAAGAGAAGTCAATGGAATTTTCAGAAATAATACAAATAAAAAAATCAGCAGAGATAATATCTCTACTGACTTTAAATTAATTTGCGACTTTTTCTTTTTTGATTTGTTTACTGCGAAGCTGACCACAAGCGGCATCGATGTCGGTACCTTGCTCTGTGCGAACACCACAGTTGATTCCGCGTTTCTTCAACGTTTGGAAGAACGCATCGATTGCTTCTGGCGTACTACGCTGATACTGACCATGCTCATCCACTGGATTGTATGGAATCAAGTTCACATACGACAAGTGACGCTTGTTCTCTAGAAGATCTGCCAGCTGTTTTGCTTCTTCCACGTGATCGTTGACATCACGAAGCAAAATGTATTCAAACGTGATACGACGGTTCGTTTTCTCCAAATAATAATCAACAGAGTCCATCAATTTCTCGATTGGGAAGGCCTTATTGATAATCATGATGTTGCTACGTAACTCGTCATTCGGTGCGTGAAGGGACACTGCCAAATTCACTTGTGTTTGCTCATCCGCAAACTCACGGATTTTTTTAGCAAGTCCACTTGTGGATACAGTGATATGACGTGCTCCAATAGAAAGACCTTTTTGGTCGTTAACTACATTTAAGAAGTTCATCAGATTCGTGTAATTGTCAAACGGTTCTCCGATTCCCATTACTACGATATGGCTGACGCGTTCACCTTTCCCTTGTGCATCCAAGTGTTCTTGAACCTTCATGATCTGTCCGACGATTTCACCGCCATCTAAATCGCGGCTTTTTTTCAAAAGACCACTTGCACAGAAGCTACAGCCGATGTTACATCCAACTTGCGTCGTCACACAGACAGAAAGGCCGTAATGGAAACGCATTAAAACTGTTTCAATCAAGTTCCCGTCTTCTAGCTGGAACAAGAATTTGATTGTGCCATCTGCTGACTCTTGTTTTACAGACTCTTTTAACGTCTGCATCACAAAGTGTTCGCTAAGTAACTGCAAGCATTCTTTATTGACGTTATTCATTTCTTCAAATGATTGTACGCGCTTCACATAAAGCCAATTCCAGACCTGTTCAGCACGAAACTTTTTCTGACCTCGTTCAAGTAACCATTCTGTTAATTGATCCTTCGTCAGACTATAAATAGATTTTTTCATAATGTATAGTCCCTCATTTCATCCTCATAACAATTTTTCCATTATACTATAGGAATGTATGAGTGACAAGTTTATTTACTTGTCTCTACTGCATTGTTGCGAATCCAGTCACTATAACTACCTGCATAAAGGTGCACGTTTTCAAAACCCGCTTCTAGTAAAGCAATGGTCAGTGGAGATGCAGTGACGCCACTTCCGCAATAGGTGATGACCGGTTCTTCTTTAGAAAACTGTTGAAAAAGACCGGTTGTTTCACTCGATTTCATTAAACCATGCTCTGTTTTTAACGACTCCCAATCGAGATTTTGAGCCCCCGGAATATGCCCCGCAATTGGATCGATCGGTTCCACATTGCCCTTGAAACGCTCTGATGAACGAGCATCGAGGACAGCTCCACCAGTTGCGAGATGGTTTTTCACATCTTGTTCAGTAACCAACAACTCCTTATTGAAAGTGAGCTGCTGATCGGTTTTTGGATACCAAGGCGTGCCACCTTCTAAAGGATACACCTCTTTTAAACGGCTATACCCTTCACGTGCTATAGAGACATGAGGAAAGCCAGCCCATAACAGTAATAGGGCTGCACGAGCTGCAAAAGGTGCGTTCCCTTGATCGTAAAGAATTACTTGGTCGTCATACTGCAACCCAGATGTTTGGATCAAGCGAGTCATCTGTTCTTCAGATGGGGCAGGATGTCTGCCTTCTACTTTTGACATATCAGACAGATGCTCCTCCAAATGCCAATACACAGCTCCAGCAATGTGTTCTTGCTGGAACTCGTATTCTCCCCACTTCGGATTTTGCAAATCAAAGCGTGTGTCAATAAAACGGGTATTTCTCTTCGGAAGTTCATGCACATCTTTAGTGATGATCATTGGTCTCCTCCAATTGAATCCGTATTTTCTTCCATGCCTCAAGTGTCGCTTGCTGTTCTAACAGTTCTCGTTCTGCAGCAATCGTATTTAGACTAGCTTGTAGGAAACGCTGCATACTCGTCTCCATTTTGTCATTGAATTGCTGCTCCGTCCAGTTCCGCAATCGCTTGGTTTGCTGATCTAAATGTTGCGCAACATCCACTTTGAGTTTTGATTCAAGTTCAGTCTGTAAAATTGCCTTTTCATTTTTCTCAAAGAACCGCTTTACATTTTTTACATATTTTCGAAGCGGTTCGTAACTCTGAATTGGAAGCTCTGGTTTATCAAACTCCAATAACTTAGGAGCTTTAAGTTCCATCGGTGACACAGAAAAAGCTGCTGGTTGTTCCGCAAGATACGCTCTTTCTTGCTTCTCGAACTCACGAATCGCTTTTTCAGTAGCTTGTTGCAAACGAAGGTTTGTGACGCGTAGCTCTTGAGCTGTATCAAATTCCAGACTTTCCACTACTTCTTGAAGAGAATCTTCAAATGCTGACTTGATATCCTGCTTCGAGAAACGAGAAGGATTGAATGCTTCTTTAAAGAAATCGGGATATCTATAGAACAAACGTTGTTGCAAGTAATAAATAAGTGTCTCGACTTCATTAAGCAGTGCGTTGCGTTTTGTCTCTGAAACAGGTCGCTTGTACCTCGCACGGAGTTGTTGCTCTACTTCAGACAATTCAGCTAGACGTTGTGGTTTTCGTTTCATATTTTCTTCTGTTGAGTCAATCAGCATGTAGAATTGATTGGTCAACTCGTTTGTTTGCTCATCGATGTATTGCAAAATCACTTCAAGCAGCTCTTCTTTCAAGAAATGTTGGAAGGCCACTTCAAATTCAGACATACCACTTGCCCCTGATGTGTTCGATTGTTTTTCTTCGAGTGCTTGTAGACTTGATACTCCGTACAAACGTGGGAAGCGAATTCCGAACTGTGTCAATTCTTGTTCCACATAATCCAGGACATCTTGCTTTTCTTCTTCCGTGTTAGCGAGATCGATTGCATTGACGATAAAGAACATTTTATCCATCTCGAAAGAATCTTTGACTCGTCCAAGTTGAATCAAGAATTCTCTATCTGCTTTCGCAAAAGCATGATTAAAGTATGTGATAAACAAAACAGCGTCCGCATTACGAATATAATCAAATGCGACACCTGTATGACGAGCATTGATAGAATCAGCACCCGGTGTATCTACAAGAGTCACACCTGCTCGAGTCAGCTCACAATCATAGTAGTATGTGATGGTCTCAACAAAACAACTTTTTGACTCGACAGCTACATATTCTGTAAATGCTTGATGCTCGACTAATCGGACTGTACCAAGGTGATTTTTTTGTTCTAGATACCCTGAAACAAAGGCACGAATAAATGATTTCTTAGTCTCATCTAATGGCTTGTGAAGAAATTCTTGCGCTCTACTATAGAGTTCATCTAGTGTTTGAATCTCTTTACCATGCGGTGCAATCATTCCTTTTAATTCCGCAAGTAAATTCTCTACTGTTTTAAATTGCACATCTGCGTTGCGATGTGGTTTTTCAGTTGAAACCGGGGAGATTTTATTGATAGAAGCTGTTGTTGGATTTGGTGAAACCGGTAATACCGCATCTCCGAGTAAGGCATTCGAAAAGCTTGATTTTCCAGCAGAGAATGCACCAAAAAGTGCAATGGTAAAGGAGCGGTTGTTAATACGGTCTCGCTTTTGTTTCATCTCACGAATGGCTTCTTTGAAATTTGGAATATCGGATAATAAATTTAGCAGCCGATCCGCTTTAGACAAAACCTGTTGTTCTTTTAACTGATTAGTAGATGCCGTTTGCTCCAACCGAATCTCTTTTTCAACTTCTGTTTTTGTTTCCGAGAGTGTCAGAGGAGAAGCAGAAGAGTAAAACCCCTTGTATTGCTCCTCCCACATTTCTACTCGATTTGCACGCTGCTTTTGGAATGCTTCATTTGGAGACTTGATCTGTAAAGAAAAATCTTGTTTTTTCTGTTCAGTTGCTTCCCATTCTTCCAAAGCACGCTGTTTTCTGACTAGTTGTTGTTTCTTAAACTGATCATCTTCTGACAGTACTTGTTTGCCATCCGATTCCTCAGTCATTTCTTCTGCCCAATCTAGGACATGTTGCACCACTTTCTTTTTAAGTGCTTGTTCAATACGGCTTGAAAACTGTAGCAGTCCATCCCCCGTAGAACTAGTACCAGGTTTGAATTCATCTACAATAATAGAAGCTTCTAGTGTATAAGGAGTGTACGCATCTGTAGGTACCTGAATGATTTGTGCATACTTAACAACAAGCCCTTCAATATGAGGGGCAGTCGTTTGGTTGTAGACGTGTTGAAGTTGTGAAAGTGCTTTTGTTTGTCGCGCTATACGCTCTTCCTCAATTTTTTTCTTAGAACTGAAAAACCCCATCTTAAATCCTGGATCACTTGCTTCAGCAAACGAACGTACAGCCTCTCGCACTTCAGGTGTCATCACATACGCATTTGACATGACTTGTTGGACTTGTTGCTGTAGGTCATCTTTCCATTTCTTCAAGTCGAGAAGCTCAAACGACTGAACTGCTTGTAGGATTTCTTTTTTTGTCGCACCTTTATCCTGCCATTCTTCTTGCGAGAACAGCTCTTCGTAAGAGGCTTCTACTTCCTCTTGCTGTTCTTGTAAAAAAGCCTCGTGTTCTTGAATCAGTTTCACTAATGTCCCCTGTGCACTTTCTTCTAGAACGGTCTCTTTTTGCTGAAGAGCACTATCTATTACACTCTTTACTGAATCCACTGGGTACATGTCTGGCTGTCTAAGAGAAGTGAAGAAAATTCCTTTCGGAAGGACTCCCCAACTCTCAAAAGAGGTCTCAACAGACTGTTTGTACGCTTCAATAGAAAGTTCTTGTTCTCTATGCTTATCCATTTGATTAACAATTAAATAAACATTTGGGTTTGTCCGCATTAGATCTTTGGTGAATGTAAAGTTCAGCTCCGACTGGACATGGTTGTAATCCATTACGTAAAAGACTAGGTCTGCAAGATGCAGTTCCGATTCAGTGGAAAGGCGGTGAGCGTCATCCGTTGAATCTACTCCAGGTGTATCCATTAATACAACGTCTTTTGGTAGCGACGTTTCTGGATGGAACAACTCGATTTTGCGAACCGATTGGCCGTCTTTTGCCATACGCTTTAAGTTAGCTACAGCCAGCTCCTCTTCAGCAATTGCTAAATCTCCATTCATAAAATGAACATAGGCTTTCCAATCCTCTGCTCTTTGAATAGTGACAATGTTCGCCGAAGTCGGAATCGGACTCGTAGCTAACAAATTCTCTCCTGTTAGCGCATTGATCATACTCGATTTTCCTGCAGAAAAATGCCCGGCAAACGCTATAGTCAATTGCTCAGAAAACAGTTTTTGTCCAAACTTTTTTGCTTTTTCTGCTGTTGAGGAGTTCCCTTGCTGTTCTGCAAGAACTCCTAAAAGAGCGGTACGTCGATAAATATGCTTTCTTAACTCATTCATGAAACGGGACCCCTTTTGCAGTCTAATAATTTGGCATTACAGGTAGTTCTTTTTCAAGTTCCTTCATAAACTCGTATTCTTGTTCCGACAACAAAAGCTCTATAGTGCCATGATCTTGTTCAGTCCGAATGAGACGCCCAACTCCCTGTTTCATTCGCATTTTCATGAACGGAAGATCGACTTCTTCAAATGCATGGAACGACATATCCCGCTTTGCATTAAAAATAGGATCATTCGGAGGGAATGGTAAATCATAAATTATGACTCGAGTTAACAGATCTAAAGGTAAATCTAATCCTTCCCATAAGGAATAGGAAGCTAAGACTTTAGGATTTTCTTTATACTGCTCAATCAACGTGCTCATCTCTTGATCGCCCTCGAAAAGGATATCCTCATGACCATACATAAATTTGAACTGTTCAAACGATTCTATCGTTGAGAAAAGAACTAAAGTCGGTTGTGGTTCATTGAGCAGTTCCATTACTTTGTCATTTTTATCAAACGGCTTTGACAGTTGAATAGTCATCACTTCTTCATAATCAAAAGGTGACGGAACTTGCAAAGATTCATATTCTGCAATTCCTAGACTACCTGCTAAATAATCAAACGTTTGGTCGACACTAAGTGTCGCACTAGAGAAAATAATTGGTAATGATCCGTTAAATAATTTTTCAGCCAATTGCTCATCAACAAGTTCAGGCATAATCGCAAGTGTTTCAATGCCATCTACTTCTTCTACCCAGTGAATGGCCTCGTTTTCTTCTGTGAACAGTTGGAAAGCTTGCAAATAGTCCTCTAGATATTCTTCCATAAGTTTCATATCATACGACTCAATAGAGTACATTTCGCCTTCAAATACGAACTCTTCTAACAACCCTTCTACCGTTTTAATTAGAAACGCACTTTTCCCAACAAGTTCAGGGGAACGACGAATCGTCATTTTTTCAAGAGCTGGATTTTCTATTGAATTCCGAAGGAGCTCAAAAAATGCGAGATGCGCTTCCTCTAGAACATCTAAGTAGTGGAGTGTCTTAGGTCGTAACCCTTCTACACGTGCCTTTTCAAGTAAATCTAGTAGCGATTCACTTTGTACTTTTAGTGTAAACGCTTCTTGTGCTGCAAACTCAACCAAATGACCTTCATCCAGTACGATAGCAGACGCTTCTGGTAACAGAGGAAGCTGCTCTTGGCGTTTTCGAGACTCTGCCGTCCATAAGTGTTCCATTAAAAATTCATGGGAGCAGATGACTAGATCTGTAGCTTGACGATAGAACTGCCTTGAGATGGTTTGGCCACATTGATTTTTCACCTCACAAATCGAACACTGCTGTACAGGGTGATAATTGACAAGTTTCCACTCTTCATCTGTTAAGAAACTGAACTCTTTTCGGTCACCATAAGGGTATACTTTTTGCAAAGAGGTTCCAGCAAAAACAAACTCCGGAAGACGATCATCGATTTCATCGACAAACTCAGGTACATCAAACCCCCTGCGCTGTTCATCTAGGCGCTGCAAACAAAGATACTCTTCTCTTGATTTTGCTAGACGAACATCAATAGCGAGATTCAATAGCTCAGAAAGACGAGCGATATCGCCCTCTGGCTTGATTAACTGCTCAATCAAAGCTTCATCGGAACATGCTACGATGACTGGTTTTCCAGTATAGCGGGCATAAGCTATCGAAGGAAGTAGATAGGCCATTGTTTTACCAGTTCCTACTCCCGCTTCTGCAAAAAGGACTGATTTCTGTTGGAGTGCTTTTTCGATTTGAAACGCCATGTAGACTTGTTCGTCTCGTATTTCATATCCATGGTCAGGTAACGTCTCATAAAAGATATCCCCTAACCAATTGGACAAGGATTGATAAAATGACTGATCTTTTGACAATTCAAAGGGGATATTTTTACGCATAGCTCCACTCTTTTCCATATATTCTAGACACGTTTACCCCAGAACTGGTAGTAATCCGTGCGGATGAATCCATTGAACAATTTGCGCTTTTTCGTCGCTTTTTTACCGTAGACCGTCTCTAAATTTTCCATTGAAGAAAGTAAGTAAACAGACCAAGACGGGTATTTTTCCATGACGTAACCAAATTGAGAAATGGTTTTCTCAATTTCCTCGATTTCTCCGATACGCTCGCCATAAGGTGGGTTACTGACAATCACTCCATTCTCGAGTCGCGTCGTGAAATCAGTTGCTTGCATCTGTTTAAATTCAATAATATCTGCAAAGCCTGCTTCAAGTGCATTGGACTTGGCAATTTCAATCATGCGATGATCGATATCAGTTCCAAGGATGGTTAATTCTTGATCATAATCTGCTTGAGCGTCCGCTTCTTCACGAACCTTATCCCATACAGCTGGTTTGATAAATTTCCAATTCTCCGCATCAAATTCACGATTGTAGCCAGGTGCGATATTTTGACCTATCATCGCTGCTTCGATACATAGAGTGCCAGAACCACAGAATGGATCTACAAACGGACGGTGCGGACTCCACTTCGAAACCTTCACAAGTGCTGCAGCCAGTGTCTCTTTTAAAGGTGCATCTCCTTGCGTCGTGCGATAGCCGCGTTTATGCAACCCTGCTCCACTCGTATCAAGTGTCAATAACACCTTGTCTTTCAAAATACTGACTTCTACTTTATAGCGTGCACCTGATTCATCAAAATAACTCATTCGTTTATAAGCAGACTTTAGTCGTTCGACGATTGCCTTTTTCACGATACTTTGGCAGTCCGGCACACTATAAAGTGTTGACTTGACACTCTTACCGCTAACTGGGAAGTTCGCATCTACTGGTAAGTAAGTTTCCCAAGGAAGTGCTTTTGTCCCCTCAAACAATTGATCAAATGTGCGGGCCGGAAACTCTCCCACGACTAACTTGACACGGTCTGCGACTCGTAACCAGACATTAGCACGAGCAATCGCTTCTTCGTCTCCTGTAAAGAATACTTTTCCGTTGTCTGTAGTCGTCTCAAAACCAAGGTCCTTCAGTTCATCTGCGACGATTCCTTCAAGGCCCATGGCCGCAGTTGCTAGTAATTTATACTTCATATCGTCTTCAACTCCTTGCTATAGTTTGGGTATATAAAGAGAAAAAACTCTCCACAAAGGAGAGCTGTAAAGTTCATCATAAACCTTCTATTCGGTAAGCCATGTTTTGTCTCCCATGTACTCAAGCGGGGAAGCCCCTCGTACATACTGGGCGGCAATCATCTATCTACGGAATCTCCGTCTTCCAATCCGTTCAGTTCCTTCATGGAAATGCCCCTACCATAATTTGGGTTTCTCACTCGTGGGGTTTACCGCGTTCCACTCTTACCGTTTCCGAATAAGACTTCGTCACTGTGGCACTTTCAAGAGTACTACACCGTATCCAAAGACTTAGGTGATTTCTCTGCCGTCAGCCTGGCAGCTGCCCTCGTTTATGACTTCACGAGGCACGAACACTACAGTCGTCTCAGAGCTGTGTGAGCATGGACTTTCCTCTACACATCAAAGTGTGCAGCGATTGCCTGAATAGAAGGCCACAATCGAGTATACGTTATTTACCTTGTGAATACAAGCACAGATTATTCGTAAAGTTTGGCTCCAAAAACATGCTTCTCAAGATTTGATAGACGTTTTAAAATATCAAAGTTAGTTGATGTCTGTGGTGCTGGTGCTGAACGAGGTGCCTCTTCCACTTGAGTGCGAAGATCGCGATTTTCTCGTTCTAATTCTTGGATACGTTTATCAAATTGCTCGTAATCTTTAATGATCTCATCTAAAAATGCGTCGACTTCTTCTTGGCTATAGCCACGCATCGTAGTTTTAAATTGTTTTTCTAAAATATCAGAAGTTGTAAATTGAATCGCCATACCCATCTTCCTTCCATCCATTGGTGATTGGCTTCATTATAGCATAGGATGGAAAGGTGCACCTATCTATTTGTCGAAATCTGCGCTTTCCCGGGAAATGATTTTCCGAGAAATACGGGCATCTCGTTTCTTTAGGTCAAGCAAATAGTCGGCCAGCTTTTCTCTTGTGAGAACAGCTGTTAAAGTAAGCAGCTGGGCTTTAGCTTGGAGCACGTAATTCGTAGCCAAATTGAAGTCTTTCAATTGATGCTCTAAAATCTTTGCGCAATAGAGAAGGGCATCTAGCCTTTCTATGCCTTGTAGTTCATCTGATGCAATCTTCATTAGCTCAAAACTTTCTTCATACTCTTTCTCGCGCTTCTTCAACAGCGATAAGTAATAGTAGGCATGAGGAATATCTTGTCTTTCGTAGCGCTCCGTTACTTTTTCATAGAGTTCCTTACTATGCGGCAACAGTTTGATATCCTTCAACCACTTGGCCAAATTTATCTCGATAGCCGAGTTACTCTGTTCAGACTGATCGAGTAAGTGCTGGAGCGATCGAATGTAAAGTGCTACAAGTGATAGCAAGTCCCACTTATTGTGTTCCAGGACCCTGTCTAAATTTTCAGTTGTATTGGATCTCAAGGCATCCATATAAATAATAGGCGCTAAATGCCCCGGCATATCTTCTTCACGAACAAATGCCAATTGTTCGCGTTCCATATCTTGCAATTTATAACGCTCCTGCAACCCTTTCCACAAGCGTTTACTTCCATGAAATAAATCCACTTGAAATAATGTAGGAAATGGAGGTAGCTCCTTCCGATTCATCGTCCAGCGCACTTCAAGCTGCGGAATATCGAAGCTCTTCCCATTATAAGTTACGATGGTATCGGCTAATTGAAATGGCAACGCTTTTAAGAAAGGCACCTCAAACTCAGGAGACGCAAGGAGATACTGATCTAACTGAAAATGAGTCGGGAAGCGCTGAATAATCCCATTTAAGAAAATATGCACGCCAACGCCTTTCAGACCTGTCGTCTCTGTATCATAAAATAACACTCTCTTGTCATCATGCGGAACCAGTGGATGGCCAGGAAATTTCTCTTTAGCTTGCAGGAGCAATTTGTCTAACTCGCTAAATTTGACAAGTCCATGTTCAAAATCAAGTGGATAATGAGTCGTCACTTTAAAGTAAAGACCTTCAGGTGTCTCCACACGCTCATAACCGGACGATTCCCACTGGTTCGGTAGAAGTTTCTTCTGATCAACAGCTTGGGCTTCTTTAATCTGTTCCGGTTGCTTTTTCAGTAACCCTTTCATAGCCATTAATTTCTTCTCATAAGACATCAGCTTCACGCACCAGATGATTTAGTAGTAATAGAACTTCTTCTTTCAGTCCAACATTTGCTTCTTGGGCACCGATACATGCTGGGCATCCGTCGAGGCAAGGACAAGCCGTGACTTGTGAATGGGTCTCTTCCACCAATTCATCAAAACGATCCATCATTCGTTCAGATAGACCAATTCCACCAGGATAACTATCGTAGATGAAGAACGTAGGTTGTTCATCTAATATAGACTTCATTTGGGGAACAACATGCACGTCTTTACGATCACAATCTAGGAAAAGTGGAATGAACGAGTGTAACGCGTATGCAGCTCCAACCATTGCATCTGCAAACAAGTGCATGGCTCCATGTGCAGGTTTATCAAATGTGATCCAAGTTGCACTTGTATGGAGCTCCAGCGGCGGAAGGTCTATAGTTCCCGAGCCGATATTGTCATGAGTATCAAATTTAATTTTTTTAAAGATGGTTGGGTGAGCTAGAACGATGATATCCCCAAAGGTCATCTCAACTTGTTTCTTTGTCAGTTGTTTGTCTTTAGATAATACCTTCATCTCTACAGCTATGTTGGCATCCGTAAAGTAATCGACATCGACTTCTGTCACATAGGCTTTCTTTTCATCCCAGTCGAGAAGTTCCACTTGGAATTGTGTCCCTTGATGCAGATAAATGGCTTCTTCATGGAGTAACGTCATGGCACTGAACAGATCCATCTCACCAATAACTCTTGTTTGGGTCGGAATGGATTGGTCGATGATGATGACATTGTCTTGAGAAGCAGAACGAAGTGAAATGTTGCTGGCTGGGAAGCTTTCCGCCATCCAGTGCCACTTGTCTCCCGTCTCTAGTAATACATTCTCGTCCTTTAAATGCTCAAGTAACGATTGCACGTAATACTCTGCATAGTCTTCTTGTTTGTCAAATGGCAGTTCAAAGGCCGCACATTTCAGATGGTCCATCAAGATCAACATGTTTTCAGGGAAGATCCGCACTTCTTCAGGTGACTGCCCAAGTAAATAGTTTGGATGGTCTACCACATACTGATCGAGTGCAGTTGATTGAGCAACATATATAACTAGTGATTCCCCTTGTCGTCTACCCGCTCTGCCGGCTTGCTGCCAAGCACTTGCGATATTTCCTGGGTAACCTGTCATAATGCAGACTTGTAACTGACCGATATCCACACCAAGTTCAAGAGCGTTTGTACTGACTACTGTTCGTATATCTCCGTTTCGAAGCCCTTTTTCAATGTCTCGTCTTTCTGAAGGTAAATAACCTCCGCGGTATCCTTGAATAGACCGGTCATTTAGCTTTTTACTTACGAGCGCTTTTAAATAGGTTACTAGCATCTCTACTCGGACCCTACTCTTAGCGAAAATAATGGTCTGTAACCTCTTTTTATATAATTCTTCTGCTAGATCTCGAACTTCAAGAATAGCGCTTCGACGAACATTATACGTCGGATGCACAATAGGAGGATTGTAAAATAAAAAATATTTTGTTCCAGAAGGGGCTCCGTTATTTGTAAGCACTACATGATTTTCATGCGTCAATGTATCTGCAAGTTCTTTAGGATTTTGGATAGTTGCTGATGTGCAGATAATTACAGGATGACTTCCATAAAATGCACAAATACGCTTCAATCTTCTGATGACATGGGCAACATGAGAACCAAACACGCCCTTATAAGTGTGCATTTCATCGATTACAATAAATTTTAAGTTCTCAAACATCGAGACCCATTTCGTATGATGTGGCAATATACCCGAATGCAGCATGTCTGGATTCGTCAAAATGATATTGCCGTTGGTCCGCACTTTACGGCGTATTCCTGGCTCCGTATCTCCATCATAAGTGAAACTATTAATTTGCTTACCTGTCGCTTCAATCAATTCATTCACATCTGTCTTTTGGTCTTGTGCAAGAGCTTTTGTTGGAAACAAATAGATGGCTCTGCTCTTTGGGTCTTCAATGATGCTTTGTAGAACTGGTAGGTGATAACAAAGAGACTTACCCGAAGCTGTTGGAGTAATAGCTGTGAACGATTGACCTTTTCGAGCATTGTCATAAGCACTTGCTTGGTGCGTATAGAGTTCCTGAATTCCTTTTCGCTTTAGAGCGGAAACTAAACTTGGATCCAGATCCGATGGGAAGGGTACTGTTTTAGCTTCGCGGGGTTCTATAGTATGAATAGATTGAATCTGCTGTCGCTTCTGAGGGTCCTTCACCCATTCGTCGAGAAGTTTTGAGATCTCACTCATCTACTGTACCCTCCAGTTCCGATTGCATAGTCTTTAATGTATAAAGTACTGCATGGACACTCTGATAAAATCGCTTTTTTGATGTTTCTTTATAAAATGATTGTACAACAAACTGTTTCATCCCTTCCTGAGCTGCATGAATCTGAGAAGGGTGTAAGTATTTTGGTCGGTTCATTTTTATATAGTGCTCAGAATCTTTTACCCATTCATCCAGGATGCTATCTACTTCGTTCACATGCGGTTTCACTTCGTTAAAAAAATCTGGGCTGCGATCTTGTTCTCGCATTTTTTCAAAACGGCTTATGCACCGCTCTGCTTCATTCAATAAAAAACTAGTAGTTTCTAAGAGCTCCATTCGTTCACTTCCTCTAACGTCTATCTTCTTATCATATCAAATGTATTTCAGTTCCTCTAGTTTTACGAACAAACATTCGAATGCAACATTCGGCACGTGTCAGGCGTCTAATCTGTGTGCTACACTAAGGCACAGAGGTGTTGAAGATGACAATACGTTATCCTGGTGGGAAAAAATATCAACCCCCTACCCCAAAAAATAATACGAGTAAAAAGGATTATTCTTTTAGCAATAGGGGAAAAACGTTAGAGGATGAAGTGAATGAGTCGAATGACTATTACTTGCAGCATCAGCTAGCAGTCGTTCATAAGAAACCTATTCCTATACAAATCGTCAAAGTCGATTATCCCGGAAGGTCTCGTGCTGTGATCCGAGAAGCGTATTACAGAACGCCATCAACTACAGATTACAATGGCGTCTACAAAGGCTATTATTTGGACTTTGAAGCAAAAGAAACGAAGAATAAGACTTCATTTCCTTTGCAAAACGTCCATGAACACCAAGTCTTGCACATGCGAAGTGTCCGGCAACAACAAGGCATTGCATTCTTGTTAGTAGCTTTTCAAAATCTAGAAAGGTATTTCTTTCTATCTAGTGAGCAGCTAGATATCTTTTGGGAACGTATGCAGCAAGGCGGTCGGAAATCGATTACTCTTGAAGAGTTTGAGCAAGTAGGAATTGAAATAACACCTGGCTATGCTCCGCGCATACCCTATTTAAATGCAGTAGATCACTATGTGATCGGTAATGAAAGTGAGGATGGAGCTCGTGGCGAATGAACAACGATCTCGACAGCAACGCAGATTAGAAGAACAGAAGAATAAATCAAAAAAGAAAGGTAGTAAAGGAAAAAGAGGTATCTTTAAAAAGATTTTCCTAGCACTTGTTGCTATTGGGCTCATCGGACTTATAAGTGGTTTTGGACTCTTTGTCTATTATGCAAGCTCAGCACCAGAACTAGATGAGGCCTCTTTAAAAGATCCTATTTCTTCCACTTTTTTAGATGTAAATGGAGAACCTTTCTATACATCAGGTACTGAAAACCGAATTTATGTAAACTATGATGATATTCCACAACAAATGGAGGACGCGATTCTAGCAACAGAAGATGTGCGATTTTATGATCATATGGGAATGGACTTCTTGCGCTTAGGTAGTGCCGTTATTGCGAACGTGACGCAAGGCTTTGGAGCACAGGGTGCTTCTACTATCACGCAGCAAGTTGTGAAGAACTCGTTCCTGCAAAATGAGAAAACTCTTAAGCGAAAAGCTCAAGAAGCTTGGCTTTCTTTTCAATTAGAACGTAAGTATGATAAAGAAGAAATTTTTGAGATGTATTTCAACAAAATATTAATGTCAGGTAGAAATTATGGATTTGGTACAGCAGCCGAATACTTCTATGGCAAAGAACTAAACGAACTTGAATTACACGAGATGGCGATGCTTGCCGGTATTCCTCAAAGTCCGAACAACTACAATCCATTTAACAATCCGGAATTAGCTGAGAAACGTAGAAATACCGTTCTTCATCTCATGGAACTTCATGAAAAAATAACCCCTGAAGAAGCAGAAGCAGCACGCGCTATTCCAGTTACAGAAACGTTGATTCCGGAAGAAGAACGCCAAGCATCTTCAGAATTAAAATATGAAGCATTTATTGATATTGTTGAAAGCGAACTAAACAAAATTGATCCTTCCCTTCTATCAGAAGGTATTACTGTTCACACGACTTTAGACCCGGCTATCCAGTCTAAAGTCGAAGAAGTCATCAACTCCGATGTTTATGCAACAGAAAAACAACAAGCGGGTATTGCAGTGGTCGACCCGAAGACAGGCGCCCTGGTAGCTTCTGGTGGAGCTCGAAATTACTCAAATCGCGGCTGGAACTACGCATATGACAATAAAGACCGTCAACCTGGTTCTACGATGAAACCGCTACTTGCCTACGCACCAGCTATCGAAAATCTAAACTGGTCTACAGGTCAAACAGTAGTCGATGAACAAATTACGTATACAGGCACTGATCAAGTCGTTCGGAACTTCGTTGATCGTTATCTAGGACCGATGACAATGCGTGAAGCACTTTATCGCTCACAAAATACACCAGCTGTGAAAACGTTACGTGAAGTCGGACTAGACAATTCACGTGATTTCATCAACCGCTTTGGTCTTGGAATTGAAAATGTTTACGAATCTTCTGTTCTAGGCGGTATCGAAGGTATCTCACCAATGATGCTAGCAGGTGCATATAGTGCATTCGCTAACGGAGGCTATCATGCAGAACCTTATGCAATCAATAAAATTGTCTACCGTGATGGTGAAACTGAAGATGTATTGAAAAAAGAACTCAAACCAGTCATGAAAGATTCTACAGCTTATATGGTTACGGATATGCTCCGTGATGTACTTGAAAATGAAAATGGAACAGGTCAAACTGCAGCAGTGCCTGGAATTGATTTGGCTGGTAAATCCGGAACATCCAATTACAGTTCCGATGAAATAGCAGCAAATAACCTCCCTTCTGGTTCATTCCCAGATACTTGGTTTGCAGGGTATTCTACTAAATACTCAGTTGCCATTTGGTCAGGGAACAGTAAACGTAGTGAACCGATGACATCCGCTGAAGAACGCCGCGTTCCACAAGTCATGTTTAATCAGATCATGTCATCGATTTCTTCCGATGCGGAAGATTTCAGTCGTCCAAACTCAGTGGTTGAAGCTACAATTGAAGTAGGTACTTCTCCATTACAATTGGCAAGTGACTTCACACCTAGTAACCTACGTCGTACAGAATTGTTTGTTCGAGGTACAGAGCCAACTGCTGTCTCTGATGAATATGAGTTAACAGAGCTACCTGCACCAACCGGCCTATCAGCAGACTTTGATGAATCTTCTGGTTCTGCCACATTGCAATGGAACTATTCTGCTCCGGATGGCGTGGACGAGGTAAATTATGTGGTTTCTGTGAAAGTCAATGATGGTGGCACTCAAGAACTCGATACTGTGGATCAGACCGGTATTGTGGTTCGTGATCTGCAGCCAGGAAACACCTACACATTTAGTGTGGTAGCTACAGCAAATGGTATTTCTAGTGCCCCTGCCACTGTTTCTATCACAATTGCCGAAGACGAACCTGAAGAACCTCAACCTGGTGAAGGTGAAGATGAAGGTGAAGGTGAAGGTAATGGAAATGGTAACGGCAATGGCAATGGCAATGGCAATGGTAATGATAACGGTAATGACAATGGTTCTGGTGACGGTGGAGACACTGGAGAACCAACGGAACCTGGTGACGGTTCTGGTGAAGAAGAACCTACTGAGCCAACTGAACCAGGAACTGATGAAGGTACTGGTGATGAAGCGAGCGATGGTTCAACCGACCAAACTCCTTAATCTACAATGAAAAAAGGCATTTTCTCGTAAATGAGAAAATGCCTTTTTTCTATTTGACCCGCTTCTTGCCTTCTCGACATCTTTCCAATAAGGGGCACTCGGGGCAATTAGGATTCTGAGCCTTGCAATGATAGCGCCCGAAAAAGATCATCTGATGATGCGCTTTCGACCACTTCTCCATCGGTGTTTTACGCATTAAGGTCTCCTCTACTTGCAGAGGGGAATCCTTCCACCTGCAAACACCCAACCGTTTGGAAACACGCTCCACATGAGTATCTACCGCAAGAGCTGGAACATCAAATGCAACAGAAACGACAACATTAGCTGTTTTTCTTCCCACACCTGGTAATCGAGTCAGCGTATCTCTATCTTCTGGGACGACACCTCCGAACTCATCGAGAAGCATCTGACTAAGCTTTTGAATATTTTTTGCTTTGTTTCGGTACAATCCAATTGACCGGATATCCTGCTGCAGTTCTTCTAAAGGTACTGCCAAATAGTCTTCAGGAGATTTATATTTTTGGAATAAGTCCTTAGTGACACGGTTTACGAGAACATCTGTACATTGTGCAGATAATAGAGTGGCCACAACTAATTCAAATGCGTTTTCATGTACAAGTTCACAATGCGCGTCTGGAAACATGTCATCCATGACGGCTAACATCTCTGCCCATTCTTTTTTTGTAACCAGTTTACTCCCTCTCTTCAAGCCAATTATAAAATGGCATTCGTGTAGTCGGTTCTGATTTTTGTATTGGGGCTTTCACAGTATATTTATGGAACCCTTCGGAGTGCTTTCGAATGGCGTCTAACGTTTGAAGATTTTTCTTCTTCCACTCAAAAAGAATTCGATCAATATACTTCAGACTTTTCTTTTCTGCCAAAACAGCTTCCACAAGCGCTTGGCGAATCACTTCAGGAGAATGCCCATCTTCATCTAACCATTTGGAAATCGTTTCATATTCCAATGGAGTGAAAACGCGGCCAAACTCTTCCTCAAAGGTACGAAACAACTGTCCGGCTAACTGCTCTTTCGTTGCGACAGACTGTTCCATCTTGACCTGCTCCACACAATCAATTAGTCGTTCCCATAATTGATAGAGAACATACTTTTCTTCGACCATCGCACCGGTTTTTGACTGTTCGATAAGTAGAAATCCTCTTTGCATCAAGCGCTGTAAAATAGCCGCAACTTGTTGATCGGAGATTTCCATTCGCTCTGCAATTTCACGAGGTGTTGGAAATTCAATCTGGTTTTGTTGAAAGGAAACGAGTTGTAAGACAACCATCGCCTCTTGATCTGTTAATTGTAAAGCCCGATAATGAGTAAAAAAAAGCTGGGAAATGGTTACATTTCCCCGCTTGATCCACTGCTCCAGGCGACTAGATGGAAACTCCATTCCAAGTCCTCCTTAAGGATATAAACGATTTAATAAACGTGGGAACGGAATCGATTCACGGACATGTTCTGCTCCACTGATCCAAGCAACCGTGCGCTCAAGACCAAGACCGAAGCCAGAGTGTGGGACCGTCCCGTATTTGCGTAATTCTAAATACCACGCATAAGCACTTTCATCTAAATTATGTTCTTGAATTCGTTGTTTTAGTAGGTCGTAATCGTAGATACGCTCCGAACCACCAATGATTTCTCCGTACCCTTCTGGTGCAATCAGATCAGCACAAAGCACGACATCGTCTCGCTCTGGGTGTGGTTGCATGTAGAATGGTTTAATGCCTACTGGATAGTGCGTGATGAATACTGGCTTATCGTATGCTTCTGCAATTGCAGTTTCATGAGGTGCTCCGAAATCATCGCCCCACTGGATGTCATCAAAACCTTTTTCGTGTAAGAATTCGATTGCATCATCGTACGAAATACGTGGGAACGGCGCTTGAATTGCTTCTAATTTTGAAGTATCACGACCTAAGCGTTCCAATTCCAATTTACAATTCTTTAAAACAGACTGAACGATGTAAGAAACATAATTTTCTTGAACTTCTAGACTCTCGTTAAATTCTACAAAAGCCATTTCCGGCTCGATCATCCAGAATTCGATCAAGTGACGGCGCGTCTTCGATTTTTCAGCACGGAAAGTTGGACCGAATGAGAAGACTTTCCCCATTGCCATCGCCGCTGCTTCCATATATAGCTGACCTGATTGAGAAAGAAACGCATCTTCGTCAAAATATTTCGTCGCAAACAATTCAGAAGTTCCTTCAGGAGCTGAACCCGTAAGGATTGGTGGATCCATTTTCACAAAGCCTTCATTGTTAAAGAACTCATACGTAGCACGAATAATTTCATTACGAATCTTCATGATGGCGTGTTGCTTACGTGAACGCAACCACACGTGGCGGTTGTCCATTAAGAACTCTGTACCGTGTTCTTTCGGTGTAATTGGAAAATCTTCAGCAAGAGATAAGACTTCGATTGATGTGACTTGGATTTCACAGCCAAAGCTGTTACGAGTATCTTCTGTAACTGTACCCGTTACATAAATCGAAGATTCTTGTGTTAATGATTTAGCAAGTTGGAATACTTCTTCTCCTACGTCTGCCTTTACCACAACACCTTGTACAAATCCAGTACCATCACGAAGTTGTAGGAAGGCAATTTTTCCGCTTGAACGCTTATTGGCTAGCCAAGCGCCTAATTTTACTTCTTCTCCAATATGAGAAGGCATTTGATTAATTGAAATTTTCTTCATAGAGTCCTCCAAATTATAAGTTCGAAATACGCTTCCACCAATCACCTGTTTTAAAGTCGAGATAGGTGTAGCTTAATGCGTCATTTTCATTCAAGTACGTCACTTCCCAGACGGGACCGATTTCTTCATACCCCAGTTTGATTGACAAAATCTCTTTTACATTGTGTTCGGCACGAGTAAGCTCTTCCGCTTGTTCTTCCGTAATACCCTCTTCAAGTAGTACTTCATAAGCCGTTTTGCTATCTTTACTATCCACAATATACGCAACTTCTTGTTGATCCTTCGTTCCAATGACCGTGATATAGCTGGTAACACTATGATAGGCATAAGTTTCAGTCACACTATCTACTAAATCTTGACCTAGAACTAAAGTTTCAATCCGCTCAAAATCTTGGTTCTGGGGTTGTTTTGCAATTACATATAAGATTCCTAAAGTAGACACTATTGCAACAACGGCAACGAGTAACAAGGCTCCAATCCATTGCTTCTTCATGTGCGGTAAATCGTGAAGATCGCTTTGGAGTCGTCCTCTTTATCCAGTGCAAGTCCAAACATCAAATCCTCTTTTTTTAAAGAGCGATTCAAAGCATCGACCAGCTTATACAAATCTGATTGGTAATTGACCGTCACAGTTTGAATGACTTCAATCTTTGATTCCACTGCAATCCCTGCTTTCTTCAAGATACTTAGCTATTATACCAAGTTTCCAACATCTCGACCATCGTTTCAACGGAAACATGTTCAGTTGAAACTTTAGGTATGGCAGATAAAAAGTCTTTCCCATATGATTTGCTTTCTATCCGCCGATCGAGGATGATAAACGCGCCTTTTTCTTGCGGATTCCGAATCAGACGACCAAAACCTTGTTTGAATCTAATAATTGCTTCTGGCAAGGCAAGCTTTGTAAACGCATTTTGTCCACTTCGAGTAAGCTCTTCCGCTTTTTGTTTAAAGTAGGGGTCATCCGGATTTGTAAAAGGCAAGCGCACTAACAAAATGGTTGATAATGCATCTCCTGGAACATCCACGCCTTCCCAAAATGTAGTCGTTCCAAACAAGATTGCCTTTTCAAATCGCTGGAATGTCCGAAGCATCCGCATTTTACTTCCTGCATTCATACCTTGAGCAATCAGCAAGAAGTCGTCAGCTAATGAAGTTTCCTCAACTAACTCTACCGTCTTCCGCAACATGTCCTGAGAGGTGAACAATACAAACATACGTCCTTCCGTCACTTGGGCGGTCTGTATAATGACATCGGCAATCGACTCAATGAACGTCATTTGATCTACCTGAGTGACGTCCGGCACATCATCCACAATAAATACTTTGGCACCGTTGTAATAATCTGGGGCAGTATGAAAACGCTGAATGGGAATAGACCTTGGCAGATACAATTGATCTAAAATAAACCAAGGCTGTTTAGGAACAGTCAGTGTTCCCGATGTCCAGACAATCGATTTCGTAGCCCTGTAGTTTTCAAATAGCTGTTCCGTAAATTCTTGATGATTCAACTTCCGTTGATGAAAAATAAACGAACTTGGTAAGCTGCGTTTATCCGCTTCTAACCAACTAGCTTCTTCTTGAATCTGAAGAACAAACTCTTCCCATTTATAGGCTACAATACGAAGTTCTCGGATCCAGTAGTAAATATCTTCTTTATCCGAAGTGGTTGAAATATCAACGGAATATAAAGCTTCATCATAAAGTGTCACAAGACTATTCAATTCCGCAATAAAATCTTCAAACAGAGCTCGATGCTCTCTTAAATCTACTGTTACTTTTGACATTCCTCTAGTTGTTTTTTGAGCATTCGTCCATTCAATAAGTTCCCTGATGATCCCGTCAAATACGTCTTGAATCGTCTCAGTACGAATTTTCAATTTAGTGAGCATGGCTGCGGGAACTTCAAGTCTTTCAAGTTTCCAGCCGACTTGCGTTTTTTCATTAAATCCAAATTGGCTAAATAAATATTTCCACTCAGTAAATGAGATGACCTTCTCATTCATTTTTTTTACGGCCGTCAAAAAATGATGCGCTTCGTCAATAATAAGAGCTCCGATTTGTGATTCAAAGCTTTTCATCACTTCTGGTTGGCCTGCGACCATGGCATGATTCGTAATGATGAGCTGAGCTTGTTTCGCTCGCCGATACTCCATTTCATAAAAATCTTGTGCTATGTGTGGGGTACGCTTTCGCTTTCTTACTTTATCAAGCGTTAAAGCGCCGCCTCCAGTTGTATTGAGTTCTATCAGATCTCCACTCTTCGTCTCTTGCATCCAAACTAAAAGTTGCATCAGAGCAAACGTCTCATCATAAGATTCATCAACACTTGCAAGCCGCACTTGGAACAATTCATGGTCAATATAATGGGTGTACGCTTTCAACTTGGATACACGGAAACTGCCAGGAAAAGCTTGCAACAGCTGCGAACATTCTTTTTCGATCAACTGGTCCATCAGCGTGTTTGTATAAGTGGAAATGACAACTTTTTGATTCGTTTCAAGTGCATAACGAATTGCAGGAATTAAATATCCCATCGTTTTCCCAATACCTGTTTCTGCTTCTAAAGCAACTTCCGCACGATTTTGCAACGCTTCATGTACAGCATCCATATAATGCAGCTGCGAAGGTCGGTGTTGAGAGGTCGTGTAGATCTCTTGAAGAAGTGCGAGCTTCTGCTCCTCCGATTTCGGATAGTCTGGAAATGACTTAGCAGGTAATAAGGTATCGTTCAGTGCAGTATCAGAAAAACGCTGTTGTTGCATTCTCATGGCTTCAAAAAATAGTGGAGCTACATGAGATTTCATTCGAAAACAGCGTTTATGTAGATTTGTGATGGTCTCGAGTGACAAGGAATTTAATTTATCGACGCATCTCAAGAACAACTCTGCTGTCGCATAAGCATCAGCATCCGCTCGGTGGGCATCTGTAAGTTTGATTCCTAGCTCTGAAGTGATTTCACTCAATTTATAACTGAGTGCTGAGGGAAACATCAAGCGAGAAAACTCTACTGTATCAATTTTTTTATTTTTAAGAAGCGGACGATTGACACGCTTCAACTCACCTTGTAAAAAAGGAAAATCGAAATTCACATTATGCGCAACAAAGACAGCCCCCTCTAATTGATTGTAGACTTCTTCTACAACCTCATGAAATAAAGGCGCATCTTTTACATCATCATTGCGGATATGTGTGAGCTGTTGTATGAATGTTGGGATTTGCTTTTCTGGATTTACAAAAGTGGAATAAGTTGAAACAATCGTGCCTTGTTCAATTCGTACAATTCCAATTTGAATGATCCGGTCTCCATTTTTAGGCGAACTTCCTGTTGTTTCGATATCGACTACTGCATAACTATCTTTCATCGGATTCACTCACAGTACTTATAGATTCAGTAAAATTGTAACATAAAAACGCCGCTCAACGAGTGATGCGACGTTTAAAACTACATTATAATACTGTGGCTTCCGGTTCGTAAGAAATCAAATCTCGAATTGAGTTGTCTTCATTCATCAAGGCCACAGTTGGTTTGTGTGCCTTTGCTTCTTCATTCATCATATAAACGTAAGAGAGAATAATGACGATGTCTCCTTTTTGTACCAATCGAGCTGCTGCACCGTTAACGCAAATCACGCCACTTCCACGAGCCCCAGAAATAATATACGTCTCAAAGCGTGCACCATTATTATTGTTCACAACGTGAACTTTTTCATTTGGTAGCATACCGACAGCATCTAAAATATCTTGATCGATCGTGATACTGCCTACATAATTTAAATCCGCTTCTGTAACAGTCGCGCGGTGAATTTTACTATTTAACATCATTCGTAGCATATGGGTTCACTCTTTCTATAAGAATATTGTCAATCAATCGGGCTTTTTCAAAAAAGACAGCAACTGCCAATACATACAACTTCGCGTGCTCCGTTTTCTTCAGATGCGGATAGCTCAGCATATCTACATAATCTATACGTGCAGCTGTAAGCTTGCCGAGCTCTTGTTGGACGTAATGAACGGTTTCTTTAACAGATGCACATTCTTCATAAACCTTTTTACCAGCTACTAGAGCTTGGTAAATCCTTGGTGCCTGCTCCCGTTCTGCAGCTGATAAATAAACATTCCGCGAGCTTTTAGCCAGACCATCGTTGTCACGGATAGTTGCCACCCGGACGATAGATAACGGAAAGTCATAGGCTTCTACAAGTGACTCAATCAATGCAAGCTGCTGAGCATCCTTCTGTCCGAAATAAGCGTTTGTAGGTTGCACCAAATGAAATAATTTGGTGACGACTTGTAACACACCATTAAAATGTCCTGGACGACTTGCTCCGCAGAGCACGTTGGCCATATCTCCACTGTCAAAAGTAATGGTGCTTTCGGTTGTATACATTTCATCAACAGATGGGTAGAAAATACAATCTACGCCTAGTGATGCAGCAAGCTGATGGTCCCTCTCAAAGTCTCTTGGATACCGATCTAAATCTTCATTTGGACCGAACTGCGTAGGGTTGACGAAAATACTCAAGATCGTCACATCATTCTGCTGAATGGACGTTTCAAGTAGCTTGGCGTGACCATCGTGCAAGTATCCCATAGTAGGAACAAAGCCGACAGTACCCCTACAAGATTTTCTAAAAGTGCGAAGCTCTTGCTTCGTTTCACAAATAATCATGTCGTGCCTCCATACAACGCAATCTTTTCTTCCGTCTTCATTTCAAATTGATGTTTTTCT
Source organism: Chryseomicrobium excrementi (assembly GCF_002798305.1). Classification (GTDB taxonomy): domain Bacteria; phylum Bacillota; class Bacilli; order Bacillales_A; family Planococcaceae; genus Chryseomicrobium; species Chryseomicrobium excrementi. Next base: position 481,601 of record NZ_PCGR01000001.1, read on the forward strand.
TGCGGGAACTGCTTGTCTTTCACTTCTTGAACGTACTGTCCTAGAGCCTGTTCCATCGTTGGATAGACGGATGCATAGGATTTCACAAATTTTGGAACATGATGTGCTCCATAGCCCAGCAAGTCATGGAACACGAGAACTTGACCATCTGACTCCGCTCCAGCACCAATACCGATTGTAGGAATATGAAGGGATTGCGAAATTTGTTCCGTCAATTGGTGAGGGATACACTCTAAGACGAGCATGAAAGCCCCAGCAGCCTCAATTTTTTTAGCATCTTCAATGATTTGTTTTGCTTGTTGAGCCGATTTCCCCTGTACTTTGAAGCCTCCAAGCACGCCAGCAGTTTGTGGAGTTAGTCCTAAGTGCGCCACTACGGGGATACCCGCTGCTGTGAGTTTTTCTATGAGCGGTAGCATATCTCCCGCTCCCTCAATTTTCACTGCTTGAGCCCCTGTCTGTTGCATAATGTCAATAGCATGACCGAGCGCTTTGTCGGTAGAAAGGTGACACACACCAAACGGCATATCCACGATGAGAAACGTGTTTAGAGCGCCTCGTCTAGCGGCTTTTCCATGATGAATCATATCTGCCACCGTTACTGGTACAGTGGAATCATAGCCTAGAACGACCATTCCTAAGGAGTCCCCGACTAAGATTACATCCACTCCTGCTTGCTCGGCTACTTTAGCAGAAGGATAATCGTAAGCAGTCACCATTACGATTTTTTCGCCTTGCTGTTTCATTGATTGGAACCCAGTAGTTGATTTCATTTTTTCTCCTCCTATCTTTCGAAAGGTGGAAAAAACCAAAAGTAAGCCCCTGCGAGAAGACGCAGGGGCAGAAAATGTCCATAAGTGGTTTTTTCCGTCCCTGTCAGATACCTGATCAAGGCGTACATGTAAGTTGTAAGCATACAAAAGCAGGTACAGTTCTAAAAAGATACTGTCCAAATTTAGTGTAGCACAATCTCGTCACCTGTCCAGTTTTCCACTCAGCGTGACGTCTCCTGAAAAGAGTGCACGAACGCCTTCACCAGTATCGACTAACAGTGCTCCGTGCTCATTAATCCCTAATGCAATTCCTTGGATCGTTTCTCGAACAGTTGTGGCGGTCACTTTCTCACCTATCATTGACGAGCGCTTCTCCCACTCACTCATGAACGGACGAAAACCTTGGAGCTCATATTTTTCAATTGCTTTTTCAAGCTCTAATGCAATCTCAGCCAATAACTCGGTCCGGTTGATTGGGTGATCACAAGCTAATTGTAGTGAAGTTGCTCGAGCGGTCAACGGGTCTGCAAAATCTTCAGCCGTCTGCAGAACATTGATTCCGATTCCTATTAGAATCGCTTCAATTTTGTCTGGGGTGGCTTGTAGTTCTGTTAAAATACCTGCTGTTTTGTAACCATCAATTAGTAAATCATTTGGCCATTTGATATCCACTTTAACCGATGTAACACGCTCGATAGCCACAGCGAGGGCTAAAGCTACAACCAACGTAATGGGAGGTGCTTCATGCGGCAGTAGGTCCGGACGAACAACCCATGTGGTCCACAATCCCTTCCCTTCTGTAGAAGCCCATGGCCTATTCAGTCTTCCTTTGCCTTCAGTCTGCAGGTCGCTTACAACAAGAAGCCCGTGCGGAGCTTGTCCATTCAAAATTAACTCATTAGCTACTTTCTGAGTAGAACTACAACTGTCGAGAGTATGAAGATTTCTAGCAAACGTGTTCGTCTTTAAGTAACTTTCTAATGCATGCTGTGAAATCTTAGATGACATCTCTTGTAACACATACCCTTTCTTTTTTACCGCTTCAATCCGGTATCCTTCTTCAATTAAACTCTGTATATACTTCCAAATCATCGTTCTAGATACACCAACCGTCTCAGCTAGTTGTTCTCCAGAAACAGGTTCAGTCGCTTGTTTGAGAATCGTTACAATCTTTGCCTTATTGGACATGTTTTTTAACCCACTTTTCTAATTCCGAGTAGTCGTTTTGGAGTTCCCCACAAACAATTCGCTTCGAAAGTTCACGGTTCACTTCTTTAATCCATGGACCAGCTGGTCGCTTCACCAACTCCATCAATTGTTTTCCTGATATCTCTAAGTCTGACGAGTTTCGAAGCGGGGATGACACTGCCCACCTTCTCATAGCCTGTAAGGACGGGAATGGAGCAACATTTCCAAGAATCTCAAAACAAACTTCAAGTGCCTCATCGGAGCTATTTAGAATGGCTTCATAGGTCCATCCCATTTGCCGAAGCATTGACATAGTTTGTTTCACTTCAGACTGAAGCCGCTTCTCTGCGTTGGAATAGGGAAATGTATAAGGTACCTTTTGGAAATAATGAAACCAAGCCCATCCATGTCGTTCGCTCAGCGAAGGTTTCTGTTTTTCTGGCAGGCTTTGATAGTTCCCTGGAAGTACATTGAGAAAACATGTATTTCGTAACGAAGCAAGTGAAATTTCCGGATTGGTAAATGCCCAAATACGACCTATTTCTTGTTTGATCCGCTCCTTAGCAATATGTTGCAACAAATGACTTTTTGCAACCATGGCTTCCCACGTAATTCGTTCAATCTGAAAATCAAGCTGACCTGAAAGACGAATGCCTCTCAAGATTCGTAGTGCGTCTTCTTCATAGCGCTCCGTAGCGGTACCTACAGCCCGGATTTTTTGATTAAATAAATCTTCCTGTCCACCAAAGCAATCCAGTAGCTCATCTCTACGTGACAGCGCCATCGCATTGATTGTGTAATCACGCCTTGCCAGGTCTTCTTCTAAATTTCGGACAAAGGTTACTTTGTCAGGTCTTCTGTGATCTATATAGTGAGATTCCACACGAAATGTCGTCACTTCAATAGCTTCACCATTTTCTACAACGGTCACCGTACCGTGTTCGATACCAGTAGCGAATGTTTTAGAAAACAGCCTCATCACTTCTTGTGGAGAAGCGTCAGTCGTGATATCGATATCTTTTATAAGCAGCCCCAGTAAATGATCTCGGACTGCACCGCCTACTACATATGCTTGGTACCCCGCATGTTCTAGTTTTGAAAGCACTGCAAAAGCATTCGGCCATCTAGTCTTCATTTGACGCTACCTGATAGTAGAAATCTTCATATTGTGTGATGATTTGTTCGTTGTTAAATATCTTTTCAACGGTCTCTAAAGCTTGTTGACGAAACGCTGCATACATCTCTGGATTATTCAACAGCTCCACAATAAGAAGCGCGGCTTTCTCTACGGCACCACTAGGTACAACAAATCCGTTTTCGCCGTGCCGAATAACTTCTGGGATTCCTCCAATGTCTGTACCTATACAAGGAACACCACATGCCATAGCTTCAAGTAACACTAAACCAAAAGATTCTTTCTCAGACATTAATAAAAACAAATCAGCAAGCGCATAAAGTTCTGCAACATTCTCTTGTTTTCCTAGGAACAGAATATCTTTCTCATAATCCGTGCCTTTCGCTTGTTCAAGTATCGGGTGTCGCTCTGGACCGTCACCGACAAGAACGAGCTTACAGGGCATCTGTTTGCGTACGTATGAGAACGTCTTGACGATGTCCTGTACTCGTTTGACTTTGCGGAAGTTCGATACGTGTAAAAGAACCTTTTCTTCAGGTGCGATTCCTAGTACCTTGCGTAAGTGAGAGACATCTTGAGGAAAATAATCTTCTGTATCAATAAAGTTATAAACGGTTTCAATTTTTTTATCTGGAGCAATCAATTCCATCGTTTGTTTAGCCAGTGAATTGGAAACCGCCGTCACGATATCAGACTTTTCAATGCCATATCGAATGGCTCCTTTTAAAGAAGAATCTACTCCTAGAACCGTAATATCTGTCCCATGCAATGTGGTGACAATTCCAACGTTGCGTTTCGCCATATCTCGTGCCAAAATTGCACAGACTGCGTGAGGAATAGCATAATGCATGTGCAATACATCTAACTGCTCGTCATCAATGACTTCTGCAATCTTATTTGCGAGTGCTATGTCATAGGGGGCATATTGAAAAACCGAGTAGTTATTCACTTCTACCTCATGATAGGTCACGGATTGATAAAACCCTTTCAATCGAAAGGGCATGCTAGACGTTATAAAATGAATTTCATGGCCGCGTTCTGCAAGTTGCTTCCCAAGCTCCGTAGCAATGATACCTGAACCACCGACTGTAGGATAGCACGTGATCCCAATTTTTAATTTTTTCGTTTTATCGATCACGACGGTCCTCCAAAAGACGCCAATCTAGGAATCCTTCTTCTATTCCTTTCAGCAACACTTCTGCAGTACCCATGTTTGTCGCTAAAGGAATCTGATAGACGTCACAAAGACGAATCAGAGCCGTCACATCTGGCTCATGTGGTTGAGCAGTAAGGGGATCACGGAAGAAAATAACCATATCCATCAAATTATCTGCAATTGCTGAACCAATCTGCTGATCCCCACCTAGAGGACCTGATTTGAAGCGGTGGATGTTGATGCCTACCTCACTCTCAATTCGTCCTCCTGTGGTCCCTGTTGCATAAAGGTCGTGTTTGATTAATGTATTTTTATAAGCTGTAACAAATTGAATCAAATCGTCTTTCTTTTTGTCATGTGCAATCAATGCGATTCGCATAGTGTCATCTCCTACTCAATTAAATTTTCCAACCCGTAAATACATGTATCACGTTTTAAAACTTCTCGAATACTCAGTGCAACACCAGGCATAAATGAACCTCTTGTAAACGAATCATGCCGCAAGGTCAGTAACTGGCCCTCGCCACCAAAAAGAACTTGTTGATGTGCAACGAGTCCAGGAAGTCTTACACTATGTAGCTTTATCCCGTCGATGTCTGCACCTCGTGCTCCGGTTAAGAGTTCTTGCTCATCTTCATGCCCTTGTTTATGAGACGGTCGGTGTCGCCCAATCAGTTCAGCTGTTTTTAATGCTGTTCCCGAAGGGGCATCCAGCTTTTGATTGTGATGCATCTCGATAATTTCTACATCCCCCATATACTTTGCCGCTTGCTCAGCAAACTTCATCATGAGGATGGCCCCTATTGAGAAGTTCGGTGCAATGATGCAACCGAGCGTTTTCTCTTTGCATTCCTTCTCTAAAGTCTTCAAGTCTTGCTCAGTAAATCCCGTTGTACCGACAACAGGTCTCACACCATAGTGAAGAGCTGTCATGGTATGCTTCATAGCAAGTTCAGGTGTTGTGAGATCAACGAACACATCTGGCTTCGTTTGTAAAAACAGCTCGTCAATCGAGGTAAATACAGAATAATTCTGCAACGCATCTGTTTCTCTAGAATCAAGTAAACCGACCAGTTCAAAATCAGTCGTGTTCTGAATGAGTTCTAATGCTTCTTTTCCCATCTTACCACGGGGTCCCGCGAGTGCAATGCGTATCATCTAGTCCAGCTCCTTTTTAGTCCAGCGGTCTTTATCACGCGTTTCAAATTTTATCATCACTCGGTCCAGAGCTTGTTGCATATCGATTTTTTCTGCATTAGCAAAACAAATCAAGACGAATAGAAAATCCCCTAACTCTTCTTCAAGTGCTTTTTCCGCTTCAGTCGATTTCTTCTTCTTCATTCCATACAAATGCTGCACTTCTCTTGATAGCTCTCCAAGCTCCTCAGTCAGTCGAGCCAAAAGCTCCATCGGAGGAAAATAGCCCTCTTTAAATTGCCCAATATATGTATCCACTTGTTGTTGCATTTCTGACATTGTTTTCTGTTTCATTTTACCACTCCTTGTCGTTAATCGTAGCTATAGAATCTCTAGTTGTCAAAGGCCTTTAAATGAATGATAATGAGTGATGGGGTGAATGAAATGAAGTTGGGACTAAAATTTAAAAACATCTTTTTTATTATACTGGGAGCTGCTATTTTTAGCTTTGGATTTGTTCATTTCAATATTCAAAACGAGCTAGGTGAAGGTGGATTTTCAGGTGTTACGTTAATTCTGTATTTTGTTTTTGGCTGGGATGTTGCATTGATGAACTTATTATTGAATATTCCCATGTTTCTTATCGGTTGGAAATTACTCGGTCGTAAAGTATTCCTTTACACTTTAATTGGGACAATCAGTGTTTCAGTATTTTTAAAGATTTTCCAAATCTATGAGATTCAAATCAACTTGCAAGATGATCTGTTTTTAGCTGCACTATTTGCTGGAGTGTTTGTTGGTGTAGGTCTTGGAATCATCTTCCGGTACGGTGGAACAACTGGTGGAGTGGACATTATTGCTCGTCTAGTCCATAAGTATATTGGCTGGAGTATGGGGAAGACGATGTTCTTATTTGACGCAGGTGTGATTTTGCTTTCTTGGCTGACTTTCCTTGATGAGCGTTCTATGATGTATACGCTTGTAGCTGTATTTGTAGGAGCAAGAGTTATAGATTTTGTTCAAGAGGGAGCGTATTCTGCTCGTGGTGCGTTTATTATTTCGGATCACCAGACGGCTATCGCTGAGCGCATTGGAAAAGAGATGGACCGAGGTGTTACGGTTCTAGATGGACATGGCTTCTATACAAAATCAAAGCGAGAGATGCTTTATTGTGTCATCGGACGAAACGAAATAGTTCGTCTAAAGAATATCATAACTTCTGTAGATCCTCATGCCTTTGTCTCTATAGTGGATGTCCACGATGTGATGGGAGAAGGATTTACATTGGATGAAAACAAGAAACCATTTGATTGATTAAAAAAGTGCCTAGAGCTGAGCTCTAGGCACTTTTAGTTTATTCAGATCGGGTCATACCTGTGTAAATTAAAATCAAACGCAGTAGCTCAAGAACTGCTACAGCAGCAGCGGCGACATATGTCATCGCAGCAGCATTTAATACTTTTTTAGCATGACGTTCTTCTTCATTGCGAATCAAGTTCAAGCTTACCATTTCATTCATTGCTCGGCTAGATGCGTTGAACTCAACTGGTAATGTGACGATTTGGAATAGCACACCAGCTGCAAGCAATGCGATACCTAACAATAACATTTCAGAAATCGTAGAGAAAATCCCAATCATGATGAAGATCCACGAGGCATTAGATGAGATGTTCGCTACAGGTACTAATTTATGACGCAGTGTCAAGAAAGAATAGGCCTCTTTGTGTTGAATTGCATGTCCCACTTCGTGAGCAGCAATAGCAGCACCTGCAACTGAAGCTTCATGGAAGTTGTGTGATGACAGAGCAACGATTCGAGTCATTGGATTGTAATGATCACTCAAAAACCCGCGACTTTCAACAACTTGAACATCTTGTAGTCCATGAGCATCTAAAATTGTCCGGGCTACTTGTGCACCGGTCATCCCTGATGTAGAACGAACTTTAGAATAACGCTTGTACGTACTTTTCACTTTAAATTGTGCATATAAAGGTAAAATCAATAGAACAGCAAAGTAAATTAAATAACCCACTGTGTTTCCCCTCTTTTCTAATATAGTTTTATTTTATCTAGTTTTGACTGAATTATCAAATGACATGTATCGCTTTCCGCTTATATTTAATACAGCAAGTAAAATACATGCAATGGAAAGCCAAAATGTAAAATAGCCTATTTGAGGAGCATACTCAAGTAGTGATCTATAGATCGGCATTTGCCCAAACACGTAATCTATCACATCATTATGGAGTGTCCAAATTGCAGCTATAGCTAATGCTAGCCACTTAAACCGGTACCAAGGGAAGTAGAGAACGGCTTGCACGGCCATTCCAAAATGAGAAATGACAAGCATCCAACCTACTGGACCAATCGGACCCTCTACGACCAGTGTCATCAAGTTCATGACAACAGCCCATAATCCGTATTTCACAAGCGTAATGAGCGCAAGCGCTTCAATAAGTCTCCAGTTCCTACCGAGTAACCAGCCCAATAATGCGAGTGTGAAAAACAGACTTGCTGTCGGACTATCTGGTACAAAAAGATAATAGATCGGCTCGGTAATTGAAAGTTGTCCCTTATACCAGTAATAGCCGTAAATGGTGCCGAGTAAGTTGACAATAAAAAGCAACCACATAAAAGCACGGTTATACAAAACCGCTCGAATCCATTCCACAAGACAAAACCCCTTCGATAAAATGGTAGAAAAAAAGAGAGTCATAAATGACTCTCTTACTTAGATTATTCAGAAGCTTCTAGAGTTGAAATAAACTCCGCAATCACTTGAAGCTCTTCATCTGTACCTTGGTAAGTTCCAGCTGGCATTGAAGCAATACCATTTTTACCAATTTCATAGATTTCTTCCGCAGAGCGACCAGTACCAACTAAAGTTGGTCCGATTCCGCCTTCAAATGCATTCCCGTGACATCCAATACAAGATGAAGTGGAGTACAACTGATAGCCTTCAGAGTTTTCATCAAACTCTACAGACACTTCTTCACGAATCTCACCTTGTGCTTTAGCAGCTTCCCAGTCATGGTTTACTACTGATTCCCACGTCAAGAAGATGATTGAAGCAATAGCAAGTAACATAAAGCCTGTTGGTAATGGACGCTTAAATGGACGGCGTTCTTTAGATGTATCTAAGAATGGTACTAGTAGTAACGCCATGAATGCGATACCTGGCATAACAATGGCACCAATTACGTTATACGGACCTGATGCGAATTGATATTTAAGTAGTTGGTATAAAAATAAGAAATACCAGTCTGGTAATGGAATATAAGCAGTGTCAGTCGGATCTGCTTGACGCTCCAATGGTGATGGATGCGATACCGTTAAAATAAGATAACCTATTAAGAATACAGAACCAATCAACCATTCTTTTAGAAGAAAGTCTGGCCAAAACGCTTCTGTTTTCCCTGGATACTCAGAGTAATCTTTAGGTCCCTTTTTCTTACGGCTAGATGGATGCAGAACACGAGAGTCACCCACGAATTTTAAACCTTTTCCGCGATGCATGAAGTCCCCTCCTTGTTATCCTCTTTTTCCACTTACCTATTATAGTGGACCTGAAATACCTTGACGACGAATTAAGATAAAGTGAGCTGCTAATAATCCAAACAATGCAGCTGGTAAGAAGAATACATGGATAGCGAAGAAACGCGTTAACGTTTGTGCTCCAAGGATTACTTCATCACCTGCAAGTAATGTTTTGATCATTCCACCGATAAATGGAACCGATGCCGCAATCTCAATACCTACTTTTGTTGCAAATAAAGCTTTCATATCCCATGGTAGTAAGTAACCCGTAAATCCAAGACCTAACATAATTCCAAAGATCCCTACTCCTACCATCCAGTTCAATTCACGAGGTTTCTTATAAGAACCAGTGAAGAAAACACGGAGTGTGTGAAGGAACATCATCACGATAACTAATGATGCGCCCCAGTGGTGCATTCCTCGAACGATTTCACCGAATGCTACTTCATTTTGAAGATAGTAAACGGAATTCCATGCATTTTCAATATCCGGCACATAGTACATTGTTAAGAACATACCTGAAAGAATTTGAATAACTGTAACAAAGAACGTTAATCCTCCGAAACAATACACAAACGCCGAAAAGTGGTGTGCAGGGTTTACGTGTTCAGGAACTTCGTGGTCTGCAATATCACGCCAAATTGGTGTAATATCGAGACGCTCATCTACCCAATCATAAATCTTGTTTAGCACGATGTCGTACCCCCTTTATTACACTAAATTATTCGGAACTGCCATACCAATTTCTAATAAACCATCGGCACTTTCACGTACCTCGAACACATCAAGTGGTCCAAGAGGTGGTGTACCCGGAACATTTTTACCGTTCTTTTCATAGCGGCCTTCGTGACATGGACAGAAAAATTGATCTGGGTATTCAGCATCCCCAGCCCAGTTTACTGTACAGCCCAAATGTTTACAGATAGGGGACAATGCGACAATGCTATCTCCGCTCTTATAAACCCATGCTGTATTTGTTACTTCTGAAGTGTACCAAGCATCCACTTGTTCAAATGTGAAGTCGACACGTGTTGGCTCTTCAGTGATATCAGCTACTGCTACATCAGTCGTTACGAAATCTCCTCCATCTTTCTTTTGAAGGACAGGATCAATTGCAAAACGAACCATCGGCATTAGCATACCGGCAGCCATAAATCCGCCAACTCCTGTAAGCGTGTAGCTTAAAAATTGACGTCTGGTTACTTTGTTGTTACTCATCGGTTTCCCCCCTCTAACGTAAAGGTCAGTCCAAAGGACATACTTGCGTGAATAAAATAATACTAGGACAGTTCAATGATACTTTAACTATGCAATAAAATCAATATTGGCTAGGATTGAATTCGACAGTTTGTGAACATTTGTTGAATCCTATCAAAATAACTTTTTACGAAGGAGAATTCCACTTTTCAGCGATTCGAGGAATGAGCTGACGAACTTGATCTTCAAGTATTTTTCCTCGCATTTTGGGTTCCATCGAATCTAGTGGAATTGTTGCTGTCCAGAAGATAGAACCATCTAGCTGATTCCACTCTGAATCTCCCGTTAAAAACAAAATATGCTTGAATGGAGATGCAGCAAAAGCACTCTTCCAATCTACTAATAGTTGTTCTTTTGATTGTCCGGAAACATAAGAAAAAGAAGGGAAAGCCACTACTCTCCCTTTAAATTGGTTCTCGAGCGCATTAGCTAGAGACAGAATATAATCGGCTTGTGAAGCTCCCATTTGCATCGTCTCTTTTGTAACATGTACGGGTATCAAAGGTACAATTGCGGTGTCAATATACTCTGTTTGTGCTAAAAACTGAGCACTGTCTCTTCCTGTATAAAACATTTAGTCAACCTCCGACTGCAGTATCTGATATTTTTTTGAAAGCTCTTCAAAACGCTCTCGGTCTTGCTCATCTAGCGCTCGGTCAATCTCTTTCTCCAGCTGTTGCAATTGATAGGCTTTTAAAGAGTGATCCACTACATGATTAGCCGTCGCTTGATCCATTCGTTTCAATTCTTCGTTCATGGGGAGGAAAGGATTGTCCTCAAGAACGGCAATAAATTCAGGAACTCGTTGTTTATCTGGAAACTTTAGCTCGATGTACATCGGTTGGTCTGGATGCAACCTCATATCGTGGAATGATTTTTCTGCATCTGCTGAAACAATAGTCCCTTTATAGAAGCGAAATGGTGCTCCTGAAGAAGATGTGGTGGAAATCATCATTCCTCTTGGACAATGTTCCACCCCTTCTACAAAATGAACGTTTTCTAAAAGTTCTTCATGGCTGACCAAATAATTTAAGATCCACACACTTTCCCGACGTTTCAGTTGGAAATTCGTAAGTAGCCACTTCACAAAATCTCGCTTTTCATTTGCTGTTACCGAAGCCGTCATAGGGTTGTCCCTCCTATAATTCGTCTAACATGGCGCTCCATTCCAAAGAATCCGGTTGCAAGGAAAGCAGTTGTTGGATCACTGTTTTAGCCTGTTGACGTTTTCCTTCCTCTAGTAAGAAGTATGCATATTTTTCAAGAAAGTAGACATCTTCTTTTTGTTCCGTGTATGCGAGCTGATAGAACTCATATGCTTGTTCGTAATTCTCAAGTTGGTTGTGACTCTCAGCAAGATACGGATAAAGTGCCGTCAAAATGGCTCCATCTACTTGAACGGCTTCTGCAAGTGCAATGACTTCTTCGTATTCTTCTCGGTGCATATGCAGCTGTACCAAATTTAAAATCCCGTCGATATACTCAGGATCTAATGCAATTGCCTGACTGAAGTACTCGATTGCCTGCTCTTCGAGTTGCAGTTTCAGCGCCGTCTTCCCTGCAAACAAATAATATTCTTTCTCGAATCCGTCTTTTTCAATACCTTGTTGGATTCGTTCAAGAGCCTGCTCGTTTTGTTCTAACATCGCATAGCCTTGTGCCGATAATAAATACGCCGAATAGTAATCTGGGTCCATTGCTAACACTTCATCCAGTTGTTCAATTGATTCCTTATACATACCAGATTGGAACAAAGCGTAGCCGTATTGGAATAAAACGTCCGGAGCCTCCCCTGCTTTTAGTGCTTCTTTAAAATAGGGAATGGATTCTTCATAGGCAGCTCCAGCAGAATACGTTTCTGCCAACTTCAATGCCAAGTTGACGTGAACGAGGTCGTCTCTTAAGTTCCACAAGTTTTCATAAAGACGTGCCGCTTCTAAGTAACGCCCTGTCTCGCGTTTTAACTCTGCCTTCGCTAATTGTAGAATCGGTTCATCTGGCAACAAGCGTGTAGCTGCTTCCAACTTTTGTTCAGCCACTTCATAGAGCCCTGTCATTTGATAGTAGTCCGCAAGAGCAAGTAGCACTTGTGGGTATACGTCAGAGGACTCAGGAATTTGCTGTAGCAATTCTACAGCCCCCTCTTCTTGACCGACTTCTAGCATCCACAGTGCTCGGTCTACGACTAGCTGATCTTCTTCTGGGAACAGGTAACTTAAATGCTCAAGTAACCGGAGAGCTTCTTCTACAAATCCGTAGCTTGCTACCTGTTCGGATGTTTGATAAATCGTTTCCGGGTCATTTTCTAATAAAAAGGTCTCTATTTGGTCTTTCCAGGTTTCTTCTCCTGTTTCAATTTGGCGGAGAATCTCATTCATTGTCATAGATATCACTTCTTTCTTACTTCTTAGTGTACACGATACAAAGTCAAATCAAAAAGAAAACAGACTCAGTTTGAGCCTGTCGTAACTTGTGTATAATGGTCAAAAAAGTTTGGGTAGCTGACACGAATGCAGTCTGCATTGTCGAGAGTTACAGGAGAACTTGTAATTAGAGAGGCAATAGCGCCCATCATACCGATTCGGTGGTCTCCATATGTAGTTATGTTCCCTCCATGCAGTGGAGTAGGTCCCGTAATACGCATGCCATCTTCTGTAGATTCAATTTGAGCCCCCAACTTCGTTAGCTCATTCACCACAGCGTCAATCCGATTGGTTTCTTTCACTTTAAGTTCTTCAGCATCTCGGATGACCGTCACACCAGTTGCCTGAGTTGCGAGAAGTGCGATGATCGGGATTTCATCAATAAGACGAGGAATTTGACTCCCTCCAATTTCAGTTGCTGTTAACTTACTTGATTCTATTTCAAGAGTAGCCGTCTCTTCATGCGAACCTGATGTAGAAGCAGTCATACGAAGTGTCGCTCCCATTTCCTGTAACACTTCTACAATTCCGTCACGTGTCGGATTTACTCCCACATTTTCAAGTCGAAGAACTGAATTTGGTGCTATCGCGCCTGCAACCAACCAAAATGCTGCAGATGAGATATCTCCCGGTACCACTACATGAGTAGGAGTCAGTTTTTGACCGCCTTCAAGTGAGATAGTGGAACCAGCCTGATGAACCTCTACACCAAAGTGACGGAGCATCTTTTCCGTATGATCGCGAGATATATCGATTTCTGTAACAGTTGTCGTCCCTTTCGCTCGGAGGGCTGCCAGTAAAATTGCAGATTTAACTTGTGCGGATGCAACTGGCATCTGGTAAGAGATGGCTGTTAATTCTCTTCCTTGAATCGCAAGAGGAGTGAAATTCCCACCACTTCTACCAATAATCTCAGCACCCATAAGTTTTAATGGATCCGTCACACGTTTCATCGGTCTTTTTTGGATGGATTCATCTCCAATCATTACCGAGGCTATGGATGAAGAAGCCAAGACTCCTGCAAGTAATCGCGTAGTTGTTCCTGAGTTTCCTGTGTAGAGAATCGTATCCGGTTCTTTCCAGTTATCAATTCCTGGACTAGTGACCGTCACACGATCTCCATCGACTTCTACTTGAACACCGACACGCTGGACACAATCTATCGTACTCAAGCAATCGTCGCTCTGCAAAAATCCTTCTACAGTCGTGGTACCTTGTGCCATAGCCCCAAATAAAATCGACCGGTGTGAGATGGACTTGTCTCCTGGTATCACGAGAGTTCCTCTTAAAGGACCTTGATGATGTAGTGTCTTCATTGCCTTCACTTCCTTATGCGATGTAAGTTTCGTAATTCGTCTCTGCATGAATGCATGCCATTGCCCGGTTGCGATCATCGTCAGATTGGAAACTGATGACTAAAATACCGAAGAGATCTTCACGCGTTTCAATGATGCGAATGTTCAATAAGCTCAATTGATGTGCAGCGAGTAATCCCGTCACTTCAGAAATAACACCAGGGTAATCGGGAACATCAATGTACAGGTCGAATGTACTGAAAAAAGCTCCTTGTGTATGCGCCGGGAGATTGTCGCGTTTCGTTTTTGCTTGTTGAAAATAGTCTTCAATCTCAACCGGGTCATTCGTCATGACCAAACGCTTGACACGTTGCATCTCTTGCATCCAGTGATCAAGCTGCTCGAGCAATTGGTCACGATTCTGTAGCGTAATATCTCGCCACATAACTGGATTCGAAGAAGCAATTCGCGTCGTATCTCGAAATCCTCCTGCTGCTAATTGCGCTGTAAGGGGATTGTCACTAGAGGCATTCAGTTGATGAACAAGAGATGCTGCTACAAGGTGTGGGAAATGGCTCACGACAGCCGTCATTTCATCGTGTTCAGTTGCTGACAACTGGAGCACTTTTGCTTTGGCTGGTTGCAACAATTGTTTAAAGTTATCAACTTGTTGCTGGCTGACAAAATCGGACGGACACAGTATGAAAAACGCATTTTCAAATAAATGTGCACGCGCCGCTGTCACGCCACTTTTGTGAGAACCCGCCATTGGGTGCCCACCTAGGAATGGCAACTGTAAAGAATTCGCTAAATCTACGATTTCTTTTTTTGTACTTCCAGTGTCCACTAAAAGAGCATTTGGTTTGAGCGTCCATTTTGTTGCCTCTTGTAAGAGCTTCTTGGTCGTATTGACCGGTGTAGCAAAAATGATGATGTCTGCGTCTCTCACAGAGCGCGCTAAAGAGTACGCCATTTCGTCAATGACGTCAATTCGCTTAGCGGTCCTTACTGTGTTGGCATCGACATCATAGCCTATCACATGGCAATCCGGATTTCTTCGTAGTGCAAGAGACAAACTACCTCCGATTAAGCCGAGCCCCACGGTTACTATTGTTGTCAAAACGTATCACACTTTCTCTTTGCTCACGAGATGTAACAATTCTCTAAGCAATCCTTCATTTTGTTCTTTCGTTCCTATCGTGATGCGAATCGTTCCTGGCAAGCCAAGCGCATTTCCACTTCGGATGATGTACCCTTTCGACATCAAGTACTGGAATGCCTCATCACTGTCTTGTTCAATATCGATTAAGATGAAATTCGTTTCAGTAGGGTAATATCGCAACTTATGTTCCTTACAAAACTCAATGTATTGCTGCTTCCCTTTTTCGTTCTGCTCGATTGTGTGCTTAATAAACTGCTGATCTGCAAGAGCAACCTGCGCCGCCACTTGACTGATTGACGTATTGTTAAAAGGCTCTCTTGTTGGCTCGAGCTGTTGCACCACTTCCTCAGAACCCACTCCGTATCCAACTCGGAAAGCTGCCAAACCGTATGCTTTAGAGAATGTACGTAAAATAAGCAGGTTGGGGAACTGCTGTATCCATGAAAGAGATTCTTCATAGTCTTCTGAAGATACATATTCGTAATAGGCTTCATCTAAAACTACCAACACGTCATTTGGTACTTTTTTAAGGAATTGATAGATCTCTCTAGAAGGCGTCAGCGTCCCTGTAGGATTGTTAGGATTACAAATCCATACGACCGCCGTCTCTTCAGTCACTTTTTCTAGCATAGCATCCAGATCATGTGAGCCGTCTTCTTTGAGAGGAACCGCAATATAAGGAGAGCCTTCAATACGTGCATTATGTGCATATTGACTGAACGTAATAGCTGCTCCAACAGAATTCACTTCTGGAGACAGGAGTGCACGAGTCACCAGTAAAATGACTTCATCTGATCCATTTCCAAAAATCAGCTGCTCTGGTTTTACTGATAAGTGAGCGGCAACTGCTTCACGCAGACTCGATGCATAACCGTCTGGATACAAAGCAAAATCAAGTGAAGCACCTGCCAACGCTTCTCGAACTTTTGGTGAAGAACCGTACGGATTTTCATTTGATGCCAGTTTGATGACTTCTTGTAAGCCGAACTGCTTTTTTACTTCATCCATCGTTCTACCTGGCTTATAAGCCTGTAAACCTTTTAATTGCTGCTTAAATTTCATCATCAGTTCCTCATTTCTTTACTAAATCAGGTCGAAGAGAAATGGCTTCATTCAAATACACATGTTGAATCTCATTTTGCGCTACAGTTGTATTCACGTGCATCATAATTCGTATGCATCTCGGGAGACTTGGTTGTACATTCATCTCATGTGTACACATAACCGGTACATACTCCCATCCCTCAATAGTGCGTACTGCTTTTGCGGGAAAAGCGGACACAATATCCGGTGTCGTGGAGATGATGACAGATGCCACTCCTTCAGGTTCAATGTGGTTTTCTTTCGCCATTTCGCGTGCCAGCGTCTGAGTGGCTTCCATTACTGCTTCTGGTTGGTCAATCTCAATGGTTGTTGCGCCTCGTACGCCTCGTATCATAGCTGGTCCTCCTTCAACCATGCACATAGTTGGGTATGTGCGTAGTGTACCTGTTCTTCAGTGACTGTCGCAAGTGTCGGTTTCGAAATTTCAGATAAAACAACAAATTGCAGTTCAGTCGCTGTGTTTTTCTTATCTTTTCTAATAAACTCCATGATGGACTCAAACGGAAAACTCAGCACTTCATTTGTTGGATACCCGAGTGCAAGCATCTGGCGTAACCACGTCTTAGCTAAGTCACGTTGTTCACTTAGTAAAAACGTGATGACCAGACCAATGGCTACTGCTTCTCCGTGTTTTAACCGTCCGTAGCCCGCAAGAGCTTCTATCCCGTGGCCGTAAGTATGACCGAGATTTAGAAACTTCCGCTCGTAGGTTTCAAATTCATCTCTTTCCACGATAGCAGCTTTCACTGCAATTCCTTTTGCAAGCTGTTCCTGCCAGTTTAGCGCTTTTAAATCAATCATAGATTTCAATTGCAACAATTCTTTTGCCCACACAGCGTCAGATAATAACGCATGTTTGATCAGTTCCGTGTATCCTGAACGAATCTCGCTGTCCGGCAATGTTTGGAGAAAATGCGTATCAAAAATCACAGCTAGCGGCTGATGGAAAGCTCCTATCATATTTTTGCCGAGTGTATGATTGATTCCAGTCTTACCTCCAACTGCACTGTCATGAGCCAATATGGTTGTTGGAAGTTGTATAAAGGGGATGCCTCTCATATAAGTGGCTGCAACAAAACCTGTAAAGTCTCCTACAGCACCGCCGCCAAATGCAAGTAAAACCGTTTTTCTAGAGGCCTTACTTTCTAGTAAGTAAGCAAGCGCTCGATCATATTCAGTGAGCGTCTTGGTAGCCTCGCCAGACTTTAATAAGTACTTGTCAAAGTTAAACGATACCTGTTGTTGAAAATAGGTGCCGTGAAGATTCCAGACATGTTGATCTGCAAATACGATAATGCGGTCCGCGTTGTCTGGAAGCACTTTTTCTAGATGGCGAATAGCTTGCTTTTCAAGAATCACAGAGTACTTTCTCTCTTTAGCTTGAATCGTTAATTCCACGTATTAAAACTCCTTTGCTTCATTCCGTCGCTTCTCAACGGCCTCCTGCAGTTGAGCAAGATGATCAGAAGGGAAAGTTTCCAAAATGGCTTGAGCAATCTCCCAGGCAATGACATGTTCTGCCACAACAGATGCTGCTGGTACTGCACATGCATCTGAACGCTCGATGCTAGCTTTAAACACTTCTTTCGTTTCGATATCTACGCTTTCAAGAGGTTTATACAGTGTTGGGATCGGCTTCATAACTCCACGAACCACAATTGGCATTCCAGTAGACATGCCTCCCTCAGTTCCACCCAATCGGTTGGTCTCCCGGTAGTAACCATGCTGTTCATCGTATCGAATCTGATCATGCACTTGGCTACCCGGTAAATTGGCCATCTCAAAACCAAGTCCAAGTTCCACTCCTTTGAACGCATTGATGCTCATCATGGCAAAGGCAAGGCGCGCATCCAGTTTGCGGTCGTAATGAACATAGCTTCCTACTCCTTCTGGCATGCCAGTCACTCGAACTTCCACTACCCCACCGATCGTATCTCCTGCTTTTTTAGCAGCATCAATCGCAGCAACCATTTGTTCAGATGCAACTGGATCTGCCGTATAAACAGGGTCTTGTGACGTTCGCTCAATCAACTCTTCAACTGTCAGTTTTTCTGCAAGGGATCGGTCTGCGTGAACACCACCAATTGTCGTTACATAGCCTATAACTTGAATTCCAAGTTGTTCTAGAAGTTGTTTTGCCACTGCCCCGGCTGCCACTCGGACAGTTGTTTCACGCGCAGATGAGCGTTCTAATACATTTCGTAGATCCCTATGTTGATATTTAATGCCTCCGACTAAGTCTGCATGTCCTGGCCTTGGACGAGAAATCTGACGCTTGATTTCACTTTCATCCATTCCTTCGTCTAGAGGTTCCACTCCCATGATATGCGTCCAGTGCTTCCAATCATCATTGGTTACTTGAAGACAAATTGGTGAGCCAAGAGATTTCCCATGACGAACTCCTGCAGTGATTGCAATCAAATCTTTTTCAATCTGCATTCGTCGCCCTCGTCCGTGGCCTCCTTGTCTTCTACGTAAAGAATCATTTAATTTTTCAATCGAAAGAGGAAACTGTGCGGGTACTCCTTCAATAATGGTTGTCAGTTGAGGTCCATGAGACTCTCCTGCTGTTAAATAACGCAAAATAACTTTCTCCCTTCAACTCGCTAAAGTATTATGTGTTCCACTATACCACAATCATACGGGATTCTGGAACGCTGGGCACCTAGAAAAATAAAAAAAGACACCCTTTCGGATGTCTTTCGTTGATTAGTTGATCCAGTCGTTAGAAGATTTTGTGTATGTAACAAGCTCTTCTTGTTTGAAGAATAAACCAATTTCACGTTCAGCTGATTCAGGTGAATCAGAACCGTGAATGATATTTTTTCCAACTGTTACAGCGAAGTCGCCACGAACAGTTCCTGGAGCTGAATCTTTAGGATTTGTAGCGCCCATCATTAAACGAGCTGTTGAGATGACGTTTTCGCCTTCCCATACCATAGCAAATACTGGACCAGAAGTGATGAAGTCTACTAGTTCACCGAAGAACGGACGCTCTTTGTGCTCTCCGTAGTGCTGTTCAGCAAGCTCAGTTGGGATTTGCATTAATTTAGCACCAACAAGTTGGAAGCCTTTTTTCTCGAAACGGCCAACGATTTCACCGATAAGGTTACGTTGAACGCCGTCAGGTTTTACCATTAAAAATGTCTTTTCCATTGTAGTCGCTCCTTAAAATCAAGTTTCACACGTTTAAAATCGTACCATTACCCTCCAAGAAATTCAATTAAAATTTGCGTTTGCTCATGAATAGAGCAATGTTCTGGAGTGATCTTTTTGCAGAACTTTTAGGAAGGTGTTTGATTTCGTTCATTGCTTTTTCAAGATACAGATTGCTAACACGTTTTGCTTGCTCTAGCCCCTTAGATTTTCTAAGTGCTGCAAGTAGTTCGTGACGAGTCTGCTCCGTCGTGTCCCCACGCTGAATGCGAGCAAGTAATTCTTTGACCCCGTCTTCATCTCGGGCATAGACTACCGGTAATGTAATGTTACCTAGTAAGAGATCACTTCCTGCTGGCTTTCCGAGCATCTCGTCAGTTGATACGATATCTAAAATATCATCTACAATCTGAAATGACATACCGACATAATATCCAAAATTGCGCAAATGGATACGGTCTTTTTCGTCAACATCCGCAGCGAGTGCGCCAAGTTCACAAGACACACTAATTAATAGAGCTGTCTTACGCCGAATACGCTTTAAATATTCTTTTACTGTTAACTGATACAAGCGTTTATCTTCAACTTGTTCAATCTCTCCAAGACAAAGTTCAACCATTGTGTCAGACAGTAATTGATGCGCATACGTACTTTCCACTCTGGATAAGGAGGCAATCGCTTTAGAGAATAAGAAGTCTCCCGTATACATCGCCATGCGATTATCCCACTCTGCTTTCACAGTTGGTCTTCCACGGCGAGTATCTGCATCATCTATAACATCATCGTGGACGAGTGACGCCATATGGATGAGTTCAACAGGAACTGCAACATGCTTTATGCGGTCAATAGAGAACTCACCAAATTTTGCAGCAAGCAATACGAAGACCGGTCGAATTCGCTTCCCTCCAGCTTGTAACAGATGAAGAGATGCTTCTGTCAACAAGGCAGAATCGGATTGAACTGATGCAGTAAGCTCAGCTTCTACTTGATCTAAGTCAGGACGTAGATCTGTATATAAGGCTTTCAATTTCAACTTATCCACTAAATACCATTCCTAACTACATCTTATAGCCGATATGCCGTGCTGCAGCTCCACCACTATAAGGCTTACTTGTTACGTTTGCAAAGCCGACTTCTTCAAACAGTTTAGTTAACTCTGTACGGTTTGGAAAGTCTTTTTGAGATTCTTGCAACCAGGAGTACTCATCATAGCTCTTTGCGAATAACTTTCCGAAAACAGGCATCACAAAGCGGAAATAGAGTCTAAAAAAGCCATTGAATAGTTTGGAATCTGGTTGAGACGTTTCAAGACAAACGACCATACCACCTGGTTTTACAACTCGGTACATTTCGCTTAATACTTTTTTATAATCAGGAACATTGCGCAGTCCAAAGCCAATTGTCACATAGTCGAATTGGTTGTCGTCAAATGGTAGCTCCATCGCGTTCCCATGAATCAAGTCAATCTGCGGGTAAGACTTTACTTTCTCGCGGCCAACAGACAACATGTTCTGGCTAAAATCTAACCCCGTCACATGTCCTTCAGCACCAGCATCTTCAGCAAGAGCAATCGTCCAATCTGCAGTTCCACAACAGACGTCTAAAGCTTTCGCTCCTTTTTTTACTGCCATGGCACGCATTGTATCTTCACGCCAGCGCTTGTGCTGTTGAAAACTGATGACTCCATTCATCGAATCGTAATTGGATGAAATCTTTTCAAAGACTTCATGAACGCGCTGTTCTTTTTCTTTCACCATTCCTAACACCTTCGTCCTTACAATATAGTTTCACTTGGTGATGCTTTTTCGATAAGTTCCAAGAGAGATTGCTTAACTTCCTGATTTAAAGGAGCTTGATCTAGTTGCTGTTTGATCTGACTAGCCATTACATCTAATGAATAAGGCAATTTATCAAAGTCTTCGAACAGAGCTAGTTGCTCCGCTAGTGGCATAAATTTAAGGGTTCCCAGTTCTGTAAACAGAGCACGAGTAGGTTCCGTTACGATTACTTTTCTCGCGTGAATGACAGCTTGTTCGTCAGATGTATCATTCAAATACAAAAAGGAGCGAGATTCTGTCATCAATCGGATGGAATTTGTCAGACGAGTGATTAACTTCTGATAGCCATTTTTCGCGAGGAGCTGATAGTATTTTCCACTATAATAATCTCCTGCTAAAACTTGAAGTTGCTGACTCTTTTGTAACGTGCCCATTTGAAGCACATCATCGTGACAAGAAAGTGCTAAATAAATAATGGTCGTTGCATGATAAGCATTAACATCCTCTAAGTGTTCCTTCTCAAGTAATGGCAAATAGATAGATGCCATTTTCAGATCAGACAATTGAGGTATGCCCGTATGTTCAATCAATATCGGATGCCTTAAAATATCTTTTACTTCACGTCGCCATAGTTCAAGTTTCCCTTGTATAGAATTTGTCATTTGTTTCATCACCAACTATTTGGATTTCGAGTCGCTCATAACGGTACCATGTGCCGTTTGAATCTCAGCATACCCACGGATTTTGACAGCTGATGTATGGTCTGTGAACTGAGCGATCATTACTTCACCTGTATCTAATTTTTCAGAGTGATGAAACTTCGTGTCTGTTCCTCGCGTTAATCCGATGACATGCACACCATCTTCAAGAGCTTTGATTACAATAAATTCATTATTAGACATTTCATCGTCTCCTAACTGTATTCTCTAGTTTACCACAAAAGGCACCTGAAATTAGGTCATTTGTATGAACGAATGAATTTCCGAACGCTTTACTGCGTCATCTTCATAGACACCACGTGCGACTGCAGTAATAGTTTTTGCACCAGGTTTTTTGATTCCACGCATTGTCATACACATATGTTCCGCCTCTATAACTACATATGCACCATATGGATTCAACATTTCCATAATGCTATCTGCAATTGTTGAAGTGATGCGTTCTTGAAGTTGTGGCCGGCGAGCAGTAGTTTCAACTGCACGAGCCAGTTTGCTTAACCCGGTCACTACTCCGTTTCTCGGTATATAGGCCACATGCGCTTTTCCGTAGAAAGGTACTAGGTGGTGTTCACACATTGAATGGAAAGGTATATCCTTTACGAGTACCAGTTCTTCATGATCTTCATGGAAAATTGTTTTAAAATATTCTTTCGGGTCTTGATGAAGTCCTTCAAACATTTCCGCATACATCTTAGCAACCCGTTTTGGTGTTTCAATTAAACCTTCGCGTGAAGAGTCTTCCCCTACGGCTTCAAGTATCATTTTTACAGCATTCTCTATTTTATGTAAATCGACAGCAGTCACTCTAGATCCCCCTCTATCATTCATCATATGAATCTTAACACACCGCCTGTTGAAGGGGAAATCGTATATCTTGAATCCGAAAAAATAAAAAGAGTAGCCTCTCGGAATGAGAAGCTACCCTATGTAAATCCTTATTTCACTGCATCTTTAAGTGCTTTACCTGGTTTGAAAGCAGGCACCTTAGAAGCTGCAATTTCGATTTCTTTACCAGTTTGTGGGTTACGACCTTTACGAGCCGCGCGCTCACGCACTTCAAAGTTACCAAAACCGATTAATTGAACTTTGTTTCCTTCTGCAAGAGCAGATTGGATGGATTCAAATACAGCATCAACCGCTTTAGAAGCATCTTTCTTAGAAAGAGAAGCTGATTCTGCTACAGCATTTACTAATTCTGTTTTATTCACATCATTCACCTCCTCTCAAGGAAGATACAATCAATCTGTAAAAAGAGTATCACAACAAAAATACGTATGCAACTGAATTTGCTATAGAAATCGTTGTTATAGCGCGATTTCGGCCAATTTTCTGAGTGACAATTCAGATTTTCAAACAAGCACAAAATATGGTAATAAGCAACTAGTTTCCATAATATTTTTATGGACGATAAAAAATCCAGTCTGAGACTGGATTTTAGAGAGAACTTATAAAATAAATGATACGATTCCTTGTTGGTCCTGTTTTACCACTTTTTCAATTGTCTTCATCAAACGATGTTTACTTAGAAGATCGAGCTGGGCAGTCTGTCGAAACAACGAATCCCACCGTTGAATGATCTCGAATCACTTTATCTGTCCCCAATTTCGCAGCTTGTTGGAAGGGGATGGGATCTTGACTCCATGGTGTCTAAATCAATTTGTCATGATTACCAATTGAATCAAGAATGTACCCCACGCAATCTACGAAACGGAATTTCATGTGGATATTGGACCCTTGAATAGGCATTAAAATCGCCTGCGAGGGAATAAACTTTGGTTCCGTCGTCATGATTTCTAGGCCTGCTGAGCTCTGAGGCATTTCATCAATAACACGTGCCCATTCTTCACCCTCTTCAATAGAAGGAACTACAAGATGGTCTAGTAGCTTTGTGATCAGTGTTGACTTCCCTACTCGCACAGGTCCGACTACTCCAATATAGACATCTCCATTGGTTCGTTTAGCTAGTTGATTTAAAGCACTTTGCATAGCTCCCCTCTCATATTGTAACGTATGAAAAAAAGACCCGCAGTACACCTGCGGATCATTCAGGGAGCATAAATACGGGCTCATTATTTTCATTTACAGTGTAAGGTAACGAATAGGCAGGTACGATTGGTGAGTCTTGCTCTAACAAATACCGAATATCCGTGCCTGGTTCGATTTTTTCATCAGTTTCTTGAAGGATTTTATACAGTTCAATTGAATAGTCTATAAAAATTTCACCTGTACCAATTGCAATAAGCGGTAATTGAGTGGATGAATACGGACTAGGAACTGTAATTTCCGACTTGTATCCCATTGTCTTATAATCCAGTTTGTAAACACCTTCTGCAATGGTTTCCGCTATAGGTGCATAGCCATTTACAGATCTACGGAAATTTAGGTCTCTAAGAACTTCTGTCCCACGTAAATCTACTAATTTCACTGTTGGATTTTCTTCTACATCTCGAAGGACATATTGATAAATCCCACCAGCTTCAAAAGAATTAGGGGGTACTTGCCCCATAAAAGAAGGTACTAATTTAGTAAAATCAACAGGATATTTGATGTACTGGTCAACATCCGCTTCCCTTGTCTTGATAGGGAGCAGCCCACCGGAATTTTCACTGAATTGATTTACGGCACTCTGCACTTGCTCTAACTGCTCCGGATAAGGGTTCACATTATCCGGCTCGTAACCACTCTTATACCCACAGGCCGATAACAGTAAAATCAAGCTAGTAAGGACAACAAATTTACTAATTCGTTTCATCAGGCAGTCCCTCTTGTCGGATTGAAGATGATGTACAGCATGGAAATAAACCCAAGTATTAAACAAACCCATGCAACGATGCGAATCGGCCAAGCGACCCATTTATTTGTCACTTTAGAGTGAACAAACAACATCAGCAACATCGCAATAAACATGAATCCCATAGAACCAAAGGAAATCCACATTTTGTCTAATGACGACATGATAATCCCACTTTCTTTAAAACGATTTAAAATCTTCTAATTCGTGCTTTTTTGTACGTAACATTAATTGATCAACGCCTTCTTTTGGCGTCATCCCTTCAAATAACACATTATACAAAGCATGAGTAATAGGCATTTCAATAGCATATTTCTGTGATAGTTGGTACGCCGCTTTGGTAGTTCGCACGCCTTCAACAACCATCCCCATATCTTCTAATACTTGCTCTAGTGAATTCCCTTTTCCTAATAGATTTCCGGCTCGCCAATTGCGAGAATGAACGGAAGTACACGTAACAATTAAATCTCCCATACCGGTCAACCCAATAAATGTATAAGGTTCTGCACCCATTTTAATTCCTAAACGGCTGATTTCAGCAAGACCCCGAGTGATTAGTGCTGCTTTAGCATTATCGCCATATCCTAAGCCATCGACAATCCCAGCGGCCAAAGCAATCACATTTTTAAGAGCCCCACCTAATTCAACACCAATCACATCTTCATTTGTATAAACACGAAGGTAGTGATTCATAAACAAATCTTGAACGAACTTTGCAGAATCTTCATCAACACTTGCAGCTGTGACAGTCGTCGGATGACGAAGTACCACTTCTTCTGCGTGACTTGGACCAGAGAGAACTACAATACTCTCTCGCAAATGCTCCGGAATCTCTTCCTCAAGAATTTCAGAGATACGCTTTAAAGAGTCCGGCTCAATGCCTTTTGAGACATGTACAAATGTTTTAGGTTCTGTTAAAAATGGCAAGAAGTTTTGAATAACTTCACGGAATGCTTTTGTTGGAACAGCCAGAACTATTGTTGGTGCATGCTCTAGAGCAGTTTTTAAATCAGACGTAGCAGCGAGATTCATCGGAAGCTCGCTGTCTGGTAAATACTTTTTATTTGTATGGGAGTCATTGATTTCTTGCGCTTGATCTTTTCGGTGAGACCAAATCAATGTATCGTGTTGATTTTCTGCGAGTACAAATGCTAGAGCTGTGCCCCAACTTCCCGCTCCTAAGACTGTGACGGAATGCAAACACTCCACTCTCCTTTACGTACGTGCACGTGCAATAATTTTGATTGGAGTTCCTTCGAAATCGAATGCTTCACGAATACGATTTTCAAGGAAACGGTTATACGAGAAGTGCATAAGTTCCGGTTCATTGACGAAAACAACGAACGTCGGTGGACGAGTAGCCACTTGAGTCGCGTAATAAATACGTAAACGTTTCCCTTTATCAGAAGGTGCCGGGTTACGTGCTACGGCATCTTCAATGACTTCATTCAAAATAGATGACTGGATGCG
Organism: Chryseomicrobium excrementi; assembly: GCF_002798305.1. Classification (GTDB taxonomy): domain Bacteria; phylum Bacillota; class Bacilli; order Bacillales_A; family Planococcaceae; genus Chryseomicrobium; species Chryseomicrobium excrementi. Next base: position 507,682 of record NZ_PCGR01000001.1, read on the forward strand.
CATAGAATGATTTTCACTTACACGTTGAATAATTGGGAATATCGAATGTACCCGTTGTTTCGTCTTAGCAGAAACAAAGACGATTGGAGCATAATCTAAGAATAAGAAATGTTCACGGATTTGTTGAGTGAACACGTTCATAGTCTTTTCATCTTTTTCTAATGCGTCCCACTTGTTGACTACGATAATGACACCGCGGCCAGCCTCGTGAGCATAACCTGCGATCTTCTTATCTTGTTCTTGTATTCCTTCTTCTGCATTTAAAACGACTAAAACAACGTCAGAGCGTTCAATCGCTTTAAGTGCACGAAGAACACTGTATTTCTCTGTACTTTCATATACTTTCCCTTTTTTACGCATACCGGCTGTATCAATCATGACATATTCTTGATCATCTACTGTGTAACGAGTATCGATTGCATCACGCGTTGTACCTGCAACATCACTCACGATGACACGTTCTTGACCAAGCACTGCATTAATTAAAGAGGATTTCCCAACGTTCGGACGACCGATAAGAGAGAATTTGATGACTTCATCTCCGTAATCTTCATCCCCATCTTCTGGGAAGTGTTTTGCTGCTTCATCTAGGAGATCACCAAGACCTAATCCGTGAGAACCAGAGATCGGGAACGGCTCTCCCATGCCAAGAGCATAAAAGTCATAGATCATATCTCTCATATCAGGGTTATCAATTTTATTCACAGCCAATACAACCGGTTTTTTTGTTTTATACAAAATGCGCGCTACGTATTCATCTGCAGCTGTTACGCCTTCACGTCCATTAGTCAGAAAAATAATGACGTCTGCTTCTTCCATTGCGACTTCAGCTTGCTGCTTGATCTGCTCTAGGAAAGGTTCGTCACTCAGTTCAATTCCGCCTGTATCAATAATGCTAAAATCATGTGTCAGCCATTCAGCTGAGCTATAGATACGATCACGTGTAACTCCAGGTACATCTTCTACAATGGAGACACGCTCTCCTACAATTCGATTAAAAATAGTCGATTTGCCAACGTTCGGCCTACCGACGATTGCTACTACTGGTTTTGTCATTTCGTTCATCCTTCCAACTTCATCTACAAGGTATTATACACGAATCGCTGGTAAAAAGAAAAAACAGAGGCGCTAGGGCCTCTGTTCATCCTTATTCTTTATTAAAATCTTTGAAGCGGTCACCAAGAACATCTGAGATAGAGAAGCCTTTGTTTTCCTCTGGCATCTCATAATCGGAGAAATCTTCCGCTGTGTTTTCCTGGAGTTCTTTCATGCTAAGTGAAAGGCGTCTCTCCTCAGGTTTCACGTCTAGTACTTTGACTTCAACTTCTTGACCTTCACTCAACACTTCATTTGGTGAACCGATGTGTTGGTGAGAAATTTGTGAAATATGAACAAGCCCTTCGACTCCTGGGAACACTTCTACAAAAGCTCCATAACTTACTAAACGCTTTACTGTCCCTTTGTGAACGGAACCAATCTCTGCTTTTTCAGCAACGGACTCCCATGGTCCAGGTAGCGTGTCTTTGATGGATAAAGAGATGCGCTCTGCATCCCGATCTACAGACAAGATTTTCACTTTTACTTTTTGACCTTCTGTCAAAGCGCTTGCTACATTGTCAAGATGGTCGTGTGAGATTTGAGAAATGTGCACAAGGCCATCTACTCCACCGATATCAACAAATGCTCCAAACGAAGCCAGTCGTTGAACAGTTCCTTCCACAACACTACCTACTTCTAGTTGTTCAAGTGTTTGTTGTTTTAATGAAGATTTTTGTTCTTCAACCACAGCACGGTGTGATAGAATCACGCGGTTCTTTTCTTTGTCTAGCTCTACGATTTTAAATTCCATCATACGGCCTTTATAATCATCAAAGTTTTCCACAAAGTGGTCTTCAATCAAAGACGCTGGGATAAATCCACGTACACCAATATCTACCACAAGACCGCCTTTAACAACTTCTTTCACTTCGGTCTCGATGATCGTGCCTGCATTAAATTTCTCTTCTAAACCTTCCCAAGCGCTTTCTGCATCTGCTTTGCGCTTTGAAAGGACATAATTTTCTTCTTCAACTTTCGTAACCATCAGAGTCAGCTCGTCACCAGGTGACACCACATCCGATGCTTTTTCTACGTGCAGACTTGATAACTCACTGATGGGCACAATGCCATCAAAGGGTGCGTTCTCAATTGTAACCGTAATCGATTTTTCATCGACTTGTTCTACTTTTGCTTGAACAATATCCCCTTCTTTGAGTACTGGGATATCATTTACATTCATTTCTTCTGTCATAAGATTATCCTCCTCCACTACGTCTATACCTTATTTTAGTCGAAACTGGCTATAAATACAAAACCTAGCCATTACCTACTAGAAGGGATATGGGACGAAAGTATTCGTCGTGATGAAGTTACTTATGCTTATCAATTAATTTTTGGATCTCCGCCATGATGGCTTCTGTAACGACTTCAGCAGATGCTTTTTGCTCTCTAAATGCAGTCATGTCCATTGGCTCTCCGTAGACTACTTTCAGCCGTTTAAAAGGCTTATAAGGTCCTACAATGGCTGTTGGTACAACAACTGCATTTCCTCGAAGTGCAAAAAATCCTGCACCAGCTAGTCCCTTTTTCAATTGACCATCTTTTGAGCGTGTCCCTTCAGGGAACAATCCTACGACATTGCCTTCTTTAAGAAGTTGAATCGCTTTTCTCATCGCTTCGCGATCACTCATACCACGCTTTACTGGAAAGGCATTTAAGCGAGGAATCAGTGTTTTTAAGATAGGCGTATTAAATAGTTCTTCTTTGGCCATAAAGTGAACCGGTCGAGGGGCCAAGATGCCTACGACTGGTGGATCCAGAGCATGAATATGATTAGAACAGATTAGTACTCCGCCTTCTTTAGGAAAGTGTTCATGTCCACGAACATCAAACCGGTAGATTGGGGCTAAGGCCCCGTAGACGACACTTTTTGCAAATTGATAAAAGTTCATACAGCAGACTCCTTCTCTTTAGCTAGCTGAACGATTTTTTCTACAACTTGATCAATTGAGAGGTTTGTAGTGTCTAAGTAAATGGCATCTTCCGCTTGAACTAGCGGAGAAGCTTCTCTCTCACTATCTAATTTATCACGTTTAATGATATCTGCTTTAAGCTGTTCCAAGTCACTTGGGATTCCTCTTTTTTCATTATCAAGCAGACGACGTCTTGCACGCTCATCTGCAGAAGCAGACATAAAGATTTTTAATTCAGCATCCGGAATTACATGAGTTCCGATATCTCGACCATCCATAATAACTCCACCTGTTTGTGCGAGTACCATCTGGCGATCCACCAATTCTTGACGCACACGTGCATGAGCTGCTACTTCAGAGACATTAGACGTCACTTCTGTTGTACGGATTTCGTTTGAAACGTTGATGCCATCAAGATATACTTGCTGACCAGTTTCAGAAGGACGAAGCTCTATAGTTGTTTGTTTCAAGAGGTCGACTAATGCCGCCTCATCAGATAAATCTAATTGATGCTCCATTGATTTGTATGTAATCGCTCTATACATCGCACCTGTGTCCACGTATGTATAATTCAGTTTTTCAGCTGCCATTTTGGCTATAGTAGACTTTCCAGCGCCCGCTGGTCCGTCAATTGCAATGCGTATTGTTTTCATTTTCGTATCCTCCAGTTCATCAGAAACAGTTTACCATAAAACCCCCTCTAATTCGAAGTAAATTGGAGGGGGCCAGTTCAAGCATTATTTTTTTCTTTTTTTACAAACTCATGTGTCACAGCATCGACAAACAACGTATAGTTTTCCCCTTGAGCGGTTTGAAATTTGAGTTCGTAACATAGCTGTTGTTGATACGATTTCGTTTCCAAGTAGGCTAGATTTGACTCTAACACTTCTTCGCCCTCACTCACTACTTCAGTGGCTTCAAATTCTACGGGTTTAGTATCAGGTAGCTTCTCTTCTTGAATTCACCCTGAAGCGATGTAGTAGCTAGTACAGATACTAATAACAACGCACCTGTTAAATGTTTCCACTTATTCATTACACGATTTTCTTCCTTTTTCGTTACCATGTGATGAATTGTGAAATCTATACAAAAAAGCCTCTGAAATGCTCAGAGGCCAGAAATTATTTGGTTTCGGAATTATGAAAAGGATGGTTTTTTAAATGGTAATTTCGAGATAACAGGTGCGCTTGTTTGACACGTGACAGTGCAACTATCCAAAGGCCTAACATAAAGAGTGACCAAAGTAAAATTTGGTCTTGAGCGGTGTAGATGAGAGCGTTGTATAAAAAGTGCAAAAGCAATGGAGCTAATAAAGCTAGTACGAGCTGAGTCTTCTGACGCGCTTGTACAAATTGCGCTCTCCCTAAATAATAACCCATCACGACACCGAATAGTGCGTGGCTTGAAACAGGTAATAAAGCTCGTAAAATCGCATCGTTCATTCCAAAGCTCACAAGAAACAATAAGTTCTCTACTGTAGCAAATCCTAGGGATACACTTGCTCCGTATAAAATGCCATCATAAGGATCTGCAAAGCGGGTCTGTTTGAATATAGCTACTAGCAGAATCAGCCATTTGAAAAATTCTTCAAGTAGCGCAGATAAACTTCCACTAAAGAACGAAGTGTCTGTAAGAGCGGTCTCTGCTTGAACAACGTATTGAATAAAGAGAATCGGGAAAGTTAAGACAGCGCCATATATGAATGCATAAAAGAGTAGACGACTCGGTTCCGATTCAATTTCTCTACGTAAATAAAAATAACTAAGTAACGCTAGAGAAGGAGCTATGGCCACTGTAAACACTATGAACACTTTTCCTCCCCCTCTCTTGTGGTACTATACTCTTATCGTACCATTTTATTTAAGGGGTGTGAAAATGAAAAATTTATTAGTACTACATACCGGTGGAACTATCTCTATGCATGCAGACGAAAAAAGCACAGCTGTCATGCCCTCTGCTATCAATCCTTTGACTGCTGAACTTGATAAACTTGCAGCTCTCGCCAGAATAAAAGAAATTGAAGTATTTAATTTACCTTCCCCTCACATGACACCTGCACATATGCTCGAGTTGAAAAATGTGATTGTGCAGGAACTTGAGAAAACTTCATTTGACGGTGTCGTCATTACTCACGGAACGGATACACTTGAGGAGACAGCGTATTTTTTAGATTTAACTCTACACACGGATATACCTATCGTTATGACGGGAGCCATGCGTTCTTCAAACGAGTTGGGAGCAGATGGGGTTTATAATTTATTAGGTGCAGCTAGAGTCGCCTTGCACAAGAGTGCCCGCGAAATAGGCGTCCTAGTGGTGTTAAATGATGAGATCCATACAGCCGAAAATGTTACAAAAACGCACACTAGCAATGTCTCAACCTTTCAATCGCCATCCTATGGTCCTATAGGTCACATCACGAAAACCATAATTCATTTCCACCATAGACCGAACCGTACTCCATTTTTACCAATCACCGATCTAAAAAAACGGGTGGCTCTATTAAAAGTATATGCAGGAATGGAGCCAGAACTTGTCCGCGCCGTATGTTCTAGCGGTTTTGATGGATTGATTTTAGAAGGTCTTGGTCAAGGGAATGTGCCTCCCGCCCTGGTAGCTGAGATTGACTTGCTTCAACAACAACAGATTCCTGTCGTTTTGGTATCTCGCTGTTTTAATGGGATTGCGCTAGACGTCTATGGATATGCTGGCGGTGGACGAGATTTAAAGAATCGTGGCGTTCACTTTGCTCATGGATTAAATGGTCAAAAAGCTCGACTTGCCTTACTTGCTGCATTGCATCAAGAGAATCCTAGTCAAGCGTTAGATGACTTTTTTCATTATCCAGCGGAATGATTTTAGATGTGTAGAACGCCGTTCTTAAAAATTTCATCAACGCCAGGCGCACCAATTGATATGCATTTAGTCTCGGTTGGGGTGAATGGTATTGATGGGGATTTCTGGCGTTCGCACCTCGATTCCTTTTAGATGTAAAGCCAACTGTCCAGAAATCTTGTAAACTGCCGATGTGGATTGGAAAGCGCATTTGGCAAAAAGGCATCTACTCAACAATTTGAGAGTAGATGCCTTTTTGGTGTTAAGTAGTTTTTATTTTATTTGCTAGATCTCTAGCAATCAATTCACCGTGAAAACGGCCGTTTTCAATGAAAATTTCGTTTGCATTGTTCCCTGCTGCAATGACGCCAGCAATATAAACTCCTGAAACATTCGTCTCCATGGTTTCTTCGTTCAAGAACGGTCTTCCCGTTTCCTTATCAAACTCGATACCTAAAGCATGAAGAAAATAGCGGTTCGGATGATAGCCCGTCATAGCGAAAACAAAGTCAGCTGGTAGTTTTTTCTCCACACCATTCTGTAACACGGTTAGCTCCCTTTCGGTTATCTTCACTACTTCAGTATCAAAATGCATTTGAATCTCACCTTGCTTTACGGCACCTTCGAACTCAGGCAACACCCAAGGTTTGATGCTTGGAGAATAGTCAGACCCTCTATATACGACGTGAACAGACGCTCCTGCTTTGTTTAGTTCAAGAGCCGCATCAATCGCAGAATTCTTTCCTCCGATGACGACTACTTGCTGGTTGAAATAGGGGTGGCCCTCTTTAAAATAATGAGAAACGTGTGGCAATTCCTCACCAGGAATGTCCATTAGATTTGGTTGATCGTAATAACCCGTCGCTAAAATAATATTTGGCGCCACGTAACTATCTTTAGTAGTATTTACTTGGAACAGTTCATTCACTCGAGATACTTTTTCTACTGTCTCAAATGTATTGATTTGCAACTTTTTTTGTTTGACTACTTCTCGATAGTAGACGAGTGCCTGGTTGCGTTTTGGTTTTCGTTGTTCCACAATGAAGGGCACATCCCCGATCGCTAATTTCTCACTTGTACTAAAAAAAGTTTGATGGGTTGGATAGTTATAAATAGCATTTACAATGTTCCCTTTTTCGATACACACGTAAGAGAGCCCTTTTTCTTTCACTGCGATTGCAGCAGCAAGCCCACAAGGACCTCCACCAATAATAATCACATCGTAGTTCACACTTGTCACTTCTTTCCTTCAATTTCAACAATATGCACTTCACTCTCCGCTCCAAGACGAAAAGGAAGCGCTGTCGTACCGTACCCATTGCTAATCAATTCATATCTATGACCTTTTCTTTTAAATTCTCCGAGATCCTGTAAGCCCCATTTTAGAAAGCGAATTTGACCGCCATGATGATGACCTGCAACAGCTAGATCTACTTGAGAAAAAGAATCTAATTTTGAAAAATACAAGGGAGAATGGCTCATAAATACTGTAAATAGATCAGGTTGTACTCGTTGGAATGCTTTCTCTATATCTACTGTACCAGTATATGCATCGTCAATCCCAACAATTTGCATCGGAATATAGGGATGAAGTAGAGAGAAGTTCGTCAGCACTTTTACGTTGTTGGCTTCGAGTAGTGCTGTTAGAGCAGCCTCACCCACTTCTCTGTCATTATTTCCAAACACATAATAACTCGGTGCAAGTGAAGAAAGCTTGTTGATGATCTTAGCTGTCCTCTTTAGCGGTACGCCACCCTCTGTTAGATCTCCCCCTATTAGCACCGCATCAATATCTGTAGGGAGTTTCTTTAGTAACTTGGCAGAAAGATTTCTTCTGTGAATATCTGAAATAAAAAGGACTTTAGCTCGTCCAGTAAATTTAGTTGTTTGTAATTGATGAATAGTTACATTATGTTCATGTGCAAGCCACGTCATATATCGAAGAGTAGACAAGGATGACTTAAGTACTAGTGGTAACATAGGGTCCCTTCTTTCTTAGAAAAACAAGAACTCGCCCCAAAAGGAGCGAGCACTTATGGCAGTACTAATACTTGACCGACACTGATTTCGTTGGATGTTAGATTGTTGGCTTGTTTGATCCTCTCGACTGCTGATGGATCATTGTAATAGTTCATTGCAATTCGGTAGAGCGTTTCAGATGATTGGACCGTATGCGTTCGCTGTGGTTGCACCGGCTCTTCAACAGGTTGTTCTTCCTCTTCTTCCTCTACTACCGGTTGCTCTTCAGACTGTTCCTGTTCAGATGCATCTTGTGATTCAGTTGGTTCTACTTGATCTTCCGCAGGTTCCTCCTCAGTCTGTTCCTGTTCTTGCTCTACCGGAGTAACTGGCTTGACATCAAGTTGAACAACTTGTTGGTTATCTGGGCGTTCGTTTGCCATTGGATCATAAAAGAAATACGCGTAAATGAATAAAATGACAGGAAGTACGATTCCAATAGTAAAGAGAGTTGGCAAAAACCAGTTTTTTGGTTTAGCCGAAGATTTCTTTTTCTTCTTCTTTACATGACGCGACCGTCTACTAAGTGTCTCTGGCTCTTCAATCGGTTTGCGGTGCTCTTCTAATTTTTTTTGGTAGTCATTGTTCGCCATGATGGTTTCCCCCGAATGCCTTCTTTTGTCTAATTATGCCGAAATTCCACGGGAAAGTAAATGAATCTTAAGGGAATAATTGCTTTAGACGTTTTTCATACATACTAGTCTGATCTATTTCATCCTTATCGTGAGTTGACTCTTTAACCATTTCTATCGCTTCAAGGGACTGGCATTTATTGCAACAGAATGTCGGTTTCGGTAGACCCGACTCCCCAAATGCATTTCCGATACCCTCTCTTAAACACTTCTGTCCTGCAATGATTTTATACAGTTCTAAAATGTTTTGTTGTTTTGATACTTTGAGTCTGTCAAACAGTTGGTGTTGTTCAGCCACAGAAAGTCTCGATTTCCAATAGGACAAAACTTTCATCTTCTGCTCGTCAAGCTCGACACTTTGTGAAAAGTGTTCTATATCTTGTTGATCAGGTAAATCCGCTGTAGCTAAAAACAAACTTTTTCGATAGTCGTCATCTGTATAGAATAAGGAAGCGAGCGACTGTTTTCCGTCCCGAGAAGCACGCCCAAATTCCTGTAGATAATTGGAGAGCGATGTCGGAATATGATCATGCAGGACTTGGCGAATGTTTTCTTTATGGATTCCCATTCCGAATGCATTGGTTGCACAGATCCATTCTAGTTCCCCACTGCTGAACTGTTGCTGAATAAGTGACCGGTCTATAGACTCCATACCTCCATGATAAGCGGCACAACGAATACCAAGTTTTTTCAGCTCCCATGAATAGTCTTCTGCACGTTTCCTCGATTGCGTATATAAAATCCCTGGCCCTCCGTACTGTTTTATGAGACGTGTCATCTCATCAAAACGTTCCACATCAGATTCTACTTGAATCGTTTGCAATGCAATACTTGGACGGTCCACAGATCGAACAATCTCTTCCATTTTAGGACGATGTAGCGTTTCTTTAATTAATTTCCTGGTTTTCTTTGTTGCTGTTGCCGTCAATGCTAAAATTTGTTTAGTAAAATTGGTATGTATCCACTCCGCTGCACGTAAATAATCTGGTCTAAAATCCATGCCCCACTGCACAAGACAGTGTGCTTCGTCAAAAACAAAATAGGCAACGTGAATCGATAGCAAAGCTTTTTGAAGCTCTCGGTTTTGCAAACTTTCAGGCGATACAAATATATAGTGATAGCTGTTGATGTTCCGAAGTGCATAGTCCCTTTCTGCTCGAGTTTGAAATGAGGTGAACGCGACAACTTTCCTTTCACCTCGAAATTTGAGTTGTTGAACTTGATCGGTCATCAAAGACACTAAAGGAGATAGGATAATGACTGTCCCACTCATATAACTTGTTGGAAATTGAAATAACATAGATTTACCAGTACCAGTCGGCAATACTCCTAACACATCTTGTCCTGAAATAAACTGTTCAATTACTTCTTTTTGTCCTGGTCGAAATGAAGTAAAACCGAAGCGCCTTACTAATTCTTGTTCAAGATCAATCATTTGAAGCACCTCCTATCGCAAGAGCTAATCGAATTTGGAAATAGCTGAATTCAGGTAGCTCTTCGCGCAGTTCCTTGAGCTTATGCGTCTGAAGCTGCTTTTGAACGTCAAAAATTCTATCGCATTGTTCTGGAGACAGTAATTCAGTAAAGAAGTGACCTCCTTCAATTGAAGCAATTTCCACAAAATGGTCTTCTATCGTACTTGTTTTTAGTCGACGAGCAGCTGCTATTTGTTCAAGCGAAAGTTGGTTCTGTAAATACCGTTTAGTCACACCTGCCGTTTCCGTCAAAACTAAAGGTCGATCCACTAATTGGGAGAGCGGTGAGTGCGTTTTCTCCAGATACGTCATGAACTGAACCAGTAAATCTCGGAACAGATACTGACAGTCCAGTTTGCGAAGCACTAACATGTCTGCAAGCTGTGACCATGTCCACCCCGTCACTTCAAACCCAGATAACCGGAAAACAAATAAATTCCGTTGTTTTTCTGTAAATGTTGTTTGGTGAATAAAGTCGAGAACAGCCTGTTTTGTGTCTTCTGCAACTTGTTGAATACTTGCTTGTGACGCAATAAATTGTTTGATGTCTCTTTGAATAGGCTCCTCCGCAATGATTGGGATGTACCTACGATTTTCGTGCAAGACATTAGAACTGATCTGGACTAGTAATTGAAGTTTTTTCTCAAAATGTACACAATCGGGGCCAAGCACCCCAGTTTGAAAGTGAGAATTAAAGTCTTCCAGATTCTTATACCCTACTTCAGTAACATTAGGCGAATCTAATGAAGTAATCCATCCAGCTTTCACAAGACTGTCTAGTTCTTGCTGATACATGTCTTTCGTGAGGTCTACACCGATGCCGAAAAATCCTTGCACTTTATAGTAATGAATATCTTGTAGAGTCTGTCCCGACTTCTTTCCTTTTAAAATATAATAAGGAGCCATTGCAGAGCGCTCTCCATTTAATTGATAAAACAGATAGACTAAAAGTTGTTGAAAAAACATAGAACACCTCGGTATCTGAACGTTTAATGGTTGAAATGCAAGGTAATGAGCTTTAAAATGAAACGTAGACGTTGATTTGCGAGAAAAAGGAGAGACCATAATGGCTAAATATACAATCGTTGATAAAGATACCTGCATCGCATGTGGTGCATGTGGCGCTGCAGCACCAGATATTTATGATTATGATGATGAAGGAATTGCCTTTGTTATTCTTGATGATAACACGGGGACGGTAGCTATTCCAGAAGAGCTATTAGAGGATATGGAAGATGCGTTTGAAGGATGTCCAACAGATTCTATTAAAGTTGCTGATGAGTCATTTGATGGCGACGCTTTGAAATACGAATAGAAAAGAGTAAAGGCTCGTCTAGAATTCTAGACGAGCCTTTACTTATGTCAGCTGATAAGACTGGCTGACTTTATCTAAATAAGGTTTCAGTTTCTTGAATACAAGTACCATCACAACGGTAATAAAGGCACCTTTAATTAGATTAAAAGGTAAAATTCCATAAACTAATGTGTTCATTAACGCTGATCCTGTCTCCATTGGGAAGTTCAAGAAGTAAGCGTACATTGGTAGAAACACTAAGTAGTTCAGTAGGGTCATTCCAATTGCCATAGATACTGTTCCTGCTACTAATCCAAGGTACATGCCTTTAGAAGAAGTGACCTTTTTGTAAATCAAATAAACTGGTGTGATGAATAAAATAGATGTCACAAAGTTCGCCATGTGACCTACAGGAACACCAGTTGGACTTCCTGAGAAGAACCAATCTAATACGTTCTTTAAAAATGCTACTGCGATCCCAGCGACGGGTCCCATCGTAATGGCTGCAATTAATGCAGGTACATCACTGAAGTCGACTTTCAAATAAGCTGGCAGTGCTGGCAATGGAAATGCAAGTAACATTAAAATAAATGACAAGCTACTTAGCATAGCCACCGCAATGAGTTTGCGTGTGTTGCTTTTAAACATGACTTTCCGCTCCTTTTGCGATTCACTTCACAAGAGGAAAGGCTAACGTTGTCTGTGCGCTTATTTGCATGTAAAAACAAAACCCTTAAGCCGAAATCGACTTAAGGGAGAAAGGTACACTTAAATAAGCGTTTGAGATCACATCAACGCTGCACCTTCACCTTCTCCCATCCAGACTGTACTGTCGGCTCTGGAATCTCACCAGAATCTGCCTTGCGGCTCGCGGGCTAGACTTTCGTCATTTCCGCCGGTCGGGAATTGCACCCTGCCCCGAAGATGAATCATATAATGAAATTATACATACTACTGTATCCACTATTTATCATAGCAGACCGTGCAAAGTCGTGCAATACGTAAGCTTATTGTGACGGTAATACAATTTTATTCACGCCAACAAGAGACCGAGTGTCTTCTGGCAGTGGGTAAATTGCGGGATCCCAGTTTTCAAAAATTACCGCTTTATTAAACGATGCAGCTGTAGCAATTAAAGACTCTATCATGACGACAAGATCTCGTCGTGGCATCGAATCGGCAGTTAACGTCTCATCAAAAACAAATGTCACAGTATCTTCCGTCTCTTCTAATACATACGCAATAGATGACGGTAATATCGGTTCTACCACCGAATTCTCAGGAGCCTGTAGTTCATTTAGAGCGATCTCAAATGAGTCATAAGAAGTTCTTGGATAAGGTACTAAGTAATCTTCGCCTATCGCATTTTGTATGGGACTATAGGCTAGACCTGTTGCTGAAAGTTCTATTGGATCTGTAAGAGGTCCTACTTGATCCCATTCGAGGGGCTGTCCTTCCTCATCTAAAAGATACGCTTGTAAATAGTTCTTGCTAAATAGATTCTGTAACGTATTGAAGTAGACTTCTGAAGTAGCAGATGCCATATCGTATGGATGATCCTCTGGCAGTGTGATTTCTAATCCTCGTTCTGATTCGACAACAGTACCTTGTAATGGAAGATACTCATCAAAACCTAGTGCTTGTTCATCAATTTCAGTACTATATGCTTCGTAAAGCTCTAGCTGTGTCGGAAACCCATCCGGAAAATCTTCCTGAATCCGCTCGTTAGGAATCAAGAGCGTTACAGGGAATGCTACCGCTTGATAACTTAGTGAGAACGGTACGGCAGTATGATTTTGAAGCAAAGGGTCTTCTGCGAAGACCAAATGGGCATCTTGTGCAAACTGCATACCAAAGCTTTTTGCGGATTCCGCGTCTACTTCTTCCTCTGATTCTTCCGTTGCCATTGATGCTGATGAATCAGCGGTTTCACCGCTGTTCTCAGTTGCGCCAGATGACCCTTCTGACATGTCATTTAAGGACATCTCCGTGGCGCTTTCCATGTTAGTGGAATCCAGTGTGGTGAGCAATGACTGGACAAACAATACGAGAACAAATAATGCAGCGACTGTAATAACTGCCGGTAACCAAGGTTTTGATTTCTTTTGTTTGGGTGCCATAGACTGTTTCTTAATGGCATTCCAAACGTCTTCCTTTGCTCTTAAATCCACTTGTTTCGGCATGGAGTTGAGGAGTTGCTCTACATCATGATCTGTATATTTTTCATTTGTCATAGATCATTTCCCCCTCTCGTACATTTGACATGAATCTTTTTAAATTTGCAATAGCGCGGTGTTGTGTAGTCTTCACCTTAGATTCCGTCCACCCAAGAGCAGTTGCGGTTTCTTGAATCGAAAGTTGTTGAAAGTAACGCAACACGATGACCATTTTTTGATCCCCCGTACATGAGTTTAAGTAGTGCAGCAACTGTGATTTCTCTTCATCTAATTGCACAACTTGTTCAGGCCTCATATCGGGAGAAGTTAATTGGATTGCCTCCCAATCAAAGGAGTCAAAGACTCTTTTCTTTCGCACATTCTGTTTTCTGAAGTGATCAATAGCCACATTTTTGGCGATAGAAAATAGCCAGGTCTTCTCTGAGCTGTTTCCTTGAAAAGAATCGTAGGACCTAAGAACACGGATATAGACTTCTTGCGTTAAATCCTCAGCCACTTGTCTGTTTTGCACCAAATAAATCAGAAACTGGAATAAGTCCTGATGGTACGAATCATAGATTCGGTGAAAAACGGAGTCATTCATGGTACTTCCCCCCGTTCAAATCATTAGTCGTTTGAATTCAAAATAAGTTACATCTTTTTTATCTCCACTATGAAAGACGTTCCCTCACCTAATTCACTCTCTACCCAGATAGCACCGTCGTGACGGTCAATAATATTTTTAGCGATTGCAAGCCCTAGTCCCGTTCCGCCTTTTCCTCGTGTACGAGCTTTGTCAGCTTTATAAAATCGCTCAAACACATACGGTAAATCTTCTTTAGGAATTCCATATCCAGAATCTTGAATGATGATTCGTACATGAGTTGTAGAATTTTTCACACTTACCTTAACTGTTCCATGCGCTTCGGTGTGACGGAGAGCATTATCCACTAAATTGGTAATGACTTGTTCAATCCGGTCTTCATCTGCATAGATCAAAGTGTCTGCAGATGCGTCAGTTGAAAACGTAAGCTGAATGTCTTTCTCTTTTGCCTTTTGACTGAATTTTGCAGTCATCCGTTCCACAGATTTCACAATAGGAAGAGGCTGTTGGTAAATTCGTAAATATCCTGACTCGAGTCTTGCGAGATCGAGAAGTTCCGTTACAAGACGTCCCATTCGGTTTGACTCATCAGAAATGATCCGAATCATTTCTTTCTTTTCTTCCTCTGTTTCGACCACTTCATCTAAAATTGCTTCACTATAACCTTGAAGCATAGCAATCGGCGTGCGGAGTTCGTGGCTGACATTCGCGATAAAATCACTGCGCATCTTATCAAGGCGGTGTTGCTCTGTCATATCTCGAATGACAGCAACTGCTCCTCGAACTGTATCTTTCGAATACAGCAACGAGAGACTGATATTGTAATAATGTGAGTCAAGTTCAAACTCCTCTTCGAGCTCCTCTTCATTCTCAACCGTATGCTCTAGCATATGTAACAATGCTGCTGGAAGCGGTGAGCTTGGATCTTCAGCATGCGAAGACCACCTTCTAAGCAATTCATCAGCTGGTGGATTGCTTAATAAGATAGAAGCATCTTTATTGAATGTAATTACAGCATCTGTCATGGAAGACAGTATGTTAGATAATTGCTCTTTTTCTTGATTAATCACTTCAACATTATGTTTGATTTGCATGCCCATTCGGTTGAAGGCGGCACCAAGTTCTCCAATTTCATCTCTTTGCGAAGAAGGAACACGCGTGTGAAAGTTTCCTTTTGCTAGCTCATGGGCACCTTCTCGCATTTTGCGAAGAGGAGAGGTGATTCGTGTGGATAAGAAAAAGGATAATAAGGTAGTCAACACCATGGCGAGAAATCCAGAAAGAAAGACAATTTTCGTTGTCTGATTAGAAGTATTGTTCACTTCTTTTAAACTTTGATAGATAAACACTACACCATGGGGATTCGTATTTTCTAATGGATAAGCGAGAACTAAATAATTCTCCATACGATTTTGTTCCGTCAATGAAGGCAATAGCATCGTTTTAAGAGCAGGCTGCTCGGTATCAAACGCTCTTCCAAACAACTCATTTGACTCTAACTTTTCCTGAGTCTCAAGTTCTCCTAGTCCAGCATGGATGGTTTCCTGAATCTGTCTATCTTCAGAGTAGATCATCAAATTGGTCTCATCAGCTAAAATTTCCTGGATAAGCGGATAATCAATGGAGTTCTGGTCATTAAAGATATTTGAAATCAAAGAGGCCTCTTGGCGTAATTTGTTTTCGGCTTGTTGCGTGTGAAAATCTTCCAAAAACTCAAGCATTAAAACAGTAACAATAAATAATACAAAGAGAACGAGAAGCATAATGGTTCCCCATAGCTTCCCGACCACACTGTTCCATATTCTATTCATTGACGACCTCGAACTTATAGCCGACGCCCCAAACCGTTACAATCATCTTTGCTGCATTTTCAGATACACGGTTAAGTTTTTCACGTAAACGCTTTACATGTGTATCTACGGTACGTAGATCTCCAAAGAAATCGTAATGCCAGACTTCTTTCAACAGCTGTTCCCTGTCGAAAACTTTATCAGGAGATTTTGCTAAGAAGTAAAGTAGCTCATATTCTTTAGGAGTTAAGCTAACTTCTGTGCCATCGGCAGTTACACGGTGTGCATCGTGATCAATTGTTAAATGAGGGAAAATCACAATATCTTTGCTGACAGAAGAAGACGAAGACGACACGACCGTTGCAGAACGTCTCAACACAGCTTTTACTCGAAGTACCACTTCACGTGGGCTGAACGGTTTGACAATATAATCGTCAGCACCTAATTCAAAGCCTTCCACTCGGTTGGCTTCCTCCCCTTTAGCAGTCAGTAATAAGATAGGAGTTGCACTAATCTCTCGAATTTCTTTCATTGCTTCTAAACCATCTTTGATAGGCATCATGATATCTAACAAAATCGCATGAAAATCTTGTTCAGATGCAAGTTCAACGGCTTGCTCCCCGTTCTCTGCTTCTGTAATTTCGTAGCCTTCACGCTCTAAATACATTTTTAATAAACGACGAATCCTTTCTTCGTCATCCACAACTAACAGTTTTACTGATTCTGACATATCGACACTCCTTTTGTGAAGTTCCTGTATCTATTCATATTGTACATGACCTGACAATGAAATCAAACTAACTAAGAGCATGTATGTTCCATAGAAAAAGCTGCCACATCACTGTGACAGCTTTTTATTAAGCGTAACTGTGTAAACCGGCGATAATTAAGTTTACAGCAATCAGGTTGAACATAATGATGATAAAACCAATTAGGGCAAGCCACGCGCTCTTCTCGCCTTGCCAGCCTTTTGTGAGACGCAAGTGTAAGTAGACAGCATAGAAAAGGAACGTAATCAGAGCCCAAACTTCTTTAGGATCCCATCCCCAGAACCGGCCCCATGCCTCGTGCGCCCAGATCATTGCAAAAATCAAAGCACCTAAACTAAAAACAGGGAACCCGATCAACACGGAACGGTATCCAATCTCATCAAGCAATTGAGAATTTGTTTTTTTCGTAAATGGTTGAACCACTTCAGCCAAACGTTTACGTAAAATAAGACGTAACAAAATGTAGAGAACGGATCCAATTAGAATCGACCATACGACAGTCGTTAATTTTTTCGCATTTACTAATGCAGGCATTTCTATCAGTGGTTGCATAGCGCCTTCAGTAATAACAGTGGATTCATTCATTCCAAATAGAGCCGGCTTCGTATATTCAATAGTCTGTTCGGCACCTTCGACATCCACATACGAATATTCTACAGGTTCGTATGCCACAGAGAAAATTGTGGTGGATACGATAAAACCAACAACTAAAATCAAGACATACATGACAGCTTCGATCCAAAAGCGTTGTTTTGATTTCTTTGTCATGTCAATATTCTTAAGCAACCAAATCAATCCAGCAACCGCACTGATTGCAAGAATTGCTTCACCTAGTGCTGCAGTGATGACGTGAATTGTCAACCAGTAACTTTGTAGAGCTGGAATCAACGGAGACACGTCTGTTGGGAACATGCTCGCATAAGCAATGATTATAACAGCGATCGGTAACGCGAAAAGTCCGAGTGCTGCGATGCGGTACATGGAATAAATTAAGATGAATGCACCGACAATCATCATTCCAAAAGCTGCTGTAAATTCAAACAGGTTACTTACTGGTGCATGACCTGCAGCAATCCAGCGAGTAATAAAGTAAGTTAAATTGGCAATAAAACCGATTATCGTAACGGTAAAACCATACATTCCCCAGCGTTTATTTGTAGCTGTCTTCTCATGAGTAGAGGACTTAACAGCTCCTCCAAAGAAAATCGTAGCTACTAAGTAAGCAACGAACGCCACAAAAAGTGCCGAACTGCTCCATTCGATTAACGTCATGACGTCTCGTCTCCTTCTTCAAAGTCCAAGTCATCTTCCGGATCTTGTTGATCCTTAGGGCGAGGAACTTTTGTGTCCTTAGTTACATAATACAAGTCTTTTTTAACAGAGTTCCAGTTTTTGTTCGTGTGACCTGCAATACTCACATCACCTGTTGCGGTCTGTTGAATCCAGATACGGCGATGGTTCCAATAAGATCCTTGAGCAACACCTATCATAAAGATAAGCCCACCAATCATAAGAATCGGCAGTGTCAAATCTTTGCGGACCGTCAGTCCTGAAATGTCTCGAGTTTCCGCTGCTTGGAATTTTAGTTTGTAGTCATTTTCACCAAACGGTTCAATCGTTTCACGGATTAATACAAAGCTAGTCTCTGGCTCTGGTTTATCCGGTGTGTACATTCGTACTAAGAAAGCAGGATTGTTTGGAATCGGAGATTTAGATTGTGGTTCTCCATTTTCAAAACCAGTAAAATCAGCATAGTAATCAACTAATTCAACTTTGTAGCCATCTCCTAAATCGTACTCCGGTTCTGGTTCAATCAAGTCTATTGTGAACTCGCCAAACTGTTCACCAGACTCTTTGTTTTCAAGATTAAACGTCATAGCTTTCAACTCATCCAAACGGAAATCTATTTGATAGATATTATATGAATCAAATTTAAATGGCTTATTCACAATTGTAGGACCAGACTTGATTTCTTCAAGTTCACCAGGGTCTCCAACAACTTCTTGATTGGCGCCTTCAAATAAAGTTAGGTTCGTTTGATAGTTGGAAGCAATTGTCCCTACACGATCAATCGCATCGGAAAACACTTCATCAGATGATTCTTTATCATAAACATCAAATTCAAAGCCATTGTTCTGAATGAAATATCCAGAAGCTCCTGGTACGGCTAAAGTCTCTCCTTCACGAATCCAAAGCTGCTCATCCACGTAAACTCCTGGAATAGCCCGCAACATGACGCCACCTAAGAAAATGATCAATCCCAAATGATTTACATAAGGACCCCAACGAGAAAAACGGCCCTTTTCAGCAAGTAAAGCTCCGTCTTCTCTCCGGACATTGTATTTTAATTCTTTTAGTTTCTTTTCAGCTGGTGTTAAAACATCTTCCGTTACATTCTCAGCTTTTGTGTAAAGTCTCTGACGTTGAAGGAAAGAACTATGTCTCTTCACTTTTTGTTTTTTTAATGATTTGTAAAGAGGGATGACTCGGTCTAAACTCGCAATAATTAAAGAGATTCCGAGCATTCCAATAAGTCCTTGGAACCACCAAGAACTGTACAAATCAGAAAGTCCTAAATCGTTATAAATTTTACCGAACGTCCCGTAAATCCGCTCATAATAAGCTGCTGCTTCAGTAGCGTTGTTCGCGGGTACGTAAAATACTTGTGGCAGGATTGTGCCGATTGCCGCTGCCACTAAAATGGCTACGATAATCCACATGCCTACTTTAACACTAGAGAAAAAGTTCCAGACTTTATCGATAATTGTTTTATTATACGTCTGAGAACGTCTTGCTGAGCCTTCGTAACGCATATCGGCAAGCGGCTTATTGATGGCCTCTTCTGTCAGAGGTCTTCCACAACTCTCACAGAGCTGCGTGCCGACTGGATTGATATGCCCACATTTACATTCAAGCGATTTCATTATGAAAACTCCTTATGATGGCTTAATCTCTTCCATGAAATTAGCCACGTCTTGTTCCGTCATCTCACCTTGTATAATTCGAATTATTTTTCCATCCGGATCCACAAGGAAGGTTGTAGGTAATGGGCCGATGTTGTATCTTTCCATCACATTTTTTTGCCGGTCAATAACTACAGGAAATGTCATTCCATATTGCTTTGTGTAGCTGTTTACTTTGAAATCGGATTCAGCTATATTCACTGCAATAGTTTGAACTCCTTGGTCTTTAAATACTTGATACTGTTTATCAATGTAAGGCATTTCTTTTGCACACGGCTTGCACCATGTACCCCAAAAATTTAAAAAGACCCCTTGTCCCTTATAATCAGACAATCGCTGCACGTTGCCGTCCATGTCCACCAATTGAAAATCAGGTGCTTGATCGCCAACAGCAAGAACAGCATTCTTCTCTTTTGTTACATTGACATAAATGGTCCCAATAATTGCAACTACTAAAATAGCAAGAATCACTGTACGAATATAAAATCGTGTCTTTTTAGACTGAGCCATCTGTCTCTACCTCCTTGTACAATTCCTATCCTGAACATCGTGCTACACAATAGTATAACAAAAATTTGCGGATACTTAGATTTGAGATATGAATGGTTTGTGAACGACAAGAAACCAGCCCCTAGAGGCTGGATGGGATTTAGTATTTAGATATGCCCCACTTTCCCTGTATCTGCAAGCACTCGCATTTGTTTCACTTCATGGGTCGTCAACTTTCTATACTCTCCAGCGTTTAGGCCATGAAGCGTTAACAAACCAAACTTTTCTCGTTTTAATTTTTGAACCGGATGACCGATTGCATCAAACATACGACGTACTTGACGATTTCGTCCTTCATATATGGTAATTTCCACGATAGACTTGTCTTGTTTTTTATCTTCAGACAACAGTTTCACCTTGGCCGGTGCTGTTTTTCCATCTTCTAATTGAATTCCCCGCTGTAATTGCTTGATTTTTTCACGAAACGGTATTCCTTTAATGCGAGCTACATAAGTTTTCTCTACTTTAAACTTTGGATGAGTTAGAGCATATGAAAAATCGCCGTCGTTTGTTAACAGAATCAATCCTGAAGTATCATAATCCAGACGTCCTACCGGGAAAATCCGTTTGTCTTCGATATCAATTAGATCTACAACGGTTTTTCTCCCTTTATCATCTGTTGCTGCTGAGATGATTCCCCGAGGTTTATAAAGCAAATAGTAGACTTTCGTTTCTTTTTCTAGAAGAACACCATCTACCTCTACTTCATCTGAATTTGACACTTTTGTTCCCAATTCTTTGACTCGCTGACCGTTCACTTTCACTTTACCATCTAAAATTAATTGTTCTGCTTTTCTACGAGATGCAATCCCTGCATTCGCAATTACTTTTTGCAATCGTTCCACTGTAAACCCTCATTCCATTGAATAGGTGATAGGAAAAGACAAGGTGGTCTCACCCAATTGTATAATCCATTCACCTGTTGTTTGTTTGTTTTGTAATCGTACTACATTTGTTTGAACTTCTTGTGATTTACGCAAATAGCCAAACGGCTTGGGTACCTTTAGTCTGATCCCGTCTGAAGTGATATAGTCCCCTTCAACTGTTTCATGAATTACTTGTTGGAATGTTGTATCCCGTAAGTGTTCGTGAAGAGTCCAGTCATTTCTTTCATTTAAAGACACGACAACAATTTTTTTAGGCGCCTATTCAAAATAACTGATTAGCATCCTACCTGCAGCTAAAGTGTATCCTGTTTTGCCAGCGAGTGCTTGATCATTTGTAACCAATCGGTGTTTATTGATCCAAAGGCTGTTTCGTTCCTTAGGACGAAACTGTTTTGCAGATGCAATGACACGGAATCTGTGGTCTTGCATCGCCGGCTTGAACAGGAGCGCCATGTCATATGCAGAGACATAGTGTCTGTCTTGATCTAAGCCTGATGGATTTTGAAACCAAGTGGATGTAACTCCTGCTTCTCGGGCGTACTCGTTCATCACTGTAGCAAAAGCTTCTTCAGATCCGGCCACATGCTCAGCAACAGCCACTGCAGCATCATTCCCTGATTGTAACATAGTCGCATACAGGAGACTCTCCAGACTCCAAGCTTCCTTTGCTTCTAAGTATACGGATGAACCTTCTTGATTACTAGCATGTTGACTGATTTGAACCGTTTCATCAGTTTGCGCCTCTTGAAGGGCTATAAATACAGTCCAGATTTTTGTAATGCTTGCTGGAGGCAGTGAACTATGAGCTTGTTGCTCTTCAAGCAGTCTTCCTGAATCCGCATCAATTACGGCATAAGCGGCGTGTGCTTGATTACTGAATAGTAGTAAGAAAAAACAGCCAAACCAAAAATATCGGCTGGCTGCAATCCACGTCTTTCGAGTCACTAAGTCATCCTTTCTCTACGGTCTCTAAGTCGAACTGTTCTTGGAACTTGGTCATGAACAAATCTGTCTCTTCTTCTTCCGATTCTTCATCCGGTAGTGGCGGCAATTCTGTCAAGTCTTCTAAGCCAAATACCTGCATAAACTCAGTAGTTGTCCCGTAGAGGATGGCTCTTCCCGTCCCTTCAGCTCGACCCACTTCTTTAACTAAGGCACGAGCCACTAAAGTCTGTAGAGCACTATCTGATTTAACACCTCGAATATCATCGACTTCCACTCGAGTGATTGGTTGTTTGTAAGCGATAATTGTTAAAACTTCAAGAGCGGCTTGAGACAATGCAGTCAATTGAGTTGTTTCTATCATCCGCTGAATCACCTCTGCATGAGCCCGTTTTGTGACAAACTGATAGGTATTAGCAAGTACGACTAGTTCAAGCCCTCTTGACGCATCTTCTTTATAGAGGTGCTGCATATACTCCAGGTGAGCCTTCATTGTCTCGCCATCTGTTTGCGTGTAATGACAGAGCTTCGAGAAACTAATTCCTTTATCTCCGGCAATAAACAAAAGACTCTCTAGCTGACTAATCAAATTCTGATTCCAGTTCATTTTCAAGCACTTCCTCGGTTAACTCTATTTCTAAATCGGTAAAATTTTGAGATTGTGTCACTTGGATCATTTGGCGTTTCATCAACTCAAGAACAGATAAAAATGTAGCGACGACAACTGCTTTTTCACTTGAGTCAAATAAAGTTTCAAATGCAAGCTTGCCTTTAGCTCTTTTAAGACGGGTAACTACTTGCTGCATCTGATCTTTAATTGAGATTTCCGCTTTACTAATTCTTGTGGATAGCGGCTTTTGAAGCATCTTACGCTTGAGCATCTTTTGAAAAGCGCCTAATAAATCATATACTTCATATTGTTGATCAAGAACCAACTCTTTGTCCGCTGGCTCAATTTCAATTAAAGAAGGCAGTTTTGAAAAATGATGACTTTGCTGATGTTCTTTCGTTTTTAACTCTGCAGCAGCTTCTTTATACCGTTTGTATTCCAACAGTCGATTGACTAATTCATCTCTTGGATCAAACTCCTCTTCATAAGAACCATCAATATCAAGATCAATCGGCATAGTAGGTAGTAGCATTTTACTTTTAATACTTAGTAATGTAGCGGCCATAACTAAGTATTCACTCGCCTCGTTTAGTTCGAGAACTTGCATAGCTCGAACGTGTTCCATATACTGAGAAGTGATCTCGGTCATTTTTATATCGTAAATATCAATTTCCAATCGATTGATCAGATGAAGTAATAAGTCCAGAGGACCTTCAAATGCTTCCACTTTTATTTCATATGCCATAGACTCACCTTTAACTTGCAGAATGACTCTAATTATACCGGATGTGACCAAACAATGCACCTAGCGAATAATAAAGCGTTTCAGGCTTATTTCTATCATTATCTCGTCACCGAGGATTATTTTGAGTGCCATGAAGTGCTCGAAGAATTGTGGAAAGAAGTGGCACCTCGTAACAAAACCCATGTACTCGTCCCCTTTATTTTAGTAGCTACCAGTATGTATCACTGGCGGCGTGGAAATACAAAAGGGGCTCTCAAGTCGCTCAGAAAAGCACATGAGCTGTTTGAAATAAATGTCTCTGAAGTAGACGGATATCTTGACGCACAGGACCTCGAACAGGAAATCCAAGCAAAACTCGTTGCCATATCAAAAGAAGAACCCTTTTCACCAATTGTTTTTATAGTAACATCAGAGACTTTAGCAGCAGTCATCGAACAGTTTCCCGAAAAACAACAAGTGACTGATGCATTGATCCACAGACACACAGTTCGTGACAGAAGCGATGTCATCGAAGCTCGAAAACAAGCACTTTTAAAACGTCGTAACTAAAAAGCTCAGCCAATTGGCTGAGCTTTTACTATACCGTCGGGGCAATAAAGATCCAGTAAATGATTCCCCAACCCAGTCCCATTGCAAGTAACAATAAGAACAACACGATATTTTTGTTTTTCAATTTCATGATTCTTCTCCCTCCTCATACAAGGAAAGATCGTTGCGAACCAAGTCTTCTAACGATTCCCGACGAATAACTAAACGTGCCTTACCATTTTCAACAAACACTACAGCAGGACGAGCTAACCGGTTGTAATTGCTAGCCATGGCATACCCGTATGCTCCTGTTGAAAAAACGGCTAAAATATCTCCAGCCTCCACCATGGGAAGAGCGATATCTTCAATTAGTTTATCTCCAGACTCGCAACATTTCCCGGCAACTGTCATGGTAGTAAGATTTGAATCCTGCATTCGATTGGCTACTTTTGCGTCGTAGCGTGCTTGATAGAGGGCTGGTCGAATATTATCTGACATCCCGCCATCCACTGATATATAGTGACGAGTATCCGGAATCACTTTTTGACTGCCGATCGTGTAAAGAGTGGTACCTGCATCCCCTACAAGAGAGCGTCCTGGTTCAATCCAGATCTCCGGCATTTGATACGCAGATTCTGATGATAGTCGTTGAATAGCGACGATCATCTCTTCAACGTAAGTCTCTGGGGACAGTGGCGTATCTTCTTCTGTGTAGCGAATTCCGAATCCTCCACCAAGATTCAATACGCGACACGAGTAGTGATGCACTTCACTCCAGGTCTGCATTTTGACCAGAAGTTTTTCAGCAGCTGCTACAAAGCCATTCGTCTCAAATATTTGGGACCCGATATGACAGTGAAGACCAAGTAACTCCACATATGGATGATTTGCTAAAGATTCAAATGCTTCGTCGGCTTGTCCGTTTAGTAAATCAAAACCAAATTTTGAATCTTGTTGACCTGTTGTGATGTAAGTATGCGTATGTGCCTCGATTCCTGGGGTCACGCGAAGCAAAATAGCCATCTGTTGTTTACGAGTCTCCGCAAGCTCTTTTACAAGTTCGAGCTCATAGAAATTGTCGACTACAATACAGCCGATTTCATGGTCAAATGCCATAATCAATTCATCTAAGCTCTTGTTGTTTCCGTGAAAGTGAATCTTTTCTACAGGAAAATCCGCTTGGAGGGCCGTATACAATTCTCCAGATGAGACCACATCTAGTGAAAGCCCTTCTTCCTTCATCACTTGATACATGGCGATAGAAGAAAAAGCTTTAGAGGCATAAGCGACTTGCGCTCGGATTCCATGTTTTTCAAACGTATCTTTAAATTTGCGCGCTCGCTCTCTTACAAGCTCCACATTATAAACAACGACTGGGGTACCAAATTGTTTTGCAAGTTCTGTAGCATCAAATCCAGCTATCGTTAAGTGGCCTTTTTCATTGGTTGTGTAGTGAAGCGTATCATTCATGGTCATCCCTCACGATTCCTTCGTTTTTCTACACAAACTTTACCACACTGAAGCACTCGATTCAATCGCTTCAAACATAAGATGCAGGACTCCAGCCTCGTAACCTTTCAAGAATTCGCTTTTCCATTCGGGACACTTGCACTTGGGACACACCAAGTCTCGCCGCAACTTCTGTCTGTGCGTAGTCAGTATAGAACCTCATACGAATCAAAATTTGTTCTTTTGGTTCTAATCTCTCAATGAGCTCCGTCAGGAAATAAAAGTGAAATGCTTTTTCTGCCCGGTCGTCTCGCATTTGACCCATTAAAGTGATGCCTTCTTCCCCATCCATAAAACTTACGTGTCTTAAATCCCACACCAGCATCTTGATTGGTTTGGTCTCCTACTTTTTCTATAGTTGATAGCATAAACATTCCTCCTTGCCTACACAGCTCGAAACGGAGGCAAGAGAGTCCTGCCGGTCGACAAAACTAGAAAAAAAGACAAAAAAAGACCTCAATCGACAAAGGATTGAGGTCATATCTTGTTTATTTAGTAATGATTTTATAGACAAGTGGCGGTGCTTCTGCTGCTTGCTCTGAAATTGTGATATTCGATAAGAATTTCTCCTTAGCATCCGCAATGTCCTCGCTATTTGCATAGAACGTTGCAAGTGCTTCTCCAGCTTCCACTCGGTCGCCTACTTTTTTGTGAAGGACGATTCCGACAGCCAGATCAATTTCAGATTCTTTTGTAGCACGTCCTGCTCCAAGAATCATAGCTGCCGTCCCGATTTCATCCGCTTCCATATACGTAATGTAGCCAGAAGTCTGGGCTTCGATTGCAATTTGGTGGGCCGCTTGTGGTAATAACTCAGGGTTATCTACAACAGCAGGGTTTCCACCTTGCCATTCAATAAAGTCCTTAAAGATTTGAAGAGCCGAACCGTCAGCGATGACCGCTTCTAGCATCTTGCGCGCTTCTTCCAATGTGTCCGCTTTCTCACCAACTACAACCATCTGGCTACCAAGTACTAGACACAGTTCAGTCAAGTCTTCTGGACCTTTTCCTGCAAGTGTATCGATTGCTTCTTTCACTTCAAGTGCATTCCCGATCGCATTCCCTAATGGCTGGCTCATGTCTGAAATAATAGCCATTGTGTTGCGTCCGACATTATTTCCGATACGAACCATTGCAGTTGCAAGAGCTTCTGAATCTTCAAGTGTCTTCATGAAAGCTCCTTCACCAGTTTTCACATCAAGGACGATGGCATCTGCACCTGCTGCGATTTTCTTACTCATAATGGAGCTTGCAATCAATGGAATGCTACTTACAGTGGCTGTTACATCACGTAATGCATACAATTTTTTATCAGCAGGTGTCAAGTTCCCACTTTGTCCAATTACAGCAAGTTTCAATTCATTGACTTGTTTCGTGAACTGTTCACTAGACAATTCTACGTGGAAGCCTTCGATAGCTTCCAATTTATCAATAGTCCCACCCGTATGGCCAAGACCGCGACCACTCATTTTAGCGACCGGAACGCCTACTGCTGCAACTAGAGGGCCTAGTACAAGTGTTGTTGTATCGCCAACTCCACCAGTCGAGTGTTTGTCCACTTTGATTCCTTCAATTGCAGAAAGGTCGATTTGATCTCCCGATTCCACCATTGCCATCGTCAAAGCTGCACGTTCTTGATCTGTCATATCTTGAAAATAAATCGCCATCATAAGAGAACTCACTTGATAATCCGGAATCGAACCATTCGTGTAGCCTTCTACAAAAAAGCGAATCTCTTGTTCCGTCAATTCATGACCGTCACGTTTTTTCTCAATAATATCAATCATTCGCATAAGTCTGTCTCCTTACTTCAACTCAGATGAAAAGCTAGTTCCAAATGTAGTTGGATTGGTTTTAAATAAATCTGTAAGTGTGGCACCAATGTCCGCAAATGTAGCGCGAAGTGGCAGTTCGTTACCTTGTGCAAATTGTTTAGAGTACACAAGAAGCGGAACGAATTCACGTGTATGATCCGTTCCTGGCATTGTCGGATCGTTTCCGTGATCCGCAGTGATTATAAGCAAATCTTCTTCCTGTAGTAATTCCAAAGTTTCCGATAGGCGCGCATCAAATGCTTCAATTGCAGCTGCATAGCCTTTAGGATCACGACGGTGACCATAAAGAGCATCAAAGTCGACTAGATTTAAGAAGCTGATTCCAGTAAAGTCTCGCTTTAAAACCTCATGCAATTTGTCCATTCCATCCATATTGTCTTTAGAGCGGATAGCTTCTGTGATGCCTTCACTGTTGTAGATATCGTCGATCTTTCCAATTGCAATCACGTCAAAACCGCTATCTTTTAATTCGTTTAATGCCGTACGTCCGAAAGGTTTCAGAGCATAGTCATGTCGATTTGTTGTGCGACTAAAGTTTCCTGGCTCGCCTATAAATGGACGTGCAATGACACGACCTACAAGAAATTCTTCAGATAAAGTCAATTCACGTGCGATTTCGCAAATTTTGTATAGCTCTTCGAGCGGGATAATCTCTTCGTGTGCCGCAATCTGAAGTACAGGGTCTGCAGATGTGTAGACAATGATAGCACCTGTCTTCATATGCTCTTCACCAAGCTCATCTAAAATCTCTGTACCGCTTGCTGGCTTGTTCCCAAGCACTTTACGTCCTGTTCGCTCTTCAAGTTGTGCAATCAGTTCTTGAGGAAATCCGTTTGGATACACTTTGAAGGGTTGATCCACATGAAGGCCCATGATTTCCCAGTGACCTGTCATTGTATCTTTCCCTACTGATGCTTCTTGCATTTTTCCGTAATGTGCAATCGGCTGTGACACCGCTTCCACACCAGGAATTGTTTCGATGTTTCCAAGTCCCATCTTCTGCAAGTTTGGTGCCTTTAAGCCACCAATTGCTTCCGCTGTATGAACGAGTGTATTCGACCCTTCGTCACCAAAAGCTTTAGCATCAGGAGCTTCCCCAATTCCAACAGAATCCATAACAATTACATGTACACGTTTAAATGAATGTGACATAAAATCCCTCACTTTTTATCGGTATATCGTAATAGTAGCATCTTTTATGGAAAAAATACACGTCAGACCTCTTACTAATTAAGCGCGAGGATGAAATTCTTTATAGACTTCTTTTAAACGTTTCTTCCCTATATGCGTGTAGATCTGGGTCGTTGAAATATCGGAGTGTCCTAGCATCTCCTGAACTGCGCGTAAATCTGCCCCATTTTCTATGAGGTGTGTCGCGAAGGTATGTCGCATTAAGTGTGGTGTAATCTCTTTTATTAGCCCCGCTCGCTTCGCATGCTGTTTCATCAGCTTTGCAATGCCTTGTCTCGTCAACCGTTTTCCTGCCTGGTTGATAAAAAGTGCCTTGTCATCACCGCCTGGCTTGAAAAGCTTTGACCTAGCTTGTTCAATGTAAGTTCGAACCAAATGAATCGATGTCTGATTGAGCGGGATGATGCGCTCCTTCTGACCTTTTCCTGTTACGCGGACGAATCCCATTGTCAACTGGATGTCCTCGATGTCCAACTGGGTACACTCCGAAATACGCATCCCTGTTGCGTATAGCAGTTCGATTAGCGCGTAGTCTCGAATGCCTTGTGCCTTATCTTTTGGGATGGCTGCGGTGAGCGCATCGACTTCATCAATAGTTAAGAACTTCGGTAGGACACTGTCAAACTGAGGATGTTCAATTTGATAGGATGGATCATGATCTGCCAGCCGCTCTCGGAGTGCAAACTGATGAAAAGAGCGGATGGAAGCCACTTTTCGCGACAGGGTTCGAGCTGATTTTCCGTCAAGCTTTTGACTGCGAAGGTGTTGCTGAATGTTTTCTTTTGATACTTCTTGTATAGAACAGACCCCCCACCCGCTGAGTTGCTCGATATAAGTTGACAGATCTGTTTGATAGGCAGAAATCGTGTTGTCTGCCATTTGTTTTTCAATTCGCAAGAAATGCAAATAGTCTTCTAAAGCTTCTTTCATTAGTTTCACCTGTTTCGTTTGGAGTTTCATGTGTATTTAGGAGATTTCTGAGCGAACGCCTTTCACATCTAGATGGAATCGAGCTGCACAGGCTTTACATCTAGAGTAGTCGAGTTGCGAACGCCAGAAATCCCCGCAAAAATCGGTCGCATCCATAGAGGCAAAGAGCGCCTCTACGGACACGCCCAATTTTCGCAAGATTTCTAGAGTGGCGTTCTACACATCCTATAGTAATAAAAAAAGGATAGCACAGATGGCTACCCTCTTCGACTTCTAGTCATTTGAAATTATTTTGAATGACATCGGTGGCAAATGCCGTGGAATGTCAACCGGTGGTCTTTAATTTGAAAGTTCCAACGGGATTCAACGATTTGCTCGACATCCCCAAGTAGATCCTCTTGGATTTCATCTACAGCTCCACATTCCATACACACTAAGTGGTGGTGGAAGTGAGTAGCACCTTCTTGACGCAGATCGTAACGAGACACGCCATCTCCAAATTGGATCTTGTCCACTACATTCAATTCGTTTAGCAACTCTAAAGTTCGGTAGACGGTTGCTAATCCGATATCTGAAGATTTATCTCGTACTAATAAAAATACGTCTTCTGCACTTAAATGGGCTTCTTCATTCTCAAGTAGAACTCGGACAGTCGACTCTCGCTGCGGCGTCAGTTTGTAGCCGGCGCCGGACAATTGTTTTTTAATTCGATCGATACGGCCTTCCATATGACGCCTCCTAACATGCATTCAGTATACCAAAACCCATTTTCAAGTGACAAGTATAACTTCTTAGATTTCTTCTTTTTTTAGAATCATTCTAATTTAAAGCGCTAATTGATACTCTTAAATGCGTGACAAGGAGTATACTTGCAAGAACTTTCCAACCGATTGCTTTGTGGTGTAGAACAAACCAGAGAATGCAACTTCCACACAATAAAAAGAAGAATTGCATGGTATATTGCTCGAAGCCATTCAGACGAAGACTCGGGATTGAAAAATAAGCCATACTGCATAATCCGAATGCCAGTGCTAGTTTAACAATCATTCTGACTGAGGGATGGAGTTTCATAAATACGATCAGTATTAAGACTGTGTAGAGGGCATAACGGAATCCCGAACTAGAAACGAATGTTTTTAGAGTCGGATGCATCGTCACTTGCGGAAACTGACTGTACAACAGATACCAGCCCCCGCTTGTGACAACAAATACAACCCACCATTGCATAAACAACTGCTTCATAGACTCTCCCCCTATTAGTATTAGATGTGGAACCGACTGTTCAGAAATCTTTCAAAATGCCAACGTGGCTTGTGAAGCGCTCTTGGCTTCATGAGACGCGTTGGTTTTTTGAGGGGATTTCTGGCGTTCGCTCGCTCTCCCTACTAATATAGTCTATGAATCTTAAGAAGCGCCCTAGAACCTATGAAGTCTCCACCACTGGATTGCAAATGCGGTTTTGGCATCAAAGATTTTTTGCTCTTTGATCCACGTCTCCGCTTCAGCAAGCGTGCATTCGTGGAGTGTCACAAACTCATCATCATCCATTTCTATAGGAGTCTCCAACTTCTTTAACCCTTGTGTCACGTAGATATGGATGATTTCATCAGCAAATCCTGGAGAAGTTGCAAAGCTCTGTACATAGTGAAGGGCACTTGCTGTATACCCAGTCTCTTCTTCCAATTCTCTTAAAGCCGTGGCTTTTGGATCCTCTCCTTTTTCGATCTTCCCTGCCGGAATTTCAATCAGCTCTCGCTCTAGCGCTTTACGATATTGTTCGACCAAAATAATTTTGTGATTTTCTGTAATAGCAATGATAGCAACAGCTCCTGGATGCTTCACGAGCTCTCGTTTAGATGTCTTTTGATTTGGCAAAGTGACTTCATCTACTTGCAATGAGATGACGCGACCTTGATAAATTGATTCGCTTGAAATTGTTTTTTCTTCAAATTTGTGACTCATCGACTCACTCCTCTTTGAATTCTATCTGAAGTCATTGTACCATTACGTAAAGGAGGAGAGCAGATGAAAACACAACGTTTAGGGAAAAGTACGCTTCAAATCTCGGAGCTTTCTTTAGGTGGTATGAGCTTTCCAAAAGAGCAAAACAAGACAGATACGATCATTCAACATGCACTCGAGCAAGGAATCAACTGGATTGATACGGCCGACCTGTACGAACAAGGAGAAAATGAAACTCGAATTGGAAAAAGTCTTCAAGGAATACGTTCTGATGTCCATATCTCTACAAAAGTCGGGAACCGATTTACGGCTGGAAAACAAGGCTGGACTTGGGATCCGGATCCGAAATGGATCGAGCAAGCAGTAGAAGGATCTTTAAAGCGGCTGAATACGGACTACATCGACCTGTATCAGCTGCATGGAGGAACGAAAGAAGATGATTGGGATGGAATCATTGCGGTGTTCGAACGGCTCCGTGAACAAGGAAAGATTCGTGAATATGGCATTTCTTCGATTCGTCCGAATGTCATTTATCCCTACTTTGAGAAGAGCCAAGCGGTTAGTGTAATGATGCAATATTCTGCTCTCGACCGGAGAGCTGAAAGTGTGTTTCCGTTTCTTGAAGAACATGAAGTCGGATTGTTGGTTCGAGGCGGGCAAGCGAAAGGGCTGCTGACTGATGCCGCTTTAGAAAAGCTAGAAAAACATTCCCAGTATGGGAGTTATGATGAGTCTACCCTTGAACAAACTGTGAAACAAATGCATCAATCCATGTCCCATTTAGGTGCTACAAGCCTTGCACATATTTTAAGTCAACCAGCTGTCAGTTCTGTAGTGATTGGAACGAGCTCCCTTGAACAACTAAAAGATACTTTAAACAATTATAAAACCACAGTATCTAATGAAGACGTGGAGCAGCTAGTTGCTTTATCGAAACAAGAAACATACAAAGAGCATGTCGAGTGATCGACATGCTCTTTGTTTAAAATTTGGATCCTTTGTCTCCGTATTGCTCTAAAAGCTCTTCGAAAGACATATTTTTTTCGCGTTGCTTCTTCTCAAACAACTTGCGTGCATGTTCTTCTTCCTCACGCTGTTTTTCTTGAGCCGTGAGCTCCGTTTTAGCTTGTTGCAGCTTGGCGAATACCGAGTCAGACAATTGATCTTTTAACGTTACTTTTTCATCTTGGGCTGGCTTTTGCTTTTGCTGCTGAGCTGCTTTCTTCTTTTTCATCGTTACTCACCTCTTGAAACGATGGTTGCTACACCTTGTCCTCCACCAATACATAAAGTTGCGAGTCCTAGTTTCGCATCACGCTTTTTCATCTCGTGTAAAAGTGTGACGAAAATACGTGTGCCACTTGCTCCGATTGGGTGACCAAGTGCAATAGCTCCCCCGTTGACATTTAATTTTTCTGCATCAAATTTTAATTCGCGGTCCACTGCAAGAGCTTGAGCAGCAAACGCTTCGTTTGCTTCCACTAAGTCCATATGAGCTACAGTCAGATTCGCTTTTTTCATTACTTTATTGACTGCTTCGACTGGACCAATCCCCATAATCGCTGGATCCACACCTGCAGATGCATTAGCAACTACAGTTGCTAAGATTGGTAAGCCTAGTTCTGTCGCTTTTTCTTTCGACATGACAACCACTGCAGCTGCCCCATCGTTGATTCCTGATGCGTTACCAGCTGTCACAGAGCCATCTTTTTTGAAAGCTGGTCGCAAACCTGCTAGTTTTTCAGCTGTACTTCCTTTTTTCGGATACTCGTCTTGTTTGAAGACAATTGGGTCACCTTTACGCTGAGGAATTTCAATAGATACGATTTCTTCTTCAAATTTCCCTGCTTCAATGGCAACTGTAGCGCGTTGCTGAGAGCGCGCTGCAAATTCATCTTGCTCTTCACGAGTCAACCCGTAGTTCGTGCAAAGATTCTCTGCAGTGACCCCCATGTGGTAGTCATTGAATGCACACCACAAACCGTCTGAAATCATGCTGTCTACTGCTTGTTGATTTCCCATGCGGTAGCCATCGCGTGCCCCCATAAGTAAGTAAGGTGCTTGGCTCATGTTCTCCATCCCACCTGCTACTACTATTTCTGCATCTCCTGCAAGAATCGCTTGTGTTGCTAGGTGAACCGTCTTCAGACCAGAACCACATACCTTGTTAATCGTCATAGCCGGTACTTGCTGTGGCAGTCCTGCTTGAATGGAAGCTTGTCTTGCCGGGTTTTGACCAAGCCCTGCTTGTAAGACATTCCCCATAATCACTTCATCTACTTGGTCTTTCTCAATTCCTGCACGTTTGATGGCTTCTTCAATTACGATAGCCCCTAATTTCGTTGCAGGCACATCTTTTAGCGCTCCTTGGAACGATCCGATAGCTGTTCGGACAGCGCTTACAATTACCACTTCAGTTGACATCAACAGTTCCTCCTCTTCATCCCTCTTGCGACCTTCGACCCCTTATGCGTAAACTAGAACTAAGGGGGAATGGTACCATGATTAGTTTACCAAATGCTGTGACAATAATCGAGGTGGGGCCTCGAGATGGTTTACAAAATGAAAAGCAACATGTAGCAACAGCTGACAAGCTCGCTTACATTAAAGCCCTGCAACAAGCAGGAATTCAAGAAATGGAACTCACTTCGTTTGTTTCACCGAAATGGGTGCCGCAGATGGCGGATGCTTCTGAAATACTGGCTCAAGTGAAACGTACGGACCGACAATTCGTATTGGCGCCGAATTCAAGAGGGATCGACAATGCGCGCGCAGCAGGAGCGGATCACATTGCAGTTTTTGTTGGTGTATCGAACACATTTAATAAAAAAAATATCAATAAATCGACTGCTGAAGCTGTAGATCAATTACGACAACCGATTCAACAGTTGCTTCAGGATGGCGTCTTTGTGAGGGCTTGTATTTCAACAGCGTTTTATTGTCCGTATGAAGGCAAACAAGATCTACAAGACGTTGTAGCATTATGTCGAGAATTTGTTGAACTTGGTGTTCAAGAACTTAGTGTGGCAGATACAATCGGCAAAGCATCACCTCTTGAAAGCTATACAGTATTTTCAACATTAAAGAATGCTTTTCCAGACACATTACTTACTGCACACTTCCATGACACAGAACAAATGGCGCTTGCTAATATCTTTGCAGCTCTACAAGCAGGGATAGACAGATTCGACAGCTCCGCTGGCGGCCTTGGAGGTTGTCCTTTTGCACCAGGAGCTACAGGCAACGTCGCAACCGAACAAGTTGTTCATATGCTGCATAGAATGAATATAGAAACAGGGATAGACGAGACACTCTTGAAAAAAGCTGTTGAAACCATTCAACCGCATGTGTCAATCCACTAACTTCAGGGTACAGTGCTATATATCCTAGTATGGAGTGATGATTATGAAAAAGAGGGTCATCTTATGGACGAGTTTTGTAACAAGTCTATTTACAGCACTGGCTACACTAGTTGGATTCGTAGCAACCAACAGGCTTATGTATATCAAACAGAAAGAACCCGACTTCATCTTAAACCGGGAAATATCAGAAAAGCGACTCGACCAAAATTGGTACGACGCCATTCGCAAGGAAGAAGTGTGGATCACTTCAAAAAATGGCTATCAACTCAAGTCTATTTTTATCCAACCCCATGACACAAAGAATTATGTCATCATTTGTCATGGTGTCACTGAAAACAAGATCAACTCATTACGATTTGTTCGTATGTTCGAACGTCTCGGGTACAATAGCGTCATCTACGATCATCGCCGTCATGGAGACTCTGGAGGAAAAACGACGAGTTTTGGTCATTTTGAAAAGATGGATCTAGAAGCAGTTGTGGATACACTTCGTGAGCGTGTGGGTGAAGGTGGAATTATTGGAATTCATGGAGAATCGATGGGAGCCGCAACAACACTACTTTATGCAGGTTCCATTCGAGATGACGCAGACTTTTATATTTCCGATTGTGCGTTCTCTGACTTTGAACGCCAAGTGCATCATGTGATGATGCAGACTACTCCGATTCGTTCGATGCTCACTGTGCGACTTGCCAACCTGTTCATGAAACTTCGAGAAGGCTACACGTTCCGTCTCGTTTCTCCAATTGACATCGTGGACAAGATTGAAAAGCCCGTACTATTTATTCATTCGCGACCAGACGACTTTATTCTTCCGGAGATGGCACAAGAGCTTTATGATAAAAAACAAGGACCTAAAGAGCTCAAGTTTTTTGATAAGGGAGCTCATGCCAAGTCATTTAATGAAAATCCGGAAGAATACGAACAGACCGTTCAGGACTTTTTAATTAAATATTCCTTATATACAAACGAAAAGCAGCTCACATGAGCTGCTTTTACTTTTGTTTACCTGGTTTCGTTTGTACACGGTTCATTTGAGCCATCATTTGTTTTACTTGCTTTTCTGATGGTTTACGTCCCATTTGGGCCATCATCATGCGAAGCATTTGTTCATTGATTGGCGGATTGTCTTTAAGATATTTCATCATATATTGACGTGCTGCAAAGAATCCTCCAACAAGACCGAGAATTAGAGCAACGATAATCAATGTGATTGCAAGTGCTAAGTTCAAGTATGTCATCCTCCTTTGCTAGCTAATCGACGTGTCTCAGACACCATTCACTAGTATACACCATCTTTTATGGAGTTGACTAGAGTCTAGCAAAAAAGAGCACTCGAAAGCCCGAGTGCTCTTTAAAGATTAGTTCAATGCCTTGAATTTTGCTGCTACATTTTCAGCTGTGAATCCGAACTCTTCCATGATCTTCTCTCCAGGTGCACTTGCGCCGAAGCGATCAATCGCTAGAACGTCTCCTTCAAAGCCTACATATTTATGCCAGCCTAGGGAAGATCCCATCTCGATAGCTAAGCGTTTCGTGATAGAGCGTGGTAATACAGACTCTTTATAGGCTGCATCTTGTTGTTCGAAGCGGTCCCATGACGGCATCGACACAACAGATACTTCAATACCCTCTGATTTTAGAAGCTTTTGAGCTTCAACAGCCAAGCTCACTTCAGAACCTGTAGCAAGTAGAAGGCCTGTTGGGTTTTCTCCAGCGGATACAACGTATGCACCTTTTGATACGCCTTCTGCCGCTCCTGAAACTGTACCTTCTAACACAGGTAAGTTTTGGCGTGAAAGGACAAGAAGTGTCGGCGTATCTTTAGATTCTACAGCTAATTTCCATGCTTCTTGAGTCTCCACTGCATCTGCAGGACGAATTACAGATAGACCTGGCATTGCACGAAGAGCAGCTAAATGTTCAACCGGCTCATGTGTAGGACCGTCTTCCCCAACAGCAATGCTGTCATGCGTGAATACATACGTCACAGGTAAGTTCATTAGTGCAGACAAACGAATAGCAGGACGAACGTAGTCACTGAACACGAAGAATGTTCCACCGAATACGCTTAAGCCACCGTGAAGTGCCATACCGTTTAAAGCAGCACCCATCGCGAATTCACGAACACCGAACCAGATGTTTTTGCCAGCGTAGCTTTCTGCTGAGAAGTCACCGACACCTTTGATTGTAGTTTTATTAGACCCTGCTAAGTCCGCGCTTCCACCGAAGAATGAAGGAAGTGCTTTTGCAATCGCGTTAATAGCATCTCCAGAAGCAGAGCGTGTTGCTACCGAACTACCCACTTCATATGTTGGTTTCACAGAAGCCCAGTCTATAGACTCCTTGCCTTCGATTGCGTTCTTTAATTGACCAGCAAGTTCAGTGTTTGATTTCTCGAATTCTGCGAACAGGCTGTTCCATTTTTCCTCTTCCGCGCGACCTAATTGATCTGTCGCTTCTTTGAATGTTGCATAAACCGTTTCATCGACATAGAAGTCTTCTTCAAATGTCCATTTATACGCTTCTTTAACAAGTTTCGTCTCGTCAGCACCCATTGGAGCTCCGTGTGCGTCTGCTTTTCCTGCACGATTTGGAGAGCCAAATCCAATGACAGTTTTCACTTCAATTAAAGTTGGACGATCAGAAGTCTTCGCTTCAGCAATTGCTTTGTCGATTGCTTCCACATCATTGCCGTCAGCCACGTGTAAGTAGTTCCAGCCGTATGACTCGAAGCGTTTTTGAACCGATTCAGAGAATGATTTATTTAAGTCACCATCAAGTGAAATATCATTGCTATCATAGAGGACAACTAGCTTGTTTAACTTTAAGTGACCAGCTAAAGAAATCGCCTCCGCTGCGACACCTTCCATCAAATCTCCGTCTCCACATAAAGCGTACGTATAGTGATCAACGACGTCATGAGTCGTGTTATACGTTGCAGCAAGATGTGCTTCTGCCATTGCCATACCTACAGCCATCCCAATACCTTGTCCAAGTGGTCCTGTTGTAGCTTCAACACCATCTGTGTGGCCAAACTCAGGGTGACCTGGTGTTTTTGAATCCCACTGACGGAAGTTTTTGATTTCTTCCATCGGTAAATCATAGCCACTTAAATGTAGGAGACTGTATAGAAGCATAGAACCGTGACCTGCAGACAACACGAAACGGTCGCGGTTAAACCACTTAGGATTTGATGGATTGTGACGAAGGTGACGCGTCCACAATGTATAGGCCATTGGTGCAGCACCCATTGGTAGACCTGGGTGACCTGAATTGGCTTTATCAATGGCATCAATAGATAATGTACGAATAGTATTGATTGCTAATAAATCTTTCTCTGCTTGCATGAACGACATCCTCTCACTTTTAATTACTCTCTTAGTTTAGTCAACCTTTAGAGTTCTAGCAACTACTTCTGCTAGTTCAGACGATTATTTTGCTTGGCTTGCTTCACTTTTTCAGGTGTTACGTCATTCCCATTCGGATCCACGATTTTTACGTTTTCAATCGTTTTTCTCATAGTAGAGCGGAATGTTTCAAGATATTCTTTACGAAGAGCCGTCTGTTCTTTTGCTTCGGCTGTCGATAACTTTTGTTGTTTTGATTTATTTGAAAGTTCGCTGATTCGAGCTAATTTTTCTGGACTTAACATGCGATTCCCTCCTTGCTTTCTACTACACATTAGGAGAAATCCGATAAAAGTGCAAGAAAAAAGACATTCCCAAATGCGGAACGTCTAGGCTTGTTGTTTGTATTCTTTGTACCGTCTATGTACCGTAGCTTTGCTAATTGTGTGACCTAATGCAGATAGTGTTTGACTAATTTCATCATAGGTCATTCCAGCCACTCGAAGACGCACGATTTCCTCGATCGGAACCTCAATTCGTTCTCTACCTAATTGATTCCCACGAGATTTAAGGTTCTGTTCTGGTTGATAGCCATTCTGGACAGCACGTTTCATTCCTCTACGGATTTTAGCATTGTGAATTTTCCGTTGGTATTCCTCAACAACAGAAAGAATTCCCAATACCATAGTGTCCGTTTCAGAGAGAGCCAGTGTTCCTTCTTCACGAGCCGTCAAAATCTTCACAGATTCTTTCTCAAGCAAATGCAAGATGGCCATGCGAGCATGACCTCTCCCCAATCGCGTCTCATCTTGAATCAGTAAATAATGTACGTCTTCTTCTTTAATACAAGTCAGTAGATCTAATAATCCATCTCGATCCACTTCATAACCGCTTTGCTGATCACTAAAAGTGCCGATACAAGTCAGTCCATAATTTTTAGCTAGTTGTTCTAGTTCCTCTGCTTGTCGTTCTAACGAGGTTTCTTGTGCTTCTTTTTCCGTACTAGCTCGTGTGTAAATCACACAGTTGTTCGTCGTCATTCATCTACACCTGCCAGTTGTGTTGGTTCTCCTAAGTAGTTGAATTGTGAATCTGAAGGAATCACCAATTGTTGTCCAACAAGAATTTGGCTATCTGTCATCTGATTCAGTTCCATTACTTGATCAATCCAATGAATTCGTTCTGTTTCGGACACATACTGCTCAGCAAGTGTCCAGAGCGAATCTCCATTAGATACTGTGATGGCATCCGTCTGATGATTTTGCCCTTTTAAGTGTAGCGTAGTAATAGTAAAAAGTATAATGAGTGTTAAGCATGTAGTATAAAGAATTCCTGATTTTTTTAGCATCGTCTCACTCCTCAAGAATGTATGTTCGTATTTGTAAAT
This sequence comes from Chryseomicrobium excrementi, assembly GCF_002798305.1. GTDB lineage: Bacteria > Bacillota > Bacilli > Bacillales_A > Planococcaceae > Chryseomicrobium > Chryseomicrobium excrementi. Next base: position 547,018 of record NZ_PCGR01000001.1, read on the forward strand.
TCATCATAATACGAACACACGTTTCTTGTCAAACCATTTTAGAACCTATGTTTGCATTTCATAGTCAGGAATGGTATACTTCAGTTATGAAATAAGGATCGTGATATGGAGGGGAAATCATATGAGAAAGGCTTCAAAAAGACAAGAAGATATTCTGGCTTTCATAAAAGAAGAAGTACGAAAAAAAGGGTATCCACCTTCCGTTAGAGAAATTGGTGAAGCGGTTGGTTTAGCATCTAGTTCCACTGTACACGGGCATTTAGCTCGTCTTGAAAGTAAAGGCTTGATTCGTAGAGACCCTACGAAACCACGTGCTATCGAAATTTTAGAAGATGAAGCGATTCAAGATATTTCACCAGCTGCTGTTCTTCAAGTACCACTTGTTGGTAAAGTCACTGCTGGACAACCGATTACAGCAATCGAAAATATTGATGAGTTCTTCCCTCTCCCTACTACTTTTGGAAATATGGATGATCATTTGTTCATGTTAGAAATTATGGGTGACAGTATGATTGAAGCTGGAATTTTAAATGGTGACTACGTAGTAGTGAAACAACAAAATTCTGCAAATAACGGAGACATTGTTGTTGCCATGACAGAAGAAGACGAAGCGACTGTAAAGCGCTTTTTCAAAGAAAAGAACTATTTCCGTCTACAACCTGAAAACTCTTCTATGGAGCCTATCATCGTAGAAAACGTATCGATTCTAGGTAAAGTAGTTGGCGTTTACCGTCACATTCATTAAAAATTTTATAAAAAAAGGCATTTTCTCGAAAATGAGAAAATGCCTTTTTTTATGAGGCTGGCACAAAAAATACAGCCTTTTAGTATTAATACATTTTTAGGTACTGCTCGCGCTCCCAAGGGTGGACAGTCGTGCGGAACATATCCCACTCGATTTCTTTAGCTTCTACAAAATTATCGTAAATGTGCTCACCTAGACCTTGGCGAACCACTTCATTTTTCGATAATTCTTTAATAGCGGCTTGAAGAGTTCCAGGAAGGTTTGCAATGCCAACTTCTTCACGCTCTTTTTCATCCATCACGTAGATGTTACGGTCTACTGCTGGTGGTGGTGTCATCTTGTTTTTGATTCCATCTAGACCTGCTTGCAGAATTACTGCCATAGCTAAGTATGGGTTTGCAGAAGGATCTACAGAACGCACCTCAATACGTGTGCTTAAACCACGTGAAGATGGAATACGAATTAACGGGCTACGGTTCTGACCAGACCATGCAACATAAACAGGTGCCTCATAACCAGGAACTAGACGCTTGTAAGAGTTAACAGTCGGGTTCGTGATAGCTGTGAAACCTTGTACATGTTTTAATACTCCCGCCATAAACTGCATAGCTGTTTCGCTCAACTGCATGTCTGTATTCTCATCAAAGAAAGCATTTTCTTTGCCTTTGAACAGAGATAAATTGAAGTGCATACCAGATCCGTTAACACCAAATAGTGGTTTTGGCATGAATGTTGCATGGAGACCGTGTTTGCGCGCAATTGTTTTAACAACCAATTTAAACGTTTGGATGTTATCACATGCTTCAACAGCATTTGCATATTTGAAGTCGATTTCGTGTTGTCCAGGCGCTACTTCGTGGTGAGAAGCTTCAATTTCAAAGCCCATCTCTTCAAGTTCTAAAACGATATCACGACGGCAATTTTCACCTAAATCCATTGGGGCAAGGTCAAAATAGCCACCGTGGTCATTTAACTCAAGAGTTGGTTCTCCTTTTTCATCTAACTTGAACAGGAAGAATTCAGGCTCTGGCCCTAAGTTGAAAGATGTGAACCCTAGCTCTTCCATTTCTTTAAGTACACGCTTCAAATTGTTGCGTGGGTCTCCTTCAAATGGTGAACCATCTGGACGATTAATGTCACAGATTAGGCGAGCTACTTTCCCTTTACCAGTAATCCATGGGAATACTACCCACGTATCTAGATCAGGAACTAGGTACATATCCGACTCTTCGATACGCACAAATCCTTCGATAGAAGAACCGTCAAACATCATTTTGTTATCAAGTGCTTTATCTAACTGACTCACCGGAATTTCAACATTTTTGATTGTTCCTAAGATGTCTGTGAACTGAAGTCGGATGTACCGAACGTCATGCTCTTTTACTAGATTCTTGATATCTTCTTTTGTGTACTTACCCATTTTTTCACTCTCCTATTTATTAATATGACTTGCCATTGTTAAAAAACCGTGACAAATCGCCTTGCCTTAAAGAGACACGCTGATTCAGCTGGGATTTCTTCAACTCTTCTTTTACAATTGAGCGAAGCTCCACATCCGAGATCTTATGTACGGAGGTAGCAGCAGGCTGTTTTTTCATCTCAAAAATTTGTTTGATCCCTGCAATATTCACTCCACTTGCAAGTAAATCTTTAATCTCGAGAAGCGTGTCAATATCATCTAAAGAAAACATGCGTTGTTTTCCTTCTGTTCGTGAAGGAAAAATCAATTCATTTTCTTCATAGTAACGAATTTGTCGGGCCGTTAATCCTGTCAATTGCATCACAATATTCATTGACAGAATGGGCATCGAACGTCTCCATTGCTTTTCCATACTGCACCTCCTCTCTTTGTGTACACTCAGTATATGTCATGTTAGCTAACATGTCAACACAATGTTAACTAAACTAACATGGTTTACTTTAATGTAAATAGAGAGCGAGTAACCGCATATTTAATGTGCTCATATGTCAGTCCACCTTGAACAAATGCAGTATAAGGAGCTCGAATTGGACCGTCAGCTGTCAATTCAATACTCGATCCCTGCACAAATGTCCCTGCAGCCATAATGACATTATCCTCATACCCAGGCATATAAGCTGGGACTGGAGCAAATTGAGCGTTAATTGGAGAACTTGCTTGAATTTGTTGACAGAACCGGATCATCTCTTCTGCCGTCTCAAAAATAACGGACTGTATCAAATCAGTACGTGGTTCGGAAGAGGCTGGGGAGGCAGTAAATCCTGATGCTTCTAATGCCGCCGCCGTAAAATAAGCTCCTTTGACTGCTTGCAATACAATATGTGGGGCCATAAAGAACCCCTGATACATATCTTGCAAAGTATGTAGAGAAGCTCCTGCCTCTCCTCCTATACCCGGTGACGTCATCCGAAATGCACACTTTTCTACAATTTCGTGTTTACCGGCAATATAGCCTCCGATTTTAGCAAGGCCGCCTCCCGGATTTTTTATCAAAGAGCCTGCCATAAAATCAGCTCCCACGTCAGTCGGTTCACGTTCTTCAACAAATTCACCGTAACAATTGTCTACAAACACCAGGCTGTTCGGTGAAAGTTTTTTAACAAAGCGAATCATTTCTTCGATTTGATCAATTGTAAAGGATGGTCGAGATGCATACCCACGAGACCTTTGAATCGCAATGACTTTCGGCGACTCCATACAGACTGCGCGAAGTTGCTCCCAATCGATGAATCTATCCTTTACAAGGTCTAAATGTCGGTAGCGAATACCAAAATCTTTTAAAGACCCTGTATCTGTTTCTCCACCGTCCACTATTGAAGCTAGTGTGTCATAAGGTTTTCCGGTAATATAGACGAGTTCGTCTCCAGGACGCAAGACTCCGAACAATGCAATCGTGATTGCATGTGTCCCTGAAATGATTTGAGGACGCACGAGTGCTGCTTCAGCACGAAAAACAGAAGCATAGACTTTTTCTAACGTATCGCGCCCCTCATCGTCGTATCCGTAACCAAATGAGGGCTGTAAATGGTGCTCGCTTACTTGGTTTTCCCAGAATGCTTGCAATACCTTCTGTTGATTTGTAAATGCAATAGCTTCAGCTGAGCGATGTGAAGCAGCAATTGACTGTTCGATAGTTGTGATGAATTCTAGATGTTCAGCGTTTAAAAACACGGGTTCATTCGTTCCTTTCTTACGGAAAGAAGGCCCGTCCACGGGGGACGAGCCTCTTTTTTTAATTTGAAGATAATTGAAGATCTACTTTTTTTGTTGGTGCAAATGTAGAAATGGCATGTTTATAGATCAGATGTTGTTTACCATCCGCTTCTAAGAGAACAGTAAAATTATCATAGGATTTAATAGTACCCTTTAATTGAAATCCATTCAGTAAAAACACGGTTACAAAGATCTCATTTTTTCGTAGTTGATTTAAAAATGTATCTTGCATATTGGCGTTTGCCATAGTGCCATTCCTCCCTTTTCCCCTGTATAGTGTAAAGATTCGCTACTCAGCTTTAATTTCCTTTTAAAAAGTTCCGGCAATCTTCAAGGATCTTCTCTCCGTCTTCTTCCGGATGGTACCAGATCACAGGAAGTTTGTTACGGAAATACGTCAGTTGTCGTTTTGCATAGCGTCTAGTATTTTGTTGAATCGTTTCTATTAGCTGTTGCCTCGGCCAGTCAAATTCTAAGCCTTCAACTACTTCTTTATAGCCAATTGCTTTTAAGGACTGTGCTTCTTTTGATGTGTGGGATAAAATGCTCTTCACTTCTTCAAGCAGTCCTTGTTCCATCATGAGGTCCACTCGCTCATTGATACGACGATACAATTCAGCACGGTCCCGATTCAGTCCGATAAGGTGAAAATCATAAACTGCTAGTCTACCAGCCTGCTGTTCAATCTCCTGCTGTTTTTTGCCTGTTTGTAGAACACGCTCAAGAGCACGGATGACTCGCTGTTTGTTGTTAGGATGAATAGCATTTGCTGCTTCTGGGTCCAACAGGTGTAACTCTTCCCATAATGTCCCCTCTTCCCTAGCTTCAAGTTGCATGCGAAGTTCGTCTGAAGGAGCGGCTTCTTCAAAACGGTAATCATAAAGAACCGCCTGAATATAGAGGCCAGTACCCCCTACGACAATAGGGACTTTTCCCCGAGCTGTGATGTCTTCAATCTTCTCTCGAACGAGTTTTTGATACTCTGCTACAGAAAAGGACTCACCAGGATCTTTAATCGATAACAGATGGTGCGGTACCCCTTCCATTTCTTGTTCAGAAATTTTTGCAGTCCCTATTGTTAATTCTCGGTACACTTGTAAGGCGTCTCCGTTAATGATTTCTCCATTAAGTTCTTTCGCTAAGCGAATACTGGTAGCCGTTTTACCGACAGCGGTCGGCCCGACCAGTACAAGCACTTTTGTAGCATTCATTTTTTCACAATCCAATTCGCAATTTGATCATACACTTTATGGCGGTTAGACCCATTTAAAATCTCATGTCGCTCTTGTTCTATTAATACAAGAGTGACATCTTCCATACCTATCTTCTGATAGTCTCGTGCCAGTAAGCGAACGCCCTTACCATAATTACCAACAGGATCGTCAGTTCCTGCAATGAGTAGAATAGGCAAGTTTTTAGGAACACGCTCAAGCTCTTTTTTTGAATGAATCGTCTGAAGGCCATCTAGTAAGTCTACATAGAGCTGATTCGACGAAACAAATCCACAGAGTGGGTCTTCTTCGTAGGCTCGTACAGTTTCTTCATCAGTTGATAACCAATCAAACTCAGAGACAGGCTCAGAGATCTGTTTATTGTAACTGCCAAACGTCAATTTGTTCATCAAGTGCCCATGCTCTTTAGCACCATTCCCTCTTGATTTCCAAGCGGCTATGCGGCTGCCGACCTTGCCCATGAAGCCCGGATCTCCGCCTGTTCCGACTAAAATTAATTGATCTATGACTTGAGGATACTTTTGAACGTAGCGTCTTGCAAGGAAGGACCCCATACTATGGCCGAGTAAAATGATTGTCTTGTCACTTTGATTCGCTGTGTGTAGATGAATCAATTCATTGCAATCATCGACCACTCGTTCAAATCCTTGTTCGTCTGCAAAATAGCCAAGTTCTCCAGCTAGCTGCCCTGTCTCCCCATGACCTCTATGGTCAGGAACGACCACTTCGTAGCCTTTGTCTCTTAAATAAAGGGCAAAATCATCGTAACGTCCACCATGTTCTGCAAGGCCATGTAGAATAAATACAATCGATCGGGCGTCAGGTTTTGGATACACTCTTGCGAATAAAGAGGCTCCGTCCGTCATCTTCAGCCATTTTGTCTCCATCAGCTCTCCCCCTTGGCATCTTGGATCAATTGAAGCAATTCTTGTTCCTGCTGCTCCTTCTGTTTTTCAGAAAGATTCAACTCTTGAGCCAGAATGGAACTGACATCTTTCCACGTATATTCCACATGTGCAATGTCAAAGTAAAGAGCTCCTGTACGACGAACGAAGAAATCTGCCAGACTCGTGACCATCTCGTTATGAATTGTGTAGTACAGGATGAGTCGGTCTTTAAGACTTAATGTAGGAGTTTCCCATTTCTCAACGTAGGAGAGGTAGCCCATTGCAACTTCTACATTCTTCCCAAGGAATCTTACAACTTGCTTGGCTTCGGATAATGAAAGTCCATAGTAAATTAATTGTTTCGAACGCTCGTACAAGTACTCGTCGAAATCCAACAACCCAAAGTCACCCCCAGAGAGAGGGAGTTGTTTTGTTGGAGAAGGGGGAAGTTCGCGCTCAAAGTTTTTGGCAATCGTATCGATGACATCTTCAGCCATTTTGCGATACCCGGTAAGTTTCCCGCCTGCAATAGTGACGAGTCCAGAGCTAGAAACCCAAATCTCATCTTTACGTGAAATTTCTGATGCCGATTTCCCGTCCTCAGAAATCAAAGGTCGTACGCCAGCCCAAGTGGATTCAACGTCATCTGCAGTAAGCGCGACAGAAGGGAACAGAGCATTCACCGCATCCACAAGATAGGCAATATCCTCTTTTGTAGCAACTGGGTGCACGGGGTCTTGATCATAAAATGTATCTGTCGTTCCCACATATGCCTTCCCATCACGTGGTACAGCAAATATCATCCGACCATCCGGGACATCAAAGTAAACCGCTTGTTGCAGGGGAAATCTCTTTTGATCTACGACGATGTGAACACCTTTAGTCAGTTGCAGGTGTTTGTCATTATCGATAACGTCCTTCTCACGTACTTCATCGACCCAAGGACCAGCAGCGTTGATTATAGTTTTAGCATGAATATCAAACAGTTCCTGAGTCATTTGGTCAAGAGCTTGCACACCGATGACCTGTTCATTTGCATAAATAAATTCATCTGCTTTGACGTAGTTTAAACAAACCGCTCCGAGTTCTATGGCTTTCTTTAACACTTCGATTGTCAGACGCGCATCGTCAGTACGGTATTCTACGTAAAACCCGCCGCCTTTTAACCCTTTTGGCTTGAGTAATGGTTCTAAGCCGAGCACTTCTTGCTTCGATAGCATTTCACGACGTTCCTCTTTTTTGACTCCAGCTAAAAAGTCGTAAACCTTTAAGCCAAGAGAAGTGGAGAGAGGGCCAAATGTGCCATCTTTATAAAACGGGAGCATCATCCACTCTGGAGTCGTCACATGCTTAGCATTTTGATAGACGATGTCACGCTCTTTCCCAACTTCACTAACCATTTGCACTTCAAATTGCTTTAAATACCGCAATCCTCCGTGAACCAGTTTCGTTGAGCGCGAAGAAGTTCCGCCTGCAAAGTCTTGCATCTCGATAAGTGCCACAGTCAATCCTCTTGAAATCGCATCAAGAGCTATCCCTGCTCCTGTTATGCCTCCACCAATCACCAGTACGTCAAACTCATAACTGTCTAAGGTATCCCGTAAATAAGTTCTGTCTAAATACGATTTCATGCCGGATCCGTCCCTTCATTTGGTTTAAAAGCACGCGCAGCCGAGACAGCCAAATGCCATCCTTTATAAAGATCCTCACTTTTTTCTGATGGCATGCTAGGTTTATAGGTGGCTGAAGTGACATGCAGGTCGGAAAGTTCATCTAGGGACTCCCAGAAACCAATCCCAAGTCCCGCAAGATAGGCTGCACCAAGAGCTGTTGTTTCATTTAGTCCTGCTTTTTCCACATTCGCTTGCAAAATATCTGACTGGAACTGCATTAAAAATCCGTTATCAACAGCTCCCCCGTCTACTCGCAGCGAATCTATTTCCATGCCTGACGCTTGTTGCATGGCCACTAAGACATCTTTCGTCTGATAAGCAAGTGATTCCAAAACAGCTCTTACAAAATGCTCTTTTTCTGTACCACGTGTTAACCCGAAAATAGCTCCTCGTGTATCGGAATCCCAATAAGGCGTTCCAAGACCTACGAATGCCGGAACCACATAGACACCCTCAGTCGAATCCACACGAGTTGCATAACTTTCTGAATCTGAAGCATTTCGTAACATACGAAGACCGTCTCGTAGCCACTGGATTGCCGACCCTGCAACGAAGACACTGCCTTCTAATGCATAATGAACTTTCCCATCAATTCCCCAAGCAATGGTGGTCAGCAAACCGTCATCGGATTCAACAGCTTCTTGTCCTGTATTGAGGAGCATGAAACAACCTGTACCGTAAGTGTTCTTAGCCATTCCTTTATCAAAACACGCTTGCCCAAAAAGAGCAGCTTGCTGATCTCCCGCAGAACCACTAATCGGAATCTCTTTCCCAAAGAATACCGATGGGTCCGTTGTTGCGATAGTTCCGGAACAGTCTACAACTTCTGCAAGCATGGCAGATGGAATGTTCATTTTTTCAAGCAACTCATCATCCCACTTTAACTCATGGATATTATAGAGTAGTGTACGTGAAGCATTGGAATAATCCGTAACATGCGTCTTGTTTCCGCTTAGCTTCCAGATCAACCAGCTTTCAATTGTTCCAAACAGTAATTCTCCATTTTCAGCTGCTTGTCTTGCCCCTTCTACTTCATCTAAAATCCAAGCAATCTTACTAGCAGAAAAATAAGGATCCAGACGAAGACCGGTCTTTCTCCGAACCAAATCCTCATATCCTTTATCTTTCCAGTCTTTGATGATACCTGTTGTTTGTCGCGATTGCCATACGATGGCATGGTAAATGGGCTTGCCTGTCTTCTTGTTCCATACAACCGTTGTTTCCCGTTGATTCGTGATCCCAATAGCTTTCACTTGTTCAGGCTGGGCATTGGCTTCGGTCAAAACTCCTGCGATACAAGACAATACGGAGCCCCAAATTTCTTGCGCATCGTGCTCGACCCATCCAGATTTAGGGAAGTGCTGTTTGAACTCTTTTTGAGAAGTATGTACTGGCTTCCCTTTTTGGTCGAATAAGATGGCTCGAGAACTAGTCGTTCCTTGGTCAATTGCTAAAATATAGTCCATGTCAACACTCCTTTACATGACGCGTTTGAACATCTTTTCTACTTCATAGCTTGAAAAATGAATGACTACAGGACGGCCATGCGGACAGGTATATGGCTGCTCGCATTTCCGAAGATCCTTCACTAAAGCATCCATTTGATCTTTAGATAGATAGTGATTTGCTTTGATAGATAACTTACAGCTCATGAGAATAGCCGCTTCTTCTCGGAGTTTAGCGATATCGAGCTGTTTTTTATCCAGAACAAGCTGCAACAAGGTCTCAACGATTTGCCGTTCTTGATTTTTAGGATACCATGAAGGATGCTCTCGAATAATAAAACTCGAGGTGCCAAATTCCTCAAGGACCACTCCTACTTCTACTAACTCAGCTATTTTTTCTTTGATCCGAAGTGCCTCATCGAGTGTAAAGTGAAACGTCAAAGGCAATAATAACAGCTGACGCTCTTCATGATTTACTTCCCCTACTTTCGTTCGGTAAAACTCATATTTGATGCGTTCTTGTGCGGCATGTTGATCTATCAGATAAAAGCCATCTACAGTTTGACCAACAATATAAGTCCCGTGGATCTGTCCGACAATATCCATTTCCGGTAGTTCAGGTACCTCTGGAATTTCGGGTTGTTGAATCCGCTCATCAGTTTCTATGACATCACTGGTATCAACTGTCGGATCAAGCACCCACTCTTCGTGAACGACTTCTTGTTTAAGAGTAGCATTTGGTTGTGTAAACTCTTTTGTAAATAACTGCGGTTGTTCGGAACTGTGTATTTTTTTAGGTGCTTGAACTTTTGGAATTTCTTGACGAGAACGAATCGCTTCTCGAATGGTCTTTGTAACAAACAATTCGAGTTCCTTCTCTTTACTGATTCGGATCTGATGCTTAGCAGGATGCACATTGACATCGGATAATAGCGGATCCAGCTCAATTGAGAGCAATGTGATTGGAAAACGGCCGATTGGCAAATAGGTATGATAGGCTTCTTCAATTGCTCGGTTTAAACCAAAATGTTTGACCCATCTTCCGTTCACAAGTACGGTCAGGTAATTTTTTGATGCACGAGTAATAGCCGGTTGGGTTGTCAAACCCGAAATTTTAAAATCTTCATTTTCTGCTGCAAACGCTACTAATTGTTTAGCAGTTGCTGTGCCATAAATGGCCGCAGCGACTTGTTGCAAGCTACCTCTTCCTGAAGTCTGGAGAAGCGTTTGTCCATTATGGATCAGCGTAAACGCCACACCCGGGTAACTAAGTGCAAGGCGGTTGATCAGATCAATGGAGTATCCAAGTTCGGTTTGGATCGATTTGACATGCTTCAATCGAGCAGGTGTATTAAAGAAAAGCTGTTCCACTCTAATAATAGTGCCTTTGCGTAAAGGACCGTCTTGAACAAGGATTCGTTTGCCACCTTCCATCGTTAGGACGGTCCCTCGATCTATGCCAGTAGAAGTTTGCATCCAGATTTTCGAAACAGCCGCAATACTTGCCAATGCCTCGCCACGAAAACCTAACGAGCGGATTCGGAACAGCTCGTGCTCACTGGATAGTTTAGAAGTTGCATGACGCGAAAACGAGAGTTCTGCATCTTCGCGTACCATCCCGTCACCGTTATCCGTCACTTCGATTTTTTGTAATCCCGCTTCTACGAGTTCAATTTGAATGGATGTACTATTTGCATCAATCGCATTTTCCACCAGTTCTTTAACGACACTTGCTGGACGTTCTACAACTTCTCCTGCAGCAATTTTATTGGAAAGCAATTCATCCATCACTTTTATTTTGGCCATGAATGAGTCACTCCTTTTTCGCGTCTTTTTGCAGTTGATATAGTGTATTGATTGCTTCTAGAGGTGTCATTTCTAATATTTGTAACTCTTTTAACTGGTCTATAACTGGATGAGTTAGTTCAAATGTAGCAACTGGCGTCGGATCCACTTTTTGAACGGGAGGAGATGTTTGGAAATCAAAAATCGATAGCTGTCTGTCTTCTTGCTCTTCGTAATCTTCTAACAGTTGTTGTGCCCTTTCGATAATCGCTTGCGGAAGTTCAGCAAGCTCTGCCACATGGATTCCGTAGCTTTTATCAGCTGCTCCGTCTTTGACCTTGTGTAAAAACACCACTTTGCGGTCTTGTTCAGTAGCTGCTACATGAACATTCTTAAGTCGGTCCAACTTTCCTTCTAATTCTGTCAGTTCATGATAATGAGTTGAAAATAACGTATTCGCCCCGATGTGGTCATGTATATATTCCATCATGGCCTGTGCAAGGCTCATTCCGTCATATGTAGAGGTACCTCGACCAATCTCATCAAACAACAACAAGCTCTTGGAAGTCGCTCCGACAATAGCATTGCGCGATTCCACCATCTCGAGCATAAAAGTACTCTGTCCTCCAGCTAAATCATCAGCTGCTCCAATACGTGTGAAAATTTTATCCGTGATGGGGAGTTTTGCTAATTCAGCAGGCACATAGCTTCCCATCTGTGCCATGATCAATGTTATAGCAACCTGTCTCATGTACGTACTCTTACCCGACATGTTAGGTCCTGTTATCAAGAGCATATTTTTTTGATTCGTTAACACACAGTCATTGGCTACATAATGATGGTTGTTCATCATCTTCTCGACTACCGGGTGACGCCCTTCTCGAATCTCCAGTTCTTGACCTTCTGAAAATTCAGGACGTGTCAGCTGATAGCGATTCGCGCACGTCGCAAACGCTTGAAGAACATCCAGTTCACTAAGTGCATCTGCAAGCGTTTGTAGTGAAGAGATATGAGTTTGAAGTGCTTTCCGTAAGTCCTCAAATAAAGCTGTCTCTAATACGAGCGCTTCTTCTTGAGCATTCAATATCAGTGTCTCTTTTTCTTTTAACTCTTCGGTAATAAACCGTTCGGCATTGGCAAGCGTTTGTTTTCGAATGTAGCGAGAGTCATCCGCTAAGTGCACCATCGATTTTGTTAGTTCAATGTAGTAGCCAAAGATTCGGTTGTAGCCAATCTTCAAATTTTTAGCACCTGTCTTCTGACGTTCACTCTGCTCAAGTTCAGCTAACCAGTCTTTTCCATTCGTATCTAAGTAACGCAATTCGTCAAGCTTTTCAGAGTACCCTGCACGAATGACGCCTCCTTCTTTAAGTGTCAAAGGAGGAGAATCAGCAAGTGCTCGTTCCAAAAGCTCCCTGCAATCTTTTGGATCCACAAGCTTTTCTCCATAGCTATTTAATGCAGGATGTTGTGCTTCTAGGAGAAGTCCTTTTAAATATGGTACTTGTTGCAGGGTCCGGCGAAGCTGAGCTGCATCTTTTCCTGTCAAAGTGGCAAAGCTGACTTTACCAAGAAGTCGTTCCATATCATATACTTGCGTAAGCGCTTCTTTAATTTCTTCATGAACTAAAAACTCGTTTAAGAATGCATCAACATAATCAAGGCGTTGTTCGATAAGAGTTTTGTCCGCTAGGGGCTGGTGGATCCACTGCTTTAATTTACGTGATCCCATTGCGGTCTTCGTCTCATCTAGGAACCAGCTTAAAGTTCCTTTTTGTTCCCCCGTACGAATGGAATGAATGAGCTCTAAATTTCGTTTCGAAGCACTGTCGATACTTAAATAAGCAGTCTCTTCATAGTGTGAAAAAGGTTGAATATGAGAAAGAGGCCGTTTTTGTGTCGTTTGCAGATAAGCTAGTAGCATCTCGCTCGCTTCGTTAGTAACGAGTTCTGAATCAAATCGTTCCTCTTGCGTGTATATAGATAAGTGAATGTCATACAACCCGCCAAGCTCTTCCACTAGTAAATAGTCTTGTTCTGAAACAACTACTTCTTTAATATTCAGTTCTTGAGCTTTAGCTATCAAGCTTTTTGCGTCTTCTTGAATCGATGTAGATCGAGCCTCTCCTGTAGCGAGGTCAACATATGCAAGTTGTGTTGGCTTTCCTAGTAGAGCTGCTCCTATGTAGTGGTTGGTTGCAGACGAAATCGTTTTCCCTTCTAGAAGTGTTCCTGGGGTGATCACTTGAACCACTTCTCGTTTGACGATTCCTTTTGTCATCTTTGGGTTTTCCACTTGTTCACAGATGGCCACTCGGTATCCTTTGCTAACTAGTGTCTCTATGTATCCTGCAGCAGAATGATACGGTACACCGCACATCGGAATGCGCTCTTTAGCGCCCGCATCTTTTCCTGTTAATGTGATTTCCAAAATAGCTGCTGCTCGTTTGGCATCTTCAAAGAACAGTTCGTAAAAGTCACCTAATCGAAAAAATAGAAATTCGTTCGGATAGTTTTCTTTTATAGTCAAATATTGTTGCATCATCGGTGTATAAGTCATTGTTCATTACCGCCCTTTAATTCAATCAATGTAGTGTTAGTATAGCAGACTTTCCGGAGTCAATAAAAAAGGAACCTATTGCTAGGTCCCATAAAAAGGAGAAGAGCTTTCATCTGGCTCTTGACGCTGAAATGTCTCAACACAAATGGAGGTTTCACCTATCACTTCCACATGGACGCAGTGCACTGTTTCTACACAGACCTTGCCGTTCTCTTCAATTTTCACACGCTCACATTCAGGTTCATCGATGGACTTAATATAGACATCGTCTCGAGACACCGGTTTACTGTCATAGTGGATAGGTACAGTTCCTTTATAATGAATGGATTCAGCATGTACCGCTGTCTTTTTTGATCCGCCGAATGCATACCAAATGTTCACTTCATATTGCCCAACAAGTTCTACTCCATCCGGTAATTTCTTCGCTTGATACTGATGATTTACAATCCAGCACCCTAAAATACGATTGGGTCGTTGAGGTAAAGCAATGCTCGTCTTGCAGTCCAATTTCTTTTTCCCGTGCCCAATGACCGCCTTCGTAATAATGTGACGATAGTTTTTCAAACACATGCCTCCTCTTTAGTACTATATGCAAGAAAGCAAAAAACGTGCACCTCGAAATGAGGTGCACGCTAAAATTATGCTTGTGCTGGTTTTTGCTCGAATTTGTCTTTTGTCATGAACTGGATTGCTAATAGGATGATGAATAACACCAACCCGATTGTATCAGAAAGACCTTCTGGGTAAATCAACAAGAGTCCTGTCGCAATGGCGACTAAACGCTCATACCAGAATACTTTTCTGTACCAGAATCCTATGATTCCGGCCCCAATTGCAATCATACCCGAAATAGCTGTAAAGAGTACCCAAACCACTTCAAGAGGTGTCGTATCAATCATCAACAGTTCCGGAGAGAACACAATCATATACGGGATGATGAAAGCGGCGATAGCAAGCTTCGCTGCCGTAACCCCTGTCTTGATTGGATCTCCACCCGATACTCCAGACGCTGCGAATGCAGCAAGAGCAACTGGTGGTGTGATATCTGCGACAATTCCAAAGTAGAATACGAAGAAGTGGGCAGATAATGCAATAGCTAATGGAACAGCCGCCCCAGCTGGCTCATCAAGCATTAGAAGCGTGATGATAGCTGGTGCTGCAATAGTTGAAGTGATGACGTAGTTTGCTGTAGTAGGCGATCCCATACCGAGTACAAGGGATGCAAACATCGTAAACACTAAAGTAAGAAGTACACTTCCTCCAGCAGCATCAATCAAGCCGTTTGCAAGACCTAATCCAAGTCCAGTTTTTACTACAACTCCTACAATCATACCTGCGGCTGCAGTCGCAGCAGCTACAGCAAGCGCTGTGCGTGCCCCATCAACCAATGCATCAACAATATCTCTGAAACTCATACGAGTTTCCTTGTTCAACGCACTAAGTACTACGGCAAGGACAATACCCCAAAGAGCTGCTTGCATAGTAGGTACTCCTACGAAAAGCATGACGATGATAGCCAAGATAGGAGCTAGCAAATAAATCTTTTTCAAGACTTCTTTGCGATCAGGCATTTCTTCCTTAGGTAATGCTTTTAAGCCAACTCGTTTAGCTTCAAAATGTGTCATGATCCAGATTCCTGCAAAGTAGAGGACAGCTGGAATAGCAGCTGCTTGTGCTATTTGCCAATAGGAAACCCCACCTATGAACTCCACCATAAGAAACGCTGCTGCACCCATAATCGGAGGCATGATCTGTCCACCCGTTGAAGCAGCGGCTTCAACACCACCAGCGAATTCTTTTCGATAGCCGAGCTTTTTCATCATAGGAATTGTATACGAACCTGATGTTACTACGTTCGCTACAGATGAACCTGAAATCGTTCCTTGTAACGCACTAGAGAAAATAGCTACCTTTGCCGGACCACCAGTTAGACGACCTGCAATAGTAACAGCCAAATCATTAAAATATTGACCCACTCCGGTTTTCACTAAGAACGCTCCGAAAAGTAAGAACACGAAGATAAAGGTCGCAGAAACACTAATAGGAGTTCCTAAAATACCGTCAGTAGTAAAGAACATGACTTGAACAATCGTATCAATATCTTGACCGCGGTGAGCTAAGAATCCTGGGAAATATCGACCATAATACGCATACACAAGGAATACAGCTGCAATGATCGTAATTGGTAATCCTACTGCACGACGTGCCGCTTCAAGAGTCAACAGAATAGCTAATGCTCCTACAGTTAAATCTAAAGTAGAGAGACTTCCTGCTCTGAAGACGATGTCATCGTAGAAAATTGGCCAGTAAAGCCCTACTCCAATTGACAACAATGCAAAGATAAAGTCATACCAAGGTATCGAGGGTTTATGTACCCATATTCTTCGAGCTGGGAACAGCAAGAAGATTAAAGAGAGTGCAAATCCAAGGTGAATGGAACGCTGGATGTACGCTGTAAATTGTCCATTAATCGCTGTGTATAATTGGAATAAAGTAAACGCTAATAAGCCGAAATACACAACTTTGCGCATGACGCCTTGATGGTCGCGAGTATTTGATTCCGGATCATACTTTGATAAAATGGCTTTTTGTTGTTCTTCAGAAAGTTGTTCTGTTGCTTCAATTTCTGGTTTCTGTTTGTTTTCTTCCATCCATCTTTTCTCCTTTCAAACTATCAATCCAAGAGTACGTATCAATTTGTACTCGAAACGAACGGCCAGTTGGCAATTCCTTCTTCAAATCGAAGATTGTATTATCGTATCCTACTTCAAGTTTTTTGTGAATGGATGAATTATACAATGTAAAGAAATTGGTAAACGAATCAAAGGTCGTTAACACCCATTTCCCATCGATTTGTTCAAAAGTTTGGTTTTCTTCTGCTGCTCCTGGCATCCCAATTGCTAAATCTTCATAAATCATTTGATAGAACTGGATTTGATCAGATTCTACTACCCTATAAATCTCAGTGACATCTGAAAGATGGATGGAATGAGTGAAAGTAACTGAAAATTCCTCTTCAGATGTTAAAGGTATGTAGTATGTATCACCTTTAGTAGGCCGAGATTGTTCGAATTCAATGACGCGCTGATAAGGAATGAATGTTAGCAGTAGCAAGAGGATGGCAATGGGAAGCAGAAAAATGCCCGTTTTCATGTTATTCCCTACCTTCAGGGACATAAGCCCAAATTCAAAACTAATTTTCGAGTTTCGGCTTATGGCCTAGTCTCAAGAGATGGAAAAAGCAATGGCCGAGACCATTGCTTTTTTCACTTATTTCTCGTCGAAATAACGTTGTGCTCCAGGGTGAACATCAATACCGATACCATCAAGTGCAGTTTCTGCTTTGATGTATTCGCCTTTTGCATGTGTAATCTGGTCTGTGTTGTCATAGATTGCTTTTGTAATTTCATAGACAAGATCTTCAGGAAGATCTTTAGTTACCGCTAACATGGCTAGTACAGATACAGTTGGGACATCTTCAGTTAAGCCATAAGTGCCGCTTGGAACTTTATCTTCAGCATAGTATGGATATTTTTCAATCAATTCCGCTGCTTTATCAGCCGCAACTGGAACGATGCTTACTTCAGCTACTGCATTTAAAGCTTCAACAGCACCTGTAGGTGTTCCAGAAGTGATGAATGCCGCGTCAATTTGACCCGCTTGCAAGCTCTCTTGTGATTCTCCGAAGTCTAATGCTTGTGCATCGATATCATCCATTGTCATGCCATGAATTTCAAGGATTTGCTCCGCATTTGCATACGTACCAGAACCTGGTGCTCCAACGGAAACTTTCTTACCACGTAAATCTTCTACCGATGCGATTCCCGTGTCAGCTAAAGTAACAATTTGGATTGTCTCTGGGTAAAGAGCTCCGATTGCAGCGATGTTGTCAATTGCTCCGTCTTCAAACATGAAAGTTCCTTCTGTTGCATAGAAAGCAACATCCGTCTGTACGAAAGCGATTTCAGCATTGCCGTCTTTTAAAGCCGTCATGTTGGCTGCTGATGCTTGAGAAGACTCAGCTGTTGTTTTGATTCCAGTCTCATCTGTAATCAAGTTTGCAAATGTCCCACCAAGCGGATAGTATGTACCTTGTGTTCCGCCAGTTACGATGCTAAGAAAATCATAATCTTCTTTTGTTGTCTCACCAGAAGATTCTCCTCCGCCTTCTCCGCCTCCACAAGCTGCCAGCAATAATGCTGTTGCTGCGAAAGTAGTTCCTAGAAACTTAAACTTTTTGTTCATCTTGTTTCCTCCCTTTTCTCGAATAGGTTTTGGACCCGCTTTCATTTTACCATAAAAAAAAGGCAGTGTGTCGAACTAACTAAGACACACTACCTAAGCTATTAAGAACAGCTGCCAGGTTTGGCATTTTTTACGGCTGAACCCGTTTCTCCACGGAGCAAGTCGCCACCAGTGGATTCAATGATTTCATTCGTCACTTTATTAGAAATGGAATGAGCGACCATTTGAAGCAGGCTGTTGACATCTCCTTGAGATTGTTTAAATTCTTGTACGATTGGCAGTTCATCGATCTCTGCTTCAATCGCAGCAATCTTAGTTTCCACTAGTTTCAATGCTTTTTCTTTCCCTAAGTGTTGGAAATTCACAGCTTGTTTTTGAAGACTCTTCAAGCTCGCAATTTTCTCTTTTACTTTTTGATTGGCGTTGATTTGTGCTTCCGCACGTTTAAAGAATTCAACTTCTTCTGTTTGCGCAATCATAGAAGCAATTTCATGTGCTTTTTCTATGATCTGTTGTTTTGTATATTGACTCATACGAGTTCCACCTTTTCTGTTTTTGCCAGTTCAACGAATTCACCATTTAGCGACCACGTTTTAGCATCTGTAATTTTAA
Source organism: Chryseomicrobium excrementi (assembly GCF_002798305.1). Classification (GTDB taxonomy): domain Bacteria; phylum Bacillota; class Bacilli; order Bacillales_A; family Planococcaceae; genus Chryseomicrobium; species Chryseomicrobium excrementi. The sequence continues at coordinate 565,395 of NZ_PCGR01000001.1, forward strand.
CAAGGACTAGTTTCCCAATCAACTCTTTTGGACCGGTGAAGTTCACTAACTTATTTTTTCGAGTATACCCAGCTAACACTTCTGGGTTCTTTTTACTCTCCCCTTCAACCAATACTTCTACAATTTCACCTTGATGCTTCAGCATCGCCTGAGCAGACAGCTCATTGACTACGGCGTTCAAACGCTGTAAGCGTTCTTTTTTCACTTCCATCGGGACGTTATCTACCATCTTTGCTGCAGGAGTTCCTTCTCGTGGCGAGTAAATATAGGTGTAGGCGAGCTCGAAGCCTACTTCTTTATAAAGTGAAAGCGTTTCTTCAAATTGTTCTTCTGTCTCATTTGGGAATCCAACTATAATATCCGTAGATAGTGATAGGTTTGGAATGCGCTCCTTCATTCGACGAACTAAATCTAGATAGTGCTCTCGAGTGTACTTGCGAGCCATGATTTTTAGAATATCTGAAGAGCCCGACTGAACAGGTAAATGGATATGTTCTACTAGGTTTCCGCCTTGCGCCAGCACATCAATCAAATGATCATCAAAATCACGGGGATGACTCGTTGTAAATCGAATGCGCGGGATATCAATCTTATGAAGATCATTCATTAAATCGCCGAAACGGTACTCGAGATCTTCAAAGTCTTTCCCATACGCATTGACATTTTGGCCGAGTAACGTAATTTCTTGATAGCCCGCTGCTGCAAGCTCACGTACTTCTTGAATAATGTCCTCTGGTCGTCTGCTCCGTTCTTTTCCACGTGTATAGGGAACAATACAATACGTACAAAACTTATCACAACCATACATGATATTGACCCAAGCCTTGATCTCGCCTTTGCGCTTTCGAGGAAGATTTTCAATAACGTCTCCCTCTTTAGACCAGACCTCGATGACCATCTCCTTAGAAAGATACGCTTCATTTAAGATCTGGGGAAGGCGATGGATATTATGCGTTCCAAAAATCATATCGACTTGATCGTATGTTTTTAAGATTTTTTTTACGACCGCTTCTTCTTGAGACATACAGCCGCAAACTCCAATTAAGATATCTGGATTTTGACGTTTCAACTTTTTAAAATGACCCAGTTCACCAAACACTTTATTTTCAGCGTTCTCACGAATAGCACACGTGTTTAATAGCAGCACATTTGCCTCTTCTACATTATCTGTTGGCTCATAACCAAGGCTTAAGAATATTCCCGCCATCACTTCCGTGTCGTGTTCGTTCATTTGACATCCGTATGTACGAATATAAAATTTGCGGTTTTGGCCCATGCCTTTGAATTGTTCATCAATAGCGAAGTCTGTGTGATAGGAAACGGATTCCTTGCCTCGTTTCTTAGCATCTTTTAAAGAAGGTGGTTGATAAACGGTTTGGAAATACTGACTATAATCCTTTTCAGGTTTCGCTGATGGGTTAATTTGAGAGCTGTGTAACCGTGATTCTTCGTTCATGGGTACGACCTCTCCTTTCTAGACAGTTTCATCCTCTCATTATACCGAAAAAGAAGAGGGGTGCCTACTTTGTTCACAGCTTTGTGCGGAGTAGAAAAAAAAAGACCGCTCTTTAGGAGCGGCCTTTCGTGTTATAGGAATTCAGCTTGTAACGCTTCGAATTGTTCACGAGACATCGTCAAGTTCTCTTCTACAAGAGGAGTCGTTGCATAGTTGTCTAGCTGATGTTGGTAAGAAGCCGTTTCTTTGTCTTGATAGATGATGCCTGTTACAAGTCCTTCTGTTTCCATCACCACTTGCATTGCTTGTTCACGGTTTGTTGAATCGTAATCTTCTCGCTCAGAAAGCTTGACGAGGTTTTCTTTAAACCAATCATACGTATTGATCTTGTTGTATGTGACACAAGGACTAAATACATTGATGAATGAGAACCCTTTATGCTGAATGCCTGCTTCGATAATCGCAGTCAATTCTTTGATGTCTGAAGAGAAACCTTGAGCAACGAATGTAGCCCCAGCTGATAATGCCATTTCCATAGGTTTTAACGACGGCTCGATCGCTCCCCCTGGTGTGGATTTTGTTTTAAACCCTGCAGCTGAACGAGGTGATGTTTGGCCTTTTGTCAGACCGTAAATCTGGTTGTCCATAACCACATAGGTTAAATCAATGTTTCGTCGAATCGAATGAATCGTGTGACCCATCCCAATAGCAAATCCATCACCGTCACCACCAGAAGCGATAACGTGCAGATCACGGTTGGCCATCTTTAAGCCTTGTGCGATAGGAAGTGCGCGGCCGTGAATTCCGTGGAAGCCGTAAGAATTGATGTATCCCGAGATACGTCCAGAACAACCAATTCCGGAAACGACTGCTAGTTCATGCGGTTCAATACCGACGTTGGCTGCTGCACGCTGAATGGCAGCTTGCACGGAGAAATCGCCACAACCTGGGCACCAGTTCGGTTTCACATTATTTCGAAAATCTTTAAACGTAGCCATTTAGAGCATCTCCTTCACTTGGTTCTCCAGTTGACGAGGTAGGAATGGCGTCCCGTCATAACGTAATACATTCTTTATTTTTTGGTGGCCTCCTACGTTCATCTTCACAATAGAAGCGAGTTGACCAGTTGCGTTGTTTTCTACAACCAGTACTTGTTTTGCAGAATCCACTAAAGCTTGCATCTCTTCTACCGGGAATGGATGCACTAAGCGAATATGCGCATGGTTTGTTGTGATTCCTTGATCATTCAAAGACTCTTGAAGTTCTTCTAACACGCCACGAGTCGAGTTAAAACCAACTAATAACACATCTGGTTGCTCATGTGGTGTGTTTTTATAGACAGGTTCTTGGAACTGAATCGTTTGCAGTTTACGCATCCTTTTGTCCATCTGATGTTTGCGGTTACCTGCTGCTTCAGATGGTTTCCCAGTCTCATCATGTTCAACACCAGTCACGTGGTGAATCGCATTCTTCATTCCAGGCAATACACGTGGCGATACGCCATCTTCGGTTACTTCATAACGTTTAAAGTATGCCTTGTCTTCATTTTCCGGAACTGTGTCTCCAGAAAGTAACTTTCCACGAGTCACTTGAATCGAATCGTAATCAAACGGCTCTACCGTTTGTTTTCCTAAAGAAAGTTGAAGATCCGAAAGCAAGATGACCGGACACTGCAATTCTTCTGCTATATTGAAAGCTTGAATCGTATCGTAGAATGCTTCTTTTCCTGTACTCGGTGCGATGACCACTTTTGGAATGTCTCCATGAGTTCCGTAGATCATTTGCATTAAGTCAGATTGTTCTTGTTTAGTCGGAAGGCCTGTTGAAGGTCCTCCACGTTGTGTGTCGATTACTACAAGAGGTTGCTCTGTCATACCGGATAATCCGATTGCTTCCATCATCAACGACAATCCAGGTCCTGCTGAAGCTGTAAATGCTCGAACACCACCATAATTTGACCCAATGGCCATGGTAGCTGCTGCAATTTCATCTTCTGTTTGGATTACAGTGCCTCCGAATAGTGGCAATTTCTTGATCAGGTATTCCATGATTTCAGATGCTGGTGTGATTGGATAGGCAGCCATGAAACGAACGCCTGCTGCAAGAGCACCTAATGCGATTGCATCATTTCCAATCATATAAAGGCGACGCTTTCCATCCGCTGGTCGTAGAACATATGCTCCTGATTTTTCAGGTGCCATCTCTTCAAGCTTCGCATATCCCTGCTCAATGGCTACCATGTTTTTAGCTACGACTTCTTCTCCTTTTTTAGAGAAGATTTCTTTTACGACATCTTCAAAAACAGCGACATCCAATTTCAATAAAGCCGCTGACGCTCCGATTGCTACCATGTTCTTCATAAGAGACGTCCCTAATTCAGAAGCGATCTCTGTAAAAGGAATAGCAATCACAGGAGCTAAAGAATCTTCCGGTTGTACGGGACCAAACTTGGCATCAGCTAAAATGATGCCACTCGCTGTCAGTTCTTTATAATTTAAATCAATCGTTTCTTGATCAAATGCAATCAAAATATCTAAATCGTCCGCAATAGTACGCACTTCTGTAGGACGAACTGTAATTTTGTTATTCGTGTGTCCACCTTTGATGCGGGATGAAAAGTGGCGGTATCCGTACAAATAATAGCCAAGGCGGTTCATCGCCATTGAGAATATTTCTCCTGTACTTTCAATACCTTCCCCTTGTTGCCCTCCAACTTTCCAAGCGAGCTGCTGCAACATGTTGATCTCTCCTTAATAATTACATGATTTAATCCTTCATTAGTTTATCATGAAGCGTTTGTTTCCTCTATGTATAGAACCTTAAAACATTGAATTTCAGTCTAATGACGGATAAAAAGCAGAGGGAGTTCCCTCTGCTAAGGTCATTTATTCTTTTTTTCCACGAGCAGCATAGGTGCTGTGCGTTCCTCGCCACCAATTTCAATGTCTGCAAAGGCAGGTCGGCAGAACAAGTCTTGTCCAGTTGGTGCAACATATCCACGTGCAATTGCAATAGCCTTCACTGCTTGATTCAAAGCTCCTGCTCCCACTGCTTGCATTTCTGAGTAGCCTATTTCACGGATGACCGCCATTAGAGCTCCTGCACTAAGTTCGGGTTAGATCCTGATGAAACTTTGAGTGAATCCATTTCTCGTTCCCTTCTTTCCAAGCTTTGGACATGGTCCATAGAACAAGGTATGCGGAAACAGGAGACTCTAGACTACTGAGCAAATGGTTGATCGTCGTTGATATAGATTCGTTCTTGGTGAATGGCTTTTCCAGCTTGATTCAATTCTACAAAATAGCCACTCAAAACGGCACGGCCGGTTTTCGGGACTTCAAAGCGCGCCGGTAAGTTGGTCTTGAATTTGTAGAGTACATTTTCTTTACCCATCCCTAACACGCCGTCGTATGGACCCGTCATTCCGACGTCCGTAATATAAGCTGTTCCTCCAGGCAGAATACGGTTATCTGCAGTTTGGACGTGAGTATGTGTTCCCACTACGGCAGAAGCACGGCCGTCTAAATGCCAGCCAAATGCGATTTTTTCACTTGTTGCTTCTGCATGGAAATCCACGAAAATATAAGGACTAATTTTCTGAGCTTCTTCTACCATCTCATCAACTTTTTTAAATGGGCAATCGTGCGGCGGCAAAAACACACGACCGTGAAGGTTCATGACAGTAAGCTGTTTGCCATTCTTAGTAATAGTTACAGCTCCTTTTCCCGGAGCATCTTCTGAAAAATTAGCTGGGCGAATCAAGTAATCGGCATCATCGATAAAATCGAAGATTTCTTTTTGATCCCATGTATGGTTCCCCATTGTAATGACGTCCACACCCATAAACAGCAAATCGTCATAGATCTTCTTCGTGATTCCGCGACCAGCAGCTGCATTTTCACCATTGACGATGATTGCATCTGGTTGATATTTCGATTTTAATCGTGGCAAATAGGATTGCAAGGCATCGCGACCGATAGAACCGACGATATCCCCTATAAATAAAATTTTCATTTTCTTCCTACTCTCTAACATGATAAAACCATACGCAGGGTACCCTGCGTATGGTCCTTATTTGGCATATTCGACAGAACGTGTTTCTCGGATGACTGTCACTTTAATATGTCCTGGATAATTTAACTCTTCCTCAATACGTTTACGAATGTCTCGTGCTAGGCGATGTGCCGAGATGTCGTCAATGATATCTGGTTTGACGATAATTCGGATTTCTCGTCCTGCTTGAACCGCAAAGGACTTTTCTACTCCTTCGTACGATTCAGAGATCTCTTCTAATTTTTGAAGACGTTTGATGTAATTTTCGAGTGTCTCACTTCGTGCACCAGGGCGAGCAGCAGATAAAGCATCGGCAGCAGCAACTAATACTGCAATGACAGATGTTGGCTCAGTGTCTCCGTGGTGAGAGGCAATACTGTTAATAACGACTGGGTGCTCTTTATACTTCGTTGCAAGCTCTACCCCAATCTCAACGTGGCTACCTTCCACTTCGTGGTCAATGGCTTTCCCGATGTCGTGAAGAAGACCCGCACGGCGAGCGAGTGTAACATCTTCACCAAGCTCAGCAGCAAGTAATCCTGCTAAGAAGGCAACCTCAGTAGAGTGTTTTAAAACATTTTGTCCGTAACTTGTACGGTAACGAAGACGACCTAAGATTTTAATCAGATCCGGGTGAAGATTGTGAATACCCACGTCAAATGAAGTTTGTTCTCCTACTTCACGAATGTATTCATCTACCTCGCGACGAGATTTATCGACCATCTCTTCAATACGAGCTGGGTGAATGCGTCCGTCTTGGACTAATTTTTCTAAAGCAAGCCTTGCTGTTTCACGTCGTATAGGATCAAATCCAGAAAGAATGACTGCCTCCGGTGTATCATCGATAATTAAATCGATACCAGTCAGAGTCTCAATCGTTCGGATATTCCGGCCTTCACGACCGATAATACGACCTTTCATTTCATCGTTTGGAAGGTTGACTACAGAAACAGTAGTTTCTGCTACGTGATCCGCAGCAAAACGTTGAAGAGCTAAAGATAAGATTTCTCTAGATCGTTTATCCGCTTCTTCTTTTGCACGCGTTTCAAATTCCTTCGTCATGACAGCGATATCAGTGGATAGTTCGTTTTCTACTTCACGTAAAATCAATGTACGTGCTTCTTCACGAGTTAAAGCGGAAATACGCTCCAACTGATGTTGTTGTTCTTGAACCAGCTCTTCCACTTTACTTTCTTTTTGTTCAATATGCTGTTGTCTTTCCGCCAACGCTTCTTCTTTACGTTCTAAACTGTTTTCTCGCTTATCGAGTGTTTCATCTTTACGATCAAGATTCTCTTCCCGTTGAACGAGTCGATTCTCTTGTTTCTGCAGTTCAGCACGTCGTTCACGAATGTCGGCTTCTGCTTCTGTGCGCAATGTGTGTACTTCATCTTTTGCTTCTAGAAGAGCTTCTTTTTTAAGTGCTTCCGCTTCACGCTTTGCTTCTTCTAGAATCAGTTCAGAGGACTGTTTGGCTCCAGTGACCTTGGAATCATTAAGTTTTTTAAGATACCAATACCCAACAACGGCACCGACAAATAGACCAAGCAAAGCGGAGATGATGATTTCAATCATGCAGACACCCCCTCTTGCTATTTGATGTTTCAGTCGGCTGACGCTTGTCTGCCTGTTTTTACGTTTTGCATGAAAATAATAGAAAATACAAATTCATTGTATCGATATAAAAAATCACTGTCAAGTTGATGGAAAAAAGCGCACGTCAAAAGACGTGCGCCGGTTCTCCTATTCTTCGTCTAAAACAAGCTCAAAGTCTTCCTCATCTTCTTCATGTGCAGCAATTGTGTAAGAGCTCGCTGCCATTCCAAGAGATTCACGGATCTGAGAAGCAATTGTATGTTTAATAGCTTCATTTTCTTTCAAGAATTGTTTTGCATTTTCGCGACCTTGACCTAGGCGGTCATCGTTGTAGGCATACCAAGAGCCGCTTTTTTGTACGATGTCCAGATCAGACCCCATATCGATAATTTCTCCTTCTTGAGAAATCCCTTCTCCATACATGATATCTACTTCAGCTGTACGGAATGGTGGCGCTACTTTATTTTTCACAACTTTGATTTTAGTCTTGTTCCCCATGATGTCAGTACCTTGCTTGATAGCCTCAGCACGACGTACTTCAAGACGAATCGTACTATAGAACTTTAGGGCACGACCACCAGGGGTTACTTCTGGGTTACCGAACATCACACCAACTTTTTCACGAATCTGGTTGATAAAGATGGCAATAGTATTCGATTTATTGATAGCACCCGATAATTTACGAAGAGCCTGAGACATTAAACGAGCTTGAAGACCAACGTGAGAATCCCCCATTTCCCCTTCAATCTCTGCTTTAGGAACTAAAGCCGCAACAGAGTCAATTACAAGAATATCAACAGCGCCGCTTCGAACTAGTGCTTCTGCGATTTCAAGGGCTTGTTCTCCTGTATCTGGTTGAGAAAGTAATAACTCATCAATGTTAACACCTAATTTTTGAGCATAAACTGGATCAAGTGCGTGCTCTGCATCGATAAATGCTGCTGTACCACCAGATGCTTGTGCTTCTGCAATGGCATGAAGAGCAACAGTTGTTTTACCTGAGCTTTCTGGTCCATATATTTCAACAATACGACCGCGTGGATATCCACCCACACCAAGTGCTGCATCAAGCGCTAATGAACCACTGGAAGATGTCTGGATTTCACGATCCGTCTTCTCACCAAGCTTCATTACGGAACCTTTACCGAATTGTTTTTCTATTTGTTTGAGAGCCATATCTAAGGCTGCTTTACGATCTGCCAAATGAAATTCCTCCTAAGAAATCAAATGTTGTTTCTATACTTACTATACTCTTTTAATGAGAAAAATACAAGCAAAAAGCGAACGTTTATTCGTATTTTTTCAAACAACTCGAATTTGGCAAAATAGAGTTTTGTGCATAGAAAAACTCACGGACTGAAATGTCCATGAGTTCATTTTAAACGTCGATTTGATTGTATTCTCGCAGCAACTGCAACAAATAGTGGATGGTGAACTTTACAGCACGTATCCGATTTGTGTTTCGCATACCCGATAAATGTAGCTCATAGCTATAGCTCTTATCTTGAAAAGCAATTCCGATCCATACTGTCCCAGCAGGCTGGCCTCCATGATTGTCAGGTCCAGCAGCGCCAGTAATCCCTACACCAATATCTGTTTTGAATAGCGCTTGAATCTTTCGTGCCATCTCTTCTGCACACTGACCGCTGACAACAGAGTGCTCATCAATAATTACTGGATCGACTCCAAGCTGATTAATCTTGACATCTTCATTATATGCGATGATTCCGCCAGCAAGTGCTTGTGCCATACCAGGAATTGTGGCAAGCTCTGCTTGGAAGAGACCTGCTGTCATACTTTCAGCTGCAGCAATTGTCAGCTTCTGATTAATCAGCATTTCTTTAAGCTTCAAAGGAAGGGAGTCATTGTTGTAGCCATAGACGTATTTCCCAACACGATTCACTATTTCCGCCTGAACTTTTTGAATTGCATCCCAAGCTTCCTCTTCCGTTTCTCCAGTTGCCGTCAAACGAATGGTTACTTCTCCATCTGAAGCAAGCGGAGCAATTGTAGGATTTGTTTGCGCGTCAATCAGATCTTCTAGACGTGTCTCAAGCTCCGCTTCCCCAATTCCGAAAAAGCGAATCACATGAGAATAAATCATCCGATTATTCAACACTTGTTTGGCTAGGAGCGGCTTGGCTTCATATTGAAACATTGGTTCTAATTCTTTTGGAGGTCCAGGTAAAAGAATATACGTATGTTCTTCTTTCTTATAGTACATTCCTGGAGCCATTCCATTGTGATTCTTTAGAACAGATGCGCCTTCAAACACAAGGGCTTGCTGTTTGTTATTTTCAGTCATTGGACGTTTACGCTGTGCAAAGAATTCTTCGATAAACTGAAGAGCATCCGTATCGAGGACCAGCGAAGTTCCTAAATGTTCTGCAATGGTTTGTTTCGTCAAGTCATCCTTTGTCGGACCGAGCCCTCCCGAGAATAGTAAAATATCGGCACGACTCTCCGCAATTTTTATCGCATCTAGTAGTCGTCCTCTATTGTCTCCCACAACAGTATGATAGTGAATATTGATTCCCATCTCCGCCAGTTGAGTGGACAAGAACTGTGCGTTTGTATTGACGATTTGTCCTAGTAATAATTCAGAGCCTACTGCAATTATTTCAGCGCGCATGGATATCTCTCCTTACTTGGAGTCGAGTAGAACACGACGATTTAAATAGAAGTAATCATAACCTGACCACACTGTAAATACAAGACAGACATACAGCATGATTGTAGCAAATGGGAATCCAATTAGAGCAAATCCAATGTTCCCTAAAAGCAGTGCCGAAATCGCAACCGTCTGTGTCCACATTTTAATTTTGCCTAACTGATTAGCTGCTACAACTTCTCCTCCACCTGCTAAAATCAAGCGAAGTCCTGTCACAGCAAACTCACGACTAATAATTATAATGACAACCCAGGCTGGAGCCATGTCAAATTCTACAAGAAGAATTAAAGCGGCTGAAACCAATAGCTTATCAGCAAGTGGGTCTAAGAATTTCCCCATATTGGTTACGAGGTTGTGCTTACGCGCAATGTAGCCGTCAATAAAGTCTGTGATGGATGCAAAGATGAAAATAATGGCACCAATTAAGTGACCAACAGGAATTGTTGCCCCTAGTAAAGAAAGTTCTCCAAACCCGAAGTCCACAAGCATAAACAGCATAAAAATAGGAATTAAAAAAATGCGAAACAAAGAAATCTTATTTGGTAAATTCATAATCATCGCTCCTTTCTATAAGAAAACAGGCCTTGTCCAAAACGGACAAGGCGTTTATTCAGTCGTCCAATTGAAATATAAGTTTTCTGGTCCTTCACCTTTTTGATACTCTACTTTCGTATCATTGATTAAAATAGTTACAAGGTCAGGTCGTGCAACTCGAACTCTGTAAGTTCCTGGTTCAGGGAGTTCAAAGTCTACCGTACCGTCTAAAGCAGTATAAATTCGTGCCCGATCTAATAATTCCACACCTGATGCATCTCTTATCGAGAGCCATGAGTCTCCTGTAAAAGTGATACTCAAGTTTAGCGATTCAATTCCTTCAACATCATAGAATGAGTCTTCTCCTTGGTTGCCTGTTGGAGTTATTGAAACATCCTCAACTGGTTCCGCTTCTGTCTCCTCTTCTGAAGTGGTTTCATCAGCTTCCTCATCCTCAGCAGGAGCAGCAGGTTCTGGGTCCTGTGTCTCAATGATAATCTCAGTTTCTCCACCATCTTCAACTGGAGGATCTATTGGTGCTCTTTGAGAAAGTACGTAAGCAATCGCAAGAATCGCTATTACAAAGAGAGCCACTAAAATCATCGGGAAAATTTCCATTAAACGATTTCCACCCCCACCTAAGCGGTAGCCTCTAGAACGAGATGTTGTAGAAGCCGCTAATGGCGGAGAAGATGTCCGAGTAGCTGCAGGAATTTCATTTTTGTATTGCTCTAGTAATTCATCTCCATGCAAACCGACAGCATCTGCATATTGTCTGATGAATGCGCGGACATAAAAGGGTCCCGGCATCGCTTCATAATTTCCTTCTTCAATTCCGTGTAAGTAACGCTTTTGGATCTTAGTTAAAGCTTGTATATCATCAATAGATAAGTTTTTTTCAGTTCTCGCTTGACGAAGACGAGCACCTAATTCTGACACAGCATTCACCTGCCTTCTTTAAAATTCAAATCCGCCAAATCCACCGAATCCACCGAAATCATTGTTTCCATGATTCTTTTCCATCATTTCGTACGTGATTTCCTCATCCGGTGTATGACGCAGTTCTATAATATAATCAAAATCATCAATAGAGTATTCTGAGTGTTGCACAAACATATCCGGGTGTTCCACCACTTTAATGGTCGGCATCCGCATCATTTCTTTAACTAGCTGATGATGTCGCTCATCCGAAGACTTGCGCGTGACGATTCCGTCTAAAATGAAGATGTTTTGCTGACTGAATTCGTCTCCCATCAACTGATTCCGCACAGTCTGTTTGATCATCGTAGAAGAAAGAAAAATCCACTTTTTATTCGCACAAACACTTGCAGCTACGACCGACTCTGTCTTTCCGACACGTGGCATCCCACGAATTCCAATCAACTTATGTCCGTCCTGCTTAAAGATTTCAGCCATGAAATCAACTAGAAGACCTAAGTCGTCTCGAACAAACCGGAACGTTTTGCGGTCATCTAAATCTCTTTGTATGTAGCGACCGTGACGCACAGCCAAACGGTCTCGCAGTTTCGGCTCACGGTATTTGGTCAATTGGATAGTTTCCATAGTGGAAATAATATGTTCAAAACGGTCAATACTAGCTTTGGATTGAGCATTCAATAGCATGCCTCTACGTCCTTCATCCACTCCATTGATTGTAACGATGGTAATCCGTAACATCCCTAATAGCGAGGCGATGTCTCCTAACAAACCCGGCCTGTTGATTTGAATCTCGTATTCAAAGAACCACTCCGTCGTCATTGACCTTCCCCCTCATCTACTTCTTTATGATAACGAATTTTTTGTTCTACGAAAAGAATCATCCTATTAAGTTCCATCCACCATCTACAGCGATCTGTTGCCCGGTAATAAAATGACTTTCATCGCCCACTAAAAAACTGACAGCATGGGCTATCTCTTCAGGTCGTCCTTTTCGTTTTAATGGAATTGTAGAAATTGTAGCTTCTTCGTCTTCTTCAGTTAAATGACCGTGTATTCCTGAATCAATGTAGCCTGCTTGTACAGCATTGACTCTTACAGGTAGCGTTGCCCATTCTCTGGCTAAACTTTTAACCATACCGTTTTGAGCAGCTTTAGCAACACTGTATGCCACTTCCCACGAAGCTCCTTTATCACCAAAAATAGACCCTATAAAGACGATACTGGAACACTTCAACTTCGGATAAAGAGCCTGTAACAGTTTTTGTGGCGCTAACAGGTACGTATCGAGTAGCGCATCACTCTCTTCAATAGTAGTTGCCATCCATTCTTTGTAGAGAGTAACACCGTGAGCAAACACAAGTGCATCCAATTCAAATACAAAAGAAACGTCCATCTCGCTCTTTGAACTCATTTCAAATGAATGCAAAGAAAAATGCTGAGATGGGTAGCGTTCACTCAATTCTTGAACAAGAGTCTTCCCTTTTTCGCAAGAGCGGTAACAGTGGAGATAAAGATTCCATCCGTCTTCAGCTAAACGTATTGCGGTTGCCGATCCAATCGCTCCGGTAGAGCCTATGACTAAAGCAAACTTACTTTTTGCCATTTGTAGGTTGAATGACAAATTGAGTGTGTGCTGTTTCCACTTGCAGTTGCTTATAGACTGATTTCAAATCCTCAATGGTCAATGTCTCGACGACAGGGAGAACTTGGAATAGTTCCATATCATTGAAACGGTACCGAGTGAATTGGTTGGCAATGTACTCTATCGAATTAAGAGAACGTAAAAACATTCCGATTTTTCGTTTTTTAGCCCGTTCAAGCTGCTCAGTTAAAGACGTATACTCTTCGAAAGGAGTTGCAAGCTGTCGTTTGATTGCTGCAATCAGCTCTTCAGGACGATCTGTGTCAGAACCGATCATGGAGAATCCGTAACTGGTTTCTAACGAAAAGTCAGCAGAGTAAGACTCATCAATTAAGCCTTGTTCATAAGCACTTTCAAAGAATGTTGAAGAGCGGCCAAATACACTGTCTAAAATCGTTTGCATAGCCAACTCATAACGCAACATTTCCTCTCCAGCTAACTGGTGCACAGGAGCTTTGATTCCAAATAAAACCTTTGGTTGCACGACATCCATGGCCATTTCTCGGTAAGGAGTGGCAACTGTATCTGGCTCTGTCGGCAATACATGAATCACCTCAGGCTTGTCTTGGAACTGCTTTTTCTGTTGGTTTTCTTTAACCAGTTCGATGAAGACTTGCGGATCAACTGCCCCGACAGCAAATAGAACCATGTTGGACGGGTGGTAGAATGTCTCGTGACACGTATACAGATGCTCCGCTGTAATTTCTTGAATCGATTCAACAGTTCCTGCAATATCAATTTTCACAGGATGTTCATGATACATATTCTCAATTGTACCAAAATACAAACGCCAATCCGGCATATCGTCATACATTGTAATCTCTTGAGCAATAATTCCTTTTTCTTTGTTCACAGTAGCTTCCGTAAAATAAGGTTGTTGTACAAAGTCTAACAGCGTCTGCGTATGTGTATGGATATTGTCTGTTGCAGAAAATAAGTAAGACGTTCGAGTAAATGAAGTGAAAGCATTTGCGGATGCCCCTTCTTCACTGAACTTTTGGAACACGTCTCCATCTTCTTTCTCAAACATCTTATGCTCTAAAAAATGGGCAATCCCGTCAGGAACTAATACTGCTTCTTTACCAGGAGGAATGAAGTGGTTGTCGATAGAACCATACTTCGTCGTAAACGTTACATATGTCTTAGAGAAGCCAGACTTTGGAAGGACATAGACTTCTAGACCATTCTCTAGTTTTTCACGGTATAGTGTCTCTTTTAACTGATCGTATGTGAGTTTATGCATGCTGCTCCTCCTTTGTAGTGAGGAAGTACGTGTGGATCTTGTGGACGGAATGCGCAAGTTCTTGGACGTCTTGCTTCGTAATGGTCTCCCATTTTTTGGCCCACCCATCCAAAGTAAAGTCTGGATCGATTTCTTGATAGGACTCATAGACTTCAATCAATCCTCGTGCGGAATCTTTAATTTCCATAAGCTGATTTTTCAACATAGACTTCGTTTGAAGAAACTCTCTATCAGAAATAGTGCCATTTTTTAATTCTTCGAGTTGCTGATCAATAAGCGATTCTGCTTTGTCTTTCTGAGCTGGATCTATACCACTTACTGCAAATAGTAGTCCATAAGATGAAGCAAACGAACTAGATGCATAATACGCTAAACTTTCTTTTTCACGAACGTTCGTAAAAAGTTTAGAATGCGGATAAGCTCCTAATATCCCATTTAATACTTGCATTGTTGGAAACTCAGGTGACTGTGCCGTGACTGGTGTTTCGTAAGCCATATGCAATTTTGCTTGTTTCATATCTAGGTACTCAACTGTTTCTTCAAAAGTAGACGTCTTAGGCTGCATGACATCACGCTCTTTGAATTCACGCCCTTCAAACCCAAAGTATGAAGTAATCAGGTCACGATAATGAGCTGTATCAATGTCTCCCACCACATAAATCGAAATTTCGTCTTGAGAAATCATAGAGTGGTAAGCATCCATCACTTGTTGTAAGGTAACACCTTTTACTAGCTCTTTGTCACCGGTTGCAGAGATGGAAGCAGGATGATGTGGTCGAATCAATTCCATCAGTCGATGCTGTGCATAACGAGATTTGTCTTCATAAAGTGACTCAATTCGAGTTTGCACTTGTTTTTTCTCTCGCTCAAAAATACGAACATCAAAAGTAGAAGTTGTCAGAAGCGGCTTTATTAGCACTGCTTGAATCAACTCCAATACGTCTTCTGTCAAATTGTGTTCGGCTAAGTAGGTATCATTAACAAAGTCCGCATTTAAATAGACCGTATGACGATCAGCACGCTTCATCGTATCGAGATAGACAGAAGTACCGTATAACTCGTCAAGTTTTTGACGAAATGCGCTATTTGTCGGTGTCAGCTGGTTGCTAAACTGTAACAGGTTGGATAACACTGTGCGGACTCCTGCATTCTCTTCTGTAAGTTGTGTTGTAAATTTAATAGAAAGTGTAATGGTTTTAAATTGCTTGGTAGGCAATGTATAAAGACGCACACCTGGTGCAAGTTGTTGAATCGTAAACAAAATAAAGGCCCCTTTCTCTAACGTTTAGTGTACCACTATCATGTGCATACGACTATCGTTTCAGCATGAAAAAAGGCCTCCAAATGGAGACCTTTTTGAGAATTAACGTTTTCCTTTAATGTATGGCTGTCCGATTGCCTTTGGCGCACTTGCTTTCCCAATAAATCCAGCTAGAGCAAGAATCGTCAATACATAAGGTAAGATGTCTAAGTAGACCGTTGGGACTTGGTCGATGAAGTCGATTGAACCACCAACAATCTTTAAAGATTGAGCAAGTCCAAAGAACAATGCAGCTCCCATTGCACCTAGTGGATGCCATTTACCAAAGATCATAGCCGCTAGTGCCATGAAGCCTTGTCCGTTGATTGTAGAATGAGAAAACTCGTATGAAATCGATTGTGCATAAGCCGCTCCACCAATTCCTGCTAGCATCCCAGACAAAACAACTGCGATATAGCGCATACGATTTACTTTCACGCCCATTGTGTCTGCAGCCATTGGGTGTTCCCCAACAGCACGTAAACGCAGTCCAAACGGTGTTTTATAAATGACAAACCAAGCAAGGATTGCAACTGCGATTGCAAGAATGGAAGTACTGTAGACATCAGAGAAGAACATAGGACCAATGAAAGGAATATCACTAAGTACCGGAATATCAAATCGAATGAACTGTTCTGAAACGTAATCCGTTTGACCTTTATCGTAAATCAGTTTGACAGCGAATAGAGCAATCGCCACACCTAGCATGTTGATTGCAACCCCAGAGATTGTCTGATCTGCACGGAAGCTAATTGATGCGACCGCATGTAGTAAAGAGAAAATTCCGGATACAACCATAGCTGCGAGTAACGAGAACCAGATGGTGCTTCCACCTAATTGGTCAGCAAATGTTAAGTTGAACACAATCCCGACAAATGCTCCCATGACCATTAATCCTTCTAATCCGATGTTGATAACTCCGGATTTTTCCGAAAATACCCCTCCGATTGCTACAAAGATAAGTGGTGCCGCATATGCAATCGAAACAGGCACAATAAAGTAAAGAGCTTCTAAAAAGGCGCCCATTTATTTCGCCTCCTTTTTACTACTGATCTTCTCAAGGAACAGGCGAAGTACATAACCTGATGCTACGAAGAAAATGATGATGGCAATAACAATTGATACGATTTCGACAGGTACGCCTGCTTCGTTTGGCATGTTTAAAGATCCGTATTGAAGGGCTCCAAACAAAGTAGCTCCAAATACTACTCCGAGTGGCGTATTCGCACCTAATAAGGCAACCGCAATCCCGTCAAATCCGATTCCTGTAAATCCACCTTTTACGTTCGCGTACTGGAACGTCCCAAGAGCTTCCATAGCTCCTGCAAGACCAGCAAAAGCTCCTGCAATAACCATTGATAAAATAATGTTGCGACTTACGTTCATACCTGCATACTCAGATGCATTTTGGTTAAAACCAACTGCTTTTAATTCAAAACCAGTTTTTGTTTTCTCAAGAATAAACCACATAACGAAGACCATCGCTAATGCAATTAGAATTCCGTAGTGAAGTCGTGAAAAGTCTGTCAATCCTTGTAGGAAAGGAGATCCTAAAGACGCACTTTCTGCAATACGTCCCGTATTGTCTCCACCATCTGATACATAGCGGATCAATGCATTTGTAACAAATAAGGCAATGTAGTTCATCATGATGGTCACGATAACTTCATGCACTTTTAATTTCGCTTTTAATAGTCCTGGAATGAAGCCCCAGAAAGCCCCTGCAACAGCTGCAGCAAGAACTGCAAGTGGCAAGTGAATAAATGCTGGAAGATCGGTAAACGCAACTCCAACCCAAGCTGCTGCGAACCAACCTACAATAAGCTGTCCTTCAACACCAATGTTAAATAACCCCGTGCGGAAAGCAAAAGCTACCGCAAGTCCAGCTAAAATATAGGGTGTGATTTGACGAATGGTCTCCCCAATCGCATAGATGTCCCCGAAAATTCCGTTCCAAAGTGCCGCGTATCCTTCAATTGGATCATACCCAGTAAATAACATAATGAGTGCGCCAACTAATAACCCTAACACGACTGAAACAGCGGGCACGAGAATGTTAATCAGTCTATTCGACATGTGCTGTCTCCCCCTGCTTTGATCGTCTCTGTTTTGCTTGTCCCGCCATTAATAGACCTAGCTCTTGTTCCGTAGTTTTCTTCGGATCAAGCGTATCGATAATATACCCGTCATACATTACGGCAATGCGGTCCGATACGTTCATCACTTCATCTAACTCATATGAGAGTAGTAGAACGGCTTTTCCATTATCACGCTGCTCGATCAGACGTTGGTGAATGAATTCAATAGCGCCAACATCAAGCCCTCGAGTAGGAAGTGCCGCAATCAATAAATCTGGGTCACGGTACACTTCACGACCAATGATCGCCTTCTGCTGGTTTCCTCCAGATAATGAACGAGCTAATGCATCTTCTCCAGTAGTACGAACATCATAGTCTGCGATGATTTTCTTCGCAAGCTCAGATACTTTGCTATAATTCATAATGCCGTTTTTAGCAATCGGCTCTTTGTAATACGTTTGAAGAGCGATATTGTGTCCAATTGGGAAATCTAGAACCAGACCGTGTTTGTGACGGTCTTCCGGAATGTGACCTATCCCACTTTCTGTAACTTTACGTGGTTTAAGATTCGTGATTTCATTTCCATTAATAAACACAGTTCCAGATTTTGTTTTACGGAGACCCGTAATCGCTTCAATCAATTCACTTTGTCCGTTTCCGTCAATTCCGGCTAGACCTAGAATTTCCCCTTTACGAACAGTCAGTGACAAGTTTTTCACTTTGTCGATACCTCGGTAATCTTGTACTACGAGATCCTTGATGACAAGAGCATCTTCTCCTGGAGTCGCATCTTTTTTCACAGTTTTGAATTCTACTTGACGTCCTACCATCAATGAAGCAAGCTCATTTGGATTCGTCTCAGCAGTGGTGACCGTCCCAATCCCTTGGCCTTTACGGATAACTGTAACGCGATCAGAAACTTCCATAATTTCTTTAAGCTTATGAGTAATAAGGATGATGGATTTCCCTTCAGCAATTAGTCGTTTCATGATTCCAATCAAATCTTCGATTTCTTGAGGTGTTAAAGAAGCAGTCGGCTCGTCAAAAATCAAAATTTCAGCACCACGATAAAGCGTTTTCAAAATTTCTACACGTTGTTGCATACCAACTGAGATATCTTCAATCTTTGCTGTCGGATCTACATCCAAACCATACATCTCTGAAAGTTCGGTGATTTTTTTTGCAGCGACTTTTTTATCAATCACGCCACCCTTTGTCAGTTCGTTTCCAAGGATGATGTTTTCTGTAACAGTAAAGTTTTCAACAAGCATAAAGTGTTGGTGAACCATACCAATACCTAAATCATTTGCGATATTCGGGTTTGCAATATCCACTTTTTGCCCCTTCACGCGAATCTCACCTGCTTCTGGCTGGTAAAGACCGAATAAAACGTTCATCAAAGTCGATTTCCCTGCACCATTTTCACCAAGAAGTGCGTGAATCTCGCCTTTCTTCAATTGAAGGGTAATATTATCATTTGCAACGAAGTTACCAAACTCTTTTCGGATGTTTAGCATTTCGATAACATACTCCATGTAGCTCACTCCAATTCTATCTAAATAACACATGAAAGATTTAGGATTTCTAAAATCTTTCATCTATTATTTGGAATTTAGTTAAAAAAAGAACATAAAGACCGATACATATCGGTCTTTATGATTCTTCAGTATGTCCTACTCACGTGTTTCAGGTACTGTAATTTCACCATCAACGATTTGTTGCTTGAATTCTTCAATTTGAGCCATGATGTCATCTGGAATAGCTCCACGAGAATCAGCTAGGCCAACACCTTCTTCAGCAAGTCCATAAACAGTAGATTGTCCACCTGGGAACTCTCCGTTCATAGCTGCTTCAGAAATACGGTAAACTGCTTCGTCAACGCGTTTCAACATAGAAGTTAAAGTGACGTTTGTATCGCCAACAGCACCTTCTTCGTATTGGTCAGAGTCAACTCCGATTACCCATACATTTGCATCTGGATCTTTTGTTTTACGCTCTTTCGCTTCTGCGAATACACCGTTCCCTGTACCACCAGCAGCGTGGAAGATAATATCTACGCCTTCAGAGTACATGCGGTTAGCAGTAGTTTTACCTAGCTCTGCTTTGTCGAATGCACCTGTGTACTGAACATCTACTTCGATAGATGGGTCAACAGCTTCAACACCAGCTAAGAAACCAACTTCAAAGCGCTCGATTACTGGAATTTCCATTCCACCAACAAAACCGATTTGTTTTGATTCAGACATTAATGCTGCAGCAACACCAGCTAAGAATGCACCCTCTTGCTCTTTGAAAAGAACAGAAGCTACGTTTGGCTGATCTACAACTGCATCAATGATTGCAAGTTGAGCATCTGGTTGTTGTTGAGCGATATCATTAACTGCCGCTTCCATTAAGAAACCAATTCCGAATACCACGTCAAAGTCACGACGAACTAGGTTGTTTAGGTTCGTTACGTAGTCAGCATCTGAAGCTGATTGTAGGTAATCATAACCACCGTCTCCTTGAGCTAGGCCGTTGTCTTCACCAAACTTTTGAATACCTTCCCAAGCTGATTGGTTGAATGATTTGTCATCCACTCCACCAACGTCTGTTACCATAGCTACTGAGAAATCTGCTGTTTCTTCTGTTGGCTCTGAACCTTCGCCAGAGTTCCCGTTTGTTTCTTGTGTTTCTTCATCAGAACCACATGCTGCAAGTAATGTACCTGCTGCTAACATTACAGATAGACCTAAACCGTATTTGCGTTTTGACACGTTAAAAACCCCCAAAATTAGTTTCTTATTAGTAGGAATTGACGATTACACCCGTTTACGAATCACATGGAAACTGAATTTATCTGCACGGAAATAGTTTTTCGAGTACAAGACAACTCGGTCCTGCTCATCGTAATGAAGCTGCTTCAACACAAGAAGGGCAGTCTCCGGCTCACAGTTGAGTGTCGGGGAAGCCACGTCATGGTAGCCCATTGGATCGATAAAAGTTACTGCATGCGAGACACGTAACTCTCCAGACTGTTCAAGTGCGGAGAATAAAGAACCTTCTCTTCTACTCAAGTAATCCTCAGGTAGATATTTAGCTGGTACTTTGTCTACGCAATAAACAACTGGATCACCATTTGCAGTGCGAACACGTTCAATCGTGACGATCAAATCTTCCTCTGAACAACCAAAACGCTCCATATCTTCTTCTGTTGGAAGCGATTGCAAAGAACTTAAATAAATAACTCCAGGTTCCATACCGCCTTGCTTTATCATGGATGAAACACTGGATAATTGTTCAATACCTGAGGTAAAGACAGGTTTAGAGTTGATAAACGTCCCTACCCCATGGCGTCTGACAATTATGTTTTCCTCTTCAAGTAAGCGAAGAGCTTCTCGCAAAGTGGCTCGGCTGACACCGAGCATTTTTGCGAGTTCGAATTCAGAGGGAAGCTTTTCCTTCTCTTTGAATACGCCATTGTCGATATCTTGTTTGATACGATCAATTACCTGCAAATATAAATGCCGTTGATCAACCTTAATTGACACTTGCTACACCACCAATAACCAAAGAGATCAGACCTCTGATGTAAAACATTCCTACTAATCAGTGTTACTATTCCATTTAAAATCTTAAAAATAAATAGTTTTTTCTCTGAAATCGCAAAACTTTTAATGTTTTTGTAATCATTTTGTCATACTTCTTCCGTATCGTATGTCCCACGATTCATTAAAACCTGACGTGGCTTGGAACCTTCATATGGGCCAACAATACCAGCAAGTTCCAATTGATCGATAATTCGAGCAGCACGTGAATACCCGACTCGGAAACGGCGTTGAATCATAGAAACAGAAGCTGTTTGCATGTCCATGACTAGATTGGCAGCATCATCAAACAAGTCATCTCGCTCTTCTTGGTGAACGGTCTCTTCTACTTCTGACGGAATCATTTCTTCCACATAATTTGCTTTTTGCTGTTCGATGACTGCATCTACGACACGTTCCACTTCAGCATCTGATACAAACGCCCCTTGAACGCGGACGGGCTTGGAATTACCTGATGGATGGAACAGCATATCCCCACGTCCAAGCAGCTTCTCAGCACCTCCCATATCCAAGATGGTGCGTGAATCAATTGCAGAAGAAACGGAAAATGCGATACGTGAGGGGATATTGGCTTTAATAATTCCTGTGATTACATCCACACTCGGACGCTGTGTAGCAATGATCAAGTGAATACCTGATGCACGAGCCATCTGTGCAAGTCTTGTGATCGAATCTTCGACGTCATTTGAAGCTACCATCATCAAGTCAGCAAGCTCATCTACAAACACAACAATGTAAGGTAGTTTTGCATGCTGCTCTTCATTCTCACTGTTCCACTTATCAACGAACTGATTGTATCCTTCCATGTTTCGCGTCCCTGTATGTGAGAACAGATCGTAGCGTCGCTCCATCTCTGAAACGATTTTTTTTAGGGCCTGAGAAGCTTTCCGTGGATCGGTTACAACCGGTGCCAATAGATGAGGAATTCCGTTATAAACATTCAACTCCACCATCTTGGGATCGATCATCATCATTTTCACTTCATGGGGCTTCGCTCGCATCATCAGACTGACGATGATCCCATTCATGCACACACTCTTTCCAGAGCCCGTAGAACCCGCAACAAGTAGGTGCGGCATTTTGTTCAGTTCTGCTACAACCGCTTTCCCTGTAATGTCTCGACCAAGTGCAACAGCTAATTTCCCTGGATTGCCCATACTTCCTTCTTCCAAAACTTCTCTCAAACTTACCATAGCAACTTCTGAATTTGGAACTTCAATTCCTATCGCTGACTTGCCAGGTATCGGAGCTTCAATCCGAATGTCCCTAGCAGCTAATGCAAGAGCTAAATCATCACTTAGGCTAACAATACGACTTACCTTCACACCGACGTCTGGTAAGACTTCATATTTTGTTACTGCCGGCCCTAAGTGAACTTGAGTCACTTTGGCCTTTACACCAAAACTCAAAAAAGTATGTTCCAATTTTTTGGCGTTGGTCTGTATGGCACCAAGCTCTGAACTTTGGTCTGCATGAGGACTCGGTGTCAACAACTCAAAACTCGGCAATATGTAAGCTTCATTCTCAAGTTCTTGCCCAGCCAAGTTGATTTCCACCTCTGTCTCTGGAGTTTCCACTTTCTCAGGTTTAGGACGTTCATTAAATGCTGAAATAATGGGAGCTTGTGGTGGTTCTTGAGATGGTACTTCTTCTAATACCGTAGTGACTGACTCTTCCTCGTATGTTGGAGCTTGTGAGACCCCTTGTACTTCAGGTTGTTTCTCCACTTTTGTGCTGCGTCTTGTTTTAGCAGGCTTGACGGCGGGGGGCTGATTTTTCCAATTTTTAAACGCCTCCACACTCGAAGCTCCGAGCGCAGTAGATTGTTTAGCAAGCCATGGGAGTAAAGCTTTTCCGGTAATTAAGATGATACCGATAGAAATTAATATCCATGCAACGATTAAAGCACCATTAGCTGCTAAGAGTGCACGTGCCGCTGCATAGAGTAATCCACCAATCAGACCTCCTCCTTCATTGGATGTCGTTGTCTCAGAAAACAACACGTTCCACGTTTCCTTCATGACGGAAGGTGATACATCAAATCCAATCTCCTGACGCTGAGTAAACATCAGATGATGACTGACCATCAGAATGCCCGCAAATGATAGTATCGCGCCTGATGTGATGCGATTGGTCCACTTCGGAAAGGCTTGTTTGATCATCATCCAGAGTGCGTACAAAATAAAGAAAAAAGGAAGGGCAGCATGCCAATTTCCAAACAATGTGGTGCCGATCGCATGTAGACCGCGACCTACAGGACCATATTGGAACAAAGCAATAATCGCAAGTCCTATAAGAATGAGTCCAAAAATCTCAAAGAGTAAGGGATGGAGCGTTTTTGTTTTTTTCTTTTTTGTAGGTTTTCGTTTCGTTTGTTTCCTTGCCACAGGTGACGCTCTCCTTTCGTAAAGCTCGATTTCATTTCACTCATTAGTGAAAAAAGGGCCTCCTCCCCGAAAGGTGGAAACCCTATCTTTTTTAATATTCCATAATAATTGGAATAATCATTGGTCGTCTTTTCGTCTGTTGGAACAAGTACGAATGCAATGTGTCGCGAATCTCTTGTTTGATGTTCGTCCACTCAAAAGATTCTTTTTCCGTGTACTTCTCTACAACAGCTTTTACTTTTTGCTGTGCTTCTTGAAGCAATTCTTCTGATTCACGGACATATACGAATCCACGAGACAATACTTCAGGTCCAGATGCAATTTTACGCTTTTTACGATCAAGTGTTACTACAACGATGAAGATACCGTCCTGTGAAAGTAATTTGCGGTCACGAAGTACGATATTTCCAACATCACCGACTCCAATACCGTCAATAAGAACGTTACCTGCTGTAACACGGCCGCTCATACGTACTTTGCCATTTTTAAATTCAACAATATCTCCTTTATCAGCGATAAAGATCTGAGATTTTTGCATGCCTGTCTGTTGCGCAAGCTTTGAGTGCGCAATTAGCATACGGTACTCTCCTTGTACAGGAATAAAATACTTCGGTTTTAAGAAGTTGATCATCATCTTCAAATCTTCTTGACTACCGTGACCTGATACGTGGACATTTTTTGCAGAAGTTAATACACGAGCACCAGCTTTAGCAATGTTGTTCATTGTATGATACATGCTCACTTCCATACCTGGTGATGGAGTAAAGGTAATCAACACGGTATCGTTTTCATTGATTTTCACTTCACGGTGTTGTTTACGAACCATCTTCTCTAACGCTTCAAGTGGCTCCCCTTGTGTACCCGATACAATGATGACGAGATTGTCTTCGTCAACGGTTGTCGTTTCTTTTAAAGGAATTAAGACATCCTCGCCTACTTCCATATAGCCAAGGTCAATTGCAATTTTCATTGTCGTCTCTAGAGTCTTCCCTGCAAACGCAACTTTCTTCCCTGTTTCTTTTGCTTTGTCTAACACCTGTTGAATACGGATAAAGTTCGATGCGTAAAGAGCTACAATGACGCGGCCTTTAGCAGCATAAAATGTCTCGGATAACTGATTCGCAATCACAGTCTCAGACGTTGTATAGCCAGGGCGTTCTGCTTCTGTAGAATCTGAAAGTAACATAAACACGCCTTGCTCACCTAGTAAAGCTAATTTAGCAAGGTCCGGAGCATACTTGCCTTGTGCAGATTGATCGAACTTAAATTCACTTGTATAAACAATCGGTCCTTCTGAAGTGTGGAACACAATTCCTAATGTATCTGGAATACTATGTGTCACATGGAAGAACGTCACATGAGTGCGGTTAAAATTCATGCGACTTGCATTCGTTACTTCAAAGAATTTTACCGGTTGCTTTGGTTTTAACTCTTTTAGATGTGTCTTAGCTAGAGCAATGGTCAACTTAGACCCATAAACTGGAGCCGAAATTTTTTGCAATAAATACGCAATCGAACCGATTGCATCTTCATGACCATGTGTTAAAAAGATTCCTTTCACACGGTCTTTGTTTTCTTCTAAATACGTTAAGTCTGGAATGACGATATCAATCCCGAGCATTTCATTTTCAGGAAATAATAATCCGCTGTCGACTACGAAGATCTCATCATCGATTTCGACAACATACATCGCCTTTCCAATTTCTCCAACTCCACCGAGTGGAATGACTTTAATCGTTTCGTTAACTGTTTTCAATTGATTTCCTCCTAAATAAGTACCCGTACCTTCTCACTAAATTTCATTATAGCCTACTCACCCGTTTTTAGAAAGTATTGGCGGCATAGAAAAAAGACTGAGTTTCCTCAGTCTTTGTAGGTGTTTAGCAAGTTATTCCGTTTTTCAGTAAAGTCGGCCCATACATGATCAAATTGTGCTTTCTCGGACTCTGTCAGTGTCAGCAATGGGAGACGGACCGTGTCCGAAAATCCATGAAGTTTCGATAATGCATATTTGACAACTGTCGGGTTCGGCGCTGTAAACAGCTGATTGAATACCGGTAACAGCAACTTGTGGTAGTTCGCAGCTTTCTCATGCTGACCTTCTCTAAATGCTTGAAGCATTTGTTGCATGTCATTCCCTACAATATGGGATGCAACGGAGATGATTCCCGCTGCCCCAATCGTATAAAGTGGGAGCGTCAACCCATCATCTCCACTGTATACTGACAGTCCAGTCGAAGATTTTGACATCACTTCTGCAATTTGTTCCAGATCGCCACTGGCTTCTTTCATCCACTGAATCTTTGGGTGCTCACTCAAAATAGACGTTGTTTCTGTTGTCATGTTGACAACGGATCTGCCAGGGATGTTATACAGCATTAAAGGTTTTTCTGCGTTGTCAGCAATTGCAGTAAAGTGAGCGACTAAGCTGCGCTGGTTCGGTTTGTTGTAATACGGGACGACGACCATGCAGCCATCGACTCCTAAAGCTTCTACTTCTTTTGTAAATGCAATCGTCTGAGCTGTGTTGTTAGAGCCCGTACCTGCAATAACAGGAACTTTTCCGTACGCTTCCTTGACGACCGCTTGAATCACAGCCAGTTTCTCTTCATGAGAGAGAACTGGAGATTCTCCTGTTGTTCCATTGACTACGAGACTTTCAGAACCCGTTGCAAGTAGATGACGCACAAGTTCTTGCAATTGATCATAATCTACGGCTCCCTGTGCTGTAAACGGTGTGACAAGGGCAGTAGATACCGTTCCTAAATTCACTGTGACACCCCACTAACTAGCTGCATCTCTACCATTTTTTCTGCGATTTGAATGGAGTTCAGTGCAGCCCCTTTTAATAAATTATCCGATACGACCCAAAGATGAATCCCTGTTTTCTCGTGCAAGTCTTTTCGGATTCGCCCTACAAAAACAGGGTCTGTGTCTTCTGCATAAAGCGGCATCGGATACAATTGTTGTGCTGGGTTATCTTGAAGGACCACGCCTTCTGCAGAACTTAAAATGTCTCGAATCTCAGCTAGGGAAAGTTCCTCTTCCGTTTCTACATACAGTGATTCTGAATGTCCTGTCACAACCGGAACACGGACGCATGTCGCTGCTACAGGAAGCTCTGGCATAGACAAGATTTTTTTCGTTTCATTGATCATTTTCATTTCTTCGAACGTAAAGCCGTTTTCTTCAAACACATCGATTTGAGGTAGTAAATTTCCAGCAATCGGATAATGCTTCGGTTGACTCTTTACCGGTAGCACTTGAGGATCAGGCTCTTTTTGCAAAAAGTCCCGGCTTTCTTTCTTCAACTCATCGATTGCTGCAGCACCTGAACCTGAAACGGCTTGGTACGTCGAGACGATTACCTTTTTCAGACCAGCTCTTTGACGAAGTGGTTCTAACACACAAACCATTTGAATCGTCGAGCAGTTCGGATTTGCTATGATTCCAGCATGCTGTTGAAGAGCAGTTGGATTTACTTCAGGTACAACAAGTGGCGTGTCCGGGTCCATACGAAACGCACTTGTATTATCAATAACAACCGCACCTCTATCCGCAGCTTCTTTCGCCAGCTGGCGGGATACATCGCCTCCAGCTGAGAAGAAAGCAAAATTGACTCCTTCGAAAGCTTCAGGAGTTGCTTCTTCGATTGTATAGTTTGTATCATTTAAAGTGACTTGTTGACCTGCAGAACGCTTAGATGCAAGTAGTTTAATGTCAGAGTAGGGAAAGTTCCTCTCAACTAATTTCTCTGCTATTTTCTGTCCTACAGCTCCAGTCGCTCCAACAATAGCGACAACAAAGTTCTTGCTCATGTGGTTTTCCCCTTCCTGCATTCATAATGGCGATATTGTAACACAATCCGTATGATAATTCACTAGATTAAATAATTATTACTATGAATTATATTTTGAAAGGGATTACATGTAAGATATGAACAAGGGTTGCAGTTGTCGCCCTTCAATTGCTTCTACAACGGTATCAGCAATTTTAGAAGTTTCGATTTCTGCTTTTGGATCTGTTGCATTTAAAAAAGTAGTCCAATCCGAAAAGTACGCTACATCGTATCCTCGACATTGTAATTCTGCCGACAAAAATTTATAACGCTCATCTGCACCAACTCTGCATGCTGAAGCAAGCCGTATTTTTTCCCATCTTTCATACCTACTAATTCTTTTCGCACAAGCTCGGATAAACGCATAAAACCCCCCTTACCTTCTACTATATGAATAGAAGTGAGAGGAGTTTCATGATTTTAGGATGAATAAGGTTGAATGATGGATTTAGCAGGCTTATTTGAAAACATCTGACTCACTCTCAGAATATCTTCACAAATAACTGCTCGGTACTTCTCTAAATACGATTCTACGTCCTGTTGTGTCCCGTAGAGGATTTCATTGCGAGCCAGACGATTCATCCAGGTGGTCGAACTCTCAAGTGAAAGGTAGAGATTGGCTTCAATCTGCGTCTTAGCATCTTCAAGTTCTTCTTCAGTAAATCCTTTAGTTGCTACTTCCACTAAGCATTCGTGGACGGCTTCTAGCAATTCGTTCAACTGATCTTTAGAAGTCCCTCCGTAAATGGCGAATACTCCGCCGTCTACATACGAAGTTTGGTAACAATAAATTGAATAGGCGAGTCCCTTCTCTTCACGAATTGATTGGAACAATCGTGAGGACATGGAACCTCCTAACATCGTCTGCAATAAAACAATTGCATAGATATCGGAATCTAAAACAGACGGAGATGGCCAGGCAAGAGTTACATGGACCTGTTCGATCTCACGTTCTTTTTGAATCTCTCCTACATGAAACGTCCCTGGAGTGATGGCAGGTAATTCCTGTGAATCCCAAGTAGGTGTTCCAAACTGCGCCTTTACATGTTTGATTAGCGCCTCGTCGATATTTCCTGCAATCGAGATGATCACCCGTGACGGGTGATAGGCTTTTTTATAGAAATCCACAACTTGATCTCGAGTAAAAGAAGCTACCGTCTCCTGAGTTCCTAAAATAGGCTGTGCTAATGGATGCGACTGATAAATCGTTTCCCACAAATATTCATGTACACAATCATCTGGTGTATCTTCCACCATATGAATCTCTTCCGCTATGACTTGTTTCTCGCGTTCCATCTCTTCAGGATCAAAGACAGAATTCCACAGCATATCGGAGAGCAAATCAATCGCTTGGACTGCATAGCGATCTAATACACGAGTGTAATAACACGTCTGCTCTTTCGAAGTGTAGGCATTGCTGTTGCCCCCAATTCTATCAAAGGCAATCGCTAAGTCTTTTGCAGAACGAGTCGTGGTTCCTTTAAACAGCATGTGCTCAATAAAATGAGCCATTCCCGCTTGCTCCGGAGTCTCATAACGCGAGCCGACTTCAACCCAAACACCAATGGATACGGAGCGAGTATGGTTCATGGGGTGAACAACGACGCGCACGCCGTTTTTGAGTGTCTGTTTCTTCATGTTGATACGACCTTTCTCAATGACTATAAAAGCTGCATGCCTAGGCATGCAGCTCGGGTATTAGTTTTGTTCAGCGCGTTCTTTCTCTTCTTTCAAGACTACTTTACGTGACAAGTTTACACGGCCTTGATTATCGATTTCGATAACTTTTACGAGAAGTTCGTCGCCCATTTTCAAGACGTCTTCCACTGTTTTTGTACGCTCTTCTTGAATTTCAGAAATATGCAGTAATCCGTCTTTACCTGGGAAAATCTCTAAGAAAGCACCGAATTTCTCAATGCGTTTTACTTTACCTAGATAGTATTCACCTACAACAGCTACACGAACGATGTTCTCAATCATGCCACGTGCTTTTGCAATCATTTCTTCATCTGCAGAAGCGATGTAAATCGTGCCGTCTTGTTCAGTATCAATTTTGACACCTGTTTCATCGATGATCTTGTTGATCACTTTACCACCCGGTCCGATTACATCACGAATCTTATCCGGATTGATTTTGATCACATCGATTTTTGGTGCATATTTAGAAAGCTTGTTTCGAGATTCTGGTAATGTAGCAAGCATGCTCTCCAAAATCTGTAGACGCCCTTTTTTCGCTTGTTCTAAAGCTTCTTGAAGAATGTCACGAGACAAGCCATCAATTTTAATGTCCATTTGAAGTGCTGTAACACCTTCAGCTGTTCCAGCTACTTTAAAGTCCATATCTCCAAGGTGATCTTCCATACCTTGAATATCCGTTAACACCGTGTAGTGTTCACCTTTTTTAATAAGTCCCATTGCGATACCAGCTACTGGCGCCTTGATTGGAACTCCAGCATCCATCATAGCAAGGGTAGATGCACAGATACTTGCTTGTGAAGTCGATCCATTAGACTCCAAAACTTCTGATACAAGACGCATCGTGTATGGGAATGTCTCTTCGTCTGGAATGACTGCTTCTAAAGCACGTTCACCTAGAGCACCGTGACCGATTTCACGACGACCTGGAGCACGAATTGGGCCTGTTTCCCCAACGCTGAATAGTGGGAAGTTGTAATGATGCATGAAACGTTTTGACTCTTCTACACCTAAACCGTCGATGATTTGTACATCACCTAGTGGCCCTAATGTACAAATGCTAAGTGCTTGTGTTTGTCCACGAGTGAATAGACCTGAACCATGAGTACGAGGAAGAACACCTACTTCAGAAGAAAGCGGACGAATCTCATCTTGTTTACGACCGTCTGGACGTACTTTTTCTTCCGTGATCAAGCGGCGAACTTCTTCTTTAACGAGCATATCTACTGTTTGACGAACTTGTTTCAATGTATCGTCATCTGCTTCTTCCGCTTCAAACGTTTCAATCACGCGAGTACGTACTTCATTGATTGCTTCGTCACGAGCTGCTTTTTCAGCAACTTGTACAGCCGTGTTGACTTCAACTTCAGCCAGTTCACGGACTTTTGCAACGATATCTTCATTCAATTGGTACAATGTGACTTCTGTTTTCGGTTTTCCGATTTCTGCAACAATCTGCTCTTGGAAAGCAATTAATTTCTTAATTTCTTCGTGACCGAACATAATAGCTTCTAACATGATTTCTTCAGAAACTTCTTTAGCTCCTGCTTCTACCATGTTGATCGCGTCTTTAGTACCAGCAACAACAAGATCCATTAAAGACTCTTCCATTTGTTCAGTAGTTGGATTGATGACAAATTCACCATTCACATAACCTACTTGAACACCTGCAATAGGACCTTCAAACGGAACATCTGAAATCGACAGGGCTAATGAAGACCCAAGCATAGCAGCCATCTCAGAAGAGCAGTCTTGATCAACAGACATCACGATTGAGATTACTTGTACCTCATTACGGAAGCCGTCTGCAAATAGAGGACGAATTGGTCGGTCAATAAGACGGCTTGTTAAAATAGCACGCTCCGATGGACGACCTTCTCGCTTAATAAAGCCGCCAGGAATTTTACCGACAGCATATAATTTTTCCTCATAATTCACTGTTAATGGGAAGAAATCTAAATTTTTTGGTTGTTTTGAAGCAGTTGCAGTTGATAACACCGTAGTGTCACCATAACGCACTAGAGCTGCACCGTTCGCTTGTTTAGCTAATTGGCCTACCTCAATAGTTAATGGACGACCTGCCCATTCATACGTATACGTTTTCTTTTCGGTCATTTGTGTACTCCTCTCACCATACAAATCTATGATATGTATCCTCTTGTAGTGTATCAAACTCCTACACTGCATGAAAACAACTTTCTATTAGCAGAAAGACTCAACCTGTATCACAAGTTGAGTCTACTAAATTGAATATTC
This sequence comes from Chryseomicrobium excrementi, assembly GCF_002798305.1. Lineage (GTDB taxonomy): Bacteria > Bacillota > Bacilli > Bacillales_A > Planococcaceae > Chryseomicrobium > Chryseomicrobium excrementi. Next base: position 596,670 of record NZ_PCGR01000001.1, read on the forward strand.
GAATTAGCGGCGTAAGCCTAATTTTGCAATCAATTCACGGTAACGTTGAACTTCAGTTTCACGAAGGTATTTCAAAAGGTTACGACGACGTCCAACCATTTTGAAAAGACCGCGACGTGAGTGGTGATCTTTTTTGTGAGTGCGTAAGTGCTCGTTTAAAGAGTTGATCTCTTCAGTAAGCATTGCGATTTGGATTTCTGGTGATCCAGTATCACTCTCGTGAGTGCGGTACTCAGTGATTAGTTCATTCTTACGTTCTTTTGTAATTGCCATGTTGGTTTCCTCCTAATAATAGATATATCCCCTGTACCCGAGCAATCGTTGGAGAATCGAAAAGCCAAGATAAGGTTTAGTACAAGACGTACTGACTTATTATAGCAGACTGCTATTCCTATTACAAGGGACGAGCTGCCAAATAAGCGATGGCTTGGTCCTTGTCTTTAGCAATCTGTTCTTTCAATGCCTCTAAAGATGGAAACTTCTGTTCTTTACGGATTGGTTCATACCAGTGAATGCGAACTTGTTCTCCGTAAATGTCACGATTGAAATCAAACAAATGGACTTCGATAGAGACTTTCTGGCTGTTTTGGACTGTCGGTTTGTACCCTACATTGCAGACTCCATCAAACCACTCATCTTGTACTTGCATCCGGACTGCATAAACACCAACTGCCGGGATAAACTGTCCTTCATCTGGTTCTACATTAGCAGTAGGGAACTGTATCGTCCGCCCACGTTTATCCCCGTGAACAACGACGCCATCCAGCTGAAACGGTCGACCAAGCAAGTCGCATACCAATTGCATATTCCCAGCTTTAAGTTCATTACGAATCCGAGTCGAACTTACTTTTTCCTCATCTTTTGTGAATTTTGGTATGACCGTCACTTCAAGATTGTCAGATGCATACTTTTTCATCAGCTCCATGTTGCCTTTACCAAAAGCACCAAACGAGAAATCGAAGCCAGCAATAACATGTTTGACGTTTAAATCTAAAACAAATTGTTGAATAAAAGCTTCAGGCGTCAAGCTTGCGAAATTAGAAGTAAAACGCACAACAAAGACGTCATCGACTCCTTGCTGTTCTAGCAGCTCAAGCTTTTGATTTAGAGGTGTAATATAAAATATGTCTTCTTTTTTCCCTCCAAGAACGACAGAAGGGTGAGGATCAAACGTCATCACAGCAGCTCTCAAATGGTTCTCCTGTGAAGAACGGATTGCTTCATTTATCAATTGTTGATGCCCTTTATGTAATCCATCAAAAAATCCGACGGCCAGTGCGTAGCCTGCTTCATCTGGAATCGGCAGTTTGGATGGATACGTAATATGATGAACCTTCATGAGTTTTCCATCTCCGAACGTATAAACATTTTTTCAGGCTTCATGAAACCAGGTTTCTCAGGATGCGCCCGGTATACAGCATGCGCAACGCCTTGTTTTCCAACTACAATTTTATCATGAAACTCAAGGTCCGTGTGTGCGGGAAGTACTTGGCCGTTTGAAAAAGCTTTTTCCAGTTCTTCCGGTATTTCATGATAAGGCCACTGTTCAAGAGCACGTTCAATAGGCTGCAATACGCTACTAAATGTTTCGTTCTCGAGCATCTCTGAAAGCTCTGAGAGAGTCTTTGCTTCTTCAGAGTTGAAGCCACCTGCTTTCGTCCGCACTAGTTTTTTCATATGAGCCGGTACTCCAAAGATGTCACCGAACTGAACAGCTAAAGTACGGATGTAGGTTCCTTTGCTACAGCTAACATCAATGGTGAAATCGATGGTTTCTCCCGTCCATGTATCAGGAACTTCCACTAGATCTAGTTGGTGAATAGTTACTTCACGGCTTGGTCGGTCGATGACTTTTCCTTCCCGTGCATATTCATAGAGACGGCGACCGTCAACTTTAACAGCAGAATACATAGGGGGTGTCTGAATGATGGTTCCTGTGAGTTGTTTACAGGCTTGTTGCAGTTGTTCTTTTGTGATTGAAAATGGAGCTGTCACTTGATCTACGATTTCTCCAGATGCATCCTCAGTGGTAGTGGAGATTCCTAGTGAGACCACTGTTCTATACGACTTCCCTTGTGCCATGACATATTCGGCTACCTTCGTTGCTTGGCCTAAGCAAATAGGCAATACGCCTTCTACATCCGGATCTAATGTACCGGTGTGACCGATGCGCTTCATCTTCAACAATTTCCGTAGTTTAAAGACACAATCATGCGAGGTCATACCTGCCTCTTTCCATAAAGGAAGAATTCCTTCAAATTCAGCCATACTCTCTCTCCTTGCAAAAAAGCCTGCCTCGAGTGGAGGCAGGCTTCAGACTAATCTTGCTGATTTAGTTTGCGTAACAGATCATCAATATGATTTCCGTACGCAATCGATTCATCGATTTGGAATGCAAGTTCCGGTGTCTTGCGTAAGCGAATGCGCTTCCCGACTTCAGAACGCACAATCCCTTTCGCTTTCTCTAAGCCTTTTAACGCTTCCGCTTGTTTGACTTGCTGCTCCAGTACAGTTACATATACCGTCGCTTGTTGCAAGTCTCCTGTCACTTCCACATCTGTTACTGTAACAAATTCTACACGTGGATCCTTCACTTTTCGTTTCAGGATATCCGCGATTTCTTTCTTCATTTGTTCAGCTACTCGATTTGATCTTGTCGACATAATCTTCACCTCAATTACAGCTCGTGAATAGTGTACGACAGGCACTCCCATTCCGAGTTCGATTCTAAAAAGTTTAGAACATAATGCAGTTCTCGCTCTGAATGGCGACGGTCCGATGAGACCGTCACGATTCCAAGCTTTGTGCGCTGCCAAAGGTCCTGGTAATCTAGTTCACTGACAGCCACATTGTATTTTTGACTCGTGCGTTTCAGCATTCGCTGCAGTACAGCCCGTTTCTCTTTTAGGGTGTGTACATGTGGCAAAATAAATTCACACTCGAGATAAAGGATCATTTACGTACGATTTCTTGCATGATGTAGGCTTCGATGATGTCGCCTTCCTTCACATCATTAAATCCTTTGATGGTAATACCACACTCGTATCCACGAGCCACTTCTTTAGCATCGTCTTTGAAGCGCTTCAAAGTATCTAGCTCACCCTCAAAGATAACGATACCGTCACGGATGACTCGAACTCCCGAATCACGTGTGATTTTCCCTTCAGTTACGTAAGAACCGGCAATCGTACCCACTTTAGATACTTTGAATGTCTCACGAACTTCTGCTTGCCCAATAATTTTTTCTTCGAATTCAGGATCTAAAAGACCTTTCATAGCATATTCGATTTCTTCAATTACTTTATAAATGATGCGGTGCAAGCGAATGTCTACGCCTTCTTCTTCCGCAGCACGTTTAGCATTCGTATCTGGACGCACGTTGAATCCAATGACGATAGCGTTCGATGCAGCAGCAAGTGAAATATCTGATTCCGTGATAGCCCCAGCGCCTGTGTGAATGATTCGCACATTAACGCCTTCCACTTCAATTTTCATTAAAGCAGCAGCCATCGCTTCAACCGTACCTTGAACGTCTGCTTTGACAATTAAGTTCAGTTCTTTCATTTCACCTTGCTTCATTTGATCGAACAAGTTATCAAGTGTGACACGTGTTTTCTCAGATCGTTGCTCTTGAATCGCAGTAGAAGCACGAGACTCCCCAACTTGACGAGCCGTCTTTTCATCTTCAAATACTACGAAGCGGTCACCCGCTTGTGGCACTTCATTTAACCCTGTAATTTCAACTGGAGTCGATGGACCAGCTTCTTTCAAACGACGGCCAAGTTCATTGACCATAGCACGTACACGTCCGTAAGCATGACCGACTACGATTGGATCTCCAACGCGAAGTGTTCCATCTTGAACTAGAAGTGTTGCAACAGAACCGCGACCTTTATCAAGTTGCGCTTCAATTACTGTACCGATTGCTTTGCGTTTTGCGTTTGCTTTCAGTTCTGCTACTTCCGAAACAAGAAGAACCATTTCGAGTAGTGTATCAATTCCTTCGCCTTTAAGCGCAGAAATTGGTACGAAGATTGTGTCGCCGCCCCAATCTTCTGGAACAAGACCATGTTCCGTCAGTTCTTGCATGACGCGGTCTGGGTTTGAAGATGGTTTGTCCATTTTGTTGACTGCTACGATAATTGGCACTTCAGCAGCTTTTGCGTGGTTGATTGCTTCAACCGTTTGAGGCATCACGCCATCATCCGCAGCTACTACTAATATCGTTAAATCTGTTACTTTAGCTCCACGCGCACGCATTGTGGTGAACGCTGCGTGACCTGGTGTATCTAAGAATGTGATTTTCTTGCCGTTTTCATCTGTCACTTGGTAAGCACCTATATGCTGTGTAATACCGCCCGCTTCACCTGAAGTAACTTTTGAATTCCGAATAGAATCTAGAAGTGTTGTTTTCCCGTGGTCAACGTGACCCATGATCGTAACAACTGGTGGACGTTCTTTTAAATCCGCTTCATTCTCTTCTTCGTTTTCAAAGTGCACTTCTAGATCCGTGATGTCGACTTTGATTTCTTCTTCAACTTCTACTCCGTAATCTGCACAGATGAGCTCGATTGTATCTTTATCTAGCTGTTGGTTAATGTTTGCCATGATACCGAGCATGAAGAGCTTTTTAATCAGCTCTGCCGGCTCTCTGCCTAGCTTTTTAGAAAGTTCTTGAACAGATAAAGACTCTGTGAACGTGATTTTTGCTGGCAATTCGCGCTCTTTACGTGGTACCGGTGGTTGAACTGGTGTTGAATTCTTTTTACGACGGTGTGGGCGATTGCCACCTGGACGTCCTTGGAATCCACCACGGTTACCGCCTGGACGGCCTCCGCCACCTGCGTTAGGACGATTTTGGCTTTGCGGACGGTTTTGTCCTTGGCCTTGACCTTGTCCCTGAGGACGATTTTGATTAGACGCTGGTCTCGCTCCTTGTGTTGAAGTTGATGACGTAGCTGCTGGACGGTTTTGTCCTTGTCCCTGAGGACGATTTTGGCCTTGACCCTGTGGACGATTTTGGCCTTGACCCTGTGGACGGTTTTGGCCTTGTCCTTGAGGTCGATTTTGTCTTTGACCTTGCGGACGGTTTTGTCCTTGGCCTTGCGGACGTGATTGCCCTTGACCCTGTGGACGGTTTTGGTTGTTTGCTGCAGTTGGTTTTGATCCTGCTGTAAACTTAGAATCGAGTTGTTTTACTGCGTCTGGTTCAATCGTTGACATGTGATTTGTTACTTTCACGTTCATTTTCTCAAGCTCCGTAATGACATCTTTGCTTGATTTATTTATTTTTTTGGCGTATTCATGAACTCTGATTTTCGTCATTCGCTCACCCCCGGTTATATTCGTTGATTAGTGATGCCAATTTTTTCGCAAAACCATAATCCATAATTGCTAAAACAACACGGGCTTCTTTCCCGGTTGCGTGTCCTAAATCATATCGATTCCCGAAGACACCTAAATCAACGTTGAATGATGCACACTTATCCGTAACTTTTTTGGCTGTATTAGCTGATGCATCGTTCGCTAATATGACAAGCTTTGCTTGTTGCCTTCTTACTTCTCTTACAACCAATTCTTCACCCGTGACAATTTTGCGTGCCCGAGTAGCAAGTCCAATGAGATTGATGATTTGTTGTTCTAGTGTCATTTTAGTTTTTCACGCTCAATCAACACAATCAGCTCATCATAAATCTCAGCTGGAATCTTTACTTCAAGTTGGTTGCCTAACGAGTTTTTCTTTTTGGCTGCTTCCACAGCCTCTATAGATTTGGACAAGTAGGCTCCGCGGCCTGACTTTTTGCCTGTTGGGTCTACAGAAACGTCTCCTTCTTTTGACCGCACAACACGAATCATTTCTTTTTTCGGAAACATTTCATTCGTTGCCACACATTTACGCATGGGGATCTTTTTTTGGATTGCCATATGCAGACACCTTCTTCACTTAATCTTTATAGAAATCGAAGTCTTCTTGTGGTTCAAAGTCTTCGTAATCTTCTTCAACTGATTCTTCAAATGCGCGTGGGTAGATTCCTAACTCACGAGCGTCCGTTTCACTCTTAATATCAATTTTCCATCCTGTCAATTTCGCTGCAAGACGTGCATTTTGACCACGTTTTCCGATAGCTAAAGACAATTGGAAATCCGGTACGACTACAGTAGTCGATTTGTCATCGTCGCTTACTTGTACATCCAATACTTGAGAAGGGCTTAGTGCATTTGCAACAAACTGTACAGGATCTTCTGACCATTCCACGATGTCGATTTTTTCACCGCCTAGTTCATTGACGATGGTTTGAACGCGAGCTCCTTTAGCACCTACACAGGCACCCACTGGATCTACATCTTCATGATGAGCGACAACTGAGATCTTAGAACGATCTCCCGCTTCACGTGCAATTGATTTGATTTCAACGATGCCGTCATAAATTTCAGGAACTTCCATCTCAAAAAGACGACGAAGTAACCCCGGATGCGTACGAGATACGAAGACTTGAGGCCCACGAGTAGTACGCTCTACTTTTGTAATAAATACTTTGATTCGGTCATGTGGGCGGTATGTCTCCGTTGGAATCTGCTCATTTGTTGGAAGGACAGCTTCTACTTTACCAAGCCCCACATAAATGTTACGTGCATCTAGACGCTCTACGATACCATTAACGATATCCTCTTCACGGTCTACATACTCTTCATAAATTAAACCGCGCTCTGCTTCACGTACACGCTGAGTCACGACTTGTTTAGCTGTTTGCGCAGCAATACGACCGAAGTTTCGCGGAGTCACTTCTTCTTCAATCACGTCACCCACTTGGTAGTGAGGATTGATTACTTGAGCATCTGCTAGAGATACTTGTAGGCGCTCATCTTCCACTTCTTCGACGACATCTTTGCGAGAATAAACAATCATAGATCCTGAATCCAGATTGATGTCTACACGCACGTTTTGTGCTTGATTGAAATTGCGTTTGTAGGCTGTAACTAAAGCCGCCTCAATCGCCTCAATTAGTACATCCCGTTTTATTCCTTTTTGTTGTTCAAGAGCCGTTAAGGCATCTAATAGTTCGCTGCTCACAGCAATCACTCCTTATTTTACCTAATATGCTTAAAAATCAATTGCTAGACGCGCAAGTGCCACTTTGTCACGAGGAATCGTTACTTTGCGACGACGCGTTTTATCCTTGTATTCAATTACAGCACCCTCATCTTTAGAGTAGCTGAGGAGCGTTCCTTCAAATTCTTTACGTCCATCAATCGGTTCATATGTTTTGAAGAATACATATTCTCCGACCGCTTGAACATAATCCTCTTCTTTTTTAAGCGGACGTTCTGCTCCCGGAGAAGATACTTCTAAGAAATAGTTTTCTTTGATGGGATCCTTTTCATCTAAAATTTCGCTTACACGCTCGCTGACACGTGCACATTGTTCTATGTCAATGCTGCCACCTGGAACATCCACATAAATTCGTAAGAACCAGTCTCTACCTTCTTTGACGTATTCCACATCTACTAGTTCAAGGTTCAAGTCTGCGATGATAGGAGCTACCATCTGCTCGATTTTTGTAACGATTTCCTGCATAAAATCCTCCTTACTTTTGTCTTTAAACAACAGAAAAGAGCGGGAAATCCCACTCTTTGCGCAAAAGTTATCTACCATTCGTATGCCAATCATACCATATATGGCGATCAGAAGCAAATTGTAGCTAAAATAGTGACAATTGATTCGCGTCAGGCATCCCGTCAAGACAACCAAGCGAATCTAAGTAGTCAATAATCGTGCGTGAAACCTTTCCGCGCTGCTGTAAATCTTCTTTTGATAAGAATTCACCGTTCTCACGAGCCCGCACTATTTGAAGGGCTACGTTTGTTCCAAGACCTGGAACCGCATTGAACGGAGGAATCAGTGTATTGCCTTCAATGACAAACTCAGTGGCTTTCGATTTATAAAGATCCACTTTCTGCATGCGGATACCCCGCTCGGACATCTCTAAAGCAATTTCTAGGACCGTTAGCAAACTTTTCTCTTTCGGACTAGCGTCTAACCCTTTTGAATTGATTTCTTGCAATCGTGCGCGAATCGTTTGGGAACCATTGATCATCGCTTGCAAGTCAAAATCAGATGCACGCACTGTAAAGTACGCTGCATAATAAAGGATTGGAAAATGCACTTTAAAGTACGCGATTCGCACTGCCATCAATACATAAGCAGAGGCGTGAGCTTTAGGGAACATATACTTAATTTTCTTACAGGAATCGATATACCATGCTGGTACATTGTTCTTTTTCATTTCTTCTTCAAATTCTGGTGTCAAGCCTTTCCCTTTACGGACAGACTCCATGATTTTAAATGCAAGGGATGGTTCAAGTCCTTGATAGATCAAGTAGACCATGATGTCATCTCGACAGCCGATCACATCGCTCAATTGGCAAGTTCCTGCTTGAATTAGTTCTTGTGCGTTACCAAGCCAGACATCCGTTCCGTGAGACAGACCAGAGATCTGTACGAGTTCAGAAAATGTAGAAGGCTTTGTTTCCTCTAACATCTGTCTTACAAATCGAGTTCCAAACTCCGGGATCCCGAGCGTCCCCGTTTTGCAGTCGATTTGTTCTTGCGTGACTCCAAGAGACTCTGTACCACTGAAGATTTTCATCACTTCAGGGTCGTCAGTTGGAATCGTTTTTGGGTCAATACCCGACAGGTCTTGCAACATACGAATCACAGTTGGATCATCGTGGCCAAGGATATCGAGTTTTAGCAAGTTATCGTGAATGGAGTGGAAGTCAAAATGAGTTGTCTTCCAGCTGGAATCCTGTGCATCTGCAGGGAACTGGATTGGCGAGAAATCGTAGATATCCATATAATCGGGTACTACGATGATTCCCCCTGGGTGTTGCCCTGTTGAGCGTTTCACTCCAGTACAGCCTTTCACTAGTCGGTCTACTTCTGCACCACGCATCACCAGATTGTGATCAGATGCATACCCTTTTACGTAGCCGTAAGCGGTCTTCTCAGCAACTGTTCCTATCGTTCCCGCACGGAACACATTGTCTTCACCGAACAATTCCTTCGTGTAATTGTGCGCAATTGGCTGGTATTCTCCACTAAAGTTCAAATCAATATCAGGAACCTTGTCTCCCTTAAATCCAAGAAACGTTTCAAACGGAATATCTTGCCCATCTTTTTTATAAAGAATGTTGCAATCCGGACACTCTTTATCCGGTAAATCGTAACCTGATCCAACAGAACCGTCTTGGAAGAACTCGGACTTTTTACATTCTGGACAGACATAATGCGGAGGTAATGGATTCACTTCCGTGATGTCTGTCAAGGTGGCTACAAGCGAGGATCCAACAGATCCACGGGATCCAACTAGATAGCCATCATCCAATGATTTTTTAACAAGCTTATGAGAAATCAGATAGATGACTCCAAAGCCATGTCCGATGATGGAGGTCAGTTCTTTCTCGATCCGAGCTGAGACGATTTCAGGAAGTTCGTCTCCGTAAATCTCTTTAGCACGACTATACGTAAGCTCTTTAATCTCATCGTCTGCCCCTTCAATTTTCGGAGCAAACAAGTCATCTTTAATTGGTTTCACGTCACCGATTCGGTTAGCGATGGCTTGGGAGTTCTCCACAACAATCTGATGCGCTGTTTCTTTTCCTAAGAAATCAAATGCTTCTAACATCTCGTCTGTCGTGCGGAAGTGAACCTTTGGAAGCTCATGACGGTTTAGTGGATTCGCTCCTCCCATGCCGCTGACAAGAATCTTTCGGTAAATCGCATCATTTTCTGTTAAATAATGCACATTCCCTGTTGCTACTACAGGCCTGTTTATCCGTTTTCCAAGCTTGATCATTTTACGAATGATGTCTTCTAAATTCCATTCATCTCGAACTAGCTCTAACTCTATAAGGTGTTGGTACACTTCTTTGGGATGGACTTCTAAGTAATCATAGAACTTTGCAATCTGTTCCACTTGTTCTAATGGTTTTTGCATCAGTCCTTCAAAAACCTCACCTTTATCACAGCCAGAACCGATCAGTAAGCCTTTTCGGTATTTTTGAAGTGTCGAACGCGTGATACGAGGAACCCGATAAAATGTCTTCACATGAGATAATGAGACCAAGTGGAAAAGATTTTTTAAACCTTCATCATTTATTGCGAGAATCGTACAGTGCGAAGGCCTTCCTCGTTTGTACGCATCGCCTTCACCGACATAGTCATTTAATTGATTGTGATTTGTGATTCCTCGCTGCTCTGCTTCTTTTAATAAGTGCAAGAGTAAATATCCAGTAGCCTCGCAGTCATAAATGGCTCGGTGAGCCTGCGTGAGTTCGATATTGAACTTTTTAGCAAGCGTTCCTAAACGGTGATTCTTCATTTCAGGATGCAAGAAGCGCGCAAGCTCTAATGTATCAATGACGGGGTGATCCGAAGTTTCAATTCCTGTCTTCCGATACGCTTCGTATAAGAAGCCCATATCGAATGAAGCATTATGTGCTACAACGATCGCATCTCCAATAAATGTATGAAATTCTTTTGCTACTTGATCGAGTTCAGGAGCATCTCGAACCATGTCATCTGTAATACCTGTCAATTCAATCGTAGTAGCAGATAACGTTTGGTGCGGATTCACAAAACGTTCGAACTTATCTACTATAGCGCCGTCTCGTATCTTCACAGCAGCAAGTTCAATGATTTTGTCATAAGTCGCGGATAGTCCCGTTGTCTCTACGTCAAATACAATAAAGTCCGCATGTTCTAGATTTCGATTTACAGGCTCATAAGCAATGGGAACGCCATCATGAACTAAACTTGCCTCTAATCCATAGATGACTTTGATACCGTTAGCTTTACCAGCAGCATACGCGTCAGGAAACGCCTGGACATTTCCGTGATCCGTAATGGCAATTGCAGGATGTCCCCATTTGGCCGCTTGTTTGATCAATTCTCCAACCGGAGTGACCGCATCCATCGCACTCATAGGTGAATGCATATGGAGCTCAACACGCTTTTGTCCTTCAGGCGCTTTATCTTGCTTCACTTCAGGTCGGATTTCATTCATATCTTGCGCCATCATGATCAAATCACGAACAAATGTATCGTTTTGAACAGACCCTCTTGTGCGAATCCACATTCCTTTTTTCAGGCGCTCCATCATTTGGACATCTTCTTTGTCTCTTGAGAACATCTTCACGAGTATTGAATCCGTATAGTCTGTAATTTTCGCTGTCAGTAAAGAACGCCCGCTTCGAAGTTCTTTGATTTCCACATCAAATACAAATCCTTCAATTGTAATTCGGCGTTCCTCATCTTGGATGCGACGGATTTCCACAACGGGCTCATCCTGCTTAATTTGGACACCAAGTTGGAACGGTCCTTGAGGCACAGTGTCATCTGTGGCATTTTGTTCTCGATTCATCTGGTCAGCGAGGGCTTTACGGCTGAGTTCTTCCTCTTCTTGACGCTTCTGTTCAAAGAACTGACGCTGCATTTCAGCAAGTTGTTCCGTATTTTCCTCTAGTACACAATCAAACCGGACCGAGTGGATGCCAAGTTTTTGATAGGCACCTGCAAGGGACGGGAAGTACTTGGTTTGAAGAGTTCGAAGCTCAAGCTCTTGCGCGCATTTCACGCGAACAAGTTGTCCTTCTACCTGAGGCGTTTGAGAAGCAAGTAACTCCTTCAAAGGAGGACTCATCTCATAAAAAGATTCAACGACGTCCAGCCAATAAGCCGGAATCACCTCAGCAAGATCATAAGGTCCTGTCAGTTGAATCTCTAGATCTACAACTGCAATACCTTTGAAGCGTTCGACTAGACGTTTTTTAAACTCTCGGAAAATGGGGCCAGGAAGAGCCTGTTGTCCAACGAGACGGAATTTCCATAAGCGATCTTTTTTATGTACAGTCAATTTTTCAAGCTCGTAACTTTCAAATGCATCACTATAGCTATCTTCTTCTAACTCGAGCTGTTGCAATAGAAGGAGCATTTTCATTCGATTGGTTTGCATAGGGGTCCCTCCTTACCGTAAAAATAAGGGAAAGTTCAGCATGTGAACTTTCCCCAGGTCTTCATTAAAAGAAAAAGCGTTGAATATCGTTCCAAGTAACGACAACCATCAATACCATCAGCAACATGATGCCCACAAAGTGGACCATGCCTTCCCGTTGCTTGTCGATCGGACGTCCTCGCAATGCTTCAAATCCGAAGAATAACAAGCGCCCGCCATCTAATGCCGGTAAAGGAAGCAAGTTCATAATACCAAGATTGATACTTAAAACTGCTGTCCAGTTCATGAGATTGAATATTCCAAACTTCGCAACTTCTTCCGTTGCTTTGTAGATACCAACTGGCCCTGATAAATCATCGATACTGAACTGACCGGTAATCAAATTACCGAGTAGCTGGAAGATCAAAATGGTCCATTCATACGTTTGTGTCGCCCCGTAAGTAAAAGAGCCTAACACAGACTTTTCAAGCGGACTTTGAATCCCAATCTGTCCAATGGTCTGTTCTCCATTTTCAACGGCATTAGGTGTGATTTCAAGAGTCACAGGCTGACCGTCTCGCTCCAGGTCAAACGTAAGTGGTGTTTCTGGGTTCTCTTGAATCGTAAGCGCCATCTCTTCCCATGAAGAAATCGCTTGACCGTCTATCGCAGTGACTTCATCGCCTTGCATCAGCCCAGACTCTGCAGCAGGTGAATCTGCCATGATCGTGCTGATCAAAGGCTCATCCGTGGGAATTCCTCGGAAAAGCGCAAGTGCTGTAAACACTAAAAACGCTAGAATAAAGTTGAACAAAGGACCTGCAAAGATTGCGAGCGACCGTTGTCCCACAGTTTTAGAATGGAACTGACGATCAAACGGTGCAATTAAAGATTCGCGACCAGATTCATTCACTTTCGCATCACGTGCAATGGAATAGCGTACAAATTGTTCAGATTCATCATAGCCTTCGATGTACATGTCTTTCATTAAATCCGCACGCTCGACTTCTAAAAAGTGCATATCGGGCAAATAATTCTTTTGGTTCATCACCAATAAATCCACTTCACCCACATCATTTAATCGGACACCCACTCGGTAACCTGGTTGCAAGTCGATAGCGTCGAGATCTTCACCTGCCATACGGACATAACCACCAATCGGTAGGAGGCGAATGGTATAAACTGTTTCACCTTTTGTATAGCCAATTAATTTAGGTCCCATTCCGATTGCAAATTCTCGAACCATGATCCCTGCTCGTTTTGCAAAGATAAAATGGCCGAGTTCATGAAAAAACACGATGGATCCGAATATCAATATAAACGCAATAGCTGTTTCCATGTTACCCCACCTTCATTTCTTACAGTATGCTTAGTGTACCATGTTTTCAACCATTCTTCTTGTATCAGCATCCACAGCTAAGATGGTTTCTAGTGATGGTTTGTGAATCACTTGATGACGCTCAAGCGCTTTCTCGATTGCTGTATCGATAGCTAAAAAAGAAATTTTTTCTTGCAAGAAGAGACTGACGGCCGCTTCGTTGGCCGCATTTAAAACGGTTGTAGCTGTGCCTCCGATTTTCCCTGCTTGAATTGCAAGGTCTAACGCTTTGTAACGCTCCAAATCCATCTTCTCAAAATGCAGCTTCCCAATGTCTACTAAATTCAATCGTTTGCCTTGTGGTAGTGGGAAACGGTCAGGGTATGTCAAAGCGTACTGAATTGGAACTCGCATATCAGGAGTTCCTAGCTGTGCCATGACACTCGTATCTACAAACTCAATCATAGAATGAATAATACTTTCTCGGTGCAACAACACTTCAATATCTTCATATGGCATATCAAACAATACGTGAGCTTCGATGACCTCAAGACCTTTGTTCATCATTGTCGCAGAGTCTATTGTGATTTTGCTGCCCATGGACCAGTTAGGATGATTCAAGGCATCCTGAACGGTTACTTGTTGAAGCTCCGCACGAGTTTTATCTCGGAAGCTGCCTCCAGAAGCAGTGATAATCAATTTATTGATTTGTTTTGGATTTTCTCCATTTAATGCTTGAAATAGAGCAGAATGCTCACTATCTACAGGTAAGATAGCAACTTGATGTTTGCGAGCAGCTTCCATTACTAAGTGACCCGCTGTGACAAGAGTCTCTTTATTAGCAATGGCAATTGTTATCCCTTTCTCAATCGCTCTTAAAGTAGGTTGCAGCCCAACACTTCCAAGCACGGCATTGACAAGCAACTCAGCTCCAGAATCTGCTGCGACAGCTACAAGACCCTCTGCCCCGAAGACTACAGTTGCCTCAGGTAAAGCATCTTGTACTCTCTTCACGTCCCTTTCATTCGCTACAGAGACAAGCGGGACATGGAATTCACGTGCAATCTCAATCGCTTGATTCACTTGCTGTCCAACTGAGAATGCCACTAGTTTAAAATGTTCTGGGTGTGTGCGAAGTACATCTAATGTTTGGAGACCAATGGATCCTGTTGCTCCAAGTAAACTAATCTTTTTCATCCGGCAATCTCCTCATCGATCAGATCTATGATTTATACAAAATGTAAAAAGTGCAATAACGGAATTACAAATAGCAGGGAATCAAAGCGGTCTAAGATTCCACCATGGCCCGGAAGCAATGTACCGGAATCTTTTACATGGTAATGACGTTTAATAGCCGATTCCGCCAAGTCACCAAACTGCCCGATGATAGAAGCAGCGATTGTTACAAATAGAAGTTGCAGAAGAGAATCTGCAAATGGGAATAACCAGTTTAGTACAAAGGCAAATACAATAGCTGCTAAGACACCGCCATAAAATCCTTCGACTGTCTTGTTCGGAGAAATCTCTGGCCACAATTTTTTCTTACCAAACTTTCTCCCTGTAAAGTAAGCTCCAGAATCTGTCGTCCATACAATCAACAGCGCAAAAACAACGTAAATCAAACCGTCCATGCGTGTCTCAATTAAATAGTAGAAACCGATTCCAATGTAGAGCATGCCAAAAAATACAAATGCAGCATCATCGTATGTAAATGTGTTTTTAACTAACACGGCATACAAAAGCAGCATAAACACTAATACAAAGACCAATGTCATTTTGTCATGTCCCGTCCACCCTAAGAGTGCATCCTCATATTTTATAGGTAGTAGCAACACATAAAGATTGATCAGTGCGAGCGCTCCCGGTATGGAAACTAAGCGAATTTGTTTCATCCGCAAAATTTCATAAAGAGCAATCGTCGCTAGCGCATAAATTGCAAGAGTAAATGGGATACCACCTAGCCATACTAGAGGTATAAATAACGCCATCGCTATGACAGCGGTAATAATCCGTTCTTTCATTTCGTTTGTTCCTCCAGTCCGCCATATCGTCGGTTCCGAGATTGATACACTTGAATCGCTTCTAGTAGGCAGGCCTCGTCAAAATCTGGCCACAAGACATCTGTAAACCAAAACTCTGTATAAGCAAGCTGCCACAGCATAAAATTGCTCAAGCGGACTTCTCCACTCGTACGGATCAAGAGGTCAGGTTCTACCAAATGTTTTGTCATCAAATGTTCGCTGATGCACTGTTCTGAAATATCATGGGGAGCTAACTCTCCTTTTTGAACAGCTTCCGTAATTGCTTTCACTGCATGTACGATTTCTGTTCGACTGCCATAATTGAGTGCAAAGTTTAAAATAAGTCCGGTATTGTGACTCGTCTCATCAATTGCTCGCTGCACAGCACGTTGTGTATGTTGAGGGAGAGAATCGAAATCTCCCATAATCTGTACTTGTACATTTTTTTCAATGAGCTCTGGCAAATACGTGCTTAAAAATTCTTCGGGAAGACGCATTAAAAATTCGACCTCTTTTTTAGGTCGAGACCAGTTTTCCGTTGAAAATGCATAGAGAGTGAGTACTTTTACACCGATGTCATTTGCATAGCGTGTAATTTTCCGCACTGTCTTCATGCCTTCATGATGTCCTGCTATGCGAGGAAGCGCACGCTTAGTTGCCCATCGTCCGTTACCGTCCATAATGATGGCAATGTGTTCCGGTATTGGACCAGCGATTGTCTGCTCGTCGCCTTCAGTTGATGTGTGCTTTTGTGTAAAAAGCTTTTTAAACATGTATAAGTTCCTCCAAACGCTCGTATCAAAACATATATATCCTATCATACCAAATTTCATACAAGTTATGAGTCGATTTTTTAACTTTCACCATATGAACGCTTTTTTGAGCGGAAGGTTTCGAGACAAAAGAAAAGCATCCTCCGAAGAGGACGCTTGGGACCTAGATTTCCATGATCTCGTTTTCTTTTTCTTTTGCAAGTTCATCGATTTTTGCGATGTACTGGTCTGTTAGTTTTTGAACCTCATCTTGGTAGCTACGTAAATCGTCTTCTGTGATCTCACCATTCTTTTCAAGCTTCTTCAAATCCTCATTTCCATCACGGCGCACGTTACGGATATGCACTTTTGCTTCTTCAGCTTCTTTTTTCACAAGCTTTGCAAGATCTTTACGGCGCTCTTCTGTTAGTGCTGGAACAGCTAGACGAATGACAGAACCATCATTTGTTGGAGAAATCCCAAGATCAGATTTCATGATGGCTTTTTCAATATCATTGATAACAGTTTTGTCATAAGGCTGAATCACTAGAAGGCGAGCTTCTGGAGTTGAAATCCCAGCCATTTGATTGATTGGAGTTGGAGAACCATAGTAATCTACAGTAATTTTATCTAGAAGAGATGCATTGGCACGACCTGCACGAATCGTAGCAATTTCGCGTGAATAGGCTTGTACCGATTTCTCCATCTTATCTTTTGTTTGATCGATAACTTGCTTCGACATTATGAGTTCCTCCTTACGACAGTCCCGATTGTTTCACCGAGTGCCGCTTTTTTAATATTTCCGTTTTCCATAATTGAGAATACAATAAGATCGATATCATTGTCCATACATAGCGTTGACGCTGTAGAATCCATCACTTGAAGACCATTTTGGATGACTTCTAAGAAGGAAAGAGTTTCATATTTGACAGCCGATGCGTCTACCATTGGATCTGCTGAATAAACTCCATCTACATTGTTTTTCGCCATTAAAATCACATCTGCTTCAATCTCAGCGGCACGTAAAGCTGCTGTTGTATCTGTTGAGAAGTACGGGTTGCCTGTACCAGCTGCAAAAATGACAACTCGGCCTTTTTCTAAATGACGAATCGCTTTTCGACGGATATATGGTTCAGCTACTTGACGCATTTCAATAGATGTCTGAACTCGAGATTCTACACCTTGTTTTTCTAATGCATCTTGTAAGGCAAGTGAGTTCATCACTGTTGCCAACATGCCCATGTAATCAGCAGTAGCACGATCCATTCCCATTTCGCTACCTACTTTTCCACGCCAGATATTGCCGCCGCCCACGACTACAGCTACCTCGATATCTAAATCTACTACTTCTTTTACTTGCTCAGCAACAGATTTAATAATGGCTGGGGATAATCCGAAACCTTGCTCTCCTGCAAGAGCTTCTCCGCTCAGCTTTAATACGATTCGTTTATATTGTGGTGTCGTCATTTATATCCTCCCAGATTTTGTCTTGAAAAATAGGGAACACACAGGTGTGTTCCCTAGTGGGTTCTTATGAAATTAGTTCCCTTTAACTTGGCTCATTACTTCTTCAGCAAAGTTGTCTTCACGCTTTTCGATACCTTCACCAACAGCGTAGCGAGTGAATGAAACTAATTCTCCACCAGTAGCTTTCACGAAGTCACGAACTTTTTGATCTGGGTTTTTAACGAAAGTTTGGTCAAGAACACAAACGTCTTCGAAATATTTACCAAGGCGACCTTCAACCATTTTAGCAACAATGTTTTCTGGTTTGCCTTCGTTTAGTGCTTGCTCAGTCAATACTTTGCGCTCGCGCTCTACTTCGTCTTCAGAAACTTCGTCACGAGAGATGTATTGTGGGTTAAGAGCAGCGATGTGCATAGCTACATCTTTAGCTGCCGCTTCATCAGTAGTACCTTCAAGAACAGCTAGAACACCAATACGTCCACCCATGTGTAGGTATGGTCCGAAAGCGTCTGCATCTGTTTTTGTTTTGATATCGAAACGGCGAAGAGTGATTTTCTCACCGATTTTAGCTACTGCGTTTGAGATATAGTTTTCAACAGTTGAACCGTTATCCATAGTAGATGCTAATGCTTCTTCTACAGTAGCTGGCTCAGTTGCTAGTAAGTGTGCAGTGAGATCCTTAACAACTGTTTGGAAGTTTTCGTTTTTAGCAACGAAATCTGTTTCTGCATTTACTTCTACTAGTACTGCTTTATTGCCTTGAACTTCAATTGCAGTAATACCTTCAGCCGCAATGCGGTCTGCTTTTTTAGCTGCAGAAGAAAGACCTTTTTCACGTAAGAAATCGATAGCTGCGTCCATATCACCATTTGTTTCTACTAACGCTTTTTTACAGTCCATCATACCTGCGCCTGTTTTTTCACGTAATTCTTTTACCATTTGAGCTGTAACTGCCATGTTTAGTTCCTCCTATACCGTTTCTATTCTTAAAAAAAGGTGATAAGTGGGTTGGCCGCTTATCACCTGTTCGTTTTAAAAATTACTCAGCTGTTACTTCTTCAGTTTCAGCAAGCTCTTCACTTTGTTTAGCTTCAAGTAAAGCGTCTGCCATTTTACCAGTTAGAAGTTTTACAGCACGGATTGCATCGTCGTTTGCAGGGATTACGTAATCAATTTCATCTGGATCACAGTTTGTATCAACGATACCTACGATTGGGATGTTTAATTTGATTGCTTCTGCAACAGCGATACGCTCTTTGCGTGGGTCTACTACAAACATAACGTCTGGTAGAGATTTCATATCACGAACTCCGCCTAAGAATTTCACTAAGCGCTCGTGTTCTTTTTTAAGTTGAACAACTTCTTTTTTAGGAAGTACAGCGAAAGTACCGTCTTCTTCCATTTTTTCGATTTGCTTCATACGAGCAACACGCTTTTGGATTGTACCGAAGTTTGTTAACGTACCACCTAACCAACGTTGGTTGATGTAGTAGTTACCAGAACGTTCTGCTTCTTCCTTGATAGCTTCTTGTGCTTGCTTTTTCGTACCAACGAACAAGACTTTACCGCCTTCTTCGCCAACTTGACGCATGTAAGCATAAGCTTCTTCTAATTTTTTCACCGTTTTTTGAAGATCGATGATGTAGATGCCGTTACGCTCAACGAAGATATATTTCTTCATTTTTGGGTTCCAGCGGCGAGTTTGGTGACCGAAGTGTACACCAGCCTCAAGTAGTTGTTTCATAGAAATGACTGACATGATATTTCCTCCTATTGGTTTAAACTTCCGCCATTCTTCCTGTGATCAAACGACCCGTAGGCACCTGCTTGACCATCAGAACAGCGTGTATAATCATACCGTCTTATAATGTACCATACATTGAACATCTTGACAACAAAAAAATCCGACCATCTAAATGGCCGGATAAGTTCATTATAACTTCATGTTTTCAAGTTCTTCTAGGAACTTGTTGTTCAGGACTTTGATGTACGTCCCTTTCATACCTAGTGAACGTGACTCGATAACACCAGCTGACTCCAATTTACGAAGAGCGTTTACGATTACTGAACGAGTAATCCCTACGCGGTCTGCGATTTTCGAAGCCACAAGAAGACCTTCGTTTCCGTTTAGCTCTTCAAAGATGTGTTCAATAGCTTCTAATTCACTGTATGAAAGTGAATTGATTGCCATCTGTACAACTGCTTTGCTACGAGCTTCAATTTCGATTTCTTCAGATTTCTCACGAAGAATTTCCATACCGACTACAGTAGCACCGTATTCAGCTAAGATTAAATCGTCGTCACCGAATGCGTCTTTGATACGAGCTAGGATCAGCGTACCAAGACGCTCCCCTCCACCATTGATTGGTACGATTGTTGTAAGACCGTCTTTGAACAAGTCTTTGTTCTCTACTGGGAAAGCAGTAAACTCACTATCCACATCTAGGTTTGAAGAAGTTTCTGTTACTTTGAAAAGATTTTTTGTATATTCCTCTGGGAACTGACGCTCCTCGAGCATACGGATCATGCGGTCGTTATCGATCTGTTGGTTGATATCAAACCCTAAAAGTTTCCCTTTACGGCTTACGATAAATACGTTACACTCAATTACTTGTGATAACGATTCAGCCATTTCTTTAAAATTCACTTGCTGCCCTGCAGACGCTTGGAGCATGGAATTGATTTTACGTGTTTTCGTTAATAGATTCATTATGAACCTCCATCTTTAAATTTTTTCTATTTATAAAATATTCTAAAGCTTTTTAATTGTTTTTAAAACAAAAAAGTTTCATTTACAAGATAAATTGTGACAAATCTTTGTTTTTTACGATATTTTTGAGCTTACTGTCCACAAATGCAGGTGTAATATCAATATGAGCTGGTGAAATATCTGATGCTTCATACGATAAATCTTCCATCACCTTCTCCAACAGCGTATGCAAACGACGCGCTCCGATGTTATCGGTCTCCTGATTCACTTCAAAAGCAAGCTCTCCTAAGCGGTCAATCGCTTCATCCGTAAATGCCACTTCAATACCTTCTGTAGCAAGTAAGGCTACATACTGCTGAATCAAAGAATGGTTCGGCTCTTTTAAAATTCTTACAAAATCGTCTTTCGATAGCTTTTCAAGTTCCACGCGAATCGGAAAACGTCCTTGAAGTTCAGGAATCAAATCAGATGGTTTTGCCATATGGAATGCACCAGCCGCAATAAATAAAATATAATCTGTTTTTACTGCGCCGTATTTTGTAGTCACGGTAGATCCTTCAACAATCGGTAAAATGTCTCGCTGCACGCCTTCACGAGAGACATCGGCACCGTGCCCAGATTTTGCTGCAATCTTATCAAACTCGTCAATAAAGATGATGCCATCTTGTTCTGCCTTTTCGATAGCAGCCTGATTCACTTCATCCGTATCAAGAAGCTTTGAGGCCTCTTCAGTAATAAGGGCTTTTCGAGCCTCTTTCACCTTCATCTTCCGTTTCTTCTTTTTCTTAGGCATCAGATTCGAAAGCATATCTTGCATTTGAGCGCCTTGCCCTTGGTCTGCGCCAGGCATCATATCAAATAGAGACGGTGCTGATTCGGTTACTTGAATCGTCACTTCCTCTTCTTCTAAAAGTCCCGCCTTAAGCTTCTCTGCTATCTCACTTCTTTTGATCCGAACTGTGCTGTCTTCTTCCTCTTCTTGCTCTACCCTTCCTCCAAGAAGGGCTTCAAACGGATTGCTTGGATTCGATTTCTTTTTTAATGAAGGGACCAAATATTTAACGAGCTGTTCTTCAGCAAGTCGTTCTGCCAAAGGACGCACTTGTTCCATCTTTTCTTCTTTCACTAAGCGAATGGACGCTTCCACTAGATCACGAACCATAGACTCCACATCTCTACCCACGTAGCCGACTTCTGTAAACTTGGTGGCTTCTACTTTGATAAAAGGCGCACGAGTTAGTTTTGCAATACGGCGAGCAATTTCTGTCTTCCCTACTCCAGTGGGCCCAATCATCAACATATTCTTTGGTACGACTTCTTGCTGCATCTCCTCTGAAAGCAACTTCCGTCTGTAGCGATTGCGAAGGGCAATGGCAATCGCTTTTTTTGCCTCATCTTGTCCAATGATATAACGATCTAAGTAGGCTTTCGTCTGTTTAGGCGTTGTTTCTTTCGTCATGATCAATCGCCTCCAAGATAATATTATGATTTGTGAACACACAGATATCTGCTGCTGTCTCTAACGCAGCATGTGCAATTTGTTCTGCCGATAGCGCATCTCCACTAAATTTCTTTAGTGCCCGTCCTGCTGCGAGAGCGTAGTTGCCTCCTGAACCGATGGCAAGAATTCCGTCATCTGGCTCGATTACTTCTCCTGTACCTGAAACAAGAAGCAAGGTGTCTTTGTTCATGACAAGTAGCATAGCTTCTAGTTGACGAAGCATTTTATCTCCTCGCCACTCTTTTGCCAGTTCTACAGCAGCGCGTTGTAGGTTGCCATTATACATCTCAAGCTTTGCTTCAAACTTCTCAAATAGCGTGAATGCATCCGCTACAGAACCTGCAAAACCTGCCACTACCTGACCACCGAATAGTCTTCGGACTTTTTTCGCTGTATGTTTCATGACGACTTGGTTTCCTAGAGTCACCTGACCATCGCCTGACATGGCAGACTGCCCTTTATGTTGAATCGCGAATATCGTTGTTGCGTGGATTGCCATTTGGATAACCTCCTATGCACGTGGATGTGCATTTTTATATGTGGAAAGCAAATGATCTTTTGTAACATGTGTATAGATCTGAGTAGAACTTAAACTGCTATGACCAAGTAGTTCCTGGACGGTTCGCATATCTGCCCCATTGTTTAAAAGATGGGTTGCAAATGTATGACGGATCATATGCGGATAGATAGATTTCGTGAGCGTACTCTTTTTCACAATCTGCTGCAAGATATGGCGAACACCCATCTCCGTCAGAGGATCTCCTCGATGGTTCACAAAGACCACTTCGTGATCCTTGGCTTTCATTAAACGAGGACGAGCCGTCTGTAAATAGGTTTCAAGCGCGCTCTGCGCAAAACTCCCGAGTGGAATATAGCGCTCTTTTCTCCCTTTCCCCATGACACGGACAATGCCGTAGGACAAATCGAGGGCATCTTGTTCAAGATTTGTCAGTTCACTGATACGCATGCCGGTCGCATAGAGAAGTTCAAGTAAAGCCATATTGCGAAGGTCCAGCGGTTGTTCACCTTGTGCGGCTTCGAACAGTGCCTGAAGCTCTTCTTCGTAAAAGAACTGTGGGAGTTTCTTTTGTTGCTTTGGATGAAACAACGCTTGGAAAGCATCTGAATTGACTTGAAGCTCTTTAGCTAGATACGAGAAAAATGTTCGTATTGCGGAAATCTTGCGAGAGATGGTCGTACGTGCCAGCTTCTGATCATAAAGCTTCGTTACAAATAATCTGGCGTGCACGTACTCGACTTCTTCAAAAGAGGAAATCGCCTCAGCTTTAAGAAACTGTATAAATTGCTGTAGATCCGATTCATATTCTTTTACAGTATGCGGAGAATAGTTTTTATCTAATTGAATGTATTCCAGAAAGCCTTGCAGTTCCTGCGACTCCATTGTGCATCCTCCTCCACGTAAAAACCCCTAAGATTATATCAATCTGTAGGGGTTCAAGCAATTAAAGTGAATTACTCTTCACAAAATTTTGAATTGTTGTCAAAGCTCGGTCGGCTAATTTCTCAGACTTTACCTTTTTGTCGCGGATGCGTTCTGGTAATGCTGGGAATAAACCGAAGTTGATGTTCATAGGTTGGAAGTTTTTCGAATCAGCTTCTGTAATATAACGAGCCATGCTTCCTAGAGCCGTTTCAGCAGGAAGAACAATTGGTTCTTCTCCTGAAACAAGACGTGCTGCATTGATTCCAGCAAGTAGACCTGAACCTGCAGACTCTACGTATCCTTCTACACCCGTCATTTGACCTGCGAAGAAAATCTTTTTGTCTGCTTTCAATTGATACGTAGGCTCAAGTACTGTTGGTGAATTGATGAACGTGTTGCGGTGCATAACGCCGTAACGAACGATTTCTACGTTTTCAAGTCCTGGTATTAATTGAAGGACTTCTTTTTGAGGTCCCCATT
The DNA here is from genome assembly GCF_002798305.1 of Chryseomicrobium excrementi. Taxonomy (GTDB): domain Bacteria; phylum Bacillota; class Bacilli; order Bacillales_A; family Planococcaceae; genus Chryseomicrobium; species Chryseomicrobium excrementi. Next base: position 620,356 of record NZ_PCGR01000001.1, read on the forward strand.
TCAGGTGCGTTTGGAAGCCCACAATGTTATATAGTGTTCCAGCCGCATCATCTTGACGAAGCTGAACGACTGCAAATGGACGCTTTCCAGTCTTCGGGTCTTCAAGACCCACCGGTTTCATAGGGCCGAATAACAATGTCTTGCGACCACGTGACGCCATGACCTCAACAGGCATACAGCCTTCAAAATAAATCTCTTTTTCAAACTCTTTTAGCGGCACAACTTCTGCCTCTAAAAGGGCATCGTAAAATCGGTCAAATTCTTCTTCTGTCATCGGACAGTTGAGATAAGCTGCTTCTCCCTTATCATAACGAGATTTTAAATACACTTTGTCCATATCGATACTGTCTTTTTCGATGATCGGCGCTGCTGCATCATAAAAGTACAGGTAATCTTGACCTGTCAGCTCTTTTACTTTTTCAGCAAGCGCCGGTGATGTCAAGGGACCGGTAGCAATAATCGTGATGCCGTCAGGAATCTCTGTGACTTCTTCATTGATGACTTCGATATTCGGATGATTGCGAATCGTGTCTGTGACACGACCAGCAAAATCATGTCGGTCTACTGCAAGAGCGCCACCAGCAGGCACCGAACTATTGTCTGCTGACTTGATGATTAAGGAGTCGAGCATACGCATCTCTTCTTTAATGACACCCACTGCGTTTGTCAACGTATTGGCACGTAGCGAGTTCGAACAAACAAGTTCTGCAAATTTATCAGTATGGTGCGCTGGTGTTTGTTTTACAGGGCGCATCTCATAAAGCTTTACTTGAATGCCGCGTTTTGCTAATTGCCAAGCCGCCTCACTACCTGCAAGGCCGGCTCCGATTACATGTACTGTCTGATTCATAAGATGATTGCCTTCTTTCTAGCTTTGTACTTCTTCTTTATAATCACAAGACACACATTGAATTTGAATGCCTTTTTTCAGCTTTTTCTCCACTAGAAGTGCTTCACACTTCGGACATGGACGACTGATTGGTTTGTCCCAAGAGACAAAATCACATTCCGGGAACTGATCGCAACCGTAAAAAATACGTTTTGTCTTACTCTTTCTCTCCAGGAGTTGTCCTTTTTTACAAGTAGGACACGGAACGCCGATTTCTTTGACGATTGCTTTTGTATTCCGGCAATCCGGGAAATTACTACATGCCATGAACTTTCCATAACGTCCTAATTTATAGACCATAGGTGATCCACATTTTTCACAATCTTCACCCGTTGGTTCATCTTTGATCTCGATTTTTTCCATCTCTTCATCTGCATGTTTGATGTGTTTTTCAAAGTCAACATAGAACCGGTCTATCAAGTTTACCCATTCAATCTGACCGTCTTCGATTCGGTCTAGATCTTGCTCCATCTGAGCAGTGAACTCAATATCAATAATATCTGGGAAAAACTCAATCATGAGTTCATGTACGATCGTACCTAACTCAGTTGGAACAAAACGCTTTGTTTCAAGTGTGACATAGCCTCGTTTTTGAATCGTATCGAGTGTCGGTGCAAATGTTGATGGACGACCTATGCCCAGTTCTTCAAGCGTCTTGACTAGACGCGCTTCCGTATAGCGTGGAGGTGGTTGCGTGAAATGCTGCTTCGGTTCAATGTCAGAAGCTTTTACTTTTTCCCCTTCAGCTAAGTCTGGTAGCAACTTGTCTTTGTCATCCACTTGATCGTCGGAGCCTTCCACATACACCTTCATAAACCCTGCAAATTTCACTTGCGACCCGTTCGCACGGAACATCACATCTTGGTTGACGAGGTCAACAGCTACAGTATCTAATACAGCAGCTGACATTTGACTAGCGATAAAACGTTCCCATATCAACTTATACAAGCGGTACTGATCACGTGACAAAATAGCTTTTACTTCATCTGGTGTTCTCAAAGCACTTGTTGGACGAATCGCTTCGTGGGCATCTTGTGTCTTTTTAGTAGATTTCGCTGCCCCGGTCGTTGAATTAAATTCTTTGCCGTATTTTTCTTCGATATAGCTTGACGCTTCCGTTTTCGCACTATCTGAAATTCGAGTGGAGTCCGTACGCATATAAGTGATCAAACCGACTGTTCCTTGTTTCTTTCCAAGGTCGATTCCTTCATAGAGCTGCTGAGCAAGCATCATCGTTTTTCGAGCTCGGAAATTCAGTTTACGTGCTGCCTCTTGTTGTAGCGAAGAAGTCGTGAATGCTGGAGAAGGATTGCGTTTGCGTTCCTTCTTGACGACCTTCTCTACAGTAAACTGCTTGCCTTTCATTGATTTCAATACAGCGTCGACTTCTTCTTTAGAAGTCAGTTTTTTCTTTTCTTTCGTAGTGCCATAATACATGGCATCGAACACGCTCTTTCCTTTTTCAAAGACGCCCTCAATTGACCAGTATTCCTCTGGAACGAATTGTTTGATTTCATTTTCACGATCGATGATTAAACGTAATGCTACCGATTGGACGCGACCTGCAGAAAGTCCTTTTTTGACTTTCTTCCATAGTATTGGACTGATGTTGTACCCTACGAGACGATCAAGAACACGTCGCGCTTGTTGTGCATCGACTAAATCACGATTTAGAGGTCGTGGATGCTTGAACGATTCAATGACCGCATCTTTTGTGATTTCATTGAATACAACTCGGCAATTGGAATCTGCATCAATGGAAAGCGCATTAGCAAGGTGCCATGCAATCGCTTCCCCTTCTCTGTCGGGGTCAGCCGCGAGATAGATTTTTTTCGCTTTTTTGGCAGCTGTCTTAAGTTCTTGAAGAACAGGGCCTTTTCCACGAATCGTTATATATTTTGGTTGGTAGTTATTCTCTACATCGACACCCATCTGACTACGTGGTAAATCAATCACGTGGCCTACGGATGCTTTCACTTTATACTTTTTCCCCAAATACTTCTCTATGGTCTTCGCTTTGGCTGGGGACTCTACAATGACTAGATAATCTGACATAATTGGCCTCCTTTAAATAGAAGGTAATCCGCTTCACGATAAAAACAAATACCTGAAGCAAAATGTATAACAGTTTTCCACTGATTGCAAGGCTTTTCATCTCAGGAAGTTTTTTTGAGTCCCAAAAATGTCCTGTAAATCTTCTATCGAATGCAGCAGATGAGCCCCTTGTTGAATCAAAATATGAGGTCCTGCACTAAGAGGAGAATCAATCCTTCCCGGCACGGTATACACTTCTTTACCAAGGTCTAGTGAGAACTCCACAGTGGACATGGTGCCACTCTTTTTTTCAGCCTCTGTAACAAGCAATCCATCAGACAATGCGCTGATGATGCGATTTCTTGCGATAAATTGGTGAGGAGAAACAGCTGTATGCGGTGGATACTCACTGATGACGAGATGATCTTTTGCAAGATGTTCAAATAAGTTGCGATTTGATGTCGGGTAAATAAATTGGAACCCAGACCCTAGCACAGCAATTGTGGGTACTTCATGTACTAGTGCGGCTTCATGAGCCATCGTATCTGCTCCTACCGCCATGCCACTACAGACGACCCAGTCCTGATCTTTAAAATACGGCATAAACTGTGCAATGCACTCTTTCGAATAGGAAGTAGCTTTTCGAGAGCCAATGATAGCCAATACACGTTTCTCAAGTAATTCGGCATGACCTTTTATATAGACCACAGCAGGAGGATCGTGTAATTCTTTGAGACGCGGTGGATAGGAATCATCGAATATAGTAATAGGTGTGATCATGTGTTGTTCGTAGTAGACATCGAAGGGAAAAGTTAAAGCTTCGGACCATTTTTGTTGGACTACATTGGGGATTTTAGGTGGGGCTAGTGATGCTGTATGGGAAGATATCAAGTAGTTGTAGATCGGTTTGAGACGGTTCCATGGCCAGGGTAAAAGACTGTGTAGAGCCAGCAAGTGTTGACGTTTGTTCAAAAGTCACCTCATTAGTAGATTTGGGGATAAAAAAAGATACGGCGGCTGCCGTATCTTTCATATTAATGTGTTTTACAAGCGTCGTAAAGACCTGCTTCTTTAATTGCTTCAATTAAAGTTTCTCCAATTACTGATGGAGTTGCAGCTACTTTCATACCTGCATCTTTCATTGCGCTAATTTTACCTTCAGCTGTACCTTGACCACCAGAGATAATAGCTCCTGCGTGACCCATACGTTTTCCTGGAGGTGCAGTTTGACCGCCGATGAAGCCGACAACTGGTTTCTTCATGTTAGCTTTGATCCACTCAGCCGCTTCCTCTTCTGCAGTTCCACCGATTTCACCGATCATGACGACAGCATATGTGTCTTCATCTTCGTTGAACTCTTTAAGAACATCGATGAAGTTTGTTCCGTTAACTGGATCTCCACCAATACCAACAGCAGTTGTTTGGCCGATTCCTTCTTGAGTTAACTGGTGAACCGCTTCATACGTAAGCGTACCAGAGCGAGAAACCACTCCAACGTGACCTTTTGTATGGATGTAGCCAGGCATGATTCCGATTTTACACTCATCAGCTGTGATAACACCTGGGCAGTTAGGACCGACTAAGCGAGTCTTTTTACCTTCCATGTAGCGTTTCACTTTAACCATGTCTAGAACTGGGATGTGCTCTGTGATACAGATCGCCATATCAAGTTCAGCATCAACAGCTTCTAAGATTGCATCTGCAGCGAATGGTGCAGGTACATAGATAACAGATACATTAGCGCCAGTAGCTTTAACAGCTTCTTCAACAGTGTTGAAAACTGGAACGCCTTCTACTTCTGTGCCGCCTTTACCAGGAGTCACACCTGCAACGATTTTTGTACCGTACTCAATCATTTGTTTTGTATGGAAAAGAGCAGTTGAGCCCGTGATTCCTTGAACGAGTACTTTCGTATCTTTATTAATATATACGCTCATTTTATCTCCCTGCCTTTCTTATCCTACAAGTTTCACGATTTTTTGTGCGCCGTCTGCCATAGAATCTGCAGCGATAATGTTCAATCCAGATTCATTTAGCATTTTCTTACCTAAGTCAACGTTCGTACCTTCAAGACGAACAACAAGTGGTACTTGTAGTCCTACTTCTTTAGCAGCGATGATGACACCTTCAGCAATAACGTCACACTTCATGATACCGCCGAAGATATTTACGAAAATACCTTTTACGTTTTTATCTGAAAGAATGATTTTGAATGCTTCCGTTACTTTCTCTGCTGTAGCACCGCCCCCAACGTCAAGGAAGTTAGCGGGTGAGCCGCCGTAGTAGCTAATTGTATCCATTGTAGCCATAGCTAGACCTGCACCATTAACCATACAGCCGATGTTGCCATCTAAAGAGATATAGCTAAGGTCATATTTTGATGCTTCGATTTCTTTTGCATCTTCTTCATCGTAATCACGCATTTCCATGATTTCCGGATGACGGTACAATGCGTTTGCATCGAAGTTGAATTTCGCATCAAGAGCGATAACTTGATCGTCGCCAGTTACAACTAGTGGGTTGATTTCCACGATAGCTGCATCTTTTTCGACGTATACTTTGTAAAGACCCATCATGAATTTAACAGCTTTGTTTACAAGCTTCGCTGGGATGTTCATGTTGAACGCCATGCGACGAGCTTGGAATCCTGTTAGGCCGACTACTGGATCAATTTCCTCGTAGAAAAGTCTTTCAGGTGTGTTCGCTGCTACTTCCTCGATATCCATTCCGCCTTCTTCAGAACCCATAAGAGTGACACGTGAAGTTGCACGATCTAATACAAGGCCGATGTAATATTCTTTTTGAATATCGCTACCTTCTTCGATGTAGATACGTTTCACTTCTTTACCTTCTGGACCTGTTTGGTGCGTCACAAGAACTTTACCTAAAAGTTCCTTTGCGTATTCACGGACTTCATCAAGATTTTTAGCAATCTTAACTCCGCCAGCTTTACCGCGACCACCTGCGTGGATTTGTGCTTTGACAACGGTTACTGCTGAGCCTAATTCTTTTGCTGCTTTCACTGCTTCTTCAGGTGAGAAAGCAACGATTCCATTTGGCACGGCAACTCCATATTGACGTAGCAATTGTTTTCCCTGGTATTCATGGATATTCATTGTGCGTCCTCCAATCGAACTATTGAGTTTACTACCTTCCCCATTGTATAAAACCTGTCACAATATGTCCATAAAAGTCTGAAACTGCGAATTTTCAAATTTCTCTCATTTTGCAACAAGGGATTTTATCGGTTCGAATGAGCGACGATGCTCTTCACATATGCCGTACTCTTCAATTGCTTGCAAGTGAGAGGGCGTTCCGTAGCCTGCATGCTGCTCAAAACCAAATTGAGGATACTTGGTTGCTAGCTCCTCCATATACGCGTCACGAGTAGTTTTTGCGAGAATAGAGGCAGCCGCAATTGACAGACTTTTCGCGTCTCCCTTGATAATGGCATGACACGGCTGTGTCACAGGTAATGGCATGGCATCCGATAAAATGATAGTTGGAGTCAGGTCGAGTAGTTCAATTGCTACTACCATAGATTGTTTTGTCGCCTCGTAAATGTTGAGCTGATCGATTTGTTCTCTTGATTGAATATGTACTGCATAACTGACAGCGTGTTGACGGATAAGTGATGCCAGACGCTTTCGTGCTTCTTTAGTGAGCTGTTTGGAATCATTGACTTCCCAGAGCGCTGTCGTGTCTTCAGGTAAAATAACAGCTGCGGTGACGACTGGTCCTGCCAGCGGACCTCTGCCTGCTTCGTCGACTCCTACTACGATTCCTTCGCCAAAAGAGCGATCGAATGCGGTGCGCTCTAAATAGTCGGTCCAGCGCTGCTCACGCTTGGCTTGTTTGCGATCCCAGCTTGTGATGAGCTTTTGGACGCCACTACGTGCATCTTGTCTGAGTGCGCTGAGCCATTCGGTCTCGTGTTCAAGCAGTTTCAGTTTTTCTTTAATGGTTTGAATCGACTCCATCTCATCGACCCCTTTCATTTAATCATGTAGTTTAATCAGCTTATTGAGAGCGTTCGGAAAAGAAACGCTTATCTGTGGGAGTGGCCATCAGAATTCTATATTTGTGTAGCGAGTTTTACCTGAGAAGCCCCTTTCCAAGGGGAGAACCTCGAAGCCTCCTCGTCGTGAACAAAGCTTCGCTTTACTCCTGCGGGGTCTCCGAGAACCTCTTAATTCCCTGGGAAAGAGGCATCTCAGGTTCAAAATTATGTATGTTCTCGAATCCATTTTATTTGAAAGCGAAAAAGCGTGCCGTAGATCTTGGGGCTGTTTTCTAAAGGCTCAGGTCGATGCCGGATATCACCCGTGTCGCTTCACCCGTGAAGCGATTGGGAAGATTCGGCACGGCCCTTCTGGAAACAGTGCCAAGTCAGGCACGATTTAAGCGTAAAAGTCGGTTCAGCTGTTAAAAATATTTTATAAAAGAACACTATTGCATTCTCAATTTAATTTCTAGATCTAGCAAAAAACCCCTTGGATTAGTCCAAAGGGTCTTGTTCTTCCACAAAATCAAACGTTAAACGGCCAAGATGCTCATTCCGAACATCACGCACAATCAGCTCTGCCACGGCATCGTAATCAATCTCTCCACCGGCAGCAAACGTTTGGCGCAATTGACCGATGTGAGTGAATACAGCTTCCAAGTCATCACCGACTGTAGTCAGCTGGTACCGTTCCTGTAAGCGCTCTGGGTAATGCTCCTCTAAAAAACGTAAGGCATAGACTGCTAGATCTTCCATACGCAGCACGGCGTCTTTGATGGCTCCTGAGAGCGCTAATTTGAAGCCGATTTGCTGGTCTTCAAACTTCGGCCACAGAATACCTGGTGTATCCAGAAGCTCTAGCTCTTTTGCAATCTTGATCCACTGCTGTGACTTCGTAACACCTGGAGTGTTCCCAGTACGCGCTATGTTCTTTTTCGCAAAACGATTGATCAATGTCGACTTTCCGACGTTTGGAATTCCGAGAATCATCGCACGGATGGCTCTTGGTTTCATACCGCGTGCTTTCATACGGTCAAACTTTGGCTGTAGCAGCACTTTTGTTTCTTTCAATACCTTTTGAAGATCTTTCCCTTCAAAAGAATTGATAGCCACTGCTTGGATCCCTTGATCCGCAAAATAGTGAATCCATTTGACTGTCTGTTTTTCGTCTGCCATGTCGGCTTTCGTCAAAATCATCAATTTGATTTTCTGATGGACGATCTGCTCGAGCATCGGATTTCTTGATGATACCGGTAGACGTGCATCGACCAGCTCAAAAACGATATCAACTAATTTTAAGTTTTCTGTTACTTCCCGACGGGCTTTCGCCATATGGCCAGGGAACCATTGAATGGTCATGTCATCACCTTCACTCTATGATGGTCGCATCTTGAAGAGGCCAGAAAATCAGATTGGTCGTTCCAATCACTTCATTTTGGGGTACAAGACCAATGTGTCGGCTATCTTTTGAATAGCGACGGTTGTCTCCCATCACGAAGAAATAGCCTTCTGGAATTTCCGACAACTGCGTCTTCTCTTCAAGAGTAAAATCTTCCGTTAGAGTTCCTTCTGTAATTTCAGCTTTCTTTTCATCTAAATAGGGCTCATCGATAGGTTCACCATTGATGTACAATTGGTCATCTTTATAGGCAACATGATCTCCAGGAAGACCTATGATGCGTTTAATATAGTTTTTTTGTTCAGGTGCATGGAATACGACAATCTCAAATCGTTCAGGAGTTCCAATTTCATAGCCGATCTTGTTGACGACCATACGGTCTCCATCATGTAGTGTTGGCATCATAGATTCCCCGTCCACCACAATCGGTGTGAATAAGAAGAACCGGATGATGGCCGCAATACTGAATGCAATCAGGATGGCTTTTGCCCATTCCCATACTTCATTTTTCTTTTTAGTTGTTTCCATAGTAGCTCGCTCTCCCCTCAGCTTCTATCTTACAAAAATTACAGGGTTTTCTCTACTGTCAGCCTTGCCCAAATAAAAATACTGTATGCTGTCTTGCGACAACATACAGTATTCCAATTAGCGAAGTTCTTTAATACGAGCTGCTTTACCACGTAGGTTACGTAGGTAGTACAATTTCGCACGACGTACTTTACCACGACGAACCACTTCAAGACGTGCAATCTTCGGTGTGTGTACAGGGAATGTACGCTCAACTCCTACACCAGAAGAAATTTTACGAACTGTGAAAGTTTCGCTGATACCGCCGCCACGACGTTTGATTACAACACCTTCGAACATCTGTAAACGTTCACGAGTACCCTCGACAACTTTAACGTGTACACGTACAGTGTCTCCAGGACGGAATGTTGGTAGGTCAGAACGAAGCTGATCTTTTGTAATCTCTGAAATAATGTTTTGCATAATCATTTCTCTCCTTATACGAATGCTCTTACACGCATATCCGCTGCAGCGGAACATCCAAAATAGGTGCAACTTATAAGAAGCACATCAGTCATCATAGCACAAAGTTTGACAAGTTGCAATACTTGTCAGTCAGATTTTAACGTTTTTAAATAAGCTTGGTCTTGTTCGGATAACTCTGCCGTTTCCAGTAAATCTGGACGGCGTTCAAATGTCCGTTTCAAGGATTGTTCACGACGCCACTGTTCAATTTTTGCATGGTTTCCAGAGAGTAATACATCTGGTACTTTCATGCCGTTGAAATCAGCAGGACGTGTGTAATGAGGATGTTCTAGAAGTCCTGTAGAAAACGAGTCTTGTTCATGTGACGCCTGCTTACCTAATACATCAGGTAATAAACGGACCACACTGTCGACGACCGTCATGGCCGCCAGCTCTCCACCAGTTAACACAAAATCACCAATGGAGATCTCGTCCGTCACTAAGTGCTCACGGATTCGCTCATCATAGCCTTCATAATGACCACAGATGACAACAAGCGACTCTTCTTCAGCGAGTTCTTCTGCTTTCTTTTGCGTAAAGCGCTGCCCTTGAGGACACATCAGCAGGACGCGAGGTGGTTTACTAGACGCACTCTTCAGCTCTTCCACCGCTGCAAACAGGGGCTCTGGCTTCAACACCATTCCAGCTCCACCACCATACGGATAATCGTCTACTTGTTTATGCTTCGACGTTGAAAAGTCTCTAAAGTTGATCACTTCAAGATCCGCACGTCCAGCCTCTTGAGCTTTCTTTAAAATCGAAGAACCAAAGACCCCTTCAAACATTTCAGGAAACAGCGTCAGCACTTGAATTTTCATTCACTGAGCAGTCCTTCCATGACTTCAATCACAATCTTCTTCTCAGCCGGGTCTACTGATTTTACAACTTGTTCGATATACGGGATGTAGTGCTTCTTCCCTTTTTTCGGTGTGACTTCCCATACGTCATTAGCTCCAGTAGCTAGAATCTCCGTTACGGTACCGAGCTCATCCCCATCTGTTGAATAGACTGCACAGCCGATAATCTCATGATAATAGAACTCATTATCTTCGAGCTCTGTCAGTGCGGTCTTCTCTACTTTTAATAAATGATCTCGGTAACGCTCGACCTCATTTATAGACGGCATGCCCACGAACGTCAACAAGTCGAAATTTTTATGGGTACGGTGTGATGCGACTGTTACTTCTGTAACAAGCTGGTCACCGGTAAACAAGCCTAGTTTAGCGCCTTTTTTAAAGCGCTGTTCCGGAAAATCTGTTGAAGACATTACGCGGACTTCTCCACGAATCCCATGTGTATTGACAATCTTTCCGACATTTAACCATTCTGTCATAGTAATTTCCTCCCTCTACGTAAACGAACAAAAAGGAAGAACCAGTGAGTTCTTCCTTTTGATCAATCCATAATATCGACAAAAACACGTTTTGATTGGTGACTGCTTGCTGCTGAATAGACAATTGTACGAATCGCTTTCGCGACGCGCCCTTGTTTCCCAATTACTTTCCCCATATCTTCTGGATGTACAGAAAGCTTATAGACGACTCGGTTGCCTGAAGTCTGTTCATGGACCTCAATGGATTCCGGGAAGTCAACAAGTGGTGTAACGATCGTTTCAATCAGCTGCTTCATGCTGTCACCTCCGATTATTTATTGAATTTTGAGTTATGGAATTTTTCCATGATACCTTGTTCAGAGAACAAGTTACGTACTGTATCAGATGGTTTTGCTCCATCTTGAAGCCATTTCAATGCAAGTTCTTCATTGATTTTAACTTCAGCTGGTTTAGTTAGTGGGTTGTATGTACCCACTGTTTCGATTTGACGGCCGTCACGTGGAGAACGTGAATCAGCAACTACAATACGATAGAAAGGAGATTTTTTAGCTCCCATACGTTTTAAACGAATTTTTACTGCCATTTGTTAGTGCACCTCCGAATAGTTTCACACAAGATAGTATATTACCAAGCTTTTTTTAGTTTGTAAAGTGTTTTTTCTTAACACTACATAAAGTTATCGAAATAACCCGTCCATACCAGGGAAATTCATCTTTTTCTTGCCTTTTTGTTGCATAGAAGACATCTGTTTCATCATCTTTTTCATATCGTCAAATTGCTTTAGAAGACGGTTCACTTCTTGAATAGATGTTCCCGAGCCTTTTGCAATTCGCTTTTTCCGACTGCCATTGATAGTTTCTGGATGCGTTTTTTCATGTGGTGTCATGGAGTAGATGATCGCTTCTACACGACCCATCTGCTTTTCATCCACTTTTGCGTTCTCAAGACCCTTGATTTTACCTGCACCAGGAAGCATTTTCAAGATCTCATCAAGAGGCCCCATCTTCTTCACTTGTTGCAGCTGCTCAATAAAGTCATCAAACGTGAACGATTGCGTCCGAATCTTTTCTTCAAGTTCTTTTGCTTTCGACTCATCGACCTCTGTCTGTGCTTTCTCGATGAGGGATAGTACATCTCCCATACCTAAAATACGCGATGCCATACGGTCTGGATGGAATTCTTCGAGAGCGTCCATCTTTTCACCCATACCGACGAATTTAATCGGTTTCTGAGTGACAGAACGAATCGAAAGTGCAGCTCCCCCACGCGTATCTCCGTCAAGTTTCGTCAAGACGACCCCAGTTATCCCTAGAGCTTCATTGAAGTTTGATGCCACATTGACCGCATCTTGCCCGGTCATGGAATCCACGACTAAGAAGATTTCATCCGGCTCTTTAATAGCGCGAATCTGCTTCAACTCGTCCATCAATGCTTCATCCACGTGGAGACGACCAGCCGTATCAATGATGACCACATCATGGTGCTCTTGTTTCGCATGCTCAATCGCTTGGCGTGCAATCTCGACTGGCGAGATTTCCGTCCCTAACGAAAATACAGGCAATGAGAGCTGTTTCCCGAGCGTTTCAAGCTGTTTAATGGCAGCCGGGCGGTAAATATCCGCTGCTACAAGAAGTGGTTTCTTGTTGTACTTTTTGCGAAGAACGGATGCAAGTTTCCCACTGGTCGTGGTTTTACCGGCACCTTGCAGACCAACCATCATAATGACAGTGGGTGGTCGCGTAGAAAATGCAATCTTACTCTGTTCTCCACCCATGAGTTGAGTCAATTCATCTTTAACGATTTTAATGACTTGCTGACCTGGTGTTAGACTCTTCATGACGTCTTGACCAACAGCACGTTCGGAAACCGTCTTTATAAATTCTTTGACGACTTTCAAGTTGACGTCCGCTTCAATCAAAGCAAAGCGAACTTCACGCATCATTTCTTTGACGTCCGCCTCGGAAATCTTTCCTTTACCTTTAATCTTTTGCATCGTCACTTGGAGTCGTTCTGCTAATCCTTCAAAAGCCATTATGTGCTCCTCCTATTCGACGCCTTTTAATTGTTCTAGAATTGCGTGTAGCTGTTCGTCAGTACCTTCCGCAATGGTCTTTTCAAGCTCTTCGATCAATTGCTGACGCTGCTCAAATTTCTCAAACAAGTTTAATTTCGTTTCATACTCTTCAAGCATCATTTCTGTTCGACGAATATTATCGTAGACCGCTTGTCTCGATATTTCATATTCCTCGGCGATTTCTCCTAATGAGAGATCATCTAAATAATACAGTTCCATATATGAGCGCTGTTTATCGGTTAAAAGAGATTGATAAAAGTCAAAAAGGAAGTTGATACGGGTCGTTTTCTCAATCATCTTCTCGCTCCTTTATAGGTACACCCACTAGTTTAGTAGGTGCCCAACGTAGTGTCAAGTAATTTTACTTGTCTTCAGTATCTTCTAGTTCCAGCCCTTCAGCAAATAAACCGTACACATATTTGTCTGCATCAAAAGGCTGCAGATCATCCATTTGTTCGCCTAGACCAACAAATTTCACTGGGATTCCCAGCTTGTTGCGGATGGCTAGGACAATCCCACCTTTAGCTGTACCGTCTAACTTCGTTAGTACAATACCTGTGACATTGGTTACTTCTTTAAAAGTCTGCGCTTGAATCAAGGCATTTTGACCCGTGGTAGCATCGAGTGCTAGGAGAACTTCATGCGGAGCATCTGGAAGTTCACGCGAGATCACGCGGTGAATCTTTTCTAGCTCATTCATCAAATTCACTTTATTTTGCAAACGTCCTGCTGTGTCACAGATCAACACGTCCACACCGCGGCTCTTTGCTGCACGGACTGCGTCGTACATGACAGCTGCCGGGTCGGAACCCTCTGCCTGTTTGACGACTTCTACACCCGTTCGGTTGCCCCACTCCTGTAATTGATCGATGGCTCCTGCACGGAATGTATCTCCTGCAGCGAGCATCACCGTTTTTCCTTGTTGTTTCAGGCGGTGTGCGAGTTTCCCGATTGTCGTCGTTTTACCGACCCCGTTCACCCCAACTAAAAGGATGACACCGAGACCTGTCTCTGGCAGTTGAAGCTCAGCTAACTGCTCTTCCCCACTTTCATAGATCTCCACAAGTTTTTCTGCAATGACAGACTGGATACCTGACGTATCTTTGATGTTCTTGCGCTGTACTTCGTAACGCAGCTTGTCCATCAGTTCCATGACTGTCTCAAATCCGACGTCTGCTTGAAGAAGCAATTCTTCGAGTTCTTCAAAGAAGTCTTCATCCACTTTTCGGTATTTGGCAACAAGATCATTTACCTTAGATGTAAATTGGTCACGAGTCTTTGAAAGACCCCCTTTAAATTTTTCGGTAATACTTTGTTTTTCAATCTGTTCTTCCGGTGTACCGGACATTTTTTCTTTTAACTTTTTAAAAAAACTCATTGTCCTCATCCTTTATACATAATCTTCAAGTTTTACAGAGACCAGCTTTGAAACGCCTGATTCCTGCATAGTCACCCCGTACAAGACGTCCGCGCCTTCCATGGTCCCTTTACGATGTGTGATGACAATGAATTGGGTGTCATCAGCAAACTGCTTCAAGTAATCGCTATAGCGCACGACATTCGCTTCATCGAGTGCTGCTTCTACTTCATCTAGTATACAGAAAGGAACCGGACGCGTCTGTAAGATTGCAAATAGTAAGGCGATGGCCGTTAGCGCTCGTTCCCCACCTGAGAGTAGTGACAGGTTTTGCAATTTCTTACCTGGCGGTTGTGCGACGATTTCAATACCCGTTTCAAGCATGTTGTCTGGCTCAGTAATCACAAGATCTGCCTGACCTCCACCAAAGAGTTTGCGGAAGACCACGCGGAAATGTTTTTGGATTTCAAAGAACGTAGTAGAGAACCGCTCTGTCATTTCTTCATCCATCTCTGCGATAGCCACGTGAAGTGTTTCTTTAGCTTCAAGTAGATCTATTCGCTGCTCGGTCAAGAACTGATAACGCTCATTCACTTGTTCAAACTCTTCAATTGCAGAGAGATTTACTGGCCCCAACTCTTCAATTGATTTCTTGAGTAAACGAATCTTAGAACGTTCTTTTTCACTATCTTGCGGGAGAGTGAACTGCGACTTCGCTTCTTCGAAATCTAAATCATATTCTTCAAAAAGAAGCGTATGAAGGCTATGAATCGACTTTTCAAGCTGTTCGCAGATAAGCGTTGTTTTCTCATGTCGGATGGAAACCTCTCGTAAGCTCGAAGAACACGCTTCTTCCGTGATTTCGGTTTTACGTATTTGTTGTTGATGGGTCATCCGTCTGTCACGCAATTGTTGAATTCTAAGTGACAGCTCTTTCTTGGTTTCAGCCAATTTCACAATCTCTTGATCAAGCTCTTCTTCCGTTTGCTGATCGTGCCCTGTCTGATACCAAGACAGCTCGTCTTCCCAAAGTTTGATTTGCTGTGCTGCTTTATCCCGTGACTCGATCAGTGCCGACAGGTCGCGGTCAAACTGTTGCCCCCGTTCCCCTTCTACTGCAATTGTCGTCAACAATTCCCCGAGCTGATGCTGGAGCGCATCTTTTTCTTCCACTGTTTTGGTCTTTACTTCTGTGAGAGACTGAATTTGTTGTTGTATAGCGGCTGTCTGCTCTGCAAAGCGCTCCAATTGGTCTTTAATTTCTTGTAGGCGCGCACTTGCTACATCACGGTCTTCCCCTTGTTCTTGTTGCTGCAAGTGATAGACCGCATGCTTTTCTTGCCATTTTTCTAATTGGGAACTAGCAGTGACCAAGTCGCGGTGTAAGGTCTGTTGTTTTTGTCGCAGCTGCTCTCCGTCGGCCGTCACTTTATCTACTTCTCGATTAAGATGGGCCTTTTGTTCTTTCAGGTCTGCCACAACTGCCTCTGCACGAGCCAGATCCTTTTCTAACTTATGTACGAGCTTTGTATAGTTTTCAAGATCCGCTTTTCTAGTGAAGACCGAGCTCTGTTTTTTAGCAGCTCCACCGGTTAAAGAGCCTCCTGGATGCACAACATCTCCGTCAAGCGTCACAATACGGTAACTGTGCTGCACGACACGAGCAAGTTCTGTTGCACCTTTTAAATCCTTTGCAACAATAGTTGTGCCCAATAAATTGTCACGAATCGCTTGATACGCTGAATCAGTCGTTACAAGGTCATTCGCTGTGGCGATAAAAGCTGGATGACCAGTTACTTTTTGAAGCTGGTGGCTTGCCACATGGCGTGGTTTGATGACTTCCATTGGAAGGAACGTCGCTCGTCCGTAGCGATTTTGTTTTAAAAACGCGATCGCTTGTTGCGCATCTTTTGTTGACTCGACGACCACATGCTGTGCTTGGCCGCCGATTGCCGTGTCAATTGCTGCTATATATTCAGAAGGAATCGTAAACAACTCAGCCACTGCACCATGAATACCGGAAAGCTTCCTCGTCTCACGTTGCTTTAAAAGCTCCTTGACTCCTTGGAAATACCCACTGAACTCTTCCTCAAGTTCTGTAAGTGAGTCTCGTTTGGCTCGCAATTGATGAAGCTGTTGATAGCCATCAAACACCAACTGACGCTTTTTCTCGTACTCCTCTGTAACGCGGTCTGCTTGTTGCTTCTTTTCTCGGTGCAACGTCAGGGCCTGCTGTAACTCTTGATCAATCCGTTCTTTTTCAAGAGTCACTGCATCTACTTGCTCTATTGAATCGGCTAAATGGATCTCAATTTCATCCACTTCTTGCGAAAATCTTTCTAAATGAGCCAGCTGCTTTTCATTTTGTTGAAGCAGGATGCGCTGCTCATTTTTAAGGGCCGCTTCCTCATTCAACAGCTCGATATATTCAGATTTCAATTGTTCTATCTGCTCTTCGATTTGTTGTTCGGATGTTCCGGTCAACTGTTCCAATTTTGCCCGCTCTGAACGAAGGGCTTTCACCTTTTGCGCGTGCACATGCTTTTGTTCGGTCACTTGTTGCACTCTAGCTTCGATGCCTTGAAGTTCTTGAGTCGCTACTTCAAGGGAGCGCGTTAACTTGTCAACTTGTTGTGCCCGGTTGTTCTGCTTTTCAACAAGCACTAGCTTGCGACCCTCTTGACGCTCAAGGCTTGCCGAAATTTGTAACGCTTCATCTTGGAGATGATCCAGTTGCAGCTCCAGGTCGGATAGGGACGCTTTGGACTGTTTCAACTGCACCAGCATCTGCTCCCGCTCTTTCGTCAACCGATCCATCTCTTCTTTAGATGACGCTTTTTCTTTTCTATTCACTTCAAGTTCAACTGTCTGATGAGAGATGTCATGAAGGGCTAGGCTGACTTCTCTGTCTTTTAACTCTTCTGCGAACGCCAAATAATCCTTAGCTACGGATGCTTGGATCTGAAGCGGTTCAATCCGTCCTTCTAGTTCGTGTAAGATATCGAGCACTCGACTTAAGTTGTCATCGGTCTCAATAAGCTTAAACTCTGCTTTTTTCTTACGCTGTTTGTATTTCAAGACGCCTGCCGTCTCTTCAAAAATCGCGCGGCGATCTTCAGCTTTACTGTTTAGAATCTCGTCTACTTTCCCTTGCGAGATGATAGAAAACGCTTCTTTTCCGAGACCAGAGTCCATGAACAGTTCCGTAATGTCTTTTAAGCGACAGTTCTGTCTGTTCAATAAGTAATCCGAATCTCCCGAGCGGTAGACGCGTCTAGTGACACTGACTTCTTCATATTCCGTCTGAAGTAGCTGGTCGCTGTTATCCAGTACTAAAGTGACTTCAGCAAAATTTAGCGCTTTTCTCGATGCACTCCCCGCAAAGATAACATCTTCCATTTTGGCTCCGCGAAGCGACTTAGCAGATTGTTCTCCGAGCACCCAGCGGATGGCATCCGTGATATTGCTTTTTCCACTTCCGTTTGGTCCGACGACCGCTGTGACCCCAGGAACGAAATCCACAGCAATACGTTCTGCAAACGATTTGAAGCCTACAATTTCAAGCCTCTTTAAAAACATAGTTATTCCTCCGTCTTCACTTTCTCAATCGCGACCTGCGCAGCCTGTTGTTCCGCTTCTTTTTTAGAACGCCCACTGCCAGTACCAAGGGGTTTATCATCTAACGAGACTTGAGAAATGAAGAGACGATTGTGTGCTGGTCCTTTTTCATCTACAATTTCGTATTTTAACTGGCCTGCATTGTCTTGTTGGATCAATTCCTGAAGCTGGCTTTTGTAATCCGATACTTTTGAAAAAGCTCCCACTTCTACTTTTGGGAACATGACCCGCTCTAATAATTCGGTTGCTTTATCAAGCCCTTGATCTAGATAGATTGCTCCGACTAACGCTTCGAAAACATCCGCAAGAAGAGCAGGGCGCTTGCGCCCTCCTGTATTCTCTTCGCCTTTTCCTAATAAGATAAAAGTTCCTAATTGAAGCTCATTGGCCAAATGAACAAGGGACGGTTCACAGACTATCGACGCACGAAGTTTCGTCAACTCTCCCTCAGTCATTTTCGGGTAGCGGTGGAATAAATATTGAGAGACAGCGAGTTCTAATACTGCATCTCCTAAAAACTCAAGGCGTTCATTGTCAATGAACGATTTGCGGCGATGCTCGTTCACATAAGATGAGTGCGTGAATGCTTCAAATAAAAGGCTTTCATTTGTAAATACGATTCCTGATTCCTGTTGGAATTCTGCAATCTTCTTTTTTGCCTCTTGGCTATATAGTGGTTTTTTCTTTTGGTCTTTCATTCTCCTCAGCCTTTCTCTATCTAGCGGTCTTTCCTTACTAGTTTACTGCTATTTCTAGTTGTTGCATAGTAAAAGTAAAAGCCGGAGAGACACGTCTCACCGGCTGTATACCTTCTTATTCACCAAGTTTGCTTTCAATGTATGTTACCGCTGAACCTACAGTTGAAATATTTTCTGCTTCTTCATCAGAAATTTCCATATCGAACTCATCTTCAAGTTCCATAACAAGCTCTACAACGTCTAATGAATCCGCGCCTAGATCTTCACGGAAAGAAGCTTCCATCTTCACTTCGCTCTCATCCACACCTAAACGGTCTACGATGACTTTAGTTACGCGCTCTAATACTGTTGACATGTGATGTCACCTCCCCTCACTAGTATACGAAACTTCAAGGCGATTGCCTAGATTACATGTACATTCCGCCGTTCACATGAAGCGTCTGTCCTGTGATGTAGCTGGCATCGTCTGATGCTAAAAAGGCTACTGCTGCCGCGATGTCTTCCGGTTTTCCAAAGTGGCTCAGTGGAATTTGACTGAGCATAGCTGATTTAATATCTTCCGGTAACTGTTCTGTCATTTCCGTTTCAATAAATCCGGGAGCAATTGCGTTCACCGTGATTCCACGGGAGGCAAGTTCGAGCGCTACCGTCTTGGTCATTCCGATGACACCTGCTTTAGCTGCCACATAATTCACTTGTCCAGGGTTTCCAGAAGCTCCAACAATTGATGAAATGTTGATGATGCGTCCCGAACGCTGTTTCATCATTTGACGCGTGACGGCTTTCATCGTCATAAACACGCCTTTTAAGTTCGTATCGATGACTTCATCCCACTCGGAATCTTTCATGCGCATCAAGAGGTTGTCTCTTGTGATCCCTGCATTGTTGACAAGGATGTCGACACGGCCAAATGTATCCACCGTCTCTTTAATAAGCGCAGTGACTTCGTCATGATTAGAAACGGACGCTTTGACAGCAATCGCTTTGCCACCTGCCGCTTCAATATCTGCTACCACTTGCTCTGCTTTTTGTTGACTGCCACTGTAATTGACGACGACCTGGGCGCCTTTAGCAGCTAAATATTTTGCGATGGAACTACCAATCCCACGAGAACCACCTGTTACAATCGCTGTTTTTCCTTGTAAAGTCATTAAGAGACCCCTTTCACAAACTGAATCGTCTTCACAAGACTCTCCGAATCATGGACGGAAAGTGTTGTAACCGAACGGTCAATTTTTTTCACAAGTCCAGAGAGGACATTTCCCGGTCCACACTCAATAAATGTGTCGACTCCGAGGTCAATCATTTTTCGCACGGATTCTTCCCAGCGGACAGGTGCTGTCACTTGCTCGATCAACAACTGACGAATTGGTTCTGCTGCCATCACCGGCTCTGCCGTCACATTGGCAATGACCGGCACTTTCGGTGTATTGACTGAAATCATAGCAAGTTCTACTGCAAGCTTTGAAGAAGCTGGCCGCATAAGCGATGAATGGAATGGCCCGCTAACCGCTAACGGAATGGCTCGCTTTGCTCCGTTTTCTTTTGCCGATTCGGATGCAAGACGCACTCCTTCTGCAGTTCCCGAGATTACGATTTGTCCTGGGCAATTCAAATTTGCAATTTGTACAGGGTGACCGCTAGCTGTAATCGCATCTGTTACTTCCTCGAGAGGCCCTGGTTCCATACCTAAGATGGCAGCCATCGCTCCTTGACCTGCGGGAACAGCCTCATTCATAAATTTTCCGCGCTTGTGCACGATAGTGGCACCGTCTTTTACAGATAACGCACCGGCCATGACCAGAGCAGAATATTCTCCTAATGAGTGACCTGCCAAATAGTCAGGCTGCACGCCGTACTCCATTAGTAGTGACGCTGCAATCGTGCTACTAAGTAGTAGAGCCGGTTGGGCATTGTATGTTTTCGTCAGGTCTTCCATCGGGCCTTCAAACATAAGAGTAGAAATAGAAAAACCGAGTGACTTTTCAGCTGTTGCTAAATACTTTTCATATTTGGAATAAGTACTGACTAGATCTTTAGCCATTCCTACTGTTTGTGATCCTTGACCTGGAAATAAAAATGCAATTTTCATTCGGATTGGTCCTTTCTGATGGTTTCTGCAATTACACCACTGACATTCCATTCCACCATGGTACGTGCTTGGCGAATAGCGTGGAAGATGGCATTGGCGTTAGACGAACCGTGCGCCTTGATAACAGGTGCATTGAGACCGAACAAGCCTGCGCCTCCGTATTCCGTATAATCCATCAAGCCTTTCAAATCGGACAGATCATTTTTGACAAGTGCGGCAGCAAGTTTCGTCTTAGTGGACTTCATAAATGTCGCCTTCAACATCTTGAACAGACTTCCAGCCGTACCTTCAATCGTTTTTAATACCATGTTCCCTGTAAATCCGTCTGTTACTACGACATCAGCAACTCCGTCTAACAGGTCACGCGCTTCCACATTGCCTATAAAGTGAACGGGTGCTTCTTCAAGTAAGCTGTATGCTTGTTTGGTCAAATCGTTTCCTTTGCCAGGTTCCGTCCCGATATTTAACAGTCCCACTCTCGGGCGCTCAATCGAACGGACATTTTGTGCGTAGATGGACCCCATTATAGCGTACTGAACCAAATGCTCTGGCTTCGCATCTGCATTAGCACCAAGATCAAGCATGACAAACCCTTTGCCATCAATAGTTGGAAGGGTCGGCGCTAATGCTGGACGGTCAATCCCTGGAATACGGCCGACAATAAACAGCCCTGATGCCATAAGGGCACCAGTATTCCCTGCTGAAATCGCTGCATCTGCTTCTTCGTCTTTTACTGCTTGTGCCATACGAACCATTGAGGCATCTTTTTTACGGCGGATGGCACGGACTGGTTCATCGGTCGCTTCAATCTTTTCTGTAGTTGGAATAAATGTTAAACGGTCATGCTGTTTGAGCAGCGGTGAGACTTCCGCTTCAATTCCGTAAAGCTGGATTTCAATATCGGTGAAGGCGTCGAGTGCACGGTACGCACCTTCTACGATTTCACGTGGGGCATTATCTCCACCCATTGCGTCTAAAGCTAATTTCATTCTGTCACCTTCTCTTCTGTCTTGGACACGTGATACATCTCAAACTCGCCTTCGAACACGACTTCTTGATGTACCTTGCTAGTTACATATATGGTAGAGTTTCGCTCGTTATAGCGAGCCGTTACATTGGCTTTCGCTACGACACGATCTCCTTTTTTCACTTGTTTCACAAAATGAATCGTAGCTTTTTTGGTCAAGGCGAGCTCGTCATCTAAAAGCGCAACAGCCAATGAATTCGCTTGAGCGAATAAATGGTGGCCTCGAGCAATATTTCGTGTGTGGAATACGTGCTCTTGTCCAATTTCTAGCATAGAAATCGCCGTTTCGCCTAAAGTCAGGTCAATAATTTCACCAATCACATCATCTTCCGTTAAGGAGCGCACCGTGGTTAGACGATCCGTAGCCACATGTTTGATTCGCTCACGTAGTTCAGGGATGGAAAGTTCCATACGGTCCAAGCGAATGGTTTGCACGCTCACATGAAAAGCAGTAGCTAATTGTTCATCTGTAATAAATGGGTTGTCATCCAGCTTTTTTTTCAAGCCGGTTTGTCGGTCTTTTTTAGAGTAACGCAGAATTATCACCTCAATTAGCACTTGGTACTAATATCAGTATATAAATACAAAAAAGAGAATGCAAGAACTCTTTCGTTCTGTGCATTCTCTAATCGATTCGTTGACCTTCTAAAATACCTGATTTCTCAAGAGCACTTCTATAGGCTGCCCACTCTTCAGATTCCCAAAAATAACTGCTGTCCACTAACTTTTCCGCGTCTTCTCTAGCCGTCTGTAGTGCTCTGTAATCGTGAACAAGATCCGCGACTTTGAATTCTGGCATCCCACTTTGCTTGCGGCCAAAGAAATCTCCAGGACCCCTGAGCTCTAAATCTTTTTCAGCAAGCGCAAAGCCGTCTGTCGTCTCCGTCATCGACGTCATTCGTTCTTTCCCAACCTCTGTCTTCGGGTCAGCTATCAATACACAGTACGACTGCTGGTCTCCTCGACCTACTCGGCCGCGGAGCTGGTGAAGCTGCGCAAGACCAAAACGTTCTGCGTCAAAGATCATCATAAACGTTGCATTTGGGATGTTAACCCCTACTTCAACCACGGTAGTGGAGACAAGGATCTGACTTTCATTCTCCGCAAAGCGTCTCATCACCTGATCCTTCTCGTCTGATGGAAGCTTTCCGTGCATGAGTTCTACTTTGTACTGAGGTTCATAGTAACTCTGTAATTGATGATAGATTTCTAAAACATTTTGCAAATCCAGTTTGTCCGATTCTTCGATAAGTGGACAAATGACATACGCTTGGCGACCGGCATCTAATTCTTTTTTGAGTCGTGCGAGTAGCGCCGGAAGCTGTTGCTCCTTCATCCAGTATGTTTCTATCGGCTTTCTTCCTGCTGGCATCTCATCTACTATCGTGACATCCATCTCTCCGAATGCCGTAATAGCTAGAGTTCGTGGAATCGGCGTTGCTGTCATGAACAATACATCTGGTTCCAAGCCCTTTTGCTTCAATACCCTCCGTTGCTCGACACCGAATCTGTGCTGTTCGTCAGTAACGACGACACCAAGATTCTGGAATTGCACATCCGGTTGGATCAAGGCATGAGTTCCGATGACTACATCGATTTTCCCTGTTTGTAAGCCCTCTAAGATTTGTCTGCGAGCTTTAGTTTTTGTAGACCCTGTCAACAGGGCCACTTGAATTCCAAGTGGTGCAAACCATTCGTAAAACGCATTCGCATGCTGTTCAGCAAGAATTTCTGTCGGAGCCATAATGGCTCCTTGCATGCCCGCACTATAAGCTGCGACTAGAGAAATAGCCGCTACAACGGTCTTTCCAGATCCTACGTCTCCTTGTAACAAACGATTCATCTGGTAAGGTGCACGTAAGTCCCTTAAAATTTCATCGACAGCTCGTTTTTGGGCACCCGTCAATTCATAAGGTAGAGACTTGATAAAGCTGGTAATCAATAACTGGTCATAGGAAACCGACCGTCCTACATTTGCTTCTTTGCGAAGTTTTTTGAGTGCCTGCATCTTTAACTGGAATTGGAGCAGTTCTTCATAGACGAAGCGGCGTCTAGCATGTTTGGTTTGCTCAGCATCCTCTGGGAAATGGATGGCTTGAAGAGCGTGGTACAAATCAGGCAATCTATAAGATTCACGAACAGATGCCGGTAACGGGTCCACCAAATCGTCTCTTGTTAGTTCAAACGCTTGAGTCAACAGACGTCGAAAGACTTTTTGAGTGACACGTCCTTTTAAGCTATATACCGGCTCAAAATCATGCGTGTCCGTTCGTGGACCAAGATGATGCGCAGAGGCTTGAATCACTTGTCTGCCTTTGTCCCA
Organism: Chryseomicrobium excrementi; assembly: GCF_002798305.1. Classification (GTDB taxonomy): domain Bacteria; phylum Bacillota; class Bacilli; order Bacillales_A; family Planococcaceae; genus Chryseomicrobium; species Chryseomicrobium excrementi. The sequence continues at coordinate 644,235 of NZ_PCGR01000001.1, forward strand.
CTTCCCTGAAATCGAGACAAGTTCTCCTGGAATCAGTTTTGCTTTTAAATACGGTTGATTGAAGAACACGGCTTTGATTAAATGACGACCAGTCAACACTTTCACTTGAAGCCTAGATTTTCTCCCCATGTATAAGACCGTCGGCTCGCTCTCAATTCGCCCTTCTACCGTAACGCGCTCATTGTGCTCGGTCATCGTCAAATCTTTGAGACGAAAATCTTCGTGTCTAGTTGGAAATGTGAAGAGGACATCTTCCAAAGTGGAGATGCCCAGTTCTTCTAGTGCTTCAGTTGTTGCTTTTCCGACACCTTTTAAAATCGAGATGGGCTGGGAAAGAGCACTATTGTTCACGGCCGACCACAGCTCCGCCAAAGATTTTCGCTTCAAGCCAACGACCTGTTGGAGTTGCTGCTAGACCACCTTGTGCAGTCTCTTTAAGAGCAGTAGGCATCGTTTGACCAATTTTATACATGGCGTCGATAACTTCATCACATGGGATGCGGCTTGTCACTCCTGCCAGAGCCATATCTGCAGCTACTAGTGCATTGGCTGCCCCCATCGCATTACGTTTGACACATGGTACTTCCACTAGACCCGCAACCGGATCACAGACAAGACCTAACATGTTTTTTAACGTGATAGCAAAGGCTTCCGAACATTGTTGAGGTGTTCCCCCTGCCATTTCAGTAATTGCAGCAGCAGCCATCCCAGCTGCAGAACCTACCTCTGCTTGACAACCGCCAGCCGCACCTGAGATAGAAGCATTATTTGCAACAACAAAGCCAAATGCCCCTGAAGTGAACAAGTAATTGATCATTTGTTCACGTGTTGGGTTCAATTTGTGAATAACGGCAAACAATGTACCGGGCACGACTCCTGCAGAACCTGCAGTTGGAGTTGCGCAAATTGTACCCATTGCTGCATTCACTTCATTAGTAGCTACCGCCTTACTTACAGCATCCAATAAGAGTTCTCCTGATAAGGTATTGCCTTTTTTCATATAGTTTTGAATGAGTACAGCATCCCCACCAGTTAGTCCAGAGGTAGAGCGGACACCTTTCAGCCCTTTTTCAACCGCTTCTTCCATCACAGTTAAGTTGCGATCCATTTGCTTCATGATTTCTTCTCTTGAACGATCCGTGATGAGCATCTCCTGCTCGATCATGATCTCAGATATTAATTTATTTTCAGTTTTTGCCCGTTCTACTAGCTCGCGGACATTCCGAAATAATACATCCATTTTATAACCCTCCTATTCAGCAATACGTGTGACTTGAGTGATATTTGGAAGAGCTGCAATCTGCTCGAGTACCTCTTGACTGACTGTCTGATCGACTTCAATGACCATTAGCGCCATATTGCCTTTTTCTTTACGAGACACTTCCATATGTCCGATATTGATCTGTTGCTCTGCTAGACAGCTCGCTACTGATGCGATACATCCGGATCGATCGTCGTGTACGACTAAGATAGCCGCATGTCCACCTGATAAACGAAGCGGGAATCCATTTAATTCAACGAGTTCCACTTTCCCTCCACCGATTGAGATACCGACGATAGACATTTCTTGGTGATCGTCACCTAAAACAATTCGTGCTGTATTGGGATGTTCTGTATGAGCACTTTCTGGAATAAATTCATAGGTCATACCAACTGATGCCGCTTCTTCAAATGCCGTCTTGATTCGTTCATCATCTGTATCGTAATCAAGAAGCCCTCCAACTATGGCAACATCCGTCCCATGTCCCTTGTAGGTTTCAGCAAACGAGCCATACAGATGTATTCGAGCCCAAGTAGGCTGTTTACCAAATAAATCTCGAGCAATGCGTCCAATTCTCGCCGCTCCAGCTGTATGTGAAGAAGATGGACCAATCATGACAGGTCCAATAATATCAAAAACAGATTTAAACTTCATAATTGATTCCCCCAAACCTTTATCCTTACCATTTTACTATGAAAACGCTTTATTATCTAGTTTGCTTAGATGTGGAGAACGCCACTCTAGAAATTTCATTAAAACCAGACGCACCAATTGAGGCGCACTTTGCCTCGGTTGGGGTGAATGGTTTTGATGGGGATTTCTGGCGTTCGCAACTCGATTGTTCCTAGACACGGCCCCATGTAACCTATAAAAAGAGAGTTTCTCAATCTCGAGAAACTCCCTTTTAAAGCCTTATCCCAACCTCGTGCTCTTTATTCTACTGATAAAATGTAAGGATACAGCGGCTGCTTGCCATTGTACACTTCCACTTCCACATCTGGATACGTTTCTTCCACCCATTCAGCTAATGATTGTGCATGATCTTCTGTAGTATCTTCACCGTAGAGAATGGTTAATAGTTCCGCATCTTCATCGATCATAGCACCAAGGAGTTCTTTAGCTGCTTCGTCTAAATCTTTCGTAGCTAAAATGATTTTACCTTCCGAAATCGACATGAAGTCATCTTTAGCAATTTCCACACCGTCGATAGACGTATCACGGACAGCATGCGTGATCTGTCCTGTCTTCACGTGCGCAAAGGCTGAAGTCATCGTCTTTTGGTTTTCTTCAACAGATGCTTCAGGATTGAATGCTAGTACTGCAGCCATACCTTGTGGAACTGTTTTCGTTGGAACAACTGCCGCTTCGATTTCAAGAAGCTCTGCAGCTTGTTCTGCTGCCATGATGATATTTTTATTGTTTGGCAGGATCAGGACGCGTTCAGCACCTACTTCTTCAATCGCTTTTACGATATCTTCCGTAGACGGATTCATCGTCTGGCCACCTTCAATAACTGCAGATGCTCCCAGGCTCTTCAACATCTCACTAACTCCAGAACCCATTGCAACCGTCACTACCGCATACGGATGTTTTGTTTTCTTAGAAGCTTTTGGCTGTTCACCGACGATGTCCGTATGCTGTTCACGCATATTTTCAATCTTAATTTTGATCAGTTCACCGTATTGTTGCCCATAAGAAAGCACTTCTCCCGGTTGTTCTGAGTGAATGTGAATCTTTGCCACTTCATCGTCTGAAATGACAAGAAGAGAATCACCAAATGCACTTAGATCATTACGGAAATCGCCTTCGTCGAATGCTTTTTTCGACTCATCTAGACGCACCATGAATTCTGTACAGAATCCGAACTCAATATCTGCCGTGTCCATGAAGCCTTGAATGGCCATATGATGCTCTGCACTCACCATCTCGTCCATTGAAGAAGCCACTGTTTTTTCAGGAAGCTCTTCACCTTTAAGCGATGCAAGGAACCCTTCGTAAACATACACCAGTCCTTGACCACCGCTATCGACTACACCTACTTCTTTTAGAACAGGAAGTAGGTCTGGAGTGCGCTTTAGAGAAGCTTTTGCTTCTTCAAGTGTCACTGTCATGAGTTCATCGATCGCATCAACTTCTTTAGCAGCTTCTACTGCTTTTTTAGCTGCATCTTTTGCAACAGTCAAAATCGTACCTTCAACTGGTTTCATAACGGCTTTGTATGCAGTATCTACACCATACTGAAGTCCTGCTGCAAATTGCTCTGCCGTCAGTTCTGCATGGCCTTCTACGGCTTTACCAAACCCTCTAAATAGTTGAGATAAAATAACGCCAGAGTTCCCGCGAGCTCCCATCAACAAGCCTTTTGCTAAGGATTGAGCTGTTTTTCCAAGATGTTCAGAAGTCCCTTTTGCGGTCTCAGCTGCACCTGATGTCATCGATAAATTCATGTTTGTTCCTGTATCGCCATCTGGCACAGGAAACACATTTAGTGCATCTACATACGCTGCATTTTGAGCCAAATGGTGTGCACCCATTTGAACCATTTCAGCAAATTGAATACCATTGATCGTTTTCATTGTGTTCTCTCCCTTACATTGTCGCGACGCGAACGCCTTGCACATAGACATTCACCGATTCAACAGCCATGCCTAATGATTTTCCTAGCGTATATTTTACTTTAGATTGAACTTGATAGGCGATTTCAGAAATTTTCGTTCCGTAGCTTACAATAATGTACATATCAATATGCACTTTTCCATCCACTTCTCGAACGAGTACGCCTTTTGCAAAATTTTCTTTTCTTAAAATATCAGCGAGTCCATCTTTTACTTGATGTTTGGATGACATCCCTACGATGCCGTAACACTCGATGGCAGCTCCACCTGCAATCTGAGCAATTGCATCTTGTGAAATTTCGATCTGTCCAAAGTCATTTTTAATTTCAATTGACATTGCTAGTTCCCTCCTACAGTCAAAGTGACTACCTTTCATTGTACTATAGGTTGCTAGGCATGAAAAGAAACGATTTGTTGAAGAGCTGTAAAGGAATTTTTCTTGATAACACTTGCGAACTGAAAAAAAGTGTGGTAAATTACTAAAGTATGTGAAATAACGAAGTAAAACAATAAGCATAGCTTCTTGTTGTGAGGAGGGAATTTAGTATGCCTAAACAATGTGTTATTACAGGACGCAAAGCTCGTACTGGAAACAGCCGTTCACACGCTATGAACGCTTCTAAGCGTACTTGGGGTGCTAACTTACAAAAAGTTCGTATTCTTGTAGATGGTAAACCAAAACGCGTATGGGTTTCTGCTCGTGCATTAAAATCAGGAAAAGTGGAGCGCGTATAATTCGCACTTCCTTTTTAAAAAGAACCACAGCTCTCTCACGAGATGCTGTGGTTTTTTTCTTTACAATGAAGAACAATCTCAATACCTTCGTAACAGCTGCAGGTAACTGAAATGTAATAACCTTCACTTAATCCCCACTTTCCTCGCGACTCTGTATAGTTAAACATATGCCCGAAGAAAATGTGATAGACCCGGTATCTTTCAAAATCTCATTGCTTGTAAATCGAGACGACTGCATCGCAATCGTATCAGCAGTAACAGGATATTTAAAACCTTCAAGAGTTAACCCTTTCACTTGCTGGTGCCACGAGAAAAAGGAACAATACGTGTACGAATCTTGCTGAAGAATAGTGGTGCCGGGTAAAAGGAAACGCAATCGGTTCGTTGCATTTGTAATTTCAAATTGAATAGTAGGATACCTTTGTTGGTAAGCAGCAACATCATGAAGAACAGCTTGATAATGATCGAGTCTTCCTCCTGTTACACCATAGAGTGTTACCCGTTCAGGCTCTTGTTGAACTGCTTTTTCGAGAGCTAGTTGTGTATCGGTCTCGTCTTTCTCAGCAGGTAACACAATCGCTCGACTCAATCGCGTGGCCCACTCCACTTTCGCTAGGTCAGAAATCGAGTCCATATCCCCAATGATACAATCCGGTTCAATTCCGACTTCAAAGAGATGCAACGCTCCACTATCCGCTGCAATCCAATAATCAGCTTGCATCTCTTTTGAAATCTCTTGACGAGGTCCTCCCGCACAAATTCCGATATGCATCGTTACGCTTCCTTGATGTCTTGTAATGCTTGTTCTTTGTCCGCTGCCCCGTAGATTGCAGAACCCGCTACAACAACTGTTGCGCCAGCAGATACACACTCTTTCACAGTTTCTTTATTTACGCCTCCATCAATCTCGATCTCAAAGTTCAGTCCACGTTGTTCTTTAAGTTCTGCCAATGCTTTGACCTTTTGCAGAACAGAAGGAATAAATGACTGACCTCCGAAACCTGGATTGACTGTCATAAATAAGACAACATCTACATCTTCTAGTAGATGTTCAATTGTTGAAATTGGCGTGTGTGGGTTTAATACGACGCCACATTGAATACCGAAAGATTTAATATAGTGCAGTGTCCGGTGCAAATGGCGACAAGCTTCTACGTGAACAGTGATGATATCCGCTCCGGCTTTTGCAAAGGATTCGATGAACTGATCGGGTTGTTCAATCATAAGATGCACATCTAACGGTAGTTTTGTATGCGGTCTGATAGCATCTACCACAAGAGCACCCATAGTGATGTTCGGAACAAAATGACCGTCCATAACATCTACATGAATCCAATCGGCTCCTGCACGCTCTACTATCTCAATCTCACTCTGAAGGTTTGCAAAATCTGCTGCTAAAATTGATGGTGCTACTTTTACCATTTTTAGTACCTCGGCTTTCTATCCATAATTTCTTGTAAAAATTGTAGGTAATGATCATAACGGTGCTGTGCAATCACCTGTTGTTCCACAGCCTCTTTCACAGCACATCCAGGCTCTTTTAAATGAAGACACCCTCTAAATTTACAGGACAACTCGCGCATCTCTATAAAACACGAGCCTAGTTCCTCTTTTTCGATATGATCAAGTTCAAATGTACTGAAGCCCGGTGTATCAGCAAGTAAGCCTCCACCTACTTCAATCAATTCTACATGTCTCGTCGTATGTTTTCCACGACCTAATGCCATCGAGATCTCACCTGTTTTTAACGCAAGATCAGGTAGCAATGTGTTCAACATGGTGGACTTTCCGACTCCAGATTGACCAGCCAAGACACTCACTTGATTAACGAGTAGCGGATTCAACTGTTGAGTTAGATCAGCGTCTCCTTTACTCGTATAGATGACTGCATACCCAATTCGTTCATAATACTGAGCTTCTCGTCTTACTTCTGCTTCTTGTTCAGGCGACAGTAAATCCATTTTTGTAATCATAATGACTGGATCGATTTGATGGCCTTCAATCACAGTAAGAAAACGGTCTAGTAAATGAACGTTAAAATCTGGCTCGGTAGCAGAAAACACGAGCAGCGCCTGATCCACATTAGCAATAGGGGGACGAACCAGTTCATTTTTCCGATCAGCGATTTCTGTCACTACGCCGTCATTCTCTCCATCAAATGTATAGGTCACGAAGTCACCTACAAGAGGGGATTGTCCCCTCTTTCTAAAGACTCCACGTGCCCGTGTTTGAATGAGCTCTCCTTGGTCGTAAATATAATAAAATCCACTCAACGCTTTACGAATTTGTCCTGTCGGCATCCCATTCCTCCTTTACGGCAATTCTTTATAATCAATCGTTTCTTGCTCTACAACGACATTATCGATTTCGATCCGGTAAGCTCCCTGCATTCCTTCTTCAATCTCTAATTGCAATCGTCGAGAGACGGTTTCCGTAATTTCAAACTCTTCAATAGGTTCTGCTAAAGTTCGAGTTTTGTCCTGTACAAATATTTTTACATTTTTCGGCTCCGGCTCTTGCCCTTCTTCCGGTTCCTCATATGGAATCTCCACGCTGACAACGTATAACTTGGTTGCCGCTGCTTTTGGGCCTGAGGATAAAACTACGGTGATTGTACTCCCTGGCTCTAATCTCGTTCCTGCAGCAGGATCTTGACGAATCACTTCTCCTGCTGGAACTTCGGAAGAGTTTTCTTTTGTTGAGGAATTAATGACAAACCCTGAAGATTCCTCATATGCATCGAGCGCTCGCTTATTGTAACCTCTTAAATCCTGAACTTGTTGCAAATCAGGTCCTTTACTAATTGTAAGAACCAAGTCTGTCTCAACCGGATTCACTTCTTCTCCTGCTTCAGGCTGTTGAGCAAGAATAGTCCCAGCTGGTTGTTCTGAGAACTCCTCGTTCTCAGTAAGTGACTTGAATTGATCGGAGACGAGCGGACGCACTTGCTCCACACTTCTTCCAACATAGTCATTCATCTCGACCAGCTCAGGTCCTTGCGAGACATACAACGTGATTTCCGTCTCTAAATCCCGCATCCTACCAGCTTCAGGTGTCGTTCGAATAATTCTGTCCTGTTCTACCTCATCAGAAAAATCTTCACGAACTTCGCCCACAATAAAGCCGTTAGCTTCCAACTCTTCAGTGGCTTCTTCAACCGTCATGTTTGTGACATCCGGTACAGCTACTTTGTCGGGTTTGAAAAGCCCAGGAAATGCCACCACTACTATCAAGGCAATTAACAAAAGAGCTCCTAATATGGATGCGATGATGAGACCTGTTTTTTTCTTTTTCTTTTTTGGTTTTTCTTGTGGTTCCGGTGTGTCCGTCAGTTTCCTTGTCTCAGCTAATGAATCGACTGGAATAGGTTGTTTGATGACGGGCATCACCTTTGTTGCATCGTCATCTACACTCGGCATATATTTTTCTTCATTCATTCGTTCCGGATGCAGGGACTGGACCAAATGCTCATGCATCTCTTTAACAGAAGCATATCGATCTTCTGGTTTTTTCGCAGTTGCACGTAGCACGACATTTTCTAAACTTTGCGGAATCGCTGGATTGATAGCTCTTACTGAAGGGGTTTCTGCCTGAAGATGCTTCAGTGCAATCGAAACTGCAGATTCACCTTTAAACGGCAACTGACCTGTTAACAACTCGAACAACACAATTCCAAGTGCATAAATATCTGATTTACGGGTTGCCGTTCCTCCTCTTGCCTGTTCAGGAGACAGATAATGAACAGTACCCAGAACGGAGTTGGTCTGCGTAAACGACGTTGCAGATAAGGCCATCGCAATTCCAAAATCCGTGACCTTTACGTTTCCTTCTTCATCTAGCAAGATGTTTTGCGGCTTGATGTCACGGTGAATGATGTGATGGTCGTGAGCATGTTCAATTGCAGATAGCAGCTGCTTCATAATCTGAACGGCTTTTGCTGGTGATACAGGAGCGTGTTCTGCTATGTATTCTTTTAAGGTTTTCCCTTTTACATGTTCCATTACGATATAATGGATATCGCCATCTTCTCCGACATCATAAATGGTAACGATATTGTCGTGTGTCAGCGATGTCACTGAAAGGGCTTCCCTCTGGAAACGTCTATGCATATCTTCTTCACTTGAAAAATCATAACGCAAGATTTTAATGGCCACGTCGCGATCCAAAATCATATCATGGGCTTGGTAGACATTGGACATCCCACCTCCGCCAATATGCTTTTCAAGCTTATAGCGTCCGCTGATGCGTTTTCCAATCAACATAGTTACTCACCTGCCCTTACTCGGCTGATAATCAGTGAAATATTATCTTCCCCACCTTGTTCATTTGCCAATTCTATCAATGTTTCCACTTTGGCATGGAGCGTTGCCTCCGATTGCAAGACGTGTACCATCTGTTCTGCAGAAACCATGTTGCTCAACCCATCAGAACAAATCAACATGTATTCTTCCGCTCGAAGAGAGACTGTTAAAATATCGGGGTCTATTGAGATTTCCGTGCCGATTGCTTTCATCAACATATTTTTTCTAGGATGTGTGCGGGCCTGCTCTTCACTGATTTCCCCAGAGTCCAACAAGACATTGACGTAAGAATGGTCTTTCGTCAATGGATTGATCTCTCCTTTAGAATACAGATAGACGCGGCTGTCTCCAATATGAGCAAAGGTCACTTTGTTGTTTTGGAATACGGCCGCAATCAGAGTCGTTCCCATTCCTTTACAGCTTGGATCAGATTCTGCGATAGTGCTGATTCGTTCATTCGCTCCTTCGTATGCCTCTTTTAACCACGAAGATACCGTAGTTGCATCACTCGTTAGCTGCAACGTAGATTTTTGAAACCGGTCAACTAGGAAGCGAACGGCAAGTTCACTAGCCACATCCCCTGCGTTATGGCCACCCATTCCGTCTGCTAAAACAGCTAGTATCATGCCAGGTTCCTTTTCTACCACATCTAAATAATCTTCATTAATAGCACGTTTCTTTCCTATATCTGTGCGATGAATTAATTCCATTGTGTCACCCCTTGGTATCTGCTTTAAGTAAAGCTGCTAAATAAAACCCGTCTCCATCTTCATAAGGTAAAACCTGCATACCTGGACCCATAGCTGTGTGAGGCAATTTTTGTAAGATGTCAGGAAGAGACTGTTCATGAAGATCTGGATGCAGCTTTAAGAATCTACTCACGACTTCTTGGTTTTCCTTCGGTTCAATCGTACACGTACTATAGACCAAGATGCCTCCTGGAATTAGAAGATTATAGGCCTCTTCTAAAATGGCAAGTTGGATAGTAGCAAGACGGTCCGCATCTGCTGGTTGTTTTGTATACTTCATATCCGGTTTTCTTCGAATGACTCCATATCCACTGCATGGGGCATCGACTAGAATTCGGTCAAATTGCTTCTGTTCAAGCGATGCTGTTGCATTTCTTGCGTCAGAAGCAATCGTAGTAATCCTTTGAAAGCCTAATCGATAGGCATTGTCATGAATCAGTTTCATTTTATGTTCATGAATATCAAGCGCTGTAATCGCACCCGTGTCTTCCATTAATTGCGCAATATGAGTCGTCTTTCCTCCTGGTGCCGCACACATATCCAGTACATTCAAACCTTCTCGAAGATGTAAAGCATGTGCTGGCATCATGGAACTTTCATCTTGGATTGTGAGTCCACCTGTTGCAAACAATTCAGAAGCCGCTGCTACTTTTCCCGAAAGATGTAGGCTTTCTGGTAAGAGCCCTTTCCTTACTTGGAATCCTTCCTGTTCCAGAGCATGTATTGCCTCATCCACAGAAATTTTATGCGTATTCACTCGAACAGTCTGTGGTGGAGCTACATTGTTCTGAAGCGCGATTTTTTTTGTTTTGTCAAAACCGAAGGCTGTAATCCAGTTTTCAATCATCCAGCGGGGATGACTACTCTCGATAGTAAGTCGCTCGACCGGATCTGCAATTTCATCAAGGCTTGGAGGGCCTTGACGAAGGTAAGCTCGGAGCACTCCATTAATTAGACCTGAAACCCCTTTATGTCCATGAAGTTTTGCAAGCTGCACAGATTCGTTCACTACTGCATGGTCCGGAATTCGGTCTAAATACGTGATTTGATAAACGGCCATGCGAAGCAACCACAGAACCCAGGGCTCAATCTTTCCTTTGAGAAACGGCTTTAGATAATAATCTAACGTCATTTTGTGTTGCAACGTACCATACGTCAATTCCGTCATCAACCCGCGATCGACCGGTGCGATTTTATGTTGTTTTAAATGCTTTGTTAACAACAGGTTACTGTAAGCCTGATTCTTGTCTACTTCAAGCAAGACATGCAGCGCTGCGTCACGAGGATTTCCTATTGATTTTTTCTTCATTCAAATTTATCTCCCACTCTATAGCTCTGCCCGACTCCTCTAAGAAATTCTTCAATAGAGAGTTTTTTCTTACCAGCAGGTTGTAACTCTTGAATCTCTAAAGCGTTGCCGTCACCAGTTTGAACTTGAAAGACTCCGCTCGAGTTGATAATTTCTCCTGGTGCCGCACCAGATTTCCCTCTAACGGGTGTGGCAGACCATATCTTTACTACCGTTCCTTGAAAAGTAGTGTATGCACCTGGCCATGGTGACAGTCCCCGAACTTGATTCCACAGATCACGAGCGGCTTTTGTCCAGTCGAGACGTTCTTGTTCTCTAGAAATATTGCGAGCGAATGTGACCTGTTGTTCGTCTTGAGCAGTTCTCGGATTTGTGCCAGCTACAATCGAAGGAAGCGTCTGTTTTAAGAGCTCTCTTCCCGCAGCGCTCAGTTTGTCAAATAGCGTTCCTGTCGTATCGGTATCCTCGATAGGAAGTTCGACTTGAGAGATGATATCTCCTGCATCTAACTTCTTTTCCATATACATAATAGTCACACCAGTAGTTGGTTCTCCGTCAATTACAGCTTGGTGAATCGGAGCGCCTCCCCGGTATTTCGGTAAGAGTGAAGCGTGGACATTAATTGCACCAAGTCGTGGCAAGTCCAACACTTCTTGTGGAAGCAATTGTCCAAAAGCAGCTGTCACAATTAGATCTGGATTGATTTCTTGTAGTCGTTCCCACTCTGCACTGCCTTTTAGCTTTTCGGGTTGCAATACTTCGATTCCGTGAAGCACAGCTTGCTCTTTTACAGGAGGTGGTGTCATCACTTTTTTACGTCCTACAGGACGATCCGGTTGTGTGACGACAGCCGCCACTTCGTAGCCTTCTTCAACAAGCATGGAAAGGATTGGAGCAGAGAAAGCTGGTGTTCCCATGAATACGATTTTGGTCATAGCTCCTCTTCCTCCTCCATGAACTCATCAGGTGTCACATAGCGGATGATTTTCGATGTGAAAAGGATGCCATTTAAATGATCGATCTCGTGCTGGATAGCTCGTGCCTCATAGTCCTCCGCTTCCAATTCATAGAGGTTACCGTCACGGTCTTCTGCTTCAATTTTTACATAGAAGGGACGCTCGACTTCCCCATAAATATCCGGGAAGCTAAGGCAACCTTCCACTTCAATTTCTTTCCCTCCAATGGCAACGACAACAGGATTGATCATTTCAATCACGTCTTGTCCTTCACCTAAGTCGACTATAGCTACGCGTTTAGAAACACCTACTTGAGGCGCTGCAAGTCCGATTCCGTCTGCTGCGACCATTGTGTCGTACATATCATCTAGAAGCTTAGCAAGTTTCGCATCAAACTTCGTCACTTCCTCAGCAGGAGTTGTCAAAATATCATTTGGGTGAGTCACTAGTTTTAAAATTGTCATGGGTATTCCTCATTTCTATACAATCGTAGACGGATGCAAATCAATAGAGATGCGTACGCCTTGTTTCTCCCAATCGGTTCGTGCCAGTTTCAACAATTGATGGAGAGTTTCTGTTAACTTTGGTTCTTGTTTGTATTTGATCATGCACTGGTAGCGGTAGCGATCTTGGATGCGGCTGATGGCAGATGCCGTCGGTCCGATGACTGCAGTTGTATGCGAAAGTCGTACTCGTAACCAGTCCGCAACTCGAGCGGCGTACTCCGAAGTCGTAAGAACATCTTGATGGCTGATTTGAATGTGGGTCAAATAATAAAAAGGAGGATACTGATACACTTTTCGGACTTGCATCTCTTGCGTGTAAAACCCTACGTAATCATGCGTCTGCGAACAAGTCAGCGCATAATGCTCCGGGTCATACGTCTGCACGATGACGTGCCCTGCCTTTTCATGACGACCGGCGCGACCACTGACCTGAGTGATCAACTGGAACGTCTTTTCTGCTGCTCGGAAGTCCGCTAAGTGTAGCGAGGTATCCGCATTTAAGACCCCGACTAGCGTGACGTTGGGAAAATCGAGACCTTTCGCAATCATCTGAGTTCCTAATAAAATATCTGCTTGGTGGTTTCCAAAATGGTGCAAGATGCGTTCGTGGGCGCCTTTTGTACGAGTTGTATCGACATCCATCCGCAGCGTACGAGCTTCTGGAAAAAGCCGCGTAATTTCTTCTTCCACTTTTTGAGTTCCTGTACCAAAGAAACGGATATGTTCACTCTCACAATGCGGACACTGAGTTGGCACTTGTTCTTCGTAGCCACAATAGTGACAACGCAACGCTTCTCCCATTCGGTGATAGGTGAGTGAAATATCGCAATTTGGACACTGGACGGTTGAACCACAATCCCTACAAAGCACAAATGAAGAGAAGCCTCGTTTGTTTAAGAACAAGACAACCTGCTCTTTTTTTTGTAGGCGATCTCTAATGGCATCTATCAGCTCAATGCTGAACATCGAGCGGTTGCCCCCTTTTAATTGCTCTCTCATATCAATCAGATCGACAGGTGGGAGTTCTTTAGCATTTGCTCTACTCGGCAATTCTAAAAGCGTATAGACCCCTTTTTTCGCTCGAGCATAGGACTCGATGGAAGGAGTGGCACTCCCTAAGATCACGGGACACTTTGCAAAGGCTGCGCGCCATTTGGCCACTTCCCGTGCATGGTAGCGTGGAGAATCTTCTTGTTTATAAGAGGATTCGTGCTCTTCGTCTAAGATGATTAGTCCCACATTTACAAAGGGTGCGAAAATCGCAGAACGTGCACCGACTACAACGCGCACTTCCTGACGATGGATTTTCCGCCATTCATCGTACTTTTCTCCAATAGAGAGACCGCTATGAAGTACTGCGACTTGGTCTCCAAAACGCATTTTGAAACGCGTCACCATTTGTGGTGTCAATGCGATTTCCGGAACTAGCATAATAGCTTCTTTCCCTTGAGAGAGGGCATGTTCAATCGCTTGGAGGTAAATTTCTGTCTTTCCACTTCCAGTAATCCCGTGTAGAAGAAAGACATCACTCTTCAACTCGTCTTGAGCTTGTTCAATTTGCTGGAGTACGGACTGTTGCGTAGGTGTTAGTTCTACGATTTTGTCAACAGACGTGTCTGCTAATAATTCAATTTCTCGGTAAACTTCTTGGCGCGTCTTTTGCAAGATTTCTTTGTCTACCAAGGCTTCTACTACAGCAGCAGTCACCGAGACTTCCTGCTGCAGTTCAGCCAATGTGAAACGCTCTTTTCCTGTACGCTGAATCCACTCTAGCACGGCCATTTGTTTTTTGGCGTTTCCAGAGAGTGCTGCATTAGGCTGAATGACTTCAAAAACGGTCTGCAATTTCGGCTTCGCTTTTTGACGAATCCGATTTTCAATCACGGCAGTTGAAGTATCTAAGTGACGTTTCAATTCTGAGATCAAATTCTCTTTCTCAAGTACTGTAAAGTCTACTTCGTTGTCTTTAGAAAGATGACGTCGAAACGCATCTGACACAAGTTCAGGTTGTCTGATTTGAATGATTTTTGAATACGTTGCCCGCAGAGCTGCAGGTATCATAATTTGCAAGGCGTCATTGTAAAAACAAAGAGTATCGTCTTTCAACCACTCTGCAAGCTTTAGCATTTCTGCTGTTAAGACTGGCTCTAAATCGATGACAGACTCTATCGGCTTTAGTTTATTCATATCGAGGTCACTTTTGTCCGCTAAACCCACTACAAATCCCTGAACTTTTCTAGGACCAAATGGCACATGAACTCGAATACCCGGTTGTAGAAAGGGTTCTAAGTGTTCAGGTACTCGGTAATCAAATGGACGATCGATAGCTGCCGTGGACACATCCACGATGACACGTGCAATCACGAGTGCCATCCCTCCTGCTTCACAATGTGCTGGAGCAGTTCTGTAGCTAGTTGGTCTTTCGCTAGCATCGGGAAGTCCACTTTTCCTTCGCTTGAAAACATCACCACTTTGTTGGTGTCGGTCCCAAAGCCCACTCCTGGTTGTGTCACATCGTTTGCAATAATATAATCTGCATTTTTCTTTTGTCGTTTGGCGTCTGCGTAGGCTTCTACATCATTTGTCTCTGCTGCAAACCCGATGATAATCTGATGCGTTTTCGCTGCACCCATTGTAGCTAAAATATCCGTAGTACGTTCCATTTCAAGTGACGTATCTCCTTGTTGTTTCTTCACTTTTTGGTCGGCCGGATGCTTTGGCTTGTAATCTGCGACAGCCGCGGTTTTGATTAACAAGTCCGTTGTGCTAAAGCGTTTCTCAACCGCTTCCAACATCTCTGCTGCGCTCTCTACATCGATACGTGTGACACCAGGTGGTGTCGCTAAACCTACAGGTCCTGCAACAAGTGTCACGTTTGCCCCAAGTTCAGCTGCCGCTTTTGCCATGGCAAATCCCATCTTCCCAGAAGAGAAGTTAGAGACATACCGAACCGGATCAATACGTTCTCTCGTGGGTCCCGCTGTTACTACGACTTGTTTCCCAATTAAAGGTTTTGACTTGTTGGTGCGATTTAAAATCAGTTCCGTAATCTTCTCTGGCTCTTCTAAACGACCTTTTCCAACATAGCCACAAGCTAAATACCCTTCAGAAGGTTCAATGAAGCGAACTCCACGTTTATACAAGGTATCGATATTTTGTTGCACGGCTGGATGGTCATACATATGCACGTTCATTGCAGGTGCCATCCAGACCTCTTTTGTTGTGGCGAGAAGTGTCGTCGTGATCATGTCATCTGCAATACCATTCGCATATTTCCCAATGACGTTGGCCGTTGCTGGCGCAACGACGACAAGGTCTGGCCAATCCGCTAAATCAATATGGGCAATGACACGTGAATCTTTTTCATCAAATGTATCAAAGTAGACGTCATTGCGGGACATCGCTTGAAACGAAAGTGGTTGGACAAATTCCATTGCCGATTGTGACATAATGACACGGACATCTGCACCCGCTTGAGTAAGTTTACTGACAAGCGCCACTGCTTTGTAGACCGCGATTCCACCTGTCACACAGAGTAAAATTTTTGTTGACCCAGTCATTCGAAAATCCCCTTTTATACAGAATGACCTCCCAAAGACATTCTTTGGGAGGTAGGTTTTTATACTTCGTCTTCGTATACTACGTTTTGATCGGCTGCTTCATTGATTAAAACGCCTGTAGCGATCTCTTCAAGTGCCTTGCCGACATTTTTATCAGAAACATACTTCACAAGACGCATGTTCTTTTCTTCTTGCATTTGGCGTGCACGCTTAGAAGCGATACTCACCAAAGAGTATTTTGAATCAACTTTTTTCTTTAACGAATCCACTGATGGATATAACATTTAGAGCTCTCCTTTCAACATAGCCTTGTAGCGCTGTTCTACACGTTCACGCTTACAATGCTCAGCTGTCACAATCGCATTAATTTTATCACATGCACGCTCGACTTGGTCATTTTCAACAACGTAATCATACAGATCCATCATCGCAAGTTCTTCACGAGCTGCTGCAATTCGTGCTTGAATCACATCATCCGTTTCCGTACCTCTACCTACTAGACGGCTCTCTAGCTCAGAAAGGCTAGGAGGTGCTAGAAAAATAAAGAGCGCATCCGGTGCTTTTTCACGAACAAGTTTTGCACCCTGCACTTCAATTTCTAAAAACACATCGCGTCCAGCATCTAATGTGTCATTGACATAGTCCAGTGGAGTACCGTAATAATTGCCTACATAGTTGGCATACTCAAGGAGTCGTCCTTGTTCAATCAGTTCTTCAAACTCTTCTTTCGATTTAAAAAAATAATCAACACCGTCTACTTCGCCTTCGCGCGCTTTCCGTGTTGTCATTGAAATCGAATATTCATAATTTGTTTCTGGGGTGGAAAAGAGCTCTTTTCGCACCGTCCCTTTCCCTACACCCGAAGGTCCAGAGAGGACAATTAAGATGCCGCGTTCTTTGTACATAATGACTCCTTCACATTCAACATACTTACTTGATTATAGCACATCATGATAGAATAGAACAAAACGTTTTGAAAGAGGAATTAAAATGGCATTTGACGGTTTATTTACAGCAGCAATCACAAAAGAATTACACCAGCTTCAAACGGGCCGTATCACGAAAGTCCACCAGCCAAATGCACAAGAGTTGATGCTCCATATCCGTGCAGGAGGAAAAAACCACAAGCTTCTATTCTCCATCCATCCGTCGTATGCACGTATTCACTTAACGTATGAATCTATCGACAACCCCGCATCACCACCGATGTTCTGTATGATGATGCGCAAGCATATTGAAGGTGGCTTTATTGAAAAAGTGGAACAGATCGAAGCAGACCGGATCATCCAACTAACGATTCGCAGTAAAGATGAAATTGGTGATGACACGAGCCGCATCTTGATTATGGAAGTGATGGGACGTCACAGCAACTTGACGCTCGTCAACGGGGACACATTCAAAATCATCGAGACGATGAAGCACCTTCCCCCTTCAATGAACTCGTACCGCACGATGATGCCGGGTCAAGATTATATTTATCCACCAAAACAAGATAAAGAAAATCCGTTTCTTCTAACAAAAGATGCCGTTCCGACGCTTGATGCAGATGGTTGGATGGCGACTTACCAAGGCGTGTCCAAAATTCACGCTGAAGAACTCGCTTCTCTGTCTCCATCGGATGCTTTTGACTTTGTCATGAGTTTCTCGTCAGGAGGGAGTCAGCCAGGAAGTGCAGAAGTTGGCAGCAAGACCGTATTTTCTGCGAGTCCTCTCTCTCATCTCGACTCATCTTGGGTCGCAGCAGAGTCACTTGGTCACCTACTCGACCGCGTGTATTACCAAAAAGCGGAGCGTGATCGTGTCAAACAACAGGCAGGAGATTTGGAGCGCTGGTTGATCAACGAACGCAAGAAATTGACGACGAAATTGAAAAAGCTCAAAACGGACATGACTCGTGCGGAAAACTTACAAGAGTATCAAAAACACGGGGAACTGTTGATGGGCAATCTGCATGCCATGACTAAAGGTATGAAAGAGGTCGAAGTCATTGATTATTACGATGAGAATCAAGCGATGCTGACGATTGCTCTCGACCCTAAGAAGTCACCTTCTCAGAATGCCCAATCGTATTTCCACCGATACACGAAAGCGAAGACGGCTCTGCACGAAGTTCAAGTGCAGCTTGATAAAACTACTGAAGAACTCACCTATCTAGATGAAATCATGCGACAACTGGAACAGGCTTCTCCGTCGGATATCGAAGAAATTCGTGAGGAACTGATGGAACAAGGCTACTTGAAAAAACGTTCGAAAGCGAAGGCTCGTAAAGAAGTGAAGATTAAGCCGGAATCGTACCGTTCTTCAGACGGTACCTCGATTTCTGTTGGGAAGAATAATAAGCAAAATGACTACGTGACGTTCAAGCTCGCAAAGCGAACTGATACGTGGTTGCATACGAAAGATATCCCCGGCTCTCACGTCGTCATTCACGATGCCGACCCGTCTGAGCAGACGATTTTAGAAGCGGCTACTTTAGCAGCTTATTTCAGTAAAGCTCGAGAATCTTCTTCAGTACCCGTAGATTACACCGAAGTGCGTCATGTGAAAAAACCGAACGGCTCAAAGCCTGGATTTGTGATTTATTTTGAACAAAAGACAGTGTATGTCACACCTGACCAAGAGACGATCCGTGGTATGCAAAAGTAAGAATTCAAAAAGGTCGGGAGCTATACTTCAGCTCCCGACCTTTTTATTATGCATTTTTCTGTTGAAGTTCTTCGTGCCAGTTCTTGATAAATCCTAACTGCTCTTCATTCAGGGCACCACTCTGTTGCGCTTGCTCTGTCAATTTCGGAAGCGTCGTTAAAGATTCATAGGGAACGCCTACCTTCTCGAACGCTTGCGCAGCTTTCGGCAACTCGTAAGAGAAGATACTCACAACACCAAGTACATCTGCACCTTCTTTTTGCAGAGCCTCCACAGCAGTAATGCTGCTACCGCCTGTCGAAATCAAGTCTTCAATAACAACGACTTTTTGCCCTTCAATTAGCTTCCCTTCGATTTGATTGCCTCTTCCGTGCTCTTTCGCTTTCGAGCGAACATAAACCATCGGTAGCTGCAATTCACTACTGACCCAAGCTGCATGAGGAATACCCGCAGTTGCTGTCCCTGCTACTACTTCACACCCGGGAAACTCAGCTTCAATTTTTTTAGCTAGTTGTTTCGCCACTACCTCACGAAGCTCCGGGTATCCCATCAACAAACGGTTGTCACAATAGATGGGAGACTGGATGCCAGAAGCCCAAGTGAATAACGGGTCTGTAGAAAGTTGGACCGCTTGAGCGGATAAAAGTGCTTGTGCTACTTGATCTGTCATTTAGATACTCTCCCATTCTGTTACGATTTGGCGATAGGCTACAAGTGGATCTTGTGACCCTGTAATTGCTCTTCCTACTACAATATGTGTTGCCCCCGCTTCTCTCGCTTGTAAAGGTGTTGCAATTCGGTGTTGGTCATGTGCCACCCCTCCAGCCAAACGAATCCCCGGAGTCACTTTGAAAAATGTTTCTCCTATCGATTCACGTAACAGCGCCGCTTCATGAACCGAACAAACGACTCCATCAAGACCTGCCTCTTTAGTCAATTTCGCATAGTGAAGGACCGATTGGTCAAGCGCTACAGGAATCAATTGCTCTCGTTTCATCTGTTCTTCAGTTGTAGACGTCAGTTGCGTGACGGCAATGAGTTTTGGAATCTCTCCTGTAGCACCTTCAGCAAGTCCTTCCTTTGCAGCCTTCATCATCTCTACTCCGCCAGCTGCATGGACATTTACGAGATCCACTCCTAGTCGTGATAGACCCTTCATCGCTTTATAGACAGTTGTAGGAATATCATGAAGTTTCAAATCTAAGAAAACTGAATGTCCCTGTTCCTTTAACTGAGAGATAACTTGAGGTCCATTTTGAAGATAATATTCCATTCCCACTTTGACAAAAAGCGGCTCATGAAACTGTTTTAAAAAAGAGGACACCTCTTCTGGAGATGCAAAATCTAAAGCAATGATAGGTTGTGTCATCGGTGTGCCCTCCCTATTACTTCTTCTATTGACGTATAACCAAGCTCTGCCAATCGTTCTGGAAGCTCTTCAATAATCGTTGGACATACTAAAGGATCTACAAAGTTTGCCGTTCCAACGGCTACTGCAGAAGCTCCTACAGATAAGAAATCAATAACATCCTGTGCGTCTTGAATGCCTCCCATTCCGATAATCGGAATCGAGACTTGTGGATACACCTCATAGATCATGCGAAGCGCAACAGGTTTGATAGCTGGCCCAGATAAGCCGCCTGTCTTGTTTGCGAGTACAGGTTTCCCCGTTTTTTCATGTAAGCGCATGCCGAGTAACGTGTTGATCATCGTCAGTCCGTCCGCTCCAGCTTGTTCAACAGCTTTCGCGATGTCGACGATGTTCGTCACATTCGGAGACAGCTTCACATAGACCGGAACAGAAGATACTTCTTTCACAGCGCGAGTCAGTCCCGCCGCAATTTCAGGGTCCGTTCCAAAAGCAATCCCTCCGCATTTGACATTAGGACACGAGATATTGAGCTCTAGTGCGTGGACGTTAGGTGCTTGAGAGATCTCTCTTGCTACCGCCACATAATCCTCGACTTCTGATCCCGCAACGTTCGCAATAATCGGCACATCGTGTTGTTCAAGCCAAGGAAGTTCATGTTCTAAAACATGAGCAAGGCCTGGATTTTGTAAGCCGATTGCATTCAGCATTCCAGAAGATGTCTCCGCTACACGAGGTGTTGGATTGCCAAAACGGCTCTCTTCCGTCGTCGCTTTAATCATGATGGCACCAAGTACGGAGAGGTCATAAAACTTCGCGTATTCTTGACCGAATCCGAAACAACCGGAAGCTGGCATAATCGGATTTCTTAAATTTAATCCTGGTAATTGAGTCGCTAATGCGTTCATGCAATCACCCCCGCCGGGAAGACCGGTCCGTCAGAACAGACTTTCACGTAGTCGCCGCCACCTGTAGTCGTCGGGCAGACACAAGCGAAACACGCTCCGATTCCACAGCCCATTCGTTGTTCGTAGGAGAGATAACCGGGCACATCGGGTAATGCCTTCTCCACTGCATGTAGCATGGCATGTGGTCCGCAACTATAATAGATAGCTGGTTTTTGTTCAAACAAGGCCATTTGATCAGTCACAAAGCCACCAAGACCATGAGAGCCGTCCACTGTTGTCACATACGTTTCACCGAACTCTCGAAACTGCTCTTCATAGAACACATCATCTGCTGATTGGAAGCCAAGGACGATGGTCAATTTTACCCCCGACTCGGACAGTCGTTTAGCAAGTTCATAAAGAGGAGGGACTCCAATCCCTCCTCCAATGAGCCACGCATGAATATCCGGTGTTGCAACGACCGGAAACCCATTCCCTAGTGGCCCCATGACATCAATTGTGTCTCCGGGGCGTTTTTCGGAAAGAAGTTTCGTTCCTCTTCCGTCCACTCGGTAAATCATCGTGAACTCGAGTGTATCTTGGTCGATTGAACAAATACTGATAGGTCTACGAAGCAGTGGTTCGTGATGACCGGATACTTTAATATGGACAAACTGGCCAGGCTGGTTCATCGCTGTAGTATGTTGACCAATTACGGTCATCTCAAATACATCTCGTGCAATTTCTTTGTGGCGCACGATTTCCATTTTTCCCGTATGAATCATCCACGCACCTCCGCTGGTTGCATTGTTTCTGTTGTGAACGTCATGGATTCCATCACTCGTAAGATGGCTTCAGCAGTATCGAGCGAAGTTAAGATCGGCACCCCGTTCTCAACTGCTTCACGACGGATTCGGAAGCCGTCACGCGCCGGTTGTTTTCCTTTTGTCAACGTGTTGACGACAAACTGCGCTTTACCTGATTGGATCACATCGACTAAAGTCTCCCCTGTATCTCCGATCTTATTGACAGTCTGCACTGGAATTCCTTGCTCTTCAAATACAGCTGCTGTTCCCCCAGTAGCAAGGATGCGGTAGCCAATTGCATGGAATCGTTTTGCAAGATTTGCCGCTTCTTGCTTGTCTTTGTTCGCTACTGTCATCAGGACTGTACCATGAGGTTTCATTTCTAGACCTGCAGCAACTAGACCTTTATATAGTGCTTTCTCAAGCGTTCGGTCTTTCCCTAACACTTCTCCTGTCGACTTCATCTCTGGTCCTAATGTAATATCGACACGGCGCAGTTTCGCAAAGCTGAACACCGGCACTTTTACATAAACGCCTGGTTGATTTGATGCAAGTCCAGGTGTGTAGCCCATTTCCGTCAATGTTTTTCCAAGAATTGCTTTTGTAGCTAAGTTCGCCATCGGGATTCCTGTGATTTTACTTAAGAACGGTACTGTACGGCTTGCACGCGGGTTCACTTCGAGAACGTAGATCTCTCCTTTAGAAATCACGTACTGAATATTGAGAAGCCCTACTGTTTTTAATGCTTTAGCTAAGCGCATCGTATAATCTACCAACTGCTCGATATGCTCGTTCGACAAGTTCTGAGGTGGGTATACTGCAATCGAGTCACCAGAGTGGACTCCAGCGCGTTCGATATGTTCCATGATTCCTGGAATGACGACGGATTCTCCGTCTGAAATTGCATCCACTTCAATCTCCGTACCCGTCAAGTAGCGGTCTACAAGAACCGGATGTTCTGGACTCGCTTCTACCGCATATTCCATGTAGTGTTTCAGTTCATCTTCGTTGTAGACAATTTCCATAGCACGGCCGCCAAGGACGTATGAAGGGCGGACTAGAACTGGGAATCCGATTTCTCTCGCATTTGCTAAAGCCTGCTCTACAGATACAGCTGTTTTCCCTTCTGGTTGCGGAATGCCGATCTCACGAAGTAGCGCTTCAAACTTGTCGCGATTTTCTGCGCGGTCCAAGTCTTCTAA
The DNA here is from genome assembly GCF_002798305.1 of Chryseomicrobium excrementi. Lineage (GTDB taxonomy): Bacteria > Bacillota > Bacilli > Bacillales_A > Planococcaceae > Chryseomicrobium > Chryseomicrobium excrementi. The sequence continues at coordinate 667,137 of NZ_PCGR01000001.1, forward strand.
GCTAGTGCCTAGAATCTTGACACCACGTGCTTCTAATCCTGCTGCTAAGTTAATAGCCGTCTGACCGCCAAACTGGACGATAACTCCTTCTGGCTTTTCAAGCTCAACAATGTGCATCACATCTTCAAGTGTCAGAGGTTCAAAGTACAACTTGTCTGAAATCGAGAAGTCTGTTGAAACGGTCTCTGGGTTGTTGTTGACGATGATTGCTTCGTATCCTGCTTCTTTGATCGCCCATACAGAGTGAACTGTCGCATAATCGAACTCGACACCTTGACCGATTCGGATCGGGCCAGAACCTAGTACCATAACACTTGGCTTGTCACTGCGAATCGATTCATTTTGTTTTTCATAAGTGCCGTAGAAGTATGGAGTTTCCGATTCGAACTCTCCTGCACATGTGTCTACCATTTTATAGACTGGGAACATGTCTTGTTGCTTTCTGAAATCGTAAACTTGTTGCTCCGTCCAGTTCCATAGCTTCGCAATCGTCACATCTGCAAAGCCCATGCGCTTCGCTTTATACAAGACGTCAAGATCTCCTACGTTTTCTTTAAGTGTAGTCTCGTAATCGACGATTCCTTTTAATTTGTTCAGGAAGAAGAAGTCGATTTCGCTCCACTCGTGGATTTGTTCCACTGTCATGCCGCGACGTAGTGCTTCTCCGATAAAGAACAGACGCTCATCTCCCGCGCGCTTGATGCGCTTGATGATCCATTCATCTGTAATCGTGTGTGCATTTTTCATCTCGAGGTGCATGTGTCCAGTTTCTAGGGAGCGAATGGACTTCAAGATGGCTTCTTCAAATGAACGTCCTAGAGACATCACTTCTCCCGTTGCTTTCATCTGTGTGCCAAGATTTCGTTTTGCCGATTCAAATTTATCAAATGGCCAGCGAGGAATTTTTGCGACGATGTAGTCAAGTGCTGGTTCGAAACATGCGAATGTCTTGCCTGTTACTGGGTTCATCATCTCATCAAGAGTTAGACCCACAGCAATTTTCGCAGCAAGTTTTGCAATTGGGTATCCTGTTGCTTTAGATGCCAGTGCAGACGAACGACTCACACGAGGATTCACCTCGATGATGTAGTACTGGAAGCTATGCGGATCTAGTGCAAGTTGCACGTTACAGCCACCTTCAATTTTCAAAGCGCGAATAATTTTTAAGGAAACGTTTCGCAACATCTGGTTTTCACGGTCTGTCAATGTCTGTGTTGGCGCGACAACGATGGAATCCCCTGTATGGATTCCGACTGGGTCAAAGTTTTCCATATTACACACGACGATTGCGTTGTCTGCCGAGTCACGCATTACTTCGTATTCGATTTCTTTAAATCCTGCAATCGACTTTTCAAGTAGACATTGAGTCACCGGGCTGTACTTCAAACCACTTGTTACGATTTCCTGAAGCTCTTGGTCATTGTGACAGATTCCTCCACCTGTTCCTCCAAGGGTAAATGCCGGACGAACGATGACTGGATAGCCGATTTGGGTCACAAAATCTTTTGCTTCATCTAAGTTATGGATGATGGTACTTTCAGGAACAGGCTCACCAAGTTCATTCATGAGAGTGCGGAACAAGTCACGGTCTTCTGCTTTGTGGATAGCTTCTAGTTTCGTACCTAAAATCTCGACATTTAACTCGTCTAAAATTCCAGAACCATGAAGTTCAATCGCCATGTTCAGTCCTGTCTGTCCACCAAGTGTCGGAAGAATCGCATCAGGACGTTCTTTTCGAATGATGTTTGAAACAAACTCTAGAGTCAGCGGCTCCATATACACTTTATCCGCCATCTCGGTGTCCGTCATAATAGTAGCTGGATTCGAGTTCACCAAGATCACACGGTATCCTTCTTCGCGCAGTGCGATACAAGCTTGTGTTCCCGCGTAATCAAATTCAGCTGCTTGTCCGATGACGATTGGTCCAGAACCGATTACTAAAATGGTATTGATATCGTGTCGTTTAGGCATGTAAAGTCCCCGCTTTCGTAGATGTGTGCATGAGCTTAATGAATTGATCAAATAAGTGAACCGAATCTTCTGGTCCTGCTGAACCTTCTGGGTGGAACTGAACGCAGAACACCGGGTAGTGTTTATGGCGAACGCCTTCCACCGTCTGGTCATTTAGAGCAATATGAGTCAATTCAAGGTCTGTGTTTTCAAGTGACTTCAAGTCAATCGCATAACCGTGGTTTTGTGAAGTCAGTTCTGTACGGCCTGTTGTTAAGTCTTTAACAGGGTGGTTCGCACCACGGTGACCGAACTTCAATTTAAAGCTAGTTGCTCCACTTGCTAGTGAAATCAACTGGTGGCCTAGACATACTCCAAACATCGGAACATGCGGAATCAGCTGACGTACTGTCTCAATAGCTTCTGGAATGTCGGTCGGATCTCCAGGTCCGTTTGACAACATGACTCCATCTGGTTGCATAGCAAGAATGGTTTCTGCAGACGTGTTGTAAGGAACTACTGTCACGTCACAGTCTCGCTTGTTCAGCTCACGCAAGATACCGTGCTTCATTCCAAAGTCCATGACGACAACTCGGCAACCGCGGCCTGGGCTCGGATAAGGTCGTTGCGTAGAGACGCGAGAGACTTCATCATGTGGAAGGGACCAAGTGTTGAGCTCCGCTACAATTTCTTCTATATTCGGTTCTTCACCAGCAGATGTTAACTTCCCCCGGAGGGATCCATGTGTACGAAGGAGTTTCGTTAAGTGACGTGTATCGATTCCTGAAATCCCTGGAACGTCGCGCTCTTCCATAAGTTCTCCAAATGTGCGGTGGGAGCGGAAGTTTGACGGTTGCTCTGTCCATTCACGTACGACGACTCCTGCAAGAGTAATCGTCATCGCTTCAAAATCCTCTGGATTGATTCCGTAATTTCCAATAAGTGGATACGTAAGTGTAAGAATTTGTGCACAGTTGGAAGGATCCGAAATAAACTCCTGGTACCCTGTCATTCCCGTTGTAAAGATGACTTCTCCCGTACTTCCTTGTGGTGAACCAAATGCTTCTCCTTCAAATACCGTTCCATCTTCTAAAATTAAATAACGTTTCATCCTTGTTCCCTCCAGACACATTTTCCGTTAAACCAAGTTTCAGTCGGCCAGCCCTTGCATGACCTTCCCTCAAACGGGGTGTTCGTACTTTTTGATAAGAATTCGTTTGAATCAATTGTTTTTTCTAGTTGTGTATCAATCAGTGTAAATTCCGCTTCTTTGCCAAGTTCAAGTTTCCCGTATGGAAGATCAAATACAGCAGCAGGCTTCGTCGTTAAGTAGCTGACGAGTTGTCCTAGTGACCATTTTCCAGTCTCTACAAAGTGTGTGTAGAGCAGCGGAAAAGCCGTTTCAAGTCCTACAATTCCAAACGGAGCCTTTTCAAATCCATGAGATTTCTCTTCCGCCGTATGTGGTGCATGGTCAGTCGCAATGCAATCTAATGTCCCATCGAGTAATCCCTCTAGCAACGCTTGTTGATCCGCTCTCCCACGAAGAGGAGGGTTCATTTTCCAGCTTGCTTCATTTGTCGGAATATCCTCTTCACATAACAGCAAATGGTGTGGGGACACTTCTGCAGTAACATGAATTCCTGCTCGTTTCGCATCTCGAATCACGCGAACAGACTCTTTTGTACTGACGTGGCAAACATGATAATGTACTCCTGTAGCTTCAGCCAGCAGACAGTCACGCGCAATGTGCACCGCTTCAGAGGCTGAAAGAATTCCAGGGAGGCCAAGCTCTTTATTTTTCGAGCCTTCGTGCATCACGCCGCCAAACAGCAAGCTGTTATCTTCACAATGCGCTACCACCGAGATGCCGGCTTCAGCTGCTTGTTTCATTGCTTCATACATCATGCCTGCAGTTTGAACTCCAACTCCGTCATCTGTTAATGCGAACGCTCCCGCTTGTTTCAGTTCAGAAGCATTTGTCAGCTCCTTACCAGCTTCACGGATGGTGATCGAACCGTATGGCAAGACGCGAACAGAAGCCGTTTCTTCAATTCGCTGTTGCAGCCACTCCATAGTTTCTTTCGTGTCCGGAACCGGTCTAGTGTTTGGCATCGAACAAATTGTCGTAAAGCCACCTCGTGCTGCAGCCCGTGTTCCACTTTCAATCGTTTCTTTATGCTCTCCACCCGGTTCTCTTAGATGAACGTGTACGTCGATGAGTCCTGGCAGTAGCAACTTTCCTTGCCCATCAATCACTTCATCAGCATCTTGTACTTCTTCAAAAGAGTGTAGCACTCCGTCCTCTACCACTAATGCTGTCGGAACGAGGTCCCCTTGTTCATTCAGTCGTTGTAGATTGGTCCACATTGTTTTCATCATGCTTCCTCCTTCAATAAGTACTCTAAAATGGCCATTCGCATAAAGACCCCATTCTTCATTTGTTCGAATATCCGTGACTTAGATCCTTCAACCACTTCATCCGCAATTTCTACTCCTCGGTTGAAAGGTGCAGGATGTAAGATGATGGCGTCTTCCTTCATCGCGTGCATGCGCTCTACCGTGAGTCCATACTGGCTGTGGTATTGCTCTTTTGTAAATGACTGCCCCGGTTGGTGGCGTTCGTGTTGCACTCGTAGCAGCATGATGACGTCACTCGTCTTGATGGCATCGTCTAGTGATGCTTGTGTCTCAAACTCAGCTTGCCATTCTGGCGGACTGACAAACTGTAGGTTGGCTCCGAGTCGTGACAGGACTTGAACATTAGACCTTGCCACTCGGCTATGCGCCAAGTCACCAACGATTGTAATCGTCTTTCCTTCGAGCTCCTCGAACTCTTCCATGATGGTCATCAAGTCAAGCAAGCTCTGGGTCGGATGATTGCCTGTCCCGTCGCCACCGTTGATGATCACAGGCTTCACTTTTCCAACAAGCGGTTCGTAATAAGCGTTGTCCGTATGCCGAATGACTACTACATCAACGCCGATGGCTTCTAGCGTCTTTACCGTGTCATACAGTGATTCACCTTTCGTCGCACTAGAGAATTGCGCTTCAAAAGGAAGTACCGTCAGACCGACTTTTCGTTCTGCCATCTCAAAGCTCATCTTCGTTCGAGTGCTCGGCTCGAAAAATAAATTGGTAGCTACTAGCCCAGGCGGAACTTGACTTGGGCTCCCTGCCTTGAGTTGTCTGGCTCGCTTTACTAGAAATAAGATATCGTCTGTTGACAGTTGTTCAATGGTTGTAAGTGTCCGCATGAGTCCCGTCCTTTCATAAAAAAAACCCTTTCCGCAGAGGGAAAGGGTATGAGGAAAGACACGTGACCTGAACGATCCGTGAGCAATCCGCTCCCCTTTCTCATCTCTCGGATGAAATTAAAAGGTTACGTCTGTGATTTAGATTTAGGAAGTATCAAGTTGAGCAGCACCCCTACAATAGAAGCAAGCGCCATGCCTTCGATATGGAAGGTCTCAGAAAACTTCACCATCGCTCCACCGATTCCAAGGATCAGGATGATGGAAGAGATAATCAAGTTTCGAGAATCTCCAAAGTCTACTTGGCTATCTACGAGCATTCGAAGTCCGGAAGAGGCGATGATTCCGAATAACAGAATCGAGATGCCTCCAAGTACCGCTGCTGGAATCGTGTCGATAACAGCCATCAGCTGACCAAAGAAACTGAAGATGATGGCGAACACTGCCGCAAGTAAAATGACGGCTACACTGAACACTCGAGTCAGCGCAAGCACTCCAATGTTCTCCCCGTACGTTGTCTTAGGAGGTCCACCAATCAAGGCACTGAAGAAAGTACCAAGCCCATCACCTAAAAGAGAGCGGTGAAGTCCTGGGTTTTCAATGTAATTGCGGTCTACAATTTTACCAAGTACGAGCTGGTGACCGATGTGCTCTGAAATCGTTACGATGGAGATCGGCACCATGATTAACATTAGCTGAGATGTGACGACAAACGGATAATCGATTCCCGGGATTAGCATCTCAGGAATTTGTAAGAACTGAGCTTCTTTCACAGCTGTGAAATCCACAATTCCTACTGCAACCGAATAGATATATCCAACGATGATTCCGCTGATTACGGGCATCAAGGAAAGCAAACCTCTGAATACTAACTGCACGATGATGGCTGTTGAGAGTGTCACGAGAGCCGCTGAGAAGTGCAGCATGCTGTAAGTGTCTCGCATGCCATCTCCGTCCGTGTCGATGTTCATTGCCATATCTACAGCAACCGGTGCAAGAGCAAGTCCAATGACCATGATTACTGGACCGACTACGACCGGAGGCAAAATTTTCATAAACCACTGATGTCCTGTCTTCCAAATGATGAGCGCTGTCAACGCGTAAACTAAGGAGACGAACATCGCTCCGATCATTGCACTACCAACTCCACCCGTATTGGTAGCCAGTATAATAGGCGCTATAAATGCGAAAGATGAGCCCAAATAAGCGGGCACTTGAAAACGAGTTACGATAATAAAGATGATAGTCGCAATCCCACTTGTCAGAAGGGCAATTGCAGGACTAAGTCCGACAAGTTTTGGTACAAGGATTGTTGCTCCAAACATCGCAAACATGTGTTGCAAGCTGAGTACGATCCATTTGAATGTTTCAGGTCGTTCGTTGATTCCAATTTCCCTAGACACACAGCATTCCTCTTTTCTACTCCGTGATGACGACTCGGTCTTCTTGATCACTCTCTGTCATTCTCACTACAATCCGCTCTCCGCTCGATGTGGGGATGTTCTTCCCGACATAGTCTGCACGAATCGGCAGTTCTCGGTGACCTCTATCGATGAGTACGGCCAGTTGAATTTGAGAAGGTCGTCCAACGTCCATGATGGCATCCATTGCGGCGCGAACCGTTCTACCTGTATAGAGCACATCGTCTACTAAAATGATTTTTTTATCTGTCACATCATGTTTGATGTCCACTTGTCTTACTAAAGGTTGTTGATCTTCTGTCTTCACTGTCAAATCATCTCGGTACAACGTGATGTCGAGCTCTCCTGTTTGGATGGCTTTACCTTCAATAGCAGAGATACGCTCGGCCAACCGTTTTGCGATGAATGCGCCGCGAGTTTTGATTCCAACTAGCACGCAGTCATCAATGCCCTTATTGCGCTCGATGATTTCGTGAGCGATGCGTGTGAGTGCTCGCCGGATGGCTTGTTCATCTAATAACACTGCTTTTTCCATGTCGTTCCTCCTTTTTGGGTACAAAAAAACCTCTTAAGCAGCGCTTAAGAGGTTGACTATGCATAGTGAAATAAATCAAATGGACAAACAGACCGCAGTCTGTGTTCATTCGAAACCGTATGCCTTCTCAGCCTCTCTGGACTGTCTTTAAAGGACCCTTATTTAGTTATCTTAGTCAGTATACAAGATGATTTGGCATATGGCTAGTTTTTATTTAATTCAGACAATAGCTCTTCAAACGGTTGAGGTAGTGGCGCTTCAAACTCCAGGTACTCTCCTGTCGTTGGTTGGACAAAGCCTAAGACACCTGCATGTAGGGCTTGACCACCAATATCTAATGTCTTTTTCGGTCCGTATTTTGGATCGCCTACGAGCGGATGGCCGATAAATTTCATGTGTACACGTATCTGGTGCGTCCGACCTGTTTCTAACTTACATTCCACAAGTGTATAGTCACCGAAGCGCTCTTTCACTTCAAAATGAGTGACCGCATGCTTGCCTTTGTCAACTACAGCCATGCTTTGACGGTCACGAGTATCGCGGCCGATAGGAGCATCGACTGTTCCCTTGTCATGGGCAATATGGCCATGTACAAGCGCTGTATATTTGCGAGTGACAGATCGTGCCACTAGCTGATCTACGAGCGACTGATGGGCTTTATCATTTTTAGCGACCATCAAAAGGCCACTCGTATCTTTATCGATTCGGTGCACGATTCCAGGACGCATGATTCCGTTGATACCGGATAAGTCTTTGATTTGGTGCATCAAGCCGTTCACAAGTGTGCCTGTTAAATGACCAGGTGCTGGATGGACGACCATTCCTTTTGGCTTGTTTACAACAGCGACATCTGCATCTTCGTAGACAATCTCAAGGTTCAAGTCTTCTGCTTCAATTTCATACTCTTCAGGATCGGGAATACTGACGGAAACGACATCGCCTTCAGAGGCTTTGTAATTAGACTTTACTACTTCGCCATTCACAAGAATCAACTCTTGCTTCATGAGATTTTGAATCTGTGTTCTAGACCAGTCTTCGTTAGCGCTGAGCAGTAGTTTATCTAAACGTTCCTTATGTTGCTCTTTTGTAATCGTTACTTCAAATTGCTTCATTTTTTCACCTTTTTCTGCTTTCTTTCATCCCATAGAATGAAAAGAAAAATAAGTACTACTCCTACCGTCAAAGCAGCGTCTGCTACATTGAAAATAGGGAAGTCATAGTTTATGACAGGAATCCAGACATCAACAAAATCCACTACTTCACCACGAAACAAGCGATCGATAAAGTTCCCAATCGCTCCTCCTAATAACACCATGAGTCCTAATTGGAACAAAGGTTGCCCTTTAGCTTGTGTATGAAAATAATAGATGATTCCGATGATGACGAGTGTTGTGACGATATAGAAAATCCACATTTGTCCTTCTAGCATGCCCCAGGCAGCGCCTCGGTTGCGATGCGACAGAAGACCAAGATACGGGTCTGCAAGTGCGATGCGTTCCCCAAGTTCCATATTTTGAACGACCAACCATTTGGTCCATTGATCAACAAGTACAAGAAGTAGTGCTATTCCATAGTATATCCACACAGTCGAACCCTCCATTTACATGTAGTTAAGTGTACCACATTTCACGCTTTTCGTAGACAAGTTAAAAACCTCTCCCGTGTAGGGAGAGGCTTTCATACTTTACTTGGAAACGACAGCTGCACAGCGTGCACATAATGTTGGGTGCTCTGCATCTTCTCCTACTGTAGTAGAAATCGTCCAGCAGCGTTCACATTTTTCGCCTTGCGCTTTTTCAACAACGACAGAAGATTGCTCTAAAGCAACTGCCTGTTCAGGTGCTTCTTCAACCGTTCCTGCTAATGTAAAGCCAGAGACGATGAACAGTTGCGCGTAATCGATTTTATCATCCGCAAACAATTCTTTCACACTGTCTTTCACATACAAGTGAACATGTGCTTCTAATGACTTTCCGATTTGCTTCTCAGCACGAGCCATTTCAAGTGCTTTTAATACATCATCACGAACAGTTAACACCTTATCCCATTTCGCAATCAAATCTGTTGCATTCGGAACTTCAACCGCTTGAGGCATATCTGTCAATTGAACGCTTTCTGCCTGTTCATGCTCCATGTAACCCCACAACTCATCTGTAGTATGTGGCAGGACTGGAGTTAGAAGTTTCACTAGAGCAACTAAGGCATCGTACATAACCGTTTGCATTGCACGACGATCTTTGTGATCAGCTTCGTAAATATACACGACATCTTTTGCAAGATCTAAATAGAAAGCACTTAGTTCCGTTGAAACAAAGTTGTTGATTGTATGGTACACAGTCGAGAACTCGTAGTTTTCAAATGATGTATTCACAGTTGAAATCATTTGTTGTAGTTTTGCATACATATACTGATCTACTTCACGCATGTCTTCAAAAGCTACACGGTCTGTTGTTGGATTGAAGTCATGCACATTCCCGTGAAGGAATCGTAGCGTGTTGCGGATCTTACGGTATACTTCTGACACTTGTTTTAAGATGGCATCAGACACACGAACATCAGCCGTATAATCTACGGATGCTACCCATAGGCGAAGGATGTCAGCACCTAGTTGGTTCATGACTTTTGAAGGTACGATAACGTTTCCGATGGATTTACTCATCTTACGTCCTTCTCCGTCTAACACGAACCCGTGACTTAGAAGCCCCTTATAAGGTGCGTGACCAAACATCGCAACACTAGTGATTAGTGATGAGTTAAACCATCCGCGGTACTGATCCGAACCTTCTAAATACAAGTCCGCAGGAAACTGCAAGTCTTCACGCTCTGCAAGAACGCCTTGATGTGTTGAACCAGAGTCAAACCAAACATCCATGATGTCAAGTTCTTTAGTGAAGCGACCGTTTGGACTAGCTGGGTGTGTATAGCCTTCTGGTAATAAGTCTTTCGCATCCCACTCGAACCAGATGTTTGAACCGTGTTCACGGAACAATTCGGATACATGTTGAATTGTGTTTTCTTCAATAATCGGTTCGCCATCTTCAGCATAGAACACGGGAATCGGTACACCCCAGACGCGTTGACGGGAAATGTTCCAGTCACCACGGTCACGAATCATATTGAATAGACGTGTTTCACCCCATGAAGGCGTAAACTCTGTTTGACGAATTGCTTCTAGAAGTTCTGGACGGAACGCTTCAACTGATGCAAACCATTGTGTAGTTGCACGGTAAATAACTGGTTTCTTTGTACGCCAGTCATGTGGATACGAGTGCGTGAAGAATGTTAATTTTTCCAGAGCGCCTGCTGCGTCTAATGCTTCTGTGATTGGCTTGTTTGCTGCATCATAAAAGAGACCTTCAAAGCCAGGTGCTTCAGCAGTCATTACACCACGATCGTCTACTGGACATAAAACATCTAAACCGTATTGTTTCCCAACGTGGAAGTCATCTTCCCCGTGGCCAGGAGCTGTATGGACACAGCCTGTACCAGACTCAGTTGTTACATGTTCTCCAAGCATAACTAGAGAATCGCGATCGTATAATGGGTGTTTCGCTACGATACGGTCGAATTGTTTCCCTTCAAAAGTCTGTTCCACTTCGAAAGATTCCCACCCTAGTGTTGCGCTCACTTCTTCAAGAAGGTCTTTTGCAATGATAAATGATTTATCGTTTGCGCGGACTTGCACATAGGAGAAGTCAGGGTGGACAGAAATTCCAAGGTTCGCTGGGATTGTCCATGGAGTCGTTGTCCAGATGATGAATCGAACGCCTTCTGGTACGACTCCTTTACCGTCTGTTACTTCAAAGCTCACATAAATCGAAGGAGATTTTTTGTCTTTGTATTCGATTTCTGCTTCTGCAAGTGCCGATTCAGATGACGGTGACCAATAAACTGGCTTTAATCCTTTGTAGATGTACCCTTTTTTGGCCATTTCACCAAACACTTGGATTTGACGTGCTTCAAATTGTGGTTTTAATGTAACGTACGGGTTGTCCCAGTCACCTGTTACACCAATACGCTTGAACTGCTCGCGCTGGTTGTCAATTTGTTCGTAGGCATACTCTTCACAAAGTTTGCGGAACTCAGCTACTGTCATTTCTTTACGGTTCACGCCTTTGTTTGTCAATGCTTGCTCAATTGGAAGTCCGTGTGTGTCCCAACCTGGAACATAGGGTGCTTGGAAGCCAGACATTGATTTGTAACGAACAATCATATCTTTAAGTACTTTGTTCAAAGCATGACCGATATGAAGATCACCGTTTGCGTATGGCGGTCCGTCGTGCAAGATGAACTTTGGACGGTCTTTAGTACGCTCTAAATTTTTCGCATAGATGTCTTTTTCTTTCCACATGTCTTGGATTTGAGGCTCCTTAGTTGGAAGGCCTCCACGCATAGGAAAGTCGGTTTTTGGCATTAACAGGGTATCTTTGTATTCCATTTAGTATCTCTCCTTAATTGTTGTTGATTCGTAATCAGATGTGGCGAGTCGGCTCCACTTTTCTAGGCACATAAAAAACCCGTCCCCAAGAAAGGGACGAGTTGTTCGCGGTACCACCCTAATTGCAGACGAATCTGCCACTTAGATGACCGTAACGTGGTCAAACGGAAATGCTTACGAATTTCAGCATTTCGGCTCAAAAGTGATGGGCGTCTCTGGACTAGTTGATTGGGCTCTCACTATCCCCAACTCGCTTGGTCGTTCATCCAAATGCCGTCTTTATCAGTGCCTTTTTCTATGTGCTTATTATAAAGATTGCACTATGTATCGTCAAGCTGTTTAGACTTCGTCTGCAGTGATACGTTCTAGGGACGTCGTATCTACATCCGTTTCCATTAAGTGATCCCAATCGTCCGTGTTGATCAGTTCCAGTTGCGCTTCTACCAACATCTTAAAGCGGTTGCGGAATACTTTAGATTGTTTCTTCAGCTCTTCAATCTCTAATGCAATTTTACGCGCTTTTGTTAAAGATTCGTTTAAAATGCGATCTGCATTCTTTTCTGCTTCTTTCACGATTAACTTTGCTTCTTTTTGAGAATTGCGGCGCACTTCTTCAGCAGCCTCTTGTGCAACGACAATCGATTTTTGCAAGGTCGACTCAATGGTTGTAAAGTGCCCCACACGTTCAGTCGTCGATTTCAATTGCGCCTCTAGTTCTTTCTTTTCTCGGATAAGCGTTTCAAAGTCCTTTTTCACTTGCTCTAAAAACTCATTGACCTCATCTTCACTATACCCGCGAAATGCTTTACTAAAGACTTTTTGATCAATATCTAAAGGTGTTAATGGCATGGTTACAGCTCCTTTATCGAATATGGCTACTTGTATTATACCGTTGATAGAGTAGGAAAGCAGTACAATTTAAGAAAAATTCAACTTTTTTGCTCCAGCTTCGCTATCTGCAGTCGTATTTTTTCTTTCTTCGTTCTACCTTCTATCAAACCAACCTGGAAGCGGCCAAACGTTCTCAAAGATACCATATCGGATTCGTTCAAGATAAACGAGATGTCTTCCACTACAGACCAGTTCACTTTCACTTTGCCACCTTTAATAAACGCAGCCGCTTTCTGACGAGAAATGTTCCAAGCGGAGGCCAGTACTGTATCAAGTCGCATAGAACTTACGATATGAAGTTCATCTACATAGTCTTCTGTCACGGCAAGCAGTACGTCTTCTTCCGCCACATCTTCCACTTGAACTTTCACTTTACCAATAGATGTTAAATTGGTCTTAACATAGTCGGCGATTTCAGAGGCAATGGCAAACTGCACCACACCGTCTTGTAAGCGAATATCACCGAACTTAGAGCGGTCGAGTCCTAACGACATCAGAGAACCTAATACATCAGAGTGCTTGAACGTCACAAATTTAGTAGGATACGAGATTTGTACGATTTGAATCTGTTCATCTTCCTTTGCTGGTTCATAGTAAGATGGGGCAACAAGTACACGCTCCCTCTCCGCCTGATCAAAACCGCCAAAAGAAAAGCCATTCAAATCTCTTTGTTGGGACAACGTCTGTAAAATAAACCGCTGACGGGGATCTAAAAAATCCGTCAGTTTTGGTGCGTAGCGGTCTTCTACTTCTCTTGTCAGGCTAATCATCGCCTCTATAAAGGGTTGTTCATCTTTTCGAAAATGTTGAAATATCGTATCCATAAAAGTCCGCTCCAGTCAGTAAACTAGTTGAAAAATAGCCCCAGAGCAAATAAGCTCTTGGGGCCATACAAGTTGTACATCAGAAAATCCACAATAATACTTGTTTGATTCCAAATGACGCAAAGTTTAAAGCAATGATTGCAATGATTGGCGACAAATCAATCATCCCAATAGGAGGAATGATTTTTCTAAAAATCGAAAGGTATGGTTCAACAAGCGTTGCTAGAAATTGCCCGATCGCTGATTGCTGCAAGCTCGGAATCCATGACATTAAGATGTAGCCAATGATCATGTACGTATAAATACTAAAAGCAATATTAATAATATAAAATAGTAATGCTATAGACATCGTTTAGAAATCTCCTCGCTTATTGGTGTTCGTCATAGTAGTAGTCGGAGATAGCTCCATCCACTTCGATGGTATCTGGTGCACATAAAAAGATATCGGTGCCAATACGCTGAATATCTCCACCTAAAGCGTACACTGTTCCACTTAAAAAGTCGATAATTCTGATTCCTTGTTCTTTATCGATTCGTTGCAGATTGACAATCACAGCTCGCTTGCCTTTTAGATGTTCCGAGATATCTTGAGCTTCTGCATAGACACGGGGCTCGATTAAAATCACTTTAGACGACTTTTGAACGTTTTGAATACTCACTAGCTGGGGAGACGTTGCTGTTGATGCACTAGAGATTTTCCGTTCTCGAACGGATTTGACCGGTTGTTGTTTTGGACGTGCTTCTTGTTGCTCTGGTTTTGCTTTTGATTCTGTTTGCATTTCTTGCTCCTCTTCTTCATCCATTAAGAAAAATGAATTGAACCATTTTTTCATGCGATCACTCCTTTATACTTCCGACTAATGCTGTTCCAATTCGGACAAATGTTGCGCCTTCTTCTACGGCAATTACATAATCCCCTGACATGCCCATGGATAGTTCCGTCATCGGCTGTTTTAACAGTCCCTTTTGGTTCATTTCGTCGCGTAGTTCTCTCAGTCGCTTGAATTGTTTGCGAATGTCCTCTTCGCTTGCATCTGCAGGTGCCATGGTCATTAGACCGATAGGAAGAATTTTATCGTAGCTTTCAATCTGCTGCATAAAGTTTGAGAGTTCTGTATCGGCCAGTCCGTGTTTTGAAGATTCGCCGGAAACATTAACTTGAATAAAGCAGCGAACAGGTTGCTGTGCACGTTTTTGAATTTCATCTGCAAGACTCATTCGGTCAAGCGAGTGGAGATAATCGATAGTGTTAATGATGTCTTTTACCTTACGAGTCTGTAACGATCCGATAAAATGCCATGTAACAGAAGAACCAATTTCTGCTTGTTTAGGAAGCAATCCTTCTAGACGATTTTCTCCTAGATGCTTAAGTCCTGCTTCCACTACAACCTTCGTTTGATCAACCGATAGCTGTTTCGTAACAGCAATCAGTGTGACATGGTCTGCACTCAATTTGGAGCCTTGTTTTGCTTGTTCTATTTTGTACTCAATCTGTTGTAAGTCGTTTTGTATCATTTTTACGTCCCAACTTTGCATTGTGTTTCATTTATTGTACCAATCCGAGCACGTTTAATCAATGTTCGACAGATTTCAGAAAGATAAAATCAGCTCCTACCGATACAACTTCGGACATGGTGACGAAACGATCCGTGCCTTGTTTTTGAAAAAATCGGGTGGAACCACTTACAACATATCCCTCCACTTGACCTGTCTGCGCGTTCACTTCCGCGTCTTCAATATAGCCGATAATTTTCCCTGTTGCCTGATCAATCAAACGTTTCTGTTGCAACTCTGAAAAATAAATTCTTTCACTTCGTCTTATAATGATGGAGCAAAATATCACAATTTAACGGGAACTCTTTCGTAGCTACAGATGCAAAAAGAATAATCAAAAGGCTGGCAACAGCCCACCAAAACTAACAATGAAAACTTCAAATAAAACAGTTTGAAGTACAGCAAAATCGAGTGAGCATGATTTTAGAAGCTACATGCAGAGTTGCCATCATTACAGCAGTATGAATCCCCACAATCCATTCGATATACAAGCTACTCCTCCCTTCTATCTCTAATGATACGGATGTGACTACGTAAAAATCTGTCGAAGGGAGTTTGATTGGTCAGTTTTTTCACGACAAAAACCCCTTATCTCACACGGAGATAAGGGGGATTTATAGGCTATTAACGACGATTCCGGTTTCGTAGGAATGTTGGAATGTCTAATGCTTCTTCTTCTTTAAACGAAGGTTGTTGTGGGCGAGTCTCTTGAACTGGCTCTTCTTCGTAACGAGTTTCACGTTGTGGTGCCTGAGTTGGAGCAGGTGAAGATGGACGCTTCATTCCGCCACCAGCCATACGAGGCTGACGCTGAGTCAAAATTTCTTCGTTAAATCCAGTAGCGATAACTGTAACTACAATTTGATCATCTAAGTCGTCATTGATTACAGAACCGAAAATCATATTTACTTCTTCATCAGAAGCGCTTGCCACGATATCCGCTGCTTCTTGAACTTCAAATAGAGACAGGTTTGATCCACCGGTGATATTCATAAGAACACCTTTAGCCCCATCAATAGATGTTTCTAAAAGAGGACTTGAAATTGCCTTTTTTGCTGCTTCGGCAGCACGGTTTTCACCTGAAGCAATTCCGATACCCATCAATGCAGACCCTTTGTTAGACATAATTGTCTTCACATCGGCAAAGTCTAAGTTGATTAGTCCTGGTACCGCGATTAAATCTGAGATACCTTGAACCCCTTGTCGAAGTACGTTATCCGCTTCACGGAATGCTTCGAGCATTGGCGTGTTTTTGTCAACGATTTCAAGAAGACGATCGTTTGGAATAACGATTAATGTGTCGACAGCTTCTTTCATCATGGAGATACCGCCAACAGCTTGAGTAGAACGTTTGCGTCCTTCAAATGTGAACGGACGTGTGACAACACCAACTGTTAATGCGCCAAGTTCTTTAGCGATTTGGGCGATTACAGGTGCAGCACCTGTGCCCGTCCCGCCACCCATACCTGCAGTAACGAATACCATATCCGCACCACGAAGTGCTTCTTCAATTTGTTCTTTACTTTCTTCAGCAGCTTTACGACCTACTTCTGGGTTAGCCCCTGCTCCAAGACCACGAGTCAATTTGCCACCAACTTGAAGCTTTACTGGCGCTTTTGACATATTTAATGCTTGTGCATCCGTGTTGACTGCGATAAAGTCGACCCCTTGCACTCCGTGCTCAATCATACGATTGACGGCATTATTACCGCCACCGCCAACTCCAATTACTTTAATAATTGCTAAAGATTCATCATTCGTTTCAAAATGTAACATGCAATTGCCTCCTATGTTAGATTGCCGATACTACTATTCAAAGAATCGGTCGAAAAATTGTTTGATCTTCGTCATGCCGCTTTCTTTTGGTTCATTTGAATCTTCAACAGATTCTTTTTTTACTTTTTGTTTTGTCTTGGGTTTTATAGTAGGTTCTTGTCGAGCTGTTACTGCACTAGTTGTAGTATTCGACAGACCATAATATAAATCCTCTTTGTAAATATACTGAATTAAACCGATTGAAGTTGAGAATTGTGGCTCACGTACACCAATATAATCTGGAGTGAACACACGGACTCGTGTCTGCAATACATGTCGAGCCAATTGAGAGAGTCCTTCAAGTTTTGAGACCCCACCGCTTAGTACGATACCTCCAGGGAGGTCACGAACACCAATCTGATAAAGCTCTTCCATAATCATCTCAAACAGTTCTTCTAAGCGTACTCCTATGATTTCTGAGATGTACTTCTGAGAATACTGTTCCTTCATATCAGCACCAATGACAGGAACTTCAAACAGCTCATCTTCGGAAGCATCGTCATAAAACGCATGTCCATATTGACGTTTGATCTGCTCCGCATGTTCCGTTGGTGTCTTAAGGACGATACTCAAGTCTTTCGTAATGTGGTCTCCACCGACAGGAATGGTCGTCGTGTGTGTTAAGTGTCCATCACGGAAGACCGCAATCGTTGTTGCTCCGCCACCTATATCAATATAGGCCGTACCATGATTGCGTTCATCTTCAGTTAAAGCAAATTGACCTGCCGCTAAAGGCTGCAGATAAATCTCACGAATCTGTAATCCTGCACGTTCTACACAGCGCAGAAGGTTATGTAAGATTGTCTTAGAAGTAGTAATCATGTTGGCATCGACTTCTAATCGTGTTCCGATCATACCTCGTGGGTCACTGATTTCTTCCACTCCGTCCAATATATATTGAACCGGAATGATATTTAAGTATTCACGTTCTGGTGGAATAGACATTACTTTAGCGGAGTCTAAAACTCGCTCTAAGTCTTTCCCTGTCACTTCTTTATCTTCAGACTGAACAGCCACGACACCCTTCACATGGTGAATGGATGCTTGATTTGCTGGGATTCCTAAAACCACTTCTCGAATCTCCATACCTGCCATACGTTCTGCTTCTTGCACTGCCTTTTTTATAGACTGGACCGTGGCATCAATATCCACGATGGCACCTTTTCGAATGCCTGTTGACTTGGCATTGCCAACACCGATAATATGAATAATTTGATTGTTGATTTCTCCAATGACCACTTTGATCGAGGATGACCCGATATCTAGTGATACGTATAATTCTGATGAATTCACTTTGTGGCACCTCCTAAAAAGGTATATACTTTTCATTTTAGAGTAAACACCTTGTAAAGTCTAAATGTTTCTTACTAGTCAAACAATTATTTTATTTTGATGACAATCCTTTGTCGGCCCATCGGGTCAATAAAATACGACGAATCACTGCAATATTTTGAAACAACCGGACACCAAACGCGAAAATGGCTGCCAGATACAAGTCGACACCTAAGTGAACACCTAAGAATGCAAGTGCTGCAGCTAAAGCGATATTAAAGAAAAAACCCGATACAAATACTTTATCATCATAGACTTGTTGCAGTTGGGCACGAATCCCGCCAAATAATGTATCAAGTGCCGCTAATACTGCGATTGATAAATAGTTCTCATAAGCAGAAGGAATTTGAAAATCCGTCATCAAGCCTAAAGAAATCCCCAAAATCAGACCTAGCAGTGGTAGCCACATAGTCAGTCTCCTTCCTTCCACTCCGTTAAATAATTGACAGCGATCGGTTGGTCATACGATGTGATGCTCAACTTTTCTACTGGTTCACCAATCTCTAAAGCATAATTCTCCAGGTAAAAATCATCCGCTAATCCGCTTGCTTGAATTTGTGCTACTAACTTTTCTACAGTTTCTATAGAGTCGGTTGCTAGTTTTATTTCAAACGGCGGCGTTTTTATCGGTAATGTATTGATAGTAGTATTACCGTTAATATCGCGAATGGCAGATGAATAAATCAATCGTTTGCCATCGATCTCAATAGCCTTCGCTTGGAATCGATTCATCTCATTAACAAAGCGTACTAGAAGTTCTGGTGAAATGGGTTCGATAGTCAGCCCAAATGCAATAGCCTCTTCAGATGGAGTCACCGTGATAGTGACGCCGGGGCCTTCATACGGCAGTAAACCGATATCTTGTTGAAGTTGTTTAATTGATTGTTCAACAAGTCTCTCAGGTCGATCCGCTTGTGAACTTTCATATTGAACTACTAATTGCTGTGCTTCCCTGATTCTTGTTAAAAGCTCTGAATGGTATTGCGTTTCAACTGAAAGTTCTTTTCGAATCTCCCACACGTCACGCGTGTCACGTTGTTCCGGGTTTTGCATAGTATTGAACTGAATTGCTAACATAAAACCAATCACAAATAGTATTAGAGTAAAGCGAGAGATCCCTTTCTTTTTCAACTGGTTCTCCCCCTTAACTTTCGTGCATAGACAACATCATCAGCTCAGACACTTTTTCTGTTTGAATCCGGATTTGTTGTCCTTTCAATTGATCGAGGATACCGCCCGAGAGTTCAACGGCTTCTGACAACGTTGAAGAGTTTCCAATAGCTTCAATAATAAACGGTGCCGGGAACGTCTCTCCATCTACAGTAATGACAGGTCCTGTACAACGGATATAGCTTGTTTCATGGATCCTCTTGCCATTGACACTAACCGCTTCTGCTCCCGCAATCTTCAGTTCATTAATCACCATGAAGACATGGCCTTCATGAACTATGTAATCATTAGGATTTACTTGGTCTGGATCGTATTCTCCATCTTCAAGCTGAACACGGTAGCCTTCCCCTTTAACTGAAACTTCTCCTGTCAATAAGCGGAGTGCTTCTGCTTCTTTAACGAGTTCATCTAAAGACGATGTGTTGGACCCTGCTTGTTGCTCGTATTCCCGAATCGTCTCTTGGACATCTCGAAGTTCTTCGCTCAACTCTTTATTGCGTTCTTTTTGTTCAATGAGTTCTTGTCTCACACTTTCCGTTTGTCCAAATGTGGCGGAATTGACAGCAACCTCTTGATTTCGATTTTGAGAAACACTGAAGCTAAAAGCTAAAATAAACCCTAATGTCAAACTGACAACTGATAATATAATTTTGCCTCTATTCACTGTCTTGTTGTTCATCTATTACCAGCTCTTCTCCTTTCTCGCCGTAAATGCTGTCATAACTCTCAAAGAAAGTACCCACTTCCATGTCGACAATCCCTTTTTGTCCAATAGGAATTTGTTGCAGAACCGCTGGGTATAAATCCATCTTTTCTGAGAGGTCGAGTGCACTTAGAATGACCGTGTTACCATCATTCATAAACAAGGTTATGAGATTCGGATCTGACTTACTTGGAGAGGAAAAGATTTCTGATATCAGCATTCGATTTTCAGAAGCAAGTTTTCCAAGTTCTGAAATTACTTTCTTTTCCACTTTCTCTTCGTCAAACTTCCCAATTGCTGGTCCAAACATACTACCAGCATCCTCTGAAGTGACTTCCGCTCCGTTTTCTAACAAAATGCGTGTTTCGTCAGTCCCTCGAAAACCTATCGGTTGATACTCTTGTACAGAAATGACTACTTCTGACCATCGTTTTCTTGACACTTCCGCTTGCTTTATAGCAGGGTGCTGCTCAATTTCCTGTTCAATGCTAGACGTAGTAAACGACCACAAAGAGTCTCCTTTGTTCAACGTAGAAACAGCTTCAATTTCTTGCGCATTTACGATTTCATTGCCGTGGGTCGTGATAATCTGAATCTTACTTATAGAAGATTGCAGGTAAAGTACGAGAAGCAACGCGCTAAAAAAAAGAAACAGAAGAATAGAAAAGGTCCACGTCATTCTGCGCTTTCTCTTTTTTCTAAGTGTAGGTATTCGTTCTTCGATATCAATTAGTTTTTCCATTCTTCTGCCTCCCTTCCATACCAAGTCCTGATACCCATACCGTAAGTGCCGTCAAAATTCCCACAATATAAAAAATGGTGAGTTCATTTCCTTGAAATTTAAACCTTCTAACAACTATAAAAGCTCCAAAAGCAAGAACTGCAAATAGGCTCTGCTTAATCAAAAAAGGTGTACTGGTTGGATAATGAACAGCTGACCAATAGCTGCTGGCAGTGGCAATAAAAGCAACGCCAGCAACGGTCAATAAGATACTGACTACAAAGAGCCTCCATTTGGCAAGTTCATAAGGTACAACGCCATCCTTTCTAATTTAAGGAGTCGTATAGGGCTAAAAATTCATCTCCGCGGATTTCAAAGCTTTCATATTGATCCCAACTAGCTGATGCAGGAGATAAAAGGATAACGTCTCCAGGTTCAGATAAAACAACCGCTTCCTCAAATGCTTGAGTTAATGTTTTAAAAGGAGCACCTTTCACATCATGCGCTTCTAAGAACTTCTGCAGTCTCGGAGCCGTTTCACCGAAATGATAGACAGCTTTCAAGTTCCCTAAATACGGAATGAGTTCATCAAATGAATGCTCTCGCTCTTTCCCACCTGCAAGCAAAATCACAGGGCGCGTGAATCCTTCCAGGGCACTCTTAGTTGCTAATGCATTTGTAGCTTTTGAATCGTTATAGAACAGACGTCCCTGCCACTCACCAGCAAACTGCGTACGGTGTTTTACTCCAGCAAATGTGGAGACCGTCTTACGAATCTGGTCCAGTGGAGCATGTAACAACATCGCTGCTGCTGTAGCTGCAAGCACATTTTCTAAATTGTGTTGCCCAGGCAAACGAATTTCATCTCGCTTATAAAGTGGGCTTCCTAACCAGTACACCCATTCATGGTCTGCGCTGATTCCCTCGTCTTGACGTCCCGATACATAGAACGGGAGAAGCTTTGCTGAAGTTCCTTTAACACGATCCACTAGAACGTCTTGTTCCCCGTTATAAATTAAAGTATCTGCAGAAGTTTGATTTTGAGAAATCGCAAGCTTTGCTTGGATGTATTCTTCCAAGTCTGTGTGGTAATCGAGATGCGCTTCATAGATGTTCGTGATAATTGCAATCGAAGGTTTTAATTTTACCGTACCCATCAGTTGAAAGGATGACAGTTCTGTTACGATTACATTATTTTTCGTGGCACTTTTAGCCACTGTAGTAGCAACAGTACCAATATTCCCAGCCACAAGTGGCTCTAGTGGGCCTTCACTCAGCATTTCCATTAGTAAAGTTGTTGTAGTTGTCTTGCCGTTGGATCCTGTAATTCCAACCATTTGCGCTTCACTGATGCGATATGCTAGTTCGATTTCTGTCCAGATGGGAATCTCCCGTTTACGTGCTTCTTGCAGCACAGGATTGCTATAAGGGATTCCAGGATTTTTGACGATTAATGTAAATCCTTCATCCAATAGATTCTCAGGATGACTTCCACAAATAACCGTCAATCCTTGTTTTAATAAATGCTGTGCATGCTCATTTTCTTCAAATGGCTTCGCATCATTTACAGTGACAAACGCACCGAGTTCATGGAGTGTCTCAGCAGCTGCAGTTCCACTCTTGGCTAATCCAAGTACGAGTACTTTTTGATGATAAACTTCTTTTAGTTGTTTCATACGAAGACCTCCAAGACGAGCACTAGTAGTGCAGCGACAAATCCAATTGTCCAAAATACATAGACGACTTTGATTTCAGACCAGCCTGACAACTCAAAGTGATGGTGAATCGGACTCATTTTAAAGATGCGTTTTCCACGCGTTTTAAAGCTGATCACTTGAAGAATGACAGACAGTGTCTCTACAACGAAAATGATTCCTACAAATAGCAATAGCAACTCTTGTTTCAAAATAATTGACAACATCGCAAGAGCCCCGCCAAGAGCTAAAGATCCTGTGTCTCCCATAAACACCTTTGCTGGGTTTTTATTGAATAATAAGAAACCGAGTAAGGCTCCAGTAACCGAGAATGCAAAGATAGCAGCATCCGTCTGGTTGTAAATCACAGCTAAAATCCCGAAAGTGGCAAATGCGATGGAGGCCGTTCCACTAACAAGTCCATCTAAGCCATCTGACAAGTTGACGGCATTTGAGAAGCCTACCAGCCAGAACACGATGAACACCACATACAAGATACCAAAATCAATCGACCAAGTTGTAAATGGAATCGCAATAGCCGTATCGAATGGTCCGAGTTGCAATAAGAAATAAGCGATAATAGCAATGACGATTTGTCCAATAAGTTTTTGTAAGGATGTAAGCCCAAGATTTCGTTTCATAACGACCTTGATAAAGTCATCTAAGAAACCGAGTGCTCCAAATCCAATCAATACAAGTAATAACACGACAGTTTGTGTAGTTAGTGTATTGGTGAAGTAGGCAACAACTAGAGTTGAAACCAAAATTGACACTAAGAAAATTAAGCCACCCATCGTAGGGGTACCAGCTTTTTTCTGATGAGACTCAGGGCCCTCTTCTCGAATGCTCTGTCCAAATTTCATTCTGCGTAAATATGGAATAGCAAGTGGAGCGAGTAGTGCCGAAAGTATGAATGCGAGTGCAATTGTGAGCACGATAGTTACAAGTGACATAGTGAAACTCCTTTAGTTAATCAGTATAAAGATGGATAAGATATGGAGGCTTTACAAATTCATCTGGAGCTGGCAATTGATCTAGTATTACTTGACCATTTCCATGCCAGATCAATTAAATTCATGCAATTGTTCTTCAATCTCATCCTTTGAGAGTCCTATAAGATTCGGGACTTTCAATTCGGGCATATTATCCCATGTTCGTTCCTTACGATTCATCCGCAAATCCCTCTAAACGTTTCCCTTTGGCATCTGTATAGAGCTCCAAACTCCCCGTAGTTCCAGTCAGAACTGCATCGTATTGATATTCAAGTCCTGCTAGTCCCTGTCCATCAGCGCCAACAAATCCCATAACCGGAGCCAGCATCTTCCCATAGGGATACGCCCTCTGAAAAGTACGGTTGTGTAAAGTCCTGGAACCCCTTTGGCCTGGAGTTCAATCAGCTGGTCTTCTGTTAGAGCTTTTGGCGTCTTTTTCAGTTCATTGAGTGAACTTTTTCGTGTCATCTCTTTTAAAATGACCTCTTTAGGAACTTGAGATAGGCGGTGCAGCTCATCCACCAGTTCTTCAACATCGGTAAGTTGTCCAGGCATCACATATAAGGAGGGTTTTAGACGATTAGTTACAAGAACTGAGTGATTGCGATCTAAAATCAACCCGCGCCCTGCGCTTTGGGGAAGCTGACGATTCCAGCTTTCACGAGCTTGTTCATGAAGAAAATCATAGCGCCAAAGTTGAATATACAGCACTTTCACTAGAATGGCTAGAAAGACAATAAATACAACCAGTACAACAATTCTTAGACGCATCTTTTGTAATGGTGAGATAAAATAACCTCCTGCACTACTTTATGACGCGGACCTGAGGTTATTCTTGCTGTTCTTCTAGCTCTTCCGGATTTCCTTCCATTTCGACCGGTTGTTGTTGATAGGCTTTTTCAGGACTATCAAGCTCCACTACGATCGGTGTGTTGTCGACAGCTGTACCTGGGGTCATACTTTGACGTACCACATAGCCAGTTCCTGTCATTTCAATCGGAAGACCTGAAAAGCCTTTGTAGATTTTCACTTCTCGAGATGACCAGCCTGTCATATCAGGGATCTGTATGTCTCCCCCAGCTTTTAAGAACACCTTTGTACCGCTAATAAGGGGCGTGTCCCCAGCCGGGTACTGTTGTTCAACCTTACCCTCAAGACCGGTTGCAACGACCTCTAGACCTTGGGCTTGAAGTGCCGATTGAACACTAGCTAACTCTTTTCCTCGATAATCTTCTAATAGTACAGTTTCTCTCTCTTTTGAATCATTTGGAGAAATGTTTAAATACTTTAACGAATTCTCAGTCACATAATTAAAAATATAGGATGTAGGGTCGGACCCAACTTCCGTAGCTTCAATTTTCGGTTTATGAACTGCAACGTAAACGATGATTTCTGGATCTTCTACTGGCGCCATTCCTAAGAACGAGTATAAGAATAGCTGACGTCCCCATAAATATTTGCCATCCGGTCCCGGAATTTGAGCGGTACCTGTCTTACCGGCAGAAGTATAGGAATCCAATTTGAACTTTTGCGCTGTCCCCTTCTCACTCGTTACTGTACTGGCAAGGATTTCTTTAACTTGATTTGCCGTTTGAGCAGAAATTGGAGACTGTTTTTTTACCGGTTCGTGATTTAATAGGACTTCACCCGTATTTGGATCGACAATTTGATCAATGATGTAAGGTTGGTACATCGTTCCTTCATTTGCAATAGCCGTCATCCCTTGGACAAGTTGAAGTGGCGTCACCGTAGTTCCTTGTCCATAAGTTGTCGTCAAGCGATTGATTGGATAGCGATCACTAATTGTACCCGTTGCTTCATTCGGCAAATCGATGCCTGTTTTCTCTCCAAAACCAAATTCTTTGATGTAGTTGATAAATGTTTCGTCACCTAATTTTTCAAGCAAGTATGCCATAGAAACGTTAGATGAGCGCTGGAAACCTTCTAAATACGTGATAGTTCCCCATCCAGAGACATTGTGATCATAGATGGTTCTATCAAGCAATTTATAAGAACCTGATTTGTACCAACCATTTGGGTCCCATTTCCCTTCCTCAATCGCAGCGGCAAGAGTAAAGATTTTCATTGTAGAACCTGGTTCAACCGTGTTCTCGACACTTTCATTCAACCAGTTTGTCGTCAAGCCTTCTCGTGTATTAGGATCAAAAGTTGGCCGCTGGGTCATGGCTAAAATTTCTCCAGAATCTGCTTTCACGACAAGTGCAGTAATTTTTTCAGGTTCATACTTCTCTTGAACATCGGATACCGCTTCTTCTAAAAAATTTTGAATCGTTCTGTCATTGGTCAGTTTCACATCTGCTCCATGCTTTGGTTCTGTAATCAATTTGTCTGACGACGGCAGTAACAATCCGTTTCTTCCTATTTGAAAATCAATACGCCCTGGTGTTCCCGTCAACGCTTCATCATAGATGCGCTCAAGCCCCATCTTTCCTACTAAACGAGTTTTGTTGTCTTCCACTTCTTCAGGAATTGCAAAGCCAATTAGGTGTGAGGCAAATCGTCCATTTGCATAATGGCGCTTTAGGTCTTTATCAAATTCAATCCCCGGTAGTTGTAGTTCCTCGATTTTTTTCATTTGCTGATGCGAAAGGTTACGACCTGAAGCGCCGAACTCCACTTGATAGCGTTCTTCATCGATTCCATTTTGGATACGAGTTGCAATTTCTTCTTCTGATAGATCGAGAAATTCACTTAGCTTTTGTGCCGTATCTTGCACATCAATGACGTGTCGCGGGTCATTTGCGTGAGCCGTTGCTTTTTCACTGACTACCGCGTAGATTTTGTAACTCAGCGTGTCTTCTACTAAGATTTGGCCATTACGATCTTGTATCGTTCCACGGTGTGCTTCTACGACTTGAGAACGACTGTATTTTTCCTGTGCCCTTTGTTCCAAAACTTCTCCATTTACGACTCCCGTGGCTTGAATGTAGATAAATCGACCTAATAACAGAAAAAAGAGCCCCCCATATAGCAAAAACAGTAGGAAGGCTCCCCATTGAAAACGTACTTTTTTATTCATTCACCAGACACAACCTTCACATTTTTCTCATTCAATGTTAAGCCGAGCTCCTTTGCTTTTAGCCAAATGCGTTCATAGCTAGAAAGTTCTGCAACTTGAATTTCAAGGTCTGTGTTTTCACGTTTTACCGTATCAATTTGTTGTTCCATCTGTTGTATTTGCACGTCGACTGCGCGAATTTCAGTCTGAGTTTGAACAATGAAAATCATTAAAAAGGCACACGTCATGACAAATGCGGCAAATAAGAATTTTTCCCCTTTAGAAATGATCTGTTTTCTTTTGACAGGGGTTGGATATGTATGAGGTACGGCAGGTTGTTGCGGTTGTGGTTGTTGTTGATACTGTCGTAGCGCCATTTAATAACTCCCTTTCTCGTCAAGTTTCTCTATAATCCGTAACTTTGCTGATCGTGATCGATTATTCGCTGCCAGTTCTTCTTCACTTGGTAAGATTGGCTTTCGTGTGATGAGCTTGAACTTTGGCTGATTTCTCGTGGAATAATCGGTAAATTCGGTGGCAATTCAGGTAATGACGCTGCCTCTTTAAACATTGTCTTTACTAATCGGTCTTCTAAAGAATGGAACGTGATAACCGAAATACGACCGTTTGGCTTAAGTAACGTCATAGCTGCTTCGAGTGAATCTTCTGCAGCCCCCAGTTCATCATTTACAGCAATACGAACGGCTTGGAAAATTCGCTTTGCAGGATGACCGCCTGTTCGTCTAGCGGCTGCCGGTATCCCTCGTTTGATTAATTCGACGAGATCAAATGTAGTTTCTATCGGTTGATTTTGTCTTGCTCTCTCAATTTCTCGAGCAATCTGTTTTGAAAACTTTTCTTCTCCGTAACGGAAAAAGATTTTCACTAACTTTTCATATGGCCATTCATTGACTACATGATAAGCTGTCAACTCACTTGTTTGATCCATTCGCATGTCGAGCGGTGCATCGTATTGGTAGCTGAATCCTCGTTCTGGAGTATCGAGCTGTGGTGAAGAAACACCTAAGTCATATAGAATTCCATCCACTTCAGTAACGCCTAGTTTTTCTAACTCCTCTTTGATATAACGAAAGTTGGAATGGACAAATGTCACTCGGTTTATGTATGGTGCTAATTTGTGCTTTGCACTTTCAATGGCTGTCGTATCTTGATCAAAACAGTAAAGGTGCCCCTCATCTGAGAGTTGCTTCACCAGATATTCACTATGACCTGCGCCACCTAATGTGCAATCTACGTATATACCGTCTGGTCGAATCGCCAAACCATCGACTGTTTCGGTAAGTAATACGGTTGTATGGTTAAACAAGCGACCCGCTCCTTTGGATTATTAAATATTGAAGTCAATCATATTTTCAGCGATTTCATTAAAGGATTCTTCCGATTCTTCTGCGTAGCCATCCCAAGCATCTTTTGCCCAAATCTCAAAACGACTGGAAACGCCTAGAACGACACACTCTTTTTCCATTTTTGCATACTCCCGCAAATTTGCTGGAAGCATGATTCGTCCTTGCTTATCGATTTCTACTTCTGTAGCTCCAGAGAAGAAGAAACGTGTAAATGCGCGGGCGTCTTTTTTAGTAAGTGGAAGCTCTTTGAGCTTTTCTTCGAGTTTTCGCCATTCTTCCATAGGATAGCCAAACAAACACTGATCCAGACCACGTGTGATGACAAAGCTGCCTTCAAGATGTTCTCGAAACTTTGCCGGGACGATTAAACGGCCTTTGGCATCGAGCGAATGCTGATATTCTCCCATGAACATGCTACTCACCCCACTTTATGAACTAAACATACCACAATCCCCCACTTTCCTCCACCACTTTTCTAGAAAGTTCCCAAAAAAATTCAAAAGTACTAGTCGACTCTATTTTGAGAAAGAAAAAAAGCCGCCAGAGGCGACTTTTAAGAGGTATGAACTACGACATGTTTCCCGTCCAACTCATATGGAATTTCTAATAACTGTTCGACAATTGTGGTACCGTATTTATTCAAATAGTGAAGCGGTGAATAGATTCTTTCTTGAAGTGAATCCAGTGGGACCAATTCATTTTGAATCGCCTTATAGGAGGCAACAGCCGCATCAAATCGTCTGAAATACAAATCTTCAATAGCATGATCTAAAAACGTAACTTGCTGGCGATGCAAGTGCTGATTCTTTTCTAATAACGGCTCTAACTTAAACCCTTCTTGATTTAAAGTGTCACTGAGCTTCGCATAGTGGTTGGTTAAGAGTGTATAAAGTTCTTCTATTTCTTTAGAAAGCTGTGTGTTTTTTTGAGAGTCAATATACGCTTGAAGTCTTCCAGCCGTTTCTCCTCCCCACACGGCTTCTAGAGATAAGCCCGTTTGCTTCATTTTTTCTTCAATGGTAAGAGGCAAGATGGTAACACTGAACCTAGGTGCAACAATCGGCATTTTCAGATTCATAACTGCAAATGCATCTTTTAACAGCGCCCAATAAGCGATTTCTCCTGGTCCCCCAACAAAGGTATGGACTGGGAAGAGGTACTGTTGAACTAGTGGTCGGGTCACGACATTGTGACTAATACAGGCAGGATTTTGCTCCACTTCTTCAAGCAATTCCTCCATCGTCCATGATTTCTTAAGATCTTTGTTTTCAAATCCTGCATCCGTCGCTTCAAGTAAATAGCGGTGGTTGTCTTCCACATAAAATAGATGTGCATTTTCCAGGCGGCACTGAACCGGAAATCCAAATCCTGAAGCAGCAAGTTGCTGCTCTTTCTCATAGACGCTGTGTCGTAACGCTTCATTGTTCCGAATCAATTGTTTCGTAAATTCTTTAGCTAATTCTCGCATAGCCGTGTCAGAAGAATTGACGAACAACAACCCTTCTTTATGGAAGAACTGTTGGAATAACTCCAAGAAAAATCCTTTATAAGTTCCTTGTCGTTCTAGTGAGGATTCAATCATTTTCCATAAGGATTGCGTATGTTCAGTTTCCGGTAAATCACGGAATGCTTGGTGCAACAGGCCACGAAACTCCGATACTGGAATCTCTTGATCTGCTACCATTTCAGTCGAAAGACGCTCCACACTTAGAGAAAGCTTCGAGACTTCTCGGTTTTTTTCAATATAAAAATGATTTACTTCTAAAATATCGTGGTCTTCACCAGCCATCCAAAACACGGGAACTACTTTCTTCCCTGTAGCTTCAGTAATTTGTTTAGCCAGGACGATAGCTGTTATCGCTTTATGGATTGAATAGATAGGACCAGTCAAAATTCCTGTCTGTTGCCCAGTGATGGTGACATCGGCACCTTTCTCCAACTCCCTTAAATGCTGTTGCTGCAATTCACTGAGTTCCACTTGACCCATCGAGGATTTGATAGTTTCTACTAAGCGAACTCTTCGGCTAGTAGGATACACCAACTCTTCGGTTCTTGTTTTCCAAGAGCCAGGCTTCCAGGAATAGTAGAAATAGTCTTCCACCTCTTCAAATCGATCTATATATGTAGAATAAAATGCTGATGCTTTTGGTTGTGGATGTGTGGATACTTTCATGAGAACACCTCTTCTGAAATCAATACGTATACGAGTATAGCAAACAACTATCTCAAATTAAAACTATCCGCCTAGATAACTCATGATTGACCGAGTGAGCCCAATAATCCACCCAACAAAATAGAATAGGGAAAGCACGATAAAATAGATTCTCCACAACAACCTAAAAATAATGCGTGGCCCGACGTCTTGTTTTTTTCTCCACAAAATGACAATCAAAATGATAGCAATAAACAGTAAGAAGAGCAGCAAATTGGTGATCGTATTTGGTATTCCGAGCAAGTTGTATACGCTGGCTACAGCGAAAAACAAAACAATGGTTGTTGCATCTGCTGCAAGTCCGGTCCTTTTTGCTTTTCGAACACCTAGTCCTTTTGCGCCCCACCATACAAGTATAAAGATGAGAATAGGAAAAATGATAAGAGCACTAACTAAGCTTTGTATGTGGTTCACTTCCCTTCGATAAGATCAGGTTATAAAGATAGTTCGTAATAGGTAAGTACCGTTTTCTGCCTTCAGCCATCTGTAGAAGTGGTCGCAGGATATATTCCGCCTCTGTTTGACGCTTCGCTTGAATATCGCGTCTCATCGAAGAAGAATTGGTCGCCGTCCGTTTTATCAATTCAAACACATCATCAAGTGTGAGCGCTGCTTCTAATTCACTAAATGCTTGAATCAGTTCATCATAATGACCGATGACCGCTTGTTGAATGGACTTGTTGGTTCTGAGTTCCCCGTTTGCAACATCTAGGAGTGCGGTGACAGGATTAATCAACGTATTCAATACTGCTTTTCTCAGTAAAATAAGTTCAATGTCTTCTTCCCAATAAATTACAGGAGCCAATTTCTCTACTTGCTCTTGGTGAATAGAGGATCCACCCACTCGAATCGTTCCGTCACCAGTATGAAGCAGCATATCTTCTTCAATACCTACACCGTGATCGACACTCCCGTAAAGTACATAGGCACTATCCAACACTTGCTGCACGGAATGCTTTATCAAACCGTTTTGCAAAAAGATGATAGGACCCTTCCTAGTTACAAGACGAGGCAATACGTCCGAAAGATGGTAAGCTTTCGTAGCCACTACCACGATATCTGCCGAATCAACAATCGACCAATCTTGTGACACAAATCCCCCCATCAGTTCAACTGTTCCCACAGGAGATTGATAGAGGACTGGCGGCTGTTTCGGAGTGCGGATCAAGACGGTCACTTGATGGCCTTGGTCTTCAAGCAGCTTTGACACAAGGAGGCCTACTGCCCCTCCTCCAATCACGACGATATTCACGTGCGTCCCCCCTTACATTGGTAGAAAAAAGTCTACCCAGTTGAGGGTAGACTAAATGGTTACACAGGAAATACAGGATGTTTACGAGGTGGTGCTGGAATATGCTTTGTCGCATACAGCTCCAGACGTTCAACCAACTCTGAACGAAGTGCAGAGGGAGCAATAATCTCATCTACAATCATTTCAGATGCCAGTTTATAAATATCGATTTCCTTTTTATATTCTGCATGTTTTTCTTGCACATAAGCAAGTCTTTCTTTTGGATCTTCAATTGATTCAATCTTGTTTGAATACACTGCGTTCACAGCTGCCTCGGGACCCATTACCGCAATCTGAGCAGTCGGTAGTGCGATACAAACGTCTGGTTCGAAAGCAGGGCCTGCCATTGCGTATAGGCCAGCTCCATAAGCTTTACGAACAACAACTGAAATTTTCGGTACAGTAGCAGAGCTCATCGCAGCAATCAGCTTCGCTCCGTGACGAATAATTCCGCCTCGCTCTACTTTTGTTCCAATCATAAATCCTGGTACGTCGGCTAGGAACAACAATGGAATGTGGAACGCGTCACAAAGGGAGATGAATTTTGCTCCCTTATCAGCAGAATCGATGAATAACACGCCACCTTTTACTTTTGGTTGGTTGGCAATGATTCCGACCGGTTTGCCGTCGATTCGTGCAAGACCTGTGATCAATTCAGCTGCAAACAACTTTTTGATTTCAAAGAAGCTGCCTTCATCAATCAACTGATCGATGGCTTCATACATATCAAAAGGTGCATTTTGGTTTTCTGGAATGATTTCTTCAAGCGAGCGCCCTTGTTTTGGTGCTACTGCGTCCACAACTGGCGGTCTTTCTAAGAAGTTTGCTGGGAAGAATGATAGGTACGATTTCGCAAGCTCAATCGCCTGTTCTTCGCTCTCAGCAAGAACGTCTCCACATCCACTGACTGAACAGTGCATACGTGCCCCGCCCATCTCCTCAAGTGTAACTTTTTCACCGATAACTTTTTCAGCCATTCGAGGAGAACCCAAATACATAGAGGCGTTGCCATCTACCATGATCACGATATCACAGAAGGCTGGGATGTACGCTCCACCTGCAGCAGAAGGACCGAACAACAAACAGATCTGCGGAATGAATCCAGAAAGGCGGACTTGATTATGAAAAATCTTCCCTGCTCCACGACGATTCGGGAACATATCCAGTTGATCCGTAATACGAGCTCCCGCAGAATCCACTAGATAAAGAAGTGGCAAGCGATTCTTTTCTGCAACTTCTTGGATACGAATAATCTTCTCTACTGTACGTGATCCCCATGAACCCGCTTTAACAGTAGAGTCATTTGCCATGACACACACCATCTGGCCGCCGACTTTCCCCATCGCCGTGACCACGCCGTCTGCTGGAAGGTCTCCAGCTTCTACATTGGCAAACTTTGCATCTTCCTTGTATTCCCCACCATCAAATAATAGTGCAAGGCGGTCACGCACAAAGAGCTTGCCTTGTTCTTTCATTTTCTCATGGTACTTAGAAGCTCCACCTGCAAAAATCGTCGAGACTTTTTCTTCAAGGCGTTCATTATATGATTTTGTTACCATGCCCATTTCCCCCTAAGTTGTCTTATTCGAATGTAACGAGCGTGTCTCCTTCGTTTACAAAGTCCCCTTCAGCTACGTGAATTTCTGCAATTTTACCCGATTGATCGGATTCTACAGGAATCTCCATTTTCATGGATTCAAGAACTAGAACTACATCACCTGTTACTACTTCTTCCCCAGCCGCTTTGTTCAAAGTGAAGACGGTACCTGCCATTGTTGAAATAAGTGTTTTCATTGTCACTGCTCCTTTAGTTGTAATCTGAATAAATCAATACTGTTAGTTGCATAACGACCTTCTCTGAAACCATCGTATTGAATGAATGAACGGAAAAACGCCACATTTGATTTGACACCTTGCACATCCAAGTTCTCTAGTAGTGCATGTGCACGCTCTAAAGCTTGTTCCCGGTCACTACCTGATACAATGATTTTTGCAATCATTGGGTCATAGTAAGGTGTTACAGAATTGCCCTCTGCATACCCAGTGTCTATGCGGATTCCTTCACCCTCTGGAAAACGTAAAACTTCAAGCTTTCCAGGAGAAGGCATGAAGCGCTCCGAATCTTCTGCGTAGAGACGAAATTCAATTGCATGACCTTTGATAGTCAACTCACTTTGTTCTGAAATAGGAAGCGGTTGATTCATTGCCGTTAGCAGTTGCCATTTTACAAGATCTGTCCCTGTAATCTCTTCTGAAATCGGATGTTCTACTTGCAACCGCGTGTTCATCTCAAGGAAATAGAAATTTTCATCGGCATCCATAATAAATTCTACAGTACCGGCATTTTTATAATTCACTGCCTTTGCTGCTTGAACAGCTGCATCATACAATTTATCTTTCGTCTCCTGGCTAAGAGCCGGCGATGGAGCTTCTTCAATCACTTTTTGGTTGCGGCGCTGTACCGAACAGTTGCGTTCAAATAGATGGAAGACGTCCCCTTTGTAGTCTCCAAATACCTGAACTTCGATATGACGAGCTGGTTCCACGAATTTTTCAACGAAAACAGCATCATTACCAAAATAATTTTTAGCACGAGTTTTGATTCCAGTGAACTGCTGAGCGAGCGTTTGTTCAGTATCACATTTCACCATACCGATTCCACCGCCGCCGCCAGATGCCTTCAACATTACCGGATAGCCAATTGAGTTTGCAAACTCTACCGCTTCTTCCGCTGTAGCTAGGCCTTCTTCAGTCCCTGGAACAACTGGAACACCAGCCGCTTTCATCGTATCACGAGAAGCAATTTTGTCCCCCATCTTGTCAATCGTATCTGCAGATGGTCCAATAAAGTGAATTCCTGCAGCTTCGATTTCTCGAACAAACTCCGCATTTTCAGATAAGAAGCCGTATCCTGGGTGGATGGCATCCACTTGTTCTTCTTTTGCGATGCGGATGATAGCTTCTTTATTAAGATAGGATTGATTCACAGGTGCTGGCCCAATCAGATGCGCATGCGTTGCCTGTTTGACAAAAGGCATGTCAGCATCCGCTTCAGAATAGACTGCCACGGTTTCGATTCCCATCTCGTCACATGTACGAATGATCCGACTTGCGATTTCTCCCCGATTTGCAATTAGTATACGTTTCAATCCATCTCTCCCCTTCCCACACTTTTTAAGTCTATACGATAGATGAAAGCGATTTCAACTATCAATTGACAAAATAAATCAAATTGTCCGGACTTTTTAGTTTTTTCGGTTCAAAAAGTGGGCCACTGCATCGTGGTGAGGTTGTTGTTCCCATAATACGGAACACCAGCGAGCCTCTTCTAACATGCGGTCAAGAATCACTTGTTCTCTTAAAGGAGCCGTCAAAATCGATTTATAAGCTCTTGTAACGGTAGGATGACGAGTTTTCATTGTTTGAATAAATGCTGCTAGCGCTGCCCATTTGTCGCCTTCATAGCTTTCAGTTACCCAGCCAAGCTCTTTAAGCTTTGTTGCTTCAAGAGGCTCTGCTTCTGTTGTGAACTTCAATAATTTATCGTATGCCAGGCCTTTTGTTTGAAGCAGGGTTGTTCCACCCCAACCTGATGTAATCGCAAGTCGACCTTGGATAAACCCTGCCTTGGCATCTTTTCGCATCAAACGGTAATCACAGGCACTCGCAATCTCTGCACCGCCTCCAATGGCTGTCCCATTAAGTAAAGCGATTACGAGTACCGGTTGCGTGGCCAATTTATAGAGGATATGTGTCATTCGTTCATGGATAGCAAATGCTTCTTGTTCTGTCCGAACAGAGTGAAAGACACTTAAATCTCCTCCACTGCAAAACGTTTTGTTTCCTTCCCCCGTGATGACACCAAAATGGACATCTGGTTGGTCTAAACGTTTTAAGAAGAGCTCGAGCCCCTCCATCACTTCAAAGTTTACTGCGTTATGTATGTGCGGTCTGGTAATTTGAAACTGGACGATTCCATCTAACTGATCAATTCGAAAGCTCATGTCCATCCCCCTAATAAAAATTGAATATAAAAAAAGACTACCAAAGAGCCATGGTCTCTCTGGTAGTCTTTATTATACGGATAACTCAACAAGTTATCAGTATTTATGTTCTAAAACATAGCTGCGCAAATACTGAATTATTTGCTTACAACTTCTTTCCCTTTGTAGTGTCCGCATGACTTACATACGCGGTGAGCCAATTTTGCTTCACCACAGTTAGGGCATGCTACCATACCAGGTACAGATAATTTGAAATGCGTACGACGCTTTCTTTTTGCAGTTTTAGAAGTTCTTCTAAATGGTACAGCCATTGATGGCACCTCCTTACAGATCTAATCGTCTGTTTGATCAAAATACTTAGCTAATTCAGCAAGTCTTGGATCCGTTTTTTGTTCTGCCGCTTCCTTTTCTTCTAGCTCTTCTTCCGTTGCAAAACTCCAAAAACTTCCACCTTCCGGCTTCTGCTCGTCTGCATCGTCTTCAAAGACTTGAAGAGGAATCGTTAAAAGAATCAGTTCCTCTAATACAGGATCTACGTGAATGACCTCTCCTTTAACAGGATGAACGTTTTCACTTTCTTCTGCATGCTCCGACCAATCAAACATTTCTGTTGAATCAATCGAGAAAGGAAACTTCACATCTGCCCACGTCCGCGAACTTGGTAAGATGAGATGCCCTTCTAACTGGAAGTGACAAGTTAAACTCGTTGCACCCACTGTACAACGGGCCTTTACATGTACGGGTGATACGTGCCGAATCTCCGGATTTCGAGTCTTCAGTTCAGGAAGCTGAACTTCTTCGTCAATTTCCATCTGACTGCGACGGTATTTCGCCAATTGATGAATTGTCCATTTCATACGTTTATCACCTCAAGACAACAAAGTTGATTATATAACGTGCTGAAATAGATGTCAAGATAATTTCTTGTCACCTGATTTCTTTCTACGTATACTGTTACTAGTATACGAAGGGGCGATGAAAAATGAAAGCAACAGGAGTTGTAGTTGAGCACAATCCGTTTCATAACGGTCATGCTTATCATATAGAACAGGCCCGCCAGTCATCTGGTGCAGACGTTGTCGTGGCCGTCATGTCAGGCAATTTTTTGCAGCGAGGAGAACCTGCACTCGTTGATAAATGGACACGAGCTGGGATGTCTCTAGCAAACGGTGTAGACCTGGTCGTTGAACTTCCCTACCGCTATGCAACTGCATCTGCTACTGAATTTGCTGCCGGATCCATCCATTTGCTTGAGCAGCTAGGATGTACCTCTTTTGTATTTGGTAGTGAACACGGCAAGATCCAGTCGTTTCTTGATACATATCATCTGATTCATTCAAATCGTGACACCTACGAACATGCCATTCGTCAGTCTTTACAAGCTGGCAACAGCTATCCAATGGCTTTGCAGCATGCCTTTCTTGCAGTTGCACACGACGCAACCGAATTCGTGGATTTATCACAACCCAACAATATATTAGGGTATCACTATGTCGAAGCTGCCCTAAGTCAGTCCTTTTCGATTCAACCTTTGACGATAGAACGGATCGGTGCTGGCTATCATGAATTTATACAACAGGGCCAGTCTATTGCAAGTGCCACAGGCATTCGTCACGCACTTTTTGAGACGATGGAGATTCCAGGAGAGTTTGTACCTAAAGAAACATTACAAGCGCTCACAGGCTGGTATGAACGCTATCAACAATACGGTAGCTGGGAACAATTCTGGCCGCGACTTCGCTACGCCATCTTGTCCAACAGTTCCGAGCAGCTGAGGAACATTGCAGAAGTAACGGAAGGTATTGAACACGCCATTCGAAAACACGCTCTAGTTTCTGCAAGTTATAGTGAGTTTATGCACCGGTTGAAATCGAAACGGTACACGTGGACTCGTCTACAGCGTATGATGACACATATTTATACAGGTTTTCAAGAATCTTCTCGCACGACGGCTTTACCTGATGCTGTTCGACTGCTCGGGAGAACCGATAAAGGGCAGCAGTATCTGGGTCAAATAAAAAAAGACTGCCCGCTGCCGATTGTATCTCGGCTGGCGAGCAGTTCTTCTGAGTTTCTTGCACAAGACACAAAGGTTTCAGACCTTTATTATTTAGGATTTGAAGTTGGCGAGATTCACCACCTTGTTGGACAAGAATATAAAAGACTGCCTCTTAAGATTTAGGGGGCAGTTTTTCTAAGTAATTCAGTGCATCATCAATGGTTTTCACCGGAATGATATCGAGCTCAAGATCTAGCTTCTCTTTTGTCTCCACAGCCAACTGGTAGTTACTCACGAGATCTGGGTTCTGCTTTAAGATTTCAGGATCAATGGTATCGTCGGGAGCAAACATAAAGTCTACATCCTCGTCTGCCGCTGCTACTACTTTTAAATCGATCCCACCAATGCGGCCGACCTTTCCATCTTCTAAAATTTCTCCCGTGCCCGCAATTTTGTACCCCTTCGTCAAGTCCTCTTCTAAAAGCTGATTCATGATTTCCAATGTGAACATCAGCCCCGCTGATGGGCCCCCGATTTCCTCTGACTCAAAAGATACTTCACGTTCTGTTGTGATTTCTTGGTCTTGCTGATAGGAGATACCCACTGCCGGGCGATCGGGGATTTCCTCAATACTTCCTAACGTGATTTGTTCTTCACGAGTCTCTCCATCTCTTTGAACCGTCAGATTGATGGTATCTCCTACTTCTTTTGTCAGGATGAACTCTTGAAGTGCTGTCTCGCTGACATCTCCATTTCCATCAATCGCTACAATACGGTCCCCTGGTCGTAACTTCCCATCTGCAGGACTTTCTTTGACTACGGAATAGATAAACAGACCATTGTTGATCAATTCATAGGGTTCCCCTGTTTTTTCATAAGCCACTTTAATCGCATTGAGTTGTGAGTTGGACATCAACTTCAACTGGCGAACCTCATAAGCTTCATCGTCCTCGTCTTCACGGCGTATCTGATTGGCTTCCATCAAATGTTCGGGGTCTTTCAGTCGCTGATACAAATACGTTGCTGGAGTAGCTTTCGAAAAGGCGATCGTCAATAGCCGAAGTTCCCCTTCATCTCCCGCGTCTTGATTTTCCACTTGGACGATAGGAGATAATTCGTATGCGCCACCTGGTTTAGAAATATAATAATCCAGCGGATAAAATAGGAACAATAAGACAGCCAGCAACAGAAGCGGTCCTCTCCATTTCTTCATCATATGCTCATTCCCTTCCCCTGTCTCTTGTCGAATCCATAAGGAGATGACTACTATACACTACCTTATTCAATTAGCTTGTTTGGTTATGATGGCTTTAGGGTTGACCTACCCTGAAGCGTCTTACCAAGGAGCTACACAAGGTTTTACGTTATTTTTGACGGTTCTAGTCCCTTATTTGTTGCCATTCATTACGTTATCTAAGGTGTTTATTTGGTCATTTACTTCTCGAACTAAACAGTTGTTTAGCTTTTGGCTCTATGTGTGTCGCTGTTACACAATCAATTGATAGGCATTTTACTCTATAGAGCAATTCACTGTATTAATTTATTGTTTTTTTCTACTGGAGACTCTCGAATGGACAACAGTTGAACTCGAGACCTCTCTCGTTAAAGCCACATCAGTCTTTGGATCAATAACTGAAACGTTGACTATCATTGCGGTATCCGTCATTGTCAGCAGTGCAATTGCTGAAATCGTGATTCAATCCCTTACACTCCCTCCCAATCTAGGAGGATTACTTAATGGAATGCTTGAACTATCAGCAGGGATGGGTCAATTGGCGACACTAGATGCTCCACTGGTTTATTACGGAATCGCTTTGGGCTTCTCTAGTTTAGTATTCATTTGCAAAATTATCTGTTGATCCGAGGTTCGGGAATTTCATTGGGTCCCTACTGGTTGTCTCGTATCGTGACAGTAGCTATATTAGCTTTGCTGTTACTTATGCTCGAATAGAAGTTACTTATTTAGTAAATTTTTCGCGAAGTGCTTTCTCTACTGGTGGTGGCACAAATTCATGCAGGTTGGCTTCATATTTTGCCACTTCTTTAACAATGCTCGAACTTAAGAACGAGTATTCATTTTTCGTCATAATAAATAGCGTTTCTACTTGGTCATTTAATTTGCGGTTCATAGACGTAATTTGCATTTCATACTCAAAGTCAGATACGGCACGTAAGCCCCGAATAATCGCCTGAGCGTTCTGTTCTTTTGCATAATCCACAAGAAGACCTGAAAACGTATCCGCTTCCACATTCCCTAAATGAGCTGTGGAAGCAGCGATCAATTCCATACGCTCTTCTACAGAAAACAAGGGATTTTTAGAGGAATTATTTAAAACGACTACTTTAATTTTGTCAAAAATGACGGATGCTCGTG
Organism: Chryseomicrobium excrementi; assembly: GCF_002798305.1. Lineage (GTDB taxonomy): Bacteria > Bacillota > Bacilli > Bacillales_A > Planococcaceae > Chryseomicrobium > Chryseomicrobium excrementi. The sequence continues at coordinate 706,697 of NZ_PCGR01000001.1, forward strand.
TAATGATATCCAAATGACCATTTGTAATGGGATCAAATGATCCTGGTACTACAGCGATTTTCATACTAGTTGTCTCCTTTAAGTTCAAAAAATGAGATGGATAAACTGCCGTACGTCTCTTTTCGGTAACAAACACCGGACGGTATCAAAGATTCAATTTCTACTTGTTTTGCGTGCTCGCAAACTACGATTCCATCTGGCTTTACCAAACCGTTTGCAAAAAGCGTATCCGCTAATTTATAGAGCTCCACTTTGTTATAGGGTGGATCTAAAAAGACGAGATCAAACGAGCTCTTCTCTGTTACGAGACGCTCAACCGCTTGCTTAGCGTCTAACTTCATTACAGTAGATTGATCTGAAAATCGTGCTTTCTCAATATTTTCTTTGATCACTTGTACAGCTTTTCCCTGTTTTTCAACGAATACACAATGATTCGCACCTCGACTTAACGCTTCGAGTCCTAAACCTCCAGAACCTGCAAATAAGTCGAGCACAGTCTCTCCGTCTAAATAAGGTCCTAATATATTAAATAAAGACTCTTTCACTTTATCAGTTGTTGGGCGTGTCATCTCGCCGGGTACAGCTTTTAATGGGATGCTTTTTCGTGTCCCTGCTACGATTCGCATAACTCTTCCCCTTTCCAAGTACCTCAATATCTAGTAAATTAACATAAGTAGCTTTAATAAGAAAGGACGTCACAACATGATTCAACGATTTATAGAATTAGGTGAAGGATATGGAGATGTATTTGAGTTATGTGAACTCGCAAAAACCAATCAACACCGAATCCATCACGCGTTTATTTTGCACGGAACAAAAAATGACAAAAAAAGTGTCTCCTTGGCTTTAGCACTGAAGCCAGCAGGAGACGTGCCTTTTATTCCTATCTATATTTGTCGAGAAGGAATAGATTTTAGAGAACCAAAAATGGAAAGACAACTGGCATTTGAAAACGTGCTAGCTGATCTTGACGTGACACCTGTTACACTCGAAGTCAAACATTCCAGCGAATTTGGGTCAGTCGATCACTATTATCAAGCCCTCATCGCTATCATGCGCCTGAACCATTTGCTGCCGCCTTTATCATAAGCCAATCTTGTAGTCGTATTCTTTCGCTTTATCGGGTTTGGAGTTTTCATACTCCGTCTTGATAAACGGTCGCTCCGATTCCATAAGCTTTTTCACAAATGGCAGCTTCAGTAATTTAGCAGTTACGGCTTCTACTTCTTCTTGATTGACGTAGATGACTGCGTACTTTAATTTTCTCGATATATAATAGACATGACCATATTTTCGTAATGTCTTTGCATGCTTCAGATGATTGACGAATACAATCAATCCTTGTCTAGGAATCATAGCCATTCCTCACTTTCTAGATTTGCTCAAATTGCTCTTTCGTAGTAAGTTAAGTCTACCACAGCAGGGAATTTCTGAAAACTGAATCACTAGGAGGCAACAGCATGACACGCAAACGCAAGATTGCACTGCTCCTTGCAGCAGCTGCAGGAACTGCTTGGGCAGGAACTAAGGCCCTGTCCAAACCACAACCACGACCGCAGAAACAAGTTTTAGATACAGCATCACCCATCATTTTAGCCCATCGTGGTGGTTCACTAATTGGACCTGAATCCACTTTACTTGCCTTTGAAAAAGCAGCGGAGCTTGGTGTGCATGGCTTTGAAATCGATTTACGCATGACAAAAGATGAACAGATCATCGTGTTCCATGATGATACCGTAGACCGCACAAGCGCTACTTCAGGACGTGTGAGCGATATGACATTAGAGGCTATCCAAGCAATCGATTTTAGCGCAAACTTTGAAGGACGCGAGCAGTTCACAGAACAAGAACTGGAAAAAGCTCGCATCCTCACACTAGATGAATTGCTAGAGCGGTTTCCTTTTATGTACATCAATATGGATATGAAAGATGCCCCTTCTTCTTATGAGGGTTCTCTGATGCCATCTAAACTTTGGCGAATCATTGAAGAAGCGGGTGCTCTTGACCGCGTTGTCGTAACGAGCTTTTATGATGAACAGATTGACCGTTTTAATCTGTATGCGCAAAATCGTGTCGCTCTAGGGGCTGGAGAGAAAGAAGTTCGCAAGGCCTATACTGCTTATACAAGCCAGTTCAAACATCTCTATCATCCTAAAGCAGATGTCTTCCAGTTGCCGGTGAAACATAAATCGATTCGCTTAGATTTAAAAGGGTTTATTGAATTCTTGCATTCTTTAAACATCAAAGTGCATTACTGGACGATTGATGAGGAAGAGGAAATGCTGCGGCTTGTGAAACAAGGAGCGGATGGAATTGTTACCGATCGCCCAGACCTTGCTATTGAGACGCTTGAAAACAATACAAAATAAAAAAGCCCCCGAAGGGACTTTGCATTAGGCTGAACAGGCACAACCTCCGCCTGTTCCACAGCCGGTGCCGCATGAGCCTGTCGCACTCTGGAAAAAAGGATTGCTGACAGGTACTTTAATATCTTGAGATACAGCATGGGCGACTAGTAAACTGATTTCATCCAACAAATCCTGGACATCGTTCTCAGCAGCTTTTAATTCGGCTACTTGAGGCAACAAGTCCATCTCTCTTTTTTTAATCCGGATCTGTGTATTGATCGTTTTATAGTCAGGGTGGTATTTCCCGAAGCGCTGTACTTCTTCATACGTCTCTTTCAGACGTGAAAATTCGTGAACAACTTTGGCCACTTCAGGAGTCGAATAGACGTCTTGATGGGCTTTATGATAGGCAGATACGATAGCTGAATGCATGAAGAGTTCATTCAACTCATCCACACTCTCAAAAATATCGATCCAATCTGATGACATCTGCATGATGATCCCTCCCGTTTCATCATACCAAATTTTGATAAAGGGGCAAACCGAGATGCAATCTACAACTTCTATTCAACACTTTTACGAGACCGCTTCTGCTACCGAAAAAGAGCTACTCGACCAATTTGTTCAAGGGCTAGAAAAAAAACGACAAGGCGTTTATAGCACCTATGTGAATGCAGCGTTTCAATTCGATATTTCATTCCCAGAAGAGACATGCAAAGTGACAATGCCGGTCACCCCGATGACTACGAATTCGTTCGGTATGCCTCACGGGGGCGTTATTGCAACACTGATCGACAATGCGATGGGATTCCTAGTGAATAAAGACTTACGTCCAACCGGCAAAGGTGCGGTAACTACCAATTTGACGATCCACTACACGAAGGCAACAACTGAACCATTCGTTTATAGTGTAGCTTCTTATTTACATAAAGGAAGCCAGACAATGGTTTTAGAAGCATCAGCTTATGATTCTAGAGACCGCCGCATCGCTTACGCTACAGGATCTTTCTTTGTGATTGATCTTCCCACTCGATAACCACTTTTAGATCACTATACGGAATGTGCAATCGCCGAAATTCGATAGAACGTTCATCGCCTTTTCCAACTATAAAAATCGTCTGATTTTGTGAAGCCACCTCTAATGCGTACCAGATTGCCACTCGCCTATACGGCATAACGAGTGCGTCTGGTGCGCATTTTTGCATATCTAAAATAGGTTGCAAAGCATCTACATTCGAGGGTTGTCGAGCGTAAGAACCACTAAAGAGGCGAGACGACTAGCAATCTGCGCCATCTCACATCTTTTGAGTCTGTTGCGGTCTCCTCCACAGCCTAAGATGACCATTCGGTCTCCTTGGAACCGAATTCCTAGTGTCCCTAAAGTAGCGACTGAACAAAGCTTCGTGTGCGACAGGATTGAAGAAATGGTAGAGAATAGAAATTTGTTCGCAAACAGTAGAAGAGTTTCCGGTCACCATCATTCCAGGGTTTCACTTTCTTTCAGAGGATGGTCTCTTAAAAACATTTGGACATGGCGGTAGTGATTTCACAGCACTCCTCTATGCTGCCTACTTTGAGTGCGAAGCATTGTTTTATAAAGATGTTCCAGGAGCTTATTATCCACTAGGCTTTGCAACGCTCGTTCAGTCTTTAAATCACAATCAACAATGCGAACTGGAAGTATTACAACAGCAAGCAGCTGAATTTGCTAGACAAAAAAATATACCACTCTCCATCATGTCGTTTCAGACATCAGAAAGTGGCACGCTTATTCGGTCTCCGGTTCCGAAAGCTCTATAAAATTCTGTGTATAGAACTCAGAGAAGACACCGATTCCTATATGAGTGTAAGAAGATTCTAAGATGGTCTCTCTATGTTCTTTCGAGTTCATCCAACCGTTAATTGCTTCTATGGGATCACGGTAAAGAGCCGCGCTGTTTCCGCCGGCTTTTTTAAATGGGATTTGGTACTCCTCTAACTTGTCTTCGTATTTAGAGAGCTCAAACTCTCCTTGCATGACTGTTTCACTTTTAGCAAGTTCTTCACTATAGTTACGTGCAATCTCTGCAAGTGATGGATAAGGTAGTAGCGGTTCTTCACCATGTCTCAATCGGTAAAGATTGGTAAGATCCATCAATTCTCGTTCTGCAGCTCGGTCTACAGCATTTTGGATGGATGAGGTCGGATAAATGGTCTCAATCATCTCACCCTCATAATACGTATCATAAGCTCGGTGCTGCAACAAAACTTCTGGAGTGATGAAGCGCACCCCTTCTAATTCGTTATCAAATGTGTCTATATAGAGTTGTGCAAAAATGCCTTCATATTGGACTAGGATCCGCCGCTGAGTATCCGCTGGAGTTAGGGAGAAAACGTACGAACTGTCTCCAAGCTCAATACCAATCTCAGGTAGTACAATGGTGAAGCGGTAAATATCATCTAAACTTTGACCAATTTTGTATGGTGTGACTTTGGCATTTTCACCTGCTGAATACACTTGATTGATGATACCATCCTCAACTCCAACCATTTGGTAGCTGTTTAGACGGTCCTTATAAATATGCCACTCGTAATTATAGAGAGAAGGTTCGATTCGTTGCGCCTCTCCGTAAACCGCTTTCCACGCGTCGATGGTCTTTCCTACAAATGTAGAGACTCCTTCTTTCGGTCGAGAGAAAACATTGTAATCAGGTGTTGTCTCTGTCAGATTTTCTTGAGGCAGGACTTGTCCTGTCTGTCTTTCTTCTGTTAGCAACTCATTTTCTTGTACTGGCCGATCAAATAGGATGAAAGCAAAGATCACAATGGCAGTGGCAATAAATAGTTTAGCTAGATTGTTCATTTGCTCTCACCTCTTTCTAGTTTCAGTATAGCAGGGCTCCCCTTTCTGACACAATGTTGTCATTGCATCCAGGGCTTTTTTCCGCTACTATTAAGTAGAAGAAATAGGGTATTTACCTTAAGGAGGGTGTTCCATGTATTTTGAAAATACTGGTCTAGAAGGCATGGTAGTAGATTTAAATCTACTGGATGACATTATGAACAAGCATGGAATGGTACGTGCTGGTGCATGGGACTATGAGCGTGCTACGTATGACAAAAAATTTGTAATTCGTGAAGGCACATATTACCTTCGCGTATTCACGTATACAACAGATGGCGACGTTGGTGCACATGATGCAATGATGACGTTAATGAAACCTGTTGTAGGTAAACACTATTATCCACATGGTGTGGAGTATGGTGAAGATGAAGTGTTCCCAAAACACTTACTTAAATCATGTGAACAGACACTTGCAGCGATTAAAGCAGAGCTACACGCATTTGAAATTCACGCATAATTGAAAGAGAGTAGACTGAGCTCTACTCTTTTTTATTACCTAAATAAAGGAGCGCCTGTAGTGAAAGTGAAACGATTTGATCGTCCTCTGATACGCAATACGGTCATCTTCATCATTTTGGCCATACTTGCTTTTGTCATTCTGCCTGTTTCGGTTCCCATCATTTTGGCTCTTTTAGTAGCCATATTTGTAGAACCACTTGTTGAATTTATTCAAAATCGCTTCAAAGTTACCAGAAAGACTTCCGTGATAATAAACTATACAGTGACATTTGGTTTGTTCATTCTATTGTTCTACTTTGTGATTACATCTTTGATTGCACGAGTTATTGATTGGTCAAAAGCATTTCCTTCGTATTTAAATGACTTAGGTGGCATCTGGATCAATATTCAAAGCAGAATGTTCGATATGACACAAGGTTTGCCACTAGAAGTCGTCAACTCCATTCAAAAAGAAGTGGATTCCACTCTCTCAGACATTCAAGAGTCTTTATTAGCCATCGTCAATTATGAAAACATTACGGCTCTCGCAACCGAGCTACCTAGCTTACTTGTTAGCTTTATCGTCTTCTTAATTGCATTGTTCTTATTCATGCTTGATCTCCCTATGCTACGAGGAAAGTTTTTCCGCTACTTCTCAAACGAAACAGCAGATAAAATCCTTTTTATGTATTCAGGAATTAAACGAGTCATCTTTGGGTTTATGAAAGCTCAGATTTTAGTGAGTTTCATTATATTATTTGTTAGTTTGATTGGCCTTTATATCATTATTCCGGAATATGCACTCGTCATGTCGATTGTGATTTGGATCATTGATGTCATTCCAATTTTAGGATCTATTATTGTCTTGGCACCTTGGGCTATCGGAGCGTTTGCTATGGGCAACTTTGCGCTTGGTACTAAACTTTCGATACTGGCTGTCATCTTATTGATTATCCGCCGTTCTGTGGAACCAAAAGTAATGGGTGCTCAAATGGGCTTGTCTCCATTAGCAGTTTTAATTGCCATGTTTATTGGTGCGAAACTTTTTGGACTTGCTGGATTCATTGTAGGTCCATTAGTAGTCATCATTTTTACTACGGCTAAGGAAGCCGGCATTATCAAACTTGATTTTAAACTGTAAAAAAACCTTTCTGAACGATATGTTCAGAAAGGTTTATTTTAATTACCAAGTATAGCTTTAAATACAGAAGTGGTTTCTCCGCCTTCATAAAATACATATAGTAGCATGTATACAGCTACACCAGTAATGGCTACGAAGAACCACACTACCGATGTGATAGGACCCCATTTACGGTGTTTCTCGATGTTGTTTTTAAGTCCCAAGTAAAGTGTCGTCAAACCGAACACTGCACCTGTAGTAGCTAGAATAATGTGGAAAATTAAGAACAGCGTGTAATAGATTTTGATATCATCTGGTCCACCAAACGCGGTATTTCCAATAAATAGCGTTCGTGATACATAGATTATGAAAAACGTTAGCGCAGACACAGCAGCTGCAAGCATAGTCTTTTTATGAGCTTCGATTTTGCGTTGTTTAATAAAAGCCCATCCGATGGCTACAAGTACTGCACTTAAAACGATAAAAAATGTACTGATCGTTGGTAGTAGTGGTAACGACATAGTTGCTCTTCCCTCAATTCCTTAAGCTTTTGTTTGCAAGTCACGGAGTGCTTGTTCCGTAATTTCATCTGCATTTTCTTGTTCATTTTTATACCAATCAAAGAAAACACTAGATAACAGCACTGCATAAATCAGTTCTTGAATAATTTTCATGATGATACCACCAAGTTGTTGGTCTTCAATAGCTGACATAGCAGAGAATAACTCGGGACCTGAAAGAGACAGGCCGGACAACGTTTCGGATGGTACACAGAGCTCCATAGCTTTTAGCCAAGCATCAGCATCCGTATAAGTAGCATACATCGGGTTACTAGCAAAAATAATCAGAGCACAAGCGGGTGTAATCAAAACAGCACTTCCGATAATAAAGCCAATCTTTTTTAATCCGTGTAATGTCTTTTGATTTCTTGTCACATCAATGACCGACCACCACATGAAGAAGGCGGTTAGAAATAAGGCAAATGTGACTGCAGTATGCAAAGCCTCACTCATCTTAATTTGATCTAATACCATAGGGATATGGTAAATGGAAAAGAATGCACTAAAGACAATCAAAGCAAGTAGCGGTTTCGTGACAAAATTAAATAGACGCGCGAAGGTTTGATTTCTAAACATACCTTCCCAAACCCACCAAGGAATTCCCTTCATTAGCAGAATAGGAATTAACAATAGTAAAATTGCCATCTGAGCCATATGGACTGAGAACATGATGTGACCTAGCAAATCAATTGGTGAACCTTTAACGATATAGAGTAAGATGATTCCGCTTAGAAAATAGGCCTTCTCTTTCGTCCCGACTGGCTCTGACTCTTTAAAAAGAGAACGACCAGATCCTATCAAATAGAAATAACCAATTACAACGAGTAGTAGTATATAAATCAAATAAGGGCTCCAGTTAGCTACGAAGCCAAAAGTCGATAATGACAAGGTGGACCACCTCTCCTTAAGTATGTCGCTACTTGTATTATAGCCTTGCCCCAAGTGAACATTCAATGAACAGAGCGTGAACAATATTATTCCATAATAAAAAGGGCCCCAGAGGGACCCCCTTTTGATTACCACCATACAATCGTTAAGAAAGTAATAACGAATGTGAATCCGAACAACGCACCGCTATAAAGGAAAAACGCAGGCATATTGTGGCCTTTTTCACTCATGTGCATGAAGTAGTAAAGTTGCAACACAACTTGTATTGCAGCAAGCAACAAGATGACTGGACCTACGTAATAGGCAGACATTCCAGCTGCAACCGCGGCAAAAGCGATAAATGTTAAGAAAATCATGATTGCAAATGTCACAACTTGCATTTGCATTGTCTGTGAACGTTTACGACGCGCATATTCATATTGCGTCTTATTTTTTGCAACCACTACATGTGTATCGTGACCCATCTTAACTCATCACTCCCATCAAGTATACTACTGTGAAGATGAATACCCACACAACATCGATGAAGTGCCAGTATAGTGAAGCAGTATAGTATTTTTGAGCCGTGTAAATTGATAATCCACGTTTTGCATTACGAAGCATCAACAGGATAATCCATCCTAATCCGATGACTACGTGCAACCCGTGCGTTCCGACTAAGGTAAAGAAGGAAGAAGAGAACGCACTTTGTGAATAAGTGAAACCGATGTGTACATAGTGATAGAACTCATAAATTTCTAGAGCTAAGAATCCAAATCCAAGAAGGACCGTAATGGCCATCCACGTTTGAACACCGCGGAAATTAAAGTTTTTCATATGGTACATTGCATAAACAGATGTCAAAGATGAAGTTAATAGTAACATCGTCATGACAAAAACTAATGGTAGTTCAAACAAAGACTGTGTAGTAAATTCCATACCTTCAGGTCCTTTGTTTTTAAGAGCCAAGTATGTTGCAAACAAACTTGCGAACAGTACAGTCTCTCCACCAAGGAATAGCCAGAAGCCTAAGAATTTATTCTTACCTTCAAGATTTGCCGTTTCCGGATGTTCCGGCCACGTTTGAGGGGTATATTTCACTTCTTCAGCCATTAGTAGTTACCCCCTTTGTGATCCATTAAATCTTCTTTATGAATGTGATACCCGTGATCATCTTTCAATGAACGAGTAGCCATAGAAGCTAATGTAATACCAAGACCGATGACTAGGACTGGCACAGCCCAAGCCTTTTCCCCATTGTATAATGCACCAAATGCTGCAATGAATAATCCAAGTGACATTACGAAAGGAATGAACGAGTTGTTTGGCATGTGAATATCGCTAAGTGGCTCAGCATAACTCATACCTTCTTTGTTGCCTTCTTGTTTTTCAATCCAGAATGTATCTAGACCACGAACAAGTGGTGTACGTTTAAAGTTGTAGAATGGCACTGGTTGTGGAATCGCCCACTCAAGTGTGCGTCCATCTTTCCAAGGGTCATTTCCAACTGGAACGTTTTTCACTGTAGTCATCACAATGTTGATTACTAGTACGATGACACCGATTGCCATCAAGATTGCACCCATTGAACTGATAAAGTTGAATAGATCCCATCCTTGCCCTTCAATAAATGTGTAAACACGACGCGGCATCCCCATTAGACCTAAGAAGTGCTGAATAAAGAATGTTGCGTGGAAGCCTAGGAAGAAGAACCAGAATGTAATTTTTCCTAATTTTTCACTTAACATTGTGTTGAACATTAAAGGCCAGTACAAGTGAAGACCAGCTAAAATCGCAAGTACTACTCCACCAACGATTACATAGTGGAAGTGAGCTACGATAAAGTACGAATCGTGCAGTTGATAATCAAGTGGTGCAGCTGCCTGCATAACACCTGTTACCCCACCTGCTACGAACGATGGAATGAATCCAAGCGCGTATAGCATTGGTGTAGTCACTTTAATGCTACCGCCCCAGATAGTAAGTAGCCAGTTAAAGATTTTAACACCAGTTGGAACAGCAATAGCCATTGTTGCTACAGCGAAGATTGCGTTTGCTGTTGGCCCAAGACCTACTGTGAACATGTGGTGAGCCCATACCATGAATCCTAAGAAACCGATAAGAACAGTTGCGAATACCATCGCTGAGTAACCGAATAGACGCTTACGTGAAAAGATGGCAAAGATTTCAGAGAAAATACCGAAAGCCGGTAAAATCAAGATGTATACTTCCGGGTGACCAAAGATCCAGAATAAGTGCTCCCAGATAATTGTGTTTCCACCCATAGTGTGATCAAAGAAGTTGGCTCCAAACATGCGGTCAAAGATCAAGAAGAATAGACCGATTGTTAATGGAGGGAAAGCGAAAAGAATTAGTGCAGATGCGACAAACGTAGTCCATGTAAATAGTGGCATACGCATATATGTCATACCAGGTGCACGCATGTTAATGATTGTTACTAGGAAGTTGATCCCGGCGATATATGTACCTGCCCCGGAAATCTGAAGTCCAAGCGCATAGAAGTCAATACCATGACCTGGAGAATACAAGGATAGAGATGCATAAGATGTCCACCCTGCATCAGGTGCCCCACCCATGAACCAAGATAAGTTTAGGAAGATTCCACCGAAGAAGAACAACCAGAAACCAAGTGAGTTTAGGAATGGGAATGCTACGTCACGCGCTCCAATTTGCAAAGGAACAACGGCGTTCATATATCCAAATAATATCGGCATGGCTGCAAGGAAAATCATTGTCGTACCATGCATGGTAAGAATTTCATTATAAAGTCCGGCACTTAAGAAGCTGTTGTCCGGAACAGCTAACTGGATACGGATCAACATTGCCTCGATACCACCGACAACGAAGAAGAACCCACCAGATGCTAAATAAAGGATGGCAATCTTTTTATGGTCTACGGTAGTTAACCAGTCCCATAAAGCAGAGCCAAAGCCTTTTTTCTGTGCGATTGCGCTCACAGTTTCTACCTCCTTCGACTATTCTCTATTTTCTACAGATAAGCCCATTAAATACGCCGCTAAAGCGTTTAACTCTTCATCCGTTAGGTCTGGATAAACAGGCATTAAATTGCCCTCTTTGTACTCTTGAGAGTTTTTGATCCAACCTTTAAGGTTTTCTTCGTTGTGCTCTAAGAAGCCAGCAATACGGTTACGGTCGCCAAAAGTAGCTAAACTTGGTCCTCGTTGATTTGCTGCTGCAACACCAGAAGTTGCGTGACAACCAATACAGCTGTTAGATACAAATAATTGTTCTCCTAGATCTTCCGACTCTTCAGATGGAGCAGGAACCTCTTCTTGAGCAACTGCTACCCACTCATCGAAGTCTTCAGGGCTTAATGTTTTTACTTTGAAGTCCATCAATGCGTGTGATGGTCCACAAAGCTCAGCACATTTACCATAGAACACACCGTCTTTTAGGCCTTCTGATTCTTTATCAAACTCAAGGTAGAATTTGTTTACGTTTTCAACATTCGTATCTAATTTACCACCGATAGATGGAATCCAGAATGAATGTTTCACGTCTGCTGCTTTTAAGTTAAAGTACACTTTCTCTCCAGTAGGAACAACCAATTCTTGAGCTGTTACGATGCCAAGATCCGGATACTCGAATTCCCACCAGTAAAGTTTCGCAGTTACATTTACTGTCAACGCTGTTTTATTTCCTTCTTCATCTACTTGCTCCATGCCACTAACTTCAGCTTGTTTGTATGTCAACCAAACTGTAGGTACTGCAAGGATCAAAAGCAAGATGATTGGAACGATTGTCCAAACGATTTCAAGTTTCGTGTTTCCTTCCACTTGTTCAGGAATTGTATTTTCCCCAACTTTTGAACGTCGGAACTTCATGAGTGCCAATACATAGATAACAACAACGACAATAATTACAAAGGTCATGATTGCTGTTGAGAGAATCAACAAATCAAATTGTTCAGATGCAACTGGACCTCGTGGAGTCAAAGTTGAAATTTGCTCTTGGCCACAAGCAGCTAAGAAAAATACAAGCGCTGCTAGCATTGAAAAGAGTCGCCATTTTTTTAGCCCTTTCATCATCGCTAAATCAAACCCCACTTTCATAGTTGTAATGTTTTCAATTTCGGTGTGCTTGCTCTAACAACCCAATTAGTTATATGAAGATTGCAAAGATAACAATCGACACAAATAAGATTGTCATGTAATTAAGAGAGTAAACAAACATTTTGGTTGCCCACTTTAAGTCATCTTGTGCTTTATAACCTGCAATTGCAAGCCACAGCCACCCTAGATTTAAAGCAGTCGCTAAGATCAAAAACCCTGTTCCTAATGAACTTAATAAGAACGGCACTGGGAGCAGTGCAATAACCCATAGCAACATCGACAATTTTGTTCGTTTGAAGCCTTTAATTACAGGTAGCATCGGAATGTTTGCTGCACGGTACTCTTCAGTACGCTTCATCGCTAGTGCATAGAAATGCGGTGGTTGCCAAATAAACATAATTAAAAATAATGCCCAAGCTTCCCAGCCGATGACCGGTTCAATCGCTGCCCAACCAATGATTGGTGGGATAGCTCCTGAAATACTTCCTACTACCGTATTGCTCACATATTTCCGCTTCGACCACATAGAGTAGAGCACGACATAACTAATGATGCCGGCAAGTCCCCAAACACCAGCAGATGTAGATGCCATAAATAACAATAATTCGCCTACAACGAGTAAAGTTAGAGCAATAGTCAGAACCATTGAACTAGAAAAACGACCTGTTACTGTGGGACGTTTACGTGTTCGTTTCATGATTGGATCGATATCTTGGTCAATCCAGTTGTTCATAGCTGCAGAGCCCGCTATGATGAATGCCGAACCCCCAATTGTCAGCAGTCCTAGATCAAATTCCTGTATAAAGCTGCGTCCTGTCAGTTGAAATGCCAACCACATCCCTGTGAATACCGTAATCAAGTTGGAATTGACGATTCCAATTTTAATTAGCGCTAGGAAATCTTGCATCCACGTAGTCGATTCAACAGTCGGCTCTGAAGTAGCAGCAATTGTCGTACTGTTCGACATGTTGCGCCTCCTTTCATCAATGTAAGCATAATCTGCTACTCTTAACTATAACTAAAATCCACATAGATTTCTAGCTAGTTCCGAGAATTTCACAATTTATGGCCCACACCATCATTTTGTCGTAACAACTTAATAGTAATGGATTTCCTTCTAGGAGTTGTGAAGAGGAAGGTACGAATTTATGAACAAACTGTGAAATAACAAAGGCATCTTTAGAGAGACGGGGTGTTGACGTTGTTTTTTAGCCGTAGGTTCGCTATTATCAAAGAGCAGATATGGTAGAGAAATGAAGGTGAAGTAGTGAAAATACATCCATTATTAAAAGTACTTGCTGTTCTTTCCACTTTAGGGATGCTGCTAATTCTATTAGGCGGTGCTCTAGTTACTAAAACTGAAAGTGGACTTGGATGCGGTCGTAACTGGCCTGACTGTAATGGGAACCTTATTCCTAAAGAAATTACAGCAGAAGTTCTGATTGAGTTTTCCCATAGAGCCGTTACACTTGGTGTCAGCGTCCTCATTTTGGCTCTTGCTATCTGGTCTTGGAGAAAGATCGGTCATGTGCGCGAAACAAAATTTTTAGCATTTATCTCCGTGTTCTTCTTAGTGTTACAAGCTCTTATCGGAGCTGCACAAGTTCTATGGGGACAAGGTGACTTTATATTAGCTTTACACTTTGGAATCTCCTTGATCTCATTTGCAGCAGTTTTCTTACTAACACTTCTTGTTTTTGAAGTAGATAAGAAATTTGAAACAAATAAGATTTCTATTGACCGAAAACTTCGCTTACATACGATTGGTGTGACACTTTATTCGTATGTTGTTATTTATACCGGGGCTCTCGTACGACACACGGATTCTAGTCTGGTTTGTCGTGACTGGCCACTTTGTCGCAATGATGAATTTGGACTTCCAACGAATATGTATGAATGGGTTCAAATGGGCCACCGTGTTGCAGCTGCAGCCATCTTTATTTGGTTGCTGTACATCATGATTTATGTCATTAAAAACTACAAGTCACAAAAAGTCATTTACTACGGATGGATCATTGCATTTACTCTTGTAGCTCTTCAAGCAACTACTGGAATGCTATCGGTACTCACTCGTTTGAACTTGTTTGTTGCTTTGTTCCACTCATTATTCATCACGCTATTGTTTGGATTGCTTTGTTACATGATTCTTCTTGTTTCCAGAAGTCGTGCAAACTACCATCGTGAGTAAGAAAAAAGCCTGTCAGCTAAATCCGCTGACAGGCTTTTGTTATCCTTTTTCGATTTCAATCAACAGATCTCCCGGAGAAATGGCTTCTCCTGCGACTACATGAATCTCTTGAATGGTTCCGTTAAATGGTGCTTGCACCGTCGTCTCCATCTTCATCGCCTCTGTAATGAGTAAGTGTTCCCCACGCTTCACTTTGCTTCCTTTAGCTACTGCAACTTTCAATACAGTACCTGGCATCGTAGCACCGATATGCGAGTCGTTTCCTGGCTCGATTTTGCGACGTGCTACATGGCTCACTTCTACATTCATATCTTGAATATAGATTTCACGTGGCTGACCGTTCAGCTCAAAGTAAATAGTCCGTTGCCCTTCTAGGTTTGCATCACTAATAGATACAAGCTTGATCATCAACGTCTTCCCTTTTTCAATCTCCACTTCGATTTCTTCACCAAGTTTCATTCCGTACAAGAAAGTCGGTGTATCAAGCACAGAGACGTTACCAAATTGATCGACCGTTGTACGGTACTCATCGAATACTTTTGGATAGAGTAAGTATGCTAACACTTCATGGCTGCTGACAGGACGTCCAATCTTCTTGAATAACTCTTCACGAACCTGTTCAAAATTAGCCGGTTCTAAAAGTTCACCTGGTCGCACTGTGATTGGTTTGCGATCTTTCAGAATGACTTGCTGCAATTCTTCTGGGAATCCTCCGTACGGTTGTCCGATATACCCTTCAAAGAACTCAATTACAGAGTCTGGGAAGTCGAGTGATTTTCCTTTTGTCAGTACGGTATATTCATCTAAATCATTTTGCACCATGAACAACGCCATATCCCCTACTACCTTTGAAGAAGGCGTTACTTTTACGACGTCTCCAAACAATAGGTTCACTGATGAATACATGTCTTTGACTTCTTCCCAGCGCTCGCCTAGACCAACCGCCTTGGCTTGCTGTTGAAGATTCGAGTACTGACCACCAGGCATCTCATGCACGTAGATTTCAGAATGAGGGCTCTTCATACCACTCTCAAAGTCACTGTAGTATTTACGAACCTCTTCCCAGTACTGTGACAATGCTTCTAGCTCTTTTACATTGGCACGCACATCTCGGCCGGTTCCTTTAAGAGCATAAGCAAGTGAACTAGCTGAAGGTTGTGAAGTCAATCCACTCATCGAACCTAGTGCCGTATCGACGATGTCTACGCCAGCGTCGATAGCACGAGCGTACAAGAACACACCATTTCCGCTTGTATCGTGTGTATGCAAGTGAATCGGCAGAGTTGTTGTGTCTTTTAATTCACTGATCAATCGATAAGCAGCTTCCGGCTTTAGCAGTCCTGCCATATCCTTTATAGCTAAAATATGAGCACCAGCTGCTTCAAGTTCTTTCGCCATGTCTTTGTAGTATTGCACCGTGTATTTTTGACGGCTGTCATCCAAAATATCTCCAGTGTAACAAATCGCCGCTTCTGCTAACTTCCCTGCTTGGCGAGTTGCATCAATAGCCACTTCCATTCCTTTGATCCAGTTCAAACTGTCAAAGATTCGGAATACATCGATTCCCGCATCTGCAGACTTTTGAACAAATTCGCGGATGACGTTATCCGGATAGTTCTTGTAGCCAACTGCATTCGCACCGCGCAGGAGCATCTGAAACATGACGTTTGGAATTTTTTCTCGCAATGTCAAGAGGCGGTCCCACGGATCTTCTTTCAAGAATCGGTAAGCAACGTCAAATGTCGCTCCGCCCCACATCTCAAGAGAGAAAGCATCTTGCATGCCATGCGCCGTTTGATTGGCTATCTGGAACATGTCGTAAGAACGGACGCGAGTGGCAAGTAAGGACTGGTGCGCATCACGGAACGTTGTATCCGTTAGTAATACATCGTCTTGTGCCTTGATCCACTTGATGACGCCTTCAGGACCTTCGGCATCCAGCAATTGTTTGGTACCACTTAACGACTTCACATCAAATTTCTGATCCGCTTTAGGTGGTAAGTGGAACACTGGCTTTGGCTTTCGCTCAATACCTGGGAAGCCATTGACACTGATGTTCCCGATATAACTAAGTAATTTTGTCCCCCTGTCTTGTCGAGACGGGAATAAGAACAATTCTGGCGTTGTATCGATAAAGCTTGTATTGAACTTCCCTTCGATAAAGTTAGGGTGTTTCACCACGTTCTCTAAGAATGGAATATTTGTTTTGATTCCGCGAATACGGAATTCCTGTAAGTTACGGTCCATCTTGGCAGCCGCTTCTTTAAATGTCATGCCCCATGTCGAGACTTTGACTAATAAGGAATCGTAATAAGGAGTGATGACTGCTCCTTGGAAGCCGTTCCCCGCATCTAATCGGACACCGAATCCTCCACCTGAACGGTATACCATCAATTTCCCTGTGTCTGGCATGAATTGATTCAAAGGATCTTCTGTTGTAACGCGAGATTGAATGGCAAAACCAAACAACGGTATCTCATCTTGTGCTGGAATTCCCATTTCTTCGATTGTCAGGCTCATCCCTTGAGCAATCTTGATTTGTGAATGCACAATATCGATCCCTGTAATCATTTCAGTAATCGTGTGCTCCACTTGGATACGTGGATTGACTTCGATGAAATAAAAATCGTCTTCTGTTACTAAGAATTCCACTGTTCCTGCATTGATATAGCCAACATTGTTCATTAATTTCACAGCCGCATCACAAATTTCTTGTCGCAGCTCTTTGCTTAGCGCGTTAGATGGTGCAATCTCGACGACTTTCTGGTGACGACGCTGAATGGAACAATCGCGTTCATATAAATGAATCAGGTTCCCGTGGCGGTCCCCTAAAATTTGAACTTCAATATGCTTTGGTTTGTCTACAAATTTCTCTACATACACTTCGTCAGAGCCAAAAGCCGCTTTGGCTTCTGATTTTGCACGATCATATGCTTCTTGTAAATCTTCCTTGGTTGGCACAACGCGCATGCCTCGGCCACCGCCTCCAAGAGCTGCTTTAATCATAAGTGGATAACCGTATGTATCACCAAATGCCTCGAGCTCTTCCATCGACTTTATTGGTCCATCACTTCCAGGAATGACAGGAATACCTGCTGCAATTGCTTGTTCACGTGCTTTCACTTTGTCACCGAACATATCCAAATGCTTAGACGTAGGCCCAATGAAGATGATCCCTTCTTCTTCACAGCGTTTAGCAAACTCAAGATTCTCGGATAAGAACCCGTACCCTGGGTGAATCGCGTCAACACCAGCATCCTTGGCAATTTCAATAATGTTTTCAATATCTAAATACGCATCAATTGGCTTTTTGCCATCCCCCACCAGATAAGATTCATCTGATTTAAAACGATGAAAAGATCCACTATCTTCTCGTGAATAAATGGCTACCGTCCGAATTCCTAGTTCCGTACATGCACGGAATACTCGAATTGCGATTTCCCCTCGGTTTGCCACTAAAATCTTGTTAATCTTGTTCACTTTTCATCGCCACCCTTTGTTTATTTTTTTGATTTCTCGTAACGTGCGAACATCGAGACGTTCATTAAAATTCCAAGTGCTGCTGAAAATAAAATAAGAGCTGTTCCTCCGTATGAAATAAACGGAAGAGGTACACCTGTAAGTGGAATTATTCCTAACATCCCACCGAGGTTTACAAACGTTTGGAAGCCAAAAATTGATGCGATCCCGGCAGCAATCATCCGGCCATGTGGGTCGCGCCCTGTCAAAGCAATCGAGAGGCCTTTAAAAACCAAGAAGAAAATTCCGGCTAGTATAATGACGACTCCGATAATTCCTAATTCTTCCGCAATCACTGCCATGATAAAGTCTGTATGTGGCTCTGGTAGATACCCGTATTTCTGATTTGAATTCCCGAGTCCTAGTCCAGTTAAGCCACCTGAACCAATAGCCAAATAGCCATTGACGATTTGGTATCCAAAGGATTCTTCATACGCAAACGGATTAAAGAAAGCCTCTAGGCGCCCCAATCGTCTCGGTGTAATAATAGTGTCCCTAAAAAAGTATAGCAAAATACCAATTATCAGAAAAGCGCTAATAATTAGTCCAAGGAGTTTTGAGAACACTCGGAACTGAACTCCACTAGCGACAATAACTGTAATACAAACAAATGTAATGATCATTGAGTTCCCTACATCCGTTTCGAGCATGATCGAACCGACGGCAGCAGCCATAATGATAATTGGTGGATAAATAGAGTTAGTTAAATCATTCAGTGTTCCTTTTTGAATCTTTTTGGCAAACAAACTAGAAAAATACAAAACAAGCACTATTTTAGCTACTTCTGAAGGCTGTAAATTGAGGGGGCCAATGTATAACCAGCTTTGAGATCCTGCCGCTCCACCACTCCCAATAAAATGCACCAGAATCAGTAGCAAGAACATCACACTGACCATCGAGATCATAACGAACTTGTTTTTGAAGTGTTTATAAGGAAATAAAGACATGATGAAAAAGACAGGAATCGCTAAGAAAAGGTTTGTTTTTTGTTGCTGGAAAAAGTGATCAGGAGCCCAATCATACCGTTCCACAGCCCAGTAAAACGAGGAACTGTAAATCATGACCAGTCCGAAGACGACAAGTACTAAATAAACAAATGCGATTGAAAAGTCTGCGTGATGCAAATACCGTTTTAAATAAGTTTTCATGGATAACACACCTTGTTGTTGTAAGAATTTTTCATGATGCACACTTTCATATAGTAAAAAAACTCAAACACGAATTGTTTGAGTTCATTTACGATCTGTATACGTTTCGTGAAGTAAGGACATCTCTTTTTCAAGAGACGCGAGAATTTCTTTTCCTTCTTCGCGTTGAATTAATCCAAGCTTTACCGCAAAATCGATTTCTCGAGATAGACCAAACATCTGTGTATCTAACACCTCTTCGTAAAGAGGACATTGTGGCATCGTCAAGTTATCTAGCTGTACCTTAATCAATTGTGCAATCTTATCTGCATCTGTCTTAAGTAGAGATAGCGCTTTGTCTCGATACGACTGCTCCATCTGTAGATCCATATGAGGACGCCCCCATCTAAAATTTCTAGTTTACCTTATTAAAGTGTATCTTTCTGCTAGTAAAATTGCAAGTAGAGACCGTACACCTCTAAGGAAAAATACTTTGTTTCCATGTTTTTTCAAGGTATACTTACATCAGATTAGAGATGGAGGGAACGCATAAATGGATATGATTATTCCGGTAAAAGGTGCCGTAAAGTTTCCGATTACCATTGATCCCACCGTGTGGATTTTTGATGATCGTAAAGTAGATATCGAAGAATTTTTCGGAGGCCACTACGAAGAAGTGGATGCAGACGATACTTATACAGACGTCACATCGAAACAATGGTCTCGTGAAATCACAGAAGGCGCGGTCTTCCCACCGACGCTAAAATCCGAAAAAAAATATGAGCGCACAAAGCTTTTAACGAACTCCTATGCCATGCCTTTAGAAACGTTTATTTTAAATTCAGAACCAACAGCAGAAGCTAAAGAACTCGTGGTTGAAACGAACGGTCAAGAGGAGCGTTTTTCATTGTCTGAACTTCCGAACCTCTTAGTTCAGTTCAGTCAAGAAGGGAAACCACTACGAGACGATGGGCCAGTCTACATCTTGTTTAAGGACGGTAGCAACTTAAATTCGCCACTTAAACACGTTAGTGCGTTTCGGGTAGAATAATATGCGTGTAAAATGCGTTATTTGTGACCGAATCGACCGTTTAGAGGACGACCTACCTCTTGCAAAGAAATTGCGCAACCGACCTATCACGACTTATATGTGTCCAGATTGTTCGGAACGTATTAAAGACAATACTGAAAAACGGATTGCGACGGGCAATTTTCGGTTCTTCCGGAGCTCTCATCCTGCAGAACAAGAATTTTAGACAAAGGCAGTTTCTCATTGAGAAACTGCCTTTGTCATTTTATATCGCGTGCAGGGGAAGCGTTCCGCGGGCTGAGCCAAGGTCTCAGCTCCCGCTTTAATCCCGCTGGAGTCAACCCTGCACTCTTCTGATAGTATAAATCGCTCCTATTTGTGGCGACACATTCTAATTCTGTCCCAGACTCTTATTGGTTGAGCGGGCGTTCTTCAACAAATTTGAATTTTCTTTAGACAGAATTGAAATTCTTAAACGCAAATTACAATTCGCTTTAGACAAATTCTCAGTTATTTTCGACCGAACTCATTTCATACAAAAACCTCGGAACCAATTTGGCGCCGAGGTTTTTACTATGCGGCTGAGCCTCGTTTTTCAAGGCGCATCCGGATTTTATAGATGATAAGAATCAAGGCAGCTACAATCAGCCCTTCGACAATCGGTAAGAAGAATGCCAAGAACGTCAAAACGAGACACCCGATAAATAGGAATAGATAGATCACAATGTTTTGACCTAGGCGCAGACGTTTCGCAAACCCCAGCTTATAAACGAGTACGGATAGCGCAAAAATGATGGCAAATAACACATAGCCTGCTACATCATAGTTGGGCATCTGTTCGTAGATAAATCGAGATAGCGCGGACATCCGTCCAAAGACAAATTCTTGCTCTTCCACTTAGAGTCTCCCCTTCCTAGGATTGCTCAGCGTACTTTTGTTTCTTCGCGATGCGCTCACGTTCGTTCTTATCAAGAAGTTTTTTACGTAAACGGATAGACTGAGGTGTGATTTCACAGTACTCGTCATCGTTCAAGTATTCTAAAGCTTCTTCAAGAGTCATGATACGTGGCTTTTTGCGAGTCGTTGTTGCTTCTTTATTGGCAGAACGAATGTTGTTAGCAGCTTTCACTTTTGTGATGTTGACTGTTAAGTCGTTGTCACGAGTATGCTCTCCTACAATCATCCCTTCATAAATATCTGTACCTGGCTCAACGAAGATCGTTCCACGGTCTTCAACACCAAGAATACCGTACTCAGATGCTTTACCTGTCTCCATAGAAACAAGAACACCTTTAGAGCGTCCACCAACGCGGCCTTGCGCCATTGGCTGGTAGCTATCGAATGTGTGGTTGATGATTCCGTATCCGCGTGTAAGCGTCAAGAAATCAGTTGTATATCCGATCAAACCACGAGCAGGTACCATGAAGATCAAACGAACTTGACCTGATCCATTGTTGATCATGTCAAGCATTTCACCTTTACGTTCACCCATAGATTCGATAATAGAACCTACGTGCTCTTCAGGAATATCGATTTGAACGCGTTCTACTGGCTCCATACGTACGCCATCGATCACGCGAACGATAACTTCTGGTTTTGACACTTGGAGCTCAAAACCTTCACGACGCATGTTCTCGATTAGGATCGACAAGTGAAGCTCACCACGACCTGAAACGATCCAAGCATCAGGAGAATCTGTTTCTTCTACACGTAGTGAAACATCTGTTTCAAGTTGTGCAAGTAAACGCTCTTCGATTTTACGAGCTGTAACCCATTTCCCTTCGCGACCTGCGAATGGACTGTTGTTCACTAGGAACGTCATTTGAAGAGTAGGCTCATCGATACGAAGGATTGGAAGAGCTTCCGGTTGTTCAATCGGACAAACTGTCTCCCCAACGTTGATATCTTCCATTCCCGATACGGCAATCAAGTCTCCAGCTTTAGCTTCTTGAATTTCAATACGCTTTAAGCCCATGAAACCGAACATTTTTGTGACACGGAAGTTTTTCACTGTGCCATCAAGCTTCATTAGAGAAACTTGTTGACCAACGTTCATCGTTCCGCGGAACACACGTCCGATACCAATACGCCCAACATAGTCATTGTAGTCAAGAAGAGCTACTTGGAACTGAAGTCCTTCGTCGCTGTTATCCACTGGTGCAGGAATTTTTTCTACGATTGCATCGTAGATGACTTGCATGTTTTCTTCTTGATCAGCTGGATCTGAAGACAAACTAGCTGTTCCGTTGATACCCGATGCATAAATTACCGGAAACTCTAATTGCTCATCGTTGGCATCAAGCTCGATGAACAACTCAAGAACTTCATCCACTACTTCTTCTGGACGAGCGAAGTCACGGTCAATTTTGTTTACTATAACGATTGGTTGTAGGTTTTGCTCAAGCGCTTTTTTCAAAACGAAACGCGTTTGTGGCATACAGCCTTCGTAAGCATCGACAATCAAAAGAACACCGTCTACCATTTTCATGATACGCTCTACTTCACCACCGAAATCGGCGTGACCAGGTGTATCTAAGATGTTGATTTTTGTATCTTTATATTGAATCGCTGTGTTCTTAGCAAGGATCGTGATTCCACGTTCTCTTTCAATATCATTGGAATCCATTGCGCGTTCTTCAACATGTTCATTTGAACGGAACGTGCCGGATTGTTTTAACAATTGGTCTACTAACGTTGTTTTTCCATGGTCAACGTGAGCAATAATAGCGATATTACGTAAATCTTGACGAGTATTAGTCATTTTTCCACTCCATATTCTTTTTTCGAGTCCATAACTGTGATATTATAGCACAGATAGGATAGAAAAACATCTCTGAGTTTTTTCCGTTAAGGAGGAAAACATCTTGAAAAATGTAAAATGGATTTTTGTGCTGTATTCCTTTCTCGCGATTTTTGCCATGGCTTCCATAGGAATTGCCGTGTCATTCCGCAGTGTTCCGTTCATTTTGTTAGCCATTCTAGCGCTAATTGTTGTCATGGGACTTGGATTTAAAAAGAAAAAAGAATACCGAGAAAAAGGATTACTAGACTAGAAAAAGCTGCCAACTGGCAGCTTTTTTATTTGATCAAGTAGTCATTGATAAGCTCTTCAAAAAGAGCGGGATTCGCAATGACAAACGGTTGTTTCTTCAGCAAATCGAATGGCTGTCCTCCCAAAGTTCCAGACAGGGCTCCAACCTCGTTTGCAATCACCATTCCCCCTGCGACATCCCAAGCAGACAGTCGCATAGAGAAGTAGGCATCAAGGCGGCCTGTGACCACATAACTAATTTCAAGTGCTGCCGAACCGTAAGACCGAGTCCCACGAACACGTTTGATTAACTTGGCTACTTTTTCATGGTCAATATGGCGGTTGGGTGCTACCCACGATGCATTGACCCCAATAAGACTATCTTCAAATGCAACTGGTTCTAGTGGTTGGAGTTTGACTCCGTTTTGGTAAGCGCCTTGCCCTCTGATTGCAGAGATCATCTCCCCG
Organism: Chryseomicrobium excrementi; assembly: GCF_002798305.1. Lineage (GTDB taxonomy): Bacteria > Bacillota > Bacilli > Bacillales_A > Planococcaceae > Chryseomicrobium > Chryseomicrobium excrementi. The sequence goes on from NZ_PCGR01000001.1 coordinate 730,371, forward strand.
GTCATCACTTGATAGATGTATCCGAGTTCACCAACCCCATCTTTGTATATTCCAACTGTTATGCAAAAGTTTCGCTGCTGATTGATAAAATTGGTCGTTCCATCTATAGGGTCTACAATCCAAACATATCCATCAAATGAAGTGATGACGTCTCCATTGCCTTCTTCTCCCAAAAGACGGTGCTCCGGAAATTGGCTACTCACGTGATCAACAAAAAATTGTTCTGTCTCAATATCTATATTCGTGACCAAATCGGAAGAAGAAGTCTTTTCCGTTATGGTCATCTGTTTATGTAAAGATTCTTTAATGCGCTCTCCTGCTTGTCTGATGAGCTTTTGTGCCGCTTGATCTAGTGACTGATGATTCATGCGCCTCCACCTTCCTGTCATTTCAGTGTATCAAAAAAAGCACCCTCTGGCATCTAACGTGCAGTGGGTGCTTCACCTATTTAATCTAGTCATTTAAATTGATAACTCCTTCAGCTCATTTGTGATATCGAGAAGTCGATGCTTCACGCCTTCCATCTCTTTCTCATCTTGTCGCTCCATCGCATCATACAGAGTTGCTAAGAAGTAATCCAGTTCAAGTTCCAATAAGTGTTTTCTCTCTTTGTCCATCTCGTCCTTACGAACAATGTGAATGACTTGGCGCATTGGAATTCCCCCTCTCTATCTTGAAATACTTGTTACAAGATTTTTACCCCGATGTCATTTAAACTAAACATACAGGAAAGGAGAATTTATTCATGAAGTATTGGAAGAAAAAAGATTTTGATGTATTTAAAAAAGAAGGATTAGAAGCACGGATGGAAGGCCTCGATGCTACCATTCGGCCAAAATTTCATGAACTAGGTGCGCACTTCTCTGAGGAGTTAGCAGCAAAGCTTGGACATGAGATGTTTCCGCACGTAGCGAAACACGCAAGACGAACGGTGAACCCACCTAAAGACAGCTGGGTAGCGTTCGCTCCCTATAAACGAGGCTACAAAGCACTTCCCCATTTTCAGATCGGTTTATGGGAAAGCCATGTCTTTGTAATACTCGCTGTGATTTATGAAGCGCCAACTAAAACAGCCATTGCAGACAGACTGTCGAAAAAAACGTCTCTAGTGACCTCGTTACCAAAGGACTTTGTGATTTCCGGCGACCATATGAAGCCAGATGCGGAACCTATCTCAAAATTGACAACCGCACATTATGTGCAGCGATTGGGCACCATTAAAAAAGGAGAGCTAGTGATTGGACGCCATCTGTCAGCAGATGACGCCACCAAGCTCTCTAAGGCACAATTTTATCAATTTGTAGAGGAAACATTTGATGCGCTACTTCCTCTTTATAGAAAAATGACGGAACTTCGCTAGACAGCTTTCGCTGTCTAGTTTTTTGTTGCCAGTTTAATTCGAGGTTCCCCTGCTTTTGCAGCTTTCACAACAGGGTACGCATCATAGCCGCTGACTTCCGCAAATTCACGGAACGATGTCTTTTCTTCTGCTATAGACCGCACGACTTCTTTAAAAGTTTTGTAGCGCTCCATTACTTGTTGTGAGGAGACACCTTTTTCATAGGCGAGCTCGACGACTTCGAAAAACTTCACTACGGCAACCATCTCTTCCGTCGTCCAATCAATGTTCAACGGATAACTATATTCATTCGACATCTTAACACCATCTTTCTTGTACTTGTTTCATTTGTTGATCAAAACGAGTGAACAATTCGGCAACTGTCGGCACATCATCGATCAATCCGACAGCTTGACCAGCCCATCCAAACCCGCGCTCGTGTTCCCCGTCATAAATAAACTTTTTATTTGCTTCCCCGCTAATGAAGTCTTTTAAAGCTTCATATGTAGGCGTTGTTTGTTCAATCCCTAAAATCTGCTCGGTCCACGATGATTTTAATGCACGTGCTGGTGCACCTATCGATCGTTTGATTACGACTGTGTCTTGTTCTGTCGCATTAAGGATCGCCTGCTTGTAGGCTTCAGACGCATGCACACATTCCTTCGTTGCAACGAAGCGAGTCCCCATCTCGACCCCATCTGCTCCAAGAGCAAGTGCCGACATGATTCCGTAACCGTCCGCAATACCGCCCGATGCCACAATGGGAATCGTGACAGCTTGAGCGACTTTGCGAATCAAAATTTGAGTAGAGACATCATCTCGACCTAGGTGTCCCCCACCTTCTTGACCTACAACCATCACAGCATCTGCTCCAAGCTCCTGCGCTTTGACGGCTTGTCGAACAGCGGCAACTAGAACGAGTTTTTTACACGGAACATCTTCCAGCATCTCAAAGATAGGAGCAGGATTTCCCCCTGTCATCGTGATGACTGGAACTTTTTCATCAATTGCCACTTGTATCATATGCTCGAATGGGCGTCCGTGTTGTCCTATTGCAAAGTTGACTCCAAATGGACGGCTTGTCATCTCTCGAACCTTACGAATTTCCTCTCGAAGTTCATCAGGTCCCGGCAAACTCATCGCAGTAATCTGACCTAAGCCTCCCGCACTCGAGACAGCCGCACACAAATCGGAATACGCAAGATAGGCGAGACCGCCTTGAATAATCGGTTTTTCAATTTGTAGCAATTCAGTTAAACGTGTTTTCATGTCCATCCCTCCCCTCTCAGTCTATCAATATTTCTCTTTCAATAGTAGCCCGGAAATGCTATACTTCACTTGTTTTCTATTTCAACAATAAAGGTGGTTAGCACGTTGTCACAATTAGAAACTCCCTTGTTCGATGCTCTTCTCAAACATCGCAACAGGCATCCGATTCAGTTCCACATTCCTGGCCATAAAAAAGGACAAGGAATTGACCCGGCTTTTCGAGAGTTCGTTGGCGATAATGTATTGTCGATCGATTTAATCAATATTGCTCCATTGGATGACTTACATTCTCCTAAAGGAGCTATTAAACAAGCACAACATTTAGCAGCAGAAGCCTTTGGTGCAGATGCTACATTTTTTTCAGTTCAGGGGACAAGCGGCGCAATCATGACGATGATCTTGACGATTTGTGGACCTGGAGACAAACTTCTTGTTCCAAGGAACGTTCATAAATCCATCATGTCAGCAATCGTCTTTGCAGGTGCCATTCCTGTATTTATTCACCCCGAAGTGGATACGGAACTCGGAATCTCTCACGGCATCTCCGCAGAATCCGTAGAACGCGCTTTAGACGCCCACCCAGATGCGAGTGGTCTTCTTGTCATCAACCCGACTTATTTTGGCTTCGCAGCCGATTTAAAGCGTATTGTGGACTTGGCTCATAGTCGTAATATCCCAGTTGTTGTTGATGAAGCACACGGCGTTCACATTCACTTCCATGATAAATTACCGATTTCAGCAATGGCAGCAGGCGCAGATATGGCCGCGACATCCGTCCACAAACTTGGCGGCTCGATGACACAGACATCCGTTTTAAATGTGCGCGAAGGACTTGTGTCTTCAAAACGTGTTCAATCGATTTTGTCGATGTTGACAACGACATCAACGTCGTATCCATTGCTCGCATCACTAGACACTGCCAGACGCCAGCTTGCAATCCATGGATATGACTTGATCGATCAAGCAATTAAAATCTCAAAAGATGCAAGAAAGCGCATCAACTCGATTCCACATCTTTACTGTGCAGGTGTTGAAAAATTACGGACATCAGCTACGTACGACATGGACCCAACCAAAATCTTGATCAGCGTGAAAGATCTTGGAATTACGGGCTATGAAGCTGAGAAATGGCTTCGCGAAAAAGCGAATATTGAAGTCGAGCTTTCTGATTTATACAACATCCTGTGTCTGATCACTTTAGGAGACTCACGCAAAGAAGTCAACTTGTTGATCAATGCTTTGACTCGCATGTCAGCAGCGTTCGAATCCGAAGCTGCAGTCAAAGAGACCGAAGTGACATTACCCGAAATTCCAGGTCTTGCGATGTCTCCACGCGATGCGTTCTACGCTGAGACTGAAACCGTGAAGCTTGCTGAAGCGGCTGGCCGCATTTCTGCAGAATTTGTCATGGTCTACCCACCAGGGATCCCGATTTTCATTCCGGGTGAGATCATCGCACAGGACAACATCGACTATATTGCGATGAATATTGAAGCAGGATTGCCTGTACAAGGTCCTGAAGATGATACTCTTGAGACCATTCATGTAATTAAAGAGACAAAAGCGATTTATTAGAAAAGAGAACCCTTTGTGGTTCTCTTTTTTTGTATGTTTTCGTGGGTTGGATGAGTAATCTTGGGGCGAGAGGGTGGATTTGGGGCGGTTGAGCGTTCGTTCTTCTGCATTAAGCGTGATTTCTTCTACCAAAATGAAGATTTATTCTACATAAAACACATTTTATTCTACCGAAATGAGATTTTATTCTACAAGAGTCATGATCACAGAGGAAGGGCCACAAAAAACCAGCATCTCTCGCTTATCGAGAAATGCTGGTTTTGTTTATTCTACACCTTGAATTTCGCTAGGATCTACAAATCCGTACCCTTTTTCCTGAAGCCCTAGAACAATGTCTTCAAGAGCCGATGCCGTCCATTCTCGGTCATGCATCAGCAAATTGGCGCCTTCAGTTAGATAGGGTGTGTTCACCATGATGTCCGCTAAGGCACCCGCATCTTGATATTGCTTTTCCCAGTCGTACCCATACGTCCAGTTCATAAGAAGCATCCCTTCGTCGGCTACTAACTGCCTGCTGAAATCCGTATTCACTCCAAAAGGAGCACGGAAAAAGATAGGTTTTTCACCAATAACTTGTTCAATAGTCGTACTCACTTGCAGGATTTCTTCTTTCTGTTGCTCTTCTGAAATATCGCTTAAGTTCGCATGTGTCTGCGTATGGTTGCCGATAGCAAACCCCATCTCATGAATTGCCTTCAATTTCTCTTTTTCTTCCTCGCTATCGATAAAGTGACCGTTCACGAAGAAAATTGCAGGTACTTCAAGAGCTTTTAAAGTCTCAGCCATTTCGAGGCTGTATGTATCCGGTGCATCATCAATTGTGACTAACACTACTTTTTCTTTTGCATCTTCTGTCGGAGTGAGTGTCCAATTCGCTTCGTTGAGTGCATAAGCAGGAGTCACGTCTACTTCTTCCTCCACTACTTCTTCAACAGGTTCCTCTGTTTCCCTTTCTTCTGGCTGTTCTACCGGTTCTACCTCTTCTACTGGCTGTTGTTCCGGAGCCGCTTCTTCCTCTCCACAAGCTGCTAATAAAAGACTAAGCGCACCTGCGGCAATTAGTTGTTTGTTCATAGTTGATTTCCCCCTCTACTCGAGCAAGTATAGCATGTCATATCCAGAATTTCACATACAAAAAGCCCTACCTGGGAAGGTAGGGCTGTATCATTATTTGCTTAAGATGTGGATTGGGTGACCCATAACCACTTCTGCTGCTTCCATTGCGATTTCACCTAAAGTTGGGTGCGCATGGATTGTCATTGCGATATCTTCAACCGTCATACCAGCTTCGATTGCTAAACCAAGTTCAGCGATCATGTCTGAAGCACCTTGACCTACGATTTGAGCACCTAATAATAGGCCATCTTCTTTACGTGAAACGAGTTTCACGAAACCGTCTGTAGCATCAAGTGCAAGAGCACGACCGTTAGCACCAAATGGGAATTTCCCAGCTTGTACTTCGTAGCCTTCTGCTTTTGCTTGCTCTTCAGATAGACCAACAGTTGCAAGTTCAGGATCCGTGAAGCATACAGCAGGAATAGCCAAGTAGTCTACTACTGATTTTTCTCCTGCAATTGCTTCTGCAGCCACTTTACCTTCGTAAGAAGCTTTGTGAGCAAGTTGTGGTCCTGCAACGATATCACCGATAGCATAGATGTTTTCAACGCTTGTACGGCACTGCTCATCTACTTCGATTAATCCGCGTTCACCGAATTTGATACCGACTTCTTCAAGACCGATTTCATCCGTGTTCGGACGACGGCCTACAGTTACTAGTGCGTAGTCAGCTTCGATTGTTTTCTCTTCTCCGCCCACTTCATACGTAACTTTTACGCCAGTATCTGTTTCTTCAACACCTTTGGCAGATGCTTTAACCGCTACTTCGACTCCTTTTTTCTTAAGAGCTTTTTTCACGATTTGTGTCATTTGTTTTTCAAATCCAGCTAAGATATCGTTTCCGCCTTCAATGATTGTTACTTCAGAACCTAGGTTTGCGTAAGCAGTTCCTAATTCAGTTCCGATGTATCCGCCACCGATAACTACTAATTTTGCTGGGATTTCTTCAAGTGCAAGAGCACCTGTAGAGTTGATTACACGTTTTGAATATTTGAAAGTTGGAATCTCTACTGGACGTGATCCTGTAGCGATAATTGCGTTTTTAAATTTGTAAGTTTGAGCGCTATCTTCTTTCATGATACGAACTGTGTTTGCATCAACGAAGTAAGCTTCGCCTTCTACTACGTCTACGCCGTTTCCTTTTAACAGACCCGAAACACCGCCTGTTAATTTTTTCACGACACTATTTTTGAACTCTTGCGCTTTAGCAAAGTCAATTTTCACATCAGAAGCTGTAATTCCCATGTTGTCTGAGTGTTTCGCTTGCTCAAAACGGTGACCTACTGAAATCAACGCTTTAGAAGGGATACATCCAACGTTTAGACAAACGCCACCGATATGTTCTTTCTCTACAACTGTTACCTTTTGTCCTGTTTGTGCTGCACGAATTGCTGCAACATATCCACCAGGGCCTGATCCGACGACCAGTGTATCTACTTCGATTGGGAAATCTCCTACTACCATAGTTTTTACGCCTCCATTAATAGATGTTCTGGGTTACCCAGTAATCGTTTGATGTGATTCAGCGCATGTTGGGCAGTTGCACCATCCACCATACGGTGATCAAAGCTCAATGATAATGCTAACACAGGTGCAGCTACAATTTCACCATTTTTAATGACAGGCTTCTCAGAAATGCGACCAATTCCTAAAATAGCAACCTCTGGATGGTTAATAACTGGAGTAAACCATTGGCCTCCGGCTGAACCGATATTCGTGATAGAGCATGATGCACCTTTCATTTCTTGAGGGCTCAATTTGCCATCACGTGCTTTTGTAGCAAGCGTGTTGATCTCGTCTGAGATCGCGAACATCGACTTGCGGTCAGCGTTTTTGATAACAGGAACTAAAAGTCCTTTTTCTGTATCTGCAGCAATTCCGATATTGTAGTAATGCTTGTGAACAATTTCCTGAGCGTCGTCGTCATAAGAAACGTTAAGTGCTGGGAATTCACGAAGCGTGCTCACTAGAGCTTTTACTACGTATGGAAGATACGTCAACTTGATTTCTTTTTCTGCAGCAATCTCTTTGAACTTTTTACGGTGTGCCACTAGTTCTGTCACATCCACTTCGTCCATAAGCGTTACGTGTGGAGCCGTGTGTTTGGAATGAACCATTGCTTTTGCAATCGCTTTACGGATTCCAGAAATTTTCTCACGCGTTTCAGGGAATTCTCCTTCAGACACTTGAGGAGCTGCTTTTTTAGCTGGCTCTTCTGAAGCCGTTTCTTTCACTTCCGCAGTTTCTTGCGGTGCCTCCGAAGCTTTCATTTGATCTCCATTCATGAAGCTTTCAATATCTTCTTTCATGATACGACCGTTTTTCCCGCTTCCTGTAACTTCAGCAATTTCCACGCCGTTGTCACGAGCAAACTTGCGAACAGATGGCATTGCAATGATGCGCTCAGAACCTTTTGGCTTTTCTTTTTGTTCAGCAGGTTCTGGCTGCTCTTTAGCAGCGGGCGCTTCTGTTTTAGAAGGTGCTGCTTCTTTCTTGTCTACATCTTGTCCTGCTTCAGCAGTCGCTTGAACTTGTTCTTCCGTTTCAGAAGCTTCTTTTTTCGCAGGTGCGTCGTCTTTGTCGTCACCTTTAAACTTTAAGTCCTCATAGCCAGGTGCATCGATTCGTACTAAAACGTCACCAACAACCGCTACGGTTCCTTCTTCGACTAGAACTTCTTCCACTTTCCCTTTCACTGGGGATGGAATTTCAACTACAGCCTTGTCATTTTGTACTTCACATAGGATGTCATCTTCGTTGATCTCGTCTCCTGCTTTGACGAACCACTTGACGATTTCACCCTCGTGGATACCTTCTCCAATATCTGGTAATCGGAATTCAAATGCCACTACGCGTCATCCTTTCTTAATTAAAATTCTAGTACTTTTTTAGCCGTTGCAAGTACGTCTTTATAGTTAGGTAACCAAACTGTCTCAGCTTGAGAGAATGGGTACACTGTATCAGGCGCTGTTACACGTAACACTGGAGCATCTAGGCTTAGGATAGCCCGCTCTGTAATTTCTGCAACTACATTCGCTGCGATACCTGCTTGCTTTTGAGCTTCTTGAACGACCATTGCACGACCTGTTTTTTCAACAGAAGCAATGAGTGTTTCGATATCTAGTGGTTGTACCGTACGCAGATCGATGACTTCAGCAGACTTGCCTTCTTTTTCAAGCTCTTCTGCCGCTTTAAGCGCTTCGTGTACCATAGCACCATATGCGATGATTGAAATGTCAGTACCTTCACGTTTCACATCCGCTTTACCAAGTGGAATTGTGTACGATTCTTCAGGAACTTCTCCACGGAAAGAGCGGTAAAGTTTCATGTGCTCTAAGAAAACGACAGGGTCGTTATCACGAATAGATGAGATTAACAATCCTTTCGCGTCATATGGGGTTGACGGGATAACTACTTTTACACCAGGAGTAGATGTCATGAGAAGCTCTAAGCTGTCTGCATGCATCTCTGGAGTGTGAACGCCACCACCGAAAGGTGAACGGATCGTCACTGGTGCATTGAAGCTTCCACCAGTACGGAAACGCATACGCGCAAGTTGTCCACTGATCGAATCCATTACTTCAAATACAAATCCGAAGAATTGAATCTCAGGCACGGGACGGAAACCTGTCATAGCTAGACCTACTGCAAGTCCACCGATACCGGATTCTGCAAGTGGCGTATCGAATACACGGTCTACACCGAATTCTTTTTGGAGTCCTTCAGTTGCACGGAACACCCCACCATTTACGCCAACGTCTTCTCCAAATACAAGAACGTTTTCGTCATCTTTTAATTCACAGCGTAATGCGTCTGTGATTGCTTGAATCATGGTCATTTGTGCCATTGTTTAGTTCGACTCCTTTTCTGTGTAATACGCTTTTTGCTCATCAAGGTTGTATGGGTTTTCTTCATACATAATGTTGATCAAGTCTGTAACTTTTTGTTTAGGAGCAGCATCTGCTTTCTTAACTGCTTCTTTGATTTCTTCTTTCGCACGTTCAATTACTTCATTCTCTTTTTCTTCTGTCCATAGACCTTTGTTTGTCAAGAAGTTACGGAAGCGAATTAACGGATCGCGTTTCTCCCACTCAGAATCTGTTTCAGAAGTACGGTAACGAGTTGGGTCATCACCAGCCATTGTGTGTGGACCGTACCGGTAACAAAGAGCTTCGATGAATGTTGGGCCTTCTCCCGCCACTGCACGTTCACGAGCTTCTTTAGTGACTGCATAAACTGCAAGTGCATCCATTCCATCTACTAGAATAGAAGGAAGACCTGCTGCAATTCCTTTTTGAGCGATAGTTTTAGCTGCAGTTTGCAAAGAACGTGGCGTTGAGATTGCAAATTGGTTGTTTTGTACAAAGAAGATTGCCGGAACTTTGTAAGCACCTGCAAAGTTCAACCCTTCATAGAAATCTCCTTGAGAAGATCCACCGTCACCTGTGTATGTCACAGCAACCGCTTTTTGGCCTTTTTTCTGGAAGCCCATTGCGACACCTGCAGCTTGGATGTATTGTGCCCCAATGATAATTTGTGGAGGGAATACATTGACACCTTCAGGGATTTGGTTCCCCATGAAATGACCACGGCTGAATAAGAATGCTTGATAGAGTGGCAGGCCGTGCCACACGATTTGAGGTACATCACGGTATCCAGGTAAAATAAAGTCTTCTTTTTCTAGTGCGAACTGAGAAGCTAGTTGGGATGCTTCTTGACCAGCTGTAGGAGCATAGAAACCTAAACGACCTTGTCGGTTCAAGGAAATCGAGCGCTGATCCAGAATACGCGTGTAAACCATGCGAGACATTAATTCCACTAGCTGTTCATCTGAAAGATCAGGCATTAAATCTTCGTTCACCACATTGCCTTCTTCATCTAAAACTTGCACCATTTCAAATTTCTCTTCGATTTCATGAAGTACATTCACAGGATCGAATCGATTGTCTTTACTTTCCGCCATAAAACAACTCTCCTTTTGTTCTGTATTAAAATTTATTGTAGTTCGAGTAATACACATACGTATCACTCATAAGTATATCCGACGAAAATAGGATGGTCAATCGTTTGAACACGGTTCGAAGAGTTTCTAATAATCAAAGAATTCACTTCTGTATTAGTCAGTAATTCCATCTGTATTATATCAGTTTCTGTTTAAAACTCTATTTATATAACACAAAAGCAGCTCCCTAAAGAGCTGCTATGGCCATACTATATTCACTATTCCTCTTGTTTCAATGTTTCAAACACGCGATCCGTAGTTGCATTAAATTCTTCTGTTTTAGCGTTCATCGACTCTACTGTTTGTTGAACCACTTCATTCTGTGCATTCACTTGTTGAATCAGCTCTCGAATCGTTTCAATTGAAACATCTTCCGTCACCATTTCAGCGTAGAGATTTTCCTGAAGTTCTATTAGTTTTTCATAGTTTGCATATACTTCATCATATGTAGAGAATCGTTCTTCGTAAGCCGTGTCTATTTCGCTTGCAAGTTCCATTTCAGTTTCTTCAATATCAAGCGCTGTAAAATCACTAGCTGCTAGTGCTTCTTCCATAGAAGCCCTTTCTGTAGCAAGCAATTCTTTACGTTTGCTAACTAAAGCCTGGAGTTCTTCCACTTTAGCTGTCAATTCATCTGTCTGCTCTTGATCCAGCCCCAAGATTTCTTCAAACAATTTGTATTCCTCTTGCTCTGCGCTCGTCATGTCCGACTGCACAGAACGATACCCTTCTTCCGCAGTATGCATCTGTTGCAGCACTTCCGCTATTTGTTGTTCAGCAGAATCTCCAAATGTACACCCACCGAGTAACAAAGCACTTAGTGAAACCATTCCAACCCATTTCTTCATAATACGACCTCCCATACTCTCCCCCACTATACCTATTAAAACAATCCTTTTCAATAAGAATATCGTCTTAGAATTTGGTATACTTTCAAGTAAGAAAGGAATGAGAACGATGATTTTAATGAAAGATATTATACGAGATGGTCATCCTACATTAAGAAAAAAGGCACAAGAGGTCACGTTTCCTCTAAACCAAGAACACACGCAACTAGCAGATGACCTCCTTAATTACGTGAAGTTCAGTCAAGACCCGGAAAAATCTGAAGAGTTTGGGTTACGTCCCGGTATAGGGATCGCAGCTCCCCAGGTCAATCAAAGTGTCCGGATGTTTGCACTTCACATCACAGAAAATGATGAGCTGTTAAGTGAAGTGTTTATCAATCCTAAAATTAAGAGCCATTCTATAGAAAAGACATTCATTACTTCTGGGGAAGGGTGTCTATCCGTCGATGAAGAAATCGAAGGCTATGTGCCACGATATGCACGAATTACAATAGAAGCAAAAAACGCTTCTGGGGAGACTTTCACCAAACGGTTAAAAGGCTTAAAAGCAATTGCATTCCAGCATGAGTTAGATCATTTAAATGGCATTATGTTTTATGATCATATCAATAAGTCAAATCCTTTTGCTCAAATCGAAAACGCCACACCTTATGAAAGAGTTACTGTTTCTGAAGATTAATTGATTGACTTTTCAGAATAAATACTTTACTATTATGGATTTTTCGTTTATACTTATTCGTAAGGAGTGAGTATCATGTTGAAACGTTTACGAAGAAAAATGCTCAAACGTCTCGGCGAAATCCTAGGTAAAAAAACAGTCGCTTAATCTTTCCCCCTCTATATTTTTTTAGAGGGGTTTTCTTTATTTTCAAAGGTGCACATGCTAAGATAAAGAGAATTGAATGAATCTGAACGTGAAAGAGGAGAAGAGAAAATGATTTACAAAGTATTTTATCAAGAAAATGCAACACAAGTCCCTGTCCGCGAAAACACAAAAAGCCTTTACGTTGAAGCTGAATCTGAACGTGAAGTTCGTGCCAAATTAAAAGATCGTGCGATCATGATTGAGTTTGTCCAACTGCTTGAAGGTACCCATTTGGCGTATGAACAAGCTAGTGAAGACTACAAGGTTGAACAATAACCCTTATGAAATTCGTTAAAAATGATCAGACTGCTGTTTTCGCACTAGGCGGACTAGGTGAAATCGGTAAAAACACATATGCAGTACAGTTTCAAGATGAAATCATCGTAATTGATGCAGGGATTAAGTTCCCTGAAGACGACTTATTAGGAATTGACTACGTCATTCCGGATTACACGTACCTAGTACGGAACCAAGACAAAATTAAAGGACTGTTCATCACACATGGTCACGAAGACCATATCGGTGGAATTCCTTACTTATTGAAACAAGTAAACATGCCGGTTTACGGTGGAAAGTTAGCTTTGGGTTTATTGCGTAACAAACTTGAAGAACACGGGCTCCTTCGCCAAACGAAGATGACCGAGATTTCTGAAGATGATGTGATCAAGTTTAGAAAAACCTCTGTTTCTTTCTACTTGACGACACACAGTATTCCAGACGCTTATGGACTTGTGGTCAAAACTCCATCTGGAAACATCGTGCATACAGGTGACTTTAAATTCGATTTTACACCTGTTGGTGAACCGGCAAACCTTACAAAGATGGCTGAAATCGGAAAAGAAGGCGTTCTATGTCTGCTTTCAGATTCAACAAATGCTGAAGTTCCAAACTTCACAATGTCTGAGCGCAAAGTCGGCGAAAGTATGGATAGTATCTTCCGAAAAGTGGATACGCGAATCATTTTTGCTACATTTGCATCCAATATCCACCGTCTGCAGCAAGTAACAGATGCCGCAGTACGCTATGGCCGTAAAATCGCTGTCTTTGGCCGCAGTATGGACAATGCCATTACTATTGGCCGTGAGCTTGGTTATATTACTGCTCCAAAAGAGACGTTTGTGGACACGAACACTTTAAATCGTTTGCCGGCTAATGAAGTTCTTATCTTGTGTACAGGTTCTCAAGGGGAACCAATGGCGGCCCTTTCTCGAATTGCGAACGGGACACACCGTCAGATCCAAATTCAACCTGGAGATACCGTTATCTTCTCGTCATCCCCAATCCCTGGGAATCGCGGAAGTGTCAATCGTACTATTAACTTGTTGTACCGTGCAGGCGCAGAAGTTATTCATGGTTCTTTGAACAACATTCACACGTCAGGTCACGGATCTCAAGAAGAACAGAAGCTAATGCTTCGTTTAATGAAACCTAAGTTCTTTATGCCAATTCACGGTGAATACCGTATGTTAAAACTTCACAGTGAGTTAGCCATTGATTGTGATATTCCTGAAGAAAACACATTTATCATGGAAAATGGTGACGTCTTAGCTCTAACTGCTGATGAAGCTTCGGTTGCGGGACGTGTCCCTGCTAGCGATGTTTACATTGATGGTAGTGGAATCGGTGACATCGGAAATATCGTGTTACGCGACCGCCGCGTCCTTTCAGAAGAAGGGCTAGTTATTGTTGTGATGACTGTAGATATGAAAAAGAAACGCGTATTGTCAGGTCCCGACCTGATTTCTCGTGGATTCGTTTACATGCGTGAATCAGGAATGATGATTAATGAAGCGCAACAAATGCTGAATCGTCACGTAAAAAGTCTTTCTAAAGAAAACCCTGAAGGCTGGGACGATTTAAAGTCTGAAATCATCAATGTTTTAGGACCGCATCTATACGACAAAACGAAACGCAAACCAATGATCTTACCGGTAATAATGGAAGTATAATAAAAAGCTCATCCAATTTTTTGGATGAGCTTTTTTTAGTTAAAGACTTTCTTTTCGAAACGATTGATATCCACATCTGCCCCAATAATGATCATGATGTCATTCATTTGAAGCTTTTCGTCAGCCTGTGGAGAAACAATAATGTTAGAGCCTCTCTTGATTGCTACAATATTGATTCCATATTTCGCACGAATATCTAAATCAATAATTGAGTTCCCAGCAAGCTTCGAATTCACAATCAACTCCATGATAGAGTGTTCATCAGAAAGTTCCAAGTAATCAAGAACATTATTCGATAAAATATTATTTGCAATACGAATTCCCATATCGCGCTCTGGGTGAACGACTTGATCAGCACCGATCTTCAGCAGCACTTTCTCATGATAATCATTTTGCGCTTTTACAGTAATTTTCTTTACTCCTAGCTCCTTTAACATAAGCGTCGTCAAAATACTTGATTGAATGTTGTCCCCAATCGCTACAATCACATGTTCAAAATTCCGAATCCCTAACGATTTTAATACAGCTTCATCTGTTGTATCTGCGACGACAGCCTGCGTGGCAATCGGCGCAAATTCATCAACACGCTCGCTTTCAATATCAATTGCCATGACATCCACGCCTTGTTCAATAAGCTCTTTTACGATACTACCACCAAAACGACCTAGTCCAATTACTACGAATTCTTTTTTCATGCCCATCCCCTGCTTCCATGTTCCGTCTACATTATTTAGTTTACATCAAAATACTTTCGATATCGAAAGAAATCTATGATAAAATAAACACTAATCTTTGTCAATTTGGAGGTAGAGCCGTGTCGAATGAACCCATAATTCGTTTCGAAAATGTCAGCAAATCTTACGGAACGAATGAACCTGTTTTACATACAATCAATTTTGAATTAGAACGGGGTAAATTTTATACTTTATTAGGGCCTTCGGGCTGTGGAAAAACAACGATTCTTCGTTTGATTGCTGGATTTATCCAACCTACAGAAGGAACTATCCATTTGAACGGAAAAGTCATCAACAATGTACCAGCTAACAATCGTCAAGTAAATACAGTGTTTCAAGATTATGCGTTATTTCCTCATTTAAATGTCTATGAGAACATTGCATTTGGTCTTAGAATCAAAAAAATGAAATCGAAAGAAATTGATGCCAAAGTGAAAGAAGCTCTTCGCTTCGTTAACTTGGATGGGTACGAAAAACGAGAAATCAGTGAGATGTCTGGTGGGCAACGTCAGCGCGTCGCCATTGCTCGTGCAATCGTGAATGATCCTGAAATCATTTTACTAGACGAGCCTCTATCGGCTCTTGATTTAAAGTTGCGTACAGAAATGCAATACGAGTTGCGTGAGTTGCAGCAACGTCTCGGGAAGACATTTATCTTTGTAACACACGATCAAGAAGAAGCACTTGCCATGTCAGATGAGATTTTTGTTATGAATCATGGTCAGATTGTACAAAGTGGTACACCTCTTGATATTTATGACGAGCCTATCAATCGTTTTGTTGCAGACTTTATTGGAGAATCTAATATCGTCGAAGGCATTATGATTGCAGACTATCGAGTACAGATCGGTTCGAAAGAATTTGAGTGTGTCGATAAAGGGCTTACTCCTGGAGAAAAAGTCGATGTCGTGATTCGCCCTGAAGATTTAGAAATCAAAGCAGTAAATCAAGGCAAAATGAATGTCCGTGTTGATACACAATTGTTCCGCGGTGTTCATTATGAGCTGTCCACTTACGATGAAGACGGGAACGAATGGCTTGTTCACTCGACTCGTAAGGCAGAGGTTGGATCTACAATTGGACTTGATTTTGACCCTGAAGCTATCCACATCATGCGATTGAATGAATCAGAAGAGGATTTTGATCGTCGACTGGAATCGTATGAGGTACCTGCCAATGGAAACTAAATCTCGTACATTTTTGATGGTCCCTTATTATCTATGGATGGTATTGTTCGTCGTGGCACCAATTGCGCTGGTCGGCTACTATTCCTTTTTTGATATCCAAGGGAACTTCACTCTCGCGAATTACCAGAATTTCTTTTCGGGAACTTATTTGTCTCTAACGCTCAGTTCCTTTTGGTATGCCTTTTTAATTACAGTGTTTACACTTTTAATTGCGTATCCGACTGCTTATTGGATCACTAAAACGAAACAGAAGCAGCTATGGCTTTTATTAATCATCATTCCTTCATGGATCAACCTGCTTTTGAAGACATATGCCTTCATAGGGATCTTTGGTATGAACGGATCTATCAACAACGTGTTGACGTTCTTAGGTCTTGAACGCCAACAAATTTTATATACTGATTTCAGCTTTATTTTCGTATCGGTGTATATTTTTATTCCATTTATGATCTTACCCATCTTTAATGCTCTTGATAAATTAAATCCAGGGCTTGTAGACGCATCTAACGATTTAGGTGCCAGTCAGTGGGTCACATTCCGAAAAGTCATTTGGCCGCTTACAGTTGGGGGCGTAAAAGCTGGAATCCAAGCAACATTTATTCCTGCCCTATCCCTCTTTATGATTACGCGCTTAATTGCTGGAAACAAAGTCATCACACTCGGTACAGCTATTGAGCAACAATTCCTTGTTACGCAGAACTGGGGAATGGGGTCAACGATTGCTGTCTTCCTGATTGTCTTCATGGTCATCATTATGATTCTTACTGGCGACCGGGAGAAAGGAGGAAACCAACGTGGGAACTACTAGTAAATTAGCAAAACTTTACTTAGCTCTAGTATTTATCATTCTATATGCACCTATCTTCTATTTGATTTTCTACTCTTTCAACAGTGCTGGAAACATGTCAAATTTTGAAGGCTTTACTTGGGAACATTATGCAGCTGTTTTTGAAGATACTCGTTTATTGAGTATCGTTGTGAATACTATTATCGTAGCATTACTTTCTGCTTTGATTTCTACGGCAATAGGAGTTCTCGGTGCAGTTGGTATTGTCTATATTACCAACAAACGCTTGCGCCAATCGTTGTTGTCCTTGAATAACGTCTTGATTGTCAGTCCAGATGTTATTATTGGGGCTTCCTTCCTTATCTTGTTCACTATGATTGGAGTCAAACTAGGATTTGCCTCTGTATTAATCTCTCACATCGCATTCAGTGTCCCGATTGTCGTCATCATGGTCTTGCCAAAGTTACAGGAAATGAGTTCCACTCTTGTAGATGCAGCAAGAGACCTTGGAGCGAGTCGCCGAGATGTGTTCACACGCGTTATTGTGCCTTATATTCGTCCTGGTATCTTTGCTGGCTTCTTTCTTGCCTTGACCTATTCACTTGATGACTTCGCTGTAACATTCTTCGTGACAGGAAACGGCTTCGCCACACTTTCTGTAGAGATTTATTCTATGGCACGCGCAGGTATTACACTTACCATTAATGCGCTGTCTGGTTTGCTGTTCATCGTTACTTTAATTTTAGTGTTGGGTTACTACTTCGTCGCCAACCGCGCGAAAACACCTTTCCAAGCGGGGGTGCCTAAATAATGAAATCGTTAGTACAAACTATTATTGTGTTACTAGTAGCCGTTGCAATCTTGTTTTATGTCAACACTCAGTTAAACGAATCGTCTTCTAGTGCAAGTTCAGATACCATCACAGTCTTTAACTGGGGGGAATATATCGACCCAGAACTAGTTGATCGTTTTGAACAAGAAACTGGTATACGCGTCATTTATGAAACATTTGATTCCAATGAAGCGATGCTTACAAAAATTCAGCAAGGCGGAACCCGTTATGATGTAGCTATGCCTTCAGAATATATGATTGAGAAGATGAAGGAAGAAGAGTTGCTGATTCCAATCGATCAATCTAAATTGCCAAACCTACAAAATATAGATCCTTATTTCCTAGACCTTCCTTTCGACCCTGGAAATCAGTACTCGATCCCCTATTTTTGGGGTACAGTTGGTATTGCTTTCAATCCTACGTTGTTAGATGGCCAAACTTTTGAAAGTTGGAACGACCTTTGGTCACCTGAGCTGAAACAGGAAGTCATTTTAGTCGATGGTGCCCGTGAAGTCATGGGAATGGGCTTAAATACACTGGGGTACTCTTTGAACTCTACGGATGAGACTGAGTTGCGTGCAGCAACGGACCGCCTTAAAGAGATGGGCCCTAATGTAAAAGCCATCATAGGAGATGAAATTGTAGAGACGATGCGTCGTGGTGAAGCTGCTATTGCCCTTGTCTGGTCCGGTCAAGCTGCAGATATTATGTATGTGAATGAAGACATTGACTATAGTGTTCCGGAAGAAGGATCAAATCTATGGTTTGATAATATGATCATCCCGAAAACAGCTGGAAATGTGGAGGGTGCTCACAAATTCATCAATTTCATGCTAGATGCAGAAGTGGCGGCTCAAAATGCGGATTACGTAGGGTATTCTACTCCAAACTCAGCAGCTATTGAACTAATGGATCCAGAAGTTACAGGCGACACGCGCTTCTATCCGACTGAAGAGATGCGGGAGCGTTTGGAAGTCTATCAAAACCTTGGACCAGAAAAGTTAGGTCTGTATAATGAGTTATTTTTAGAATTTAAGATGAGTATGAATCAAAATTAATTAAAAGACCTTCTTCCAAGTGAAGAGGGTCTTTATTTTGAGTTCCGAAATTTTTGATTTAAAATCACCTATGTTATACTCTTTTCATCACTAGTTACTAGAAAGCGGGAGTCCTATGAAAAAAAAGAATCCTTTTGTTATCTATCTTTTGATGTTCAACATGTTCATTATCATGGCTGGAATTGGATTAATCGTACCAATCATGCCGAAATACTTAGAGACATTTGGAGCTGCAGGACAAGCATTAGGGCTCATCATAGCAGCTTTTGCATTCGCCCAGTTTGTTTTTTCTCCAATCGCAGGAGACTTATCAGACAAATACGGACGAAAGAAAATGATTGTCATAGGTCTCGCGTTATTCGGTCTCTCTCAATTATGGTTTGGTACAGCAACGCAAGAATGGATGCTTTATGCTGCTCGTTTCATCAGTGGAATCGGTGGTGCTTTTTTAATTCCACCGACAATGGCATTCGTAGCTGATATTACTACTTACGAGGAACGTGGAAAAGGCATGGGATATATTGGTGCTGCCATGTCTCTCGGCTTCATGATCGGTCCTGGAATCGGGGGTCTATTCTCTGCTATCAGCCTGAACTTCCCATTTTATGTATCTGCGGCAACAGCGCTCACTGCAATGATCTTCTCCATCTTTGTTTTACCAGACATACGCAACTCTGAAGTAGCTGAACCGTCAAAACCAAAAGAAAACATTGTAAAGCAGATGAAAAGATCGTTTTACACACCTTATTTTATGATGCTTCTTATCATCTTCGTCTTCTCTTTCGGAATTGCTAACTTCCAAGCCACTTTCGCTCTCTACATGAACTACAAGTTTGATTTCACTCCTGAACAAATTGCCATCGTGTTGACAGCTGGAGGTTTTGTTGGAGTGGTCATTCAAATGTTTTTGATCGAAAAACTGTTCAAACGGTTTGGCGAAATGGCGATTATATTGAGCAGCTTAGCATTCGCTGCAATTACGCTGTTCGGAATGTTATTTGTCAATCAGTTCTTTTCCATTTTACTTGTAGCGACTCTGTTCTCCATCGCTGTCACTTTGATTCGTCCTGCAGTAAATACAGTGGTATCGAAGCTAGCAGGTGCAGAACAAGGCTTTGCAGCAGGTA
Source organism: Chryseomicrobium excrementi (assembly GCF_002798305.1). Lineage (GTDB taxonomy): Bacteria > Bacillota > Bacilli > Bacillales_A > Planococcaceae > Chryseomicrobium > Chryseomicrobium excrementi. The sequence continues at coordinate 750,059 of NZ_PCGR01000001.1, forward strand.
TGAACAATGCTTATATGAGTTTAGGAAACATGGTTGGTCCGGCTCTCGCTGGTCTCCTATTTGATGTGGACTACAACCTTCCTTTCACGGTCGGGTCTGTAGTATTGTTAGGTACCTTCTTTTTAACGTATGCTTGGATGAAGAAAAAACAAATCAATCTGCAACAAACGCAAACAGAGCAGGGTACTCCTTAACGGAGTTCCTGCTCTGTCTCTGTTGTAGCCATTTTTACAAAACTTTGAACTTGTGGTAGTTCAAATGCAGCATCATAACCAATCAACCATGTATCTCGTGTCAACTCAAAAGCCGGATCTTCGTGATTGAGAGGTATTTTATTGATATGATCATAGTCCGATAATGTAATGGATGGCAAAATTGCATAGCCAAGACCATTCAATGCCATCTGTTTACACGTCTCAATCTGATCAACTACTATTTGCTGCTTCGGTGTCATGGAGAAATTCTTTTGCCACCACTGTTGAATTTCTTGGTAGTAACTCGAATCGCTTTTGAATTGAATAAATGGTTTGTTTGACTTTTGAATATCCTCGAGAGTCGTCATTTCCTGATCAACAAGATACAGAGTATCTTTGAACAAGTGGATTTTTTTTCCCTTCCACTCGGTCTGTCCCCTCACAATCCCAATCTGCGCCTCCCCTTCCACCAAAGAACGAACGATTTCAGAACTCCAGCCTGTATGAAGAGAAATCTTGGCTTCCGGATAGTGACTGACATATTTTTTCAATACAGTCGGCAGCCAATTTTGGCCTACAATGGATGCGCAGGCAATTTTGAGAGTCCCGTGTACTTTTGAAGATAGTACCTGCACTTTCTCTCGTGCCTGTTCTTGCTTCAAGAGCACCTCTTCACTAAAATCAATCACAATTTCTCCTGATGGAGTTGGCATCAGACCTTTTTGGGAACGTATAAACAGTTGTGTTCCCCAGTCCTTCTCAATATTTTGCAAACGTAGAGATAGCGCAGGCTGCGTCAAAAACAACTTTTCTGCTGCTCTCCGCATATTTTGTTCTTTTGACAAGATGGAGATGATCTCATAATCCGAATACATGATGTCGTTCCTCCTCTAGAAAAAAAACCCTTTTCACAAGGGTTTTTATGATTCAAGAGATAAATATAATTGTTTTTTCAGTTGTTTCATAACTACGCGTCTTGTAAGAATCCCCAAAAACATGTCATCGTAATCTACGACACAAATATAGGGATGATTGATGAGAAGGTCTAACGCTCGCTGGAATGTATCATTCTCATGAATCTTAACGAAATCTCGAGTCATTACATCATCCACTTTGATGGAATCTAGTCGTTCATATTCTATACGATCGAGTCCTAAGATCTCATCAGTAATTTGTTGTACACTAACCATTCCATGCATACGGAATTTCATATCAAGAACAGGTATTGATGAATAACCTGTCTTAGTTAAAACAAGAAGTGCATGCTCTGTATTATTACCAATTTGAACATGAGCTACTTTTTCAGAGGGTATAATGAAGTCTTTGATCGGCAGCTTCAAAAAATCTCTTGAGCTTACTGAAAGCATGTCTATCTACTCCTTTTTTCTGCTCTTCCATCATAGCACAGAAAAAATTGGAATACGAAAGATTCATCAGAAAGGGTGACTATTTAACCACTGACCCCCATCTAAAGTAACGATTTCTCCATTCATATAGGCTGCTTTATCAGATAGTATGAATGCAGCCAACTCTGCGATTTCCTCTGGTTTTCCTAAGCGGCCAAGTGGGACGGATTTCAGAGTGCGTTCAGCTGCTTGCTCCGACTCCCATAGCTTATCAGCACCACCGGTACGTTCAATAGGACCAGGAGCTATCCCATTAACACGAATCCCATATTTGGATCCCCATTCTACTGCCAGCGTTCGCGTTAGTGACATAACCCCTGCTTTGGCTGCCGCTGAGTGAACCACGCCCGCTCCAGCTCCCCAAGCATAAGTCGCGAGCATGTTTAAAATAGCACCTTGTTTTTTGTTTTCAATCCAGTAGTTCCCCGCAGCATGAGAGCAATAGAATGAGCCATTTAAAACAATATCAATCACTGCTTTCCAACCATTAGGGCTAAGTTTCTCAGAAGCAACTAAAAAGTTGCCCGCCGCATTGTTTACTAGCACATCAACTGAGCCAAATCGTTCAACTGTGAAAGCGACCATTGCTTTCGCATGTTCTGGCTCTCTGACATCCATTTGAAAAATATCGATGGAACCCATGGAACTAAATTCGTCTTTGACCGATTGCAATCGCTCTAAATCTCGGCCCGTGATCACTACTTGATCGCCGTCTTGCAAAAACTTTTTCGCCATGTACTTGCCCATTCCTGATGACCCGCCTGTAATGATGACTGTTTTCCCCATTTGAACCCCTCCAAATTGAATGAATATTCACTCATAATAGTACAGGAATAGAAGCTGCTTGACTAGTAGTTTCTGGTATACTACAAAGAGAGGTGAATTTATGAAATTGACAATGCACCAACAACAAAAGTTGGCCACCGCCCTTTACACTGTGAATCGGCATGTGAAAACAGCTTCTGACAAGAAGCCCTTATACGAGCTAAAGAGAGAAGCACTTGATCAGCTTATCCGATTTGGGTATGCCTCTAAAAAAGGCCTTCACTTCTCGGAAAATCCGAAACAAAGCAAACAACATTCTACAACCTTAGTGGAATTTGGGGAATATTTGTTTCATCTTCCTGTTGCACCTGAAGATAAAACGCTCCCTCATCTTGGAAAACTGGATTACACCTATGCGAATCCGCAAGCAAAAATGAGTTTACAAACTGCCAAAACAGAATTAGAAAATTTCTTACAGCGAAAAAAACCGATAGAACGTCCTAAACAATCGATCTCGAAATACAAACCACTCGCCTCCACACCTTCTCCTTCTGAGTACAGACGCTCTCAAAAAAATCCCTATAAATAAGAAAAACCGGCTTTATGCCGGTTTTTACCACTGTTTTTTGTAATGACGAATCAAAGCTTGAGTACCTTCCTCTTCGAACCCTTCTTCAATAAGCTCATCATATAATTTTTTCGCACGAGCAAGACCTGGAAGTTCAATAGACATCCGCTCTGCTTCATTTAATGCAATTCCCATATCTTTGACGAAATGTTTGATATAAAATCCTGGAGCATAGTCCCCATCTATCATCTTCGGACCTAGATTCGTTAATGACCATGAACCTGCCGCCCCTTGAGTGATGGACTCTAATACTTTGTTCAAATCCAGTCCTGCTTTTTTTCCATAAGTAAGAGCCTCGCAGACAGCAACCATTGTCGAAGCAATAGCGATTTGGTTACACATTTTCGTGTGCTGCCCAGCACCTGCCGGCCCCTGATAAACGATATTTTTCCCAAATACGTGGAAAAGAGGTAGCAACTCCGCAACTGTTCGTTCATCTCCACCAATCATAATGGAAAGAACACCTTGTTGTGCACCAATATCGCCTCCAGATACTGGGGCATCTACTACTCGCAAACCTTTTGAAAGACCGACCTCTGCTAAACGAGAAGCAAGCTCTGGAGTCGAAGTAGTAAGATCGACGAATGTTTTCGCACCTTGAGTGTCAAAAAGGCCATTACTCCCCAAATACACTTCTTCTACATCGTGAGGATAGCCTACCATAGTAAAGACAACCTCAGATTGATTAGCCACCTCTACTGGTGTTGCGTGCCAAGTTGCTCCACTTTCCACAAGACTCATTGCTTTTTCTTTTGTGCGAGTATAGATATGTAGTGTGTGACCTGCGGCTTGTAGATGTTTACAAATACTAAGTCCCATAACACCTGTTCCAATGAAACCAATATGCATCGTGTCATCTCCTTCGATAATCTAAATACAGTATATCATGGCAAAAAAAAGAGAACCATTCAACGAATTGAATGATTCTTAAAAAGGGGGAAATGAGAATGTTGCTGTGTTCTTTCTTAGTATTTCCAATCTGTCTACTAGTTAAACCTATTTTTATTTATTTTTTTTAAATTCTTTATAGTATTGGTTAATCAATTGATCCAACTCTTCGCTCAGACGAATGGTTGACTCATCGGTCAGGCCTTTCTCAGATGCACATTGAATCATATCTTGCCTTACTTGTTCTAATTGGTTTAGCAATGTATTTGTCATTGTGCACCTCCATCCACTTTTTAACAGTGTACACTAGAATTACCTAAAAATACAATTATGTTCTCGGATCTTCACTCCACCGATACGTGACCTTTCCACCTGGATGGGCCTTACCAATAAAATGCTTAAAGTCAGCTCGTTTCACGAGCTGTTCTCTTGCTTCTAAAAATTGTTCTTTCGTCAAAACCAATTCCTTCAATTCTCCTGATTTTAGTTGTTCAAATTGTTCCATTCTATACCTCTTGTCTTATTTTTATAGTTTTCCCTTTACGAAGTCTGCGGTTTAAGGCAAACTGTGAATATAGAGAAGGGGGAAATCTAGTTGAAAATTGCTGAAGTTGGAAATATTATCGAATTCAAAGATGGTCTACAAGGTATTGTTGAAAAAGTTAATGAGAACTCTGTCATTGTTGATCTGACGTTCATGGAAAACTTTGATGAGCTTGAAATGGAAGAAAAAACAGTGATCAACCACAAACGTTATAAAATCATCCATGGCTCTGAAGAACAATAACCGCTTGACCTTCATTGGTTTTGCGGTTTTCTTTCTATTAAGTTTCAGAAAGGAGATTGTTAGTGCAGTCACTACAATTTTATAAGGTTTCTACTATTCTTGCTATAGCTTATGCTTTATTTTTTTTCACCTTTCAAGATTCTGACACATTTTGGTACTTTTATTCCTTCACCATTCTCTTTTTAATGGGTGTGTCCTTACTATATGCGAAAGTAGAAGATGAAGTCCAAACTCTAGAATATTTACTATTGGGTGTAGGATACGGAACACTTACGTATTTTTTATTTGCAGCCAGTTATTGGCTGATAGATGTGATTCCATTTCTTTCCGTTGCACCGATCCACCGATTTTTAGAAACATTCGGTCCTACGACCATTTGGCATTTTATTTTGTTGTTCTTTATCATCGCCCCTGCTGAAGAATTTTTTTGGAGAGGATTTGTTCAACAGTACTTCAAAAAGTATCTTCCTACATTTTACGCAGTGCTCGCTGCATCTGTTCTCTTTTCCATATCTCTACTTGTTGGAGGATTTGTTTATGGAGCGTTAGCTGGCCTCTTTTCAGGTTTATTATGGGGTCTTTTATACGAATGGAAGAAGAGCATGCCTCTCCTAATTGTCACACACAGTACTGCGCTGATTTTATTGTTCTTAGTTTTACCAATTGAGTGAAACATTTAATGTACAGGACCGTCTACTAAACAAAAGGAGTGGTCACTATGAAAATTTGGAAAGTAGCATTCACATCAACTGCACTTATTTTGTTGTTATCCGCTTGTGGTACATCCGATGAGACAGACTCTGCAACACCAGAAGAAACAGAAGAAGTTGCAGGAGATCAAGAAGCGAGCGAAGACACCACAGATGAACAAACAGAGACTGGAGAAGATACTGGTGAAGCGGCTGAAGAACCAGAAGCAGCTGAACCTATTGGTGAACGGGTAGAAAGTGACAATCAACCTTTCTCATTAGAACTAGTCGAAGGGTATTCGTTGACTGCAGAAGAACCAAATCGGGATGTGGTCTATTTTAATGAGAACGATGCAACCTTCATGAGAATCGAAACGATTTCAAAAGAAGAAGGAGATCGCACACAACTTATTGACACGTTAAAGCAGACGATTCAAGCTTCTGATAGTGCTGGCTCTCTCATGGAAATTTCTTCTCCAACAAAGTTACCTATCGTTGATATGCCTGTTGGCTATGAAATGGACGTGGAAGGCGGCCAAGTCAGCGGATACGTATTTGAGACAGAACTGCACTATGTGCGTGCTACGATTTATGACGTGTCCGATGCAATGAAGACTGGTGAGTTCATTCAAATGCTTTCTACTCTGCAAACGAAGTAAAAAAACAGGGACTGCATCTAGCAGTTCCTGTTTTCTTATATAGATAAGTTTTTAATAGACAACCCTAGTTTTTTTAAGAGCTCCGTTAACGTCTGCTTCTCCGCTTCAGTTAAAACACTCATAAGTTCTACAAGTTGAAGTTCATGTTTCGGAAATAGCTCTTCCATAAAAGCCTTTCCTTCAGCTGTAATCTCTGCATAGGTGACCCGACGATCTTCATCGCTTGCAATCCGATTGATAAAACCGCGTCTTTCCAACTTATCTACCACATAAGTTATTGAGCCACTGGCTAGCAGTATCTTGCTTCCAATCTTTTGTAAGGCCTGTCTTCCTTTATGATATAAAAGCTCCAATACAGCAAATTCTGTTGGATTGAGTCCGTGGTCTTGAAAAAATTGATTTGTTGATTCATGTAGTACTTTATGAGAACGAGACAATACAATAAATAATTTGAGTGCCTCTAGTCGTTCTTGCTCGGTTGCCATTTGCAGTCCCACCCATCTCCATTGCGCTGACTACATTATAGTAGGAAAAATATAGTGTGTCAAAATTACACATAGATGGCAGTAGTGAAAAAGTAATAAAACCTTGCTCCACCTGCTAGGTTATTAGCAACTTCAATTCTTCCACGTAAATCCTCCATAACACGAGAGGCATGGGCTAAACCGAGTCCTGTTCCTGATTCTTTAGTAGTATAAAATGCCTCAAAATAGCGATTTAAATGGTTCAAATCGAGTCCAGTGCCTTCGTCATGAATACTGATTTCAATTTCCCCATCATGAGAATCAACTACAATGAGAATCGTCCCTCCATCTTGCATGGCCTCGATTGCATTTTTAATTGAATTAATTAAAATTTGTTTAATTACAATCGAATCGACATAAAGAAAATGAACTTTGGCGATCCATTTCTTGTTCAATCACTTGCAGATATTTACCCCCACGTTCAGATGCTTCTGTTTGCATCAGTTGTGTAAATCCCTTCAAAGAAGTCATCGGATTACGGATTTCATGGGCGATACTTGCTGCCAATTCCCCTAAATAGGTAAGCGATTCTGCTTGAGCTAGTTGCTTTTGCATATACACTGTCTCTGTACAATCCCCGAGCTGTACGAAAAACTTTTCTTCATCTTTCATGTAGTCAATCGTCACTTGTAGGTACACATTCTTCTCAAGGCTGGTGACTAAAGCTAAGTTTGGTTAGTGTTTATCTGTTGAACAACTGTAACTATATCGAAAATAACTCTTCTTTTAAATAATCAATCAAGAGTCTCCGCCCCCATAAGTTTTCAACTAATTCTGATTATTTCTTATTTCACTTTTAAAGTGCATAGGATTTTCAGCCTATATTGTCGACACATTTGGACTGTTAAAATAGAAAAGATGAAAGGAAGATAGCATGAAAACTTTACTTACAACATTAAACGCTAAATACATCCATACTAACCTTGCCATTCGGCATCTTCAGGCTTATAGTGCTGATGAATTCGATATCGCTATCAAAGAGTTTACAATCAAAGATCCCGTACTATCTATTGTCAGTGAAATCTATCAATCGAACCCCGCGATTCTCGGATTTAGCTGTTATATTTGGAATATCGAAGAAACTTTAAAAGTTGTCGAAATGTATAAGACGATTTCTCCAGAAACAATTATCGTATTAGGTGGGCCTGAAGTTTCTTACGATACCGATTATTGGCTCAAAACGCATTCGTCGATAGATTACATCATTATCGGTGAAGGAGAAGAGTCATTTCGGCAGTTCTTACAGTTCCAATCCGGTTTCCGAGAGAAATCTGATGTAGCCGGAATTGCTTATATGGAAAATGGCAACTATAAGATGACGATGCTTCCCCCAAAATTAGATTTGCGAAACTCTCCTTCTCCTTATAGAAATCCAGATGATATTTCATTTCTAGGAAAAAGAGTCACCTATGTAGAGACCAGTCGAGGCTGTCCCTTCTCTTGTCAATTTTGTTTATCTTCAATAGAAGTAGGAGTTCGCTATTTTGCAAGAGAAGCTGTGAAAGACGATATTCGTTATCTTATGGATAATGGAGCTAAGGTCATCAAATTTGTAGATCGTACCTTTAATATTTCACGCAGCTATGCGATGGAAATGTTTGAATTCTTGATATCGGAGCATCGCCCAGGTGTGGTATTCCAATTTGAGATTACAGCTGACATCATGAGACCTGAAGTGATTCAGTATTTAAATGACAATGCCCCTAAAGGATTATTTCGGTTTGAGATTGGCGTTCAATCTACGAACGATCATACAAACGACCTCGTGAAGAGAAGACAAAACTTTGAGAAGCTTACAAGGACTGTCACGATGGTGCGCGATGGTGGGAAAATCGATCAGCATCTCGACTTGATTGCGGGCCTTCCTGAAGAGGACTATCAATCCTTCCGTCAGACGTTTAATGATGTATTTGCTCTCCGTCCTGAAGAATTACAGCTTGGGTTTTTAAAGCTGTTACGTGGAACAGGGTTACGAATTGACGCAGCTAAATATGGCTACCAATTCGTTGATCAGGCTCCTTATGAGATTGTTGGAAATTCTGTTCTTTCATTCAGTGAGATTATCCGAATTAAAAATGTGGAAGACATTTTAGAAAAGTATTGGAACAGTCAAAAATTCCAGCGCACAATCGAATACTTAGTTACCCATGTATTCGACACACCGTTTGACTTCTTCCAACAATTCGGAGATTATTGGGCGAATCATAATTGGTCACGGATAGGTCACCAGTTTGAAGACTTATTTAAACGTCTTCACTCATTCCTAATTTCTAGTGATCGGATGACTCCTACTGTGCTCTCTGAAATGAAGCTTGATTATCTAGCTCATCAAAAATTCATTCCCCGTCATGTATGGTGGGAAGAAGCCATTCAATCGGAGCAGCGTTCCGCGATCCTCCATAAAGTACTCTCAGCTAGAGAAGACTATCCTTACCTTGTTGAACAGGCCATCTATGAGCGGGAGTTATTCAAACGAGCCTTTGTAACAGAAGTTGTCACTTCAAACGGCCTAACACCTATTCTTTATTTCTTTGATGCACCCCATGTCTGGTTTAAAGTTCAGACAGCAAAAGAAGAAGCATTTTCCTAATACAGGAAAATGCTTCTTTTTATTAGCCGATGATAACGCGCTCTTTTGGATAATGGAATTTGGTAGAGTTAGATTTACCACCTAATGTGAACAGGAATGAAATGAGTCCTACACGTCCAATGAACATCAAGAACATGATAGTCACTTTCCCTATATTGGAGAGATCATCCGTAACACCTAGTGACATTCCACAAGTTCCAAACGCGCTAGTAATTTCAAAAATTAGCGCTGTAATAGGAATTGTTGGATCCGTGACAGATAACAGAATAGCAGAGAATATTACAATTAGTGCAGCCAGTAAAATAACTGCATAGGATCGGAATACATCAATCAAATGTATTTCCCTACCAAATATTTGAATTTCATTCTTCCCTCTTGAGAAATTGATCAAAAATAGTAGGGCAATCGCAAATGTAGTGGTTCGAATCCCTCCACCTACTGAACTAGGTGAAGCACCAATAAACATCAAAAAAGACATAAAAAAGTTGGTGCCTTGATCGAAAAGTTCAATATTCATCGTCGTCAATCCCCCTGAACGAGAGGATACTGAATGGAACAAGGCTCCGAACAGAGCATCATGCCAACTTAAGAACCGAAACGTATTAAAATATTCTAGCACATAAATCCCGATTGCTCCGATCACTAGTAACGCTCCGTAAGTTACTGTAGTTATTTTAGTAAATAATGAAAATCGGAACGTCTTGTCTTTATTTGATAAAAATTCTTTTACTTCGATAAGCACCGGGAATCCAATAGCTCCCAATACAATAAGCAGCATATGGACGGATTGCACAAAATAATCACCACGGAATGAAAGGAGCGAGTCTCCGTTTATGTCGAATCCACCATTAGTAGTAGCTGAAATAGTTGAGAAAATCCCATTTAAAATAGCGAATTTAGGGTCCTCAAAAAATTGCATAAAATAAAGAGAGAGAATGATGGCACCTACTAATTGTATAAGTAAAAGGATTTTTACAATTTCACGAATCAACTTTACTACACCTGAAAGCGTGGGTTGGTTGTGGTCAATCATGATCAATTGTCTTTCTCGAAGACCGATTTTTTTACCGGCAATCAGCCAAACAAAAGTCCCGATTGACATGATTCCAATCCCTCCGAGCTGAAGGATCATCATAATAATGGCGTACCCAAAAACGGTAAATGTATCCGCAATATTAACCGGTGAAAGACCGGTGACACTGACGGCACTAACAGCAACAAATACCGTATCTATAAAGCTGAGTTCTGCATCTGCTTCAGTTACCCCAGGCAAGTAAAGAAGGGCTACAGAAATGGCAATCGCTATAAAATAATAGGAAACGATGATTTGAGCGGGTGTTAAACTTTTAGTAGAAGGTAGTGGAACTTGCTTCATAAGATGATGTCTCCTTCTTTGTAATACCCTTTAGTATAGAAAACTATATAAAAAAAAGATAGGATTTCTCCTATCTTTTTTTACATTTTTTCACCTGGTATTTCACGATTGCGTTTGACTCCAAGTAAATAACCACCAACAGCAATAACTAATAAGACAATCCAGAAAATCAGTTTCCATTCTGTTGAATGTGGGAAATGCTCGTCTAAAATTTGAATCTGTGGGTGAGACAACGTCAGAACAAGAAGTTTGACTCCTACCCATCCAACGATTAAGAATGCCGCTGTTTCCAAAGTTGGATACTTTGCAAGAAGTTGGACAAACTTGTGCGCCGCAAATCGCATAATGATCAGACCGACAACTCCACCAAAGAACATAACAGCAAACTGACCACCATTAATTCCTCCGATTTCAATATTTCCGACTTCTGGTAACGTTACAGCGATTGCCACAGCTGCCAGCATGGAGTCGATAGCAAAAGCGATATCAGCCAGTTCTACTTTCAATACTGTCATCCAGAAACCAGAACCTTTTGTCTCAGGGGAATGTGTTTCTGCAAGCTCTTCCCCCTTATGCTTTCTCTGATCCCATATATGTTTGGCCGAGATAAACAATAGATAGGCAGCTCCTAATGCTTGAACTTGCCAAATGTTCACTAAAAATGTAATCAAGAACAACGCTGCAAATCGGAAAACAAACGCTCCCATTAATCCATAGAATAAAGCCTTTTTCTGTTGTTCACGTGGTAAATGCTTCACCATTACTGCCATTACTACGGCATTGTCGGCTGCAAGTAAACCTTCTAATACAATCAGGACTAAAAGGACCCAACCGTATTCTAAAAGTATTGCTTCCATTTCTTCACTCCTCAAACCTAATTTGAAAACAAAAAAGACCTATGCCTAATAAAAGGCAAAGGTCTTGCTAAGTAGATTGTGTCTACCAATCATAACCGATGGCAAAGCCATGTAATGACGACTATGAAATAGGGAAATTCCCTAAAGCTACTCCCCTTTGACAACTGTCAAGGTCTTATTTTGTTATGAAAATAGTATACCACAATCTAGTTGGGTGTAAACGTCTTTTCATTAGCTCGTTTGCGTGTCTCTTTGTCTAACAGACTATAAATAATTGGAATGATGTATAAAGTGAAGAATGTACTTGAAGTCAATCCTCCTATTACAACAATCGCCATCGGCTGATTGATCTCTGTCCCTTCACCAATACCAAGAGCAAGAGGTACCAAACCTAAAATGGTGGTAAGAGCTGTCATCAAAATAGGACGAATCCGATCTTTTGATGAAGATACAATAGCATCAAAAGAAGGCATCCCTTCTTCTTTTCGAGAATTGATTGTATCTACTAATACAATTCCATTGTTTACCACTATTCCCACAAGGATCAATATTCCAATTACACCTGGGATACTTACTGGCGTTGCGGTCACAAACAGCCCGATCCCTACACCAATAATCAATAATGGGACGGTAAATAGGATGACAAATGGATATTTAAATGACTCAAATTGAGCTGCCATGACAAGATAGACAAGGACCACAGCTAAAATGACTGCTAATATCATATCAGCTGCAGCGTCTTCTAACAATTCACGGTCTCCCCCAAATGTCACTTCTACACTCTCAGGGACCTCCGCTTGCTCGATGAGCGCATCGATTCGCTCTGACATCTCTCCAAGTGTTTGACTAGATTCGTAAGTCAGATCTACGGTAACAGCCTGTTCTTGATCCACTTGGCGTATAGAAACAGGTGATGCCACTGTAGAAATAGCTGCTACTTCATCTAATGCTACAAAACTGCCCGAAGGAGCTCGTAAGTTGAAGTTCGATAAATCACCTGCAGATGCATACGTATCCTCTGGGTACTGAACAAACACGCTATAGACCTCGTCATCGTCTGTCACGACCTGTGTGGAAAAAACTCCCCTCGTAGCATCTGTTACAGTCTGTGCAATTTGTGCAGGTACAAATCCTAATTCTCGTGCCTTTTCCCGGTCAATGGTAATGACCACTTCTTCCACAGTATTGGACAGATCACTACTCACCTCTGTAACATATTGTTCGTCACGAATGAGTTCTTCCACTTTCGAAACCGATTGTTCGAGCGCTTGTCGATCTGACGAAGTCATGGTAAACGTAAGAGAATTTGGAGTTGAGCCTGCAGCTGTTTGAAGAGCGAACTCTACTTCTGCGCGGTCACCTAGCAACTCTTCCACTTCTGGTTTTACGTCATCAACAAACTGGAATACTGAGCGTTCACGAGAATCTAGATCCACCATCTTCACATAAATCTCTGCTTCATTCTGAGACCCTGACCCTTGAGACTGTTGTTCTTGATTGCTTCCAATTAACGAAGTATAGACTTCTACATCCTCTTGCTCTTTGAATACGGCTTCTATCTCTGACACGATTTCTTCTGTAGCATCGAGAGAAGCTCCGTTTGGCAGTTCTACTTGTACAGTTACAAACCCTTCATCAGTAGGAGGCAAGAATTCTGTCCCAACTCGGTAAAGACCAAATACGGAGACGGCAATTAATACGGTCGTCACCAGAAGCAACAATGCCCGATGACCAAGTGCCCATTTGATAGAGCGTTCATAATTATTGTATGCTTTGGATCGGCGTCGCTTGGCCTCGATATCTCCTTTTTGCTTTTTCAAGAATAGACTCGCAGCCATTGGAATAATAGTCAATGCAACAACTAATGAGGCAAAAAGACTGAACGAAATCGTCAGTGCGAATTCTTTAAATAATTGCCCGATTAAACCCGATAAAAAGATAACTGGGACGAATACGGCAATAGTGGTTAATGTTGAAGCCGTTATCGCTCCAGCCATCTCTTTTGTACCTACAAGAGCCGCTTCTTTTCGATCCTTGCCTAAGCCCATATGTCGCTCGATGTTTTCAATCACGACAATCGAGTTATCCACTAGCATCCCGATTCCAAGTGCCAAGGCACCAAGTGTCATGATGTTTAGCGAAAATCCTGTAAAATACATCAAGACAAACGTCACGACTACTGAATACGGAATGGCTGCTCCAACGATAATAGGACTGCGTATTCCTCGTAGAAAGACGAATAACACAAGCATCGCAAATATGGCTCCAAACAAGAGCGATTGACCGATATTGTTGATGGCTAATTTAACGTAATCTCCTTGATCAAATAGAATGGAAGCTTCCACTCGTTCATAAGCAGGCTGTGCAAGAAGTTCATCCACTGTCTCTTGAAAGTTCGTTGAAACACTGGCTGTATTGGCACTCGATTCTTGGAATACGGACACTAATATAGCAGGTTCATCATTCGCGCGAGTAATAGTACTTTGATTTCGTTCGCCAACACGAACATCTGCAACATCATCTATTGTCACGGACTCACCAGAAAGAGGGTTTACTGTGATGGCTAAGCCTGCTACATCTTCTGCTGACGTGACACTCGAAAGAACACGTGTCGTTAATTTTTGATTGTCTTCGGTTTCAATCGGATTTCCCGGTAACGAGACATTTGAGGACTGGATGGCTTGAACAACATCTGTCAATGTTAACCCCTGTTCTTTTAATAGAGAAGGGTCTGTGTCCACCAAGATATCTTCAACCATGGTTCCTGAGATACTGACACTTGCGACTCCTTCTGTGCGCAGGAGCTGCTGTTCAATGTCATCCGCTAATTCTGTAATATCTTGATCTCCTGTAGCATTAATCGCCATCTGGATGATCGGAAACTGAGCGGGATCAAATTTTAAGAAACGAGGTTGTTGCGCTCCTTCAGGCAGCGGTACTAGATCTATACGTTGAAGGATGTCTAGCTGAACATCATCAATGGAAGTCGACCAGTCAAATTGGAGCAAAATGAAGTTAGCCCCTTCTTGTGACGTACTGCTGACCGTCTCAATTCCAGGCAATGTACTGAACTGGGCCTCAAGTGGTTTGGTAAGTTTTTCATTTACCTCTACGGGTGAAGCCCCAGAATAATTGGTGACGACTACGCCAATAGGCGGATTTAAGTTTGGAATCAGTGTCACTGGAATTTTGGTGAGTGATACTCCACCAAGAATCAATATCACCAACATGGTAACAATTGTAAATACAGGTCTTTTTATAGAAAACCTACTTAAATTCATACTGTATTCTCCCTCCACGTGCATTACTTTAATCATAGGTGGACTCGCGCCTGATTACAAACTCCAGTGCTTCAGAATAGAAAAAAAACGAACAACCTTGTCAAAAGTTGTTCGCAATCGTTTTTATAAAAGATTATACAGACGAATATGTTCATATTTGTCTTGGAACCAGCGCATTGCAAAATCATTTTCAAACAAAAAGACATATCTGTCGAATCGGTCTCGGACCAACATACTACGAGGTCCAGTCATTGATTCTTTTACATCTTCTTCATTTTCAATCCATCGCGCAACTTTCGAGCCAATTGGTTCCATACGCACTTCTACATTGTATTCATTTTTCATGCGGTGCTCGAACACTTCAAACTGAAGCTGTCCGACTGCTCCAAGAATGACATCTTCTGTATGAAGGGTCTTATAATATTGAATGGCCCCTTCTTGGACAAGTTGCAAAATCCCTTTGTGGAAATGCTTCGATTTCATGACGTTTTTTGCAGTCACTTTCATGAACAATTCCGGAGTGAACTGAGGCAGCTTTTCAAACTCAAAGCCTTTCTTCCCGCCAACAACGGTATCTCCGATCTGATAATTCCCTACGTCATACAACCCGATGATGTCTCCAGCAACAGCAGTATCTACTGTTTCACGATCATCTGCAAGGAACTGAGTAGACGAGGATACTTTAAAAGACTTACCTGTTCGTGCCAAGGTGATGTTCATCCCACGAGTAAATTCACCAGAGACAATACGGACAAAAGCGATACGGTCGCGGTGAGCTGGGTTCATGTTTGCTTGAATTTTGAAAATGAACCCAGAGAACTCGTCATTTGTTGGATCCACAATAGTTCCTTCATTTGTTAAGCGTGGCTGTGGCTTCGGTGCAAAGTCTAAATAGGTCTCTAAAAATGTTTGCACACCAAAGTTCGTTAAAGCACTTCCGAAAAATACAGGTGTTAGTTCCCCTTTACGGACGCGTTCTTCATCAAAATCATTTCCTGCTTCTGCTAGGAGTTGAATATCTTCCATAGCTTGCTTGTAGTAAGAAGTTTCTTTCATAGAATGATCAGCTACTAGCTCGCCGTCTTCATCCACTTCTAAGAAGCGCTCGTCTTCATTTGTGCGGAACTGCTCGATACGGTTATTGTAGCGGTCATAGATTCCTAAGAATTCTTTACCCATCCCGATTGGCCAGTTCATTGCGTACGAATCAATTTCTAGAACTTCTTCAATTTCTTCCATCAGTTCCAGAGGCTCTTTCCCTTGTCGGTCTAATTTGTTGATAAATGTAAAAATTGGAATACCACGCATGCGACAGACTTTAAAAAGTTTCAGAGTTTGCGCTTCAATCCCTTTTGCCGCATCGACGATCATCACAGCACTATCTACTGCCATTAACGTCCGGTACGTATCTTCACTGAAGTCTTGGTGACCTGGTGTATCCAAGATGTTAATTCGATTCCCACGGTAGTCAAATTGCATAACGGAGGATGTTACAGAAATTCCCCGTTGTTTTTCAATTTCCATCCAGTCAGAAGTCGCAAATTTCCCTGTCTTCTTCCCTTTGACTGTTCCTGCATCGCGAATGGCTCCACCAAAATATAGTAACTTCTCCGTCATCGTCGTCTTTCCGGCATCCGGGTGAGAGATGATGGCAAAAGTTCGTCTTCTTTGAATTTCTTCTTTAGTATTCATTGTGTTCTTCTCCTTCATTTTTGCCTATCTAATCATACGTATTTTTGGCAGCGAAGGCAAGTTAAAGCAAGTCACTAGTTGCATAGGCTTCGAGTAACCGGTACGTTGCATCCAATGATTTCTCATGTGTCCGTTCATAAGCGTGAGAGGATTCGATGCCGGCACCACAAAGGGCATGCTTGACATCCGCACCAGCAGATACTGCTGCAGAAGCATCCGATGAATAAAATGGATAAATATCTACCTGATAAGGAATCTGTTGCTGTTTTGCAAGAGATATCAAGTGAGACGTCAATTCATAGTGATAAGGACCTGAACTGTCTTTGGCACAGATAGATACCGTGTATTCATCGGAAGCCTGACCATCACCAAGTGCTCCCATATCGACTGCGAGATACTCCACCACGTTCTCTGGAATAGAAGAGTTTCCTCCGTAACCGATTTCTTCATTATTAGAAATATAAAAATACGTATCTACTGGGAACTCCAAATTGTTGTGTTTCACATTTTGAAGCAAGGCTAGCAGTAATGCTACACTAGCTTTATCATCTAGATGACGAGAGCGAATGAACCCACTTGCCGTATGCTCAAAACGAGGATCGAAACTGACAAAGTCTCCCACTTCAATCCCTAACTTTAGGGTTTCTTCTTTATTTGTAACGACTTCATCAATCCGAACCTCGATTGTCTCATCAGACCTTTCAACTTGACCGGATTTAGCATAAACATGAACCGATGCCTGATGTATTAAAATCGTCCCTCTGTATGTAGCCCCACCTCTTGTATGAATCGTGCACGTCTCGTTTTCGACCGCATTCCAAGAGAAGCCTCCTACTTTTGTTAATTTTAATCGCCCATCGGACTTAATTTCACGAACCATTGCTCCTAAAGTGTCTACGTGTGCTGTTAACAAGCGTGCGTTATCTGAAGACTTCCCTGGGATTTTGACAATGATGGCCCCTTTATTTGTAACTTTAGGTGAAAAACCTAATTCTTCTATGTATGACTTCATCCACGTGTTGATTTCTTTTGTAAATCCCGTTGGACTTGGTATAGAGACAAGCTCTTTGAGTAGTTCTACTTTTGTTTTCATAATCTCCCATCCTTCCACGTTTCATGATACCAGAATCTATAGTCAACATGAATGTTTCCTGCTACACTTCTACTATAACAAATTACGGCAATCACTATTCGTTTGGCCGAAGGAGGTACAAATGGATAAAAAAGATCAATTAGCTATTCGAATCCGGTATTTCTCATTATTAATCGGACTCTATGTCATCATTCATATTTTATTTGCGATTACTCACCCGGAGATTCATGACGGATTCTTTTACATCTATTCTTCTATTTATCTCATCTTACTCAGTTACTTATTTTTTACAAAACGGCATCCAACATATACGTTGTATTTGTTTGTCCTTTCATTGAACGGGTACATCATGTTGGAATTTACAACGGAAATGACCTATTCTTATGTCATTTTCTTAGCTTACCCAATATTTTTAGCAGCATATTTTCAAAATTTTAGAGCGGTCTTTACGGTTATAGGTATTACATATGTAGAGTTATTCTTTATATTTTCTCGTCTTTCCGATACTTTTTCCAACCAAATCGCCCAACATGATATTGAGCTAGTTTTATTCTTTTTCTTTATGCTTCTTAGCACGACTATTTTATTCATGTGGGTAGAGAAAAAAATCATAGCTTCAATCAACTCCCAAAACACGTTAATGAAAAGTCAGTTGCTCAGTAAAGAAGGCTACTTAAGATTATTTTTCGAGACCGCTAAAGATGGAATTGCTGTATTCGATTTAAACAATCGATTAATTGACTTAAATCCAGCGTTTGAAGAGCTCTATGGCTATTCTCGAGAGGAATTAGTTGGAAAAGAGATTTATTTCGTTAGACCTGAGGATGAAGAGAATGCTCGAGATAGGACTAATAAAATCAGAGAAGGAAATGTGTTTCATTTTGAATCACAGGACATACGTAAAGACGGGTCACTGATTGACGTCCTTCTTACCCTGTCTCCTATTCATGATAAGCGTGGTAAGATCGTTGCGATGTCAGTCATCTCAAGGGATATTAGCTACCAAAAAGAAGCAGAGACGTTGAAGTTACAGACGGAACGATTGCAATTAGCTGGTGAGATCGCTGCAGGTGTCGCTCATGAAATCCGCAATCCTATGACCGTCATCTCTGGATTTATTCAAATGATGAATAAAAATTTAGACTCGCCCTCCTACCGCTATACGAAGTTGATTGAGAGCGAAATTAAGCGAATTGAATACATCGTCAGTGAGTTTCTTCAACTATCAAAACCGTCTCCTTCTATCAACGAAAAGTTCCATTTACGTGCTGTTTTGAATGATGTGATCAGTTTGTTTGAACCTCAATTGCAGCAATCCAAAATCAAAATTCATCATAAATGGAATGCCCACAATATGTGGCTTCAAGGAGCGGATTCCCATGTGAAACAAGTGTTTATCAATGTTTTGAAAAATGCAGTGGAGGCCATTACGGACTCAGGAGAAATCCATATATACAGTTATTCTAAAAATCATGAAGAGTATATCGTAGTGATTCGAGATACAGGAGCCGGTATGTCCCAAGGCATTCTCGATAATTTGTTTACCCCCTTCTTTACGACGAAGGCAGAAGGAACGGGACTTGGTATGTTGATTTCACAAAAAATCATGGCGGACGTCGGTGGAAAGATTCAAGTAGATTCTATCGAGGGTACTGGAACGACGTTCTACCTTCATTTTAAAAAAGTTCTTTTCCCTGAAGAAAGTTAAAAAATCCAGCCGTCGGCTGGATTTTTACTATTTCAAGACGCTGCGAACCAATTTTACTTTTGATTTGTATGGAGGGTATAAAAGATTTACTGGAAGCTTCGTACTCTTCTTGAAAATCGACTTCTGATGAGTGAATTGATCGAAGCTAGCTCGTCCATGATAGGATCCCATCCCTGATGATCCCACTCCACCAAATGGCAAGCTGACACTTCCTACATGGGAGATTGTATCATTGATACATCCACCACCAAATGGGAATGCTTCTACAAAGTACTCTTGTGCGCGTTCGTGTTCACTGAAGAAATATGCAGCAAGAGGTTTTGGCAACTTGCGGATGTCATAAAGAGCACGACTTAAGTCGCCGTAAGTCAAAATCGGAAGCAATGGTCCGAAGAGCTCGTCTTGCATGAGTGGATGGTCAAAACTAGCTACATCAAACAAAGTCGGCTCTATATACAAATCATCACGGTCTGTGTTTCCTCCAAAGATTAAATCTGCTCTAGATTTCTCAAGTAGATCTTGTAATCGATCATACTGTCTCTCATTTACAATACGACTGAAATCAGCACTTTTTTGAATTTCTTCACCATAAAAGTCTTGAATCGTCGATTTCAACTTTTCGATAAAGACCTCTTTAATACTTTCATGCACCATCAAATAATCAGGTGCCACACAAGTCTGGCCTGAGTTCATAAATTTTCCCCACACGATTCGTTTTGCAGCAACATCCAAGTTCGCCGTGTGATCAACTACTGCTGGGGATTTCCCACCGAGCTCTAATGTAACTGGTGTCAATCGTTCAGCAGCTGCTTTCATTACAATCTTTCCAACTGGAACACTTCCTGTAAAGAAGATGAAATCAAATGGCGCATGAATGAGTGCAGACGTCTCTTCTTTTTCTCCCTCTACAACACGAATATAATCTGGGCTGAACGATTCCTCTAAAATGTGACGCACGATGGCTGCCACATGCGGTGTAGACTCTGAAGGTTTTACGATAGCCGCGTTTCCTCCCACGATTGCTCCAAGGAGTGGTTCCATGACCAATTGGAATGGATAATTGAAAGGTGCGATAATCAAACAGCTTCCGTAAGGTTCTCTTACTATAAAGCTTTTTGCTGGTTGAAGAACTGCAGGTGTCTTGGCTGCCTCTGGTTCCATCCAGCCACTTAAGTTCTTTTTCATATAAGAAATAGATTCGTAGATGATTCCAATTTCCGTAGTGAACGCTTCGAACTCTCCTTTACGGAGATCCTGGTATAAGGCATCCAGTACTTGCGCTTCGTATTTTTTAATTCCTGCCTTTAATTTGTCTAATTGCTCTAAGCGAAATTCGAGTGAACGAGTCTCACCGGAATAAACGAAACGTTGCTGATTTTGGATCCAGCTTTCTACATCTTGTGCTGTAAAATTCATCGTATTCCTCCTCATCGTATCTATTAAATTTAGTATACGGGGAAATACACTTGCAAACAATGAATCAGCATTCACTATAAGCCTTTCGTCTTATTTTTAACTTTCGTGTGTTTATGGTGAAACTTTTAGGGGTAATTTTCAGACAACTACATATACCAATAAAAAGACTACTAAAAAGAGCGGAGGAAGCAGAATGAATCAAACAACTAACTGGTGGGAAGATCTATTTCAAGGACCAATATCTCTTGGATTGAACAAAGAGCGTCTTACAGAACTCGAAGAAGAACAATTTATCTATTTTGCTTCAACAGAAGAAGTGGAACCTATGAACTGACACTCGTAAGGGTGTCTTTTTTTTATCTAGATATGTTATTCTAAATCAGGTGATAGTATGAAGAAATTATGGATAAGCCTTTTGACTGTGACTGTTTTTCTAGTAGCAGGGTGTACAAATCAACAGTCCACTGCAAAAGAGGAAGTGGAACTTTTAGAAGTAATCGATGGAGATACAATTCGTATTGAATGGAACGGAGAAGAAGCAACCGTTCGCTATTTGTTAGTAGATACTCCTGAGACCAATCATCCTAGGCTTGGAAAACAGCCTTACGGGGAAGAAGCAAAAGAGCTGAACAAAGAATTACTTGAAGGAAAAACGATATCTATCGAACTGGATATCGGCGAACGTTATGATGATTACGGTCGTTTGTTAGCTTATGTATATGCGGATGGCGAACGTGTACAAGATCAACTAATCGCTGCTGGTGTTGCCCGTGTGGCGTATGCGTACCCACCGAACATTAAGTACTTAAATGAATTTGAACGGATTCAAGAAACTGCTAGAAACCAAGAAGTGGGCATCTGGCAATACGATTATTACGTGACTGATTACGGTTTTGATGCTTCTTCATTTGATCAACAAGACTCAGAATGTCTAATCAAAGGAAATATCAACCGTGAAGGGGACAAGATTTATCATGTACCAAGCGGGCGCTACTATTCTCAAACGAATCCTGAAGAATGGTTTTGTTCTGAGAAAGAAGCAAAGCAAGCAGGCTTTAGGAAGTCCATGGAATAGATAGACGTCTGATATAACAAAAAGAAGCATTTCTCGGAAAGGAGAGATGCTTCTTTTAGTGTCTTGTTACGTAGTGCCACCTTCCACTTTCGTTTCTGGTGCTGTTTCTTCAGGTGAGATATCGCGGAATGTTTCATTGTGCTCTTCTAAGTCGCGTGTTCTGTGCGCAATACGAGAAGCCGCACTAGCTGCAACACTTGCTGCCAAATCGTCTAAGAATGTATGCACCTGTTCTCCCGCTTTAGTATCTAATTGAGAGATGATACCGATCTTATTTTTATCTAAGTGACCAAATGTTGTCACCGCAATACTGCCATATGTGAATACAGAGCCGAGCGCAATCGTCTCATCTACGCCGAAAAGGCCCTCGTCACTTTCTACGATTTGTTGGAGCGGTTCGGACAACATACGCTTTTCAGCTAGTTCATCGAGCTCAATACCGACTAAGATAGCGTGTTGCATTTCACGTTTTTTGAGTACCGATTTCACCGACTCTTCACAGTGCTCAAGTGTCAGCCCGTCATTATAAGGTAGTTGCATTTCATAGACGATGCTTGCAATATCTTCGATTGTAACTCCGCGGCGAAGCAGTGCCGCTTTTGTCGCTTGATACACGGTATCAGAATGTACGCGTGTTCTAGATGTATTTGAATCCATAGCGTTACCTCCTATTTGTTCCTACATTATACTATTTGTTTAGGATTTGATACAATTTGATTACAATGCTTGATTGGAGTGACACGATGGATAAAGGAAAAATTGAAGAACGCACACTCTATAGTGAGGCTTTACAAGAAGACGTGAAGCTACTCATCTATCTCCCAGCCACCTATTCTCCACTTTATAAATATTCTTTATTAATTGCCTCTGACGGGAAAGATTACTTTCAATTAGGTCGCATTTCTCGTGTAGCAGACGACTTACTGACATCCGAACAAATCGAAAACTTGATTATAGTGGGTGTCCCTTATGAGAATGTAAAGGCCCGACGTTCCAAGTACCATCCAAATGGTGACAAAAACGCGGCTTACATGCGCTTCTTAGCTCAAGAACTTGTTCCTTATTTAGATGCACAGTTTCCAACGTATCAAATTGGAATGGGCCGTGGTTTGATTGGAGATTCACTTGCTGCCACTGTATCGTTGATGACAGCTTGTGCTTACCCGCACACTTTCGGCAAAGTGATGCTCCACTCACCCTATGTGAATGATGACGTATTAACTGCTGTTAAGAACGTATCGAACACTCAGTTCACAGTGGACCATATCATTGGACTTGACGAGACAGCTGTTCCGACAGGTGATGGAATCGAAAAAAATTTCCTCGAAGAAAACCGTCAACTGTCTGAGATTTTCAAAGAACGCGGTTTCGATTACAGATATGAAGAAGTCGAAGGCGGTCATACTTGGAAGACATGGCAAAAAGATATGTCACGAACTTTGCAGATGAATTATACGAAATGAACGAATTTTTGGTATACTAGAAAAAGAACATAGAAGACATGGAGGGATCGCTTATGAAATTTGGTATTGTCGCATTTCCATCTAAAGCTGTTCAAGATTTTGCAAACTCGTACCGGAAACGGTATGACCCACATTATGCATTGATTACACCACATATGACTTTAAAAGGTGTTTTTGAAGCAGATGACCAAGAAATCAAAACGATTGCCTCAAAAGTTGCAGATGTTGCAGCAAAACAAAAACCTTTTCATCTAAAAACAACAGGAATCAGTTCATTCGCTCCTGTTACAAATGCTATTTATTTTAAAGTAGAACCAACGGATGAATTAGTATCGTTGCATAAGAATTTAGCTGATGTCGATTATCAAGATTCTGAACAATATGCGTTTGTTCCTCATATTACAATCGCTCAAAAGATGACTTCAAGTGAACATGATGACATTTATCCACAATTAAAAATGATTGGTGCATCGTTTGAAGAAACGATTGACCGTATCCACCTTCTCTATCAATTAGAAGATGGTTCTTGGACAGTTCACGAAACGTTCCGTTTGTCAGGAGAATAAGTCATGATTCGTGCACACCAAGTACAGGATGACCAGCAGTATCAAGATGCTTTGGCTATTCGCCGCAAAGTATTCATCGAAGAGCAAGGAGTTCCGCTCCACTTGGAGATAGATGAGTTTGAACAAGAAGCCGTTCATTTTGTAGTATACGATCAGGAGCAACCAATTGGAGCAGGACGTTTCCGTCGCTTTGATGAAACCACTGCTAAAGTGGAACGCATCTGTATTCTTCCTGAGTATCGCGGAAAACATATAGGAAATACTCTAATGGATGAGATTGAAAAAGTGGCTGACTCTATGGGATTCCATAAACTGAAGCTGAATTCTCAAAGTACGGCTATTCCGTTCTACGAAAAACGTGGATACGAGATCAACTCACCTGAATTCATGGATGCTGGGATTCCACACCGTGCGATGATCAAACACGAAGTAAAATAAAAAAGGCACTTCACATCATGTGAAGTGTCCTTTTTATAGTCCTGATATAAAAGTTGTGGCAAGACCTAAATAGATCAAGATACTAATAATGTCATTGATAGTTGTGATAAACGGTCCAGAAGCAACCGCAGGGTCAATCTTCATCCGGTGAATCAAAAGTGGAATAAAGGAACCTGCGATGGTAGCCACTAGAATAGAAGACGAGATAGCTGCTCCAACAAGCAAGCCTATTAAAATATCGCCCTTCCAGAAGTACACGAGGAACACGACAACGACGCCACTGATGATTCCCGTGATCAGTCCAGTACCTGCCTCTCGAATCAACAACTTCATCTTGGACTGCTCCTCAATATCTCCTGTAGCAATACCACGAACCGCAACAGCTAGAGCTTGTGTTCCACTATTCCCTGCCATTCCGGCAATTAATGGGATAAATACGGCAAGCAACGCCACTTGATCCAGTGTTTCCTCGAAAACTCCGATAATATTGGCGGTAATCATTCCGAGGAATAACAGAATCAATAACCACGGCAGACGTTTCTTTGCAGCTTGTAATGGATTGCGGTCAAATGTATCCATATCCGATACGGCCGCAAGTTTAGAGTAATCATCCGACGCTTCTTCATCTAGAACATCGATGATATCATCGACTGTGATAATCCCAAGTAGATACCCGCGGTGATCGATAACCGGTAACGCTAGAAAGTCATAATCTTTCATCATTCTCGCGACTTCTTCCTGATCTTCTGAAACAGGGACGCTCACGACACGTTCATTCATGATGTCTCGAATCAGTGTATCTTCATCCGCAATTATCAAATCACGTAGTGAAATAACCCCTGTTAGGAAATGATCATCATTCACAACAAAAAGGTAGTAAATCGTTTCCGCACCCGGTGCTTCTTTGCGAAGAATGTTCATCGCAGAGCGCACGGTAGAAGATTCGGGAATAGCTACATACTCCGTCGTCATGATAGAACCTGCAGTGTATTCTTCGTAATGCAGTAGGTCTTTAATCTCTTGAGCGGACTCTGCATCCATCATGCTCAAATAACTGACGACTTGATCTTTGTCGAGCTCATTTAAAACATCCACCGCATTATCCGCGTACATATGAGAAAGCATGTCAGCTGCATAGGATGGTTCCATTTCTTCAAGTAATTCTTGGTATTCTTCATCATCGAAATTGTTGGCTTCAAAAATTTCGGCTACTTCTTCCGGTGACAAATAATGAAAGATGCGTTTTCTCGTATCTGTATCTACCTTATCAAAGAAAACAGATTGATCGTAAGGGTGTAACTCCATAAATTCGTCGCGGAACAGATCAATCTGATCTTCCTCAAGATACGAGAGCAATCGGATTTCTTGTTGAAGCAATTCATTTTTTTCTTCACTCATGGAGGTTACCTCCTTTCAAGTAACAAAAGAAAATCGTCAGGAAGACGACTCTCAAAAGTGAGGGGATGCTTTCCAAATGGATGTGTCAATTCAAGACGAGCCGCATGCAAAGCTTGTCTTCCCATATATTCCATGTGCCCGCCGTATAGATCATCTCCAGCGAGAGGACATCCTATTGACGCCATATGGACACGTATCTGATGTGTACGTCCTGTGTAGAGCGTCACATTTACTAAATGATGCACTCGCCCTTGAACCGCCCACTGTTCAATAGAACGATACCCTGTTTTAGCATATTTGCCGGAAGGATCAATACAACGCTCGATAATAGACGTATTTACCCGTCCAATTGGTGCTTCAATAATGCCTTCTATTGCAGGTAATTCTCCTTCTACAATTGCTCGATACGATTTTGTAATCTGGCCTTCCCTCATCTGCTCACTTAATAAATGATGCGCATGACGATGCTTTGCAAGTAGCACGAGTCCAGAAGTTTCCCTATCTAACCTCGTCACCATATGAACTGTCGTTTCTATGTTTTCTGCTTCAAAGTAGCCCGCTACACGATTGGCTAAAGAATCTAAAGGATGATCTCGAGATGGAATAGATGGCAAATCACTGGGTTTATTGATCACGAGTAGATGCTCATCTTCATAAACAATGTCTAGTTGTTTGTGGACAGGTATCAGACCTTCACTACGCACTTCAGCTGGGAAAATAATCTCCACAACATCTCCTCGTGTAAGCACTTTGCGAACGGTCTCCTCCTCACCATTTACAAGTAGCTGTCCGCCTTTAAATTTGATGTCAGTCAGTGCGCGTTTAGAGATGCCTTGCTCTTTGATTGCTTCGCGTAAAACGCCTTGTGCTTCTGAAAACACAAAACTGTGCTTAAATCTAGTCTTCACTGCCAGCATCAATAAACGAGTCATGGACTCGTTTCCAGAATGGGAATGGGCGGAATCTAGCAAAACGGACTTTTTCTTCAGCTACACGGTAACTGATTGAAGAAACATCTTTATGTAGCAGCTGAAGGTGATCGACAGTTACCATGAAGTCTACTGCTTTGACAGGTTTTAATGTACATGTGTGATGTTTCGGTAACACAAGAGGTGACCCAACTGTTCGGAAGACACGGTTATTGATAGAGGCAATCTCTGAGAGTTGGATGGCTTCAAGCGAAGGATGCACAATAGCGCCTCCTAGTGCCTTGTTGTATGCCGTGGAACCTGACGGTGTAGACATACAAAGACCATCCCCTCTAAACGTCTCAAAGTGCATCTCGTTTAAGAACACGTCCATCACTAATGTTACGTCGGGTGATTTCACAGTAGATTCATTCAATGCTAAATAAGTGGCAGGGTCTTCACTAGATTGGTAGTCCACAGTCACTTCTAGAAGAGGGTACTCTATAAATTTGAACTCTTCTTTTGCAATACTGATCACTAATTTTTCAATCTCATTAGGTTTCCAATCTGCATAGAACCCTAAGTGTCCCGTATGAAGACCGACAAACGCTACTTTGGAAGAACTCGAACGGTATTTGTGAAAGGCATGGAGAAGCGTTCCGTCTCCACCAATAGACAACACAATGTCCGGGTGCTGCTCATCGTATTCTAAATCAAAGCTTCGAAGATATCGCATGGCTGTATCTTTGAGTTCATTTGACACGGTATCGCCTCGTGATTGGATAGCAAATTTCATTCTGTCTCCTCCTTTTGGCGATCCTTCCAGCCGGGTGTGGATTGCTCTTTATACTCTGTAAAATACACTTGTGCTTCTTGAATTTCATTGCGAATTAAGGACATCTCTTCATCAAGTCGAAATGCCGCTTCTGCTGCAGACTGCAGACGCGTTTTGATATTTTCAGGGAAGTCGCCCTTGTATTTGTAATTTAATGAATGTTCTATAGAAGCCCAAAAGTTCATAGCTAGCGTGCGAATTTGAATTTCTGCTAAAATCTTTTGTTCGCCGTGTATAGTCTGCACAGGATACTCTACAATCAAATGATACGACCGGTAACCACTTTGCTTTTTATTCGAAATGTAATCACGCTCTTCTACAACTCGCATGTCGTGTCGTTTGCGAATCAACTCGACAACCGATTCAATATCATCTACAAACTGGCACATCAAGCGGACACCGGCAATATCCGGAATTTCCGCTGCTAGCTGTTCAGATGGTACGAAGGGGATGCGCTTTTCAAGTGTTTTATCATAAATACTCGCTAAGGGTTTTAATCTTCCTGTCACAAACTCAATTGGAGACGTCGCATTATGAACAGAATAGTGTGTACGAACACCCTTCAACTTCACCTTAAGTTCATTAACAGCTTGCTTGTAAGGATCTAAAAATTGCTCCCACTGTCCCATCACCGTCACCTACTTTCGTTACGTCAGAGTTTCGTAAAACTCTTTAAAAATCGTTTCTGTTTCTTCTACAAACCGATTCCCGTAATTGTCA
This sequence comes from Chryseomicrobium excrementi, assembly GCF_002798305.1. GTDB lineage: Bacteria > Bacillota > Bacilli > Bacillales_A > Planococcaceae > Chryseomicrobium > Chryseomicrobium excrementi. Next base: position 778,014 of record NZ_PCGR01000001.1, read on the forward strand.
TTCCCTTCAATTGAATGAAGCAAAGAATGTAATTCTTCTGTAAAATTCACTAATTCTATTGTTAACTTACCGTCTGTCAAAAAAACCTGTGCGGGTTTCAAAGATATAGAGCTAAGTGCCTTCCAATCTTTATGATCAAAATGTAAATAGGTATAGTGATCCCCTGCTTCTATTAAATATACAAAACTCATTCGATCTGTATCGGTTATCATACGGCCTGAAGCTGTCATAGAAGGTTCTAATCCAGCTGTTGTCACCGTCCATTTAGACTCCTCATGAATAAAAGCTAATACATCTAGTGTTTGCAAAATCAACACCCTTTCTACTGACTATAGGCTTATTTTAGCACACTCTTTGAAACAAGCGGTATAATGGGAATAAGAGGTGATTGAATGGACATTCATACCGAAATTGAATTTAAATCCATGCTTACTAAAGAAGAATACGAGCGTATAGTCGCGACCTTTCCCTTTACCACATACCATCAAAAAAACGAATATTTGGATACGCTAGATAACCAATTTAGTAAACAAAAGAAAGGCTGTCGAATCCGGACAAAAGACGGCACCTTTGAACTGACTATCAAAACTCCACTTACACAAGACGAAACAGAAGAACAAAATTGGAGTTTAACGGAAGAACAGTATCAACAGTTCCAAAAGACCCGTGACTTGTCCTACATAGACTCTCTTTTCTCTCAGCCTTTATTTACGATTGGAACTGTAGAGACGACTCGGAGTGAAACAAGTTACAAGAGCGGGGTCCTCATGGTAGACCATTCAATTTATGAGTATCATGAGGATTATGAAGTAGAATTTGAAGTGACGGATTCGAAGCATGGGAAGGCAGACTTCGAACACTTTTTAAATGAATTTGAGCTACCTTATCGTCCCGCTGAGAAGAAATTGTTACGCATGAAGACATCCGGCAAGGGATAGGAAACAAGTCTCAGTTGTGTCTATCATTTGAGAAAAAACTAGTAGGTTGGTAGAATAGACAGACAGTATTAAAAAAGGAGTTTCAACTATGACGCACAAACCGATACTTCCCTATGACCAAATTGGGGCTGAAAAATTGTCTCAACTTATTGATGTTTTCTATGGATATGTCGGTCAACATCCGTTACTGAAACCCATATTCCCGGACGATTTAACTGAGACCGCCCGCAAACAAAAACAATTTATGACCCAGTATCTTGGCGGACCTGATCTTTATACTGAAGAACATGGACACCCTATGATGCGTATGCGTCATAATCCTTTCCCTATTACTCCAGAACGAGCCGAAGCTTGGCTTGCTTGTATGCACCAAGCTATGGATGATGTGGGCTTAGAGGGTCCGTTTCGTGACCAGTATTATAAACGTCTTGTGTTAACCGCACATCATATGGTCAATACACCAAGCGATAAGGAGGATGTGCTGTGACAAAATCTCAGCCAGATTTCGAGCAAGTGTCTACAAATTGTACGGCACGACCGCTTGAAATTTATGCATTTCTCGATCCTTTGTGCCCGGATTCTTGGCGTTTTCAAATGACATTAAAGCGTCTACAACTTGATTATGGACATTATTTTACTTTACGTGTCATTTTGAGCACAAATGTCTCCCAATTAAACAATGGCTCTGTCAGTCAGTGCTCCGCACCGGTCCAATCTGATCAACCTATTATGGAAATTGAACATCCAGTATTACCAAGCATTGCGGTGAAAGCAGCTGAATTTCAAGGAAAGCGAGTGGCCAATCGCTTCTTATCTAATCTGCAAGAAGCCTATTTCGTCTATCGGCAAAATGTCAATTCCTTAACTACTTTAAAAGGCATCGCTCAAGAGTCAGCAATTGATGTGAAAGAATTTCTTCAAGACATACGGTCAAAGGAATGTGCAAAGTCGTTCCAAAGTGACCTTTCTATCTCTTGTGAGATGGAAATTGATCAGTTCCCTTCTATCGTGTTTTTTAGCGGCAATATCGAAGACGAAGGTATTAAAATCTCCGGCACTTATTCTTATGAAATTTATGAGCATGTTCTATCTGAAATGCTGGGCGAGTCGCTAGAAAAACAAGCACCGCCAGATGTCGAGTACTTATTAGACCATTTTACATCCCTTTCTTCCAAAGAAATTGCGATGTATTACAATATGCATGAGAAACAAGTGGAATATGAGATGAAAAAGAAGTATTTGCAGCGAGAAGTAGACCGTGTGGTCGTTGGTGGTATTACAAAGTGGAAATCATTAAAGTGATTAAAAAAGAAAAAGACCTTGTTCAACCTACCGTTGACAAGGTCTTTTTCACTTACAAAGGGGATGGGAGAAATGTTCACGTTAAACAAAGGGGTGTATGTTTTATGTGAATTATTTCACATCCTTAATTTATCATGGTTGTCTGTACATTTCAATCGATGTGAATCTCTTTTCACAATATCGTCAAAATGAAAACCCTTTCTTTAAGAAAGGGTCTCCTTTTTACTGTTGTGCAAGTAAATTCTCTAATTCGGTTAGCTTTTCTTCAAATACTTGGCAAGCTTCTTCTATTGCTTTTGCACTTGTCATATCGACACCTGCAGCTTTTAAAACTTCAATCGGATAATCAGATGAACCTGCTTTTAAGAAGTTATTGATATACCGATCAACAGCAGGCTGCCCCTCTTCTAAAATCTGTTTGCTGAGTGCTGTTGCTGCACTTAATCCAGTAGCGTACTGGTACACGTAATAGTTGTAGTAGAAGTGTGGAATACGTGCCCATTCAAGGCCGATTTCTTCGTCCACTACCATATCCTCACCAAAATACTTTTTGTTAAGTGCAAAGTACTCTTCTGTTAATTTTTCAGCAGTCAATGGCACGCCTTGTTGATCAAGTTCATGAATCAGATGCTCAAACTCGGCAAACATGGTTTGACGGAAGATTGTTCCTCGGAATCCTTCTAGCCAGTGGTTTAATAGATAAATCTTTTTCTTCGGATCATCGATTGTTTTTAATAAGTAATCGTTTAACAGCGCTTCATTTGTTGTAGATGCTACTTCTGCAACAAAGATGGAGTAATCCCCGTATACAAACGGTTGCGTTGTACGTGAATAGTAACTGTGCATACTATGACCAAATTCATGAGCTAAAGTGAACAAATTATTGACGTTGTTCTGCCAGTTCATCAAAATATATGGGTTTGTTCCATAAGAGCCTGAAGAATAAGCACCTGAACGCTTCCCTTTAGTTTCTTCTACATCCACCCAGCGATCTTCCAAGCCCTTTTTCACTGTGTTCACGTAATCTTCCCCAAGAGGAGCGAAACTGTCTACCATCGTTTGGGCTGCTTCTTCATACCTATATTCCATATCCACTTCTTTTACTAACGGAGCAAACAAGTCATACATATGGAGTTCATCAAGACCCATCACTTGTTTGCGTAGTTTTACATAGCGATGCAATAAATGGACATTGTTGTTGATAGTAGATACTAAATTGTCATAGACTTCTTCAGGAATGTGATTGCTCGCCATGGCGGCAGCACGTGCATTTGGATAGTTACGGATAGCCGCTTGAACATTGTCGCCTTTAACATTTCCAGATAAGATGGCTGCAAATGTGTTTTTGAATTGCCCAAATGTACTATACATCGCTTTAAACGCATCTTCTCGTACACGGCGGTCTTTACTCTCTAAGAAGCGAATATAGCGACCGTGAGTCAGTTGAACTTCTTCCCCATTCTCATCTTTAATTTTTGGGAATTCCAGATCTGCATTATTCAAATTACCAAAAATAGTCGCTGGAGCACTTGATACTTCGGCGAATTTCGAGACAAGCTCTTCTTGCTCTTTAGAAAGGACGTGTGGACGTTGTTTAGCAATTTCATCTAATAATTGACGATACAGTTGTAATTCTTTATTTTCTTGTAAATAGCTCTCTACTTGCTCATCAGATAGCTCGAGTAGCTCTGGAATGAAGTAGGAAGATGCAGTGGAGGCTTTTACATAGAGTGTCTTAATACGACTTTCCATCGCTTGATACGTATTGTTAGCTGTGTCTTCATCGTGACGCATATGTGCATACGTATACAGAATCTGAAGACGTTTAGATAATTCATCACGGAACGAGAGCGCTTCAAACAAGTGATCGGCTCCTTGATTCAACGTACCTTGATAGTCTCCTGCACGCTCAGTTAAAGCAGTTACTTCAGCAAACTCCGCTTCCCATGCATCGTTCGACGCAAAGATGTCTTCTAGTTTCCAAGTCTTTTCTACAGGAACGTCCTGTCGCGTAAAAATTGTAGATTCTGCCATTTCATTTCCTCCTTTGGATACTTGTATATTTTCTCAATGTTTCGAAGGTTTTGCAAGTAACTGAAAGCGATACCATTGTTCCATATAGAGCTTTCTAGAATTCGATTTGTAAAAAGGCTTTTCAGGTAATCTATTTTCTACTAAAAAATTATAGTAGGTAGTGAGGATTTGAACAGATTCCTGATTTTGAATCTTTCTATTAGGTAGACTCAAGTAAAAGTTTTCTATTAACTGCTCTGTGGTTAAAGGTTCGCTTGATTGCGAGCAGGTCACCAAATAGTTGACTAGTTTGAACTGCCATAAAAACTCGCAACCTAAGTTATGGGATCCCACCACTGGAAGTCCAATATAAGGAGGTAATGTTAGCTCGGTCTTCTTCCACTTCTTCACTAAAAAGTGAAATGACCAGTCTTTAGATTGGAAATAAGTAAACAAATTTCTCTTTCTTCTATCGTAATGTTCCTGCATAACTTTAGTAACAGTTTGCGGATTTGGAAGACAAGGAATTGGTTGTTGAAGTATAAAATTACCGGAATCAAGCTTTAGTTCAATTGGCTCTATCACATAATAATCCTGATTGAGATGATGATGAAGAATCATCACTGTCATACTTTTTGTGTCTGGATTTAAAAAGGTGAGGGTCTGTACTAAATTTTTGTGAGTGTAAATACAAGACTGCAGGAACTGGGATAATTTCACTACAGCTACTTCCTGTCTTGTTACCGGTAAGAATTGAGGGTGAAGGAACCAACGAACGTCATAACCAAGCTGTCGGTATCCTCCTGTTCGATTTATCACTTCAGATGCAGAGATCGCTGAACATTGGAATTCGATGACTAAAGAAATCCCACCTTCTATGCACACATCTGCTCGTTGCTTGATGGAACAAAAATAATATTCTAAATGGACTTGTTGAAAATAGTCGGAGAGTAGATCGTAGAAAAGTCGTTTACCAGCCAAGTGATGCTGTGTTTCTTTTGGGGATAATGAAGTTGCAGGACATGAAGAGTGGTGAGCAAAATGGGGAAGCTTGTAATTCCCTCTTTTTAGAATTACAGGTGCCTTACAATCTGGACAGTAGTAATCCATTCGTGGCAATTGCTGAATTTCCTTCCAGTTCAGACCTGGTAAGTAAATAAAATCACCAGATGGCAATTGTGCTGTGAACATAAATCCTCTCCTTTACTTACGAATTGATTCAACTATATCATAAAGAAGATTTGAAATTGAAAAAACCCTCCTACTGGAGGGTTAGAAGTAACGAGTCAACTGTTTAAATACGGCTTTATCCATTACCACAGTGCCATATTCTTCGAGGACATGAATAGTCTTAGAAGATACTGTACCGTATTCTGCAATAATGCTCTCAAGATTGGTCTTGTACTCTTCTACATAGGCATCTTCATCAAAATCTAAAGATAAATAATAGTGATTTCCATAGTGGAATAACTTTGTAGCTATCAGTTCGTCCTGTAATCTTTTTGCAAGTGGAATCAAATGTTCAAAGTCATTAAATTCATACACGACTGTTCGGCTAGAAGCCAGATGTTCCATATCCTCTAGCAACTCATCTTGATCAAACAAGTTTTCGGATTCTCCCATTAATTTAGCTAATGGGGCCGGATAATCTGTTGGCTTTCCATCTTGAGACACTTCAGGTTTTGTGACGACTACTTCGATACCTTTTTCTACGGCATGTACTTGAATCCATAACGGTCCTTCAAAATCGAATGGATTGATTTCTTCAACTTCGTCCATCATTTCCCAGAAAAGCTGTTCACTTTTTTCTCTACTGAACCAAATTTCGTCTGGGTTGAATCCTCGTTCTTCAATGTCGATGTATGAAATGTAAATCTTCAAAGTAGTATCATTTATTCTCTCGTAATTCATTCTACACATCTCCTCTCTGATTCAACCACATGTCCCTTGTGTAATCTCTATTGTATGATGAACAGTCCATAATTGAAAGTGTTCGGACTCATAGGTGCAAAGAAGGAGTTCACCATACGCTGTGCTTCTAGTAATTGGTAAGCACGTACCTTACGAGGAAGGAAGCGACGGATCTCATCTTCGTTATAGCCAACTTGTAAACGTTTTTCATCAATGATAATCGGACGACGTAATAAGCCCGGATGATCTTTGATTAGCTCATACAGCCGTTGAAGTGGCAGACTGTCGAGGTCTACATTTAATTTTTGGAAAATTTTCGAACGAGTTGAGATAATCTCATCGGTACCATCTTCGGTCATTCGAAGAATTTCCTTAATCTCAGCTATAGTTAAAGGTTCGGAGAAAATATTGCGTTCTGTATATGGAATTTCATGTTCCTCCAACCATGCTTTCGCTTTACGGCAAGAAGTACAGCTTGGAGAAGTATAGAGGGTCACCATCATTCGATTACACGCCCTTTCAGAAAATTATAAGTGTGTTTCAATCATTAAATTAGAATAACTCTAAATTACAACTCTATAGCAACAGTATACATCAATTTTCTTTGATTTTAAACCCTAAATTTAAATTAATTTTATGTACTACAGGGGCCTAGCATCGTGTTGAGTTGTATTCTCACTTTACCCTTATGAAAGGATATTTAAACCCGATTCCCTATAGTTTTACTAAAACAAATTCTCATTTAAAAGGGTACTATTGAAAAAAACTGTTCTATATTTAGTAGTACGTATGATTAACACAAAAGGTTGCATAAATCTAAAAAAAAAAGAGAAAGAAAGTTCTTTCTCTTCAATAGTTAGGGCGTATAATCTACATTCTTGGTATATGAATTACCTGCATTCCAAAGCAAATATTCAGTGATTCCTGCTTCATTCAATGCTCGGATTTGATCTTCCACTTCTTGTTTGCCGTACACTTTATAATTACCTGCGCCAAGATAAGAAGCTGTGAAATCTTGAAGCCACGGTCTTGAAGTAGGTGCTTTATCACCTAGTTTTTTAAGTGTTGCATTCTCAACTTTTGCATATTCTTGTACTAAGCGATAAGGTTCCAAATCGGGTTTGGCAATTCCAAAATAGGATGTCCAATGACTTGGATAAATCATGGATGAAATGACATCCACGTTAGATGAAATTTTTGAGAAGTTCTGTCCGATTCCAGGAGCTTCTGGGAGTGTTGCAGAATAACCAAAAATATCGACTGAAACATCTACATCATAAGGTTCTAACTGTTCTCTTGCGTAAGCAACAAAATCGGTCACCGCAGAAACACGTTTTTGGACTCCATCAAGACTAGCATCCGCGTAGTCTCCTTGAGAATACTTTAAAGTTTCTGAGCGGTTCTCAAAGCCTTCGGGGAACCTCACATAATCAAATTGAATTTCTTTGAACCCTAGCTCAGCTGCTTCAATTGCAATCTGAACATTGTATTCCCAAACTTCTTTTACAAATGGATTTACAAATGCTTCTCCTCTTCGATTCTTCCAGACAGTGGAACCATCTTGAAATGACCACTCCGGCTTTCTTTCTGCAAGCTCTGTGTCTTTAAATACGACAACACGTGCTATCGGATAGATCTGTTTTTCTTCCATAGTTTCTAAAACACTGCGCATATCTTTCACAAAAGGTTTTCCAATGTCATATTGGGCGAGATCGCTCTCTTCAGTCGGTATGTAAGTTAAATTTCCAAAATCATCTTTTACATCGATTACCATAGCATTCAAATCTGTAGAATAAACTAACTCCACCAAATTAGAAAAACGGTCTCCACCAGCAGAATGCCCAGTGACGTAAATCCCTCTGACTGCGTCAGGGTATTCAAATGTAAGACCTGACGAGAAACGGAATAGTTTCGAAGCTGTTAACAGCTCTTCATCGATTGTGGAATATGTGAATTCTTTACTGGCAAACGATTGGATCTTCAGTTCTTCAGCAGAGGCCGGTGTCGTTTGCATTGAAAGTACCAAAGCCGTGGCCGTAGCAGCAATTAAAGCGCGTCTTAGTTGCATATGTACATCCCCTTTTCTATGTTAAGTGTACCAATTGTTGCCTGCTGTGAAAAGACTGAAAATATTGCTTGTTTGATTAAAATGAGCTATAATTTTCAAAAGTACATGCCGTGATGAAGAATAGTAACTAGGGATATGAAGTAAAGAGAGACTGTGGTTGGTGTGAACAGTTCTTCTACCTTAGTGAATGGACTTCTGAGCAGATCGTCGAACTTAGTAGATGTATCCGGGTGGCCCCGTTACTGGCTTCAAAGTGGCCGTACTGTAGTACGGTAATTTGGGTGGTACCGCGGATTTAAGCATCATTCGTCCCTTGTTTTAAGGGATAGATGATGCTTTTTTATTTGTATAAAGAGGAGAGAATGAAGATGAAGCGTATTTTTTCAGGAGTACAGCCGACAGGAACGGTAACATTAGGAAATTACATAGGGGCGTTCCGTCAGTTTGTAGAACTACAAAACACTTATGACTGTATTTTTTGTGTAGTCGATCAACATGCCATTACGGTACAACAAGATCCGAAAGAGCTGAGAGACAATATCCGTTCGCTTGCTGCACTCTATTTGGCGGTAGGTTTGGATCCAGACAAAGTGACATTGTTCATTCAATCGGAAGTTCCTGCACACGCCCAAGCAGGATGGATCATGCAGTGCATTTCTAGTATCGGAGAGCTCGAGCGCATGACCCAATTTAAAGATAAGTCTTCTGGGAAAGAAGCGGTTTCAGCTTCTTTACTGACTTACCCACCTCTTATGGCAGCGGATATCCTGTTGTATCAAACGGATATTGTGCCAGTAGGTGATGATCAGAAGCAACACATCGAACTTACTAGGGATCTCGCTGAACGGTTTAACAAGCGATATAAAAATGTGCTTAAAATTCCGGAGATTCAACTTCCAAAACACGGAGCTCGTATTAAATCTCTACAAGAGCCGACCAAAAAAATGAGCAAATCTGATGAAAATCAGAAAGCAACGATTCGTTTGCTCGATACACCGAAGCAGATTGAGAAAAAAATTAAGAGTGCGGTGACGGACTCTGAGGGCAAAGTTTATTTTGATCCGGAAAACAAACCAGGTGTGTCTAACCTTTTAGTTATAGAAGCATCCATTCGCGGTGTCTCAGTTGATGAAGTTGTCGAAAAGTATAAAGATAGCCAGTACGGTGCCTTTAAAGCCGGAGTAGCAGAAGTGGTGATTGACCATCTTCTCCCTATCCAACAACGTTATCAGGAGTTGATCAACTCGGAAGAACTAGATGCGATTTTAGATTTAGGAGCTAAAAAAGCCAACACCATAGCCAAAGTTACTCTGACGAAGATGGAGAGTGCGATGGGTTTAGGCAGAAAGAGATAAGAATCATTATAAGGATACAAAAACAAAGCAGCTTGAACTCGGTGGATGCCAAAATCATCGAGAAGACAAGCTGCTTTTCCCATCCAATGGTTACATAATTCGTAGCTTGTAACAGCTCAGTTATTAGAAAAATTGCTAAAAAACAGCTTCCTACAAATAATACAAACAAGATAGAGGTCCCTCCCCTACCTTCAGTTTATGAACAAAAAAACTCCTACAGACGAATCTGTAGGAGTTTTCACTGCATTATTTTACTGGAGCGTCAGCAGTTAATTCAACATCGATATAATCGAATTCTGTATCATAACCGTAATCCCAGTTCTTAACGCGATCGTTTACTGGCATTAACTCATAACGGAACTGCATTGGGATAACTGCAGATACTTCCGCCATGTATTCTTGCCACTCACGGAACTTCTTAGCGCGGAACTCAGCATCAAGTGCCTCTTCAGAGTCAATAGCTTGTAGTAAGCCTTCTAGCTCATCAGAAGAGTAACGGCTGAAGTTGTAAACAGCTGTTTTAGAGTATAGACCTGATGGAGATGGGTTTGTACCTGTACCCCATGCACCCATGAAGATGTCGATTTCTGGATCGTCAGCTTGTACTTTGTCGTAGAATGTGTTGAACTCGATTAAACGACCAGTTGCAAGTTGAACATCAAGACCAACTTCTTTCCAGTTTTGTAGGTAGTAGTTGATTACTTGTTCTTGAGTTTCGTCACCAGCCATAGCTGCTAACATGATTTGAAGCTTTTCACCATTTGGATCTTCACGTAGGCCGTCGCCATCTGTATCTTCGTATCCAGCGTCATCTAAGATTTGGTTAGCCATATCTGGATCATAGCTATATCCTTCTAGTGATGGATCGTGGAATGAAGCAAATACTGGTGGAATTAGAGAATTCGCACGCTCACGTAGACCGAAGTAGAATACTTCAGAAACTTGCTCGATATCTAATGCGTAACCCATAGCTTTACGAAGCTCAGCGTCACCCATTTTTGAACCTTCAACATCTGTTTCAACTAAGCTTGTGTCATAGTTGTATTTACCAAGTTTGAAGCCAAGGTAAGAGTAGTACAATTCTTGACGACCAAGAAGAGTAACGTTTTCTAGGTCTTTAACGTTTTCATAAGCACTTGTTGGGAATGATAAAGCGATATCGTATTCACCAGTTTCCATTGCTTTCGCAGCAGATGCTGATGGTACAGTCTCGATGACAACGCCATCTAGTTTCGCTTGACCTTTCCAGTAGTTTTCGTTGCGTACTAGTGATACAGACTCACCAGGTACGATTTTGTCGAATTTGAATGCACCAAGTGTAACTGGGTTCACACGAACTGCATCAGACTCTAAAAGCTCAGCAACTGGAATGTCTTTTAAGATGTGGCTTGGCTCAGCAGAAGTCCATAGACCGTCTCCACCTGAGTAGATTGCTGGTGATACTTTGTTGAATGTAATTTTAACTGTTTTGTCGTCTACTTTTTCGATACCAGAGATTGTATCAGCTTTTCCATCGTGGTACTCAACAGCACCTACGATGTTTTGGAAATCAGCATCGTAACGTACACCAGAGTAATCTGGGTGACCGATGATTAGGTATGGCTGGATGATGTCTTCAGCTTTTAAAGGCTCGCCATCAGACCACTTGTAATCGCCATTGATTGTGATTGTAGCAGTTTTAGCTTCGCCATCAACTTCTAGAGAAGCGATACCGTCGTTTGTTAATAGGAAGTCACCATCTGTATCGAAGATGATGTTGCTTGCAAATGCCATGATTTCTGCATCATAAGCATCTTCATAAAGAACGTAAGAGAAGATCCCTTGGAATGGAGAATCATTTACTAGTGCAGCTTGAAGAGTTCCGCCTTCGATAGCGTCACCTTCGTTTTCAAGTACTGTTGGGAAAAGTTCTTCCGAAGCAGGTTCTTCACCTTCTTCGCCTTCTTCTCCGCCTGTACCTGGTTCAGTTTCAGAACCGTTTTCGCCGTCATCTGGCGTAGCTGATTCTTCGTTGTTACATGCTGCTAAGAACAACATGAATGCCATCAGCAAAGCCAATAAAGCTAAAAGCTTCTTGTTCATTCGTTTTCCTCCTTTTTATACTCTCTTTTTATATCAAACGGTATCCGTTTAATATCACCCTAAGCGCTGACGCGCATCTGCCGAACGGCGAATTGCCTGTCCAACATAGTTGATTGCTAGCATCAATAACAAAATTAGTAGAGAAGCTGGCAACCAGTTCCACCATGCATTTTCAAGAATAAATGGATCATTTGCGTAAGCAACAAGCGTTCCAAGAGAAGGAGTTGATGGTGGCAACCCAAATCCGAGATACGACAATCCTGTTTCTAATCCAACGTTTCCAGCAAAGTTTAGCGTCATTTCTACAATTAGAATGGACGAGAGGTTTGGCATCATTTCTTTAAAGATGATGACTCCATCGCTTGTTCCCATTGTTTTAGAGGCGTTGATGTAATCGCGGCGACTCTCAGAAAGAGCTTTACTTCGTACTAGACGCGCTGTTCCCACCCATAAGAAGACACTCATGATGAGAACAAAAGTGACTACTGTATATTTTGGTACGATAGAGATAAATACGATGATGATCATCAAAGAAGGAATCGTGATAAAGAAATCAATGATTCGCATGAAGATGTTATCGATCCATCCACCGAAATACCCTGTAATTAATCCAATTGCGATACCGATAATCCCAGTAATTAAAGTTACAGAGATTGCAATTGTAATCGAGTTACGTGCTCCAATGATCAGCTGCCCGAGAATATCTCGGCCACCTTTATCTGCTCCTAACCAGTATTTTTCCCCTGGTGCAGCCATTTGGTCTCTTAAGCTAATTCGCATCAATTGTTCTTGGTCGATTAAGAACGACCAAACATAAATCACAGTAATTAAAACAATTAAGAATAGTAGTGAAGTCATTGCAAGTTTATCTTTCGCAAACTCACGCGCGATAACCTGAATCCCGGTTGGCGGCGAGGCTGCTGGAGTCTTTTTCTCTACATCAACAGTTTGCTTCTCAGCCATTTTCGAATCCTCCTTTTCCATTAAGTTTGTCAGTCAATCCGGATACGTGGGTCAACAATACTCATGATGATATCGGATAATAGACTTCCCAGTAATGTTAAGAATCCGAAAAGCATTACTAACGTTGTGATTACACTATAATCACGACCGTTGATTGCCTGAACAAACAATTGCCCCATACCTTGATAACCGAAAATCGTTTCGATAAAGATCGACCCACCAAGTAAGTTGGTGATAGTAAATCCAAGGAAAGCTGCAATTGGTAATAAAGAGTTACGGAAAATGTGTCTAGAATATACTTTGTTATTTGGAATCCCTTTGGCACGCGCCGTACGCACATAATCCATTGTTTTAGAGTCAATGATCTCTGTACGCAGGTATTGAATAACGCCTGTAGTACCTAGAACTGCAAATACCATTGCCGGCAATAACAGGTGATAGAACTTACTCCACACATAGCCAAATGTCCCGGCCTCTGCATTAATATCGACTGTTCCACTCGTTGGGAACCATCCTAATTCGTAACCGAAGAAGAATAAAGAAATCAAACCAAGTACAAATGTAGGAATCGCATATACGATAAAGCTGTAGAAGACGATTGATTTATCAAGAAGTGTATCTTGATAACGACCTGCAAGTACTCCTAGTGGAATTGCCAGTAAGTAAAGTAACACAACGCTCAGTAAGGATAACCAGAACGTATTCAATGCTCGTGTTCCAATCAAGTTAGCAACTGGTTGGTTAAATGTATAAGAACGACCGAAGTCTCCTTGGAACGCATTTCCCATCCAGTTAATGTACTGAATGTACCACGGATCATAAAAGCCAGCTTTTTGACGTAGTTCTTCGATACGAGCTGGATCTGTCTCAGGTGTAATCAAACCAGTGAACGGGTCACCTGGCATGAATTTTGCCATAATGAAAATCAATAAACTTAAAACAAACAACTGAGGAATCATGACGAGGAATCGTCTAACTACCGTTTTCCACATGATTAGTTGCCCCCCTGTTCTGATGCAGTCATTGCTACTTGATGTGTGTCAGAGATTGGGCGTAGATCAAATACTCGACCGTTTTCATCAAAGTATTTTTTATTTTCCACTTGGTAGTTCGCTTCAACACGTTGACGCTCGATTTTTCGTTCGTCACGTGTAGCTGGTTCAATATTTGGAATTGCAGACAACAATCGCTTTGTGTAGATATGCTCTGGGTTGCTGTAGATATCCTGCTTCGTTCCAGTTTCTACAAAACGACCTTTATACATAATATTGATTTCATCACACATGTGTTTTACAACTCCAAGGTCGTGAGAAATGAATAAGTATGTAAGACCTAATTCTTTCTGAATATCTTTCATGAAGTTCAGTACTTGTGCCTGTACAGACAAGTCAAGTGCTGATACTGGCTCATCGGCAATGATCAGTTTAGGATTTGTTGCAATCGCACGAGCGATCCCGATACGTTGCTTTTGTCCACCTGAGAATTCATGAGGGTATTTCAGTTTCACATCTTCTGGCATTCCTACAATAGCAAGAAGCTCGTTGATGCGACGACGCTCTTCATCTGGTGTTAACTTCATAAAGTTGCGTAATGGCTCAGCTAAAATCTCTGAAACTCGTTTACGAGGATTTAAACTAGAGTGAGCATCTTGGAAGATCATTTGAATGTCACGGTTGTAAGCTGAATTTCGTTGTCTGCGTGCATTCGTTACGTCTTTTCCTTCGTAGATGATTTTTCCTGAAGTGATTTTCTCTAGACCGATAATGGATTTACCAGTTGTCGATTTTCCACATCCAGACTCCCCAACTAAGCCGTAAGTTTTTCCTTCTTCAAACTCCATTGAAATCCCATCAACTGCTAGGACGTGATCTTGAATTGTATTAAAGAATCCTCCGCGAATCGGGTAGTGTACGCGAAGATCTTGGATTTGCATGAAACTCATTCGACAATACCTCCCATTTCATCTTCACTTTGGAAGTAAAAATGTTTCCAGCAGGTACATCGCACTAAATGACCTGGCGCCACTTCATGAAGTGCTGGTTGCGCTTCATGTGCTTCTGCAGGGATCCACGGAATACGCGGTGCAAAGCGGCAGCCCTCACGTGGAAGGTTGATTAGCGATGGCACGAGGCCTTGAATTACTTGTAGGCGTTCTGCATTGCTATTTGCTTGTGGAATAGAATTTAACAATGATCGTGTATATGGGTGCTTCGGATTGTTAAATAATTCATTCACAGGTGCCTCTTCGATTACTTGACCTGCATACATAACTGCAACACGATGTGCTACTTCAGCTACTACGCCTAAGTCATGGGTAATCAAGATAATCCCTGCACCTGTCTCTTTTTGTAACTCAATTAACAAATCTAGGATTTGTGCTTGAATCGTTACATCAAGTGCTGTAGTTGGCTCATCCGCAATGATAATTGCTGGTTTACACGCAATCGCAATAGCGATAATTACACGTTGACGCATTCCGCCTGAAAGTTGGTGCGGGAACTGACGAGCAGTACGAGTAGGATTTGGAATTCCTACTTGAGCTAGAAGTTCAAGAACACGTGCTTTACGTTGTTCTTGATTCAAATCCGTATGGTAGACCAGAGACTCTTCGATTTGATCCCCAATTCGCATTAATGGGTTTAACGCTGAAAGTGGATCTTGGAAGATCATGCCGATATCATTCCCTCGGACTTTGTTCATCTTATCTTCTGATAAGTTTGCAAGATTTAAATCTTTAAATTTAATTTCACCGATCACACGGGTTTTATTTGAGTTGTGTAGGCCAATGATTGAAGTAGCAAGTGTACTTTTCCCACATCCTGACTCTCCTACAATTGCAAGGATTTCATTTTTACGAAGTGTTAGAGACACTCCATCCACTGCGTTGTAGTATGTATCCTTGATACTGAAGCCCGTATGTAAATCTGAGATGGTTAATAATTCTGATGCGTTATTCAACCTACTGCTCCTCTCAAGTTTCACTAAGATGTTGTAACTAAGTTGATGTTTCAAAGTTTCTATTTTTCAGTTAATTGTTCACCTAGATGTAAATTCTATTACAGAATTATTACAGTGACAATAAGTTTTTTGGCTCATTTCATAATTTTAACCATTCTCTTAATTCCGAAAACTTCGTAACCCTTAGAGTCTCTAAGGTTCGGCTAAAAAACAATATTGGGAAAATTTTTTTAAGAAATGAAGAATGATTCAGTCGATATGTGTCAATAGACTCACAATAGCGATTTAGCGATACAACGCGCTAAAGTATTAATTCTAAAAAAAACTGCCGATAAAATTATCAGCAGTTTTTATTATTTCGCAATATGATTAATATTTTTTCAATACGAGACTTGCATTATGCCCACCAAATCCAAGTGAATTTGAGATAGCTGCGTGAAGCTCTTTCTGTCTCGATTGATTCGGTACATAGTCTAAATCACATTGTGGATCTGGAGTTTCATAATTGATAGTAGGAGGTAAAACAGATTCCTTGAGTGCTAGAGCCGTGAAGATTGCCTCCACTCCTCCTGCTGCTCCTAACAAGTGACCTGTCATAGACTTTGTAGAGCTGATAGCTAGTTCAGTTGCATGCTCCCCAAATACCGTTTTGATGGCTTGTGTCTCAAACAAGTCATTATAGGGTGTACTTGTTCCGTGAGCATTGATATATCCTACGTCTTCTTTGGCGATTCCTGCATCATCAATCGCTTGTTGCATGGCTCTTGCTGCACCTTCCCCTTCAGGAGCTGGAGCCGTAATGTGGTGCGCATCTCCTGTTGAACCGTACCCTGCAACTTCCGCATAAATTTTTGCGCCGCGAGCAAGTGCATGCTCTAGTTCTTCAAGTATGACGATGCCTGCTCCTTCTCCGATAACAAAGCCGTCTCTGTTTGCATCGAAAGGACGTGAAGCTGTTGCCGGATCAGGATTTGTTGTTAGCGCCGTATTCGCACAGAAACCTGCCACTGCCATGTTTGTAATTGGTGCTTCTGCTCCACCACTAATCATGATGTCGGCGTCACCACGCTGGATGACTTTAAATGCGTCTCCAATTGAATTGGTTCCTGAGGCACAAGCTGTAACGGAACATGAGTTGATGCCTTTTGCTCCGAAATAGATAGAAACTTGTCCAGAGGCCATATCTGGAATCATCATAGGAACGAAAAACGGACTTACTCGGCGTACTCCTTTATCTAAGAAGGTACGGAATTGAGCTTCATAGGTTTCCATTCCCCCAATCCCTGAACCAATCCAGACACCCGTGCGTGGTCCTGTCTGCTCATCAAGTTCAAGATTTGCATCCTTCATTGCTTCAATAGATGCCGCCAGTGCGTAATGAGTGAAGCGGTCCATTTTTCGAGCTTCTTTCTTTTCGATAAATGCTTCAATAGAAAAATCTTTGACTTCTGCTGCCACTTTTGCTGGAAACTGATCGGCATCTAATCGTGTTAGAGGTCCTACTCCCGATTTCCCTTCTTTAATACCTTGCCATGTCTCTGTTGCTGTGTTTCCCAACGGTGTCACTGCACCAATTCCTGTAATAACGACTCTTCTTGTCACGAGTTCTCCCTCATTTCTATTAAATTCCCCAACGCAGCGCAATTGCGCCCCATGTAAGTCCGCCACCAAATCCTACGAGTACCAGTACATCTCCATCTTTAATTTTCCCTTGTTTCAGTTCATAGTCAAGTGATAATGGAATAGATGCAGCAGAGGTATTTCCATAAAGATGAATCGTCTTAGACATCTTCTCTTCTGGTAGCTGCAATCGCTCTCGAGCCGCCTCCATAATCCGTATATTGGCTTGGTGTGGGATTAAGAAATCTACATCCTCTTTAGTTAGACCTGCTTTCTCTAACACATGCACGGCAGATTCACCCATTTGTCTCACTGCAAACTTGAATACTTCTCTTCCGTTCATCTGGATGTAATCACCTTGTTGAGACAAATGCTTTCCACCGCTCCCGTCTGAACCTAGTTCAAATGACAAGATCCCTTTGCCTCCAGACACAGGTCCAAGTACAGCCGCTCCTGCTCCATCACCAAACAACACGGCTGTTGAACGGTCTTCCCAATCGATAATTTTTGAAAGTTTTTCTACACCTACAATCAATACATGCTTATACGTATTTGTTTGAATAAACTGCGCTCCTGTAATCATCGCGTACATAAATCCAGAACATGCAGCTGACACATCCATTGAAGCAGCTTTATTTGCCCCTAGACGATACTGTAGTGCATTTGCAACCGTGGGGAATGGTTGATCTGGTGTGACAGTCGCCACTAAAATCAAGTCAATATCTTCCGCACTTACATTTGCTTCTTCTAATGCTCGTTTAGCCGCTTCATAAGCTAAATCAGATGTATTTTGAGTGTCATCAGCTAGATGACGTGCTTCAATCCCTGTGCGTGATTTAATCCATTCATCTGAAGTGTCCATGCGTTCAGCCAGATCATCATTTGTGACACGATTATCTGGAACGTAAGAGCCTAAGCCCCAAATCCCTACTCCCATAGTTCATCCTCATTTCTTTATAGCTATTATTAGCACCTGGTCATAATGATAGCGAAATCGTGAACATTTATCAACACTCTTCAATTTTGAAAGCGATTTTTTTCGTTTCCGGTACCTTATATAAACTTTATATGATATGATGCAGAGAGAATATTGACTGAGGTGACGATCATGCGTTATGTAATGACTCTAATTTGGTCACTAGTACTAGTGACAATGTTAAATTATGTAGTAAGTGCCGTAATCAATGTAGAATTCGTTCTAATGAACGGAATCATCATGGCTGTTGTAATGGCTGTTGCGATTGTAGTAATTGACGCACTTTTACCAAAAATGCCAAAAAACGCGCATCATTAAGAAAAACCGGTTTCTCCTATGAGAAACCGGCTTTTTTTATTCAACTACCACTTTTCCATCTTCTATTGTTAAATGCAATGTCTGTCCTGGCAAGACATCTCCTTTGATCAACTGTTTAGCTACTTGCGTCTCAATATGCCGCTGGATGTAGCGCTTCAAAGGACGCGCACCGAAAGCGGCATCTACTCCCTGATCCACAATCCATGTATAGACTTCCTCTTCAACAGCAAGTGAAATTTCTTGTGCGGCTAATTTTAGTTGAAGTTCCTTCATATATTTCATTGCAATTTGGATGAAGTGTTCGTCACCAAGTGCATGGAACATGACAATGTCATCCATACGGTTCAGAAGCTCCGGTTTAAAGTGCGCACGCAAAGCCCTCATCACTAAGTCTTCCGTCGTTTCAGTGATCACTCCATGGTTTTCTAGTAAATAGGATGATCCGATGTTAGAAGTCAAGATGACGATTGTATTGGCAAAGTTCACTACACGACCCTGACTATCCGTAATACGCCCGTCATCTAATATTTGCAATAAAATATTTGCAACATCTGGATGTGCTTTTTCAATCTCATCTAACAGCACTACTGAATACGGGTTCCGTCTTACTGCCTCTGTGAGCTGCCCGCCCTCTTCATATCCGATATATCCTGGAGGTGCTCCAACAAGTCGCGATACGCTATGCTTTTCCATATACTCGGACATATCGATTCGGATGAAGTGCTGCTCGGAGTCAAACAGTTGTGCAGCGAGCGTCTTCGCAAGCTCGGTTTTACCGACTCCAGTCGGCCCTAAAAATAAGAAAGAGCCTATTGGTTTGTGGGCATCCTTTATTCCTGCTCGTGCACGAATCACCGCTTCTGAGACTAATTGAATTGCTTGATCTTGGCCAACCACCCGTTCTGACAAAATGGACTCCAAGTTGAGGAGCTTTTCTCGCTCTCCTTCGACTAGCTTGGTGACCGGTATCCCTGTCCATCGAGCTACAATAGCAGCAATTTCTTCGTCAGTTACTTCTTCTCTTAAAATACGGTCTTCTGACTGTTCTACAAGTTCAATAGAAGCAAGTTCTTTTTCCGCTTGCGGAATCTTACCATGACGGAGTTCTGCAGCTTTTGTCAAATCGTAGTCTGCTTCTGCCTCTTCAAGTTCTCTGCGTAGTTTATCGAGTGCTTCACGCTTTCCTTGAACACTTTGAAGAGCTTGTTTCTCTGCTTCCCATTGTGTTCTCATAGCAGTGGACGAGCTCTCTAAAGACTCAAGTTCTTCACGCAATTGCTCCAATCGTTTTTGACTAGCAGCATCTTTTTCTTTCATTAAAGCCTGTTCTTCGATTTGGAGCTGCATGATCTTCCGTGTGACTTCATCTAGCTCTTGTGGCATCGAGTCGATCTCTGTACGAATCATAGCGCACGCTTCATCTACTAAATCGATTGCTTTGTCAGGCATAAAACGATCTGTAATGTAGCGGTTCGATAATTCTGCAGCAGCTACAATCGCACGGTCATGAATCCGAACACCGTGGTGCAGTTCAAAGCGCTCTTTCAATCCTCGTAAGATGGAGATGGCATCTTCAACAGAAGGCTCTTTGACGAGCACTTGCTGAAAGCGTCTCTCAAGAGCGGGATCTTTTTCAATATACATTCGGTATTCATCTAGTGTAGTAGCACCTATACAATGAAGCTCACCTCGAGCCAGCATCGGTTTCAACATGTTCCCTGCGTCCATAGCACCATCTGCTTTTCCAGCGCCGACAATTGTGTGCAGTTCGTCAATGAATAAGATAATGGACCCTTCACTGTCTTTCACTTGTTTTAAGACAGCCTTCAGTCTTTCTTCAAATTCCCCTCGGTACTTTGCACCGGCAATTAGAGCAGACATATCGAGTTCATAAATTTCTTTGTCTTTTAATCCTTCTGGAACATCTTTTTTGACAATACGCTGAGCAAGTCCTTCTACAATCGCTGTTTTACCGACCCCGGGCTCTCCGATTAATACGGGATTGTTCTTAGTCTTTCTAGATAAAATTCGAATGACATTTCGAATCTCTTGGTCGCGTCCAATCACAGGATCCATTTTTCCTTCTTTTGCGTAGGTGACAAGATTTCTTCCGAACTGTTCAAGAGGCGGTCGTGTATCTTCATTTGGCATTTGGTTCATCTGCATTTTGTGTTCCCCCCTGCATAGTTTGACCTTCTTTGACTAATTTGATTATACGAAGACCCTATACATTATGTAAAGTAAAGTGCATGAAAAAAACCCGACAAATGTCGGGTTTTGAAGTCGATTACCGAATGCCTAATGCAATTTTCGCATAACGAGACATGTGATCGCGTGACCAAGGTGGATTAAAGGTAATATTGACCTCTGTCTCCTTCACTTCAGGCAACTGCCCAAGAGCAGTTTTGACTTGATCTACAATCAGCGGCCCCATTGGGCACCCGATAGATGTCAACGTCATCGTGACTGTCGCTAATCCTTCGTCGCTAAGGTCTACATCGTACACAAGACCAAGGTTGACAATATCAATACCAAGCTCCGGGTCAATGACCTCTTCTAGCGCGCTCATCATGCTATCTTTCATATCTTGATCCATCGTGTTTCCCACCTTTCCGTTAGTTGTAGTGTACCAAATCATGCACCCAATTGCCACTATCCCTTCCCTTTGACGCTATACTACGATAGGAGTAAACTAGAGAGTATGGGAGAGGTGAAAGAATGGAAAAACATTTAATCGTATTAGACCTGGATGGAACACTTTTAACGGATGAGAAAGTAATTTCCCCTCGCACAAAAGAGACTTTGCTAAAAGCCAAACAAGCAGGTCATGAAGTGATGATTGCTACTGGTCGTCCTTACCGCGCTACGGGAATGTATTATAAAGAGCTCGGATTGACAACTCCTATTGTCAATTTTAACGGGGCCTTTGTTCACCATCCTTTTTCAAAAAGCTGGACTACCATTCATGAACCGATTCAACTTGGTGTTGTTAAAGAAGTCGTAGATGCAGTTGAAGAGTTTGAAATTAAGAATTTGTTAGCAGAAGTATTAGATGAAGTGTATTTGCATTACCATGATGAAAAAATCATGGATGCCTTTGGATTTGGAGATCCAAACTTCACGACGGGTGACTTACGAAAATATTTAAAACATGATCCAACGAGTATGTTGATTCATGCAGAGGAGCATCATGTAGAATCTATACGCAAACACTTAGCTGAGGTCCATGCAGAAGTCATCGACCACCGCCGCTGGGGTGCACCGTGGCATGTCATTGAAATCGTTAAGAGTGGTTTAAACAAGGCAGTTGGTATCCAGCCAGTCGCCAAGTATTTAAATATACCACGCGAGCGCATCATAGCGTTTGGTGACGAAGACAATGACTTAGAGATGATCGATTACGCTGGAACTGGAGTAGCGATGGGAAATGCTATCGCACCACTTAAATCGATTGCTAATGAAATCATTGGAACAAATAATGAAGATGGAATCGGCATCTATTTAGAAGAACGATTGAATTTAAAACTACATGTATAGGAGGAACCCAATGAAGATTTACGCAGATAGTGCAACAGATTTACCCCTGTCGTTCTTCTCGGAAGAGGATGTGGAGTTGTTTCCACTCCGTGTACATATTGAAGAGAAAGACTTCGAGGACATGCTAGGCATCAATGCCAAAGAAGTTTACGATAAAATTCGCGGAGGCCATCAACCTAAGACTTCTCAGGTCTCTCCAGAGACATTTTTAAATGAATTTGAGAAACTTGCTAAAAATGGAGAGAAAGGGGTCTACGTTGCTTTTTCTTCAGAACTTTCAGGCACGTACAACACTGCTGTCATGATGCGCGATCAAGTGCAAGAAACGTACCCTGACTTTGATTTTGCTGTTGTTGACTCAAAAGCTGCTTCTTTAGGATACGGCATGTTAGTGAAAAAAGCAGTTGAACTTCGAAGTAAGGGAGTGTCAGTCTCCGAGGTAGCTAAAGGGGTTCAACAAGCCATCTCTCAAGTAGAACACTTCTTTACAGTTGAAGACTTAGATTATATGGCACGTGGTGGACGTGTATCGAAGACAAGTGCATTTGTTGGGGGACTCTTGAACATCAAGCCTGTTCTTCATGTAGAACACGGGAAATTAATCCCTATCGAAAAAGTCCGCGGTCGGAAAAAAGTCATTAAGCGTCTTGTGGAGCTAGTAGGTGAACACGGTGTGAACCTAGATAAACAGACGGTCTATATTTCGCATGGTGATGATGAACAAGCGGCTGAGGAATTAAAAACGTTGCTCACAGAGGCATATGGTGTGCAGCAGTTTGAGGTTCAAATGATTGGATCTGCTATCGGTGCCCATGTGGGACCTGGCGCATTGTCAGTATTCTTTTATAACACAGCGCAATAAAAAAAGGGAGTTTCTCAATAACGAGAAATTCCCTTTTGTCTCTTCTAATTGTGTGTAGGGGAAGCGTTCCGCGGGCTGAGCCAAAATCGAGTTGCGAACGCCAGAAATCCCCATCAAAACCAGTCACCCCTACCGAGGCAAAGAGCGCCTCAATTGGGGTGACTGGTTTTGATGAAATTTCTAGAGTGGCGTTCTTCACATCTTAGAAAAGGTCTCAGCTTCCGCTCTTAATCCCGCTAGAGTCACCCCTACACACTTATATTTTGTTGCTTTAAATTCAATTGTGCATCTAAATAGGTTTTGAACAAAACTCATATCTTGTCTTTAATCAGTACCTTTATTGTTGTTCTTGCAATTTCTTTTGTTTCCCTTTTCTCCATACCAAGTAAATAAAACCTAAGAACAATACATAGGCTACAATCATCGCAGCAATATAAGCTACATTTAAACCTTGATCTTCTTTCACGTGATACAGTTCTACAAGTTCACGGTCTACAGTCAGCTTATACTCTCCGTTCTCGTCTTGACGAACAATATCTCTGCCGAACAAGCCTCGAAGCTCTTTTCCTTCTCCTACTAATTCTTCTTTAACGTTAAATGCCTTGGTCTCACTTGAATTGTTGATGACAACGATGAATGTCTCATCTTCTGAAGAACGCTTGAACACCATATAGCCATCTTCACTGGTCAGGAGTTCGAAGTCTCCTTGTTGAAGCGCTGAAGATTGGTTTCGAATTGTTTGCAAATCTTCCGCAAACACCATGATATCTTCATCTACTCGGAAGTTCATGATTTGGTGACTCGTCTCTTTTGATGTACCGTTCATTGCAATCTCTGTGCCGTAAGTGACCACAGGAACGCCTGGAAGTGTCAAAAGAGCTCCAAGTGCGACCTTCACCCGAGTTGGAGGAAACATGTTTTCTTCTGTGCTAAAGTACGTGAATCGTTCAGATAGTAATGTATCTAATGCGAGTATATCGTCATTTGAAAATTCTAATAGAGCATCCACCGGTTGATCCACAGTTTTGAAGGCGTTTTGGAATGCTTCTACAGTCTGTTGTGTAAAAGATGCATCTAATTGTAAATCGGTATCTTCTAAGGCAATGACATCTAATTCATCCGTATTGATTTCTTCAATAAAAGGTTGAATCAACGATTCATCAGCTTGTGCAAGACCAGTCAATTTCACACCATCCACAGCATAGGTGTCTAAAAAAGATTTCATGTCATCTAAATCCTCTTGTCCTACACCAGCTAGTGGAAGATCTATCATGAGTTTCATGTCACGACTATGTAGCTCTTCTAGTAGTTGATTGAACTCTTCTTCCGTTCCAAAACGAGATTCAATCACTTCATAATTCGTGATGTCACTACCATCATAACGATTCGTCTCAAAGATTGGTCCTGTAGAAATATAAGTGAAGCCCATTTTTTGGATATGCTCGAGACGATCACTGATTCCTAAAAAATCGCCGCCAGCAAAGGCTGTTGAATCTTGTGTATTCACATCTTCATCATTTTGAGATGTTTGATTAAAATAGCGGTCTACTAATAAGTCGTATACAGATTCACCCTGCATGGAAGCAAGAGCAGGTGCTGGAATACTCCACAGCATTGTAAGCAGGAGTAAAAGGCCTATAGATTTTCTCAATTCAATTCCTCCCTATCTCATTTATTGTACCAAAGAAGGAACCCCATTCCTCTCTTACAATCTGAAGATTATGTGACTAAAAAAGCCGCCTGACCGCAGTCAGGCAGCTTGATTTTATGCTAAGAAGTTAATACCCATCGGTAATTTGAACCCTAAGAATAGAGCTACAAACAAGAATACAAGCATTAAAACAACAAACATTGTTGATGGTTTGCCTTTGCTCTTTTTCACAAGCGCCATTTCCATCATCCCGATGACAAGAATACCTGCTAAGAATTTAAAGCCGTATAGCATACCTTGGCCAAAATCCATGCCTTTGATGAATAAAGCAACTCCTGTCAAGATAATCAATAAGTAATCTACACGTAAAATCATGTGTACAATCTTTGTATTCTTTGCAGCTGCTGGCATCAAGTATGCAATAAAGAAAAGTGCAATTCCTAATACCCAAGTTGTGATGTGTAAGTGTGTTGATGCTAAAAAGTCCATGACGCGCCCCCTAAATTAATCAATATGAGTTACTAGAGTGCCAATGCCCTCTATTGAAACTTTTACTGTGTCACCTGATGTCAAGAATTTTGGTGGAGTGAATCCTTTTCCTACCCCTGCAGGAGTTCCCGTTAAGATAACATCTCCTGGCTCTAACTCAACGACCGCGCTGAGTTTTGAGATAATTTGTTCAATTGAATACACCATGTCGGATGTCTTTCCGTTTTGACGAATCTCATCGTTGACTTTTGTCACAACAGTCAATTCGTGAGGATTTGCAAGCTCATCTTTCGTCACAACGTAAGGTCCGAGTGGGCAAGAGCCTTCAAGGCTTTTTCCTAAGAAATATTGCTGATGATTTTTCTGAAGATCTCGAGCCGTGATATCATTACCAATCGTATAACCAAAGACAGCATCAAAAGCCATTCGTTCTGGAATGTTTTTTCCGCCTTTGCCGATCACAATTGCCAGTTCCCCTTCGTAGTCCAGTTGTTCTGTAGTCTGGCTATGAACAGAAACTGTTGCTTCATCACCGACAATTGCTGTTGGTGATTTAGTGAACACTACAAAATCAACAGCTTCTCCGCCCATTTCTTTAGCATGATCTGCATAATTCTTCCCAATTGCAAAGACGTTTTTCGGTGTACGTGGAATCGGGGATAACCATTCAATCTCTTCAAAAGCATGTTTAAATGTAGCGGCTTCCGGATGTCCTTCTGCTTGTTTCACTAATTTACGAAGCTGCTCAACAAAATCCATTCCTTTTGCAGCACCTTGCGCTAGTGATGTTGGAAAATCTGAAACTACTTGGAACGTATCATTAATTTTTTGTACATCCCAAACAGCCTCTTCTTTCTTCACTTTTGGGCCAAACTTTTCTTGCTGCTGATAGCGATACGACAATAGTTTCATATGACAGCTCCTTTTCCCTTTACTAACAGTCTATTATATTCAGTGGACAATTTCATCTATTTGTTCGTCGGATACGTCAGCTTTCTCCAAAGCCACTCTGCAGGACCTTGTTTGGCCTTTGATAACCAGAGCTCTGCAAAGATAACGCTAATCGCATAAATACCTAATGCAATGCCATAGCTTGCTTGAATATCAATTTTCCCATAGAAACCTAGACCGTAATTATAGAAAAACGTCGTAGCGATGAGAGACATTAATAAATAGATAGTGAGCGACATGCGTCCAGCAGAAACAAAAGGACGCCAACCAATAAACCGGGTTGTTCTTGAGGCTAGAGTTAGCAGTAGGAATCCGTACCCGATAGCTTGCAGGGGTCCTCCAAATGTATCTTGGATCATGCCCGTAACTAGATTCCCTTGTGTAAAATAGGGAATCCATTTCACTGTTGTACCAAGGAGTACAAAAATCACTCCGATTCCTAAAGAACGCATCGGATTTTTCCGAATGGTAGCAATCAGATTCCCTTTAGCCGCAGCTGCTCCAAACATCAGTAGTGGCAAAATTGAAAAGAGCATCCAAACTAAGAACAAGCCGCCTTGATTCATAAAATTCCAATCAGCCAATCGCTGCATAAAGATATCTGAAAAACTTCCTTGCCCGTATGCTGCAATGGATTGTTCAATTCCTTGCACATCCGTATATGCTGCCGTACTCTCAGGATCCAGACGTTGCACGAGTAAAAGAAGTAGCGTTATAGCACCGTTAGGTATCAGATAGAACAAGATTC
Source organism: Chryseomicrobium excrementi (assembly GCF_002798305.1). Classification (GTDB taxonomy): domain Bacteria; phylum Bacillota; class Bacilli; order Bacillales_A; family Planococcaceae; genus Chryseomicrobium; species Chryseomicrobium excrementi. Next base: position 804,756 of record NZ_PCGR01000001.1, read on the forward strand.
CAAGTGTTAGCAACCACTTTGCTGACAGCCGCAATAAAAACAACAAGACAAAACCCGCAGCTGCGTATGTGATTAAAATATCGCCTGCCCATAACAGCAAGACATGTGCGATGCCAAAAGCCAAGAGGACGGCCATCCGTTTGATTCCGAATTTTAAGAACGCCCCCTCAAAACGCTGAAATTGAGTCGCTAACCCAAATCCAAACAGCATGGCGAACAACGGATAAAAACTTGCTTGGATAAAAATATCGAGAATCTGATATCCCGCTTTGTCAGCAGGAGCTGTGTACCAGTTGAATGGGTCAAAATAAATATAAGGTGAGTGAAAGAACAGCATATTTACGACTAAAATTCCGAGTAGCGCAATTCCTCGTAAACTGTCAATTTCAGAATACCTTTCTTTCATACCCACGGGTTGCATCTGCATCTTGTTAATTCCTCCTATACTGTAACTACCCTAGCAAATGAGACACTATAGATTCGTTTTGACTTCAAACGAATCCGAACGATCTCTTCAAGAGCTTGTCCATACATAGTCATCTGTACAGCATACCTTTCACGAAGTTCTTGATCGGCACGTTCGGGGTCGTCCCTAAATTCAAACAAAGCGTCTGTCTTAAAATCAATCAAATGCCAGTCCCCTTTACTATCTTCAAAAAATAAATCGACTACCCCCTGGATGATCTGGTGATCTCCGTCTTGATCTTTTTTTGCAAATGTAAATGGTTGCTCCCGGTAAACCTGTTTAGCTGTTTGAAGTTCATCGACTAAAGAGCTCTGCAAGAAAGCATGAATCGAAGCTACACGAACTAATTGTTTTTCTTCAACAGTTAAAATTTCCTCTGCTATCAGCCTATCTAAAAAGGCACCGATATCCAGTTCTTTTGTAAAAGGAAGATGCTGAAATACTGTATGATATACCGTTCCTCTCGAGGTGGCGGAAGGTTCTTTAGTCTCTTCAGAAAAGCGTGGAGACTCCCATGTCTCCTCTGTTGGCTGCAGTTCTACAGTCGAAAAGAAATCATCGTCTTGCTGACGGAACTGTTCGATTCGTTTCAATTCTGTCACCGTCTGTTTAGCCGTTTTCTTTGTTGTGGCTAGATAGGGGTACGTATAATCAAATTCTCGTTTCAAGTCATTCGACGATTCGTTGATAGTCGAACTAGCTGATTCTTGCTCAGTAGAGCGCTCAGCTGATTGCAGTCCCTCGTCTAATGAATGAAGTTCAAAAGTCCAGTTCCCAGGTAAGGGCTTCTGTACAGATGAATGGACACCAGTCACTTGTTGAAACTCAGGTAAGCGCATCCAGGCAGGACCTAACCAATCAAAATAGCTCATCGCTCCACTTCGTATGAAAGGAGGAACTGGCAGTGACTCCTCGACATAACCTACCGCTCCCCATTTCTGAACCGATTGGTCAAGAGATTTTGGCGTTAACGTCATGAAGAGCTTTTCCCTTGCTCGTGTCATCGCTACATATAAAATGCGCATCTCTTCTGCTTTTGCTTGAAGTTGCTTGCGCTCTTTTAGAGCGATAAACGGGAGCGATTGATAAGCGATACGAAGGTCCGGATCAATCGCTTTGACGGCAATCCCGAAATGTTGATCAAATAAGTAGTTTTCTTTAAAATCCATCATATTGAAGCTTCTTGCCATTCCAGGCAAAAAGACGAATGGAAATTCCAATCCTTTTGATGCATGTATGGTCATGATGCGGACCACATTTTCCCGGTCGCTAATTGCTTTTGCTTCACCCAAATCATCTCCACGACTCCGAATCCGTTCAATAAAACGTAAGAAACGGAAGACGCCACGGAAAGAGGATTTTTCAAACTGTTCTGCTTGCTCTAAAAACATGCGAAGATTTGACTGACGTTGCTGTCCAGCGGGCATTGAAGAAACTTGCTCAAGCAGATACGTATCTTGATAGACTGACCAAATCAAGCTGGCAAGCGGACCGGTCTGAGCTTTTGCTTGCCACGATTTTAGTAACACTAGAAAGTGCTGTACCTTTTCTTTTGCTGAAGCATCGAGTGTTGCTTGAGCGTGCGGGTTTTGAATCAGTTCATAAAAGGCACATTTTTTATCAAACGCTCGAAGCTTTGCAAGCTCTTCATCTGTCATCCCAATCATTGGAGAGCGCAAGACGGCAGCTAACGGAATGTCTTGGTAGGGATTATCAATGACCTTCAATATGTCCATCATCCACAACACTTCTAATGCATCATAGAATCCCGTCTTAGTTTCCACATATAAAGGAATTTTTCTCTTTTTGAACACCTCTATAAACTCAGGAGTCCAAGTCATAGAGCGCATGAGAATAACGATGTCGCGGTATTCTGCTGCTCGCGATTGTTGACTCCACGGATCGTAGACTTCGGCACTCGTTGCGATGAGGTGCTCAATCTTGTTTGCGATCCACTCTGCTTCGGCTCTCGCTTTTGAAAGTTCTTCCTCATCCTCGTGTTGTTTTTCAAGAATGTGTACTTCAATAGGATAGGCATTTGCATTGTAAGGAGCACCTTGTTTCAGTGACGCGTCGTCATCATACGCAATCTCACCTACATCTTTGCCCATGATCTGTTCAAACAAGTAGTTGATTCCTTGAAGGACTTCTCCCCGGCTTCGGAAGTTGGCATTTAAATCAATAGCCGTACCACGTGAGGTTGCTTTAAACCGTTCATATTTTCCGAGGAACAGCATGGGCTCTGCAAGGCGGAACCGGTAAATCGATTGTTTGACATCGCCTACCATGAACAGGTTTCCGTCTTGCTCTCCACCGCTCTTTACGAGTTGAATAATGCTCTCTTGCAACAAGTTGATGTCTTGGTACTCATCAACCAGAACCTCTTTAAATTTTCTACGGTAGCTTTGCGCGATTTCCGATGGACTTTTGTGGTCAGGGCCAACTAAAATCGAGTGAGCTTTATGCTCGAGGTCAGAAAAATCAAGTAAGCTGCGTGCCGCTTTTTTCTCTTCATAACGCTCTGAGAATGCATGAACACATTCTATTAACGTCTCCACAATCGGCTGCATCATTCGAATTTCTTCTAATAGTCGCTCTGGTCTCCGTGTAAAGTAATCCTCTTTAATAGCCAATAAATCTTGTTTGTATTGGTTTCGAATTGACTGTGCTTGTTCTTTTATTTCTTCATCATGGTCTCCGCGAACTGCCTTAGCTGTCGGCCACTTGAATTGACTAAAGAACTGGTACAACTCCTCCCAAGAGGCTTCGGACGCTTTCTCTTCTGCTACTTGAAGTAAGGCGTTATCCATAATAGCCGTGTCAACAAGAGAACCGAGACCTTCTGCAGAGGAGGCGAGTTGGTTCAACAATTGATTTTGAGCACGAGCAGTCTGCACGCGGTACAAGATGGCTTGTTTAATTCCTTGCGTATAAGGCAAGTCATCAACTGTAGTTCCTTCAGGCACTATGTAATGCTCACATATTCCAGAAAGCCATTCTTCTGGATCTGGATGCACTCGGGCATAAAGATACAACTGACGAATCAAATGTTCAAGTGCACTGTCTGAGCGGTCTGAAGAGAAAGAATCAGCCAGACGGTACATCCTGTCTTGGTTCAGTTCGTAGCCTTCTTCGATAATTTCTTCTAATGCATCTTCTTGGAGGAGTGCGGCTTCGTTTTCATTTGCTAAACGGAATCCCGGGTCAATATCAATCAAATATCCATACTGCCGAATCACTTGGAGGCAGAAAGAGTGCAATGTAGAAATGGTCGCTTTATTCAGTAAATGCAGCTGTTCGCGAAGATGTTTAGAATCCGGATTCTCAAGCAGTGCTTTTTCGAGCGCTTCAGCGAGACGATGCCTCATCTCAGCTGCCGCTGCATTGGTAAAGGTCACAACGAGCAGCTCATCTACATGGATGGGATTCTCCCCAGCCGTAATTTTCTCAATTAAACGCCGAATCAAGACAGCCGTTTTACCAGATCCTGCAGCTGCAGATACTAAAATATCCGAACCGTCTTCCCAAATTGCTTGCCACTGGGCGTCTGTCCATGTTTCATGCGCAGGTTTGAGTGGAATCATGTAGGCTCCACCTCCTGTGTAATTTTTTCTAATATATCAACTGGTTTCTCAGTTTTTAATTTTCGCACAGGTTGTCGTGGATCTTGTGGGTCAAACTGACAGATACTTCGGTAACTGCAGTAGTCGCAGGGCATCTTATCACGGTAGTTATAAGGGAGTACCCTTGTATCACCAGCAAGCATACCTCCTCCAGCCTGTCGATGGCGTTTTCTCACAAAATCGCCAGTGCGTTTCAAGTTATCTGGGGACAAAACTTTCGATGTAGCTCCGAAGGAACCATCTCGTTTGACATGTACGGGTACAATATCCGAATGCCCCGATAGATCTTGATCCATCGCTTCTAAAACATCAAGTTCTGTTGTAACAAGTCCGTCCATCTTAAATGACTTCAGTTCCAATTCTTCAAACTTCTGCTGTGACAGTTCTTCTGTAGTCTGATGAGTCGGTTCATGTAAATGGACATACAACATCCCCCCAGGCTCTGCCTCACCTTCAACCCAATGGTCTGCAAAATGTGTAGCTACATCTAAGTAAGTCAGCAGTTGCAAGGAAAGCCCGTGATAGACTTCATTTAAATCCAGCCCTTTTTTCGAAGACTTGTAGTCGATGATGCGTAAATAGTTACGGTCTTCAATCTTTGCGGCGTCAATTCGGTCTATACGGCCTCTAAGCTCCATCTTTCCACCTCGATTAAGTGGAATGGTAAGAGGTGGCAATTGTTCTCCAAGTCCAAAGCCTACTTCTATGGCGACCGGCTTGAAAAGAGAGCGTCCTGCGTGTTGGCGCAGCGCATTCATCGTAGACGCCACAATTCGAGTTAGCTTCTTCGAGATGTACTGGTAACGACTCGTACTCATCAACAACTGATGGAAAAAGCGTGGCACAATATGATCTATAGCGTTGGCCGCCAATTCGTATGATTGTTTGCGCGTCAACGAAGCCCATTCAATCTGGTGTTCGGTAGTATAATCAGAGATCCATTTGAGTGCCGCATGAAACAAGTCTCCCATTGCCGGGGCCTCTAGTTTATAGACCTCTCTCCCTTGCAGTTGCAACCCATAAGAGGCAAATTGCTTGTAAGGACAGCTGTAATAGGTCTCCACTCGTGAGATACTTCCTGAAATGACAGACGTATAGAGTTGTTCTGCGGTTTCTCTCGAAATTTTTTCGATTCCTGGTTGTTTTTGTAAAGGACGTTCAATCCTTTCCAATACAAAATTCCAGTAAGGACTTGTTCGCAAGTAGGCATCCACCTGACCCCAAAATGGAGATAAGGGCTGATTTAATTCCTGACTTGCATATCTTTTAAGTGCATATCCAGATAAGGCGCTTCTCGGGTGATTCACAAATCGAGGGGAATCGCCTTCAAAGTCTGCCTGGGACACTTGCTGTACCTCTGGATTCGTAAAGAGTTGCTGGAGGCGTTTTAAATAAGTTGATGGTAGTAGCGGTTTTCCGTCTAAACTTGCGAGTGCATAGCTAAATGACACATGATGACTGGCGGTTGTCAGCACTTTATAAAGCACGTAATTCTCTTCGAGTAAACGTTCTCTCGTGGTGGGAGCTAATTCCATCCCCGCGTCCTGAAGGAACTGTCTGTCTTCATCTGTGAGCAGTCCTTCGTGGTCGATGCGCTTTGGATAGTTCCCATCATTCACACCTAATACGAAGACCGCTTTAATACCAAGATAGCGAGCCGTATCTGCCTGACCTATGACGACCTGGTCGATAGCTGGTGGGATTTTTGAGAAGCATAGCTGATCCAGCCCTTCTTCTAAAATAGCTCCTACATCTTCTATACAAAGCTCCTGCCCACGAAACATGAGCTCGAACTGCTCTAGAACATGAATCCATTCCTTCCAAACTTGACGGTGTTCAACAGCCTCTTCATGAAGAGACTCAAGCTCTGCTTGCTGTTGCCAGGATGCGAGTTTTGCAGGAATTGCAGCTCGGTCCATAAAGTCAATCAGTGCTTGTGCATAGTCTCGTGCAGTTGAAGCCTGTTCAAGTTGTTCTCGCCACGGGTTCACAAGAGATAAAATCCAGTCCCTGGTCTCTTTCAAGTCTCTTTCTTTAGCAAGTTCTTCATCTGTTTGTGGTACTGGAACTGTTTCCATACCTCGTATCCGTTTCACACGCCAATAGCTATCTGTTGACCAGCGTTGCCCACGAATACCTCGTTCAAGAACAAAGTTCTCCAATCTGTAAATTCGATTTCTCCATTCAAGTGGTGATGCATCTACAGGGTAGAGCAAGCCTGTCTTGACAAGTCGAAACATAGATTCGTAACCTAAATTACTACGATGACTATCAAATAAAGCTTTCGTCACTTCTAAAAGAGGGTGATCGAGCATCGGTCTCTTCTCGTTACTAAAATACGGAATCTCTTGCTGAGAAAACGTTGTAGCCAACAGCTGCTCGTAAGTCTCCGCGTCTCTGTGAACTACCGCTATTTCTTGATAGCGGTATCCTTGCTGAATGAGGTTACGAATTTGACTAGCCACAAAATTCACTTCTACTCGAGGGTTCGTTGCCTCAATGAACTCTAGTCCGAATTGATTGTCTGATTTCAAAGGTCGCAACTGGTCAAAATAGTGTTCTGCATGTCGTGGACCTGGAGATTGCAGTCGCTTTTGCTCAATTAAATGGACGTCAGGCTCTACCGCTACCTGGTGCTGCTGTGCTACCTCCACAAGTTGTTGACGCGTCTTTGCTGCACTATAAAACAGTGATTGTGAATCAAATGCTTCCTGAGGATTGTCCATAGGAAGTGCAATGTGAACACGTTTCGCATGGCAGAGCAGTTGTTCTATAATGGCACGTTCAATCGGGGTAAATGCAGTGAACGAGTCGATGTATACTTCACTTCTTGCAATCAAGGATGAATGAGGGATAGCTTCAATCAACAAACGAAGATGCCCTTCCCCGTCCACATACTGTGTGCCTAACCGCTTTTCTAGTTCCATTGCAATCGTGTATAAATCTTTCGTTTTTTGTTGTAGAGGCACTGGTGCATTCTTCTGAACCAAAGTCTCAAGACTTGTTTGAAAAGCGTCTGGATTCACATTATAGCGACTCATCTCTTTTAAAAGCGTCTCCATCTGATCGGTGAATCCTTTTTTAGTTGCTGCTCTGTGGAACAAAATGAATTCGTCCTTCTGTTGTCTCAAAAGACTCCGAATTAACATTCGGTACCCAATACCATTGACTTCTTCTCTTGTAATCCCACCAGCTTCTTGGAGAACACGCCACGCAAGACGCTTAAATGTAGTAACTTGAGCACGAATTAACCCTGTCTGTCCTTTGTGTCGTGAAAGATGCCATTCTGAAGTAAATGACATTTGATCGGGCACCAAATAAAACAACGGATCGCCTAAAGGCTCCGAAGCTGTTCTATCCGCAATCTCATTCATCATGGTGGTAGTCTTTCCCGTTCCCGTTCTTCCTGTGATAAAACGCAGGCTCATCTCAAGTCCTCCCATCAAAAAAACCTTTGTTTCTATTGTAACAAAGAAACAAAGGTTCTAATAATGAATCCATGATAAATGAGTAAATGGGAAGTAGACCAACTTCACTTCTCCAACAATTTCTTTTGAAGAAAACGTTCCTAACTCACGACTATCTAAACTTTGATCGCGGTTGTCTCCCATGACAAAATAGGCATCCTCTTGTAAAGTGATAGTCATCTGCTCGAAACTCCATTCACGGTCTTGCAAGTAGGTCTCGTTCACTTTTTCACCATTGCGGTAGACACCATCTTCTTGAAACTGAAGGGTATCCCCTGGAATACCGATCACGCGTTTGACAATATCTTTTTCATTGTCTCGCTCTACTATCACCACATCTCCTGCTTCTACAGAAGAAAGTAGGCTTACCACAACTTGATCTTGCGAATGCAGTGTAGGAAGCATGGAATCTCCGTGAATATGATACGTAGTAAAAAGAGTAGTACGTATCAAAGCAATCACAGCAACTCCAATGATGAGTGCAAGAAACCATTCTTTCACTTCAGTTTTCCAATTTGTCACGATTCGCCTCACTCGCCCTCTGTCTTGCAATTTCTCGAAAATCAGCTTCAACTTTTTTATCTAACCTTTTCTCGAAGTACTTCCCTATAGCCCATAGCAGCGCGATAACTGCAGCCACAAGCGCCGTGCGTAAAGGTTGTGAGATAAGTGCTCGTATATCTGCTCCAATAAAACTAATGACAAAAATCATAATGAGCTTCCCAAGAATCAAAGCGGTCAAATATGTAGATTTTCGAATATTGGAAAGACCTGCGACGATATTGACTATGGCAGAAGGCGTAAATGGAAAGCAGAGCAATAAAAATAATGGCCCAAATCCATTTCTCTCTACCCAGTGAATGAGCCGAGAGATTCTTTGATGTTTTGTTAAAAAGTTAAGTATTCGTGCTCTCCCGTATTTTCTTATGATCAAAAATACTAAGTAGGAACCCAGTACGGATCCTGCCCATGATAAGACAAAGCCATATAGGAGTCCGTAGGCCGTAACGTTCGCTACAATGAAAACAACTAATGGTAAAAAAGGTAAGAATGCTTCGAGCATTGGTAATAAAATCCCGATGAGGGGGCCAAGTGTTCTATAACTGTACATAATTTCTTCAAGTGTTTCCATAGTAAATAGCTCTGTCATAGTCCGTGTCACCTTCTTTATTTTAGTATTGCCGATTGTAGTACTAACAAAACGTTAGTTTGAAAAAACGACCCTGTCGTTCAGACAGAGTCGTTTGATTTCGATTTGCTTTTTTGTGTCATACGAGTGGCGTACCAAAATCCGACCGTCATAGATGCCGCATCTAAAATGTAGTGGATCCACTCTCTCGTGTAACCTGCAATAACAGAAGCTGTGAAGAGAGCAATCGTAATTGCGAGCGCCACCCATCTATTAAACGTAACGCGAGTGAACAAAATTACGAGCAATGCTGGAACAAAGATAGCTAAGATCACTTCTGTAGCTTGGCTCAGATTGTTCATTGGACGGACCTTGCAATCATCAAACCAAGACGGTGATGGTCATGTCGGAAAATGACTTGTTGCTTTAAGCGAAGCTCGTTGTTGTGATCTAACACTTCTAAGCGACAATGCGCTGCATTAATCTGAATCGCTTCATACAATTCTTGCTCGTTTGAAACTCGTTGTCCGTTTACTTTAACAATTTTTTCACCGATTTCTAGTCCCATCTTGTCTGCAGGTGATCCTTTTAGAACTCCAGCAATTTGAATCCCTTCAGATACAGGAGCCACTGCGTAGTGGCCTGTATTTTGCACTCGGTAACTCTGAATATCTAGCACCAGACGACCGATAAAAGCTGCGACAAGGGCTACTAAACCAAACCAATATGTAACAATTCCTAGTACTGCAAGTACCGCTACCGAGCTACCTAAAATCAAGATATGCTTGGCACGCTGTGGAATCGCAAGAAACGGATAGACACTTTTTGAAAGCTGTTGAAATCCTGTCACGTATGGGAACGCTAAAACAGCGAAAGAGGTTTCACCAAATTGAACAAGTGGCCACCATCCTGCTATACCTGAAAACCACTCTCCTGGTACCAACAGAACTAACGGAAGCAACCAAAGACGTTTTATTTTATATTGGACTGCAGAGCCACCTCGTATTGTTTTAACAAGTTGAGGAGACACAATTTGGAGCCCTTGCCACTTCAAAAGCAAGCCTTCTGCAATTAGGAGAAGTCCTGTGAGAGCAGCAACGGGCCACACGACATTCCAAGAGAACTGAACGGCAGAAAGCGTGAATGGGCCGACCAAAATGCTATAAGACCATTGATCCACTAGCATCCAGATGAGAACACTGATAGATAAAATATAGGCTGCTGAAAGCAGTTGAAATTGAAAAAGTACTAATGCAAGAATAGCGACTAGTGAAACAATCAACAAAAACTCTTCGTAAAAGAGAATGCCTACTAGAGCGAGCACAAGTGATATCACTAAGCCAAAAAGCCAGGAATCTTTGAGGACGCTTGTAAACTCCGTCCACCCGAGTACTAGACGGGTTCTAAAATCTTTGCGCTCTCGCTTCACTCGGAAATAGCCGGTTGCGATTGCAGCAGCGAGCGTTAAAAAGAACAACGGATGTACGAAAAATTGTCCGACGTTCCATAATATCTCTAATAAACGTTGCTGATCCATAGTATCCCTCCCAGCGGTTACTTTCTATTTTAGCAAAGCAACTCAGAGAAAAGTATACTTTTATTGAGAATGTGAAAAGTAATCTAGTGCCAACCGAATCGCTTCATCATTTTCGGGATTTTTGGTATAGGTTTCATAGGCATCTCGTACTAGCATCAAGAAAGAAGCATCCACTTGCCCGGTCTCTGATAAATGATTTACTTTTTTGGAAGTGTTCAAGTAAAGTCGGGTGTTCTTTTGTAGACGGTTGTTGGTTTGTAGGATCGCAAGCAGTTAGAAATAGACTGATTAGAAGTAATACAGAAATGAATGAACGCAAAAAAATCCCCCTTCGTCGAATTATACGAAAGGAGATAGTAAACTATTCGAATTATGGTGTAGATGAAATCAACTGCTCCATCATCGCTTCGTCCATTGGTCCAACAATCTTATGTTGTACAGTCCCTTCAGAGGTTATGATGTAGCTCGTTGGGATAGTCAATGCCTGATAGGCCGTCCCCACTTCCCCTTCTTTATCTAACGGAATAGGAAATGTCAGTTCATAGTCTTCAATGAACTGTTGGATAGTTTCTACCCCATTATCCTTATCAGTCAAATTTACTGCCAAGACTTCCACTTCTTCTTTATTTGCATCGTAGAAATTTTGCATATGAGGCATCTCTGCTTTACATGGTGGACACCAGGTTGCCCAAAAATTCAATATGACTTTCTTTCCTTTATAATCACTCAATCGCACTTCTTCCCCATCTAGAGTGGTCAATGTAAAATCTGGAGGAAGGTCGCCTTTCTTTAACTCTGATCCGGCACTAGAGAGAAGATCCGTTCCTAGCTGCTCATTATTTAACGTATCCACAGAATCTGCATTCTGCTCAGCAAACGAATAAGTTGCAATTCCAATTAAGACAGCTAGGCCAAGTAGCGCTACCCATTTCTTCATGATGTCATTCCCACTTTCTTATTTCTAAAGACCTGATAACTATATAGTACTAGGAGTACGCTAAACATCCAAACAATATACGTTTGAAATACCCCTAGGGGTTGAAAAAAAGCTATAAAAAAAAGCAATCCAACAGGGAGTATGCGAACAGTAACTTTCTTCCATAATAGAACGAAAACTATCACTAGTGTAATAAGTGTCACCAATTCTATAAGTATTGGATTTGAATTAAGTACAACCATAAAAAAGAGATAATAACTTACACTATAAACTGCCATCAACTGGATAATAGATACGGATACTTTCACTCGAATCAAGCTAATCAAGGCACCAAGTGTCCCTATCACAACTCCTACGTACCCTCCATTGAAATATAAAAGACTAAAAGGCTCGTGAACCACTGCATAAAAGTCAGTTACAATCACGCTAAATTTCCATAGTAGTATGAAGGCAATAGCAGCATCAACAAAGTGACTTGCCACTTGTTTATTGAATTGGAGCAAAAGTGTCAAAGATGTCAAAATGAGTGCTAGTAATACAGCAACCCATGTAGATGGCATAGTCAAGGATACAATGACATACCAGTCTGTAATTTTCATTTAGATGCCTCACTTTCTGCTTCTATGCTAAAGAAAAAAGCAGTCCACGTAAAGTGAACTGCTTGATCATCACATTGGGATATAGCGTAATGGATTAACAGAGTTTGCTGCCATTCCGTTCCAGCTACCTACGTGCACTTCAAAATGTAAGTGAGGACCGGTCGAGTTTCCTGTATTTCCTAAAGCCCCGATTTGTTGCCCTTTGCTCACAGTTTGTCCAACAGATGCATTGATAGCACTCAAGTGCGCATATAATGTTGTAAATGTTTGACCATCAATATTGTGTGTGACCATGACTGCATTACCATACGTACTAAATGGTGCTGCATAGCTTACTACTCCAGCCGCTGCAGATACAACTGGTGTTCCAATGCTGTTTGCAAAGTCTACACCATAGTGCATTTTACCAGTTCCATAGATTGGGTGAACACGGTACCCATATCCGGAAGTCAATGTTCCGTTTACTGGTTTTGTCCAAGCCCCTGAAGAGACTGCTGGAGCTGACACTGTAGAGCTAGAACCACCAGAGCTTCCTGATCCGCCAGAGTTTTGCTGAGCTTTACGTGCAGCTTCTTCTTTGCGGCGTTGCTCTTCTGCTTGTTTACGAGCGATTTCAGCAATTCGTTTTTGTTCTGCTACGATTTTAGATTTTGTTTCTTCACTTAAGTTCGCGATTTCTTCATAATCAGTTTCCATAGCTTGTTGTTCAGTTTTTAGTTTGTTCTGCTCTGCTTCTAACTCATCTAACAGAGTGTTCATTTGAGCGCGCTGACCGTCTAATGATTTCTTTAAATCAACAAGTTCCGCTTTCCGGTTTTCTTGCTGCTGAAGCTTTTGCTCGACTAGCGCCTTCTCATCTTCAAGTTGTTTCTTATCATTTGCTTGGTCGCGTAAAATTTGACGATCCGCTTCCATTAGCGTGGTAACAGCTGAAAAGCGATCAATTAAATCAATGAATGACTCAGCGCCTAAAAATACACTTATGTAGTCAACAGATGAACCGTTCACTTGCGTAGCTCGAAGACGCTCTTTTAGAAGTTCATCTCGCTCTTCAATTTTAAGCTTTAGTTCTTCAATTGATTCTTTTAAATCGGCAATTTCTTTTTCAGTCGTTGCAATCTGAGCAAGAACTTCATCAATTTTCTTCTCAGTTGACACGATTTCGTCGCTTAGTTTCTTAACCTTACCTTCAATCGTCTCAATTTCAGAAGCCTTTTGTTGAATCTCTCCTTTTTTCTCTTTAATAGAAGAGTTCAAATCATTTTTCTGTTGTTCTAATTGTTGTTGTTGTTCTTTCAACTCATCGAGTGATGCGGCGGAAACCGTCCCACTCGTAAATAGTAGGGTTGCTGCAGTTAACCATGTTGCAATTTTCACTTTCCGTGACGTTGTGGACATGTGTTCATTTTCCCCTTTCTTTCACCAGTACGTTTCCTCTATACTTTTAAGAATTTTCGAACGGACATAAAACTTCCCCAAACTCCGATTACAATTCCCATTGCAAGTAACAATGCATTGATTTGCAGTAAGAATGGCATTGGTGTAAGTAAAGAATAAATACCCGTGGATGCAAGTTCTACATTGAATAAGTTAAATAGATTGTAGTATGCGATGGATACAAGTGTAATGGGTAGAATAGCACCCATGATTCCTAGCCACATCCCTTCAAAAATGAATGGGATTCGAATAAACCAGTTCGTCGCTCCTACAAGTTTCATAATTTCAATATCTCGTCGACGCGCTACGATAGTGATGCGAATTGTATTTGAAATCAGGAACATCGCTGTAAATAACAAACCAAGAATTAGTACGAGTCCAATATTTCGACTTACGTCTAAAACGGAGAACAATTTTTGCACTTGTGCTCTACCATCTTCAACGCGCTCGACACTATCAAGCTTAGCAATACGAGCAGCCACAGCAAGTGTTTCTTTAGGCGTTGCCGCTTTCACGTAAAAGGTATTGAACAACGGATTATCTTGTTCATAAAGTTGGAATTCTTGTCCCATGGTCTCGGCAAGTTTTACCAGCTCTTGTTCTTTTGAAGAATAAACGACTTCTTGAACACCTAAGGTAGTACTAATTTCTTCTTCTAAAGTAGCAAGCTGTTCTTCATCAGCAATCAGTTCCGCATAAACTTTTACTTCCACATTGTTTTCTAAGTCATCTGCCAGTTTGTTTAAGTTCATCATAATCGCTACAAAAACTCCAACAAGGAGCAATGTTACAGTTACGGCACTAACTGAGGCAAAGGTCATCCAGCCATTCCGGCCAATACTCCGGAAACTTTCTTTGACGTGACGTCCCATAGTTCTAAATTTCATAACCGTAGTCTCCTTCTGCTTCATCTCGGGCAATCATTCCGCCTTCAACTGCAATGACACGGTGTTTTAATGTGTTTACAATTTCCTTATTGTGGGTAGCCATTATAATGGTTGTTCCCCGAGAGTTGATTTCTTGGAAAATATTCATGATTTCCCATGAAGTATCTGGATCTAAGTTTCCTGTAGGTTCATCTGCAATAACGAGCTTGGGTCTATTTACAATGGAACGCGCAATCGAAATGCGCTGCTGCTCTCCACCGGATAGCTCCGTTGGGAACATGCGAGCTTTGTGTTTTAATCCTACGAGGTCTAGGACTTCCATCACTCGTTTGCGAATCACTTTTGGACTTTCTTCTATTACTTCAAGTGCAAATGCAACATTTTCATACACATTCATCCTCGGAAGAAGTTTAAAGTCTTGGAAAACGACTCCGATTTGACGTCTTAGTAAAGGAACTTTCTTAGCTTTAATTTTTGCTAAGTTCATTCCATTAATAATGATATCACCGCTTGTTGGTTTTTCTTCTCGGTACATCATTTTAATAAATGTAGATTTTCCCGCGCCACTTGGTCCAACTACATATACAAATTCACCTTGTTTAATGTCCACTGTGATCCCGTTCGCTGCCACGATTCCATTCGGATACTTCTTGTAGACATCTTTCATTTGAATCATATATCTAACCACCTATTTTGTATACTTCGTTTTAGCGCAACAAATCCATTATAACACCTCTCGAAATTTTGTATGTTACAGGTATATTTCAATTTTAATAAGGAAAAAGAGCACACCCGTTTGGATGTGCTCTACTTCAAAGTACATATTTATTTCTTTTCTGCTAACCAGGCCGCTACCGCTTCAGCTTCTTCTCCTTGAAGAAGTCCTCCTGGCATTGCTCCACGACCTTCCAAGATAACTGTCAAAATTTCATCTTCGCTTAGTCGTGATCCAACATCATTTAGTGCTGGGAAGTTCCCCTGACCTTCTAAATTTGTGCCATGACAGCTAATGCATTTTTGATTTGCGATTGCCTCTGCATCAATACTTGCCGATTCTCCAGAGTCTGTTGGCGCCTCAGGTTCCGCACTATCTCCACCACAAGCAGCTAGGAATAACATAGATGTAATTGATAAACCGAATAGCAGTTTTTTCATTGGGCACACTCCTTTGTCTTCTATATCTTTAGTATACCAAACTTAGTACCGCTTAAAACCCTCACCTAATACTTCATAAGCATCTGAAACAATGACAAAAGCATGAGGATCCACTGCTTTGACTACCTGTTTCAATTTTGTGAACTCTGTCTGATACACAACTACCATTAAAATGGGACGCGGTTCTTCTGTATACCCACCGATCCCCGTCATCTTTGTCACGCCACGATTGACTTGTTGATAGATGGCTTCTTTCATAGCTTGTTCTTGAGAAGTGATGATATGCACCATTTTCGACTGACTAAAGCCAAGCTGGATGATATCGATCGTTTTTGTTGTAGTAAATAAACCAATTAAAGCGTAAAGTGCCTGCTCAATATTGAATACGAGAGCGGCTGACAAGACGATTAAACCATCTATCATCAAGACACTTGTTCCTAGAGAAAGTCCTGTAAACTTTGTGATGATCTGGGCTGCCAAGTCCGTGCCACCGGTTGAAGCATTTCCTCTGAACACCAATCCCAAGCCTGTCCCTACAGCAATCCCCCCAAATAAAGCTCCTAAAAGAGGATTGGAAGACCAAGGCTCCCAACTTGCTGTTGCCAATACAACAGCAGGCAATGTAATCGTTCCAACGAAAGATTTAATTCCAAAGTTTTTTCCTAATATCAAGACTCCGGCAATAAAAAGCGGAATATTAAATGCGTACTGTACAATCCCAGGTTGCCACCCTAACAATGAGTAAAGGATGGTACTGATTCCACTTACGCCACCAGAAGCTATCTCGTTTGGTAAAAGGAATACGTTGAATCCAATCGCTACAATTGCAGCTCCAATAATTATAAATGTATAGTCCCGAATTTCTCGGACTATAGGGGTCTCTTCTTTTCTTACTCGTCGTTTTTTCATGTTTCGTACCTCGTTATCAGTCTTTTGTTTCTGCGTCCCCTTAGGAAAATTGACCAAGATCTTACGCACGTTTCTAGTCGCAATGTATGCATAAAAAAATCCACTATGGTTGAGTATACCATAGTGGATTTGAATGCTGTTATTGGATTTTTGAGCGAAGATACGCATGAATGAAATTGTCGAGTTCTCCATCGACCACCGCATGCACATTTCCACTTTCTTCATTCGTACGGTGATCTTTCACCATAGAATACGGGTGGAACACATACGAACGGATCTGAGAGCCCCATCCGATTTCTTTTTGTTCTCCACGAATAGCTGCGAGCTCTGCCTCTTGCTCTTCAATACGTAGTTGATAGAGCTTAGATTTTAACATCTTCATGGCATGCTCACGGTTCTTGATCTGAGAGCGCTCTGTTTGACACGTCACTACGGTATTTGTAGGTAAGTGAGTAATTCGAACAGCGGAGTCAGTAGTATTGATATGCTGACCACCCGCACCACTAGCACGGTACGTATCAATTTTCAGGTCTTCTGTACGAATATCAATTTCAATCTCTTCATTGAATTCGGGCATTACGTCAACAGAAACGAACGACGTATGACGACGTCCTGATGAATCAAAAGGTGAGATCCGTACCAGACGGTGCACACCTTTCTCGGCTTTCAAGTAACCGTATGCATTATGCCCTTTAATAAGTAGAGTTACCGATTTGATACCGGCTTCATCTCCTGGAAGGTAATCCAGTGTCTCCACTTTAAATCCTCTTTTGTCTGCCCAGCGCTGATACATGCGAAGAAGCATAGAACCCCAGTCTTGAGACTCCGTGCCTCCCGCCCCTGGATGAAGTTCCAAGATGGCATTGTTTTTATCGTATTCTTCACTAAGAAGCATTTGAAGTTCAAAGTTTTCAAGTGCTCTGCGGTGGTCAGCTAAAGCACTTTCCAACTCGGCATGCAATTCTTCATCTGGCTCTTCCTTTAACAGTTCTACTGTCATCTCCAGATTCTCTTGTTCGTCTTCTAACTTTTTATATTGTTCGACGACAGCCTTTAAGCCATTCAATTCATTGATAGTCTTTTGTGCACCTTGTGCATCGTCCCAAAAATCAGGGAAGGTCATGAGCTCATCAAGTTCTTGAATTCGTGCCTCTTTGTTTTCTAAGTCAAAGAGACCCCCTAAAGTCTTGGATTTTCTGCGCAGAACGGTCTAGTTCTGCACGTGTTGCTGATAATTCGATCATGTGAGTTCCTCCACTAATTAGCTGACTGCCCCGTGACAGTTCTTGTATTTCTTGCCGCTGCCGCAAGGACAAGGTTCATTACGTCCTACTTCAGCGTCTTTTTTCATTGGTTGTTTTTTAACAGGCTTGCCATCTTCTTTCGGATTGACAGCTTGCCCTTTCGCCACTTCTTCACGCTCAAGGTTCTGCTGAATTTCAGCTTTCATCGCATATTTTGCCACATCTTCTGAAATAGAGGCTACCATCGCTTCAAACATCGCGAACCCTTCGTTTTGGTATTCGCGTAAAGGATCATTTTGACCATAAGCACGTAAGTGAATCCCTTGACGCAATTGGTCCATAGCGTCGATGTGGTCGATCCACTTAGTATCAATTGAACGAAGTAAGATAACTTTCTCAAACTCTCGCATACGCTCTGCAGTGAACCGTTCTTCTTTTGCATCGTATTCTGCAAGAACTGCTTGTTTCAGTTCCTCACGGATTTCTTCACGATCTTTGCCTTCAAAGTCCAGTGTTCTTTCAGTATCTTCAGGTAAAAGCGTGGCATTCACATAATCCGTCATAGCTTTTAAGTTCCACTCAGATTTTTGCTCAGAAGTAGTATGAACATCTACAGTGCGATCTACGACTTCTTGAATCATCGTCTCTACTAAGGCACGCATGTTGTCAGTATCTAACACTTCATTACGCTCTTTGTAGATGATTTCACGTTGTTGGCGAAGAACATCGTCGTATTGAAGCAAACGTTTCCGCGCGTCGAAGTTGTTTCCTTCTACACGTTTTTGAGCAGATTCTACAGCCCGAGATACCATTTTCGATTGAATCGGCTGTGTATCATCTAGACCTAAACGTGTCATCATAGATTTCATGTTGTCTGAACCGAAGCGTTTCATCAGTTCATCCTCTAAAGAAAGATAGAACTGAGTCACACCTGGATCTCCTTGACGACCGGAACGTCCACGTAACTGATTGTCAATACGGCGAGATTCATGGCGCTCTGTACCGATAACAGCTAAGCCACCTAATTCTAAAACACCTTCGCCCAACTTGATATCTGTACCACGACCAGCCATGTTAGTGGCAATGGTAACTGCTCCTTTTTTCCCAGCATCAGCAATGATTTCCGCTTCACTTTCGTGGTTTTTTGCATTCAATACATTGTGAGGGATTTTATGTTTTGTTAATAACGCTGAAATAATTTCAGATGTTTCAATAGCTACAGTACCAATTAAAACTGGCTGACCTTTGCGGTGTTTTTCTGCAATGTCAGCTGCCGCTGCTTCAAACTTCCCTTTCATCGATGCATAAATTAAGTCCGGACGATCATCTCGAGCAATCGGTTTGTTGGTCGGAATTACAATAACGTCCATATTGTAAATGTTACGGAATTCTTCTTCTTCCGTTTTAGCTGTACCCGTCATACCAGATAGCTTTTCATACATACGGAAGTAGTTCTGGAATGTAATTGTAGCCATTGTCATTGATTCGTTTTGTACTTCTAAACCTTCTTTAGCTTCAATCGCTTGGTGCAAGCCGTCAGAATAACGACGTCCTTTCATCAAACGACCTGTGAAAGAGTCAACGATGACGACTTCTTCATCTTGAACGACATAGTCTACATCTTTGTGCATGGAGACGTGCGCTTTTAGCGATTGGTTGACTGCATGATTTAATCGAACATGAGTCAAGTCAAACAAGTTGTCGATGTTGAAAGATTTCTCAATCTTCTCAACACCAGTATCCGTTAAGACTACCCCTTTAGTTGACTCATCATAGCTGTAGTCTTCTTCATCGCGAAGCAAACGAACTACGGCATTGGCTTGTTTGTATAGAAGCGCCGCTTTAGAAGCTTGCCCTGAGATAATCAGTGGAGTACGTGCTTCATCAATTAAGATAGAATCCACTTCATCGATAACTGCATAGTGAAGTGGTCTTTGAACTTTTTCTTCTTTATAAAGGACCATGTTGTCTCGTAAATAATCAAATCCTAGCTCATTGTTAGTCGAATAAGTAATGTCACAGAGGTAGGCTTCACGCTTTTCTGCTTTTGTTAGAGCATTCGTATTCAATCCGACAGTCAACCCTAAAAATGTATAAAGTTTACCCATTTGAGCCGCATCACGACTTGCCAAGTATTCATTGACTGTGACTACGTGAACGCCTTTACTTGTTAACGCGTTCAAGTACACGGACATCGTAGAGGTTAAGGTTTTCCCTTCCCCTGTCTTCATCTCGGATATATTTCCTTCGTGAAGTGCAGCTGCCCCCATGATCTGAACACGATATGGATACTCGCCAAGAACACGTTTAGCAGCTTCACGAACCACTGCAAAAGCTTCAGGTAGTAATTGATCTAAAGTTTCACCAGTTGTATAGCGTTCTTTGAATTCCGTTGTTTTTGCTGTCAGTTGGTCATCACTAAGTGATTCCATTTGAGAAGCAAGAGCTTCAACAGAATCTGCAATTTTCTCAAGTTTTTTGATTTCTCGTTTATTTGGATCAAACACTTTATTTAATACACCTAACATGAAGGTCACTTCCTATTTCAGACTTATCTTTCATTTTACCACTGAATCAAAACCGACTTCAAGCGAACGCGTTGAAAAGACCAAAAGAAAAGCCCCTGCAACAGCAGGAGCTTACATGTTAGTTCGTTTCAATTAAGCCGTATTTTCCATCTTTCCGTTTGTATACAATATTTGTTCCGTTCGATTCAGCATCTGTGAAGATGAAGAAGTTGTGACCAAGCATATCCATTTGCAGGATTGCTTCTTCTTGATCCATTGGTTTCAAATCAAATGTTTTAGTACGTACGATTGCGTATTCTTCTTCAGATACTTCCGGCTCTGTTGCCGCAGCTTCTGTAGTTGCAAAGTAAGTTCCAACGCCTTCACGCTCCCGGAATTTACGATTTACTTTTGTTTTATGTTTACGAATTTGACGTTCTAATTTATCTACGATCAAGTCGATAGCTGCATACATGTCAGTGTGACGCTCTTCTGCACGCAGTGTTAAGTTTTTCATTGGAATTGTTACTTCAACCTTTGTTTGCTTATCATTGTAAACCTTTAAGTTTACGTTAGCTGTTGAATTCAATTCTTCATTAAAGTAGCGATCAATTTTTTCGATTTTTGTTTCCACATATTCTCGAATTGCAGGAGTTACCTCGATATTTTCTCCACGGATGTTAAAGTTTAGCATGAAAACTCCTCCTTTATAATTGCTATACTACTTATTTCGACATCTTCTGCTTCCATTCCTCCTTCTCAGAGAAAGAATTTAAAAAGATGACTTGTGAAGATTGTACACGTTTCCAAAGGAATTATCCAATAATTCTGTAGGTTTTGTGAAAGATAAAAAAAGACCACTCAAGAAGCAGTCTTTGAATTCTGTGCATTTTCATACGCAGCAATATTTTCTTCATATAAAAATGTTAACGAAATTTCATCCCAGCCGTTGAGTAGCATTTTCTTTTGGTAGGAATCGATGTCAAAGGAATACAGCGAACCATCCTTCCCAAGAATTTGTTGATTTGGTAGGTCTACCGTCACATGAAGTTGCGGCTTTGCAAGCAGTTCCTCTACCTCATGAACCGGTAGACGAATTGGTAAAATCCCATTCTTCATGCAGTTGTTGTAGAAAATATCGGCAAATGAAGGGGCGATCACGACACGGAACCCATAATCTGCGATGGCCCATGGGGCATGTTCACGTGATGAACCGCAACCAAAATTTTCGTGAGCAACTAAAATTTTCGACTCTTTGTAATCCGGATGGTTAAGGACGAAATCCGGCTTTTCTTTTCCTGACTCATCAAAGCGCCAATGATAGAACAAATACTTTCCAAAACCTGTACGCTCAATTCGCTTTAAGAACTCTTTTGAGATAATTTGATCGGTATCCACATTTTTTTTGGCTAGTGGTGTCACGATGCTCGTGACAAGTTGAAGAGGTTCCATTTTAATTGCTCCTTTCTACACTCCGACTGCTCGGAAATTTCGAACATCTGTCAATTTCCCTTCAATGGCTGCAGCTGCCGCCATTGCCGGACTCATCAGATGTGTTCGTGCCCCGGTACCTTGGCGTCCTTCGAAGTTTCGGTTGCTAGTAGATGCACACCGTTCCCCTGCTGGAACGACATCTTCATTCATGGCTAGGCACATAGAACAGCCGGATTCTCGCCATTCAAAGCCAGCCTTTAGAAAGACTTGATCTAAGCCTAATTCTTCCGCTTGTTTTTTAGTCGTTTGAGAGCCCGGTACAACAAGCGCCCGCACACCGGGAGCGACATGTTTGCCACGAATCACTTCCGCCGCTTCCATCAAATCACTAAGTCTTGCATTCGTACAAGAACCGATGAACACATGTTGAATGGAGACGTCTTGTAGAGCTTCTCCTCCTTCAAATCCCATATAATCGAGTGCCTGTGCTACTGCAAGTTGGTCACTTTCATCCGCATAATCTGTTGGTTTTGGTACAGAATTTGAAATTCCAGACCCCATAGCAGGATTCGTTCCCCAGGTAACAAATGGCTCAATTTCAGCTGCATCAATCGTGCAGACGCTGTCATAAGTAGCTCCTTCATCTGTAGCGAGAGCAAGCCATTCTGCTTCTAACTCACTGAACTTCTCATTGTCGACATAACGTCGACCCTTTAAAAACTCAACAGTCGTAGCGTCAGGCGACACGAGTCCTGCCCGCGCCCCTGCTTCAATGGACATATTGCAGATCGTCATGCGTTCTTCCATAGAAAGATTTCGGATGACGTCTCCTGTATATTCGATTACGTGTCCTGTGCCCATATCAATTCCAAACTTGGCGATGATGGCGAGTATAATATCTTTTGCCGTCACTCCGTATCCAAGCTCTCCGGTCACTCGCACTTCCATCGTTTTTGGTCGTGCTTGCCAGAGCGTTTGAGTAGAAAGAACATGTTCTACTTCACTCGTTCCGATACCAAATGCAAGAGCGCCAAAAGCCCCGTGAGTCGACGTATGCGAATCCCCACAAACTATTGTCTTTCCTGGCTGGGTAAGTCCAAGCTCGGGACCAATGATATGCACAATGCCTTGATCCGGGTGATCCATACCTGCAAGTTCAATACCGAACTCCTTGCAGTTATCAGCTAGTGTATGGATTTGCTTCTTAGCAATTTGATCACGGATGACTGCACGATTGATAGTCGGCACATTATGATCCATAGTCGCAAAACAGAGATCCGGCCTTCTCACTTTTCTACCAGCCAAACGAAGACCTTCAAACGCTTGAGGTGATGTCACTTCATGTAGCAGATGTAAATCTATATAGAGGAGATCTGGCTTTCCCTGTTCTCTGACGACGACGTGCTGATCCCAAATTTTCTCGATGATAGTTTTAGCCATGTTACTTCTCCTCCATTACCCTGAAATATAAGAAAAACAAATACTATCTGAAACTGACTCGCTGTCGAGCTCTTCTACTACTTTTGCTGTCCACTCGTCGGTAGTTAACACACGTCCACCTTGAAGGTCCGCTGTCACATAACCGTCTTCTAAGACACGCTCTACAGCATCTTCGATTGCTTGTGCTTCCGCTTGCAAATCGAACGAATGGGACAACATCAATGCCGCTGACAAGATAGTTCCTGCTGGATTGGCTTTTCCTTGACCCGCGATATCTGGAGCGGAACCGTGAATTGGCTCATAAACACCAAACGAATCGTCTCGAACACTTGCTGAAGGCAACATACCGAGAGAGCCTGTAATCATAGAAGCCTCATCACTTAAAATATCTCCAAATAAATTTTCTGTTACCACTACATCAAATGAGGAGGGTTCTTTGATCAGTTGCATAGCTGCTGCATCCACTAAGACGTGTTCAACTTGTATATCCGGATAGCCTACACGCTTTTCCTCTACAATTTCACGCCACAATTTACTAGAAGCAAGAACATTTGCTTTGTCGACGGACGTTACTTTACCGTTTCGTTTACGAGCTAATTGGAATGCCGTGTCGACGATGCGCTCGATTTCTTTGCGTGTATAGACAAGAGTGTCTACTGCTGCATCCGCCGTCTTTTTGCGAGGCTCTGAGAAATAAAGTCCTCCCGTCAGCTCTCGGACAATGACAAAATCAGTCCCTGCAACTACTTGTTCCTTTAGTGGAGAGGCTGCTTGAAGTGCTTTATACGCTTTAACTGGTCGTAAGTTGGCATATAAATTAAACTGCTTCCGAAGTGCAAGCAGGCCTTTCTCAGGACGAATCGATGGATCAACAGAATCCCATTTGGGTCCCCCAACAGAACCTAATAAGACGGCATCCGCCTTTTCACAGCTCTCTATTGTAGCATCAGGTAGGGGCTCGCCTGTCGCATCAATAGCTGCTCCTCCGATCAATGCATAGTGGAAGTCAAATTCATGATGAAATCGTTTGGCTACCGCTTGTAGTACACGGACAGCAGCTTGTGTCACTTCTGGTCCAATCCCATCTCCAGGTAATACGGTAATCTGTTTCTTCATCTAATCTCCTCCTCTAATGGACCGCGCTTAACGTACGTTCCTTTTGTAATTGACGGTTAATTGCATTCAAGTAGGCTTTTGCACTCGCTTCAAGAACATCTTGTGAAGCATTTCTGCCAATCGATTCTTGGTCTTGGAATCGGACTTTCACTACGGCTTCTCCAAGAGCATCGCGTCCTTTGGATACGGAACTCACTCGGTAATCAAGGATTCGCACGGTCCCTTGTACAACTCGCTCAAGAGTATTGAAAATGGCTTCTACAGAGCCTGCACCTGTATCGGATACAGTGACTACGTCTCCACTTGGTGCCGTCACGCGAACAGTAGCGGTTGGAATGTTAGAAGTCCCGTACTGTACTTGGACACTTTCCAGTTCATAAACCGGTGTGTCTGTGACCGTCACTTGTTGATCCGTCAGCAAAACAAACAAGTCTTCTTCTGTGATTTCTTTTTTGCGATCTGCCAGATCTTTAAATGCGCTAAATGCAGTAGCATATTTATCATCGGATAATTGGAAGCCCATAGACTTTGCTTTGTTGATAAAAGCATGTCGACCAGAGTGTTTTCCAAGAACCAGTTCAGTTGTTGCCTCTCCAATCAGAGCAGGAGTAATGATTTCATAGGTCTCCGGATTCTTCAACATACCGTCTTGATGGATTCCCGATTCATGCGCAAATGCATTTCTACCAACGACAGCTTTATTTGGTTGAATCATCACGCCGGTCAATTGGCTAACGAGCTGACTTGTCCGTTTCGTCTCTTTCAAGACGATTCCTGACTGCGTTTGGTAATAATCCTCTCGAATATGAAGAGCAACCGCAATTTCTTCAAGAGCGGCATTTCCTGCTCGTTCCCCGATTCCATTGATTGTGCCTTCAATCTGAGTAGCACCATTTTCTATAGCTGCTAGGGAGTTGGCTACCGCCATGCCCAGGTCATCGTGGCAATGAGCAGACAATTTCACTTTTTCAATGCCTGGGACCGTTTCTTGTAGATAGCGGAAAAGAGCGCCGTATTCAGCTGGAGTTGCATAACCGACCGTGTCTGGAATGTTAATAGTCGTGGCACCAGCTTTGATTACTTCTGTAATGATACGAGCGAGAAATTCTTTGTTTGATCTTGTAGCATCTTCAGCTGACCACTGGACAAGCGGGAAATACTTGCGAGCGAGTTTGACGGACTCTACTGCGATTTCGACTACTTGATCCGGAGTCTTCTTTAATTTGTACTCCATATGAATGGGTGAAGTAGCAATAAACGTGTGAAGATGCGGCTGTGCTCCGTATTTTAGCGCTTCATAAGAAGTGAGAATATCAGAGGGAATAGCTCGAGCGAGACCCGTCACTTTCGCATCTTTCACGATTTGAGCGATCTGTTTTACGGCTTCAAAATCACCCGGTGACGAAGCAGGAAAACCTGCTTCAATCACAGCAACTCCGTAGCGCTCCAGTTGCTTGGCAATTTCAATTTTCTCTGCTGTATTTAAATTGATTCCCGCGGACTGTTCCCCGTCTCGTAAAGTTGTGTCAAAAATATCAATGTTGGCCACTCGTCACCACTTCCTTCTCTGGTTGTTTTGTAGCTTGGACAAATGGCATCATCTCACGAAGCTTGGCACCTACTTCTTCGATCTGGTGCGTCGTTTCGGCTTGTTTGATTCGTGTATAATTTGGTCGGTCCTGTTCATTTTCTTGAATCCACTCTTTCGCAAATTTCCCTTGCTGGATATCTGTTAAGATGTCCTTCATGCGCGCTTTCGTATCTGCATCAACGACACGTGGTCCAGATACAAAGTCTCCCCACTCTGCTGTATCAGAGATTGAATAGCGCATGCCTGTCATTCCGCCTTCATACATCAAATCAACAATCAACTTTAGTTCGTGCATCGTTTCAAAATACGCAAGTTCTGGCTGATAGCCCGCTTCGACTAATGTTTCAAATCCAGCTTTCACAAGAGCTGTGAGTCCTCCACATAAAACAGCTTGTTCTCCGAAAAGATCAGTTTCTGTCTCTTCTTTAAATGTGGTTTCCAAAACGCCAGCTCGTGCACTACCGATTCCTTTTGCATAAGCAAGGGCTACTTCACTAGCATTGCCTGTTGCATCTTGATATACCGCATACAGTGCAGGAACTCCGGCACCGGATTCATACGTTCTGCGTACCAAGTGACCGGGACCTTTAGGGGCTACTAAGAAGACGTCGACATCTTCAGGTGGCACGATCTGACCGAAATGAATGTTGAAGCCATGTGCAAATACTAATGCTTTTCCCGCAGTTAAGGCTGGTTTGATTTCTGATTCATACACCGCTTTTTGACGCTCATCCGGTAGTAGCACCATCACGACATCTGCTCCAGCTGCAGCTTCTGCGACTGTTGTCACTTCTAGTCCATCTTGTTTTGCTTGATCGAAGGATTTTCCTGGACGAACACCTACTACTACGTCAAACCCACTGTCTTTCAGGTTGCGCGCATGAGCATGTCCTTGTGAACCGTACCCAATAATTGCTACTTTCTTCCCCGCTAGTGCTTGTTCTGAAATATCTCCGTTATAGTACATGTTTGTCATTTTCCATTCCTCCTAATAAGCTAATAGTTTTGTTTGTGTAGGGTATTTCTGTTGTTCTCTAGTAAATGCTGTGACGCCAGTACGGGTAAGCTCTTTCACTCCGTAAGGCCGGACTAGTTCAATGAAGGCATCGATTTTTTCAGGATGACCTGTAATCTGATAAGTGACCACCTGTCTCCCGGCATCAATAATTTGAACTCGAAACGGTTCGATCAAGTTTGAAAGCTCGAGTCGTTTTGTTGCAGGTGCTTGTACTTTAACAAGAGCCAACTCCCGAACCACGATGGCTTGATCGGTCAGATCCTGCACTTTCAACACGTCAATTTGTTTTTGAAGTTGTTTTAACAACTGCTCGAGTTTCTGGGCATCTTCTACATGAACGATAAACGTCATTTTAGAGACATTGTCCTGTTCCGTATGCCCCACTGTCATGCTCTCGATATTGAATTGTCGCTTCATCAGTAAACCTGTCACTCGGTTTAACACGCCACTTTGATTCAGTACAGTTACGGTGATGATACGTCTCACGAAGGCTTCACTCCAATCATTTCATGTAACGCTCTTCCTGGTGCCACCATTGGCGTCACAGGCTCATGCTGTTCAATTCGACAATCAATGAGGACCGGCTCGTCCGAAAGAAGAAGCTCTGGTAATTGCTGCTGCGCTTGCTCCAATGTATCGATTTTGACTCCTTGAATCGAGTAAGCTGCTGCAAGTTTTTCAAAGTCTGGTTGAACTGGAATCAGCGATTGCGAGTAACGCTCTTCGTAAAATGCTGTCTGCCACTGCCTCACCATTCCCAAGCTTTGATTGTTCAAAATCACTACCTTTACAGGAAGGCGATATTCTTGAAGTAACGACAGCTCTTGTAACGTCATTTGGAACCCTGCATCCCCCACGACTGCGATGACACGTTCTTCAGGAAAAGCAAGCTGGGCACCAATTGCTGCTGGGAAGCCAAATCCCATCGTTCCTAGTCCCCCTGATGTGATCCACTGGTGAGGTTTTTGAAAACCGTAATACTGTGCTGTCCACATCTGATGTTGGCCTACATCTGTTGCTACAATAGCTTCTCCTTTAGTGACCTGATGAATGATTTCAAGTACTTGTTGTGCTTTTAATCCGTCTCTCTTGTAATGGAGAGGATGAAGAGCTGCATTTTGTTTTAAAGCGACTACCCAGTCAGACTTCTCGTGGTTAACGAGTTGCTGTTTTAGAAGCTGCTGTAAAGCTGCTTTCGCATCAGCGACAATCGGAATCGCTGTTGGAACGTTCTTCCCGATTTCTGCTGGGTCGATGTCAATATGCGCTACTTTGGCATGAGGGGCAAAACCATTCAAGTTGCCTGTTAGACGATCATCAAATCTAGCTCCGATATTGATCAGCAAGTCGCATTCTTGTATAGCCATATTCGCCGCGTACGTTCCATGCATCCCTGCCATCCCGAGATAGCGAGGGTGATCATCTCGGACTGCTCCAAGACCGAGCAGTGTAGAGACTGCAGGAACACCTGACTGTTCAAGTAACGTTGCTAGCTCGTCGGTACCTTTTGCAGCCAGCACCCCTGCTCCGATAAGAAACAAAGGTTTTACTGACTGATTCATAGCCTCAGCAAGCTTCTGTATCTGCAAGAAGTTGGGTTCTGTTGTTGGCTGATAACCTGGTAAATTAACGGGTTGCATGGTCCAATCTACTTGCTGTATCGTCTCAGCTGCCATATTTTTGGGAACATCTATTAGAACAGGGCCGGGTCTGCCAGTTGTTGCAATATGAAAAGCCTCTCTTACTATGCGTGGTAAGTCACGCGCATCCTTCACTTGGTAGTTGTGCTTTGTGATGGGCTGCGTGATGCCGAGTACATCTGCTTCTTGGAAGGCATCTGTGCCGATAACTGTGCTTGCCACCTGTCCAGTGAAAATGACAAGGGGTAGGGAATCCATCATCGCATCCGCGATTCCTGTCACAAGATTGGTAGCGCCAGGTCCAGAAGTGGCGATGACCACACCAGGCTTTCCTGAAACACGTGCATATCCTTCAGCTGCATGGATGGCTCCTTGTTCGTGCCGAGCTAAAATATGCGGAATTGGATTTCTATAAAGAGCATCATAAATCGGAAGAACAGCACCTCCTGGATAGCCAAATATCAATTCCACTTGCTGTTCATGGAGCAACTCAATGAGTAAATCCGCACCTGAAAGTTGCACCGTTTTTTCTACCTGCATGACCATTCGTTTCACTCCTTTTTGGGTATAAAAATATCCCTATGCAAAAGAACACAAAGATTCCTTGCATAGGGATGAAAGTTTTTCATGGTACCACCCTACTTCACAGTCTAAACTGCCTCGCATTGATTGGTAACGGGATCAACCGAAAGGACTTACTGGTCAAATGACGTTCATCCTTCACTCAGAGGGGATGTCGATTCAAGGCGTCTTACCGGTTCACACCACCCACCGGCTCTCTGAAATCGACGACACTTGTTCTTTTACCTCTTCAACGTTTTAAATTTTCATCACGCCACCCGTACTTGCGGATGTAACGAGTTTTGAATAGCGGGCCAAGTAACCCTTTTTGATTTTTGGTTCAAACTCCGGAAGCTGACTTGCTCGAGAGGCAAGTGTTGCCTCGTCTACATTCAATTCAATAGAACGATTTGGCAAGTCGATGACGATTTCATCACCATCATGTACTAATGCAATCGGACCGCCTTCAGCCGCTTCAGGCGAAATATGCCCGATCGAGATTCCTCGAGAGGCTCCAGAGAACCTTCCGTCTGTAATGAGCGCGACTTTAGTGCCTAAGCCCCTCCCTTGAATTGCAGAAGTGGGAGCAAGCATTTCTGGCATGCCCGGTCCACCTTTCGGACCCTCATAACGAATGACGACGACGTGCCCTTCTTTTACGAGCCCTTCATCGATTGCTTGCTGAGCGTCCTCTTGAGAATCAAAGACGATTGCTTTGCCCTTGAATGTTTGAATCGAAGGATCAACCGCTCCAACTTTGATGACACCACCGTCAGGAGCCAAGTTCCCAAAGAGGACGGATAATCCGCCAACTGGACTATATGGATTGTCTTTCGTCCGAATGACTTCTGAGTTTAGGATTTTTGCACTCTGGACATTTTCGTATACAGTTTTTCCTGTAATCGTTTGGCGTTGTCCATGTATGCCTCCAGGAATCTCACATAACTCTTTAATAATGGCTGACAAGCCACCAGCTAAATGAACATCGTGCATGGAATAGTCGCTTGCTGGCATGATTTTCGCGAGATACGGGATTCGCTTTGCCACCTCGTTAATTTTTTGCATGTTATATGGAATCTCAGCTTCGTGTGCAATGGCCAGCGTATGTAGAACTGTATTGGTAGAACCACCCATAGCCATATCTAGAGCAAATGCATCGTCGATTGCTTCTTTAGTGATCAAGTCACGTGGCTTTACGTCTTCTTCTATCATCCGTAGGAGATGTCCGACCGCTTCTTTTATCAAACGATGGCGCTCTGTCGAAGTGGCTACGATGGTAGCATTTCCTGGCGGTGTGATACCTAGGATTTCCATCAAGGAGTTCATGGAGTTCGCTGTGAACATTCCAGAACACGAACCACAGGTCGGACACGCATTTTGTTCAATATCGAGGAGTTCTTGTTCTGTCATGTTTCCTGATTTATAAGCACCGACTCCTTCGAAGACAGACGTCAATGAGAGCGGCTTCCCATCTGATGAAGTTCCAGCCTCCATAGGACCACCTGTCACAAAAACGGAAGGGACGTTCGTTCGAACAGCTGCCATCAACATGCCTGGTGTGATTTTGTCACAGTTAGGAATATAGAAAACCCCGTCAAACCAATGGGCATTGATGACCGTTTCTGCTGAGTCTGCAATTAGTTCTCGACTTGGCAAGGAATATCGCATTCCAATGTGTCCCATGGCAATTCCGTCATCGACACCAATCGTGTTAAATTCGAATGGGACACCTCCAGCTTCCCAAATGGCTTCTTTTACGATTTCTGCAAAGTGATTTAAATGTTTATGACCCGGAATGATGTCGATATATGAATTACATACTCCAATAAATGGTTTTTGTAGATCTTTCGTTTTCACGCCCGTAGCATACAACAAACTACGATGCGGTGCTCGGTCAATTCCCTTTTTTATCATGTCACTGCGCACTTACATCACCAACTTTGTGTAATTTTCTGCAATATGAAATATATTGCAACAATCATACAATCCACAAAACTGTGTGTCAATGCTGTTTTTTCAAATTTTCTATCTTTTTAGAAAGTTGAAAATCCATGCAATCGCTTACAACTTGATGCCCTTGCGAGTTTCCGTTTCATCGTTTTTTTCTAAAGTCTCTACTAAACAAATTCCATGAACTTGTTTTGCACCGTGTTTTTTTAAAATTGCTGCCGCTTGATTCATCGTCACTCCTGTTGTAAAGATGTCATCGATTAAAACTATCTTTTCAGGAACCTGTGCTCCAGGAAGTAACTCGAACGGGTTTGATGATTGGATACGTTGTGCTAGATTACGTGATGATTGCTTTATGGAAGTGGTCTTTTTAAGAAGATGAAGTAAGTTGTTGCCACAAAACAACTCGTCAACATGACAAAACGAACGCTTGAATGAGGAATCTTGGTAGGAGGGAATTGGAACACAAGGCTCCCTTAAGCGAAGCTCTTTTGAAAAAACCAGGTGAAGTATGTGGTCTCCTTCACCTTTATAGCGTTGAAAATAATTTTGCATTGAAGAATTATAGCTATAGAAACAGAATATGGAATCAAGGGCCCCCTCTAACTCTGTACCTTTCACATACCTCCGTTCAGGTGATGAAGCAATTTTATTAAAGCTCGCTCGACAAGATTTACAAACACAATCTTGCTTACCTGTAAAAAGTGAACTCCATGTATCCCTCATTAACTGCCTATCACATAGAAGACATTTCATTGCATGTTCAACCTCTCAATGGCACTCTTGGCCCTTCTCATATCTTCTGTAACTCCATTATGAAAAAACACTACATCTCCAGTTGGAAATTCAGCAGATCTACCTGCTCTCCCAGCAATCTGAATTAGAGCTTGCTCGGTAAAAATCGGTTGCTCGGTACCAACAACAGCAATCTGTAAATTTGAAATAGTAATACCTCGTTCTAAAATCGTCGTAGTACACAACCCTTTGATTTTCCCATCTCGCAATTGCTGGACAAGTTCTTTTCTAAATGGATGCTCTGCATGAACTCGCTCCATATTTCCAGGGAAATCTTCGAGCATTCGAACAGTAGGGAAAAAAATCAAAAAAGGGCGTTCCATCTCAAGCTGATAAGCTATCCACTTGTCGAGTACTGGAGGAACCTTTTGTCGAGTTAAGTGTTTTTTGTAAGAAAGTGCTTTTTGAAATCGAGGAACAGGAAGTGGATGACCGTGAAAGCGTTTAGCGAGCAATGATTTACGGTCTGTGTGTAAATGCTTTGAAGGTGTCGCGGAAACGTAATGAATGAATCCCCCTGATACTAGGGATTTCTCGACAGCTGCAACAAGAGTGGCGTCTGCCGAGTACGGGAAGGCATCAGCCTCATCAATGATGACATGATTGAAAGCTTTATGAAATCTGAATAATTGGTGCGTGGTAGCTAGAGTCAGATCTGCTAAACCAATAGGTTTTTCGGAGCCTCCATAAAGAACATCAATACGTAAAGACTTAAAAGCTTGTTGTAAGCGAGGCGCGAGCTCGAGTATGACATCCGTTCGAGGACACGCTATAGCGACACGTTCACCGCGAGACCTCATCAGTTGTAGAGCTCCAAACATGATTTCCGTCTTCCCTGCCCCGCATACTGCATGGATCATATGACTTTTCCCAGTAGCTATAGATCCTTTCCATTCCTCCAGCGCTTGTTGTTGCAAGTCGGAAAGTGTCCCTTTCCATGTCAGAGAACTTTCAGGTTGAACTTCGGAGCGTGGGCCCTTCCAGATGATGAGCTGCGTACAGCTGCTTATCTTGCCCATTCGAATGCAATTTCTACAATAAGTACAGTAGCCACTGCAACGAAGGCAGTAATGAGTCGCAAAATGATAGGGATTTTTAGAGAGACAGCGGTTACACTTAAAAGTTACTTGAAATGGGGATTTTCGGGAACTTTCAATTCCCTTAAGTTGTTCGAGGCATCCCTCTTGAAGATAGAGGGCAATGGTATCTTGAGACAGGGGTATATCTTCAAACGGTTGAATTTTACCTTCAAAATAGTGGCGATTTTTCATGAGAACTCTCCTTTTGCCAAAAGGTCTCATCTCGTAGCTCTATCATAGTGTTTCCCATAATAAAAATCCAGCCACTAGTGGGGCTGGATTTCATTGTTAGTCACGAATAAAGTAAACACTTGTTACAAGCCACTTGCCGTCTTCTTTTGCAAATACCGTCACTTGTCGGCCTGAGCTAGTTGCTTTCCCCCCAGTAGAGTGCTGTTCCAAATCTATGGAAATTGTGGAGTAAAGCTGGGCTTCTTGTTCATTATATTTAATAATCGTAATATCTTCAGCACTACGTTTCGTATCGTACTGTTCAAAAGTATCCGTTACAAACTGTTTCTCTGTCTCGTAGCTAAAGCCCTGTGGCTGTTTAGAAATGACAGATAGATAACTGTCTAAATCTTCGTTATTAAATGCTTCTATATATGTCCGAAACGCGTTTACAATAGCTTCTTTTTCTTCAGCTGGTACATTGGCCGCTTCTTCAATTACGCCACCGGCAAGTTCAAAACCTACCTCATCGTCTTGTTCGGATGAAGCTGTACTTTCATCTGCAGAATGGGTCTCTATGTTCTGAGAGCCCTGTGGTACAAGATCTGTTGCTGAATCTGTGTTAACTACTTCATCTGATGATGAACATGCCGTTAAGAAAAGAAGAAGTACTGCCAGTATAGTTGTCAATTTGACTAATCGATTCACAATTCATTCCTCCTGCTAGACGTATTTTGGCATATTTGAAGCACAGATTCAAACAGATTTACTTATTGTCATGAAACTTTTGCTTTTAGCCAGTACATCTATCTAAGGAAAGGACGTATCGGCCCTTAAGAAGTTCCATAAAAATAGACACCTCACTAATGAGGTGCCTTAAAACTCTATAATTCAGCGCACTTCTACCCAACCGTTTTTGATAGCTGTTACAACTGCTTGCGTCCGATCGTTCACGTTCATTTTTTGTAGGATGCTGGAGACGTGATTTTTTACCGTTTTTTTCAGAAATGAACAGCGTTTCACCAATCGTTCGGTTGCTTTGACCATCCGTTAACAATTGCAGCACTTCACACTCTCGTTTCGTCAATAAGTGGAACGGTCGACGGATATCCGTCTGGTGGAAGTTGCCTTTGTTCTCACGTTCGCTTAAACGTTTAAATTCATTGACTAAGTTCTTCGTTACTTTTGGATGTAAGTAGTTTCCACCTTTATCTACCACTTTGATCCCTTGCACGATTGCATTGGCATCCATCTCTTTTAGCATGTAACCAGACGCTCCCGTTTTAAGTGCTGTTGAAACAAATGATTCGTCATCATGAATAGAGAGCATGATCACTTTTGCTTCTGGATGTTCAGCAATCAGTTCAGCTGTCGCATCGATACCGCTTTTATTTGGCATATTGATATCCATTAAAATAATATCTGGCTGGTAATTCTCGTACAAGCGCATTGCGTCTGTACCGTCATCTCCTTCAGCCACTACTTCAAATGTCTCTTCAAAATCTAAAATGCGCTTAACTCCTTCACGGAATAATTGGTGATCATCTATAATTACAATTTTCGTCATATGAATATCCTCCTATAGCAACACATCAATTATCATTCTTATTCCTCATTTAGCTAAGAAATAAACGTACTTCCTTGTATTGCGGGTTCTTTTACAAAAA
Organism: Chryseomicrobium excrementi; assembly: GCF_002798305.1. Taxonomy (GTDB): domain Bacteria; phylum Bacillota; class Bacilli; order Bacillales_A; family Planococcaceae; genus Chryseomicrobium; species Chryseomicrobium excrementi. The sequence goes on from NZ_PCGR01000001.1 coordinate 839,115, forward strand.
CAGATGTTTCCACGTATAATAGGACGGTCTAAACGCCTTGAAAGTTCCGTATATCGACTCCTGCACGAGTGATCTACTGATTCGCGATTTAGTGCCCAGAATAAATAGCTTGATGATAAGTAGTGTTCAACTCCTAGACAGAAGGTGCATTTCTATATCTCAAGTTACTCAATTTTAAGACCTGACAGAAACCATTATAGCACTAATTTCCCAAAAGCATATTAAAATTACATTACAGAACCATTTCATTTTTCGGAAGGAGTAGGCAATGAATTCAAATTATTATACAATCAAAAAGTCGTGCCAACACGAAATTCTCATTCAGCGTTCAAGATTTATCTGCCATCTAAAACGCACAGATAATGAACAAGAAGCACAAGAATTTATTAATTCGATCCGTTCACAACATAAGTCTGCAAATCACAATTGTTTCGCATATGTCATAGGTGAAAATAATGCTATTCAAAAAGCGAGCGATGATGGGGAACCTAGTGGGACTGCAGGCGTCCCTATGTTAGAGGTTTTGAAAAAACAAGACCTCCGAAATGTAACAGCTGTAGTCACGCGCTACTTTGGCGGAATAAAACTTGGCGGTGGTGGACTAATTCGTGCATATGGCAGTTCTGTCTCAGAGGGACTTGTTGCTGCAGGTATTGTGGAGCGAGTTCGCCACGTCCTTTATACGGTAAGTGTTGATTATACACTTCTCGGAAAACTTGAGAATGAGTTGCGTCAAAATGTTTATCAGTTGCATGAAATTAGGTATACAGATAAAGTAGAGCTTTTGGTTTATGTTAATGAAAAGTCTACAGAAGAGTTTGAGGAATGGATCACCTCTTTGACGAATGCGAATGCAGAAATTACTAGAGGAGCCATCTCTTTTTTAGAACTCGACAACTGAGCAAAAAAATACTACTAGCACCTAGATTGTGAAATTAATGAAGGGCCTGTCCCTTCAGGAGGCGTTAACAAATGAATAGATTATCGAAAAAACAAAAGACTCGTTCGCGGAAAAAGACCATTTTATACTCCATTCTTATTGCACTAGGAGCTTTTGCAATCCTATCTGCAACTTACGGAGTCTATCTAGCCAAACGAGCGGAGGTCGCCGCTTATAGAAGTTATCAGGCAATTGCAGATCGTGAAAACGGATCTGACCTTCGTGATGAAAAAGTGGAACCGCTGACGGACAATGTATCCATATTATTTGTCGGTATTGACGACAGTGAGGAACGTGGTTTTGGAGATGAAACGAGTCGTTCAGATGCTCTAATGGTTGCCACTTTAAACAATGAAGATAAGACAATTAAACTTGTAAGCATCCCACGTGATTCATATGTCTATATTCCTGAAGTTGGCTACAATGATAAAATTACTCACGCGCACGCACATGGAGGCACTCGAGTCTCTATTGAAACAGTAGAAGAACTACTTGATATTCCCATTGATTATTATGTAAAAATGAACTTTAATGCATTTATTGATACGGTTGATGCTCTCGGCGGTGTGACTGTAGATGTTCCTTACGATCACTTAGAACTTGATGAAAACGATGAATATACAGTCGAATTAAAAGAAGGTACTCAGTTACTGGATGGCCGCGAAACACTTGCACTCGCTCGTACACGTAAATTAGATAACGATATCGAACGCGGTAAACGTCAACAGATGATTCTAGAAGCCATTATTAAAAAAGCTGCTTCTGCTTCTTCATTTACCAAGTACGGCGATGTTATCGACGCTGTTGGAAGCAATATGAAAACGGACTTAACGTTCGATCAAATGAAATCTTTCTTTGATTACGTTTCTAAAGGAAAACCTCAGGTGGAGACTCTCACTCTCACTGGCTACGATGATATGTCTACAGGAACGTATTATTGGCAGTTAGATGAAGAAAGCCTTGAAGCAACTAAGACAGAATTACAAACGCACCTCGAGTTAAAGCCAGGTAGCTCAGAGTATGCAGGAGATGCGACTACAAATGATAATGACTAACAGTAAAGCCTTTATCCTTAATGGATAAGGGCTTTTTTTGACGAGTGACAGCGATTTTTGAAAATGGTACGCTAAAGTGGTGGAGGGATGGAAATGGAAACTTTATTGTTTGAACAGAAAGAACATGTTGCGGTCGTTACATTAAATCGACCAGAAGCTATGAACGCATTCAACTACGATATGCTTGCAGAGCTTGGTCAAGTGGTAGATGCCATCCGCATCAATCCGGATATTCGTCTTGTCATTTTTAGAGGAGCTGGGGGACGGGCATTTAGTGTCGGGGCCGATCTTAAAGAGCGCAAGACGTTGACGACGGAACAAGTAAAACGAAATCTCTATAAAATTGGTGAAGTCTTTACAACAATTGAAAATTTGCCTCAGCCTACAGTAGCCATGCTAGATGGATTTGCTTTTGGGGGAGGTATGGAATTAGCACTTGCTTGTGACTTCCGAATCGCTTCTAAAAAAAGTGTCATGGGGCTAACGGAAACGAGCCTTGCTATTATCCCGGGTGCAGGAGGAACACAACGACTCCCTCGCTTGATTGGAGAATCCAAAGCACTTGAACTCATTCTGACGGCACGAAAGTTATCCGCTCAAGAAGCGCTTGACTACGGACTGGTCACAAAAGTCAGCTCGGATTCTACGATTGTAGAAGAAACGGAAGCGTTCGTGATGTCGATACTAGCTAATGGGCCAATCGCCTTGCAGCAAGCAAAATTTGCAGTGAAAAATGGCATGAATGCAGATTTACAGACGGGTCTTCATATTGAACGGAAAGCTTACGAGCTTACGATTCCAACAGAAGACCGGGTGGAAGCCTTAATTGCTTTCGGTGAAAAGCGCAAACCACAATTTAAAGGAAAATGAAAAAACGTCCAGCCGATTTTGAGCTGGACGTTTCTTTATTTTATAAATAGTCGTTAAACCAACCAACAATCTCTTCCAAACGTTCTTTACGCAGGTTAGGAAGCCCTGTTCGAGACAAGTTATGATCAGCTTGAGGGAAACGGACGAACTCAACCTCTTTCCCCATTCGCTTTAGCGTAATATACAATTGCTGTGCCTGTTCAATCGGGCAACGTAAATCGTTCTCTCCATGTAAAATAAGGAGTGGCGTCTGCACTTGTGATGCATATTTGAGAGGTGAGTGATCCCATAGCTTGTCGATATCATTCATGTCACTTTGAATTTGCCATTCCGTGAAGTAATAGCCGATATCCGATACTCCGTAGAAGCTGATCCAGTTTGAAATGGAACGTTGTGTCACTGCCGCTTTAAAACGGTCAGTGTGCCCTACGATCCAGTTCGTCATGAACCCACCATAGGAACCTCCCGTCACGCCTAAACGTTCTGGATCAATCCAATCATACTGCTCTAGTGCATAATCCACCGCTGCCATGATATCTAAATAATCATTGCCGCCGTAGTCTCCACGGACTGCGTCAACGAACTCTTGACTGTAGCTATGACTCCCTCGTGGATTTACGTAGAGAACACCTACGCCTTGAGCAGCAAGGAGCTGCATCTCATGGAAGAACGTATTTGCATAAAACGCGTGTGGTCCGCCATGGATATTGGTGACTAAAGGAACTTTCCCTCCTTCCGCTTCCACCGGTTTGATGATCCATCCATGAACGTCCCAACCTTTTGGCCCTTTGAATACTATGGCTTCTGGGGCTAGCAAGTTTCGTGAAGCCACATACTGTTCATTATGATGCGACAATAGCGTACGCTCGCCAGTTGTTACGCTTTGAACAAATAGCTCCCCTGGGAATGTTGGATCGCTAACTGTGATAGCCAGTTTCGAACCGTCACGCGTCACATCGTACCCGTAGACATGCTCTCCTTCTTGTGTCACTGGATACAGTTCTCCTTCGAGGCTTGCGAAGTATACTCGGACGTCTCCGTATGTCGACACTTGGAAGTATAAATGATCGTGCTCCGTCCAAACGACTGCAGGTGCACTTGCCCCTTGTTGGATATCTGCTGCAACGTAATCTCCTACTGGAGCATCAAGGCCCTCTGTTAAAGACTGGACTTGATCCGTTTTTAAATTGTAGACATATAACTGACTGTGAGTAGCATTCTCAAAAGTACGAGTGGCACCGACAAACGCTAAATGTTCTCCAGATGGACAGAAAGCAGCCCCTCCGTAATAACCTGGCTCGAGTGAGAGAGTTTTGGATGACTTGGACTCGATGTCGACCAACGTTAAATCAGATTCAAAAACGTCATCATTATCTAATGGCGATGTAGAAGTAACGATTTGGTTTCCGTCAGGAGATACCGCATGGATTTGCTGATGGTCGTTTTCTGATGACCATCTTTCATATGTGCCTGTCTCCACTTCTACGATTCCGATTTGAGAAAAACGGTCTTGTTTGACTAATCCGCTGCCATCTTGAATGTATTTCATCTTCCCTGCTTTGTATGGCTTTGGAAACTCTTCTTTTTTGTCCTCTTGTTTGTCCCAGCCTGTTTCATTGTGAAAACTAGCTGTAAACCAGATCTTTTCTTCTGTTGGATGCCAGACGTAAGAAGACACTCCAAAGGGAAGGTCCAGAACTTGTTTTGCCTCTCCCCCGTTTACCGGAAGGATATATAATTGATTGCCTTCATCACGAGTCGACAAGAAAGATAAATAATTTCCTTCAGGTGACCATTTGATAGAAGAGATGCGTTCTTTACGTGTCGTCCATTTATTTTCTTTCTTTGTTTCTTCGTCTACCACATAAATACTGCTCTCGTATGTATTCTTTTTAGAATCAATTGATGTTTTTACATACGCGACCCGGACACCATTCGGGTGCCAGATTGGAGTTGTAACGGAATGAATCTGTTCAATATCGGCTACAGTTACTTTTTCTTTTTGCATGGTGATTCCTCCCAACTATTTCGACTATCAAAATACCTTTTCAGTATACTGGAATTTATGCAAATAGCCAAACTATTCACAATAAAACCCTTTTCTCAAAGCGAGAAAAGGGCTACTGGTTATACAGATTGTTCTTTTAAAGTTCTTCTCAGGATCTTGCCTGTAGTATTTTTCGGTAATTCTTCTAATACCTCAATACGAGAAGGTACTTTATATTTAGCTAACTTCTCACGACAGAAGGATTGAATCTCTTCAGTAGATAAAGTTGCATCTTTTAACACAACGAAAGCTAACACTTGCTCTCCAAAGTTCGGATCTGGAACGCCAACTACAGCTGCTTCTAATATACCTGGATGCGCAAATAGCACTTCTTCTACTTCTCGTGGATACACGTTATAGCCACCCACGATGATCATGTCTTTTTTACGATCGACAATATAGAAATAGCCTTCTTCGTCCTTTCTAGCTAAGTCCCCCGTGTATAGCCAGCCATCGCGAATCGCATTTGTCGTCTCTTCAGGCATCTTATAGTAGCCCTTCATCACGTTCGGGCCACGTACAATCAGTTCCCCAACTTCACCAATAGGAAGTTCCTCACCGAGTTCATTGACGATTTTATTTTCTACGTTGATGATGGATGTTCCAATAGAACCTGCTTTTCGTTCACGGTCCAGTGGGTTAAAACAAGTTACAGGAGATGCTTCTGAAAGCCCGTACCCTTCTGAGATCCGCACGTTGAACTTGTCCTCGAAATTATGAAGAAGAGCAACTGGTAACGAGGCACCTCCAGAAATGGCGAGGCGAACAGTTGAAAAATCCTCTGGATTTGCATCTGGATACTGGTATAAGAAGTTGTACATAGTTGGTACACCTGCAAATACAGTAGCTTTCTGCTCTTTTGCCACACTGAACACATCTCCTGGAGAAAACTTAGGTACCAAAAGAATGGTTGCACCTGTCACTAAAGGAGCGTTCACGACTACTGTCAGCGCGAATACATGAAAGACAGGAAGCGTAGCAAGAACACGATCATCTGGTGAGAATCCTAAATACTCTGCCACATCGCGTGCGTTCGAAAAGATGTTCTCAAACGTCAACATAGCCCCTTTTGGATGCCCTGTTGTTCCTGAAGTATACAAGATGACTGCTGTATCGTGATCTTCTACCTCGACTGGCTCTACAGCTTGTCCTTGATGAACCAAAACTGAAAACGGTTTCACTTTTGACTGCAAATCACTTGGAAGAGCACGCAGTTTATCGGCCGTCTCAGCAGCAGTTTCACAAATAACATACTGTTCTACTTTAGGGAATGCACCTGCTGCACGTTCAACTAGTGGCAATAGGAGATCCAGTGCCACGACTACTTTGGCATCACTATTTTTGATGATATAGGAAATCTCATCAGGTGTATAAATAGGATTGATCGGAACCGCTGTTGCCCCGATTCGCATTGTAGCATAAAGCGAAATTAAAAAATGTGGTGTGTTGCCTAACAAAAAGGCAACATTGTCTCCTTTTGTTACACCAAGCGACTGAAGAGCCCCAGCAAACTTTGCAACGGTTCCTTCAAATTCTGCGTAACTAGTGTCTTTCCCCATGAAACTATAAGCAGCTTTTGTTGGATTTTGAGCAGCCTGTTGCTGCACGCGCTGAACTAAACTCATACGATACCCCTTTCAAAATTGAATGAATAGTCATTCATTTCATACAACTTATTTTACTAAATATTCTGCGGAAGTGCAATGCTTCAATTAGATGTGGAAGGCGTTCGCCCAGAAATGCTTCAAAAACCAGGCGCACCAATTGAGGCGCTCTTTGCCTCGGTTGGGGTGAATGGTTTTTGAATGTATTTCTAACGCCTGCAACTCGATTCCAATTAGATGTGGAAGGCGTTCGCCCTTACTAGTAAGGTCTTCCTCATAAAAAACCCATCTTCACCGAAGCGAAAATGGGTTTGAACGAAGTAGGGAAATACTTTAGTTGAGTGATTATTACATGAAGTGCTTTTATTATGACATTAAATCTTTCCACTGTGACATTATGCTGCTGCACTAGGACATAGCGACTCCCACTCTTACATTCCTCGTTTTATGGAAATCAATTTATCCCGTATGAAGCTGAAGATGCGCGAAATAACGCCAGCGGATCAGTAAATAATAGACTGCTTGAATACAAGTAAAAGCACCTAGAACAATCAGCATCTCCATCGCAATAGACATCGCTGCAATATCTACCCATACCGCTTGTAAAAATAAGAAAGAGAATGTGGCATGGAGCATTGCAAGTCCCCATGGTAAGAAGAATTGAGGATATAACTGTCTATTCGCAATACGACGTAGTTCTTGGTTTGTCAGTCCCATGTGACGTAGCACTTCAAATTGACGCCGGTCTTTTTCAAGATTGGTATAAAACTTAAAGTAAATAAAGCTACCTGCTGCTAAAATCAATACGGCCGCCACAAGTAGGCCCGTTACTAACAAAAGCGAGAAAGTAGAACTGATGTAGCTGTAATTCAGTCCCGGATTATCAAAATAAAACGGGAGCTCCTGATTTCCTTCATAAGAGGCAATCATTTCTCGGTCCAAAGTCAATCCGACTTTATCCGTGCGTAACCAGTCGGGAACATGGAAAGCAAAAACGGTCGTCACGCTAGAAGCCCAGTCTCCATACAAGTAAGGATTTACGATACGTTCAAAGTCTTCATCAGACAAAATATATGCCGGGCCGTCAAAAGCGGCCTCAGGTAAGGGGAAATATTGATACCCTTCATCCACATGAAAATAAATCGTGTTTTCTCTCAGATGGATGAGTTGCTCTTGACCGTCCCTTACTTCTTGACCAAACCGCATACCTTCTCCCGGTTCTAAATCAATCAACGGCTCTTTTAAAACGGCTGCGATCGTATTGATATCCGTTTCTCGCAAAAGCTGTACCGGTCGATTTGTAGCAGCGGAAGTCTGTTTGGTGACTGGTGCAGTCAGTAATGTATACGTTAAGTTTTCTTTGTAGAAATCACTAGTAAGTTGGTCGATATGACTAGCTTCATAGGGATTTCCAGACTCACTGACATACAGGACACTGATTGGATTGCTTTCCCTATATTGATTGGCAAAACTAGTTAACGATGCGACCACTCCTACCGAAATGATAGCTAGAGTCGACACCATAGTGACGATGAAATACATCCGCGCATTTTCTCGAATTTTCTCTATGGCATCTGAAAATGTCACGATTCGTAATGAACGCCAATAGAGCTGTTTATTTCGCTGCAGTTTATGAATCAAGTAGAGTATTCCGTCTTTAAAGAAGTAATAGCTGCCTGCAATCGCACAAAGGATTATGACGGGTGACCACCAAACGTTCATCTCATAGAGACAGTAAAGGACCAGACCATACGCAACTGCAAGTAATCCAAAGGACAAAAAAGCACCAACCTTAGAAAAGTGGGCCGTCTCTCTGGATTGTGTTGACCCTGACAACAACTGAATGATGGCACTTTGACGGATGAAGATGGAACCTGCAATCGAGATGACGATAAATAATGTGGTAAACACAACAGCAGTCAACAAAAATGGTTCTGGACTAAAATACAAAGGAAGCGTGTCTAAAACAAGCATCGCTCGGATGACCATAAAGAACAGCTTCGTAAAGATATAGCCGAAAAATATCCCTGTCGCTAATGCCACGACCCCTAAAATCATCGTCTCGATAAAAACTAATCGCTGTAATTGACTGCGGTCCATCCCAAGCTGTTGAAGAATGCCAAACTCTTTTGAGCGGGCCTGTAAGAACGCGCTCAAAGAGTACAACAAGAAGAACAAAGTGAAAATCACTAACACTACGTCTGCAACAGCCATTCCCATGAAAGCGATCTCTTGAATAAATTGATTTTCAATAGACGGGTGAAACAGCAGCATCGAATAGATAAAAAATACCATGACCGAGAAACTGCTCGCCATAAAGTATGCAGCATACACTCGGCGGTTACGAATCACATTACGATAAGCGAACTGTAGAAAGGTCATTTACATTCCCTCCAAGCAACGACAGCAAATTCAGGATCCGCTGGAAGAACGTTTGACGCAAATCTTCTTTGTAGATCTCATTAAAATATTCTCCGTCTTTAATAAACAACACCCGGTCACAATAACTCGCAGCAATCGGATCATGTGTCACCATGACAATAGTCGTCATTCGTTCACGATTAATCTTGGTTAAAAGTTCCAGAACGTCTTTAGATGCTTTAGAATCTAAGTTTCCTGTCGGTTCATCAGCGAGAACTATTTGCGGTTGATGGATTAAAGCACGACCTATTGCCGTTCTTTGAGCTTGTCCACCTGACAGTTCATGAGGAAAGTGATTCCGCACCTGCTCTAAATGAAGATCTTGAATTAAACGGTCCACTCGCTCTTTCATTTCCTCAACTGGCTGATTGGCAAGAGTCAGCGGAAGAACCATATTTTCTTCGACCGTCAATGCAGGCAACAGATTGAAGTCTTGAAAGACAAAGCCAAGCTGCTCTCTTCTGAAAATGGCAGCCTGCTTTGCTGATAGTGTCTGAGGATTTTGGTCATTGATTGTAAGAGAACCTGAAGTAGGCTGGTCGATAGTCGACAAGAGATTTAAGAGCGTTGTCTTTCCAGAGCCCGACGGACCCATAATAGCTAAAAACTCTCCCTGTTCCACTTCAAATGACAATTGATTGATTGCAGAATGAGCCACTTTCCCATCATAGATTTTTGTGATGTGATCTGCTGTAACGATGGCCATAACTCACTCGCCTACCTTTTCAAATTCTATAAATGACAAGGACACCGTTGTCCCTTCTCCAACTTCAGACTGTATCGCTAAAGTGTGTCCTAGTTTCTGAGAGACTTCTTGAGCAATATACAGTCCCATGCCTGTTGATTCCCCGGTCTTCCTTCCGTTTTCCCCTGTAAAGAAAGCGCGAGTAACTCGTTTGATATCGCTTTTTGGAATTCCAATTCCTTCATCTCGCACAGAGAGTGTACACCCGTTCTCGCCACAATCTGATGTAATCCAGATTTTTGATTGCGGTGTAAACGAGTATTTCACAGCATTCGTGATAAATTGGGACACAATAAATTGAACCCATTTCCGGTCAGTCGATACCACCAAGCTTGGATCCACTTCTACAACAGGGAACACTTGTCGTTTAATAAACAAGCGTTTGTTTTCATTGACGATAGTGCTAACAAGCTCTTTTAAATTTACTTTTTCAATACGCAGATCTTCTTCAAACGTGTCTAGTCTTGCATTCATGAGTACTGCTTCTAGAGCCCTCTTGATACGTTCAATCTCTTCAGAGACCGATTGACTGTCGAGTTTTTCATCTTGTTGGACCATCAGATCAATTACTGCGATAGGGGTTTTCATTTGATGCACCCAGCCGTTCATAAACTGGAGATGGCGTTTTTGTGCAGCATACAGACGCTGCACTTCTTGCTGATAAACTTTATATAATTGTTGTAAATATAGATGCTCTTGTTGCTGCTCCGGTGAAGGATACATTTTCTCAAGTAAATCTTCCATCGCTTTTGGTGGTGTCAAAATTCGTTTGTAGTATTTATACTTCCGAAGATACAAGTAAAAATGGATGACTCCCGTGAGAATAGTCGACAAGACAATCACATAGACCACAGTATTTACAGATTGAAATCCATCTAAAACAAAAATCAAAGAGCAGAGCAACGAAATGAAGACAGGGAACAGTAGCGAGATGGTGTGTTCGCGAATAAATAACCGAATCACTAAGCTTCCTCCGGATGCAGAAGAAAACGATACCCCGCCCCACGAACGGTTTCAATCGAAGAAAGGATTTCGTAATCTTGTAGTTTTTTTCGAACACGTGTCATATTGACATTCAACGTATTTTCGTCGACAAAAGATTGATCGTCCCATAATTCTTCAAGAAGCTGTTCGCGTGAGACCACTTTAGGATGCTGACTAAACAACAGTTCCAAAATGACACACTCTTTTTTCTGAAGTGGAATCAGAGTTCCCCGACTCTCAAGTTCTAAGCGTTCCATATACAAGGTGTGTTTTCCAAGCTTTACTGTCCGCTCTTCTTGCTTCAGAGCGTATTCTCCAAAGCTTCTTCGGATGTGGCTCTTTATTTTAGCTAAGACGATTTCATAATGAAATGGTTTCGTGATGTAATCGTCGCCTCCGTTTTCAATGGCAAAGACTTGATCCATCTCTGATGTTCTAGCAGATACAAAAATGATAGGGCAAGTCGTCACTTGACGAAGCTCCCGACACCAAAAATAGCCGTCGTATGTAGGTAGATTGATATCGAGTAAAATCAAGTGAGGATCCCATTCTTGTGCCTCATTAGAAATCGCATCAAAATCTTCTACAATTTTGGTATCGTATTGATACTTTGCTAGCATTCCTGCGAGCATTTCTGCAATTTTGCGGTCATCCTCCACTATATAAATCCGGTGCTTGTCCATCCAACCCCTCCTTGTATAAAAAAAGCTCCCTCTTAAGGAGAGAGCGTACTATCGATGTCCGGCCTATTAATAAATAAGAGATAAAAAGTCTTCGCGTGTTACGCCGCCAAAATAAGTTGGAATGTCAATGTCTGCTAAAGCCTCGTCGATTGCTGAGCGCGAATAGTCGACACCAATCAAACGCTGTTCTACATCTGCCATGTCCCCGACACCAAAGAAATCTCCAAAAATAGCTGCTTCCTCAATCTTCCCTTTGCTCACTTGCAGCTTTAGGTCGATAGATCCCGCAGGGAAACGGTGCGAGTGATCCAAGTTGAACTTAGGTGATTTCCCAAAGTTCCAGTCCCACGATTGGTAGCGTTTTTCAGAGAGGATGTGGATGTTTTCCCAGTCCTTCTCTGTCAGTTCGTAATACTCGATGTTGTCCGCCCCTCCAAAAATAGAAACTAAGAGCGCTTGTTTAAATTCTTCAATGCTCATCGGTTCGTCAAGAAACTCTGAGATATTGGCCACACGGCTACGAATCGATTTGATTCCTTTTGATTCGATTTTATCTTTGCGCACTTTTAATGCAGAAACGACAGCATCCATCTCTGAATTAAAAAGTAAAGTGCCGTGGCTGAACATGCGGCCTTTTGTCGAGAACTGAGCGTTCCCTGAAATTTTTCTGCCTTCAGCTAGAATATCGTTTCGGCCGCTTAGTTCCGCGTCGATTCCCATCTCTTTTAACGCATCGACGATTGGCTGAGTAAACTTTTTAAAGTTACGGAAGCTTTCCCCGTCATCTTTTGTAATAAAGCTGAAGTTTAGGTTTCCGAGATCATGGTACACAGCGCCTCCGCCTGAAAGACGACGAACTGGAATAATTCCATTTGCCTCTACAAAATCGGTGTTGATTTCTTCAATTGTATTTTGATTCCGCCCAATGATGATGGAAGGTTGATTGATATAGAACAGGAAGAATGAATCTTTTTCCACATCCATAGTGGTCAGAGCATATTCCTCTATTGCTAAGTTAATTCGTGGGTCTGTAATTCCTTTATTATCGATAAATAACATCTTCATAACTCCCTTCACGACTATTTTACATGATTCTTAAAGTTTTGGGTTGACAAAGTATTCTGTGTTATATTACACTTCATACAAGTTAAACAGTTATATAACAGATGGAGGTGGACTAGATGATTGAAAACGTTGTAGAATATTTCCGTAACTTACCTGCAAAGCAATGTGCAACTTGTGGCGAAAAAATGGAAGAGATGCACGAATGCTATCAAGACCAGTGTGATACATGTAGCTCACAAGCCTAAAGGAGATTTATAAAAATGAATAGAAAAAAGTAACCGGGTTCCCTATTTGACTAATGGAAACCCGGTTTTTATTTTATTTATGGTCCATTCCATGATCCATAGAGTCTGATGAATCATCTTCAAGCACTTTTGATAAGTCCGGATCTCCCACTACAAACTTCGTCTTCGGCATGACATGCATCCCTCTTGCTGTTGTGTGAGCAAACATATAATAGACGCCCTCCTTACCAAATGTATGAGTGGCCTCGTAGACTCCATCTTCCGTAAGTTCTGTTTCAAGCATCGCCCCTTCTTCTCGAAGTCCTGATTCCCATACTTCAAATTTCACTTCATCCGCATCTTCAACTGCTTCGCCTTCTTGTGTCACTCTTACAGAGAGTTCTACTTCCTCGCCTGGCTGAAGAGTCTCTTCTGTTAGAACTTCCACTTCTACAGGCTCTAAAGAAGGATCTTCCTGATGCATATCATGTTGTGAAGATGCTTCATTTGTACAACCTGCCAATAATGTAACTACTGCCAAAGCAGCGAACCATTTTTTCATTGTCTATTCTTCCTTCCATAATGGGAGTGCAATTTGGATGCGTGTCCCTCCACCAACTGCACTATCTATTGTTAATGTTCCGTTTAATGCTTCCACAAAATGTTGCACGATGGTCAGTCCAAGCCCCGAGCCACCGTCATCACGTGATCGTGCTTTATTCACACGGTAAAAACGTTCCGTCACATGCGGGAGGTGTTCCGCAGGAATGCCTGGTCCTTCGTCTTCAATTTCAAAAATAGCCAATTTCCCCTGCTCTCGCAGACGAATGTGAATCGCTCTCATAGGAGGGCTATAATTGACCGCATTTTCTAGTACGTTCAGAAGTATTTGAAGCACTGCTGCTTCATCTGCCGAAATGATCAGTGAATCATCTGCATCGATTGAGGTAGTCATCTGCTTTTCTTGAAGACGAGGCTGCATGATTTTAAGAGCCTGTTGAATGAGATCACTTGCCACTAATGGCTGTGGATGGAGTTGAACTGCCTCATCACGAGCAACGAATAACAAGTCTTCCGTCAATTTTTTCATGCGTTCTGCTTCCGAAGCGAGCAAACTGAAAACTTCTGGATAACTGCTTTCCGGTAATGTGCCACGCTCTAATGAATGGCTATAGCCAACTAAAGAACTTAGGGGTGTACGAAGTTCATGAGACACGATGGCCAAGAACTCTTTTTTCTTCGTGTCTTCCAGCTCAACAGCTTCTGCCATTCGGTTAAACGCTTGGCTGAGCTGACCGATCTCATCGATCTGTCCTGTTCGAACCCGCGCAGTGTAGTCTCCTTTTTCAAAGCTTTCCGTTGCCTGTTGCAAGTCTTTTAAAGGCCTAAGCACGGAATGTAAAATCACGCGACTGAGTAGCGCAAAGAAAATAAACAGAAATCCCCCACTGACGCCAACTAGCAACAAATGCCCTTGCAAAAAGTTCAGGATAGGAGAAAGTGGGACGTAACTGTAAAGAATCCCATTTAATCTGTCGTCTTTTACAATAGGCGTGATGACGCTCAACACATCTCGATCAAATCGAGATTCATAGCCTCGCTTCACCAAGACTTCCCCATTCACTAATCGTTGTCTGTCCTCACCACTAATTAAAGCATTGTAGTTAATCTCAAAAGGTAGACAAGCGCTAAGTTCTCGCGGATTTTGGACCGCAAAGATTTCACTAGTAGAATATACATTATACGCGTCTACTGCTTCAATCAATTCAACGGAGACTTCGCCGTCAGCTTGCCTGACAAAGTTCTCCGCCTGCTGCTCAAGTGTCGCTTGCACTTCCTGCACGTAAATCGACTCATAAAAATAATAGGATAATAGCGTTATGATGGTGATGATCAGTGCAATCGCAGCTACAAAAATCAACCATACTTTTGTGGTAATGCGATTCATGACACAACCTCAAACTTATAGCCGATCCCCCACACAGTATGGATATACTGATCCGCAGGTGGTCCGAGCTTAATACGTAGGGTCTTGATATGTGTATCGACTGTACGCGTCGTTCCTTCATAATGCTCTCCCCAGATATGGGCAAGTAGTTCTTCTCGGCTGAACGCACGGCCTTCGCTTCGCATTAATAATGCAAGTAACTCCAGTTCCTTCATTGTTACTTGCACTCTTTTCCCTGCTACGACGACACTTCGTGCAGTAAGATTTAAAGTCAACTCACCACGTGTCATTTCAGATACAGGGCTCTGTATTTTTTGAGCCCGTTTTAATATAGCTTGTATTCTTGCATGCAATTCTTCACTATCAAAGGGTTTCGTCACATAATCATCGACGCCTACCTCAAATCCTTTTAACTTGGAATCCCGGTCATCTAGTGCTGTTACAAAAAGGATAGGCACTTCAGAACCATTACGAATCGCCTCACTTAATGCAAATCCATCCATTTCAGGCATCATACCGTCCACTAAAATCAAGTCTACAACTACTGTCTGTAGCGTATGCAGTGCTTCTTTACCTGAAGCAACCGTCACCACATGGTAGCCTTTTTGACTCAACTGAAGGTCGAGTAAACGACGCATTGAATACTCATCATCCACTACTAATATGGTGGTCATTTTGTCGCCTCCCGAATGAGTAGTTGCAGTGGACCATCTCCGGTCTTCACTTCATCCACTACTTGCATATCCACTATCTTGTATAGTGTGTCGTCATCATACCCAGCAACATAAAGCGCTTGATCGGTAGCCCCAACAGTAAACGGATTAGAGGCCACTGTTAAAACATCGGTAACCATATCTTCACTTAGTTGATACAGCTGATTGCTACCATGGCTGAGCGCATAGAGCGATTCGCCTTGCTCCGCAAATGCAATCGGCATCATCGGCATATCTAGTGTCTTGGTAGTTTCACCTGTAGATCTATCCAACAGTTGTGTTTTGGAGTTAACCGTTGCCCCACTTCCGTGCCCTCCGATGTATAACGAATCGGAGGTGGCATAGATTCCTTGAGATGCCCTATCGACTTTGAACTGCTCGATTTCTTCAAACGTGGATTGCTCGATTACAGAAACATGGGAATCTTGATAGTTGACAACATACAACAGCTCGTCAAAAGAAGTCATCGACATCGGATAGTCTCCAGTTTGTATAGAACCAGCTTCTTGTAAATCAAGCGTAAACCGTTTTACTGTATTTGTCACACTGTTCGCCAAATAAATGCCTGTAGCATCGCTATAAGCAGAGACGGTGCCCTCTTCGACAGATAAATCTCCAATCGGTCGCCCTGAAGTTAAATCATAAACGGTTGCTTGCTCCAGCCCATAGCCATAAAACAAGATTTTATCATCCTCTAGTAGTGTCATTCCCGAATAAGGTTCCTCAAACTTCCACTGACCTTGCTGCTTAAAATCTTCTGTGTAAAAAGAGAGCGTGGCATCGAGCTGACTATATACGAGCAATTGAGGGGTATCTCCTTGCTCTATGGCATCAAATTGTGGGGTGCATCCGGCCAGCAAGAGAACACCTATCCCTATCATCCAGCGTTTCATTGTGTCACCTCTTCTCTTCAAGTGTACGAGCAATCTGTGAAAAATGTTTGAAATCCTCTTGAACAATTAGGAACAAAAAAACCACATCCTAGGACAGATGTGGTTTTAGATAATCAACAACTTGATCTTTAGCACGAATGGCTTGATCGATACAATCTGGAAGACCTGACCCTTCAAATGAAGCACCAGCGAGCTGTACCATCGGGAACTGTTGTGCAAGTTCTTGGCGTGCCTTTTGCAGTCGTTCTTTATGACCTACTAAATATTGGGGCATCGCTTTTTGATAGCGTGTCACGACAGTGAATTCAGGATCTCCTGTGATTTGAATCACTTTTCTAAGATCATTCAACACAATTTTTTCAATCTCATGGTCTGGAAGCTCGACAATAGATTCATCGCCGGACTTTCCAACAAAGCTTCGAAGTAAGACTTTTCCTTCAGGAGACGTAGTCGGCCACTTTTTATTGACCCACGTACATGCCGAAATCGCATAATCACTTTTGCGAGAGACCAAAAACCCTGTACCCTCTTTTTCTTGATTCACTTGAGATTTCGAGAATGCCATTGCTACTGTAGCAACAGAAGATAAAGGTACTTCCTCAAAGTGTTGTAAAATACCGTGTTCTTCAAAAATTTCAGCAGTCTGATGATGCAGTGTGGTAAATATGGCACTGTCTACATCCAAAGATTCCCCAGAAGTGAAAACCAAGCGAAGTCGGTTACCCACTAACTTTTGTACCGTCTCTACTTTAGTGCCTTTAGATACCGTCACATCCGGAATGGCCCCTTCTAGTGCCTCTACAATGGTCTGCAGACCACTTGAAAACGTTTGGAAAATCCCTTGCGGTTTCCGATTTGCTGCTTGAGGAGTCGAGCTTGCAGGACGTGTCTTTTTCATTCCGAGCATCAGACTGCGGTGCTTTTTCTCCACTTCATAGAACTGTGGAAACGTCGCATGCAGACTTAGTTTGTCGATATCTCCCGAATAAATTCCGGCAAGTAGCGGTTCTACTAAGTTCTCTACAACTTCTGCTCCAAAACGGCGACGGAAAAATGTACCCAGAGGTTGATCCTCGTCAATACCCGAACGAGCCATGACAAGGTCTCCTGCAGCACGTAATTTGCCGCTCCATGAAAACAGGCCAGTTGTGACAAACGGTTTCCATTCTGTAGGAATCCCCATGATAGAACCACCAGGGATCGGATGCAGCTGGTCATTGACCAACACGAACGATTGCCCTGTTGCGTTATGGACCAGTTGGTCATCGATTCCAAGTTCTTTTGCGAGGACACCCATACTCTTCTTCCGTTCTAAGAAAGAGTCTGGACCTCGCTCTATAATAAAGCCATCTTTTCGAAGAGTTTGGATCTTTCCACCTAAACGTGAGCTGGCTTCAATCAGATATATATCGATTGGTAAGTTGTCTTCACGGCACTGCTTTTGCAGGTAATAGGCTGCTGATAGACCCGTAATTCCTCCACCAATGATGGCTACTTGTTTTCTGTTCTCCGCCATTACGTTCATCTCTTCCTATTTCAGTTTTACTTTTACAGTACTTTATTGATGGCATCCACAGCCGCTTGAATAAATAAGGGATCTGTGTTCGGCATCGCTGGTCGGTAATAGTTCGCATTCAGACGATCACAGACAATTTTACATTCGTAATCGTTATCATATAGGACCTCTAAGTGATCTGCTACAAATCCAACTGGAGTGTAGACAAAGCTACGATAGCCTTTTTCTTCATAAAGTTCTTCAGTTAAATCTTGAACATCTGGACCAATCCAAGGCTCTGGAGTCTGTCCAGCACTTTGCCAGCCCACTTCAACGTTTTCAACACCTGTTGCTTGTTGGATCAAGTGTGCTGTTTCTTTTAACTGCTCTGCATACGGATCCCCGTTTGCAAGAATTTTTTCTGGTAAGGAGTGCGCAGATACGACAAGTACCGCTTTTGCACGTTCTTCCTCTGACATCGCATTAAATGTATTCGAAATTTCACGGTTCCAGTACTCGATGAATTTCGGTTCATTGTACCAGCTTTCTACAGATTTGATTTCAATCCCGTATTTAGCCGCTTCTTCTTTGGCACGTCCGTTGTATGACTTGATAGAGAATGTTGAGAAGTGTGGAGCTAGCACGATAGAGACAGCTTCTTTGATTCCATCTTTCGCCATCGCTTCTACAGCATCTTCAACAAATGGTTCAATGTGTTTTAAACCGATATATAACACATACTCTACTTCGTCTTGAGAGCTGTTCATTTTTTCATGAATCGCTTTTGCTTGATCTTCTGTAATTTTAGCTAGTGGTGAGATTCCACCAATAGCACGGTACCGATCTGTTAAATCTTGAAGCGCTTCTTCGCTTGGCTTACGGCCATGACGAATATGCGTATAATAACGCTCAATATCTGCTTCTGTATAAGGCGTACCATACGCCATTACAAGTAATCCAACTTTTTTCTTCATCAAAAGACACCTCAATTCGATTTTTGGGAAATCAGTTCACGACTATATGTGTGCACAAGGTCTGTCAATCGTTTCAATACATCTGGATCCACTTCTGGGAATACACCATGTCCCAAGTTGAAAATGTGACCTGGATGAGCAACCCCTTGCTCGACAATCCGTTTTGCTCGTTTTTCAATCTCATCCCAAGAGCCGATCAAGTACGATGGGTCTAGGTTACCTTGTACAGTTTTTGTGATGCCACGCTGACGCGCTTCTTCAATAGACAGCCTCCAGTCAAGCCCTACAACATCAACTGGTAGGTCGTGCCATTCATTAGCCAAGTGACTTGCGCCAACTCCGAAGGTAATCAGTGGAACACCTGTTTCACGTAGTTCAGAGAAGATGCGTGTCATAATTGGTTTAATATAAATACGGTAGTCTTCTACATTCAATGCTCCGACCCAAGAGTCGAAGATTTGAATAGCACTAGCACCCGCTTGGACCTGAGCTTTGATATCTGTGATGATCATATCCGCTAGTTTGTCCATTAAAGCAAACCAAGCTTGCGGTTCACTGACCATGAAAGCTTTTGTTCTGTTATAGCTCTTTGAAGGACCGCCTTCGATCATGTAACTTGCCAATGTGAACGGTGCACCCGCAAAACCGATCAGTGGCACAGTCAATTGTTCCTTCGTCAAAATCTTGATTGTCTCTAATACGAACGGAACATGTTCTTCTGGATGAAACTCTTGGAGCTTCTCTACATCCGCTACAGAGCGGATTGGGTTCGAAATAACAGGACCGATTCCTGCTTTGATCTTCACATCCACACCCATACCAGGTAGAGGCGTTACGATATCTTTGTAAAGAATGGCCGCATCCACATCGTAGTTATCTACAGGAAGCTTCGTTACGTATGCACAAAGCTCTGGCTGATGCGTAATTTCTTCTAAAGAATACTTCTTCTTAATCTCACGATATTCTGGCTGAGAACGTCCAGCCTGCCGCATAAACCACACAGGAGTATGTTCCACTTGCTGTCCTCGTGCTGCACGTAACAGCGTATCATTCGTTATTTTCATGGTAGTCTACCCTTCCCTACACAATTAGTCTATCTCTTACTTTAGAACTTCTCTCACCTATTGTATAGATTTCAAGGCAAATTGTCATAGAATTGCCTTTCTATAAGAGGGAAAGTGTTTTCAAATTGTGAACAATGGGAAATACTTAGAGTAACAAGCAGAGGAGGCCATATTTATGAGCTATTTATATACCACATCCGGTACACCGGAATTTATGAAACAGTTACAAGAAAAATACAGCACAGAAAACATGCACGTTCTCTATGGATCTAATGGAACCATTCTGTTACACGAGAGTTCCGGTAAAACAAAGTTTCAAACACCAAGATCCTATGAGGTACTTGCCTCACATGGACACTTCCAAGATGAAGGCTATTTTTACTTCTATCACATCCCAATTACAGACGAGGGGCGTCCAGTATTTGAACATGAAGCACAGTCAATGATGGCGAACCTATCGGGTGAACCAGGGCTATTCGCACTCCGTATTTTACGACCAGTCAAAGCAGATACGTACTTGATTCTTTCCCAATGGTCCGGCCCCTCTAGTTACCAGCAATGGGCAGACCGTCATCTCACAAAACTTGAAACATTTGCTTCTAAACAAAATATTTTTACAAGCTCTCCTTATACACATACTTATCGCACAAAAAACGAAGAAGCAGCCGATTAATCTTAAGTAGTTCAGTTTTGGAGTACAAAAAGTGAAAATGTAAACCTAAATGAGTATCAAATTGCAACTGAATTTGATACTCGTTTTTTATTGTTAAATCAACGTTTGTTGTTAATTTACACCACAAAATGTAAGTTAAAATGTATATAAAAATGCGAACGTGAAATAATTATTGTAGGAATGCAAATTGGTGTGTTAAAATGGTTACAATTTACTAAGCAAAAAGGGGTGCATTTTCCTATGCAATTTCTTGAGCCAAAAAATAAGAACGCTAAGTCTGTGGATTGGGAAATATCAGAGCAAGTAAGGGTGATAGTTAAGCAATACGCTGAATATGCAGAGCGTACTGAAAGCGAAGCAGTGGATGAATTCTTATTGAACATTTTAGACGATAAGAAGTTTATTGAATGGATTGCCAACAAGCGAAGTAATAAGCGGATTGTTGAAAAAATGGGTATCAAAGATAGAGTGGGTTGATAGACAATGACCAAGCTTAAAAGATTAGCCACGAAGGAAGATGAAATTGTAGATGTTAAAATTCCGATTTCAAACGAAGAATTAAAAGATAGGGCTAAACAATATGATTTATTAACTCCAAAACGATTTGCAACAAGGTATAACAAAATGTTGTTCTTGCCAACGTCTTTTAAATGGAACGGTTCTGAATATCCCATTCAATATAATTACTGCATCAATCCGTTTTGTTGTAATTTTGGGAAAGAACAGCACAAATTCAAAGATGTAAAAGGGAAACCAAGTCGATATAAAATGACTGGTAGGTCCAAAGATAAAGGTCATAAAGGTATGTACTGCAATGACAATCCTATTGGCAGAGGTGTATCGCAAAACTGTACAGTAACCCCTTTATCTAATTGGTCTGTTGTTGAAGAAATTAAACGCCTTATAGAAATCAATAGCATCCAAGATGTTGAGCCAGATTATCAATTTCATAAAGAAGGCTGCTCGGAAGAAGAATCAACCCCATTCAATGAGCCGAAGCAATTTTACAAAAGGGGGAAAAGTAGGGGCAAATCTCAACGCTATCAATGTAAGGCGTGTAAGAAGTTCACTAATGTTCTACCAAAAAGAGAAGAAACCACTACTTATCACCAACAAAAGAACACCATTCTTCCAATGTTCGCTAAGATGGTTGTTGGAAGGGTTTCAGTCAGTCGTACTTGTGATATTTTAGGAATTGGAGTTGGAACCTACTATCATAAGCTGGAGTGGCTGTATAGGCGTTGTTTGGAGTTTTTAGAACGATATGAGACACAACCCCTTCAAACAAAGAAATTTAACGAGATGTGGCTTAATACGGACAAGATGCACTACTACCTAAATAACGTCCGTAAGAAAGGACAAGGTTCAAAGAAATATACGGGGTTTGAAGACCTTAATATGCAAACGTATATAGTTGTATCTGCTGAGGTCTTATCAAGATATGTGTTCCGTTCTGATGTTGCCTATGATTGGAATATTTCAATGGATGAATTAAATGAAGATACAAGAAAATTCAAAGAAGACCATCTCAATACTTTTAGTCGTAAAAATGATAGGTTAGATTGGTCTTATTATCCACAAGAACCATCCGCTAACGATAGCGAAAATAGGAATGCTTATCTTCACGAATTAGGGAAAATTACTAATAGGAGTAGATTTGTCGATGGTTTAAATGTTGATGCTCCTTATACTACAACTGCTCACTATTGGTTAATTAAACAAATGGTTAATGCCGACGAATGGCGAATGATTAGTGATGATGACTTCTCTATTAGAAACGCCTTTTATAGAGTATTCACGAAAGAATTAAGGTTGAGCGATGCACATCATTTTATTTGCCAAGTTAACAAGACGAAAAGCAGAAAACAATGCTTAAAAGAATTCGGACAAGCAAAAGCAGAACTGCTCGATTGGGGAGATATCAGAGGATTCAAAACAAAGTTTCTACGGACTTTGGCATCTCATTATCTAACTGAATTACTAACAAGTCATCAATTCCACGAAGAGGCTATTAGTAAAGATGGAGAAAGATATCGCAAATATGCCGATAACCCTATCAAACATCCATTAGCCACTAAGGATAAAGGATTTTATTCAGTTGATTGTAGAACGGATTTATCTGCTCTGGAACCAAACGAAATCGCAAAGATGCTATTAAATGTTAATGACCATTCGACCAATAGCTTTATTCAACAGATAAGACGTTATATATCATCTCTTGAAAGACCATTAACAACAGCTCGTGGTGATAAGAAGAGCTATATTTACGCTAACTTCAATCCGAAGTATGCTCAATTTGCGATTACAATTCTAAGAACTTACTACAACTTTTGTCGCCCTTTTAAATCAGCGGATAAAAAGGTTTTGACACCTGCTCAAAGATTAGGGATTACAGATAAACAATTTGATTGGAAAGATATAATTTATTTCAAATGACAAAAAGAGCTTGGAGTAATCCCAAGCTCTTGTGCTTTATCTTTACTGTTCTTCTTCAATTAACGCACCCGTTAACTCAATAAGTTTTTTCTTTCATATACATGAAAATAGTAGTTATACGGATTTTTATCATTCTTTATCCCTTTTTGGGCAAATACCTCATTCCATTCCTCATAATTCACTTCTGGAAAAAAAGTATCTCCTTCGAATTCATGATGTATTTTTGTGATGTACATTTTCTCAACATAAGGGAAAAACAAATTATAAATCTGTTCTCCTCCGAAAATAAAAATTTCTTCTTCGTTTTTACATAACTCAAAAACATCTTCTATTGAATGAACAATTTCACAACCATTAAAGGTAAACCCCTTATCTCTCGTCAGAATAATATTTCTTCTGTCAGGTAAGGCTCTTCCGATTGATTCAAGGTTCTTCCTACCTAATATTATCGGATGTCCCTTTGTAGTATTTTTAACATATTCCCAGTCCTTGGGAATCCTCCAAGGAATGTCATTCTCTTTGCCAATCACTCTATTCTTATCCATCGCAGCAATCAAAGAAACTTTCATTTATAACACAGCCTTTTTAACTAATTTACCATCTAATTTCTTATTTCTATCAAAAAACCTTTTCTCATTATCCTGCCCGTTAGTTGAATAAGCAATTTTTTCTATAAGTTATATTATCATAATACCACAAAATCACAAATTTTCATTCAATTATCATTTTCAATTGCATTTTATAAATCATTTTGTATGTAATTTGGTATGTAAGTTAAAATGAAAAAAGTAGTCCATTTTGAAGTACATTTTGTCATTTTGTACTCCAAAACTGAACTACTTAGATTAATCTGGCTGCTTCTTTTTTCGTACAAAATACCATTCAATTGAGGCCACCGCTGCTACCACGGCAACTAAAATCAGAACCGGTTGATGGAAGAGACTAGCAACTACAGCACCTAATCCAAGGGGTGCATAACTTACCAGTCGTGCTAACTTCATCACCACTTGTTGTTTTGAGACCTCAGGCCGCGGATATAGCATATCCATCCTAAAAATCTGATTAAACAGCAGTCCTTGATGCGTCTGAATCGCTATAGCAAAAGAAAAGACAACCAGTAGGCCGGCGACCACATAAGAAAATGATAGAAAAGGTACCAGCACTAACAGGATTGCTAATCGAAGCCACATGTAGAACAATTCGTCTTTTCTAACGAAACTTCTGACGATCAAGAATTGATGCATATTCCCCTTTGATAACAGTCCATTTAGCCACGCTCGTCTAGAAACCTTACTTCTGACATGAGGGACTTCTGTAAAATAATTTGCGAATTGATAGAACCGTTGCATCCGCTGCTGCTCCATATCGATCATTCGGTCGAACGGGAACGGAGCAAGGGATTTGGTGAGCATGAAAAAGTAATAGACGCCCGCTATCACACCCAATAGTCCGGTCACAATCCAATTGGATGACAAGAAGAAATAGAACGTTCCAAAAAGTATTCCAAGTCGAATCACAAAGTCGAAGACACTCACTTGATCATGAGCCCAGAACGCATAGAACTTACTTCTCACATTCCAAATCGCTAAGATAGTTACTACCACTGCAAGTCCAATCACCATGGAAGAGGAGAGCCCTCCCACTCGAGTAAGCAATGGAATAGTGACAACCATGACAACAAGTGAACGGACGACGACGATAAGTTCAGACCAGCGGAGTGCTGGCCGAAGATACGTTTGCATTTGTTGTTCCATCGGTAAAAAGAAATAGTGATCTGCCTGTTTTAGTAACAGCGCGGGTCTATTTGGAACCACAACAAGAGTCAAAGCCACGGCCGCCACTAGAAATGCAGGAAAGTCCTCAGGCGGATTTTGTAACCACTGACTGTATGAGTACCCTGCCGCTCCAATGACAAAGAGCAGCACCACAGCGATGTGCCCTGAGATGATAAACTGCATATAGCGTTGGAGTTCTATAAAATAACTTTGAAACCTCTTGCCGTAGATAAAAGCTAGATTAGGCATAGTCAACTTCCTCTGTCATCGCAATATAAAGATCATCAAGTGAAGCCCCTGGCATCTGTAAGGCTTGGCGCAAGTCTTCCATCGTTCCCGCAGCTCGCACCCTACCGTTATGAAGAAGGATCAGCTTGTCACAGTATTTTTCTGCTGTCGTCAAGACGTGTGTCGTCATTAAAATACCCGCGCCTTTTGATTTTCGTTCTTCCAACTGAGCAAGTAACGCTCGAATAGCGAGAGGATCCAGCCCAACAAAAGGTTCATCAATAATGTAAAGCGCAGGATTTGCCATGAACGCAGACATGATCATCACCTTCTGCTTCATCCCTTTTGAAAAATGGGTCGGAAACCATTTCATTCGCTTTTCCATACGAAACTCTTGGAGCAATTTATCTACTCGCTCTTTGGCAGTCTGCTCATCAATATCATAAGCAAGAGCCATCAAATCTAGATGTTCTTGTAGAGTCAATTCTTCATATAATACAGGTGTCTCTGGAATGTACGTAAACGACTTTCGATACACATCCGGAGCACTCGCCAATGTTTGATTAGTAATGGAAATAGTTCCTTCATGGGGTGTCAGTAACCCGATAATATGCTTGATCGTGGTACTCTTCCCAGCTCCGTTCAACCCAATCAAGCCAACAAGCTCACCAGGCTCGACCGAGAAAGACAAATCATGGATTACAGCTTTTTTAGAATACCCACCGGTAACGTGCTCTAACTTTAGTAACGACATAGTAGTAGCCCCTTTCAACAATTAGTGTAGCACCTAAAAGGAAAAAAATCTCGAACCAGTAAGTCGTATGGTAAACTACTCATAATGAATCCAAAAGGAGTGACACCAGATGATAGAATGTATCTTTTGCAAATTGATTTCAGGCGAAATTCCAAGCACCAAACTTTATGAAGACGAGCATGTTTTTGTATTTATGGATATCATGCCGTTAACTAAAGGCCATATCCTCGTGATTCCTAAATCACATAAAGAATCTGTCTATGATCTTTCTGAAGATGAAGCTGCAAATCTCTTCCGTGTTGTACCAAAACTTGCGACTGCTTTGAAAGAGACATTCCACCCTGCGGGTATGAACTTATTGAATAACAACGGAGCCCCTGCGGGACAGAGTGTCTTCCATTTCCACTTACATTTAATTCCGCGCTATGATGAGACAGATGGATTCAAGGCAACTTGGAGAACGAAAGAAAAAGACTATCCACTAGAAAAGATTCAACAGCTAGCGCAACAATTGTCAGAAAAATTATAAGCAGAACCATTGATAATTGAATAGAATGCTGTATACTAAAGGACAAGCTTTCGCTTGTGGCAAAGAGTGCACACAAGGAAAGAACTAGTTGAGAAAAGCAGAGGAGAGACGAAAATGAATACTAAAAATCTTGTACTATCCGCGATGTTACTAGGAATTGGGACGGTGTTATACCTCGTAATCCCACCTTTCTTAGGCAGTATGAAACCTGACTTCCTATTAACTATGATGTTTATCACTATTTTATTAACACCAAACTTAAAACATACCGTAGTAGTCGGCTTAGCAACTGGAATCCTATCTGGACTGTTTACTACATTCCCTGGAGGATTTCTACCGAATGTTATTGATAAAGTGCTAACTTCACTAGTGTTCTTTGCCGTACTAATTGCTATACAAGCTCTTGGTAAAAAATTTGCTGCACAAGCAGTACTCACTGCTTTAGGAACTGCCCTATCTGGTGCCATCTTCTTAGCAAGTGCCATCTTTATCATGGGAGCCGAAGTTCCTTTCGGACAACTTTATCTTGCAGTTGTACTTCCTGCCATTGCAGTGAATACAGTAGCATTTATTGTGATCTACCCAATCGTCCGTCAGACGTTGAAGCGTTCAAGCCTTCGGACTTCAGTAGCCAACTAACTTACAAAGAAGCCTATCTAAAGAAGAGATAGGCTTCTTTTTATATGGACGCTCTTGTGGATTCATGTTTAAATAAATACGCATGTTGGTATACTTGTAACAAATACATAGTGTGGAAAGTGGGGGTCCATATGGACAAAAGTCGTTTTATTTGGGGATTGTTGACAGGCGCTACAGCTAGTGCCGTCGCTATTTTATTTACTGCCCCAAAAAGTGGTCAAGAAGTGCGCTCACAACTCCGAGCAACATCGAAGACAATCAAACATGACCTCTCAGATGTAAAAGCTCAATTCCAAGAAGTAAAAACTTCCTTACAAAACTTGATTACAACCGCTAAAGAAGTCACTCCGGAAGCCGTTCAAGGAATCAAGGAAAGCGTCGATACTTGGCAAAAAGAAACTGCGCCTATTCAAATGAAGATTCAACAAGACATCGAAGCCATTCAAAAATCAATGGATGAGTTGCAGCAAGCTTTACCTAAGAAAACACCTAAAGTTAGTTGAACAGATACCTTGTGTATCTGTTTTTTTATTTTTATCACAATAGTAATGTGGTCCCTATTTCCGTTTCTCCCTTTCCCTTGTTATACTAGAGAGTAGAAGTGTAAAACGGACTGAACTACTATTCGAAAGGTGGCGAACCTTATGTCAGAAAATTATTCTCTAAAAGAAGCCATGATCTTTAGTCAACGTCTAGGACAGCTCTCTAAAGCTTTGTGGAAAGCCGTTGAAAAAGACTGGCAAACCTGGATCAAACCATATGATTTAAATATCAACGAGCATCATATTTTATGGATTGCCTATCATTTAAAAGGTGCAACCATATCCGATATTGCAAAATTTGGCGTGATGCATGTCTCAACGGCATTCAATTTCTCTAAGAAATTGGAACAACGAGAACTCCTTGAGTTTTCGAAACGAGATGACGACAAACGGAATACGTATGTCACAGTTACTGAAAAAGGCGCCAGCTTATTAGAAGAAATGTATGAAAACTATCACAACACATCCCATTCTGTTATTGAGGGCTCACTCCCTATCAAAGCGATTTATGGCAGATTCCCAGAATTTATGGACATGATGGCAGTGATTCGTAACATTTATGGGGACGATTTCATGGATATTTTTGAGCGTTCCCTATCAAATATCGAGAAAGAATTTGAGTTTCATGAAAAAGATGAAAGCGCCATCAAATAATTTACAATTATCTACTTGATATTCTTTTCAAAACATCGTATTGTAGACTCTTGAACAATCAGTTTAGGAGTGTTATACATGCAATGCTGGAAAAGCATTAATATAAAAAGACAATACGGGTATGACCGTCTGTTTTTAATCTCATCATTTATTGTCTTTATGGTCTTTTCGTTTACTTATATAGGGTTATCTTTCTTTAGTGAAAGCGGCCGTTCTAGTGATTATTTTATAGGATTTGTGCTATCTTTTTTGGCAGTTTATCCAATCCACAAATTTTTGCATTATCTGCCTTTGTCTACTTTAAAAGGAAAAGTGCGTTTGAAGCGTTACATGCACTTCCGTATTATTCCAATGTTTATGATCCGTATTTGTGAGCCCATTGGGAAGGGTCGCTTTATTATGGCTCTATTAATGCCATTTGTCGTGCTCTCCACTGTTTTTTTAGCCAGTGTTTATATCTTCCCTGCTTTTGCACATTACTTTATTATTCTATTCGCCTACCACTGTGGTATGTGTGTAATTGATTTGATTTATGTAAAAGAGCTTCTTCATTCTCCTAAAAAAGCGTGGATTGAAGAGATTGAAGATGGCTATGAGATTCTCGTAGCTCCCCGCGCTTAATCATTTGCTAGCATGAAAGAGTTTTGCTATGATGAAAGAGTTCATGAAGGGAGTTACAGTATGATTATTTTGGCACTTTTGGTTTTTGCCGCCTTCTATTTCTTTCAGATAAACCGTATGGCGTATGCATTTGTTACATCTCGTGAACTTTCAGAAGAAAAACAGACGAAAGTGTTTCGAATGGTCAATATCTGTATCACGCTCTTATTTGTAGCACTTTATGTAGAAATCACATATGCAGTTTAAAGGAACGGACGCCTAGTGGCATCCGTTCTTTTTTGTTACATCAAAAAAGTAGATCCAACAATGGTGAGCAAGATGAACAGAACGACATTCACTGCAAAACCTGAGCCGTTAGAATAGCTGTGACCCATATCGATCACCTCCTTGTGTTCTAACCTATGCTCCACCACCCGTCATTGAATGAGCAGTTGTGGAACTATTTTGTTTTTATTTCGTTTATGTTATAGTAAGCATTGTCTGAAACTAGTTAGGAGAGATACCATAATGAAGAAAACATTACTAACAACAGCTCTAGCAGCGTCTATTTTGACTCTTGGCGCATGCTCGGACGAAGAAGCTTCATCACCAGTGGTTGTAAGCTCTGAGTACGGAGACATCACAGAAAACGACTTGTACAATGAAATGAAATCCTCTATCGGAGACCAAGCTCTTCAACTTCTAATGATTGAAAAAACATTAGATGCTAAGTACGATGTGACAGATGAGCAAGTTGAAGCTGCTCTAGCGCAAGATAAAGAGGAGCAAGGCGAAAACTTTGATGCATTTATTGCACAACAAGGATACACAGAAGAATCGTATAAAAAGTTCTTGAAATTAAACCTTCTTCAAGAAGAGGCGTTAATTGATGGAGTAGAAGCGACGGATGAAGAAATCCAAGCTAAATATGATGAAATGAAAACCGAAGTCAACGCTCGCCACATTCTTGTAGAAGATGAAGCGACAGCTCAAGAAGTGAAACAAAAGCTTGAAGATGGTGGAGATTTCGCAGAATTAGCGGCTGAATATTCTACTGAACCACAAGCACAAACTTCTGGCGGAGATTTAGGTTGGTTCGGTCGTGGGCAAATGGTTCCAGAATTTGAAGAAGTAGCATTTTCTCAAGAGCCAGGTGTGATCAGTGACCCTGTTCAAACAGACTTTGGCTTCCACATCATTGAAGTTGTTGAAAAACGTGAGATGGAAGAAACGCTAGAAGAGAAAAAAGACGAAATTGCTCGTGAAGTGAAGCTTGAAAAAGCGGACTCTGCAGCTCTATTCGGTAAAGTTGCTCAACTTATGAAGGATGCAAATGTTGAAATCAAAGATGAGGAATTAGAAGGTGCGCTAGCGAACTTCTTAGATTATGAAGAGCCGGCTGCTGAAGAAACTGAAGAATCAAGTAAGTAATCAAAAAAATCCGACCTTGTGGTCGGATTTTTTTGTATTTCTGGTCAGTTAGCTCCACATCTAGAGTAATCGAGTTGCAGGCGTTAGAAATACATTCTAAAATTGTTCGCACCTATAGAGGCAGAGTGCGCCTCTACAGGCACGCCCAATTTTAGAAGCATTTCTGACCAAACGCCTTCCACATCTAAATATCAAACGATGGCCGATAGAACGAACGGTTCTCGAGCGGGAAGAGACGCTCTGTAAATTCACCTGGAGTGGTCTTCTCAAGAGCACGATTCAACATTGCCATCTTCGCATCGATGTTATCGATGTAGTGAAGGATTTCGGCTTCACGAAGCATCGGACGCTTTGGACTTCCCCACTCTTCTTTTCCGTGATGTGACAAAACCATGTGTTGAAGAAGCATCACTTCTTCCCCTTCAATTTCTAATTCTTTGGCCGCCATCGCAATTTCATTTACCATAATCGAAATGTGACCTAAAAGATTTCCTTCAAGAGTATACGTTGTAGCTACAGGACCTGAAAGTTCAATTACTTTGCCGACGTCATGCAGCATGATTCCCGAATAGAGAAGGTCTTTGTTTAAAGAAGGATAGAGTTCCGTTAGTGCTTTCCCTAAACGTAGCATTGAAACAACATGGTCGAGTAATCCTGAGGCATAGTCGTGGTGATTGCGAGTTGCTGCTGGATATGTGATAAAAGCTTGATGGTGTTTCTTCAGTAAATGACGAGTCAACCGTTGGAGGTTTGGATTGTTCATTTCAAAAATAAAAGGTGTAAGTTCGTTCATCAACTCTTCTTTTGATTTTTCAGAGGACGGTACTAGATCTGTGATGGAGATTCCTTCTTCGTCTTTTACTGGCCGAATGCTCTTCACACGCAACTGTAGCTTCCCACGGTAATCATGAATTTCTCCACCTACACGGACAATTTTTTGAGAGCCGTAAAGACGAGAATGTTCTTCGTTGGTATCCCACAACTTCGCTTCGATATCGCCACTTTTATCTTGTAAAACAAGTGACATAAAAGGTTTCCCTACAGTGGTAACCCCTGTTGTACTTTGTTTAATGAGAAGGTAGTGATCAACTGGATCGCCTACTCGTAATGTTGTAATACCTTTCATGATTTACTCCCTTCCGTCTCCAGATACACTCGTGTAGTTAAAGTGTCTGAAGACAGCCATTCTGGATGGCATGTAAAATAAACGAACGGTAAATGATTGTCGTTACTCACCAACCATTGTACCACTTGTTGAAAACGGTTCGCATCAAAATGAACGAATGGATCATCCATTAGTAAAAAGAACGGGCTCTTTTTCGACAGTTCTTCGGCTAATGCAAAACGTAGTGCCAAATAGGCCTGTTCTTTTGTAGCCTGACTAAGTTGTTTGATTTCAAAACGAGTCCCATGTTTGGAGAAGGCACTAAATCTTCCATCTTGATACTGCAATGCTTGATAAGCCCCTGCTGTGAATACCTCAAACAAGGCACTTGCTCGTTTTAATG
Organism: Chryseomicrobium excrementi; assembly: GCF_002798305.1. Classification (GTDB taxonomy): domain Bacteria; phylum Bacillota; class Bacilli; order Bacillales_A; family Planococcaceae; genus Chryseomicrobium; species Chryseomicrobium excrementi. The sequence continues at coordinate 870,609 of NZ_PCGR01000001.1, forward strand.
TGGTAGGAAAGATTTCTTCATGATAATACGCATAACGCTTCTCAATTTGAGTTTCTAACGCCCGCCAAGCTGCATAATCGACCACCAGTTTGTGTAACACTGCGCGCTCTATCTCTAATTCTTGCAATAGAATTCCTTTTTGTTCGTCCGATAGCAACAGCTCAAGTTGTTGTTTGATCGTTACAAGAGCTTTTGTAGTCTCTTCAACCTTCTGTTGCAATTCTTCCACTTCTAGAAATAAAGCAGATTTAGTCAGTTCCTTGCGTTCTTTACCTTGCAAACGCGTACTAAGCTCTTTTAATCGACTTCGTCTACTGTTCTCTTCATGTGTGAAACGGACTAGTTGCTGAAACTCTTCAGAAGTGGCAATGTCGTATCGGCTATAGAGCTCATGAAGCTGGGTCTCGATCCCGTTGCGTTTTGACTCGAGTTGCTGCCTTTGTCGTTCTTGATGCAGAGCCTCCGATTGTACTAACTGTACTTCCTTCTTCAGCTCATACAGTTTAGACTGCTCCGCTCGAGCTTCTCGAAATGCAGTATCCACTTGCTTTCCACCTCTCCAAGTGGTCGGAAAAAGCCGCTGCATAGCTTGTTGCTGGGACATTACTTCCTGAAGTCGTTGTTCAGTCGCTTTATAACTAATTTGAAGTTGCTGTAGTTTCCGAATCGCTAGAAAGACGTCAGATGCTCTGTAATCAGTCGGATAAGTGATTCCATACGGTTTGAAAAAGTTTTCAACTTCAGTACCATTCAATGAAGAGCGTTTCTCTTTTACAGGTAACACTATAGTGAGACCAAGTAGTAAAATGGCAATCAACAAAAACACAAATTGATCAAGTAGCATGCCAGCTACAATGCTTCCTATACTTAGTGTTGTAAGAAGAGTAGTTAATGGATTCAGCTGTTTTTTAGTGGCGTTTAGTAATGCATCTAGCTGCTGCTCTTTTGAAAATGACACATCATAGTCTTCCACTTTAGTTTCTAAATCTACTGCAGAAATAGATAGAGTGGCTACAAGCGGTTGTTGTTCACGAACTATCATTTCTAACTGTTCTTCAAGCTCAGCAAGCTTAGCTTGCTGTTCCCGCCATCTCGTCTCATAGTCCAAGAACTCATCTAACTGCTGAAGTCGGTCATTTATACGGACCAGTTTCTCCCGGTCCCATTCTATAGTAGGCAGCTGTTGTAGTTTCCATGATACGTCTTGTAAACTTTCAGCAAGACGTCGCTGTGTCTGTTGATCTTGTTCTTCAACGAGTGGAGAATCCACCGTATGCCTTTGCAAGTTTTCCAGCTCGGTGAATAGTGGCTGCAAAGCTTCTTGCTCTTCTGCTTCAAATAACAGAGCTCTCGATTGTCTGAGTTGTTTTTCAAGAGCAGAAGATTCTTCCTCTATTTGTAGTTGTTTCGCTTGTAACAGGTTGTAGCTCTGTTCCTGTTTGTGAGACTCTTGCAGCTTTTTTTCTAAGCTTTTTACTTTCTCCAGCTGTTGATTGAGTATAGGCTTTCGACCACCTGGTTTGTAGAGAGCCTGAGATTCCTTAACTGCATCTTTGCGAAGTGCAGCATAAGGATTCTCTCCCGTTGTCCCAGTTGCAAAGAAAAGCTCGGTCAAATCATCTTGTGATAACTGATGTAGCTTTTGAAGATCAAACAAATCGAACACAAATACCGATTCTACTTGATCTCGAGTTAGCCCTTTTAAAAGCTGGTGTAACAAAAGTTCATCCCCTATATAAAGTCCGTCTCTTTCAATTGTGACATTCCCGGCAGACTTCCCTTCCACACGTTCAATTTTATAATCGACTCCTTCAAACTCAACGAGCAACCATCCTCCATAGCGACCTCCATCTAAAGGTTCTAATCGATTAGTGGCTCCACGCGTCGGAAACCCAAATAAAATTTGTAGGATTCCCTCATATAAAGATGATTTTCCGGCTTCATTGAACCCTTCCACTAAACTACGTTCAGTAAAATGAAATGTCTGTTCTCTATGTTTTCCAAAGCCGTAAAGATGAGCAGTTTTTAGTTTCATAGCTGATTACCTCGAATCGCTAGCAGCGTCTGAATGCGCTCCTGTACTTCTAGTTGCAGCTGCTCTTTTTGAATATATTTCTCTAGAGCTAGTGGTAAATCGGGTAATTCAAGTTCTTCAACTAGTTCTTGAAGAACTGGTTCTAGTTGCTGTATCCAACGAATCTGCAGACGAGTTACTAAGATATTGGAATAGACCTCTTGAATCTGACTCGAAATGTAGTCTCGAAGTTCGTCATCAGAGATCGAATCGAGCCATTCCAGTCGACTTAATGAAATAGTCCAGTCAAGTAAGATATATTCTTCACGCCACGATTGTTGGTCAATGTCTGCAAGTAGTTCTTTTAGTAACAAATCAATGGACCGAGGCTCTTCAGTTAGGGTTTCTAAAGATTCAAATTGGAGTGTGGAGACCTGACAAAATTCACTGCTTGTCTGATTCCCATCTATCCGAATATCTAAATAGCCTTGGGGGCCTTTTTCTTTAAGGTTTCTAGCTTGCAAGGTCCCAGAATAAGCAATCATCGGGTCTTGATGTAAGGTTTGTCTTTTATGTATATGTCCGAGCGCCCAATAATCGTAGCCGTATTTTAGTAAATCTTGCACTGTGAAAGGTGCATAGACGTCATGCTCTACCTGCGACCGTTCACTGCCATGCAGAAGTCCAATGGCATAGTCAGCTAGCGGTTCTCTAAGGGGGTAGTTGTCACTATAAGTTTCATGAACGTGACGTGTAGGATAGCTGAATCCAGAGATTTGAACAGTTTGCCCGTTTACTTTTACTACATGTGAATGAGGGCATTCACCAAATACATAAACTGTATCCGGCAACTCAAATCGAGTCCACTTTCCACCTAAGTGATCGTGATTTCCGTGTATGACAAACACAGGGATCTTAAGTTCTGCAAGCCGTTCCATCGACCTTTGGAAAAATCGCTGCGCATGAAGGCTTCTGTTTTCACCATCGTAGATGTCTCCCGCTATCAGAATGAAATCTGGTCGCTTATATTTTGCATCCTCTATCACTCTCTCAAACGCGTCAAAAGAAGCACTACGAAGGCGATTCTGCCACTCTTCAGGCAATTTATGGATTCCAGAAAAGGGACTTTCTAAATGGATATCCGCAAGATGAAAAAAACGAATTGACATGATATCCTCCTTAAATCGAATATTTGTTCTATTATATCATATCAACTTTTTCTGTATACTAAATGCTAGAGGAAAGGGGTGTATGGGATGCACACATATACGTTTACTGCATTTGAAAAAACAGGCAAGCTTTTAGCTGAAGAAAAATGGGAGTATGCTTCTGACGAAGAAGCGAAAGCTCAAGGGGAAAAACGTGTAGAGGAAATGGGATTTGGTGAGACGACTCACCGCCTTGTGAACTCTTCAGGAAAATTGATATTATTTCATGTATAAGCTAGATGTGGAAAACGCCGCTCTAGAAATCTTGTAAAAATCAGGCGTGTCCGTAGAGGCGCTTTTTGCCTCTATGGATGCGACAGATTTTTGCGGGGATTTCTGGCGTTTGCAACTCGATTATGCTAGATGTGGAAAACCCGGCTTAATAAGATTGAAAAACAGTTTCTCGCTTTAATGAGAAACTGTTTTTTAGTTGTATCGCTTTTTTATTGGTTAAACTGTGGTTTCCGTTTCGATACGAACGCATCGATACCTTCTAAGTGATTGCTAGCACTGCGCATTTTCGTTTGAGAGACTGCTTCTGCACGCAATACAGCTTGAAGCTCTTGCTCTTTTGTTCCGTGCAAAATGGACTTGGTTTCAAGCATCGCATCAAGAGGCGCTTGTTTTAGCTTCGCTACGAGCATTTCAACTCCAGCTTGCAATCCACCATCCTCTGTTAGATGACCAACAAGAGCCACTTCATGTGCTTCCTCACCTGTCATCATCTTGCCTTCCCAAATCAGTTGTTTCGCCTTAGGTACACCAACGCGCTCCTTTAAAAAGAAGTGACCGCCACCATCTGGGACTAAAGCAATTCCTATGAAATTCATTGCAAGCTTTGCGTTCTTTTCGGCTAAGATGAAATCACTTGCAAGTACTAGGCTAAAGCCAAGTCCCGCAGCCGCTCCATGAACTGCAGCAATGGTAAGCTTTGGTAAGGTGTAATAGGCGTGTGCCAGTTTTTCAAGTTTGCTCATGACATCCTCAATTTCAAAGCTACCATCGTTAGCGAGCATGGCTTTGATATCGCCACCTGCTGAGAATGCACGTCCTTCCCCTTTAAGAACGACGATTTGTGTCTCCTGATCTTCGTGAAGAGCTGTGAAGCACTCTGTTAATTCTTCAATCATTGTGCCATTCATAGAGTTCAATGCCTCAGGACGATTTAATGAAATCGTGAGAACAGTACCTTGTCTATCTAGTTGTAATGTTTGATATGTCATCTTTTCCCCTCCTCCTCTATTTATTCGACACGATTCCATTTTTCCCTTCAAAAAAACTCCAACCTTTGGAAGGTTGGAGTTCGACGTTAAAACTGCTCGTAAAGTTCTTGAACTGGTTTTAAAAGAATACGGTTGATTTCTTCAATCAACTGGCTCAGCTTCATTTCAGCTTCTAACATAGCCATAATTTTTTCATTAGATTGAGCAAGTTGGGCCGTCTTTTGAGCGTATTCTAACTCTTCGCCCGCAATTTCTTCACCTTTCACTTGCTTTTCTTGAAGCGTCATTTGGATTTTACGGAACGATTCAAATAAATCCTTTGCCTCTTGATCTTCTTTAACCGCTTGAATCGCCTCTTTCACGCCTTGCATTTCTGAAGTCTGGCGCAGTGTCGTTTCTAATTTGTTAATATCGTCGTAGATGTTCATGTTAAGTCTCCTAACTATTTACGATTAGTGCAATGATTCCTTGAACAATCCCAATCAGACCGCCAAGAACCCCACCAAGAATCGTGATCATTTTAAATTCTCTTCTTGATAAGCCTAACACAAGTTCCTCTAATCGCGAAACCGGGAAGGTGTTGACCTGCTCCTTGACTACTTGATCCAGCTTCAGTTTATCAAACAATTTCGGTAGTTCTGAATGCATGCGACTGAAGACAAAATCTAAAGTTTTCGGTACAAGAGTCTCCGTTAACACTGTAGGAGCACTTGGAAACAGCTTAGTGATCGGTTCGTCCAATTGCGATCCAATGGCCACTTGTTCATGAACATAGGTTTTAACTTGAGTGATGATAGGATCCACGTCAAACCCTTCTAACAAATCACTTACTGGACGTTCTTTAATTTTGTTCCACTCACCTTGAATAAGATTCGTAATAAGCTGATGAGTGCCCGGTGCATCCATGAACTTTGTGATTTCCGGTTGCAATTTATTCGCTAATGAATGGGAATCCCCCACCATCATCAAAATCATGTTTCCAAACGTTCCTTTAGATGCTAAGAAATCATCAACTAACTGCTTCAAAGTGCGTTTGCCATCCTCTGACTGAACAAACTCTTTTCCTCTAGTTAGTATCAAGCCTGTGAGTTCTGGAATCTTGGCTTCCACTTTCATGCGCCACTCTTCTGGCATCAGTTCTGTTAAAGTTCCCGTTTCAAGTGTTGCTTTCATTTTCAAGGCTTGCTGATCAATCTGACTATCAATCAACTGCGTGACTTTTTGTTCGACATCATTGAATTCTGCTCTCTCTAACCAAGTTCGAATGGAGACGCGGTCTAAGCCGAGATGGTCATTGATTTGTCTCTCAACGGTTTTATGAATCCTGTTCTTCACATCTTCGCTTAAATAGCGTTTTTCAATCAGCTCAGGCGTCAATAAGTAATGAATCACTAACTTCCCAAGCTGCGTTGCAAGTTCATCACGACGCTTTGGAATCAATCCTGGTGTAAAGGGCACTCGCCACTTCCCAATATATTTTGCTTCGTATGGACGAAATAACATTTTAATAGCAATATGATTGGTGAATGCTCCGATGATGGCACCAATTATAGCCATTGTTGTAATAGTAATTACGATTTCCATGTCTTCACCTTGTTTCTATAGTCTGTAGCCATTAGTATAACAAAAAGAGAGGTCCTGAAGGAATCAGGACCTCTCGCCAAACCAGTGCATATACCCTTGTAGCCGAATGGCAGGTTCTAATTCATGGATCACTTTTGAGATTCACCTCTTCACAGACTATGCTAAACTAAGAAAGACTATGAAAGGAGTGCCAGTATGTTACAGCATTTCAATTACAAATCCTTGTACGAAAATAAAGCCTTACCCGGATGGGAAGTCAGCTTTTATTACAAACATGAAAAATACCGTGCCGTCTACGAAAAAGATGGGACGATTCAATGGTTAGATGGAACACCTGAGAATGAAAAACAAGTCAAATCGTTCATCCATGAGCTCATGGTGTTTCATGTCTACGATTAAACGCGTCCCCAAGTCGGGAACGCGTTTTTTATTACGAGTATTTACGTAAAACATTGTAAAGTTTTGATTTGATGTCACGCTCATCACTTTTATGGATGGTGACGGGTACAAATGTCTCGTCTTGATCCAGTGCTTCTGCTAAGAAACCACCAAAGCCGCGAGCCTTGCGGTCAATCTGCAAATACAGTTCTGCTTTATCCGCTGTCTGACTTAAGAAGACCACTTCCAGCTCATCTAGCTTGCCATAGAATTCTCCTGTCATTGGTACGTATTCAAACTCTTGCATGAATGGATACATGCCGCGGAACTTACGTGAAGCTTGTTCACACTCAGCTTTACGTAAACGGAAGCCCAGAGCTTCTACCTCCTTCAACACAGATGCAGCAAGTGGTGTTGGCTCGACTTGAATGAAATCTTTATCTGTCGGGTCTACTGCAGAAGCAATATCCAGAACCGTTTGAATCCAAACACGTGTTGCTCCTTTTGTTACTGGCGTATCATAAGGTAGCGTGAACGAGAATGGGATTTCTTTGCTTTCGTTAGCTGCCAACGTAAAGCTATCTACCACTTTTTGTTTTTGAACAACCGCTTTATCCGTATACTTGCGGTCATCCATCTCACGTAGATACGTCGTGTAAACAGCAAGGTAAATCGCATCAATTTGCTGATCCGTCTTGCCTCCGCTGATTTTTACAACACCCTCCATCAACTCTCCTGCACGGTAGACCGCTTTCGTTAATACGGTATCCACTTTTGCCGAGCCAACTCCCATACTTGCTAACATTTTGTTGAAGAATGACATAGAAAACTCTCCTTTTCGTTTAGATACTACTAGTACGACTCAAGGATTCAAAAAGTTTCACGCAAGTTGAGCAGTTCCTGCTTGAAGACGATACATTTTTTCATATTGCCCTCCAAGAGCAATCAACTCGTCGTGGTTTCCGTTTTCAACAATCTCCCCTTTATCCAAAACGAGGATACGATCTGCATTTTTAATAGTAGATAGTCGGTGGGCAATGATAAACGTTGTCCGGCCTTTTTTCAGTACGTCCATTGCGTGCTGGATCAACTCTTCTGTCTCTGTATCAATGTTAGATGTGGCTTCATCTAGAATTAAGATTGCCGGATCAAACGCTAAAGCACGTGCGAACGAAATCAACTGGCGCTGTCCTGAAGAAAGCGTACTTCCTTTTTCAACCACCGGTGTATCGAGCCCTTTTTCAAGATTCTTAAGCACACGGTCTCCTCCAACAGCCTCGATAGCTCGCTCTACTTGCTCTCGACTGATTCGAGGGTCGTTCAAACTGATGTTCGTTGCAATAGTTCCAGTGAACAAATACGGATCTTGTAGCACAATCCCCATATGCTCACGAACCGCTTGTCTGGATAACGTGGTCATGTCTACTCCATCTATTGAAATCGTTCCTTTAGTCGGATCGTAGAAGCGGAACAGCAAATTCATGATAGAACTCTTACCGGATCCTGTATGGCCAACAAGAGCTATCGTTTCCCCTTTATTTGCAGAGAAATTTAAGTTCTTTAGGACGTACTCATCTTCTTTGTATGCAAACCACACATCTTTCACTGTGACATTGCCTTGATAGCGGGGAATCCGGTCATCTGAAACGATTTCTCCTTTTTCATCTAACAATTCAAAGACGCGAGAACCCGCTACTAATGAACGTTCGAGTTGAGAGAACTGATTGACGATTCCTGTAAGCGGATTGAAGAGTCGCGTGATGTAATCGACGAATGCATACAGGGTACCTGCTGTGACGGCAGCTTCGGTACCTATAGAAGCTGCCCCGAAGTATAAAATAAATCCTAAAAACATCATGTTTCGTAATACAAACACTAAGTTGAAAGACGTAGCTGAATCCAGCTTTAACAATTTACTTTGATAGTTGAAGTGGCTGGTATTCATTTCGGCAAATTCCTGTGCCATCTGCTTTTCTCTTCGGAACGCTTGAATGATTGACATTCCTTGAATCGATTCGTTGATCATCGCATTCATATCTGCAAGTTTTGTTCGTACGATTTGATTGTATTTTGAAGCGTACTTACGGTAGCTGATCATCCAGATGTAAACAAGAGGAATGATTACAAGAGCCATAGCCGCTAAGCGTACATCCAGAATAAATAAGGCAATATAGACACCTGTAATGGAAATGATACTTGTCGCAAACTGAGATAGTACTTGCACATACAGGTTGCGAATCGCTTCCGTGTCATTAGTCACGCGGGCAACAATCTTTCCTGCTGGGAGATTATCAAAGTAATGAACCGGGACACGTTGGATGTGCTGGAACACGTCATTCCTCAAGTGCTGAACAACGCGGTTGGCACCTACTTGCAACTGAATATACATGAAGTAGCGGAAAATCGCCGCTACAATCTGCAAGCCAAAGAAAACCGCAAGTAGCTGGGCAATGACGACAAAGTCAATCTGCTCTGCTGTAATTTGTGTATCAATGATATATTTGGCGATGAATGGACCAATCAAGTCCACTATGACCGCAATAGTGAGTAGACCAAGTCCACTCAAAATTGTTTTTTTGTATTTCAATGCATAGAGATACAGTCGCTTTGAGGTTGTCATCTCTACACCTCCTCTAACTGCTGACGGTCAAACTGTTCTCGGTACCAACCACCTTTAGCAAGAAGCTCTTGGTGCGTTCCGTGTTCAACAACGTGTCCATCATCAAGAACAATGATTTGGTCGGCATGTTGAATCGCTGATAAACGGTGGGTTGTGATTACCGTAGTTTTCCCCGTTCGATTTTGTTGAATATTTTCAATGATTTTTGATTCTGTTTTGGCATCTACTGCTGATAATGAGTCATCCAAGATCAAAATATCTGGATTTTTAATCAGTGCTCGAGCAATCGATACACGCTGTTTCTGGCCGCCAGATAAGGACACGCCTTTCTCTCCGACCAGTGTTTCAAGACCTAACGGAAGATTCCCTAAATCTTTTTCGAAGTACGCTAGGCGGATCGCTTCTTCAAGTTCCTGTTCCGTGGCATCTTCTTTACCAAATAAAATGTTTTCACGAATTGTGCGAGAGAACAACACATGATCTTGAGGGACATAACCGATTTTTTGAAGGACGTCTTCTCTAGATTGGTCCGCAATAGCCACGCCACCAATCTCAACAGCACCTTTACCCATCGGGTATTCTTTCAAAAGCTGCTTCACGAAAGTGGTCTTCCCTGCTCCTGTCTTCCCAACAATTCCAAGAGTCTCTCCAGCATCGACGCGAAGTTGCACGTCTTTCAAGTTGACGACTTGAGAAGTCGGATACGTGAATTCCACATTTCTGAATCCAACCGTAGGCTCTGGATTTCCTGTAGCTGGTCGCATCGGTTCTACTACGTCTTCTGGAGTCGATAAAGTCTCTTGCACACGGTCAAGCGAGGCATTCCCGCGCTGCATGACATTGATCAATTCCCCGATAGCAAACATCGGCCAAATCGCGAGGCCTAAATAGACATTAAACGTAACCAAGTTTCCTACTGTCATTTCACCTGTAGATACTAAGTGCGCTCCGTAGCCAAGTGCGATTACATAACTGATTCCCGTTCCTACTTTAGTGATTGGTCCGAACAAAGCGTCAATCCGTTCAACGACCATATTTTTCTCATAGACCATCTCACTCATATCCGCAAAGTTCTTTTCGTCTTGTCTCTCCTGTACATAAGCACGAATCACGCGCACCCCTGCAATCGATTCTAGGACTTGGTCATTCAACTCACCAAATGCATCTTGAGCCTCCATATATTTTTCATGAATGATTTTCCCTAAATACTGCATGATCAAAGCTAAGATAGGGATTGGTAGTAACGCGAAGAAAGTCAGTTTCCAAGATATTAAGAATCCCATTGCTAAGATGATCGCTGCCATATAAAGAGTCGAATCAATTAAAGTCATGATTCCAAAACCGGCTGTAGTAGCAACGGCATTTAAATCATTTGTAGCACGTGCCATTAAATCTCCTGTACGATTTTTCTCATAAAACCCAGGAGTCATCGATAAAAACTTATTCATGAGTCGCGTCCGCAAAATCCGTTCAATCTTCACAGATCCTCCGAATAACTGATACTGCCAAATAAAGTTGATGACGTAACCACCTAAAATAATGGCTGCGAACAAGCCCACATATGTCCGAAGTGAACCTTCCGTCAAAGTACCCGCTGTAATGGCATCAATCGCTTCTCCGATGATCCAAGGTGGGATGACTTCAATAACACTTCCAACGATCAGTAACGTGATAGCCACCGTATACCGAATCCAATGTTCTTTAAAAAACCAATTTAATTTACCTAACACACTAAACATATTTACTCATTCCTTTCACTAGCCACTCTCAAGAGACTCCGGTTTAGATACTTTTGAAATTCTGAACAATCCTTTCATCAATCCCACTCCTTCGATTTTTTCTAAATAATGGAAGTTGATAAGCACAAAAAAGCACATGCCCATAGAAATGGACATGTGCATAGAAACCACTATTTGTGGTTAAATGGCATGTATCATAACTAGTAGGTAGGCATTCATATGTGATTGTTGATTCTTAATAACTACGTTTTTCATGAGTCCTACCTCCATTCCTGATTATTTAGTACCTCTTTACACTAGCACAGTCAATTTTAGACTGTCAATACTATTTTTAATTAAATTAAACACCATAAACTAGTAAACCAAGTAATGCACTGATTGCCACTACTTTTAGTGGAGAAAACTTAAACGCTGTGAGCAGTGTGAATGTAATCAATACAATAATAAAATCATATGAAGATTTCACCGCACTCGTGAATACCGGATCATATAAAGCAGCGAGTAAGATTCCAACAACAGCTGCATTGACACCTTTTAGTGCTGCTTGAATTCCCTTCTTAGTCCGGATAAATGACCAAAATGGAAGCGTCCCAATGACTAATAAGAAAGAAGGTAAAAACATGGCAAACACAGCGAGTAGTGCTCCTGGAACTCCAGCTGTTACTTGCCCTAGAAATGCTGACAGCGTAAATAGTGGACCTGGCACAGCTTGAGCTAGTCCATAGCCTGCAAGGAACAAGTCACTCGACATCTCGACCTCACGTTCAAGCATAGGAAGTACGACGTGCCCGCCTCCAAATACAATAGAGCCGACACGGTAATACGTATCTAAAATACCAACATACACATTTTCAGTTAACGTTCGTACGAACGGCAGAGCCACAAGAAGACCAGCAAACAGTATCCATGCAACGATTCCTGCTCGTTTCCCGAAACTTAAAGACAATTCGACTGCATCTGGAGCTTGTTCTCTTCGGAATAAAAAGTAACCTACAACCCCTGCAACAACGATGACGCCGATTTGTCCCCAAGCTGTAGGGATAAGCAATACCCCTATAGCGGCTGCAATGGCTATTCCAATTCGAATCGCATCAGGTGCCAAATTCTTCTGCATGCCTAGTAGTGCGTGCGCTACTATAGCCACTGCTACAATTTTTAACCCTTGAATGATCCCGCTGTCAGTGACATTAAAGCCGACTACAAAATACGCTGCGAGCATTAAAAAAAGAACAGAGGGTAATGTAAATCCTGCCCATGAAATGATACCTCCAAGAATTCCCCCTCGGATCATCCCGATTGCAATTCCTACTTGCGAAGATGCCGGACCCGGTAAGAACTGACATAATGCCACGATGTCCGCATATAATTTATCATCTAACCATTTTCTTTTTTCCACATATTCATCTCGGAAATACCCGAGGTGAGCCGTTGGACCACCAAACGACGTGAGTCCTAGCTTCGTGGATGCTTTTGCAATTTCCCGTAAGTTTCCCATAGTGCCTCCCAAAAAATAAGATTCTGCTTATATAGTAACAAAATTCACTTTTACATAGATAGTATTTAAGTTAACTTTACAAAGTTGTAACTTTAGAAACCAGATTCGACCATTTATTGACTTTGAATCCTGGAGTCTGTAGAATAAAGGACGAGATTCTTAACCCATTCATGTGCTCGAAAACGACTTCTTCGGAAGTCGTTTTTGTCGTTTACAGGGAGTTGCAAGGAGGAAACAATTTGGAACTGTATACAAATTTGCGCAAAGGGGAAAAAGGCGCCTGGCTTAGTATTGGTGTCTATATCCTTTTGAGTTCCGTCAAGTACAGCGTAGGCTTGATTGGAGATTCAGAAGCGCTTCGAGCGGATGGATTGAACAACTTTACAGATATTATTGCGAGTGTAGCTGTGCTCATAGGCTTGCGTATTTCTCAGAAGCCACCAGATGATCAACATGCTTATGGCCATCTTCGTGCAGAGACAATCGCATCACTGACCGCTGCTTTTATTATGGCATTTATCGGGTTACAGGTCGTATTACAGTCGCTTCGTGGATTTGCGAATCCAGTTCATGAGAGTCCTTCCCTGCTCACATTGTGGGTAGGGCTTGCGAGTGCCGTCGTGATGTATGGAGTTTATAGATACAATGTGAAGCTTGCGGATAAAATTGACTCTTCTGCACTTCGTGCTGCTGCTATGGACAATCGGTCGGATGCTCTCGTATCACTTGGAGCTTCCATTGGTATTATCGGAGCCATTGTAGGCTTTCCTATTTTGGATACGATAACAGCATTTATCGTCGGCATCATCATTCTCTATACGGCTTATAGCATCTTCTATGAAGCCGCTTTTGCGTTGTCGGATGGATTCAGCAGTGACGACTCAGAGGCACTTTCCGTCTTAGTGTCACATACTCCCGGAGTATTTCAAGTGCTTGATTTGAAAGGACGAATGCACGGCAACCAAGCTTTGATTGATGTCACGGTTACCGTAGATCCTTATTTGAATGTCATCGAAAGCCACTGGATAACAGAAGAAATCGAACGTAAAGTTCGAAAAGCAAAGCCTCATGCCATCGTCTTGGTCCATATCGAACCGGAGTATGATTTAGTTGAGGATGACGATTAGATGTGTAAGGCGTTCGCAATTTGAATCTGAGAAGAACAAAGAAAAAGCGCTGTCCTCGGACGGCGCTTTTATCCTTTTCCACTTGGCTCTGTCAGACCGTGCTTCACAGCGTAAAGTGCCGCTTGCGTCCGGTCTTGCACATCGAGCTTCGAGAAAATGTTAGATATGTGCGTTTTCACAGTTTTCTCCGTTACGAACAATGTAGAGGCTATATCTTTGTTACTCTTCCCTTTCGTCAGCTCAGCCAACACATCTTGCTCACGAGCTGTTAATGGATTTGTCAGATGCGGCTTGTCTTCTTGACTGTCCTTATCGAGTTCCGTCTGGGCTACTGGACTGAGTGGCTTCTCACCTTTCATCAATTGCCGGATGACACTGGCTAGCTCATCAGGTTCGATATCCTTCAACTGATACCCACTAGCACCTGCTTCAATCGCTGGAACCACATGATCACGATCTGAAAAACTGGTAAGCATTAAAATATGAGTGTGAGGCAGTACCCTCTTGATTTCCCGGGTTGCTTGAATCCCATCTTTAGTTGGCATGACAAGATCCATCAATACCACATCTGGTTTGACAGCCCTTGCAATGGCAATCGCTTCTTCTCCGTCTTTTGCTTCCCCTACTACCTCAAAATCTTTCTGTGTCTTTAGAAAAAATAATAAACCCCTTCGAACGACGTGATGATCGTCCGCAATCACGATGCGAATCATAGGACCCCTCCTTAATATGGAATTCGGACAAAGACTTCTGTCCCTTTTGCAGGAGAACTGATCCATTCAATCGTTCCCTCGACAGCTTTGACTCGCTCTTGCATACTTTGCATCCCTACAGATGCTAAGCTCTCGGGAATCTTTCCTGCCACAAACCCTCGTCCTGTATCTTTTAAGATAAATAAAATATCCGTAGATGTGATCGTCAAAAACAACTCGGCATCGAGTGTCTCTGCATGTTTACGAATGTTATTTAGACCTTCCTGAGCGATACGGAACAGTGTCTCTTCGATGCGAGACGGCAGTTGGATGACTCCGCTCACCTGTGTCTTGAGCGAGATCCCTAACATCTCGGCGTATCCTTTAATGCCTTCTAGTAAGCCCGTTTCCAGACCTTTTGGTCGGAGCTGCCAAATCAATGCACGCATTTCCGTAAGCGCTTCTTGTGTCAGTTGATGGATATCCGAAAACGCCTGTTTCAAATCATGGTCTTCTGTCATTTCCATTGCCCCGCGAGACGTCAACGTTACGGAAAACAAGAGTTGGTTCACAGAATCATGAAGGTCTCGTGCCAACCGGTTGCGTTCTTGAACAAGTGCGATTTCTTGCTCTTGTTTCGTCAAGTAGATGCGTTTAATGGCAGAGCCTATTTGAAAGGCAATGGATTCAAGTAAAGCCAGTTCACTCTGATCATATTCTACTGTGTGCGGCGTCGCCACGTTCAAAAGTCCGAACTTTTCTTTTCCAGATTGCAGGGGGACCGTCGCGTGGTGGGTGATTCCTGCAGATGGCAAGGTGCTCTGCTTCCCAGCCTGTTCAATTCGCTGACATTCGATGATGTTCGACGCCTTTTGAAGTTCACCATTATGATAGCGTGAGACACACCAACAGCCACCCCGCTTCATCGAGCGGCACTCATTCTCCATTAAGGCAGGTGGCAGGTTTTCTGCCGCAATGAGCTGGTGCTTGCCCTTAGCGTCAATAAAGAAAATCCAGCCCGATGCAAAAATGCTACGTGTCAGTAGTTTTTTCAGTGCACCTTGGAGCATCGTCTCCATCTCGGTCTCTTCATTTAGGAATTCGGCAATTTCTTTTAGTAACGTCATGTGGTCATCTAAAGCTGGACTCATTTGTCTCCTCCGTCCTTTTAAAAAAAGACTGGTCAATGACCAGCCTCTTAGCCTTTTTTATATTCTACTGTATAGACATCGTGTCTGCGGTCTTTCAATTGTTTGACTGTTCCGTCTTGACGCTGGCGACGAAGGATCTCAAGATCCACGTCTCCGATCAGCACCATTTCCACGTTGGCTTCCGTTTCACCGACAATACCATCGCGGGCGAACTCAAAGTCAGAAGGTGCATAGATAGCAGACTGAGCATACTGGATATCCATGTTTTCCGTTTGAGGCAAGTTCCCGATAGTTCCGGAAATGACCGTATAGATCTGATTTTCTACAGCACGCGCCTGAGCGCAATATTTCACACGCAAGTAGCCTTGGCGATCTTCCGTACAGAACGGTGTGAAGATGATGTTAGCTCCCATATCTGTAGCAATTCGTGCAAGTTCAGGGAACTCAATATCATAACAGATCTGAATTGCAATCTTTCCACAATCTGTATCAAATACGCGGACAGAATCCCCCGCGCTGATGCCCCACCATTTGCGTTCATTTGGTGTGATATGGATTTTGTACTGCTTATCGATGGAACCGTCTCGGTGGAACAAATAGGCGATGTTGTAAATCTCATCGTTTTCTTCTTTCACAAAGTGCGAGCCGGCAATGATGTTGATGTTGTACCGTACTGATAAGTCACTGAACAGCTCCATATACTGCGGTGTGTATTCTGTTAGTCTGCGGACTGCTTGAGAAGGTGACGGCTCTTCTAAGAAAGACATCAACTGTGTTGTGAAAATCTCAGGGAACACGACAAAATCAGACTGTGCGTCTGACGCCACGTCGACAAAATATTCTACTTGGTTAGCGAATTCTTCGAACGAGTTGATTTTGCGCATCATGTACTGAACTACGCAGATTCGAACTGGATAGCTTGTTCGGAAATGGCGTTTTGATAGTGGGATGTAGTCCACGTTGTTCCATTCCATAAGCGTTGCAAATTTACCCGATGCTTTATCATCTGGTAAATAGTTTGGATTGATCCGCATTAAAGTAAAGCCGTTCATCAACTGGAATGTCAGTACCGGGTCATAGATTTTGTGACGTGACACAGCTGTCACATATTCACGAGGAGACATTTCATCCGAATATTTATGATAGTTCGGAATGCGGCCACCAATGATGATGGATTTCAGATTGTATTGTCTTGCAATATCTTTTCTTCCTTCATACAGTCGTTGGCCCACTTTCATCCGGCGGTAATCCGGGTGCACCATGACTTCAATCCCGTACAAGTTATAGCCGTCCGGATTGTGGTTCGTGATGTAGCCACCATCCGTGACATCAGACCAGGAATGACGGTCGTCGTACTCATCAAAGTTGATGATCAGACTTGAACAAGATCCAATGACTTTGCCATCTAGTTCAGCCACGAGTTGCCCGTCTGGGAACACTGTCAAGTGGCTTCGTAAATGTTCCACTTTCCACGGCTCCATACCTGGGAATGACAAGCGCTGCATCTCTAAAATCGAATCTATATCAGCAAATGTCATCGGTCGGATGATCATATGCTTTTCAAATTGGGTGGAATCGAATTCTTCTTTCACACAAACCCCTCCTTCAAGACGTTATCCCTCATTATACCTTGTTGTGGAAGAGGTTGAAAATAATTTACTTGATTCTGTCTATTGTCTATACTTGAAGAGAAACTGCTCCTGAAAGGACTATCTATGTATGACTAAAAAGACAGAAAACGGGTTACTCGGTATTTTCGGGCTCGCACTGGTCGCTACACTTGGTTCTCTTTATTTTTCTGAGATTCGTGGGTATGAACCATGCGAACTTTGTTGGTATCAACGCATTTTGATGTATCCTATTGTATTGATTTCAGGTATCGCTATTTACCAAAAGAATGCAAGAATCGCTTTGACGACACTGGTCTTCTCTTCTATTGGAGCGTTGACGAGCGGCTATCACTACGCCATTCAAAAAATTGATTTCTTTGGGGAACAAGCTCCTGCTTGCGGCGTTGTCTCCTGTACAGGCGAATACATCAATTATCTCGGATTTATCACAATTCCATTTTTAGCCTTAGTGGCATTCATCGGAATTGCTACCATCAGTTTTATTCTTGTAAAACACAACAAGGAGGACAAAACAGCATGAAAAAATTACTGATTTTCGGCGGTGTGATCGTCGCTGCATTTGTACTGATCATCGTCTTAACGAACCTATCCAATCAAGAAAAACTAGCTAATAATCCATACGACACGGAAGACTTATCGCAGTCTACGATTGATTTGATTGATGATGAGAACTATCAAAACATCATCTTGCCAGATGAACTACAAGAAAAACTAGACAACAAAGAATCGGTGACGGTCTATTTCTTTAGTCCAGAATGTAGTTTCTGTAAAGAAATGACTCCAGTCTTGATGCCTCTTGCGGATCAAGAGGACGTGGAAATCTTCCAGTACAACTTACTTGAATATCCACAAGGCGGAGCGGACTTTAACATCCAATCGACTCCAACCCTTATCCACTTCAATGAAGGCGTTGAAGAAATGCGTGCTACTGGAGCGATTCCAGAAGCGGATATCTTGCGCTTCTTTGATGAAGTTGTAAAAAACTAAGTGCCCGAAGGAGTTCTCTATGAAGTTTCTTGTAAAAATTAAAAGCCCAGGTGTACTTACCATTGAAGAGCTGCTGAAGGATAATTGGCAGCTTGGGAAGAAGACCATCCATAACTTGCGTATGCAAAAGGCATTCCAAACACCTGAAGGCGTTCCGCTCGATTGGAGTCAGCCTTTGCAAGCAGAACAGCTGCTTCATATTCGATTTGAAGAGGAAGCGTCTCAGTACTTCCCAAATCCAAAAGTGCCTGTCCAGCCGTTTTACGAAGATGAGCACTTACTTATCGTCGGCAAGCCTGCTGGTGTGAAGACCCATCCGAACGACGTGACGGAAACCGCGACGCTGATGAACGGTGTATTTCACTATCTAGATTCTAAAGGCCATTCGTACGCTGAACACGTTCACCGTCTAGATGAAGGCACTAGTGGGCTTGTCCTGGTTGCGAAGCATCCGATAGCTAAAAACTTACTCGATAGAATGCTTGAGAAAAAGCAGATCGTCCGGACGTATGAAGCGATTGTAGAAGGCGCTGTGAAGAAGGACCACGGTACGATCAAAGCGGCCATCGCCTCGGATCGTCATCAGCCTACTCGCCGTCGTGTTTCACAGACAGGACAGACAGCCATTACTCATTATCAAGTAGTTGGGCGTAATCCTCAAATTACGAAAGTTCACGTATTACTCGAGACAGGTCGCACGCATCAGATCCGTGTCCATATGGCGCATATCGGCCACCCGATCGTAGGAGACACATTATACGGAGCTAGAGCGGTCAAAGCTCCTCATTACGCACTGCAAGCCTTCCGTATCCAGTTCCGCCATCCACTGACAGGTGAACTGGTGAATGTCGAAATTCCAAGAACCTAAAAAAACGCCGTTTCCATTTAAGGGACGGCGTTTTCTATTACACTTCATAAAATTCTTTATAGACTTCTTCAAGTCTGCGGTTCACAGGAGTCACTGCCTGAATCCCCACGCCATGTTCGAGTAACCATTTTAAATAGACATCAATATCAGTAGAAGGATTCGTGAGAATGCTATTCTTTTTCAATTCGTAATCATAGCCACTTGTGAGCAAAAGTTGATCAATGTCTCCATCATACAAATACTTGATTTCAAAAGCTGTACTCTGTTCGGGGTCAAGCTTGTCGGTAATCAGATGACCATCCTTGATGAACCAGATCTTGCTTGTGAGATCCTCTAAAATATCCAAATTGTGTGTAGAGACGACAATGCTGATTCCCTGCCCATGCAGTGTACGAATCAACTGCTTCAACTCAATTGTACTTGTTGGATCCAACCCATTGAATGGTTCATCCATTAAGATGATTGCCGGCTTTGTGAGAATACTGAGTGCTATCAATAAATGTTGTCTCATTCCGTACGAATAAGATTTCACCGGTTGATTCACATACGACCGAATCCCAATCAGCTCAATTACTGCATCAATCTCGGAAGTTGGAATCTCATAAATCGTTGCAACAAAAGCAAGATGATCGTATCCACTCAATTGCATGTACAGATAGTTATCACTAGGAAGAAAGGAAATGTACTTGAAATAGTTCGAATCCGTTGGATGATAGCCATTCAGAGTAACCTGCCCTTTTTCTATCTCTTCAAGTCCTAAAATAGAGCGCATCAGAGTAGACTTTCCTGCCCCGTTTGGCCCAACTAATCCTATAAGCTCCCCTTTTTCAATGGTGAACGAAATTCCCTTCAAAACAGGTTTTGTCTTATACTTCTTCTCAAGATTTACCACTGTCAGTTCCATCAAGATACCGCCCTTCTTTTCACGAAAAATCCTGTGATGAACAAAACACTTCCTGCAACAACTAGTATCCCTATTCCTGTTAGCGGTGTGGCATACTGTGAGGCCGCTTCAATCGTTTTCCAGCCATCGACTACTCGCCAAGTGTCAAAATAAATGAACGGATTCCACCACTTAACTGTTTGTGTTCCTGTCCAGTATCCTATTATGACCACAACTAGCGTTAAAACGACGGTGACATAGTAATTTTTCAAAAGTTTCCCTATGAACGTAAAGAGACCGTTTAAAAAGAATAGCTGAGCAAAAGCTAAAGCAATCGCAGTTAAGATTAATGTTCCAAGACCTGTAAATGAGAAATAAGCTTGGTCATGAAACGCATAAAAATCAGTTTCGGCTAGTCTTTCAATCGAATAAACAGGTATTGGATAAGCAGACTCACCAAAACCACCAATCAATGTGGCGATACAAAATACTATACCACCCACTAGTAGCAGTAAAGCTGCTGCGGAAAGTAAATTATAGATCCATTTAGTAGTATAAACCGACTGAAAAGATAGCGGCTTTGTTGAGAGAAAACTGATGGTAGACTGTGGCGTTCGCTCTTCTGAAACTGCTGTCCACAGAAACGCGACAAACGCAAAAAGTATAAGCCCCATCATATTCCATTCAAAAAATTTGTATAGCATGAATTGGCTACTTGAATCGTATTTTTGATTTTGATTTTGAAGGTATTGAGAGCTAGCTGCTAATTCAGCATCTTCCTCAAGCTCCGGATCATCAAAATGCGACACCCAGTAAACGCCATACGGCCACGAATCGATTCCAGAGCTTTTGAGAATCGTTCGTTGTTCTTCTGATGCCATGCTTGAAACCGTCCAAGTGCCTTGCTCTAGATCTTTATAAGACCCTCCACTGTGCTTTGATTCAAGATCATTGAAAAGTTGAGGGAAGTTTTCTTCGTAGATGAGGCGTCTTAACTCCTCGAACTCGTCATACTGTTCGTTCAAAACATCTAAGAAATCTAGAAAAAAATCTTCTTCGTATTCACCTGGTTCACGATTCAACTTTTCATCGTTTTGTCGCATTATTTCAATCTCAACTGCAAGGTTTTCATGATTGAGTTCTGTATTCGTTATCTGTTTTGTTATGAACTTCTGTTTTTCATCTATTAGATTTAAAGCAATTCTCGGTAGTGCTTGCACTTGATTTTGAATGAAGAAAAATACACCAAGTTGGGTTATCAAAACAAGCGCTATAGTAATCGCAATATGGCGCTTTCTCTTCTTTTTTCGATATTCAAACTGTAACAGCTGCCATTTTGGATAAAATGAGCGTTCTTTAAGGTTTGAAGAGGACACTGGAAGCTTTACACTTATGGATTTACTCGAACCAATAAAGTACAATACTCCTAATGTGAGGAGTGTTGTAACTAGTCCCATCACTCCTAAGTAAACAAGATATGTATTGGTGATAAAGAAGTCTCCTGCAGTAAAACCAAGAAGATGCAAGGGATTTGCGAGTTGAAATCCAAAAAAACTATACACGAGATAAGAAAGGGAGAGCGCCATTACTAAAATTACTGCAAATGAACCGACTGATGCTTTTTGTTTCATAAAGGAAGTAAAGAGAAGTAGTACTAGTGTCATGAAAATCAACCAACTTAAAGGTTTGAAGAGTAGCAATTTCCACACGGGAATAAAGACTAATTCTGTACCACGTAACACTTCTACCGGATAATGAATACTTTCCCAGTTCCCTGAAAGTAGAACAGGTGCACTAGCCAATAAAACACCTATAATTACATATAGCATTACGGAACCGAATAATAAGAGTAAATAGCTAGAGTAAATGGATCTACTAGACAATGATTGTAATTTCAAGAAATCCACTATACGGTTTTCTCGGTCAATAGTGTAGCGATAGCTAAAAATAACTAAGAATAAAAATAACGTAATCGGATTAAAGAGAATTTCAAAAACTTGTTTTGTGAAAAGAGCAGAATTATATGGTGTTTTCTCTTCTAGGTAGGGTAATTCATTTTCAAGTAAGAGAATTGCTTTATTCTTCTCGTGATTTTCATCAGATCTTCCCATATAGAAAATCGGTTTCAGCTCGATAAACTTCGAATATTCTTCGTAAAATGTAATTTGGTTTTTGGAAATATCTAAATTTCCTTCCTCCAGTTTCTTTCGAATCATTAGCAAAGCTTCTTCTTTTTTAGCTAGAGGTTCGAGCGATTTAATTTCGTTTTCTGAAGCTCCAATATCCTCATTTTTCGCTGTAATCGTTGTCAAAAGCAACTCGACATTCTCTAACTTATTCTCTGTAGATTCCTTTAACTGGTTTACAGTAGTTTCAGCTTGCGATTGATTATATAAAAATAATGAGCATACAAATGCAATCATCAAAATGAAAATTATTGGTATCCACTTTGTTTTCAACCAGTCTTTCATCATAAACTTAACAACGTGCTTCATATAAGCCCCCTTCTCAACATTCCCTCTTTTTCCTTTTTTTTCATCTATTGTTAATGATATCTGAACAATCTTGCATCTACAAGACAAAAAAAAACCACTCAAAATAATTTGAGTGGTATCTATCTTTATTAAAAATCAAAATGGAAGTTGTCAGGATCTTTGCCGACACGTTCATTACGGTTCAATGCATCAATAATCCGCATATCTTCTGCAGAGAGCTCAAAATCATAGACATCTGCATTTTCTTCGATACGATGAGGCTTTACGGACTTCGGTATGACAACCAAATCTCCTTGTAAGTGCCAACGAATGATGATCTGCGCCGTCGACTTTCCGTGTTTTTCGGCCAAACGAACGAGACTTGGTTCTTCTAAAAGGCGTCCACGTGACAAAGGCGACCAGCTCGTCACAGCAATGTTGTGCTCTTTACAGAACTCACGCAGCTCAAACTGAGCAAGGCGCGGGTGACACTCTACTTGATTCATCATAGGCGCAACATTCGCGGTTGCCATGATTTTCTCTAAGTGATGTGCATGGTGATTGGAGACGCCCGTTGCACGGAGTAGCTTCTCGTCGTATAAACGCTCAATTGCTCGGTAAGTATCTACATAGGTCTCTTCAACCGGCCAATGTGTAAGATAAAGATCTAAATAGTCCATGTTCAATAACTTCAAGGATTTCTCAAAAGCACGTAAAGTTTGGTCATATCCTTGGTCTGAGTTCCAGACTTTTGTCGTGACAAAGATTTCAGAGCGATCGATACCCGCATGGCGAACCGCTTCTCCTACCTCTTGTTCGTTGTCATATAAAGATGCCGTGTCGATGTGGCGATATCCACTTTTTAGTGCATGTGAGATAGCTTGTAGCGCTTCATCTCGGTCTGTCATTTTGTAGACGCCTAGACCTAAGCGTGGAATCTCTATGCCGTTTTGTAATGTCTTTGTTGATTGTAATGATAGTTCCACTGATGTCACTCCTCGCGTTTTTGTATCTCTGGTGATTTGTCGTGTTGGCTTGGATCTGCGACACGCTCATCTTGAGATAGTTCTCGCTCATCACGTAATTTCTCCATCTGCTTGCCGAGCTGTTTTACTTCTTCCATGTTGGATGCCATAGAGCCGTTTTCTTTAGATGTGTTTTCTTTCGTCATGTGTCGTCTCCTCCTTTTTCTATCATGTTAGCCCAATTGACGTCATTTTGCCATAAATAGCCGAACGCTGGCGTTTCTTTTTTGTTTTTATTCCTGTATACTGAAAGCAGACTATTAAGCTAGGAGGCACAACCCATGAAATTACTTTTAATCCTCGGTGTATGTGTAGCATTCCTTTCTGCAATCTTTACTGCAGGCTATGATGATAAACCAGGTTCAACAACACAAAAATAAGTGAAAGAAGGACAGCCCCTATTTGGGAGGCTGTCCTTTTTTAATGCAGTCCTGGGTAGTTCTGCTGACGCAATGCTTCATATGCCAGAATAGCCGCTGTGTTCGACAGATTTAATGAACGAATATTATCGTTCATCGGAATCCGAAGCGCTCGGTCTGGATGTGCTTCTCGAAACTCGACTGGAAGACCTGTTGTTTCACGTCCAAAAATGAAGAAGTAGTCTTTATCTGAATCGCTAAAATCAAAGTCTGTATGAGGTTTTGAACCAAATTTCGTCAGCAAGAAGAATTCTCCTTGCGGATACGCACTAACAAATTCTTCAAGTGACTCGTGATACGTGATGTCGACATGCTCCCAATAATCAAGGCCTGCTCGCTTCAACATTTTGTCGTCTGTTGAAAATCCGAGAGGTTTAATCAAGTGCAGTTTGACACCTGTTCCTGCGCACGTTCGCGCAATGTTTCCTGTATTTGCAGGAATCTGTGGTTGATAAAGTACGATATGGATGGCCATTATTGTTCTCCTTTTAGTAAAGCCTCTTGTATTTCTTCGATTACTAGTCCTTCTTTTTCTTGATCAAGTTGGTGTCGTAATGCTTCAGTGCCTTCGGTCGAAGTAAGTTCCCCTAAAGCCCATGCTGCCGTCCCTCGCATAACCGGTCGTGGATCTTCCGAAAGAATGGAAATCAGCTTCGGAATAGACTCTCGCTCTTTGAAATGAACGAGAGCAATAATGGCATTTCTCTGAATGGGGTTCTTCCCTCGCCAGGCTCCTGACATGTGTCCATACGTTTCTTTGAATGTACGATTGGTATGTTCAAGCAGGGGCATTAAAAGTGGTTTTACGAGCTCTGGATCCGGTGTAAAGTCTTGTTGGTGTGCTGAATGTTTGCCTTTATTTTTCGGACAGACCGTCTGACAGGTATCACACCCATAAACACGATTTCCAATTTTCGCACGGAACTCTTTCGGTACCATCGTCTTTGTCTGAGTGAGGAATGCGATACAGCGCTGCGCATTGAGTTGTCCCCCTTCGATCAAAGCACCAGTAGGACAGATATCTAGACACAATCTACAATCACCGCACTCGTCTTCCATAGGTACAGAAGGCTCAAAAGGTAGATTGGTGAGCATTTCACCTAGATAGACGTAAGAACCAAACTCCGGAGTGATAATAGAGCAGTTCTTCGCACTCCAGCCAATCCCTGCTCGCTCTGCCACGGCACGATCGGACAGTTCCCCCGTATCAACCATAGACTTCAATTTGGCGTCTGGGGCATGAACTAAAATAAATGCCTCTAGCTTTGCCAGTTTTTCTCGTAGTACGGTATGGTAATCCATTCCCCAAGAAGCTCTTGCAAAAATACCACGTCTTGCCCCACGTTTGCTTTGTGGTGCATCTTTCATTTTCGATGGGTATGCAAGCGCAATCGAGATGATTGTCTGCACACCATCTAATAATTGTACTGGCTCTGTACGCTTAGTAATGTCAGGTTCTTCAAATCCAGATGCGTAGCCAAGTTGTTGCTGTAAAAGAAGACGCTGCTTCAAGTCAGGAAACGGTGCAGCAGAAGCAAAACCTATTTTATCGATTCCAATGGAATGGGCATAGTGAATGAGTTGTTGTTGAAAGTCGCGTACGTTCACCTGCCTCACCTCCTATGGTATGATTTCTATGTAGAAAGGATGGGTGTGTATGCGTGTTGCATTAGAGCCACAGCTCGTTGAACTTGTACCTGAGCTAAAAATCGGCCTTATCCATTATACCAAAATTTCTGTAGGGGACTCGCCCCAAATGCTTAAAGGTCGCCTCCAGCTGTTCCAAGAGCAATTGTTTTTTGAAATCGAAGAGAAAGGTCTCTCCTATTTTGACCGTCTCAATTCATGGCGCTCTCTGTTTAAACTGACTGGATCGAATCCGTCACGGTACCGTCCATCGGCAGAAGCTCTCTACCGAAGAGTAGCCAAACAAAACTATTTCACACCAGTCCACTCCGGTGTCGACAGCAATACATTCTTTTCTCTTTATTACGGCATTCCGTTTGGGCTGTATGATACAAGCACCCTATCAGGAGACGTTACGTTCTCTATTGGTACGAATGATACGAACTACGATGCATTGAACGGACGCACTACTTCCCTCACTGGAATTGTGCACTCTTCTGATGACGAAGGGGCATTTGGAAGCCCATATGTGGATTCGAAGCGTTCAGCTGTGACGACGAGTACGACTGAGGCACTCCATGTCGTTTACTTCACACCAGATATGGACATAGAAGAAGCAGACAAGCTACTACAAGCCGTGTCGTCGATGTTTATTCAAGTCCACGGAGGAGATTCATCTTCAGTCGTACTAACCAAGACAAAATCAGAAGGAATGATTTAGATGGCAAGATTTACACTAGCAGATGGAATTCGTCTGCGCAGTTTATTGACTAAGCAAGTACAAGAGCTCGAACAAGAGATGCTTCGCGTCGCGTTTACTGTAGCAGAAAAAGGACAGCCTTTACAGGATCAAAAACGCGGTGTTGAAGATGTGGATTTTGAAATCAAGCAGGTCCGCCAAGATATCATGCTTTTAGACCGTTTGATTTATGAAGCCAATATAGCGAATGCAATCGACTATCAAGGCGAAGCCATTCCACTAGTTGAAGCAATCGAGTATGCGATGCAGCTTCGTGCACAAGCCAAAATATACAAACAACTCGGAGCATCTTCAAAAGAACAACCGGAGTTTGGATACGGAGACACAGTCGCTTACATGCGCTATGCTCGCTTTGAACCAGATGAGTACCGGGAAAAAGCCCTTCAGTACGAGCGTAACGCCAATAAAGTATCCGGACTTGTCAATGCGCAGAACTATCAAGTCGAGCTTCCATTCGACGCTTCCCGTTACGAATAACCTCTGTCAGGTGAGAGTCCTGACAGAGGCTGGTCCGGTCTCAACTACTTTATAGTGAAGCCAACCCATGACCCTTCACTTTTTACACAGTTACCCTTCTCTAGTGACCAACCAACTACTAGATGCTTATGCAAATTCAACCGGATCAGAAAACGCCTGGATGTCCTCGGACATCCAGGCGTTTTGTATTAATACGCGCGGCCGAACCACACGCTATGTTTTGCTTCTTTTCCACAGTTGACACATGTTTTCTTTTCAGTCGGTGGATTGAAAGGAATGTTTCGCGTCGTGAATTTCGTCTCTTCTTTGACGTTCTCTTCACAAGCGTCTTCTCCACACCAGCCTCCAAGGATCCAGCCTGGTATCTTGCCAGCTTCAGCGGACTCTTCGATGTGAGCTTTTAATTGCTCTAATGTATCAATGTGAGTATGGCTATTCTCTTCACGGAAAGCGACCGCTTTGTCATAAAGTCGAGTCTGCATCACTGTTAATTCGTTTTCAATCGATGCGACTAGGTCGTCAAGAGCAACTGCTGTCTTCTCTTCTGCATCACGTGCTTTCATAAGCGCTTGGCCATTCTCTAAATCACGAGGACCTAATTCTACGCGTACAGGAACACCTTTCAATTCCCACTCGTTGAACTTGTAACCAGGAGATTGATCCGAATCATCAAGTTTCACACGGATCCCTTTTGCTTTTAATTCATCAAAGACTTTATCCAAGTTTTCAACGATTTCTGGCTTCTTCTTCCAAGGACCTACTGGAATCAAAACTACTTGCGTCGGCGCCATTTTTGGTGGCAATACAAGGCCTTGCTCGTCTCCATGAACCATAATCATGGCACCAATCAAACGAGTAGACGTTCCCCAAGATGTCGTATGCACGTGAACGTGCTTGTTTTCTTTATTCAAGTACTTAATATCAAAGGCTTCTGCAAATTTTGTACCTAAGTAGTGAGATGTTCCAGCTTGAACAGCCTTCCCGTCTTTCATCATCGCTTCGATTGAATACGTATCTACCGCACCTGCAAAGCGCTCTGAAGGTGTCTTTTGACCATCGTAAACTGGAATTGCGAGTAAGTCTTCCACTACTTCTTTATAAACTTGAAGCATTTGCATTGTCTCTTTACGAGCATCTTCTTCGTCTACGTGTGCTGTATGTCCTTCTTGCCATAAAAATTCTGATGTACGAATGAATGGTAACGTCTTTTTCTCCCAACGGAATACATTCGCCCACTGGTTGATAAGAACAGGCAGGTCACGGTAACTCTTGATCCAATCAGAGTAAAGATGTCCAATCATCGTCTCAGATGTAGGACGAAGTGCTAGACGCTCTTCTAGTTGCTCGCCAGCAGCTTCAGTCACCCAAGGAAGTTCTGGAGAGAAACCTTCAATATGATCCTTCTCTTTTTGGAAGAATGACTCAGGAATTAGCATTGGGAAGTACGCATTGCGGTGACCTGTCTCTTTAAAGCGACGGTCCATCTCTGCTTGAATTCGCTCCCACAGTTCATAGCCGTCAGGTTTGAACGCGATACACCCACGAACTGGTGTGTAATCCATCAAATCTGCTTTTTGAATCGTATCAATATACCACTTAGAAAAATCGTTTTGTTGCACTGACATAGTATTGCCTCCTTTGATTTTGACAAAATAAAAAGCAGAAAAACACCCCAAAGGGCGTCTTCCTGCTGAATAGACACGGTACCACCTTCATTCGTCACAAGGACGATCTCAAGCGCTTTGTATCGGTAGCGGGCCGGCTGTGTTTGCACAGCATCTCCGTGGGAGGTTTCAGTACATAGGGACGGCGCAGCTCTCATCACTCACTGCACTTTCTGAACGTGTATGTCACTTACTTGACCACTTCAAAGACTCTTCTATATCAAATTCACTATAGCAAAAAATCTGTAGTTGCGCAATATGATTAGATGGAAAGCCGGTCCTTCTCACTTCTACCATAAACGGCATAATAAAGACCTATGGTTACGAATGCCAAAAAACCAAGACTCAGATACATTTGTGAAAAACTCACTATATCTAAAACAAAACCTAAAATATACGGGCCGAAGCCTAAACCAGCATCTAAAAAGATAAAGAATGTAGAAGTCGCCATACCCATACGTTCTCTTGGTGTAATTTTTACCGCTATCGCTTGTGTGCATGATTGAATATTCCCAAAACCAAAGCCAATCAGGGACGCTGCGATCAAAAAGCTTAAAGAGCTAGTTGCCGAACCCAGCACTACAAGTCCTGCCGCAAGCAATACAAATGCAGGATACATCACATAGTTGGCCCCTTTCATGTCCATTAGCCGCCCAGTGAAGGGGCGAGAGACCAATACTGAAATGGCATAAACTAAGAAGAATACACTTGCTGCTTTAATCAAATCTTGTTCAATAGCATAGAAGTTCATAAAAGATAGAACACTAGAGAAACAAAAGGCAACAGCAAGAGTAACGAAAGCTATTGGAATCGCGGATGGTTCTAAATAACGTCGAATTGAAAATTTCTGCTTAACACCAGGTTCGTTAGCTACATCAAGTTTCAGAGTTGGAACTTGAACTACTAAACCAGCTAGTAATCCAACTATACCTACACCTAAACAGATAGCGAATATGGTTTGGAATGTAGTAACTTGAGTAAGTAACAAACCGACAAAAGGACCGATGGCTGTCGCCAGTGTGGAACTCATGCTGAAGTATCCAATTCCCTCACCTCTTCTAGCCATCGGGATTATGAATGCTACGATAGTGGCTGCGGCCGTGCTAGCAATACCTAAAGAGATTCCATGAAGCAGACGAGTGATCAGTAATACTGTAATGGATGAAGAGAAAAAATAGAGTAAGGTCACTGTATTAAACAAGATAAATCCTATAATTAATGTTTTCTTTCGACCTATTCGTTCAATACGAGCTCCAATAAATAGTCTTCCAATTAAAGTACCCACTATAAAAATTCCAGTAACGAGGCCAGCTTGACTGGTAGTAGCTTTAAACTCATCAACAGCATAGAGGCCAATAATAACTACTAATAAGAAAAAAACGAGTGTCAGTAGAAAGTTGACACTCGAGATCATGATAAAGTTCTTCGTCCATAATCGTTCTTGTTTCATTTCTACCTCCCCTTTCTA
Source organism: Chryseomicrobium excrementi (assembly GCF_002798305.1). Lineage (GTDB taxonomy): Bacteria > Bacillota > Bacilli > Bacillales_A > Planococcaceae > Chryseomicrobium > Chryseomicrobium excrementi. The sequence continues at coordinate 900,122 of NZ_PCGR01000001.1, forward strand.
AATAAAAGAAAAAACTCTACCTGGCAGAGGTAGAGTCACAAACTACTTGTAAAGATGATACCGGCGGTCGGGGTCGAACCGACACTCCCGTGAAGGAACTGGATTTTGAGTCCAGCGCGTCTGCCAATTCCGCCACACCGGCAAAGTAGTATTTATGGAGGCGGCAACCGGATTTGAACCGGTGATAAAGGTGTTGCAGACCTGTGCCTTACCACTTGGCTATGCCGCCAATTTATTGGAGCGGAAGACGAGGTTCGAACTCGCGACCCCCACCTTGGCAAGGTGGTGTTCTACCACTGAACTACTTCCGCAAAATGGCTGGGGTACTAGGATTCGAACCTAGGCATGACGGAATCAAAATCCGTTGCCTTACCGCTTGGCTATACCCCAATACTTATTAAAAAAATGGTGGAGGGGGACGGATTCGAACCGCCGAACCCGAAGGAGCGGATTTACAGTCCGCCGCGTTTAGCCACTTCGCTACCCCTCCAGAGGTCTTTATGGTGGAGGATGACGGGATCGAACCGCCGACCCCCTGCTTGTAAGGCAGGTGCTCTCCCAGCTGAGCTAATCCTCCAGTATGTCGCTGTTTCACAGGACAAGAATTATTGTAGCATGACGAAATGGGTCATGCAAGGGTTTCTCTAAAAAACTTCTTCATTTTAAAGGAAAACTGTCTACCCTCTGAGAGCAGACAGCTGTAAGCTTCCAGCCGGGATCGAACCGACGACCTCATCCTTACCATGGATGCGCTCTACCTACTGAGCTATGGAAGCAAAAATGGCTCCGAAGGCAGGACTCGAACCTGCGACCTGCCGGTTAACAGCCGGATGCTCTACCAACTGAGCTACTTCGGAACAGTACATTCTCTATTATAGCAACCTGTGCAATAAGGTCAACGTAAATTTATAGGGAATTTGTTAAAGGTTTTACTAAAAAGGCTTTTGAGTCTTAAAAGCTTTTCTAGAAAGGGAGGGTTTGGAGCATTCATTCATTTGAGGCGATTTTTTCATTGGTCGGCTATGGAAATGACTTGCGGTGATTTATAAAGTGGGGCCAGCAATTGCTGCTTTGATGCGAATCGTCGGCAGATGGAGCGTTTACGGAGGCAGATATTGATTTTGCGTCGGCAGATGACGCTTTTGCGTCGAGACCTCGTTCGTTACTAGGCGCATCGTCGGCAGATGGAACGTTTACGGAGGCAGATATCGATTTTACGTCGGCAGTTGGCGCGTTTACGTCGAGACCTCGTTCGTTCCTAGGCGCATCGTCGGCAGATGGAACGTTTACGGAGGCAGATATCGATTTTACGTCGGCAGATGACGCGCTTGCGTCGAGACCTGCATAAAATCTGCACCAGTCGGGCTTCCACCACCGACGTCTTTCTAGAAAGTCCTTCCCCATCAAAAGACCTTGCCTTCTGCATCTTCACGTAATCGAATTGCAGGCGTTAGAAATACATTCAAAGATCATTCGCACCCACAGAGGCAGAGTGCGCCTCCCCGTCCACGCTGGCATTTCCCGGAGTCTCTGGACAGTCGGCTCCACATCTAAGAATACAAAAAAGGCCATCCCTCTCGGGATGACCTTCGTGTTGCCCAGCGACGTCCTACTCTCACAGGGGGAGACCCCCAACTACCATCGGCGCTGAAGAGCTTAACTTCCGTGTTCGGTATGGGAACGGGTGTGACCTCTTCGCCATCATCACTGGACATGAGCCTGTTCGCTCAAAACTGGATAGAACTTCATTGATTTTTTTGGTTAAGTCCTCGATCGATTAGTATTCGTCAGCTCCACACGTCG
>NZ_PCGR01000012.1 GCF_002798305.1 Chryseomicrobium excrementi
GTTCTAGCACAAGAAAGTCGAAGTATATATTGGATTCGATACAAATTCTTTTTTTTTGAGGATCCTCTGTAATAATGAGAAAGATTTCTGGATATACGCACAAATCGATCAATAATATCAAAATCCGACGAATCGATCCAGGTCGGCTTACTAATGGGATGCCCGAACACGTTACAAAATTTCGCTTTAGCCAATGATCCAAGCAGAGTAATAATAGGAACTAGTGTATCGAGTTTCTTCGTAGCATTATCTATTAGAAATGAATTTTCTAACATTTGACTCCATACCACTGAAGGATTTAATCGCACACTTGAAATATAGCCCAAAAAGTCAAGAGAACGCTTGGATAATGGGTTTATATAGATCCTTTCTGGTTGTGACCACACATAAAAATGACATTGCCATAAATTGACAAGGTAATATTTCCATTTATTAATCAGAAGTGGCGTATCTTTTGAAACCAGAATAGATTTTCCTTGATATCTAACATAATGCATGAAAGGATCCTTGAAGACCCGTAAGATAGCCGAAAAAGAATTAGCAAACACTTTGACAAGATGTTCTATTTTTCCATAGAAATATATTCGCTCAAAAAGGCCCCTATAAGAAGTTAATCGTATATGAGAAGATTGGTTACGTAGAAAAAGGAAAATGGATTCGTATTCACATACATAAGAATTGTATAGGAACAAGACTAATCTT
>NZ_PCGR01000013.1 GCF_002798305.1 Chryseomicrobium excrementi
CGGAATCGAACCGGTACGGTAGTCACCTACCGCAGGATTTTAAGTCCTGTGCGTCTGCCAGTTCCGCCACCCCGGCAGGGGATTACAAAATAATGGAGCGGAAGACGAGGTTCGAACTCGCGACCCCCACCTTGGCAAGGTGGTGTTCTACCACTGAACTACTTCCGCATGGTATAGATGTTATATGAAAATGGTGCGGGTGAAGGGAGTCGAACCCCCACGCCTTGCGGCGCTAGATCCTAAGTCTAGTGCGTCTGCCAGTTCCGCCACACCCGCATGTTCATATAAATGGTGAGCCATGAAGGACTCGAACCTTCGACCCTCTGATTAAAAGTCAGATGCTCTACCAACTGAGCTAATGGCTCTCTATAGTGGTGCCGGCGAAAGGACTTGAACCCTCAACCTACTGATTACAAGTCAGTTGCTCTACCAGTTGAGCTACACCGGCACATCAAGAGAAAAATAAATGGTGGAGGATGACGGGATCGAACCGCCGACCCCCTGCTTGTAAGGCAGGTGCTCTCCCAGCTGAGCTAATCCTCCATTGCCTAGCGACGTCCTACTCTCACAGGGGGAGACCCCCAACTACCATCGGCGCTGAAGAGCTTAACTTCCGTGTTCGGTATGGGAACGGGTGTGACCTCTTCGCCATCATCACT
>NZ_PCGR01000014.1 GCF_002798305.1 Chryseomicrobium excrementi
TGGGGCCTTAGCTCAGCTGGGAGAGCGCCTGCCTTGCACGCAGGAGGTCAGCGGTTCGATCCCGCTAGGCTCCACCAATTTAATCTTATACTTATTATGGCGGCCTAGCTCAGCTGGCTAGAGCGTACGGTTCATACCCGTGAGGTCGGGGGTTCGATCCCCTCGGCCGCCATCTTAAGGACCTTTAGCTCAGTTGGTTAGAGCAGACGGCTCATAACCGTCCGGTCGCAGGTTCGAGTCCTGCAAGGTCCACCAGTATAGTCATAACAGCGGAGGTATACCCAAGTCCGGCTGAAGGGATCGGTCTTGAAAACCGACAGGCGGGTCAAACCGCGCGGGGGTTCGAATCCCTCTACCTCCTCCATTTTTTAAAAGAATTTCATAGTATTGTCGCGGGGTGGAGCAGCTCGGTAGCTCGTCGGGCTCATAACCCGAAGGTCGCAGGTTCAAATCCTGCCCCCGCAACCAAGGTCCCGTGGTGTAGCGGTTAACATGCCTGCCTGTCACGCAGGAGATCGCGGGTTCGATTCCCGTCGGGACCGCCATTTTTAAAAAAGAATACATAATCGGCTCAGTAGCTCAGTTGGTAGAGCAAAGGACTGAAAATCCTTGTGTCGGCGGTTCGATTCCGTCCTGAGCCACCAT
>NZ_PCGR01000002.1:0-109936 GCF_002798305.1 Chryseomicrobium excrementi
CGACGTGTGGAGCTGACGAATACTAATCGATCGAGGACTTAACCAAAAAGATCAATGAAGTTCTATCCAGTTTTGAGCGAACAGGCTCATGTCCAGTGATGATGGCGAAGAGGTCACACCCGTTCCCATACCGAACACGGAAGTTAAGCTCTTCAGCGCCGATGGTAGTTGGGGGTCTCCCCCTGTGAGAGTAGGACGTCGCTGGGCAACACGAAGGTCATCCCGAGAGGGATGGCCTTTTTTGTATGCTTAGATGCGCAGGACGCCGCTCAAGAAATTTCATAAAGATCAGGCGTCCTAATTGAGGCGTACTTTGCCTCGGTTGGGATGAATGATCTTTATGTGGATTTCTGGCGTCCGGAGCTCGATACCATCGTTGATGCGAAAGGAAAGTCCTTTAATGGTGGAAGGGCCTTTCTAGCAAGAGCATATGTAGTGGAAACGACTGGTACAGATGCTTCCATGCAGGTCTCGACGAAAAAGCGTCATCTGCCGACGTAAAATCAACATCTGCCTCCGATTCAGACCAATCTGCCGACGATTCGCACCAAAGCAGCAATCGCTGGCCCCACTTTTTAGATCACCGCAAGTTTTTTCCATAGCCGAACAATGAAAAATTCCCTCAAATGAATGAATTCCTCAAACCCGTCCTTTCTAGAAAGTCCTTAAGTAGTAAAGCCGTGCCTAGAAACTTGATAAATCTCTTCGTCGATTCAAATAGAAAAGCCTACATCTCAAGATGCAAGCAGATTTACTAATTATTTCGCTCATATTAATTAAATGCTATTCTTTACGAGTAGTTAAAATGTGAGCAAGAGACTACTAATCTGTTCATATTTAATGACGACAGAGTATAAATTTGTTAAAGAGTTTCTAAATAGGCAAGAGCCTGCTCCACAGATGAAAACGTGGTAAATGAATTTTCCTGTTGAGATGTTGTAACTAATTGAATAGCGGTTTTAGGGGTAATGCCTGTTACGAGCAGGTGGCTACCCATCAAACGTAAGACATCTTGAATCATTAATAAATCGTGGTGGAAAAATTCTTCTTCCCAAATAGCACCGGTGATATCAACAATCACATGGAAAGTGGAAGTTTTTTGAACATAGGAACTCAATTTTGAGATCAACACCTGAAATCGCTCTTTGTTCATTTTTCCTACTAAAGCTAAAATACTAGTTGTTTCATTTAGAGGAATGATAGGGAGGAGTTGATTTGTAATTTCTTTTTCTTTCTCATTAAGTAGGGCGCGCTGCTCTATTTCTTTTGTGATATCGTGCTGAGAGCTCATAAAGAAGAGTGTGTTCCCAATGTGAATGGGTTCTATATGAAGTCGATTCCAAAAGGTAGTGCCGTCTTTACGATAGTTTTGCAGGGTGGCAGTGACTTCCTTCTGTTGCTCAATAGCATTTCTCAAGAGGTTTACAGTGTAGGTATCTGTTTTTGCCCCTTGCAAAAATCGGCAGTTTCTTCCTAGTATCTCAGAAGATTCATAGCCAGTGAGTTCAAGAAAAAACTTATTGGTATAAATAATAGGATTGTCTGGTTGGTTAGGATCTGTGATAACATTGGCAATTTGACTGCTGTTTAAGAGTGCTTCAAATAACTGATTTTGAGTTGTTTGATCTAACTGATTCATGTTCTGAACTCCACTTCTAAAAAAGTATCTTATCTCGTCTCTCTAGTTTATTGTACTGTATCTATTACAGTTTAAAGTTGAAAAAACTTAGAAATCTATTGATCTCTAAGTTTTTAACTTTATTAACGACGATCTTTCGTCAAGTCCTCAAAGTTTTGTTGTACTTGTCCAGCCTTTTCCTGAACATTTCCTTTAAGTTGCTCTTTTTTTCCTTCGCGTTCTAGCGATTTGTTATCTGTAGCATCGCCAATTGTTTCTTTCACTTTACCAGAAACTTTCTCTAGTTTGCCTTCTACTTTATTCGAAAATCCGTCTTTTGCCATTATAAATTCCTCCTTTATTTTTCTTACTAGTTCTAGAATTAAAATACCCCACTCTCTTAGAATCAAACAATAGTGGGATTTGTGCATATTCTTGATGTATTATGAAACGCTCGCTTTTAATAAACGTACTAAGTAGTAGACTGTAGAAAAGGAGGAATTGCTATGGAAGCAGCATTAACAGATATTCCGTGGGCATTGGTTGCCCCAATTATTCTTCTTCAATTCATATTATTACTAGTTGCACTTATTGATTTAGTTCGTATTCCAGCGACCAATGGACCGAAGTGGTTGTGGGCTCTGATTATTGTCTTTGGAAACATCATTGGGCCCATCGTGTATTTCATCGTAGGGAGGAGAACTCAATGAGCGGATTGATTTATGTGGAAGGCTTAACTAAAAGGTTTGGGAACGAGACCGTTGTGGATGATGTGACGTTCACACTTGAGCCCAACACGGCTACAGCTCTTATCGGCCCGAATGGTGCAGGGAAGACGACCACCTTATCGATGCTAACCCATTTGCTTGAACCGACTTCAGGCATGGTTGTAGTAAATGGAAAAGCGAATCAAGACTTTCGCAACAAGATTGGATTCTTATCGCAATATCCTAAATTTTATGGCTGGATGAACCCTCTCGAGTATTTGGAGATGGCTGCTCGTTTAAGTGGAGTTGAGGCAAAATCAGCACGTCATGAGTCTGAAAAGGCGCTTGACTTCGTAGGACTTGGGGATGCGAAGAAAAAGAAGATTGGTGGGTTTTCTGGAGGGATGAGGCAACGTCTGGGCTTGGCTCAAGCTATAGTACATAAGCCGACTTTCTTGTTTTTAGACGAGCCTGTCTCAGCGCTAGATCCTTTAGGACGTCGCGAGCTTCTAAACTTGATCAAAGAACTACAACACAAAACGACAATTCTTTACTCTACTCATATTTTAAACGATGCAGAAGAGATGACCGATCAGTTGCTGTTTTTAAGAAAAGGGAAATTGATTGAACAAGGATCTCTAACAGATATTCAGCAAAAGTACGAAGAAGCGCATTATGAAGTACATTTTGCATCTGTTGAAGATGCGGCACAGTTTGTTGACGCATCACCACTTCCTGCTCACCAAGAGAACGAACAGGTCTATATCTCGATTAATGAGGAGCAGCCGGCGATGCAACAAGTGCTTGAAAGCATTGTACATTCGGGTCTTCCTGTTAATAAGGTCGAGCGCGCTCGTGCGTCTCTTGAACAAATCTTCTTAAAGGTGGTGAATGGCAAATGAGTCAGTTCACTGTCCTCTTTCAAAAAGAATGGAAAGAAAGTGTGCGCAGTTTAAAGTGGGTATGGATTCCAATCGTCTTTATTCTGTTAGGGATTATGGAACCCATCACGACATACTTCTTGCCACAAATATTAGAGTCTGCTGGCAATATGCCAGACGGAGCGGTGTTTCAGTTACCTGAGATGACACCTGGACAGATTTTTGGTTCAGCATTAGGTCAATATCAATTCATTGGCATGCTGATTATCGCGTTTGCTTTTTCAGGACTTGTAGCCAAAGAGAGGAAGAACGGGACTGCAGCGTTTCTTTATGTGCGTCCGCTTTCCTACAGTTCTTATATTTTAAGCAAATGGAGCAATAGTTTGCTTCTTCTACTTGCAAGCTTTGTTGTTGGTATCAGTGCAAGTGCGTATTACATTCATCTACTATTTGGTGAATTTTCTCTCGCTAAGTTTTTTGGCATGATCGGGATCTATTCGCTATGGATTGTCGTCGCATTAAGTATGACACTGCTGATGAGTGCACTATTCTCGCCAGGGATTGCCACAGCGTTGTCCATCTTCTTGATTGTATTCTTCCCGATGATTGATGGATTGATCCTTCGTTATTGGCCGTGGACACCTTGGAAACTGTATTCGTACGCAGCGATGTTGATGGCAGGAGATGCGCCTAACGCCGATCTTTGGTGGACTATAGCTATTGCTGTACTTTTAGTGATTGTTTGCGTTACGCTGTCTATACTAATTGCAAAGAAGCGAGCAGCAAAAGTCACGTTGTGAGGTGGGCATATGGAGCAAGCAGCTAAAGAACGAAACTCGGACCGATTCATTTCAGCTTATAACCGAATCGATCAAGAAATGAAAGAACTGTCTGGAGCCAAAGAACATCATTCATTCTTTCGACTGATTGATATGGCTAAAAAGAAAAGTGCTGTCATCCGGAGATACGAGGCGGATCTTCGAGAATATGGAGACCTTCGAAATGCCATCGTTCATCACCGGACATCTACTGAGTATGTTATTGCAGAGCCACATGACGATGTAGTGGCGAAGATGGAAGAAATCGAACAGGCACTCATGCATCCAAATTCGGTCGGCGAGATATTTCGGCGAGATGTATTGACGTTTCAACTCGGAGATTCGTTGAGTTATGCATTAAAGATCATTCGAGAGAAAAAATTTAACCAGTTTCCGGTCTATCTAGGTTCTGAGTTCAAAGGACTTGTAACACCTGTCGGAATTACTGCCTTTTTGGCCAGTAACTTGCGTGAAGATACGATTTCACTACGAAAAACGACATTAGAAGACATTCTCGTCCACGAAAACAAACGAGACAATCATCGTTTCATTAGTGGAGATACATCGGCTTACGTGGCAGAAGAGATGTTCAAGACCGAATTGACACGAGGTCATCGTCTAGAAGCACTGTTAATCACGGAAGATGGGGCGGCATCGAGCGATTTACTCGGAATTGTGACACCGTTTGATATTTTAAAACTGAACTAACTATTTCCCGGGAAATAATTCAACAAGGATTGACATATGAAAAAACTTTTAGGATTTGTAGCGATTGTTGTCGCTTTCGTCATTATCACCTATATCGGAAATACTACTATAGCGGTGACCCAGCAGGAGATTCGCCTCCCAGGGCTTCCAGAGGAGCTAGAAGGTCTTCGAGTAGTACAAATATCTGACCTTCACGACGCCACATTTGGTGAAGCGCAGCAGGAACTGATTGCTAAAGTCGCTAAACAAGAGCCGGATCTAATTTTTATTACAGGCGATATTGTCGACAGCAATCGCTACAACCTAAAGCAAAGCCTTGAAGTAGTTGAAGGCTTTGTGGAACTGGCACCTGTCTATTATGTGACAGGCAATCATGAAATTGCGACAGGGAAGGTCGATCAAATTAAATCAAGCCTTTCACAGCTTGGTGTGACGGTGCTCTCCAATGAAGTAGAGGCCGTAACACTCGAAGGGCAGACCATCGAGATTTTCGGCATCGATGACCCATTGAACGGGATTTCCGTCACAGACGCGCTTGCAAAACATCCGCGAACGGAATTCCCGCGTCTTACACTGTCTCACAGGCCTGAAGTCTTTGAAGAGTATGTGATGAATGGGGAGAGCCTGGTGTTCACAGGACACGCCCACGGAGGACAAATCAGAATCCCCGGTCTTGGCGGACTCATTGCTCCAGGACAAGGATTTTTCCCGCAATATACAGCGGGTGTGTATGAAGAGGGAGAGACACAGATGATTGTAAGTCGCGGCTTAGGAAATAGCTTATTTCCCGTACGCATCTTCAACCGCCCGGAAATCGTTACGGTTACTTTAACTCCATGACAAAAGGCTGGTCACTTGTACCAGCCTTTTTCTTTTGCTTTGGAGATGGCTTCAATGCGATTGCTCACTTGAAGTTTGTCCAAAATTACGGATATGTAGTTGCGTACGGTCCCTGATGATAGAAACAACACAGAAGAAATCTCCTTTGAGCTTTTTCCTTCTGCCATCAGCTCCATAATTTGCAGTTCCCTCTCAGTCAAAGGATTTGGCGCATCAAATGCCAGCTCCATCAGCTCCGGAGAGTACATTTTGCGTCCTCCAAGAATGGAGCGGATTGCATAGGCAAGCTCTTCACTAGGGCTGTCCTTGATCAAATAGCCATCAACTTCTGCCTGACGAGCTTTCTCAAAGTAGCCAGAGCGCGCAAACGTCGTCAGAATCAACACTTTGCAGGGATGGTCCTTCAGTTTTTCTGCAAGTTCAAGCCCCGTCAAGTTAGGCATCTCAATGTCCGTGATACAAATATCTGGAGACAAGTCTTCTACTAGTTGTAACGCCTCTTCGCCGTCCCTCGCAAGGCCCACGACTTCCATATCCTCTTCAAGTTCTAACAGGGAGCCTAGAGCACCGAGCAGCATGCGCTGGTCTTCGGCAAGTACAATCCGTATCATAACGATTCATCCTTTCTCTGTGGGGCTACGTGAGGAACGGCAATCGTCAGACGCGTTCCGCTGTGCTGTTCCACCGTGAGCGAGCCGTTGACAAATTCAATTCGTTCGCGCATACCCGCAAGTCCATTTCCTTCAATATAACTTCTGGTTTCATCGCCAATCCCATCATCTTCCACTTGAAGCACAGTCAGTTGGGAGGCACTGTTTAAATTGACACGGCAGTAAGAAGCCTGACTATGTTTGACAACGTTCGTCACAGCCTCTTTCAGTGCCATGCTCAAAATTGATTCAATCAGCAGAGGCAAATTATCGTTTACACGACCACCTTCACGAATAAACTGGATATCTGCCGCTTCCAGTAGTTGTGAGGCGGCCTCCACTTCGTCTTCAAAATGCACGGTACGGATTGTGGACACGAGCTCCCGAACTTCTTTTAAAGCAAGGCGAGACGTCTGCTGTACTTCTCTTAATTCTTTTTTTGCACGTTCAGGATCTTTGTCCATCAATTTAGACGCGAGTTCACTCTTCAAACCAATCAGAGACAGCTTCTGACCAAGCGTATCATGTAAGTCGCGAGCAATCCGCTGACGCTCTTCTATTACACTCATACGTGCAATCTTCTCATGGGCATCTTCTAGCTCACCGGTCAAATAATCCTGACGAGCTTTAGAGAACGTTGCAAAAGGTAATAATACAATCCCAATCAAGCTGATGATCAAGAAGGGCAAGTAAGACATAAAGACATCAAATTCTAAGAAAAAGCCGAATACAACACTAAGAGTCACGGCAAGAATGTGAATTCCGTATAAGACGAAAAAGCGGGTCTTGCTTTCAATGAAGCCTATGAAAAACGATAAGAAAATACTCAGATAGACGTAGCCGAACAACAAGGTCATCGCGGAGGCTACTGCAATTTCCAGTAACACAGCCATATAAAACAGCGTTCCTTTTAAGAAAAACGAAAAACGATATAGTAAGAAAAATAAGCCAAGTAAACTAAGTCCAAGAACAATCTCTTCCCAGCCGGTAGAGCGGAATAAGAAGAAGAAAGGCAGGACACAAAACACGATCCAGGCATACAGACTGAGCCATGGAGACCGTGGGAACAGCTGATACCATTTCGGCATGTGTCCACCTCCCATAAAAAATAGCCTGGCCACAGAGTGACCAGGCAAGCACTACTCTGCTTCCTCTAGTATAGAGTGTTCTTCAGTATAGGGGAAGGGTCAGCCTTTGACTTGAGAAGTCGTGGTGCGAGTGCTCATTTGGCGCTGCTTCCAATCTTTGAACGAGATGAATGTTTTAGCAGCTTCGTCATAGAGACGGAACTTCAATGAAGTCAAGCTAGTCGTCAATGTGATTGTCGTCGCTTTTTGAAGCGGTGGTGTGTTCTCATGCGCTTCTTCAAGTAAATAGTTCGGAACACGTGGGCTTAAGTGGTGCACGTGGTGGTAGCCTATATTTCCAGTCAACCACTGAAGTACTTTTGGAAGCTGGTAGTACGAGCTGCCATCTACTGCGGCCTTCACGTAATCCCATTCTGCCTCTTCTTCAAAATACGAATCTTCAAATTGGTGCTGCACGTAGAACAACCAGATACCAAGTACGCCAGCTACATAAACAGTCGTCCCTTGAATGATTGCGAACTCTTTCCATCCAAGTAAGAATCCGGCAAGAGTGTAAAGTACAACAACAGCTAATGTGATAAAGTGTGTGTTCCAACGTTCCTTAGAGCGTGCATCTTTACGGTTGATGCGGCTAGATACTAAGAACAAGTAAAGTGGTCCAAGACCGAACATGACAAGTGGGTTGCGGTACAAGCGGTATGCAAGACGTTGTCCTGGTGTCGCTTCTGTATACTCTTCAACTGTCATGACCCACATGTCGCCTGTGCCTCGCTTGTCGAGGTTACTGCTTGTAGCGTGGTGGATCGAGTGCTCGCGTTTCCACTTTTCATAAGCGAATAACGTTAAGATTCCTGTGATGTTCCCCATGATGTTGTTTGCTTTTTTGTTTTTAAAGAACGATCCGTGTGTACAATCGTGGAAGATGATAAATGTGCGAACCATAAAGCCTGCTGCAATGACAGCCAGTCCGACACTTAACCAAACCGAAATATCAAAGGCCAAATACGCAAGTGTCCAAACTAAAAATAACGGTAAAATTGTATTGATGACTTGGAAAATACTTTTATTAAGTTGTGATTTTTCAAAGGGAGCCACTTGCTTCCGAAGCTCGCGAATGCGCTGTTTGTCCATGTGATGCCTCCTGATCGAAATGTTCTACAGTAAGCATACGAAAGATTAGGACCAGCTAGTAGAAACAGATGTAAGCAATCCGACATGACAAGTGTCATGAAAAAAGCTCCCGCCTAAGCGAGAGCTTTTGTAAATCTTATTTGTTTTCGTTGATTAAACGGTTTGTTTCGTTAAATTCTTCGTCAATAGCTGGGTTTGGTTTGTAAGTGATGATACTTACAACAACTGCTACGATCAAGCTCAAGATGAATCCAGGTACGATTTCATACATAGCTGATTTTAGTACCTCGATGTTCGCCCAAACGACTACTACGGTAGCACCTGTAATCATACCAGCTAGAGCACCTTGAGACGTTAGCTTTCTCCAGTAAAGAGAAAGTAGGATGACCGGTCCGAAAGAAGCACCGAATCCAGCCCAAGCAAACTCAACTAGACCTAAAATCGTTTCATTTTGTTCCCAAGCAAGGAAGCCTGCAAAGAGAGAAACTGCTAGTACAGCAATACGTCCATAAAGTACATACGTTTTATCTTCTGCATCTGATTTGATGACTTTTTTGTATAAGTCTTCTACTAAAGCGGAAGAAGTAACAATCAATTGAGAAGAGATTGTACTCATAATTGCCGCTAAGATAGCCGCAAGCATTAGACCCGCGATGAACGGATGGAACACAGCTTGACCTAGTAAGATGAATACAGTTTCTGCAGTCGCTTTATCAAGTGGTGTCTGACCCGCTTGGTTGAAGTACGCGACCCCAACTAAAGCTGTAGCGATAGCACCAAGCAAGCTGAAGATCATCCAGCCGATTCCGATACGACGAGCTGATTTTGCTTCACGAGCCGATTTGATTGCCATGAAACGAACGATAATATGAGGTTGACCAAAGTAGCCAAGACCCCAAGCAGCTGTCGAGATGATACCAAGTACTGTAGTTCCTGCGAATAAGCTGAAGTGATTTGGTTCAACAGCTTGAATGGCATCAACCGTTTCACCAAATCCACCTAAAGCGATGATTCCGATTGCTGGAACAAGGATCAAGGCGATGAACATCATCAGACCTTGTAAGAAGTCTGTGTAACTTACAGCTAGGAAGCCTCCGAATAATGTGTAGGCTACTACAACTGCTGAAACAATCAATAAACCTGCATGATAATCTAATCCAAATGAACTTTCAAAGAATTTCCCACCTGCTACCATTCCAGACGATACTTAGAACGTAAAGAATAGTAAAATGATGATACCTGAAGCAATACGAAGTAACGCGGATTTCCCTTTTAGACGGTTGTCTAAGTAACTAGGGATTGTGATGGAGTTACTAGATACTTCTGTATAGACACGAAGACGTGGTGCAACAAACACCCAGTTCAAGTAAGCACCGATAGTAAGACCGATGGCAATCCACGCACTTGTAAGACCAGAAAGATAGATGGCACCTGGAAGACCCATGAGTAGCCATGCGGACATATCGGCAGCTCCTGCACTTAAAGCAGTTACAGCGGGACCAAGATCACGTCCTCCAAGCATATAGTCGTTCAGGTTGGTTGTCTTGCGGTAAGCATAATAACCGATAACAAGCATCGCAACCATATAGATAATTATGGCAATAATCTGATAAATTTCTGCTGACATATGAATAACCTCCTTTTCAAATTCATAGTAACAAGTATATTGCATTCTGTATAGAGCCTTTTGACTAGAAAAAACTATTATATTCATATAGGAAAGAACTGGACTACAAACCCGTTTACAGAAGGAGACATCATATGAAAATTTTACATACAGCTGATTGGCATTTAGGAAAATGGTTACAGGGAATTTCGCTTCTCGAAGATCAACGTCACATGTTGTGGGAAATGCTACGTGTTATTGACGAACGACGTCCAGACGTCATTGTCATGGCAGGCGATATTTACGATCGTGCTATTCCACCAGTCGAAGCGATTCAATTGTTTGGGGAGTGGCTCCATGAGGTGGTAGAAGTACGCAAAATCCCGTTTCTGGCGGTAACAGGGAATCACGATAGCCCGGGGCGTGTGCATTTCGGCTCGAGCTTTATGAAATCATCAGGCCTGCATCTTGTAGGTGACTGGGTGCCTGGACAGCAAAAGGTTCGGATAGAAGATGCGTCAGGGCCAGTGGATTTTCATTTAGTTCCCTACCTTGATCCTGCACAGGTGAAGTTTCGATTAGAAGAAGATCAGTCAATGAATCACCAGCAAGCAATGGAGCGCATCCTCGATACGTGTATGCCCCTTGAAGAAGGAGTCCGCCATGTATTTGTCGGTCATGCATTCGTCACGCCTTACGGGGAGCCGGAAGACAACACGAGTGAAGCAGAACGTCCTTTAGCTATCGGAGGAGCGGAATATGTCTCTGCCCAGTTGTTTCAGAAGTTCCATTATACGGCCCTGGGTCACTTGCACCGAGCGCATCATTGCGGGATGGACCATATCCGGTTTTCCGGTAGTCCGATGACCTATGCCTTGTCTGAAGCAGGGGCAGAAAAAGGTGTCCTCTTTGTAGAACTTGCTGCTGATGGATCTGTACAGATTGAATCAGTTGCTCTGATACCACGTCGGGCTATGCGCCGAGTTGAAGGGAAATTACAAGACTTGTTGCAGCACGCAATCAGTGAGGATTACGTCATCGTCAAACTTCTCGATGAAGGGCCTATTTTATCACCGATGGAACAGCTGCGTACGGTATATCCAAATACATTACATGTAGAGCGTCAGCTGGTCGCTTTCGACGGGCAGCAAGCGGTGCCTTTAAAAGAGCGTCAGCAGCTCAGCGAGAAGGCTTTGTTCACAGCCTTTCTTCAAGAAATCACTAGTCATGAACCAGACGATGCGATGACCGAGCTCTTCCAAGAAGCTTGGCATTATGCCGAGAAGGAGGGGGACAACTGATGCGTCCTTTATATTTAAAAATGACGGCTTTCGGACCTTACCGAGAGCAAGAGACTATCGACTTTTCTGAGCTTGATCCGCATACATTGTTTGTAATTGCAGGTCCTACGGGTGCAGGAAAGACGAGTATCTTTGATGCGTTGTCTTTCGCCTTGTTTGGCACCGGAAGCGGAGAAGACCGTCAAGATACGCGCATGTTGCGCAGTGACTTTGCACCGGACGATTTGCATACAGCGGTTGAGTTGACGTTTGAAGTACGAGGCAAGGTTATTCGCATCTTCCGTCAGATGGCTCACGTCAAAGCAGGAAATAAAACAGCGACGGGAGAGAAATACGAGCTGGTTGAACAAACAGGGGAAGGCGATATTCCTCTCGTTGAACGCTACACGGTAAGAGAAATCAATACAAAGCTGATGGAACTCGTAGGAATGACTGCAGATCAGTTCCATCAGATTGTCATGCTGCCTCAAGGCGAGTTCCGGAAGTTTTTGACGTCGTCGACCGATCAAAAAGAAGTCATTCTCAGGAAGTTATTCCGTACAGAACGCTTCCAGAAAATGAACGACTTCTTGAAAGAACGCCGTCAACAGCTTCTAGATTCCTCACAGCAACACCGGGCAGTACTCGCGATGCTCGTCAATCAAGCGGCAGGGCTTTATCCAGAGCAAGAGACGTTTCGTCAGGCGGAACCGAATCTCTACCAAATCGACGCGGCATTTGGAGCAGGACTCGAAACGGCGCAGACAGAGTACAGACAGTCCATTGAGCAAGAACAGCAAGCGTGGTCCCTCTTTCAATCCGAACAAAAGCTTTTGCAGCAACTCGAGTGGATGGTCGCAAAGCGGACGCGTTTAGCCGTATTAATTGAAAAGCAAGAGAAGCTCGTAAGGCAACGTCCTCTAATTGAACAGGTACGCACTCGGTTAGAAGCAGCACAGCGTGCTCAGCAGATTCATCATGTCTATGAAGCCCGCCAAAAAGCGGTACAGCAAGTGGCGTCGAAAAGCGAGCAAGTGGCAGACTTAGAAAAACGCCTGAACCAAACGACGGAAGCGTTCCAACAAACTGACAAAGAGTATCAGACAGCGAAAGGGCAAGAAGAAGCGCGCCACGAGCTTCGCCGAGAAGTAGACCAACTGCAACAACGGATTGCACAACTTGAGGAGCGGCAACAGCTTGTCTTGCAAGAGCGCCGTCTGGCCACAACGCATCATCAACAACGTACTGAAGTCGAACAATTGGAACTGCAGTTACAGCAAATTGATGAGAGGCTGCAGTATTTAGTCGATCAGTACCAACTGCTACAGGGCGAGAGCAAGGTAATACCGGAAGAAACGACGAAACTTGCAAAAATCAAAGAACAGCTTCAACAAGTAGAGCAGTATGAAAATCAAAAGAAGCAGCTTGAAAAACTGGGTGCGGATTTACTAGAAGCCACTCGTCAGAAACAACTTGCAGCTGATGCATGGCAAGAAGTGCAGCAGCAACAAGCGAATGAACTCGCGCTGCAGCTCGTGACGCATCTCCACGACGGGCGACCATGCCCAGTTTGTGGGGCTACAGAGCACCCTGCGCCAGCGGTATCAACAGACCATTCGTCGCATGATTCACAGGCGACAGTAGAGAAGCAGCTGCAAGAAGCAACAGCTCGTCAGTTGCGTCTCACGATTGAACAGGAACGTTTACAACAAGATCTGCGTTCGTTTGAAGAAGGACACGCAGACGTCTTGAAACAGAGTGCAGACCTGCAAGGTCAATTCGATCGCCAGCAGCAGTTGATTGAAGAGCTCAACCAGAAACGGAAGCAAGCAGATGCTTGCATGGCAGAAGGTCGTCCACTTCGCGCACAACAGAAGCAATTGAAAGAACAACTTCCGGAGAAACAACGGAAGCTTGCCTCACTGTCAGAAGAATGGCAACGTCTCATAGGTCAGTTGCAAGCGTTAGGAGATCAAACAGATGAGAACGCATTAGATAAAGCGAAACGCCATTTGGCAGATAAGCAACAGCAAGTTCAGCAAGTGATGCAGGAATGGCAACAACTACAAGAGCGTTATAGTCAACTTAAAGACGCGTTCCAGTTGCTGCAACAGCAGACTGAGTGGGAACGCAAGCAACTTCAAGAACTAACTACGGAACAGCAACGGGCTACAACAGCTTGGCAACAAGCTCTTTCAGAATACGAGTTTAGTCAGGAAGATGCGTTCAAACAAGCTGTCGTTCCTAAGCACGAGCTTGCCCGGTTCAAACAAGACGTAGAAGAGTATGACCGACAAGTCCAACAAGTGACTACGGAGCGTACCATCCTTGAACATGAATTGGAAGGACATCAAGAAGAAGTGCCTCTTGAAGAGCAGCAACAAAAAGTTACAGCAGCGAAAGCCGCCTGGGACGAGCTCAAAGACCTGTCTCAATCACTGCAAAGTAAAATTCAAGCGACCGAACGCCTCGTCGCGCAGTTGACCGTACTCAAAGAAAAAATGGGAGATACGGAGGCGAAGCTTGCTACCGCAACAGCCCTATATGATGCGCTTCGGGGGCAAAACAACAAAAAGTTATCCTTCGAGCGTTATATGCTCATCGCGTATTTAGAACAAATTACAGAAGCAGCGAATCAGCGCCTGGAGACCCTATCGGGTGGCCAGTTCCGCTTGGTGAGAAGTGATCGCCAAGAGAGCCACGGCAAACAGAGTGGCCTGCAGCTGGATGTGTACGACGGGTATACAGGTCAGTTCCGTGACGTGAAAAGCTTGTCTGGAGGCGAAAAGTTCCATGCCTCTCTCAGCTTGGCGCTTGGAATGGCCGATGTGATGCAAGAGATGAACGGGGGGATTCAAATCGATACGATGTTCATTGATGAAGGATTTGGCTCTCTTGATGAAGAATCTCTTCAAAAAGCTATCGAAGCGCTCGTGCAATTGCAACGAACAGGCCGTTTGATCGGTGTCATCTCGCACGTGAAAGAATTGCAAGCTGCCATTCCTGCACAATTACGAGTGAAGAAATCAGCAAGTGGGACGAGCTCGACCTACTTTCAGATAGGATAGGAGGAGGCGCCATGCGCATTTTAGTAGATGCAGACGGCTGTCCTGTCGTCAACGAAGTGATTCAGAGCGGCCACAAGCTAGGTGTGCCCGTCTTGCTGATCTGTGATACGGCTCATGTGATGGAACGTCCAGGTGCAGAGACCATCACCGTCTCAAAAGGAGCAGATGCTGTGGATTTCGTCCTCGTCAATCATATGGACAAAGGCGATATTGTCGTGACACAAGACTATGGGCTCGCTGCCATGGTTCTTGCTCGCGGTGGGTACGTCATCGATCAGAACGGCTATGAATATACGAACGACAACATCTTGGGAATGCTCGAACGCCGCCATTTGGCTAAGAAGATTCGTCAAGCCGGCGGACGTATGAAGGGTCCTAAGAAGCGCAGCAAAGAAGCCAATCAGCATTTTCAACAAAAATTTGAACATTTGGTGTTCCGCCTACAAAATAAGGAATTCATCTAGAAATTTTGATGAACTTTTGATATACTACTATGATGAATAAAACTAAAGGTGGAACAAACGAAAATGGAACAGTATCGTGTATTACTTTATTATAAATATGTCGCAATCGAAGACCCGGAAACATTTGCTGCAGAACATTTAGCGGCATGTAAGGAGATTGGCTTGAAAGGCCGTATCCTTGTCTCTCACGAAGGAATCAACGGTACATGCTCAGGTACAATCGAGCAGACCGATGCTTATATGGAAATGATGAATAACGACGAGCGTTTCAAAGACATCATGTGGAAAATGGATGATGCAGAAGGTCATGCATTCAAAAAGATGCACGTCCGTGCGAAAAAAGAAATTGTTCATTTAGGTCTAGAAGACGATATCAACCCGAATGAATTGACGGGAACGTATTTGTCACCTAAAGAATTCTACGAGCAGATGCAACAAGAAGATACAATCGTTTTAGATGCTCGTAATGACTATGAGTACGACCTTGGCCACTTCCGTGGATCGGTACGTCCAGATATTCGCAACTTCCGTGATCTGCCACAATGGATCAAAGACAACAAAGACAAGCTCGAAGGCAAAAAGATTTTGACGTATTGCACAGGCGGTATCCGCTGTGAAAAGTTCTCTGGCTGGTTGAAACGTGAAGGCTTTGAAGATGTAAGCCAATTACACGGTGGTATTCACACATACGGAACAGACCCTGAAGTAAAAGGACAGCTATGGGATGGTCAAATGTACGTATTTGATAATCGCATTGCGGTGCCAATCAACCGCGTAGAACACGTGATTGTCGGAAAAGACATCTTTGACGGCACGCCATGTGAGCGCTACGTGAACTGTGCAAACCCAGAATGTAATGACAAGATTTTATGCTCAGAAGAAAACGAACACAAATACATGCGTTCTTGTTCACACGAGTGCCGTACGCATCCACGTAACCGCTATATAGTCGAGCACAACATGACTCCAGAGCAAGTGGAAGAGCGTTTAGCTGCACTTGAAACAGCAGACGTAAAGTGATTTTTAAAGAGACTGGAATGTAACTCATTTCATTCCACAAATAAAAATTAAAGACAACAAAATGAAAAGTGTGTAGGGGTGAATGGTTTTGATGGGGATTTCTGGCGTTCGCAACTCGATTTTGGCTCAGCCCGCGCCCGCGGAACGCTTCCCCTACACACAATAGAACAAGCAAAAGGGAGTTTCTCAAAATAGAGAAAGCTCCTTTTTCTTTGCCTTTTAAAGGCCTAGTTATTTCCAATTTGTCAGAAAAGTGGCTTATTATACACAAACGTTTAAATAATTGCAAATAAGGCTATACTAATAATAATTAAGCGGGATACGATCCACCGCAACACAAGGATCTAGCAGGAGTGAGGGTAATGGAGAAAATCGGATTTTTTATAGAAAACTTTATGGAAGTGCTAATGGATCAAGCAGCAATCGTCGCTCCCGACGGCACCATTTTATATACAAACCCGGAATGGGACTTATACCATCTCAATCAATTGGAAACAGCCCCATTGTTTACAGGAGAAAATATTTTCAATTTGAAAACGTCAAATGAAGTAGAACAATTGTCAGAAGGACTGACCAATTTGAAGCAGCGTACAACAGACGAAGTGAAAATTCGGATTGATGCGGAACACCAACTCGTGGCACGCCGTTGCTTATTAGACTCGGACAAGGAAGGATTTGTACTATTCAACCGTGAAATCACATCATATGCCAACTAATCTTACCTAGCCTTTTCTTATTCAGTACATGAATGAAGAGAAGGCTATTTTTTGTCCGCACTAAAAGATTACAAACATTTGAAAGAGACGTATAATAGGACAAAAGGAGGGGAGAAGATGGAGCAGGCCCTGTTAGATGCGTTTCAAGAAAATATTGCGTTAATTGATACAGACGGCAAAATCTATGCTACCAACTCAGCTTGGAAACGATTCGCCAGAGAGAATGGCGCGCCGAAAGATTACACCGATATTGACCGCAACTATCTCTCGCTTTTAACGGCAACAGGCTCTTTCGAAGAGGCCGCCGGGATTCGTGATGTGCTGAGCGGCTCACTCCCATTTTATGATTCTAGTTATGCTTGTCCTTCTCCCCGTGAAGATCAGTGGTATTTAATGCGAGTGACCCCTTTAAAAGAACAAGGAGTCGTTGTGGGAGCAGTGATCTCTCACCGGAACATTACAAAGGAAGAGCAACAGCGTCGGGAAGTTTATGATGTGTTAGAAAGTATGACGGATGCTTTTTACGCACTCGATCCGGAATGGCGATTTGTTTATTTAAATGACCAAGCAGCTACGCTCTTACGACGCTCAAAAGAAGACTTGATTGGAAAAAATATGTGGGAAGTCTTTCCGGAAGCGAAGAAAACCGCTATTTACCCGGCTTATCTCGCTGTCTTGAAGTCTGAGCAAAGTCGTGTAATGGAACAATTTTATCCACCTCTTGAAGCGTGGTTTGAAATACATATTTATCCTCGTGGATCAGGTGGCATCTCGGTGTACTTTAAAGACGTAACAGACAAGAAGCAAAAAGAATTCAAGCTTTGGGAAACGGCACATTTTGACCATTTGACGGGACTGCCGAATCGAATGCATCTCTATAAAGAACTTACTGCCAAAATTAAGGAACAACAGAAGTTGGGCATTTTTTTCTTGGATTTAAATGACTTCAAAATGATCAATGACGTTTACGGTCATGATAAGGGAGATGAATTGCTCCAGCAAGTAGCTTCTCGATTAAAAACTCAGCTAGGACCTGAGTTTTTTATCAGTAGATTTGGAGGAGATGAGTTCGTCATTAAAACAGACTATCTCGATGAAGAACAGCTGGATCAAGAAGCCGAGCGTATTGCCAGCTGTTTTCATGATGCTTTCTGGTTACAAGGAGTGAACGGCTTCCATGTGACAGCATCTATCGGGATTGCTCTCTATCCTCAAGATGCGACGAGTGTAGACGACTTGATTACTAAGAGTGACATGGCCATGTACGAAGCAAAAAAAATTAAGCAGACCCACTGGATGTACTACTCTACATCCATGGCGGAGAGCTGGAATCGCCGGTTACGACTTGAGAAAGAGTTGTTACCTGCCCTACAAGCGGGGCACTTGTTGCCGCATTATCAACCGGAGCTCGACACTGTGGTCCAGCAAGTGGTGAGCTTGGAGGTGCTTGCAAGATGGTTCCATCCGACGCTCGGATTCATCTCTCCCCAAGAGTTCATTCCGATTGCAGAAGAGTCGGCTCAGCTACAAGCCCTAACAGAAGGACTGATTCAACACGCTCTAAAGGATTTCATCTACTGGCAGCACCACTGTGGGTATCGAGGTATGCTCTCTATTAACGTCACTTCACAGCTTGTCTCCGAAGATTCTTTTTGTGAATTTCTAGTAAAAATCAAGAAAGAGTGCGGAGTTGCAGACGGGCTTTTAGAGTTAGAGTTGACGGAAAACATGCAGCTCTTCGAATCCCCTTTTATTCAACAAAAGCTACGTCTCCTGCAAGAAAATGGATTCCGTATCGCGATTGATGATTTTGGGAGCGGTTACTCCAATTTTTCTTATATTAGTGAGTTTCCGATCGATAAAATTAAAATCGATAAATCGTTTATTGACTATATTGGAGAATCAGAAAAAGGAGAAGCCGTCTTGGACTCTCTTGTCCTCCTCAGCTTACGACTGGGCATTGATTTAGTAGCTGAAGGTGTAGAGACGGAAGCGCAAGTTCACTATTTGCAGCTTCGAGAATGCATGCTGATGCAAGGCTATTATTTTTCTAAACCTATACCAGCAGAAGAAGCGACGACTTTCTTACAACGCCTGCTTGTAAATGAATAAAACCAGTTCAGGCTGCTGCCCGAACTGGTTTTTTGTGGTTTAACCGTTTACACGAACTTCTTTCATTTTGTCGCCATTAGACATACTGCGAGCTGCTTCTAAACCAGAAGTCAATTTCCCGAATACAGTATGAACGCCATCTAAATGTGGTTGAGACTCGTGAACGATGAAGAACTGGCTAGAGCCTGTGTCACGACCAGCATGTGCCATGGAAAGGCTACCTGGCTCGTGTTTGTGTGGATTGCCGTCCGTCTCACATTTGATTGTTTTGCCGCTGCCACCCATACCTGTACCAGTTGGGTCGCCACCTTGAGAAACGAATCCTGGAATGACACGGTGGAAAATTACGCCGTCATAAAAACCAGAGTTAGCAAGCTGTTCAAAGTTTGCTACTGTGTTCGGTGCTTCATTTGGAAAAAGTTCGAATTCTAGCTTGTCGCCAGACTCCATTAAAAAGTAACCTGTTTTCGCCATTGAAAAGTCCTCCATTTCAAATTATCATCAGTACTAGTATAGCATGGAACGCGAGCGATACAAAAACGAGACACGGGGGAAGACGATGAGCAGAGAACAGCAGATCTTAGAGTGGTACCAACATTTTCATACAAATGCAGAAGTGAGCTGGAACGAGATCAAGACGACCAACAAGTTGGCTCAGATCATGGACGAGTTGAACGTGAGCTACCGCACGTTTGAGGACGTGACAGGACTTGTCGCTGAAATCGGTGAAGGTGAAGAGGTCATTGCCATTCGTGCAGACATCGATGCCTTGTGGCAAGAAGTGGGCGGTGTGTTTCAAGCCAATCACTCCTGCGGACACGATGCCAATATGGCCATGGTGTTAGGAGCCCTTCTAGAAGTGAAAGACGAAGCGTTTTCGAAGACGATCCGGTTTATCTTCCAGCCAGCGGAAGAAAAAGGCAACGGTGCTAACTCCATGATTGACCGAGGAGCAGTAGAAGGCGTGACGCATCTATTTGGTGTGCATCTGCGACCGGCAGAAGAACTCGAGTATGGAAAGTATTCGCCAGCCATTCATCACGGAGCAGCGATGTTTTTACAAGGGAAGATTCATGGAGTAGATGCACACGGCGCTCGCCCTCATCAAGGAAAGAACAGCATTGATGTCGTGTTCTCTATCCACCAGATGCTAAAAAACCTTTACTTTTCGCCGTTTGACTCCTATTCTGTCAAATTGACGAACATTCATGCCGGAGGAGACAGCTTGAACATCATTCCCGGGCAAGCATCGTTTGCTATCGATGCTCGTGCTCAGAAAAATGACGTGCTGACAGAGATCAAAGAACAAGTCGAGCGGAAGTTGCGTGCCATAGGTCAGCAGTTTGACGTTACCATCGAGTGGGAATGGCAGGACATGACACCAGGAGCAGAAGTTTCGGCGGAAGCGGCTGAGCTGGCGCGTCAGGGTATCTTGAATGAAGTAGGCGATTCTGTACTAGAGCCGGAAATCCATACATCCGGGAGTGACGATTTCCACTTTTACACGATTCGTCGTCCAGAAATCAAGGCGGCCATGATTGGGGTTGGAGCAGGGATGACGCACGGGTTGCACCATCCGGAGATGTCGTTTGATACGTCCATCTTACCGCAGGCTTCACGTGTATTAGCTAGCGTTTTACGGAAAGCAGCGAAATAAGATAAGAGACATCGTCCACAAAACGATGTCTTATTTTTTATATTGACAAAATTCTGTCACACTTATATGATTACTCCATTAACGACATATTAACGACAAAGGGGTGTTCGTATGGAGAAACCGAAAATTGAGAAAAAAGAGATGGCACTGGGGTGGGCGGTATTACCACTAGTACTGATGATTCTCGTAATGTTTTACACGATCGTGGAACTCGAACAAGGTCCACATATTCCGCTGATTATTGGAACGTCAATTGCAGCAATCGTTGCTTGGAAACACGGATTCAAATGGGCAGAAATTGAAGAGATGATGTATAAAGGCATTCGCTTGGCGCTTCCTGCTGTTGTCATCATTATTTTGGTAGGGCTTACAATTGGAGCGTGGATCGGAAGTGGTGTTGTAGCTACTATGATTTTCTACGGACTAAAAATTATTTCTCCAGCCTTTTTCTTAGTAACGATCACATTGATCTGTGCGGTCGTATCTCTCGCTATCGGAAGCTCTTGGTCAACTATGGGAACGATCGGTGTCGCTGGTATGGGTATTGGACTCAGCATGGGAATTCCGGCTCCGATGATTGCAGGGGCTGTCATCTCAGGAGCTTACTTTGGAGATAAGATGTCACCACTGTCTGATACGACAAACTTGGCGTCTGGCTTAACGGGAACGGATTTATTTGTACATATTCGTCACATGCTTTATACAACAATTCCAGGGATTATCATTGCACTTGCTGTGTACTGGGTGCTGGGTCAAAACTACGCAAATGGAGCCATTGATCAACAAGCCATCAATCAAACAATCATTGAGTTGAACCAACAATTTGATATTTCGGCTTGGCTTTTACTGATTCCTCTTGCTGTCATTGTCTTGGTTGCTTTAAAAGTACCTGCGATTCCAGCTTTAGTAGTAGGGATTGTTCTTGGGGTACTGGCTCAAATCTTTGTTCAAGGTGGTTCTTTAGCAGATGCAGTGTCTGCGCTACAAGCTGGATACGTTATCGATTCGGGAAATGCTCTGGTGGACGACTTGTTCAACCGTGGTGGCTTGGATTCGATGATGTATACTGTTTCGATGACCATTGTTGCCATGACTTTCGGAGGAATTTTAGAGTACTCTGGAATGCTACAGTCAATGATGAACCATATTTTACGCCTAGCTAAGTCAGCGGGCTCTTTGGTTGCTACAACTATTGCGGCAGCTATCACAACAAATGCAACTTGTTCTGAACAATATATTTCTATAGTGGTACCTGCTCGTATGTTTGCTGAAAGCTATGAGAAGATGGGGCTTGATTCACGCAATCTGTCTCGTGCACTTGAAGACGGAGGGACGCTCACATCTGTGTTCTTCCCATGGAATACATGTGGAGTGTTCATTTTAGGTACACTTGGAGTAGGTGCATTTGAGTATGCCCCGTACGCTGTACTCAACTTCGTGGTTCCATTACTGTCGATTGTCTATGCGTTCACTGGATTTACGATTCTAAAAGTACGTCAGCAAACGGCTCTACAAAACGCATAACAAAAAATCCGATCCTTCTGCGGATCGGATTTTATTCTTATACTGTGAGAAAGTCAGGTAAGGTGAAGGTATAGATGGTGCGTGGACGACCTTGTTGATAGGTCATCTCTTCTCCAGTTGCCACTACCAACTTGTGATCCACGCATTTTTTGATGATTCGTTCAGTTGAACGGCGTGTCACACCTAGAAAGTTCTCCAAGTCTTGAGCTGTGAACTGATTGGAGGGGTGAATGGCATAAAAGCTAATCAGTTTAGACAGGTTCGCTGGACTTAGGCCCATCCGTTTGGCGAGCAGCACTTGATTGGGTTGCGTCAACTGAAGGGTGATGCGCTCAGAGGACATAGGGCTTGATAAGTTTTTCTGTGCATCCATTATATAGATGCCGCCCTCGCTGCTAAAATCTAGTGCGTCTTCTGCATGACGTGTCGCAGTCAAAATGTCGAGACCATATCCAATCCCGGTGCGAGCTCTAGATGTCTCTAGAAATTCGCGGAACTCAGATTGTTCCATCACGAATTCTACGTGTTTGCGAGTTGTGATAAATTGATCTGTATCCTCATTGTACGGAAACCAAGATCCTTGGACATGCCGACGAATTGTCGCATGAAATGTAGGGTCCGCATGAGATTTACTGATGAGCATCACTGCAGGCTCTGCTTTTTGACTTTTGGAAAGCCGGGCTAAATAAGCTGTCTGAGCGAGTGCCCGAACCAGTGTCCGTTTCAGCTCTCGCATGTAGACAGAGCGGTATCCTTTTTGGATTAATTCCTCGTGAACTGCATGGATGCTAGTTATGGCTACTCGAACACGGCCACTTTGTTGAGCATAAGAATGAAACTGCACGACAGCTTGCTGGGAAATGTTCGGGTCGATCTGCAAGACGGCACCTATGGTATGCCCAGGTGAAATTTCAGTAACAATTTCATGGATAAGCACGGGGTCAGTCAAGTCTATGGAAATGTCTTGTGGAGCTACTTGATGAAGCCAACCTGCCTGCAATAAAGTGGCTGTAACAACCGCTTCATCTTGTCTCATAACATAGACGGGCAGTTGACGTTCGTCCAGTATAGATTTTGCATGGTAGTAAGGGAAAGTCCCTGCGAAGAATACAGCATCCACATTAGGCAAGTCGCTAGCGATGGTTCTTGCTTCAGTAGAATGTTTATACGTATAATAAATAAAATGAATGTCTGAGAACTCAGAAGCCAATTCGCGAATTCTCGGAGCAAATAATTCAGAACTTACGACAGCGATGGTCAATGCCAAAAAATCACCCCGTTTCACCTATATAACGACTATTTAACGACAACTATAAATGAAACTATTTTCTTTGTAAAGGATGAGATGAAATGAAAATCACACAAATCGATCTTTATGCAATTCGCCTACCTTTAATTACACCTTTTGTAGTCAGCTATCACAGTTACGCTGATATGCCTTCGCTGATTGTCAAAATCACGACTGACGAAGGAATCGTAGGTTACGGAGAAGCCGTGGCAGATGATCACGTGACAGGCGAGTCTTGGGAGAGTACTTTTGCTTTAATCGAGCATTCGTTGGCTCCTGCTCTGATCGGACATAATCCAATGCACTTTGAAGCGCTGCACGACTTAATGGATTCTATTGTGTATCAAGCTCCAGCAGCAAAGGCAGCTCTTGATATTGCTTGTTTCGATGCTGTTGGGAAAAAGCTAGGGGTTCCTGTCTATGATTTGATAGGTGGACGGTACCACGAGCGTTTCCCGATCACCCACGTATTAAGTATCGGAGAGCCTGCTGCGATGGCAGAAGAAGCACGTGAACGAATGGAACAAGGGTACAGCTCGTTCAAAATGAAAGTCGGTCGCGATGTGCTCAGTGATGTAGCTCGAATCCGTGCCGTTCGTGAGGCAGTTGGAGACGATATTGCCATACGGGTAGATGTGAATCAAGGTTGGGTTAATGCCTCATCTACCTTGCAGGCTATTGAACTGATGAAAGGCTTGAACATCGACTGGTTGGAGCAGCCGGTGAAAGCAGATGATATCGAAGGAATGGTCGAAATCAAAGCGAAGTCGACAATTCCTCTCATGATTGACGAAGGAATGAAGTCAAAGCGTGAGATGCGACAGGTCATTCAACAAGGGGCAGCGCATAAAGTGAACATCAAACTAATGAAGTGTGGCGGCATCTACCCAGCAGTCAAGCTTGCTCATATGGCGGAGATGGCAGGACTCGATTGCCAGATCGGTTCTATGGTCGAGTCGTCCGTCGGGTCTGCAGCAGGATTCCATGTAGCTTTCGCAAAAAAAGTATTTTCTAGTGTGGAATTGACAGGGCCTTTGAAGTTCTCAAAAGATATTGGGAACCTGCATTATGATGTGCCGTTCATCGCGCTGAATGATCAAGCAGGACTCGGAGTAGATGTAGACGAACGTGTATTGGAAGAATTGACTGTGCGCCGTACTACAATTGGCCAGGAGGGAGCTTGATGAGTTTCCCTAAAGACGGGTTTCGCATGACACTTTTAAATTTGCAGCATCTAGAAGCCATTGAACGGCTTCAAGACCGAGTGGCTGCTCATTTGGAGCGAGTAGACCAGCTTCAGAAGCTTACACATGACGAAATACGAATCATTTTGCATCAAGAGCTGTTTGCCGGTGTCTGGATAGATGACCAGTTAGTGGCGGCACGCGCTTTTCTTTACACCCCTGAAGACGAAGAGCATCTTGCTAAAGATGTTGGTATCCATGTAGATGAATGGAAAGACGTGATCTATTCCGAGATTTCATTAGTAGACCCATCGTACCAAGGGCACGGCCTTCAAAAGAAAATGGGAGCTTGGTGGATGGAGCGTCTCCAGACATCACCTTATCGCTATGTATGTGCTACTGTAGCTCCATTCAATATTCCAAGTATGAAAGACAAGTTCCAGTTGGGAATGTCCATTGGAGCGTTAAAAGTGAAGTATGGAGGCAAGCTGCGCTATATTTTCGTACGTGATTTGCAACAGACACGTGAAGTGACAGAACTCCAAGCAGTACCAATGGCAGATACAGAGATGCAGCAACAGCTTTTGGCCCGTGGAGCGCGCGGAGTGGGACTTCTCGAACAAGATGGAGCATGGCTCGTGCAGTACACGATTGTTGACTGACAATTCCCTCTATTCAAGAGGGTGAAATTCCGTTAAACTGAGACTAAAAGCTCGTAAGGCGGTGGCATTCACATGACGATCAAAACATCCATGTTGGTTTTTGGTCTTGTGCTGTCTGTCGCTGCCTTTTTCTATGCCTTTTTTTGGGCCAATGTAGATCCCTATCACATTGTCATCGATGTGATAGGAGCGGGGGCCATAGGGGTATTAGTCGGATGGTTAGTGGCCAGTCGCCGTAAATTAACTGATGAACGACGTCTTTCCATTGAAGAAGTAGAGACAAAGCGCAAAGAGTTGGAAGACATTCAGCGAGAGCTCGATGCTTTGTATTTTAATAGCAGTGCTTGGATTTGGAGCATTGATTTAGAGCGAGAGAAATTAAAAGTCTCAACAGGAATTTTAGAGCTCTTTGGTTATTCACAACAAGAGATCGAAGACGATTATCAAATATGGTTAACAAAAGCGTTAGAAAGTGATAAATATATCGCAGAGCGTCATCTGGAGAAGCTTCTTCGAGGAGAGCGATCTGAAGCAGAATGGAGACTGTATAAAAAAGATCGCTCTATTGCTCATATCCGTTCAATCGGAGAACCCATTCGAAATGACGAGGGCAAAGTTACTCGAATCGTAGGGGTTACATTTGATTTTTCAAAAGAGATCGAGCTGCAGGAGACGATGAGCCGGATTGCTATGACGGACACTTTAACGCAGTTGCCGAACCAAGTGTACTTCAATCGCCAGTTGGAAGTGCGTATTGAAGAGAGTGAAGAAGACGAGCAGTTGGCACTTATCTACTTCAATGTAGATCGGTTGAAGTTTATTAATGACATGTTAGGTTTTGAGACAGGAGATGAAATTCTGCAGCTGATTGCTGAACGGATGCCGATGTACTTTGGACACGATACTCTGATGGCCCGCTATGGTGGAGATGAGTTCATCATTGCTTATCCCCATCATGACCGTGAAGCCATGCAGATGAAGATCAATCAATTTATGGAGTCGTTCCATACGCCTTTCCATACAGCAGAAGACGAATTGTTCGTCAGTGTAAGTATCGGAGTAGCTTTGTACCCGGATGATGCCGAGAGTGTGAACAGTCTGTTGTCTAAAGCGAATGCGGCTTTAAAGCGAGCCAAACGAAAAGGGAAAAACAACATCCAATTCTATATACGAGAAAATGAGGAGCTTCAAAAACGGAAGCTTCGGATTGAGCATGACTTGAAACGAGCCTTAGAATTTCAAGAGTTTGAGCTATATTACCAAGCCAAAGTCTCTTTGATGTCACATAGTGTCCAAGGAGCCGAGGCCCTTATCCGCTGGCACCATCCAATCTTAGGAGAGATCTCACCTGCTGAATTCATTCCGATTGCTGAAGAGTCTGGCCAGATTGTGCCGATTGGTGATTGGGTGTTGAAACAAGCCATCCATCAAGTGAAGTTATGGGAAGAAGTGGGAACACCTCTACGTGTCGCGGTCAACGTTTCGAGTGCTCAGCTGGAAGTGACTGATTTTATGGACCGTTTGCAGTTGCTACTTTTGGAAAGTGGGATCACACCGAACCTACTTGGAATTGAATTGACTGAAGGCATGGTCCAAAATGTAGAAGCGGCCGTTCCGATTCTGTTTGAGATGCGACAACTCGGTGTGAGTATCTACATTGATGACTTTGGGACCGGCTATTCATCTCTCGGTATCTTAAATCAATTGCCTATCGATTTCATCAAAATCGACAAGTCGTTCATCCAAGAAATTCCCCATAATAAAGGGCAAGCCACTTTAGTGAAGACGATTATTGAGATGGGCCGGAATCTTGGATTTGAACTCGTGGCAGAAGGCGTGGAGCGAGAAGAGCAGGCGGAGTTTCTGCTTCAGAACGGCTGTACCAAAGGGCAAGGCTTTTACTTCTCTCATCCCCTCCCAGTTGCCGAGTTTGAACAACGCTATTTACGCTAACCTCTCCTTAGGGAGGGGTTTTTTGATACAATAGAAGGTACGATAGTTGAGAATGGAGGATTCTTGTGAAGGCCAGTCCAGAAACACGTGATGCGATGCGCGTTTTAAAAGAAACGAGCCGCACGTTTTACATACCAATTACTTTTCTGCAACGCGATCTTAAGAAGGCGGTCGCTTCCGCTTATCTCTGTATGCGTGCAATTGATGAAATAGAAGATCATGAAGACATTCCTAAAGAACTGAAAGCAGACATTTTATTAAAAACAGCAAGTCTACTAGAATCATCGTTTGATGAAGAGGCGTATCTACGAGCGCTCGAGCCGATTCAACACTTGATGCCAGAAGTCACAATTCGCTTGGCGGACTGGGTCGCGTATTGCCCTGAAGGAGCTAGAAAGCGAATGCAACTAGCTACTGCTGAGATGGCAGAGGGAATGGCCAAATGGGCACTGAAAGAATGGAAAGTGGAGACGCAAGAAGACTTAGATGACTACACGTACTATGTAGCAGGCCTTGTCGGTGTCATGCTATCGGACATGTGGGAATGGGATTCAGGAATTCGTACAGACCGAGACCTCGCCATTGGATACGGTCGAGGATTGCAAGCCGTCAACATCTTGCGCAATCAAGAAGAAGATTCGGAACGTGGGGTCGGTTATTTTCCGAAGCAGTGGACTCGTGCGGATATGTTCGCTTATGCGGAAGCCAATCTCGCGAAAGCCGATGCCTATATGGAAGACATCTCCAAGCGCAGTATCCGTTTGTTCTGCCAGCTGCCTTTAACATTTGCTCACAAAACGATGGACGCCATGAAGCATGGACGTGAAAAAATGACCCGAGCAGAAGTGGAACGAACCGTTCAAGAAGTCGCAGGGAGCGATTGGGAGGAAAGAGCATGAAAAAATTAAAATGGTTACTTCCCATCATGGTGATCTCTGCATTTTTCTCCGTGCTGATTTTACGAGATCATCCAGATGTGACATTCCAAAATAAAGTGTTGATTACGATAGGGGCTTCTCTAGTATCGGCACTAATAGGCTTTATCTTATTACGACAAGACATCGATAAAGTCGACCCGAAACCAAAGGAGAAACTAAAATGACTAAAAAATTATGGTTTCAAGTAGGAGTCGCGATTTTGCTGACTCTTGTGATTATCCGAATGGTTGTGGAAGTGCAGGCGATTTTCAACCCGTTCTTTGTGATTTTACGCACGGTATTTTTGCCACTTTTAATTGGGGGCGTGCTGTTTTATCTCACACGTCCTTTAGTGAAGCTATTAGAGAGAAAGAAAGTGCCTCGTTGGGGCTCTATTTCCATAGTGGTTATCTTGCTACTTGCAGTCATCGTTGGATTCACCTCAATTGTTGGACCCGTATTGACTAATCAAGTGAACGCATTAGTGAAGAATGGTCCAGTTATTATCAAAGAAATTGAATCGATGACAGACTACGTTCTAGACCAACGAGACCGACTTCCTGAATCGATGCAGGACTCTATTCAAGATGCAGTCGGCAGAGCCAATGAGTTTGCGGTCTCTGGCGGGACTTTGTTAATCAACTTCTTCCAAGGACTGTTCCAAGGAATCTTTATGCTCGTATTGGTGCCGTTCTTCTTAATTTACATGCTAAAAGATCATGAAAAACTTGCTCCATTTGTTGCGAAATTCTTTAAAGGTGAGCGTAAGACGTGGATTCGCAAGACACTTGCGGATATCGATGAAACATTAAAGACATACATACAAGGCCAACTACTTGTCAGCTTTTTAGTAGGTGTCATGTTGCTGATTGGATACATGATCATTGGTTTAAAGTACCCACTGTTACTTGCCTTGTTTGGCATGCTGACAAATGTAATTCCATTCTTGGGACCGTATCTAGCGGTCATTCCGGCGATGATCATTGCCTTTACTCAAGAGCCAATCATGGCGCTGTGGGTGGCTCTCGTCATGTTGGTTGCTCAACAGATTGAGAGTAACCTGATTACACCAAACGTTATGGGGAAATCACTCGACATCCATCCTTTGACAGTAATCACAATTATTTTGTCAGCAGGAAGCTTAGCAGGCTTGTGGGGAATCATTTTAGCAATCCCGGCGTATGCGGTTGTGAAATCGATTTTACGTAACATCTACGCGTATCGTGAAGAGATTCGGGATACAGCGAATAAAGACGTTTAAAAAAGGCAGTTTCTCATTGAGAAGCTGCCTTTTCTAAGTTCTGTCCCGGACTCTTTTGTTATGCTGAAACCTCGTGGCTGAACTGCCACTGAATCCCATATTGATCTTGTACGATTCCATAAGCTTTACTCCAAAACGTTTCTTGGATGGGCATGAGGACACGCCCCTTTTCGGCAAGCAAGTTGAACTGTTGCGTTAAAAGATCGGCGTCATCGCCAACGATTGCCAAAGTGATTCCGTCCCCGTGGGTAACTGGGTTTTGCGGCATCGAGTCTGAAAAGAAGAGTGGTGAACCGTGAACCGTGATTCGTGCGTGAAGCACACGGTTTCCTAACTCTGGATCAGCTTCATGTCCAGGCATATCTTTAAAATATTGAATGTGAGGAGCTTCTGTTGCAAATACCTCGTGATAAAAACGTACCACTTCTTCTGTGTTCCCATTAAAATTCAAATACGCAATAACTGGCATCCTTTTTCCTCCTAATCGATTGGACAAAATCCACATTTGAGCTGTCCTGCAATATCTTTTGCAAGACAGCAGGTTGATCGAACTGGCACTCTCGTCAAATCTAGAGCGGACCTACCCGCAACAAAATTAGAGAACTTTGCGGCCCCTTCTCCTAAGTCAGGGTTTTGTAACAACATCCAGTCAGTTAACGCCTTTTCCCATAAATCGGCTTGCTGTAGAAAAACGGAATAATGCCAAACTGTGTATCCAAAAATATTTTCCCAGTGAATCTGCTGAATGGCAGGCGATGTCGAAAGAGACGTGACCACAGTATCTGCTAGGTTCCAAATAGCTTGCACAGCATGAGGCCTTTCCGTTTCATTTTGCAGCGGCACATAGTGTTCTTCTTGCACAAAGGCACTAATAGCCGGATTCCCATATTCACGGACCAACACCCACTGCAAATTGTTTGGATCTCCCACCCATCGTTCATCATAAAGAGTCAGATTCCAGAATTGCATGGACAAGAAAAGACCTAGACGACGTGTGAGATAAGAAGCGGCTGCAGTTTTGTGTGGCGCCTGGATGATTTCTTGAACCGTCGTCAGATGCTCTTTCCATTCTCCTGTGTGAAAGAGGACAGGACCAGCCGGCTGCAGGTAAACACTGTATTGAGTTAGTTGCTGGCGCTGAGAAGTAGTTAACATAGTTTCAGTATAAAAGATTTTTTCTGACTCTGCTTGACTTTTTAATTGAAAATGATTATCATTACCATAAGGTCAACAAGCCATCGTGCTTTTCTCCAAAAAGGACACGATTGTCTCGCCCCCCTCAAATGTGAGACACAAAACGAAAGCGCCAACCGCTAGGGTTGGCGCTTATTTTCATGCTTTCTTCGTTTCGCGACGGACATCTCGGAAGAAGAAGAATTCATAAATTACAGGCACTATGATCAGTGTCAACAATGTAGAAGACGTCAACCCACCGATTACTGTGATAGCCAGTCCTTTTGAAATCAACGTTCCAGAAGATGTAGTGAGCGCAAGAGGGATCAATGCTGCAATCGTTGCAAATGCGGTCATCAAGATCGGACGCAAACGCGTCTTCCCAGCTTCCACTAATGCTTCGCGTATCGGCATCCCTTTGTCATAACGGTTCTGGTTGATTCGGTCCACCATAACAATGGCGTTTGTCGTTACAATCCCAATGAGCATCAAGAATCCGATCATCACACTAACGGATAGAGGTTCTTGAGCAATCAGTAAGCCAAACAAGGCTCCGATTGGTACGAACAATAGGGAAGAGAGGATGACAAACGGGATTCGTGCTTTTCCGAATGTAATCAGTAGCGTCAAATACACAAGACCAATCGCACTCAAGATAGCGATACCGAGCTGTTGGAACACTTCAACAGTTTCATCACTACCACCGCCACCTTCAAGTGATACAGATTCCGGAAGGTCGATGTCGCTTTCCACTGCAGCGAGTACATCTGTAGAAACAGCACGAATATTTTCTGCGTTTACTTGTGCCTCCACTCGAGCAAACACGCGACCGTCTAGTTTCTGTATAGAAGTAAACGATTCAATCTGTTCCACGTCTGCAACTTCAGACAAGGTGACGGGACCTTGAGTTGTGAACAACGTCAACTCTTCAATTTCTTCTGGCGAGGTCACGCCTTCATCATAAGACAGCTGAACAGAAGGGCGGTCCTCACCTATCTGAAGTTCTCCGAGTTCAACGGGACGTGTCTGGTCAGAGATAGCACCGAGGATTTGGAAACCAGAGATGCCTCGAGCATCTGCAGCTTCAGTATTTACTGTCACAACAAGTTGTTCTTGCTTTTCAGAGAAATTGTTGCTTACATATTTCAAATCGTCGCGCTCAGAAAGCAATGCTTCCACTTCAGCAGCGGCTTGCTCCAGATCGTCCAGGTTGGTCGAGAACAAGTCAACGACGACATTGTTGTTGGTTGGTGGACCTCCTGTAGACACTTCTGAGACAGAAACTGTTGTCTGGTCGTTGATACTAGTCACTAATTCATCCATATCTGTAGCTGCTTTATCTAAGAATGCGTCTAGATCGGCATCATCGTTTAAAGAGATAAAGTAACCGGCTCGGTTAACGAGTTTGATGCCCGTTGCAAAGTCACGTGCCCCAACGGATGTTGTGACGCTGTCTACTTCGTCATACCCGAGGAGCAGCTGTTCGACTTCTAAAGAGACTTCATTAGTCCGGTCAAGTGTCGTGGAGGATGGAAGCTCAATGCTTGCCTGTACAAGACGCGACTCTTCATCAGGTATAAATGTAAATCCAAGACGTGGCACGATGGCAAATGAAGCTCCTAAAAGGACGAGTGAGATGAGCAAGACGAGCCATTTTCGGCGTAATGACCATGCGATAGCACGACCATACTGACGTTGCAGGACGTCTTCTTTTTCTTCTTGCTTGATCTTCTTGAACGAAAACTTCGCTAAAATCGGAACGATGGTAATTGCTACAAGTAAAGAAGCTAGTAACGAGAATACGACCGTCAAAGCAAATGGCAAGAAGAACTCTCCTGTAATCCCGCTTACAAAGCCTAAAGGCAAGAATACGACGACCGTTGTGATGGTCGAGGATGTGATGGCTTTTAAAATCTCTTTTGTAGAGGTTTCCACCATCTCGTTGGTCATTTCCACACCAGGCTTTCTGAGGCGCCTGAAAATGTTCTCGATAACCACGATACTGTCATCGACAACTCGTCCGACAGCAACAGCCATACCACCGAGTGTCATGATGTTGAGAGTGATTCCTAGTTGATTCAAGAAAATCGCTGCAATCAATAAAGACAGCGGAATTGAGATGATGGCAATGATGGTTGCACGCCAGTTGCGTAAGAAAATGAGTACTGCGATGGATGCGAATAGAGCACCAAGCAACCCTTCTTTTACAAGCGTTTCAACCGATTTTTCAATTCCTTCAGCGGAGTTGAAGCCGATAGAGTACGAAAGCTCTCCATCATACTTCTCAAGTACTTCTAACACTTCATCTGCCACTTCAACAGTGTTGGCATCTTGTTTTTTCGTGACGGCCATCGAGTAGGCTTCTTCATCGTTGTAGCGAGTGATTTCATCCTGTGTCTCGACTTCTTCAATCGTCGCAATGTCCCCGAGTGTGACGGGTGGCGCTGATGGATTGAACGAGTTCTGTAGAGACAGCGATTCCAGATCGTCAATGGATTCTAGTACTTGTTCCACTTTGACAGGAATGGTGATGTCGTTTTGTTGTACTTGTCCTGCTGGGAAACTAAAGAACTTTTGATCAATCTGATCTTTGATCTGACCAAGTGTAAGGCCCGCTTGCTCCGCAGCTGCTTGGTCTACAGTGATTTGAAGCTCGGTATCTGTAAGTCCACCGACAGATACGGAGTTCACACCAGGAATTTTCGAGAGCTCTGGGATGACGTCCGTGTCTAGCAACTCATCAAGATCGACGCCTTCTTCAGCAAATAATGAAATATTGAAAATAGGGAAGGCGCCAAACGAAAGGCGACTGATTTCAACAGTGGCTTCTTCAGGTAGACCGGCTTCTGCAATCGCAGTATCCGCTTGTTGCTCGAGGCGATCTAGGTCGGTGTCAAATGGGAACACCAAGTTGATGACACCAATTGTGTCATAAGACGCGCTCTGAATCTCTTGCACACCTTCAAGTCCTTCAAATGCTTGTTCGAGCGGGGTGATCACTTGCTCGTTAACATCATCTGGAGACGCGCCAGGATAGACGATCTGTGCAGAGAGCTGCGGGAATTCAATGTTTGGAAGTAGATCGATTTTCAGACGGCTGAATGAAAACAAGCCGAGTAAAATCAGTAAGAATGCAAATATAAATACGGCAACGGCGTTACGTAGACTGAACCTAGTAATCCAACTCATTGCGTCTCCTCCTTTAAAATCCTGTAATGACAATCTGGTCAATCTGCTGACGGATCTCTGTCAAGCGTTCTTCATTGAACGAAGGATCCATAAAAATCTCATTTCGAAAACTGTCGAGCATACCTACATAAAGCCTTGCCTTCGTGGCGGCATTTTCTATCCCATGCTGCTCGAAAAATTGGCGAATCAATTCAATATACGCTTCGATGAAGTCCATCAAGGCATCCATCGCTTCCTCATGTTTATGATTGAGCTGCAAATACATTCCTGACCGATGGCGTTGTTTCCAGATATTCTGAAGGTGTTCTTGCGAGATGGCTTGGAGCGTTTCTGGAAATGTGCGCTGATTCTGGATATGACGCTCAATTGTGGTCAAATACATTGAAAACGTAAACTTCATCATATCTGTATACAATTCTTCTTTTGAAGGAAACATGGCGTATAAAGTAGATTTCGATATTTTTGCGAGGCGAGCAATGGTCAGCATCTTGGCTTCAAAAAAGCCTTCTTTACCAAAGGTTTCAAGTGCTGCAAATAAGATGCGTGAACGTAGTTCTTGCTCCGTCATATCTCTCCCCCTTTTTTAGAGTACCCGTGAGTACTCTGAATGTACACCCTTTGTATAAAGTTTGTCAAACAAAAACCACGTACCTTTTAAGATACGTGGTTTGAGGTCGTGTGCAATTTTTGTTTTTGTTCCCAAATAGTATGCAAACTATGCGCAAGAAGTCCGAGGACGATGATGCCCATCCCAGCTAATGCAATAGGAGCGGGTAGAGGGAGTTGCAGTAGCACCATCTCTCCCGCTACAACGAATAAGATCTCTGTAGACTGAGTGGCTTCTACGCTAGCTAGGCGACTTTGGCTATGTCTCGCCATGTCAGTAGCCATGAAGAACAGCACGGTCGCAATCACTCCGGAACTCACACCAACAAAGAAGGACTGCAAGACCTGACTTCCAGACGGGAGACCGACTGTCATCCAAGCATAGGCAGCCAACAGGATCCAAGCGGGAAGGGACGCTATCGTCATCCCAAGAACGCGCTGATAAGAGTCTAGTCGACTTCCGACGTGCTGCATCATCTTGCGGTTTCCAAGAGGGTAAGCGAATGCAGCCACCACAACGGGCAAGGACCCGAGCAGCAGTGTCGCTAAGGGAACGGACGCTGCTTGAGGCAAATGAAGCAGGAAAATGCCAACTAAAATCACTCCTGAAATTACTAATGCAGCGCGAGGAATCACTTCACGATTCCCATCATTCGAAAGAAACAGGGGAGCCAGTAAAATTCCTGCGACAATCGTCAGCTGCCACATCCCGGCAACGAGCCATCCAGGACCAAAGGCAGCTGCATAAGTCAGAGGAGCATAGAACAGGACGAAGCCGACAAAGCTCCAGATGAACCAAGGTCCGGGACTCGTTCTCATGTCACGAGCAAGAGGTGGCAAGCCACCACGCATCCAGACGATGATGACAAGGAA
This sequence comes from Chryseomicrobium excrementi, assembly GCF_002798305.1. Taxonomy (GTDB): domain Bacteria; phylum Bacillota; class Bacilli; order Bacillales_A; family Planococcaceae; genus Chryseomicrobium; species Chryseomicrobium excrementi. Next base: position 34,995 of record NZ_PCGR01000002.1, read on the forward strand.
CGGCACCATGAAAAAGTAGCGGAGCGATGCGCCCCACATCCAACTGCCACCTGAGAGCTCCATTGCATGATTCAACACGAATGTCACTGCAAAGAATAGGGCAGCGACAATTCCTAAACCTATAGCCTTCATCTTCGTCCCGCCCTTTCCTTACTTCAATGCAGCGCGCTTGATGATTTCTTGTACGACTTGAGTGGCTTTTTCCATATTTTCAATCGAGATGTACTCAAACTTGCCGTGGTAGTTTTCTCCGCCTGTAAAGATGTTTGGTGTCGGCATCCCCATATACGAAAGCTGAGAACCGTCTGTTCCGCCACGAATCGGAATAATAAGTGGTTCAATTTCTAAATCTTCCATGATGGCTTTCACGTGATCGACGATTTCCATGACTGGTGTGATTTTTTCACCCATGTTGTAGTATTGATCGTTCAACTCCACTTCAATTGCATCGTCACCATACTGCGCGCGGATAGCCGAAGCGGCATCATGGAATCGTTGTTTCTTTTCTTCGAACTTGGCTTTGTCAAAGTCACGGATGATGTAATCCATCACGGTTTTCTCGACTTTACCGTGGATATCCATCAAGTGGACGAAGCCTTCGTAACCTTCTGTCTTTTCAGGTACTTCTTGAGGAGGCATATGGGACTGGAATTTCATCGCCATCGTGATGGCATTGACCATCTTGTCTTTCGCGGAGCCTGGGTGAACGCTCACGCCATGCGTCGTCACACGAGCACCAGCAGCGTTGAAGCTCTCGTATTGAAGTTCTCCAAGAGGGCCGCCGTCCATCGTGTAGGTATAGTCGGCACCAAACGCAGCAACATCAAACTTATGTGGTCCGCGGCCGATCTCTTCGTCTGGTGTGAAACCGACGCGAATCTTGCCATGTTCGATTTCAGGATGTTTCAAGAAGTAGTCCATAGCTGTCAAAATGATAGCAATTCCGGCCTTGTTGTCAGCGCCAAGAAGCGTTGTGCCATCTGTCGTCATCAATGTATGGCCTTTGTATTTAGGAAGCTCTGGAAAATCCGATACTTTCATAGTAGTCGTAGCATTCAATACAAGGTCTTTCCCGTCGTAGTTCTCTACGATCTGAGGGTTCACGTCTTTTCCTGTGTAATCCGTCGCTGTATCGACGTGAGCTAAGAAGCCGATAGTAGGCACGTCTTTTTCCGTCGTTGCAGGAAGGGTAGCAAACAAGTAGCCGTTATCATCCAGTGTGATTTCTGTCATGCCCATCGTTTGAAGCTCTTGTTCAAGCAGGCGAAGCAAGTCCCATTGTCCTTCAGTAGAAGGAGTTGATGTGCTTGCAGCGTCAGACTGCGTATCAATTTTAGCGTAGCGCGTCAGGCGCTCGATTAGCGTTTGTTTCATAGCCAGGATGGCCTCCTTGTTATTTTTCAGTAAATAAGCGCTGCACGGCGCGCTCAATTGTAGAGATCGTATTGACGTCTTGGAAGCTGATGCCAAGTTGGACAGCTGTTTGCGCAATCTCTGGTCGAATACCAGACAAAGTAGACTCTACGCCGAGCAAACGAAGTGCCTCGATTAGTTGGAAGATTTGTTGAGCGACCATCGTATCGATGATAGCAACTCCAGAGATATCGATCAGCAAGCTCTGTACGCGCTTTTGTGTACACTGTGTCAACGCATTTTCAAAGATGTGCTTGGCACGGTTTGTATCGATATCTCCGACGAGTGGTAGTAACGCTACCCCATTGCTAAGAGAAATAACAGGTGTACTTAATTCGTTGATCATTTCTTGCTGTGCGCGCAATTTCTTTAACGAATAGTTGTGATGTTCCTCTGTGAACCAGGTCATTAATTTACTGAAGGTTTTCGTGACCGTAGCAATCCATTCTTGAACCGTTTCATGAGTGAGGTCACTAGCTTGTCGTTCATATCTATACAACAAGTGTATGTATTGTTGTTGGGTGTTGAAGAATTCCTGCAAAATAAAGTGCAGTGGGGTATTGAGGTGTTCGGGATCTCGAGCGATTTCAAGTACCCATGCTTCGAATTCTTTTAAGAAAGTAGCTTCATCTTGAACAAATACCTTACAAAAGCGTTCATGAAAGCCGTGGTTCTGTTGCTTGATTGTCTCTATAACTGTGGCATCATTCGATGCATAGACGCCACTAGTAGATTCTTTATCTAGAGCCGCATACCATTCTTCTGTTAAGTCCCACGTGTGTTTTTGCAAATACTCATACAGTTCTTGATTGGGTGTCATCCGCGTTTCTCTCCTTTTTATTTCGAAGTTCCTACGCTCTAGTGTAGTGGACAGAGAAGACAATAGGCAAGTCCGCACTGGACCTGCCTAAAGAATTGTTATAGAGCTTCGTCATCCACGTTGTTCAGATACGCTTCAATTTCTTCTACGACACCTTCGATGCTGCCTGGCTCAAATGGAGATTTGAGGTTGGCTGCTTCCACAAGTTTCGTGAACGGAAGAGATCCGCCAAGAGTGCACAAGTACAGATAATCTTTCCATGCTCCGTCGAAATCTTCGCGTGAGCGTTTCCAAAATTGGAATGCACAGATCTGAGCTAGTGTGTAATCGATGTAATAGAAAGGTGATGCATAGATGTGGCCTTGACGTTGCCAGAACGCACCTTCTTCTAGATATGGATTGCCGTCGTAATCGCGGTGAGGCAAGTACGTCTGTTCAATCTTTTTCCAAGCAGCTTTGCGCTCAGCAGGTGTCATCTCCGGATTTTCATAGACGACGTGTTGGAATTCATCAACTGCTACACCGTAAGGCAAGAACAACAGACCGCTCATCAAGTGAGAGTATTTGTACTTCTCCGTCTGGTCTTTGAAGAAGTTCTCCATCCAAGGCCATGTGAAGAATTCCATACTCATCGAGTGGATCTCTGCAGACTCAAATGTCGGCCAGATGTATTCAGGGATTCCGATGTTGCGGCTAGAATACACTTGGAACGCGTGACCTGCTTCGTGCGTTAACACGTCGATATCACCAGACGTTCCGTTGAAGTTCGAGAAGATGAACGGTGAGTCGTAGTTCTCGATGAACGTACAGTAACCGCCAGCTTCTTTTCCTTTTTTCGCTACAAGGTCCATCAGGTTGCGGTCAAGCATGAACTGGAAGAACTCGTTTGTCTCAGGAGACAGTTCCTCGTACATCTTCTTCCCACCATCGATGATCCATTCTGGAGACCCTTGTGGAGTCGCGTTCCCAGTCAAGAACGTTAGAGGCTCATCATAATGCTTCAATTTCTCAACACCAATGCGTTTTGCCTGTTTTTCATAAAGTTTTGTAGCTACCGGTACGATGTAATCACGGACTTGGTCGCGGAACGTCTTGACCATCTCTGCATTGTAATCGATTCGGTTCATTCGAATATAGCCAAGTTCGACGAAGTTTTTATAGCCCATCTTGTGTGCAATCTCTGTACGGACTTTGACAAGCTCGTCATAGATGGCATCAAACTTATCGGCATGGGATGCGAAGAAACCAAAAGAGGCTTCTTTTGCCTTTTTACGTGTATCACGGTCTGTAGATTCTGCAAACGGTCCAAGTTGTGCAAGAGTCAGCGTCTCACCATTGAATTCTACTTGTGCCGAAGCAACTAGTTTCGAGTAGTCCGAAGCTAGTTTGTTCTCTTTTTGAAGTAAAGGCATAATTTCAGGAGAGAACGATTTGATCTGGAACTCAGCTAAGTCAAATAATTGTTGTCCCCAACGCTCTTCAAGATTGGAGCGGAAAGGCGAGTCGATCAGCGCTTTGTAGTACTCTGTCACGATTTCTTCCATCTCCGGGGAGATTTCATCAAAGTAGTCACGCTCGCTTTGATAGAAGTCGTCATTCGTATCGATAGAAGCACGAATGTACACGAGGTTCGCCATCGTGGAGAAGTCAGCACGCAGCTGATTTAACGTTTGAATAGCTTCGTTTTGCTCGTCATAAGAAGAGGCTTTTTTAAAGGCTTCCAGGGCTTTATGTGCTTTTGTTTTTAGAGCAGACATATCTGGACGTTCATATGTATACTCTTGGAATTGGGTTGTCATGCGAAAATCCTCCTTGGATTCTTCGGTAACCGAAGGTCTCACCGTCTATTGTTTCGCAATTCAGAGTGTTTGGCAAGCGATTTCCGGCTGAAAAAACAGAAAATTTGAAATCGGTTGTTGACAGATGATTCCCAGTTGTTTTATACTTCAATGCAACAGACAGACGTATATGACTCTTATCCAGAGTGGCGGAGGGACTAGGCCCTGCGAAGCCCGGCAACCAACAAGCAATTTTGCTTGGAAAGGTGCTAATTCCTACAGATCAATTTTGATCTGGAAGATAAGAGGAGGACAAGCATTCGCCCCTCTTCTTAATTGAAGAGGGGCTTTTGTATTGTCACTTCCTCTCTGGATGTCTGATCTGACACACAAAGGAGGAAGTTATTATGACAAACTTACGACCAGAAACGATTCTACTTCACGGAGGCCAACAGCCAGATCCAGTGACCGGCTCACGGGCGGTACCAATCCACAAGACGACATCATTTGTTTTCCAAAGCACAGAGCATGCACAGAACTTATTTGCATTAAAAGAAGCGGGGAACATCTACACACGTATTGGAAATCCGACGGTTGACGTGTTTGAACAGCGCGTCGCACAGCTAGAAGGTGGGACGGCTGCTGTGGCGTTATCTTCTGGAATGTCCGCTATTGCGTTCTCGATTTTAAATATTGCCGGAGCAGGCGATGAGATTGTCGCAGCTTCGAACCTATACGGGGGCACGTACAATCTGTTCGCGCACACATTACCTCGTTACGGAATTACAGTGAAGTTTGTGGACTCGACTAATCCTGAGAATTTCCGCGCAGCGGTGACTTCCAAGACGAAAGGGTTCTTCGCAGAGACGATTGGAAATCCGAGTCTGAATGTTCTCGATATTGAAGGGGTAGCTCGTGTAGCAAACGAAGTGGGAGTGCCGCTTCTCATCGATAATACATTTGCAACACCTTACGGGACACAGCCAATTCGCCACGGGGCGCATGTTGTGATCCATTCTGCTACGAAATGGATCGGTGGACATGGGACGACGATTGGTGGAGTGGTTGTAGATGGAGGCAACTTCGACTGGAATTCTGAGAAATTTCCAGGATACACAGAGCCAGATGTAACGTATCACGGACTGCGTTATGGCATCGATGTCCCGCAAGTGGCTTTTGCGATTCGCCTTCGCGTGCAGTTATTGCGTGATTTTGGACCAGCACTGAGTCCTGAAGCGGCATTTTCTTTCCTGCAAGGACTGGAGACGCTTCACTTACGTGTCCCGAAGCACAATGAAAATGCGCAGGCAGTCGCAGACTACTTGAAGCAACACGAAGAAGTGGAATGGGTGAATTACCCGGGGCTTAAAGAGCATCCGTCTCATGAGCTCGCGAAGAAATACTTGTCTCAAGGAGCAGGCTCGATCTTGACATTCGGAGTAAAAGGCGGAAAAGAAGCAGGACGTTTACTGATTGACTCGATTCCGTTATTCTCCCACGTAGCAAACGTTGGAGATGCAAAGTCTTTGATCATTCATCCTGCTTCTACGACACATCAACAATTAGGTGAAGGGGAAGAATTAGCGCGAACAGGCGTGACACCCGAATTAGTACGATTATCAATTGGTCTCGAGCACATCGACGACATTCTAGAAGCGTTAGATGCTGGATTACAAGCTGTGAAAAAGGCCGCTCTTCCGGTCTGATTTGTCCGTATAAGAAAAACAAATGTACTCTAGAGAAAGATTTTTCTTGTTTTCTTCGAAGGCTTCCTCTAGAATAGGAAAAATAATACGGCGAATGGACGCACCGAGTTGGAGGAATGAACATGGCAAAATTACGCGCAGCAATTTTAGGATATGGAACGGTCGGACAGGGGATCTACCGAATTTTACAGGACAAACGAGAAGAGCTTCACCGCTCTCTCGGGCTCGACATTGAAGTTGGCGCCATCCTGGTGAATGATCTAGAAAAACCGCGTCCCGATACGCCAGGCGTACTCATCACGGATAACTTCGACGACATCTTAGCCATCCCAGGGTTGCAAGTCGTGTTTGAAGCCATTGTAGGAGAAGAACCCGCATACGGGTATTTGTGCCGAGCAATCGATAAGGGGTGTCACGTCATCACAGCAAACAAAGTGATGTTCTCTCGCTACCACATCGATCTGCACGAACGTGCGAAATCAAAAGGTGTCTATATTGGCTACGAAGCGACAACAGCCGGCGGCGTCCCTGTCATCAAGACACTGAAAAACCTGTTGCAGGTGAATTCTGTACAGCGCATCCAGGGAATCTTGAACGGGACATCGAATTACATTTTGACATCTATGCGCACAGATAACAGTGCATTCGACGAAGCTCTTCGAGATGCGCAGGCTCTTGGCTATGCAGAAGCGGACCCATACAATGACGTATCGGGTATGGATGCCTTTCACAAATTGATGATTTTGAGTGCACTGGCATTCGACGAGCAGCCGGAGCGCGGGGAAGTAGACGTCAAAGGAATCGACACGATTACACTCGAAGACGTAAAACGTGCCGAGCAGGAAGGGCTACGTTACCGTCATGTCGCAGAAATTGTCCGGCACCCGGATGGGCGATTAGAAGCGTCGGTCGGCCCACAACTTGTAGGGCCGGATCATCCTCTTTATGCCATTGAAGGTGTCAACAACGCCGTGGCCGTCGATACAAACTACATCGGTACGTTGACTCTCGTCGGTCCAGGGGCTGGTATGTACCCTACAGCGAGCGTCATGGTCGAAGATTACGCGGAGATCATTGGCAAACGCGCGGGGTTTATGATCTCGATTTAGTAGTTAGATGTGAAAGGCGTTCGATCAGAAATCTCGTGAAAACCAGGCGCACCAAGTGAGGCGCTCTTTGCCTCGGTTGGGGTGAATGGTTTTTACGTGTATTTCTAACGCCTGCAACTCGATATCACTAGATGTGGAACAGGCTCGCCCTTACTAAGAAGGTTTTAAGACTCTAATGGGTTTTCTGGAAGGTGAGCGGTCGTTCTGGAACAAGTGAAGCGATTTCTTCGACATGGAAAGGATTTTCTAGAACATGTAGGTCACTTTCTAGAACAAGTAAACTCGCTTCTAGATCCCAAGTCGTTCTATGGAAACCAAACCCACACAAAAAATCCTTGCCCTCCCACACTAAGTGAGAAGACAAGGATTCTTTTAATTCAAACCTTCAATAATTTGCTCTGCAAATGAGAACGCTTCTTCAACGGATTGGTTCTGTGCCAAATGATACTGAATCATGTAGCCCGCGCCTTCTTTGTCAAAGCCAATGTATGCTGTACTGCGAGTGGATCCAGGAATCAGTGAATAGTCCACTTCTTCGCCTGCAATTTCTCGTTTTTCAGCATTGTCTAGAGTCCCGTATGTTTCTGGGTAGATGTCTAGCTCAACTAATGGGGCATCTTTGAACAGTTCACCGTGTAAGACTTCCACGTCGTTTTGTTTGCCCCAAGTCTCAGCTGTTAAGCCTTCCATTGGCTTTTTCGTCGTTTGGTAGATCAAGTGAGCAGACGTTTGGTTTTCCTCTTGAACGCCTTCTTCTAAATACGCTAAGCCGATTTCGTGGTTATCCAAAGTAGGAATGGCTACATCTGTACCCAGTGCCTCTTCAATTTTTTGTTCCACTTCAGAAGAAGGACCTTCTGTTTCTTTCGGTTGCGTAGTCTCGTTGTCGTCTTGGCAGCCTGCAAGCATGCCAACAGCCACTGCTGCTAAAAGCCATTTCTTCATGTTGTTCGATTCCCCCTCTAGACGTTACTTTATCACTGATTGAATAATCTGAAAAGAGGGCAGTAGACCTAATTGGAAGTAGTGACCTAATTTCTCGATTTTTCGACAAAAAACTGCAGCCTTACTCAATAGTTCGAGTGAGACTGCAGTTTACTAAGTCTATTCTTTTGGCATGTAGATTCCAGAACCAGGTCCAAGATCGATACCAAGTGCCATCCAAATGAACAACATAATCGTCCAGACGATGAAGAATGCAATGGAATATGGAAGCATGGTTGCAATTAAAGTTCCGATTCCGACTTTCTTATCATACTTCTGAGCAAACGCAATCACGATTGCGAAGTACGGCATCAACGGAGAGATGATGTTCGTTGAAGAATCGGCAATACGGTACACGACTTGCGTCAATTCTGGTGTATAGCCGAGGTTCATCATAATCGGTACAAATACCGGAGCCATGATTGCCCATTTTGCAGAAGCACTACCAATGAACAGGTTGATAAAACCTGTGATCAATAGGAATGCAATAATGAGTGGGAAGCCAGTGAATCCTGTGCTCTCCAATAATTCCGCCCCGTTAACTGCTAGTACAAGACCTAAGTTCGAAGTTGTGAAGTATGCAACGAACTGAGCCGCTACAAACGCAAGAACGATATACGAACCCATCGTTTCCATTGTTTCAGATAGCTGATTGGCTACATCTTTATCGTTCTGAATCGCTTTAGTGATTTTCCCGTACACGTAACCAGGTACGATGAACAGAATCAAAATAACTGGAACTAGTACATGGAAGAACGGTGCATCTACTAAGTTCTCTGCGCCAGCACGAAGTGGTCCCCAAGATGGGATGACAAGAAGTGCTAGACCGATTGATACGATGACGATAGAAATCAACGCACCCCAAAGACCTTTTTTCTCTAGTGGAGATAAGTAATTTACTTCTTCTTTCACGTCTCCTTTATAAGCTCCAAGACGTGGTTCTACAATTTTCTCAGTGACAATTGTGCCGACGATTGTAATCATGAATACGGAAGCAATCATGAAGTAGTAGTTCATCGCATAGTTGATGGTTTCTGCATAGTCTGCATTGAAAATAGCGGCAGCATCTTGCGTCAATCCACCTAGAAGTGGATCAAGAGATGTCAGTAGTAAGTTTGCGCTGAATCCACCTGAAACCCCAGCGAACGCGGCAGCAAGACCAGCAAGTGGATGGCGGCCTAAACCAGCAAACAAAACAGCACCAAGTGGTGTCAATACAACATACCCTGCATCGGCAGCCATGGAAGACATGACCCCACCGAATACTAGTGCAGCTGTTAACAATTGCTTAGGTACAGAAGTAACCAATCCGCGAAGTGCCGCACTGATTAAACCAGAGCGTTCTGCAAGACCAATACCAAGCATTGTCACAAGGACTGTTCCAAGAGGAGCAAATCCTGTGAAGTTCGTGACCATACTCTCGAACAGGTAAAGAATCCCTTCCGAGTTCAATAAGTTTTTAACGGTTAACGTTTCGCCTGGATTCATCGGATCTTCAACGCTGACACCAAGTGTCGAGAAGATAGCTGAAAGCACTAAGATGATCACAGAGAACAGCGCGAATAACGTGACCGGATGCGGCAGCTTATTCCCAACGGCTTCAATGCCATCGAGTGAACGCAGAATGAACCCGCGTTTTTTCGTAGTTTCCATTTCATAACCTCCAAAATTCTATCGCAATTCTGACAATTGCTTATATAGGCATTTACTTATTATAAGGAGGTTTAAAGTGAATAAAAAGGCTTTGCGGAATATCCGGAATTGCAAAAGGATTGCGAATAGGGGGAACAGTAAAAATCCCAACTACAGAGTAGCTGGGATCAGTCTTCGTCTTTAATATCGGGATCTTCAGGGATGGGTGTATTGCGCCACTCATCGATCAGAGCCTTCACTTGCTCTAGTTGTTCAAAATGACGGTTGAATTGCTCGTCATTGATTAAAAATTGGTCGCCATCGTGCACAGCTTTGATGCGCTTTTCAAGAACATAACGCCGAACCTGCTCTTCCGGCATCTGGAGGTACGCGGCGGTTTCTTCAATCGTTCTATACATGCGAACAGACCTCCTTGTATACTGAATAGGACGAACCACTTTGGCAAGGAGCGATTTCATTGTCTAGTTTACCATATTTACTAGTATTACTTGGAGCGATATTGTGGGGAACGACGGGGACGGCTCAGACATTTTTGCCGGCCGATGCACACCCATTTGTTGTAGCGGCAGCTCGTTCGGCAGTGGGCGGCTTGACACTGCTCCTTCCTTTACTGATCCTTCGTAAAATCAATTTAAAGCAGTGGTCTTGGAAAGAGACCTTACTTGCAGCACTTTGTATCGGATTGTTCCAAATGCTATTTTTTAGCAGCGTTAAACTGACTGGGGTGGCAATCGCCAGCGTAGTCGCTATCGGGAGCGCGCCAGTATTTTCTGGCCTTGTAGAGTGGAGTATCTTTAAACAACGCCCAACGCGTATCTGGGTGATCTCGACCCTTTTCGCTCTGGTCGGCTGTGTCTTCTTGTTCTTGAACTCCGGAACGCTGACGGTCAACCCGGTGGGTGTGATTTTGTCATTAGGGGCAGGGATCGTCTTTGCCATCTACACGATGTCGAGCAAGGCACTTGTAGCGAAGCACGATGCAGTCTCAGCTGTCGCGATGACATTTAGCGTAGCTGCGCTGTTGTTGACTCCTTTCTATTTCATCAACGGAGCGGCGTGGACAGTGGAACCTATCAATGCTGCAATTCTGCTATATCTCGGAATTGGCACGACAACGCTTGCTTATGTATTCTATACGACCGGACTGCGAAAGATTCCTTCAAGCTCTGCACTCACCTTATCCCTTGCTGAACCGACAACTGCCGCTATTTTAGGAGTTGTAGTAGTAAGAGAAGTGTTCACGTGGAATTCATGGGTGGGGATCGCGCTACTGCTTGGAAGTATCGTCGTGCTGACGGTCGGATCCCGCTATTCAAAGCCAGTAGTATATACAAAAACCTGAGTCTGCACGCGGACTCAGGTTTTTTCGTTTGTAAAAACAGTGCATCCTATAACATATTTGATGAAAGTTTAACTAAATTTAACTAATGGGTACTCAGGGAGGCTGTTTTTTGAGATGATAGAAAAGTGTGAAAATTAAAGTGAGGGGTCATTAAAATGATTCGCATGTTAAAAACCATTTTTCTTGTCGAGCGGACAGATAAAAAGACGCTCTTTGCATTACTGGCTATTGCGGTTTTCTCGCTAGCTATCAGCATCTATTCGTATCAGATTGATTTAGGCAATCCGATTGCTGAGAAATCAAACGAGTCTCTGACAGTAAAAGTAGCTCTGAACAAGTTTCAGGTAGTCGATGCTACCGAGAACGGTCCAGGTAGTCCTCTTTATAAAAATGTCGTGCAACAAGATCATGCCTATACGAAACAGGGGATGGCATTGAAAGTAGAACGACCCGAGCTCTATTTAGAGTCTGCTCTTCGCTTGACCCAGCTGCGCAAAGAGGCATTCACGATGGATGAGTATGACAAGGTTGCGGACATCATGCCACAAATGATTGAAAACGAGCTCGATTATTACTATTACAGTTATTTGGCGCAATTAGATTCGCCGCCACCTTTTGAAGCGTATTCGTATACGCAGTTTTTAATGTATCTGCTCGGATTCGTCGGAGCGTTTTGGTTCCTAATCATTGCCGTTTATTCTTCCAATATCATGATTGAAGATTTTCGCCATACGACCCTAATCAAAGGCTATCCGATTGCATTCGACCGGTATGTGCTCGCAAAAGTGCTCGTGACTTGGAGCATCACATGTTTATTCGTTTTGACATTGCTAGTGTTCAGTCTGCCTTACGGGTTCCTTGGAGCCTGGGGAACTCTTTCTAGTGTCATCTCCGTATGGAACGGAGAGGTAGAGATTCACTCTGTGCTATCGTACAGCAGCTTCGCTATCGGCTATATGCTGTTGTTATCTCTTGTGGCCATCGTCAGCTCGGTGATTTTGAACGTGTTGGTACGGAATGTCTACATCACGGTCTTTATTCAACTGGGCCTCGTGGCATTACCATTAATGTTTCCACGTCTTGCATCGCTTGTGCCTTGGTACCCGTATCACTATGTCAATTTCCCGGCTCTGTTGCGAGGAGAGAGTCTTCTGGGAGCGTACCCAGCAGAACTATCTGCTTCAATGGGACTGATCATCTTGAGCATCTATTTGGTACTTCTGCTCGCCCTCGTCAAAGGGTTCTTATCAAGCGGGAAATTACAACGAGCGTAAGGAGGGGACTGCTATGTGGAATTTTATCAAATGGGAAGTGTTGCAATTTATCGGCAACAAAAAGAACCAAGCGGTGTACATCATCTTGCTGCTCCTCAGTCTCTATTATGCAGTTGCAGTAGCACCGAACTATGAACCAATCGAAAAAGTGAGTCGTGACGAGATGCAGGCGGCGTATGATACGCGGGAAGCGTTTTTAGAAAGTGTAGAAGGAAGAGATCAGCTCTACCCACTCGTTGAATACGCGAAGTTTCTGTTTCCTGATTGGAATAAGCTCGAGTTGCAACGAGTCAATGCACTTGATGAACAAGATCTTGCAGCATATGCCTCGGCAACTGAAGATTGGTACGAATTTTCAAATCAAACGATCTATAGTAGTGGAGACTTGTTCTACTACAATCCTTTGTACTATACCTACGGAAATCGTTTTGCAAAAGATGACGGCTTCTACGGGTACGGCTACACAGCAAGCCGATTTCAAGATTATACCGAAGGGGAGCATAAACTCTCGTATGAACTCTTCGAAGAGCGAACAGCCATTCAGACACTACAAAGACTCCTATCCGATTTTTTGCCTTTTGTAATCCTTATTAGCAGTGTCGTTCTAACTGCTGACATCGTTTTGAAAGACCGGCGTAATCCAAGTCTCGTCAAAGGTTTCCCATTAGCTGATTGGAAGCGGATGTTTGGAAAAGGCATCGTGGCGATTGTAGGGAGTATCGCTGCACTCTTTCCATTAGGGGCTGGTCTAGTCCTCATTGGTTTGAGAGAGGGGTTTGGAGACTTTATGCTAGGGGTGCCTATATACAACACCGCTATGAGTATTTTCAATCCGGGTCCTGAACTATTTACTCGAATTCCGATGTGGGAATTCTTATTGTTAAATCTGGCATTTTTAACTCTATGGTTTGTAGCGCTAGTAGCGGTTATCATTCTTTTGAGTATTACAGTGCGTCTTGAATTTATCAATATTGCAGTCGGGCTAGCTATCATCTTTGCCGAATTCTTGTATTTCGAGCGAGCCGTCAGCCCATTCACCGATGCGTACTGGTATCCGACATCGTATATCCAAGTCGGTCAAGTCATCTCTGGAACGCGAGACTTCCTTTATGCTTCCCAGCTCTTCACAATGGAGCGAGGCATGCTCCTCGTCGCTGGCAGCGCTGCAGTTTGTATCTTAATTATCTTGCTCATTACCACTAATAAGCGTTTTTCATATACCAAGTAAGGAGGGAATCAAATGCTTGAGCTGAAACAGATTGGCATGCAGTTTCAAGAGAAGCGCGTGCTCGATGATATCTCGATCACATTTGAATCAGGTCAGATTATCGGCCTCGTAGCGCCGAATGGGACAGGAAAGTCCACGTTGATGAACGTCATCATGAACTACCTGTCTCCTAAACAAGGGCAGGTAATTGTTGGTGGCGCTCTGAAGTACACAAGTAAACCGAATGAAGTGAAGATTCATCAAGTGATGTCGATGATGCCAGACCAGAACGAGCTGTACAACCATGTGTCAGGAAAGAACCATATGAAGATCTACCAGACCATGTGGAACAGCCGTCCAGAATTGATTGAAGATACGATTACCAAGCTAGGTATGGCCTCTTATGTAAAGAAGAAGACAGGGACGTATTCTCTCGGGATGCGCCAGCGTCTCTGCTTTGCAATGCAGATCGTCTCGGATACAAAAATCATGTTGATGGACGAAGTCATGAACGGTCTAGATCCAACCCACGTCGAGATGATCTCACAGATTCTCGTCGAGAAAAAGCGTGAAGGCAAGACCGTCATCATTGCCTCCCACTTACTTGAGAACCTCGAGCAGTACGCAGACAAGATCTACTTCTTCAAAAACGGTAAGCTGCATCTGGCAGATGATTTAGCGCCAGGCTTCTCCGCAGAAACAGTGACGACGATCCGTCTTCCGAAAGTAACAGCAGAAGAGACAGCGAAAATAGCTGCGAAGTTTCCGGAGCTTGCGATGCAGAAGTTACCGAATGATACAATCTTGATTGATATCCAGCAACAAACAGACGAGCAGATCACGGCGCTCGTGTCTTTCCTTGTCGCATCCCATATTTCAGATTTCCATTTCGGCAAAGTGTCACTTCACGACCTGTATTCAATGGAATACCAATGATATAGAGTAAAAGCCCTCCAGTTGGAGGGCTTTTGTGTATGATGGATTGTTAGTTGTCACATCCCCAGCACCCGCTTCACATCCGCCGCATACGATTGACCCACCGGCAATTCGCTACCATCCACAAGCACCATCACCAAATTCGAAGCAAGATCCCGCGTGATTCGTTCGACAGCCAACAAGTTAACTATGAAAGACCTGTGGATTCGCACGAAATCTTCAGGCAACTTCCGTTCGAGGTCCTTTAAAGGATGCGAGACCGAATACGCTTCTCCGTCTGCATAGACCCATGTCTTCTTATGTAAACTCTCCACGTGTGTGATAGCAGATAGGAGCAGAGGCTTCCAATCTTCTTCTTGTCGGACGGTTAAAAAACGAGATGCGGTCAGCTGTTCCATTGTGTTCCTCCTCTAAAATCTTAGTTTGTCGTGGAAAAAAGGGGGTTCGTCATGAAAATTCTATTGTTTGTCAAAAAGCCGTGTCAGTTTGAATTTTCTGTTATATATTAATTTACAAGATTTAAAACTGTTATGCAACAGAAACTTACGCGAAGGGTGAGATAGAAGATGATGACACGACAAGAACAGGTTGAACAATTACGTAAAGAGTGGAACGAGAGTGAGCGTTGGCAAGGTATCGAGCGTCCATACACAGCTGAAGAGGTCGTTAAACTACGAGGATCCGTTGTCGTAGAACAGACATTAGCACGCCGCGGAGCAGAACGTTTATGGAACTCACTTCATACAGAAGATTTTATTAACGCGCTGGGGGCGCTTACTGGGAACCAAGCCGTACAACAAGTGAAAGCAGGCTTACAGGCTATCTACTTAAGCGGTTGGCAAGTAGCAGCAGATGCTAACCTATCTGGGCAGATGTATCCGGATCAAAGCTTGTACCCAGCCAACTCGGTTCCAGCAGTGGTGAAGCGGATCAACCAAGCTTTGCAGCGCGCGGACCAAATTGATCACGCAGAAGGTCGCAATGACGGGTTTGACTGGTTCGCTCCAATCGTAGCAGACGCAGAAGCTGGATTCGGTGGTCCACTGAATGTTTTCGAACTGATTAAAGGAATGATCGAAGCAGGAGCAGCAGGTGTTCACTTAGAGGATCAACTCGCTTCAGAGAAAAAATGTGGTCACTTAGGCGGGAAAGTTCTTCTTCCAACACAGAACGCTATTCGCAACCTTGTAGCAGCTCGTTTAGCAGCAGATGTTCTAGACGTTCCAACGCTAATCGTAGCACGTACGGATGCAGACGCAGCAGACATGGTGACAAGCGACATCGACGAGCGCGACCATGCGTTCATCACAGGCGAACGCACTCCTGAAGGCTTCTTCAAAACGAATCCGGGTATCGAGCAGGCCATCGCACGTGGACTTGCGTACGCACCGTATGCAGACCTTGTGTGGTGTGAAACATCTCACCCAAGCCTTGAAGAAGCGAAGCAGTTTGCAGATGCGATTCATGCGCAGTTCCCAGGGAAGATGCTTGCTTACAACTGTTCCCCATCATTCAACTGGGAAGCAAATCTGGATCAAGAGACGATTGCTAAGTACCAAGTCGAGCTTGGGAAGATGGGCTACAAGTTCCAGTTCGTCACACTTGCTGGTTTCCATAGCTTGAACCACGGCATGTTCGAGCTAGCACATGCTTATAAAACAGAAGGCATGGCTGCTTATTCTCGTCTGCAGCAAGCAGAATTCGATTCAGAGGCGAAAGGCTATACTGCGACGAAGCACCAACGTGAAGTGGGTACAGGTTACTTTGATGAAGTATCGCAGATCGTATCTGGTGGTATGTCATCGACGACAGCAATGAAAGGATCTACGGAAGTCGCGCAATTTGCGTGATGACCGGGAAGGGGTGGGACAGATGACACAATTGACGACGTCACTTGAGATCAAAGGACTCCAGGACAAAGCCACGGAACGTGTGCTGACTCCGGAAGCCCTGCAGTTTTTAGAGGGGCTCCACCGAACATTCAATGAACGCCGTAAAGAGCTACTTAAGGCACGTGAAGAACGGCAGCAGCAGCTCGATGCAGGCGGCAAACTCGATTTCTTAGAAGAGACCAAAGCAATCCGGGAAGGCGACTGGACGGTCGCCGAGCTCCCGAAAGATTTGCAGGACAGACGCGTCGAAATCACTGGTCCGGTCGACCGCAAAATGGTCATCAACGCACTCAACTCAGGAGCGAAGCTCTTCATGGCCTGTTTTGAAGATGCGACTGCACCTACCTGGCACAACATGATTCATGGGCAAATCAATATGTACGATGCGATTCGCAAGACGATCTCGTTCACACAGTCCGAGACAGGAAAGACGTATCAACTGAATGAAGAAGTAGCCGTACTACAGATTCGTCCGAGAGGCTGGCATCTTCTCGAAAAACATGTGGAAGTTGATGGAGAGCCGATGTCAGGCGGCTTGTTCGACTTTGGACTCTATTTCTTCCATAACGCCAAGGAACTGCTAGCACGAGGAAGTGGCCCTTACTTCTACTTGCCAAAGCTGGAACACTATTTGGAGGCACGTCTTTGGAACGATGTGTTTAGATATGCACAAGACACGCTTGGTGTCCCACAAGGTTCGATTCGAGCTACGGTGTTGATTGAAACAATTCCTGCAGCATTCCAAATGGACGAGATCTTGTATGAATTGCGAGAGCATTCAGCAGGTCTGAACTGTGGTCGCTGGGATTATATCTTCAGCTACATCAAACGTCTGCGCAACCAACCGGATGTCATCTTACCGGATCGCAGTCAAGTGACGATGACGTCACCATTTATGCGGGCTTACACACTTCTCGCTATCAAAACATGTCACAAGCGCAATGCTCC
Organism: Chryseomicrobium excrementi; assembly: GCF_002798305.1. Taxonomy (GTDB): domain Bacteria; phylum Bacillota; class Bacilli; order Bacillales_A; family Planococcaceae; genus Chryseomicrobium; species Chryseomicrobium excrementi. The sequence continues at coordinate 52,057 of NZ_PCGR01000002.1, forward strand.
TGCAATGGGAGGCATGGCAGCTCAGATTCCAATCAAAGGGGATGAAGAAGCTAACGCCGCCGCTTTTGATAAAGTTCGAGAAGACAAGCGCCGTGAAGTGACCGACGGACATGATGGTACATGGGTTGCACACCCTGCACTTGTCGCTGTGGCACTTGAAGAATTCAACGAGCATATGACGGAACCGAACCAGATCTCAAGAAAGCGAGACGATGTGGAAGTGACGGCTGAGGACTTAGTGGAAGTTCCAACGGGCTCCATTACAGAAAATGGTTTACGAGTAAACTGTTCGGTGGGCGTTCAGTACATCGCTTCTTGGTTACGAGGAAACGGTGCAGCACCTATCAATCACTTGATGGAAGACGCAGCAACTGCCGAAATCTCTCGCACACAAGTATGGCAATGGATTCGCCATCCAGAAGGAAAGCTTGAAGACGGTCGCAAGATCACAGGCGAGCTTGTGGATCAAGTGCTTGAAGAAGAGTTGCAAAAGCTACAGCAACAGTTTGGAAAAGATGTTTATGACACAGGACGATTTGAAGAGGCTGCCGGTCTCTTTAGACGATTAGTTCTAAACGATGACTTTATCGAATTTCTCACAGTACCTGGCTATGACCAGTTAGAGGAGGTGACTGACCATGAATCAACCGAATCGTGAAGCGAACCCAAAAGTATGCCGCGAGTGTGGCACTGTCATTCGTGAGCAAGTCGAGTCTCAACTATTTGAATGTGAGCGTTGCTTGAACAACCAGCCGGAATAATAGGAAGTGCCCCATCTTAGGATGGGGTTTTTTCTGCGGATGAACGGATGAAGTAGTTTCCATAAAATCAGTTGGGGCGTTGAAGGAGGAAGTAGGGTCTTTAATGAGGAAAGTACGGGCGTCAATTAATTCTTTTGGGTCGCCAATCAAACAAGCTTGGGCGCTAATTCAAGTTTTCAGTCTAACGTTGGCCACTACTGTCCATACTGTCAGGTAGAGGTGATTCCCTATGTGGACGGAAGACATCAACGCACTTGAAATGATCCTACGCACAACAGTAACCTTTGCCGTACTCTTACTCCTTACGCGCTTTCGTGGGAAAGAACAGCTCAGTCAGCTCACAATGTTCAACTACATCACCGGCATCACCACCGGCTCGATTGCGGCAGATTTAGCGGGACAACAAGAGACCCCTTTTATCGACGGTATGATTTCGCTTATCATGTGGACACTTCTTACGATTCTAGTCAGTTGGATTACGTTGAAATCTATGCGAGCGAAGATGCTCATAGATGATGAGCCCTCAGTCGTCATTCGCAAAGGGAAGATCCTGCGCAAATCTTCTAAGCCGAGCTTCAAGAGAACGGCAAACTCTACATTGATAGCAGCAATGACGATTGATCTCTTCGCAACGTGCGAGGGGATTTTTTCGTTCTTAAGAATTTCTTCAGAAATCTCCCCCTTACTTGTTAAGATTTGCAAGGTACAATAGAAACAGAAGGAAGGAGGCGGTCGACGATGACACCATTTACAATTCTTGTTACAGACGATGACCAAGAGATTCGAGACGGAATCGAAATCTACTTAAAAAACGAGGGGTATCAGGTGGTCAAGGCCGCTAACGGAGTAGAGGCACTAGAGGCTCTTGAGAAATACGACATCCAGTTGGTGATCATGGACATCATGATGCCACAGATGGATGGGATTCAAGCGACATTCAAGGCACGCGAGACAAAAAACATCCCGATTATTATGTTGTCTGCTAAGTCAGAGGACGGGGATAAGATTCACGGTCTGTCAGTAGGGGCAGATGACTACGTTACCAAGCCGTTCCATCCGTTGGAACTGGTGGCACGAGTGAAGTCGCAGCTGAGACGCTTTACAAAGCTCGGTACATATGAAGGCATTCAGGCAGTAGTCGAAAAAGATGGTTTAGTTCTAGACCAAGACTCGAAAATTGTAACGCTCGATGGAGAGCCGCTCAAGCTCACGCCGACGGAGTTCAAGATCACTGAACTGTTCATGCGCAATCAAGGTCGTGTGTTCTCGATTTCCGAAATCTACGAGCGAGTCTGGCAAGAACCGGCGTACAACGCAGAAAACATTGTAGCCGTCCACATCCGAAAAATTCGCGAGAAGATGGAAGCAGATCCGAAAAATCCAAGATATATTAAGGTGGTGTGGGGCGTTGGCTACAAAATGGACAAGTAAATGGGAGACTAGAATATCTATGATTGTTATGCTGATTGGAATCATCACCATCGGATATTGCAGTTATTGCTTCATGCAGGCAGCAGAATCATCGGAGTGGCTCGCACAGCTGAAGCGGTTTGTAGATCGAGGAGGATTAGGATGAAGAAAGAACGACATTTAGGAAAATGGCTGACTCTTGCCTTGTTACTGACTCTCATTCTGGCCACTATTATTAGTTGGGCTGGACAAGGAAGAGAGCTATTGAAAGAGTTTCAAGAGACAGATGAATTTTATCACACCTTCGAATCCGAAATTGTGACGCGGTTACCGGCCCTAGTCACAGAACCTTTAACGAAAGAAGAGCTCCTGGAATCGTATACGGTAACGAATGCAGACATAGAAGAATACCGCTTTCGTTACGGCAATTTAAGTACGCAAATCGAGAATATTAACAGTCAGTATGAGACAGAGCGTGGAGAGGAACTGAGTGAAGAACTCGCTAAAGAGCGAGATGAGAAGATTGCGGATATTCGCAGAAACTTTAAAGAGGACTCCTACGTGGAAGCCAAGCTCAGGGCGGAGTGGGAAACGAAAGTCGACAATTATCTGCAAGGGCTTGCAAGAGAGCGGAAAATCTATTCAGCAAACTATCCAGGTATCGGCTATTCTCTAACGAATACCGGAAGTAATAAAACATTTGATATGGAAGGATTTTCTTCCAACGTCCTTCAATTAACTTATGGAGGAGGAGCGGAAGGGCTCTATGCCGATCGTATCGATTATTATACACAAGACAGCGATCCTATATCAGCAGAGTTAGGTTCAATCCCTGTCAATTATAGTGGCACCGTATTTCTTCCGGAATCGTATGTCTCTTCCCAGCTTGAAGATTTTAAACAACGCAAAATCATCTTCTGGGTGCTGACGATTTTCGGAATCATTGCAGCCTTTGCGAGTGTGGTTCTTTGGAAAAAATGGAAACACGAGTTATTAGCAAGTACATTCATGGACGAGTTTGCAAAACTACCTCATGAATTACGGGCAGCTATGGTAGGGTTTTTAGGTTTCTTTAGTTATGTTATGTTGTGGCAAGTGTCTAGAGGGCTTAATACTTATTACGGCTTTGATGACTTCACATTCTTTTTGTTCTTAGTTCTCATCGCCATCAATGCAATCATTTTGCAAAGTTTTATAAGTCTAGTACTTACGATGGACGACTTTACTTACAAAAACTCGATTTTGAATCGTTTAGTACAGAATATGAAAGGTTTATTCTTAAACCGAAGCCTAGCCGTGCAAATGATTTTTGTTTTAATTGTCGTGTTTTTCTGGGGGTTAGGTACTGCCTTATCTGGAGTGATCGGTGGATTGGTCTTCATCTGGATTCCCGCTACTCTATTCATCGGAATTCCAGCGTTGTACTTTGTGTTTAGTCGTATTGCCTATCTGAATCGTACGATGGCACGTACGGAATTAGTGGCAGAAGGGTTCGTAAGTGAGCCGTTTCAGGAAAAAGGTCGGTCTCGCTTGGCTGCACATGCGCGAAAGCTAAATGAAATTCGTCAGCAGCTGATTTACTCGCATTCTTCGCAAGTGAAGAGTGAACGATTGAAGTCGGAATTGATAACAAATGTGAGTCATGATTTACGGACGCCTTTAACATCGATTATTACGTATACAGATCTATTGAAAAATCCAAATCTGACAGTCGAAGAACGCGCTCAATATGTCGATGTCTTAGAACGGAAGTCAGCTCGTTTGAAAACTTTGATTGAAGACTTGTTCGATGTTTCGAAGATGGCCTCTGGCAACATTGAGCTTCAAAAAGCGCAAGTCGACTTAGCATCATTACTCCAACAGTCTATAGCTGAACAGCAAGAAGCACTTGATAAGCAGAATTTGGACTTACGTGTTTCTATTGCATCACAACCGATAATGGCACAGGTTGATGGACAAAAGATGTGGCGAGTGATGGACAATTTACTTCTAAACATCAGTAAGTATTCCATGCCGGGAACTCGAGTCTATCTAGCGTTGCAAGAATCGTTTGGAGAAGCTATCTTAACATTCAAGAACGTCTCGCAGTATGAACTCGGGGACGATACTGCAGAACTTACAGAGCGCTTTAAACGTGGCGATCAATCTCGTCACACAGAAGGTTCTGGACTTGGGCTTGCGATAGCGCAATCCATTGTTTCTTTACACGGAGGACAATTTGAACTGGATCTCGATGGAGACTTGTTCAAGGTGACGATTCGAATTCCTAAAGGAACCGTCTGACGCGTCTCTCGGATTGTGGTACGATGAGAGAAAAGGAGGCGGTTCGGATGAAAAAAGAATTGCATGAACTGACACGTCTGCCGGCAGATACGCGGTATGAAGTCTTTTTGCACACAGTAGCAGAGAGCAAACAAGTATGGGGACTGTTCCAAGAGGGCTGGGCAACAGCAGAAGACGCGAAAGGCGCACAACGCATCTTCTTCTGGCCTTCAGAAGAGTTTGCAAAGCACCAAGCCGCTAAAGAATGGCCTGGGTTCACACCTAAACCAATCGCTTTGGATGAGTTTATGGAAGCTTGGCTACCGGGTCTTGAAAAAGACGAAATCCAAATTTCTGTGTTCTCCACAGCAAAAGACGAGATTTTAGTAGAAGCAGAAACACTGCTCGAAGATTTGGAAGATCTAGAGAGCGAGGCGTGAGCAGATGCTGAACGATAACGAAGCTCTCCATGCGTTCTTTCTGGCTTTACCTGGGACTACTCATGATTACAAAGAAGAGTGGGCTGCTGATCGCTACATGATAGGTGACAAGATGTATGCAATGCTTGGTGGCGACAAAGAGGGAACAGCTATCTTAACGTTAAAAGCAGAACCTTCATATGCTGAAGAACTTCGTACTGAGTATGATGCGATTGTTCCTGGCTACTATATGAACAAGACGCATTGGAACTCGATTTACCGAGATGCAGAGTTACCGGATGAGTTGACTGCAAAGTTGATTCGCCATTCGTATGAGCAGGTGTTGGAAAAACTTCCGAAACGCACGCAGCGTGAAATTTTAGGTGATTATTAAACCAAATCCTCTTTCTCTTTTCGAGAAGGGGGATTTTTTTCAACTATTTTTGTTGCATTTACAACAATAATAGTTTAGATTAACTATAACAAATGATAGATCAGAGGTGAGTAAATGACGGAGATTCTTAGAGAGATTGGAATGATTGCTAGAGCTCTTGATTCCATCAGTAACATTGAGTTTAAAGAGTTTGATTTAGCAAAAGGCCATTACTTATACTTAGTCCGAATTTGCGAGCAGCCTGGCATAATTCAAGAGAAAGTAGCGGAACAAATCAAAGTTGATCGTACTACCGCAGCTAGAGCTATACAGAAATTAGAGCTTAATGGTCTGATAGAAAAACGAGTGGGAAAGTCGAACCGTAAAAATAAATATTTATACCCGACCGCAAAAGGTTTAGAAATATACCCTAATATTCTTAAAGAGCATAAGTATTCAGAGGAAGTGGCATTGAACGGCCTGAATGCGGATGAAGCAAAGCTATTAGAAAAAATGTTGGTTAAAGTTAGAGGGAATATCGAAAAAGACTGGGAAACTGTGAAAAAAGGAAACAAACGAATCTATTAAGAAGGATTGATTGAAGATGCCATTCACTATAAGACAATGCACAATAGAAGATGCAACCGCTATTCAACAGATAGGTCGCCAAACGTATTTTGAGACGTTCGTAGCCTACAACACAGAAGAGAATATGAACGACTATCTAGAGAAGGCATTTGCTGATGCCAAGATTCGTCAGGAATTGGAGAATCCGCATTCTGAATTTTATGTAGTAGAAACAGATGGAGTAGTCGCCGCTTATTTAAAAATCAACCAGTTGGCTGCACAGACAGAGCCTATGGACGCTGATCATCTAGAAATCGAACGGATCTATGTTTTGCAAGAGTTTCAGAAACTTGGGTTAGGTAAACTACTTTATGATAAAGCGCTGGAGAGAGCGAAGGAACTAGGGAAATCAAAAATTTGGCTTGGTGTCTGGGAAAACAATAACAATGCTCTAGCTTTTTACAAGAAGATAGGATTTGAACAGATAGGTCAGCATTCTTTCTTTATGGGCGATGACGAACAGATTGATTACATACTCGTAAAAGTGGTGAAAGAAGAGGTGCGCTGATGTATATTCCTAAACGATTCCATATAAAAGACTCGGAGGAAATTTGGTCATTCTTGAAAACGCATAGCTTTGCGACACTTGTAACTACAAGAGAGGGACGTCCTTTGGCCACCCATATACCCGTGATTGTTCGAAGGGATGGTGAGGACCTGCTAATCAGTGGACACGTTGCATATGGCAATTCGCAATGGAAAACATGGGAAGAAACGAAGGAAGCACTTGTGATCTTTCAGGGACCTCATTCCTACATATCATCTTCTTGGTATGAAGAAGAGCAGGTGCCGACGTGGAACTATCAAGCCGTTCATGTTTACGGTCCGATTCGAAAACAGACCGATGAGGAACTACGAGACGACTTGAAACAGTTGATGTTTACCTATGAACAGCATAGGGAACATCCTGTTCTTTGGGAGACGGTAACACCAGAACTTCTTGAGCGAGAGATCAAAGGAATTGTAGGCTTTGTAGTAGAGACTACGGAAGTACAAGCTGCTTATAAGATGAGTCAAAATTGGAAAGATCATGATTATGCTACTATCATTGACCAATTGAAGAAAGAACCCGATACTGGAGCTCATCAAGTCGCTAGTGAGATGGAACGACTAAGAACGAGCGATTAGTTCCCATAAAATCATTTGGGGCATTAAATGGAAGATCGCAGGGCACTAAACGTCGCCTCAAGGTCGTTAAATCACCAGCTTCAGTCGCTAAACTCAGCCTACCGGTCGTTAATTAAGAAATCCAAAATCAAAAAACCCCGAATCCATTTAAGATTCGGGGTTCATTTCTATACAACTATTAAAAATCAATTTCGTCCGGATCTGGACCTAGACGAACATCTGTTGCGATGGCATCAATTGCTGCCATGTCGTCTGCAGAAAGCTCGAAGTCAAATACAGCTAAGTTTTCGTGGATACGAGCAGGTGTCACAGATTTTGGTAAAGCGATGTGACCGTGCTGTAAGTGCCAGCGAAGGACCACTTGAGAAGGGGCTTTGCCATGCTTTTCTGCAAGCTCTTCAAATAGTGGGAACTCTAAGAACTTCCCTTGCATCAAAGGACTCCACGCTTCTACGTGAATGCCAGCCTCTTGTAGAGATGTCACAAACGCACGTTGTGGGTTTTGTGGATGCAATTCAATTTGATTCACCATTGGTTTCATTAGACCAGCTTCTTCTAACTGATCCAAGTGATGTTGCTTGAAGTTGGAAACACCAATCGACTTGATTTTGCCTTCTTGATAGAGGTCAACAAGCGCAGCCCATGCTTCTACAATACCGTCTACTGGCCAGTGCAATAAGCAAAGGTCCATATAGTCTGTCTGCAGGCGCTCAAGAGATTCAGCAAATGCTTCTTTCGTGCGACGCTCGCGGATATCGTCATTCCAGATTTTGCTCGTCAAGAAGATTTCTTCACGGGCAACGCCAGATGCGGCGATTCCTTTTGCAACGCCTTCTTCATTTTTATAGACAGCCGCTGTATCGATATGACGGTAGCCTGCACGCAATGCTTCTTCTACGGCTGATGGTGCTTCTGTATCGTTATCGACACGCCAAACGCCAAAGCCGATTTGGGGAATCTTAGTACCATTACTTAATGTGACAAATTCCATGAAAACCTCTCCTTTCGATTCGGTCTTCATTTTACCACTAGTATTTCGATTCTCAAAACATTAAAGTGTCAGATTTCGTCGTTTAAAGGTGAACGATGAAAGTATAAAGAACACCACAGCTATTAAAGCTAAAATCACACAATGGAGCACCCAGTCACTACTTCCTTGAATAATGGCGTTTGCATCAAACAAAGTGAAGAGAGAGAAGCTCTTTAGCCACTCATAGTCTACACTCAAACCACTTACAATCATCAAAACCACCATGATACCAAATAGCGCTGCACCGAGAAGGTACGACTTTCGTGATTCATTAAACAATGTTGAGAAGAAGAGGGCCACTGCAAATAAAGCAGTTAATAAGAAGAAGCTTGATACGCATAATGCTACAACCGCTTCATAATTTAGATCTAAGTTCCACACCATATCGCTTCCCCACAACACCAGAGCATTTAATAACGCCACAAGAGCGGATGCAGCGATTCCGATACCGGCAACGCTAAATACGTAGGTGCTACGAGAAATCGGTGCACTTAAGTACAACATCAGTTCTCCAGAATCAATGGGACGAGCAAGCAAACGAGAGGCAGCCGTTAGTGCAAACAACAAAGCGACAATCTGGAAGATCAAGCCGTAATAGTTCCCAGACAAAATATTCAATACACTGTCCATCATCGTGGCAGGATCAAACTGAAAGATTTCAAGAAGTTCTGGCGGCAGGGAGTCTAACTTGGCATCAATCAGGCCGGTCTCAGCAATCGATGGATAAATGGCCGCGATCATCAAAATATAAAGACTTGTTCCGATACTATAACCGAGAATCCACCCTAAATTGTCTTTGAGTAAAGCGCGTATCATAACGACCCCTCCTCAGCGTAGTAATGGATAAAGACGATCTCCAGGTCCGCAGGCGCCGAGCGGAAAGAAGAGACACGATACTGACTGACTTTTTGGAGCAGAGTATTCAGTTCATCAGTAGTCGAAACAGAGACATCGACGCGATTTCCAATCACGTGACCGTTGAGAGAACCAGCGAACGCCACTGCATCTTCAGCAGACGCAAATTCGATATGGAACAGTTTTCGACTGTTCGCAATTAAACCTTCAATGGAGTCTTGCATGATGATCCGACCGTTTCGGATGAGAGCTGCTTGGTCACAAGTCTTCTCCATTTCAGGGAAGTGGTGTGAACTCATCAAAATCGCTTTACCAGCATCTTTCTCTTTCAACACGAGCTCCAAAAATCGTTCTTGCATCAATGGATCTAAGCCACTAGTAGGCTCATCTAATAAATAGACAGGGGCGTCTTTCATGAAGCACCGGATAATAGCGAGCTTTTGTTTCATTCCCTTTGACATCTTGCGAACTTTCACTGAGGTATCGATAGGGAACAAGGCACGCAGTTCTTTCTCTCGCTCGGGAGACGTCTTATCCATGCGGCGAGTCAGTGTCAAGATATCTTCGCCCGTCAAGTCAGCAGGGAAGCTAATCTCTCCAGGAAGATACCCGACTAACGCTTTCACACGCTCTGAGTCGTTCCAGCAATCAAAACTCCCAATAGTCGCAGAACCAGAATCGGGTTTCAACAAGCCCATCAAATGGCGGATGGCTGTGGATTTACCTGCACCATTTGGACCAATAAAACCAAACACAGTCCCTGGTTCAACAGTAAACGAAACGTCAAACAACCCTTGTTTCTCTGAAAACTTTTTAGTTAATGAGTGGAGCTGAATCATCACGAACACCTCTTTTCAGGTTGTCTATATACCATTCGAGATAATTAAAAAAACTCCTCTAGAGGTACTAGAGAAGTTTAGAATTGGCTCCGTTTATAACGACGGTACCGTTTTCGTAGGGTACCACCAAGAGTGACTAGGATCAGTAGGAAAGAAAGCCCGATTCCTGTCAGCGCGACAATCAAAGAAATCCACTCGAAGAAGGAATAGCCCGGCACTTTACTCCAGTCCGTAAAGCCTTTCCAGTCTTCGATGACCAAGTTCATCCCGTAAATTCCAGAGACGACCGTGAATGTGGTCAACATGAATAGAAGATAGTTTTGGCGCTTGTCTGCTTGATTTTCCTGCGTTCGGTACAATTCGTTCAATGTATCGCGAACTTCGCGGAAAGTTTCATCCAAATGAAAAATATCGACGAAGGTTTTAGCGTGTTCTTTTCCTGTAGAACGGACAGAGACCTCTCCGAAGTAGTAACGAGCCGAGAATTTAGAAATCATTTCAATCAATTCTTCTACGTAGGACTCATCTTTTTTCCAACTGACATTACTATGTTCAAAAGAAAGACGAAGTAGCATGATGCGATAAAAGTAATGTAGTAACAAATTATAATAGTGCGTGCTCATGAACTGGCGTAACTCGTCATGCATATCTTCTGGGTCACAGACAGTCAGGGTAGAGTGCGTGTATTCGGATGTCACCGTGTAGGTGAAGGGGGCAGAGCGATCATGCGTATGTCGTTTCATATAGCGATCGACATAATCAGGCGACGTACTCGAAATGAATGGTTCGCCTTTAAGGTTAATGCCGTCTAATTGACCAAGCCGGTAGATTTGATCATCTGTCAATTCTTGACCCGGTGTCGCAAATAAGAAGGCAGAACTATACATACGTTCATCTTCAAAATAAGGGAGTGTGCCAAAATATCCTGGTAACCGGTGCTCACGTAAAATGAACGGGTGTAGGCAAGGGATCATATGTTCAAATATGTAGTCACTCGTGGATGTGTACGTGCGCTCATTGGCTCGAATGATACCTCCGCGTTCTTCCTCAAGTTTGGCTTCGACTACTCGGAAATGGTGAATGAAGTTCAAAAACTCATGCAATTGATGCTTTTCATTCACTTCTAAACGAATGGTTATCAGACCAATCCCGAAAGGGCATAACGTGATATCTAAACTATGAATTTGGAAGTTCGTACACCTACCGTCCACGAGCAGTTCGCCAACCTCTTCAAACGACCGGGAGAAGCGACTGAATGCATCGGGATTCGGTTTAGAAGGGAATAGCTTATCTTCAACGAACGGGAAAAAATACTGTTCCAGTTCCGCATGTCGCACTTCTATGCTCTCTCCGTAAAATGCATCTTCTAGTTCCGTTTTATCCAGACAAAAGAAAGTATAGTTTTCATTTTCGAGCTCTTTCATCAATTCTTGTCGTTTCTTTTCAAGAAAAGCGAAAGGGAATAAGAAGTTGACGTAGCCATGTTCAATCTCTAATGGAGTCAATTCTACTGGTTTCATCGCGTGCGTCTCCCTTCTCTAAAAAGCTTATTTAGTGTCACTTTTCCACTCTTTAGTCAAAGGTAAACGTTCAACCTTTAGAAATAAGCTGATGTTCATAGGCATAAATCACGGCTTGCGTCCTATCTTGGACGTCGAGCTTAGATAAAATATTGCTCACATGAGTTTTGGCGGTTTTTAAAGTGATGTAGGCATGATCGGCAATCTCTTGATTGCTCAATCCTTTTGCCATTAGTAGCAAGATTTCCATCTCACGCTCCGTCAGGTCGTCATGTAACGCACGTTCAGGTGCTCTCATGCGGGCTATCATCTTCGTCGTCACTTCCGGTTCTAATACAGCCTGTCCATCAAATGTCTTGCGAATCGCTTCGGCGATATGAGAAGCTTTGGACGTTTTCAACAAGTAACTCACTGCGCCAGCCTCTAAAGCAGCATACACTTTATCGTCATCGATAAAGCTCGTCACCATCATGATGCGTGCTTCCGGCCACTCTTTGACAATGGCAGCTGTTGCTTCAGCGCCCGTCTTCTTTGGCATGACCATATCCATTAAAATGACGTCGGGACGATGTTCTAGAGCAAGTTCAATGGCTTCTTCGCCATCAGATGCTTCTGCGACGACGTCCATATCCGGCTGTGCCTGCAAATAGGCGGCCACTCCAATACGCACCATTTCATGATCATCTGCTAGTAGTATACGAATCATCGAACTTCCTCCTGACGTTTAGGGACTTGGACTTCTACAAAAGTACCTTGATTTGGCACGGATACCACTTTAGCGGTCGCACCCATCTCGACAGCACGTTCGTAGACGTTTCCTAGACCATACGCACCAGGCTTTAACTTGGTCGAATCAAATCCGACGCCGTTGTCTTGTACTCGGAAAATGATGAGCTGCGGTTGATCCATTAACCGAACTTCCATTTCTGTTGCCTGTGCGTGACGAAGGGTGTTGGAGAGGGTCTCTTGCGCAATGCGGAACAAGTGATCTTCTGAAGCTTTAGATAGTTTTACAGAATCAAGGTGCCATTTTAATTTGAGTTGCACTTTTTGCTGCAGTTCTTGGAGAAGTTCATCCAGACCTTCTGAGAGAGTCCGGTCATGTAGTCCAGCAGGTCTAAGGTGCAGTAGAAGTGCCCGCATCTCCAGTTGGGCTTGATGGATAGCTCGCTCGAGTTGTTCAAGACTGCGAGACGGGGCACCATTCTGTGCTTCAATCTCCATCATGCTTGATGCGAGCATAGAGGCGCCAAAAAGTTGCTGGGATACTGAATCGTGAAGCTCTCGTGCGAGTCTTTGGCGTTCCTCGACGACGCGTTCTTGAATCAACTTCGCTTGTGATTCCGCTTTCTCTTCAGATATACGAGTTAGCGTCTTTCGTTGGGTATCCAGTAATTGAGCGGTTCTTTCAAAACCGGTCACCAGTCGTTTGCTGACACGACCATTCAAACGTTTCGGTAATCCATCGCCTTCATATAAAGAAGTGAGCGCAGATTGAACCGTCCGATCCAGTTCACTTACTGAGCGCTTGGCTAGTAAAAAATACAGTAAACTGATTCCAAAAATCACAAAACTGATCCAGAAACCGAGTGGGAGGTCCGCAAATGTTTGCTCGTAAAGAGGAGACCACGTCTCAAACGTGGGCCATCCCCATAATAAAGTGAGCAATGTGAAAACCAATGCGTGCCAGATAACGGCGAAGACTAAAAACAATACAGTGAACTGCCTCATTTACGAAGCACCTCCAAATCACCCAGCCAGCTTGCCACAGTTATGATGAGTTCTGGAGTGTCCGTGTCTAGTTGCGTGCGGTTTTCGATATGATAGCTCTGATTCCACAACCGCTTCACCGGTTCTTCGAACAGACAAGCCTCTCCTACAATAGTTGAGTAGTAAACTCGTACATTTACCCCATAAGGAACAAGAATAGTCGTCTTTCCCAAAACCTTTCGAATCGAGATGAACGATGTACCTTTCGGCAAGATGGTGTTTGTCAGATCCAAGTCATAGTCTCCAAATACACTTTGGATATGCACATCTTTCCAGGCGTAAGGCTCAGAAGACGTGATTTGTGTGGAAAACATCCGTTGCTGCAATACCTGTGAGTCTGTAGCCGAATCCGAAAAATGGAGCTGCTCCCATGACGGAATAGGTTCTTTCTTCCATACTTTATATAAGATGTACAGTACTAAACCGAATAAAATCAGTCGGGTCGTGACCATAGAAAAGACCGTAATAAAGAGGAGTACAAGGCCAATCCAAAATAACACGCGATTGCTGCGGCGCATCCCCATGTAAAGCAGGACTAGTCCCACAACAACAACAACAATCGAGCCGTTTTCGAACACCAATGTCTCTGCGGCCAATAATGCGATAAATCCAATGAGGAGTAAGGAATAGCGATTGGTTTGATTGTTTGAAGACATGTGATTTCCCCCTATCGTTGGAAAAAACAGAGGGAACTCCCTCTGCTTTCTATTCTACACGTGATTCAGTTTTTGTCTCTTGATTTTTTGACAGCTGCTCTAAGCGTTCCTCGAGAGTTGAAGCAGGCACTTCTGGCTCGTGAGCAGGTGCTTTGGGCTGCTCGAAATAACGTTCCATGTCTTCTTGAGAAGCAAGTGGTCGAGAATGGAGAGACTCTTCAATCACTTGATCCATATCACGATGCGCTTTCGCTACATTCTCTGTGCTCATCAGTTGGAGTTGACGCACTTTCATATCTTTCACTTTATGCTTCATCTCTTCATGTTTACGCTCAAGAAGAATCAATTCTTCTGTGGCACGTTGGATGCTAGATGTAAGGACATGGATTCGATTTTCGTAGGTATCGACTTCCATTCTCGCATAGTCGATGAGATCTTGTTCATTTGTCAACAAGGCAAGTTCATACTGGCTTTGACGCTTCACTAAAAGTGTCTTCGCCTCCGTTTGTTCTTCTTCAAGCTTTGTTTTCAACTGAGCTTGACGTTCTACCCAGCGTTTCGTCTGCTCGGTGCGTTTTTCTGCGTCTCTGATGTAGGTGTTTAAAGCTTGAATGGGATTTGCAGCTGTTTTTGAAGTGGATGCATGTACTTCCTGGCGGTTAAACAGTTGGCGGACGTCGTGTTCGAATGTTTCCGCTAATCGTTGAAATACGTTTGTCATGGGTGGTTCCTCCTTAGTTTCGTGTAATCTGTTTCCATTCACGTTCAAAGTTTTCGAAAGGGTCGTTCGATTTCGTTTTCATCGCGACCGGTTCACCATTCCATTTACGGATCGCATACCATATCAAAGCGATAGCAGCGAGTCCTAGAAAGGCTGGGATGTTTGAAACAGCCGTTAGTAAGCCGACGATTCCAACAGTTGCCCAAAAGACCTTACCAAGCGTGGAATGACTTTGAAGGAAGTAGTGCAGTCCTCCAATAACGAGCAGTGCGGAAAAGGCGAGCCCGATCAGCGAGCCCAAGTTGGCAAGGACGACGATAGCGCCGGTAATGCCGAGTACAATGTACAGAAATTTTTTCATCATGTTTCCCTCCTTGTTTGTATACCTTGAGTATAGATGGGTTCTTGGTATCCCCAAACGGGCGTAGTGCCGATTTTCGAATCGGTCTTAAGATGTAGAGGCACTACAACTTGCTATCTGCTATACTAATGAATGGAACTTTTTCATCTAGTAGACGTTTCAAATAGAGCCGATTCGGGAACGTTTCCGTATCGAACTTATTGTAAAGGCGGCTTATTATGGAACAATGGATAACAGACTGGCTAAGTGACTTTGGTTACTGGGGCGTCTTTTTACTAATTATGATTGAAAACGTCTTTCCTCCGATTCCGTCAGAGATTATTTTGACGCTTGGTGGATTCATGACGACAACTACATCAATGACGATTCCTGGTGTGATTGCAGTGGCGACTCTGGGTTCTGTAGTGGGAGCTGTGATTTTATATTTTATCGGTCTGCAGTTGGATGTAGAGCGTCTAGAGAAGATTGTTGAAAAGCATGGACGTTGGTTACGTGTTACGAAACATGATATCCACCGTGCAGATGCTTGGTTTGACCGGATTGGACCTTGGGCTGTATTTTTAGGGCGTTTAGTGCCTCTAGTACGAAGCTTGATTTCGATTCCAGCGGGGATGTCCAACATGCGCTTTAGTACGTTCTTGTTGTTTACGACTCTTGGTACGGTTATCTGGAATACGATTTTGGTTAGTGCAGGAGCAGCATTAGGTGAGAACTGGCACTCCTTAGTCGGATACTTCGACATCTACTCAAATATTATTTATGTCATCTTGGTTGTTGTGGCTATCGGATGGCTCATCTGGTTTTTTAATAAGAAAAAGAAACATGCATAAGGAGATCTCATGGAAATTATTGAATTGTTAAAAGCACTGTTACTTGGATTTGTAGAGGGGATGACGGAGTTTGCACCGGTCTCCTCCACTGGACACATGATCATCGTGGATGATTTATGGCTGCAGACGAAAGACTTTTTAGGGCAAGGGTCAGCGAACACGTTTAAGGTCGTGATTCAACTTGGCTCGATTTTAGCGGTCGTCTTCATTTTTTGGAAACGTCTACTGAGTTTAGTAGGGTTACATAAGATGGAGGGACAAGCTCCGGGTCACCGTTTCAATGTGGGGCATGTATTGATCGGTATTTTACCAGCAGGAGTTTTAGGGTTGTTGTTTGAAGATGTAATTGATTCGTATTTGTTCACTATTGAATGGGTTATTGTCAGTTTGTTCGTCGGAGCGATTTTCATGATTGTCGCGGACAAGTTTGGACCGAAAAACCCAAGCATCACAACGCTTGATGACATGACGTATGGCAAAGCGTTAAAAGTCGGCTTGATCCAATGTCTGTCATTATGGCCTGGATTCTCTCGCTCGGGTGCGACGATTTCCGGTGGGGTATTATTAGGACTTGATCATAAGACGGCTGCTGACTTTACGTTTATCATGGCAGTGCC
This sequence comes from Chryseomicrobium excrementi, assembly GCF_002798305.1. GTDB lineage: Bacteria > Bacillota > Bacilli > Bacillales_A > Planococcaceae > Chryseomicrobium > Chryseomicrobium excrementi. The sequence goes on from NZ_PCGR01000002.1 coordinate 68,236, forward strand.
GATCATGTTTGGTGCGAGTGCCGTATCGTTGATTTCGAACTTTGAAGAGATTAATATGAGCCATTTAGGCTTTTATGTAGTAGGTTTTGTTAGTGCTTTCGTGTTCGCTTTGATTTCTATCAAGTTCTTCTTGAAACTCATCGCGCGCGTCAAGCTTACACCGTTTGCGATTTATCGTATGGTTCTTGCAGCGGTTCTAGCATTCATCGTATTTTTATAAGAACTAGTTGGCCCGCTCCCTTTTGGGGAGCGGGTTTTTTGTTTGGGTGTGTGGAGTATTTGGTTTCCATAAAATCACTAGGGTCGTTATACGAGAGGGGTCGGGCGTTAAAGGAAAGGCCGGGGGCGTTAAAGGGAGTGAGTAGGTCGCTAAAAGATCGAGTTCGGGCGTTAAATTTATTCTAAAGAATCTCTATGAAGAAATTAACATGATATTCTGGAACTGACATTTCAAATGTTAGTGAATGATTTACAGTCAAAAGTGGGTAAAGTTTGATTTCTGCCGGAAAGGGGTGAACTATGATTTTTAAGGGGATCTATATCGCTATATTTCTATTAATATGGTTCTGGATATTTAGGAACTATAAATTACTAACTAAAGAACGAATATCTGAAGAAGAAACAAACTATTTAGTGAACAGGCTAAAGTTAGGAATTTTTCTTTTTGTACTACAATTTATCGTGGGCGTACTTAGCATGATTTTTACCTGAATCGGTTTAGGCCTTAATCCTTTGAGATGGATAAGAGGAGCTGGCGATGTTGCTGTGCCAGGCGAAGTAAAGAAAATGTATTTTCAGCCAATGCCTCGCGAATAAGGCTTACTTCTTTCCAGGCTAGTCGATAGTCATTCTCTGAAATTGTTCCATTCGCCAAGGCTTCTTCTAATTCATCCTCGTCCTGTAGCAGTACTTCTCCAGTAGGAAAAACGATAACATCTAAATAAAGATCATCCCACCAGGGACCGTTTTCATCGACTCCATTTTGTAAGCAGATATCTATATAGGTCTGAATAACATGCCCTGACTCATCGAACATGGTGGTTACAGCGTGATTTTTATCGAGTGGGAAATGCTGCAGCCATGAATACCCATTGTCAGCAATTCGAATATTTTGATGTGGATAGTTCACATCTAAAGGATGTGTTACCTCATGCATCTCAAGGAAGCTTATGACGCCTTCAAACTCTCTATTTTGCATGTTCATTTCTCGATAGTTTCGTGTTAATATTCGCTTCCAATCACTACGATTTCCATATCTTCGAATTGTCATCTGATCATCTCCTTTTTCCAACTCCTGTAATTGTAGCAAAACATCAAGTCGTACGGAATAGTGTCAATATCTTTGTGAAACTGAACTAATTTCCCAAATGTCAAGACTTCCTTTCTCACAAAACTTATGGTTTAATAAAACACAAGTACACAACATTTAGTGATTTAGCGAGTTACAGGTACCATATCTATGGTTTAATAGGGAATCCAGTGAGAAGCTGGAGCTGTCCCCGCAACTGTAAGTGCGGACGACTGCCAACACAAGCCACTGCGTGAGAACGTGGGAAGGCAAGGCAGAAGGAAGATGCACGAGCCAGTAGACCTGCCTGTTCTCGCACGAGCTTCACCTTCTTCGGGGATTGAGAAGGGAACGCGAGAGGCCGGATCGGCATGCGCGTTTTTTCGTCGTTTACAAGCGGCGGTTCCCGAAAAAAGGGGGCCGTCGCTTTTTTGTGTCAAAAAGGAGGAATCCCGATGACGACTCATACACTCTTTCGTAGTGAAGAACGACTGAAGCAGCAATTTACGGCTGCGCAACTAGACGAATTCTGGCGCGTTTCAAAGCGTTGGAAGATCCGTCACCCAGAAGGCGCGGAGGACGCCTGGCAACAAGCGATGATTTTAGAAGCACTGAACCTTCTCGATGAGACCCATCCGTACTACACGTTTGTGGCTGCAACGCTTTATGAAGAACAACTCTATCACCAAGTAGCTGCAAAACGAGGAGTAGCTGTAGAGGACGTGCACAAAGCTTTCGCCCGTGAAGCCAACCGTCTCGCAGCGAAGGGTTTGTATCAAGCAGAGGTTATCACAAGCTATAGCCAGCAAGAACTGACTGAGATGAGCCAGTGGCTGGACCGCTCACGTAACGAACTGTTCACGTACATCGGCTTAAAGACGCTCGTGGATCGCTACGTGACACGTGACTTTAACCGGGATATCGTGGAACTGCCACAAGAGCGCTGGTTGATGATTGCGATGACACTACATCGTCATGAGAAAGCCGACCGTCTGCCTAAAGTGAAAGAGGCATACTGGGCACTAAGCAATCTCTATATGACTGTTGCTACACCAACACTCGCAAACGCGGGCAAGCCGAACGGACAACTCTCCAGCTGTTTTATCGATACAGTAGATGATAGCCTGCAAGGCATCTATGACAGCAACACCGACGTCGCGACTCTGTCTAAGTATGGTGGAGGTATAGGTGTCTACATGGGGAAGGTCCGCAGTCGTGGTTCGAGTATTCGCGGATTTAAAAATGCGTCGAGTGGAGTCGTCCCGTGGATCAAGCAACTCAACAACACGGCTGTCAGCGTTGATCAACTTGGTCAGCGTCAAGGGGCCATTGCGGTTTACTTAGATGCGTGGCACAAAGACATCTTGGCATTCCTTGATTTACGTCTAAACAATGGGGATGAGCGACTTCGCGCGCACGATATCTTCACAGGCATTTGCCTTCCGGATCTGTTCATGGAAAAAGTGGAAGCTCGAGAAGACTGGTATCTATTTGATCCACATGAAGTTCGCACTGTGATGGGATTTGCTTTAGAAGACTCGTACGACGAGCAGGAAGGGCGAGGGACGTTTCGAACACAGTATCAAGCGTGCGTCGATCATCCTGAACTCTCAAAAGAAGTGATTCCGGCCATAGACATCATGAAACGCATTATGAAGAGTCAACTCGAGACCGGAGTACCGTTCCATTTCTACCGTGATGAAGTGAATCGTCAAAACCCGAACTCCCATGAAGGTATGATCTATTCAAGCAATCTGTGTACAGAAATTATGCAGAATATGTCCGCCACGACGTTCGAATCCACAACGATAGAAGACGACGTTATCGTGACGAAACGCAAACCAGGAGACTTTGTCGTTTGTAACTTGTCCTCAATTCATTTAGCGAGAGCTGTCGAAGACAATGTCCTCGAAAGGTTGATTCCGGTACAAGTGCGTATGCTTGATAATGTCATCGAGCTAAATGACTTACCGATTCCTCAAGCGAAACGCACCAACTTGCGCTACCGCGGCATCGGTCTTGGTACATTCGGCTGGCATCACTTGCTTGCAAAGAAAGGTATCCGTTGGGAGTCAAAAGAAGCTGTAGAGCTTGCAGACGAATTGTATGAAGACATTGCCTATCTGACGATTAAAGCATCAGCAGATCTTGCTGCTGAACGTGGTAGCTATCCGTTATTCGAAGGGTCTGATTGGCATACAGGTAGCTACTTTACAAAGCGTGGCTATTCAGGAACTCGCTGGAGACAGCTGAAGCAGCAAGTAGCAGAATCAGGTATTCGCAACGGCTACTTGATGGCTGTGGCGCCGAACTCATCGACTGCAATCATCGCAGGAACGACAGCGAGCATCGATCCGATCTTCCAGAAACGCTATTCCGAAGAGAAGAAAGATTATAAGATTCCTGTCACCGCACCAGAACTGAACGAAGACACGACGTGGTATTACAAGTCGGCGTACTACATCGATCAACACTGGACGCTTCGTCAAAATGCGGCACGACAAAAGCATATCGACCAGAGTGTATCTCTAAACTTCTACGTGCAAAACACGATTCAAGCGAAAGAGCTCCTAGCGCTTCACTTAGATGCCTGGAAGCAAAAAATGAAATCTACGTATTATGTACGGTCCACTTCGATAGAACTCATCGACTGTGATTCGTGCTCAAGCTGAGGAGGAACCTGCAATGAAATTGAAACACCGTGTATTACTAGATGAACAGGCACCCAACCGCTCAACAGGAATCGTCAACGGCGAGTCCTCGAACATCTTAAACTGGGACGACGTCCGGTTCCGCTGGGCGTATCCGAAGTATAAGAAGATGCTGGGGAACTTTTGGACGCCGTTTGAAATCAATATGAGTCAAGATATTCGGCAGTTCCCGGAGCTGTCGAAAGACGAAAGAGAATCCTTTCTGAAAATCATTGGATTACTTGCCCTACTCGACAGCGTTCAGACCGATTTTGCAGGGAAGGTTGCGGATTATCTGACGGACTCTAGTTTGTCTGCGTTGATGATCATCCTCGCACAGCAAGAGGTCATTCACAACCATTCGTATTCGTATGTGCTGTCGAGTCTCGTCAGCGAGTCTGAGCAGAAGCGTGTGTTTGATTACTGGAGAACGGAAGAGAGTTTGAAAGCCCGAAATCGTTTCGTCGTGTCCGGTTATCAGTCGTTTGCAGAACAGCCGACAGTGGAAGGATTACTCGATGCAGTCATTTACGACGTCATTTTAGAAGGACTGTTCTTCTACTCCGGATTCGCTTATTTCTACCACCTGGCGCGTCATCAGAAGATGGTTGCGACCAGTACGATGATCAACTACATCAACCGAGACGAGCAGCTGCACGTCGACTTGTTCGTAAAGATCTATCAAACGCTACTCGAAGAACATCCACATCTAGACACTCCGGAACAACGTGCGAAAGTGACAGCAACGTTCCGAGAAGCAGCAGAGCTCGAGATTGACTGGGCCTATGAAGTCATTGGTACGAAGATTGATGGTTTAGAAGTAGACGATGTCGAAGAGTACATTCGCTTTATGGCAAATGTGCGATGCAATCAATTGGGTGCGGACAAGCCGTATCCAGCGGTTCGTCAAAATCCGATTCGATGGATCAAAGCGTATGAAGAAGTTGACCAAGGGAAAACGGATTTCTTTGAGCAGAAATCCCGTCAGTACGTAAAAGTGAATGTTGTCGATAACGGGTTCGACGACCTGTAAAAAAAGGCCCCTCACAGTTCCATTACTGGACGAGGGGCCTTTCACTTATTGAACATCTCGCGTGTCTTCCATCTCAAACGTTGTTGCCATTGCTTCGATGCGAGCGCCAATTGTGCTTTCCATCGCTTTTGGATAGCGAGCTGTGACTACAAATACCGTATCTTGAGCGGGATTGATAGAAATATAGACATTCAAAATCTCGCCATCAGAAGTTCCTTTCAAATGGAGACCATCTACAGGGTCTGAAATGGAGCTAGGTCCGTTCACAGAAAAGTCCTCACGGTACTGCTCTGCGCGAGTCCGAGCGACTTCTTCGGGAGTTTGATCCGGAATGCCTTCGATCGTTAGCGTAGCGAGTCGACTTTCTTTGGAGGTGATTGTTTGGCTCAAGCCTTCTTCATAAGTAAAGTGTACCTCGTCTATATAAATAACAAATGTATTCGTTTCATCTGAATATCTCTTAAGTTCTACCATTTCTTCAGAACCATCGATTTCAATGGCAAGCTTCTTAGTTTCAGGATGCTCCGTGACATCAGGAGTGGTCACCACTTCTTGCTCATCAGCAGGTTTGGATTCATCTATTTCTTGTTCATCAACCAACTCACCTGGTTTATTCGGGAGGTAGTCAGAGGATAAGAAAAAAATCAGAACAATCATGAGAGCTGTCAATACGAGTGCATAAAGCATCGATTTGCGCATTACTAAACCTCTCCCTTCCTTAGTCCTTTTATTCCCGATTCTCCCGTGCTCACACCTAGTCTAGTACAGTAAATGTCTTCAGCATAGAATGGAATCGCGCACCATGCCCTTCTTGTGCTTCTAGAAATACAGTTTGTGTAATGACAATTGTCGATTCTTCATGTTGTTTATCCAAAATGTAGACGGTTCTTACTTCACTCGACGGGGCGTCTCCTTCTCGAACGTGCAGTTTATAGCCGACTACTGGTTCCGTCACGGGCTCTGCTTCAATCGTTGCTCCAGGAAATCGTTGTTCAAGTTGAGCCGCTTGCTCTGAAGCCACTTCTGTTGGCTTCTTATCAGGAATCATTTCTACTTGAAAACCAACCTCAGGATAGTCACCACCGATTTGATCCCGAGCCTTAACGGAAGTCGTCGTTTCATCAAATGCGATTTCGTAACGTTCGTCATCTGCATAAAACACGTAGCCAAAGTTTCCAGGAACCACTCGTACCATCTGAATTTGCTCTGTCATCCCCTCGATTTCCAGAGGTACTTCTTGTTCTTCCGGATAAGAGTCATTTAGTTTAGTGAGTTCTTGTTCAGTATACCCGGGTTCTCCCTCAGTCAGTTCTTCCTCTTCAGAAGCATTTGAGGAAGGGGGAGTAGGTGACGGTTCTGGGGTTGTCACTTCAGGTGTTTCTACCGCTTGCTCTGTGTCATTCCCATTCATCGTTAAAAATAGGGTAGCTCCTATCAACAGTGCAATCAGAGCAGCCCCTGCAAGAGTAAATCGTTTCATGACTTGCTTCCTCCTTTTTCGGCGTTGTTCCTTTACGATTTCTTGATCCAGAGAGCGCCAGACTTCGTCTAAGTCTTGCTGATGTTCGGTTTTAAACTGTTTCAATTCCTGTTCCCACTTTTCCATAAGTCATCCCTCCCCGTATGCTTCGCGCATCAAGGCCCGCGCCTTAGTGAGTCTCGATTTTAAAGTATTGAGGTTCAAAGACAGCGCCTCCGCAATTTCGCGTTCTTTCCAGTTCTCCATATATTTCAGAAGGAGGGGAACACGATATTCCTCAGGCAAAGTGGCCACGGCATCTAAAATGTCGACTCGTATTTCTCCAGAAGGAACGAGCGTCTCCAAATGATGCGTTTCCATAGGAACTTGAGCCTTCTCTTTTTTGAGTAATCGGTGACATTCATTAATTAAGATGCGATACAACCATGGCCGAATCGGGCGTGACGAATCCCACTGATCTGAAAATCGATAGACGCGAAGAAATGTCTCTTGAAGCGCATCCTTTGCTAATTCACGGCGTCCCGTGATGGCAAGCGCCATGCGATACAAATCGGGGGCAAAGTCTGTATACAGTTGTTGGAATTGTGACCGGTCCATACAAGCCCTCCTTGTTGTTACACCTATAGTACCTCGTTGCATCTAAAAAAGTTGACGAGATTTGAAAAAATCTCAAAAAAGAACCGCCCAAAGTAGGCGGTCGATTTACGAACGGTTCACACTATAGATTCCAAAGGCGACAAAAACGAGGGCCACTAGGATGGGCCATGTAAACGGTTCTCCTGGTAAAAGCAGGACAGACAATCCCACGCCACTGACAGGTACGAAAAACTTGTAAATGCCGACATGGCTCGCTTTATGATACTGAAGAATCGCAAACCACAGAGCAAAAGCGATTGCAGATAGAGCTACCATGTATATAAGTAAACCAATTGCAAGTGGTGTCCAGGTTAGCGAACCTGTATCTGCAAAAGGGAAGGAGGTGATTAAGAGTAAAATCGCACCTAACGTCAATTGCCAGCCGGACAAGGTGAACGGATGAATCCCTTTTCCCATCTCTTTCGCCATAATGGTTCCGATAGCACTCGTGAGGGCAGACAGCAACAAGAACCCTTCGCCTAAGAATTGAAAGCTGCCGTCAAAGGACTGCCCCCAGTTCGCGAAGAAGATTCCGGTAAATCCTGCTGCAAGGCCTACCCACTTTTGCCAACCGAGTCGGTCATTGGCATAGATAAAGTGAGCAAGCAGAATCGTGAAAAACGTATTGCTTGAGATGATAATGGAGGACTGCACACCAGACGTGTTCGATACTCCAACATAAAAGAACAAATACTGGAGCGTCGTTTGAACGATTCCGAAAATCAATAAGATCCCATACTGGCGACGAGTGAGTTGTAACGCGCTCCGCTTGATGAGGAGCAGACCTATCAGGACAACAAGTCCTGCGAAGAGAAAGCGAAGTCCCGCAAGCCACATTTGTTCAGCGATTCCCGTGCTGGGAATGCCAAGCTCGCTGTAAGACAGTTTTAGGGCAGGGAACGCGCTCCCCCATAAAAGGGCACAAAAGATCGCAATGACGACCATGACCCATTTCTTTTGTAGATTCATATGTATCCGACCTTTCCTAGTTGCATTGTAGCAACCTGGAACGCGGAATCAAAGAAAAGCGCCCACAACGAGACATAGCGAAAAGATTAGCGTTAAAAGGGCAGCGAAATAGAAATCAAATCGATGCCATGTGACCTCATGAAAATACGTACGTTCCCGGCTCCCTGTGAACCCACGAGCTTCCATCGCGAACGCCGTTTTCTCTGCCTTGCGCACAGCACCTGCGAGAAGGGGGATCGCCACTGTTGGCAACGACCTTAGACGACTCCAAGTCGTCTGATTGTGTTGAGGACGACGAAGCTGCTGAACTTGTCGAATCTGAATGAACTCTTCTTTAAGCACAGGCAAGAACTGATAGCCGACAAGTAAACTGTAGGCAAGTTTAGGTGATAACTTTAACTGCTGCATCAAACTCATGATGAATGTCATCGGAGATGTCGTCAACACAAACAACAACGATAAAGACGAGAAAGCAAAGACTCGAAAACTAAGAGATAAGGCGGTATCCAAACGGTCTTCAGCCGTACCAAACACATACGTCGTCCAAAAATATCCAACGGCACCAAGAGCGAACGGTAGCATAAGCATTAGCCAGCGCTTCCAATCAATTCGAGAAAACAGGACCTGTACGACTAGCACCGCACCGAACATCAAAAGAGGAGTCCAAGGATCAAAATAGAACGCGAGCGCAAAGATGAATACAAACGTCACAAGCATTTTAATAGAAGGATTCAACCGGTGCAGCCATGTTGACATCTATACTACCTCCTTCTGATGCCACTAAACGGTATTTTTCAAGAAGTGCCGGATTGGAGAAGACACTTCTTGGGACGAATGGTCCACTCATGTCACCATCTCGTATAAGGAGTAACGCGTCTGCAATGCGAGAGGCAAAGTTCATGTCGTGGGTCACTACTAACAGGGCAGCTCCATCTGTCACTACTTGAAAGAGCGCATCTTCTAACTCCTCTAGTGCATAAGCGTCTTGACCTGCTGTCGGTTCATCAAGTAGCAACACGGAACGCGCATCATTTAACATTGCAGCAAGAGCCGTTCGACGTTTCTGACCCTGACTCACGGCAAATGGGTTGGATGCTGCGACTGCACCAAGTAGAAGTTTATCAATATACGTTTCTGTACGTATTCCTCCGCCGAGTGCCACTTCTTGTCTAACAGAAGAGGTCATAAACAAAAACTCGGGCGACTGGGGGACGTAACCAATTGACTGGGTATACACCTCGCGTTCTGCGGAAGGGATGAGACCTGCTACAGCTTTAAGCAGTGTAGATTTGCCAGCACCGTTTGGGCCAGCCAGCACGGTGATTGTCCCTGATTCTAGTTGCAATTCCGCAGTATTCAAAATTCCGGGAACATTGACTCTTGCTTTGAATAAGCCGGATCCAACGGGTTTTGAACTAGAGGGAGTTGTTCGTTTGGTTTCAGAAATCGGGACGTGTTCTCCGAGTTCTATCACGTGGTCAAAAAAATCGCGCCAAAGTTCTGCTTGGTGGTCAATGACAAGGACCGTCCATTCATGACGCTGCTGGAGCGCCGAAAACCACTGTACGTATTCTCGTGCAGTCATCGGATCCAGATGAGCAAGGGGTTCATCGAGCAAAACAATCTTCGGCTTCATAATGAGTGCACAAGCCGTTGCTACACGTTGCTTTTCACCGCCGGATAACGTTTGAATCACGCGATGACGAAATGCAGTAAGACCCGTCTCTTCCAAAGTGCGAGTAATCTGTTCTTCCATCTGGCCACGTGGAACGGACTGGTTCTCTAAAGTGAATGCAAGCTCTTCTTCAACTGTCGGCATACAGAACTGGCTGTCCGGATCTTGAAAGACCGTGGCGATGACCTGGCTGATCTCACCAGGTCGGTACTGCTCATATGGTTTTCCGAAAAGTATCCGAGTGCCTGTCAGTTCTCCGTCGCAAGCGTCCGGATACAGTCCGTTGAGTAAATAAAACAGGGTAGACTTGCCACACCCACTCGGTCCTTTAACAAGCCATTTGTCACCCACGTGAAGTTTCAAAGAGACGTCTTCTAGGACTGGTGATGGTTCGTCAGGGTAGCGAAACGCCACATCTGAAAATGCAAGTACGTCAGACACGGGCATCACGCTTTTGACGGGCAATCGCGTAGCCGCGAAGAGACCCCGTTGCATACAAGCCGTTTACGAGTAACCCTCCGCCATATCCGGCAATGACGGCTCCACTTAAAATGCGAATGCCGAGCATGAGAAGAACATACCAAGGGGATAGTGCAGAGAAGCCACCTAATAGGTAGCCGTATCCAAAACTAAACACAGAAGCAAGAACACCAGCCAAAATCAACACGGGCAGATCAAAGCGACGGTAACGGGTGACGGCAAAGGCAGCTTCTGCACCAAGTCCTTGGACCAGGCCAGTCAAAATTAAACGAGGGCCCACTGCATTCCCAAGTAACACTTCAATAGCAGCCGCCATGACTTCAGGAATGACAGCGGCACCAGGTTTGCGAATGATAGCCATCGCTACAATTGACACAAGGAACCATACGCCGAAAATCCACTCGTAGGCAATCGGTCCAATCAAACTCGACCAGATGTTTCCGACATGGAGGAACACCAAATAGATGATTCCGAACACGACTGCGAGTAACGACATCAAGACGACTTCTTTCAATTTCCAATTAGCGAGCATCGTTTCCACCTCCGTGAGACGGGCTGTGAATGCTCATATTGATAGTCATGACGACGTGTGGGTGCTCACCAATTTGTGCTTCGCTAAAAGTCTCTTCATAAAAGGCAAACACATCACGAAGAGACCCGTGGATGCCTGTCGCATAATGCATAGACTCATTGTAGACACCGCGCTCTTTAGCACGGTCGATTTCACGGTAGATAGTCTCCATATAGTCGCTCTGATTCAGTGGATATAGAGAGAACTGACTGGACACATAAGGGCCTTCAGGAATTTCGTTCTTCGTAGCTAGGTCGATGCCCATATAGCTGTCACCTGACGTGTCTCCAGGACACCCCACAGAAAAGGTGGCGTTCATCGCGATGTGCTTGCCATGAGAGGCCGCTTTTTCGGTTAGGGCTGCCAGAGCGTTGAAGACATGAGGGCCTTCACCTCGGATGACAGTCGAGACGTCATCGGTATGACGCCAAACAGCCGATAGATCGACTTCTGCTAGTGCGCCTTTGATGATTGAAATGAATTCTGAATCCATCGGATGTAAAGAGAAACGACAGCCGATGATTTTGCTTGTTCCACAGTGCATGGGAACGCCTCCTTAAAGTTTTTGAGAAAAAGAAAAAAGCTACATCCGCGAAAGATGTAGCCACTAATTCCCATAAAAATTCAAGAAAGAGTCACTACACTTCCTCACGCAGGTATTATCCTGATCGAGTCATAAGGGATCGGAGCTCAAGCTCTCATCTCAGCCAATTTGGGCACCCCTAGTGCAGATTCCGGTATGTAGTTCTTTTTCGCCCTCATCATAGCAGACTGAAAATTGTTGCGCAACCCCCCGAAGAAGGAAAGCAGGAGTTTTGCAACTCGAAATAGAAAGTAAACAGGGAGAAAGAGAGGCGTTACAAATGGAACAATGGATCGACAAATTGTTTACAACTGAACGATTACAAAAGGCTGCTGAATTCTTTGGGGCCGACGCAACAGAAGCTATTAAACGAGGAGATTTTGAGAACTACGTCTATGAAGTGAAAAAAGACAAACAACCATACATGCTGCGTTTAACGCATACGTCCCATCGCACCAAAGATCAAGTCATAGCAGAGCTCGAATGGGTCAATGATTTGCATGCAAAGGGACTTCACGTCTCTAAAAACCATCTGAGTAGGAATGGACAACTCGTCGAGGAGATTGAGCTTGAAGAAGGAAGCTTTTTGATTTGTTTATTCGATAAAGCACCTGGCGTTTCTGCATACGAATTGAAAGATTCGTTTACAGATAAACATATCAAGGCTTGGGGAGAACTAACAGCCAAATTCCATAACGCAGCAAGTGATTATATAGTACAACATGGTACTCGTCCTCACTGGGATGAGGACGATTTGATTGATATTGCAAAGTGGATTGATCCTATAAAAGATAAAGCCATTATCGAACTCAACGAAAAAGTCGTCTCAGAGATTCGCAACTTGCCAACGACTTCAGACGTCTATGGCATCATCCATTCCGATATTCATCAAGGGAACTTCTTTATTGACGGAAACGATCTTCATGTTTTCGATTTCGATGACACGATGTTTTTCCACTTCATTCATGATGTAAGTATTCCTCTCTATTACACGGTATGGGCGAGGTATCGAAATGAACCCCTAAGTGTTCGGTCAGAAAAAGCCATGGCATTCTTTGAACCGTTCTTACAGGGCTATACACGAGTGCGACCGCTAGAAAGTGAATGGCTGGAACGTCTGCCACTTTATCTGACTCTTCGAGATTTGACGCTCTATGCAGTATTCCACAAAAAAGTGGACTTTGAAAAAGAGCCGAACTTAGTGCCACTTGTCGAGCAATTAGGAGAGCGTTTACGAGTAAACGAGCCAATTGCTGAAATCGATTTATCAAACATGACACAAATTGTATTGAAATGATTGAAATACGGGTAAAGAAGCAATGCAGCGAAGATGAAAGAAGGTGGCCCATGGAACTTGCAATAATTATTCCCTCATACAAGCCCGATGACAAATGCCGTGCGGTCATCGATGAGCTGATTGCTTCTCAGTTTTCCCGGATCATTGTCGTAGACGACGGAGGAGAAGAAGAATTTGCGCCGTTTTTCGAAGCATTGAAACCCTTCCCTGAAGTAACGGTTTTACACCATGCAAAGAATCAAGGGAAAGGGCGCGCATTGAAGACAGCCTTTCACTACATACTCAACGAAAAATTACCGGTCGATGGAGTCATCACAATAGACGCCGATGGACAGCATCTTCTATCTGACATGCAGAAGATTGCAAAGCACATGGAAGGGTGTCCAGAGTGCGTTGTATTAGGAAGTCGCGACTTCACCAGCAAAGATGTGCCGTTCCGCAGTCGGTTTGGTAATCGGTTTACACGTTTATTATTTCGTTTATCGACAGGGACTGTGTTGAAAGACACGCAAACGGGTCTTAGAGGATTGCCAGTCAAGCACTTGCCTCTGTTTCTCTCGATACCTGGAGAACGATTTGAGTACGAGATGAATATGCTCGGTTGTTTAAAACGAAACCATATTGAAATTGAAGAAGTGGAAATTGAAACGGTGTATTTAGACGAAAACAAGTCGTCCCACTTCCACCCGCTACGAGATTCCTTTCATATTTATAAAATCTTTTTATTGTATGGTCTATCGGGAGCAGCTTCATTTGGACTCGATATTGGACTTTATAGTTTATTTATTTACTTGTGGAAAGAGGACTCTCCTCAGATGTTTATCATCTTTGCTACGATTGCTGCTAGGGTCTTGTCTAGTTTGTTCAACTACTTTGTGAATCGTCACAAAGTATTTGGTCAAGGGTCTAGTAAGTCCTTTGTGCGGTATTATCTATTAGCTGCCTTTATTATGGCAGCCTCTGCGGGATCGGTGCATCTGTTGTATACGGAATGGTTAGGACGCGGGGAAGTAATTCTCAAGGTATTAGTGGACACGATTTTATTTATCTTTGGATTTGTCGTGCAACGAGCTTGGGTGTTTCGAAAAGAAGAGACGGACAAATGAAAACTACTCGCCCTTAATTAAGTGGCGAGTAGTTTTTTATAGTGTCAAAACGAAGGACATCGACGAGGTTGTGGTAGGAGATTGGTGGAGTCGATACCATCCAAGTCGTCTCATCCGGGCACTTACTTTTGACTGTATATGCCGCTCCCAATGATTCACGATTGCCACAATCTCAGGACCACTTCGTGCAAATTCTGCAGCTGCCGCTTCATAAGGTTCACGACTTAACAACAAGACTTGAAATTCCTCTTCTGTTGAAGCTCGATCAGCCAATTGCTCTTCGTATGCAACGACAAATTCATAAATCTCACGGTCTTCCGTGGGGATTTTCTTAATTTCACTTTGAGCGGCCAAATGAAGGGCAATCTCGTTCATCTTGTTCACCTACCAGCTGGCTTTTTTGACGCCAGGAATTTGTCCTTTATGTGCCAACTCACGGAATGCAATACGCGATAGCTTGAACTTTCTCATAATACCACGTGGACGACCTGTCAGTTCACAACGATTTTTCAAACGCGTTGGTGAAGAGTCTCGAGGGAGCTTAGCAAGAGCCGCATAATCCCCTTTTTCTTTTAATTCCTTGCGTAACTCTGCATAGCGAGCCACTAGTTCACGTTGCTTTTTGTCACGTGCTACTTTAGATTTCTTAGCCATCTACAGGATCCTCCTCAAACTTTTTATTAAAACGTAATGATTACGATTTAATAGATGTCATTACTTTACCATGACCTGAACAATGCTGCAACTGGAATTAAAAAAAGCCGTCAGTGGACGGCTTTCTCTACTATTAGAATTCTTTTAAAGCTTGGATGACATCGATACTTGTTGCTTTACGTGCTGGGCGCCATCCGGACAACACAGCGACACCGACGCTAATAACTGCAGCAATCAGCACCAATTGCCACGGAATATACGAGACTGTAATCGTCATGTCTGTCGGTGCTTCTTCATTTATCGAGCCGAACACGATTATAGGTACTACAATATTGACGACAAAGCTTAAAGCATAAGAGACGGCAACAGCGATGACGGTCCCTATGAGCCCGATTAGTGTGCTTTCAAGTAGGAAGAGCCGCTGGATGAGAGAAGGAGGTGCGCCGATAGCTTTCATGATTCCAATCTCTCGAGTTCGCTCTGTCACCGCCATTGTCATTGTGTTGAAGATACCGATGGAAGCGATCAAGACAGCGACAGTTCCTACAATTACTAAACCAATCTGTATAGCTGTAAACAACATGTTCATTTCACCCAACTCTTCGGTGACGGAATAGACATAGAAACCTTGATCCTTTAGTGAGTTTGTTAAATCTTCTACATATTGAAAATCTGTGGCATGTACTGTAATGGAGCGATCAGGTGCTTCGATATCAAAAGCAGCTAGAACTTCCGAACTTTTCGATGTGTCTGCATAAATCTTTTGATCATAGTACCAATCACGGCCTGGCTTTTTAGCAATGCCCGAAATAGTATAGGTTTGTGTGGCGCGAACTTCATTTGTCTCATAGTCCACTACATCTACGGTGATAGTCTGTCCAACCAATTTGTCTCGAATAGCTTGTGCAAGCTCCGTTTCTTTTGCTAAATAGTCGTCAGCTGCCTCGATTTCTTTGTACTGTTCTTCTGTCAAAAAGCTGTTGGCAAACTGATAGCCTACGATAACTTCTTCTGAAGAAGCAGGCATCTTCCCGCTATCTAAAGCTAAGTTGGCAAGTTGTTCAGCAGCTAAGTCTGTGTAGACTAACTCTCCATATCCTTCCTTCTCGCCCAATTTCACAGTGGCGGAACCTGGAACCATGACGCGCTCTACTACCGTCTTAACATGTTCCATCTTGCGGATGGCATCGACTTCTTCTGGAGTGACGCGCTCATCTGCGCCTTCTTTTCCAGCCAGTTCAATTTCTGTGACAATGCGGTTCGAGAGGACCTCGTCTTGAATCGTCTTATGTAACCCAAATCCGACTGAAGCTAAAATAATCAAAAAAGCACAACCCATAGCGGCGGCAAGTATAGTCATAAACACTCGTAGTTTGTTGCGCTTCATATGCTGTGAGATAAACTCGCGTTGGTCTTTAGCTAACATAATGCATTTCCTCCTGGATGGCACCGTCGTGCATGCGGTACTGACGATGCGCAGTACGTGCCACTTCTTCGTCGTGAGTGATGATCACAAATGTGATGCCGTAATGGTGGTTGAGTAGCTGAATCAATTGCAGGATCTCTTGCTCCGTCTCGGAATCTAAACTTCCCGTCGGCTCATCAGCGAGTAGAATAGAAGGACGGCCAATGAGTGCCCGTGCAATACTGACGCGTTGCTGTTGCCCTCCTGAGAGTTCATTTGGATAGTGATCACTAACGTCAGTTAACCCTACTTGCTGGAGTAATTCTTTCACGCGAATCATACGCTGTTGCTTGCCCACACCCTGGAGTTTGAGAGGAAGTTCAATGTTTTCAAATGCCGTGAGACCAGGCATCAATTGAAAGCTTTGAAAGATGAACCCGTAATTTTGTAAGCGGAAATTCGCCTTTTCGGTTTCCGTCTTTCCGACAAGTTCTTCACCGTTTACTTGGATGGAACCAGACTCAGGAGTCATAAAGCCAGCTAATAAGTTGAGTAGCGTTGATTTCCCAGAACCACTTTTACCTAGAATAGCGACTATTTCTCCTTTCGCTACGTCTAAATTCACATTTCGCAGGACTGGGATATCTTTCTCTTGTCCTTTCTTACCGATTTTAAAAGTGTGGTTGAGCTCTGAAATTAAGATCATGGAAGCACGTCCTTTCTGATATAGTTTGAGTATAAGTGGAGAATATTAGGAAATAGCTACGAAGATTCTGAAGAAATTCTTAAGATGGAGGATCGCTATGTTTGAGATCATCACCAAACCAGGGGAATACACGTTAGCGGATCAAAAGAAGCAAATCGGTATAACAAAAGAAGAGGTTGTGCGAGCTCTTGAGAATTTGGTGGCGAATTGGAGGAAGGGAGACACGCCTTACCTTTCGTTACTTATGGATCCTGAGTTTGAGAGACACTTGAACGAGCTCGGATTTCATCACGTCTCTACGATTGTCGAGCATGAACGGGATGTTGAGCAGTTAGAAGAGTTGCCGACCCATGCCTATATAACACTCGGAAACTCTGACTATTCAGATGCCGAGTTCGCAACTATTTATGAAGCATGTCGAAGCGGTTCGGCGAATAAAAACAACCTGTTTACAATTGAACAAATCATGGAGTCGTTGGGACTTGAGCTCGGGGAGGAATGGCGTTCACTTGCCATGTTGTTCTTAGAAGGAGATGAAGTAATAGGGATCGCCATTCCACACATCGAAGCAGGAACGAAAGACGAGGGACGTCTGTTTTACTTTGGAATCATGCCAAAGTGGCGTTCGCGAGGAAAAGCGACTCCCTGTCACGGAGAAGCGTTGCGATTTCTAAAAAAACTGGGGGCAAAACATTATGTAGGAAGCACTGATGTTGCTAATCAGGCCATGATTCGCGTTATGAACAACAATGGTGCTTTAGAAAGAGACCGTAAAGGGATTTATAGGCTTACTAGATAATGAGACTCCCCAAGACAAAGGTCTTAGGGAGTTTGTTTAAATGTCATCCAACTCAAACGTCAGTTGTTCACCTTCTGTGCGTCGTTTATCTGGCGCAGAAGACCGACTGCTCCCAAAAAGCTCTAACAACTCCTCGGCACGGGTGACAGTATCAGGATGTTTCTTGATCGAGTAGAACAACTCACGAGACAATCGGTTCGCGTCATGAATGTTGACGACGGGTTCCGGATAATCGAGTTCTGCAAAATGAGGGGAGAGCCACGGTTCATGTATAAACGTGTTTGAAAGGCCGCGAAGCTCAGGAACGTAGCGTCGGATAAAGCGACCGTTTGGATCTTGCTCTTGCCCCATCTTCACAGGATTGTAAATACGGATTGTGTGAAAGCCTGAGGAACCCGCCTGCATCTGAATTTGGTTGAAATGGATGCCAGGATCGTAATCGATAAAGAGTTGCGCAAGCCCATGTGCGGGACGTCGCCAATCGAAGCGTAATGTATTGCAAACAAAAGACAACACCATCGCACGAGACCGGAAGTGGATCCATCCCGTCTCATGCAGTGCTCGCATTGCGGCATCTACCATCGGAATCCCCGTCCGACCGTAATACCATTTGCGGAACAATGCCTCATCTTCTGTAGTGCGAGCCGAATCAAACGCAGGATTCAAGGTTTGTTCCGCAAGTTCAGGCATAAACTCGAAGCGTTGTATAAAGTGACCTTGCCAGCGAAGCCTAGCTTCGAACATCTCTAAAGCTCGCTTTTCAAATCGGTCTGATAGTTGTTGCTGCTTCAGTCGTGTTGCCTGGACCACCTCACGCATCGACAGATTCCCCCACGCTAGATATGGGGACAAGCGACTGCTTGACACTTGAGATTCCCAAGGCTTCGAAATGTGCACGTGATACTTAGGGAAACGATTTGATAAGAAACTCTCTAGTAACTGCTTACCTTCACGTGTCCCGCCCCTTTGTCCCGCATAGAGTGCTCTTCCCTTCACTTCAAACCTCTCCAGACTTTCAAGGCGTTCTGAAAATGCTTCCGGAAGAGTATCGGACGAGAGGAAATACTGAGGCACGGAAATGAGAGGCTGTTGCATGTAAGCCTCCCAATGATCGGCAAGCCCTGACAGCTTCCTCGCACCTCGCACAATCCCATTCTGTGCAAACTCATCAAAGACAAGTCCGTGTGATGTCATCCACGTGTGAAGACGTTTGTCACGTTCAAAAGTGGCAGGTGTTCCGTGTTCTTGATGAGCCAGGAGACGAAATTCACCGTATGCTTGATATAAATGTTCTAGGACATCCTCCATCTCTCCAACGAAGTACGCCATCTGCCCACCGAGAGAACGAACGATCTGTTCCAACTCCTGTAGACTTTCTAGTACAAAGTGAAAGTGACGGAGGGAGAGGTCGGATTGCTCCCATATGGATGGTTCTGCTACATAAAGCACGAGGACAGGACCCGTTCTGGCGGCTTCAGCTAAAGGTTGGTGATCGTGCACCCGTAAATCTCGTTTTAACCAGACAATCTGTTGCATCGGTTCACCTCTTTCTAAGGTTCGACTAATAAATGACAAGCTAGTGTTTCTATTGTATAATTACTGTATAAAGTTTGTAAAACGTTAACTGAAAGCGAGGGATTGACATGTCAACAACGGTTGTATGGTTTCGCACAGATTTGCGGACGGCAGATCATGAACCCCTGCTGAAAGCCGTGTCTTCAAGACAGCCTGTTCGAGCAGTGTACTGTCATGAACCGCGCTTTCAACAGCAGTCGGAGTTCGGGTTTCCGAAGCAGCGCGAGTTTCGCGCACAGTTTATTCGGGAGAGTTTAGATGATTTAAGAGAACAATTAGACGAAGCAGGTATCCCATTAGATGAGCTGCATGGAGAAGTGGGAGAGAGCTTAGCGAACTACGCAAAAGAGCACGACGTGACGAAACTTTATTACCACGATTTAGAAGGCACAGAAGAGCGAAAGGCAGAACAAGACATCTGGGAGCGTCTTCCGGATCTTGAAATGGAGTCGTTTATCGGAGACCATTTAATTCATCCTGAAGATTTGCCATTTCTATTAGAAGAACTGCCCAAAACATTCACACCTTTCCGAAAAGCAGTAGAAGCGAAGTTATTTGTGCATCCAGCTTATCCACCGATTGCACATTTTACGAGACCGGATTCGCACAGTAAAGAAAATTGGACACAAGAGCCGCCTAGTGGTTTTCGCGGTGGTACAAAGGCGGGGCTTGCTAGGTTACATGATTTCACATTTGGTACACGAGCTATAGATACGTATAAAGAGACAAGAAACGGTCTAGTTGCTTGGAATGATTCCACAAAGCTTTCGCCGTATCTGGCACTAGGCTGTCTTTCTCCACGGATGATTTACTGGCACATTAAACGTTATGAGCGAGAATACAGCGCCAACCAAAGTACGTATTGGGTGGTTTTTGAACTGTTATGGAGAGACTATTTCAAATTAGTCCATCGCGTCCATAAAGAGAAAATCTTTAGTAGTACAGGTCTAAACGGCAGACGCATTTCTACTCGAAGAGACCCGGTAGACTTTGCAAAATGGGCAGAAGGCAAAACAGGAGCACCGCTAGTCGATGCAGCGATGCGAGAACTTAAAGCGACTGGGTTCATGTCGAACCGCTGCAGACAAAATGCAGCAAGCTATCTGGTGCATGATTTGAATCTGGATTGGCGTTTAGGCGCGGCATGGTTTGAATCTTGGCTCATCGATTACGACACGGCCAGCAACTATGGAAACTGGATGTATGTAGCAGGAGTCGGGAATGACCCACGACCTGGACGGAAATTCAATGTCACAAAACAGGGCTTAGACTATGATGGAAAAGGTGAGTACGCTCGCTTATGGATTCCTGAGCTTGCAGATCGCCCCGTGGAAGAAATCTATAGCGGAGGCGTCTACTACTAAACGAAAGAATCCTACTGACCTTTAGCGGACAGTAGGGTTCTTTTTGCTTTTCGTTTTATAGCGAATCCCGTTCCCAATCATCCCGATCGTTGTGAAAAGAGGATATACCGCAAGTACCACTACACCGCTCTCCGGATTCTCCTGCACCATCCCGAGTACGAAGGCAACGGTTGCTAATGATCCATAAAAATGTCCGAAAGCGACACTTGCAGCGAGTTCTCGTCTTTGAGCACGTAAGACCCACCCGGCTAGAAGACCGCCGAACAGCAGAAAGAAAATGAAAATCCACTGTAAACTACTGGTCGATTCCAACATAGTCGTCGCCTCTCTTATCTTCTAACTGAATTTGCTTTTGTTTACTGCGTCCTATTAGTGCCCCGATGATGATGAACAGACAGGTGAAAAAAGGATAAATTACGATAATAGCAATTCCTAAACTTCCATCATCACGTGCTACCCACATGGTCGCAAGTAAAGCGACTAGAACACCTATAAAATGGCCGAAACCTGCATAGGCAAGGCCGAACCACTTCTTCTTCCAAAAAATCCACCCTAAAATGGCTCCTCCAAAAATGAAAAGCACAGATTGGATCATCATGGGTATAAACATTAAAAACTCTTCGAAGCCCGCCATAAATCCACCCCTTCTCTACATACTAACGTATGAGGCTATGACAACGTTTCACTTTTCAATTTTAAAAACATATGTTATAAATATCCTTAGTATTCGACTAGGATTAATTATATTTAGAATGAGAGGAAAAAAACGTGGGTAAAGAATTTTTACACATCTTTGATGAGTGGGCAGAGCAGTACGATGCAAGTGTCAGTGGCCAAGATCCTCAATATGCGGATGTGTTTGAACGATATGAAGAGATTTTAGAGGCTGTGGCAACTCGAGTTTTTGGAACTGTAATTGAGTTTGGACCTGGGACAGGCAATTTGACGAAAAGGGTTCTTATGAAAAACGTCGAAGTAATTCCAGTAGAACCTCATGACAAGATGCGTGAACTATTCGCAGAGCGTTTTGCTGAACTTCCTGTTCAAGCAGGAGACTTGATTGACTTTACCGCACCACAACAAGTAAATGGCTTCATCAGCAGCTACGTCTTCCACCACTTGACTGACGAAGAAAAAGGTCAGGCCCTCGAAGCGTACGCGAAGCTTTTACCGCCTGGCGGGAAAGTCGTCTTTGCAGACACGGCCTTTATCACAGAGCAAGCCAAACAGGACCAGATTGCAAAAGAGAAAGCACGAGGCTTCACTGCAGTTGCCGAAGACCTGGAACGTGAGTATTACACGACGATTCCCATCTTAGAAAAGTTGTTTACAGAAGCAGGCTTCAAAGTCACGTTTACACAAATGAACGATTATGTCTGGCTCATGGATGCCACACGAGGAGGAGAAACCGCATGAAACAAATGAATGTAGAAAGCTTCAACCTAGACCACACGAAAGTAGACGCCCCTTATGTCCGTCTAGCAGGGACGAAGTCAGGACAAGCAGGAGATACAGTGCTGAAGTATGACATCCGTTTCAAGCAACCAAATGAAGAGTTCATGGAGATGAAAGGTCTTCACTCTCTTGAGCACTTGATGGCTGAGAACATCCGTAACCATACAGATAAAGTGGTGGACCTCAGCCCAATGGGGTGCCAGACAGGATTCTATCTATCTGTAATCAACCATGACAACTACGATGAAATTTTGACTGTCCTTGAAAACACGTTAGAAGACGTCTTGAAAGCGACAGAAGTGCCAGCATGTAACGTCGTGCAGTGCGGCTGGGCAGCGAATCATTCACTTGAAGGCGCGCAAGAGATTGCACGCGACATGTTAGCGAAGAAAGACGAGTGGCATATCGTATTCAAGGAAGGCGAAGAAGCATGATCTATACACACGTGCACCAGTTGATTGGGAACACACCGCTCTTTGAAATCTCACAGATCCCGGTCCCCAATCAATGTCGCATCGTGGCAAAGCTGGAATATCTAAATCCGGGAGGCAGTGTCAAGGACCGTCTTGGCATTGCCTTATTGCGTGATGCGGAAAAACGAGGCGAACTGAAGCCAGGTGGAACGGTCATCGAACCGACGGCAGGTAACACTGGTATCGGGCTCGCACTCGCAGCAATCGGACGAGGCTACCGAGTCATCTGTGTTGTACCGGAGAAGTTCAGTATCGAGAAGCAAAAGCTGATGAAAGCTTTAGGAGCGGAGCTCGTAAATACTCCGACCTCTGAAGGGATGAAAGGCGCTATTGCAAAGGCCCATTCACTCGCTAAAGAGATTCCGAACAGTTTTGTTCCAGGTCAATTCGAGAATCCGGCTAACCCTGGTGCCTATGTCGACACGCTGGGCCCGGAAATCTACCAAGCACTTGAAGGGAATCTTACTGCGTTTGTAGCAGGAGGAGGTTCAGGTGGAACGTTTATGGGAGTCGCCACGTATTTGAAGCAGCAAGACCCGAGCATTCGTACCGTCATCGTTGAGCCTGAAGGTTCGATTCTAAACGGTGGGGAAAGTGGTCCTCATGACACGGAAGGCATCGGCATGGAATTTCTACCGCCTTTCATGAAGAAAGAATTGATGGAAGGCATTCACACCATCACGGACAAAGAAGCATTCTACTGGATGCGCGAGTTAGCGAAACGAGAAGGACTGCTCGTCGGTTCCTCTGCAGGGGCAGCATTTGCGGCAGCCCTGAAAGAAGCGGAAACGTTACCAGCAGGAAGTGTCATTGCCACCGTATTTGCCGATTCAAGTGAACGTTATTTAAGTAAAGATGTATACGAACTATGGAAAGAGGAGGATTCACATGCGTGAAAAAACGAAGTTGATCCATGCAGGAATCGTAGGAGACGCCACAACAGGAGCCGTCTCAACACCTATCTATCAAGTGAGCACTTATAAACAAGAGGCCGTCGGCAAATTCAACGGCTACGAATATTCTCGGACAGGAAACCCGACGCGCCACGCGCTTGAAGTACTGATCAAAGATTTAGAGAGCGGGCACGCAGGATTTGCGTTCGGTTCAGGAATGGCGGCTATCACTTCTGTAATGATGCTGTTCTCTTCAGGAGACCACATCGTCGCAACAGATGACGTCTACGGCGGAACTTACCGCGTATTGACGAAAGTGTTAAACCGATTTGGTTTAGATGTAACCTTTGTAGATACATCTTCTTTAGAAGCAGTAGAAGCGGCTATTCAGCCGAACACGAAGGCACTATTCATTGAGACACCGACAAACCCGTTATTGAAAGTCTCAGATGTAACTGCATTGACGGAACTGGCGAAGTCGAAAGGCTTGTTGACGATTGTCGACAACACGTTCATGACACCTTATTTGCAGAAGCCTTTAGAGTTAGGCGCGGACATCGTACTTCATAGTGCGACGAAGTATTTGGGTGGACACAGTGACGTTGTGGCGGGTCTTGTCGTCGTGAATTCCGAGCAACTGGCGACTGACATGCACTTCGTGCAGAACTCAGTTGGAGCGGTGTTGGGGCCACAAGACTCGTGGCTATTGATTCGCGGGATCAAGACACTAGGTCTTCGTATAGAAGAGCACATCACGAGTGCACAAAAGATTGCCGAGTATCTAGATGCACACGACAAAGTAGGGAAGGTCTACTACCCAGGGCTTGCTGCACATCCAGGCCGTAACGTCATGGAGAAGCAGTCTCGCGGATTTGGTGGAATGATTTCGTTTGATGTCGGTTCCGCAGAAAAAGCAGACGAGGTCCTAGCGAAACTTCGCTACTTCACATTGGCGGAGAGTCTAGGGGCGGTCGAAAGCTTGATCTCTGTACCAGCTCGTATGACGCATGCTTCGATCCCTTCAGAACGCCGTGCAGAGCTTGGCATTGTGGACGGATTGGTGCGAATCAGTGTCGGGATTGAAGATGTAGAAGATTTACTAGAGGATTTGGAGCAAGCTTTAGCTTAAATCTAGTTGGAGGAGCCGCGATTGCGGCTTTTTTTTCTGTTTGAGGGCGAAAAGAAACAAACGGGCAGGCTAAGGGCACAAATAGGAGAGCAAGGGAAACAAAAGTGTGAGCTAAGGGCACAAACCAGTGGGCTAAGGGCACAAAACCTAAACTCACTCTCTTCATTTCCGTGGACAAGCCAACTGACACATCTTCCGAAGACCACCTCATAATGCTACACTTAGGGAAACGAAACAAAAGGAGCTCACACCATGACAACAACTCTTCCCGCGTGTCCAAAATGCCAATCTCCCTATACATACGAAGACGGGGATATGCTAGTATGCCCAGAATGTGCCCATGAATGGTCACCAACTGAGGCGCCAGTTTCTACCGAACAAGGAATCGTCGCAAAAGATGCAAACGGCAATCTGTTAGCTGATGGGGATGCTGTCACCGTCATTAAGGACTTGAAAGTCAAAGGCAGCTCTTCTGTCTTAAAGCAGGGAACGAAAGTGAAATCGATTCGCTTGGTGGAAGGTGACCATAACATTGACTGCAAGATCGATGGCTTTGGTGCCATGAAATTAAAGTCGGAATTCGTCAAAAAACTGTAGAGTAAGGGGATAAACCAAATGACCACACCTTTAAAAATCGGTGTCATCGGTACTGGTATGATGGCCGAGCGTATGATGAATAGCTTTGAGAACCATCCAAAACTTCAGATTACAGGAATCTGTGATGTGAACGAAGAGCGAGTCAACGAATTAGCAGTTCAGTTCCAAACAACTGCATACACGCATTACCAAGACCTACTTGATAATGAGACTCTCGATATCGTCTACGTGGCAGTCCCTCCAAAGTGGCACCATGAAGTGGCAATTGCAGTCCTTGAAAAGGGGATTCATATTCTTTGCGAGAAGCCACTGGCGAACTCTGTAGACGAAGCAGCCGAACTGCTCGCTCTTTCAAAAGAAAAGGGAGTCGTGAACGCGATGAACTTCCCGCTCAATTACGAAGAAGGCACTCGTGCGTTTGAGAAGCTTATGCATGAAGGTTATGTGGGTAAGCTACGACGCGTCGAGCTTCGCATGGAGTTTCCGAAATGGCCACGTCCTCGCCAACAGAACAGCTGGATCAGTACACGTGAGCAAGGCGGCTTTGTGTTTGAAGTGGCAGGGCACCTTGTCCAGCAGATCCTTCGCACATTTGGGCCGATTACACAAGTGGTCTCTGATTTAGAGTTACCAGAAGATCCGACGAAGTCTGAGACGGGAATTTTCGCTACGATGACTCTCGAAAAAGGAGCAAACGTCTACTTCAATGGCATCACTAACACGGCGGGCACGCATAGCCAAGACATTGAGCTGACGGCTTACGGAACAGAAGGCACGGTGAAGCTCTCGAACTACTCCAACCTGTCAGCAGGAAAGGTGGGAGAAGAGATGACCATAATCCCACTCGACCAGCAGGTCCGAACAGAAGAGCTGATCGATGCATTTGTGTCGGCAGTAGAAGGTAAGGAAGCCGAACTGTACGACTTCCAAGTAGGCTATGATGTACAAGTAATACTTGAAAAATTACGGAAAATTTAGGTGGGATTTGAGTGCAGTGGAACTTCGCTGCACTCTATTTTTTTCACTATTTCTACCTATATATACATTTCTGAAATTCAGGACTTGAAAATTTGAGAAAATAAGCGCACTATAATATGGAATCATAAAGAATTCAAATAACAATTGACTTATATAATAAAACGATTATATAATCATCGATAGATGGAGGTACTTCTATGCAAACTATTCACCATCACTTATCCATTGACCATATGTCTCAACTTCTAAAACTCATCAGCGATCCAACTCGCCTTACAATGTTAAAGGTGATGCAGTCATTTGAATGCTGCGTCTGTGAATTCGTTGAAATGTTCGATATCAGCCAACCGGCAATCAGTCAGCATTTGAAGAAGTTGAAAGACGGAGGCATTGTGCAAGAGAAGCGTAATGGCCACTGGATTTTCTACTCTTTGAATCCGAACTATCCGCATGCGGAAATGTTGGAGACTGTGCTTGATGCAGTAGTAGAGCAAAGTGGTCGCATTGAAGAATTGACCAAAAACGGTCTACGTGTCAGCTGCAACTAGAGAGGAGTCTGGAACTTTGTTTGAAGTCTTAGCAGCAGCGTCCATCTTTTTGGTGACGCTGCTTTTTGTTATTTGGCAGCCTAAGGGCTTGTCAATCGGATGGTCTGCCACTGCAGGTGCCGTCCTTGCTTTACTCGTCGGTGTCGTCGACTTTGGTGACGTCCAAGATGTGACGTCCATTGTCTGGAATGCCACACTGACGTTTGTTGCGCTCATCTTGATCTCCCTTGTACTCGATGAAATCGGGTTCTTCGAATGGGCAGCCTTACATATGGCGCGCATCGCAGGTGGGAATGGACTGCGCATGTTTATTTATGTCATCTTACTTGGTGCCATCGTCGCAGCACTTTTCGCAAATGACGGAGCGGCGTTAATTCTAACTCCAATCGTACTAGCGATGGTACGGAACTTGAAGTTTGAAGAGAAAATGATCTTCCCGTTCATTATTGCAAGTGGATTTATTGCGGATACGACGTCGTTGCCACTTGTCATCAGTAACCTAGTGAACATCGTCTCTGCAGATTTCTTTGGAATCGGTTTTATCGAATATGCGAGCCGCATGATTGTCCCGAACTTCTTCTCGCTTGGGGCGAGTATTTTAGTATTGTATCTGTTCTTCCGTAAAAGTTTACCAAAGAACTACAATGTATCCGATTTGAAGCAGCCGGTAGAGGCCATCAAAGACAACCGGATGTTCCAGATTTCTTGGGTTGTTTTGGCCGTGCTATTAGTCGGTTACTTTGCGAGTGAACCTTTACACATTCCGGTATCATTTATCGCAGGGATTGTAGCTATCGTCTTCTTGGCTCTAGCTCGTCGCAGTCCAGCTGTCCATACAAAAGCGGTCATCAAAGGCGCACCGTGGGCTATCGTATTCTTCTCCATTGGGATGTATGTAGTCGTATATGGACTTCGAAATGCCGGTCTAACAGCTGTATTAACGGACGTCATCCAATGGACAGCGGACCAAGGCCTGTTTGCGGCGACGATTGGAATGGGCTTTATTGCGGCCGTCTTATCGTCTGTAATGAACAACATGCCAACCGTCATGATTGATGCACTTGCTATTGCTGACACCAACACAACGGGGATTGTCCGCGAAGCACTGATCTATGCGAACGTCATCGGTTCCGACCTGGGGCCAAAGATTACGCCAATCGGTTCCCTTGCAACGCTTTTATGGCTTCATGTGTTGAGCTTGAAAGGCGTCAAGATCTCTTGGGGAACTTACTTTAAGACGGGTATCATCTTGACGATTCCGACATTGTTTATCACACTACTCGGTCTCTATATTTGGTTATTAATCATCCACTAGAAGGAGTGTTTTCAAATGGAAAAGAAAATCATCTACTTTTTATGTACAGGCAACTCATGCCGTAGCCAGATGGCAGATGGTTGGGCAAAAAAGCTTCTTGATTCGAACGAGTGGGAAGTATACAGTGCAGGAATCGAAGCACACGGTGTGAATCCAAAGGCAATCAAAGCTATGAACGAGGTAGGAATCGACATTTCGGAAAACACTTCTGACATCATTGATTCAGAGTTGTTAAATCGTGCAACAATCGCTGTAACTCTTTGTGGAGATGCAGCTGATAAATGTCCAGTGACACCATCATCGGTTCGTCGCGAACACTGGGGCTTCCCAGACCCTGCGAAAGCGACAGGGACAGACGAAGAAGTATGGGCCGTGTTCCAAGATGTGCGTGACGCTATTGGTCGTCGTATCGAAGAGTTTGCGAAAACAGGAAACTAAATAGAGCACAAAAAAAGAGAGGCCGCGGCCTCTCTTTTTTTAATAGTCTTCATTCAAATAGCGGTAGAGCGTAGATTTGCTGATATTCGTCAGCTCTTTGATTTGCTTGAGTGTGTAATCGCCACTTAGATAGAGTTCAATAGCCCGGTTCACATTGTCATCCTTTTTTCGAGGCCGTCCAGTCGTGACACCACGTTCCTTCGCTTCTTCCATTGCTGCTTTCGTCATCAAGCTTGTTGCTTGTGTTTGAAAGGTGGTTAAGAGATGAACTAGTTCGGTGAACGATTGTTTAAGTGTCTGGTCGATTTGGATGTCTTCTTCTACAAAGTAGAGGACCGCTTTCTTTTTGGTAAACCTCTCGAGAAGTGCTTGCAGTTGGTTCAATGACTGAGCAAAACAAGTGAGAGATGCTGTGTATACCTGATCACCTTCTTGTAAGCCGTCGATCATCTCTGCTAGCTGGTCATTAGAACGGTACTGTTCTTCGTAAACGATCTGATCAATTGCATAGGGGGAAAGAGCCTGTCGTTGCATAGTTCCTTCACTATCAATTGCGGTATTTCTTATATAGCCATAGTTCATGAGATTCATCCTTTCGAGAAGCTCTTACTATATCGGGTTTCAAAAGGGTTCCTTTTTGGGACTAACCGTGATAGACTGATTGAGTCTAAACAAATAGTAAGAGGTGTATACGTTGATAACTAAACTTAAGAACGAATGGTTTGGAAACATTCGTGCAGATATATTAGCTGGAATTGTAGTGGCACTTGCCCTTATTCCAGAAGCTATCGCATTTTCAATCATTGCTGGAGTGGACCCGATGGTGGGGCTCTACGCATCTTTTAGTATAGCAGTGATTATCGCATTTGTCGGCGGAAGACCGGGAATGATCTCGGCTGCAACAGGTGCTATGGCACTTTTAATGGTTCCTCTCGTACGAGATTATGGATTGGATTATTTACTTGCTGCGACCATTCTAACAGGAATCATTCAGATTGTATTTGGTGTATTGAAAGTAGCCAAACTTATGCGCTTCATTCCGCGTGCTGTGATGATTGGCTTTGTGAATGCTTTGGCCATCTTAATCTTCATGGCGCAGGTGCCGCACTTCTTAGGGATCAGTACGATGACGTATGTGTTTGTAGCAGTCACACTAGCTATCGTCTATATCTTACCGCGCTTCTTTACAGCGGTCCCCGCACCACTGATTGCGATTGTGGCCCTGACAGCGGTCGTTATCTTCTCAGGAATTGAACTTCGCACAGTAGGAGATTTAGGAACGATTTCACAGACGCTGCCAAGCTTCTTTATTCCAGATGTGCCGTTTACATTTGAAACGCTACAAATCATCTTCCCATATGCGCTCGCCCTTTCTATTGTGGGCTTACTGGAGTCGTTGTTGACGTCTCAGATTGTAGATGACATGACAGATACGGAAAGCGATAAAAATAAAGAATCTCGTGGTCAAGGGATTGCCAACTTTGTAACAGGTTTCTTTGGGGGTATGGCAGGCTGTGCAATGATCGGTCAGTCGGTCATCAATGTGAAAAGTGGAGGACGTGGGCGTCTATCGACTTTTGTAGCTGGCGCTTTACTGATGTTCTTGATCATCGTGTTGGGCGACCTGGTCGTTCAAATTCCGATGCCAGTTCTTGTCGGAATCATGATTATGGTTTCGATTGGAACATTTGATTGGGGATCGTTTACGTATATACGAAAAGCACCTCGTGCCGATGCGTTTGTCATGGTAGCTACTGTAGCCATCGTTGTCGTTACTCACGATTTGTCAAAAGGCGTACTAGCCGGAGTCTTGCTCAGTGCGATATTCTTCGTTGCGAAGATCTCGAAACTAAAAGTAGACAAGGCGATAGAGAGTGGCGTCATCCGCTACAACGTACAGGGCCAATTATTCTTTGCATCTGTTGAAGATTTCGTTGCAGGAATTGACCTGACAGAACGAGAAAGTAAGATTCATATCGATTTCACTGAATCTCACGTCTGGGACGACTCAGCTGTGGGTGCAATCGACAAGGTGGTTATGAAGCTTCGTCAAAATCAGAACGAAGTCCTCATTACAGGACTCAATTCATCCAGTCGCAAGATTGTGGACAAGCTCGCCATATACAATCAAGCAGACGCAAAACTATCTGTTCACTAGACAAAGGGGGAAATACTCATGTACTCACATATCGTGTTAGCAGCGGATGGGTCAGACAATGCTCTTCGAGCAGCCAAGCATGCCGTGGCACTTGCCAAGCTCGGTGATGGGAAGATTGAAGTGGTGTATGTAGCCGACTTTAAAAAAGCGAAGTATGAGGTGCTCCATGCGGAGAGCAATGAAGCACTTGAGTACGAAAGGCGTCAAAAGGTTCGTCCGGTGGAAGAACTTCTAATTGCGGAAGCCATCACTTATGAGGTGAAAATCCTTCACGGCGAGCCGGGACCAACGATTGTAGAATATGTGAATGAACAGGGAGCCGACCTTGTGATCATCGGGAGCCGTGGCTTGAACTCGCTACAAGAGATGGTTTTAGGGAGTGTCAGCCACAAAGTAGTGAAGAGAGTCAAAGCGCCGGTTTTAGTAGTGAAATAGAAGAGTCCTTCGGGGCTCTTTTTTTAGTTCCCAAAAATAGGTTGTCTATTATGTCGCAACGTGATATAGTCGAGATACGACATAATGAAAGTAGGTCTGGTAATGGACAAACGCATCAAACGCTACCTTCCTATGACCGAGTCCGCTTATTACATATTGCTTGCTCTCACAGAACCAAGGCATGGCTACGGCATCATCAAACAAGTCGAAGAGATGACTGCGGGACGTTTGAAACTGGGCTCAGGAACCATATACGGCACGCTTAGTAAGATGCAGGATGATGACATGATCACGGTCTATTCGGACGAGAAGCGAAAAACAATTTATGAGATCACTGACATTGGAAAACAGATTCTGCGGCTAGAGTTTGACCGCTTGGATGAGCTGCACCGAAACAAAGAGCGGTACAAGGGGGAGTTTCTATGAAAAAAGTGTTTCGGCCGTTTTGGAGTTACCGATTGCAACACACGGAAGACTGGCTTTCAAGGCAATCCGCTGAAGGCTGGCACTTAGAAGATATTCATTTGCTGACCAGGCAGTTTACATTGAAACAAGGCCAGGAGCAAAAAAAGCACTATAGGATTACCACTATCAAAAAAGGCGCAGATGCATCTTCAAGGCTTGAACAGGCTGGGTGGTCAAAAGCTGTCAGTCAAAAGAACTGGAACGTGTTAGAGGCGACAGAACCTACTTTGTATCCGGTTCGTGATCAATTACTCTTCCGCAATCAGATCCACTTCTATATCACTATGACCATCTTATTTACTTATTTGTTGATTTCTATTCCTTTTTTAATGATGGATCTGTTGCTGTCTTCAGGGGGAATGGGGAGTGGTGGGGTTGGTATCCAAGTAGGTATTTTCTTTGGGACCCTCTTTCTACTAGTTTGGATGTATACGATGTATTTGGAAAACAATGAGTTGAAGAAGCAGGAGATGCAACTTGAAGTGACACCCGGCTCTAGTGACCAACTAAAATTCAAGTGGCGCCCCTTATGGTTTTATGATCCACTTCGCACAGAACACTGGCTGGAAGAAATGGCTCAGCAGGGATTTTCGTTACGGCGCGTGCATTCATTAGGCTTCTCCTTTCAGAAAGGAACCCCGCATCACCGGGCGTATATCTGTGATTTTAACTTCCGAGTCCGTACGTCGTACTATTCTGTATTTAAAGATTTCGGGTGGACACTGCATCATACATCTTCTCTTAGTTTTTTAAACACAACCATCTGGTCTATGGAATATGCGGAAGGTGAGGAAAAGCCTACTGCTGGTTATGAAAAGTCGAATCGATTAAAGCGTTTGAATAAAACTTATGCGATGAATTTTATGTGGGGGATTTATTTCTCTGTCATGATGGTTTACTTATTTCAAATGAACTTTTCTCAGATGCCTGAGAGAAATCAGGGAGATCCTATTTCAGGTGTCTTGGTGGGATTGCTTTTATTTATGACACTGCTTTGGATAGTGACAGTTATCCGAATCGCCATCAGCTATTTCCGTTATCGTAAGACCATCCTAGGAGGAGATTCGTGATGATTCGCTATCCACAACTGAAAGAGCGCGCGACAATTGGTGTCACCGCACCGTCGTCTGGGGTCAGAAAGGAACTGCATCACCTTCTCACAAAAGCTAAAGAGCGGTTTGAGAGAGAAGGGCATGTGTTAGTGATTGGAGATACAGTTTGGACACAGGATAAGGCGAAGTCTGCGCCAGCAATGCAGCGAGCTATTGAATTCACTTCCATGATGCAAAATCCTGTAATCGATATGGTGCTTCCACCTTGGGGTGGCGAGCTATTGATTGAGATTCTGGAACACCTGGATTTCGACCTGCTCTCAGAGAAATGGGTGCTTGGCTATTCAGACACAAGCTTACTGTTGTTTGCGATGACGCTGAAGACAGGAATTGCAACTGCTCACGGAGCGAACTTGGTGGATTTACGAGGAGAGGCTTCAGACGATACAACGGCACTGTGGAAACACGTGTTGATGACGCAAGCAGGAGATTCAGTAGAGCAGCATTCTTCAGCTAAGTATCAAAGAGAATGGAGTCACGAAAATCCAACGCCAATCATATTTCATCTGACGGAGCAGACTGACTGGAAGACGGTCTCAAATGCTCCTGAACAGGTGAGTGGTCGTTTACTTGGTGGCTGTATCGATATTATCCGAAATGTTGTGGGAACACCATTTGGGGATGTAGCGACTTTCCAAAAAGAGTATCTGCAAGATGAACCGATCCTCTGGTACTTCGAGAACTGTGATATGGAGACGACGGATCTGCGTCGTGCCCTAGTACAAATGAAACTTGCAGGTTGGTTTGCTAATTGCTCCGGCGTTCTCTTTGGACGCAGCGATGCTAATGGACCAGTTGATAACTATACAATAAAAGAGGTCTATGCCGATCTTGCAGAGGATCTTGGTTTGCCAGTCATTTATGACATTGATTGTGGGCATGTCCCGCCTCAAGTCACCTTAATCAACGGAGCTTACGCAGAAGTTGAGGTTGTTGATGGTAAGGGCAAGGTCTTGCAGAAATTTATTTAAAATATCACATCTATATGATTTTACCTGTCACCAAGTATCAGTGTATACTTATATCAAATCCGTACGACAGGAGGGTGACGCATGGAAAAAGAATCAGGTAACCAAACCGAGAATCAGCAGACACCGACGTCATCAAAATCAGTAGGTAAAGTGGTAGGAGGCTTTGCAATTGCCTTGTTATTTGCTTTGTTAGCCTTCGCTATGTTCAATTCACATCTAAACTAATATCAAAAAGGCTTGTCTCTCCGATTGGAAAGGCAAGCCTTTTGTTGTGTTGTATAGAATTAAACGTCTGAACGGATTTGTTGATTCAAAGCAGCGGCACCTGCTAATGCGCGAGCATCTTGAAGCACGTCACCTGGACGATTCCCTTCACCGATTAGATATCCTTTTAAAGGACTTCCGACAAAATCAACAATGTGATGGAACTGTTGGATCAGAGGTAACGCTTTCTGATAAGGTGAGTCTCCGCCTACGGTCACAACATAAGATTGAATTTGACT
This sequence comes from Chryseomicrobium excrementi, assembly GCF_002798305.1. Classification (GTDB taxonomy): domain Bacteria; phylum Bacillota; class Bacilli; order Bacillales_A; family Planococcaceae; genus Chryseomicrobium; species Chryseomicrobium excrementi. The sequence goes on from NZ_PCGR01000002.1 coordinate 102,017, forward strand.
CATGCGAGCTTTGAAATCAATTTCTGGATCACGAAGACTTTCGCTCCACCGGTCAATAAAGTTCTTCATAATTCCTGACATCCCGTACCAGTAGACAGGAGTTGCGTAGATGACGATGTCGTGCTCAAGCATTTCCCTGATCAATTGTCTGTAATCATCTTGAGGCACTACAGCAAATCCATCTGGTTCATGGCGTTTGTCTTCAATCGGTACAATAGTATAGTCGCGTAAATATCTGGTCGTATGAGGAATACCTTCTAGAACTTGATTTGTTAACATTTCCGTGTTGCTCTCGACGCGTGTAGACCCGTTTAGTACAAAAACCTTCATGGGAAAACCTCTTTTCATAATGTGTATCTTTCATCTGCTTAAAGATGACTTATCCACTATACGGTGGGTCTAAAGCGTATGCAACTATACTGATTTTATGAATTGTCAACTGATTGACGGACTATCCTTTTCTGAATTCAATACAGTTTGTACAAACTTACTTTTATGTCGAGTGTAGCTCTCACGGTCATTAGAATAGAGAGTTGCCAATCGGTTTTTCAGTGCAGCATATTGTTTTGCGAGATCAGGTTCAGCAATCAAGAGATTGCGAAAATCCACCTGCTCTTTCCAACGAGAATCTGCCTTAAGTATTAGTTGAAGATGAGCCATTCGCTTATCATCTTTGACATGGACGAAAAACCTTCTCCAAGGTTGACTGTCGAGCTCTGGTGGAATGTAATTCCAGTCATGTTGTAATAGCAACGTAACAATATCATCTAAATTCTCAAAAGAAGGCGCTAGTGCTATCAAATCAATTATCGGTTTAGCAGGCATTTCCGGAATTGAGGTACTACCTACATGCTCTATAGTTCGGACTCCATATGCAGAGAGTAAATCTAATAAATCACATTTATACTGAGCACCTTTAGTTTTCCAGTTTGAGTTGTGGCTTTTGATTTCTACTTTTTCATATGCCCAGACAGGGGCATGATTATTTTTATTTTGGTTGTCCATCTGTTCACATCCTCACGTTGATTAAATGTCAACTTCCCTTGGCAACAAATCGCAATTCACAGGGGCACGTCCGATTTCTCGTGCCCATACGGACAGCTGGCCGATATGATGCACCTCATGAGTTGCAATGTGAGTCATGACTTTCGCGTGACTGAACGTACGTCCTCGCAGGTCAAGAATCGCTTGCTGGAACTCTCCTTGGCGTGCCAACCATTCCTCAGTAAGAAGACGAGTCGAATCGGCAAACGAACGGACTTCATCGAGCGACGTCACTTCTTCCATCGGCTGCACATGGATCTCGCGGCCGAGCAACTGACTGACCCAGATATGCTCGCAGTAGACGACGTGATAGAGGGTATGCAAGAACGACTGCATGCCACCGTGGCGCTTCTTCACCAATTCCTCGTGAGTCAACTCATCGCACCAGGTCAGCCACTCGTCTCGAACCTGCCAGTTGTAAGTGAATAAAGGCCTAATCATCAGAGGTTGTCTCCTTTGAATCTGGGGCGTACTCCAAGATGTCTCCAGGCTGACAATCGAGTGCCCGGCAGATTCCTTCAAGCGTCGAGAAGCGGACAGCTTTGGCTTTCCCGTTCTTTAATACGGAGAGGTTAGCCATCGTGATACCCACCTTCTCCGACAGTTCGGTTACACTCATTTTGCGTTTTGCTAACATCACATCAATATTTATAATAATCGCCATCTTCTCACCTCAAATCGTCAATTCGTTTTCAGTTTTGTACGTGATGGCTTCTTGAAGCAAAGCCTCGAGAACTGCCGCAAACACACCTACTACAATCGAAGCACCAACGATGACCATCCCGATTAACACAAGACCTGGTGCATCGTCCCACTGTGCGACCATAAATATAAACGGTAATCCTATTGTGTAAAACAAGCTGATCCAAAACGCTGACTTCTTAATCTTTCGCAGAGCTTGTACAGAAGCACTTGAGAAAGCGTCACTAGTTTCAATCAAACGGAGTAATGTATATGCTTGAAATAAAGCGATGTAATACGGGACGGCAGATAAAAGAGCTACAGTGACCAGTCCAAGTATAATGAATGGTAAGACATTTTCCCCATTCATTTGCTCAAAAGCTTCTAGCACAAGTTGAGGTAGTAAGAAAATGCAAAGTGCGGCAACGGGAAGCGCAATCGCCACTAGAGCCGCTTTTAAAAACAGAGTCGTTCCTTTTTTCATAAAGATCTCTCCTTCACAACCATTTACTAAACCAATTATAAAGTTGATGTTATCGAATATCAATAAATATATGTTTTATTTCAGTAAATAGATGTGCGAAAACTGCCGTCTTTTCAACTTTAAATCTACTTCCGATACGGTATAATAAAACTATAGTATGAAGGGAACGGGGGGATCCATATGAATTCAGTGAATCAAGACATTCCGTTTTATCGAAATTTTGACGAACTTGCAGAAGATGTGATTGATTTAGCTAAGGAAATTTTACCAGATAAGTTGATTTACCTTTCTTCATTGAGTGATTCGGAGCAAGTTATTTTAAAAGTATCAGATGAGCATGCCGACATTGCCATATCTGAAGGAATGACAGTCCCATTAGAAAATTCTGTGTGTCACCGAATTAACTTTAAAGAGCAACGTCCTTTACAGTATCCGGACGTCGAAAATGAGATGGAATCTACGCATCTGCGCAGCCTCCTACTAGATGTTAACATTAAGTCGTACCTTGGGTTGCCCATTTCTCAATTGAATGGCGAACGTTTCGGTACGCTTTGCGTAGCGGACAGTAAGGCTAGTGAGTATGATGACCATACGATAGAGTTGTTGCAACGTATTGTCCGACTGTTCACCTATTACTTGGAACTGGAAAGACGTGCATATAGAGACCCTCTAACAGACCTGTACAACCGCCATTATTTAGTCGGATTTTTCGACAAGGAACGTACAGCTCCGGGTACTTTATTTTTGTTGGATCTAGACGGATTTAAAGGCATTAATGATACGTTTGGACATGACAGAGGAGACGAAGTACTAAAAGAAGTAGCTGATCGTTTACGTCACTTTGTGGCAAAGCAAGAACAAGCTTTTGCTGTTCGGCTTGGAGGGGACGAATTCATCGTCCATCGTACAGGAGAACTTTCTGAACCAGAGCTGCTAAAACAGGCAGATGAATTATTAGACATGTTAAGCAAGTGGGAACCGGAAGAGAACCTATCCGCAAGCATGGGGATTATTGTCTACGAACTATCAAGTGATGTAAAGTTACCTGAACTACTCCGTCAAGCCGATCAAGCGCTTTATAAAGCAAAGCTTGCAGGAAAAAACCGCTATTTTTGTTGTTAGAAGCGGGAAAGAAGGATTAGTTGATGAAAGATTCCTATCAGTTTAAAACATTACTTGAAGAGCATGCAGGCCTGTACACGATTCGAGTGTACTATCAGGGTCCTCACGACCTCTATAATCAGATGATCACTAGGGCCAATCAAGATGAGGCTTACCTCTCTTACAAGCCAACGCCTAAGTTGATGAAGCTGCTTTGGCGAGAAAAGTTCTTTTTCTTTTTCGAGCAAGGAGACAACTCAAACTCGAAGTTTCCTCGGTGGAATGTTGCCAAGCTATTGAAGAATGAAGTAGAGGATGTTCAAATCGAAGATCCACGAGACCTTCCTACTCTCGAACGAGGAATCACGGAGCATCTCGAAGTCTTTGCTCGCGAAGTGGCGAAAGCTAAGTAGTTTCAAACTAAACGAAGCCCATTTATCTCAAATTGAGGTGAGTGGGTTTTTGAATTCCTATGTATAACTGAAAAATTGTACACTGGTTTAATTTTTGAATCCTATGTTTTCAGTAGATAACCTACCGGTATCTTTTGTAGAAACTAATCTCATGATGCATCCTCCGAATCAGTAAAACGTCTCTTAAGTATAACAAAAGGAAGTACATCAAATATGTTGTTCTGATGGTAAAATAAAGAAATATATGGAATGGAAATTCAGCGTAAAGGGGAAGAGAGTTTATGAAAGCAATCAAATGCGAATTGCCAAATGACTATGGATATTTTCTAAGCCCTGTAATGGATGCTTTTAATCAGGAATCCTGGACGTGGGCAATTGAGGTCAGTGAAGTCTATCAAATGGTCGATGGGAATATGAAGGATGCTTTCAGAGCACCTACAACACTCTCAAACCAGCAATTTATAAAAAGCCTTGCAGACCATCCCCACTATCTAGTATTCGCTGAATGGAAGGCCTTCCCCGACGTAGAAAGCATTCGTCCTATAACAAACTTCCAAGAATTCGTCTCGAGTGATTGTCAATTCATCATCCTAGTGGTGGATACGAGCTTCATTACTGTAATCGTGAAGGATGATAGTTTACTAGCAAACATCTACAATACCTTGCTGAAGAATGGAGCATCAAATTTAAAGTTGCTAGCTGAGTCGGAAATTGAATCTACATACTTCACAGTCTGGGGAGATTTATGAGAAAAAGTATTAAAACGTTTAGTTACATACTTATCGTTGGTTTGACTACGTGTGCTTTAGCTATTATTGTAGACATTTCAATAATGGTTTCGCGGATCGATGCCAGCTCATATGCACCGGGAGACTTAACAGATGAACAAGAGTGGTCCTCTTTCTACTTTAATAGCCATTCCATAACGATAGTTAACATCTTTATCTTTTTACTATTTCGATTTGTTGGTAAGACTCGTATTCACCCAATTGTTCAATACGGAGCCCCAATTCTTGCAATCATTATCTTTGTACTTTTTATTTACGATATAACAGTTGGCTACTCTATATGGGAGGATGTTTCCCCACAAGAATAGTTCGTTTCATACTTTAGGAGGGCACTATGAGAAAAATCATCAAATCACTCAGTTATATACTTCTAGTCAGCTTATTTACGTGGTTTTCAGTAGGATTTGCAGACTTCTTTACGGGAGGTGCTAGATTTTTTGCTGCAGAACAAGCTCCGGGAGATCTTACAGCTGAAGAAGAAAGATCTTCATTTATCATGTATCTCTATACTTTTAGTGTCATGCAAATCGTGTTCTTTCTTTTATTCAGGTTTTTAGGGAGTAGTCGCATCCACCCAATCATCCAATACGGAACACCGATTCTTGCACTACTGGTTTTTGCATTTTTTATCTATCAAATAACTATTGGGTATTCCATCTAGCACTTCTATTACTAGCAAACTCATTTTAAGAGAACGGTAAAATATGCTATTGCTTATCAGGCACTAAATTTTACCGAAGTAGTCGAACGCGTCTGAAAATATTCAAAAAATTGAAATTTTATGAATCTACTCTTATGGTTCATGACGATAAAGTAGTCGTAGAGAAGTATTGGGGAGAGGATGAGGCGACTTACGTAATGGCTCTGGATATTCAATAACAGACTGCAAATCGCTACTAGATTTGCAGTCTTTTTTTCTGTTTGTCTAAAGTTTATGTACTATCTAAAGGCCGTCGAAGCCCGTCATTACTTGAAAAATCCCAAGTTCTTTTCCTCACGGGTTTTGGATTCTTCGTGATAGAATGATGGAAAACTCATTCAAAATTCAGAACCGGAACAGGAGTGTTTGGTATGATACAAGAAAAATTAGATTCAAAAGTAGTTGCGGTATTACAGGATAAAATTCAATTAGTCCATACAGAGGAAGGGGCGCTTTACTTAGTCGGCCCGATTCGCCTGCCTGTAAATCTGTACGGAGAAACTGTCGTCTTTCAGTGGTACTGCTGGTTAAATTGCACTGAAGTGACAAAAGATGTGAGTCGCATCATTGAAAAGCTCTCTTCATCGAATTTAGCTGAACTCCAGCAATCAAGCGTCCTAGTCTATGGGGATTTCGCAAATGAAGAAGATGCTATTATCCGTATGCATTCGATTTGTCATACAGGAGACATCTTCGGAAGTAAACGATGCGACTGTGGCTATCAATTGAAAGAGTCGATGAAGATGATTGTGGATCACGGTACAGGGGCTTTGTTCTATTTGGCTAATCATGAAGGAAGAGGGATTGGTCTCTTCAGTAAAGCGATGGCCTATATTCTACAAGAAAATGGCTACGATACTGTAGATGCCAATGAAAGCTTAGGTTTTGTGGACGATTCACGGAACTATAGTGATGCCATTCAAGTCTTGAAGACACTTCGCTCTAAACCAATTCGATTGATGACGAATAATCCGAAAAAATTACATGCTCTGCTAGAAGCAGGTCTAGAAGTATCCGACCGCCAGCCGTTATGGGGAGATTTGTCCGAGTTCAATGAGAAATATCTGCAGACAAAAGTAAAACGGTCTGGCCATATCCAAGAGGAAGGAACACTCATTCATGACTGATCATACATTTTATATGGAGCTGGCGCTTAAGAATGCGCAGGCCATGAAAGGACAGACAGATCCAAACCCGTTAGTGGGCGCTGTGATCGTCAATGACAACCGAATTGTGGGAGTCGGCGCTCATTTAAAAGCAGGGGAGCCGCATGCGGAGGTCCATGCTCTTCGTATGGCCGGTGAGCATGCAAAAGGTGGCACCATCTATGTCACGCTTGAGCCGTGTTCCCATCATGGCAGAACGGGGCCGTGCGCGGAAGCCATCGTAGCAGCGGGTCTCAAACGAGTAGTCATTGCTACATTAGATCCTAATCCAGTAGTTTCAGGCAATGGCGTCAAGATCCTAGAGCAAGCAGGCATTGAAGTCATCACAGGCGTTTGTGAGGAAGAGTCTCGTCAAATGAATGAAGTATTCAACAAATTCATCACGCAAAAGACCCCGTTCATCACGATGAAATCAGGAATCACGCTAGACGGCAAGATTGCCACACATACGTCAGACAGCAAATGGATTACTTCAGAAGAATCTAGAAAAGACGCGCATCACTTGCGAAATGAGCACCGGGCCATCATGGTCGGTGTGAATACCGTGTTAAAAGATGATCCCGAATTGACGACGCGAATCCCGAACGGTCGCAATCCGATCCGTGTACTGATCGATTCCCATTTGAAGGTTCCGTTAACGGCTAAAGTGGTTGTCGACCAACAAGCAGAAACATGGATTTTCACAAGTCAAAATGCAGACCCTGACAAAGAAGCAGAACTGCAGTCTCGGGGAATCCAAGTGTTTCGGACAGACAGCTCAGAACACGTCAATGTGCAACAAGTCGTTGAAATTTTAGGCGAGCGTCTCGTCTCTTCTGTCCTCCTTGAAGGAGGCGGGACCATCAATGCGGCTTTTCTCGAACATCAGTTGATTGATAAAGTGGTTTTATACTTGGCACCGAAGCTGATTGGCGGGAAAGACGCACCTACGTTTTTAGAAGGTACTGGCTTCGCAAAAATGAATCAGGCCATTGAATTGTCCGCTACACAAATTGAGAAAATCGGTAAAGATTTTAAACTTACAGGCTACCCTATCTATCACAGCTAAAGGAGTTGCACCATGAAATTTGGTTTCGACATCGACGATACATTAATCGATTTACGCAAGCACGCGTTTAACATCTACAATCAAAAACTAGGCAAAAACGTGCCGCTCGATCAGTTCCAGAAATTAGAGCGTGTTGAAATTCATGAGCTGTTTGATCTGACGGACGAGCAAGGCGGCGAGATGTGGAAGTCGTCTTTAGAAGACATCTACTATACGGACTGCCCCGTCTATCCGAATGCTCTAGAAACATTACTTGAACTCGATCAGCAAGGTCATGAAATCTATTACATCACCGCAAGACCGAAAGAACACGGAGAACGAACAAAAGAATGGATGAAAGCACAAGGCTTCCCAGTTCAAGATGACCGTTTCTTCTATGGCATGCAAGACGGTGAAAAAATAGAAATCATTAGACGTTTAGGTCTGGATTATTACTTTGATGATAAGCCGGATGTGGTCAATACATTGCTGAAAGAAGAAAACCTTCAAGTCATT
>NZ_PCGR01000002.1:110033-894072 GCF_002798305.1 Chryseomicrobium excrementi
GTTTAGGTCTGGATTATTACTTTGATGATAAGCCGGATGTGGTCAATACATTGCTGAAAGAAGAAAACCTTCAAGTCATTCTCAAAGATCAGTCCTATAACCGCCATTTGACGTTCACACGTCTAGTGGACTGGACAGATATTCAGCAGATTTTAGAGAAGAAACAGGTATAAGTGGAGTAAGAATGAAGTCCCTTGGAGAAAACCAAGGGGCTTTATTTTTATTCCTATTATATCTACCTGGTTTTAAAAAAGTGTTCTGGATTGTCTCATGAATCATTATGGTTTTTTGTGGGAGTGAAATTCTGTCAATAATTCTCATACTATGAAAGAGGAATAGAACAATTCAATTTTTAAGATTCTAAGTAGCGATAAACATCCTTATCGCTACTTAGAAGTGGTATAATTTAGTGAAGAAATCCCTTTTTCATCTCTCTATATTATTTCCTTAATCTGTTAATGTAAATCATTGAATAGCTACTCGAATGATACAAATTAAATGATGTGCAGTCATCCGAACCATCTAGGATGAAAACAAAGAAAAGGTCTTGGCATAACCAGACGCTCGGTACGATCAAACTCGCTTATGTGAACTTGAACTCTACCAATGTAAAACGATCTATTATAATAGAAGAAACTCAAATGAAAATGGAGAAAGGAGGCCAGATGATGCACGAGATCCAACAGGGCGACCGTGCCCTGACGACCCACCTACAGGAACTTCATACATTGGCGGAGACGCACCTGACCAACTCGAAGGCGGCCAAAACCAAGAAGGCCTATGGGACGGATTGGCGCCTGTTCGTCCAGTGGTGCCGTGACCATTCCCTCGAATCGCTCCCGGCATCGGAGGAGACCGTCGTCTACTACCTCACGTTCCTCAGCCAGACGAGCAAGGCCTCGACCATCAAGCGAAAGATGACGGCCATCTCGCAGCGCCATGAGACCGCCAACTATGCGAGCCCGACCAAGACGCCTCTGGTCCAGGGGGTGTGGAACGGGATCCAGCGGACGATCGGTGTGAAAGAGGTCGGGAAGGACGCGTTATGGCTACACGACCTCCGCCGACTGGTACACGTACTCCCGCCCTCGCGCATCGGTATCCGAGACCATGCACTCCTCGTCATCGGCTGGGCGGGCGCCTTCCGTCGGAGTGAACTGGTGGCGCTGGATGTGGAGGACATCCAGTTCACGCAGGACGGGTTGATCATCCAGATCGGAAAGAGCAAGACGGACCAGACAGGGGCCGGCCAGGAAGTGGCCCTTCCCTATGGGAGCAATCCGATCACGTGTCCCGTGCGGAGTCTACAAGAATGGCTAATGGAGGCCGACATCACGGAGGGCCCGGTCTTCCGACGTATCGACCGGCATGGGAACCTCTATAATCGGTTGACCGCCCAGTCCGTGCGATTGATCGTCCAGAAGTATTGTCGAGAGGTGGGGCTACCCTTCGAAGCCTTCGGTGCGCACAGTCTACGAAGTGGATTTTGTTCGTCTGCGGCGAAGGCCGGAAAGACGGAGCATCAGATCATGAAACAGACCCGTCATAAACAATCGTCGTCCCTCCAGCGGTACATCAAGCTTGGCACGATTTTTGAGGACAACGCAGCAAGTGGTATTGGTCTTTAAACTTACAACTAAACGAAATGAAGCATGAAATAAAATGAGCCTAAAATTCATTGAAAACCCTAGGTTTTTCAATGAATTTTATCGATAGGTTATCAAGCTGAAGTTGCTCCAAAAATCGATTCTTTTTTGTTAAAACACCTAAAAAATAAATGAATTTGAGTGAATAAGTCATTAAAAAACTTAGCATAAACATTTATAATACGGAAAATTCAATTAATTTTCCGTATTATCTTTATTATTTTATTAAATAGTTTACAATTGATAGTGAGAGTTAAAATAAAAGATTTTCATATACATACAATAAGATCTGCTAATTATATGAATAATTCATTATAAAAGGAGGGAGTATTAATTATGGAGGAAAACTGGAGAGGTGAGAGGAAGTTTAATGAAAATAAATTAATGTTGAGACAAGCAGGAGTTGGTGTATTAGTCATCATACTTTTCTTTCAATATTATAAAGTTGCTGCGTACTTGTCGAATAGATACTTTTTTGATAATTATTTAATGAGCATTTTTATTTTATTACTAGGTATTCCTTTATCATACTTTGTGGCTAAATTTATAGTTTGGCTAATCAAAAGTACTATTAAAGAATGAGGTACTCCATAAAGATAAATAGATTTCTTAATTTTCATTCGTGAAGAAGATAGACAGGAATCTACAGGCAGCCCGAAAGGATACTTCCTGTGATTATCGGCTTTTTTAGGGCGAAGCGACTTGGTGCAACATATCACTCTCGAATTACATTTTTTAATAATTATAATTTAATGGTATTCGTAAAAGTGATTCAAATAAAATAAACGTTCGTAAATATATTTTGTATATTTACGAACGTTTATTTTATTTAAAATTATAGATTCTGCTGTCGTTCGTAAAAGCCTACTTTTACGAACGTCAAGTGTAGTTTATATGTCATTGATATTCTATATATATATGGTTTTTATAAAGATGCAGTTTCTGATTAGAGCTTTTTGACTAACTTCGTTAATTAGCATATAATTGTTTATGTAGTTAAATATTATTAGGAGGGTTATTAAAAAATGACACACTCAATTAGACTTCGTTTCCCAACTTTGAATCAGTAATTGAATACGTTCAAAGGCTCTGTTTGTGAAATCAGAGTAAACGGGATAAGTCTGTCCTTTTTTAATAATCTTCACTTTTTTATAGAGGTATAGTAGTTAAAGAAGAGTGTATAACTCTACCTTTTATAATTCTGTAGTTTTCTTTAATCAAGAATTTGATGGACTATGTACTAAAAACTGTCTTTAATTACCTTGTATAAATTGATTAGTAGAATCCCCTTTACTTTTACTCACAGATAACCCGTCTGTGAGTTTTTTATTTTCTAGGAGAATGGAGGAATTACTCATGATGACTTTGCTTTTCTATTGATACGAGCTTGTTTGTTTATGCGATAAGCTCGTATCGATGAAAAATCGATACGCTATATGATCAGGAGGTATCGATTGAAATGAAAAATTGGAAAAAAAGACTTTTTGCTATATACACCGGACAATTCTTTTCTCTATTGAGCAGTGCTGCTGTTCAATTTAGTATCATCTGGTGGTTGACCGACGCTACAGGTTCGCCACTTGTTCTGGCATTGGCCGGAGTAGCCGGTTTTTTGCCGCAAGCGCTTATTGGACCCATAGCCGGAACCATCATTGATCGCTACTCACGTAAGATGATGATGATTTTAGCTGATATGACGGTAGCTTTCGGAAGTTTCATACTATTTATCACGATGTACTTCCAAGAGCCTAGCCTGGTATTGATCATTTCAGTACTGATTTTACGTTCCATAGCAACGGCCTTCCACGTACCGTCGTTGCAGGCCTCTATTCCATTGTTAGTTCCTGAGGAACATTACACAAAAGTGGCAGGATGGGGGCAAATGGTAAGTTCGATTACTAATATTGTGGGACCAGCAATAGGGGTCTCATTGTTGGCTATCGCCACCATAGAATGGGTATTACTGTTGGACATCTTGGGAGCAGTTATTGCCACTTCCATTCTTTTGTTTATTCATATTCCAAAAGTGACAGAGGATAAAAGCGCTGCACCGTTGAGCTTTGTGACGGAAATGAAAGAAGGCTATCAGGCGGTTACTCAGCACCGACTCCTAATTAAGTTAGTCATCGTGATGACCATCGTAGCGGTGCTGTACATTCCATTAGGAACGTACTTTCCGCTAATGGTTCGTAATCACTTCGAAAGAGGCGTCATAGAAGCCGGAATTGTAGAAATCACATTTGCAATCGGTTTAATTCTTGGGGGAGTTTTGGTGGGATTCGTAGGAGATCGATATAGTAAAGGAAAAACCATGGCCGCCGGTATGGCCTTATTAGGTGGAGCTTTACTGATTTCAGGTCTGCTGGTTCCCTCAGCTTTCTTCATATTTATTGGACTAAGTTTTTTTATGGGGCTGTCGGGGCCGCTGTTTTCAGCGCCATTTTATGCGTTCATCCAAACTGAAATTGAACCTCGATTGTTGGGACGGGCATTTAGCTTTATAACGAGTCTGTCACTTCTTGCAACACCCTTAGGTTTTGGGGTGGCAGGAATTATTGCAGAAGTCACGGATATAGCCGTATTATTTGCTGTTACAGGATGTTTGATCGTGGTAAATGCGATTATCACTTATAAGATGAACTAGGAGGAGAAAGTAATGCAGTTTTTATTGTTTTATTAATACGGGCTTGAAGTAAGGCTCGTATCGATTATGGCTATCGGTACGAAATTAAAAATTTCGGAGGTAGCACAATGGAAAAAATTTGTTTTGAACTAAAAAATATTGAACTATCCTTTTTAGATAAAGAGGTCTTAAAAATTGAAAATTTAGCTATTCATCAATTTGATCGTATTGGGATTGTGGGAAAAAACGGTGCAGGAAAGACTACACTAATGAAATTACTTACGGGTCAGATTGAGCCTGAAAAAGGGGAAGTATTAAAGGCTGTCGAGTTCGGTCACTTTAAGCAAATGGAAACACCAGAAAAGTTAGATAGTGAATATGATTATTCATTATTAGGTAAATTGAACATCCCGCAGAATTTGAACTACTTAAGTGGTGGAGAGGAATCGAGGTTAAAACTGGTCCAACTATTTTCGCGACATCATGAAGCTCTTTTACTAGATGAACCAACAACTCACCTAGATTCCGAGGGTACTGCTTTTGTACTTAATGAGCTTCGATACTATTATGGAGCTTTAATTATAATCAGTCATGATAGGAAACTCCTTGATGAACTGGTTACATCGATATGGGAAGTCGAAGATGGGCAGGTAAACGTCTATACGGGGAACTATAGTTACTATGCGAAACAAAAAGAAAGAGAGCGGAATCAGCAATTTAATGCTAGGGAACAATTTCAGAAAGAAAAGAGTCGTCTTGAAAAGGCTGCCCAGGAGAAAATGAAAAAAGCTGAAAAGATTACACAGTCAGGTCGAATGTCAAAAAAGGAAAGTAAATCTAAAACAAACAGAATGTTTGAATCCAAATCAAAAGGAACCGGACAGAAATCAGTACACCGAGCTGCGAAAGCAATTGAACAAAGGATTGATCAACTTGAAGAAGTTGATCCTTTAAGAATTGAAAAAAGTATAATCTTTCCCAAACAAGAAACATTAGAATTACACAATCCCTTTCCTATCATGGCAAATCAATTAACTTTAAAATTTGAAGACAAGGTTTTATTAGATGAAGCGAACTTCCAATTTCCACGAGGAAAAAAGATTGCGATTTTAGGACCAAATGGAAGTGGGAAAAGCACTTTACTAAAGAACATTGCACGAAGAGAAGAAGCATTAACAATCTCCCCAAAAGCAAAGATAGGTTATTTTCAACAAACTAGTTATCGATTTACAGGAGACGATACTCTAATGGAATATGTAAAAAAACATTCAGATTATGATGAAGGATTTTTGAGGTCTGTTCTCCATACTATGGATTTCACAGGTACAGATATTCAAAAGAGATTGACATCGTTAAGTGGTGGAGAGGCTATACGATTACAATTGTGTCTTCTCTTTCTAGGATCATTTAATATACTTTTATTAGATGAGCCAACTAATTTTCTGGATTTATATGCTATACAGGCACTGGAAACCTTTATAAATGGCTATGCAGGGACAATTTTACTTGTTTCACATGACCAGGTATTTATTGAAAATGTAGTAGATTTACAATATAAGATTGATAATAAAAAGATACTAGTCATATAATGTCAGTCTAATTTCACAATTTAAAAACCTAAGGAGAGTGATTTTTTCACACTTCTTAGGTTTTTAATACTTTATTTCATACCATATTTTCTAAGATACACAGCATTCATCGCCAGCTGGAAAGAGTCTGAATCAAGGTTTTCTACTAGTTCAAGTGGTGTAAAGTCTTCATTCGCATTATATAGATGGACTGCAAGCTTCAATAGACTTGCCGTGCCCCTTGAAAAATCCTGTTCTTTAAAGCATCTGTCCGAACTGAACCCACCATCAGTTAGGTAAGGAAGAGCTTTTTTGACAAGTTCGTCATTACCAGTAAGGACATAGATTAGCGTCTGGTATTCATGGCTCCTCTGTTGATAAGAGTTAAGTTTTTGTAGCGCTTCGTTATACAATATGTGATGGCTTTCTGTAAACAATGACAATGTTTAGGGCCCCTTTCATCTCTCTTCATTTAATGTTTTTCTTTGAATGTAATCTTACAATTAGCATATCATTTCCAGCCTTCTAAATGGTAGCTTTCTTAGGAACGCCTTAGAATAATTGGGTGGCTAGTGTTGAAATTTAATAAACTGAAAACCCTCCGGAGAGGGTTTATCAGATGTACATCTGTTTTTTCAATGAGACTCCGTTTTTATGACTGACAATCAAAGAATCCAAGACCTCGATATTTAAGATTTTGCCGATCTCAACCAATTTTTCACTCACGGTAACGTCTTCCGGTGAACATTGGCAGTGACCTGAAGGGTGATTATGAGCAACGATGATGCTGTGAGCATTGTTCATGATGGCCGTCTTGAAAACTTCCCGAGGATGGACGATGCTGGCACCTAAAGACCCTGTATGACAGCGGTGTACGGTAATGACCTGGTTCTTAGCGTTCAAACAGATGACGAGGAATACCTCACGGTCTTCATCTCCTATTAGCGCCTGAACAAATTTGATAGCATCAGCTGCATGAGTTATCTTCTCCGGTAGGTAACTTTTATACGACTCTTCGATTTCTTTGATCTCCTGTTTAATCCGTGTGATTTCAATGATCTTTTCAAAATGCATGTGTATCGCTCCCTTTCAATTTTTGGTCCGCCGGGCGGAAGTAGTCCCAAAAGGGATTATTTTTTGCCTTTTGGTAAGGAGGACGGATACAGCACATAGAGGACCGGTCAAGGGTCTCAGCGGAAAAGTTTTTAGCGCAGCCGGTATAAAAAGTTTTTCGCCCCTTGAACTGACCTCTCCTTTCTTGGGACGAAATAGGGATAGGGCGAAGCCATGGAATCTGTCCGTATTTGGTCCTTAGACAGGCTGTGGATGTGTACGCTCCGGTGGCCAAAAGCAAAAAATAACGACAAGAAAAGGTAGCCAGCTGTTGGCTACCCTCCGATTGGCATTCTCTTATGTTTCCGACTCGTTCGTCCGTGAAGAAAAAGACAGGAATCTACAGGCTGTCCGAAAGGATACAGCCTGTGATTATCGGATTTTTTAGGACGAAGCGACACGTAGAGCGACTTCATACATTTTTAGTCGCTCTAGTGCAGTCGCCCGATACTACTCACAAATATAAAATGCCATGGCTAGAAATCTTTTGTATCAAAAAAATCAAATTTATTTGATATCAGTCGAGCAACCACATAGCATCTTAATTAATATGAATAGTATTTATCAACCAATACTCTGTAAAAAGACAAGCCTCTTTCTTTTTATTTCAAGTCGTTCTTTTAACTAGAACGTCACTTTCGAAAAAAGTTAAAAGGCAATTATCTGCGTGAGCACTATAATAAATATACTATTGAATTGCCTGTTAATACTTTAAATTAATTCTCTTATGGAATGTTTATTGAGATAAAATAAGAAAAAAAGCCTATGAAGAACGTTTGATTTAATAAGGACAATATAAGGCGGTCAGAATTAGTGACACACCTTATCAACCAACAGTAAAAATCTTCTATCAGAAAGCCCCTTCTTTTTAACCAAATTTAAATATTTTCTTAAAGGTTGATAAATTCTCGTCCTTTTCTCCTTTAATTAATGTTAGACAAATTAAATTAGAAAAGGGGTTTTATTTATGGCTTATGTTGCAAAACCAACGATTGTATCACGAAATTCTTGGGGAGCTGGAACAAATTCATGTACCACCCTCCTTCCCAAAGGTAATGTTACAAAACTAGTGCTTCATCACTGTGTATACCCAGATTCGACTATCAATGGTAGTACAGAAGCTCAGCATCAAAAGAAAATTCAAGATGGTCATAAGGCACAAAAATGGTGTGATATTGGATACCATTTTGGAATTGGGAAAAACGGAACGATTTTGGAAGGTATGCCCTTAACTAAACAAGGTATTAATGTTGCAAATCATAATCATTATACTATAGGGGTAGTTGTTCATGGTGATTATAGAACAAGAACGCTTACCTCAGCTCAAAAAACAGCTATCATCAAACTATTGGCTTGGTTATGCTATGATTACGGTTTGACTAGTAGCGCTATCACTTACCATCAAGCCTTAGCTAATACAATTTGTCCAGGGGACAACATTATTAGCCAAGTGAGTTCAATTCGAAGCGGGGTTTATAACCTTTTAAACAGTGGACCAATTAGCTAATACTTATTATAAAACGAGAAACAGCTTACGATATTGTACATCGTAAGCTGTTTTACTATGATTATATGATTTTTTTCTTATCTTCATTTATCCTGTGGCTACATCTCTTGAAATACCGATTAGATACCATATACCGTCCCGCTCCTGAAAAATAAAACGAATTGATTGAAATGCACGATTTTCTCCACTCTTGTCTGGAGCATAGTATTCTACATATTTAGCATCAGGATAGTTTTCATGTATTGTATTTTTAACCCCGCCATATTCAAATGCTGATTGATTGAATGTTGTCTTGTCATAGGTGATTTCTTCCCCATTTAATTTCAATAGCATTTCATTTACATAGTCTCTCAAAGACATTTTATACTCTTTATCGCTATCATCATATCCCCACACAAATTGTTTATCTGCAGCACTCTTTATTTCTTCAGTAGATAATTTTACGTATTCCCCTCCATAACCATGTTCAGCTCCGAAGTCTGCAAATAAAGAAAAAGTAATTCCATCTACGGGATCAACTCTTTCAGCTATTTTTTCGTAATTAGACTCCTTTAAGTGTAAAAATATTTGTTCCGATAATGCTAGTAATTCTTTTTCAGTTTCATTCTCTGAACTAACTTCTTCAGGACCAGTAGTTGAAGTGACCGATTGCTTTTCATTATTGTTACAGCCGTACAGCATAAGCAAACTAATGACCAAGATTAAAAGACCTCTATTATTTTTCATGCTTCCTCTTCTTTCCCCTTTTTTATTTTTCAACTTTGCATTTAAGGTTGCTATCTCGAAATTACTGTAAATAGTATAAAGTGAATCCAATAGATAATTTCCACTCTTCTCATTATTCTCAACAAGTGAACATTTATTAGTCATATGATTGAATATTACTCAGTGTTTTCACCTCATTTCATAAATTTGATAGCGTTCTATATACCTTAAAATAAATGGTATTATATTACATAAGTAAACTTTCATACAATTATACAACTAATCGTTAAAATGAAATAGGAAATACTAAAATAGATTTAAAAGGGGTGTTAGAGGAGAAGGTTAGCATGAACCCGAAAATCCAGTCCATGCTTTTAGAAGATCAAGACGAAGCATCTATGTAGAGGTCCCCTCGTTCTAAGTGCTTCGTCTACCTTTAACTTGAGAAATTCAATCGAATTTGCCTCAGAAGGTGAATCTGCTATGCAGAGATTCGCATTTTGAGGCCATTAATTTTTGAAGTGTACATCTAAAATCCTCTGAGGAGCCCTCAGAGGAGGGCTTTTTCAGATGGCTCTGCGTTCTTTTAAAGAGATGGCGTCTTGATGGCTCACTATCAACGAGTCAAGTACTTCAATATTCAAGATTTCACCCACTTTTATCAATCGTTCGCTGACTTTTACATCTTCCGGAGAATACTGACAGTTACCGGATGGGTGGTTATGGGCAACGATGATGCTGTGGGCGTTACTCATGATAGCTGACTTGAAGACCTCTCGTGGATGGATGATGCTGGCTCCTAAAGCGCCTACATGACAACGATGGACGACTGTAATCTTGTTCTTGATGTTGAGACACATGACGAGGAATACCTCACGGTCATCATCTCCTATGAGTGCTTGGGAAAAATCAAGTGCGTCTGTCGCTCCTTTGATTCTCTCCGGTAGGATGTCTTTGTACGCTTCCTCGACCTCTTTGATTTCCTGTTTGATTCGTGTGATTTCAATGATTTTTTCTAATTGCATGTGTATCGCTCCCTTTCAATTTTTGGTCCGCCGGGCGGAGGTTGTCCCAAAAGGGATTATTTTTGCCTTTTGGTAAGGAGGACGGATACATCTCATAGAGCACCGGTCAAGGGTCTCAGCGCAAAAAGTTTTTAGCGTAGCCGATATAAAAAGTTTTTCGCCCCTTGAACTGAGATCTCCTGTCTTGGGACGAAATAGGGATAGGGCGAAGCCGTGGAATCTGTCCGTATTTGGTCCTTAGACAAGTTGTGGATGTGTACGATCCGGTGGCCAAAAGCAAAAAATAGCGACAATAAAAGGTAGCCAGCTGTTGGCTACCCTCCGATTTGCATGCTCTTGTGTTTCCGACTCGTTCGTCCGTGATGAAAAAGACAGGAATCTACAGGCTGTCCGTGAGGAAACAACCTGTGATTATCGGCTTTTTTAGGACGAAGCGACACGTAGAGCGACTTCCTGAACTTCTAGTCGCTCTAGTGCAGTCGCCCAGAGACAGGTGAATCAATGTGTCAAAATAAGAAACCAGTACAATCCTCTCTTTGAAAATCATTCCTCTAATATCGAGGAATTTGTGCACAATTTCGTTCAAACTTGCCCATTCCCTTTTAATGCATCTCTTATATTTTAAAATATTGTATAACTACGTCAGGCTTGATACGAGTTAACATAAATTTCAAATTCTTTCAATCCCTTTTGTTCAACATATAACACACAAACTTAAAAATATCATTTGCAGTAATTAACTTGTAGGAAGCTATAATTTAGTAAAGGAAGTGCATCCAAAAGATATACCTAGGAAGCTGGATGACCCATGATATACAAGTGATTTGTGAATACAATACTTACATTATACTTTTAACTCGCCATGCTGAAATCCTGATTTCTCCAATTGAATAGTTGTGTGGTCAATATGATAATTTTGTTGGATAAATTTGGTGGAGGTCTTTAGTATAAGTTGTTCATCGCAATCATCCTGAATTTTGAGATGACAACTCAAAATATCTAATCCTGATGTGATGGTCCATATATGAAGGTCGTGGACATCTATTACACCATCAATTTTTAAGAGTTCCTTTTTCAAGACATCGGTTTCAATTGCTTGCGGCGTACCTTCCATCAAGATATGGACAGATTGTTTCACAATGCCCCAAGCGCTCTTAAGAATTAAAAGGGACACAAAGACTGAGATTAAAGGATCAGCTAAGTACCAATCGGATACCAACATGACGGTACCAGCTGCAATAGCACCTAAGGAGCCCAGTGCATCTCCAATCACATGTAGATAGGCACTACGGAGATTTACATTTTCTTTTACATCCCCATTTCTCATCAAGAACCATGCACTGAGCAAGTTGGCCATCAGGCCGATCGAGGCAATGATCATCATTGTTCCACTGGCAACCGGTGGTGGTTCAATGAAACGTTCGTAGGCCTCTATCAGAATAAAGCCCGTGATGACAAATAAGGTGACCCCATTAAACAGTGCGGCTAGTATCTCAAAGCGATAAAAGCCATAGGTTTTCTTTTTTGAAACTTTTTTGGAAGCAAACCAGATAGCAATAAGGCTGAGAAAGAGAGAACTGGCATCGCTGAGCATGTGCCCGGCATCAGCTAACAAAGCGAGACTGTTTGTGAAGAGACCTCCAAAGAACTCCAATAGCATGATGAGTGTTGTGATTATAAGGGCAATCAGCAAGCCCTTTTTATTTCCTTGTCTGTTCTCTTCAAAGTTCCCATGACTGTGGCCATGTTGATGTGAATGGGCCATGCGTATCCTCTCCTACTCACGATTAATGTGTATTCATAGTTTATACATAAATAGACGTTAAGTACAGTGTAGACATATCGCCTAGAATGATTCAAAGCAGATCTCGTTAGAATGGAGATCTGCTTTCAAATCTTATTTCAACTTTAATAATCGCATACTATTTAAGATGACGATCAATGCCGCACCTGTATCGCTAAGAACGGCCATCCATAGTGTCAAAAACCCTGGGAAGATAAGGACAAGTGCTGCCAGCTTGGTGATCAGTGAAAACCAGATATTCTGTTTGATGATGGTGAGCGCCTTTCTACTCAATCGGATCGTATGCGGTAACTTCTCAAGGTTATCGGCCATCAGTACGATATCTGCGGTCTCCATTGCAGTGTCTGTTCCAGCACCACCCATAGCAATACCGAGATCAGCTGTCGCAAGTGCAGGTGCATCATTAATACCGTCTCCTACCATGGCCACCTGCTTGCCTTCATCTTGAAGTTTCTTTACAGCCGTCACTTTATCTTCTGGCATCAGCTCAGCAAAGTAGCGATCGACACCCGTCTCGGCTGCCATCTTCTTCGCTGTTCCTTTATTGTCACCTGTCAGCATCACCATTTCACTGATGCCCACCTGTTTTAGCTTTTCAATTGACCGGACCGTAATGTCACGGACTGTGTCAGCGACTGCAATCAGTCCTAGGATCTGATCACGTGTTCCAATCGCGACAAGTGTATTGCCCTCATTTTGCATGGCATCAATACGCTCGTCAATATGTGCTGTGGATAGTCCCATCTCTTTGAAAAGCTTTGGTTTACCTGCGAAGTATTCAATACCATCAATTACAGCAGTAGCGCCTTTTCCAGCAATAGCAGTGAAATCACTGCCCTTCATAGCTGATATGTTTCGTTCATCAGCATAACTGATTACGGCTTTCGCAATAGGGTGTGTTGAATGCTCTTCAATTGTCTTTGCAATGCTTACAAGTCTGTCGCTATCAACATGTAATGCAATCACCTGTGTGACTTTCGGTTTACCTTCAGTTAAAGTCCCTGTCTTATCAAATGCAATCGCAGTGATCGCACCGGCCTTCTCAAGGAAGGTCCCACCTTTTATCAGCACCCCGTTGCGTGCAGCGTTTCCGATTGCTGAGACGATAGCTACAGGAGTAGATATGACCAGTGCACAAGGACAAGCGACGACCAATAGGGCAAGCCCTTTATAAAACCATTCACTCCATGTCCCGAATCCAGCAAGCGGCGGAGCCACCATGATCAATAAAGCGAGAATAAAGACAATTGGCGTATAAACAGCTGCAAAACGATCGATAAAGGCTTGAGTCGGAGCTTTTTTCTCTTGCGCCTCCTCTACCAGATGGATGATCCGTGCAATCGTTGTATCCTCTGAAAGTCTTGTGACTCTGACTTCCAACGATCCACTTTCATTGACTGTTCCAGCATACACTGTATCACCAGGTTCTTTGTCTACAGGTAAAGACTCACCCGTTATCGGAGCTTGATTAACGCTTGATATACCCGTGACGATTTCTCCGTCTAAAGGAATCTTGTCCCCCGGTTTGATGATCATTATTTCCCCTGTAGAAATATCTCCAACATTCTTCTTGACGTGACCGTTTCCAGATTTAATGGTGGCCTCTGAAGGGGTCAGGTTGATGAGGTTCCGGATGGAATCTCGTGTACGTTCGATTGATCGATTTTGAAGTGAGTTTCCAAGAGCAAAGAGCCAAACGACCGTTGCACCTTCAAACCATTCGCCGATAATAGCAGCCCCGATTGCTGCAGAGACCATCAAGACATTCATATCAAGTGACCGACTTCTTACTGCATAGAAAGCACTTCTTGCTGGTTTATATCCACCAATGACAATAGAGGTAGCATATAAGACCGTTACCAACCATTCTGGCATCATTAAGTAGGATCCCAAAAATCCGATTGCCAGTAAGATACCCGAGACAGTTGTGACTGGAAAAGGCTTGATTGGCTTTTGGTCAGATACTTCTTGTTTACGCCAAGTTGAGGATTTTGCATCAAATCCTGCTTTTTGAACCTCTTTCACGACCTGCTCATCAGTAAGTGTGTGAGAGATGTGCATCTTCCCAGTAGAAAAATTGACACGAACGCTTTGAACCGACGGGTTACCCCCTAGATGCTTTTCAATCGTTGCGGCACAAGACCCACAATCCATACCTGTAATCTCGTAGACATCAGGCTTTTTTGTAGATCGTTCTTCTTCAGCTTCAAATCCGAACTTCTTCACAAGTCCGGGGATAGATTCAAAAATATTGGGATCTTTTGAGGCAATAGTCATTTTACCTGCAGCATAATTCACCTTTACAGTTTCGATATCTTGTCGTTTTGAAAGACCTTTTTCAAGTGTAGTCGCACATGAAGGACAATCCATTCCCGTCACTTTAAATGTCTTCATGTCACCTTCAAATCTAATCGAGGCTTCTTGTAAACGATCGGCCTCTGGTTTGTTGGAACAACAAGTGGAACTGACGACACTTTTCTCTTTAACAGTGTCTGTAGAACAACATGACGAGGAAGTATCTGGTGTATTCATTTGAGGTTGTTGCACTTCAATCACTCCTTTTTCCGTTATATATAGCAATCTAAGTGGCACGAGCTTTCTATTTTAACCTGACTGCCATCTTACCACTTGAGAAGATAAGTGAATCGACATATCACTATACATTCAAATGTTCGTTTGAATATATTTTATGATTGATATCTTTCAATTGTCAACAAAATATTCAAATGAATGTTTGAGTGATGTGGTATAGAACGACCGATTTCGATTAGTTCAGTAACATGTCACTATACTCGACTTTAGTAGTATTTTGATTCAAAGATGGTGCACATAATTGAACGTTTGATGAACATTCAAAAGAATGTTTGATTATAGAGTTACATATGGATATACTTTTAGTCAAACAAACACTTGAATGAAAGGGTGTTGTCATGTCTAGACAAGATGTTTGTCAGGTCGCATGCGTACATGAAGAGAAAGTAAGTCAATTAAAGAGCAAGTTATATACTCAAGAAACGACGGGGGTCGCAATGATATTTAAGGCATTAGCGGATGACACTCGTATCAAGATAGCGCATATCCTCACCTTAGAAGAGGAGCTGTGTGTGTGCGACATTGCCGCAATCATCGATGCATCGACTGCTACCACGTCCCATCATCTACGATTGCTAAGAAAGATGGGTCTAGCAAAGCACAGAAAAGAAGGCAAGCTAGTCTACTACTCTCTTGATGACGATCATGTGAAAGATGTAATCAAAATCGCATTTGAACACCATCTGGAAACAAGTAGGCATCTATTATAAGGTGTTATGAACAGCTAACGTTAAAGTAGTTTTGGAGGTGGTATCAAAGTGGTTGAAATAAATTATCTTCTGGCATTTGGGGCAGGATTGTTGTCATTTGTTTCTCCCTGTTCTCTACCACTATATCCTGCATTTCTCTCATACATCACGGGAATGTCGGTAAATGATCTAAAGAATAATAAACATCTGGTCAATAAGGGTGCCGTGGTCCACACTCTATTATTCTTGACCGGCTTTTCATTGATTTTTCTAGCCCTTGGGCTATCCACATCGTTTATTGGATCATTCTTTTTCGTGTACCAAGATTTGCTTCGACAACTCGGCGCTATCGTTCTCGTATTTTTTGGTTGTGTCCTTACCGGCATGTTGAAATTTGATTTTCTGATGAAAGAGAAGAAGTTCCAGTTCCAGAAAAGGCCTTCCGGTTACCTAGGAAGCATATTGATAGGCGTGGCATTTGCAGCTGGTTGGACCCCCTGCACGGGACCGATTTTAGCTGCAGTCATGGCGATGGGAATTACTGACCCTGGAAAAGGTCTATCCTATATGCTCTTTTATGTTCTGGGTTTTGCAATTCCATTTTTAGTCTTGTCATTGTTCATCGGCAGAATGTCGTTCCTCCAGAGAAACAGCAATCTGTTCATGAAACTCGGTGGGGTATTGATGATTCTGATGGGAATCTTATTATATTTTGATATGATGATCAAAATTATTTCATTTTTAACGGGTATATTCGGAGGATTCACTGGATTTTAAATTCTATATGGAGTGAGGCATATGAAAGGCAATAAAAAAAAGAAAAGATTGATTTTTCGCGTCTGTCTGCTTAGCTTGTTTGCAGGAGTCATCACATTTACGATTTATTCTTCAGTCACAAGTGATAGTCGATCACTCATCAGTGAGGGAGATAGAGCTCCAGACTTTGTCTTGACCGACTTGGAAGGGAAGAGTCACCGTCTCTCCGATTACAAGGGCCAGGGGGTGTTCCTAAACTTTTGGGGCACCTGGTGTAAACCTTGTGAAAAAGAGATGCCCTATATTGAAAATCAATACAATGAGTTTAAAGACCATGGGGTGCAGACCATTGCAGTCAATGTGGGAGAACCAGAGTTTAAGGTGAAGAGCTTTGTAAATCAATATGACATGAGTTTTCCTGTCGTCATCGATACAACGAAAGATGTTCAAGATTCTTATACAATAGGTCCATTGCCCACGACACTTTTGATCAACCCAGAGGGTGAGGTCATCAAAGTCATCACCGGTGAGATGACCGAAGAAGATATAAAAACATATATGCAGATGATTCAGCCGACTGACAATCAGTAAAGGAACCTGGCAGGTGATCCTATGAAAAAAATAATTGTTGTTTCCAGCTTGTTTTTGTTAGTTGCATTTCCAGTCCCGGGGATGGCACACACATATCTTTCTTCTTCTGACCCTGAAGACGGACAAATCTTGACTACGCCTGTAGATGAAATCACATTACAGTTTGAGACAAAGGTTGAAGAACTAAGTACCATGAGCTTGTATAAAAATGGTGAAATGATAGAGATGGATCTGCGTCTCACCGAAACCAATCAGCTGGTAGGTGAAGTTGATGAAGAGTTGATAGATGGGGAGTATACCGTGGACTGGTCGATCATCGGTGAAGACGGCCACCCTATCAATGGAAATCTCTCGTTTATCATTGAATCAGCTGACAGTTCCGAGGAAGACCATATAGAGGGTGAAACTCTCGAATCCGCCAAGGAGCCAGAACAAACAGAGGTTGAAAACCTCGAATCCGCCAAGGAGCCAGACGGAACGAGAAGTATGCTTTCCTCTGTTTTGACAGGATTATTTGCATTGATCACTTTATCGGGAATTTGGCTGTTAGTTAGGAGCAAGGACAAATGATTGAGATACTTATTCTAGCTGCTGAAACGATGAACTATGTGTTGTTTGCGTTCCTATTCGGCTATGTGGCGCTACGCTATGTTCCTGAATCTAAGAAACCGTCTTTGATAGTTCCTCATCGTACCCTGTTACTAGCTACTCTAGGTATCATTGTATTTTCTACAAGCTCAATATTTCAGATCGTATTGTATTTTTCAGATAGCGTTGGGTTCGTACAGACGATGTTTTCAGTGCTAACAGACTTCCAAGTAGGTAAAGCATGGGTATTTATTAGTATCTTCGCTACATTCTTGTGGATGGCTATCCATACGAATGCTTCAAGGCACCTTCAAGCTGGACTTCTGTTAGCGATGGTATGTGGAGTGGGATATGCAAGTCATGTGGCATCACTAGACTTTTGGGCAGGGTTTCTCTCACATACTGTTCACTTTTTACTGATCATGATTTGGTCGGGCATTTTGATCCATGTTTCATTTTTCTCTATTAGCTATATAAACTGGCCGCATTTTTTAAAATGGTTTACCCCTTATTCCATTTTCTCGCTTTTGATTATTTTTGGAACAGGAATCTTTATCTCTTCTTATTTGATAGACGGCCAAGACTATATTAATGCTTGGGGTCTGTCGTACGGTCAAACGCTTTTGTTAAAACATATCAGTATCATTCCATTGGTTGTCTTTGCATTTATAAACGGCTGGCTAGTAAAAAAAGCCGGACATCTTAAATTTGATCCGAAACCATGGCTAAGAGCAGAGAGCTTGTTTATTCTGATCACGTTCAGTTTTACCAGTGTCCTGGGTACACTGTCCCCTCCCCATGATGTCGACTTGACGTTACTTTCAGACGGACCAGCGCCTATTCTAGAGAATTTATTGAATGAAACGATCCGCACACCAGTACAAGGAGTGATTGATGTTTCACTGATGGGGGTGATAGTGCTCGTTATGTCTGGTTTCTTTTTGTTCATGATTGTGGCTAGCTATTACAAAAAGTTCTCTATAAAAATTCCAATTTTCTTTGGGTTAGCGTTTATTTGTGCATTATATGTCGGACTCATGTTAAATCTATCATTCGGTTAGGGGAATACAGCAATGAAAAACAAACCATTTAGAATAGCGATGCTTGCAACACTCGTGATTTTTGCAGTCATCTCAGCTTTTGTGATTTTCAATCAGAAGGATCAGGACGTCATTTCAACAAGCGACGAGTTCCCTCCGATAGAGGGTCAACCGACCATGGGGAACTCTGAATCCGTTGTTCAAGTAGTAGAGTTCGGAGACTTTAAATGCCCTTCTTGTAAAGCGTGGGGAGAGTCGATTTATCCCCAGTTAATCAAAGATTATGTAGAGACTGATAAGATTTCTTTCTCATATATCAATGTATTGTTCCATGGCAAGGAATCAGAACTTGCCTCCTTGGCCGCCGAATCTGTGTATAAAATGGACCCATCATCTTATTGGGATTTCCAGAAAAGATTATATGAAGAACAGCCGACGCAAAATCATGACGGCAAGTGGGTGACAATTGAAAAGCTTCTAGAAGTTGCAGCTGAGACGACTGAAGTGGACTTGGAAGAGCTAGAAACTGAGTTGAATGAACGGACGATGCAAGAGGAAGTGGATCTGGACGCAGAACTTGTAAGAGAATTTGACGTTCAATTTACACCAAGTATCATGGTGAACGGGACAATGCTTGAAGATCCATTTGACTATGACGCTATCAAATCATTGATTGATGAAGGACTTGAGGATAATCAGTAATGAAGATAAATACTCTACGTAGCACCTTACTTTTTGCAGCTTGGGTCGTGTCGATGGTCGCCACCTTTGGAAGTTTGTATTTTAGCGAAATTAGAGGATTTATTCCCTGTGACCTTTGTTGGTTTCAAAGAATATTCATGTATCCACTGACATTGATTCTAGGGATTGGTGTGTTTCAGAGCGATTATTCAGTGAGAAAATTTGTGTTTCCACTTGCAATAGTAGGGGGCACGATATCATTTTTCCATTATATGGAACAGAAGGTTCCTGGCTTTGGAGGGATAAAGCCTTGTGTCAGTGGTGTGCCCTGTAGTGCAGAGTATATCAATTGGCTGGGGTTCATCACTATCCCGTTTCTTGCTCTAATCGCATTTACTCTCATTACAGTATTCATGTTCTTATTACACCGTGTATCAAAGAAATGACCGCCTAAACTATCTAAACTTTAAAAAGGGTGGAATAAAGTGAATAATTTTTTTGGTCAGATCAGCAACACTTTCAGTGAACCTTTTTTGGAGTTATTTTATCAGGCACAGAATTTTCCAATCATTGCAGGCTTCTTTCTTGGGGTGGTTGGTGCTTTGGCACCTTGTCAGTTTACGGGAAACTTAGGCGCTATAGCTATTTATGGGAATCGGTCAATTCAGAATAAGATCGCATGGGCTGAAGTCTTTTTATTTATACTCGGTAAAATCTTTGTCTTCTCGTTCCTTGGTCTAGTTGTATGGTATTTTGGCAATGAGATCGAGCAATCCCTTCTCAATTATTTTCCCTGGATCAGAAAGATAGTCGGGCCGTTAATGATCATTATCGGATTGTTCTTACTGGGAATCTTTAAATCGCGAATGGGCGTGGAATTTATAAAACTTCCTGACAAGTGGTTCAAAAAAGGAAAGTTAGGTGCTTTCTTGATGGGCGTCAGTTTCTCTCTTGGATTTTGTCCAACCATGTTTGTCTTATTTTTTGTCACGCTCTTGCCCTATTCATTTACAGTTGGTTACGGCTACATTTTACCCACTGTCTTCTCAATCGGAACATCACTGCCACTATTGATTGCCATCTTTTTATTGTGGCTAGTCGATGTTGATAATAGAAAATTAAAAATGAACGGCCGAAATTTCGGTGGCTATCTCCAAAAGGCTACAGGATTATTTATCATTTTTTTAGGCATCGTCGATTTCACCGTTTATTGGTTGTGATGTTGAAAATATAGGATGACTGTGAACAGAGATATTGTAAAATATTAAACTGTGTTGAGTTTTCACTAAACATTAAATATCTTAAAGTAAAAATGTGATGGAGATGGTCTTCAAGGCAGTCATTACTAAAACATAAATAAATTCTAAAACCCGCGTCAGAAGGATTGTGGAATCTTTCTGACGCGGGTTTATTTTTACGATAATTATCTTTCTAATTCTCTTTCCTTAGTTTCTCGATCTAATTGTAGAAATGCACTTTTAAGTTCTTTCGTTGAACTTAGATGTGGATTTAAATTATCTAGATGTTTCTCAAAATCGTTCTTGGATTGAATATGAGGATTCTTTATCAGTTGCCATCCTATCGCAATCCCATGTTTTGATTCAGCTTGTAGATTGGGTTGCTTTAGTACCTTCGCAAGCCGAGCATTCAGATGGCTAGAGTTCAGATATTCAAGTCTTGGCACATCTTTGTGGTTTGTCTGACTCAAGAATTTATCGGTATTAAGAGACTGTGCAATACCTGATTTATCGATGAAGCGCTCAGCCTCGGATTTCTTAAAGAACGTCCGTTGAGAGCTTTCTCCACCTTCGATTGTCACAGCGTATTTTCCTTCATCAATCTTTGTTACTTCCACGATATCCTCGATCTTTTTGTATTCAGTGGCGAGCTGTCCCTTATTCTCTAACACATTCAGTACGTGATAGCGTTCTGTTAGCTCATCAATCGGTAAGATCCGGTTCGTATTGGTACGTAAGAAATGATGCTGGTCACGTTCACTCTGTTCAACTTTTGCGTAGATGACGAGACCGTTCTTGCTGTCGAACAGTTGAAGTGTCGGTTTATCCTCAAAAGATATGCCTAGTTTCGATTCGATTGATTCTTTGACCTGTTCTGGATCGATGGATTGATAGAACTCTTTGATCTTCTCGCTTTGCATGTCATTGATATACTCGATCGTCTCTTTCGAGACGTCCTGCACCTCTTTGATTGCCTGTTTCGCAAGGTTCAAGTCTTGAGCCCATGTAGCGATATAACCGGTAGATGAAAGGTCGGTATCCAGTCCGTAATATCGAGAGACGATATACGCAGCGCATTCGGCCTGTGCCTCTTTATGTCCTCTCGGAAGTTGAAGTCACTTGTACGTGTCATCTCACTGATTTTCTTCAATGTGAAGATGCTGACCTGTGAAGCAAAGGATGAAGTGACACTCGTTCGGGTGTTGCCTCCAAGAGTCGTGAGCCCTTTTAACAGCTGATAGGCCGGATGATGTGGACCTAAGTCTTCATCTACCCAATTCCGGAACGATTCCTCGTCAGGAGCAACATATTCATTGAAAGCATTTAAGACGTCCTGCATGCTGGCGTTCGGGATCTCGGTCTTGCAATAGACGATGAGTCCCGCAAGCATCTTTTGTGCACGCTCCATGAAGAAGTCTTCTTTTCCGTCTTTCGTTGAGTTTTTAGCAATCGTGACGGAGACGCTTTGTGCATCTTGGTCATCGAACACGTAATCGAGCAAGTTGTAGTTGTCCTGATTGAAGTTGATGAAGTCGATCTGGTAGACCTTGTAGCCTTGCTTGCGTTTGATGGCTGCGGTCTGTTCGAACAGTTCCCCTTTCGGGTCTGTCACGATCAATGTCTCTTCTCGGTTGTTGATGAGGTTCGGGATGACGTAAGACTGTCCTTTACCACTCCCACTTGAACCGACGATGTAGACGTTCCGGTTATCGATCTCTGTCGTACGTGGGATGATCATCAATTGCTTTTTATCAGGAACTTTCCCGACGATCAGACCGTTCTCGAGTTGCTGCAGGAAAATCCGCAACACCCTGAAGCGCTAAAAAAGCTTGAGGCTCGATCGAATTATTGGCAAGGCACAAAAGAATGGTTGAACTCACTTCAATAAGGGAAGCAGATAAGTAGACGAACTATTCAGATGACGGTAAAATTATACTTGTATAATGTATAGTCATCTTACCCCAAAGGAGTGTTTCGATGTATAAAGAAGTAACAGTAGCAGGTAGTGGTGTTCTCGGTAGTCAAATCGCTTTTCAAACCGCGTTACATGGTTTTCAAGTGACCGTGTACGACATTTCAGACGAGGCGATTGCTAAAGGAAAAGAGCGAGTAGAAGGGTGGCAGCCTCGCTACGCAGAAGATTTAGGCACGTCTCAAGAAAGTATGACAGAGGCACTTGGGCGAATCACCTATTCTTCAAATCTTGCCGAAGCGGTCTCGAACGCTGATTTAGTTATTGAGGCAGTTCCAGAAGTCGTAGCAATCAAAACAGAGTTTTATCAAAAATTAGGAGAGGTCGCCCCTGAGAAAACGGTCTTCGTGACCAACTCATCGACTCTTTTACCCAGTCAATTTGCAGAGGCAACAGGCCGACCTGAAAAGTTTTTAGCGCTCCATTTTGCAAATGAAATCTGGAAGAACAATACGGGTGAAGTCATGAAGCACCCAGGCACAGACGAAACTTACTTTAATGAAGTGTTAGAATTCGCAACGAATATTGGGATGGTCGCGCTGCCGATCCATAAAGAACAACCGGGGTATATTTTAAACTCTTTGCTTGTTCCTTTCTTAGAGGCAGCACAACAACTGGTCGTCAATGGTGTTTCGGATCCAGAGACCGTCGATAAGACGTGGATGATTGGGACGGGAGCGCCGAAAGGGCCGTTTGCTATATTAGATATTGTGGGACTGACCACAGCGTATAACATTTCTTCTGGAAAGGCGAAAGCCTTTAATAGCGAAGCCCATAGAAAAGCATCAGAGTATTTGAAAACTGAGTACATCGACAAAGGGAAACTAGGAATTGCCACAGGCGAAGGGTTTTACACGTACCCTCATCCAAATTACGAAAAAGAAGATTTCTTAAAATAATATCTACAGAACCTGTGCCTCAATGCACAGGTTCTTTTTTTGAAAAGGCTCTGTTAAAATTAGTTTAGTCTAACTAATTAACTCAAGAGTGTTTCGCATAAATGAAAATTTTTATAAATAAAAAGTCAGACATTCTCAAATTACTATGTAATATGAGTAGAATAATTGACATGAGTTATATAAAGTTTAAACGTATAGATAATTATTTTTATTATAATGGTAAAAATTTCATGAATTTTTAAGTTGTTTATAAACACTTTTTACAGGCTTTCTATATGGCTTAGTTTTATCATTTGTTTTTGGTATTAGTCCTACCTCCAATACGATATACATAAATGTTTTTTCGGGTTTGATTTTTAGCTTAGGATTTTTAATTTATTCATCAATACGAAAATAAAAGTATGGTTAATTATCTCAATCGCAAGCGAGCTGATAAAATTAAAATAACTTTAAATGATGCAATGTCTGAACTTAGTTGATATCTAGCCATTATTATTAAAATAATTTTTAAATTATTCAAAAAGAATTTGGTGAGTGTAATATAAAATGTGCTCACCTTTCGTACTTAAGTGCTTTTACAAGTTTGTAAAATGTAGTTTTCTTTATTTTTAAACTTTGCATGACACTCACCGCAGTGATTTCTCCAGCTTGCCATCTATTATATACTTCTATAAACTCATCAGAGATTTCTATCTGGGGCCGCCCAAATTTCACTCCATTTTTCAAGGCTGTATCTATACCTTCTCGTTGACTCTTTCGAATTCGATTTCGGTCTTCTTCAGCCATCCAGGAAAGAATCTGCAGTACAAGGTCTGCAATAAATGTTCCCAAACTATCTTTATACTGTGTCGTATCGAGTAACGGCATATCCATAACTACAATATCAGCTTCAAGATTCTTGGTCAGGTCATTCCATTCTTTAAGAATCTCTTCTTTATTTCGTCCAAACCGATCTAATGAATGAATGTATAGGACGTCACCTTTTCGAATGATTCGTTTCAATAGTTGATACTGTGGCCGGTCGAAGTTCTTAACACTTTGTTTATCCATATAATGGAGAAAAGCGGCCAATCAAAGCGTCTCTTTTCTCCAGTTTTTTCGTCAAGGTATATTTACGAGCAGATTTATTCTGACATAAAAAAAGATAAGAGATATTAGAAAATTTTGATATAATATTAAAAGGAAGAAATATCCCTGTTAATTTATGTAAGTTAGGCTTAGGGAACAATACGGAGGAGGACATTCAGATGATGGAAGAAAAGCGCATGCCGCCTGAAGCAGCCATATTTGGAACAGCAAACGGCGTATTTTTCATGGCGATATTCGGCACATTATGGGCATACACTGGCATTATGGGTTTGCAATGGCCGGGAGGAACGCAAACAGCATTGCTTATCATTGCACTATTAATCGGAATCGCTTTGTGCACAACGGGCTTTCTGCTGCTGCGATCGGGAAGGAAGTTTTCTGGCACCAGCGCTGGTTCAAAGTCCGGAAAAAAACAGCGCAATGCATTTAATCTTATTTTCGCTGCTGAAGGGATTGCCATCGCAATTGCCATCTTTGTTTGTAACGCGACACAAATTACGCAACTCATTCCAATTATCGTGGCGTTGATTGTTGGTGTGCACTTTTTCCCATTGGCTTCACTTTTCGGCGTTCGTGTTTATCATCTGACGGGGGGACTGATTTGTGCAATCGCTCTCGTCGCCTGGATTTTTATTCCGGAGAGAATTTCGATTGGTGGATATGAAGCAAATGCATACATGACGGTAGTTGGCCTGGGGTCTGCACTGGTCCTATGGCTCACGTCTTTGCAGATTGTCCGTATCGGCAGGGGAATTGTTCAGAATGCAGAAGCACGTTAATTCGAACAAAATTGGAGTTAAGAGATGGAGCCCGAAAAGCTTCTTCTCTATATTGATAAGCTCTTTTCTATGTATGAATTGTACTAAATCCAGTTACATATAATTGCTTATCTGAAGGAAAGAAGTGATGGAATAAGCTTCTTTCCTTTCGTTCGTAAAAGTCTACTTTTACGAACGTTTATCTTTACTAATAGGTTTCTACTTAATTCATATCTCAAAGATATTCTACGCTCAGAATAAACATGCTTTTACTACTTGGAATAAAATCAAGAAAATGCGCTTAACGTTGTAAATTTGTATTTTCCTAACGTTATTCTTTTTTTAACAAGATGATTCCTTGATTTTTACAATATTTAGAAGATGCGACTTAGTTCGGACAAGGTCATAACAAACCATTAAGTTTAATTAAGGTCATGGTTGAATCTTCATTCCCTCCAAACCAGTCATTAATATACCTGTTAATTGGTACAATAAAAGAGCTTATTCATGTAAAATATCCACTTGAGATAGATACTTTAATAAGAATAAGCTCTTTAAAGTTATTTATATTTATTCAGCAGTAATTTCACTTTCTGTCACCCACATGTGGTTTGTCACTTCTTCTCCTGTAGAGGCTGTGTAATCAATCATATAAACCGTCGTTTCCTCAGCCGAGTCGATGACCACATTGGCTCCATCCATTCCACCCATGTGATCTGCATTCACCGTAACTTCTGTTCCGGGCTGCAGCGGCTCTTCGCCGGGATTTTCAAGCTCTTCGTGAACGACCCATTTGTGATCTTCAACTGGTTCACCGCCATCTGTCGGTGTGTACGAAATGGAATAGACCGTCGTATCAAAAGCTCCGGACACTGTCGCTTCAACTCCCTGCATCCCCGCCATGTGGTCTGCTTCCACTGTGACCTGGCTTCCGACTTCATAAGTCGGATTTTCTGCCGCTTGTAATCCGTCAGGGACTTCGCCTGATCCGGAATGATCCATATCCATGTCCATATCTTCTTCAGATCCAATGTCCATCGGCATTTCTTCGCCCGTATTCTCTTCCATTTCCATATTTTCGTGGCTTTCTGTTGCTGAACCATCTTCTGCATTGTCTGAACATGCACTCAACGTAAGGGCAAGCGCCACCGATGCAGCCCCCATAAGTAAGTTTCATTTTGTCATATTAAATCGCCTCTTTCTGTTCGTCTTTCACTCAGTCTATCTTAATAATTTACATTTGCTGTGCAGAAAAAATGGCATCTTCTTGAAGGAGAATGGTTTGCGTGGTGTAGAATAGACCTTTCTGCACAAAAAGTCCAAACTTTTCCGTTAAACTGAAGAAGCACAATGATTTCTAGAAAAAAGCAATTTGGAGGAAAAATCAAATGACGAAAAAGAGAACGGCCATAGGTATACTGTTGGCTTTGCTTTTGCTGGCAGGATGCAGCAACGATACAGCGGATTCATTTGAAGTTCCGTTTGAAGGAGAACTGAGACACGTCCACGGTATGGGCTATGCAGGAGGTGGGAACGATTTGTATTTTGCATCACACAGCGGTCCAAAAATTTATCGCGATGGCGAATGGTTTGAAACAGCGGATAATTTTTTCGATTATATGGGCTTTAACGCTGTAGATGAAGGTTTTTATTCTTCGGGACACCCGAGCGCAGATTCGGATTTGCCCAATCCGCTTGGGATTCAGCGGAGTACAGATGGCGGAGAAACCTTGGAAGAGATTGCATTTCAAGGAGAAACGGACTTTCATGCGATGGCTGTAGGGTACACCAGCCATGATATTTTCCTGCTCAATCCAGCAAAAAACTCATTGCTCGAAGCAGGGTTCTACAAAAGTAACGATATAGGAGAATCGTGGGAGCCGGTCAAAGCTTCAGGATTAGAAGGAGAAGTGATGGCGCTCGCCCTTCATCCGACAGATTCGAACTTCGTTGCTGCAGCTACTTCTACAGGTGTGTATTTCTCACGTGATGGCGGCGAAAATTTTGAGGCGATTACATCGGAAAATGAAACAGGCACAGCGGTGCATTTTACTGAAGACCACCTGTACTTCGGAAGCTTCAGGACAACAGCGACTTTGATGAAGTATACGATTGAAAATGAAGAGCTGGAGACGCTGAATATACCGGATCTTTCGGAAGATGCCATCGCTCTTATTGCACAAAACCCGATGGATGGAATGGAACTGGCGATCTACACATTTGAAGGCAATGCCTACTTGTCGGAAGACGGATTACAGACCTGGAAAACGCTGCTGGAAGAGGGAAAAACCAAGTAGAAACCAGCTAGCCGTTTGAAAGACGAACCGAATCCAACAGCTTTCGGCAGTCAAATGGAATAATACTAGATAAAGATAAAAGGCTCATCGGAAAATATCTCCAATGAGCCTTTTCGGGTAAATTACGCAACGTTACGGCAAGCTTCTGCACATCTGCGGCAAGCTTCCGCACAGCGTTTGCAATGGTCGTGATGGTCGGCGTGCTTCTCGCATTCATCTGCGCATGCTTCACAAATGGTTGCGCAAACGGCTGCCAGTTCGGAAACGAACGGCGAATTGCGGGTAATTGCATGTTCCAGAAATGCGCAAATGTCTGCACATTCACGGTCTAATCGAATACATTGGGCCACCATCTTCACATCTTCTTCCTGCAGACAAGCATCAAAACAATGGTTACATTCCGCCGCACAATCGTGCAATGCCTGAATCAATTCCTGATGTTGTTCATGAGCCATGCTAAAACCTCCATTTTTTATATTTTTGCTTCCGTTTCTAATATTCCCTCTACTTTCCAGACTAAACGGAAATATCGAAACTCCATAGAAACTGCACAAATTTATTGGCGAAACAGCAAACTCCTTCCGAAAAAAACAAAAAGTATATCTGGTGATAGCCCATTGTCGGCCGTTTATAGAAAAGTAATCGAATATCAAATCAATAGGGTGGTTTTTTCTTTTTGGTCACAGTAAATTCCTTGGGCGTCCAGAAAACAAAGACAAAGTAAAAATGAAACTGAAAACTTGATATACCCTAATGAGGTATGCTAAGTTTATGGAAATACTACTCTAGGAGGAATAAGAATGATTGAAACATTAAAAGTACAAGGCATGTCCTGCAGCCACTGTGTAAACTCGGTTGAAACGGGCGTCGGTGAACTCGAAGGGGTTTCATCTGTGGCAGTTGATCTTAAAAAAGGTGAAGTGACAGTGGATTATGACGCTGGCAAGACATCATTAAACGAAATTCAGGAAGCGATTGAAGAACAAGGATATGCCGTCGTATAAGAGTGCTTTCACAGCACTCTTTACTTTTAAAAGAAATATACGCCGCGGTAGTATATTGGGGGCTTTGTGGCTGTTAAGAATGTCATAAGGGTAATTGGAATAAAGAAGCACTATTTTGAAGGAGGCGTACTGAATGGCTAAAAGTGAAAAAGACCATCACCACCATCACGACGAACAAGCAGATCACAGTAAAATGGACCATTCCAAACATGTTGGGCATGTCTATCATGAAGCTCAAGTAAAAGAGGGCATTCAAGTCCACAGTAATCTCTCCCAGAACCATGAACATCATGATCATTCCGATCATAGCGGGCATGATCACGGCCATCATCACCACGGTAATTTTAAAGAGATTTTCTTGAAGTCGCTGCCGGTTGGCATCATCATTCTGTTATTGTCGCCGATGATGGACATTCGGCTTCCCTTTCAATTCACTTTTCCATACTCGGATATTGTGGTCGCAGGATTAGCAACCATCTTATTGGTTTATGGGGGGAAACCTTTCTTTCAGGGGGCGATAGAAGAATTCAGGCAAAAAGCGCCGGGTATGATGGCCCTTATTTCTTTAGGGGTGTCCGTTTCCTATCTGTATAGCATTTATGCGGTGCTGGCACGCTATGTGACTGGCGAACACATCATGGACTTTTTCTTTGAATTTGCTTCCTTGCTGTTGATCATGCTCCTTGGACATTGGATCGAAATGAAGGCTGTCGGAGAGGCAGGAGACGCGCAAAAATCGCTCGCTGAATTGGTGCCGAAAGATGCACATGTGGTATTGGAAGACGATTCCATTGAGACGCGTCCCGTAAATGAGCTGAAAGTCGGAGACCTTGTACGGGTTCAGGCCGGAGAAAATGTCCCTGCCGATGGCATCATCAAAAGAGGCACCTCCCGGATCAATGAAGCTTTGCTGACGGGGGAATCTAAACCCATTGAAAAAGGAGCCGGAGACAAAGTAATCGGCGGTTCCACGAACGGTGCAGGCATCTTATATCTTGAAGTACAGGAAACCGGCGACCAATCGTTCATTTCTCAAGTTCAAACCCTGATAAGCCAAGCGCAGGATCAACCTTCAAGAGCTGAAAATCTTGCTCAAAAAGTAGCCGGCTGGCTGTTTTATATCGCCATTGCGGTGGCTTTCATCGCTTTTGTCGTTTGGCTGTACATTGCTGACATTCAAACCGCTATTCTTTTTACGGTTACGACATTAGTCATTGCATGTCCACACGCTCTCGGCCTTGCCATTCCGCTGGTTATTGCACGAAGCACCAGTTTAGGTGCAAGCCGCGGGCTGTTGGTGAAAGACCGCGAAGCATTGGAGTTAGCAACTAAGGCTGATGTAATGATACTGGATAAAACGGGTACGTTGACTACTGGCGAATTTAAAGTTTTGAACATGGAAACACTGGATGGTCAACATACCGAAGCCGAAATCGCGGCATTAATGGCAGGGATTGAAGGCGGATCCAGCCACCCAATCGCCCAGTCAATAGTCCAATACGCTGAGAAACAAGGGATTCAGCCTGTCCACTTTGATTCGATTGATGTTGTGTCGGGTGCGGGTATAGAAGGAAACGCCAATGGCCGCAAATACGAATTGATCAGCCAAAAGGCACTTGGAAGAGATGTAGCGGTGGATGTTCCCAAAGGGGCAACATTAAGTATACTGGTTGAGGACGGGAATCCGATCGGTACGGTCGCATTAGGCGATGAATTGAAAGAAACGAGCAGAACGCTGATACAGGCATTGAAGCATTACAATATAAAACCGATTATGGCTACAGGCGACAATGAAACGGCTGCCCAAGGAGTAGCAGAGAAACTGGGCATTGAATACAGAGCCAATCAATCGCCGCAAGATAAATATGATTTAGTGGAATCACTGAAAAATAATGGACAAACGGTCATTATGGTCGGCGACGGCGTAAACGATGCACCATCCCTTGCAATAGCAGACGTGGGTATTGCAGTCGGTGCGGGAACGCAAGTCGCCATTGATTCCGCTGATGTGATTTTGACTCAGTCGGATCCAGGAGATATTGAATCCTTTATCGAATTGGCCAACAAAACAACCGGTAAAATGAAACAGAACCTCGTGTGGGGAGCCGGATACAACTTTATCGCCATTCCCATAGCTGCGGGGGGTCTAGCTTTCATTGGAATTACGTTGGTTCCTGCAGTAGGAGCAGTTCTGATGTCCGTATCCACCGTTATCGTGGCTATTAATGCGATGACATTAAAGCTAAAGAATTAGACCTGTCAAACCCCGTGTTTAAAAGTCGTACACGAGAAGTGCTGCCTCCCAAAATGCTTTAGAAACATTACTTGAACTCGATCAGCAAGGTCATGAAATCTATTACATTACAGCAAGACCGAAAGAGCACGGAGAGCGAACAAAAGAATGGATGAAAGCACAGGGCTTCCCAGTGCAAGATGACCGTTTCTTCTATGGCATGCAAGACGGTGAAAAAATAGAGATCATCAGACGCTTAGGTCTGGATTATTACTTTGATGATAAGCCGGATGTGGTCAATACATTGCTGAAAGAAGAAAACCTTCAAGTCATTCTCAAAGATCAGTCCTATAACCGCCATTTGACGTTTACCCGTCTGGTGGATTGGACAGATATTCAGCAGATTTTAGAAGCTAAGCAAGCATAAATGGTAGCCGTTCTCTGGTGGTTCGGAATGTGGCTATACGAAAAAATAGGCTAGCAGTCAACGTCGACTGCCAGCCTTTTTAATTTAGTGTTTAGGGAGTGACGATTGAATCGATTAGTTTTACATGTTCTTCCCCTACACCAAAGATATGTCCTAATTCCTCTTGCCCTAGATAATAGGTGACTTCACTGCCTTCAGGTATATAGGAATAGCTGTAAGTGACAGCGTCTGCTTGAGCAGCGTCTACGTTGGAAGCAGCTAAACGTTTCTCGTCTTCTACAGTCCCACCATAAAGAGTTGCCTCATAGCGAACTTCAGAACCCGACTGGTACTTCAGGTAAGCGATCGGTTGTGCATCAAACAGCTCGTCCATGGAAGAATCCGCCACTTCATAAGGAAATTGATAAACAGAGACCAGTTCTGAAAAGTTGGCATCTTGGTTTGTGAAGCTTTGAATTTCTTTACCTGTTGCGGCATCGATCACATGAATCGAATCAATGGAAGGAACGGCATTTAAAATAGCAGCCATTGCGCGCTCGTCTCGCTCAGAGACCCAAGATAGGGCAGCGAGTCCAACCGCGAATACAGGAATTGCAAGAAACCATTTTTTCATTCGACATCTCCTCAATTAATACAGATTGGCAGAACATTCAGATTTCTAGTATCTTACAAATTAGTATAAGCTGTACCACTTGAGTGTACAATGTTTCACCCAGCTAGATGAAAAATATATTTTAATAATAGAGTAATAAATGAATTTTTCGTTTCAAATAAATGGTAAAATAAATTAAAGGAAATAATTTTGAAAAGAGGCGTTTCTATGGAGACGAGTGTAAAACGCACGAACTATTTCTGGCCAGTCACAAAATTCATAGCTGCTATTTTGTCAGCTATCGCAATCGCCGCAATTGTGGTCATACAAGAATCTATTTATGGTGTTGTAGAACCAGAAGTCGAATTTTACAGTTGGAGTTCCCAGTTCATTATCGTACTGATTTCTCAACTCACTTTACTTCTACTAGCAGTGCTTCCACTATCAATAGTGGCTGACTATTTGGTTCAAGTAAAATGGCAGCCAAGCGGAGTTCGAAAGATCCTGGTCGTTGCATGCGCGTATATAGTAGTCGGTATCATTGCAGGAATTCTCTACTCGATTTTCACTATGAGTGTTGCTTATGGTTCTTCAATTTTATTCATTATAGGAACCACTTTCGTTTTCTTAGCTATTCAGTTAGTTTTCGACTGGATTTTATCTCGTTTAACGATGTGAAGGCCTGATTTACTGAACAATTTACAGTAGGGGGATATGGTGTGGAGTCGTTCTTTTATTTCAATATGTTTAGAAACATCATCAGTACTTTTTTCCAAAACGGCATTTGGGTCGTGGGGTTCTTCTTCTTGTTGCTGAGAACATATGACAATCCCATTCTAAAAAGGGTATCTACATATATCGTGGGAATTGCCTTGAGCCTTCTCTTGATCTATTCCGTCTTGATCAGTATTTAGTCATTCAAATCAAAAGGCTAGTAGTCGACTTCATCGCCGACCGCTAGCCTATTCTTCATCTACTTTTAGAATTACACCATTTTCAAGGTTCACAAAGAAACGTCCCATTTCGCCATCTTTCGTCTTTGTATCATAGAAAAGGGCATTTTGGGTAACGAAGATATTCCATGCACTCGCATCTGTTAATACCACTTCTCTGCCTACCACCTCTGCACCATACTCCTGTTTAATCCGCTCCTGAGCCAGCTCTTCTGTCATAGAAGGTAGACACAAGAATAAGGTTCCAGCAAAAAGTGCTAAAAATGAAAAGTAGCGAAGTTTTTGGCCGTTCACGAAAAACGTCGTGTAAAAGTGGTACTGGAAAATACTAAATACGGTGAGAAGAGTAGTACTCATGAGTCCTTTATAAACTGCAAATTCTATGTATACAACAGTTGTAAATAAAATTATTGAAATCCCAATACCCACGCTCTTCTCCGACATACAATTCCTCATTCCCAAAGTCCCGACTAGCTATAAATAAATTTCGAGTAAAATGCGCATATGCCACCATCTCAACTTCTAATCACTTCTCCATTTCATTTTCTTTATTCCGAAAGGAAAGGAAGTAAGCCCAAGTGTGTAAAAACGCATATAGAGTGATAAATCCTGCAGATATCTTCAAGGACCAGAGTTCTCGCGTTATGATCTGGGATGCCATAAATAGAGTGAGTGCTATAGCTAGCCATCCTTTGAATTTTTCTTTCTTAGACATGGAAGAAACACTCCCTAAATAGAATCCACTATTTACTCTTTATTCGCTAACAACTATGGAAAATCCTTCATTATTTATTTGGAGATTTCTAGTTTCGTGAAGCGAAATAGAGTACTATGAAAGTAGGTAGAGTTTCAAGAGAGGTTGGAGAGAGACATGATGGCAGCACAATTTTTCGGTACACTAGTGCTTTGGCTAATAGGATTACTTATTTTGCATTTTGTGATCTATAGTGCTGTGAAAAGCGGTATTAACAATTCGGTGATAGGGAAATCCTACGGAAATAACTACGAAACAAAGTCGGAGAAAAAATCTTTTTTAGATACAGATCTGGATAATGACTAAACGAAACAAAGAGTACCTTCCTGAAAATGGAGGGTACTCTTTTTTAAATTCTAACGCAGGTATATGGTGGGTCAAATAATCTCTAATTCTTTTTGAATCTTATGCTTATAATCAACATAGCTTTGATCAAAACCTGGATTTTCATTTTCGAACTTGCTCATAATATAATCCCATTGGTGTATGGTGTAACTGAAAATCTCATTTTTAACAGTAGGATCATTTTCGGCAAACTTAATAACAGCTTCTTCCGTCTCTGAATCAATAATTATCGCTCCTCCAGCTGAATTCCCAAATGGACCAGCTAAAATGATAGTTCCTTTATTATATTCAGTTTGGACATACATAGCGCGTTCGGGCACAGGTGAAGGGGCTAGACTGATTGACGCTTACTTTTAAAATAGCAATAAAAGAATTTCCCGGTTCACTTTCAGTTATTCCCACAATTTCCCTATATGATACCTGTGCACCACACTTTTCATATTATGAACGACAATTGCGTCTAAAGACCTTGAGGTATCAAAGTCGCCTGGATAATTGTGAAATTGTAGTGTATTGTGTGGTGCGCAGGTACCGTTTTTTTAAAACTTTCGAAATGATTTATATACTTATTTAAAAACGACCTTTAGAATCGAGAGGTCGTTTTTATCGTTTATACATTTTATAAAAGTAACTACTGCAATTATAAACAGAAAAAACAATGATTTGAATCTTGAAACACTTGATATCTTAGGTTATCAAGCCGAAGTTGCTCCAAAAATTGATTCTTTCCTGTTGAAACACCAAAAAAATAATTTTGAGTGAAGAGTTCATGAAAAGCTAATAATATAAATTGATAATATGAAAAATTTATTGAATTTTCCGTATTATCTTTATTGTTCTATTTAATAGTTTACAATTGATATTGAGATTTAAGATGAAAAATTTTTATATGCATACAAGAAGGTTTGCTAATAGTGTAAATAATTAAATATTAAAGGAGGGAGATTTAATTATGGAGGAAAACTGGAGAGGTGAGAAGAAGTTTAATGAAAATAAATTAATGTTGAGACAAGCAGGTCTTGGAATATTAGTTATGATCATTTTTTTTCAATATTTTAAATTAGCTGCTTATTTATCTGATAGATACTTTTTTGACAGTTATTTTGTGAGCTATTTTATTTTACTTTTAGGTATTCCTTTCTCGTACTTCGTGGCTAAATTTATAATTTGGTTAATTAAAAGTACTATTAGAGAGTGAGGGACTCCATAAAAATAACCAGGTTGCTAAATTTTTCATTCTAGATACTTTTTTGTCTTTGATACTCATTAAAAAAGACTAAAACCCATCCTTGAGCTGCACACTCAATAAGGCTGGGTTTCTTACTTGTGGGAGTCAACATCTTTCGAGTATTGACTTTATTGCTAGAGCACCTAGTTGTTAGCGCAACTAGGTGCTTTTTTATGTTGTTTTTTAATTTTATTGACTATCACTTCTTATAATCACATTATATACGATAGTTAAAAAATAGAATTATTTGTTACACTTATCGGTTTCCAGCATCTTTGCTGAAGACGGTCAACATAAGGGTAATAAGATAGTTGAATAAAAAGTGTTCAAAGTAAATGAGCAAAAACTGTTCACTTTATTTTAGCGGTTACAGCATAAAAGGTTGATAATGTAAGACCACACTATCTTTCCAGTTAGTTGATGGAATCAGTAAGATTAGATACATCATTTATGTTTCTCCTTGAAGTTAATAGTTAGTCAACAGTTTGTTTGTTCCAATTGAGCGGTAAGAAAGTTGGTGAAGAATATTGTTAAAGTCTGTCCCCACTTAATTTCATGCGATGTAATTGTGATATTCATTACCACACAGTTTTACCCTACTTTTTCGAAGAAGCACCTATCATTGAGCTCTTCTCGACAAACTCCTATGCCTTATCGTCCTCCAAAATCTCATGCACATTCCCAAACGGATCTACAAACGCCGCATAGCGCTGCGGAGTGGGGCGAGAGTGAAGGAATGTAACGCCACGCTCTTTTAAGTTGCGATAGCTTTCTTCTACATCCTCAACTGTAAATACCAGCACAGTTCGCGCTTCCTCCGAATAAGCCAGAGGCTCTACAGAGCGAAGCGTCTCAAACAACACTAAATGTTGTCCGCCTATATCATAGATCAAGCGCTTCCCATCTTCATCAACCAACTGCAACTCCAAGACATCTGAATAGAACTGGCGAGCTTGTTCTTTGTCTGATACGAATACCATGATGTGTCCGAATTTCATATGAAGAGCCTCCCGTCTTCTAAGCTATAGAAGTTTATAAAGATAATATTCATTTACAGGTTGCCCATCAATCTTCAACGAATGAATTTATGCTTGAGTCAAGTAATGATACAAGTTGAACTCTACAGGCTGCTCAAGCTTCATTGTCATGGTAACAACTGGAGTTGGTTGTCCTACTTTGTCAGTCATAAACTCTTGCTTAATAGAGTCCATTAAAATATCTACTTTGCCTAGATAATAGAAGTCTTTTCCTTCGTCATTATCTTTCTTAATAAAGAAATGGAATTCATCGCCTCGCTGATATCCAGTAAGTAACTTTTGAATTTCATTTGAGCTGATCTTGCGGTTACTTCTTGTGAACCATTTGAAATGAGCATCATCAATAAATTCGTCTCCATAGGCGATGTTTGCATCAATCTCATCTGATTTATGATACGTAACGAAGATGGGACACGTATTGTGTTTTAGCTTATACCCATACATTGTAGATGATTCATCTTGATCCCAATTTAATAAGCGTGCCACATCTTTTCGGGTATACTTTTCATACAATGTGAGTTCGCGCTCACTATCGTAAATCTCTGATTTACGTAAACCTGTCCGAATCACGTCATTGTAACGTTTTTTAAATAAGTCGTTTTCAAGTGCACGACGAAGGCTAAGAGACATTTCTACAGTAGAGGAATTCACTTGAATCAAAGGTGTATGAGCATACTTTTTACGAATGGCGGCCGTAAAGAAATTCAATTGTAATACCTCA
Organism: Chryseomicrobium excrementi; assembly: GCF_002798305.1. Classification (GTDB taxonomy): domain Bacteria; phylum Bacillota; class Bacilli; order Bacillales_A; family Planococcaceae; genus Chryseomicrobium; species Chryseomicrobium excrementi. The sequence continues at coordinate 146,509 of NZ_PCGR01000002.1, forward strand.
ATTGCAGAGAGGATAGTCTTTTTATCAAAAGCAAGGCCTAATGAATCAACAAGAGATTGAAACTCTTCAATTGTTATTGAGTCTGATGAGTTTAGAATTTGAAGCAGGAGAAGCTCATGTCGACGTTTTCCATTTAAAAGTTCTTGTGAGATGAAACTTAGCATTCCATCTTCTTGTTCTGTGTACAGTACAGGTTGTTCTGTGAGTTTACTTAAGAACTGATCATAATGCTTGAAATTTTCTAATAGAGTAGCGGGATCTACAGAATTGTGTTCAACAAAATCGTAGAGCTCTGGTTGACGACCTAAACGGTTTTCTAATGTCAGATAAAATTCTTTTAAGTTCTTAAAGTGATCAATTCGTGCAGTATTAATCGAGCGGTAGATCTGCTCCTTAGCGACCTGCTCAAAAAGCACAGTTGAGGCACCTTTAATATAGCTCGTGTCGGATACTGACCGTCGAATGGTGTCTTTATTCAAAGAAGAGTCACCAGATAAAGCCATAGGGATCAGATAGTTATTTTTATAATTTCCGATAAAATCAATGATGGTAACAAACTCTTTAGTCGGATGTTTACGCAGCCCTCGTCCTAGTTGTTGAATAAAGATGATACTGGATTGCGTTTGGCGTAACATGACGACTTGATTGACAGCTGGAATATCGATTCCCTCATTAAAGATATCAACCGTGATAATATACTCAAGTTCTCCATTTTCTAATTCGTCTACTGTCTGTAAACGAACCTCCATAGCATCTTCACCGGTTAAGGCTTTAGTTTTGAAGCCTCTTTTATTCAATTCTTTAGAAAGCTCATGAGCTTCTTCTTTCCTACTACAAAACATTAATCCTCGAACTCGGTCGCCAGCATAGCCATAGTAAGTGATCTTCTCAATAATATGGTCAATGCGAAGGTCGGAGACAAGTTCATTAAAGCTCACTTCTTCATCTAAGAGCCTGCCATTTAGTGTAATATCGGTTACCCCAAAATAGTGAAATGTACTGAGAAGATCCTCTTCAAGAGCTTCTTGTAGTCGAATTTCATAGGCAACATTGTAATCAAATAGCTTAAAAATGTTCCAGTTGTCCGTACGCTCAGGAGTGGCTGTCATACCAAGAAGAAACTCAGGTGTTAGATAGTTAATAACGCGCTTATAACTATCTGCACCAGCACGGTGTACTTCATCAACGATGACATAATCAAAATGATCTTTCGGGATTTTTCTTAAAGTTTCCATTTTCGAAAGCGTTTGAATCGTTGCAAAAACGTATTTGGCACCTGTATTTTTCTCAGTACCTGTTAGAAAACCAAACTGCTCATCGTGTGCACCAAGTACACGCATGAAATCAGCTTTTGCCTGTTTTAGTATTTGTTCTCTATGTACGATAAATAGCATTCGTCTAGGAGCAGCAGCTCGCACATCAAATGCGGATAAATACGTTTTTCCGGTACCTGTAGCAGAAACTACAAGCGCTCTTTGGTACTGATTTCGCATAACTGCGAGATTTTCAAGAGCACGGGTTTGCATTTTATTTGGTTTAATCTCAATAGCTCTTACCATTGAATCAGTTGCAAAATCTTCCCTAGGTTCTAAAACAGAAATGAGTTTCTGCTGTTCCTTCGTTTCTTTGTAGCGAATTTCGTAATCTGCAATCCAATCTTGTGAAAGTGGAGCAGCCGCATTCCAGACATCTTCAAATTGATGAAGGAAATGGCGGATCAGTTCGCCATTTTCATTTGAAGTAAGGCGGATATTCCATTCATAATTTACTTTTAGTGCATTTGCGGTAAGGTTAGAGCTACCTACGATCATCGAGTAATTGTGAGCATGTTCAAACATATACCCCTTAGCGTGAAATCCCTTAAGTGAAGTCAATCTGACTTCTAAATTGGGGATTTTCAATAATTCCTTAAAGACTTTAGGATTGTTAAATTCTAAAAAAGTAGAAGTCAGTATTTTGCCTGAAACTCCTTTTAAATGCAGATCATGAAGGATAGCTTTTAAAGTAGCTAATCCCGATTCAGTGATAAAGGCTACAGAGAAAAAGAACGATTGACAGACTTGTAGATCTTCTAAAAGAGTAGTCAGAACGTTTTCTCCACCAGCAATTCGATTCGTTAGAAGCTGAGGTTTTAGAGAGTCGTGGGCTGCAGTTTGATAATTGATGAAGCCTTTTTCTAATGAAAGTTTCAGTTGTTCATCTGTATACTTCATAAGCGAGCACCATTAGCTAATAGCTCATGTTGCACTCTTTCAACTGCTGGAATATCTGCAGGAGCCCATTCTAAAATATGAAGTGATTCAGCAGACATCCATTTGAAATCGGCATGCTCTGTTAGTTTTGGAATACCGTTAGTAATCTTGGCATAATACGTTGTTAATTGGATGGTGAAGGTATTGTATTCATAATATGTACTTTCTACTTTCTCTCCGACTTCAATTTCGATTTGAAGTTCTTCCATTAACTCTCTTTGTAAAGTCTCTTCAGGCTGTTCTCCTTCTTCAATTTTGCCACCAGGAAATTCCCATAGATTCGGTAAGGACATTGTAGAAGATCGTAATGCACAAAAAACGTGATTTTCTTCGTTCAGTAACACTGCTCCAACTACATTCACATGTTTTTTCATGATTCCACCTCATTAGCTACTTTTTATTAAGTCTAGCAGCCAAATCGAGAAGGGGCCATAGTTTTTGTAAAATCGTGACAATTTCATTGTTTGCTTGGTTGATAGTACTGCACATGATTAAATTTACCAGCCAATGACTTCGTGATTGCTGTGATTGATGACGAGGCGACGATGAAGAAATATGTGCCAATGGGCAACAATGTCTTGCTGATGCCTGAGAACAACGACTACGAACCAATCATGATGCGAAGCGAGGATGTGCGCATTAATGGGAAAGTGATTGGTGTCATGAAGAAATAGGAGCGAATGGTTTCCTCAGTGAAACCTTTTCCTCCCACCACCGTAGAACTTACTACAAGGGAGTGACACCTAATGAACAAAAAACTAGTACAGATTCTGCTACCTGGTATCGTGGCAATCGGGGTATCGATCGCTCTATACAATATAGGGAATGCTTATGAGATCTCGTGGATGCGTTTCTATTACGAACAAGAGGTTTCGACGGGAAATGGATTTGAACTTGAAACAGGCGGCTCGATGATTCCGCTTTTGATTGGAATTGCAGCAGGGTTTGTGACAGAGTGGATTTTGAAGAGACGGACTCACTCTGAATAACTGTTAACAGGAGGTGGTGCAAATGCAGATGATAGAAGAAAGACCGCGGCCGTACTCGAAAATCGCGAACATCATTTTCTTTATAGGTTTTGCCGTAGGGATTTTTGCTGTAGTCACTGCAGACTTAATGTTCCTTTTCTACATGGCAATCATCCAGAGTATAGCTTCGTTCTTTAGAGGCATCGGTTCATGGCAAGTTGGGGAGAGAAAATTCGCTGTGATGGAGATTGGCGCCTTTGTTACTATGATGATAGTGCTCCTCGTTTACATACTAACGAAACAATGACCATGGGGCCATCCCATGGTCACTTTTTGTAGGTAGCGGTTCTTTGAAAGGTCTTTTCGTTCTTGACCATCGCTCTCACCAACCAAGCGAGTAGTAGGGAAGCCACTGGCAGTACGATGACCCAAGAAGAGAAACTAAAGGTCACTTCCCCATAATAAGCATTCATGTAGAGAGCTTCATAGGCAAGGTTCGCAAGTAATGTCACAACTGGAGCCATGAACAGTCTTTTCGTAACAAGAGCTGCTGCTAGGCCGAGCCCGATTGTAACAAGAGGCACGATGACGAGTTGCAGGAGAAACGAGTCGATTGCATCGAATAAGGACGTAAAAGCCCTCCTCACAGATTAGAGTTTAAAGATTTCTGCCATCGTATCATCGCTTCCAGGTAAGAACATATATAAAGAAAACCCAATTAGAATGGTACCGATCATCAGAACCGACAGCTTCCGAAATGGTGTTTTATAAGATGATTGCATGATGCCGTAAAGTAAAAGGCCGATTCCGATAAGGACGCCTAGAAAGTACCAAAATCCCATAATCATTCACTCCTTCTCTAGACATAACGCCCAAGAATTGAAGGAGGTTGCATGGATCAATCAAAAATGATACGGATGAGTTGAGCGATAGCACGAGGTAGGGCAAGTACAATATCTACAAGGTTTACCCAAATGGATTTCTTATCCTCTTTACGAATTGGTGAGTGTGACACAGTAGCACCTCCCATTTTCTTTCATTTTACCAAATACTGTAGATAAAATCGAATGGAGGACAACTCATGCCACAATGCTCATGGCCAGGAACAAGTACGATGATGCAGATCTATCATGACGAAGAATGGGGCAAGGTTTCAAAAGGAGACGACCGCTATCTGTTTGAGATGTTGTCGCTAGAAGGAGCGCAAGCGGGGCTCTCTTGGCATACGATTTTGTCAAAGAGAGCAGCCTATAAAGAGGCGTTCCGTAATTTCGATATTGCTGTCTGTGCTCGCCTGACAGATGAGGAGCTAGAAGCGATTCGTACCGACTATGCTATCGTCCGCAACAAGGCGAAGATCAAATCCGTGCGCACCAATGCGCAAGCAGTTGAGAGAATCCAAGAGGAGTTTGGTTCGTTCTCTGCTTTCATCTGGTCTTATGTGGAAGGTCAACCAATTATTCATATGCCGGAGCAGAACTCGGACATTCCGACAGAGGACGACCTATCTCGCCAGATGAGCAAAGACTTGAAGAAACGGGGCTTCACATTCGTGGGACCGGTCATTCTGTACACCTATATGCAGGCGATTGGGATGGTGGATGACCATCTTATTGGTTGTTCGGCGAAGACGAACGGATAGGAGACTAACATGCCAATCATCAAATACGAAATTTATATCGAAGCACCAATCGAAGTCTGTTTTGATCTTGCGAGAGATATTGAAGTTCATATGAAAACTACTAACGAGACAAAAGAGCGTGCTGTTGCAGGAAGAACTACAGGACTTATAGAAATAGGAGAGTCTGTGACTTGGGAAGCCGTTCATCTAGGAGTAAAGCAGAGATTAACCGCAAAGATAACCGAGATGGAGAGACCTTATTCCTTCACAGATGAGATGGTAAAAGGCGCGTTTCATTCATTTTCACATACACACGAATTTCGAACGAGTGGCACGGGCACGATAATGAAAGACACCTTTTCCTACAAATCGCCTTTAGGGCTCCTTGGAGTAGCGGCAGACAAACTGTTTTTAGAAAAATATATGCGAAATTTCATTGTGAATCGCGCTAACGAGTTGAAAAACATAGCGGAGTCTCAAAGGATGTAAACACCTAAACGTAAAACCAATCCTCCAGAAACACTTGTAACTTTTTTACAAGAAAAGTCGACTACTGCAGTAGACGGGGGTGTTCGAATGAAAAAGATAGTTGGAGCAATTCTAATTGTTCTACTTCTAGTAGGGTGTGGTACGGCCAATCAAAGCGCATCTCAAAATCCACCAAAAGTGCAGGTGACGGAAGTGGAGTTTCCACAACTAGAACAGACCGTGAGTGAAGAATTGCGCAATGAGCGCGTGGAGCTCATGGAAGAAATGCCAGATGCCTCTTTAGAACTCCAAGAAATCCAAGCTCACGAAATTATGATTGTGCAGGAAACGATGGCTGAAGTGTGGGGGAGTTATGAAGAGATAGAGAAAGATTCCATCGTCTATTTCCAAAGCAATCCGGAAGAAGAAAAGCCACTGGGATTTTATATTGGATTGAAAGAACAGGATGAAAAATTCGAGGAGCTGTTTGCAGCGCTTCAAAAGAAAGTGGACGATGGAGAGATCTTAGCGAAGTATATTCATTTCTACCCCATCACTTATTCCCAATCAGAACTCAATGCGTTTCAAGAAAAGATCTACATCGAACTGGAGCAGTCGGGCATTGGACGGCAACGAGGAACTTTCAGTTTAAGTATCAACCCGATTACGACAACGGTTCATATTGATCACAATATGTTCACTGAGGAAGATCAAGAAAAGATTAAAGAGCTTTACCAAGAATGGCCAATTGAATTCACATTGACTGGACCTCTAGTTCCCGGTCCTGGTGAACCAGTTGTCATCTTCCCGGATGAAGAGTTTACGACTGAACCGCAGTCGGACGGTGAAATCTTGATGTTCGTCGGCGAAGAACAGATCCACACTCAAAATACGCATTATTACTTTACCGAAGCAGCGGAGCTGAAAGTGGGAATGCGTGTTCATATCGAAGTTAACGGACCAGTTCTCGAATCGTTTCCAGCGCAAGGGGAAGCAGCGTTTGTAAACGTGTATCCGAATTACAAGCCTGAAGGTGCGACATTGTCGGAGTTTGAAGTGAATGCAAAAGCTATCGAGCAATTGAAGGAAGAGCAGAAACAGATGAATCCACTTCTGATTTCAACGGTTTACAGCGAAACGACCGATCAGTGGACGGTAGAGATGGAAGTAGGATATGAGGGAGAAACATTGGTTTTCGAAATCGAAGACAAGTAAAATGCAGGGATCCAATAACGGGTCCCTGCATTTTTTAAGATTGTTGCTGCAACCAAGTTCTAAAATCATTGAACACCTGTTGGGAGATGAAATGTCCATCTGGATAGCTATTAAAAATCACATTTGCTCCAAGAGAAGAGAAGTAATCGCTAGCTTCTACTCCCCACTGAAACGGGAGTACAGGGTCTTGCTGGCCATGGGAAATGAAATAGTTCACATTAGATGAAGCTGAGAGAGCGGTCTGTTGTTTGACGAATGCAGGCACATAGCCGCTCAACGCAATCACACCTTTGATGCGGTCTGGAATGCGTGTGCTAAGAGACATTGAAGAGATGGCACCTTGGCTGAATCCCATAAAATAGATCTGTTGTGGGTCAACAGGATAGATATCAGTTGCATAGTCTAAAAACTGGATTAGCAGATCCATGGCGTTTTCAAACACGGGAACATGCGGCTTTCCGAAGCCTTCGATTGTAAAGAAAGCATACCCAGGAGACTGCTCGATAGGACCACGTAGGCTGAAAATTAAATACTGATTTTCCAATCCTTCAACTAGTGGTAATAAATCTTTCTCATTACTACCCATTCCGTGCAACAGAAAAAGTGCAGGATAGGTGCGGTTAGGATCCATCTGGTTTGGTTTCCGAATTTCGTAGTGTAAAGGAGCAGTCATTACAAGTCACCTCTTCAATTTAATTACTATATAAAAGTTAATTACTAATAGTAACTTAAATATACAGACTAATTATATGAAAAGCAATATAGAAAGTATCATGTAAAGATAAAAAAAGTTTTTAAGAAGAGTATAGTATTCATAAGTACATAAAGTAATTTTTTATAAACTACTCACAAATTTTATTTTGGTAAGAGTGTTTATATAGGACTAGTAGGACGGGGGGAAATCATGAAAACAGAGGTAGAAGTATTTTGTGAGAAGTACCAATTATTTAACGATGATGAAATTCAAAAAGTTCAACTGCTCCATCGCTTTCAGTTGGCGCAGTCTTTTGGTATAGAGGAAGGCATGACTGTACTCGAGATTGGCTGTGGGCAAGGGGACATGACGGTTGTTTTAGCGGATAAAGTAGGGGCTTCTGGACACGTGACGGCTATTGATATTGCTGGTGGGGACTATGGGGCACCGCTAACGCTTGAGCAGTCTCATCAGAAGATCAAGCAGACAGTACTTGGAGAGCGGATCTCGTTTCATTTGGACACAGACTTTTTGAGCTTTGAAGGATTGAAACACTATGATGGTATCGTGTTTGCACACTCAAGCTGGTATTTTCATTCACCAGAAAGGTTGGCAGAGTATCTGAGCAAGATCAGGACAGTCACGTCCAATTTATTTTTCGCAGAGTGGGATTTGGCTTTCACCGACATCTCGCAAAGAGGTCATTTTTGTGCAGCTATGCTCCTAGCCTTACATTCAACAATCACAGAAAACGACAGCAACATCCAGCACTTATTTAGCCGAGAAACGATTCACCGTATGATGGAAGATGCCGGATTCTCGATTGCGAGAGAAGAGACCGTCTATTCTAGATATCTCCAAGACGGGCAGTGGGAAATGGGCTATGCGAAAACCTTGCGAGACGCATTCCTAAAATCGCCTACACAGTTGCAGACACTGGCGACCTCGTTGATTGACGCGATGAAGCAGTCAGGCACAGACTCATTGGATACTTTTGTGTTGATTGGGAAGTGAAGTTTTCATATAAACGAATTTACTAACGTCACTGTACCTTCTTCAAGATTAAATGATTCAAGTCTTCCTATTGGTCGCCTTCTTTAAATCACTAGCGCAAACAGATAAGGACGAGTATAGTGAAACTGAAATATACATAAATAATTGTTTGTATTAAACAATAAATGAGGAGATAGTTCATGTCTAAATTACTAATAAATTTTCCGGAAAATGTAATGATTTTAGATTCCACGGAGTTTGACGTAGTGAATGAGTTCTCAATGCCTTTTAGCTATGTAACGAAACTGCCAGAAGAGGGTCTTCTTTTTAATGAACGAGACCAAGGTATTATTCATCAATTAATGCTAAATAAAGAATCTCTGGAGATCGAGACGCATAGTGAAGGAAGTCATCTTCCGTCTCATGTGATAGCAAACGCTGGACGGCTTGCCGTTTTTAATGATGGTGACGGACGAATCACCGTTTATACTTCTCCTAAAGCCAATCAACCGACAAAGTTACTTTTTCAAGTTCAAGTTCCGGCGCATCATGGAGTAGCGATTCCTCTACAAGATGGAACTATTCTCGTATCAACAAAAGAAGCGGGCTCAGAAGCTGCCCTTGGGGATCGATTCGTTCGTCTAGATGAAGTGGGCCAAGTGGTGAAGAAGTATGAAGCAGCACCGGCTATCCATGGTGAGACAGTTGTAGAATACAAAGGCAATCTATTTGCAGTCATGGGAGCAGAAGCCGCTTTAAATGTATATGAAGAAGCTACGGATACAGTGAAGGTTTGTGCATTACCAGATGACACTACTCGCTCTGGCATGCTAGTTAGTGAAAATGGAAATCCATGGGTAATGGCTAATTATTCGACCATAGCTGATCCGATGAGCAATATTGGTTTAATTCTATACAATATTGAAAGTCATACTGTTTATTTCGTTGAAGTACCATCCGACTATTATTTCTCATACCTTGTCCACCAATCCAAAGGGTACCTTATTGGCAAAGACGGGTATTTATACGAAGTGGATTTAGAGACTCAACAAGTTGGGCGTTCGCAACAGTTATGGGATTCTTCTTCTCATGATGCGGATAATGAACCTCGAATAGCCATTGATGTACCAAACCAGCGATTGTTTATTACCAATCCATTTGCGAATGAGGTACTGATGGTGTTACTAAAAGAATGGAGCGTATCAAAGGTCCTCAAATTAGAAGATTGCCCTAATGAAATCTATTATTTTTAACTTAAAACTAAAAAAAAGCACCCAATCCAAAACCGGATCTGGGTGCTTTGTCATTCTATTCAAATGCAGGGATCGCTGTCTCGTCGTAGTTCTCTTCCAAGAACTCACGAACCGCATCGCTTGTCATAACTTCCGCAAGCTTCTGAATCGCTGCGTCGTCTTTGTTGTCTTCGCGAGCTACAAGAGTAATAGCGAAGTCGTTTTCAGTACCTTCTGTAAGAAGGGCATCGGATTTTGGAGTCAATCCAAGTGGAGCCGCATAAGCAGGAGTCATGACTACTGCGTCCGCATCGTCATACGTACGAGCAAGCATCAATAAGTCGACTTCTTCGAACACCAAGTTTTTCGGGTTTTCTGTGATGTCAGCTTGTGTGTAGTAGTTGTCTTGTTTCTCGCCAAGCGTGATGACACCGTGTTGTGCAAGTAGAGACAACGAACGGTCAATGTTCGAAATATCATTTGCAATCGTCACGGTTGCACCTTCTGGTAGCTCATCAATTGAACCAAACTCTTTTGAGTAAACACCGTAGTTTGCGAAGTAGATCGGTGTGATTGGAACTAGATTCGCATCGTTAGAACGGTTGAACTCTTCCATGTACGGCACGTGTTGGAAGAAGTTTGCGTCCACTTCTTCAGCAGCAAGGGCAGCATTTGGTTGAACATTGTCGCCAAGGACTACGACTTCCAGTTCGATGCCTTCTTCAGCAAGTGTTGGTTTCACAAGTTCTAAGATTTCCGTCATCGGTGGAATCAAAGAAGCGACTTTTAGTGTGGTCGTTTCGTTCGATTCAGGCGTTTCTTCTGTTGTAGCTGCGTCGTCTGAGTTGCCGCAAGCAGCGAGCATCAGGACAAGAACAGCGAGGAGTGCAAGTAGTTTCTTCATGGTGGTTCCTCCTAATAATTAGCGTTTGTCGAGCCATCTAGCGAGTGACATTCCAACGAACTGGATGCTCTGCACCAAGATGACCATGATGATGATCATGTACGTCATGAGGTCGGTCTTGAACTGCTGGTAACCGTAGCGAATCGCAAAGTCTCCGATACCGCCGCCCCCGACGACTCCCATAATCGTAGAATACGAGATGAAGCTGATAATTGAAGTCGTCAAACCCATGACCAGGCTTGAGCGCGCTTCGACGTAAAGAAATTTCGTGATAATCTCACGGACGGATGCTCCCATAGAGACGGCAGCTTCCAACACACCACGCGGAACATCAAGTAATGACTGCTCCACAAGGCGTGAGTAGTGCGCAATGGCAATGATAGCAAGCGGCACTGTGGCGGCTGTTGTTCCAATCGCTGTCCCGATGATCAGTCGTGTGAACGGAATTAAAAAAACAACTAGTAACAAAAACGGGAAGGAACGCGTCACATTCACTAAGAGGTTCAAAGTCGAGAAGACGAGCTGGTTTTCAAGCAGCTGTCCTTTCCGGCACAAGAACAGGAAGGTCCCAACAGGTAGGCCGATCAATACGGCAAACAGGATGGACACGCCGACCATATAAAAGGTCTCGCCAATCGATTGAATGATTTCTCCCTGGTACTGAACGAGGACATCAGGCATCGGCAGTTCCCTCCTTCAGCTGTTCAACGAAATAAGCAGAAGAGGTACCAGGGGACTGGATTCCTTGGGGTGTATGCGTCAGAGTCTCATAAATGCGACCTTGTTCCAGAACCGTGACGTGCGTACAGATGCTTTTGATGACCGCCATCTCGTGGCTCACAATGACAATGGTGATGCCGAAGCGCTCGTTGATATCTTGCAAGACTCGAAGGACTTCAGACGTCGTCTGCGGATCAAGGGAAGACGTCGGTTCGTCGCACAGCAAAACACTTGGGTTCGTAGCTAGGGCACGAGCTATTGCGACACGTTGCTTCTGACCGCCACTGAGTTCAGCCGGGTACTTGAGAGCCATGTCTTCGAGACCGACAAAACGTAAGCATTCTTCGACGCGAGAAAGTTGCTGTGCTTTTGGGTAGCTCGCAAGTTCAAGTGCCACTCGGACATTGTCTCGGACTGTCTTATTCGCAACGAGATGAAAATGCTGAAAAATCATCCCGATGGACTTGCGCGCTTTCCGTAAGTCTCGGCTAGACAACTGGGTCAGGTCTTGATCTGCAACGTAGACCGTTCCGCTATCGGGACGCTCCAGTAGATTCATCATGCGAAGAAGCGTGGATTTTCCAGCCCCACTTGCCCCGATAATGCCGTAGATGGCACCGGAAGGGATGGAAAGCGAGACATCCTGTATAGCACTGAACTCGCCGTACCGTTTATGTAATTGGTGAATGGCAATCATATGACAAGCTCCTATTCATCCGTGGTTCAGGTGTACACAACGCCCCTTATTATAGACTACGGTTTAATCCGTGTAAAACAGTTGGATTATTGTCTGTCTATTTAGTGAATTTACAAGAAAGGCTAGGCGAACGCGTAGAAATAGCGTATCATGGGAATAATAACCAAAAAAGGGCGATGCTATGAATGGTCTACAGCTTTTAGAGCGTCTGCTCTATCCGAACCGAATGAGTGACAGCAAGCGACTTTTGAAAGCTACACGAAGTCGAGTCATTGTCATTACAGGGGCGACATCTGGAATTGGCAAACAACTGGCCTTTGAACTATCAGACCTTCCTGTAACTTTGATTTTGACAGGTCGTAATGCAGAAGAACTCCTATCGTTCAAAGCACGGAACGAATGCGAAGAAACAAAGATACATATTCATGTTGCGGATCTACGGGACCCGGAGCAGCTAGAGGGATTCACTAGCTTCTTATGTGAGTTCACAGACGGAATTGACTACTTCATCAACAATGCAGGCCTTTCCATCCATCGTCCTGTCTTAAGCTCATTGGACCGGGCCCATGACTTTGAACGAACGATGGCCATCAATTACTTTGCCCCAGTTAAAATTTTATTGCGAATCCTACCGCTACTTATCAAACGGAAGGGGCATATCATCAACGTGTCGACAATCAATGTATTGTTGTCACCTATGAAGCATTGGGCAGCCTATCAAGCTTCAAAAGCAGCATTTGATACATGGTTGCGTTCCGCGGCTCCAGAACTGAAAGAGCAAGGAGTTAGCGTTTCAACGATTTACTTATCACTCGTCCGGACACCTATGATCAAGCCGACAAAAGCGTATGCGAAGATGCCGGCCATGTCTACGGAGCAGGCGGCCCACGAGATTTTGCGATTGATGTATACACGTAAACGACTAGCTACTCCGTGGTGGTTGTTTTGGAAAGGAGGGATTCGATGACAGGTTGGACGTTACTGCGCGTGATGAAATCGTTACAGTTGTTTAGTCCTGTACATCTATTCCAGTTGTTCTGTGCCTGGGTTCAGCACGGCTCGAACTTGATGATGTTGCTGTCTTTCACAGCGTCTAGAAGCCCAGAGGCGAAGATGCTTGAAGTGGACGGAGACGTGCGCACGTATCAACAGATGTCGAGAGAAGTGATGACCTTAGCGAAGCAGCTATCGGAACACTATCAAATCTCGAATCAGTCCCGCGTTGCTCTTGTGTGTGCGACAGATGTCCGAGGTATCCAATCTTTGTTTGCTCTATCACGACTGGGAGCCACGGTTCATTTGATCAATCCAGAACTGAGTATCTCCCAATTAGAAGATGCGCTCCAAAACGGTTCGTTCGATTTGGTGATATGGGGACGCGAGCACGATCTACCTCAGGGTGTGGCGTGTTTAGAACTAGACGATGTATTTGAACTGATCCAAGAGACGGAGCAATTACCGGATATGTCGCTTCGTCGCACGAGTTCGGGACCTTTTGTTTTGGCAACAGGTGGGACAACGGGACCTTCCAAACTCGCACCTCATCAACCGGCTGTCGGAACGTATCTAAAGCCATTACAGACCGTGATCACCGCTTTTCAATTGTTAGAGAAGCAGGTGGCATTTATTGCGACACCGCTCTACCATGGTTACGGATTGTCCTTACTATTTGCCTTTTTGGCTATCGGGAAGCCGATGATTCTGACAAAAAAATTCGAAGTGGAGAAAGCTGCACAACTTATCGAAGAACATCAGGTCGACTTCATGAATGCAGTACCTCTCATGGTAAATCGTTTAGTAAAGGCGCATCCCGAGAAGTTAAAGTCATTGAAATGCATCGCATGCGGGGGGGCCGAGTTACCGGCTCCGCTGATTCGACTGGTACAGAAGAAGCTAGGTTTACTGCTATACAATCTATACGGGACGACAGAGACGGGACTGAATGCCATTGCGACACCTGAACAACTCGCTTGTCATCCCGCAACCATTGGTACTCCTTTAGAAGGAATGGTGTTAAAGGTACTCGATGCGTCTGGTAAAGAAGTAAAGAGCGGGGAGCTAGGGGAGTTTCATATAAGTGCGCAATGGTCGATGCAACAGAACGAAGCGGGTCTCATTCCAACGGGAGATGTCGGCTATAAAGATGACAAAGGTCTGTTTTACTTAACCGGCCGGGTCGACGATCGTATTGTTTCTGGTGGAGAAAATGTCTACCCAGCTGATGTGGAGCGTTTGCTAATGGATCATGGAGAAGTCGTTGATGTCGTTGTGGTGTCACTAGATGATGCTGAGTTTGGTCAACGGCTCTGTGCGTATGTAGTTTCGGAAAACCCTGATTTACAACGTGAAGACCTCTATCATTGGTTGGAGGCACGAGCTGCGCGGTTTCAGATGCCAAAAGAGATTCATTTTGTGAAAGAGATTCCCTACACGACGCTCGGTAAAAAGGATCGCAAACAACTTCTCACCATTTCAAAGCACTCCTTTAGTTAGACCTTGCCATTTTCGGGTACACTAGAGGTAACGAAAGTGATGGGATGAGAGGAGCGGCGCACATGACGGAAGTGATCAAAACAGACGTACTCATCATTGGAGCTGGGCCCGCTGGACTGATGGCGGCGAATGAGTTCCAAAAACGAGGCGTCAATTATATCTGTTTAGAAAAACGACCGGGGCCAACCCCACTAGCTAAAGCGCTCGGTATCCAAGCACGATCTGTCGAGCTTTTGGAGTTTTTGGGAATCCATGAATTGTTTTTAAAACGAGGCTATCCAGGACCGGGCATGAAGATGCACTTAGCAGGAAGAGAACCTTCCTATGTAGAGTTGCATCACATCAAGAGTCGGTATCCTTACCTGTTCATCTTACCTCAGAATGAAATCGAGGAATTGTTCATCGCGAACTTAGCAGCTCAAGATGCAGAAGTGTATATGGAACATGAAGTAGTGGACGTCAAACAGACGGACAACGGGGTGCTCGTGACGGCGTTGCATCACGGTGTCGAAAAACATTACTCTGCAAAATATGCCCTTGCCTGCGACGGAGCGAAGAGTCGCGTCCGGCAGTTTTTAGACGTCCCATTTATCGGCGAAGACGAGGGCTATACGTTTTTCACGGCTGATGTGGAGATTCCAGGACTCAATGAAATCTTCATCAACATGCATTTGAATGACCGAGGAGCAGTGGCATTGTTTCCTTATAAGGACGGGACCTACCGAGTAGTCGGAATGGACCGCGCGCGGCAAGGGAATGATGTTCCGAAAGAAATGCCACTTGAAGCACTTCAAGAAAGTCTCGACCGTATTTTAGAAGTGCCGTACCGTGTCGAGTTGCCGAAATGGATCAAGACCTTCCAGACCGAACATCGCCAAGTTCCCGATTATCGTGTAGGAAATGTATTCTTCTTAGGAGATGCAGCGCACGTCAACAATCCACTCGGTGGTCAAGGGATGAACCTCGGGTTAGAGGACGCATCCAACCTGTGTTGGAAAATCGATTTGGTGTTAAAGGGCTATGCGAAGGACTCGTTCCTTGCGAGTTATCATGAAGAGCGTTACCCGATTGCTCAGGAAGTGATTCGAGATACGACCTTAGAGCTGAAAGGGATTGAGCAGACCGGAGTCATTGGCAAATTGCGCAACTGGTCAGGTAAAGCCGTTCTCAGCCAAGGATGGGTGCAACCTCTTGTAGCCAACTACTATTCGCACATTCACCACGAGTATCATAAAGTGAAACGCAACAAGGCGTTTAAAGATAAACGTCTGTCTCGGAAGGCCATCCAGTCTGGTCAACGTGTACCGGATCAAAAGCTGTTCTTTGAAGGGAAATCGACAGCACGGCTCTATCCGTTCGTTCAGAAACATGAATTTGTGTGCTTGATCTACATCGATTGTTACGAACGAGAGCTGATCGACTATGCCCATACGTTCAACAAATTAGTAGAAGACGTCTATCCGGGTATGATGAAAGTGTTTGTTGTAGCACGAGGTGGGACGCTTGATTTAGAAGAAGAGGCCCTGCCAATCATCTATGACGTGCACCGGCACTTGGATATTGGGATCGGTATGGAAAAGGGCAGTACGTTGATTCTTCGTCCAGACGGCCATGTGCTGTTCCATGATCTGTCGATGGATGCGCAGACGATGATTGATAAGATTGGTGCTTATTTTCAGTGAGTTGGACCGCTAGCCTTGGGGCTGGCGGTTTTTTGTTGGGGGTTTATGGTGTTGTCCGCGGAACGAGTCGTGAAGTCCTGGGAAGCGTCTGTGAAGTCCGCGTAGAAGCTCAGTTTCGACACAATTCTCGAATCGTGCCCAATACTGCCCGACCCTCCCGACACAATGCCCAAACGGTCAGCAATCCCGGCTCATTTAAAGGGAAACTCTTTATTCCTGTCGAAACTAACAAGTACCAACTATAACGACGAGGTGAAAAGCAATGAAAGCTGCTGTATGTGAACGGTATGGACCACCTGAAGTGCTAAAGATTGTGGATCTTCCCAAGCCATCACCGAAACCGACTGAAGTATTGATTCGTATCTATGCTACGAGCGTCAATTCAGGAGATGTACGCGTTCGTGGATTGCTTGTAGACGGGTGGATAAAACCACTAATGCGAGTCGTCATAGGGATGCGAGGGCCGAGAAATCCAATACTTGGCGCATCTTTGTCAGGAGAAGTGGTACAAGTCGGCGAGCAAGTGACCACATTTAAAGTAGGAGACCGCGTATGTGCGATGACGGGCTTTCGAATGAGGTGCTATGCAGAGTATACAACGCTTTCAGCTGAGAAGTGTATAGCCCATATTCCTGACACGATGACGTACGAAGAAGGGGCGAGCTTGCCGTTTGGAGTGACGACCGCTTATCATTTTCTCAGAAAAGCTCAGGTGGAGCGGGCTAAGACGGTATGTATCTACGGTGCATCTGGAGCCGTCGGGACGGCAGCTGTTCAAATTGCTAAATCTTATGGATGCTTCGTCACTACTGTGACGAGCCTTGAAAACATTGAGCTGATGAAGCAGTTAGGGGCCGATGAAGCTATTAGTTACAAACAAGCAGACTGGGCCACTCGCCTTGGAACCTTTGATCTCGTGTTTGATGCTGTAGGAAAATTATCGAAAGAAGACCGAGCGCGGTTGATGCATGAGACGACCAAGTTTACATCTATACATGGGAAGGGCACGGCAGCAGAGCGAAAAGAGGATTTAGAAGCTGCAGGTCGCTTGTTTGTTCAAGGACAGTTTCAACCGGTCATTGATCGCATCTATCCTATAGAAGACATCGTAGAAGCGCATCGCTATGCCGAATCCTGGCGCAAGAAAGGCAATGTGATTCTGACGATTTAAGGGGGCGACTTGAGTGAGTCAAAACGAACGACAAAAACCATTCAATGATGCAATGGAGCATTTAAATAAAATTGAAGGTTATCCTGTAAGCCGTGGAGGAAAACTGCCGCTACCTATTAAAATAATCGGCTATTTCCTGTTAGCAGGTATTCTTTTTATAATAGCGGGGATGCTATTCAATCTATTCAACTAGACGTCAAAAGGGAAGCTCACTGGAGCCTCCCTTTTTTAATATCCTCGTTTTTCCAAAAAGTTAAAAGACAGCATGGCGACAACCAAGACTATCGGAACACCTACAAAAAAGTAGAGCCAAAAGCTTTCCTTGAGTGGACCTGAATAATACGAGAACGCCACCATTAAAACGAACAGGAACACATATTTCAATGATTTTTTCATCGGTAATCTCCAAAATAGTATGATAGTTAGTGTATCAAAATTTTCAGAATCAAGAAAGATGGTTTCTGCAATTGAAGTTTTCTGGTTAGGATGTGTCTTCTTTCTGTACAAAGTTTGTATAAACTGTGATAATACAGTTACATGAAAAAGGAGGAATGAGGTCCCTATGACACCGAAACACACAAAAGCGGCATTTCTCTTCGGGATCCTCTTCACAGCCTTCGTCTTAGTCCGAGTGTTGCTCGGCTATCAAGATACAGAAAGCCCTGTCTATTTGTTGGTCTATATGATCATCACGATAGCCAGTTCGTTTGTTGCTCTGATGATTGCTGTACAAGCTTGGCTCTATACTCGCATTGGAGATTCTTATAACAATTTGATTTTGTCAGGAATATTTTTAGCCATCGGACTGTTCGACTTGTTTCATTTATTGACCTTTCCTGGAATGCCGGCTGCGAGCTTTACAACTCTCGACATGTCGAGAGAGTATTGGTTCATTGCCCGTCTCACAGAGTTCGGAATGCTTACCCTCTTAATGATTCAGAACAAGCGAATGATTCAATTGAAGAACTTCAAACGTTCGAGTATAGTGATTTCCCTTTTTTACATCGTGGCCATTGTTGCTTTGACGTTCGTAGTGAAGGACATTCGACCTGAGGAGTTCCCTCTTCAACTGTTCATTCAAATAGGAGTGATCCTCTTAGCGTTGCTGCATATCGGAGTTGTACTATGGTTGAAATTTTGGAAAAAAGGGCTGCGTCTGAGTTCTTTGGAGTACTCTTTTATAGTGCCAATTTCAATTTATTACATGTTTTTCTATATCATCATGCTCTCCGGAACTCCGGAAAGTACAACTTACATTGCGGCACATATCATTAAAATCGGAGCTCTTGGATACTTGTTTGCACTTCTTTATATTCAGTTTGGAGAAAAGCCGTACCGAGAAATAGAGCGTCTTTCTGGCACCTATGAACGCTTTTTGAACACGGTAGGAGAAGGGATTTTCGGAGTGGATGCGAAAGGGCAGTTCACGTTCATCAATGATCCGGCTTGTCGGATGTTGGGATTCCGACGGGACGAGCTTCAGGGGCGACTTGTACACCCCATCATTCACCATACGAAAAAAAACGGCAAGCAACACTATATCGAGGATAACCCCATCTACTTGTCACTGGAGACTTCTGAGTTCTCCTTCGTAGCGGATGAGTTGTTTTGGCGAAAGGACGGGACGTCATTCCCTGTAGAATACTTTGTACAGCCGGTTGTGGATGACAGTGGTGGTCAAGGTGTGCTTGTCACCTTTAAAGATGTGACGGAACCGCTCAAATTAAAAGAGCTGGAACGCTCTCACCAAGCCGTTCAATTAGAGATCGGACTTGCTGCCCAAGTCCAAGAAGACCTCTTTGATGCGATGGAACGCACAAACCTGCCTCTAGATATTGGGGTCGTCAGTCATGCTTTCAAGGAGCTGAACGGTGACTTCTATACGGTTATTCGGAATGACGATGAAATGATTTTTGGTGTGGCAGATGTGTCCGGTAAGGGAATCCCTGCTGCTATCCAGATGACGATGATGCAATTTGCGATGGAGATGCGAGAGACCCCGCGTTCAGTTCTTGAGAAGATCAATTCTTTCTCTTATCGCTACATGGAGTCTAGTCGCTTTATAAGTATGTTCAAAGCATCTTACAATCCTAACAAACGAGAGCTTTGTTACTCTTCTGCTGGACATGAACCCGGCCTTCTTTACAACCGTTATACAGGTCAGCTACGTGAATTGACACCGACGGGTCCATTGCTCGGAATTGTTGAAGAGGCGGAATTTAAAGAAGAGTTTATTGAATTAACCGATGGTGACATCTTGCTGTTGTTCACAGACGGCATGATTGAACGTAAGAAAAATAAGAATGATGATGGGGAGACCGTTCGACAAGCACTTCAAGAAGTCGATTTTGATCTTTCAGCAGACGAGCTGGCTCGTGCACTATTTGATAAAATAAATGCATTGGAACCACTGCCTGTAGAAGATGATCAGACCCTTCTCGTCTTGAAAGTGTAGGTGGGTTTATGGAGTTTCAATATGCAGATTTGCTTCTCAACTTCTTGTTGATTTTAACTCCGTTGTACTTTTTCCAATTTATTATTTCTAGCTACAATACAATTGGAGCACGTGTATTTCTGGGCGTCCTTTTAGGAACCGCAGCCATTCTTTGTATGTCTTTTCCCATGGTTGGAGGAACCGGATTCTTGTGGGATCTCCGGTGGGTGGCTTTATTGATTTCGATTTTGTATGGTGGTATGTTGAGCGGCGGTATTACAGCGACCATGATCATTTTGATGCGATTTGTTATAGGGGGCGTTCAAGCCTCACTCATTGTGCTAGTTATAGCGATTGCCCTCATTTTCATTTTTACATTTGTTCGTCGCGGGTTTCTGAAGCTACCGTTTAATCGTAGAATTTTAGCGAGTGGTGGATTGGGGATTGTCACATGGGGACTTGCTGTCGTAGGGATCTTCGCCCATTTCTTATTGAACGGGGAAGGTCAGGCGTTGCAAGAGATTGCCATGCCGGTATTCACGAGCATGCTCATCCTCTATGTGATTTCAAGTATCACGTTCATCTATTTCTCCGAAAATATGCGCTTTTACACGATGTTGAAAAAAGAGGCGTTGACCAAAGAAAAGGTCAACTACATTACAGAGGTTGGAGAGATATTAGGCCTTCAGCTGACAACGCACATTGAAGAGGCGGATCGACATATCCAGGAGTTGAAGAAACGAGGAGTAGCGACAGACCTTTCTCATATTGAAGCGGTAGAACATGAGTTGGCACAGCTCTCGGATACATTAAACAAGTATACATCGGGACAAAACATTTTATTATCGGAAGAAGAAAAGCCACTTCTTGCTGTGACAACAGAAGTGAAACAGAGTTTAGAACTGTACGCCAAGCAAAAAGGAGTTCGGCTTGTTCTAGATTTAGAAGTACCAGAGTCGCTTAGTTTCCCTCACACTTCGATGCGTCAGATTTTAATGAATGTCATGAAAAATGCATTAGACGCCACTCCAAAAGGAGGGACGGTGACGTTATCTGGTCTTGTAAAACGCAACTGGTTGTATATCTATGTGGATGATACCGGCATTGGGATTGCGCAGGAGCAGTTAGCAACTCTGATTGACCTTAGCTATGTCTCTGGAAGAACCATAGCGGGACAAGGTTTGTATGTCACACAGCAACTTGTGAGAGAACTTGAAGGGACCTTCTCTATCAAGAGTGAAGTTCAAAAAGGAACGACAGTTACACTAAAATTCCCAATTTAAAAAGCACGTGTCCTCTCGAGTGGAGAGGCACGTGCTTTTACTTTGTATTAGTTTTTCAAGTCGAAGCGGTCTGCATCCATTACTTTGACCCATGCTTTTGCGAAGTCGTGAACAAATTTCTCTTTGTTGTCGTCTTGCGCATACACTTCTGCAAGTGCGCGGAGGATTGAGTTCGAACCGAATACTAGGTCGAAGCGAGTGGCTGTACGTTTCACTTCACCTGACTTGCGGTCGCGGCCTTCGTATTGGTTGAATCCGGCTGGTTTCCATTCGATGTTCATATCTAACAAGTTCACGAAGAAGTCGTTCGTCAATTTGCCAGTTTCTTCACCGAATACACCGTGCTTCGAATCCCCGTGGTTGGCACCTAGAGCACGCAATCCACCAAGAAGAACTGTCATTTCTGGAGCTGTCAGACCAAGTAGGTGTGCTTTGTCGACAAGCATTTCTTCTGGGCTTGTCTCGTATTCAGCCTTCTGGTAGTTACGGAAACCGTCAGAGATTGGCTCAAGTACTTCAAAGCTTTCTGCATCTGTTTGCTCTTCTGTAGCATCTCCGCGTCCTGGAGAGAATGGTACGACGATGTCAAAGCCTGCATCACGTGCTGCCTTTTCAACTGCCGCTGTACCACCAAGAACGATTAGATCTGCTAGGCTAACATTTTTCTCAAGACCAGCTTGAAGCTCTTCATAGATCTTTAATGCTTTTTCAAGAAGCTCAGGTTCGTTTGCTTCCCAGTTGCGTTGTGGAGCAAAGCGGATACGTGCACCGTTTGCACCGCCGCGCATGTCTGTGTGACGGAATGTGCTTGCAGAAGCCCATGCCACTTTGACAAGCTCGCTCACAGTTAGGTCAGTAGCCAAGATTTTTTCTTTCAAGTCTGCGATTTCATCGTTGGATAATGTATAGTCCACTTTTGGAATTGGATCTTGCCAGATCAATTCTTCTTGTGGCACTTCAGGACCCCAATAACGGTCTTTTGGACCCATGTCGCGGTGAAGCAATTTGAACCAAGCGCGAGCAAATGCATCTTCGAATGCAGCGTGGTCTTCATAGAAGCGACGAGAGATTTTCTCGTAATCTGGATCCATCTTAAGTGCCATATCGGCAGTAGACATCATCGTTGGTACTTTCACGCTTGCGTCTTCTGCGTCTGGAGCCATATCTTCTTCTTTCAAGTCTTTTGCGATCCACTGATATGCACCAGCTGGACTCTTCGTTAATTCCCAGTCGTATTCAAACAATTGTACCCAGTAGCCGTTGTCCCACTGCGTTGGGTTCGCTGTCCAAGCACCTTCAAGGCCAGAAGAGATCGTGTCGCGACCTTTACCAGACTTGTGGCTGCTCAACCAACCTAAACCTTGGTTCTCGATGTCTGCAGCTTCTGGATCGTCTCCAACTTGTGATGGATCTCCAGCACCGTGTGTTTTACCAAATGTGTGTCCACCAGCAATTAGTGCCACTGTTTCTTCGTCATTCATTCCCATACGAGCGAATGTATCGCGAATATCTTTTGCAGAAGCAAGTGGATCTGGCTTGCCGTTTGGTCCTTCTGGGTTGACGTAGATCAGACCCATTTGAACTGCAGCAAGTGGATTTTCAAGTTCACGGTCGCCCGAGTAACGGTTGTCCGCTAACCACTCTTTTTCATTACCCCAGTAGACGTCTTCTTCTGGGTGCCAAACGTCTTCGCGTCCTGCTGCGAATCCGAATGTTTTGAAGCCCATAGACTCAAGAGCTACGTTTCCTGTTAACACAAGAAGGTCGGCCCAAGAGATCTTGTTTCCGTACTTTTGCTTGATCGGCCAAAGTAGACGACGTGCTTTGTCTAAGTTGACGTTATCTGGCCAGCTGTTTAATGGAGCGAAACGTTGGTTTCCAGTGTTCCCGCCACCGCGGCCGTCGAAGGTACGGTATGTACCTGCTGCGTGCCATGACATACGGATGAAAAGACCGCCGTAATGACCATAATCTGCTGGCCACCAGTCTTGACTGTCTGTCATGAGTTTTCGAAGGTCTTCTTTCAAAGCATCATAGTCGAGCTTTGAGAACTCTTCTTTATAATCAAAGTCTGTTCCAAACGGGTTGGCTTTTGTATCATGCTGGCGCAAGATGTTCAAGTTGAGCATATTTGGCCACCAGTCTTTATTGCTTGTACCTCCAGGCTTCTTAGAAGTCGTGATGGCGCTGTCCTTATGACCAGCACCAAGACCTGTCACTGGGCACTGTCCGTCTCCAGCTGCTGTGTGTCCTGGATTTTGATTGTTGTGTTCCATTCTCAATTCTCCTCCTTGTATTCAGATCGTGAAAAATGGGTGCATTCGAATGACCCTGAGAGAATCATTCTCACTTTATAATTATACTAAATAAGCATGTGGAATTGAAGCGAGAAGGTCGGAATTCGAGAGTTTATTTTCGAGTTTAGAATGGGAGTTATAAATGGTATAATTAAACAACTAGAAGCTAAAACAAGCGGGAAGGCAGATGCATATGACTATCCACATCCGGCATATGAAAGAAGACGATATTGGAGCCGTTCAAGAAGTTGCCAAGACCTCTTGGAATAGTACGTATGAGGACATCATCCCTTTAGACGTCCAAGCGAACTTTTTGAAGATGGCCTATAATCCGGAGCAGCTGAAGCGCCGGCTAGATCATTCGTTATTTCTCGTAGCAGAAGCAGAGGGACGAATCGTTGGATTTGCCAACTATTCGAATTTGAAAGAAGACGGCTCTGCCGAACTGGCAGCCATTTACCTCCATCCTCAGTATCAAGGGAAGGGCATTGGCTCTGCGTTATTGCGTCGGGGTATTGAAGAGCTGCAAGGCATCCAGTCCGTGTTCATCAATGTGGAGAAAGAGAACTGGTCCGGCCTGTCGTTCTATGCGGCGAAAGGATTTGGAGTCGTCGAGGAGTTTGAAGAAGATTTTGATGGGCATCCTCTGAAGACAGTGCGAATGGAATTGAAAGTAAGTTAGAGAAGAGCTGGCCCTGTGGGGTTGGCTCTTTTTGTATGTTTGGGCGTGGGTGTGGGGGTGAGGGTGAGCGGGCGTTCATGGGCATGAGAGGTGGGATTGTTGTGCAAGGAGAGGACTTTGTTCTGCAAGGAGGGCCATTTGTTCGACATAAGAGCTTGTTGTTCTGCATGGGACCGGTTTTCTTCTGCATAGAGCGACGTTTCTTCTGCAAGGAGCACGATTTCATCTTCATCAACAAGCCAAAGGTCCTTACTAGTAAGACCTTCACCAATCAAAAAAAGGACCCGCTTAAACAAGCGAATCCCTGATACATCTCAATTTATTCCTTCACACGCAACAATCGCATCGAGTTCAAAACGACAAGTACGGTCGAGCCGACATCAGCCAGTACGGCCATCCACAGCGTTAGCCAACCTGGAACGATCAACAATAACGCGATGAGCTTGATGGCAAAAGCGAAGCCGATG
This sequence comes from Chryseomicrobium excrementi, assembly GCF_002798305.1. Lineage (GTDB taxonomy): Bacteria > Bacillota > Bacilli > Bacillales_A > Planococcaceae > Chryseomicrobium > Chryseomicrobium excrementi. Next base: position 170,782 of record NZ_PCGR01000002.1, read on the forward strand.
TTCTGTTTGATAATTTGAAGCGTCTTGCGGCTTAGTCCCATCGTATAAGGAAGTTTCGACAGGTCGTCCGCAAGTAATGCGACATCTGCAGTCTCGAGAGCAGTGTCCGTTCCCGCGCCTCCCATTGCAATACCGACCGTAGCACTAGCTAAAGCAGGGGCATCATTGACACCGTCTCCTACCATAGCGACAGAGCCGACTTGCTGCTGAAGGGATCGAATTTTCTCCAGTTTATGCTCGGGTAACAAGTTCGCTTCGACTGTATCGAGACCCAGCTTGCGATTCAACGCATTCGCCGTAATCGCATTGTCTCCAGTGAGCATTACGAGATTTGAGATCCCGATCTCTTTCAGACGCGCAATTGTTGAGGCGCTCGCTTCACGGATCGGGTCCGCTACGGCAAACAAGGCCACGATGAACGTATCGGTTCCAAGAGCCATGACGGTCTTCCCATCGTGTTGCAAGGCTTCGACATTAGTGACAAGCTCTTCGTTCCAGTCTGGGTGGTCGTCGAATAGTGTCGGACTTCCTATGGTGTAGCGCTCGTCACCAATTTTTGCATAAGCACCTTTACCCGTAACCGAACGGAACTCAGTTGCTTCAAGTATCGGGACATGCTGTTCTTTTGCTTGACGCACGATCGCAGAGGCAAGTGGATGCTGCGAAAATTGTTCAATTGCTGCAGCCTTCGCAAGTACGTCGTTTGTTGAAGCTTCATGGAAAGTCAAAATGTCTGTCACTACAGGTCGGCCTTCAGAAAGTGTTCCCGTCTTATCAAACGCAATCGCTCGAATGCGACCCAGCTCTTCTAAATAGACGCCGCCTTTGATCAACACACCGTGTTTCGCAGCGTTTCCGATGGCGGTGACAATGGCTACAGGAGTCGAGACGACTAAAGCACACGGACAGCCGACGACCAGTACAGCAAGGCCGCGGTAAATCCATTCCGACCAGTCTCCTGAGAAGACCAGAGGAGGAAGGACAGCAATCAGTAAGGCGATCACCAAAATAGCAGGTGTGTAGTACGCTGCAAAACGATCGACGAACTGTTGAGACGGTGCTTTTTCAGCCTGTGCTTCTTCCACTAAGTGAATGATCTTGGCAATCGTCGTATCTTCTACTCGTTTTGTCACGGTCACTTCAAGGTAACCTTCTTCATTTAAAGACCCTGCGTAAACGTCATCGCCGATTCGCTTGTGCTTCGGCATCGATTCGCCAGTGATCGCAGCTTCATTAATGGAAGATTCTCCGATTAAGACCGTTCCGTCCATGGCAATTTTTTGACCAGGTTTGACGAGCATGACATCGCCCACTTGAATGTCGTTTACATCTAAAGTGAGTAGTTCACTGTGTCGTCGAATGACAGCCTCATTCGGCGCAATGTCCATCAAACTACGAATAGACTCTCGTGCCTTGTCCATTGAGTAAGATTCGAGTGCTTCACTGAGTGCGAACAATAAGACCACAACAGCGCCTTCTTGCCATTCCCCAATGATGGCAGCTCCAATGATGGCGATGGTCATCAGTGTCTTCATATCGAAATCAAAACGTAAGAGGTTCGCAAAACCTTCTTTGAAGAGTGTCCACCCACCCACTACGATGGCAGCAAGGTACAGGCCAGTAACTACTGGCTCCGAAGCGGAAAATCCATACTCTGCAGCTAGTGCAAACAGAAGAAGGACAAACGAAGCTACCGTATTGCGGTTCTCGCGTGACTCCCAAAACGAGTGCTTTTCACGATGGTTAGGTCGGTACGATTCTTCGTAGACACGAATGCCATCGAAAGCACCAGCCTGTTCTAGTTGTTCAATCGTGACGTCTCCTGTAACGGTCAGTTTGGAGGCACCAAAGTTCAGTTGCAGCTCTTTCACTGTCTCGATCTGTTGGATGTTCTTTTCAAATTTAGCGGCACAATTGGTACAAGACAATCCTTCTAGTCGGTATACATGGGGTTCGGTTTTCATAGTGTACACGCCCTTTACATTCAAATAAATGTTTGATTGTCTTTAGTATATACTCGTTCCTAACTTGTGTCAATTTCATTCAAATATTCATTTGAATGAAAAACCCCTTCATCCGCAAGGGAGAAAGAGGAGGGTCATTCGTTATGATGTTCTATAGCAATTTTGACGAGATCTGTAATGTGATGGTCTTTCACGGAATAATAGACCAGCTTCCCTTGCTTACGGTTTTTTGCAATTCCCATTGTGCGCAAGAGGCGTAAATGATGAGAAGCAGTGGCTGTTGAAATTCCAATGATAGCAGCAACGTCACAGACACAAAGTTCGTCTTCTTGTGTCAGGGCGTAAATGATTTTCATCCGGGTCGCATCAGATAAGGCTTTGAAGATCGTTTCGACACCTTCGACTTGCGAGATGAGTGGAGTGACGCGTTCTACGACCTCCGGGTGTGTGCATTCGACTTCGCAGCTATCTGCCGGCACTTTGTTTAGTTGTGAGGGCATACGGTATCGCATCCTTTGATCTGGTAATAGCTCCAGTATACCAAACTCGTGACACTCATTTGTTCCAAACGTCCTCGTACTCTGGTGTTTTTTCAAATTGACTCTTTACGAATGGGCACAGAGGGACGATTTTCAAGTCTTTTTCACGCGCATAGATGACCAGTTGTTCTACTAGTTTTTGCCCGACACCTTCACCACGCAAAGAATCATCTACATGAGTATGGTCGGCAATCAGTTTTGTAGAACCAGTGGGAACATAATGGACCTCGGCTAATGTGTTAGAGCTATCTTCACCTACAAAAAATTTATTGTCTGCATGTTTGATTTCCATGTCATCTCTCCTTAGTGGCAGCTGCCTTTTTTATCACAGAATGGGGAATTTCCTGTCTGGCCGCATCCACAGACGACGGCTCGGTACGTCACGATATCCTGGTCTTGTTGACGGAAATGGAGGTCACCTCGCATGATGAGCTGTTGTTTGTCATTGGTTTCGACTTTCGTCGGGACTTCAGGTAGTTCACCTCGCACACCATCGTGTCGAATATATTGAAGGGCTCCGCTTGGACAGCGTTCTACTACTTCTGCAATATCAGGAGCTGCCCCGTTCTCAGGATTGACCCAAGGCCGTTTCTTCGTATCAAATACGGACGGAAGCCCTTTGACACATTCAGCGGCGTGAATGCATAGGCCTGGAGTGAAGTAGACATTGATTTCCGGGCTGACGTATTCTTTTGGCTCTAACTTCATGTCTGTCACCTCGATTTCAGATTTTTCTTACAATGAGTGTATCACGTCTATCTGTCAAAACACAAAAAGCCAGCAATCCGGTTTGGACTGCTGACTCTGTATTATTCTTCCTCTTCACTTGGAAGTTGTGGTTTTTCTTTTAGTGTAAGTAAGACGCGCTCAATGTGGTTCTGTTCGAACTCAATGACTCGAAGTTCAAAGCCGTCTTCTTCAAACACATCGTCATGCTTCACTTCTAACGAACGCGCTTGGATCCAACCAGCTAAAGTCTCAATATCTTCGGAATCCTCAAAGCGTAACGAGAATCGCTCCTGCAAATCAACTAAGAGCACGCGTCCGTCCACTTCGTATTGAGAAGGTCCGATGTCCTGGATGTCATCCACTTCATCCGTATCAAACTCATCACGGATCTCTCCGACGATTTCTTCAAGGACGTCTTCAAGTGTCAACATTCCCGCAGTCCCGCCGTATTCATCTACTACGAGAACCATGTGTGCACGGTTTGCTTTCATTGTAGCGAACGTCTTATCAAGAGGCGTATTTTCTGATACGACCGGAAGCGGCTTCACATACGATGCAAAGTCTTGAAGTGTCCCCGCGGCGATCTCGAGTAAGATCTCTTTCGCATTTATATAGCCGATGATCTTGTCTTTATCATAGTCTTCTGTGATTGCGTAACGAGTGAACTGGTGCTCTTCAAACTCGTTCAGCATCTCTTGATGTGTCGTTGTGATATCGATGGTCTCCATTTTAGTGCGAGGGACCATCAAGTCACGCGCGATATGCTCATCGAACGCAAAGATGTTCTGCATGAACGCAAGCTCTGTCTGGTTGAGTTCGCCGCTCTTGAAGCTTTGCGCCATCAAGATTTTCAGTTCTTCTTCTGAGTGGGCGACATCATGACCCGCAGGTTTGACACCGAACAAGCTGAGAAGGAGACGGCCTGAGCCGTTCAACAACCAGATGAGAGGGAACATGACTTTACCAAACCAGTAAAGAGGGCGAGATAACAGAAGTGTCATACGCTCGGCAAACTGGATGGCGAGTGTCTTTGGTGCAAGCTCTCCCACGACGACGTGTAAAAACGTAACCAAAGAAAAGGCAAGTACAAACGAGAAGATGGAAATAAACGATTGTGGCAAATCAAACTCTTGTAGGACAGGGTAAAGTAAGAGCTCTACAGTTGGCTTTCCTAAGAATCCAAGTCCTAAAGCAGTAACAGTTATACCTAATTGACAAGCAGATAAATAATAATCTAAGTCTGAAGTTACTTTTTTAGCAAGAACTGCACTTTTGTTGCCTTCTGCAATCAATTGGTCAAGACGAGAAGACCGGACTTTTACTACGGCGAACTCCGACCCTACAAAAAATGCGGTGGCTGCAATCAAAAAGGCAATCATAAATAAATTAAACGCTATTTCTATGTCCAAATGGTCCCCTTTCGGGTGACACCTCCATTAAATTTGTATCTAGTACACGTCTTCCGTTATCAAATCGCTCATCGGATGGATCTCAAGTTTCATAGATTCTACGTGATGTTGTTCCGCTTCGAGCACTTCCAGAGTGAAGGCATCTCGAGTCACCACATCACCAGGCTCTAAATCAAGTTTTTGCGCCTGCATCCATCCAGCAAGTGTATCGATGTTTTCAGAATCATCGAAGTGTAATTGGAAACGCTCATTCAATTCAGCAAGCAAGACGCGTCCTTGAACGATATAGTGGTTTTCCCCGACTTCTTGGATATCGTCGATTTCATCTTCGTCAAATTCATCACGAATCTCCCCGACGATTTCTTCAAGTAAATCTTCCAAAGTCACAATACCGGCAGTCCCGCCAAATTCGTCTACAACTAAAGCAATGTGAGACTGTTTTGTCTTCATTAAGTTGAATATCTCGACAAGTGGTGTCGTTTCCACGATAATTGGGATTTCTTTTAAGAAGTTCTGGATCTTGCCTTCTTTTTTCGTAGCGAGGGCAGTCAGCATCTCTTTGACGTTGATGTAGCCGACAATATGGTCTTTGTCATGATTTTCTGTGACCGGGTAACGAGTAAACTGATGTTCTCCGAAAAACTCAATAAGTTCTTGACGAGTAGATTCTAAAGACACGGTCTCGACTTTAGTACGGGGAATCATCAAATCTTTTGCGACACGGTTATCAAATGAAAAGACATTTTGCATGAACGCAAGCTCGGTTTGATTGATTTCTCCACTTTGGTAACTGTGGGTCATGATGATTTTTAATTCTTCTTGCGAGTGCGCAGCTTCTTCAGGAGCCGGCTTGATTCCGAAAATACGCAACAAAATCCGAGCAGAACCATTTAATGTCCAAATGAACGGGAACATGATTTTCCCGAACAGATAGAGCGGTTGGGCAAATAGTAACGTCATGCGTTCAGCGAATTGAATCGCGAGTGTCTTTGGTGCAAGTTCTCCGATGACTACGTGTAAAAAAGTCACGGAAGCGAAAGCGATTCCGAAAGATAGTACGGAAATCAGGGGTTCACCTAGACCTAAACTTTCAAATAGAGGATGAAGTAGCTTCTCTACAGTTGGCTCTCCTAGCCAACCTAAACCTAAGGCGGTAACTGTTATTCCTAACTGACAAGCTGATAAGTAGTAGTCAAGATTGTTTGTGATCCGTTTAGCTAGAACCGCTGTTTGATTCCCTTCTGCAATCAGTTGGTCAAGTCGAGACATCCGAACTTTGACCACAGCAAATTCTGAACCGACGAAAAATGCAGTTAATGCAATAAGTAAAGCAACTAATCCTAAATTAAGTATCCATATACTGTCCAATGAGTCCCCGAAATGGGTGACACCTCCAAAAAAATTGTGATTTCATTAAGTTGTTCTTCTCTTGCTAGAACTATCTAGTAGTCCGATCCGTTTGAGGTCCGACAAGTAGAAGAGACGCTGCTGTATCCATATGAAGTGTATACCTATAGAGGTTGTTTAATTTCTCCACTTCACCAATACGGAGTAAATCCTTCCCAATGTCGTTCCTCCTCTCTAAGTTCAATAATCCCATGATAGCATATTTTTTAATTGAGCGTAAATTCATAGAGCGCTTTCAGTAGAAGTGAAACCTTTTTTTGAGATAGACGTACAATTTAGTATAATTCCAATTGAGGTGAATGAAATGGTAACTCTAATTCATGTTGCCAGTGTCCTTTCTGTAGTCGTGCTTTCTATCATTAAAGGTGTTACAGACAAAGACGTTCAAAAAAACATCCAAGCTTTACGTCAGAAAATTTGGTTCCAGATGTATTGGAATGACGAGAGCTACCGAGCGTTGATCGAGTCCGATGAGCAGCTTCAGAAAATGATTGGCTGTATCAACCGGGACAAGTTGAAAAAAGCGCGCTATGAAGCATGGCAACGTAAAAAGCTTGTTACATTGTTAGAGAAGAAGATGGCGGAAGCCTGTTAATAGGAAGTTTAGAGAGAGTGCGTCCAGTTCAACGGGTTGCGCTTTTTTTATTTCTCGACCCTTTTAAAAATGCGTACCTTACCGTATAATTATAAGAAACGAAATAAAGGGAGGGCGTTATATGTGGCAAGACTTTAAAGCTTTTGCGTTTAAAGGGAATGTACTGGAACTCGCAATTGCAGTTGTTATTGGAGCGGCTTTTGGAAAAATTGTTGCATCTTTAGTAGAAAACATCATCACACCATTGATTGGTCTTGTGATGGGTGGAGTCGATTTCTCAGGCCTAGCTGTGACTGTAGGCGAAGCGAACGTGAAATACGGTGCTTTCATTCAATCGATTATTGATTTCTTGATCATTGCGTTTGTCATCTTCTTATTTATCCGTCTGCTAGGCAAGTTGAAACGAAAAGAAGACATCAAGCCAGAAGAAGGCCCGACAATCGATTCGAAAGAAGAGTTGTTGATTGAGATTCGGGATCTGTTAAAACAACAAAATACACTTCGTTAAGACCGGCCGCCTGGAACTTTGTTTCTAGGCGGTTTTTGCTATCCTTGAGGCCTGTCACGCGTTCTAATACTTAAGAGGTGAACCGATGAAGAAACGTATTCTTGTTGGAGTGATGACACTAGTCGTAATGGGATTTGTTTTGTTTTTTAGAGAAGGGCTTCTTCTGCAGATGATTGGGGTCTCCTGGGAAGCTCCGTGGACGGAACGAGTAGAAGTAGAAGACAAGACGGAGTTTGTAGATACTAACGGCAATGGCATTACCGACCAGTTAGATATCGTAGCAGCTGCTAGGGAAGAGGTAGAGAACCGCACGACCTATCACAGCGCTTATTATGCAGGTGGCTACCCACCTGAAGATGAAGGGGTCTGCACGGACGTAATTTGGCGTGGTCTAATGGGAGCGGACATTGATTTGAAGGCCGCATTGGATACAGATATTGCAGCAAATGTGGACGCTTATCCTAGAACCGCTGGAAAACCAGATCCCAATATCGACTTTCGCCGCGTACCCAACCAATTCGCTTTTTTAGAAAGACATGCAGAATCACTGACTACCAAATTGATTCCAGGAGATCCTGACAATCTAGCCGAGTGGCAGCCAGGAGATATCGTGATCTTCCTTGAAGGGACTGATCACGCGGGCATCATCTCCGATAGAAGGGCTAAAGATGGTACGCCATACATGATTCACAATACACCTCCATTTGCAGTAGAAACCAAATTGACTTCTACTCGACAAGAGATTGCCGGGCATTACCGGTGGAATTACAACGGTTCGAATTAGTAGCAGGAATCAATTGGTTGCTAGAGAAGTAAGTAGGTGAGGTGATAGAAATGGTAGTGTTAAAACGTGTAGGGACCACATATTTACCTGTAACAAATGTTCAAAAAGCAATGGAGTGGTATTGTACGAATTTAGGTGCCATTTGTACGTATCAAGATGCGGATAAAGCCATCTTGCAGCTAGCGGACCAAAGTTTCTTCTTGATTCCTGCTGCTCAGGGAGCATCCAATGGCTTCAAAGATTCACAAGGGAATGAGTGGTTTGGACTTACATTCGAAGTAGATGGACCAGAAGCTCTACGAAATTTTCAAAATCTATTGAAGGAAAAGGGTGTTCGAGTAGGTTCTATTGAAGAACGTGGTCATGCAGGAATCAATGTGCGTTTCTGGGATGAGGATGGCAATACATTTGATGTGTGGAGCGAATGGCGAGAAAAGGTGTCAACATGAGAGTAGGCAGTATATTCATTCCAGTGACGGATTTAGATAGGGCCGTCGCTTGGTACCAGGAACATCTTCAGGTGAACATCATTGATCGTTGGGAAGAAGGCATCGGCTTTTACTTTCCGGAAGGGCCGACGCAATTTGCTTTGATTCAAGTAGAGGGAGAGCCTTCTACAGAATTTCCAATGACTAAAGAACGGAAAAACGTCTATTTCAACTTTTTGACGTCCGATATTGAAGCCCTCCAAGTAAAACTGCGGTCTCATGGTGTGAAAACGACAGAGCTCCATGACTTCGGCGGAATGCTCTGTTTTGATGCCTATGACCTTGACGGCAATGTCCTTAGTTTTGTAAATGAACCAACGGATTCTCCCTATCACTCGGAGCGTATTCGAAAAAAGCAATCAGAAGTCATCCTCTGATGAGCATATGTAACCCCTCGAGTTTTAATTGAGGACGATCCACTAGAAACAAGTGATTTGAATAGGCAAGGCGAGATGGAACGTGGCGCTCTTCAGAAGTAGACCAATACTCGACAGTCTGACCGGCTTGTAAGCAAAATGCTGTATCTTCGATATACAGGAGGCCATCCGATCGCCGAATCACTTCGCCCGCATAGAGGACAGGGTCGGTCCCATAGCGGATCAACGTGGAGAGCTCTTTCGTCTTCTCACTAAGTAGCTGATGGAACTCAGAAGACGTGAAATGAGCTTCTTCATAGGCGTAGTCTTCAAATAGACTGGCGAGCTGATGCAGTTCTTGGGCGATGGGTTTTAAAGCGGGATGGTGGTGGCGTTCCTTTGAATACAACATGCACATCACTCCTATCAGAACATTTGTTCTATTTTATCACGCGTTGCGTTATTCAACAAGAGTCAAAATGAAAAGGGCTTTCTCTATTTTGGAGAAAACCCTTTTTTGCCGTATAGAAAACTGGTGATGGCGCCGGCTAGTAAAACAAAACACGTCACCATGAACAATACAGAAACATCGGGGTGAATAAATGCAAGTCCTGAAGATCCTAATACGACTCCAAGAGAGAAGAACGCGTAAAAGTATCCGTATGCTTTTCCTCGATTCTGCTTTGTCGTTCCTTTGAAGAGAAAGACATTGATGCTCGGGAAAGTAAAAGCAAAGCCGATTCCGTAGACGCAAAAGATGATATAAAAAGTGACGATAGAATTGTTGATCCCTAAACTAAGTTGAGACAGCGCAATGATGAGAATTCCGATTTGGAAATTGACGAGTGGTGACCACCGATCAAATAACCGACGAATCGGAGAAATAAAGACCAGCACCGCGGTTAGGCCGAAAACGCTAAGAAGCGTTCCGCTCACTCGAGAACTGAATCCGAGCTCTTCCACACGAAGCGGCAAAAGATAGGCAAGGGCACCTTGTGAGAACATCATCAAAAAGGCGCCGACAAACGAAATCAATAACGCTGGATTTCTGGTAAGTGCTTCTGGACGTTCAGTGCTTCTTTTGAACAGTTGCCCTCTTAATAAAAGAAATGCCCCAATGACCAATAACACACCGAAAAGACCTACGATTCGTAATACGAACGGTGCTGAGGTCTGTGCAGCGAGAATTCCGCTAAATGCAGGACCAATGATGGCGGCTGCTCCTACAAAAGCCCCCGTGAGTGCATTTTCACTACCCGCTGCATTCTCTTTACTCTGGTTTGCCACAAAAGTGAATGCGGCAGGTACGATGAATCCGCCAATGAAGCCATGCAAGAAACGAACTACAAGGAGTGCTTCGGGTGACTCAACAGCCGAGTAGAGGAACAGCATGGCAGCTGTCCCTGTTAGACCGATCACCAATAAACGGTACGGGCCAAATCGGTCGGTCAGCAAGCCCGCCAGTAAGTTTCCGCCGGTGTTGGAAAGAGAGTACATACCAACCGCAATTCCTGCGATGAAAGTCGAGGCTCCTAAACTGGTGGCAAATGTACTGATGATAGGTAGCTGTGCAAATAAGTCCATAAAGGAAAAGAAGATGATGGCATAGACGAGCCATAAGATAGGAAAGGCTCTCGTCTGAAACTGCGCTTCACGTTTTTTTACAGCGCGGTCCAGAACAAAATTCGCAAACGGAACAAAGGCCGCTCCTATGGCTAACACATTCCAATAGAGTTTCCATCCAACTGTCAACTGAACGATGACAATACTCACGACATAGCCAATAAAAATAGCACCGTGAATGGACCCTGCATAGGTCACGGCCACGGGTAAATCAGCAAGATATTTTAAAGGTACAGCAATTCCCAGCAAGACTATGAGAGAAATGCCGTCTGCGATACCGAAGAAGCGAAACAATCGTATAGGTAGATACCGTCTTTCTGTGTGCACCAAAAACCCTTCTTTCTTGAACTCTCTTCAGTATTTCATAGAAGAATTGCAAGAGCAAGTTACGAAATACAAACGAATTTCCTAAGACTTTTGGTATGCTAAGTAGAAGAGGGGTGACCGAATGAAAAAACCTAAAAATTTACGTAAAATCTATAGTCTCGTCTTTATTAGTATGAGTATGGTACTGATTGCCGTCGTCACTTTGATTGCTAGTTGGCAGTCCTCACAAAATTTGCGTGACGTTAGTGGGAAATCGCTGACTGTTACGGCAGAATCTATGGGAGACCAGTTAGATCAACATATGTGGGCGCGTTTTGGAGAAGTAGAGATTCTCACGCAATTGGAGCCCTTTCGAAATCCGACATCTATCGACCGGACGCGTGAATTGATCAATCAATTCAAAGAAACTTTTCCGATGTTTTCATGGGTGGGTCTGACTGATGCGCAAGGCACAGTTTTAGCTTCTACAGATGGGATTCTAGAGGGAGAAAGTATTGCAGAACGTCCTGTCTATTTAGAAGCTCAAGACGCGCCATTTATTGGAGATGTCCATGAAGCTGTTTTGTTGGCGGAACTCCTTCCCAATCCGACCGGAGAAGTCATGCAATTCGTGGATATCAGTTTACCTATAAATGAACAAAGACCGAGCCCGGTTTTGGCTACTCACTTAAGTTGGGAGTGGGCAGCTGGAGTAGAACGACAAGTTATGGAGCCGCTGGAAGCGGATAAGGGAATTGAGTTATTCGTGGTGAGTGCGCGGGGCCAACTTATATTGCTTGGACCAGATCAGTGGGTTGGCAAACAAGTGCCAGCTGCTGTTCAAACTCTTTCAGATTCAGAATGGCAAGAAATAAATTGGACAGGAGAAGGCGACTTCGTGACCGCTAGAGTAGAGACGGATGGCTATCTCGACTATGAGGGACTAGGTTGGACCATTTTGGCAAGGCAACCCATCGCGATCGCTTATCAGCCGGCAAATGAGCTAGTAAACATTCTTCTCTTGAGTGGGTTGGTCTTAGCTATTTTAGCAGGAGGATTTGGTTGGTTTTTTGCTAGCCGTCTTTCACGCCCTATTCAAGAGTTGTCTCATGCAGCCGATCAATTACGTCTCGGCAATCGCAACACGATCCCTGTACAGAGAGGGATTGCAGAATTCGAATCTTTGTCCATGTCCTTGAATAACATGATTGAGCGCTTGCGAGATACGCGGCAACGTCTTGGTCAAATGGAACAGCTGGCTGTTCGAGATTTTTTGACAGGTCTTCCAAATAGACGCGCTCTAGATGCCCTAGAAAAAGAACACTATGATTATGTTTTTTTCATGGATCTAGATGGATTCAAGAAAGTGAATGACACAATAGGGCACCACGCAGGAGATGAATTACTTATTCAATTAGCAGAACGTGCTACTCAATTTATTGATGATGAAGAGTATTTTTCACGTGTGGGCGGAGACGAATTTGTCTTTTTAACGAGAGGGTCTCAAGAAGTTGCGAAATCTCGCGTTGAACAATTGATGAATTCTCTTTCTGAACCCTATAAGGTCGAAGGAAACCAAGTACGCGTTGGTGTGAGTGCAGGGGGGCGTAAATTGAAACAAGGTCAGTTGTTTGAGGAGGCTTTATTAGATGCCGATGACATGCTGTATGAGGTCAAACGGAATGGGAAACAAGCTGTTCTTTTTTTCGTGCCTGAAAAGGGAGGAATATGATATGATAGCAAAAGTGAATTTTAAGGTCTGACCTTTTCATGAATGAGATATAGAGGAGTTATGCCCCGTGGTTTGGGATGTTTTGAATGTAGTCGGGACACTGGCATTTTGTATCAGTGGAGCCCTTGTAGCCATGGAAGTCAAATACGACATCATGGGAATCTATATATTAGGTTTGATTACGGCTTTCGGGGGAGGGGCAGTCCGCAATCTCATGATCGGACTTCCCATTGTGGAAGTCTGGCAGCAGACGACATTGTTCGTCATTGCGCTAATTGCTATGACCTTATTCATTTTATTGCCGAAAAGCTTTATCTTTCATTTAAAAGAATGGTCTGTGTTCGATGCTATCGGATTGTCTGCATTCGCTGTTCAAGGCGCCATGTATGCCCAGTCTATGGACATGCCCTTGCTTGCGGTGATGTTTTCGGCTTCTATCACTGGAGCGGGTGGGGGAATCATTCGAGATGTACTTGCGCAGAAGCGTCCGAGTGTGTTCACGAGAGAAGTGTATTTACTCTGGGCCATCATGGCTGGTTTTATCATCGGGATGGACTGGATCACAACAGACGTGCAGCACTACGCCTTGTTCGGAATCATCTTATTACTCCGCCTTATATCTCAGCGTTATAACTGGGATTTGCCGATTCGTACGTTTACTGAAGAATGAGGTGGCATTCGCTTTACTGGAAAAAAACGACTTTCATATGGTACACTAGTAAAGAACATTGTCGAAAGATAGTGTCGAAGGAGTGATACGATGCAAGCCCGTTTAGTAAAGCGTGAACGCAGTTACATGGTGGGAATCGCAGTATCCATACCTTCCGACCAACAACAGCATATAAAATTAAGTAAGACGGTAATGAAACGATTGGTCTCTTTGCAGCGTTATTTGACGTTACAAGGAACGGAAGAGATCATCGCCATCCGCTCTTCTAAACAACATACAGAAGGCCAGTTTGATTGGGTCATCGGCTACGATGTGCCCAGACGTTTCCTCGTCCACCGGGATTTTACATTGTGTGAAGTACCAAGTGGAACTTATTTCGTCGGAACAAAGGGAGCACGAGTAGATTTCGTGTACGATTCGATGAAAAGTCATTGGGTCATGGCAGAAATGTATGATGAGAATAACACTTTATTTGAGCGGTACACCATTTCTGGTGAAGACAAACGTGTAGAAGTCTTCAGCCGTGTGAAAGCAAAAGTGAATCCATTACAGAACTATGCCTAAACGAGCATCTTTCCTTTCGAGGAAGGATGCTTTTTTGTGTTGACAACAAGTGGGTGGAGGAGTACTGTATCTCTATTCAATGCGCGTGCGCAGAGGAAGGACGAAACAACATGGATCAAACATTTGCAGTATTTGGGCTCGGCCGATTTGGAGGCAGCCTTGTCAAAGAGCTCTCTCAAATGAATCAAGAAATTTTAGCGGTCGATCTGGACCCAGAACGCGTCGATTATTACACACAATTTGCTACCCATGCTGTAGTCGCTAGTGGTTACGATGAGAAGGCACTTCGCGCGCTTGGTGTACGAAATATTGATCACGCTTTTGTTTCTTTTGGAGAAAACATTCAGGCAAGTGTCTTGACGACGATGGTATTGAAAGAGCTCGGTATTCCCAAGGTGTGGGCAAAAGCGCACGACGAAAACCATGGGAAGATTCTAGAAAAGATTGGGGCGGACCGCGTCATTCACCCGGAGCGCGATATGGCCAAACGGATCACGCATAATCTGCATTCCTCTAAAATTATTGATTTCATTGAGCTGTCCGATACCTATAGCATTGCTGAAATTAAAGTGACAGATCGCTCTATCGGAAAACGATTAGCCGACCTGGATCTTCAGAGAAAGTATAATGTGAACTTTGTAGCGTTGCAGCGAGGAACTCGTACGATTCTTAGTTTCTCAGACGAGGAGCAAGTGCAGGCTGGCGACTTGATCATCATTATTGGAAACAATGAAGACATCGAGAAATTTGATACACAAGGTTCTTAACTTTATATAAAGAAGGCGAAACTATGAATCAGATTTGGCGTTACTTTCGAGTGACCGATTATTCACCGGCAGCAGTCATTGCACTTAGCTTTTTACTCACTATTTTTATCGGGACTATTTTATTAAGTTTACCAATTGCCCATGTAGGGGACTTAAGGTTTATAGATGCCTTGTTTTTTGCAACATCTGCGACTACAGTAACGGGTTTAGGTGTAGCAGATACAGCCTCCACGTTTACTGTTTTCGGGGAGATTGTCTTAATGTTTCTCATGCAGTTTGGCGGGATTGGCTTAATGACGTTTTCTGTAGCTATTCTCATCATATTGAAAAAGAAGATCACTCTTAAGCAACGAATCTTCTTAAGTGACTCTTACAACCAACCCTCTGTAGGGGGGATGGTTCGATTGGTGAAAGGGATTCTACTCTTTGTATTCACAGTCCAAAGTATCGCATTTGTAATCTTGACACTTCATTGGACGCAACGTTTCCCTTTAGGAGAAGCAGCTTATCTCGCAGCATTTCACGTGATTTCTTCTTTTAACAATGCAGGATTCTCCCTGTTTCCGGATAATTTGATTGGCTTCCAACAAGACCCGTTTACACTTTTATTGATTAGTAGTTTATTTATTGTTGGAGGAATCGGGTTCATTGTTGTCTTAGAAGTGTTTCAGAAGAAACGCTTTCGGGATTGGAGTCTGCACACGAAGTTGATGATTTACGGGACACTGGTTTTAAATTGTGTCGCGATGGTGTTGTTCTTCTTATTAGAGTTCCGCAATCCGCAGACACTCGCATCGTTATCAGCAATTGACCAATGGGCAAATGCTTATTTTGCCGCGGTGACTCCACGCACGGCCGGTTTCAATACATTAGACTATTCACAGATTACGGATTCGTCTTTGATGTTGACACTCCTGCTGATGTTCATTGGTGGCGGGACCGCCTCGACTGCATCAGGAATCAAGCTGACGACATTTATCGTGTTGTTTTTGGCCACACTCGCATTTTTCCGTAATGACGAAGAGCCTTTTATCTTCGGACGTACCATTAAAAAAGAAGTGGTCATGCGTTCGTTCGCAATCACCGTAATCAGCATGTTTACAATTGGACTGTTGTTCTTCTTTGTTACGATTACTGAAAAAATGGACTTTGATCCTCTGTTGTTTGAAGTGGTTTCTGCATTTGGCACCGTCGGATTGTCAATGGGAATTACAGCTGACCTTTCAGATTTAGGGAAGTTATTGATTTGTGTGGCCATGTTTATCGGTCGAATCGGGCCATTAACCCTGTTCTTCTTCCTGGCACGTCCAAAAGATCGCCATTTCCGCTATGCATATGATCAAGTTTATACAGGATGATATATTACTTTGGAACTATTCGTTTTTAAATTATATAATTCTAAATCCTTCTTTTGGATAATTTGTTCTAGTAGTTCTCTAATTATCGGACTTTTCAGTTAACTTTATTGCTTTCGTACGTGTTTTCCCGTTCTTCTGTAAAATGAGCTTAGTTCTAGTAAGAGGGGTGCAAAAAAAAGGAAGTTAGACGACTGTCGGCTTTTGTCGTTTTGCCGTAGGATGTAAGGTAGAAAGGACTAATTTCTGGATGGGGAGATTCGTATGCGAGGGAAGCTATCAAAACTTCAAGTGTATCTTCTTGTAGCCTTGTGTGCCCTACTCTTTACGAGCGTTTGGAGTTATCTGTCCTTTATGAGCATAGAGCAACAAACGACGAAGGTGGAAAAAGAGGATATTCCACTCTCTAATACAGCTAGCCAATTGTATCCATTGATGTTAGATCAAGAACTTTCTATTCGAAACTATGTTTACTTACAAGACGATTTATCGCTTCAACAATTTGAAATAGCGAATGCTCGCATGCATGATGTGCTCCGAGATATTGAAGAACTCGATCAAGCTCATCCCATCATGAGTCAGATTGTTACTGAAGAAGCAATTCCTATCATCACGGAGATGGAAGCTTTTCATTTCGACCAAATTGAGCGGATTCAACAGGGCCAGATCGAGCGAGCAAATGAAGTAAGGAACTCACAGCGATCCAATTTAAATCTTTTGCGTTTTGTTGATTCGAAGATTCAAGAGGATAGTGATGCCATTATCTCGCGCGCTTTTGAAGAAAGTAGAGAAGCTTCTAACTCTGCTCGTTGGATGATTTTATTCGTGTCAGCGCTCACTTTTTTAATCTTTGCGGCATTTGTCCATAGCTTCCGTGTAGAAAGAAGTCAAAAAGCGTTGATTTACAAATCTCTACACGATTCCCTTACAGGAATTCCTAATCGGCGCGCTTTTGATGAACGGTTAGAAGAGGCGTGGCGTGATGCTCGTCAGTTAAATAAGCCTCTGTCGCTGATCTTGCTCGATATCGATGCCTTCAAACTTTATAACGATACCTACGGTCACTTAGAAGGAGATGCCTGCCTTCGAAAAGTGGCACAGGTGTTGCGTCGGGTCGTTAAGAGTCCTGCAACTCCTGCAAGATACGGTGGCGAAGAGTTTGCCGTCATCTTACCAGTAGAGACCGCTTCAGAAGCGAGAGAGCTTGCTGAAACGATTCGCCAAGAGATTCTTGACTTGAATGTGGCTCATGATGGCTATCACCCTCTTTGCAAACTGACCGTTAGTTTGGGAGTGAGTACGATGGTGCCAGGTCTCTATGAGAGTGAAAAAGAATTAATTTCTCGGGCAGATGCAGCTTTGTATCAATCCAAAGACAAAGGACGCAACCGCGTAACCGTGAATAATATTAAATAGAATGACTGGAGGCCGGCCTGCTAAATTAGCAGGCTGGTTTTTTGTTGAGTTAGTGATTGACAAATGATGTATATAAAACTATAGTGTATGATATACAGTATAAAAAGAAGGAGATGCTTCTATGACGGATCGAGTCAGTCCGCTACTTACAGAACTTCGCCGTGGAACACTTACATTAGCCGTCCTCAGCCAACTGAAGCAGCCGCAATATGGTTACTCGCTTGTACAGGCATTGGAACAATCTGCTGTGTCCATTGATCAAAGTACGTTGTATCCTTTATTGCGTCGTCTTGAAAAACAACAGTTAGTCAGCAGTACATGGGATACAACGGAAAGTAGGCCTCGAAAGTATTACGTTCTGACAGAGGAAGGACAGCAGGTACTGAATGAATTGTATAGTGAGTGGAAGCAATTGTCTGGGAATCTTCAAAATTTACTTGAAGGAGGAACAAGCCAATGATGTACCGAGATGCGTATATTGCAGAAGTGACAAAACGTTTGCCTCAGAACATGCGAGAAGATGTTGCGCTTGAACTTGAATCGACGATAGCGGATATGACCTCAGAGAATCCATCTCAAGAAGAATTATTTGGTGCATTGCGTCAGTTAGGGGACCCTGTGATTTTGGCTTCTCGGTATTTGGAACGTCCGCTACATGTTATTGGACCGGCACTCTACCCAACGTTCATCTCTATACTCAAAATTGTGTTGCCTATAGCGCTCGCTGTTAGTGGCATCACGGCCGCGCTAGGCGTCATTGTAGGCTACTCTGATGAAGCCTCTTGGGGGCAGGCCATCATCCAAGGGATCATCCAAATAGTTGGAGCGATGATTCAAGTGGGGATCCAATCTGTATTCTGGGTGGGGCTGGTGTTTGCTTTGATTGAACGATACAGCTCTTCTCGGGACACGGTGCCGCTTTCGAAATGGGATCCGACGCAATTGAAACCGGTCGCTTTGCCGAAGAGACAGATTTCTCGTGCCTCCGTCATTGGAGGATTTGTGTGGACAGCTATTTGGATCGGAATCTACTTGAATGCCTCCAATTTGATTCGCCTTTACTGGGAAGATCAATCGATGCCTCTATTAAACGAGGAAGCTCTTCAATTCTTCTTGCCTGCCGTCGTTGCACTCGCTGCTTTAGAGGTGGGATTCGGCATCTACAAGTGGGTAAAAGGTTTTTGGACGATTCCCATGGCCATCTGGAATTTGGTGTTCAACCTCTTCTGGATTATTGGAACCTTGCTTTTCTTGACGCATCCCGAGCTGTTCTCTGCAGAAGCCTTGCAACAGTTTGGAAACCTACTTGGCCTGTCAGCGGCAGAGGCGGAGAATATGAAGAACTGGGCAATCTGGTCCTTGTTCGTTCTCTTCCTTGTTATTGCTACCATCGACACTGTAGACGGCTTCCTTCGCACGCGAACTAGCGGGGGCAGGAAAAAATAAACATTGCATAAAAAAGAACATTTGTTCTATACTGATGGTGACTGATGGAGGAGGTGACGAGGATGGAACAACCCGACCCTTCCCGGATTCGCGATCGGGGAAAGATCAAATGGACGGCCATGATGTTGCCGGAGCATGTGGCCATCATCCGAGAGTACATTGCCAATGACGGAAAAGTGAAACGGCCTGTACTGGATGAATGGGACTTGCGTCAATTGGAAGAGTCGATCGGTCTGGCGATGGCTCAGAATGCCGAAATCAAGTTGAAGTATTGGAAGGACGGAGACTTTCATGTGCGCGGGGGCAAGATTCAACGTGTGGACATCGCACGCCGCCTCTTATACGTACAAGATCCTTTTGATACCACGGCCTATGCTCTTCAAGATGTCGTGGATGTGACGCTTCTTGATTGAGTAGGCAAAAAGCCCACCTTTTCATGTGAAGAGGTGGGCTTTTGTAGGAATTAGTGATGCTCCGAGCGTTTCTCTAAAAAGGGTTTTAAAGCATCCTCACCTGAGGAATCGGCAAGTTTCACTTTTGACCGATAAGCTGCACGTGTAATGATATGGCCGGCTACCGGTGCGGTGATGAAGACAAAAATGATTCCTAGCAAAAGACGAACACTAATAAAGCCTTCATTTGCCCAAAAGAAGATGAACGCCCCGGATAAAGATAAGAGAACAGCAAGCGTGGAGCTTTTAGTTGCTGCGTGAGACCGTGTATACACATCTGGAAGACGCAGGATACCAAATGCACTAATGACCGCCATGATGCTGCCAAGCAAAATCAATACAACGCTGAACCATTCAATCATCGTGCTCATGTTCTACAATCTCTCCTCTCTCAATGAAGCGTGCAATTCCGACCGTGCTGATGAATGCCAGGATTCCGACAATCAAGATGACTTCTAAATAGGCGTGTGTGTGCAACACGATGGAGAAGACGGCCACTAATGAAATCAAATTGACACCGATCATATCTAAAGCCACGACGCGGTCTGGCATGGAAGGCCCTA
This sequence comes from Chryseomicrobium excrementi, assembly GCF_002798305.1. GTDB lineage: Bacteria > Bacillota > Bacilli > Bacillales_A > Planococcaceae > Chryseomicrobium > Chryseomicrobium excrementi. The sequence goes on from NZ_PCGR01000002.1 coordinate 190,455, forward strand.
CAATGATTCGGTAAAGAGCGACAAAGATGGCACATGTAAAAAGAACAAGTGAAATCGTCAAGACCAGCATCATGAGCGTGTCACCTCCATAATGGCTTTTTCAAATACTTGAATGGATTTTAAGACCGCATCACGAGATGTCTCCATATCCATTGCATGGATAAAAAATGTTTTCCCGTCTGGTGATACTTCCATCACGACAGAACCCGGTGTCAAGGTGAGCAAGAGAGCAAGGGCAGTAAGCTCGTAATCGCCTCGCATGGAATGCTCGTACGTAAAGATACCAGGCTTGATATCTAAAGATGGACTTAAGATTTGTTTGAGTACAAGAAAACTGGAATGGAAAAGTTCGGATACCAGAATGAAAATCAACTTGAATAGCGCAAAGACACGCAACAAGTAGAACTTGCTACCAAAAAATCGGTGCATGAAGAAAATGATGACGGCCCCAAAAATATAACCAGTCAAAAAGGTGGGGAAATAGAACGCGTCTTCATCCATTAAAAATGTCCATAATAGAGCAATCATGAGATTGGATATAAACTGAGCGGGCAATCTAGGTCACTCCTTTCTAAATAAGTCTCATGTGCCTCCTAGCACAGCGTTTATATATGTACTAGGATCTAAAAGAGAGGCAGCTGCTTGTACATAAGGAGCTACGACTTCCACGCCAAGCCCGAGTGCCAATGTGATGCCAGCTAGTACCACTAAAGGCAACAAACGCATGACAGGAAGAGGGCGTTGCTCTTCGGCACTGATAATGGTCTCTCCCCAGAAGCACTGACTAAATATCCGAAGTAACGAATACAGGACAGCCAAGCTGGATGCGATGGCTAGAGCAAGAAGGACATAAGAACCGTTTTCCAGTGCTCCTTCAATCACTAAGAGTTTCCCCATAAAGCCACTGAACGGCGGAATCCCTGCTAAAGACAGCACCACAATAAAGAATGTCCATCCAAGAGTGGGGTAGTTTTTTAGTAAACCACTCATTTCATGGATGTGCACTTTGTTCGTCAAGAAAATCATGGTCCCTATTAGAAGGAACAACAACGCTTTGGCAAACATGTCATGAAGGATGTAGAAAATGGTTCCTTCGATGGCGAGTGTGTTTCCAATGGACAATCCCGCCAACATAAATCCTACAGCGATGACCACATTATAAGCTGCAATCTTCCGAATATCTGTATAAGCCACGGCTCCCAGACTTCCCCCAATCAGCGTCAGCCCTGCCATGATGGCAATAAACGTCGGTAACAATGTACCCTCATTGAAAATCAATGTGAATACGCGGAATAAAGCATAGACCCCTACTTTTGTAAGAAGTGCACCGAACAATGCGGAAGTAACTGTAGGTGTCGAACTATACGAACCTGGCAACCAAACATAAAGTAAAAGACCGGCCTTCAAGCTGAATACTGTTAAGAACACGATGCTTACGACAGTAAGCAAAGGATCCGAACCGCTTTCAGCAACGCGTTGTGCGATATGAGCCATGTTCAACGTTCCGACGGAGCCGTATAAAAAGGCGATGCCGACCAAGAAGAACCAAGAGGAGACGATGTTGATTGTCACGTATTTCATAGCTTCTCGAAGTTGAATGCGATTGCCGCCTAACGTGATCAGCACGTAGGAAGACAGCAACATGACTTCAAAACAAACGAAGAGATTGAAAATGTCTCCTGTTAAATAAGAGCCGATGATTCCGGCATTCAAAAACAGGACGAGTGGATAGAAATAGTAGTTGATCATGCGGTCTCGTGGAGACAACGCAACGTACAGGAGACAGATAATCGTCACTAGTAAAGTCGTTAAGATCAGTAACAGCGAGAATGTGTCGGCAACGAACAGAATTCCAAAAGGGGGTTCCCATCCGCCGAAGTCAAGGCGCAAGATGCCTTGTGTACGAACTTCTTGCAATAAGTAGAGACCTAAACCGAACAGTGCAGTTACTACACCGATGCTTGCCCAGCTCTGTAACTTCGGGCTTTCTCTAAAGAAGATAAGGATGATGCCGACTACAATCGGGATGACCATAAAAAATACTAAGCTATTGCTCATCATTGGACCCCCTCAATTCGTCCATTCGGTCCGTTCCGTATTCTTGATAAACACGGTATGCCAGTACAAGGATGAAGGCAGTAACCGCAAAGCTGATGACGATAGCAGTCAAGATCAAAGCTTGCGGCAAAGCGTCAATATACCGCTCTGCATTTTCGCCGAGAAGGGGGACCGTCCCGGACTTCAATCCGCCCATGGTTAAGATGAGCAGATGCACAGCGTGAGACAAAATGGCCGTGCCCAAGATGATTCGAATCAAGTTTTTACTTAACAACAAATAGATGGCAACAGAGGTCAAGATGCCGACTAAGACAATAATTATGCTTTCCATTTATTCGACCCCTCACTAATACTTAGAATAATGTTTACAACGACACCTACAACAGTCAAGGCAATACCTGCCTCAAAAATAGTAACTGTAGCGAGCTCTGTCTTCCCGAAGATGGGAAGGTCAAAATAGCCAAAGTTCTGGCTCAAAAACGGTTCACCCCAAAAGATAGGGGCTGTGGCACTGCTAACAGAGATCAAGACGCCGACAGCGGACATCTTCTTGAAAGAAATCGGAATTCCCTCACTGACCGTTTCCACGTCATAGGTCAAGAACAGTAGAACAAAGGCAGATGCCATCACGAGGCCCCCGATAAAACCACCACCTGGTGTGTGGTGACCGGAAAGGAACAAATAGATACTGAACGTCAAGATGATCAAGACGACGCCTTTAACGACCGTCTTTAAAATGACATCATTGATTTTCACGTGGTTCCGCTCCTTTCTTTTGACGCATGCGAATCAAAGTGAACACGCCAATTCCGGCAATGAAAAGTACGAGCCCTTCAAGCATCGTGTCAAAAGCTCGGAAATCTCCAAGGATTGCATTGACGATGTTACGTCCTCCGGCAAGCTCATACGAATTTTCATAGAAACTAGATATACTCTCGAATTTTGTATAGTTGTTTACGGCTAAACCGACAATCGTCACCGTCAAACCACCGGCAATGGCAATCAAGCCATTTCGAACTTTTTTAGTGATAGAAAGCTTCTCGACTTTCCATTCTGGTAAATAGTTAAAGCAGACTAGGAACAAAATCGTAGTGACGGCTTCGATGACAAGTTGCGTCAGTGCAAGGTCTGGTGCTCTGAAGAACACGAAGAAAATCGCGATGGAGAAGCCGAGTACCCCGTTTAACAAAATAGCTGTTAGACGAGAATGGGCAAATAAAATCGCAATTGCTGCTGCCGCCATCACAACAGCGAGCAGTCCTTCATATACGGTCATCGAAGAAGGGCTGTCGAATGTGACATTGATTGGTCCTACAATCCACCAAGTCGTCCACATGACGATGATGAAGAAACTGAAAATATATAAGAAATAAGAAGGCAAGTTCCCGTTCATATATCTCATTGTCACACGTTCGCCGAGTCTTTCGTATCCGGAAAGAGTCGAGCGGAACAAGGTATTGAATGTCCAGTTTGACGGAATGTACTGGTAATACGGGCGCCATTTACGAAGCAGCAAGTACGCAACGATGCCCAATGTAATGATGCCGAGTGTTAAGAACAGTTCTGTATTGAATCCATGCCATGCATAGATCTTCGGTGCCAGTGCCGCACCGTCTTCGACAAGCACTTCTACTGCCGGTTTCAGCAGGTAGTCACTTAGCAGGTTCGGGAAAAAGAAGAGCCCGATGGCAAGGACACCTAAAATTCCAGGTGGAATCAACATACCTAAGGAAGCTTCTTGTGGAACTTTGTATTCTTCATCCACGATAGGGCGTCCTGTAAAGGTGCGGAACACAAGGATCATGCTGTAGACGAACGTAAAGACGCTGGCAAGCCATGCCACTAAGACGAGGAGCCAGCCTACCTGAGCGCCGCCGTAAATGGGAAGGTCTCCGATCGAGAGGACAGCTGTCAAAAACATCTCTTTACTTAAAAATCCATTAAAGAAGGGAAGTCCAGCCATCGCGAAACTCCCAATCATCGCTAGCAGGAAGGTGAACGGCAAGAACCGCATCAGTCCGCCGAGACGACGCAAATCACGTGTGCCGACCTGGTGATCGACAATCCCGACGACCATGAAGAGAGAGCCTTTAAAGGTAGAATGATTCACCAAGTGGAAGAGAGCGGTGAACAAAGCAAATGTATAGAGCCCTTTCGCTTCTCCGATAGCGGGGTTGATCCCTGCGGAACCGATACCTAACAACGTCATGATCAGACCAAGCTGGCTGATAGTTGAAAAGGCGAGTAGTGCCTTCAAGTCATTTTGACGCACGGCATTGAACGAGCCCCAGAACAATGTGACGAGTCCCACACAGGTGATGACCCAGAACCAATACACGTCACCGCCAAATCCAGGTGTAAAGCGAGCAATCAAATAGATTCCGGCCTTCACCATTGTGGCTGAGTGCAGATAAGCACTGACAGGTGTAGGAGCTTCCATCGCGTCAGGCAGCCAAATGTGGAATGGGAATTGCGCGGACTTTGTAAACGCTCCAATGAGTAAAAGAGCCATAGCAGGGTAGAACAAGGTGTGGTCTGTGAGTTGAGGAAGCTCTGCTAAGATCACGCGCAAGCTGAATGAGTCGGTCATCACGTGCAGCATTAAAAAGCCGGCCAACATCGTAAAGCCGCCAGACATCGTAATTAATAAAGATTTGATGGCTCCGTTCCGAGAATTTTTGCGATGAAACCAAAACGCAATCAAGAGGAAGGAAGAAATGCTGGTGAACTCCCAAAATACGTAAAGGACAATGATGTTATCTGAGAGGACAACCCCTAACATAGCTGTCATAAACAGTAAGAGGTATGTATAAAAGTGCGCGAACGAGTCCTTAGATGATAAATAATAAATTGAGTATAGGATGACAAGGGCGCCGACTCCTGTAATGAGTAGCACAAAAATCAAGCTGAGGCCATCTAATAGAAAAGTGAGGTCGATTCCGTAACTGGGGATCCATGAGAATGTTGTACGGATCGCTTCTGATGATGAAATGGTTGGGATATGACGAGCAAACAACGCAAATAACACTACGGGGACACTGAATGCAATCCAGCCGAGAAACTCACGCCTTATTTTTGATGACACTATAGTAATTCCCAAAGCTACAAATAGCGGGAATAGAATGTAGAATAAAAGCATATGCAACTCCTCCTGATCTGACATGAAAACTATCCAAATTTAATACTACATTCTTAGAGAAAAGATGTAAAATGATACGAATGTTGCGCAATGGTAGAAAGTGTTATATAATTTTGAGGTTTAAATTTTAAAGGGAAAATTTATTGGAGGTTTGCAGAAATGGGAGCAATCCGTGGGAAAATGGATGAACGTATATTGGTGTGTGTGTTTTACGGTCCGAATGGGGAGCGTCTAATTCGACGCGGTCATCAACTTTCGAGTATGTTGGGATGCCCATTTTATGTATTGACTGTAGACCCGTTACCAGTGGATGAATTTGATGCCGAGAAAACGGCTTATATAGAGCGATGGAAAGACTTAACGAAAGAGTTGGGAGCTACGGAATTTGTCATTCGTGACAATGAGAAACGCCCCACTGCAAAGGTCATAGCAGAAGTAGCCAATCAACAAGATGTGACGCAAATTATTATTGGTCAAACAGCGAAAAGTCGCTGGGAAGAGATCACAAAAGGCTCGTTCATCAACTCGTTGTTGCGAGAACTGCCATTCGTAGATTTACATGTCGTTTCTGTAGCGCGTACAATACGTGCATCAGAAGATGAGATGTTTGAGCGAGGGATACGCTGTTACTTGATTCAAGAAGGCGACTCGTATGTCTTGAGCTTTGCCCAGCGTAAAGAGTGTCAGTTGGAAGGCATCTTCTTTAAAGAGGTCGGTACCGACTTTAATAACGGGATCTTTAAATTTATGGACGGCAATCAGTTGCATCAAGTGTCTGTTCATGATGGCAAGATCGATCACCCGGAAAAAATCAAATCATGTATTGAAGCCTAAGTGGCCGAGCCTCTTCCTGGATGGAAGGGGTTTTTTTATAGGTAGATTGGGTGTGGGGATGGTGTCGCTTCGCAAATAGTAAGGCTTAGTCAAGACGATTCGGAGCAAACTGCCGCCGTAAAAGTGTCATCTGCCACCGCAAATCATTCATCTGCCGATGATACGCGCGAAAGCCACAATTGCAGGCTTCATTTTTCCCATCTATAAAAGCTGGAAACGCTGTTTATCAAGCACCATTTCCAACTATAGTTTGTTAGTGTGTCTTATTTAGTAAGTGAATTACACTTTTCTTACCATGTAGGAGTAATTTGCCCCTGAGATGGTGCGAGTGGAGTATTCTTGGAAGCCGAGGCGCTCGTAAAGACGACGAGCCGCAGTGTTGGAGAGCTCGACGTTAAGAGTAAGTGCTTCGACTTGAAGTTCTTCCGCTAAGTGCATGGCATGCTGAAGTAGAGCTGTTCCGATGCCCCGCCCTCCGAATTCCTTACGAACTGAAACGGTATCTATGTACAACACATTTCCTTCTGTTTCTGGGTCGAAATCAGCAGAGGGGTTGAGTTCTCTGACAGCTTGTTTTAGTGGTGCATCTAATTGCTCCGCTTGCAGACCTGTATAGACAATGAGAAGTCCGGCGATTTGGTCGTCTTGCTCGTCTACCCAAATGGTTTCGTAGCTCAAGCGATTGGCCGGCTGGCTTGCCCAGTAGGCTAACTTTTCGAGCGCTTCGTCTTGAGTGATCGCTCCGGTAAGGGTGTATGCGATTTCGTGAATGGCATCGTACATAAGAGGCGCGAGGTGAGGAGCGTCCTTTGGGGTGGCTTTTCGTATCATAGGGATCTTCCTTTCTTGATTTCTAGAGTGGCGTTCTTCACATTTCTAGGTGTCCAGTTGCGAACGCCTTCCACATCTAAGGGTGTCCAGTTACACCGGCTAGAAACCCACTCAAAAATCAGCCATACCCGACGAGGCAAAGAGCGCCTCACCGGGCACGTCTGATTCCCGAGGAGTTTCTGGGCAAGCCGGTTCCACTTTTCTAAATAAAAAACCCCTTTCCAAAAGGAAAGGGGTAGACTAGCCTTCTGCTAGTCTCTCATCTGCGGCGATCCAGACCACGCTCCACAACGTGTTCCCGAAGGAGTGTCTGTCCGACTTACGCAGAGCAGCTCATCGCAAGATTCATCATACGCTATTTTCACAACGAAGTCAAAAGCAGGAGTTTCTGGAACTGGCCTCGAACTAGTAAACTAGAAACACCAGATGAAGAGAGGTTTTCTAGATGAATTCACTATATGCACGCACCTATCAGGCTGCTTATCGCGGCATTTCCAAATTCTTGCCCTGGCGCACGCCGCTTCTCGTAGCGGGAGAAGGTAGTGTGATTGAGAGTGTCAACGAATTGAAGCACCGCCAAGTGACACGCTTCTTACTTGTGACGGACCAAGCGATGACCGACCTTGGCTTGTACCAACCGTTTGTAGAACGCGCAGCGGAATTACATATTGAAGCCGTACCTTACGATCAAACAGTGCCAAACCCGACCATCACCAATATTGAACAAGCCTACGCTCTTTACAAGGAGCAGCACTGCCAAGCGATTGTTGCATTTGGAGGAGGTTCAGTCATTGACTGTGCGAAAGGGGTAGCCGCTCGAGTGGCCCAGCCGAACAAGTTGATACCGGATATGAAAGGGCAATTAAAGGTACGCAAAGCGACGCCATTCTTAATGGCGATTCCGACTACTGCTGGAACAGGAAGTGAAGGGACCGTAGCCGCTGTCATTTCGAATCCAGAATCGAAAGAAAAGTATGCGGTGAATGACACGGTGCTAATCCCTGATGTGGCTGTGTTAGATCCAGAGCTTACAGTGGGATTACCCGCTGCGTTGACAGCGACCACAGGAATGGATGCATTGACTCATGCAGTCGAAGCCTTTATCGGCCACAGCAATACACCGGAAACGGAAGCGTATAGTAAAGAAGCGGTCGAACTGATTTTTAAGTGGTTACCGGTCGCTTATCAAGAAGGAACGAACATGGAAGCGCGCCGTGCGATGCAAAAAGCATCGTACCTAGCAGGGCTTGCTTTTACACGTGCTTATGTAGGAAATGTACATGCCGTGGCTCATACGCTTGGAGGTTACTACAATGTACCCCACGGTTTAGCGAATGCCGTGCTACTGCCAGTCCTGCTTCGTTTTTATGGAGAAACGGTCACTTCTCGACTTGCAAAACTTGCTGAGTTTGCTGGAGTTGCGGAGGGTGGAAAGTCAGAGAAAGAAAATGCAGAGGCGTTTATCCGTAAGGTTGAAGAAATGAACAAAGAAATGAACATCCCTACTAAAATTGAAGGAATCGAAGAAAAAGATATAAAAGAGATGGCGAAAAAGGCGTATAAAGAGGCCAATCCTTTGTATCCCGTGCCTGTCATTATGAGCAAAAAAGACTTTGAATCGATCTATCGTAAGATTCGCAGCTAAATTTATACAAACTCCCTCATTTTTCCTATTGTGGAAGACGGATATATTGGTATATACTAGGAAATAACCAATTATGAGGAGGGGGAGTCATGACACGTAGTGTATATCATCAACTAAGTATATCTGCGCCATTAGCAGAAGTATGGACGTTGTGGACAGATGCGAAGGAAGTCATCAAATGGTTCGCGCCGGTCGCAAATGTGGAACCCGTGGTAGGAGGCAAGTATGAACTGTTTTTCATGCCAAGTAACTTGCCGAATAAGAATACGTCGGGCTGTCATATCGTGCACATGATCCCTGAGCAAGAATTAACGTTCACGTGGAAAGGTCCGAACCAATTCACAGAGTTGATGAATACGCCAGCGCCTCAGACCCTTGTCACAGTCCGTTTTAAACAGAATCCAAATGGTTCTACTTGTGTCAAACTGTTTCATAGAGGATTCCAAGAAGACAGCTCTTGGGATTACGCTTACGACTGGCACGAGCTGGTATGGGCAGGCGTTTTGAACCAACTACAGACACATGTGGAAAAATCCACTGACTATTTACTGGGCTATACCCCAAATATCGAGACAAAACTAACTGTTTCCTGCGCAGGATGACCTGCGAGGAAACAGTTTTTATTTTTACGAGGATTACTGGGTTCTCACGCTCCTGGCAAGCGCTTGAAAAATTGTTGAATGCCATAGACTAGAAAGATCAGTGCGGGAATCCCGATGACGAAATAAAGCACGGACCAGACGGGACCTTCACGCGGCATGATTTGTCCATATACATATAAAAACAAAGTGCCGGCAACGAACATCGCCAGGTACTGAAAAAATTTCATGGGGAGGCCTCCTTTTCCGTTTAGTGTAGCAGATATTCGGCCAAAAGACTGAAAATCTCGAATTCGAAGTGTTTCTCCTTTCTGCTGAGTGAGAAACTTCGTATACTGAAAGCACACGAGTAGCAGAAGGAGACGACTTCATGGAAAACTATCGAATCAATAAAGCAACTGGTCTTGAATTTGGACTCTATACATTAGGGGACCATATGCCGAATCCTCATACAGGGGACCGCATTTCAGCGAAACAACGCATTGACGAGATTATTCGACTGGCACAGCTTGCCGAGCAAGCGGGCCTTGATTTCTTCAGTGTCGGAGAAAGTCATCAGGAGTATTTTGCAACGCAAGCCCATGCGGTCGTGCTTGCAGCAATTGCACAAGCAACGGAGCGTATCAAAATCGGCAGTTCTTCTACAATTGTCAGTACGTCGGACCCGGTCCGTGTCTATGAAAACTTCGCAACTATCGATTTGATTTCAGGAGGGCGAGCGGAGATTGTAGCAGGCCGCGCTTCTAGAATCGGCTTGTTTGAACTTCTTGGGTATGACATTCGTTACTACGAAGAGTTATATGAAGAGAAGTTTGATTTGTTGCTGCAGATCAATGAGCAGGAGAAAGTGACGTGGGAAGGGCGATTTAGAGCACCACTGCGAGATGCCGAAGTGCTGCCGCGTCCAGTTGAAGGGAAACTCCCGATTTGGAGAGCCGTAGGAGGGCCACCTGCTAGTGCTATCAAAGCAGGAGCTGCTGGGGTCCCGATGATGCTTGCTATGTTAGGCGGGCAAGCCGAAAACTTCCAGTACTCAGTGGAAGCTTACCGCGAGTCGGCTCGGCAAGCAGGGTATGACCCAAGCCAGTTACCAATTGCTACAGCAGGTATGTTCTTTGCTGCTGAGACTTCTCAAGAGGCCATCGACACGTATCATACTTATGTGGATAAAGGGATGATGAAGAGTAACGGGCGAGGGTATCCAAAGTTTGCATTTGAACAAAGTGCGCGAGATCCCCGTGATGTGCTGAATGTCGGCAGTCCGCAACAAATCATCGAGAAAATCCTGTATCAACACGAATTGTTTGGCCATCAACGCTACATTGCCCAGATGGACTTTGGTGGCGTGCCGTTCGAAGCACTCGAACGTAATATCGAACTGATCGGGTCGGAGATTCTGCCGGCAATCCGTAAGTATACGAGACAAGACTAAATAGCCCGCCTTCCTTATGGGAAGGCGGGTTTTTGATCATTCACCTTCCCAAGCAGGAAGCATTTGAGAAAGCATCTTGTCTTCACGGTAGCCAAGCACATAATCTGCTTGCATCAACGTGTGGATTTCGCGTGTGCCCTCGTAGATAACAGGAGCTTTTGAGTTGCGAAGGAAACGCTCGACGGGATACTCGTCAGAATAGCCATTTGCTCCAAAAATCTGAACCGCGTCGTCTGCTGCTTTGTTAGCGAAATCACAGGCTTGCCACTTCGCTAGAGACGTCTCTCGAGTGTTGCGCTTGCCTTCATTTTTTAACTGACCTGCACGGTATACAAGTAAACGATTCATCTGATAGCCAGCTTCCATATTCGCAAGCATTTGCTGAACCAGTTGGTGACGCCCAATCGGTTTTCCGAACGTTTCGCGCGTATGACAGTAGTCGACGCTTGCTTCAAGACACGCTTGGATCAGTCCGACGGCACCTGCAGCTACTGTGAAACGGCCGTTATCGAGAGCAGCCATGGCAATTTTAAATCCTTCGCCTTCTTTACCTAGCAAGTTCTCTTTCGGTACTTTCACGTCTTCAAAGAATAGTTCTCCAGTATTCCCCGCGCGGATTCCCAGTTTGCCTTTCACGGCTTGGGAAGAGAAGCCTTTCCACGTACGCTCGACGATGAACGCAGAAATAGCTTTGTGCTTGTCTTCCTTATTTCCTGTATAAGCGAAGATTAGGAAATGGTCGGCGATGTCACAAAGGGAAATCCATGCTTTTTGACCGTTCAGGATGTAATGGTCGCCATCTAATTTGGCAGTCGTCTGGAGAGCAGCTACGTCCGAACCGGCAGCCGGCTCTGTGAGTCCGAATGCGCCGATCTTCTCGCCTTTTGCTTGAGGAATCAGGTATTTCTCTTTCTGCTCTTCAGAACCCCATTGCAACAAAGTCATGCTGTTTAGACCTGTGTGCACCGAAACCGCTGTACGAAATGCTGTGTCTCCGCGCTCCAGTTCCTCACAGATGATCGCTAAAGAATTGTAATCCATGCCGCTGCCGCCGTATTTCTCTGGAATACAGACGCCCATCAAGCCAAGCTCAGCGAGACGCTTGTAGATATTTTGGTCAAATTTCCCTTGGCGGTCCCAGTCGCGGATATGTGGAATAATCTCTTTGTCGACAAAGTCCCGTACAGTCTTGCGAAGCATCTTTTGTTCTTCTGAGAAATGAAAGTTCATGAATGTTCTCTCCTTTTAATCCATTTGGTTTGGTGTTGTCCCGGTTCTGGTGGTGCTAGACGATACGTCACTGGAGTCCTCGACAAGTGTAAGGGACTGCCGATAAGACGAATAGTTCCGGCGACCGGATGAGTTTGGGTCACCCACATGTTGCGATGGGCAAGTTGTGGGTCATTTGTGAGCTGCTCGAATGTTTGAACTGGACCGCAGGGAATGCCAACTGCTCGCATCTGTTCGACCCACATCGAGACGGTCTGTTCCTTCAAGTACAGTTGAAGAATAGATGTTAACGTCTCGCGATTCTCCACGCGTCCGGCATTTGTAGCAAAGCACTCGGGAGGCTTCCAGCCAACCAGGTCGCAGAGTGCCTTGAACTGAATATTCGTTCCAACGGCTACAATCAACAAGCCGTCTTTCGCTTCGAATGTCTGGTAAGGTGCTATCTGGGCATGTGTGTTGCCTCTTCGTAAGGGCTCTTTGCCTGTCATCAGATAGTTGCTTCCAATATTGACGAGGCTACTGACGGCACAGTCATAAAGTGACAGGTCGAGCTTTTGACCTTTTCCCGAAGTGTGGCGTTCAAGAAGCGCTGCTTGAATGCCAATGCAGGCGTATAAACCGGTCAGAATATCAACGATGGCGACGCCCATCTTTTGAGGACCCGACTCGGGTGTCCCGGTGATCTGCATCAGCCCGCTCATTCCCTGTAAGATGAAGTCATATCCCGGAAGGTCTTTGAGAGGACCTGTCTCCCCGAAGCCTGTAATGCTACAGAATACGAGTCTTGGGTTGAGTGCGGCAAGTGATTCATAGCCGAGCCCGAACCTTTCCATCGTCCCGGTCTTGAAGTTGTGCAATACGACATCGCTCGTCTTCACGAGATCTTTGAACTGTTCTTGTCCCTCTACAGTACGCAAATCAAGCGTGATACTTTCCTTGTTGCGGTTGGCACTCAAATAATAGGCACTGACGCCTTCCTGGAAAGGTGGACCCCAATGGCGCGTCTCGTCCGAGCCGCCAGGAGCTTCGACTTTAATGACTTCTGCACCTAAGTCTCCAAAAATCATCGAGCAATAGGGACCGGCCAGTACGCGACTAAGGTCTAAAATTCGAAATCCTGCCAAGGCACCTGTCATACGCGCTCCTTTCTTGCCATGAAAAAAGCCAATCCAAAAAGCCTTATAAAAAAGGTCGTTTTGGACTGGCGGTATGTCTGAGAAAGCATTCGGTGAAGAATGGTCGTCAGATTCGGCAGTTTTATAAGTAAAGTAGATTGCGGGTAGAGGCGTGGATAGACACGGCAGGTGTCTTGGCGCTTCTTACTACTACTGTAGCGAATTTCAAGAGAAATGTAAATTGAATTTACATATTAATCAGATAATTTATCGAGTTGCAATTCGTATTGCTTATAAAGGTCACGAAGAGCAGATTGCAGCGCATTTCCTGCTTTTCCGAGATAATGCGTTTGAATCGCTGTAAGGGGCTGATCAATCCCGTCTCGCAAGCTATGTCCTCGGAGTAAATGATGGACAAAATCCTGCCCATGTTGGGTAGCGAGTGTACAAGATGCTGTTAAAATGACGTGGTACTTGCGGTCGATCTCGGCTGTGATTGTGAGCGTCTCATACAGATTTTGAGCGGCCATTCCAGCAGGTAACCGTGCATGCCCCGCGATAAATGCAGTGTTCATAAGCCCTCTCCTTGTACCGTTTTCTTCAGTATAGCAGATAGCCTTTCGGGGTGAGCACATGTCTTGAATTCGAATTAATGACGTGGTAGGATAGCCTTTGTGATTACTTTTTGTAACCTAGGAGGAACGCAACATGACAAACGTGTTAGTAGTAAAAGCAAACAATCGCCCGGATGGGATTTCAACTAAAATGTACGACACATTTATGGAGACAGTAAAAGACAGCAACGACTTGAACGTTCGCGTCTATGATGTATTTGAAGAAGATATGCCGTACTTCGGACAAGATCTGTTTAACGCATTCGGTAAAATGCAGAACGAAGAAGAACTGACAGACGTAGAGAAACGCATCTTGGCAGCGAAACAAAATGCTATGGACGCTGTATCTGAAGCAGATGTTCTAGTATTTGCTTTCCCACTTTGGAACCTAACAATTCCAGCAGCGCTTCAAACATTCATTGACTACGTATACTCAGCTGGTTTCACTTTCAAATACGATGCTGAAGGAAATCTCGTTCAGTTGATGCCAGAGAAGAAAGTCATTCTTTTAAATGCGCGTGGAGGCTTGTACTCTGCACCTGAAATGGCACCAATGGAGATGTCTTATAACTACATGCAGAATGTATTCGGTGGCGTGTTCGGCATGGAAATCATCGAAAACGTGATCATCGAAGGTCACAATGCCAACCCACAACAAGCAGAAGCGATTGTGGCAGCTGGTATGGAACGTGTTCGTGAAGTTGCACAAAAACTTGTAGCTCAATACGCTTAAGATGAATCGTTTAGGAGAGAGGACGTGTTCCTCTCTCTTTTTTTGTGAGAAAAGGCCTGTCCATTCTTCGTTTGCTTGTCAAATATAAGGGGTAAAGGTATAGTTGTAACCGAAGTTTATTTTTTACGCGAAGGGATGAGGAAACGTGTCGTTAACTCCCGAGCAGCGCATTGAGCTGCATGAATTCAACAACTTAACAAAATCACTAAGTTTTAATATGTACGATATCTGTTATACGGGCACAAAGGAAGAACGTGAACGCTACATTCAGTATATCGATGAACAATACAATGCAGACCGCCTAACAGCTATTTTGACTAAGGTAACGGAAATTATCGGTGCTCATGTCTTAAATGTAGCGAAACAAGATTACATTCCACAAGGTGCCAGTGTGACCATGCTTGTATCTGAAGGTCCTGTAGAATCCGCTCCGAAAGAGCAGTTCGAAGAATCACCAGGTCCAATACCGGAAACTGTTGTCATGCACTTGGACAAATCCCACGTGACAGTTCATACGTATCCGGAATACCATCCGAACGAAGGAATTAGTACGTTCCGCGCAGACATCGATGTGTCAACATGTGGAGAAATCTCTCCATTAAAAGCGCTGAACTATTTGATTCATTCATTCGATACAGATATCATGACGATTGATTATCGTGTTCGCGGGTTCACTCGCGACAAGACGGGACACAAACTGTTCATCGATCACGATATCAACTCGATTCAGAACTATATTCCAGATGACGTGCAAGAACAATTCAACATGATCGACGTCAACATCTTCCAAGAAAACATCTTCCATACAAAAGCGAAGCTAAAAGATTTCGACTTGAACAATTACTTGTTCGGGACGAAGAAAGAAGATCTGACTGTTGAAGAGCAGCAAAAGATCGAAGCGCAACTGAAGATGGAGATGGATGAAATCTTCTACGGAAAAAACATTGTTAAGAAGTAATTAGATGGCCGGCACTCTTTGGAGTGCCGGTTTTTTCTGTCTTAGAGAGGTTTGGGGAGGAATCGTGCCAATACCAAAGTGATCCAAATTAGTGTTTCGTTATCTCTAGTTCAAGAAGTTTGGTAAGCTAAATATAGAAACCGACAAGAAGGGATGGAGAGAGATGAACGTATTCGCAACACGAAAACTGCCTGAAGAAGTGGTAGAAAAACTTGAACAGTATGTCCGCTACAAAGAATGGCATTCCGCAGAACAACCAATGACGAAAGAACAACTCCTTGAAGCAGTGAAAGACGCAGAAGGGATCATCAGCGTGCTTTCTGATCCATTAGATGCTGAAGTGTTAGCAGCAGCACCGAACTTAAAAGTCATCAGCCAACTTGCGGTCGGCTTTAACAATATCGATGTAGAAGAAGCGACAAAACGAGGAATCCGCGTGACGAACACGCCGGATGTGCTGACGAACGCAACAGCCGATCTAACATTTGCATTACTTCTTGCAGCTGCTCGGAAATTGAGCGCGGCAAGTCAAGAAGTCCGAGAAGGGAATTGGCAGTCTTGGTCCTTACTGCAGCTTGCTGGAAAGGAACTGAGTGGCGCGACGATTGGGATTCTAGGGTTTGGACGCATTGGACAAGCAGTAGCGCGTCGTGCGAAAGGGTTTGATATGGACGTGATCTACTGGAATCGTTCAAAGAAACCGGAAGCGGAGCAAACCATCGGGGCTACTTACCATGAACTGGAAGACGTTTTAAAGCAAGCAGACTTCTTAGTCATCATGCTTCCATTCGCACCAGAATTAAAGTATTTGATTGGAAAAGAAGAGCTGGCTTTAATGAAATCTGATGCGATTTTAGTGAACACTGCGCGAGGTGGTTTAGTAGACGAGCAGGCGTTATACGAAGCCTTGAAAAATGGGAGGTTAGGTGCTGCAGGTCTTGACGTGTTTGAACAAGAACCGGTTCCTACTGACCATCCTCTACTGACTTTGCCAAACGTAGAAGTAGCTCCGCACATCGGCAGTTCGACCATTGCAACTCGCATGGAGATGGCTGACCTGACCGTTCGCAACCTATTAGCCGTCCTACAAAACAAAGAGCCTGAGACCCCTGTGAATTAAGGGATTTCAGGCTTTTTTAATTTTTCATAACCATTTAAGACAGGAACTAGACATTGCGATTTATTTCGAATTCCGTTATAGTAGGCGGCAGAACTAACAGAAGAGAGGGCGTTTTCAATGAAGGAACAGTTGCAGCGACATCTAGAAGAAATTCAACAAGAGTTATGGGCGATGAGTGATCATCTTTATCACAATCCGGAACTCGGAGATCAAGAGTTTGAATCGATGGCTCTTCTAACGGAGTACTTGGCCCGCCACGATTTTCAAGTAGAGAAAGGAATTGTCGACCGAGCAACGGCTTTCCGAGCTACTTATGATAGCGGCTTGCCAGGACCAACAATTGCATTTTTAGCAGAGTATGATGCCTTGCCGGGAGTCGGACACGGATGCGGTCACAATATGATTGGGACGATGGGGATTGGAGCGGGCATCCTGTTATCAAAAGTGGTCGGAGATACAGGTGGGAAAGTTGTAGTTCTCGGAACGCCTGCTGAAGAAACGAACGGTGCAAAAGTGCCCATGGCCGAGCAAGGCATCTTCGAAGGAATCGATGCTGCTTTAATGTTACACCCAGCGGACGAGTCGTATGAAAGTGGAGACTCTCTTGCAATGGACGCCATCCAATTTGATTACACAGGACGCACTAGTCACGCAGCTGCTTCGCCTGAAAAGGGAATCAATGCTCTTGATGGGGTACTGCAACTGTTCAACGGAATCAATGCCCTTCGACAGCATGTGCGTTCTGACGTCCGCATTCACGGCATCATTACAGAAGGTGGAATGGCAGCAAACGTAGTGCCGGACTTTGCTTCTGCCCAGTTCTATGTCCGTGCAGCAGACCGCGCGTATTTGAACGAAGTCGTCGAAAAGGTTAAAGCGATTGCCCATGGAGCAGCGCAGATGACCGGAGCAACACTAAGTATGCATAATTATGAGTTGAGTTATGACGATATGCAGACCAATCAGACGCTTTCAAAACGATTCACAGCAAATTTGCTAGCAACTGGTGTAGAAAAAGTGCATCCTGCTAAAAAATCTTATGGCTCTCTCGATATGGGGAATGTCAGTCAAGTTTGTCCTTCTATCCACCCATACATTGGCCTAGATTCTCCTGGTCTTGTGTTCCACACAAAAGAACTTGCTGACCTCACAATCACAGATAATTCGCATCAAGTCTTAAGTCGTGGCGCTCTAGCAATGGCGCTAACAGGATTTGATTTGCTTGCGGACCCAGAACTGATGCAACAAGTGAAAGACGAATTCCAACAAATGAAGTAATGAAATCTCCCCTAAAGTGCACTTGACTTTAGGGGTTTTAAAATGGTTAAATAGTCTGAATAATAAAACTTTAGTGTGACTGTATACAAATGCATAATACCGTGTTATTATTCATTTACTTAAAAACTTATACAGTCCACAGGATGAAGGAGAGAAACAACATGAAAAAAGGGTTATTAGCGTTAGTAGCACTACTTGCATTGCTAGTATTAGCAGCATGTGGGTCAAGCGAAGAAGGCGGTTCGTCTTCAGAAGGCGGAGAAGATTCTAAGAAACTAGTGATGGGAACCTCAGCAGACTTCCCACCATTTGAATCTGTAGATTCATCTGGAGAGATCGTTGGATTTGATATCGACCTAGCAAAAGCGATTGGTGAGGAACTAGGTTATGAGATTGAAGTGCGCGATATGAAATTCGACGGATTGATCGGTGCACTCCAATCTGACCGTATCGACTTCGTTATGTCAGGGATGTCAGCAACAGACGAGCGTAAAGAGAACGTGGACTTCTCAACGGAATACCACCGTTCAGGCGAAATGTTCTTGTCTCTAAAAGATGCAGGAATCTCTAGCATTGAAGATTTAGATGGTAAAACACTAGGTGTTCAGCTTGGAACAATCCAAGAGCAAGGGGCACGCAAAATCCAAGAAGAATACGGCTTTGAAATCAAGCCGATCGATAGTTCTTCCATCATGGTCCAAGAGCTTCTTTCAAATCGTGTAGATGCGATCTACATCGATAAAGCAGTTGGCCTTGGCTACCAAGCAGAGCAAGACTTAGCTGGATTCGATGATCCAACTTCTGCTTCTCCAGGTATGGCAGCAGCGTTCCCGAAAGGCAGTGAGCTAGTTGAAGAAGTCAACAAAGCACTTGCTGCACTTGAAGAGAGCGGGAAAATCCAAGAATTAAAAGACAAGTGGTTGTCAGAAGAATAGAAAGGAGTGGTAAGGCATGAATTTGGACTTTAGCCAAATCGTGCCTTATATTCCTTTTATGCTAAAAGGGATATGGGTCACGCTGCAACTCGTTTTCGTTGCACTTATTTTAGGATTTGTTTTAGGGACACTTATTGCTATCGTTAAAATCATGAATAACAAGGTCCTGCGCTTTTTAGCAGATGCTTATACATCGGTTTTCCGCGGAACCCCGTTGATCCTTCAGTTGATGATCATCTACTTTGCCGTTCCGCAGCTCACAGGCTATGATATTCCGACATTCCTAGCAGGGGTTCTCGCATTCGGACTGAACTCAGCAGCGTATATCTCGGAAATCATTCGAGCAGGAATTCAAGCAGTAGACAAAGGGCAGATGGAAGCAGCGATGGCTCTGGGTATCCCTTATAAGCCGGCGATGAAAGATTTGATCTTGCCGCAAGCGATGAAAAATATTTTACCAGCACTTATGAATGAATTTATTACTCTAACAAAAGAGTCGGCCATCGTCTCGACCATCAGCTATATGGACTTGATGCGTCGAGCACAAGTAGTAGGCTCAGATATCTACCGAAACTTTGAGCCGCTACTATTCGTGGGTCTGATTTATTACCTACTCGTTATGGGACTGACTGTAATTGGTAGAAAGATAGAAAAGAGGTTGAGACAAGGTGATTAATATTCAATCCGTTTCCAAGACGTTTGGAACCAACCAAGTATTGACGAATATTTCTACGACCATCCAGCCAGGAGAAGTAGTGGCAGTCATCGGACCTTCAGGATCTGGGAAGTCGACACTACTGCGCTGCATCAATCTGCTCGAGACACCAACGGAAGGAGACATCACCTACAAAGGGGAGTCTCTTGCGAAGACCAAGAACTTGTCAGCTGTTCGTGCGAAGATCGGAATGGTGTTCCAGCACTTTCATCTGTTCCCTCATATGACGGTTCTCGAGAACTTGACCTATGCACCGATTCAAGTGAAGAAGATGTCAAAAGCGGCAGCTGAAGAAAAAGGCCGCGCACTTCTGGCGCAGGTCGGCCTGAGTGAAAAAGAAAAAGAATACCCGTCAAAATTATCGGGAGGTCAAAAGCAACGTGTGGCGATTGCGCGTGCACTTGCTATGGAGCCTGAAGTGATGCTATTTGATGAACCGACGTCTGCATTAGACCCGGAGATGGTTAAAGAAGTGCTGATGGTTATGAAAGACTTGGCACACACAGGAATGACGATGGTCATCGTGACCCATGAGATGGGCTTTGCTCGTGAAGTGGCAGACCGTATCATTTTCCTCGACCATGGCCAGCTTGTGGAAGAAGGCGCACCAAGTGAGTTCTTCTCTGCACCGAAATCTTCGCGTGCTCGTGACTTCTTAGAAAAAGTTCTGTAATAAATTTTTGACCCCAGGGATTGTCTCAGAGACTAAGTGAACTTAGTGTGGAGACAGCCCCAGGGGTCATTTTTGCTATACTCGAAACTAAAGGAGGCGGTTTGCAGATGAGAAAATTCAAATTGTATATTGCTCAGACGTTAGATGGCTACATTGCCACGAAGGACGAG
Source organism: Chryseomicrobium excrementi (assembly GCF_002798305.1). GTDB lineage: Bacteria > Bacillota > Bacilli > Bacillales_A > Planococcaceae > Chryseomicrobium > Chryseomicrobium excrementi. The sequence goes on from NZ_PCGR01000002.1 coordinate 210,534, forward strand.
TCACTTGATTGGTTGTTTGCAGTCGAGGGTGAAGGGGATAATGGCTACAGTGAGTTCATGGAGCAGATCGACACGGTCGTCATGGGAAAGAAAACGTATGACTGGGTGATGGCTTATGAGAAAGGAAATTATCCATATGGAGATCTTCAAAGTTATATATTCAGTTCTGCTGGATTTCCAACTCCAGACGGGGTGACCGCAGTATCTGGATCCGTCACAGACTGGGCGAAGAGTGAGCAACAGAAGGAAGGCCGAGATATTTGGGTTATTGGAGGAGGGCAACTGATTCGCCAGTTCCTTGAAGCGGATCTTGTGGATGAATTGGTCATTACTACCGCCCCGGTTCTACTTGGGGATGGGATTCCGTTATTCCCACAGGGAGAGTATCGAGTTGACTTGGAGTTGGTCGGGATGAAACAGTATGGTCAGTTTGCGGAGACGAGCTATCGTGTCAAACGTTAGATAGAGAAAAGACCTGGATCACAGTTCGTGATTCAGGTCTATTCATTACAACTCTTCTATTTCTTCAAGGCGAGGCATCGCAGTCAGAGCGCCTTGCTTCGTCGCACACAAAGCGCCTAGTTTGTTTCCGAACGAAGCACATTCTAATACTTCTGCATGTGTTTCTGGAAAGCCATTGTGGAACACATGGTACAACACTCCTGCGATGAACGCGTCACCAGCGCCTGTCGTATCGACAGGTACAACAGGCGTTACTGGCGCATGGATCTGTTGCCCATCCACTAAACAGACTGTTCCGTTCTCACCATCTGTTAAGAAAACAAGAGGGATATCAAATTGTTGAAGACGCTCAATTCCTACTTCGAATTCTTCTGTCTCCATTAAGAAATACATCTCTTCACGAGTCATTTTCACCATGTGGGAAAGGCCCATGAATTCTAATATGGTCTCTCGGCAACGCTGCTCGGTTTCCCAACGAAGAGGACGGACGTTGACGTCAAACGACAACAACACGCCTTTTTCTCGGGCTAGCTGAACTGCACGGCGCGTCGTTTCAAGTGCTGTAGGATGAAACATCGTCCCAGAACAAAAATGAAACGTAACGGCTTGTTCAAAAGCCTCTTCTTCTAGCTCTTCTGGACGCACTTGAATTTCAGGTGTTGGATCGATGTAGTTGGCAAATATGCGGTCCGATTCTTCGGTCAAATGAACATAGACGGAAGTGCATCGCTTGTTCGGCGAAAAGACCGCATGCTGCAGGTCTACACCTTCTTCGGCCATTTGGGCACGAACAAAGTCGGAGACCTCGTCATCACCTGTAATTGTAATAAATCGAGAAGGAAGGCCTAGACGACTGGCTCCTGCAGCTACATTGACAGTGGCTCCACCTAAGTACAGATCAAATTCTTTATTTTCATGGGTTCTGGCGATGTAATCTACAAAGGCATCGCCATAGCTCAAAACATAACGGGAAGTTGACAAACTTTAACGCTCCTTGACAAATCATTTTCCGTCTAGTATAGCAGAAAACTAGTGATTTTTCTGAGATTCCGTTTCTTCAGATTGTTTCGACTTTCAAAGCGAAATCAATCAAAGCTGGAAAAGGAACACAGCTTGCCCGATTGGCTGACGTTCGTGATAGGTCCGTTCGTGAAACTCCACAACACCACTGTGAGTCACGGTGATGACCGTGGTGCAGCGAGTTCCATAGTTCGGCATATCGATGAACATCGAAGACAGCTTGCGTTCAAGGTCTGGGCCAACGCCTGTATCCGGGAGTAAATGTGGAGCAGCTTGATCAGTTCGTTGCATCATATCGAATAATACGTCGTGAGATACTTGTTCGGTTGATGCAACATAATCACTCAACAGCTCACGGGCTTGTTCGACTTTTGGCCAAGGAGTGTTCAAAAACTTGTTGCTAAGGGCATGGGTACCTTCTTGAATGGGATGACCGGAAGTAGTCATATTGCTGTAGTAATGAAGGTCTGAGAATGTTCCCGCTAGAAGATTGAATCCGTTATAGCATGTCTTTTGCTGTTCGAGTTTAGAAATGAACTCAACGGCAGAAGTTTCTGTCGTCAAAAATTCTTTGACGATTTCACCACGAGAAATCAGGTCTTGTTGCACGCTAAGTGGATCTCGGTAATTCGTCAGTGCTGCTATTCGACCTGATTTTGTGACACCTAACCAGGTCCCACCGGCATGCAGGTCTTTTCCGGCGAGCAGATCGGGATGCTCCGGCCAAAAATGGGCGGGTTCGGTCGGACGGTCATAGAACTCGTCACGATTGGCAGCCATGATGAAGGCATATGTGGGATGCTGCTGAAGATGAAAGGCAATTAAACACATCCGAAATCCCCCTTTGTGAACTCTAATTTTCCTTACTATACCACGAAGGGTTCCCACAGTAGCAAAATTTCGCCTGAAGCTCTAGACTAATCCTATATGAAGCAAAAGGAAGGGATCACAATGCAGGAAGCCGCAATTAGTTTTCAAGATGTTTCAATGAAACGAGGAGAACAACAAGTACTCAAACAAATATCTGGACAGTTTCCGCAAGGGAAAATTACGACTCTTGTAGGACCTTCTGGTGCTGGGAAGTCGACATTGCTCAAATTGTGTAACGGTCTGTTAAGCCCTGATGAAGGAAGTATCACCATTCTCGGAAATCCGCTTGAGAACTGGGAACCGGTTGAACTTCGGACGCGTGTAAGCATGGCCTTACAAAGTGCGCCGATGATCAGTGGGACGGTCGAAGAGAATCTGACATTGCCCTACGCGCTTCAAGGAGCCGAAGTAGATGTCGACAAGATGAGACGAATCATTAAAGAAGTGGGACTAGATGTGGATTATCTGCAACGGGACAGCAAGGATCTATCAGGCGGGCAACGCCAGAAAGTATCGATTGCCAGAACCCTGCTTATGGAACCGGACATTCTCCTACTGGATGAAATCACATCAGCGCTAGATCGTGCTTCGCGTCAAGAAGTAGAAGAACTGATTCAGCACATCCATAAAACATTTGGAACGACCATCATATGGATCACTCATAACTTAGAGCAAGCTGGGCGGATTGGCCATTACACATGGGTACTGATGGACGGGGAACTCGTCGAGCAAGGAGAGAGCTCACTTCTTGAAGACCCGCAAAATGATAGAGTGCGCCAGTTTGTTCGGGGGGATGAGGCATGACGTATGGAACGTTAGCTTTAACGCTGATTTTTGTACTGATACCACTCATTCTATCTAAGACACTGCGACTCGACTTAGAAAAAGACACGGTAATTGCTACTGTGCGTTCCATCGTGCAGCTCATCGCTGTTGGATACATTTTAAAATTTGTGTTTGATTCCGACAGCTACCTTTATATTTTCTTAATGGTGTTGTTGATGATTACAGCTGCCACACTTAATGTCAGAAAGAAAGGCAAAACGATTCCTGGTATCACGTGGAAAGTAGCGGCAACACTTATCTTTGTTGAAGTTCTGACACAGGGCATTCTCATCGGATTTCAAATCACACCGCCTACAGCGCAATATGTGATTCCGATCAGTGGGATGGTCATCGGGAACTCCATGGTGTTGGCGATTTTATTCCTGAACCGCTTTACTTCGGAAATCGAGAGCCATGAAGACCAAATCGAGCTGATTTTATCGCTCGGTGGAACACCGAAGCAGGCTATTCATACACGATTGATCCAAGCGATCAAGACGAGTATGATTCCAACAATCGAAAGCCAGAAAACGATGGGGCTCGTACAACTTCCCGGTATGATGAGCGGGCAGATCATTGCAGGGGCGGATCCCATACAAGCTGTGCAGTTTCAATTGTTGATCGTGTTTCTAATTTTGACCACGGCAGCTGTGACAAGTATCGCACTTGGATTCTTGTCTTATCCGACACTATTTAACAAGCAGTATCAATTGCTTCAGGAAGGACGCGACAAATGAGTACAAAAAAACAACGGGCCTTAATGCAATTGGGTCATTACACGGACTCTCTCCGATGCCCAATTTGCCAGCAAGTGCTGCAATTGACCGAAACGGGGGTCACCTGTGCAAACCGACACACGGTAGACGTGGCAAGACAAGGGTATCTTCATTTGGCAGGAACGGTCGCAAAAAGTCGCTACACAAAAGAATTGTTTACGGCGCGCCAGACATTGCTGCAGGAAACAGCTTTTTTTGAACCATTAATCGAAGAGATAAGTGAATGGATTGCGAAAGAAGCAAAAGACTCACCGCGAATTGTAGATATGGGGTGTGGGGAAGGAACGCATCTGGCAGGCATAGTGAATCGGTTGTCAGGGAGCCAAGGCATCGGAATTGATTTGTCAAAAGAAGGCATTCAACTGGCGACGAATCACTCGGCCGAGGTTGTCTGGCTAGTAGCAGATCTCGCGAAATCACCACTTCAAGAAGCCTCGGTTGATGTAGTTCTCAATATTTTGTCTCCTGCAAACCACCAAGAGTTTAGACGCATACTGAAGCCGGGTGGTCTTGTTGTAAAAGTCATTCCAAATGCTGCTTACCTACACGAACTGCGTAGCTTTTTTTATGCGGGGACAGATAAAGAGACGTTTGAAAATGAAGAAGCTCAGAATCGGTTTACTAATGAACTCGAGTTTGTTGGGAGTTCTTCAGTGAGCTACCAAAAAGAATTGGATGACAAGCAGTGGCGTGACTTGATCGGCATGACCCCACTGACATGGAATGCAGATGAAAAGAAAGTAGAAGAGTTTCTCGCACAAAACGTGTCGTCTATCACTATAGATTTGACAATCTTAATTGGGCGAGCGAAGGGATAAACTACAACAGGGTTCGCTCGATGAGCGAACCCTGCTTTCTATTTGAATGACGTTTCGTTTTCTATAAAACGACTTCGGATCTACAACAACGTTTACATGTTCTAGAAAATGACCTGCATGTACAAAAAATCGCAGTATATGTCGTAGAAATCACATCACTTGCACCAGAACGATCGCTCACCCTGTCGCAACCGCCTTACGAACGCCATTCCGTTCGTTTCAACACCCATGAAACTAACAGTAAGACGGCTCCAATCCCGATAGAAGAAGCTGGTGGGAAGTCCATAGAAGGACCGAAGTACGGTAGCACCCAATTGACGACTGCGATGATGGCAAATCCAAGTGCGCCCACTGTCCCAGCTCCAGCGAACTCCTTCCAACGAGACGTCTTCGTTTCTTCGGTAAAAGCAGCCTTATTCAGCTGTCGCATCAGCAGACGAACAGCTATCCATACGACTCCGATCATTACAGCCAATTGGATGAGAGATGGAAGTAAATAAATTCGGGTATCTGGTGCTTCACCAAAAGAATCAAGTGCGAATAAAATAACGCCGCGAGCAATGAAGTAATAGGCAATCAACTGAAACGCCATACGTCCCCAGAACTTCACCATATCACGCTTTTCTTCATCTGGAATTTGTTCGATGACGTCATCTGCATACGCTTTTGGATCGTCGCCAAAAACATCCGTTGCAGACTTTCCGTCTGCTTGAGCTTCAAGTAAGTGGTCAAGCATGTCCATCAGCACTTCTTCTGTTTTTTGCTCCGATAAAGAAAGCTTTGTTCGGATGTAAACTAGTAGCTGTTCATAGTAAATTTTATTCGGGACGTGCAGCAGTTCGCGTTTCTCATTATTTTCTTTAATCAAATCCTGTACATTCACGAGTTTTCCTCCTTTAATAATCGCTCAAGCGGGATAGAGAGCAGTTCCCACTCGTTTCGAATCAGCGCCAGTGCCTGCCCGCCCTCTGAAGTGATTGAGTAATATTTTCTGTTGGGTCCTGATTCAGAAGGCCGCATCTCACTGACAATCCACCCTTGCTTTTGAAGACGTAATAAGACGGGGTAGATAGTGCCTTCTGGGACATCAGGTAATCCGGACTCTTGAAGTTTTCGAGACAATTCGTATCCATATACGGTCTGCTTCTCGATAATTGCAAGCACACAGCCATCTAAAAACCCTTTTAACAATTGACTGCGAACGGTCATAGCTGAACCTCCTTGCTAGTTTGCATTGCAAGATAGTGAGTTGAAAAAATGACTACTTGGTAATGCAAAGTAGTTATCCTTAGTTTACGCAAACTCCACGAACTTGTCAATGCTATCGTCAGAAAATTGTGTTGACAGTTCTTCCTTCAGTACGTTAAAGTGGTAAAAAGCTTTGATGAGCGAATTAATTTCATATGCAATATCTTATCGCGAGAGATAGAGGGACTGGCCCGATGACATCTCAGCAACCAGCTGCATGACAGTATGGTGCTAATTCCAGCAGAGTTTAGACTCTGACAGATAAGAGGGATAGATCCAACACACGCCTTCTTATTTTTATATAAGAGGGCGTTTTTCTATACCCTCCACTACAAGGAGGAACTACCTATGACCTATCAATTGGAAACGCAACTAGCGCAAGCAGGAAACCGAAGTGATGCCGCAACAGGAGCAGTCAGTCTGCCAATACATCTTTCTACAGCTTATATTCACCCTGGGATCGGGCAATCCACAGGATATGACTATTCGAGAACGGCCAATCCGACTCGAACAGCACTTGAACAGGCACTAGCAACACTAGAACACGGAGACCACGGGTTTGCGTTCAGTTCAGGGATGGCGGCGGTGCATGCCGTGCTGCAATTGTTTCGAACAGGAGACGAGCTGATCGTCTCAGAAGATTTGTACGGAGGAAGCTACCGGTTGTTCCATCAGCTTGAAGAGCGGACAGGTCTCCGGTTTCGATACGTGGACACAACTGAACTCTCCGCTATTTCAAAGGCCGTGACGGATGCGACAAAAGCGATTTTCATCGAATCGCCGACGAATCCGTTGATGAAAGAGACGGACATCAAAGCAGTTGCGGAAATTGCAAAGAAGAATGGCTTGTTGCTGATTGTCGACAATACATTCTACACACCAATCCTTCAGCAACCCATCACATTAGGTGCCGATATCGTGCTGCACAGTGCAACGAAATATTTGGGAGGGCATAATGATGTCTTGGCGGGTGCTGTGATTACAAAAGGCGAAGAACTTGGTGAACAGCTCCGTGTCATTCAAAACTCAATCGGTGCCGTGCCAAGTCCGTTAGACTGTTGGCTTTTAGTGAGAAGTTTAAAGACACTGGCTCTTCGAGTGGAGAAGCAGCAAGAGAACGCCCGCTTGCTTGCAGCATTTTTGAAAGAACATCCAGCCATCGATTCGGTATTGTATCCAGGTAAAGGTGGGATGCTGTCATTTCGCTTGAAAGAAGCGGAGTGGGTTCCTCCGTTTTTAGAGAGTTTACAACTCATTGCTTTTGCCGAAAGTCTGGGAGGAGTGGAGAGCTTTATCACATATCCGACGACACAGACGCACGCGGATATTCCGGAAGCGGAGCGAGAACGAGTTGGAATCTGTTCGCGACTCCTACGGTTCTCTGTAGGTATTGAACATATCGAGGACCTGAAGCAAGAATTGAAGACCATTTTAGATGCGTGGGTAGGTGTTCCACGATGAAGCGACCTTTCCTTGAACAACTTAGAGACCGCGTGTTAGTCGCAGACGGTGCCATGGGAACGCTGTTGTATTCCTACGGAGTCGATCACTGTAATGAAGAACTCAACTTTTCGCACCCTGAAGATGTCCTGAGGGTCCACCAGCAGTACATTGAAGCCGGAGCTGAAGTCATTCAGACGAACACGTATGCGGCCAATTATGTGAAGCTCGCGCGCTACGGTTTACAGGAACAAGTGAAGGCAATCAATACAGCGGCCGTCCGTTTGGCAAAGCAAGCAGCTGGTGAAGAGGTCTATGTACTGGGAACTATCGGTGGCCTTCGAGGGATTAAACAAGACATTCCGCTCGATGAGATCAAACGCAGTTTTCGGGAGCAGCTCTACATCTTCTTGATGGAAGGGGTCGATGCTCTGTTACTTGAGACGTATTACGATTTTGAGGAACTCGAGACCGTCGTTCAGATTGCGAAGCAAGAGTGTGAGTTGCCGATTATTGCTGAACTGTCGATGCATGAGGTGGGAGTTCTTCAAAATGGCTGGACACTTGCGGAGGGACTTTCAAGACTTGAAGGCCTCGGTGCCGACGTGGTTGGCATCAATTGTAGAATGGGTCCGTTCCATATGCTGACGGCTCTAAAAAATGTTCCTATTCCGCAAAAAGCTCTGCTTTCTGTTTACCCGAACGCCAGCCTTCCGCAGCTAGAGGAAGGGCGCTATACGTATGCAGAAGAGTTCTCTTACTTTGGAGATATAGCAGAAGAGCTCAGACAACAAGGCGTCCACTTGATTGGAGGCTGCTGTGGAACGACTCCTGGACATATCCAAGCAGTGAGCGAGAGGCTTAAGGACCGAACGCCGATTACCGAGAAGCAGGCCATTCCATTGAAAGCGGTCCGGAAAGTCGTCGAACCATCAGAAGAATCGCCACTTCTTCAAAAAGTCCGAAATGAGACAACGATTCTTGTAGAACTCGATCCGCCGAAGCATTTGAACACGGACCGATTTTACGAGGGGATCGAAGCCCTTCATAAAGCGGGTGCTGACGCCCTGACGCTTGCGGATAATCCACTTGCTTCTCCACGCGTCGGAAACGATGCGGTAGCTGCTATCATTAAACAGCGCTACGGGGCAAATCCACTTGTGCATTTGACGTGTCGAGACCGCAATCTGATTGGATTACAGTCTCATCTTATGGGACTGCATGAGTTAGGTGTTCAAGACCTGCTCGCTATCACAGGCGACCCTGCAAAAATTGGCGATTTCCCAGGTGCGGCATCGGTTTATGACTTATCAAGTTTAGAACTAATCGAACTGATTAAACAAAACAATAAAGGGTATTCGTTCTCAGGGAAATCACTAGAGCGTCCTACTCAATTTTCCGTTGGAGCAGCGTTCAATCCGAACTACCGCCATATGGACGCTTCCGTCAAGCGTCTGGAGAAAAAGGTCGCAGCAGGAGCTGATTACTTTATCACACAACCGGTCTTTGGAATCGAACAGCTTCATGCTCTAGCAGAAGCCTCGAAACAAGTGGACCGTCCGTTCTTTGTCGGCATCATGCCGCTTCTCAGCTCACGCAATGCAGAATTTTTGCATCATGAGGTCCCAGGCATTCGGTTACCTGACGATACAAGGGAGCGGATGCGTTTAGCTGGAGAAGATCCAAAACGAGCGCTTGAAGAAGGAATGGCGATCACGAAAGAACTGGTGGCAGAAGCCGTCAAATTGTTCAATGGGATCTATCTCATCACGCCGTTCTTACGTTACGAACTGTCACTTGAACTGATTCATTACATTACGTCACGGAAGCAGGAGGAATCACATGACCAGCTCTACATTTGAGACACAACTTCAGAAAAAAATCCTCGTTCTAGACGGAGCGATGGGGACGATGATTCAGCAGGCAGATCTCATTGCAGATGATTTTGGAGGGGAACAATACGAAGGATGTAATGAATACTTGGTAAAGACCCATCCAGAGCTGATTGAATCCATTCATGCGGCCTACTACGAAGCGGGAGCAGATGTTGTGGAGACGAATACTTTTGGCGCTACACCAGTGGTGTTAGATGAGTACGGACTGGGACACCTCGCTTACGAGCTCAACAAGCAAGCAGCAGAACTAGCCCGCCGTGCAGCAGAACGCTATGCGACTCCCGACCAACCACGTTTTGTAGCGGGTGCGATGGGTCCGACTACTAAAACACTCTCAGTGACAGGTGGTATCAGCTTCGACCAGCTTGCTGAGGATTACCAAGTCCAAGCAGAAGGGTTGCTTGATGGCGGAGTGGATGTATTACTTGTCGAGACGAGTCAGGATGCATTGAACGTTAAAGCGGCCAACCTAGGGATTCAACGAGCGTTTACTGCTAAACAAAAAGAAGTGCCTATCTTAGTTTCCGGGACGATCGAACCGATGGGGACGACGCTTGCTGGCCAATCAATTGAAGCCTTTTATATTTCGCTTGAACACATGAACCCATTAGCGGTGGGCCTCAACTGTGCAACGGGACCAGAGTTTATGCGGGATCATGTCCGTTCCTTGTCTGCCTTAGCTTCAAACTATGTCAGCTGTTACCCGAATGCAGGCTTACCGGACGAAGAAGGCAATTATAACGAGACACCGGAATCGCTAGCAGCGAAGATGGAAGGCTTTTTAGAAAAAGGCTGGCTCAACATAGTGGGAGGCTGTTGTGGAACGACTCCAGACCATATCCGAGCACTGGCTAATGTGGCAAAAGCCTACTCACCACGTGCTCTCACAGCTCATGAAGAACACAAAGTGTCTGGTATCGAACCTTTTATTTATGATGATCCCTCAACTCGTCCGATTCTAGTTGGTGAGCGCACAAACGTAATTGGCTCTCGCAAATTCAAGCGCCTCATCCAAGAAAACAAGCTAGAAGAAGCATCGGAAATTGCCCGTGCCCAAGTGAAGAACGGTGCACAGATCATCGATATCTGTCTGGCAGACCCGGACCGTGAAGAAGTGGAGGACATGGACCGTTTCATTCAACAAGTCGTCAAGAAAGTGAAAGTGCCTCTGATGATTGACTCGACGGATGAGAAGGTGCTTGAAGTAGCTCTTCGTTACTCCCAAGGAAAAGTGATTATCAATTCCATCAATCTAGAAGATGGGGAAGAGCGTTTTGAAGCGATTGCACCTCTGCTGCATCAGTTTGGTGGAGCCGTAGTGGTGGGAACGATTGACGAAAAAGGGATGGGTGTCTCAGCGGAACGAAAACTCGAGATTGCGACACGCTCTTATCAGCTCCTTACGGAAAAGTACGGGATCGCGCCATCTGATATCATTTTTGATGCTTTAGTGTTCCCAGTAGGTACCGGAGATGAACAATACATCGGGTCGGCGAAAGCTACTGTTGATGGGATCCGCGCCATTAAAGAAAAGTTTCCGCTTTGCCCGCAAATCTTGGGGGTCAGCAATGTATCCTTCGGGTTGCCTCCGGTCGGCCGGGAAGTCTTAAATGCCGTGTTCTTGTACCACTGTGTGCAGGCGGGACTTGATTACGCCATCGTCAACACAGAGAAACTCGAACGCTTTGCTTCCATTCCGGAGGAAGAAGTGCGTCTAGCAGAAGAGCTGTTGTTTGATACGACAGACGAGACGCTCGCTCGTTTTACAGAGTTTTACCGTGGTATGAAAAAAGAAGAAAAGGTACAAGAACTGCCTGCAACTGTTGAGGAACGCCTTGCTTATTACATTGTTGAAGGGACGAAAGAAGGGCTTATTCCGGATTTGAATGCAGCACTTGAAAGCTATGAGGCGCCACTTGATATTATCAACGGTCCTTTGATGGCGGGAATGGCAGAGGTAGGGCGCCTGTTCAACGACAATCAATTGATCGTCGCAGAAGTCCTACAAAGTGCCGAGGTGATGAAGGCTGCTGTAGCTTATTTAGAGCCCCATATGGAACAGTCCGATGTGTCCTCTACAAAAGGGAAAGTGATACTAGCTACTGTTAAAGGAGACGTCCACGACATCGGCAAAAATCTAGTAGACATCATTTTGAGCAACAATGGCTATGATGTGACAGATCTTGGTATTAAGGTGACTCCACAAGAGTTGATTGAACAGGTGCGCGCCCACGAACCGGACATTATCGGACTCTCTGGTTTACTTGTAAAGTCGGCACAGCAAATGGTGGTCACTGCACAAGATTTAAAGGCTGTGGGAATCGATACTCCAGTAGTCGTCGGCGGTGCTGCATTGACTCGTAAGTTTACAGCCAATAAGATTGCGAAGGAATATGATGGGGTCGTTCTCTATGCAAAAGATGCGATGGATGGACTGCAATTGTTCAATGATTTACAGCATCCTGAGCGTCGTCTGGAAATTGAACAACACCATGAAGAGGATCAAAAGAAACGAACCGAATCGCCGGAAGCAGAGATTCCTAGAAAGCCTCAGACTGTTGGAAAATCAACAGTCAGTAAAGATGTTCAGGTCTATACACCGACAGATTTAGATGTGCATATCCTGCGAGAGTTTTCTTTGCAGCAAGTCTATCCGTATATCAACCAGCAAATGCTGTTAGGACATCATCTAGGAATCAAAGGGAAGATTTCTCGTCTTCTTGATGAAAAAGATGAACGGACAATCAATCTCAAGGAGCTGACTGACAGTCTGTTTGAACAAGCAGTGGCTTCTGGGATCTTACAAGCTTCTGCCATCTATCAGTTCTTTCCAGCCCAGTCAGATGGAGACGACGTCGTCATCTATGACCCTAAAGACGTTACGCAAGAAATCGAACGGTTCCATTTTCCGAGACAGCAAAAGGCAGATCATCTGTGTCTAGCGGATTACTTGAAGCCGGTCGGCGGAGAGATGGATTACGTCGGTTTCTTCACGGTGACTGCCGGTAAAGATATCCGTGCTTGGTCGCAGCAGTTGAAAGAGCAAGGAAAGTTTTTGGAGAGTCATGCGATTCAGGCTCTCGCATTGGAGACGGCAGAAGGACTAGCGGAACGTGTTCATGAGATGATGCGGACACGCTGGGGATTCCCGGACCCTGTAGAATTGAGTATTCAGGACTTGTTCCGTACGAAGTATCAAGGACAGCGTTTTTCATTCGGCTATCCGGCGTGTCCAGAACTTGAAGATCAGAAGAAATTATGGAGACTATTGCAGCCGGAGCGTATTGGAGTCGAACTTACAGATGGGTGTATGATGGAGCCTGAAGCTTCTGTTTCTGCCATGGTTTTCGCTCATCCCGAAGCGCGTTATTTTAATGTATACTAGTAAACCACGCACATTATGTGCGTGGTTCTATTTGTCTCTCAAAGTTGATAAAACGAGTTCCCTGAAATGTGAGAAGACCTAAATCATCTTCTGCCAGCTGCCCGAATTCGTGTCCTCGGACTGGAAGTTCCATCCGGTCTCCGCTTTGGACTTCAAATGTCACATAATACCATGTGCTTGCAGAAGCGTCTCCATGTCCACCACTAGTTTTTGTGCGTTTAGTTTTAACCGTAGCGGGTATGGTAAGTTGAGGCGAATTGTTATTTTTTGACCACGTTTTAATGGAACCCCCAATTCCAAAAATGAATGCCGAGATAACTATGACAAACACCACAACTATAAACGTCGTTCCAAACGTATCCATAAAGCCAAACATAGGATCTGAAAAACCCATATTTTCTCCCCCTTTTTATACGTTTTATACGAATGAAGAGGTGGAGAAGTTTCATGTGGGCAAAATGTTCATGGCTTGACCCTTACAAAAAATTAAGGTAGGGTAGGGAATTGTGTAAAACTAGACGAAAGAAGGGAAGAATGTGAAAAACGTTACGAACGTATTTTGGATTACGCTTGCACTAGTATTAGTCACAGTTGCTTTTGGTGCTATTGTGCCTGAAAGCTTTGAGGCGGTTACAGCAAACATGCAGGCTTTCATTACCTCTACATTTGGATGGTATTACTTGATCATTGTCGGATTGATGGTTGCTTTTACATTATTTTTGATTGTCAGTCCATATGGCAAAATTCGCTTAGGAAAAGACTCGGATCGTCCCGCTTATTCGAGAGCCACTTGGTTTGCGATGCTATTTTCTGCTGGAATGGGAATCGGACTTGTGTTTTGGGGAGCGGCAGAGCCACTTTCTCACTTCGCGGTTTCATCACCAACTGGTGAGACAGGAACGCCACAAGCATTCCGTGACGCGATGCGCTATACCTTTTTCCACTGGGGCTTACATGCCTGGGCCATTTATGCGATTGTTGCCTTAGCACTCGCTTATTTCCAGTTCCGCAAAGGCGAACCTGGATTAATTTCAGCAACACTTAAGCCAATCTTTGGAGATAAAATGTTAGGACCTTGGGGTGTCGTCGTCGACGTGTTTGCCGTCTTTGCAACGGTGATCGGGGTAGCAACAACTCTTGGCTTCGGTGCTGTTCAAATTAGTGGCGGCTTGAGTTACTTGTTCGGATTTGAAGCATCTTACGGATTGCAGGTCATCATTATTGCTGTAGTTACGGTGCTGTTCCTAGCTTCTGCTTGGTCAGGACTCAGTAAAGGAATCAAATATTTATCGAACACCAATATGGTTCTTGCTATCTTACTTTTAGTAGGCGTCGTCATTATCGGACCTACGCTATTAATTTTCAACATGTTCACAGAAACACTTGGCTCGTATTTGCAGAATATCGTTCGCATGAGCTTCCGTGCAGCTCCTCTTGATGGGTCTACGCGTGAGTGGATTAATGGCTGGACCATCTTCTATTGGGCTTGGTGGATCTCTTGGGCTCCATTTGTGGGAATCTTTATTGCTCGTGTATCAAAAGGCCGCACCATACGTGAGTTTGTGACAGGAGTCTTGCTGCTTCCGTCACTTGTCAGCTTTTTCTGGTTCTCTGCATTCGGTTCAACAGCAATTGAAATTCAAGATAAAGTGACAGACATTTCAGGATTGGCAACAGAAGAAGTGTTGTTTGCTACTTTCAATGAACTACCGTTTGCAACCATTCTTTCAATCATCGCAATTATTCTGATTGGGACTTTCTTTATAACAAGTGCCGATTCAGCAACTTTCGTATTGGGAATGCAAACAACGGGAGGTTCTTTGAATCCTGATAACTCTGTAAAAATCGTTTGGGGACTTGCACAGTCTTCAATAGCGGTCATCCTCTTATCTGCAAATGGATTAACGGCTTTACAAAATGCGTTGATTATAGCGGCCTTGCCGTTCTCCTTCATCATGATTTTGATGATGATCTCCACATTGAAAGCCTTGCAGCTTGAAAGAAAGCGTTTATAAAGCACGAAAGACCTTTCCGGAAATGAATCGGAAAGGTCTTTTTTCGTTTTTTAAAAAGTAATGCGGTGAGTGGTATCCGGTGAGTGGTGGACAGCTACAAACCCATTCTGACGGTAGAAAGCATCGGCCTTTGCAGAATCTGTTCGGCATGTGACGCTTTTAAAGGATTCTTTTGCTTTGTTTAAGCAAGCTTCAAGAAGTAATGTTCCCACACCGTGACGACGTTCTTCGGCTAATACATAAAATCTGCGTAGGCGACCCGAAGAGGGATCATCGGAATAAGAATTTTGGAGGATACCTCCGATGCCCACTAATTCATCCTCTTTCCAGACACCAAATAATGCTTCACCCGGTTTTTGAAAAAGCTCCGAACCGTCAGCGTATTGCTTCACTAATCGTGTTAAAAACCTGTAGCCCTCTTGTTCACTTTCTTCTACTAAATGATCCACTGATACGGCATTTAAATCTGTAATCTCTTTAATTTTGTACGTCATGATGCAGCCTCCCCTTTTCTTGTCTATTCGACATTCGCCTAATTTATTCCTCTCTACCATTCGTCTGAATTAAAATAATTTGAAACTGAGACTATTTTACTTTCGAATTGGAATTGATAAGGTATTAATGTTTGATTATTCTGAAAATAAATGGTAGAATACGACTAACAACTTTAAATGGACGGAGGTGAATAAATTGAACCACTATCTTGCCAGGCAACCTATAGTGGACCGTCAAGGCAATGTCGTTGCTTATGAATTATTGTACCGAAATAGTGAGGAAAACGTCTACACTGCACAAGACCCAAATGAAGCTACTAGGCAAGTGTTAGATACGGCCTATCATGTCATGGGATTGGATATTGTGAGTCAAAATCTTCCAGTGTTTGTAAACTTTACTCGAGATCTGTTGACGCAACCCCATCAATGGAATGTCGCTCCGGGAAACTTGATCATTGAAGTGTTGGAGACCATTGAATTTGATGAGGAGCTTTTAAAATCCCTGCGACAGTTGAAAAAAACAGGTTACCAGATTGCACTCGATGATTTTAACTGCAATGCCTCTGTTCATGGAATTCCTGAAATAGTGCGAGTGGCCGATTACATTAAGATTGATTTTCAAGCACCAATGAACCGTCAGCAGTACACAGAAAAATTGGCAACACGTTCTGGGAAAAAACGTATTGCTGAGAAAATTGAAACGTTAGAAGAATACAGGCGAGCTTTAGATTCTGGGTACACGTACTTTCAAGGATACTTTTTCGGGAAGCCAGAAATTCTTTACAAGAAATCAACGCCTCTAGTTATTGACGGTCAGATCGTTGTTCATGTTCCCCACGCCTAATTTTGTTTCGCTTGCACAGGCTAGTGCGGGCGTTTTTTTTCGTTCAAAGGGTATACTGAGGGTAGACCGAATGAAGGGGGATTACAAAGTGAACAAGGCTGAGATTTTAGCGCATTTTCGCGCATCAATGGATTGGATTGAAGGGATGAAGGAATGGGAAGAGGCTAACTGGCGCTCTCCGATTGCAGAAGGAAAATGGACGGTTGCTGAAGTGGTAGGGCACCTTGGCCCTTGGGATCGTTTCTTTCTAACAGATCGTCTTCATCCGATTTTAAATGGGGAAGCTCTACAGCCCTATCCTGGATTTGAGCAATTCAATGCACAGTCTGCTGAACTTGCGCGTAATCAGATGAAAGAACAAACGATACAAGAATTTTTACTGACTCGCAAAAAATTAGTAGATGAACTATCTGCAGTACCAGAAGCTAAGTGGGCAGAACCTTTTACTATTGGGACGAACACCACAACACTGGAATCTTATTTTACCGGGTTAGTCGAACATGACGAACATCATTTTGAACAGATCCGCCGAGCGCTTGATTTAGAAGGTCGCTGGACATAAAAAAGAGTAGGCGGCTGCCTACTCTTTTAATGTATCTATAAACGCGTGAGCTACTGCTTCTGTAGATTGTGGATTCTGACCAGTGATTAGTAGGCCATCACGGACCACTTTTTCACTCCAGTTTGCAGCAGCTTCATGATGAGCGCCTAATTCTTCAAGCTTAGAAGCTAAAAGGAATGGCATATCGTCTTGTAGACCTGTATCTTGCTCTTCTGCGTCTGTAAAAGCACTTACTTTTTTGCCTTTTACAAGAGGGTCTCCGTTTGATAGTTTAACGCCAACAAGTCCTGCAGGTCCATGACAGACGGCTGCGACTGGCTTGTCCGCTTCATAAATAGAGCGAATCAATTCTTGTAACTTCGTATTATCCGGTAAGTCAAACATCGTACCATGACCACCCGGTAAGAAGATACCATCAAAATCTTCAGCATTCTGATCATTGATATGTTCTGTATGTTGAAGGTGTTCCTTTGTAGCTAGCATCTCTTCAGATACATCGCCTTCTAAACTAGTTGGATCGATAGGTATCTCGCCGCCTTGAGGACTGGCTACAGTGACGTCATAACCTTCTTTTTGGAAAGCGAGAAAGGCTTCGCCGAATTCAGAAAGCCAGACTCCGGTTTTTTTGCCGTTAGGTAGTTCGGAATGATTGGTTAGCACCATTAAAATGCGTTTTGACATAGTATTGTCTCCTTTCAAATTGAACGTACCGTATTCAGTACCCACTTTTTACGTTATTCAATCAAGCCCATGCTCAAATAACGTTCTCCTGTATCAGGAGCGATGCACAGAACTTTCTTACCTGCTCCTAGGCGTTTCGCGATTTCAATTGCTGCATAAACAGCAGCACCAGCAGAAGGACCAACAAAAATTCCTTCTTCGCGAGCGAGACGACGGAACAAATCAATGGCTTGGACATCTTCGATTTGGAAGATTTCATCATAGATTTCTGTATTTAAAATCGGAGGAATGAATCCTGGGCTGGTTCCAACTAGCTTATGACGTCCTGGTTTTCCTCCTGACAGGACGGGAGAGCCTTTAGGTTCTACGACACCGATATAAAGCTCGGGAAGGTGCTGTTTCAAAGTTTCTCCTGTACCCGTAATCGTTCCACCTGTGCCTGCTGTTGCGACGAATGCGTCCAAATGGCCGTCCATTTGTTCTAAGATTTCAAGTGCTGTAGTACCACGGTGAGCATCTGCATTTGCTGTGTTTTCAAATTGTTGCGGAATAAAGGCATTTGGAATGGATTCTTTCAGCTCTAGCGCTTTTTTTATAGCTCCTGGCATTTTTTCATCCTGAGGTGTGAGGACGACTTCAGCTCCAAAGGCTTTTAATAAATTGATTCGTTCCTGCGTACTATTATCAGGGAGCACTAAAATGGCACGGTACCCGCGTGCAGCAGCGACCATTGCAAGACCGATCCCAGTATTTCCACTAGTCGGTTCAATAATGGTATCTCCTGGACGGATATGTCCCTGTTCTTCCGCCATCTTGATCATATTATTAGCTGCCCGGTCTTTGACACTTTTAGAGGGATTGTACATTTCAAGTTTCACGTATACATCCGCAGCGCCTTCCGGTACAACGCGATTTAATTTCACAGCTGGAGTATTTCCAATGAGTTCTGTAACGCTTTGATAAATCGTCATAGCTGTCCCTACTTTCTTGGTACTAGTACGCTAAGTATACCAAGTCAGGTATTCAATTTCCAATTCAAAGTGTTTTAATAGGAATTAAATCGTCTACATATTCCATTTGCTTCCTGGTTGTTTTTGCGGAATACTAATAAGTAGAAAACTATCGAGAAGGAGTGGACGATTTGACAGCAGCAGGCTTGATACTAGAAGGAGGCGGCATGCGTGGAGTGTTTACGGGTGGTGTGCTCGAGGCATTCATGGAGCATGAGTACTATTTTCCATATGTCATCGGTGTTTCTGCAGGAGCCTGTCATGGATCTTCCTATGCGGCAAGACAGCGTGACCGGAACCGCAAAGTCTCTATTGATTATGTAACACATCCGGACTACATTTCGCTCAAGAACTTGGTGATGAAACGAGAATTATTTGGCATGGATTTGCTATTCGATAAATTGCCAAATGAGCTCGTTCCATTTGATTACGAGACTTTTTCTGCAACACCGGAACGCTTTGTTATCGGAACAACAGATTGTTATAGTGGAAAACCAATTTATTTTGAAAAGGGAGCTCCTAGAGACGAAATTTTAAAAGTGGTTCGAGCTTCTAGTTCCTTGCCATTCATGGCGGCTCCAGTAGATTATCAAGGAATGACTTTGATGGACGGAGGCATAGCGGATCCGATTCCGCTTAAGAAAGCATTGGAGGATGGCATTGAAAAGCCTGTGGTGATCTTGACACGTCCGAAAGGATACCGAAAAGCACCTTCTCGTTTTACCGGAATCAGTAAGTTTATGTATAAACAATATCCCGGTCTTGTTCATCAGATGGAGACAAGATGGAAGCATTACAACGACACGTTGGAATGGGTAGAAGCTTTGGAAGATCAAGGGAAGGCCTTCGTGATACGACCAGAGGATTCTTTTAAAATCAGTCGTGCAGAGAGAAACCCAGAACGTCTAACATCACTTTATGAGTTTGGAGTAGAGACTGGGAGGTCGCAATTTGAAGAGATGATGAAGTTTTTAGGAGAGCCTACAAACGTCATGACAAAAGCCTGAGGGGAATCCTCAGGCTTCTTTAGTACGTAACGGTTTCAGTGCACGACCCCATGCGATTACTTGATCCAACATGTCTTTAATATTTTTGTCATGAAGGTCACGAGGTTTGAAGGTTTCACCTTTTTCGAAATCTAAGAACAGCGATAATACGGGATGCACACGGACGTCTGCTATCAGTAATTCAGCGCACACTTGTCGAACGTGTTCGGCAGCACGTGTCCCACCAGCAGAACCGTAACTTACGATACCTGCTGACTTGTTGTGCCAAGGTTCTCTAGCGCTATCCAAGGCATTTTTCAGAGCTCCTGTCATACTATGGTTATATTCCGCCACTACAAACACAAAAGCATCGAGTGAGTCGAGCTTATCGTTCCATCGTTTAACCCCTTCAGATTCTTCGGTTCCTAGGAAGGGAAGGTCGAAGTCCTTGATGTCGACCAGTTCATAATGGGCATCTTGCCGTCGGTTTGCTTTTTCTAAGAGCCATTTTCCAACCTGCGGGCTAACTCGACCCTTACGAGTGCTTCCTAAAATGATGCCTACTTTTAATTTTTCCGTCATTTGATCCGCTCCTTAGTCATATAAAGTATCCGCTACACTTCCGTCTTCCTTATACACCGTCAAAATCCCATCCTGTTCATTTACATATGGTTTTGCCTCTTCAAGCAGCGCCTCTTTTGTAGCAGCTTTCTTAATGGCGCGTTCTCCTGCTTTTTTCATCAATACCCATTCGTCTTCTTTCCACTTCACTATATAGTGAGGTCTGGATGAATCATCTGTCCCGTTTACATAGTCTCGCGCTCTTGCTGTAGCAATTGAGATAGCTCGACCTTCTTCCATGCCATCCTCAATCATAGCGTTCGCCATCTCAATGGCTTTATTCCGTATTGCAGCGTCTAAGTTTTTCATGGAATCGGGATAATCCGTTTTTGTCCATGGCATTTCCTATCGCCTCCTTGATTTCTTCTTTCCCTGTCGGACTAAAAGTAAACGATTCTTCTATCGGTCTTCGTTCCTATTTTTGTAAAAAATCGTTTGCCCGTTAAAAAAAGAGGGGATGAATAAAGAACAAACTTACTACCAACTAAGAGGAGTTGACTCATCATGATTTCAAATACGGCGAGTTATTGGACAGAAACTACTACTGTATCCTTGAAGGAACGGTTAGTGCAGTTGCATGATGATCAGTTCGACGAAGATGAAATCATCATTCTAGCGCGAAACGACCGTCAAGTAGCTTGGCTAAAGGAGCATACCTCTTTACAGATTCAAACCGATCCAGCGAATTTTTTAGATGCGGCCACTGCTTTCTTTAAAGGGGAAGACACGACACAAGATGTGTTATTTCGTTTAGGATTTAATAAGCAAGAAAGTGATCAAATTGAAAATGAAATTGATAAAGGCCATTATTTTGTTTATGTAGACCGCGTTCACGGGGCGAACATCGGCGCTACAGATGACGCCAAGCGTCACATTTTGTAACGGGTCGTTTCTAAAATCGAAGTTCAGGGAATAGAACTAAAAACCACATAAGAATTCAGGAGGCGAGTTTACATGTTTAAAGAAGAAAAAGAAAACAGCGGAAAGATTCCAATGCCAAGTGATGAAAAATCATTAACAGAAGAAGAAAAAATTGATAGCGATCCGTTTTTCTATCGCGAAGACCCCGCGGACAAAGACGGTGAAAACGAGCTCTACAATCATAAAAATGCAGATGAAGATGACATTCGCTCGAAGTGACACTGGGAAATCTCCCCTTTTTCTGCTATACTAGTACTAACTGAACAGTAACTCTTTTCTTATCAAGAGAGACGGAGGGAATTGGCCCTACGAAGTCTCAGCAACCTGCCTATAAGGTAAGGTGCTCCATCCAACAGGTCCGCCCTGAACGATGAGGAGAAATTGTGCGTATGCAACTCTTCTCTCTCGTAGGGAAGAGTTTTTTGTTTGGCACAATTTTCAGGAGAGGATGTTTACAATGGGAAGAGAAACGCTTGAAAGACAACTGACAGAATTAAAACAAAAAGAAGTGAAAAGCTACGCCGGAGCGATGCAGCGTCATCAACAAGTAAAAGCGTTAGAGGCAAAGCTCCATTACTTAGAGCTCGGAGAAGAGATTTCTCGGGAACGGGTGGACAAGGCCATTGAAGAAATTACAGCACTTGAGCAGGAGATTGCAAGGTTGTCACGAAGTATAGAAGAAAAGAAGCAAGATTTGCATTTTTATCTATTCGGTCCATCTGTAAAACGACTATTCTAGGGGGAACCAACTATGAAATTCATCGTCAGCTCAGATGCTTGGAAGACCACGCTCACATCTCAAGAAGCTACGCGCGCTATTGCGCAAGGCCTGCAATCTGTCGACCCAAAATTAGAAGTCATTGAATTCCCGATAGCAGATGGTGGGGAAGGGACATTGGATGCTCTAATGAGCGCTACAAAAGGGGCATATAAGACCGCTACGGTTCGCGATCCACTTGGTCGTAAGGTTGAAGCTAAATACGGCGTGACCGGCCTGTCTCGTCATACCTGTGTAATTGAGATGGCACAAGCTTCAGGATTCTCTTATGTGAAAAAACATGAACAAAATCCTCGACTTGCCTCGACATACGGAACAGGAGAATTGATTCGAGCGGCTTTAGACGAAGGGCATAGAAACTTCATTCTTGCGATTGGGAGCAGTGCCACAAACGATGGTGGTGCAGGTATGCTACGAGCGCTCGGCTTAAAATTTTTAGACAGTGATGGAAACGAAATGTCTGGAGACTTGTTGCAATTACAGCAACTCGAAAGCCTTGATGACCAAGAATTTGATTCGCGTCTTCAAGAATGTACCTTTGCAGTAGTCAGCGACGTGCAGATCCCGTACATTGGACCTCAAGGGGCTACTCATCTTTACGGCGAGACAAAAGGCGTCAGACAAGAAGACACGGCAGGAGTGGAAGCAGCATTAAGCCGTCTAGCCGACGTCATCGAAAAACATACGGGTGTCCGACTTCACGAAAGAGCAGGAGCGGGTTCTGGAGGAGGACTTGGAGGTGCCGTTCAGGCTTTCTTCCCGACAAAATGGTACCACGGTATTGATTTTGTGTTGAAGCGCTCCGGCTGGGAAAACGCGCTGTCTGGTGTCACTCATGTCATTACAGGAGAAGGACGCCTCGATCGGCACACGTTTTTAGAAGGCAAAGGGCCGCACGGAGTCTCGAAGTTTGCGGCGGAAAGAGGCTTACCGGTTACGTTGTTTGCGGGCAGTGCGGCTCATGATGCTGTGGAAGACGCAACGGATCTGTTCCAAGAGGTCGTCCTCCTTGCTCAGACTGAAAGTGAAATTAATCATGCCCTTGACCATCCAGAAGAGGCACTTAAGCAAGCTGCGGCTCGTTGGTATTCGGAGAAGTTTGGAGAATGACTTACTAGATGTGAAGAACGCCGAACCCCAAACCGAAAAGGTTTGGGGTTCTTTGTTAGAAAGAAAGCTGAGCGATTGTTCAACGACAAATTTGAAGTTCTTTTCCACAAATCTTAGGTTCTTTTCTGCAAATTTGAAGTTCCATACCGCAAATCTGAAATTCTTTTAAACAAATCCTCGAATTCATACCTCACGCCACTTGAGAGCCAGCCATAAGCTCGCGGCATCTTCAAATCGCAGCGGGTGCAATCCTGTCAGCTCCTCGATTTGTTGGATCCGGTAGCTTAACGTGTGGCGGTGAACCCCAAGTCTTTCAGCTGCACCACGAATGGACAAGTCAGACGCAAACAAGGCCCCGAGTGTCTCAAGAGCTTTGGCATCAAGGGACGCAAGTAAAGTTCTACTGTATTGCGATCGGCCTAATTCCGGTACTTGATGCAGCAAATACGTGAGTTCGAACTCAGAAAAACTAGCAAGGGGAGCCGACTGATTGGCTTGAGTAACCTGAGATGCATGCAAACTTTCTCCGAGTGCCTCTACAGTATCTACACACTTCCCTACAGAAATTTGCAGAGTGGGGAGGAGTCCTAAAAGTCGCTTAAACTTCTCTTTCAACCGCTCCTCGCTTAAACCACTCGTCAAAACGACTGCTTCGCCGTGAACACCTACTCCTATTACTTTGTCTGGCCAATCGAAAAAGTCTTCTAATTTTCTTCGAAGTGTAT
This sequence comes from Chryseomicrobium excrementi, assembly GCF_002798305.1. Taxonomy (GTDB): domain Bacteria; phylum Bacillota; class Bacilli; order Bacillales_A; family Planococcaceae; genus Chryseomicrobium; species Chryseomicrobium excrementi. The sequence continues at coordinate 234,020 of NZ_PCGR01000002.1, forward strand.
TCGTATTTCCTGTTTTGTCTCGGAATAGACTGCAACATAAAGGACCTGCAACCGAAATATGAGATAACGCAATACGCTCCCTAGTTGCATGAGATAGCTCGCCAGTAATCCATAGCTCTGTAATCGCGTCGTCTTTCCATTTGCGGTTCCACTCAGATTCGGCAGTCACGATCGATTGGTGTAACATCAGTTCACATGTTAACTGAACAAGAGGGGCGACAGACTCAAGGTCTCCAGGGTTCCCTGTAATGCCAATGACAGCAACCAACTTATCTTTATAAAATAGCGGTAAATTGATTCCAGCTTTACTTCCAGGCCAGTCACCAGCTACCTCTTCCGAGATGACCAGTGTCTTCCCGGTACGTCCTACGTACGCAGCTCCCTCGTGGAGTTGTTGAAGACGTATTGGTTCCCCAGAAGCCACAATTAGACCAGTTGGATCCATCACATTGATATTCCGACTCAGTCGAATCATCGTCTGTTCGACCATCTGATTCGCTACTTCTTTCGTTAACATCGACAACACTCCCAAAAAATTATCTAAAATTATATTCCTATTTGTACATTAAGTATAATGCACTATCAGAAAATACACACTACACTAATTTGTAAGCGTTTACTTGAGGGGGGAGCCTATGCACATTATCATCAGTCCAGATTCATTCAAAGGAACATTGACAGCTAAAGAAGCGGCACAAACGATGAAAGACGGACTCTTGAGAGTGTTCCCACATGCGCAGTATACACTGATTCCAATCGCAGATGGAGGGGAAGGGACGCTTGAGGTTCTTGTGGAGCTAACGGAGGGTCAGATGCAACAAGTAGTCGTAGAAGATCCACTGGGAAGGCCGGTTGATGCACGGTTCGGTATCTTAGGCGATGGCAAGACGGGCGTGATTGAGATGGCGGAAGCGTCAGGGATCATGCGCGTTACGAAGTCGGAGCGTAATCCTTTCCGTGCTAGTACTTACGGGACAGGAGAACTTATTCGTCACGCACTCGATGCAGGATGTCGGCACTTCATCTTAGCGATTGGAGGAAGTGCTACAAATGACGGAGGCATTGGTGCCATGCGCGCACTTGGGGCACGATTTTTAGATGGGTCAGGCAAGGTTTTGGAGACGGATTTGCCTTCTTATCAAGAACTCGCAACGATTGATCTGGCAGGACTTGATTCCCGACTTCCGAAATGCCGCTTCGACATTGCTTGCGACGTGGACAACCCTCTCCTAGGAGAACGCGGTGCCACTGCGATTTTCGGTCCTCAAAAAGGAGTCGAAAGAGGTCATCACGACGTACTAGAAAATGTTCTCAGGCGTTATGCACAGGTCGTAGAAGAAACTACAGGGAAGTCCGTGCACGAGTTGCCCGGTGCTGGTGCAGCTGGAGGACTTGGAACAGCGTTTCTCGCATTCCTGCCATCTACTTTGCGTCCTGGAATTGAAATCATCTTAGATGAGATCGATTTTGATTCGAAGTTAGACGGAGCAAGTTGGGTCGTTACGGGCGAAGGGAAATCGGATGTGCAAACGTTGTCTGGAAAAGCCCCGCTTGGAATTGCGTTTCGCGCAAAGAAGGCAGGGGTGCCTGTAGCCTTACTGTCGGGAATGGTACGAGAAGAGGACCGTGTTCTATTGGCGCCGCATTTTGATCTGATCGACAGTATCGTGTCACCTTCTTGTCACCTAGAAGAAGCATTATCACGGCCGGTACCTGCTTTACTAGCAGCTGCTGAACGTTTGGGGAAATCATTTTAAATTTAAGGGGGAGTTTGTATGTTGTTTGCGATTATTTTGCTAGGGGTCGTGTTGATTGTCTTTGCGACAGCTGTATTAAAAGTACATCCGTTTATTTCGTTGATCGTCGCAGCATTTTTTGTTGGAATCGCAGCGGGTCTACCGCTTGTAGACGTCGTTCGTTTTGTGAATGAAGGATTTGGTGGCTTGATGACGAGTATCGGTCTCGTAATCGTGGCCGGAACTATCATTGGTGTCATTCTAGAGAAATCTGGAGCAGCGTACCGAATGGCAGAAGTCGTGCTTCGTGTTATCGGAGAAAAACGTCCGCAGCTCGCGATGTCTGTGATTGGGTACATCGTTTCGATTCCCGTTTTTTGTGATTCTGGATACGTCATCTTATCAAGTTTGAAAAAGGCGTTAGCTAAACGGGCACAAGTAGCCGTAGCTTCTATGGCTGTTGCGCTTGCGACTGGACTGTTTGCGACTCACACACTTGTACCGCCGACACCAGGACCGATTGCGGCCGCTGGAAACATCGGTGCATCTGACTACTTAGGAACTATCATTCTGGTCGGTCTGATCATTGCGATTCCAGCAGTTCTGGTCGGGTACATCTGGGCAGTGAAAGTCGGTTCGAAGATTCATGTAGAAGAAGATGCAGAAGCGCTTGACTACGACGAAATCATTGCTTCATTTGGCAAGATGCCATCGGCTTTCAAATCGTTCTTACCACTTGTAGTGCCGATTGCTTTAATTGCTATGGGGTCGATTGCAACGGCTCTTGGCGGAGAAGGTGGCGTTACGTCCTTCTTCCAATTCCTTGGTTCGCCGACAGTAGCTTTGTTCTTAGGTGTGTTTGCGGCGTTACCGCTACTACCTGCTTATGATGAGAAGACATTGACCGGATGGGTTGGCGAAGGATTGAAAGAAGCAGCACCGATTTTGCTGATTACAGGTGCTGGTGGTGCATTTGGGACAGTGATTCGAAATACAGGTGTAGCAGATCAGCTGCAAGCCATGGATCTTTCCGCGTTTGGAACGGGGGCGTTGTTCTTGATTGTTCCGTTCTTAATTGCAGCAGCACTGAAGACTGCACAAGGTTCCTCGACGACAGCTCTGGTTATCACATCGACTTTAGTGGCACCGTTAGTAGTGGAGCTTGGAATTACTGGTGGCGTGGCTCTTGCGCTAGTCGTTATGGCAATTGGTGCGGGTGCTATGACAGTGAGTCATGTAAACGACAGTTTCTTCTGGGTTGTAACGGAGTTCAGTGGAATGAAAGTAACAGATGCTTATAAAGCGATGACGATGTCTACGTTATTAATGGGTGTCACGACGATTGTAGTCACTATGGTGGCTTGGATGATTTTTGTATAGACGAAAGAAAGAGGCTTCCTTTGCGGAAAGCCTCTTTTTCGTTATACCACAGCCGCTTCCGGCCGCTTTTTATGTCGCGAATAGAACCAAAACATCGCGAAGAATACTAGACTGCTAGACAAACGTAGAGCTGCGTTGATATGCATCGCTTCGACAATGCCGAACAGTTCCAAGAAGATGATTCCGATCTGTGGTGCGATGAACGCCATCAAGGACAGTAATACATTGTAAGTTGTGATGCAGTACGTCCGCTTTTCAGTAGGACTGTGCTCAAGGAGCATATTGAATAGCACCAAGATGACTCCGGACAGGAAGAAACCTGAGGTCGTCTGCACTAAGAACAGCAGGAAGAAGTTTGTCGTTAGCACAGTGAAGAACGGAGCAGATGCCATTCCGATTGCTAGGACAATGAATACGAGTGTATTGGAATACTTCTCCGACCATTTTTTCCACAACGGATAAGTAAAGAACTGCATCAACATGTTTCCTGCAGAGAACATACTGAACCAAAAGATGGTCGCTTCTGCAATGCGCACGTGATAGATGTTGAACAAACCCCACGCCATCTGCCAGGTGAAGTTGAAGAACAGGGCAGCGACTAAGAACCAGCGGTAGCCGCGGTCTTTGAAAATCGACCAGTCCATTAGTTTCGGTTTGGTTTCCGAGACGACTGGATCGTTTTCTTTATGACGCATGATCAAAAACCCTTCTAGCAAACCGAAGCACAGTGCGACGGCGAACAAGACTTGGTACGACATCACACTTTCCGTCGCATCACGAAGTACGATTCCAACAAACAAAGTGGTGAACAAGCCGACAACTGTTAACATGCGGTTACGGTCACTGAAAAATTGTGCTCTACGGTTTTCATCAACCAAGCCACTGATCAACGTCTGCCAACCGATTGTCGCCAAGGCTGTCGGCACATGCATCATACCGATGATGACTAGGAAAGCCCACGCTCGCCATTCCGGAGGTAGGTAGACCACAAAGACGATTGCAAGAAAAAACAGCCGAGCGGTGATGATGGCTGTACCGACGATTCGTTTATGAGTGACGCTTTTATTGAGTAAAATAGCTGCCGGGATCGTCATAAGTAAAGCGATGAGAGGCGGCAGAGAGCTAAGTAGCCCAACTTGGTAGTTGGTTGCTCCCAAGATGGTGATCATAAAGAGCGGGAAAAAGGTGTTGGTAATATTCATGGCCATAGTAGATGCCATACCATTATAGATACTGATTCGTTCATTATAGGGGCGGTCCATTTTTAACATACGTGTTCTCCATCCATCATTCGTTACCTGAATTATACTCCGGAAACCGAAATTTACAAGAGACTAATGAAATGTTTTTCGATTGACGAAGAAAAAGGTTCCACGGTACGTTAGTGAAAAAGGAGGAATTCGATGAACACCTACATGAAACGTGCAGTAGAACTGGCTATTCAAAATGTTAAAGAAGGCGGTCAGCCTTTTGGTGCGGTCCTTGAAAAAGACGGAAAGATTATTGGAGAAGGAGTCAATGAACTTCACCGAGTACACGATAGCTCAGGACATCCCGAGCTACTAGCGATTCGCAAGGCGCAACAGGAACTTCAGACACTCGACCTCTCAGGGGCGACCATGTATGCAAGTGGGCATCCGTGCCCGATGTGTTATGCGGTGATGCGGCTAGCGGGGATTGATCAAGTCTATTACTACAATGACCTGCCTGAGTTAGAAGCTGTAGGGCTCCGCCTTGGTGCGGATATTTATAAAGAGCTGAAAACGGAACGTCCGGAGTGGCCGATTCATTTCGAGTCACTACAAGAAGGTATTGAAGATCCTCTCGACTCTATTAAGTAAAAGAAAAGACGTCTGCTCAGTTAGCAGGCGTCTTGTTCTTTTCGATCCACAAAATCGGAACGGTACAGAGGGCGCCGAGTGCAATCACAACAGAAGCTCCAATCAGAGCAGAACCGAACGATCCGGTCTGAGAAGCGAGCCAAGAAGCGATGATAGGACCGATCATCTGGCCGAGCGCATAGGTTACAGTGAGTACAGATAAAATACGCGCGCTTGCATGTGGAAATTTCTCACGAGCATAAGAAGCGACGAGCACCGTCACTCCCATGAACGTCGCTCCGAAAAGAATAGCACTCGCATAGAAACTCGTTGGACTTTCGGATAGAGCGGGAAGCGCAACGCCTATAGCTTGAATGACAAGTAAAGCTATAAACGACTTCATCCATCCGAAGCGACTGCCGACAAATGCCCAAATCATCGTTGAAGGGACCGCGGCAAGTCCAACGATCGCCCAGACTTGCGTACCGCTGCCCATAAAGACGTCAGAAGTTTCCGCGATAGCTACGATGAACGTACCTGTAATGATGTAACCAAGGCCCTCAAGACCATAAGCGATGAGAAGCCAAACGAGCCAAGGTTCAAATCGTTTCTTCGCAGTCGCAATAGGAACTGCTTGACTAGAGTCGGTTTTAGGTTCTTTGACGACCGTGATGACGTATAGCGCGAGAAGCAGTGCGATACATCCTAAACCGATCCAAGCGCCGTCACTTGTGTAGCGCGTGATTAAAGGCTGGACGACAAGCCCCGAGACAAAGATGCCAAGACCAACACCTGCATACATCACGCCGGATAATCCGATGCGTCCAATAGCAGCCAGACGGTCTAAGATGATACTACTCGTCAACACGAAAACAAAGGCGCTCGTCACGCCTGAAATGAAGCGGAAGACAATCCACAATACATGAGAGTCCACGAGTCCCATTGCGAAGGTCAACGTGATACTGGTCGCAAGACTTACATATAGCAATCTCGTTCGATAACGGCCGATTGGGAAGATGCTTCCTGCTAAAGCGCCTACTAAATAACCGGCATAGTTGGCCGATGCAAGTGTACCAGCAAAAACTGTGGAAAATCCCTTTTCTAGCTGCATAAATGGTAAAATGGGTGTATAGGCAAAGCGGCCGATGCTCATCGCTATGAAGAGCGCAAAGACGCCGCCGAGTACTAAATAGAGTGGATGCTTCATGATGGTCACCTCAACTAGTTCAATTCGTTACATCTAAGTATACGTGAACCATTCGCTTTGCGAAATAGTAGTAGAAAGGATGAGGAGCATGGCCTACGAACTAAAGACCAAGCCGACAGATCAGAGCGTCATTGAATTCATTGAAGCAATCGATAAACCAGCTAAAAAAGAAGATGCATACCGCTTACTCGATATTTTTCATGAAGAAACAGGTTTAGAGCCTGTTTTATGGGGACCGAGCATTATTGGATACGGTTCATACCATTACAAATACGATTCCGGTCATGAAGGAGAAGCGGCCCTTACAGGATTTTCACCGCGCAAAGCAGCACATTCCTTGTATTTAGACCCAGGTGATCCGGAACGTGAAGTATTATTAGCACGTCTAGGGAAGCACAAGTCCGGGAAGAGCTGTGTCTATATCAACAAATTAGCCGACATCGACGAAGACGTTCTTCGGAACATGATTCGCCGGACGGTGACACAAGTTAAAGCGAGGTATCCACAATGAAGTGGGAAAAAGAAATTGAAATCGACGCACCGATTGAGACGGTGTGGGGTTTATTTGATGAAGCGCACCCGCAGCGCATCATGCCGAAAGTGGAATCCAACGAATGGATCGTTCAGAATGAGCCGCTCACGGGTTCTTCTTATAAACAGACGTACCGAGAAGGTACTCGAACAGAAAGTTATTTAGTGACCATCACTGAGTTTAAAGATGAACCAGATGAGAAAGTCAAAGCCATTCAGTTCGTCTTGGCCAATCTGTTTGAGACCACGTTGACCTTTGAACTTCAGAAGCTATCTGAAAGCACGACGCGCTTCCGTTACCTGGGATCTAACGTCGGTATCAATTTAGTCGGTAAAACGATGTTAAAGCTTGGGAAGAAGCAGGAGAATGGAGGCCCGGTTGTCGAAGAGTTCATACAACGGGTGAAACGAGAAGCAGAGAAAGATGCAAGAGAGGAGAGAGAATAGATGAAATACTTACAAGCACAGATGAGTCAGCTCGTAAAATCAGACCGCGACTTGCAAAAGAAGCTGAAAGAGCTGATGAAAGAACATGATTTAGGAAAAGCGCATGCATTAAAAGCGCTCTATCACGCAGAAGTAGCCGATAGCGGCAAATACATGAATGCGTATAAAGAGTTAGACGGGCACCACTCGAACTAATCCTAGCCATGGGGGGTCTTCACTATGAACGTTTCGATTCGCTGGCTTTATAAAACACCTAGAAACCAAGAAACACGTTTTGAATCAGGGGAGATGCCACTTGAACGAGCTTTACTGTTTATTGAAGACATGGAGCGTACGGGTCGCGTCAAACAAGTAGACATCATTGACGCCCGCGGTACGTTCTGGACAGTGAAAGAAGCTAAGCGTTACTTGAAGGAAGTTGAAGTAGAACCGCACAACATTCGTGTCTATTTTGACGGTGGCTATAAGCGCGAGACCGCAGAAGCTGGGCTTGGTTGCGTCATTTATTATGAGCAGAACGGCAAATCTTATCGACTACGACAAAATGCCTTTGTAGAAGGGTTTACTTCAAACAATGAAGCCGAGTTTGCGGCGCTGCACCTGGCTTTACAAGAACTTGAATTTCTAGGTGCGAAAGGTGTACCTGTCGAGATTCGAGGCGATTCACAAGTTGTGTTGCAACACATGATCGAAGACTGGGAGATCATGGACCCGACGCTCGCGTCATGGGGAAGACGGGTCGATCAAAAAATCGATAAGATGAAGTTGCAGCCGGAATACCATCAGATTCCGAGACACAAGAACAATGAAGCCAATCGGTTGGCGACGCAGGCGCTTAAAGGCATCCCTGTTGCCGCTGAGATTGAATTGGTGCAATAACAAAAGGCGTGGAGCAAACCTGCTCCGCGCCTTTTAGTCTTCATATCGGTCTACTGCCTGTTTGGCCTCAAGTAGTGTCCAACCGTGTTCTTCACGAACACGCTTAACGGCTTGCACTTTCTTTCCTTGTCTTACTAATTCAGCTAGCTCTTGATCCAACTCCGGACTGAATTCTTGTGGAGAAGGATGATTCGTCTTCTCAAGTCGACGCAAGCGCGTCCGAAGGTCACGAACTTCTGCGTACAAATAAAACGTAAACCCGATAACCGAGATAAGTAGCCAAGTCTGCCATTCCATAGTAATCAGCTCCTCTACTTACTTAATACGATTGGGGAGGGAAGAAGTTCCTTACTTTCGTTCTTTCGCCGGCACCGTAAAGAACGTGATGACTGCAAACAAGAAGAACGCAATCAACAAAATCGTTCCCCCGACAATAAAGAATACTAAAATAAAGGTGTCGTTCAAGTTGAACGGATTCAAGTTGTACATCCACATCCCGACCGTCAAACCAATGGCCCCGATGATAGCTGTAACCCCATGAACGGCCACTAACTTTTTGTACTTGATTTCAAAGATCTGATAGAAGATTCCCCAAGCAAACACAGACAACCAGCCGACTAGCAAGATGTGCGCGTGAATCGGGCGTAGTGCATAATCCATAGCCCCCGCCATATGTGACCCTAAATACGTTCCAATAAATCCAAAAATCGCAGCTACTTGAATGAGCCGGATACTCCATTTCTTTTCCATGATTTGAATGCCTCCTATAAAATGGGAAGCGTCACTTCGACGCATGTCCCTTCCTGTTCTATACTTTCAATTTGTAACGTGCCTTTATGCAATGTGACAATTTCATTTACGATAGCTAACCCGAGCCCGGTTCCTTCTGTATGACGCGATAAGTCTGCGCGGTAGAAGCGCTCTGTGACATGAGGGAGGTCCTGTGCAGCAATGCCTATTCCTGAATCTTGAATCCGAATCTTCACAACTGAAGCATCCGTCTCCATTATAACGGCTAGCTGACCGCCTTCTTGTGTATATTTCGTGGCGTTTGAGAGAAGGTTGTCCCAAACGACCTCTAAAAGCTCGGCATCTGCTTGAATCGTAGCTCGCTCTAGTTTCAACGAAACTTCCAACTGGTTCTCCTCAAAACGGTAGCGGTAGCTAGATACGATCTGCTTCAATTGCTTGTCCAATTCAACTTGTCCTAAGGTCAGTTGATAGGTCGGTTGATCCAAAGAGCTTAGAAGCAGCAACTGCTTCGCAAGTCCGGAAAGCCGAGTGGCTTCTTGCTGGATGACTTTTGCATGTTGATAGGATGGTGCGTTCACATCCGCTTCGTTCTCAATCAGTTCCGCGTAGCCCCGGATGTTGACGAGGGGTGACTGGAGATCGTGGGAAACATTCGTGATGAACGTTTTGCGAGCGGTATCATTTTCTCGAAGTCGTTCAATCATCCTATTGAAGCTGTCTGCAAGCTCTCCGATTTCATCTTGCCTTTCAATACCTAACGAATGACTGTAATTGTCGTTAGCCACTTCTTGGGTGGCTTGGCGTAACAGCCCGATCGGTTTCGTTAGTTGCTTGGCCATCCACAGCATCCCAAGTAAGTTCACAAGAGCAATCGATAGTAAGAATGCGAGTAGCAGCGTGTGAATGTCTGAAGACAACAGGCTGAGGTCCGGTCGCAAGAAGAGTCCGTAAACCTCACCGTCTACTTCAAAAGGAACTCCGACAGTATTGGTGATGCGGTTGGCAAAGTGACTCGTCATAAAGAAGCTGAGTGCTCCGTCTTCACCCGTATAGATGACTCCATCCGACACAACGCGCTGTGCTTCTTCCGATAACACAACATCTTCAAACGGCTTCCCGAATGATTGGAGCGAACCTTCCGAGTCTGCTAATACAATCTGATAGCCGAGATTCGCTACCGAATCGAGAAACGGCGTTAGCGCTTCTGCATCGCCGTGCATCGTTTCTAAAATAGATGTCACTTCTTGAGCGCGCGTCAAGTTTTGCTCGGTCGTCTGTTGCTTTGTGAACGCGAGATAAAAGATATTGGTGATCATTAGCCCGATGACGACACTCAAAATCAAGAACCAACCACTGGTCTGTACAAATTGACGATACAAACTTTTCACCGGAGCACCTCCAAGCGGTACCCGACCCCTCGAACGGTTTGGATTTCAACGGAGGCTCCGTGTTTTTTCAAACGATCTCGCAGCCGGTTCATGTGAGTGTTGAGAGAGAGTTCATGCTTCTCGTCGTCTTCTCCCCAAACTTCTTCGAGCATCCGAATGCGTGAAATAGTATGCCCAGGAGTGGCGCTTAGGATAGCCAGTAGCTCAAACTCTTTGAGCGGGATGATCAATGTTTCGTCTCCTATGACGACATCATAAGATGAACGGTCTAATTGGATGTTGCCGACTGAGAGGTGATGACGCATCGCCTTTCCGTAGCGTCTCAGAATGGCTTGCAGGCGAAATAGCAGTTCTTGGGGTTCGAACGGCTTTACTAAATAGTCTTCTGAGCCGGACTCAAATCCCTTAGCTTTGTCTGTGAGTTGTCCTTTAGCTGTGACCAGTATGACAGGGATGTCTAAGTCATCGGTGAGCGTCTGGGTCAGCTCATAGCCGTCCATTCCGGGCATCATCACGTCGACAATGGCAGCCGCAACTTCTTCTGTCTCTAAGAGCTCGAGAGCTTGCTGCGCATCTTGCGCGAGTAACGCTTCGTAACCACCTTGCTGAAGTTGAAGAGCAATCAGTTGACGGATATGAACATCGTCATCCACGACAAGAATACGCATAACAAACCTCCTTTACGCCTTCTTCGGCGTGTCTTTTTCGAATACTAGAATAAGGGCTGGAATCAAAATCCCTCGTACGATGAACGTATCGATCAAGATCCCGATAGCCACGATAAATCCAAATACAAACAAGTCGGCAATCGGCATGGTCATCAGTGCAGCAAATGTCGCCGCTAAGATGACACCAGCTGATGAAATGACGCCTCCTGTGACCGCGATGGATCGTTGCAGCGCCTCTTTTACAGAATGGTGGTCTCGTTCTTCCATGTAGCGAGACACCAAAATAATCGTATAATCAATTCCCAGTGCTACTAGGAAGATAAAGGAGTAGAGTGGGACACGTGTACTGATGGCTTCGTAACCAAAAAGCCAGTCCACTGCGAATATACCAATTCCAAGCGCTGCGGTAAAGGAAAGTAATAACGTGGCCATCATATAAAGAGCCATTTTCCAAGAACGCGTCATGACTAAGAGCAGAGCCGTGATGAGTACCGTTTCCAAGATGATAACGATCAAAATATCACGGTTGTTGACTTGTTGTTCATCCACGAGTTTTGGTGTGATTCCGGACCAGTAGACTTCTGTCGCTTCGTCTAGAGACTCCGTCGTCTGACGCAAATCCTCTACTACGTCCATGGCTTCTGTAGAATACGGGTTCAAGTCAAGTGCTACAGAGTAACGAGCCGCCGTAGCGTCTTCAGTTGTTTCAACTTCTCGAATCGAAGCAATGCCTTTAGTTTCTTCAACAGTTTGTAAGAAGGTCTCTTTTGTGGCATCGCTCAGCGGTTCATTCGATTGCAGCAATACCGTCATCGGAGCAAGTTGGCCTTTGTCATAGTTGGCTTCTACAATTTCATACCCTACTCGAGAAGGTAGATTTTCAGGGAACGATTTGACCATATCGAATTCAAATTTCAGATTGAACAAGTTTAGTGAAGCAAGGATTAGGGCGAGTAAAACCAGTCCTCCAGAAACTAAAGGTTTCTTCGTCACGATTTTTGACATGCGCCCCCATAATCCTGCTGCTCGTTCTGGTTGTTGGCCGTATTTCGGTGCTCGTGGCCAAAATGCCTTCCGTCCGAATAGCGTGAACAGTGCAGGTACAAGAGTGATCGATGCCAAAATGATCACAACAAATGCCGTGCTGAATACAGGTGCAAAGTTCTGATAATCCCGGAAGTCGGCAAAGAACAACACGAGCATCGCGGCAAGTACAGTGGCACCTGCAAATACAACGGGAGTAGCCGTTGAACGCATCGCAACTTTCATGGCCGTATATTTGTCTTCATAGACATACAGTTCTTCTTTGAAACGCGAAAACACGAACAAAGAATAATCTGTAACAGCTGCAAACAGCAAAATGCTCATGATAGAAGTGGTTGCATTGTTAATCTCTAAACCACCTGCTCCAAGCAACCCAATTAACTGGTTCGTCACTTGATAGACAAGCGCTGTGGCAAGAAGCGGGATGATTGCTAGAAGAGGTGAACGGTAAATAGCAATCAACAATACTAAAATAATTCCTATTGTAGCAAGTAATAACACAAAGTCTGCTTCTTCAAACAGTTTCAACGTATCGCCTGCAATTCCTACAGGACCCGTTACATAAAAGTCAAACGTTCCAAATTCTTCTCCGCGCTGTTCACCGATAGCAAGTAGTTCATCTGAGATCTCTTTGTAGCGGTCACTACCGATACCGGATTCGAGTTCCAAAGGGAAGATGAACGTCTTCTTATCTTCTGAATAGAAGCCTTCTAATGCTTGAGGAGGGAGTGCGGCAAGGTCCATCATCGGCTTAATAGCGTTGATGTCCGCTTCCTCAATATCTTCTAAGACGGCAAAGATTTCTGTCGCCTCAAGTGGGGCATCTCCAGAAAACACTAAGATGCCAGGTGTCGCCTGTGCATCGGGGAATGCGGCTTTCAATTCTTTTTCAGCTTGAATGCTCGGTGCATCGTCTGGGAGCGATTGAAAGTTTGCACTCCGGTAGTCTGCAGTTTTAGGTCCTGCGCTCAATAAAACAGCGAGTAGCACCCAAACGATCAATGTAACCCACATGCCTCTTTTAGTGGTCACAAAGTCCGTTATACGATGAATCACTTTTTTCACAACTTGTCACTTCCTTTTCTAGTCTCTTCCGTAGTGTAAATTGCGTATATAAACCGAATATCAACTCATGGGCGTCTTTGGAAAAAATATGGTACGCTAAACGAAAGATAGGGGTGGAATACATGAAAAAATGGGGATGGGGAATCTTGTCTGTGTCCTTGCTGTTTCTCGCAGGGTGTACCGATGAGGTGACACCACAAGAACGACAAGAGGCCTATGTGGCCGCATGGAATGAAGGAGATTATGAAACACTTTATAACGAGTTTGTATCCGATGAGACCAAGGAACAAGTGGACGAAGCTGCTTTTGTGGAGCGACAGGTGGCACTTGATGAGGCGCTTGGTGTGACGGAGCGAGAAGTGACGTTTACGAAAGCTCCGGAAGACACGGAGTGGGAAGCGACTGAACCAGCTACGTTTCCTGTTCAGATCAAAGTGGAGACAGTCGCAGGTCCTATCGAATGGGAGAAAGAAATGACGTGGCAATCTGTCGAGACAGAAGAAGAACTGACTTGGATGGCCGATTGGGACACTGGATTCATCTTGCCAGACCTTGCAGAGGGAGATGAAGTGCGCGTCTCGACGCTACCATTTGCACGAGGAGAAATCTACGACCGTAATGGCAACGCGCTCGCCATCAACGGCACCGGCTTTGAAGTGGGCATCGTGCCTGGCAAGTTTACGGATGACACTCAGAAACAAAGGCTTGCCGAACTATTAGGGACAACTGTTGAGTACATCGATAAACAACTGGCGCAGAGCTGGGTGAAAGACGACCAATTCGTCCCTATCGATAAAATCTCACAGACGGATGATGTGAGAGCGGCGCTTATTGAGATTCCGGGAGTCCTGCTTCAAGAGACGGCTATGCGAGAATATCCATACGGAGAAGCTGCAGCGCATCTGGTTGGGTACATTGGTCCCATCACGGCGGAACAGTTAGCGGAGCGTGAAGATGAGGGGTACACCGAGTTTGACCAGATAGGGCGTCAAGGACTTGAGCGTTTCTTAGAAGAGCGGCTGCGAGGACAAGACGGGAAGCGTGTGTTCATTGATAAGGCAGAAGAAGGTGCTGAAAATGTCACGCTCGCTGAAAAAGAGCCTGTAGAAGGCGAGCGCATCGATTTGACGATTGACGCCGAACTTCAGCGCATTACGTTCGCCTCTATGGACGGAGAACCAGGAGCTGCATCGATTGTGGATCTGAAGACAGGAGAAGTGTTGACGCTGTTGAGTTCTCCAAGCTTTGACCCATCCGCATTTATGCTCGGGATGACACAAGCGCAGTATGATGAGCTGGCAAATGATCCACTCAACCCGCTGTTAAACCGTTTTGCAGCCTCCTACGCTCCAGGATCGACATTGAAGCCAATCACAGCAGCGATAGGAATGGAAGCAGGGACACTTGATCCTGACGTGGGAATTGTGATTGAAGGAGAGACTTGGCAAAAAGATGCCTCATGGGGAAACTACCGTGTCACACGGTTACATCCAGAAGCACCGAATCCAATTGATTTAGAAAAATCACTCGTCTATTCCGACAACATCTACTATGCGCAACAAGCATTGAAGATGGGCAGGGAAACATTTGTAGAGGGCCTAGAGTCCTTTGGCTTTGGGGAAGACATTCCGTTCTTCTTGAACCTGCAGGCTTCTCAAGTTTCAAATGACGGCGGTATCGGGTCAGAAGGGCAACTCGCTGATACATCATTCGGGCAAGGCCAAATGCTCGCAAACATCTTGCATTTAGCGACGTCGTATCAGCCGTTCCTGACAAACGGGACGATGTGGCAGCCAACTCTGCTACTTGAAGAAGAGGACAAAGTTGTATGGAAAGAAGGACTCGTTAGTGAGCAGAATGCGGCCATCTTGCAGGAGGGGATGCGTAGTATGGTCGTAGATGGTTTTGCGCAAGCAGCAAATATTCCAAATATTCCTCTTGCCGGCAAGACAGGGACTGCTGAACTGAAAGCGACAGTCGATGCAGAGGGGCAAGAGAACGGTTTCTTCGTCAGCTATCCAGTAGATACGGAAGAACTCATCATGGCTATGATGATCGAAGATGTGGGAGACAACGGGGGAAGCGGCTACGTAGCAGAGAAAGCGGCAGCTATCTACAAACTTTTGTATGAATGATGCTATAATAAAGTGCTATGTAGTTTAGATACGAAGGAGATTTCACCATGACAGCAATTGATTCCACTCTGCCGATTTCCCGAGGCAAATTGATGTGGCAGATGACGCGTCCGCATACGCTGACAGCGACATTCGTGCCTGTCGTCTTGGGAACTGTAATGGCATTGTTTGATTCCTCGATTCATTGGGGACTTTTCATTGCCATGATGGCAGCAGGTCTGTGTCTGCAGATCGCAACGAATTTATTTAATGAGTACTATGATTTTAAAAAAGGATTAGATACGGCAGATTCAGTGGGAATCGGTGGTGGTATTGTCCGCCACGGACTGAAGCCGGGCATGGTGCTCGCTGTGGCTTTGATCCTTTATCTGTTAGCCGGCTTTATTGGAATTTATATCGCAGCTTCCACAAGTTATTGGCTGATTGCCATAGGTGTCGTAGGAATGGCAGTGGGTTATCTGTATACAGGAGGACCGCTTCCGATCGCCTATACGCCGTTTGGTGAAGTGTTCGCTGGCGTATTTATGGGTATCGGGTTCATCTTGATCGCGTACTATCTTCAAACGCTTGAAGTGACGACTTGGGCACTGTTGTTGTCGATTCCTTTTGGGATTTTAGTCGGTGCTATCAACATGTCAAACAACATTCGAGATATAAAAGAAGATACTATTGGTGGACGCAAGACGCTGCCTATCTTACTTGGGCGCGAGAAAGCCATCACGGGACTTGCTGTGGCATTCGTCATTTCTTACGCATGGATTGTCGGTCTGGTCGTCTTGCAAATCGTGACACCATGGGCACTTTTAGTGTTGCTTGCTGTGCCGAAATCCATCACGGCTATCAAAAGTTTCCGTCTTGGCAAGACGAAGCCTCAAATGATGGGACCAGCGATGAAATCGACAGCTTTGACGAATACATTCGTTGGGGTGCTTTTAACAATTGGCCTCTTCATTGAGTGGCTGTTATAAGAAATTAGAGAGAGAATCCAGCCTTTATGAGGCTGGTTCTTTTTAGTTGTAAAAAGAACGTGTGTTCGATATAATAAGAACATAAAAGGAGGTCGGTATTGATGAAAGAACAGCTCACTAAAGCCATGAAACTCAATTATCTTTTAGAAGTCGTGTATATGGATAAGTCAGGGAAACTCACAAAACGTCGAATCAAAGTTTTGAAGATGCACGGCGAAAAAATCTGGGTATGGGACGCAGGGAAACGTGCGAAGCGAACATTCTTAATTGATCGTGTTCTAGCATGTCAACCGATCCTCCGCAAAGAACGGGAAATTATCTAAAACTTCTCCTCTTACTATCTGAAACCTATGGTACAATAGGAAAAAATTACAGAGTCTGGTAGTTGGCTGGGGGATAAGAGATCATGAAACTTGTTTTATTGTTTGGTCCGCATGCGGTAGGGAAGATGACTGTTGGACAAGAATTGGCGAAACTTACAGAGCTCAAATTATTTCACAATCACATGACGATTGATTTGGTAGGGCAGTTCTTTAACTATTCGACCAAGGAAGGAAAAGAGCTAGTTCAGACATTTCGTCAGGAGATTTTTGAAGCAGTCTCAAAAAGTGATTTGGATGGCCTCATTTTTACGTTCGTTTGGTTATTTGATGTAGAACGAGACTGGGAATATGTCCGCAATCTTGCACAACTTTTTGAATCTCGTGGAGCAGAAGTTTGTTATGTGGAACTTGAGGCTGATTTAGAAGAGCGTTTGAAGCGCAACGTGACACCAAATCGCTTAGAGCACAAACCGTCGAAACGAGACTTGGAATGGTCACGGAATGATGTGTTGAGCGGATCACAAAAATACCGTCTCAATTCACATCCAGGAGAAATCCCTTATACAAATTATCTTCGCATCAATACAATGGAACAGTCTCCAAAAGAAGCAGCCCAACAAATCAAAGATACATTTCAATTAGGGTACTAACTGTTTAATAAAACAAGAGCTGGGTAACGTGAAAGTATGGTCTATGGAAGGGGCGATACAATGAGCACGGAACTCAGCTTTCTTTTTGTGGTGGGATTTATGGCGATTCACTTATTTTCTCGTCATGTACATAGTTTGCGTAGGAATCCCCGTAGCCAATTTCTATCCATTGCAGGTGGAATCTCTGTTGCTTATGTGTTTCTCCACTTGTTACCAGAACTCGGGGACTTTCAACGAGAGCTTGAAGGAGAAGGAGTCCTTTCTTATTTGGAACACCATATCTATCTGATTGCATTGATAGGTCTCGTGCTTTTTTATGGTCTAGAGCAGTTCGTGAAGAAATCTCATAAACATCGTGAACATCAGTCATCGATTTCGCATCATGCAGGTGTCTTTTGGGTTCATATCGGCACATTCGCTTTATATAATTTTAGTATTGGATATCTTTTAGTTCGTGAAGAGTTCACAGACTCTCTTGGACCTTGGGCATTCTTTATCGCCTTAGGTGTCCATTTTATAACCAATGACATCAGTCTAGATAAACAACATGACCAGGATTATGCAAAATACGGGAGATGGCTACTAACAGCCTCTATTTTTATCGGATGGATTACGGGAGTTCTGACAGAGCTGCATCCCTTCATTGTTTCTTATTTGGTTGCTGTGCTCGCAGGAGGAATTATATTGAATGTGATGAAAGAAGAACTACCTGAGGAACGAGAGAGCAGCTTTCCTGCGTTTTTAGGTGGCGTAGTTGCCTACACCGTCATCCTGCTGCTAATATAAGACATAAAAAAAGAGCCCCTAGACATACGGTCTACTAGGACTCTTTCGTGTGAAAGCCGTGTTCCGACAGCTTCCACAGGGTTTGGCACCCAATGATCCCGACTGGGTTCGAACCAGCGACCTCCACCCTGTCAAGGTGGCGCTCTCCCGACTGAGCTACAGGATCTAAATTTTACTGACAAAGATTATTATACCGCTTTTGACCAAGAGTGCAAGGAAAACTTTAAGGAGAATGAGAACAATGACCGAGCTTCATACCGGCACGCCACTTCCACAAAAAGTAAGTAAACCGGCAGTTCGAGCACTACACCAGCACGGTATTTTCACCTTGGAACAGTTAGCTACGAAATCGTTTAAAGAAGTGCAGGCCTACCATGGGGTGGGACCAAAAGTGCTGCGCGTTCTTGAAGAAGCCCTATCAGCAAAAGGACTGTCGTTTTTAACCGATTAATTGGAGGAGATTCGGGTAAATAAATACCAGAATCTTTTAGGAAATGAGGGAGAGACATGTCGCTTAAAGAATACGAAAGACAACTTGAGGAACTTTTCATAGACTGTGAAAAGAACTGTGAACAGAATGGGAAAGTTGCTTCTTATATACCTGCTTTAGAACGAGTCGACCCCGACTTATTTGCAGTCAGTATTATGGATACTCAGGGACGGTCGATCTCAACCGGAGACGTTGATTTCAAATTTACAATGCAAAGTATTTCAAAAGTGGTCATCTTTTTATATGCCCTTGAAAATTTCGGGGAAGAAGCAGTGTTTGAACGCATCACATTAGACCCCACAGGCGATCCATTCAATACCATCATGGGGATTCAAAGCACGACAGAAGGGAACGTCCACAATCCGATGATCAACTCGGGTGCAATTGTTCTCAGTTCGATGATTGCGGAAAAAGACGGACCGGAAGCACTTCAAAATATGCTAGAGTTTACGCGAACTTTGACAGGTGACGACGGCATCTATGTGGATGTCGAGGTATTTGATTCGGAAAAGTCCACGGCTCTTCGCAACAAAGCCATTGCCTATTTCCTACAAGCATCAGGATCCATACATGACACAGAAGACTCACTCGACCTCTATTTTCAAATGTGCTCGATTGCAGTGACTGTGGAAGATATTGCGAGGATGGGAGCTTTACTTGCAAACAAAGGGGTAGACCCGTTTTCCGGTGAACGCATCTTGCAGGATTCCAATGTCAAGACAGCGAATGCTTACATGCTGCTCAGTGGGATGTATGATGCTTCTTCTCGTTTTACAATCAAGGTGGGATTCCCTGCAAAAAGTGGCGTTTCCGGAAGTATTCTGGCAGTAGTTAGTGACCGGATGGGTATCGGAATCTTATCGCCTCCCCTTGATTCTAGAGGGAACAGTGTCAAAGGAATTCAATTGTTGAAAAAGCTTTCTGAACACTGGGACCTCTCGGTATTTTAAATGAACTAGACCTTTCGTGTAGTTGCGAAAGGTCTTTTTTCATGGACAAATGAAACGGAGGCTTCAAATTGATATAATAATTAGTTTATTTCTAATATTGAAATAATTATAGTCTTATATTATGATGAGGTAGTAATTTATTTGAAAATAAGGAGGGGTTATGGAAATGAATGCCGTTGCTTTAGCATCGATTGGTCTTTTCATCTTTATTTTAGGCTACCGTTTTTATTCTAAGTTCTTAGCAGAGAAGATTTTCAAATTAGATCCAAACTATGTAACACCTGCTCATCGATTTGAAGATGGCGTCGATTTCGTGCCAACAAATAAGTGGGTACTTTGGGGGCACCACTTTACATCTGTTGCTGGAGCAGCGCCGATTTTAGGTCCAGCTATTGCGGTTTACTGGGGCTGGCTACCTGCATTTTTATGGGTTGTTTTAGGAACCGTATTTGCAGCTGGCTTCCATGATTTTGGTACGCTTGTCTTATCGGTTCGGAATAAAGGACAGTCTGTTGGGACGCTTGCCCACAGATTGATCGGACAGCGCGGGAAGATTCTATTCTTATTCATTATTTTGATTTTAGTACTTATGGTAAACGCTGTATTTGCTTGGGTTATTGCAAACTTGTTCATTTCCTTCCCAGCGGCAGTTCTACCTGTCATGATTCAGATTCCTTTAGCTGTATGGATCGGATTCTCCGTTTATAAAAAGCAAGGGAAAATGCTGATTCCGTCTTTGATTGCTCTGGTGATCATGTATGCTACAGCAGTCATTGCCAGCAACGTGGAATGGATGCAAATTGACCTTGTTCGTTATATGGGCGGCGAAGAAGGAGCTGGTATATTTGGTTTAGGTGCCGTGTCTACCGCATTCTTTATTTGGATTTTGTTCTTGATGATTTATGTATACATAGCTTCCACACTCCCAGTATGGCAGCTGTTGCAACCTCGTGATTTTATCAACTCGCATCAACTGGTTGTTGGTCTATTGATTCTGTACCTAGGACTGTTCTTTACAGTTCCTGAAGTGACGGCGCCGATGACCAATGCTACTACAGATGTATCGTGGTTGCCACTCCTGTTCATCACCATTGCGTGTGGAGCGATTTCTGGATTCCACGGTCTCGTATCGTCTGGAACGTCTTCGAAACAATTGTATAAAGAGACGGATGCACGCTTTGTTGGCTATGCAGGGGCTGTTGGTGAAGGTGTATTAGCCTTAGTTTCTATTATGGCAGTCATCACCTTCTTCCCAAGTGCTGATGCATTCCGTGAAAGTTACTCGAGCTTTGCCGCTGCAAGTGGAGGCGGATTAGGGAACTTTGTTCAAGGGGCGGCACAGCTTGCAGAGGGGTTGTTCATTCCTGCTAGTATCGCGACGACGATCGTATCTATTATCGTCATCAGCTTCGCGGCGACAACTTTAGATACATCCGTGCGTTTAATGCGTTATATCATTGCAGAGCTTGGTCAAGAGTACAATTTGCCTGTACTAACAAAGACACACGTAGCAACGACGATTGCAGTTGCTTCTTCTGCAGCACTTGTCTTGATCCCAGAGGGACCAAACGGATTTGGTTCAGGTGGGTACTTGTTATGGCCGTTGTTTGGAACGTCTAACCAGTTGCTAGCAGGTATCTCACTGCTATTACTTACCATCTGGCTGAAGTGGCTTGGTCGTAACTATTGGGTCGCGCTCATTCCAATGATCTTCCTCGTATTTATGACGATGTTTGCAATGGCTCAACAGGTCTTCTTCCAGTGGGCGATGTGGGGAAGCAATCCAAACGGTCTCCTGTTTGTGTTCGGAGCTATCATCTTCGGATTTACGTTATGGATTTTATTAACTGCAGTATCAGCACTTCGCAAAGGGATTGATCCAAACTATAGTTTCGAAGAGGAATGAAAAAGGGCTGCCCATGCAGCCCTTTTGTTTGAGAGGAAGGTGACGTCATGTCCTTACTAGATAAGATGAAAGCGCTCGTTGCTTTTTATGAAGAAGTGTTGTCGATGCCCCATCGTTCTGAAATTGCGCGTGAGCTACGAGATCAAGATGACATGTTTTTGTTTATGCTCTATTCCGAAATGCTCGGGATTCCGAATCCAGCCTACTACTACACGCTGGAATTGTATCCGTATATGATGGAACAGTTTCATGATTGGCATCTCAGAATGGGTATGGATAAATCACCGATGACGGGCTTTCGTTGTTGCTAAATGAAGGAGGACACATCATGGAATCACAACAGATCGTATTCGTTGGCGGCAAAGGGGGCGTTGGAAAATCAACTTCTGCAGCAGCGATTGCCTGGAAGTATGCAGAACAAGGGAAAAAGACGCTACTTGTTTCTACTGATCCCGCGCATAATTTAGGGGATATTTTTGACACAACGATTGGTGGAGAAGGGAAAGAGCTCGCTCCCAATCTGTTTGGGCTAGAGATTGATCCGGATACAGAGACGACGAAATACATAGACCAAGTCAAGCAAAATGTAAAAGGGACTGTCAATCCTACGATGATGCAAGAAGTATACCGTCAGCTAGACACAGCAAAGGCTTCACCAGGTGCAGATGAGGCAGCACTTTTTGATAAGATTGTTTCCATTGTTTTAGATGAACGTGAGCATTACGACAAAATCGTCTTTGATACCGCTCCAACCGGTCATACGATTCGTTTGTTGACATTGCCTGAACTCATGGGCGTCTGGATTGAGGGCTTATTACAAAAGCGAGAGAAAACAAATGAAAATTACGCGCAGCTTTTGAATGATGGCAAACCTCGAGAAGATCCCATTTATGATGTGCTACGTGAACGTCAGCGTCGTTTTAAAGCGGTACGCGATGTCTTACTAGATGAAAGCATTACAGGTTATTTATTTGTTTTAAATCCAGAACGCCTCCCCATTCTGGAAACTCAGAAAGCAGTCGACTTGCTTCACAATTACGGAATCCATGTCCAAACGTTGATTGTGAATCGTGTCTTACCGGAAGAGGTCGAAGGGGCATTCATGCTCGAACGCAAAGAAGCGGAAGCTCCGTATCTTGCAACGATTCAAAAACGATTTTCAAAACAAAAGCGTATCTACATCCCGTTCTTTGCTCGAGATATCTCGACGAAGGAACAGTTTGAACGATACGCTAGTTATTTATGAAGTTCGCTCGACACCTAAAAACTCGAGAACAAAATCTAGATAGAGAAGTCTTTGTTCTACATTCGGTGCATGACCCGACTGATTAAACTCAGCAAAGGTGGCGTGAGGAATGAGTCGTGCTGTTTCTCGTGCTTTCTCTGGCGGATTTAATTGATCGTGGTCTCCGCTGATAACGAGGGTCTTGGCAGTAATTTTAGATAACTCCCCAGTGAAATCAAATCCCGTCAGAGCCTGATTGGCTGCTTCGATTTGTTCGGCAGTCATCGGCTCTGCTTTTTTAGCAGCTTCTTTACTCCATAGACCTACCGCTTGCAAGTCATGATACATGTATTTAGAAGCTTTCAAAATTTTCGCGTTATGAGTCAGACCTTCAAGTTCCTCTTTATGTTCCTCAAATAAAGCCTGCATGGCGGAGGTCTTGCCAGTAGATTTTGTGGCTACCAACACCAAACGCTTCACTCGATCTCCTAGACGAATGGCCACTCCTTGAGCTACATAACTTCCCATAGATACGCCGATGATATGTAATGAAGGAAGCCCCAGTTCTTCGATTAAAGCTACAATGTCTTCAATCAAGTCGTCTAAAGCGTAGCTCAATGAGCGTTCTGAATCCCCGTGACCGCGAAAGTCTGGTGTGATCACACGCAAATACTTTTTCAATACGCGCGTCTCTTCTTCAAACATGTGCCGGTTCCCTGTAAGTCCATGTAAAAGCAGGACAGCAGGGCCCGTGCTTTTTTCGGAAAATGCTAATTGAATGCCATTGACTGTTGTTGTCAGCATACTGATGCCTCCTCGCTCTTTGTTTTCTTATGCCCATTTTCTCTGAAGTTAAACGTTTTAAATAGGAGAGGGAGGGAAAACAAATACCGATGAAAAACGTGAGGAGGAAATTCGATGAATATTCATGAACGTCAACAAGATGGTCAGCCACCTCAGACACAAAAACACCAACCCGGAGTCGAGTCCAAGATGGAACCAGCACCGGTGCATCCCACGGAATATAAAGGTGCCGGCAAGTTGAAGGGCAAAGTTGCTTTGATTACAGGTGGAGACAGCGGAATCGGAAAAGCGGTTGCTATGGCCTTTGCGGCGGAAGGGGCTTCCGTCGTTATCAACTATTTGGATGAAGATGAAGATGCGAAAGAGACAAAGCGTCTCATTGAAGACCGCGGCGGGAAAGTCGAGCTTGTTAAAGGAGATATTACGAGCGAAGACTTTTGCGGAAAGTTGATTGATCAAACTGTTGAAACGTTTGGCAGTCTCGATATTCTCGTAAACAATGCCGCTAAACAATTCCCTCAGAAATCTATTGAAGACATTACATCTGAACAGTGGGATTTGACATACAAAACGAATATCTATCCGATTTTCTATCTGTCCAAGCTCGCTATGCCGCATTTAGGGCAAGGAAGCGCCATTATCAATACCACTTCCGTAACTACTTATATGGGCAATGAGGAACTGATCGATTATGCATCGACAAAAGGAGCCATTGTCGGCTTCACAAGAAGTCTCGCTCAAAACGTAGCATCAAAAGGGATTCGTGTGAACATGGTGGCTCCCGGACCGATTTGGACCCCACTCATTCCATCGACATTTGATAAAGAACATGTAGAGGAGTTTGGAGTTGGCACGCCACTTGGTCGTCCAGGACAGCCTCGTGATTTAGTTGGAGCTTATGTCTTGCTGGCCTCTGAAGACGGAGCTTATATGACAGGGCAATGCATCCATGTAAATGGCGGCATGTTGATGTCCTCTTAAAGAGTAGCTGCGGCTGCTCTTTTTTCTTTTGCCATGAACGTGTACAATAGAGCATGGAAATTCAATAGAGAGAAGGCTTTACAACTCATGGTAACTATTCAACCGCAACGCCAAACGCCGACCCAGGATGATTGGGAAGCGTATTTAGATATTCAAAAGCACGGCCGTTTGACACTTTCCAGTATCGAACTCACGACCACTTATTTATGCAATATGCGCTGCGAGCATTGTGCTGTCGGCGATATTTTAGCCCTGAAAGATCCGGAACCGATTGCAATGGAGCGCATTTTAGCGCGTTTAGATGAAATTCCTCATCTGCGTACATTGAGTCTGACAGGTGGAGAGCCTTTGTTCTCGAAGAAATCATTAGAGAACGTAATCTTGCCGCTGCTAAAGTATGCGAAATCACGTGGCGTGAAGACGCAAATCAACTCCAATCTGACGATGCCTTTTGAGCGTTATGAAGCTATAGCTCCATTTCTAGATGTCTTACATATTTCTCACAACTGGGGAACTCCTGAAGACTTTATTGAAGGTGGGTTTGCCAACATGCCGACACCACCACCAGTTGCTGTTCGCCGAAAGCAATACGATGTGATGATTGAAAACAGCCGCCGTCTAGCTGAAATGGGGGTATTCATTTCTGCCGAGACCATGTTGAACAAGCGGACGCTACCTTATATAGAAGAAATCCATCGCCAAGTCGTGGAAGACATGAAGTGCAGCCGTCACGAAGTCCATCCGATGTATCCGGTCAGCTTTGCTTCGAACTTGGACGTCCTCACTCTAGAAGAGACGCGTCAAGCCATCTCGCGACTTCTGGAGGTCCGTGACCCGGATGTATGGATGTTGTTTGGAACACTTCCGTTCTATGCATGCAGTGATGCTGAAGACGATCTTCAACTGCTTCGGAAACTGCGAGAACAGAAAAACGTCACGATGCGAAATGATCCGGACGGGCGTTCGCGTCTGAACATTAATATCTTCACAGGTGAAGTGGCAGTGACGGACTTTGGAGAAGCTGCCAAGGTCGGGAATCTACTGGAAACGTCTCTTCCTGAGATTTACGAGAAGTGGTTAGGTACATCTACTGCAAAATCAATGAACTGTCATTGTCCAGCAGTCTCGTGTCTCGGACCAAACTTGCTTGTCAAAGATGCGTACTACCCACACATCGATTTTACAAAACAAAAAGCATAGCGTACGACGAACCCTGTACAGTTCTTTTTTTGAGAACTGATACAGGGTTATTTTTGTTTTATTTACACTAATAATTAGTATTATATTGATTTTTTTGATAATTAGTTAGTGAAAAAGGATTATTTTCAGTTTTTTTAGTTATTTACTCACCCTTTTCGCTTGTATAATCTTTGTCCATAGGTTATAACTAAATTGTACAAAGGGTGTACAAACACTAAACAAGCAGAGGAGAGAAGAAGATGAAGAAAATCTTGGTAACACTTGCTGTCGTTTTGTCCATGGTATTCTCGTTAGGAGCAGCTGCCCTCGCTGACAATCACGAAGGTGCAAAAGTACGAGTGGTTCACGCATCCCCGGATGCTCCAGCTGTTGATGTTTATGTGAACGGTGAATTGACATTAGAAGATGTACCATTTAAAGCGGACTCTGGATATCTAGACGTTCCTGCTGGTACTCACAATGTTGAAGTGTTCGCTGCAGGTAGCGAGTACATGGAAGGCGAAGCAGTTCTACAAGCAGATCTAACTGTTGAAGCTGGTAAAGCTTATACAGTAGCAGCTGCTAACGTATTAGAATCAATTGAGTTTGTTGTAGCTGAAGATTCAATGGAAGTAACTGAAGGCAAAACAAAAATTCGCGTAGGTCACTTATCACCTGATGCTCCAACAGTTGATGTTGGATTAATCGGTGGAGATGCAGTGTTCTCTGGCGCTACATTCCCTGGAATCACAGATTACATGGAACTAGATGCTGGCACATATGACCTTGAAATTCGTACTCCAGATGGTACTCAAGTTCTTCCTTTAGAAGGAACTGAGCTTGCTGCCAACACAGTATACAGTGTATTTGCGATCAACACTGCAGATTCATTAGAAGTTCTTGCTCTAGTGGATTACCAAGGTGCTGGTGCACCTGGCGAAATGCCATCAACTGGTCTAGGTGCTCCTGAACAAAACACAATGATGTACCTATTAGTTGCTGGTGGACTAGTCCTAGTAATGGGTGGAGCGTTTGCGTTCCGTCGTCGTTTTCAAAACTAGTGTCTTCCTTCTCTCACTGCTCCTCTTTGCAGGCTGCGCGCCTGTAGATGAGGTAGCAGTGAAAACAGAGAATGTGGGATTTGAAGTGGATGTTCCTAAAGAACGTGTGGAGCCTGTCGTCAAGGCGGCTACTCAACCTACTGAAAACCCAATAAATGCTGTACTTCAAAAAGGGACTGTCCCATTAACTCTTCGCATTCCCTCCATTGATGTGGAAGCACCCGTCCAGCATCTTGGAGTGAATGAGGAAGGCGAGATGGCCGTACCTGATGAAATTAATGAAGTCAGTTGGTTTGAACCTGGCTATAAGCCGGGACAAAATGGCCGTGCTGTTATTGCGGGTCACGTTGATGGTCTGGATGGTCCAGCTATCTTCTGGGACCTTGCAAAAGTACAGGCCGGTGACACCGTCGAAGTGGTAGGAGAGAACGAGACTCTTACATTTGAGATTTATAAGCTAGAGTCCATACCCCTTGCCCTAGCGGACGTCTCAGAAGTGTTTGGGTATACGTCTTCCCCTGAACTTGTGCTGATCACTTGCTCCGGAACCTACAACCGTGAGTGGGGAACACGCGAGGAACGATTGGTAGTCTACGCAAAATTAGTCAATTAGTCTAGAAGGAAGCAGTATCCATTCGGATGCTGCTTTTTTCATTGTGCAAGGAAGTTATTTTTCCGCTATACTAGAACAATGTGAATTGGGATAAAGGAGCGTTTTTAGTATGGAATGGAAAAATATTTTGCGTGGTTTTGCCATGGGAGTCGCGGATTTGATTCCCGGAGTAAGTGGTGGAACGATTGCCGTAATTTTAGGGATTTACGACCGCTTAATCGCCGCTATCAGTGGAT
This sequence comes from Chryseomicrobium excrementi, assembly GCF_002798305.1. Lineage (GTDB taxonomy): Bacteria > Bacillota > Bacilli > Bacillales_A > Planococcaceae > Chryseomicrobium > Chryseomicrobium excrementi. Next base: position 261,245 of record NZ_PCGR01000002.1, read on the forward strand.
TTTTTAGTCGTGAATGGAAGAGACATGCGCTTTTCTTAATTCCGCTTGGTGTCGGAATGATAGTGACGATTTTGTCTCTGAGTCGAGTGATTGACTTTTTACTGGAGAACTATTATGCACCTACACAGTTTTTCTTCTTAGGTCTGATCATAGGGATTATTCCGATGTTGTTTGGTGAATTGCATGCACGTGCTGGCTTCAAATCTTCGTATTGGATCGCTATAGCGATAGGGACAGTGTTAGTTGCCAGTATGGCATTCATTCGTCCTGCAGAAGCGGCTATTATTACGAATCTGTCGCCAGCGACAACTGCCTTATTGTTCTTCTCAGGTTGGTTGGCGAGTATGGCCATGTTGTTACCTGGAATCAGTGGTTCGTTCATCTTGCTTTTAATTGGGGTATACCCAACAGCTATCAAAGCATTATCTGATTTAAACATTCCGTTGATTTTAATAATCGGAGCAGGTGTAGGAGTTGGCTTTATTGTCAGCAGTAAGATCATTCGTTACTTACTTAGTCATAAACCGGGTATCACATTCGCTGTAATCATCGGTTTAGTCCTCGGTTCTTTGGCGGTCGTCTTCCCGGGATTACCTGAAAACGGCATGCAGTGGGGACTTAGTGTGCTAACGTTTGCAGCAGGTTGGATCATCGTGCATTTATTAAATAAAGTATCCGCATAAAAAGCATGGGCCGCGGCCCATGCTTTTACTTTTGTTTCAGTTGGCGCAAATAGTGGCGAATGGTATTCAAGTGAAGTGCTTCATGGAAGAAACTGAACAGCAAGCAACCTCCGACCGTATCAAATGTGATTCCAGATTTATTTGTGAACGGATGTGGTAGAGATACGTTCAAGTCTCCTTGATGACTTTCTTTGATACGAGCGGTCTGAGCCACTAACTGTGCACGAATTTCTGCTAGAGTCGGTGGTTCTTCTTGCCAGTCGGCCGGCTTAGTTCCTGCAGCGAACAGACGTCCATAAACCTCTGGCAAGTGAATTGGTTTTCCTGCGACTTCGTAAGCTAAGCGCTCTTGAATGTAGACGATGTGTCCAAGGTTCCAGCGGATTGAGTTCGAGTATCCTTGTGGAATAACATCCAATAAATCCTCAGGCGTTGCGTCTAAGACCTTCAGTGTTAGTGCACGAGTAGTATCCAAATGGGATGCCAAATACGGTTCCATCAAAACAACTCCTTTTTGTTTCCTCTAAGCATAACAAAATCACTTACATTTCGTCTTGAAGGAAGTGCAAAGCGGTGTGCAAGGAGAGTAAATCGTCTAAGTTTGTCAGCGTTTTTCCTGTGATTTCTTCTATGCGCCTTAACCTATAAATTAATGTGTTTGCATGAATATGAAGAGCTTCGGCAGTGGGCTTCATCTGTTGTTGATGTGAAAAGTATGTGCGCAATGTGAGAATCAAATCACTATTTTTCTCTTGATCGTAATGTAGTAAGGTTCCCATCGTTTCTTGAATATAGTTTTGAATATCTTCTTTCGGAGATTGTAACAGCAATCGATGAAGACCTAATTCATCAAAACTCAGAACGGCTTGGGTAGAATGCATTTTTTCAAGATGACGAAGCGTCTGATAGGCTTCTTGTGATGAGTAATAGGCGCGGCGAAGGTGGGAGTGCTTCTTCCCGATTCCCACAGTAGCTTTGCAATGAGTCAGCGCTTCTAACTCAGTAATCCAGCCCTTCCAAATAGTTGTTACTTGATGAACTTCTTTGTTTGGAGGTAAATGGACTATAACTTTTAGTTCACGTGAATCTAATGAAGCAAAATGAACAAATTGCTGAAAATGTTTTGTTGCTTGTTGTACAACACGCGGATACATAACGACTTTCTCGATTGGCGCATCAAACCGAGCGATGGCTACCACAAAGTCTCCATCAACTGGAAGGTGGAGACGCTTTGCTAAAAGCGGTAAATCTTCTTTTAATACTCCGGAGAAAAGCTGTTCTGCAAATTCTCCTCGCATCTGGAGTTGCGCGTCTTCTATTGCCCTAGTTTTGATAAGTTCCATAGCTAGTATACTGCTAGCGTGTTCAAGTGTATTGGTGTCAATTGCATCAAAAGGCTCTGTTTTAGAACAAAGTAACCAACCGATCGGTTCTTGCCTAGATCCTAATCGAAAAGCTACAAAATGTAGGTGCCGATCTTTAAGTTCCAGCACTTCCGTTTGTAAGGGAAAGTTAGAAGTAGAAGGGTAATGTGTCTCTATAAGTTCCTCAAGTTGAGGGGAAGAGGCGGAGACCGAAAAGTCTCTCTCTTCGTTTAGTACCGCATAGTCTACTTGTAATCGATTTCCGATGTAAGAGGTGATCTCATTCAAAGATTTACCGTTCAACACGAGTTCGGTTAACTCACGGTGAATCGTAGAAGAACGTTGAAGAGCATAGTTGACTCGCTTTACATCGTTCATGGCACGCTCTTGAGTTTGATAAAGTCGCGCGTTTTCTAATGTGACGGCTGCTTGTTGGGAAATCGCTTTGACTAATTTTAAGTCCTCATCTGAAATCTCCACAGGTTTAAATGCATCTAAAGTGATGACACCTAGACATTGCCCCTTTATTAGTAAAGGGGCGCAAATTGTGGAGTAGGGCATAGTCGGCACAGAAAGATGTAGGTACCGTTTATTTTCTGGAGACAAGGTGTCCGTGAGTGAGGTCACGGATTCTCTCCCTTGAAACAGAACAATCTCTTTTCGGATAAAGCATTGTCCTGTCATAGATTCTCCTGGTTTTAAAGCGACTTTATCGATAATGGTCTTATCGAGGACAGTTGTCTTTTTTGCAATCAGCCGTTGTCTCTCTTCATCGAACAGAAATAAAACTCCTCCGTCAATTGCCTGGACTTGTGAGACACACACTTGCAAAAGAGACTCGATGATTGTTTCAAAGTCAAGAGAGCTATTCATGACATTGGTAGCATACAGTAAAGATTCTAATTGACGCTTTGATAAAGATTCGTTCATAGGCTTATGCTTCCAAATAATCGAGTGTCACTTGAATCAACACTTTGGCAGCATCCTTCATAGCACGTTCATCAAAATCAAATTTAGGATGATGATGTGGATACTTGGCACCCACTTCTGGGTTTCCTGCTCCTGTAAAGAAGAAAGCGCCTGGCCGCTCTAATAAGAAGTAAGAGAAATCCTCTCCTCCCATAATAGGGGGCAATTGAACGACTTGTTCGTTACCGACTACTTTTCTTGCTGCAGCAGCAACTAAGTGGGCTTCTTTTTCATGATTGATGACAGCAGGGTAGCCTTTAATGAAGTCGAATTCATAAGTAGCACCACTTCCTTCACAAACTCCTTTAAGAATACGATCCATCTCTTCAATAATTTGATCTTGTACTTCAGTATCAAAAGTGCGTACTGTTCCACCGATTTCCGCGCTATCTGGGATGACGTTGAAAGCTGAGCCGGATTTAAATGTGGCTACAGTCAAAACTGCAGGCTGAAGTGGATCGATACGACGACTCACAATTGATTGAAATTGACTTACTACCTGTGTAGCTAAATATAAGCTATCGATCGTTTCATGAGGAGACGCACCATGACCACCACGGCCATTGATTTTAATCGCAAATCGGTCAGCTGCAGCCATAGATGGGCCAGGTGCCCAGCCGATAGTGCCATAAGGGGTCATAGACCATAGGTGTGTTCCGAATACAGCGTCTACGCCTTCTAGGCAACCTGCTTCAATCATCGGTTTGGCGCCACCTGGTGCAAGTTCTTCAGCGAATTGATGGATCAATACGACATTTCCTTTTAAGTCAGCACGATGTTCTTGTAGAACTTTTGCAACAGCCAGGAGAGTTGCTGTGTGTCCGTCATGTCCACAAGCATGCATTTTTCCAGCTGCCTTCGAACGATACGGCACATCTTTTTCATCTTGAATAGCCAGAGCATCAAAATCCGCGCGCAAAGCTACGGTTTTACCTGGATGACCCCCATAAATCCGGCCGATTACACCTCGACCTCCTACTCCTGTCTCAACCTCGATTCCTAGTTCCGTTAAATAATTTGCTATGAATTTTGGAGTTTCGACTTCTTCAAATGAGAGTTCAGGATTTTCGTGAAAATGGCGGCGGATGGTGACCATCTCTTCGTATAAGCTATCGATTTGATTAAATAATGTTTCAGTAGTAGACATCATAGAACCTCCAGTGAATTGTAATACTATTCATTATACACTGATAAAATGTGATATCTATGGACAGTTACACAAAGTAAGTGTCTATTAGTTGTATAGATACACAAAAAAGAATTCTATGATTTGGTTAAACGAACATAGCTTTATTTGGATAAAGCGTTATAATGAAAACTATTAATTTTCAGAAAAGTTAGGGGAGATTGGATGGAAGCTGTAAAAAAGAGAGGTTTATTTTCAAAGTTTTTAGATGTTGTGGAAAAGGTAGGGAACAAATTACCGGATCCCGTGACGCTCTTTATTTTATTTGCTTTAGCTATTTTAGTAGTCTCCCATTTTGCTGCGATGGCGGGCCTATCCGTAATAAATCCTGGAACGAATGAAGAAGTAAAGGCTATCAGTTTGTTAACAAAGACCGGTTTTCAAGAAATCATGACCAAGATGGTGACGAACTTTGCGAACTTCCCGCCATTAGGACTCGTACTTGTGACGATGATCGGGGTTGGGCTTGCAGAGGGAGTAGGATTGATTTCCGCTCTACTTCGTAAAGTCGTTCAGGCGGCTCCGAAGAAAATGATTACTTTTGCTATTGTATTTGCTGGTGTGTTAGCTAACATGGCAGGGGATGCAGGTTTCATCGTTCTTCCTCCAATTGCGGCGCTTGTTTTCATGAGTGTCGGTCGCCACCCAATCGCTGGTATGGCTGCTGCTTATGCAGCGGTAGCGGGCGGGTTTAGTGCAAACTTGATTGTAAATATGTTAGATGCACTTCTAGCAGGCTTTACGCAGACGGCAGCTGAGATCGTAAATCCGGATATTGTCGTGAATCCAGCTATGAACTTCTATTTCTTGTTAGGTTCTTGTTTCATCATTGTACCTTTAGCTATTTGGGTAACAGAGAAAATTGTTGAACCACGTCTTCCAGAATACACAGGGCCTACATTCTCTATGGAACCCCTTAAATCAGAAGAACTCAAAGGCTTGAAACTTGCTGGTTTAGCGGCAGTCCTTTTCTTAGCTCTTGTTGCAGTGACAATCGTACCTGAGAGCGGCTGGTTACGTGGAGAAGATGGTGGCATTGTCATTTCTCCGTTCATGAGTTCTCTTGTGCCTGTAATTATGGGGTTGTTCTTATTCCCAGCACTCGCTTACGGATTTACGACTAAGTCGCTACGCAATGACAAAGATGTGGCGAATGAGATGGGGAAAGCGATGAGTTCAATGGGGCTGTATATCATTATTGCCTTCTTTGCTGCTCAGTTTATTGCTTATTTTAACTGGAGCAATCTAGGGATCATCATGGCAGTGAATGGTGCTGAACTGTTACAAGGGATTGGATTCAAAGGGCTTCCACTGTTAATTGGTTTCATCCTGTTCTCAGCCTTCTTAAATTTATTTATAGCTTCGGCTTCTGCAAAGTGGGCAATTGTAGGACCAGTCTTTGTACCAATGTTCATGTTACTCGGGTACAGTCCAGCATTTACCCAGCTTGCATACCGAATTGGAGATTCGATCACAAACCCGATAACTCCGATGTTTGCTTACTTCACTATCTTACTAGCACTTGCAAAACGTTACGATAAGAATCTAGGACTGGGTTCTCTGATTTCTATCATGCTCCCTTACTCTATCGTGTTCGGTATTGCATGGATCACATTCTTTGCGATTTGGTACTTCTTGGGACTACCATTAGGACCAGGAGCTGTTATTGAATATCCACTAGGAGGCTAAAAATGTTTACATATGAACGATTAACTCAGGCTATAGACCAGGTTCCTGCGTATCCGGGAATTGACCCTCAAGAAGTCGCTAATAAGTTAAATGAATTGATGCAGATCGGTTTGACTTCAGAAGGTGGAATGCACCGCTTTTCGTACACGACGACAGAAAAACAAGCAAAAGACGTGTTTGTTCGCTGGATGGAAGAAGCAGGTCTTGCGGTAAGCGAAGATGCTATTGGGAACCTCTATGGTCGCCTAGAAGGTGAAGATCCCTCCTTGCCAGTTGTAATGACCGGATCTCACCTAGACAGCGTTCCGAATGGCGGCGCATTTGATGGACCTCTTGGCTGTATCAGCAGCTTGCTCGCAGTTAAGGCTATCAAAGCTAGAGGCATTCATCCAAAACGTGGGATTGAAGTTGTGGTGTTTGTTGATGAGGAAGGAGCGCGTTTTCGAAATGGGATTTTCGGGAGCCGTGTCTTGATGGGAGAAGTCAGCTACGAGGATCTTCTGCGCTTTCAGGATGATGCGGGGGTTGGGCTTGTAGATGCCATGCGCGAAATGGGCTTCACTCCTGAAGATGTACAAGTGCATACTCGTCAAGCGGATGAGATTCATGCATTTTTAGAGCTTCACATCGAACAAGGCGTGAAACTAGAAGAGACGGGAACGAACATCGGAGTAGTCGAAGGAATTGCAGGTCCAGCGTGGTTGACGGCTACCTATAAAGGAAACACAGACCATGCAGGGAATACGCCGATGGACGCCAGAAAAGATACAGTTCCTGCTGCGGCAGAACTTATTTTAGAAGTTGAGAAATTGCCTCGACAGATCAATGGAACAGCAGTCGCAACTGTAGGGAAATTACACGTCTTTCCGAATGGTTCCAATGTGATTGCGGGAGAAACGCAAGTGACAGTGGATGTGCGAGATATTTACGAAGACACACGAGCTAATTTACTTGGACGAATCTATGACGCAGCTGAACGAATTGCAAAGGCAAGAGGTCTAGAAGTGACTATCGAGCAAGACGTCCAGATACCGCCTGTCTTGATTCCAGAAGAGATTCAACAAGTCATCCGAGATGCAGCTGGGGCTTGTGGCTTGTCGACAATGCCTCTTGTCAGCGGAGCAGGTCACGACGCTATGATCATGGGCAAATATGTTCCATCAGGAATGGTTTTTGTACCTAGCCATAAAGGCAAAAGCCATTCTCCAGATGAATGGACGAAACTTGCAGACTGTGTCAACGGGGTAGCTGTCATGGCAGAAGCGCTTGTTGCTCTTTCAAAATAAATCAAAAAACATCCTCTCAGCTAATTGCCGAGAGGATGTTTTCAGTTTACATAGTAGCTTTTGCTTTTAGTCTCCAGTTAATTGAAAGGAAAAGCGTAGCAATCAGGACAACTAGGCCAAGCATGAACGGATACTTCATATCGACATCATATATCGCACCAGCGAGTAACGGGCCTAAGATGTTTCCGATACTCATGTAAGAGTTGTTGAGTCCCATTGCGAGGCCTTGTTCTTTGCCGGCCATTTTCGAAATCATGGTCGTCAATACAGGACGAAGCAGGGAAGTCGCTAAGAATACTAAGAGTGTGATGCCGAAGAACATCGCGTAACTAGTAGCAATCAAGGATAGGAAGAATCCAAGAGCGGCAACAGCTAAAAATACGATTAGTAGGGCGGGCTCTCCAAATCGACGGACCAAGTAATCTACTACAAATAATTGAATGACGACACTGACTGCTCCAGTAGCTGTAATCATCCAAGCGATTTCTTGTGCTGTCGCACCGAAAGCGGCATCGACGTAAAGCCCGAGTACAGTCTCATAGGCAATCAATCCAAAGCTCATGACCATAATGATGATCAATGGAATGAAGTACGGCTTTTTCGGGGACTGCATAACATCATCGAGTAAAGAAGATTGAGGACGAGTCATGACGTCTCCTTCAGGTCGGCTCTCTTGCAGTGTGAAATAGGAAATGACTACAGCTAATAATCCGACGATAGCCGAGACGAGTAGCGGGGTCTTCGTTCCGTATTCTGCTAAGAATCCACCGATTCCAGGTCCTACGACAATACCTAGTGACATAGAGGCAGAGATGAAACTGTTCCCTTTCGCACGTTGATCCATCGTTGTGATATCCGCAACATACGCAAAGATTGCCGGGATACAGAATGCGGCACCGACGCCTCCAATAAAGCGCGAGATGTAGACGAAGAAGATGTTAGGTGCTAGGTAAAATAGCAACATGGAAAAGCCAAGGCCGAATAGCCCGAGTATGATCATCTTGCGGCGACCGTATTGGTCCGTCCAGCGGCCTCCAATAGGAGAGAAGATGAGTTGAGCTCCGGCAAACAAAGCGATGATCATCCCGGCTGCTGTCCCGCCTTGTCCTAGTTCTCGTAAATATTCAGGTAAAATCGGAAGGATCAAACCGAAGCTTCCGACAGCAATGAACATGTTCAACATTAAGATAGCTAATTTTTTTCGTTGGTCTTTTGTCATTTGGGGTCTCACTTTCTATTTCAGTACTAAACTATTATACGGACAGATAGAAGAAATAGCGACCTCTAACACTTCGTTTCACGAAAAAAGAATGTTGGCAGAATTCAAAAAGAGGTCTAGACTAAAGGCGAGGGGGGATGCGGTTCGTGACTTATTTTTCGTTGTTATTCTTTCAAATTATCGTTCCAATACTAGTCTTACTAGGACTTGGAGCCGTTCTTCAAAAGAAATTCGCATTTCGGGTCAAAGCTCTATCCCAGCTCGTCACCTATTGTTTTATGCCGGCGGCGGTCTTTATCAATCTTTATGAAACTGTGATTTCCTTACCTGTATTGACCCAAGTCATGGGGTTTATTGTTCTATTTATTCTATCGCAAATGTTACTTGGCACACTCGGTGCGAAATGGTTAGGCCTGCCTCGAGCAGAAGCGGCGGTGTTTAAAAACAGTATCGTGTTGATCAACTCAGGAAACTACGGCTTACCGGTTGCGCAACTATTGTATGCAGCCAATCCGGTAGGGGTCGCTATTCAAGTCATCATGGTCATCTTTCAAAATATCACGACGTATACATATGGTTTGTTCAATTTAATTTCTACAACAAAATCCGGTTGGGCTATCGTCAAAGAAGTTATTCGTATGCCTATCGTCGTCGCGCTTGTTTTAGGTGCACTGCTCAATCTGTTGCATGTTCCGATACCAGCTCCGATTCGCATTCCAATTGACTATGTGGCGGATGGATTTGTCGCGGTGGCATTAATTACGTTAGGAGCACAGCTTTCTACCATCGAAGTCAAGTCGGTGCTCAATAAAACGGTGTTCCTCAGCAGTTTTTTCCGTTTAGTAATGGGACCTGCTGTAGCATTTGGCTTGATCTTGCTACTAGGGTTAGAGGGAATCATCGCCCAGTCACTACTTATTGCTAGCGCGTTTCCAACATCTCGCAACAGTGCAAGTCTCGCGCTTGAATACGATGTGGATGCGGATACAGCAGCTCAAACTGTACTGTTTTCAACTGTCATCAGTGCTCTAACCGTCACATGTGTAATCTATATTTCAACTATTTTATTCAGTTAGGACGTGTCATGAAGTGGCTCAAGAATCCTCACCTAAGATTATTTTTCCTTTATTTATATCCATCGTGGCCATCTCGTTTGCAGCGATTTTTGTGAAATGGTCAGATGCTCCGGCTACGGTACTTAGTATGTACCGGATGCTGCTCGCGACTTTATTTTTACTGCCGATTGTTTGGATACGTAGGGATGAGTTCAAACATGTCACTTCGCGTGAGTGGCGTCTTCTCGCTTTCTCTGGTGTCTTTTTAGCTCTTCATTTTGCGCTATGGTTTGGTTCATTGAAACTCACAACAGTAGCGAGTTCCACCATTATCTTGGCGCTTCAGCCGATTGTTTCGCTTATCGGAGGCTTTCTTGTCTTTCGCGAGCGAACAACGCGTGCAGCTCTCGTTACAATGGGAGTGGCGGTCGTTGGCGCTGTGATGATCGGCTGGGGAGATTTTGGTCTAAGCGCAGCGGCCATTCTAGGCGATGTGTTGTCCTTTTTAAGTGTTATTGCTGTAGTTGGATACTTGCTGATCGGACAGAGCGCGGTGAAAAAGGTCTCGCACTGGATCTATAGTTTTTCTGTATTCGGCTTTGCTGGAATCGCACTAGTTCTCTATAACTTGATTGCTGGTGTTTCGTTTACTGGATACAGTGGGCAGGACTGGGGAATCTTTGTTCTTCTTGCTGTAGTCCCAACGATTTCACATATGATCAACAATTGGTTATTGAAATACGTCAATGCGACGACCATCTCGATGAGTATACTCGGAGAACCGGTCGGTGCGACATTGCTTGCTGTTTGGCTGTTAGGCGAACGCTTAACTGGATGGCAGTTAGTCGGGGGCGTCCTCGTCTTAGCTGGCGTATTCTTATTCTTGTTGCAACAAATGAGACGGAAACCTAAAATGTCAGACTATTCTTGACATTTAGTCTTTCTATCATTTATGATGACAGTACTTACTGGAGGAGAAACTCATGGTCTCATCAAAAGACGTAGCAAAATTTGCAGGTGTCTCTCAAACTACCGTGTCTCGAGTGTTAAATGCACCGGAGACTGTAAAAGAGAAGACGCGTCAACGTGTGTTGGACGCCATCGAGACCTTGAATTATCATCCAAATGCAATTGCTCGGTCATTAGTCAGCAACTCTACTCGGTCTATCGCTCTAGTGTCCGGACCTTTACATAATCCATTTTTTGCGGACTCTGTCACAGCTATCATTCAATTTGCGCGGTTGCAAGGCTATCAAGTCACCGTACATTTTGAAGATTTAGGGAGCAATGAAAGTGTTTTTGAAAGTTTAGCTAAGTCTAAAGTAGACGGTATGATTTTATCTTCTATTTATTTGGAGGACCCCATCTTTTCAAAGTTATCTCGATTCGGAGTTCCGTTTGTTTTCTTTAACCGGAAACCTGTGGAGCCGAGCCATTTTGTTGAAATTGATAATGTACATGCAGGAAGACTTGGAGCTCGGCATTTACTAGATCTTGGTCACCGCCATATTGCTTGGGTCGGAGGGCCACAAACAATGAGTACATTTGCCGGTCGATATGCCGGTTTTCGAGAAGTAATGAATGAAAATGGATACGTAACCAAACCTTCTTGGACCGTCGTGACAGATACAAGTCCACAACATATTCACAAACAGATGATTCGATTGCTTAAAGAGAAGGAAAAACCTACAGCTATTTTTGCTGCAACCGATTCCATTGCTATATATGTGTTAGATGTCCTGAAATCTATGGGATACCGAGTGCCTGAAGATATCAGTGTATTAGGGATTGATAATGTCACATGGAGTGGCCATTCTTCATTTAATTTAACGACGATTGGCGCTACCTACCCAAAAAATTTAGGGCAAGTTGGGGTGGAGATATTATTTTCTATAATGGAATCTCCAAGTGAAAAGTGGATTCAAAAAACAATACCCGTTCACTTGATTCCAAGAGGTACGACTGCCTCGATCTAGTTTGGCGATGGATGAAAATGAAATCGCTTTCGAAAAAATGAATACGTAACCATTCAAAGGGGGTGAGGCTTCAGGCAAAACGAATCAGGAGACGACGTTGCTTCTTTCACGGGATAAAAAGGAGGAAATTAGAGTGACTCATATTATTCAACCGCAAAAAAAGTTGTATGTGATGGATAACGGACGGATGCGTATGGACAAGAACTGGATGATTGCCATGCACAATCCTGCTACACTTACGAATCCAAATGCTCCAACAGAATTTGTTGAATTTCCTGTTTACACTGTACTAATTGATCATCCAGAAGGAAAAATCCTTTTTGATACAGCGTGCAATCCCAATTCAATGGGACCAGAAGGCCGTTGGGGTCAAGCGACGCAACAAATGTTTCCGATTGATATGCCTGAAGCTTGCTATTTACACAACCGACTAGGAGAGCTTGGCGTCCACCCGAAAGATATCAAGTATGTTGTAGCCTCCCATCTGCATCTTGATCATGCAGGATGTCTAGAATTATTCACAAATGCACAAATCATTGTTCACGAAGACGAATTCAATGGCACTCTTCAAACTTACGCGCGCAATCAAAAAGAAGGAGCATATGTGTGGGGAGATATTGATGCTTGGATCAAAAACAATTTGCAATGGAATACGATTAAACGGAATGAAGACCGGTTACAGCTTCTCCCTGGTGTAGAAGTTTTGAATTTTGGTAGTGGACATGCTTGGGGAATGCTCGGTCTACGAATTGATATGCCGGAAACAGGTGGTATCATCTTGGCATCTGACGCTATTTATACAGCTGAAAGTTTCGGTCCTCCAGTGAAACCACCTGGAATTCTATATGACTCAGTAGGATATAACGCAACGGTAGAGCGTATTCGGAAGTTGGCAAAAGAGACGAACTCTCAAGTCTGGTTTGGACATGATGCCAATCAGTTTGCTAATTTTAGAAAATCGACAGAAGGCTACTACGAGTAAGGAGAGATAGGATGAGTTATTCTCAATTGGTATTTGCTCCTCTCAGTTTCACAGGATGGGGAGCTCTGAAAGAGTTGATTCCACAAGTTGAAACGTTTTCGCCAAAAAAGATTTTAGTTCTTACGGACCCCATGTTGGACAAACTGGGATTGACGAAACAGGTCACGGACCCACTTCATGATAACGGGTTTGAAGTCGTTGTCTCGACCGATGTAGAGCCAGAACCGCCTCTAGAATTGGGAGAACGATTGGTAGCCTTTACACGTGAAGGAGATTTTGATTTAGTTATCGGGTTTGGAGGGGGAAGTGCTTTAGACCTTGCGAAGTTAGCCGCGGTTCTAGCTAAGAATGAAGGAAACGTGTCAGAGTATATGAACTTAACGGCAACACGGACAATTCAACAGAAGGGCCTTCCTAAAATCCTAATTCCTACTACTGCAGGAACAGGTTCTGAAGTAACCAATATTTCTGTATTGTCTTTAGAATCTTCAAAAGATGTAGTGGCGCATCCCGCGCTAATTGCAGATGTGGCCATAGTAGATCCCGCTCTAACCGTGACGGTGCCACCTCGAGTAACAGCAGCAACAGGAGTAGATGCTTTGACGCATGCAATCGAAGCCTACGTTTCAGTCAATGCCTCTCCGACTTCGGATGCATTAGCTCTTCATGCCATCCGCATGATGAGTCGTGCGATTCGGACAGCAGTTCATGACGGGCAAGACCGAGAAGCTAGAACTGCAATGAGCCATGGCAGTTACATCGCTGGACTGGCGTTCTTTAATGCGGGAGTAGCTGGCGTTCATGCGCTCGCCTATCCACTCGGCGGACAGTTTCATATCCCGCATGGAGAATCCAATGCGGTGCTTCTTCCTTATGTGATGAACTATATTCGCAAATCTACCGTGACACGTATGAGAGATATATACGAAGCGCTTGGTGGCAATGCATCCCTAATGAGTGATGAGGAAGCCTCTTATGCCTGTGTAGACGAACTTGTTCGACTGGTTAAAGATGTAGGAATTCCTCATACCTTAAAAGAGTTTGATATTCCAGAATCAGCAATCGAATCCTTAACGCAAGATGGTGTGAAACAGAAGCGGATTCTTGCTCGCAGTCCATTGCCACTCCTTGAAGACGACATTCGAAAAGTTTATACAGCTGCTTACAGTGGTAAACTTACAGAACCAACATGAATAAAGGAGTGGAAAAATGAACTATTCATTAATCATAAATGGACAAGAAACAGGAAAAGATTTGGAGCAAGCAGAGGTGACAAATCCTGCAACAGGTGAAGTTGTCGGAACCGTTCCTAAAGGGGGCCAAACAGAAGCTCGTCAGGCAACGGATGCCGCTTTTGAGGCGTTTAAAACTTGGTCAAAACTGTCTGCTTATGAGCGCACAGAAAAGCTTGCTGCATGGGCTAAGTTGATGGATGAACATACAGATGAAATCGCCGAATTAATGACTCGCGAGCAAGGGAAACCGTTTGAAGAAGCAAAAGGTGAAGTCAAGTATGCAAATGGCTTCTTTAAGTGGTACGCAGAGGAAGGAAAACGTATTTACGGAGAGACGATTCCTGCAACAACAGCGAACAAGCGCATCTTTGTACACAAACAACCAGTTGGTGTCGTCGCAGTCATCACTCCTTGGAACTTCCCAGCAGCGATGATCACTCGAAAAGTAGGTCCAGCTATCGCTAGTGGATGTACAGTAGTCATCAAGCCTGCGAACTTAACACCACTCACAGCAATTCGCATGGTCCAACTTGCTAAAGAAGCAGGTATTCCAGACGGAGTCGTCAACATTGTAACAGGGGACTCGAAAGCGATTGGACAAGAGTGGATGCAAGATATGCGCGTCCGCAAATTGACGTTCACGGGCTCTACAGAAGTCGGGAAAGAACTGATGAAAGGTTCCGCGGACACAGTGAAGAAGATCTCTCTAGAGCTTGGTGGGCATGCACCATCTATCGTTATGGACGACGCCAACTTCGATAAAGCTGTTGAACATGTGATGAGCGCAAAATACCGAAACGCTGGTCAAACGTGCGTCTGTATCAACCGCGTTTATGTACATGAAAAGATTGCGGACAAGTTCGCGGAGGCGCTTGCTGAAAAGTCGAAGCAGCTGAAGGTCGGGAACGGGTTAGAAGAAGGTGTCAACATTGGTCCATTGATCAACGAGGACGCTGTAAAGAAAGTAGAAAAACACGTGCAAGATGCAAAAGACAAAGGTGCGAAAGTACTGACCGGTGGTGAGAAGAAAGAAGGTCTCTTTTACGAGCCAACTGTCTTATCGGGAGCAACGGATGACATGCTTTGTATGAACGAAGAGACATTCGGTCCGCTTTTACCGATCACGACATTCAAAACTGTAGACGAAGCCATTGAACGTGCGAACGACACAGACTTCGGTTTAGCTGCTTATGTTTATACATCTTCGATTAACACGGGGATCTATATCGCTGAGAACTTGGAGTACGGGATTGTCGGTTTGAACGATGGTCTTCCATCATCACCACAAGCGCCATTCGGAGGTTTCAAACAAAGTGGGATCGGCCGAGAAGGTGGCCACCACGGGATGGATGAGTTCTTAGAAATCAAATATATTTCTTTAGATCTTGCGGAATAACTTTGACAGAGACCGTCGCCCGTGATACGTTCAGACTACAGGAACGGAAGGGGATGACACAATGTCAGAACAACCAAAGAAAATGTCACTAAAAGAAGCTGTCGCTGCACAGCTTGAAGCAAAGAAAAACAAACAACAGCAAGGTCAAGCGAGTCATGCTGGAGATGCGGGCGGTAAGAAGCTTCAGTCTCAGCAGTCTGGTAAGAAAGTGAATACGACTCGTCGCAAGATGGGGAGCTAATTGTTTGGAGCCACAACCTGGTAGCGGGTTGTGGTTTTTTTATGGGTATGTTTAGGGTAGAGGATAGGAAAGACCTTTTGAGAGGAGCAAGACACATGCCCTTTGATTACGACTTGGATTTTGAGAAAATCGACTTTCGAAAGCAGCCTGAGCTTTACCGCGTCGGTAGAGGGGAGCAAGGCGTATTACTAGTAGAACCTTATAAATCCGAAATCTTGCCATACTGGCGTTTTAAGACACCAGATATCGCAAAAGAATCGGCTGAAAAGATCATGGAGCTATTTGAAGAGTACCGGGAAAGGGATGACTTTGTTGGGATGGATATGGCGAGGAAATTCATACAGATGGGATACACGCGTGCGCGTCGCTACGCGAACTATAAAGGTGGGCGCAAATACAATGAAGACGGTTCTATCAAAGAGCGTCAAATCAATGACGAAAAAGCAGAATCTGCAGCTATTTTTAAAGAATACTGGGATCAGCTCCGGGCGGATAAAGATTATATTAAGCGAAAAAAACAGTTTCAAAAAGAGTATGGATGAGGAGGTAGGATTATGGAATGGTTCATGGCTGGGTTGATTGGAATAGGACTTAGTGCAGCGGCGGGATTTCGAGTTTTCACACCACTCTTCATAGCAAGTCTCGCGTCGTATCTCGATTGGGTCGAACTGTCATCGACCTTTGACTGGATGGGTACATTGCCGGCGCTTATTGCATTTGGAGTTGCCACACTAGTCGAAGTAGGTGCGTACTATCTTCCAGTCATCGACAACTTCTTATCTGTGCTAGCAGCTCCGGCTGCAGCTATCGCAGGAGTTTTACTCACAGCCTCGTTTCTGACAGAGGGGAGTCCTCTACTAACATGGGCAATCGCCATTATTGCAGGGGGCGGAGCGGCCACCCTGACGAATGCGGCGAGTGGGACAGCGCGTGTTGCCAGTACGGCGACGACCGCTGGAATCGCAAATCCCGCGCTATCTGTAGCGGAAGATGTGACAGCCGTCACCGTATCGGTTCTTTCTTTGTTTGTCCCGATTGTAGCATTGATCCTCGTAATCGTTGCGGTCTTTTTCATTTGGCGTATTCGTAGAAAAAGACGCATCGCCATTTGATCAGAGCGAATGCTGCAGTTCTTTGTTGCGTTCTTTAAAGACATCATTGTGCGAGGAGACCATGGCCACTTTTTCAGCCGTTGGTTCGATGTAAAGCTTCGCTCGGTTCACAGCGTTGGCGGCATCATGGAAACAGCCTGCAATGAGATTGACTTTGCTGCTGTGGATTAGGATGTCGCCCGCTGCATAAATACCTGGTACCGACGTTTCGCTTGAATCCGAACCGATGACACGTGAGTATTCATCCAACTCGAAATCGAACGAACTGTTTTGGAGGAGTTCCGCGTCAATTTCATACCCATGATTGATGATGACTTCATCGACTTGTAGCGATGTAACTTCTCCTGTCACTTCGTCTTTGACTTCCACACAATCTATCGTTTCGCCTTGAGAGTCAGCGACTAACTTAGAAATCGTAGTATTGAACAAGCACGTGGCACCGCTTGTCATCAACTGCTCGATTTGAGCTTCGTGTGCCCCTGTGAACGCTTCTTTACGATAGACCACTGTCACGGACGCGGCTATTGGAGATAGTTCGTTGGCCCAGTCGATAGCGGCGTTTCCACCACCTGAAATCACCACATGGCGATCCTTGAACTGACCTAATGATTTCACCACATAATGCAGATTGGATACTTCAAAACGGTCTGCCCCTTCAATAGCTAACTTCTGCGGCTTTAAAATTCCACTTCCTAAAGCAAGAATCACCGTTTTTGAGTAATGAATCTCACCACTATCCGTATGAATCGCAAAGGAATCATCTTCTAGTCGCTCAAGTCGGGTCACTTTCGTGCCGAGACAGATCGTTGGATCAAACGTCTTTGCTTGCGTGATCAATTGCTCAATCAGCTTGGCAGCTGGAAGAGGCGGTTGTCCTCCAACATCCCATACCATCTTCTCCATATACACATTCAGTTTGCCTCCTAGTACATCTTGGGCATCTAGTAATTTCGTTTTCATTCCTCGCAAACCGCTATAGAAGGCAGAATAAAGGCCTGCAGGTCCTGCTCCAATGATTGTTATATCAAATACATCTCTCATAGCATTCGCTCCATTCAAATGAGAAAAGTTATCATTTATTAGTTGACATGTCGATTGTAGCGTATTAAAGTAAGTTTGTAAATGAAATTGAGAATCTTTATCAACAGGAGTGTGACTCGTGGTCCGACTACATGCACAAGATCTTCAAATTAAATATGGGGACCGTACCATCGTTGATAACTTGTCCGTGGAAATTCCGGATGAGAAAGTGACTGTCATTATTGGTTCAAACGGTTGTGGAAAGTCGACGCTGTTAAAAGCCATGACACGAATCATTCCTCATCAGCAAGGATCTGTCGTTTTAGACGGTGAGTTGATTGCGAAGGAAGACACGAAATCGCTCGCTCGTAAGATTGCTGTATTGCCTCAGACACCAGATAGTGCCGGAGCATTGACGGTGAAAGAACTGGTTTCTTACGGGAGATTCCCGCACCAGTCGCGGTTCGGCAAACTCTCTAAGCGTGACTTCGAAATCATTGATTGGGCACTGGAAGTGACGGGAACCAAGTTTTTTGAATCCCATCCGGTGGATTCCTTGTCTGGCGGGCAACGCCAACGAGTCTGGATCGCCATGGCACTCGCTCAAGAAACGGATATGATTTTTCTCGATGAGCCGACGACATACCTCGATATGGCGCACCAGCTCGAGATTTTGGAGCTCTTGCAAAAGCTCAATGAAGAAGAAAAACGCACCATTGTCATGGTGCTTCATGATTTGAATCATGCCGCCCGGTTTGCTGATTACATCATCGGCATGAAGTTTGGTCAAATCAAAACGGCAGGAACGGCGGAAGAAGTCATTCAGAAGCCAGTCCTCCGAGAACTGTTCAACATCGATGCGGAGATAGGAACCGATCCTCGTACTCAAAAACCCATTTGTATCACCTACAACTTGATCAGAGGAGACAACTAACATGAAAAAGATTTATGCATTTTTACTTGTACTAGCTACAGTTCTATTTTTAGCGGCTTGTGGCTCAGATAACGAAGCAACGGAAGGCTCTGCTGACGAGGCAGATACAGAAGAAGCAGGGACGATTACATATGAATCAGAAAACGGTCCAGTTGAAGTGCCTGCAAACCCTGAGCGCGTAGTCGTTTTAGCTACATTTGCAGGGAACGTGATGTCACTAGATGTCCCGTTAGTCGGAGTAGACGCTTGGGCAAAAGACAACCCAAACTTCCAAGAAGAGCTTGCTGATGTGGAAGTCGTAACAGACGAAGATCTTGAGAAAATCATTGAATTAGACCCAGACTTGATTATTGGTCTGTCGGATATGAAGAACGTAGACAAGTTAAGTGAAATCGCTCCTGTTGTCACATATACGTATGGGAAAGTAGACTACTTAACGCAACACATTGAAATTGGTAAGCTTTTAAACAAAGAAGAAGAAGCGCAAGCTTGGGTCGATGACTTCAATGCACGTGCCGAACAAATTGGACAAGATATCAAAGCGGAGCACGGAGAAGATGTAACCGTTTCTGTAATTGAAAGCTTTGAAAAACAATTGTATGTCTTTGGCGACAACTGGGGACGTGGAACGGAAATCTTGTACCAGGCAATGGGTCTAGGCATGACGGATAAAGTAAAAGAGATGGCATTAAAAGACGGATACTACGCATTGTCTTCAGAAGTCCTTCCTGAATATGCAGCAGATTTCATCGTCTGGAGCCGTCACGGGGATGCAGACAATTCATTCGCAGAAACAGAAACATTTAAAAATATTCCAGCTGTAAAAGACGGGAAATTGCTTACTGTAGATGCAGCAGCGTTCTACTTCAATGACCCAATCACTTTAGATTTCCAACTAGATACATTTAAAGACGGATTTTTAGGAGAGTAATATGTGGAAGTGGAAGCTACAAAACTACCCGTTTCGATATAAATTAATCATCAGCCTCGTGGTCCTCATGGGCGCATTTGTGCTGGCGGTCGTGGTAGGGGCAGCGAACACTTCAATCCAAGACGTATTGGCGGCGTTTGGCATCGGGGAAGCAACCGGAGCCTCCGTCATCCTACAAGAAATCCGAATACCACGCGAAGTAGCCGCTGCCCTTGTTGGCGCGGCTCTTGGTGTTTCTGGCGCTATCATTCAAGGGATGACTAGAAACCCGCTCGCAGATCCTGGTCTTCTCGGATTGACAGCAGGAGCTAATGCTGCGCTTGCTATTGGTCTGGCAGCCTTTCCATCGCTTCCGTACATTGGTGTGATGGTTGCATGCTTTATCGGAGCAGCTGTAGGTGCGGCTCTCGTCTTTGGATTGAGTTCGTTTCACCCAGAAGGATTCTCGACCATTCGAATTGTTCTTGCAGGTGCGGCAATTTCTGCGTTCCTGTATGCCATTGCAGAAGGCGTCGGAATTTACTTCAAACTGTCTCAACAAGTCTCGATGTGGACCGCAGGAGGGATGATTGGGACGACGTGGACTCAAGTAGGGATTATGGTTCCGTTCGTTGTCATAGGTGGCCTCGTGGCGATTCTGTACGCGCGTCATTTGACGATACTAAGCCTCAGTGAAGAAGTAGCCGTAGGGCTTGGTCAAAAGACGCTTCAAGTAAAGATTGTGATGTTTGTATTGGTTGTCATGCTGACAGGTGCCTCTGTGGCTCTAGTCGGAAACTTGGCTTTCTTTGGATTGATGGTTCCACATTTAGTGCGTCCTCTTGTGGGAACAGACTACCGTTTTGTTTTGCCAATGTCGTTGATAGTCGGTGCCATGTTTATGCTGTTCGCAGATACAGTCGCTAGGACCATCAATGCTCCGTATGAAACACCAGTCGCTTCAGTCGTAGCGATTCTCGGACTTCCATTCTTCTTATTCTTAGTGCGAAGAAGCGGAGGTGCGTTCAGATGATGGATACAAAAGCACGTAAGCGTCAGAAGTGGCTGCTTGCAGGGTTTTCACTTGCGATTTTGACTACGATTTTTGTAAGTCTGGGTCTTGGCGATGCGGCCGTTTCTTATAACCGAATCGGAGCTGTGCTCGCAGGAGAAGGAACTTTCAAAGAGCAATTTGTGTTCTTTGATATTCGTCTGCCTCGTATTTTAGTCACGTTGCTTGCAGGGATGGCGTTAGCATTGTCGGGAGCATTGCTACAGGGAATCACCCGGAATGATCTGGCGGACCCTGGAATCATCGGAATTAACTCAGGGGCTGGAGTGGCGGTAGCTATTTACTTCTTATACATGCCACTTGAAGCCGGGGCATTTGCATATGCGTTACCTGTTATTGCCTTCTTAGGAGCTTTCCTAACAGCTGCAGCAATTTATTTCTTTTCTTACGACCGGATTCTTGGTGTGCAACCCGTCCGTCTCGTACTGGTCGGTGTGGGATTTTCAATGGCTCTTTCGGGAATGATGGTGTTGTTGATCTCTTCAGCGGACAGAGAAAAAGTCGATTTTATCGCTCGGTGGTTGGCAGGGGATATCTGGGGGACGGACTGGCCATTTATTTTAGCGTTACTGCCTTGGATCGTGTTATTGGTGCCAATCGCTCTCATGAAAGCATACAGACTGAACATACTAGGGCTAGGCGAACAAGTGGCAATAGGCCTTGGATTACCAATTGAGCGGGAGAGGATGACGTTGAGCGTCATCGCAGTCGCTTTAGCTGCTTCTGCCGTATCCGTGACAGGTGGAATCTCGTTTGTAGGACTCATGGCGCCGCACATTGCACGACAGCTTGTAGGTCCACGGCATCAGTTGTTCCTGCCGATTAGCCTATTGATTGGAGGACTCTTTTTACTGATAGCCGATACGATCGGCCGAACAGTACTGGACAGTGGCAACATCCCAGCAGGCGTAATCGTTGCTCTCATTGGAGCGCCGTACTTCGTGTACTTATTAATGGCAAAAAGATAAGGAACATGTGAAAATAAGACAATAGATAGAAATCGGCTAATGAGAGCGTTTTTCATTTACTTTTGATGAGAAATTTGATAAGATGCCGATAGTTGTCTGTCGTCAGACATCTTCAAGGGGTGAATCATGTAAGAAAGCGTTTTCGCGATCTTGCACACTAAACGAAAAGAAGGTGCACATGTTGAATATTCTCTGGGGTCTTGCAGGTATTGTTGTCGTCCTTGGAATTGCATTTTTATTGTCTTCGGCAAAGAAATCTATTAAACCACGTACAATCATTGGTGGTTTAGCGATTCAAGTTCTTTTTGCTTTTATCGTATTGAAATGGGAAGTGGGTCGTGATGGTCTGTTATGGCTAACGAACGCGGTCCAAAACATGATCAGCTACGCAAACGAAGGGATTGCCTTTGTATTTGGTCCTCTTGGAGATGCTGAAAACGGTGTTGGATTCGTCTTCGCATTCCAAGTACTCGTGATCATTATTTTCTTCTCTTCTTTAATTTCGGTTCTTTACTACTTAGGAATTATGCAGATCATCATTAAATTTATTGGTGGTGGGCTAGCTAAGTTGCTAGGTACAAGTAAAGCGGAATCCGTTTCAGCTGCAGCGAACATCTTCGTAGGGCAGACAGAAGCACCATTAGTAGTTCGTCCGTTTATCGCGAAAATGACACAATCAGAATTGTTTGCTGTCATGACAGGGGGACTAGCCTCTGTTGCAGGTTCCGTTCTTGTCGGATATGCGTTACTAGGTGTTCCATTAGAATACTTATTAGCAGCGAGCTTTATGGCTGCACCAGCTGGTCTGGTCATGGCAAAAATGATGATGCCAGAAACAGAAGAAGTGGATGATTCCAACTTTGAGATGGAAAAAGACACAAACTCAGTAAACGTCATTGATGCTGCAGCCAATGGAGCTAGTGACGGTCTCCGTCTAGCCTTGAACGTTGGAGCTATGTTGATTGCTTTTATCGCTTTGATTGCATTGATCAACGGAATTCTTGGATTCTTCGGAGGTCTTGTAGGAGCACCGAACCTTTCTCTTGAATTGATTCTTGGATATATCTTCTCACCACTTGCATTTGCAATTGGAGTGCCATGGGTAGAGGCTGTTCAAGCGGGTTCTTACATCGGCCAGAAATTAGTATTGAATGAGTTTGTCGCATACTCTTCGTTCGCACCAGAAATTGCAAACCTGTCACCTAAGACTGTCTTAATTGTCAGCTTTGCACTTTGTGGATTTGCCAACTTGAGCTCGATGGCAATCTTACTAGGTGGACTTGGAGCCCTTGCACCAAACCGCCGCCCGGATATCGCTCGTCTTGGTATTCGTGCCGTAGCAGCAGGTACACTCGCTTCGCTACTAAGCGCTTCTATTGCGGGTATGTTTTTCTAACTTTTAGATGTGAAAGGCGTTTGGTCAGAAATCTCGCGAAAGCCAGGCGCACCAAGTGAGGCGTTCTTTGCCTCGGTTGGGGTGAATGGTTTTTGCGTGTATTTCTAACGCCTGCAACTCGATTACTTTAGATGTGGAACAGGCTTGCCCAGAAGCTCCTCGGGAATCGGGCGTGCCCTGTGAGGCGTTTTGTGCTTCATAGGGTGCGTCCGATTTTTGAGTGTGCTTCTAGCCTGTGCAACTCGATTACTCTTAGATGTGAAACAGGCTCGTCCTAAAACAAAAAAACTCGATTCCAGCGAATGGAATCGAGTTTTTTTCTACTCTTCGATTAATCCTTTTTCAATCAAGAAATCACGTGCTACATCTTCAGCTTTATCTCCGTCAATATCTACACGAGCATTCATCGCGATCATTTCTTCTTCAGAAATCATGCCTGCTAAGCCGTTGATCAGTTCTTCTAAATCTGGGAACTGCTCAAGGGTTTCCATACGAACGATTGGAGCAGCGTCGTATTTCGGGAAGAATCCTTTATCGTCTTCCGTCATCTGCAAGTTGAAACGTTCAATACGGCCATCTGTTGTGAAGGCTGGAATGACATCCACGTCGCCATTTTTCAACGCTTCGTACATAATGTTTGGATCTAAGCTCTCCGTAGAAGAGAATTCAAAACCATACGTTTCGCTTAAATCATCATACCCATCTCCTACACGTTCGTAGAACGAATGAGGGGCACCAAAAATCATATCTTGGGATTTAGATAGCTCGGCTAAGTCGCTATAAGTTTCAGCAGAAATCCCACTGTCTTCTGTATAAGCAAGTGTATAGGTGTTTTCAAAGCCAAGTGGTTCTAACCAGGTTACTTCGAATTCTTCTTCATAGCCTTCTTTAACTCGGTTGAAGACGTCTTCTGAACTTTCTCCCACTTCAGACTCAAGTTTCAAAACGTCTTTCAGGCCGGTACCCGTGTACTCGACGTAGATATCGATATCGCCTTTTTCAATTGCAGGAGTTAAAATCGCTACTTCACCAAGTCCTTCTTGGTACTTGATGTCGTAATCTGAATTTGCTTCTAAATATTGTCCAATAATCTGAGGTAAGATGAACTGCTCGGTCCATGGCTTTCCTCCGATGACGATTTCGTTGTCGCCACCTTCGCCTCCAGTTGAATCATTTCCACACGCTGCGAGAATCAGTGCTGAAGCACTCATCGTCACAAACATTCCCTTTTTCCATGTCTTCATTGTCATTTCCTCCTTGTTATCGGTTCATCCCTTTTGGGGTACTACGCTTTTCGACCCACTTGAGTGTGAAGTCAAAGAATAATGCTATAAAGGCAACAGGAAGAGCTCCTGCTAGTACCAATGAGTTGTTGTAAGATTGAAGGCCTCGATAAATCACGTCTCCAAGACCACCGGCACCTACAAATGTTCCGAGTGTAGCAATACCAACCGTTAATACAGTAGCCGTACGAATACCTGCCATGATGAATGGCAGAGCGAGTGGCATTTGTATGCGCCACAGAATATCTCCTTTGGTCATTCCCATACCGGTTCCGGCCTCAATGATGGAAGAATCGATTCCTGTGATACCGGTGTATGTATTGCGGACTATCGGCAGTAGGGCATAGATTGTTAAAGCAATTAAAGCCGTTGTAGAACCGATCCCGATTAGAGGGACGAGAAATCCAAACAGTGCAAGACTCGGTATCGTTTGAAAGACTGCAGTAACCCCGATGACAGGTTCCGCAAATCGTTGGTAACGAGCCACAAGAATACCTAGAGGTAATGCAATCAGTAGTCCTATAAATAACGCTACAAAAGACAGGTACATATGTTGGACGAACGACTCCCAAATTAAATCACTACGGGACTGAACAGTATCCCAGAACTCCATCCATGCACTCATGCACCCACCTCCAGATTCGTCGCACTTTGTAAAAGTGTGAAGTGATCAATAAAACCGACCAATTCATTCCCGCTTGCGACCATCAAATGACTCACTTGATGTTTCTCAAATTGTTGAATCGCTTCTCGAACAGTTGCTGTGTTACTGATACGGAAAGAACGAATCGCAGGGTCAAGCTCTTTTTTGTAATCGAGTGGAAGGGTATGCAATGGTTGATCCAGCCAAGAACGGTTTTTTTGCAGTCGTTCAGCACCAATGAATTGTGTAACGAATTCGTTAGCGGGTTTTTGGATAATTTCTTCAGGTGTCCCTATCTGTTCAATTTTCCCGTTGCGCATCAGGATGATGCAATCTGCTACTTTCAGCGCTTCATCCATATCGTGCGTAACGAACACAATGGTCTTTTTGATTTTCTGTTGTAAGGAAATCAATTCATCTTGAAGTTGCTCTCTACTGATAGGGTCTAATGCACTGAAGGGTTCATCCATTAACAAGATAGACGGGTCCGCAGCTAAAGCTCTGACAAATCCAATACGCTGTTGCTGGCCGCCAGACAGTTCAAGGGGATAGCGTTTCAAATACGTATCGGGGTTCAAGCCAACTAAAGACATGAGCTCTTTCACACGAGCGTGTGTCTTTTCTTTTGGCCACTTTTTAAGTTGAGGAACAAGACTCGCATTTTTTTCAATTGTCATATGAGGGAACAGGCCAATCCGCTGAATGACATATCCGATATCGCGCCTAAGCTCGACCTCAGGTATACTAGAAATAGGTTTGTTATGTATAGAAATGGTACCAGATGTTGGTTTTTCCAATTGATTGATGCACTTCATCAGTGTCGTCTTCCCACAACCACTGGGACCGATGACGACCGTCAAACTGCCTTCCGGAATGGTCACGTTGATAGAATCTAAAGCTTTCGTGCCGTCCGGGAAAATTTTCGTCACATCTTGTAGCTCAATCATATGCAGTCTCCTTTCAAAATAAAGTTGGAAATAGTACTTTTATACCCATCTATGCAGCCGAGTAAACGACAACAGGAGAGATTTTATGAGAAATTATGGTCCACGACATGTCTTTATGGCGATTGCCATCTGCTTGCTGTTATTTTCACCCATTATTTGGTTATTGGCTCCCGTCATTGTTACAGAGACCGCTTATTATATTCGAGACGGTTTGTTTACATATGTTTACCCGAGAAGTTATTGGATCTATGGAATCGCTGTCGGAGCATTCGTGACAGCACCGCTAGTATTATGGCTTGCGAATGTTAAAAAATGGACAGTATTTGTCGCTCTTTCACTGCTCGTAGCGTCAGGGGTTTGTTTTTATGGGGCTGCTTTAGGGTATTTCCAAGTCACAGAGGAGAGCATCGTGTACCGCTATCCTTTTGAATCACAAACACAACAGTACGAGTGGAGTGACGTGGAAGAAGTCATTTATCACGTGCGTCCACCGGAAGCGGAGGACCCTTCGTGGTACACATTTAGATTTAAGGACGGAAACTCGACTGAGGTCAATGAGACCAGGTTCGTCACACAAGCGCAAGGGAAATTGAACTCCTTAATACGAGGGCAAAAGATTCCTTTGACGTATGATGAGCTTGAAAACTAAGGGTGGAGGCGAGTGATTGTTATGAAAGTCATAGAAAAGACCGAAGGAAAAATCTATTCATTTTCACCAAATCATGCTCCGATTTATCATGCGAAATCGGGGGAGAGTTTAGTTATTCAGACATATGATTGTTTCACCGATCAAATTCAGTCTGAAAAACAGCCTTTGACAGAACTGGACTGGAATCAGATCAATCCTGCCACAGGACCGATCTATGTGGAAGGCGCAGAGCCTGGAGATGCACTTAAAGTCACCATCCTGGCTATTGAAACGGATGTTAAAGGTGTCATGATGGTGGGGCCAGGACTCGGGACACTGGGAGACCAAGTGGAAGAGATGAAAGTCAAAGTCATGCACGTTCGCTACGGTCGAGTGTTATTCAATCAGCTGAGCTTACCAGTTAGAAAAATGATTGGTGTCATCGGAGTTGCTCCAAAAGAAGGCGAGATTAATTGTGGAACACCAGGTGCCCACGGAGGGAATATGGACAACCGCATGGTGACAGAAGGAGCCACGCTCTATTTCCCGGTCAATGTATCAGGAGCCCTGTTTGCATTAGGAGATCTTCATGCGGCGATGGGAGACGGTGAAGTTTCGGTTTCTGGTGTGGAAGTAGCAGGAGCCGTGACAGTGAAGCTAGAGGTCGTTAAAGATTTAAAATTGGAGCAACCTATTTTAGAGAATGCGAGGAACTTTACTCAAATTGCTTCAGCTAAGACGCTTGATGAAGCATCCCAGCTTGCCACTGACCTTCTAGTAAAGCGACTTGTCGCCTATACGAATTTATCGTTAGAAGACGCGTTAATGTTGATGAGTGCTGTAGGGCATGTGGAAATCTGTCAGATGGTAGACCCACTCATGACAGTGCGTGCGGTCTTCCCGAAATCAATATTGGATCAGTTAGAAACTACACTACTATAAAAAACGAGCCAATCCGTTATGGATGGCTCGTTTTTTCACTTAATTACAATGGAATACCAGCCGCCCTCTTTGACGATTGGCTTCAAGCTCGTCACTTTACGACCAATTGCAGCCGCCAACACTTCTACGTCTTCCGCAGTCGGGAGGCGGTGAAGGTTTTCGTGAACAGATAAGAAGTTATTGAAGGCTGCAGAGAACTCCTGACCATGCTCAGACAAATAGAGAGGCGTAATCAGTGAAATGCCACCATCTTTGTCGAGCAACCCTTCAATATTTTTCATGAGTTCCATGCGCTCTACAGGTGAGAAGTAATGAAGTAGATTGTGCATCATAATGCATTTGAAAGTCTTGCCTTCATTATCCCATTCACGCAAATCCTGCTGCTCAATACGCACGTTGCTCAAATCTTTTGTATTGCGTTTTGCGTCTTCAACGACTGCTTTGTTAAGGTCGATGCCGACAAACTCTTTATGTGGAAACTCTTCTGCTAGACGACGAATATAGCCTGCATTACCGCAACCGATGTCCAGGATCGTTTCACATCCAATCTCTGAAACCACTTTTTTAACAGCTCGGTAGCTGATCTGTTCGATGAAAGATGAAGTAGTGGCCACAGCCGTTCCGTGTTCATCTCCATCAAAAGTTCTGCGAGGTGTTTCACCTTTTAAGACAGGCGCATAGTCCATCAGCGACGGAATATGTAGTTCCATCATCTCAACAAGCAAGTCACCGATGGCAACGTCGCTAGATTTTGAGAAGTATTGTTTCATTTGCGAGCTTGGGTAGACTTTATCGCCTTTTTTCTTTAAATGTCCAAGGATTAAACCGGTTTGTATCCAGTTCTCTAGGAGCTCACGGTCTTTCACGTGTGCACCGACCGTTCCGTTTTGCTGCAACTCATCAAAGAAGTTTAAACGGTAGCCTAGATAGGCATGCCAAGTAGGTAAAAACCCTTCATTTTGCTTCATCCATTTTCGTGCTTCCCATACGCGTTTCCACTGTCTAACCATACCGTCCACTCCTCACTTTATTAGAAAACGACCTAGAGTCTAGGTCGTTTCAGAAAGACAGAAGCGGACAGAGGATTAGTTCTGAGCTTCTATCTCATTTGTTAGTTTTTCAAGTTCATCAATCAGTTCACCGATGTAAGCAATTGTGTCGCGTAGAGGCTTTTCAGTCGTGATATCCACGCCTGCCATCTTCGCAAGCTCTGCAGGTTTTTTCGTGCCACCTGCTTGTAGAACTTGTAACCACTCATCTACAGCCGGTTGACCTTCTTCTAAGATACGTTTCGAAACTTGAGTAGAGATTGTCAGACCAGCGCTGTAAGTGTATGGGTAAAGGCCCATATAATAGTGTGGTTGACGCATCCAAGTTAGTTCAGCACCTTCTGTAATTTCTACAGTATCGCCCCAGAACTGTTCAAGAGTTTCACGTTTTAGTTTGTTTAATGTTCCTGCATTTACATTGTTCCCTGAATCTACTAGTTCATAAACCTTTCTTTGGTAATCTGCTTCTAATAAATGTGTGACAAAGTTGTGATAGTATGTTCGGGCTACAATCGAAGAGATGACCCAGCGCTTGAACTGAGGATCATTCGACGTGCTTAATAAGTGATTTGCCATCAGCATTTCATTCATAGTAGACGGAGCTTCGATGAAATAAAGCGATGGACGTGAATTAAAGATGTTTTGATGTTTGTGAGCATTGTAGAAGTGACCTGCATGTCCAAGCTCGTGAGCAAGTACAAATACTTCATTCATCTTGCTAGACCAAGAGATCAAGATATATGGGTGGTGACCATAAGGACTTGAACAGAAAGCACCTGTAGACTTTCCTTTGTTGTTAGCAAAGTCTGTCCAACGCTCATCGAATGAACGGTTGACCATATCGATATAGTCTTCGCCCATGATGCCGAGTGCGTCTTGCATATAGTTACGAGATTCTTCAATCGTTACTTCTGGCTCGTAGCTTGGGTCTAATGAAATTTTAAGATCCGCAAACGTCATCTTCTCTAAACCGTGAACACGTTGCAGAAGCTTCGCGTATTTGCGCATATGTGGTGCCAATTCGTTCATGATCAAGTCGATTTGACGGTCGTATAACGAACGGTCTACTTCTTGATTGAACAACAAGTAGTCAAAGATGCTCTTGTAGCCGCGAAGGTCTGCTACAGTTTTCTCACGTTGGATGTGCATGTCATATGTCTTTGCAGTCGTGTGTTGGTATTGACGCAATTTTTCAGAGAATGCATCGAATGCAGCACGACGAACTTCTGTGTCATTTTCTGTTTCCAGTTCGTTTTCAAATGCTACGTAGCTAAGACCGTGTTTCGTGCCGTTCACTTCGAAGTCTGGGAAGTTCATGTCTACCATTTTCGTTGTGTTGTAAAGCTCGTAAGGACCGTCAAACACAGTAGATAGAGCAGCTAGTGTTTTTTCTACTTCAGGGTGCAGTTGATAAGGTTTCGCACGAAGCAATTCCTCTAAATAGTGACTGTACTCATCAGATTGATTCTTAGCCTCTAATAAAACGTCTTCTGAAAGGTTTAGCAGTTCACTCTCTAAGAACGCCATCTGGCTACCTAGTTGAGCCGAGGTAGAGCCGAATTTGCTTGCACGCATCTGCGCTTCTTCGTTCGTCTGATCGACGCTGAGTGCAAGACTTGCATATGTACCAATAGGAATAATCTGTTTATAGATGTCTTCGTAGGCTGCTACAGCTTTCACAACATCCTCGGCAGTTGTGATGTTTCCTTGGTACGTCTTTTCAAAGGATTCAACGCTTTCTTTCACTTTGACGATGGCAGCATTGTAGTCTTCTTCTGTTGCAAATAGGTGTGTTAAATCCCAAGTTTCTTGTGTTGGGATCTCGTTGCGGTTTGGTAAACTCATGATTTCTCTCCTAACTATTACGGTTTTCGAATCAATAGTAAGTATACCGATTAATCAGAAAAATAGAAAGTGTCAGGCAAGGAAATTGCGTTTTATAGATGAATTTTTTACTGTAAGAAGAAAAGGGGGACAAGTTCGATGAAGCGAGTCGTTGTGGTAGGTTCCGGAATAGGAGGGTTGACAGCTGCTGCTCTCATTGCCAATGAAGGATACGAAGTTACAGTTCTTGAAGCGATGACAGAGCTTGCAGGCTGCGCAGGGAAGTATCAACGTCATCCGTATGTATTTGCAGCTGGTGCGACACTAGGGATGGCTTTAGAACCAGGAGGTATTCATAATCGGGTGTTTCGCAAATTAGATATCGAAGTAGAAGCGGAACGTTTAGATCCAGTTATGGTACTCCACCATCCAGAAGTTTCTATTCCGTATTATGCAGACCGTCAAAAGCACGTAGAAACGCTATGTGCCTGTTTTCCGGAGTATGCTTCATCCATTCGAGCGTTTTACGCAGACGTGTTCCAGCTGGCTAAGACCATTCGTACATTAATGGAGCCATTACCTGTTATGCCTCCTGAGCGGCTGGAAGATCTAACACAGATTGTCAAAGCCTTGAGGCCTGTACATACGCGTCTTGTACCCATCTTGCTTCAACCACTAGAGGTACTGTTGAATAAACATGGGTTGGATCAGGCCGAATCGTTTCGTCATGTACTCGATGGGATTTTGATTGATAGTATGCAAACGACCTCTCGAGAGGCCTCAGCGTTGTTCTCATGTATAGCTCTAGATATTTATCATGAAGGAGCCTACTACGTACAGGGAGGTCTCTATAAGTTTGGAGAATGGTTGGCGGCTTCTGTGAAACAGTCAGGAGGACGGATCAAGAAACCACGTCGTGTGACGAAGCTTACACGTAAGGGAAGTGGCTGGCTTGTAGAGGACCATCGCGGTGGAAATGATGAAGCGGATTACGTCGTGTTTAATGGAGATCCGCGGCAATTGAAGACCCTTTTAGAAGCTCATCAATGGGAGCAGTTAGCTAAACCGTTGCAAGCGATGCCTGACAAAACTACTTGGGGAACGTATTCGTTATACATCGCAATTGACTCTGCAAAGCTAAGAAAGCCTCTACAACCGTTTCAGCAAATTTCTCACGGTGCACATGGCGAGATGGATGAAGGGTGGCATTTCTTTGTTTCCGCATCTAAACCAAAGGACGCTTTGCGAGCACCAGAGGGCTATCAGACAGTTACCATTTCAACACATACCGATTTGAAACACTGGAAGACGAAGGAACAGTATGACAGCTACCGAGAGCTCATGAAAGAGCGAATTCTTGAGGCGGTAGAAAAGTATTATCCGGGGTTCCGAGATGCAATCGATGTGATTGAGGATGGAGCACCTAGGGGCTGGGAAAATTACACGCTACGCACTAGCGGATATGTAGGAGGGTTTGCGCAGACACCTTGGCATGCGCTGTTCGGCGCTGCATCACATAGATCAGGCTTACCGGGACTCTACCTGTGTGGAGATCATATCTTTCCAGGTGGGGGGACGATAGGGGTAACAACTAGCGGCTTACATGTGGCACGTTCTATCACAAAAAAGAGGCTGATATGAGTCAGCCTCTTTGCTAGTTAAGGTTGTAAAGTCATCCAGCTACCAACATGGTGAACAGAAATCCCTGCAAATGAAGAGTAGCTTCCAAAGGCAGTTTGTACATCTACAAGTGCGCGCTCCATAGCCGCTTCTCCTTCTTCATGGAAGCTGATGAATGGATAGTCTACCGATTGCATCGTCTCTACCCCAACTCGAACTTTCTTTCCGTATTGTTGTCCCCAAGCCATTTCTTTACTAGAAATTTCGATAATCGCTTGAGCCGTATCGCGATAGGACATTAGGGCGACCCCATCAGTAGATTTGATGGACCATTCTGCTAAATTTCCTTTCCCATAAGCTGCGTTATTGTAGAGAATCTCATCAAACCAAAATGGGATGTCTGCTTCAAAACGAAGATTTTTTGATTTAGAAAAATTGGCCAATTCAACAATGACGTCTTGAAAGCTGCGTACCGTAGCGCCTCGTTTGGTTTCCCATTCTGCCAACGCATAAGGCTCAATATCTACATGAATTCCATCAAATCTAGCTGTAGCTGGAGCATATGTCTGGTAGTTGCTAAGCCAGTTCTTGAAATTATTTTTAGCTTTAGCACCCGTCTTATTGATCCAATTTGGAGCCCCATCTAAAGCCAAGACTTTCATATTCAACTTGTGTGCACCTTGAATAAAAGCATGGTACTTCGCTTTTGGAATGTCGCGATCAATTTGTACAAAGACGGTATTGATATCTTTTGCAGCTAAAAAATCTAAAGTCGTTTGAGGTTGCTCATAAAACATCCACGGATTCCATAACCAAGTTGCGCGATCTGGAGTTTGTGCTTGAGCCATAGTAGGTGTGCCTCCAAGGAGAAAAATAAAAAGGAAGAAGAGTGTAATAAATTTTTTCATAAAGAATCCCTCCGAGTGATTAAATGCACCAGTCATCCTGAGGGATGATGGCAACCTGACGACCGTACATTGTTTCCAATGGGTAGGCTCATGGCTTTGCGTCCTTGTCTTTCGAGCAAGTTTGCCTTTTTCATTATCTTTATGAATAGTATAGAACGGAAATTCAACTTTTCTAGATGCTAAACTTCATAATTGCGATGAAAATTTCCACAAATTTTATGAGAAACTAGGAGCATAGAAATACCCAGTAAAAAAACCCACAACAGAAACGTGTGGGCTTTAGTGAAAAAGGTGAGATTACTCTGAATCCTCTTCATCATTCATATCATCTTCTGCTTCATCGACTTCTTGTTCAACTTCTTCTCCAGCGTCATTCACATCTTCTTCAACTTCTTGCTCTGTTCCATCATCGACATTGTCTTGATCGACGCCGTCGCCACAACCTGCTAATAGTCCAAGAGATAAGAATGCGGCCGCGCCGACTTTCCACCATTTTTGACCTGCTGCTAATTTTTCCATTGTAATTCCTCCTAAAGGGTAGTTTGAATTCGTTTGTATTTCCTGTGATGTAAGTGCTTGATTAGGAAATACCCAGGTCACGAAATAGACAAACCTTTGTGCATGAAAATAGGGCGAATCACATAGAAAAAATCAGAGGTCTGACATCTGAAGATGAAATAGTGTATACTAAATAAGGTTTGAAAAAAATAATTAGTATTAGCGTATATAGAAAGTAGGATAACTATGACAAAATCAACGAAGCAACAAGGTCTCTTGTTGTTTATTCTCGGAATTATCTTTTTGTCACTGACACTTCGGTCGCCATTAACAGCAGTGGGACCAGTAACAGAATTTATTCAAAATGGATTGTCGATGTCTACAACATTGGTGGGCCTTCTAACAACCATCCCACTCTTGGCATTTGCTGTTGTTTCTCCTTTTGCTCCTAAAGTGGCAAAGCAGATTGGCACAGAAGCCACTCTATTATGGTCAATTGTCTTATTGATTGCAGGTATTGCTTTGCGCTCGGGTGGATCGGTTACTTTATTGATTTTTGGTACGGCAATTATCGGTGTTGCGATTTCATTTGGGAATGTCTTGCTTCCATCGGTCATTAAAGACCGTTTCCCGCTTCACGTTGGACTATTAACTGCAGTGTTTTCTGTAGTAATGAACTTGTCTGCAGCGCTTGGAGCAGGTATTGCCTATCCAGTTGCAGCAGATACATCATTCGGTTGGCAAGGAGCTCTAGGTGTATGGGCGTTACTAGGTATCATAGCAGTGGTTGTGTGGTTGCCTCAGTTGAAGCATCGCAAGTCAGAGCCTGTAGATGCAGCTGCAGAAGTAGTGGAGAATCCGTCGATTCTAAAATCTTCTGTAACCTGGGCGGTTACTTTAATGATGGCGCTTCAATCTTTGATTTTCTATACAACAGCAGCTTGGTTACCGGCTATGTTGATTGAAAAAGGCATGAATCCAGACTCAGCCGGTTACATGTTGTCGTTCATGCAGTTCGCACAGCTTCCGATGACGTTCATTGCTCCAATTTTGGCATCTAAAATGGCAAATCAGCGACCACTAGTTTGGTTCTTCAGTGTTCTGTACATTGTCGGATTCACTGGATTATTACTTGATCCGAACGGTACATTAACGATTTTATGGATGATTTTGATTGGATTTGCTGGAGGAACGTCGTTTGCACTTACGATGATGATGTTCTCGTTGCGTACAAAAACAGCTATGGATGCTGCCGAACTATCTGGAGTGGCGCAGTCCATCGGATATCTTCTTGCGGCAGCTGGACCTGTGTTGTTTGCGTTTGTGAATGAAACAACAGGAAGTTGGTATGTGCCGACGATCTTATTCATTGTGACTTGTGTGCTTTTATTAGTAGTAGCACTTCATGCAGCAGGCAATCGATTTGTAAGAGAATAGAAAAAACAAAACTCGCTTTATCCACCTTTTAAATGTGGAAAAGCGAGTTTTTTCAATAGGTACAAATCTTAGTCCTTATCTTGTTCGGTCTTTTCAATGTGTGCTTGAATCTCTTTAAATCGGCGTAGTTCTCGTTTTGAGATGGGAATTGGCTCTCGTTTCAGCAATTTGTACATAGCTACTAGTAATAGAAGCAATAGAACTGTAAATGGTAGCGCTGAAATTAAAGAAGCAGTCTGAAGTGCATTGAGCCCTCCAGCATATAATAAAATACCTGCAATTAAAGCCATTAAGACTCCCCAAACTAATTTAAGTGGAGTAGAGGGATTCAAGCTACCTCTACTAGTCATACTTGCCAAAATAAAGGTTGCAGAATCTGCGGAAGTAACCAGGAAAGTGAAAATCAATAGAATCGCTAGTAGAGATGTAATCGCACTAAACGGTAACTGGTTAAATGTCTCAAACAAGGCAAGCGTCAAATCCGCATTCACTGCCTCTGCGATACCTGCATTTTCATTTAGATCTTTATAGAGAGCAGTTCCTCCGAAAATAGCAATCCAAACCATCGCAATAGCAGGTGGAATCACCATAACGCCAGCAATGAATTCTCGAATTGTGCGCCCCTTTGAGACTCGAGCTACAAAGGCTCCCACAAAAGGTGACCAAGCGATTGCCCAAGCCCAATAAAAAATGGTCCAATCCTGCACCCACACCCCTTGTTGGTAGGGTTGCAAACGAAGACTGTACTGTACAAAGTTAGTAATATAATCCCCAAGAGCTAAGACAAATGTTTCGAGGATAAAAACAGTAGGACCTGTTACAAAAACAAAAAGGGAAAGAATGATCGCAAGGGATAGGTTCAAGTTACTCAAATATTTGATTCCTCTAGAAAGTCCAGTTGTGGAAGAGAGCATATAGGCCACAAACATGATGGCAATCAAGATGATTTGAACCCAAAATGCATTCGGTACATTAAATACCGCATTCAATCCGCCGTTCATTTGAAGGATACCTAATCCGATAGAAGTAGCGAGACCCATCACTGTAGCAACTACTGCTAAAACATCGATGGTTCCTTTGACAGCTGGTTTTGTTCCTGTAACGGGTTCTAATGCTGTAGATACAAGTCCATTTTGTTTTTTACGAAATTGTAGAAATCCAATGACGAGTCCTACCATAGCAAATACAGACCATTGACTGATTCCCCAGTGGAAGAATGAATAGCCCATCGCTAGTCGAGCGCTTGGTTCTGTTTGAGGTGTCACATCAGCAACAGGACTCGTAAAGAAGTGACTCATAGGTTCCGCTACACCCCAAAATACTAAACCTGCACCAAAACCTGCAGAGAACAGCATTCCGATCCAAGTGAAAAAGTTGAATTCCGGTCTTTCATTTTCACCGCCCAATCGAATCTTTCCATATTTACTGATTGCTAAAAAGATCAAGAATAGAATGATGAGAAATACAGACAGTAAATAAAACCATCCAAAGTTAACTGTAGTAAATCCGAAAAGAGATCCAGCTACTTCTCCAAATTGTACGGGAGCCGTCGCACCTAAAATAACAAAGAACAGAATAATGGCTGCCGAGATAAGAAACACTTTATTTTTCCACGTTGATGCATTCAAATTGCACCGCCTCCTTTATGTAAGTCTTTTTACCTATACCCGGAAGAAGTTCATAGTAAACAAAAAACGCTAGCCTAATTGGCATAGCGTTCAATGGTTTTATAGTAAGAGAACTACCTCTTCTTGTAAAAACTTCGCAAAAAGACGATTCCAAAAACAGCTGAAGTGGTTGCGAGCCACACATGTTGGAAGAAGATGCCGGCAAAAAAAGCGATTAAAGAGATTGCTCCCATCACGGCATGTACCACTCGATCCAAGAAGACATGCTGTACGCGTACTTTTTCTATAGTTGTCGCCTGAATTAATTTTCTGAGTCGAGCAGGTTCATCTAATAAAGAGTAAGCTTTTTGAAGTGGAATAGCTCCTTTTTGAAGCCAGGAAAAGAATCGCTCTTGTGAATCTGTTGAGTCCTGTCCAGTGGCTCGTTCTCGTGTCCAAGCTAGGATACGAGGCTTTCCTAATTCTAGTAGGTCTACATTAGGATCTAATGCGTGCAAAACACCGACGAAAGTAGTCAGAGCTCGACCGAAAAAGGCAAATTCAGCAGGTAGCTGAACAGGCTGGGTTCTGACAATGTAGCGGATATCTGTCAAAAGACGCTCCACTACATAACTATCCATCTTAGAAAGTTCGTTTGTTTCATAAGCATGAATCATTCGTCGAATGGTATCAGCAAGAAGCGGGCGATCCGCATTTGGTAATAAAAAGTTCAACTCTTCAAGCGCATCTAAAATCTGATCATCATTGTCTAGCAAAATCCCTTGGATGGCCTTAATAATGGAACGAGTTTGTGCGGGAGTGATAGAGCCGACCATGCCAAAATCTAAAAGTACAATCGTGCCGTCTGGTTGAATCATCATGTTACCGGCATGTGGATCTGCATGAAACTCTCCGCTACGTAGGACTTGTTCCATAAAGAGTAGAAACAGTCTTTCAGTAACCTCTGTTGGATCGATTCCGTGTAGTTCCATAAATGAAATATTAGTAATCCGCGTTCCTTCAATCCATTCCATCACCAGCACACGGCGTGTGGAATACTCTTCAAAATAAATAGGGAAGCATATTCCTTCTAAATCATTGAAGCGTTGATGGAATGACCGGCCGTGCTGCAACTCTTGAAGGAAGTCGAGTTCTGGTAGAAGAGTACTTTCCATTTCTCGATACAGCAAGTCAAAATCAATCTGTTTAGTAAAGGTCGTGAAGCGTTTGGCTAACCAAATGACGACACGCATAGCCTTAAAATCATAACGAATGATGCGTTCAATACCGGGACGTTGGATTTTAATAGCGACATCTCTACCATCTAGTAATGTAGCTTTATACACTTCCCCAATAGATGCTGAAGCGATAGACTCGTCAGAAATCTTAATTACATATTTGGAGACGGGCCCGCCCCATTCCTCTTCGATGACTTTCATAGCGAGGTCACGCTCTACGGGAGGGACACGGTCCGTTAAACCTTCTAGTTCCTCAATAAATGCTTGTGGAAGAACATCGGCTCGTGCGGATAAAAACTGGCCGACCTTGATCATCAGTCCACCTAAGTACAGGGCGGTTTCTTTGTATTCCGTTGCTTGTCTGACAATGAGACGCTCCCATTTCGCTTGGACGACAGGTGTAAAACGTCCTCGATACTTTCTTTGAAAGAAATAGACTTGTAGAAAAAATTTGATAGACATCCAGACTATACGATACATACGGTACCAGGCTACATTTTTCACTAGACATCGCTCCTTGTAGCTCTCATTATAGAGTGCTTGCCGCAAAGAGTCCAAGAACTCACTTAGCAAAAAAAGACGAGCTGACTAGCAGCCCGTCTTTAAAACTCTTAATTGTTATTCGTTGCGATTTTCATCACGACGGTGATCTTCTGGTGAATCGTGATACGGATGAAGATCATTCGTTTCTGGTAAATTAAAGCCGGTATCTTGAGGTACATCTTGAGCTAAAGTGTCATCCGCATGAGCAGAAGTCCCGTGCATGAAACGCTCTTCTTCTTGAGCAGATTTCATATCGTCTTTAGCGTTTTGTTTCATTTCTTCTTTTTTTTGTTCGTAGTTTTCTTTGTCAACTTCTGCTTCATCAATTGATTTTTCCATGCGGTCCAAATAACGAGAAGCATGTTCGCGACCACCAAGACCGAAGGCTAAACCAAAGGCAAGAGCAACGCCGCCTAAGATTAAGATAAACGCAGACTGGATGATTCCAGGTGCAATTCCTAATTGACTAAGAGCCATGAAGAATGCAAATCCTAGAATCGCATATTTTGCTACTAATCGTAAGAAGTGTGGAGATCCTGAAGCATCTTTCATCAAGCTTCCTACAAGTTTTTCTGCAAGGTTTGCTAGCCAGAAGCCGACTGCCAAGATCACTAGAGCTGCTACGACCATTGGAAGGTAAGCAAATACTGCACTACCTAGAGAGACCATAAATTCTAGGTTTACTAATTGAAGAGCTTCCATAACAAACAGTAACACGATCAATACTTGAACAATTGTTCCGATGATAGAAGCTAAATCAAAGTTCTTAGCATTGCTAGAGTTTAGTCCCATCTTCGTCGCTAGATTGTTAATGCCAAAACCATTCAATAGATTTACTACGAAATCTTTCACGAATTTGGCTACATATACACCTACGATGACCAAGATGATAGCCACAATAATTTGTGGAATCATAGACATGATATCGTTTAGCATTTCAATAGCTGGACCAGAGATTCCGTCTAAATCAAGGATTTCAAGTGCAGTGATTGTAATTGGAATCAATATTAATACAAATGCAATCAAACCTGCGATTTTAGAGAGACTTGTATTTGAAGTTGTTGAATCATTTTTTAAATTCATCTTCTCTGTAAAGCGATCAATGCCTACAGAGTGTAAGAATTTCTCAACAAGATTACGAACAAGCTTCGCGATGAAATAGCCAATTGCGAATACGATAGCTGCCGAAACCAATTTAGGAATGAAGTTGATGAAGCTAGACAGCATATCCTCAAATGGACCACTCAATCCATCGATTCCTAAGGCATTAAGAATGGCTGGTAAGAACAATAAGAAAATCAGATAGTACGCTACATTAGCGACTGTGTCTGTCCACTTTGTTTTTTGTTCACCAGTTGTAGTCATCCCAGTCTTTTCACCAAGCTTATTGAAATCTACTTTGTTGCCAAGCATCTGGATACCTTTTTTAACTAAAGTAGCCAGTGCCCATGCGACTAGTAAGATCAAACCAGCTTTTAGAATATTTAAGAATGCACCAGTTAATGTATCATACATGTTCGCAAATGGAGCGGCGAATGTATGTAGATCCAAGATGTTAAAGAATAAAACGAAAGCAAGTAACAATAAGATGAAGAATACTACTTTACTAATAATCTTCTCGACTGACCATTTTGATTTTGTGTTACCTAGGCGTTCATTGAGATTCAGTTTACGCAACCCTTTGTAAACAAGCTTTTCAACAAATTTTGCTACAAAGTAACCAATTAGTAGTACGAGTAACGCTAGAAGTAAATCAGGTAAAAATGAAAGCGTGTCACGAATGTAAAACTCATTCATCAATAAAATCTCCTCCTTTAATCCTTATGATTATGGCTTTGCCAAGCTAGTAAACTATACCCAAGATGAGTTGACATAAACCCACTAGACCGAAGGAATCAAATTTTTGGAAATAGGTTTAAGTGCATAGGGATTAGGAAAAACTGAAGATGTAAACCAGAAACACACTATTACACTAAAACAAAGGGAGTTGGAACTCTATGATGGACAACATTCAAAACAAAGTACAAAACGAAATGGAAAACGTATCACCAGAAAAAAAGGAGCGTATCCTTCAAGATTTTGAACAGTTCAAATCGTATTTAGGCGATAAAGTAGCTTTAGGTGAAAAGATGGGCCTAGGGGAAGAGCAACTTGCTAAAACTGCTGAAGTTGTTGCTGGTTACTTATCTAAAAAAGAAGAGCCACGTAATGCTGAAGAGAACCTTCTTCAAGAATTATGGCGTTCTGGAGACAAAGAACAGCAACACGCATTGGCACACATGCTAGTGAACATGGTACGTAAATAAGGAGGGAATCCTCAATGAAACACGAACCAAAAAAAGATCAAACTCAAGAGAAGCAAGATATTAAGGGCAGAATCATGGATAATCCTGAAGTCATGGAAACGGACCAGGAAAGTATTTATGACATGCACGATGATATGAAAACAGTAGATGCGATTCCAGTTGAAGAATTGAATCAAAAAGTGAAAGATGAAGAAAATCATCGTCATACTAAAGATTCGTCTTCTAGTGAAGAACGGTATCCAGAATAACTAAAAGAGTCTCCAGCCAATAGTGACTGGAGACTCTTTTTATAGTTACTTTTTCTTTTCAATAGTCGCAAGAGCTTGTAAAACGGAACCAAATGTATGGAAATCAGAGAAATCAATGTTTCCTTGTACAATTGCCATAGTGATATTTGGTCGCATGCCTGTGAAATACAAATCAATCCCTAATAACTGAAGCACATTGTGCAGTGTAAAAATATGCTGCGCAATCTCTTTGTCAATTGTGAGTATACCTGAAAAATCAATGATTAAGTGATCAATTTCCATCTTCGGTATTTTGGGAATCACATAATTTAAAATGTAAGTCATTCGGTCATAATCTACTATACCAATTAATGGGAGAATAGCTACACCTTCTTGTACTGGGACAATAGGAGCGGACAACTCATTAATTAGCTTCTGACGCTCTTTTAATTTTTCATTTTGATGCTTTTCAAAAGACTTAATAGACTGAACCATTGCAACGTCTAGTAAGTAATTGAACCTGTTCATGATTCGAACAATCTGAGCTGGACCTACTTCTAAGTCAAGTGCCACTTGGGCAATATGCTTCGAGTAGACAAGACGGTTTTGAGCAAAAGGTTCAATAGATTTAGAGAACTCCTCCATGTTTTGAGAGTTCGTTTCACCTTGTTGTTCTGCCCACTTCAATAGCTCTTCTCCAGCCTCTTCATCCGTAGAAGGAAAAGAGCGAGCCATCATACGAAGGAATTCCGCGTTTTGTTGACGTGCAATCTCCAATTGCTCTGGAGAAATTTCGAAAGTCACATGTTTTAATGCATCTTCTACAATTCTATCTACGAGTGACTCCGCATTTTCTTGTAAATAATTACTCACACGAACAATTTGATCCATAGTGGCCTCCTGGTTAAACTAGAAAATCGACAGCAGATGCTAACGTTTCTTGTGTAATATCATAATGTGATTGATCCCACTTCGCTAAGCGGTGCATGACTAAAATAGCTTGAGGAGATTGGTGCTGCACATTCAAATCATCAGCGATTTCTAATGAAATAGGTCTGTTCTCGATGACTTTTACATAATAAACCGGTAACTCCGTCTGAAAATCGGAGACTTGTCTATGTGCAAAAGCAGAAATCGGGCAAGTTGTACTGTGTTTAAAGAGGAAGAACGGTTGACCTTCGGAATGTTCCAATACCTCTTTCCATTGTTCATGAGAAGTGATTTCTAGTAACGTAGCCATTTTTTCATCCCTTTCTCTATATATGTGTGAGTTCAGTTTAACATAAAAATATTGAGGGAAAGCTATATTTAACCTGATTTATGGAAGGATGATACAATCATGAAGAAAATCTCGAAAACCATGGCATTTCTTGCTAGTAGCAGTGTTCTTCTCCTTGCGGCTTGCGGAGAGACCACAGATAATACAGTGGAAACAGATCCCGCAGACTCTTCGCCGGTTGAAAACAATCAATCTGCCACCCCCACGGATTATGGGTTTACAAGCTTTGATTTGTCGATAGATACACCTGATGAGAGAGATGCGATTGATGTAGACTATGAGACGGGCAGATCGGGAACGGAGATTGAGTACCAAAATGTACTTGAAGACGTAAATTTAGGCGGAGACGAGGCTGGCACAGCTCTTGAACCTATCTTCACGAATCTCAATCTAACTGCCGACATGGCAAAAGAAGATGTTTTATCTACTGTTACAGAAGCGTTTGGTGTAACGGAATATAGAGATTTTGAATTAGAAGTGGAATTTGAAGATGGGAAAGAAGTGAAATGGGAAGATACAAAATAAAAAAAGGCCCTCGGGCCTTTTTTTATTTTCCAAACAGTCCATCTAAGATGCCTTTTCCAGGTTGACCCTGATGACGCATAGACTCTGGAGTTTCCTGACCTACAGTATCAGCGTCATTTTTCTGGCCTCTCATTGGCGTATTCGAAAAACTCTCAAATTGCTTAGCTAGCTTATCTCGAGACTGTTTGTTTCTCATTAAATAGGCGGCTCCTAGTCCTAGTGCTGCTAATAGCGCTTTGTTATTACGACTTGCCATGAAAATCTCTCCTTCTTTTTCTGTAATAATTGTTATTTTGTAGTTTCCCCGAGTAGACAACTAGTAAACATCTC
Organism: Chryseomicrobium excrementi; assembly: GCF_002798305.1. Taxonomy (GTDB): domain Bacteria; phylum Bacillota; class Bacilli; order Bacillales_A; family Planococcaceae; genus Chryseomicrobium; species Chryseomicrobium excrementi. The sequence goes on from NZ_PCGR01000002.1 coordinate 303,772, forward strand.
ATTTACATGACAAACATGACATTTTCTAAGAAAGGTTTAACTCGTTACAAAGTAAGGAATAGCATTCATAACACAAACAAATCACCAACATTATGAGGAGGATTATGAAATGGAAAATCAGCGTCAGGTAGAAGTAGCTTGGTCACAGGAAGAACTAAATCAAAAAATCGAGTCTTTAAAAGCTCAAGGGTATAGTGAATCCGACATTCACGTCGTCACAAAAGATCCAGACCGGTTCCAGGTACATGCAACGGATACACACGTAGATACTCATGAAGCCGGATCGTTTTGGGATCGTTTCAAATCGTTTTTCACGGGTGAAGATGCAACTTCAGAAAGTTTACATCGTTTGAATTTGGAGCAAACAGAAAGAGATCGTTATGCTACGGACCTTACAAATGGTGGAGCAATCCTTTATGTAGATCATGCACTCCGCTCAGATGACTACAACACATTCGGTGAAACCGGAAATTCCTACGAATCTTATCATGGAGACACTACGGGAACCGTAGGTACTGAGTTTGTAAACAACCGTTTCACGGATAACGAACCTACTTTAGGTGAGCATACCCCAGAAGAAAATCGTCAGTTATTTAAAAGTGAAGGGCAAGCTTATACAGGTGAAGGGCATGTTGAAAACGATGCTTACAATATCCAGCCTCGAATGACAGAAGAACAGAAAACTGACCATTCATCATTTGAGCAAGCAGAACCTAGATTCGAAACGACGGATTCTCAAGCTTTTGAAACAACGTCTCCTACATTTGAGACAACGGAATCCACTTTCGAGTCCACTGAACCACATGCTTATGATGAGTCACGTGCCTACGGAGCTGAATCCCCAGGAGCAGATCCGAATTTAGGACCAGCTGCATTTGGAAATCTAGAGCCTGCCATGGAAGATGACGGGCGCGAACCCGCTGCTATAGAAGATAGCTTAAGTAACCATGAGCACGAAGAACGCGTAGAAGAAATTGAAAATCGCCGTTCTGAAAATAATATGCAGGATCGCAGCAACTACTAATTCTAAATAAGATTAGCCATGAGTGATATCGCTTATGGCTTTTTTTCTGTGTCTATAAAAAGACTTTTTATTACTATACAAATACGGGTATATATATCTGTTTAGAAACTTGAAAAAATGACATATTACTCATTTTTCTTAAAGTAGTAATTTTAATGCATATTAAAAACAATTAAAATAGAGGTAAAAGGACTATCTAAAAGGTGGATATAGTGCTAATCTTAGCATAATAAATCCTCCTAAAAAAGGAAGGCGGCAACTATATGGCAAACAAACTATTTTGGATTGACGAAGCAGAATCCATTTTTTATATTCTCCAAGGTGCATTAGCTCGAACTAAAGCTCCTATTTCCATTGTATACATAATGCCGAAAACCAAAGAAGCGCTCTTTTCAGATGAACAAGTTCTTGAATTTATAAGGAAAGCTGACGTTGTTTTCCATGATACGGATAAAGCAGGGTGGTGGGGAATCTTACCGAACAGTGGGAGGAAAGAAGTAGCGGCTTTCTTAAAACGTATGAAAACTCACTTTAATATTGAAGAACCTTCTCCATATCACGTTGTTGTGACCGAAGTGCGTGATCCTCAGGCTTCTTTAATCGAGATAGTGAAAGCGATTAAAACGATGCCAAAGACAGAAGAGACCTCTACCGTTAACTATGTAGATGGGCCATGGACAAAGGGGTCAAAGAGTACTATCAAAGTTAGTCTAGTAGTGGATGAACCTATTATTCGAGAGGTATTAAAACGGTCGATTTCTACCATTCGCTTAGATCATTTTGATATCGAACTTCAAGAATTTGAAGATGGACTTGCTTTTGAATCTTCTGAGTGGCACAAGAGTGCGCATTCACATTTAGTAGTTCTTGATGACGTTTTGCCAAAGAAGAACGGTATGGAAGTAGTCCATTTTTTAAGGAATCAAGCAAGCAGTCAAAAGTTTCATATATTTATGCTTACAGACCGCGTGTCTGAAGAAAATCTGATTACTGCTTATCAGATGGGGATTGATGAGATGATTCATAAACCATTTAACTTAAGATTGTTTGAATCACTATTCAGAAGGACTATAGAGAGGTTGTGGTTTGAATGAGGATTTCTACTACGGTTCTCTTATGGATCATATTGACTCTACTTACGTTGTTACTAATCTTTAGTGTTTACTTGACAATCCTTAGGCTTTTGGAAAAACGTCGTCTGCTTCAGGAAGCAAATTACGTGCAACGGTCCAAGGTGCACTGGATGAATTACCTGTTCTACAATCAAGACTGGCACGAAGACATGGTCCCTAAAACGCTTCAGGAAAAGCGGGCAGCAGAACGGTTGCTTGTGAAATTTTTGAACAGTGTTTATGTAGAGGGGACTCGCGAAAAAATTTATTTGTTCGCTGAACGGTATATGGCCTCCTATTACAGAAAAATGTTAGCGAGTACAGAGTGGAGCCACAGAATGAATGGGCTTTATCGAGTCATTGATTTTCGCTTAATAGAACTTGCAGAAAACCATCTGAATAAGTGGAGCAACCGAAACGTTCGGAATGCAGAAGAAAAGTATTATTTATCTTTATTAAAGATCACTGTGGGTAGAACTACTGCTTTGGACCTTGTTAAGCAGGATGAAGTAGAGTTTTCAGAGCATCAAAATCGAGCGCTATTGTTAAAGCTGAATCAAAAAGATTTGAATTCACTGATTGACAACTACGACTATTTGCCACATGCTTCTAAGCTCGCCTTGATTGATGTAGTAGGGGAGAAAAATTATATTCAATACCAAGATTTTTTCGTTAAGCAGCTTGAAATAGAAGAACGCTCAGAGCTCCGCATTCGTATGTTGAAGTCTTTAGAACTGATGGGCTTTATACAGGATTTTCATCCGTTTGTATCTTTTCTTTCTTCTCCATTTTGGCAAGAGCGAATGCTGGCGTCTAGGATTGTGGGGATGTTTCCTTTACGTGAGAGTCAGCAATATCTTCTGCCGCTGCTAGAAGACCAAACTTGGTGGGTCCGTTCCACGGCTGCCAAAGCCATTGCTAAGCAAAAAGAGGGAATTTCGGTTTTACTAAATTATCAACTAAAGACTGAAGATCGCTTTGCAAAAGAAATTATAGATGAGCAATTACTAAAAGAGGAGGCGATTGCATTATGAGTATATGGGAAGCCATTCTAGTATTCTTCGGTAAGTTTTTGATTTTTTATATGATTGGCGTCATCATCATTTATACGCTGATGCTGATCCTCTCCTTGCTCAAATTGCGAAAAGAATACCAATTGGATAAAGAAGAACTGGATGATGACTTCCTAGCAAGTTACTATTCAAAGCCTGTGTCTATCTTGGTTCCGGCATTTAATGAAGAGAAAGGTGTAGTGGATAGCGTTCGCTCTCTACTTAGTCTCCGGTATCCGCAGTTTGAGATTATTGTAATCAATGACGGGTCAACAGATGCTACAAAAGACATCATGATTCAGTATTTTGCTATGAAAAAAATGAACCGCGTTGTCCGTAGACAGTTAGAAACAGAAGAGATACAAGAAATTTACCAGTCAACCATACATCCAAACCTAGTTCTTGTGAACAAAGTGAATGGTGGTAAAGCAGATGCGCTCAATGCAGGTATTAATGTATCCAGATTCCCTTATATCTGTTCTATAGATGGTGATTCTATTCTAGAAGAACGTTCTCTTCTCCGAATTATGAAGCCGATCGTTGCTTCTAATGGAGAGGTGATTGCAGCTGGGGGAAATGTCCGGATTGCAAATGGATTGTATGTGGAGCATGGGGCAATCTCAAGTCCAGCGCTGCCAAACAATCTTATAGTAGTCATGCAGGCGGTAGAATATTTGCGTGCCTTCTTGATGGGGCGTATTGCCCTTAGCCGATTCAACTTGGTTTTGATTATTTCAGGAGCGTTTTCTGTTTTCTCGAAGTCTTGGGTCGTACAAGCTGGTGGATATGACAAGAATACAATAGGTGAGGATATGGAATTAGTCGTCCGGTTGCATAGGGTTTTAGCAGAAAGTAAAGAAAAGAAGCGAATTGAGTTTGTTCCAGATCCGGTTTGTTGGACAGAGGTGCCTTCGAAACTCTCGGTTTTAAGAAGACAAAGAAGGCGTTGGCATCAAGGGTTGACTGAAAGTTTGTGGCGTCATAAAAGGATGACTTTGAACCCTCGCTACGGTGCCGTTGGAATGATTTCCATGCCTTACTTCTGGTTGATTGAATTTTTAGGTCCAATTATTGAAATTGGGGGCTATATCTATTTGGTCTTCGCTCTTTTTGCGGGAGATGTATACATTGAAATTGCTATTCTCCTTGCCCTATTGTTAATTTTGTATGGAAGTGTCTTCTCGATGGGCTCCGTCCTTATGGAAGCCTGGAGTGTGAATCGTTACCCACGAATTCGTGATATTTATCGCTTGCTGATCATGGCACTAACTGAAATCTTCTGGTATCGCCCGTTAACCTTATTATGGCGTCTAGAAGGACTGATTCGAACTATTTTTCGCCGTAAAGAGTGGGGGAAAATGGAACGCACCGGTTTTCAGAAGAAGGAGATCATATCATGAACCGATTTGTAGTAGTGATTTTAATAGTGGCAGGCATCTTTGGCCTGCCCTATTTGTTTTGGTTGTTCCAAGGAAACTCAGGTGTCTCTGCGTCTGAACAGACTCGAGAAGAGTTGCAAAAGTATCAAGGGATGAACTGGTATTTCAAGCATAAGAAGTGGGATGAGGATTCCCCACTTGAACTGTCACTACTTCCTGAAGACGTAACCAAGGAGGAGTGGGACGCAGCCATTGATGTTGAACAAAAAAAGAAGCTCGTTCTGGTTCAGCCTATCAATTGGTTAGGAGTACAAGATGAGCTTCTAAAAAGAGAAATCGAAGACTTTACAGGTGCTCGTTCTACAGGATGGGTCTTCCGTTATTTTGACGATTTATCGAGCTCTAACTCAGATATTCCTGAATCCACCATGGCCCTTCAAGAAAATTGGGATTACAACGGGGCAGGGTACATATTTACAAATGACCGTTTGGAAAAGGTGGTGGTCGTACCTAGTGATCAACCTTTAGAACAAGGAGTAGGCGATCAATGGACGACCAGCGACTTTCAAGGTTGGATTGAAGTGATGGACGCTTCAATTGAGGAAGAGGTCTCTTTCTGGTTCCGTCTTCCAAAAGAGGTTTCGAATCAACTTGAAGGTGTAGTGGAGGGGCAACAGCTTCCGGGAATCATTGAAAGGTCCCATCCCAAACTACACACAGCATATATGGCAGGGGACTTTCAACAATTAGAGTCTCCGCCTGGACTTTATCAGATTTTCGCCTTAACCGATGTCTATGGATTTTTCTATAAGAACAGAAGTGATGGCTTCTATTGGTCTACGTTCACAGATGAATTAGATCGGATTGTCGCGAGTGCGAAGGAATTGCCTGATGAAGTTGAAAAAAGAAATGAAGAGTTGACCTACCACTCTCGAGTGGGTGAAGATGAATTTGAAATCAAAGTAAATGATGAATGGCAAACTTTTACAGTAAAAGGAGTCAATATTGGAATGGGCGCTCCAGGCTATTTTCCTGGAGAAGCTGGCATTTCTGAAGAACAATACTACCGGTGGTTCCAACAGATTGGTGAAATGAATGCCAATTCGATCCGTGTATACACCGTACATCCTCCAGGATTTTATCGAGCACTAAAACGATACAACGAAGAACATGACACGCCACTCTACGTCTTCCACGGAGTGTGGGCAGAAGAAGAGTTGTTAGAGGAAACGCAAAATGCATTTAATGACGAGACCCAGAAACGTTTCCAAAAAGAGTATCAGGACATCGTCAATATCCTTCATGGGAACGCACGTGTGTTACCACAAGTCGGACATGCTTCAGGTACTTATGATGCAGACGTCTCAGATTATGTCATCGGTTGGATCCTGGGGATTGAGTGGTACCCTGAAATGGTCATGGGAACCAATGAAGCGAATAAAGATATTGGGGACTATGAAGGCGAATACGTCTACACAGAAGGCGCATCACCGTTTGAACATTGGCTTGCAGAGCATATGGATGATGTCATCAAATACGAGATGGACACTTACAATGAGATTCGTCCTATCAGTTTTACAAACTGGGTAACGACGGACTTATTGGACCATCCATCCGAACCACTTGAAGATGAAGACATGGTTAGTGTAAATCCAAATGTAGTTTCTTTAAAAGGAGTACTTGAAGAAGTGGGGCAGTTTGCTTCTTATCACATCTATCCCTATTACCCAGACTTCCTGAATGTAGATAAAACATACAGGGAGTATGTAGATCAAGATGGAATGAAAAATAGTTATGCAGGCTATTTGAATGACTTGAAAAAAGCTCACAAGATGCCAGTCTTAGTAGCGGAGTTCGGTATTCCTGCTTCTCGTGGGGGAACCCATGTTAACCCGTACGGGTGGAATCAAGGGAATGTGACAGAGAAGCAGCAAGGGGAAATCGTTGCGAAACTTTACCGAACCATCTTAGCGGAAGACTATTTAGGAGGACTTGTATTCAGTTGGCAGGATGAGTGGTTCAAGAGAACTTGGAATACGATGGACTATGACAATCCGGAAAGACGTCCTTATTGGTCGAACCAGCAGACAAATGAACAGCATTTTGGATTACTCAGCTTTGATTCGATGAAAGTGAAAGTAGATGGCGACTTTAAAGATTGGACCGAAGAAGACGTGTTTGCTGAAGATTCTTCTGTACAGTTACAAGTCAGTCATGATGAAGCGTATCTTTATCTGAATCTAAGGGGAATCAAAGAGACGGACCGTGCACGAATTCTACTTGATACCATCCCAAATCAAGGGAATCAAACCGTGGGTGATGTGAAGTTCCAAGAAGGAATAGACTTCCAGGTATCACTTGATGGAGAGGATTCACGCGTACTCATTGACTCCTATTACGATTTCTATCATTATTTGTACGGAAATGATCAAAAAATGATTGAACCTGTCTCAACAGGACAGAAAAATTCGGGAGATTTCACACCGATTTACTACGTACTCAATAAACAACTTTATTATCCAGAACTAAAGAAAGTAGAACCATTCCAGTTCTATGAAACAGGCAAGCTGACACGAGGAAATGGAAATCCTTCTTCACCAGAGTACAATTCTTTGGCGGATTACGAATACAGTGAAGAGGGTGTAGAAATTCGTATTCCTTGGTTGCTTCTCCAATTCCGAGATCCAAGTCGTTTAGAAGTTATCGGAGACGTCTTCCGAGACGGCGTTGAAGCAAGTGAGGTGACCGAGTCTATTGGGATTGGAGCTACTGTCGAAATGGAAGACGGCGAAGTTGTTGTCTTGCCGGGAGAAAGTCAGGAGCTGCCTCGCTACACTTGGGAGACGTGGAATATTCCTACTTTCGAAGAACGATTGAAACCATCCTATTATATTTTACAAGATGCATTTAAATGAGATAAAACTCTGATTCCGGCATGTTCGGAATCAGAGTTTATTACTAGACAAATCTATACCTAATAGGGTATTTTGTGAGTGAGGTGAAAGAAATGAAAAAACTAGCAGGTTTACTATCTCTTTTAGTGATGTTCTTAGCAGCTTGTTCTAATAATGGGGCATCCTATGAAACCATTCCACTGAATGACGTGGTTAGTCAACAAGTACAAGGAGCACTAGTCATCGATGTTCGAGAAATGGATGAATACGCAGCGGGTCATATACCTGGAGCCATGAACAAACCATTGTCAGAAATTAGTGAAGGGAATTACGAAGGGTTAGATCCTGAACAGGACTATGTCATCGTCTGCCAATCAGGAAATCGTTCTAAGCAAGCAAGTGGGATATTGGCTGAAGAGGGTTACCGAGTAACAAATGTAGAGCAAGGGATGTTAAGCTGGACAGGCGCAGTAGAGAAGTAACTCTACTACGCCTGTTTTTTAAAAATCAAATGTGATTTTTCCGTCTAAAAGCTTTAAATATGCAGAAAACGATTTCCCCTGTTTTGAGGTGAAGCCTTTCAATTTCCCGGTGCGTCCTTTCGTACATAACGTTTCAATTACAGCGGGTGACAGTTTCTTACTGGCTACCCGTAAAGGGAAGGTCTGAGTGCACCCTTCTTTGTAACGAGAGCAACCGTAAAAGCTTTTCTTTAAAACAATTTTTCCTTGTTTGCATGCAGGACAGACGATAGCCTGGCTTGCTGCTTCTTCCTCAGGTAGGGTGGCGAACTGCTTAGACTCTAAATGACTTGGGACCGTTTCAAGAGTTTGCTTGATAAATGACTCAATTTGAGACAGGAACTGCAATTCACTCGCCTCTCCGCGTCCAATCTTTTGTAGGTAACTTTCCCACTTTGCAGTCATTGCAGGACTTGCTAAGAGCGTGCCTTCTACTGACTGGCAGAGGATTCGCCCTTTTTCTGTGATCTGTACTTCGTTTTTTGTGACCTCTATATAAGCTTGTTTCTTTAACGTCTCAATAATCCCGCTTCGAGTAGCCTCTGTTCCTAATCCTTCAACTTCTTTTAAAAGAGCGGCGTCATCTTCGTCTTCCACAAACTTTCCGCAAGTTTTCATGACTTGAATCAATTGGCCCTCCGTGTACAGTTTTGGAGGTTTTGTAACGCCTTCTATGATAGCTACTGACGCTTCTACAGGTTGCGCTGTTTGAACAGCAGGCAACCAGTCTTCTTTTTCTTTTTGAGGAAAAAGCTGTTTCCAACCAAGATCTAATGGAACAGTTCCTTTTGTATAGAACAACAAGTCATTTACGCTAGTTGTAATGGTAGTTTCCTTATAAATGTAAGCAGAGTGAAACATACCGAGAGTCGTTCGGGCGACTTCCTCATAAATGTTTTTTTCTAACCCGCTTAGATTCGTATTAACGGGGATTTTTCGCGTTGGAACAATTGCATAGTGTTCTTGAACCTTGCTAGCATCTACGAAACGCTTAGATGGGGACGTGTTCAGTGGAAATGAACAGCCGGTATAGGTTTGTAGCTCTGGTGCAATTTCTTTTAAGTACTGAAACTCGGACGGTGTAATATGTCGCGTGTCCGTCCGAGGATAGGTGATCAGCTTTTTCTCATATAAATTTTGTGCAGCCTTTAATACAGCTGAAGGGCTAGCTTTCCACTTTTTATTAGCTGCTAGTTGTAGGCTCGATAACGAATGGAGCTGAGGAGGTGCTAGTCGTTTTTCTTTTTCTTGAACATCCACTACTTTCGCGGGTGTTTTCGTATTCTCCGTTATCGCGTGGTCGGAAAGGACGGTTGCGACGAGAGGAAGGTCTTTTTCTTTCACTTTAGCTTTCCCTTTGTACGTCTCTTTTCCAGTGTCAAATAGCCCTTCTATTTCGAAGAAAGGCTCCGGCTTGAAGTTCTCAATTTCTATAGCCCGCTGATAAATTAAAAATAGAGTAGGGGACTGGACACGACCGATAGAGAAAACGGTGGATACCCCTTTTTTCTTCAGTAGTATGGTATAAATCCGAGAGGCGTTCATCCCCACTAACCAATCACTTTTTTGACGAGTCCGTGCTTCTGCATAAAGATGTAAGTCTCGATCGTTGGAGTGAAGATTCGCGAATCCTTTTCGGACTTCAGTCGTTTCTAAAGAATTGATCCATAAGCGTTTTACGGGTTTGTTACGGACACCACTTAGAGTGAGGATTGAATAAAAGATGTTAGAACCTTCCCGGTCAATATCACAGGCGTTGATTAACAGAGAAGCTTCTTTCATTAGCTTGCGAACGATACTGTACTGTTCATACTTTCCTTTGGCTACTTTATATTCAAAGGTATCCGGCAAGATGGGAAGAGAAGCTAGAGTCCAGCGTGTCCATTTCGAATCATATTCTTTTGGTTCGCGAAGCTCCACTAAATGGCCGATTGCCCACGTTAAAAAAGCTCCTTGAGGAAAGAGAGGGTCAGGCAAAATTTCGTAAAAGCCTTTTTGCTTTTTGGTTTTAAAGGCATCTGCATAAGCTTTAGCTTGACTAGGTTTTTCTGCAACGATTACTGGTTTCATAAGAAGAATTCCTTTCAGGAGATAAGAATAGGGGATTGTAGGGGAACGTATGTTCATTAGTATACGTGGTAAAAATGAAATTAGCAAAAGAAAACTGCCTGAACAAGCAGGCAGTTTGGATGGTGGGCAAGTGCCCCTCTATTTATTTACGATGAGAACAAGCTTCCCTTCATCTAGCTCTCGCTCTGCGGCTTCCGCTTCTGCCTCTGTCAATCCGGCAGCGTGCATATCGCTACGAAGCTGATCTCCTCGTTTACTGAACGCGTTTTTCATAGATTTAAAGAATCCTTGCTCACTAACTCCTACTTTTTCTGTATCCAGAACGTCTGCAATATGACCTTCTCGATCTTTAGAATGTGCAAACAAATAAATGTCGTCTCGTGAATGACCTTGTGCTTCTAGTTCTTCAACCTTTTGCTTTGCTTGTACTGAGTTTTCTACTGTGTATTTCATAGCCATTGGTGAATCCCTCCAAAGTTAATCTGTCATCTAGTTTAGTTTTACCCCATTAGCAAACGAATAAACCATTTAACTTTTAAAAGCAGAGTTTTCAGATTACACTGAACAAAAGAGAAGGGAGAGTGGAATACATATGACGTTTTCGATTGTTGGATATGATGAAGAGACTAAAGAACTTGGAATAGCAGTGGCATCCAAATTTTTAGGAGTGGGAGCTGTTGTTCCTTTTGCTAAGGCTGGGGTAGGTGCTATTGCTACTCAGTCACTTGCTAATCTCTCTTATGGGGTAGAAGGTCTAGAACTTTTAGCGAAGGGACGTTCTCCACGTGAAGTTGTAGAAGAGCTCACAAAAAAAGATGACAATGCCGTTTGGAGGCAGATTGGTATAGTGGATGCGACTGGTCAAAGTGCTACATTTACCGGAGAAGACTGCTATGACTGGGCAGGCGGTAAAGCAGGAAAGAATTTTGCGATTCAAGGGAATATTTTAGTGAGTCAGCAGGTTGTTGAACAGATGGAAGCGACTTTCGAGCAGACGGAAGGACCTTTACCAGAAAGACTGCTTGCTGCTTTACTTGCTGGAGACGCGGCTGGTGGGGATAGTCGAGGTCGTCAATCAGCCGCCCTGCTAGTTGTAAAAGAGAATGGCAGTTATGGTGGGTACACGGATCGTTATATTGATTTACGTGTAGATGATCATCCAGACCCCGTGCAAGAATTGACACGCTTATTGAAATTACGTCATTTGTATTTTGAGAAGACTCGAGCGGAGGATGTAGTGGAACTGAGCGAGGCACACTATGAAAGTCTGACGAGGGATTTGCAGAAACTTTCCTATATACTAGCTGATCATTCTTCAAAAGAGGAAGTCGATCAAGCGCTGGACAAATACCATCACACAGAGAACTTTGAAGAGCGCCAGCAAGAGAGCGGCAAAATAGACCGAAGAGTTCTTGAATATCTAGAAAGTCAGGCGGCAGGTTTCGTAACGAACAAATAGCGGGTATACAGACAGTGCTAAGAAAGGATGAATGTTATGAAACCTTTAATCGGAATATCAGCAGAAATGTCGAAAAATCAAGATCACTTCTGGCTGCCGTTTGTATATGTTGAGACTATTTTAAAATATGGGGGTCTACCTCTTATGATTCCAGTCATGGGGGATGAAAACCTGGATGAGCTGTCACTTCGTCTTGATGGACTGTTTATTACGGGGGGAGAAGATATCGACCCTTCTTATTACGGAGAAGATCCCCATCTTAAACTTGGAAAGATTGCTCCTGAAATCGATCAAATGGAATCAGAACTTGTGAAACGCATGCTTGAATTAGATAAGCCTTACATCGGGGTTTGTAGAGGACTTCACATGCTGAACATCGTGCAAGGTGGCAGTATGTATCAAGATATGCATGATCAACGAGAAGAACACTCCTATTTGCATTTACAAAAAGGTCCCCGAACATATCGATCTCATGAGGTAGAGCTTGAGTTGGATTCTAAGATTGGAAAGATTCTTGGTGAAGAAAAGTTTAGAGTAAATTCCTTCCACCATCAATCTTGTAAAGATGTAGGAAGAGACTTGCGTGTTGTGGCACGTGCAACAGATGGGAATATTGAAGCAATGGAAAGTAAGACGCACTCATTTGCTTTTGGTTTTCAGTGGCATCCTGAAGAATTTGCGATGGCTGGTGATGAAACTTCAGGAAAGATTTTTGAAGCCTTTATTAAACAGGCTGTAAAGAGACGTAAAGAAATTGACGAATCGAAGAAGAGAGATCGTCAGTAATTAATTTATACTAGCAACCCCTCAATTGAGGGGTTTTTATTATGGATTTAAAAACTAAGAATGGCAAAAAAATGAACATTATATGAATGATAGCTAGATAAAAAGATTCATTAAAATAAGAAATAAAGAGAAAAATTATAGTTAAATTCTAATTTTGGTTATAAAGTCTTATTTAAAGGTATGGTCAAATATGAAAAACGGTGCTATTATTCCATTAATAGGATTCTGAAATTTCAGATATTTTGAAAGGAGCAATGTATCATGAAGGTTTTAGTGACAGGAGGGTACGGGTTTATCGGGTCGCACTTGGCAGAAAGGTTTTATAAAGAAGGCCACTCTGTGGTTATTTTAGATAACCTTTCAAATGGTGACAAAGAACGAGTAACGTTCAAGCATAAGTCGATCTTAGCTGATTGTGCGGATGAATCCTGTGATGCCTATTACAAATCCCATCGTTTTGACATGGTCATTCATTGTGCAGCTCAAACTAGCGTTCCTGTCTCCATCCAATCACCCACTAAAGACACGGAAGCGAATGTAGTTGGGCTAGTGAATATGTTAGAACTCAGTCGAAAATACCAAGTGAAGAAATTTGTCTTCTTTTCCTCTGCTGCCGTTTATGGTGAACCGACCTCATTGCCTATTCTGGAAACTGCTCCACTGAATCCATCGACTCCCTATGGTATCAACAAAATGCTTGGAGAAACTTACTGTGAAAAATGGAAGCAACTGCACGGTCTAGATACATTAGTATTCCGTCTTTCAAATGTGTATGGTCCTTATCAAGAATCATCGAATGAAAGTGGAGTGATTTCAAGATTTGTGACAGCTAGTTTAACTAACGAACCCATCACTATATATGGGGACGGAGAACAAACACGAGACTTTATCTATGTTGGAGATGTCGTTGAAGCTGTATATCGTTCTGTGATCAGTGACCTTTCTGGAACTTACAATCTCTCTTCCAATCATCAAACTAGCATACGAAATGTAATGGAACACTTGTCAGCTATTCAACCCTTTGTTTCTTTAAACACCTCCCCAGCGGTCAAGGGAGATATTCGTCATTCTTTGCTAGATAATACAAAACTAAAACGAAAAATCGACTGGACGCCAAAATATTCTTTGAATGAGGGATTAAACCTAACGTGGCATAAAGAATATGAGAGTCATAGTGAACAAAAGAAACAAACGACTAAAGCATCTGAGGCAGTTGCGAAAATTGGAAAATCGAATCGATTCGGTATGCAATTAATTGAGAATGGGGTACTTTTTGCTATCTTTTTAGTCTTAGCTCTAGTAGTGCCGACAAATCTTGTGCCGGTTGATATGTGGCTCGTTTATATTCTGTTTGCGGGGCTATTATTCGGAAAGTATCAAGCCATGATCGCCTCTGCACTAGCGGTCTCTGTAATAGCATTTACACAAGTTCAAAACGGTCGAGGGTTCACATCCTTAATAGCAGATAACTCTTTACTCGTAACGTTCTCCCTTTATCTGATTATCGGGTTTGTGGTCGGCTATATCGTTGATCGACGGAAGATTGAATTAGCTTACGCAGAAGAGGAAAAAGTGATTGCTGAAGGGAAACTAGATTTCATGACAAGTATCTACGAAGATACTCGAGAGATTAAAGATGAACTTCAAACTCAAATTCTCTATGCGGAGGATAGCATCGGAAAGGTCTACCAAGCTGTGAAAGATTTGGATTATTTAGAGCCGGAAGATGTTTTCTCGAATGCCATTGATACTTTGGAGAAATTGCTTCATCATAACCGTTTTGCTATCTATCAGGTGAGTCAAGATGGGATGTATCTGCGTCTTATGGCAAGATCCACAAGCGCTGGTTTTACACTACCTCATAGCTTGCAAACTGTGAATACTCTGTTTGGAAAAGTGATTCGTGACCAGACCGTTACCTTTAATAAGGATTTACAATCAGAAACGCCAACTTTTGCCGCACCGATTGAAATAGGAGGTAAAGTAATAGGTGTCGTCGCAGCGTACGATATTCCGTTTGAGCGACTCTCACTCTACTACAAGAATACAATTGAAATTACACTTCGGTTAATCAGTTCTGCTTTAATTCGAGCCTACCAACATATCGAAGAAGTACAGGCAGAGCGCTATGTAGAGGATACGCATGTGTTAAAACCTTTCTATTATGAAAAAATTATTGGTACGAAAGAAAAAGCAAGACAGGCTCACCAATTACCATATGTTCGGTTAGAGTTACCTGATACAGTCTCGACTGCTCAATTGAAATTGATTGAGCCTCTGTTACGTTCTAACGACTATCTAGGTAAACGGGAAAATGGAAGCTACGAATGTCTATTATCCAATACGACTGTAGAACAGGCTGAAATTGTACAAAAAAGACTGCGTCATTTTAATATCGACTCATCACCAGTCTTAGTAGGAGGCTGATCGTATGCTATGGTTTGTTATTTATTATGTAGCAGTAGTCCTCTATTCTATTATTTTGATTGTTTTAAAAAGACCCTCTGCTTTTTTGCAATTCCTTATTCTAGTGAGCGTTCCTTTTGCAGGGGTTTTACTTGTAGCTGCATTGGTGTGGAAAGGAAGAGATGCTACAGCACTTCCAGAATGGTTGATCCGAAGAGAACAAGTTCCAGAAACAGATTGGCTCATTCCAGATAAAGAGAAAGAAAAGAATATTGTTCCTTTTGCGGACGCTCTGTACTTGAATTCCAGTGTTCTGCGCAGACAATTATTGATTGATATGTTAAAAAAACAGCAACATGTCCGACAGGATGTTTTAAAACAAGCCTTGCAAAATGATGATTCTGAAACGGCTCACTATGCAGCAGTCGCAATTCAAAAAAGCAAAAGTGATACTATGCGAGCTATTCAAAAACTGGAGGAACGAGTTAAAGAATCCCCTGAAGATATCGTTCTATTCTATGAATTGAAAAATGAGTTACTGTCAGCGATTGAACTGGAATTTATTGACGAAGTGACACAGTATCAGCTTCGTCAGCGGTATATACAAGTTCTAAGGGAGATTGTTGCTATAGCTCCTACTAGAGACTTTAAAATTTATCAAGAAATTGTAGTTCAAAAAGAACTGCTCGGTGAAGTGGATGAAGAATTAGATCAGCTCAGTGAAAATGTACACACGTATTTTCCTGGTACGGAAGAAGCGTATCTGTTATCAATGAAGATTGCGTACCTTAGAAAAAATCAAACCATGCTACAAAGTGTGTTATCAAATTTACGAGCCTCTTCCATTCAACTGTCTCCTGCTGGTCTAGAAAAGCTGAGGTTCTGGATGTAAGGATGATGAGAGACTATGAAACCAACATTTGACCTAGGTAAAGGGCTGTATGTAATCAGTGCCGTGTTGATCTTAATTGCTACATTCTTAATCTTTTTAAAATCGCCATTGTTTTTTCGAGTGGCTGGTTTTCATCAAACGGATTCAGCTGTTAAAGAATATGAGTTGGACAAGCAGCAAACTGTCGACACCCTATTGTTGCATGACTCTCAAGGTGACATAGAAATAGCGCTCTATATTGAGGGTAGGCTGAAGGAAATGGCAGTCGGATATCGCCTAGAAGACTATCAAAGCCTATCGAGTTTAGAGGAGATTTCAACAGTGATTCTAGCAACAGAAGATTGGACAGGACTGGATACTACACGACTCATTGAATTTGTAGAAACGGGTGGAAATCTGGTCATTGCTGGAAGGCCGGCGCCACAATCTACTTTTCAACGGATCTATCAGCAACTTGGAATCATCGAGTATGGGGGCTTTATTGAAGCTGAAGATGTGACAGTCTTTCCCCCGTTCTTTTCCTTAGACGAAAAGTTGGAACTCTCGGGAGATGATTTTAGACAATCTTTACTCTCTGCAAGACTTCACTCTGATGCCCTAGTAGTTGCAGAAACTGGTCTTGGACAGCCTGTTCTTTGGACGTATGCTCTTGGTGAAGGAAAGGTCTACTTCTTCAATGGTGTTCTCTCAAAAGACAGCTATTACGCTCCTTTACTGACTTGGGCTTTTGCGAAAACAGCAGCGCCTATTTATCCGATTGTATATGCAGGCGCTGCCTTACTTGACGGGTTTCCTTTTCCTACTCAAACAACGCGTTTAGTTGATGGGAAATCTGAAAAAAATTATTATCGCCAAGACTGGTGGCTCCAAATGCAGAGCCTTGAAGCAAAGTTTGACTTGAATTACACAGCAGCAGCTATCTATCCAGCAGATCTTGGGGAAGTGAACAGCTATGATCAAGAGCTCGAGTTGTATACTCGAGAGCTCGTGCTACTTGGAGGGGAATTGGGAGCTAGGGAATATGAGGATTTAAGTGTTGAGTTGCCGAGGCTGAAACAGGCAGTGGGAAATTACCCGATTATCAGCGTTCTTGATGAAGAGGAAATAAGAACTCCACTACCTGTGTCACCGACTAATCAAACACTTTGGGAATCACTGAGTGAAGCTTTTCTATATGGGACTCAAGTCACCTCATTTTCTCCCTACGCCATTTATGGAGATGAGCGAGATGTCCAAATGTGGAGGGACGTGACAGACTTTCTCGATTCTATACAAGAGACCTATGATGTCCCGTATGTGCCGTATAGTGAGATGTCAAAAAGGAAGCAGCAATGGGAGCAGAATGATTACGTTATTGACAAGCAAGGGAATGAGCTGAACGTTACTCTACGGTATTTCACAGATCATACCTATTTCCACTTTGTAACTGCAGATAAAATCACTGCAACTAGTAATTGTGAAATTACAAAGATAGGTGAACAGTTTTATCTAGTGCGTGCCTTGGGTCCCCAGTTTTCAATTGAAACGGAGTGATGACCATGAGAATCTGTGTATTTGTTGAAGGAGCCTACCCTCGAACAACCGGAGGGGTCTCGAGTTGGCTACAGTATATGATGGAACAGCTGCCACACCATCAATTCATCGTCTTTTCGATTGCACCAAAACAGCGAGAAGAGTTAACCGTGAAGTATCCGCCTCCGCCGAACCTAGTAGAGCTAAAAGAGATCTATCTAGAAGGTTATTTAGACACGGAGCCTACCCATAACAAACGCTACAAATTAACACATGACGAAAAGCAGGCTATTTATCAACTGATTGCAGGAGAGCCGACAGATTGGACGGCGTTGTTTGATCTTTTCAGAAAAGACCGAATCGATTCGATTCCAGATTTTCTTGTCAGTAAGGATTTTTACGATATTGTTTATGAACTATGCTCAGAACGTTTTCCTTATGTTCCGTTCACGGATATGTTTTGGTCTTTACGGTCTATGTTGCTCCCGTTGTTCGTGGCGTTAGATCAAGATATCCCAGAAGCCGATATCTACCATTCTGTATCTACTGGGTATGCAGGTGTCTTAGGAAGTGCTGCCAAGCACCGTTATCAAAAACCTTTGATTTTGACAGAACACGGCATCTATACACGGGAACGTGAGGAAGAAATCATCAAAGCGCGATGGATTCAAGGATATTTTAAAGATATTTGGATTCACTATTTTTACAATTTATCTTCTTGCACGTATACGTATGCCGATACCGTGACTTCTCTATTTGAGAAGAACCGAAGAATACAAATGGATCTAGGGTGTCCTCCAGAAAAAACGAAGGTCATTGAAAATGGGGTGGACATTGCTAGATACGGTAGTGTCACACGAAAACGAAAACCAGGATTCCATGTAGGTGCAGTGGTACGAATTGTTCCAATCAAGGACATTAAAACCATGTTACAAAGTTTTGCACGAGTACAACAGATGCTTCCAGAAAGTCATTTTTACTTGATTGGTCCTAATGATGAGGATAAGGAGTACTACGAAGAGTGTTTGCTGTTAGGGGAAGCGCTCTCCATTAAAAACCTTCACTACACGGGTAATGCTGATGTGCGCACCTATTTTGAGTTTATAGATGTGCTCGTTCTCTCAAGTATTAGCGAAGGGCAGCCATTAGTTATTTTAGAGGCCTTTGCTGCAGGAATTCCTGTTGTAGCAACAGATGTAGGAGCTTGCCGAGAGTTGATCGAGGGAGCTCACGACGAGTTTGGTCATGCTGGGGCTGTTGTGCCTTTAATGCATTATCAACAGATGGCACATCAAATCACACGAATCCTACAATCACCAGAGCTTCAAATCACATATGGATTGGCAGGGAAAGAACGAGTGCGTGCACGTTATCGTATCGATCAAATGATTGAAAACTATGACAAACTGTATTTGTCACAGGAGGTGAAGACGGATGGCCGGAATAGGATTTCAGCTGAAGGAGCTCTATGACCAATCGAACTTTTTAGGTCAGATTCGCGCCATGAGCTTTTCGGCAATTGTCGCAACGGGACCTATGTTTTTGACGATTCTCCTAATCACTGTTGTTCGTGAATGGCTTTTAGTTTTAGGCACCCCACAAGGTGAAGTCTTGTTATTTATGTCCACAACTCAATATGCTTTCATTTTTTCTCAGCTCTTAACTGGTGGTTTTTTATTTATCATTTCTAGATATGTAGCCGATCAGACGTTTTTAGAGCAAGAGACAAAGGTGCTTTCTTCTTTATATGGCCTATTAGCTGTTACCTTTGCTATTGGCTTTGTAGTAACACTGCTATTTTACTGGAACTCGCCTCTGCCTTTTGCGTTTAAGTTCGTGTCTTACTTGTTCTTTGTTGAACTGATTGGGATTTGGATTTTATCCATGTATGTATCCGCTCTGAAAGATTACAAGAGAATCATCATCAGTTACGCAGCAGGAATCGTAGCGAGCTTTGTACTAAGTTGGATTTTCATACAACTGTTTTCCTGGAATACGGCTTTTGCGATGCTCGTGTCTTTGGCGGTTGGTTTCGGTATTGTCTATCTGATGCTGTTCCGTTATGTAAAACATTATTTTATGGTAGATGATAAAAATTACTTTGATTTTCTGCGTTACTTGGAAAAATATCCGTTACTCTTTGGTATCGGCTTCTTTTATTACCTAGGGCTTTATGGACATAGCTTTATTTTGTGGATGAGTGACTACCAATTAGTTATCGCCGATACGTTCGCGATTGCACCATTTTATGATGTTCCCATTTTCTACGCCTACTTAAGCATTTTGCCGGCGCTTGTGCTATTTATGGTCACCATAGAAACAAAGTTTTATGTCACTTATAAAAAGTACTACAGCCGAATTTTGAATGGATCTTCGCTCTCTGAAATTGAAAATGCAAAGCGTGAAATGTTCCGTGTATTGCGTCTAGAGTTATTGTTCTTAGCGCAAATTCAGTTACTGGTAGTCTTAGTCGCGATTTTCTTGGGCTTAACCCTGCTGCCATCTATTGGACTCACTCAAGGCCAACTGGACATTTTTGTCTATGCAGTGATAGGAAGTTGGTTTATCGGGCTGCTGATTAACTTGTTTATGCTCATGCTGTATTTCGATGAACGTCAAAGTGCCTTCATAGCAATGCTGACATTTAGTGGGGTAACTATTGCAATGACCGTCATTTCTATCTATACATGGGTACCACTTGGTACTAACTTGTTCATTGGAGGAGCAGTTGCTCTATTAGCGGCATTAGTAATTATGACCAAGAATTTAAACAATATTGATTATGCAACATTTTGTACACAGCCGATTATTCAAAAAGATCAACCAACATTTATTGAACGCTATTTAGTAAAGCAACGGTAACAGGAGGTGAGGGAGATGAAGATTTTGCAAGCTGTGGGTGTTGTGCTGGCATTAATCGGGGTATTCGTTGGCCTTACTTGGTTGCAAAATGAGTTGACGCCTTCTTTACAGCAAGATAACGGCGTCGCCGAAGAAGCTCCCTCCACTTCTGAACAATACGCTGAGCCGACATCAACACGACTAATAGAAGATAAAACGATTTATGACAAATTTCAATTTGATCGCCTCGAACATGTGTACATTACTATCTTCAATCAAGATGAAGTGGTGGAAAACGATATCACATTTCGCGAACTCGATGAGTCCTACAAGCAATTTACGCACCTTGAAGGAGGCCCGGATCTTCAGATTTTATTTCAAGTAGGGGATGAAGAGGGGCCATCAGGATCAGCATTTACAAAAGGGATTGATAAGACGAATGCAACCATTGAACTCAGAGGGCGATCTAGTCGGTTGTCTCCTCAAAAATCTTACAAAATTCGTTTAAAAGATTCTGCGGGTCTTTGGTATGGGCAAAGTGTCTTAAACTTGAACAAACATCATGGAGATCGGACTCGTGTTCGTAACAAATTGGCTTTTGATTATTTTACAAAACTACCTGATATTATTAGTTTACGAACAACGTTTGTTGAGTTGCATGTAAAAGATCAAACACAAGATTCTCAAAATGAAGAATTTGAGAGTTATGGACTGTACACTCATGTAGAGCAATTAAATGAAGAAGCTCTGGCGGCTCGGAAATTAAATTCAGGAGGCCAGTTGTATAAAATAGAAAACTTTGAATTTCTAAGATATCCTGAAGCGCTTAAACTTGCAGATGATCCTACTTATGATAAGGAGGCATTTGAGCGCATACTTGGCATCAGCGGTAGTGAAGATCATACACCGCTATTAGAAATGTTAGATGCTGTAAATGATCCTAATGCCAATTTTGATCAGGTGTTTGAAACGTATTTTGACAGAGACAATTATCTAACCTTCTTAGCTATCAATTTTCTTTTTGGGAACTATGATACAATGGCTTCAAATTATTATCTCTATCATCCTCTGAATCAATCGAAATGGTATTTAATTCCATGGGACTTTGATGGGGCACTCGGTCGAGACCTTGAAAGGGTAAATGACAGACCTATGTGGCAAGGAGGAGTAGCACGTTACTGGGGAACCTCCCTTCACAGACGTTTTTTAAGGAATACAAAAAATATTGAAGATTTAAAAACCAAAATTGAAGAACTAGAAACAATCATTACAACTGAACAAACTACAGAGTTTTTAGATGCATACTATCCAGTAGTTAACAAATATATCAATCAGCGACCAGATATACGTTACTTAGATATCGAGGTCAGTCAGTTTGAGACGTACTATTCAGATTTGTATGCTGCGATTGATGTTTCTAAAGACCGAACTCTCGCATCTTTAGACTATCCAATGCCTATTTTTTTGCATCACGAGAGTCAAGGTGAAGAAGAAGTATTTACTTGGGATGCATCGTTTGATCTTCAAAATGAACAATTGAGTTATCGTGTCCAACTAAGTAAGACTCCTACTATGGAAAATCTGTTGCACAATGAAGAAAATACCAATTTTGAATTAAGGCTTCCTAAGTTAGAGAGAGGACGTTATTATTTCCGGGTTTTAATTGAAGATACTAGTGGTCATCAGCAAATTCCATTTGATTTTTATGTGGATCAATCAAGAATTCGTTATTGGGGTGTCAAAGAAGTTATTGTACGGTAAGGGGGAATTTCTCTGAAAACTTTTCGGCATGAGAATAAGTACTACATCCATTCGCGGGACTATCATGTGTTGCGCCAGAAACTAAAGCAAGTCTTACCGAATGATGAAAATAGCATTAATGAAGAAGGGTACTTAATCAGAAGCTTGTACTTTGACAATCTCTTTGACGCGGACTTGTTTCAAAAACACTATGGAATCTTTAGGCGAAAAAAATTCCGCATCCGGATTTATAATCATTCGGATGCGGTCATTAAATTAGAACGGAAAAGTCGGCAAGGTGAGTATATTTTGAAGACTTCCATTCCGATTACGCGAAATGAGTATGAACGAATCATGCAACAAGACTATGATTTTTTAAAAGAACGAGAGGATGAGCTTGCACAGGAGTTTTATGTGTTTCTACAAGGCGAATTCATGAGGCCCCGTGTTATTGTCGATTATGTTCGTGAAGCCTATAAATCCGATATTAGTAATGTCCGAATTACATTTGATAAAGAATTAAGCTTTGTGACAAATACGATGGACATTTTTGATGCAAGTGCTATAACTGAGGAAGTCATCTCTTATCCAAAAATGATTTTAGAAGTAAAATACGATCACTTTTTACCGGATCACATTCGCCAAATGATTCAGTTAGATGCTCATCAAAGGTCGGCTATCTCGAAGTACGTACTCTGTCGGATGGCCTCCATTCAGTATCACGGATTTTAGGGGGAAGATGTCATGGCGGCTACTACTGGAACAGATCAACAAACCAACTTTACAGATATTCTGAGAAATAGTTTTATTGAAGATTTTGCTATGGACTCATTATCGATTATTGATATTCTACTAAGTTTGACGATGGCTTTTGGAGTCGGCTTGTTTATTTATTTTGTTTACCGCATTACGTATAGGGGTGTTCTCTACAGTCCAACATTTAATGGAACCCTCCTAATGATGACCATGATCACCTGTTTGATCATCATGACCATCAGTACCAATATTGTTCTCTCACTTGGGATGGTTGGAGCCCTGAGTATTGTCCGTTTCCGGACAGCTATCAAAGATCCGCTTGATATTGTTTTTATGTTTTGGGCGATTGCCTCAGGAATTTCAAGTGGGGCAGGATTATACTTACTTACGATTATTGGAGCAGTTGTCATTGGAGCCATCATTTTTGTTATATCTCGTAAAAAACATACGGATACGATGTATTTATTGGTGATTCACTACACCGAAGAAGCAAATGATGAAGTGAAGCGAGCGTTGCAGAAACTCAATTATGAGTTGAAATCAAAAATTGTTCGTAAAGGAGCGGTCGAGCTGACAGCTGAAATCCGGCTGAAGATTGACAACACCAGCTTTTTGAACGAACTGGTGGAGACAGAAGGCGTTCGTGACGCTTCCTTAGTAAAATACAATGGCGATTATGCTGTATAAAAAGATATCAGGAACAGAATCTAGCAAAGGCAGTTTCTCAAAAGGGAAACTGCCTTTAGTATTTTGTATAGTGTGCAGGAGAAATGTTCCGATTCATGTAATCAAGTTGCGCCTCCTAGAAATCCCCGCAAAATACCGACGCGTCTCATGAAGCCAAGAGCGCTTCACAAGCCACGTCGGTATTTTACAAGATTTCTGGAAAGTCGGCTCCACATCTAGAGTAATCGAGTTGCATAAGCTAGAAGTCTTCTTGCTGAGAGTGCTCGGAAAAGAAACGCTTATCTGTGGGAGCGGCCATCAGAATCCTTTTTTTTGTGTAGCTAGTTTCACCTGAGAAACCATTTTCCTGGGGGAGAACCTCAAAGCCTCCTCGTCGCAGGCTCCTGTGGGGTCTCCGAGAACCTCATGATACCCTAGGAAAAAGGCCTCTCAGGTTCAAAAACAAGTATCTATCAGAATTTAATTTTCAAGAAGCGAAAAAGCGTGCCGTAGATCTTGGGGCTGTTTCCTGAAGGATCAGGTCGATGCCGGATATCACCCGTGTCGCTTCACCCGTGAAGCGATTGGGAAGATTCGGCACGGCCCTTTTGGAAACAGCCCCAAGTCAGGCACGATTTTAGCAATAAAGTAGCGTTTTCCACATATACTACTTTCTATAAGTAGGAAACCCGAGATTGCGACTCAGCTTTTCCGCGTTATCTGTACGGACTTCCGCCAATAACCGTAAGGTCTTTTGATGATGAGCTTTTAAAAGTGAATAAAACCAGTTTTGAGCCCATTTGCTCTCTGCAAGTGTCTGGTCATCAAAATTCTCCCACAGAATGGCATCGATATATGGCTTGCCTCGTGCTTCATAAGATTCAAAGCCTCTATTTTGGACGATCCCTAGTCCAAGTGCACTTACTTGTTTCAACACAGATTCGTAGGCTTGTAAATAGCTCTCATGTTCAGGGGTATCGGAGAAATAGTGATAGAGATCGTCGGCTGTATCAAAGAACACACCGTCAATTCCTTTTGATTGTTGCTCTTCTTGTATTTTCGTGAGAAGGATTTGTTGATAATGGACTTCCCGGACATCCATTATATAAGTATCCCATTCTTCCACGTAGATTCTTTGTTCGTTTTGTAAGGCATAATCACTTTCTTGAACTTGAGTTGTGATGGCAGTGTTCCAACTTTCAAGCTGCATCAGACTGGTATAGCCGTAGACTAGAGTGCCACTCGCTTGAATTTCTTGTATCTGCTCTTTGGAAAATGCATGAACCGCCAAGATGGCCAAATCTACAGATTTCAACTCATTCATAACAGAATCGGTAGGATGGTCGTAATAAAACATAAAGCTGCGTACCGGTGTCAAAGGGCTCCTTAGCGAAGGGAGCAACCAAGACATCAACCAACCAGTCAAGATGAGAAGAAGGATGGGGAGCGTGCGTTTCATGCGTTCACCTCACAAATTCAGTCTTTTGGATGAGAGTATATGGAAAGCAATTCACTTCTCAATCTAGTATTATAATAGAGACACTAGAAAGAAGGAAGTGATCCTCATGGACGCTGTATCACAATTTAAACAAGCGATGGGCAACTATCCGACAGGAGTCACAGTTGTTACAGCACAGGATGCAGATGGCAATCCAATCGGTATGACCGTGAATTCGTTTGCTTCAGTATCCATCGATCCATTATTGATTTTATGGTCTATCGATAAAAAAGCATTTCATTTTGACGCTTTTACAAAAGCCACGACATTCAATGTTAATATTCTAGCTGCAGATCAAGGTGAGTTGTGCATGTTGTTTGCAAGTCGTGTGGATGATCGCTTCTCGAAATGCGAGTGGCAACCAGGCAACAATGGAGTGGCTGTGCTGAACGATGTGGCTTCGCAGCTTGAGTGCAAGCTTCACAACGCGGTTGATGCCGGCGATCATGTGATATTGATTGGAGAGGTAACAGAAATTCGCAATGAAGAGAAAGAACCGTTATTGTACCATAAGCGCTTGTTTGGAAAGATTCCTGAAGCGTTTTATCAACAAGGATAAGTACCGCCTGTCACGTTTGACGTGGCAGGTTTTTTTATGCTTTAAGCTTGTTTTTCTTCCAGCGGCGCTTCCTCCATAAAACCACAAAATAGATCAACACTGCCGCAATGGCGATTCCAAATAGAGAGAACTGTTCTGTAGTTGCTTCTAAAACTCCTTCTGAAACTAAGGCTAATAAGAAGAAAAAGATCATATTGCCGAGGGTTGTAGCGAGAATAAAGGGAAGAAAGCGAATGTGACTGATTCCTGCTGCTAAATTTACCAAGCTAGTTGGGATGAAAGGGATGATTCGTGCTTGGAATACATACAAAAAACTGTTGGCTTCAATAGATTCCATGATGTGCTTTGGGATTTTTCGAGCAATCAGATCGTCTATAGCATAGCGGACAGCATAAAATACTATGGCTGAAGAAAGGATACTGGCTATCCAGCTCCACAGAAAGCCTAATGGAAGTCCGTAAATAAGTACGTTCATCGAGATGACGAGTAGAAGAGGGAAGATGGTAAAGGAATGTTGGATCAACATAATTAGAAAAGTGAGAAATAAAGTCATGATCCAGTTGCGTTCTAGATAGGCTTGTGCGCTGTCTAAGTCGCCAGCATATAAATGGCGGAATAAATCAAAATGCATGTAAAGAAGGACAGCGAAGAGCAGTCCAATCGATATAACTACCATCCATTTTTTCATAGGATTCTCACCTCTCTAGTCCCTTTATCATAGCATTATCTCCGGCAATTGAACATTTTAGAACATGACCCACTATTGATGACTGAAGGGACTAAAAAATCCCAAAAAAGGATATCGAAGAAATGCGTCCTGTCGTATACTGAAGAAAACTAAAGGGGATAGCCCAGTGAAAAAATTATGGATTGTAGTGGGTGCGATCCTTCTGTTTCGTATTGGGAGTTTAAGTTATGCAGATGCTAAGTCACTTGAGCAGCCAATCATCGTAGCAAGTGAATTGAATCCTGACATGCAACAGTTCTATGTCTCGTACATTACGAATCGGACACAACCACATGCACTCAATTTTGCAGAAATAGGGAACGTTCCACTCAATTTTGCTTCAGAGACGTTTGAGCAATTCGGAATGAACGGGATGGAGCAGGTGACAGGGCAGATTCAAATGGAGACTCCTTATTACGTGCTTTATTCAGCTACGAGTGAGCAGTTGTCACCTGAATTAGTAGAAGAGATAGATGGCAAGATGGCTACAGTTTATTTCACAGATGGTTCTTCACAAACCATTCCGTTCAGTATACAGAGGGATTTGATTCAAGAAAAGAATCCTCTGGACATGCTAACAGGTGCGAGTGGTCCTGATGGTTCTGCAGATGGCTTTAGAGCTTTAGAATCGTTTACGATTCAGTCACTCAAGGTGGATGAACGGATTGAGCTAAAGATGTTCCGGGTGGATGGAAAAGAAATTGAAGTACCAGTAGAATCTCCTATTCAAGTGGATGAAGGAGATGCTGTCCAGATTCAAGTATCTGATGGAACGGCATTGTTTTTTGGAGAGCTAGCCACTATAGAAATGAAAATCCAAGTGAGCGGGAAATCATCTGAAGAGAGTGCGTACTTATTTTTTAATTTAAACGAGGTGCCATCAGAAGAGTGGATCAATCAAAAAGTGAAGGAGGCGAAAAAGGAATGAACTTTCATAAACGAGTGTTGATTGGAAGTATCTTTCATATTTTCGATTTTACTATCGGATTTTTTGATATCCTTCCAGACTTCATTGGCTTTCTAGTGATTGCATCCGCTTTTTCCGTTCATTCGACTAGGGAGGCGAATAAGGGCCTAATTCTTTCCTTGATACTTGTAATGACAAGTTTGATCCAGTTAATGGTTCCGATACCAAACATGGGTCTCACTATGCTACCATTTGATGGATATTTAGGGGTTCTGATGATCATCGTAGGAGCTTTAACTATTTTGCATTTCGGATATATCTTTATAGTGTCGAATCAAATTTTATCAGATCAAGATGCAAAGTTCCCAAAAGTGTTTATGATAGTGCAACTAGTCAACTTTGCACTTTTAGGACTTGTCGTTCATGTCACGTCCAGTGTGGCATTAACCATCTCCTTACTATCGATTGGACTTAGCGTACTCTCGATGATTTATTTCTTCATCGCTTTAATACAGAGAAAAAACCTTGAAAATCAATTAAAATTGATTGATTTCACGGAGCTCGGTCATTCCACTGTATGAAACTTTGAAAATAATAGAAGGAATGCAACTAGTTTTGTCGAATACAACCTGTAAGCGCTTTCAAATAAGGGCTTGGGAGATAGGACAACTAGAAAAGAGGGATGAAATGAAGTTAACACATTTCGTGAACGGAGAGTGGCTTGAAGATGGCTCACACCAAGATGTACTGAATCCGGCAACAGGTGAGGTTCTTGCCGAAGTACCTATGGGTGACGCAGATCTTGTAGCTAAAGCAGTAGAAGGTGCCAAAGTTGCACAAAAAAAATGGGCAAAAGTGCCTGCACCAAAGCGTGCACAGTATCTCTATGCTATTGGACGTGTAATGGAAGAGCGTAAAGAGCATTTGGCACAAGTGCTGACAAAAGAGATGGGAAAAGTCATTGAGGAAGGACGTGGCGAAGTCCAAGAAGGAATCGACATGGCCTATTATATGGCAGGTGAAGGAAGACGCTTGTTTGGGGAAACAACGCCTTCAGAGCTTGCTGATAAATTTGCAATGAGTGTTCGTGCGCCAATTGGTGTCGTTGGGCTGATCACGCCTTGGAACTTCCCAGTTGCTATTGCGACGTGGAAATCGTTCCCGGCTATCGTAGCAGGAAATACGTTCCTATGGAAGCCAGCAACAGAGACACCAATGATGGCTTATGAAATGGCAAAAATCTTTGAGGAAGTTGGTTTGCCTAAAGGAGTCGCTAACATCGTCTTCGGTTCTGGTGGTACAGTCGGGACTGCGATGATTGAACATCCTGACGTTAAAGTCATCTCATTCACAGGCTCTACCGATACAGGAAGTAAAGTAGCTGAACTCGGTGGCAAACACTTGAAGAAAGTCTCGCTTGAAATGGGAGGGAAAAATGCAGTCATCGTCATGGATGATGCAAACCTAGACCTAGCTATAGATGGTATTCTCTGGAGTGCTTTCGGAACTGCTGGACAGCGTTGTACAGCATGTAGCCGTGTCATTGTTCATAAAGATGTAAAGAAAGAACTTGAGCAAAAGCTTCTTGAGAAGATGAAGCATCTGAAGATCGGTGATGGAACAGACGAGACAGTGAAAATTGGTCCTGTCATCAATGCGGCTGCTCTTAAAAAGATTCATGGCTATGTGGAAATCGGGAAAGAAGATGGAGCAACGCTTCTTGAAGGTGGCCATGTTCTAGATGAAGGAGACCTTTCAAAAGGTCATTTCTATGCGCCAACACTATTTACAGACGTGCCATGGGATTCTCGAATCGCGCAAGAAGAAATCTTTGGACCTGTTGTTTCTATCATTGAAGTCTCTTCATTAGATGAGGCTATCGAAGTGAACAACAGCGTAAAGTTTGGCTTGTCGAGCTCGATCTTCTCACAAGATGTCAACACAATCTTTAAGGCGCAACGTGATTTAGATACAGGGATCGTCTATGTAAACGCAGGGACAACAGGTGCTGAGATCCACTTACCATTTGGGGGGACAAAAGGGACTGGAAATGGACATCGTGACTCAGGAGTGGCTGCACTAGACGTCTATACAGAATGGAAGAGCGTCTATGTAGATTTCAGTGGGAAATTGCAGCGGGCGCAAATAGATACTAACTAGATGTGGAAGGCGTTTGCTCAGAAATGCTTCGAAAATTGGGCGTGCCCGTAGAGGTGCTTTTTGCCTCTATGGGGGCGAATGATTTTTGAATGTATTTCTAACGCCTGCAACTCGATACAGAGTAAGTTTCAAAGGGGAATATAAACAAAGGGGGAACTAGAAATGATCGTAGGTGTATTAGGTGCTGGTTTGATGGGGAAAGAAGCAGCAACAGACTTAGTGAAGAGTCCACAAGTAGAGAAAGTGATCATTGGGGACTTAGATGTCGGCCAAACAGAGATGTTTGCACAAAAGCTGCAAAATCCAAAGCTTGAGGTCCGTCATCTTGATGCAAATGACGATGAGTCGATTCGTTCTTTAATGAAAGAGTGTGATGTAGTCGTCAATGCTCTATTCTATACATTCAACCAACGAGTTGCTGAGCTTGCCATTGAACTTGGCGTCAATGCAGTAGACTTAGGGGGGCACATCGGTGGTGCGACAGATTACATCTTAAATCTTGATGAAAAAGCAAAAGCTGCGGGTGTTACGCTCATTCCAGATCTAGGCGTTGCTCCAGGGATGATCAACATTTTAGCTGGACATGGTGCTAAGAAGCTCGATAAAGTGTCGAGCATCAAGTTGTATGTCGGTGGAATTCCGGTAGAGCCAGAAGGAATCTTTAAATACAACCTCGTATTCTCGTTAGACGGAGTGTTTGATCATTATACAGATAAGTCTCATGTAATTCGTAACGGAGAAATGCAGGAAGTGGATTCACTGTCTGAAATTGAGCCGATCCATTTTGATGGATTCGACGAATTAGAGGCATTCCATACAGCTGGAGGAACCTCGACTTTAGGTCATACATTTGCAGGCATCGATACTTTAGAATACAAAACGATTCGTTATAAAGGCCATGCTGAGAAGTTTAAATTACTTGTAGACCTTGGTCTGACAAACAAAGAGACCATGGTGAATGCAGGTGGAAATGTTGTATCCGCTCGTGAGGTGCTGCGAGAAGTATTAACGCCTCAACTTCGACTGGGTGACAAGAAAGATGCTGTCTTGCTTCGTGTTATAGTAGAAGGGTTCGAAGGGGAGACAGAAAAGAGCTATATGTATGAGCTAGTGACAACAAAAGACGAGTTATCAGGAACTACTGCGATGGCACGAGCTACAGCGAATACAATTTCTGTTGTTGCTCAGATGGTGGGTAATGGCACGATCACGTCTCATGGCGTTTATCCACCAGAATTGGTTGTGCCAGGCGACCTTTATATGCGAGAAATGGCGAATCGTGGTGTAGAAATTAAAGAATATGTAAAATCAGAACAAATGTGATCTCACAGACCTGCAATCGACACCGGTTGCAGGTCTTGTTTATTTCCCGGGAAATATGTCGAAAAGAAATTTCAGACGTACTGTAACTTTCTTCCTCTTACTAAGTCTAATGGTATAGAAACTCACAGGAAATGAGGGGAAGGCAATGAAAAAGTGGATGATGCCAGTAATGGCAATGGTATTTGTAGGACTATTGATAGGTGGATTTTATACTGTAACTTCTTTAAGTGGTGCAATTGTGAAAGGGTATCCTGAAATGACAGTCACGACAAAGCAAGAGCAACTGCGTGATTATTTCGAACGCGTAAAAAAATCATCGCAGTCAAGATTTGCATTTGGAGAAGAGGCTGAGGGCAGTAGTGACATGGCAGGAGCGACAGAAGAGTCGTCTGCTAAGAGCTCTGATGTCTCGACAACCAACAACCAAGTTGAAGGAGTCGACGAAGCGGATACTGTGAAGTTGAATGAAGACTACATTTATATGGTGTCAGATCAGAAGGTCAGCATCTTTGACATTCGCGACCCAGATAATATGGTTCAGGCAGGTGACATCACCTTTGGTGGAGAGCGCTATCCTATGCAACTGTTCTTAACAGAAGACTATTTAGTCGTATTGAATCAAAACTACTCTCATCAAGGGCAGCCTGTCCTTCGAAGTGATGAAGGATACAAATGGGCGCCTTACGATGGTCTGGCTATAGCGAGTATTTATTCATTAGAGGATCCTGAAAATCCGAAACTTGTACGAGAAGTTGGGGCAGAGGGGCAACTTTCTAGTGCGCGTATGACAGACAATACGATCTACTTTATCTCGAGCCTTTACAGCAGAATGTGGGCTTTTGAAGAAAATGAAGAGGTAGAGCTTCGTCCATTCAATTATGATTCGGAAAAAAGCGAAGATCCAGAAGCTATCGATTACGACAAAATTACCATTCTCCCGGATACATTAGTGGGGGGGTATACGTTGATCTCTGCTATTTCATTAGAAAATTTAAATGAATCACAACTTTCAACTGAAGGATATCTCGGAAGTAGCGAGCAATTCTATATGTCTACAGAATCCATTTATTTAACAACTACTGTGTATTCTCAAGAAGGTGCTGATTCAGATGAGACGACTGACAGCATGTTCTGGAATCCTGGAGTACGAGATACAGATATCTACAAGTTTGATTTTGAAGGAACAGATGTAGAGTTGGTCGGCTCGCACCGCCTAGAAGGCCATTTGTTGAATCAGTTCTCAATGGATGAATACGACAACCACTTCCGAGTAGTCACAACGGAAGGCGATTCTTGGAATGAATCCAAGCCATCAGAAAATCACTTGTTTATCTTAGATGACGAGATGAACCGAGTAGGAGAACTTAAAGGATTGGCCAAAACGGAGCGAATCTATTCAGCCCGTTTTATGGAAGACAAAGCCTACATGGTGACATTTAAAGAAACGGATCCATTATTTGTCTTTGATCTCTCAGACCCAACAAAACCAGCAGTTCTTGGCGAACTCAAAATTCCAGGATTCAGTAATTATTTGCACCCTATTGGTGAGACCCATCTACTTGGTATCGGATATGAGACGGAGATGGTGACGTTCCCAGGGTCTAAGGAGCCAAGTCTAGTGACGGGTGCTATGAAGATGTCGCTGTTTGATGTCAGTGATTTCTCTAATCCTAAAGAGCAGGATGTTGAAATTATCGGAGGATATGGCAGTTACTCTCCAGCCCAATACGATCACAAAGCTCTAATGATTCATCAAGAGAAAGGGTATTATGGATTCCCGGTGACTTTATACTCAGGTGAAGCAGGTGGGAACGTCAAATATGAAGGGGACGGGGCCAACATCTACCGAGTCACACCAGAAGAAGGTATCACACCAGTGGCTTCTCTGATGAATGACAAAGTGGAAGGCCAGCAATACGAAGAGTGGAACCACACGATTCAACGTCTAGTTTATGTAGATGACACCTTATTCACACTAGCCAACCGCCGCATCTCAAGCTATGACTTCAACACATTTGAGCGCAAGCAAGTTCTAGATTATTAAGATGGTTGTTTGTAAATTTCAGGTGTTTTGAGCCTGAGATGTCTTTTCCTAGGGTATCAGAGGTTCTGCGAGACCCCGCAGGAGTGTGCGACGAGGAGGCTCGGAGGTTCTCCCCTTGGAAAGGATGTCTCAGGTGAAAAGCATATACTTATAAGACATGAAAACCAGCTTCGGCTGGTTTTTTGCTGTCTTGGCACAATAAGCATTGTCAGAATCCATCCCAGTTCGTTAGACTGAAGAGAGAACCGAAAGGAGGCAGGACATGTCCAACTACGAAATTACAGTCGAGTGCTGTCTGCTTGCGGGCCGCCTCATGATCGAAGGGGGCGCCGAGACTTACCGGGCGGAAGATACGATGGAGCGCATGGCGAAATCCCAGCATCTCATCGGCTCTCAAAGTTTTGTCATGCCGACTGGAATCATGTTCAGTGGCAACAACAATGCTCCCACCCGTTTGATGCGAGTCAATTCGCGTGTGACCGACCTTGAGAAAGTCGCCATGGTCAACTCGATTTCGCGGCGCTTGGTTAATCAAGAGCTCACCATTGAAGCAGCTTACGAAGAATTGAGGAGAATTGAGACCGAACACAAAACGTTTCCGTTCTGGCTCCAAATTATTGCGGCAGGAATTACTTCAGGTGCCTTCTTGTTGCTTCTCGGTCATGACTTGTGGAACGTGCCGGCTGCCATGGGCATAGGTGCACTGGGGTACGTGATTGCGACTATGCTGGAGTTAAAAACACGCGTGAAATTTTTTGCTGAATTCTTCGCGGCTTTGGTCATTGGGATTGCCGCTTATTCTGCTGTATATATTGGGTTTGGAAATAATTTAGACAGTCTGATCATTGGATCCGTCATCCCGCTTGTACCAGGGCTTCTCATCACTAACGCGGTGCGAGATTTGATGGCAGGTCACTTTGTATCTGGATTATCAAAAGGAGCCGAGGCGTTTCTCACGGCCTTTGCCATTGGAGCAGGCGTGGCACTCGTCTTGTCATTCTAAGGAGGAGCTATGGATTATTTACTACAAGCAGGACTCAGCTTTTTAGCAGCCGTAGCGTTCGGTATTCTATTCAATGCCCCTCGTCGCATGCTCATCCACTGCGGTCTGGTAGGAACGGTTGGATGGCTTGTCTTTTCCGTCACTCAGACGGTAGCCGATGATCAAGTGGTGGCAACATTTCTTGGAGCTTTCACCATTGCGTTGATGTCTCACATCTTTGCACGGAGACGGAAGATGCCTATGATTTTATTCAGTGTCTCGGGTATCATTGTTTTAGTTCCAGGAGCTACTGCTTATAATGCGATGCGAAATGTGGTGGAACAGGATTACTTGATGGCGATTGAGCTAGCTACACGTGCTCTTCTTATTTCAGGAGCTATAGCTATGGGGCTTGTATTTGCAGAAATTATCATGCAGATCTATTCGCGACTCTATAGACGTGTTGTGAAAAAGGAAAAGACAGATGCGCTAGTAGATATCGAAGAGACGCGTCAATTATAAAAAACCAAGCGCCGCAGCGGGCGCTTGGTTTTCTGTACAGTTAGGATTGGAAATACGTTTCGAGCTCCGTACTCTTCAAAGGTTTGGAGAAATGGAAGCCTTGAAGGCCGTCACATCCCATAGACTGTAGCTGCTTGGCTTGCTGCTCGGTCTCGATACCTTCTGCAAGCACTCGGATTTGAAGCGAATGACCAAGAGATACCATCCCTTTAATCAAGCGCATGACTTTATCATTTTGAGTCATCGACTGGATGAACGTCCGGTCAATCTTCAAACTCTCAATCGGCAAGATCTGCAAGTAACGAAGAGACGCGTACCCTGTTCCAAAATCATCTAGAACGAAACGGATGCCCTCTCGGTTCAACGCATGCATCTGCTCGATGATTGCTTTTTCAGATTCTGCTTCGAGTGCGAACTTCTCTGTGATCTCAATTTGTAGACGGTTGGCAGGACAGCCGGTTTGCTGCAAAATCTGTGTGATGATGCGTGGCATGTTCTTGTCATGGAACTCACGAACGGACAGGTTGACATTCACTTTGATGTCATAGCCTTTTTGATGCCACTCGGCGGCTTGCTTACAACTTTTTTCTAAGACAAACGTCCCTAAGTCATTAATTAGACCCGTTTGCTCTGCGATTGGAATCAACTCTTCTGGGGAAACTTGTCCTAAGACATCACTTTCCCAGCGAACTAGCGCTTCAAAGCTCGTGACCTTCTTGCTTGCCGTATCAAGGATAGGTAAGTAGACGACCTCAAGGTTCTGTTGATCAAGCGCTACTAACAGTTCTTTTTCGATCTCAACGCGACGAGACAGCTTGGAATGCGCATCTTTTGGTAGTGTTGTGATCAAGTTTCCGCCTTGCTGTTTCACTCGCTGTAAAGAGTTGTGGGCCGCTTCCACGATATGATGCAACGTCTTTTGGTCATCCGGGTAACGAGTCATACTTCCGCTTACTGTCAGAGCAACCGCTTTGCTATCGATATAGACAGGGTTGGATTTTAAGAAATCACCAAATCCTTGGATGTACCAGTCGCTTAATGGAGTGATCAAGGCAAACTCATTGCGCCCCATCCGGCCGATTTCAGAGTCAGGGAAGTACTTTTTCAAAAGCTGAGTGAATTCATGGAGAAGCGCTTCTTCATGTTGTTCATTCATCAGTTCTTTTAATGTATAGAACTTATCGATCGACAGCAATACATAGGTGAACTCCATTTTTTTTGCAAGCTGCTCTTTCATGATTTCTTCCATTTTGTAACGACTGAGGAGGCCTGTCTCCAAATCGATGAAGGCAGCTTCTTCAAGCTTCGTTTGCATCGTTTTCTTATCTGTGATTTCTTCTTCTATAATATAGCTGTGCTGGACGATGTCCTCTTCATCCATTACGGGAATAGCTAACATTTGAACCCAATACGGTTGACCGGACTTTGTACATTTCTCAACAGACCCTTGCCAAACAGAGCCGCGCTCTAGTTGCTGAAGGATTTGATGCGCTTTATGACGAGACGATTCTTCATCAGGGAGCAGTTGCCAAATCGATTTCCCTATGACGCGTTTTGGCGTCCACTCACTTCGTTCTAGAAAATTGGCATTTGTAGAGAGGATAATACCACTAGCATCAACAACATAGAACATAAAGCCTTGTTTTAAACCAGCTTTTACCTGTTCCCATTCAGTAGGGATCGATTTCATTTCAAATGGCTGGTTTAAATGATCAAGTGTATAGTTAGTTTGAGCCATATACAGTACTCCTTTACAATCCGTTTTCATCAGTATAATTCATTATTACCAATACGTCATTACAATTCTCCACTTACTATTCCAAAAGTTCTAGGAATTGTAAAATGGCGAAATAGAGAAAAGGCAGGGGAATTCACCATGAACTCACAACGATATAAAGGAATTGGACTCATTCTCTCGGGAGCTATGCTCTGGGGAGCGAGTGGTCCAATGATGGAATGGTTACTGGAGCACTATGCCATCAGTGTCCCGTTCTTTTTGACCATTCGCTTGATTGTGGCAGGGCTGCTCGTTTTGGCAGTAGTCCGACTTCAACATATTCAAGTGTTTACAATTTGGAAGGATGCTGCGTGGCGCATGAGGCTAGTAATCTTCGGGATCTTTGGAATGCTAGCTGTGCAGTTCACATTTGTTGCAGCCATCGATGCGAGTAATGCGACTGTTGCGACATTGCTTCAATTCATAGGGCCGGTCTATATCATTTTGTTTGTATCTTGGAGATTGAAAAAGCGTCCGCCTGCTTATCAAGTGATAGGCATGGTGGGGACTCTGGGTGGACTTGTCCTGCTACTAACAAACGGAAACTTTGCCCAGTTGGCGATTTCAGGAGAAGCTCTATTTTGGGGAGTCGCTGTTGGGATTGCATTTGCTTTTTATACAGTGTACCCAGCTCGTCTCATGCAGGAGTGGGGTGTTTTGATCGTCGTCGGTTGGGGGATGGTGATCGGTGGAGTGGTCCTTGGCCTTTTCTCTCGCTTATGGGCGAGTGACGAATGGAGTCAATTACTGCATCCGGTCGTCATTGGAATGACAGCGGCAATTATAGTAGTAGGAACGGTCGCGTTCATCTTGTTCTTGTCGAGCATGAAGTATATTACGGCTGTCGAGACAAGCATTTTATCCAGTATGGAGCCTCTAACCGCTATGATCATCTCTTTCTTCTGGTTTAGTCAGTTGTTTGGTCCGCTTCAATATGTAGGTATGGCTATCATGCTCGTTTTCATCACGTGGCTAACGATTGCCGGGGAAAAACAATCAGAACATTGAGACTTGTTTTTCACCTCTCCTGTGTCATAATAAGAGAAGTGATTAATTCGTATTACGAAGAATTTTGAGGTGTGTAATGAAAACAGTCTTTTCCTATTTAAAACCTTACCAGGGCCTCGTCATCTTGGCGTTGTTTTTGATGTTTCTTGAACTTGCCGTCGAGCTTATTCAGCCTTTATTGATTGCAAAAATCATTGATGATGGGATTTTGGCTAATGATCCACAAGTGATTTTAGAGCTCGGAATCTTTATGGTCGTCATCTCGTTCGTCGCCTTCTTTGGTGCCATTACCAATACCGTCATTGCATCTCATATCGTACAGAGCTACGGCTATGACATTCGCATGGCTTTGTTCCGAAAAGTGCAAGACTTTACGATGACCGCGTTCTTGCGCTTTCCGAACGCTAGCTTGATCACGCGTCTGACAACAGATGTCGTGATGACACAAAACGTCATCTTCATGGGACTTCGTATTATGCTCCGTGCGCCACTTGTCGTCATAGGGAGTATCATCATGGCGTTCTTTGTGAACCCTTCACTTGCCGTGTACTTAGTGATCGGATTCCCGTTCTTACTCATCTTTATGTACTGGATGAGTCGCAAAGGGATGCATATGTTCACTCGCGTTCAAAAAGCGCTCGACCGATTGAACCGTCAGATTCAAGAGAACTTACAAGCTGTGCGTCTCATTAAAGCTTACTTGCGTGGGCGTTATGAAGCAGAGCGCTTTAATGGTGTCGCAGATGAGTTGCGTTCCGTCAACGTCACCGCGTTTCGCATCATGGAGTTTATTCTTCCGGTGCTCCTTCTTGTGATGAACATCAGTTTACTTGCGGTCCTCTGGTTCGGAGCAGACCTGGTGAACACAGGTGAAGCACCACTAGGAGACCTAGTAGCCATCGTCAACTACGTCATGCGAATGACAGGTGCATTCTCGATGTTTGCCTTCATCATTATCTTCTTCTCTCGTGCGAAGGCTTCGAGTGAGCGTATGGAGGAAGTGCTCCTTGTCGATGAAGAGCTTGAAAAGGGTCTGGATAGCGGGAAGTCACCTCGTCGTGCATATGGAGAAATCGAATTTGAAAACGTATCGTTCCGTTATCCGAATGCGAAGGAATGGGTGTTGGAGAATGTGTCCTTCCGTTTGAAGTCCGGTCAAAAGCTAGCTGTGATGGGGGCGACTGGTGCTGGGAAGTCGACGCTGTTCAATTTGATTCCGCGTTTCTTTGAAGTGACACGCGGGACGATTCGTATTGACGGGCTTGCCATCGAGCAGTGGCCGCTACGAGAACTCCGAGAGACGATTGGTTATGTGCCACAACAATCAATCCTGTTTACAGGCAGTATTGAAGAGAACTTAGGTTGGGGAGACACGGAAGCGGAGCAAGAGTGGCTAGTAAATGCAGCTCGCAAAGCACAGATCCACTCTTCAATCGAAGAGTTCCCGAATCAGTACCAGACGCGAGTCGGGCAAAAGGGAGTCAACTTGTCCGGTGGTCAGAAGCAGCGCTTGTCTATTGCGCGCGCCATTGTACGACGCCCTGAAATTCTATTGTTAGATGACAGTACGAGTGCGCTTGACGTCAACACGGAAAATGCTCTGTGGGAAGCGCTCGATGAGGAATCTGCGACGATGCTTGTCATCACGCAAAAGATTCGGACGGCAAAAGGGGCAGACGCTATCCTTCTATTGAATGAAGGCCGTGTCGCTGCCTTTGGTTCTCATGATGAACTGATGAAGACATCTGATTTATACCGCGCGATTGCGCAGTCGCAACAAGAAGGAGGCGATGAACATGAGCTTCTTTCGTAAGCCGTTTGGATATGAACCGATTTTAACTAAAGAAGATATCAATGGGACATCTGAGAAGAAAGTCGATAAAGCATCCGACTGGAAGTCTGTGCTGTACCGCATCTGGCAATTTGTCGATGAACAACGCGCTTTGTTGATTGTCGTGTTGGCACTTGTTCTTGTATCTTCCGTACTCGCTTTAGCAGGTCCTTATCTAGTTGGACGGATTATTGACGACTACATCACGAACCGGGACCTGTCCGGGCTTTCTACTATCATTATCTGGCTTGCTGTCATTTATGTTGGCTGGTCAGTCAGTTTATACCTACAGAACTACTGGATGATCGGTATCGCGCAGCAGACCATTTACCGTCTGCGAACGACACTCATCAGCCACTTGCAACGTCTGTCTGTATCGTTCTTTGACCGCCGTCAACATGGGGAACTGATGTCTCGTGTGACGAATGATATTGAAAACGTCAGCCAGACTTTGAATACATCTTTCATTCAAGTGTTTTCGAGTATTTTGACTCTAATCGGAACGACGGTCGTCATGCTACTTTTAAGCCCACTGATGACCGTGATTACGCTCACCATTGTGCCTGTGATGTTCGTGGCCATTCGCTGGATCACAAAACGTACGTCGAAGCTCTTCAAAGAGCAGCAAAAAGCTGTTGGAGAACTGAACGGGATGATTGAAGAGACCATTTCTGGGCAGCGTATCGTCAAGGCCTTCTCTCAAGAAGAGCGCATGATGCAGGAGTTCTCAGCAAAGAGTACTCGACTTCGTACGACGGGCTTCTGGGCACTGACGTACTCAGGATTCATTCCAAAAGTAATGAACTTACTGAACAACTTGAGCTTTACGATGGTAGCAGCAATTGGCGGAGTGCTTGCGTTCTATGATCAGATTTCCATCGGGGAAATCGTCATCTTCACCGAGTACGCACGGCAGTTCACGCGACCACTGAATGATCTTTCGAACCAGTTCAACACAGTCTTGTCTGCGATTGCAGGGGCGGAGCGTGTATTTAAAATCATCGACGAGGAGCCGGAAGCAGATACGGGTCTTGCTGAAAATGATGTCACATTAAAAGGCCACGTCGAATTCAAAGACGTCGTATTCCGCTACAACAAAGAAGAGTCCCAGCCGATCATCGACCATGTGTCGTTTGAAGTGCGACCGGGGCAGACGGCAGCTCTTGTCGGAGCCACAGGTGCCGGGAAGACGACGATCATGCAACTGCTCGCTCGTTTTTATGAGACGGACGATGGGGCCATTCGCATTGATGGCATCGATATTAGAGACATTCCACGTAAAACATTACGCAGCCAAATGGCATTTGTACTTCAAGACCCGTTCTTGTTCGAAATGACGGTCATGGAGAACATTCGGTACGGCAAGCTCGACGCGACAGATGAAGAAGTCATGGAAGCAGCAAAGCAAGCCAATGCACACGATTTTATCATGAAGTTGCCGAATGGCTATCAGACCGTTCTGAATGCAGACGGAGGCGAGATTTCGCAAGGGCAGAAGCAGCTGTTGTCCATTGCACGTGCTTTGGTCGCAGATCCTGCAGTCTTGTTGCTTGATGAGGCCACATCAAGCATCGATACCGTGACGGAGATGAAAATTCAAGAAGCGTTGGAGCGTTTGATGGAAGGGCGGACGAGCTTTGTTATTGCCCACCGATTGAATACCGTGCGCCAAGCTGATATGATTTTTGTAATGGAACATGGACGTCTTGTCGAGGGAGGTCCGCAACAGCAGCTACTTGAACAGAAGGGGCGCTATTACCAAATGCTCATGTCTGGAAAGGAAGAAAACGAATGACAGAAGATTTAGTAGTCGTGTCGACGCCTGTTGACCAGGAAACATGGCAAGAAATCAGTGAACTCGTTACCGCCGCATCATCCAAGGACAGTATCAGCTACGCGCCGATCTTTGGCGTCGAAAATTTAAAAGATCCTCACTTCTATGGCTTTTGCTTACTAGCTTACAGCCAAGAGACAGATGAGTTACTCGGGTTTGCTTCGGCAATCGATCCGATCAATACACGCGATTACGAATGGAGCATTATGGTACATCCAGAGCGTCGCAGTAAAGAACTTGGCGTTCGGATTTATGAACGATTGATTGAGGAGTTTGAAAAACGCGATTTCAACTCGCAGACTGCGATGAACCCATCCAATAGCCCGCACTCTGCTGCGTTTTTAAAGAAACTTGGCTATCAATATGCGTATTCTGAAAGGACGATGAAAGCACTCGCCAAACCTGTAGAACTTGATGCCGATTTGACAGTACGCCCATTTGATGAGGAGAGCGATCTTGAGAGCTTAAAAGGCATCATCGAGAATGCATTTGGTGACTCTTCAGAAGAAGTCGACGCGTTGATTGAATTTACGACTCACGCGCCGAACCGCCAATTCTTTTTA
Source organism: Chryseomicrobium excrementi (assembly GCF_002798305.1). GTDB lineage: Bacteria > Bacillota > Bacilli > Bacillales_A > Planococcaceae > Chryseomicrobium > Chryseomicrobium excrementi. The sequence goes on from NZ_PCGR01000002.1 coordinate 344,617, forward strand.
GCCCATGCAGACGGTGAAGCCATCGGTGCGATGACTATCGTTCGCGAGAGCGAGCGCATTTGGGTAACAGCACTAGCTGTACATTCTATGGCGCGCGGCCAAGGAGTAGCGAGCAGTCTGCTCCGTTACGCGCAACAATATGCCTACAACGAAGGCTTGAAAGTAGTCTACCTAGATGTAGAGACGGACAATGAGACGGCATTGTCGATCTATGAACGCGTCGGGTTTCAGACGGTGAATCATACGAAGTACTGGAAGAATTAGTTTTAGATGTGAAGAACGCCGCTCTAGAAATTTCATCAAAACCAGGCGCACCAATTGAGGCGCACTTTGCCTCGGTTGGGGTGAATGGTTATGATGGGGATTTCTGGCGTTCGCAACTCGATTTCGATTAGATGTGGAGCTTCTAGGAGGCGCAACTCGATTTCGATTAGATGTGAAGAACGCCCCTCGCTGAGGCGTTGAGCGTGCGTTCTTCTTCATTAATTACGATTTGTTCTCCATGCGTTGGGATTTCTTCTACATCGAGCACGATTTGTTCGACATGAAAGTTGATTTCTTCTGCATCAGAGTTTTTCATTAACCAAAGCAGCTCCTAGGGAAGATTCCATAAAGCAAGTACACTCGCTTTAGAAATCTTCCCTGGGAGCTTTTTAAAAAAGGAGCGAATGCAGTGAAGATTTTTGCACATAGGGGTTGCTCAGGCACCTACCCGGAGAACACGTTGGCCGCTTTCCGCGCAGCACGCGAGCTCCCGATTGATGGCATTGAGCTCGATGTTCACTTATCAAAAGACGGGGAACTGGTGGTTATTCATGATGAACTCGTGGATCGCACAACGGATGGTAAAGGCTTTGTGAAGGATATGACGAGTGATCAGTTGCGAGCTTTAGATGCCGGAAGTTGGATGGGTGAGGAGTTTGCTGGAGAGCGGATTCCATTTCTATCTGAAGTGCTCGAACTATTTTCAGGTACGCATCATGTGCTAAATATTGAGCTGAAATCTGATATTTTTCCGTATCCAGGAATGGCAGATCAAGTGATGAAGCTGATTCGTTTCATGGAACTTGAAGACCGGGTCATCCTTTCATCGTTTGATCATGAAGTGCTGCGCTATGTGGCTGTAGAGTATCCAGATATCGAAACGGCGTGCCTGACGATGGAAGTGATGATCGATTTTCCGAACTACTTGAAACAAATCCCGTCGCCTGCCGCGCACGTCTTCTTTCCGACAGCGCTTCGTCGTATGGGGCATGAGTTGAAAGCAGCAGGCATTCCGGTTCGGGCGTTTACAGTCAATGATGAAACCTATGCCCGGCTGCTTGAAGAGGTCGGAGTAGATGCCATCTTTACTGACTTTCCTGAGAAGTTTATTTAACAAAAAAACTCGTTTTCCTTTTGGGAGAACGAGTTTTTATAGTTTTTAGTGGTTTTCGAGTTTGCTCACCATTTCGCTATATGCTCTTCCACGCAACCGAGCATATGCGAAATCACGACTTTCCCGTACCCTTCTAAATGAATCGTTCCTTTGAAGTAGCCAAACATTTGATGCACCTCTGAGTAGACGAGTTTGACATCCGTCCGAGCTACACGTTCATAAAACGGGATGAAAGTTAGAGAGACATCCGATGAGAACTTCGTCTTCAGGGTCCATGGCTTCATAAAGTCGTTGGAATCGTAAGTGAACAAAACATCTTCACTGATTTTATAGAGTTTGCCATCGATAAGGACCGCATTTTCTGTCATCCCTGTACCGTCTGTCCATTTACCGCCAAAGTTCAAGCCGATCTTTCGGTTGCCGATGCGCTGGGAGGCGAAGCCCCAGTTCCAAGTAGCGGATCGTGGCCAAATGCCACGTCCATAATCAAGGACGGCAAAACTTTCGTCATCTTCAAAAGTGTAGACGTGGTCTCCGTGCGAGACGGTGCCTTCAGCGGGAAGTGTATGGTGCTTCGCGGTGAATTGGAAGTGATTGCGGTCCCAAGGGATGACGACGTTCAACGATTCTTGATCCACGGGATGTTTGATTAGCAGTTCGGCTCTTAAAGGTTCGCCGTCGAAATCGTCGATTATCACTTCTAGCAACGTTTTGTTGCCGTCTTTCGGTATAAAGCGAAGCTGCATCTCGTTAGAAGTCGCAGTCGCTGGGCCTAGGACGTGGGGTGATAGAGAGACGCCGCGTCCGAGTGGAATGGTGACGGTCTTTTCAATCATTTGCTGGGATTCATAATGGAACAAGTAGACAAAGCAAACAGCTGCATAGTCCATGTGACTGATGGTTGCAGAGAATAAAATTTCCTCTCCGAAGACGCACCAGTAGTTCCACTTTTTCTTACGCATGTAGTGGCCGCTCAAATTGCTCTCGATGAGAGGAGTCTTCGCATAGCCGATTGCCAGCGGATTGAGCTGCCCTTTTGCGTCACAAAGGGTTACTGGGTGTTCTAAGAGAGATTCTTTATGTTGTTTGGTTGCCATGGCAGTCACCTCGAATCGTTTCTACGATAACTGTAACATAGTTCCATCTTTCCCATGTGTGTCGAAATGATTAATTGTTATACCAAAGTGTTGCAAGTGTGCCTTGACCCGCATGAACCGCAAGTACCGTGCTGATATCGCCGACAATGATTTCACTATCAGGGGCAACTTCTTGAAGAGATTTCGCAAACTCGTTTGCTTCGTCTTCACAATTCCCGTGCATCAAGTAGATTTTACGGATCGGTTGCTTGTTGTAAGAAGCAGCTACTTTGTCGAGTAGAGCTTGCTTAGCTTTTTTCATCGAGCGAACCTTTTCACCTTCGTTCAATTTCCCGTTAGGCGCAATGTGAATGATGGGCTTGATTTTTAAAAGGTTGCCTAGATAAAATTGCGCACTGCTCAGACGACCGCCGCGGTACAACTGATCCAAGCTGCCAATCAAAATGTAGTTTTCAAAATCTTTAACGCGGTTACGAAGAGTTTCTGCGATTTCTTCTGGTGGTTGACCTTGAGATTGAAGTTCTAATCCAAATTCGATCAAATCCGTGATTCCAGCAGATAGGGAGTGGGAGTCTACTAAGTGAATATCCACTTCTGCAATCTCAGCGCCACTTTTGGAAGAAGCGATCGTGCCGCTTAACTCGTTCGAAAGATGAACCGCGATGATAGCGTCATAGCTCTCTTTTAACTCTTCATAAAGCTTGGCGAATTCGCCTGCAGGAGGCTGGGATGTCTTTGCCTTTTCTTTGTCGTTAGCTAAGCGGTCATAGACTTCTGTCTTTGTAATAGAAACCTCATCAAGATAGGTCTCGTTATCAAAATGAATAGCTAGAGGTACGATATGAACATCTGGATGCTGTTTCAATTTTTCTGAAGGATAGACGCTGCTATCCGTGACCCATGCAATTTTCGTCATCGTGTATGTACACTTCCTTTAATAGTATTCTTTGAATAATAAGTATAGCATGATATAGATTCAAATTAAGCAAAAATTGAAATTATTGATGGTGCCACCAACGCGCGTCCCAAGACTCTTTCGTGTCGAAACGGTGCCTCCATAAAATCAAGACGACGAGAATCGAAAATAGATAGCCGAAAATATCATTTTCTAAGAAAAATAGTGCAATTGCGTATGCTGGATAAGCAAGATTCATGGCTAGCGTCGCGCTTCTCAAACTGGCAAATGCTACGAGGAAGACGACGACCACTGCGAGAAAAGCGAGCGGATGAAAAGCAAGTGTCACACCAATGAACGTCGCAATGCCTTTGCCACCGCGACCTTTTAGCCAGATGGGGAAGAGATGTCCGATTACAGCAAGGATTCCTCCAATTGCAATTTCTACGAGCGAAAGGTTCAACCAGTGGCCGAGTCCGATGATGAGCGCCCCTTTTCCAGCATCTCCAATGAACGTGATTAAAAAGGCATCTTTACCAAGAACCGTACCTGCATTCCTTGCTCCAAGATTGCCGCTTTCATGCTGCCGCAGATCCACGCCTTTCCACTTTCCAACAAACCAAGCAGTCAAAATAGTTCCCACTAAATAACTGACCACCCAGTACCCCGACTGAATCATACACACTGCTCCCTTAGTCCATTTTTATTCAGTGTACCATGTGGCGGAAGCGCTTTGGTATTTGATAGAATAGGGAAAGAGAAGGAGAGATGCACGATGAATGTACGTGAAGCCATTGAAACAAGACGTTCAATCAAAAAATTTAACGGACACCCCGTTACAAAAGAGCAATTGAAACAAATCGTGGAGGCGGGGACTTGGGCTCCGAACCACGGAACACGTGAACCTTGGCGCTTAGTAGGAGCTGTTGGAGAAGCGATGGACCGCATGATCGACGCCATCAAAGAAGTAGCTGTTCCGAAGTGGCGCGATATGTCGGAAGAAGAGCTACAAACTGCGTTAGCTAAGTTTATGCAGCCTGGAGCAGTTTTATTTGTGATTGTTCCTGAAGATGCTCGTCAAAAAGAGCGCTTAGAAGATTTCAGTGCAGTTAGTGCGATGATCCAAAACATGCAGCTGGCTGCTTGGGAGATGGAGATCGGCTCTTGCTGGAAGACTCCTCCGTTTATCGACCATCCAAAATTCCGTCAGACTTTAGGAGTTAAGCCGGGCGAACGCATCATCAGCATGCTGCAGTTCGGGCATTTTGATGATATGCCGAAAGCAAAGCCACGGAAACCTGTGGAAGACATTCTTGAATACTTTGAGTGAGTGGGAATAATCCCAGCCAAATCATAGAAAAGGTAGTTTCTCATGAAGTTTGAGAAACTACCTTTTTTCCTGTCTTTACGTGTAGGGGAAGCGTTCCGCGGGCGCGGGCTGAGCCAACGTCTCAGCTTCCGCTTATAATCCCGCTGGAGTCACCCCTACACGTATATGATATGTTTTGCTAAAAGTATCTCATCTAAGAAACTGAGTAGTTGAATTAATTCTATCTATGGGATGTATGAGCCTGAGATACCATTTCCCAGGGTATTAAGAGGTTCTGCGAGACCCCGCAGTCGCCCGTAATCCATGCTCTGCCGTTCTTATATCTCGTATGAGTTTCTAGTGATTTTAACCGAGGTGTAGCGCGAGGAGACTCGCAGGTTCTCCCCTTGGAAATAGTATCTCAGGTGAAAAGAACACGAGAACAAGCTTTTTAGGTTGGTAGAGATTAAAAAAACCCGGCACAAGGGCCGGATCGGTTTACTTCTTCAATTGTTCAGGAGTGTACTGCGCCATCTGCTCATAGTAATTGCCGATCACACGTAATCCTTTATCAAAGTTCTCCAAGTGGAAGTGCTCGTTTGGAGCGTGGAAGTTTTCTGTTGCCAAACCAAAGCCCATTAATACGACAGGAAGCCCTAAGATTTCGTCGAAAGATGCCACGATTGGAATCGAGCCGCCTCCACGGACGTAAGCAGTTGGTACATTGTAGACTGCTTCATAACTAGCACCTGCAGTTTGGATAGCAGGGTGGTCATAAGGAGTAATGAATGGCTTTCCTTTATCGAACTCAGAAACCGTCACTTCCACACCTTCAGGTTTGTTCGCTTCGACGTGTGCTTTCAGTTTCGCCACGATTTCATCTGGATCTTGATCGGGTACAAGACGGCACGTGATTTTCGCACCGGCTTCGTTTGGAAGCACGGTCTTGATGCCTTCGCCTGAGAAGCCACCGAAGACGCCGTTGATTTCAAGGGTTGGACGAGCCCACACGCGTTCTAGATGTGTATAACCAGGTTCGCCGAACAGAGCGGGAACTTCAAGTTCATTCTTCAGCGCCTCTTCATCAAAGTTGAGTGCAGCATAAGCTTCGCGCTCCTCGTCAGCAAGAGGGCGGACGTTGTCGTAGAACCCGTCAACTTGAATCGTGCCTTCTTTGTCGCGGAACGATGCGAGCAGCTCTACGATTGCGTGTAGCGCATTTTGAACGCCACCGCCGTAAAGACCTGAATGCAAGTCGCCTTTTGCACCTTTCACATCGATTTGGATACCGGCAAGACCTCGAAGACCATAGCAGACTGCTGGCTGTCCAGGTCCTTGCATGCCAGTATCAGAAATCACAATCACATCCGCTGCAAGTGCTTCTTTGTTTTCTTCCACATACGCATCTAAGTTCGGGCTACCGATTTCTTCTTCGCCTTCGATTAAGAATTTGATGTTGACCGGAAGTTCGCCTGTTTCTTTAAGTAACGCTTCTACAGCTTTTACATGCATGAAGACCTGACCTTTGTCATCACTTGCGCCACGTGCGAACATCTTTCCGTCACGAATGGTCGCTTCGAATGGAGCTGTCTCCCAAAGGTGAAGCGGGTCTACTGGTTGCACATCGTAGTGGCCGTACATTAAAATCGTTGGTTTTCCTGGAGCGTGTAACCAGTCCGCATAGACAACTGGGTGACCTGCAGTTGGGTCGATCTTGACGTTTTCAAGACCTGCTTTTTTCAAAGCCTCTGCCAACCATTCGGCTCCTTTCTTCATATCCTCTTTGTGTTCCGATAACGAAGAAATACTTGGAATCGCTAAAAATTCTTTCAATTCCGCCAAGTGCGTCTCGCGATGGTCTGCGAAATAACGATCTAGCTGTGGTGAGTGCATCGAATCCCTCTTTCTTGTAGTTAGAATCTCTGTTTAAGTATAGCAAACTTTCAGAATAGCAGAGCTTCAAATGCAAGTTTGCGAGGAAATATGATATAGTGGTTCTATTATAATTTTTGAACGTTAGTACATAGGGGGAATAACAAACCAATGGAATTTGTCTATTTAGGCATCTGTTTAGCACTGTCGTTTTTCTTTTCCGGCAGTGAAACTGCATTAACTGCAGTCAATAGGATGAAGGTCCAGCTTAGAGCGGAGCAAGGAGACCGTGCGTCTCAAAAGCTATTAGTGCTTCTTTCTAAGCCGGACCGAATGATTACAACAATCTTGATCGGAAACAACATCGTGAACATCGCGATGCCGACCTTGTTGACAATCATCGCGTTACAATACGGTTGGGATGTGGCCATTGCTACGGCTGTCTTGACGGTATTGATTATTATCTTTGGAGAGGTCTTGCCAAAAACGATTTCTGTAACCTTCTCAGATCGTATTGCGTATCTAGTAGCTCCGATCATTGGGCTTCTAGTTCAAATTCTTCGTCCCATCACGTTCTTGCTTGCACAGCTGACGAACATCTTTATCCGCATCTTGTCAAAAGGCGCAGTTAAAGAGGCGACGCTGACAAAAGAAGAGCTTCGTTCTATGGTAGATATTGCGTCTACAGAAGGAACGTTTGAAGAGGACGAGTCCGAGCGATTAAAAGGAGTTCTCGATTTCCCACATAAAGATGTGGAAGATGTACTCGAGACACACCGTACAGAGATTGTTGGAATTCCGACGACAGCGACGTTTGAAGAAGTCCGCAGCATCATCTTAGAAAATAAATACACGCGTTTTCCTATCTATGAAGACAGCATGGACCAAATCATTGGCATGTTTTACACAAAGCGTTTTATCGAGTGGACGATGAACCCAGAGCGGCAGCTTGAAGAGTTCGTGGATCAAGAACCACTATTCGTTGTCAAATCTTTAAGTGTCGAGAAAGTCTACAAACAGATGCTTGCGAAGAAAAAGCACATGGCTATTGTTTTGGATGAGTACGGTGGAACACTTGGAATTGTGACGCACGAAGATATTATCGAAGAAATGATTGGTCAAGAGATTGAAGACGAGACAGATGAAGACGACGAGCCACTGGTATATGAACATACTGCCGACCGTTTGATCTGTGCCGCTCGTTTTGAAATCGAAGACTTCAATCATTTGATGGAGATGGATATCCAAACGGAAAATGAAACAATCGGAGGCTTTATCATGGAGCTTCTCGGTCATGTTCCAGACGAAGGAGAAACGGTCACATTCGAGAACTTACATTTTGAAGTCAACGAGATGGACCGCAACCGCATCGTCAAGCTGACAGTCACGAAACTTCACGATACAACAGAACAAGAGGAAAACGAACTAGCTCGTGCATAGAAATGTGGAACCGGCTTGGTCAGAAACTTCTCGGGAATCAGACGGACCTAGTGAGGCGTACTTTGCCTCATTAGGTCCGTTTGATTTTTGAGTGTGTTTCTAGCCGGTGTAACTGGACACTATGAAATATGGAAAAGACTTCTCAGGTGAATAGCTGGATAGTATAGATTACACAAGTGTAATGAACATGAAAGAACACTCGATGGTTCGTAAGGTAATTGTTTGAGAAGATAGCCTTACAAAGAAATGAACCGGAGGGGAACAATCATGTCTAAGATTGAAACCGTATATGAACAACACAATCGCTCAATTTACTACTTATGTCTAAAACTCACGAAAAACCAAGCAGAAGCTGAAGACCTTATGCAAGACGTCTGGATGAAAGTCGTTCGTTATGAATCGTATCTAGAAAACGTAGACCACGAGAAGGCATGGTTGACGACCATCACGATGAATACCTTCCGTGACAAATACCGCAAAGACGTTCGTCGCAGCAAGCACATGGTCGTACAACCCGATCAACTGGATGTCTCCATCCTTGATTTGATTGCAGCAGATACGTTACCGATTGAAGATCAGTTGGCAAAAGCAGATGTCAGCGAGTTGATTCAAAAGAAACTCGGCGAACTGGATTCTATCTACAGCAAAACGGTCTTTTACTTCTATGTAAAACAGTTATCATTAGTCGAAATCGCTGAAATGATGAAAGTTTCGATTGGGACGGTAAAGTCTCGTCTATTCCGTGCGAAGCAGCGATTACGTGAGCTTATCTTAAATGACGCAGAAACAGCAGAAATGTTGCTTGTTTAATAAAAAAATCCCAAGACGCGTGGTCTTGGGATTTTTTATGCTTATTTTTCTGTGCGTTCTTCAACAAATTCTTCGCCTGTCGAGAACCATTCCTCTACATTCCAAACCTTCGTAACCAGACCTTCGTAAAAATCAGGTTCGTGAGAGACGAGCACAATCGTGCCTTTGTATTCTTGCATCGCGCGTTTAAGCTCTGCTTTCGCTTGAACGTCCAAGTGATTCGTCGGCTCATCGAACAGCATCCAGTTACTCTCATCAAGCATCAGTTTACACAGACGAACTTTCGCCTGCTCGCCCCCACTTAAACTAGAAAGAGGGCGTGAGATGTGATCATTTTTCAATCCTGTACGGGCTAGCGCTGCACGGACTTGGTGCTGATCCATACTAGGGAACATTCCCCAGACGTCGTCGATCGGCGTGACATTTCCAGCTTTCACTTCTTGTTCAAAGTAGGCAGGAATTAAGAAGTCTCCGCGGGCAATTTTCCCATCAAGCGCAGGAATCTTGCCAAGCATTGTCTTCAGAAGTGTCGATTTCCCGACACCGTTCATTCCCACTAAGGCAATTTTCTCACCACGTTCAATCGAGAACGTTAGGGGAGGTAGAAGCGGCTTATCGTAGCCGATGACCAAGTGATCTGCTTCTACTACATAACGACTGGAACCACGTGCTTCTTTGAAGCTGAACTGCGCGTCTTGTGCTGTCTCTGGACGGTCGATTCGCTCCATGCGGTCCAGTTGTTTCTGACGAGACTTTGCACGACCTGTAGTCGAGTAACGCGCTTTGTTCTTCGCAATGAACTGCTCTTGCTTTTTGATGAAGTCTTGTTGTTTCTCATAAGCATCGATGTGCTGGCGTTTGTGGAGCTCCGCAAGCTCGATGAATTTTTCATATGTCGCTGTGTAGCGCGTCAACTTCGAGAATTCCAAGTGGAAGATGACGTCCGTCACGCTGTTCATGAACTCCGTATCGTGGGAGATCAGCATGAAAGCATGCGGATAGTTCTTTAAATAGTTTGCGAGCCAATTGATGTGCTCCTCGTCCAAGTAGTTGGTCGGCTCATCGAGTAAGAGAACTTTTGGCTTCTCCAAAAGAAGTTTGGCAAGCAAAACTTTTGTACGTTGTCCACCTGACAAGGCATCAACCGGTTTTTCAAGGCCGATTGCATCTAGGCCAAGTCCTCGTGCAACCTCTTCAATCTTCATATCAAGTGTGTAGAAATCGCCAGCGTCCAACGCATCTTGAATCTCTGCCATCTCGTCGAGCAACTGTTCAAGTTCTTCTGGCGAGGCCTCCGCCATCTGCATGCCGATGTCATTCATCTTCGCTTCTTTTTCATAGAGTGGCAAATACGCATCGCGCAGTGTATCCATCATCGAACGCCCTGGTTGCAACCGTGTATGCTGATCCAAATAGCCGTAATGCGTACCTGGCAGCCATTCAACGCGTCCTGTATCGTGAACAAGTTCTCCTGTGATGATGGACATCATCGTGGATTTTCCGACGCCGTTTGCGCCGACTAGGCCGACGTGTTCGCCTTCGACTAAACGAAACGATACATCTTTAAATAGGGTACGGTCTCCAAAGGAGTGTCCTAAATTATCTACTGTTAATAAACTCATGGTTGGTTCCTCGATCCTTACGATATAGTTTGCACAAAAAAACTCGCTAGATTAGATCTTAGCGAGCGCTTCGTTCAATTCCTGTAACTGGGCTTCCATTGCGGCGAGTCGTTGCTCCGCTTTTTCGAGCATCGCGGGATGACCCGTCGATTCAAGCTTTTCCATGTCTCCTTGGAGGCGCACATAGTCCATCTTCAGTTCAGCGATTTGTTGTTCAAGCTCATGCTTCGTCATCTAATTACTTCCTTTTCGTGACAATCTACCCTTTAGTTTACCACACTACCTACTAGGATGTGAATTCCCGAAGTTCGGCAAGTGTCCTGAGCTCGAGGAGAAGGTCTTCAGGATGTAAGCTGCTTGCGAGCTTTTCGAGCTGCTGTTGGAAGTATTCCGCACGCTTTCGTGCATAACCAGTCATTTCTGTAGTCGGATCGAAAAGATAGGCAATTTTTATAGCATTCATCCTCCTTTTTCCTCTATAATTCACTCTATGAACGAATTAAGAAACTATGCGAAAGGAGAGTGGAAATTTTGGACTCATTATTAGTTGTGTTAATGGTCATCATTTTCTTAGGTATCTTCTCTCAATGGCTCGCTTGGCGATTTCGGATGCCTGCCATCGTCATCATGTCGATTGTGGGCTTGCTGGTCGGACCCGTATTCGGCTTGATCAATCCTGAGGCGAGTCTTGGAGAATTGTTTAGTCCATTAATTTCCCTCGCTGTCGCCATCATTTTGTTTGAAGGCAGTTTGAATTTGGATTTCCGAGAAGTGAAGACATTCAGTAAGCCGCTGACACATATCGTCACACTTGGCGCATTCATTGCGTGGATTGCAGGTTCTCTTGCGGCACACTATTTAGCTGGTTTGTCATTAGAGGTCGCCTTCATTATTGGAGGCTTGTTCATCGTGACAGGCCCGACAGTGATTTTGCCGCTCCTCAGACAAGCCAAGCTGAAATCTCGCCCTGCGGCCATTTTGAAATGGGAAGGGATCGTGGTCGATCCGTTTGGAGCCTTACTTGCGGTATTTGCCTACGAATTTATTAAATTTGCAGGGGGCACCATTACTTTAGAAGAATTCTTACTATTCTTCGGAGCTTCTATTTTTGCAACGCTCTTAGGTGTTGGCGTCGGTTGGGGACAAGGGAAGATGCTCGAGAGAGGGATGATTCCGGAGTATTTGAAAGCTCCTGTATTGTTTGCAGTCGTCTTGCTCGTATTTGTTGTATCCGACTTAGTCATGCATGAGACGGGACTTCTTGCTGTAACGGCCATGGGGATCATGATGGCCAACATGCACATTGCCTCAATCAACGATATTCGCCATTTTAAAGAAAATATTTCAGTGCTTTTGATATCTACGATATTCGTGATGTTAACGGCTTCCTTACAAGCAGAGACACTGCTTGCCATTTTCGACTGGCGCATCATTGTGTTCGTGGCGGCCATGCTCTTTGTAGTTCGTCCGCTGTCTATTTGGGTCTCGACAATTGGTACAGACTTACACTGGAAAGAAAAGACATTGATCGGCTGGATTGCACCGCGCGGAATCGTAGCGCTCACTGTATCGGGGTATTTCGCGGGAGTATTGACGGAGAACGGCTATCAAGATGCGGATATTTTGACGGCGCTCACATTTGCGCTAGTGTTCTCGACAGTTGTGTTCCATGGATTTTCAATCGGCTGGCTTGCGAAAAAGCTGGATCTCGCTGCTTCCGATCGACCTGGAGTTCTGATTGTAGGGGGGACCGAATTTTCAGCAAAACTTGGAGAGTCCTTGAAGAACGATGGAGTCGAGACATTGATTGTGGACAGTTCTTGGGAACACCTGCGCTTTGCGAGAAAACTGGGAATCCCTACGTATCGCGGCGACATTTTATCGGAGCAGACGGAGTACTCGCTTGATTTCGCTCCGTATCCGGTCATGATTGCTGCAACAGAGACCGATGCTTACAACGCGTTGATCTCATCGAACTTTATTCCCGAGATTGGGCGAGAGATGTTGTTCCAGACAGCACCTTATAGGGCGGATAAAGAAGACTACCATCCGTCGCTTGGTGGCATTGTATTATTTGATGAGCAAGCTGATATCTATTCATTGAATTCTCGGATTGTCCGAGGACACGTGATCCGGAAGACCACTTTGACGGACAAATTCACAGAGGACGATTATTTTAAGACGCGTCCTGACAAAAGCTTGTTACTGTATATTAAACGAGAAGATGGATCGGTCCAGTTCTGGGCACCGAAGCGGAAGCTCACATTAAAAGCAGGGGATACACTCGTATCTCTGGCGCCTCCAGTGAAAGAAATGGAGAAAGCACAGGAACGGATCTCCTCCATGAAAAATCAATAATATGAAAAAGGGGCTGGTACAAAAACCAGCAAAGGGAGTTTCTCGTGTGATGAGAAACTCCCTTTTGTATGTTCTATTGTGTGTAGGGGAAGCGTTCCGCGGGCGCGGGCTGAGCGAAGGTCTCAGCTTCCGCTTTAATCCCGCTGGAGTCACCCCTACCCATTTTTAATTCTATTATCTTTAATTTCGTGGAACTGGATGAGTTATGTCCAAGCCTCTTTTGTCTGTCTTTAATCAAATTTTAAACCTTTCAATGCCTCTGCAAGCGCATTGTTCACAGGCTCGTCTTTTTGCTGTTCTTTCATGTACTTCTGCACACTGCGTTTATCCGCTTTTCCGGTACCTTGCTGCTTGCGGCGTGCTTCAAACGCGGATAACTTCTCACGGTGGCCACACTTACATACGAAGATCTGGCCATCGCCTTCACCACGTAATTCAAGTTTCTTTTTACATTGAGGGCAGCGAGCGTTCGTGACGCGCGATACATTCTTGCGGTGCCCGCACTCGCGGTCCTGACAGACAAGCATCTTGCCTTTTTTGCCGTTCACTTCAAGCATTGGTTTGCCGCAGTCTGGACACGATTTGGACGAGATATTATCGTGCTTGAACTTTGCGTCGCTCGATTTGATCTCTTGTACGATTTTCTGAGTGTACTGCTTCATCTCTTGGATGAATGCCTCTTTTTTCTTCTTCCCAGTAGCGATGGCTTCAAGCTGCATTTCCCACTCTGCTGTCATCTCAGGAGAACGCAAATCTTGCGGGACAAGGTCGAGAAGCTGCTTTCCTTTAGACGTCACATGCAAATCTTTTCCTCGTTTTTCAATCAAGAACGAATTGAACAGTTTCTCGATAATATCGGCGCGTGTCGCCACGGTTCCGAGACCGCCAGTCTTTTTGAGTGTATCGGCGAGCTGTTTGTTCGAGTCTTCTAAATAACCACTTGGGTTTTCCATCGCAGACAGAAGTGTCGCTTCCGTAAAACGAGCAGGTGGCTTAGTTTGCCCAGATGTCTCACGTACATAATCGATAGTGAGCTTCTGCCCTTTTTCGAGCTTCGGCAAAGTCTGTTCTGCAACTTCATCTTCTTCGTCTTCGTGATTATTCATTACTTCATGCCAGCCTTGTTGAAGAACCGTTTTTCCTTTCGCTACAAATTCTTCTTTGCCAACTTGAGTGACGACCGTAAGCTGTTCGAATTCGTGAGCAGGCATGAGGATGGCTAGAAAACGCTTGACTACGAGGTCATAGATCTTGCGTTCCTTGTCATTCATCGCACTTAAGTTCACAGGCTCTTCCGTTGGGATGATGGCGTGGTGATCGGATACTTTAGCATCGTTTACAAACGAACTAGATGCTTTAATCGGTTTCGTCAAAATCTTGTTCGCAATGGAACGGTAATCGCTGATTGCACAAGCCTTCAAACGTTCCGCAAGTGTCGGCACGATATCGCTTGATAGGTAACGAGAATCCGTCCGCGGATACGTCAGCACTTTATGTTGTTCATAGAGCTTCTGCATCGTGCTGAGCGTCTCTTTAGCAGAGAAGCCGAATCGTTTGTTGGCGTCCCGCTGCAGTTCTGTCAGGTCATAAAGGGCAGGAGAGTAGGTCTTTTTCTTTTTCACATCGAGCGCTGTAATGACGGCTTGTTGGTTATCGACCGCTGCCACTAACTCTTTAATTTTCGCTGCATCAAAGGAACGGCTCGCACCAGACTTCGCGTCGCGCCACGTCAGCGTCAACCCTTCTTTCGTGATGGCTTGAATACCGTAATACGTCTTCGGCGTGAAATTTTTGATTTCTTCTTCACGAGCAGCAATGATGGCGACTGTTGGTGTCTGTACGCGTCCAGCTGAGAGCTGTGCGTTAAAACGAGTCGTAAGTGCACGTGTCGCATTAAGTCCGACATACCAGTCCGCTTCAGAGCGAGCTACGGCTGCATGGTAAAGGTTCTCGTATTTTTGGCCTGGTTGCAGTTTTGCGAAGCCGTCTTTGATAGCTTTGTCTGTAACAGACGAGATCCAGAGGCGCTGAATCGGCTTCTTCGCTTTCACTTTCGCAAAAATCCAACGAGCGACCAGTTCGCCTTCACGACCAGCATCTGTTGCAATGATCCAGCCGTCAACGTCATTTCGCTCAAGTTGCAATTTTACGGCATGGAACTGCTTGCTGGATTGGCGGATGACCGTAAGTTTGAGTTTGTCCGGCATCATCGGTAAGTCTTCTAAATTCCATGACTTGTACTTATTGTCGTAGGTTTCAGGGTCTGCAAGGGTCACTAAATGGCCAAGTGCCCACGTTACAATATACTTGTCGCCTTCTAAAAAGCCGTTCCCTTTTTTCGTGCATTTCAGGACACGAGCAATGTCGCGTGCGACAGATGGTTTTTCTGCTAAAACTACTTTTTTCATACTAGTATCTCTCCTTCATGTGTCCCTATCTTACCATATCCGGGGCTTGACCTCATGTCGTATACTTAGAGGAGTGTGTAAGAAAGAAGGGTTACTGTGAGAAAGAATTACATCGTGCGCTGGAGTGTCTATTTGATTGGACTCTTGTTGATGGCGCTCGGCATAACGTTGACGATCAAAGGAGACTACCTAGGAATCGGTCCTTGGGACGTCCTGCATGTGGCACTGTTTCAGCTGTTTGGTTTGACGATTGGTTCGTGGTCTATTTTACTGGGCTTCGCGCTGATTGGAATTGTCGTCGTATTTGAAAAACGCATCCCGCTCCTTGGGACGTGGCTGAACATTTTACTGATCGGTGCATTCATCGATTTTTATAACTGGTTGCTACCTGACCCAGAAACGACTCTTGTGAAGACGATTCTCTTCGTACTCGGAGTCATCGTCATGGGAATCGGTGCCGGTACCTATGTGGCAGCTCGCGTTGGTGCGGGTCCTCGAGACTCCATCATGATGTTACTTGTTGAAAAGACGGGGGCGAAGGTCAAGACGATTCGGACGTCGATGGAGATGGGCGTTGCATTCATCGGGTGGTTGCTCGGAGGTCCGCTCGGTGTCGGGACCCTGTTGATTGCCTTTGGACTCGGCCAATTGGTGCATTACACGCTTCCCGCTGTCGAGAAGCTGATAGAAAAGCTTTCACAAGAACCGTTTGATGTGAAGGCAAAACCGGGCCATAAATGATACACTACTACTGAACGTTTTATTCCAGCTAGGAAAGGAAGAAGAACATGTCTAAATCACTTGATTCATTTTTAGAACTCAACTTAAACGAATTGAAGGATCAAGGTCTCTACAATGAAATCGATCCGGTGGAAGGCCCAAATGGTCCCATCATCAAGGTCGGCGGCAAAGACCTGATCAACTTATCTTCAAACAACTACTTAGGCCTTGCGACAAACGACGAGTTGAAGCGCATCGCAAAAGAAGCAACAGACAAGTACGGTGTTGGTGCTGGTGCCGTTCGTACAATCAACGGAACGCTCGACCTTCACGTGAAGCTTGAAGAAAAGCTTGCGGAGTTCAAAGGAACAGAAGCCGCGATTTCGTATCAATCTGGATTCAACTGCAACATGGCCGCTATCTCAGCAGTCATGGACAAGAACGATGCGATTCTATCGGATCAGTTGAACCACGCATCCATCATCGATGGCTGCCGCTTGTCTCGTGCGAAAATCATCGCGTACAAGCACAACGACATGGAAGACCTTCGCGCAAAAGCGAAAGAAGCGAAAGAATCTGGCCAATACAACAAAATCATGGTCATCACGGATGGCGTGTTCTCTATGGATGGCGACCTTGCGAAGCTTCCTGAAATCGTGGAGATTGCTCGCGAGTTCGACTTGATCACGTACGTCGATGACGCGCACGGTTCTGGCGTTATGGGTAAAGGGAAAGGGACTGTGAAACACTTCGGTCTCGAAAAAGAAATCGACTTCCAAATCGGTACGCTTTCAAAAGCTATCGGAGTGATCGGAGGATACGTGGCAGGTTCGAAACAACTGATTGACTGGTTGAAAGTTCGTTCCCGTCCATTCTTGTTCTCGACAGCTCTTCCACCAGGAGACGTAGCGGCTATCACAGCAGCTGTACAGATGCTTCTGGACTCTACAGAGCTTCACGACAAGCTTTGGGACAACGGCAACTACTTCAAAGCCGGTCTTGAGAAATTGGGCTTTGATATCGGGCACTCAGAGACACCGATCACACCAACCATCATTGGGGACGAGAAGCTGACTCAACAGTTCTCAAAACGTTTGGCAGAAGAAGGCGTCTATGCAAAATCCATCGTCTTCCCAACAGTCCCTAAAGGCACAGGCCGCGTGCGCAACATGCCAACGGCTGCCCACACGAAAGAAATGCTTGACGACGCACTTGCAATCTACGAGAAAGTCGGAAAAGAGCTTGGCGTTATCAGCTAAATAGATTGGAAACCCCTGCAACTGGAGAGGAATCTCCAGACGTGGGGGTTTTTGTTTGGAGGGGAGGGGAGGTGAGCGGTCGTTCTTCGACGAATTGTGGGTTCTTTTCGACGAATTTGGATATCTATCCAACAAATTCGAAAGTCCTTTACGCAAATTTGAGGTTCCTTTCGACAGAAGCGCTTTACGCTAGGGTGTCCAGCTGGAACAGTGGAACTTTCTTCAAGAATCATTCGAATACAATTCTTTTTCAATCTGCACCCACTCCAGAAGTTTCTCTCGCTCTGACGGATAGTTCACTTCTAAGGATTCATTTTCAATTAGGAAAGCGTGTCCTTTTTCAGTCAAGCGAGCAGGACCTAAAGAGACCAAATCTTGAAGTCTCAAAACCCTTTCTAATAACCCCTGATTCTCAAGGAAAAAGATAAAGTTTTCAAACTCTCTTTGAGTTATTCCATAGTCACTACCTTTTGGCTGGTGATTCTGATTCTGTATTTCTCGCAATACACTATACGCTACTCGCATAAAATCCTCCTATAGAATTAACTGGATCATAACTTACAGTACTATGAAGAATAAATGAATCTTGATGGAGAAGAAACATATCTTGATGCAGAAGAACGGGCTCTCTATGTAGATGAAATTCGCTTCATGCAGAAGAAATCCTGCTCCTTGTAGAAGAAGCAATCCTTCATGCAGAAGAAAACCTCTCTAATGCTCCAGAACGACCGCTCAACTATCAAACTGAAGCGGCGTTTTCCACATCTTAGTGTTGTTTCTGTGGAAAGAACATACTATAATACGTTATGTAAAAACATACTCATATCAAGGTTCTATACTACTATAATGTCCTTCCCAAAAATACAACTGTAAATAAGGAGCGAAATGAAATGAAGAAAATCATGATCACCGGAGCCCTTGGTCAAATCGGTTCAGAGCTCATCACCAAGCTTCGCAAAGAATACGGCAACGACAACGTATTGGCTACAGACATTCGCCGCACAGACAGTCCGATTGTAGAGCAAGGTCCATTTGAAATCCTCGATGTGACGAACGCGGAAGAAATGCACCGTATCGCCAAAGATTTTGGTGCAGACACGATGATGCACATGGCGGCCCTTCTTTCTGCAACTGCAGAAGCAAAGCCACTTCTTGCTTGGAACATCAACATGGGCGGACTTGTGAACGCACTAGAAGTGGCTCGTGAAGAGAACATGCAGTTCTTCACACCGAGCTCGATCGGAGCATTCGGTCCTTCGACTCCAAAAGTGAACACACCACAAGACACTTTACAGCGTCCTACGACGATGTACGGAGTCAACAAAGTATCTGGTGAACTGCTATGTGACTACTACTACCAAAAGTTCGGCGTTGATACTCGCGGTGTTCGTTTTCCAGGCCTTATCTCATATGAGACATTGCCAGGTGGCGGAACGACGGACTATGCAGTCGACATTTATTACAAAGCGCTAGAAGACGGAGCTTACACATCTTACATCGACAAAGGCACATTCATGGACATGATGTACATGCCAGACGCACTTCAAGCTATCGTTGACTTGATGGAAGCGGATCCTACGAAACTAATCCACCGCAACGCATTCAACGTGACAGCAATGAGCTTTGACCCGGAAATGCTTGCGGCTTCGATTCGCAAAGAGATTCCAGAATTCAAGCTTTCTTATGACGTGGATCCTGTGCGCCAAGCGATTGCGAATAGTTGGCCAGATTCTATCGACGCAACGGCAGCTCGTGACGAGTGGGGCTTCCAAGCGAAGTATGACCTAGATGCGATGACTCGCGACATGCTCAAGCAACTACGTGCGAAACAACAATTAGTGTAATAAAAAATGAGGCCCCGACGAGGGCCTCATTTTTGTTAGCTATTAAAATAGAATGTGCGCAACAACCGCAATGATTGGGAACGCGATGATTGTGCGAAGCAAGAAGATGATCAGTAAATCTTTGAAGTTTACAGGAATCTTCGAACCAAGTAGCAAGCCACCGACCTCAGACATGTAAATCAACTGCGTGACCGACATGGTTGCGATGAAGAAACGAGTCATTTCGGATTCAATTCCTGAACCTAAAATCGCTGGCAAGAACATGTCAGCGAAACCGACGACCATCGTCGCTGCAGCTTCAGATGCTTCTGGCATTCCAGCAAGCGTGAGAAGTGGTTCAAATGGTTTTCCTAAAATTGTAAATACAGGCGTAAACTCAGCAAGCATTAATGCTGTTGTACCGAACGCAAGAACGACTGGTGCAACTCCGATGTACATATCAACCACATTGCGAAGCCCATCTTTAAAGAATTTCGAAACAGAGCGGTTTGCATCTGCAGTTTTCAACGCATTTTCTAGACCATAAGAGATAACAGAGTGGTGATCTGGCAACTCTTCACGGCTCAAATCAAGTGGTTGGCCATCGATGTATTCTTCCGGCTTCCCGCGTAATGGATAGATACGTGGCATAATTAGTGCCAATACGATCCCAGCAAAAATGACAGTTGCGTAAAATGGTAAGAAATAGTTTCCTAAACCAACTTCTTCGATAACTACGATACTAAATGTAATCGAAACGACCGAGAAGGTAGATCCGATAATAGCGGCTTCTTTTTTCGTGTAGAAACCTTCTTCGTACTGACGAGCTGTCAATAATACACCGATTGTTCCGTCTCCGACCCAAGATGTGACCGCGTCAACTGCAGACCGACCTGGTAAGCGGAACAACGGACGCATGACATTGACAAGCATCGCACCAAAGAATTCAAGTAAACCGAAGTTTAAAAGTAATGGCAAGAAAAGACCAGCGAACAAGAAAATCGTGAACAGGAAGGCAACAAGACCTTCTGTAGGTTCAAGTAGCAGTCCACCTGTGTTCTCGTTCCAAACAGGTTCCGGTCCGATTTGGAAAATGATCATCACAGCGTAGACAAGCGCAACAAGACGAACAACCAACCAAAAAGGTGTTACCTTAAACAAACTAGCACCGAATGAATCGTCTTTTGGACGTGGGATGTACAGCAAAGATCCGATAGCAGCAATGGCAATCGTGATAAGTGCTAGCCATTGAACGATTGGCGACAGCCATCCAGAAAGAATACTTGCTAGGGAAGCGATTGGCACGCGCATAGCGTCCCCATCAGGAAGCGGAATCATAAACAATACAACACCCACGATGGAAGGGATTAAAAATAACAACCATGTGGAAAGAGAAAATTTCTTTTTCATGGGAAGTCTCCTTTATGTAGAAAAATACGGCGAAACCGTGAACTTATCATACGAAAAGCGCTTACAAATGTCTATGTAAGATATTGGAATGAAGGCGGAAAACTACTGATTTTATAGGAAAAATAGCGATAAATTTGATTTATTTTAGTAAAATAGAACTATTTTGTGTATTCAAACTATTCAATTTATATGCATGCTTTATAGCGCTAAAGTGCATAATGTTGAATGAATATACAGAATTTTTGAATATACTTCAAAAGTCGAATCAATACGAAAAAAATCAGAAAAAAATAAAAGATGCCTGCCAATGGCAAGCATCTGATTAGATTTTACTGATACTTACTAGTTTCAACATCGAAAATGTAAAAACGCTCGAAGTGGAGCCAATTCTCCGCCTCTGGTTCTCCGTCAGCCAAGCGCTTTTCCATCTCTTCTAACATCCAAGCAGTCTGCGAGATGTGCGCACGCATGGCGCCCATCTTTTGTTCGCGAGCTTCCGTAATGTCATGGATAACGTGTGGCTCGCCTAAGTCATCTTTCGTCGCGTTGGAGAACGCTACTGCGTAGATTTTCGGACGCTGTTCTTGTGGCATGCGGTACACAGCACGCGACACGGCACGAGCTGTCGCTTCGTGGTCCGGGTGAACCGAATAGTCCGGATAGAACGTGATAATCAGAGAAGGCTTCACATCGTCGATCAAATCTTGAACGAGCTGTACCATCTTATTGTCATCTTCGAATTCAATCGTCTTGTCGCGCAGACCCATCATGCGAAGGTCTTTCAAGCCCATAGCGTCTGCTGAAGCTTGAAGTTCTTTCTTGCGGATCTGTGGCAACGACTCACGAGTTGCAAAAGGAGGATTCCCTAGATTGCGGCCCATCTCGCCTAAAGTCAAGCAAGCATAAGTCACAGGAGTTCCTTGTTTAATATACGTTGAAATGGTGCCTGAGACACCAAATGCTTCGTCATCTGGGTGAGGAAAGATGACGAGGACAGCTTCTTCGTGTGGAATAGTCATTTCATCTTCCTCCTTAATAAGCGAATGGCGTGCGGCTGATCTGGAGTGCCACCGCAAGCTTTCCGCTAAAGTCATGACCTGCCATCAACAGACGGTCGTGTTCATCGATTTCAAAATGTGTGATTCCTTGAGCGTAGACCCAACCGTTTGGCAGCTTCAGTCCGACGCGGTGCGGAGAATCGCCCACTACTTTTGCTAGTTCGTAGCGAAGCTGGACGTTCCGAATGAAGGCACCGGCATTGAAAACTTCTTCGTTAAAATGGTTCGCATATGCGCCATTTGTCGTTTCTAAATGGATAAATACATCTTCTCCGGCAAACCGGTCGAGATGCTGTTGTAATGTAGCAACTTGTACAGTTTCCATGGGAACCCTCCTTATGCGTTCGATAGAAAAAGCCTGCTGCTGCAGGCTCTAGTGTGATTAAACTTGAGTTGTTGTTACTTCGGGTGCACCGTGAATGCTCTTTGCACCGTGAAGGACAGGTCCTACATAGTCGTTCAGTTTCCAACCGTTTTTAATTGCAGCTGAAACGAATTCTTTTGCTTCAAATACGGCGTCTTCAACGGACATGCCGTTTGCCAAGTTCGCTGTAATAGAAGCAGCGAATGTACATCCAGCACCGTGGTTGTAAGTCGTTGGTGTTTTTTCTGTCTCAAGAAGCGTGAAAGTCTCGCCGTTAAAGAACAAGTCGACCGCTTTTTCATGTTGCAACTGCTTGCCGCCTTTGATGATGACATTTTTCGCGCCTAGCTCGTGGATCTTTTGAGCAGCAGCTTTCATATCTTCGATTGTCTTCAAAGCGCCAAGGCCAGAAAGTTGACCCGCTTCGAACAAGTTTGGTGTCACAACTTTAGCGTGTGGCAACAAGTGCTCGATCATCGCGCCGACAGTACCTGGGTTCAATACTTCGTCTTCCCCTTTACACACCATTACCGGATCGATGACGACGTTCTCTACCCCAGCTTCTTGAATCGCATTACCCGCGATTTCAATGATTTCTTCCGTGCTGAGCATTCCTGTCTTGATCGCATCAACCCCAGTAGAAAGAGCCGTCTTGATCTGAGACTTCAATACATCTGTTGGAAGAGAATACACACCGTGGCTCCAGCCATTGTCTGGGTCCATTGTGACGACTACCGTAAGGCCGTCATACCGTACGTCCCGTGTTCTTGGAATGCTTTCAAGTCCGCTTGAATTCCTGCGCCACCTGAAGTATCGGATCCTGCAATTGTAAGAGTTTTCTTGATTGCCATGCGAGTTCCCCCATTTTCCTAAATTTCTATGTTTCATTGTATCAGACTCTCACCGAATTTCCATTAAGGAAGCTTCGGCGCCCGGTAGACATTCCAGACGATAAAGGTGAGACCAAGACCGATAGCAGTGAGGACGATGGCCGTTCCGTAGCTTGAACCGATGGCAGCAAATACAGCGAGCGTCAACAATCCCATGATCACTAAAATGGCGAATGCAAAGACTATCAATACGCCAACTCGCTTGGCTTTCTCAGGCACTTGATCACTGGTAGTCGTAGCCTTTTCCACTTGACGAAGTTTCTCTCGAAATCGTAAATCTGACATAATTTCACCTCTCTTGCCATCCTATCACGCGCTCTCCGTTGCTCCTAGCAGAATTTTTCTGGTAAGGTGTAAGAAAATGGCGAAAGAGGGAACCTCATGTCGAGAGATAAAAAAATCCAAGACCTTGAAAAACAGCTTCAGCAACTGAAGCGAAAAGAGGCTGCTACATATGCGGAAGCTCCGGGGCGGTCGAGGAGTTTTGAGAGACCTTTCAACGGACTTCCGAAAAAGCTTTGGGTATTCCTCGTTTTGGGTATAGCTCTACTAGTTGCAGTCGTAGCAATTAGTCGTATGGACTTTGTTGGCTTCATTAGTGGTAGCTCCTACAAAGAACAAAAAAGTATGGTAGTAGAGCGACTGCAAAAATTAGATCAGTTGACTACTGCTGAAGCCGTAACAACTGTCATTATTCAACGAGAGAACAATGAGTTGTTTGGCCAAGAAATTGGCTTCCCTATCCCTGGGACGTTTCGCAAAGTATTAGTGGAAGTCCCTGGGACAGTGAGAGCAGGGATTGATATGTCTGTAGTGACAGAGAACGATGTGGAGCTAGATGAAGAGACGATGACCGCTACTATTACCGTTCCGAAACCTGAATTGCTTGGGCAACCTACAATTATGAATGATCAAGTTAAAGTGTATTCGATTGAAGGGCTGTTACGTGACGAAGCTTCCATTACAGAAGGTTTTGAAATTGCAAGTGAAGCTCAAGAGTTGATGGTGGAAAGAGCACAATCTATCGGCTTACTAACTCTCGCCGAAACCAACGCCGAGAAAGTCTTGCAAGATATGTTCCAACTAGTAGAGTACGAGGTCACAATCGAATTCGAGGAGTGAGTGGATGCCGAAATGGAAAGAAGTACTTGCAGATGAATGGGAAGCTCCGTATTTTCTATTCTTAAAAGAGCGATTAGAGGAAGAGTACAAGCAAAAGACCATTTTTCCGAAGTGGGATGACGTATTAAATGCTTTGAAATACACAGCGTATGACGATGTTCGTGTGGTCATTCTCGGGCAAGATCCATATCACGGGCCAGGTCAAGCGCACGGGTTGAGCTTTTCTGTTCAACCAGGCACTCCGCTGCCACCGTCACTTCGCAATATGTACAAAGAGCTCGAAGCGGATCTCGGCTGCAAACGAAATACAGGGGACCTTCGCAGTTGGGCGGCTCAAGGTGTGTTACTTCTCAACACCGTATTGACGGTCGAACAGGGCAATGCCCATTCACACAAAGGATGGGGCTGGGAAGAGTTCACGGACGCAGTGATACGTGCCGTCTCCGATAAAGACGAACCTGTCATTTTTGTATTGTGGGGGCGACCTGCTCAGACGAAGAAAGCATTGATTGATACGGAAAAGCACGTCATCATTGAGTCGGTTCACCCTAGCCCGTTAAGTGCTTCTCGAGGGTTCTTTGGGAGCAAACCGTACTCGAAAATCAATCAGCAACTCGAAGGATGGGGGCAGTCCCCAATTGATTTTTGCCGGTAACTGCGCTAGCATGAAACGGTGAAAAGGAGTCGACAGACATGATCAGTTATCAACAAGTGGCAACACAAATACAGACGTATACACAGCGACTCCAAGTGGCGACAAGTGACGCGGAGCGAAGAGAGTGTTTTGCGGCCATCAAGGCGCTTTGTGATGTTGGGCTAGCAACTGGGCCGACACCTTCGCAGAGTATAGCGACGCCACCGCCTGTACAAGCTGTTCCCACGCAAGTGAGCCCGCCAGTCACACCAAGCGTTCCGTTAAGTGGCAAACGCTTTGAAGAAGACGATGCCAACGGAGATTCGCTGTTTGATTTTTAATAGAAAGAAGGAATTGTAGTGAAGTTGTTTTTAATTGCAGGAGCCATTAACGGCTTTTTATCTGTAGCCTTAGGAGCGTTTGGGGCACACGCACTAAAAGAACGTCTATCCGAAAAGTATCTCGCTATTTGGGAAACGGCGGTCCAGTACCAGATGTTCCACGCAGTCGCATTGATTGCGATTGCTATCTTGATGCACCCGAACTTGTTGGGAGCAAGCGGCGCTTTATCGACTGCAGGCTATGCCATCTTAATCGGAATCATCATCTTCTCAGGAAGTCTTTTCGCGCTAGCGCTTAGCGGTGTTGGTATCTTAGGTGCCATCACGCCAATCGGTGGCGTGGCGTTCTTAGTAGGTTGGGTAATGCTCATCGTAGCGGTTGCCAAATCAGCTTTATAAAACTAAAAAATCCGGTTCGCTTGGTTGCGGACCGGATTTTGTATGTCTAATTAGATAGTAAAGAACTCTTTGCGCTTCTCGCCGTCTAGGTATGTTCCTACGAAGAACGAACCGAACTCCCCGTAACGAGCACTCACTTCATCAAAACGCATCTCATAAACTAGCTTTTTGAACTGAAGTACGTCGTCCGAGAACAACGTCACACCCCATTCGAAATCGTCAAAACCGATAGAGCCAGAAATGATTTGTTTCACCTTACCCGCATAACCGCGACCAATCATGCCGTGACTGCGCATCATGGTTTTGCGATCGTCCATAGAAAGCATGTACCAGTTGTCGTCTCCTTGCCGGCGCTTGTCCATCGGATAGAAGCAGACATACTGCGTGCGTGGCAATTCTGGGTATAGTCGTGCACGAACATGTGGATTTTGATACGGATCCTCGTTTGATTCGCCCGCTAAGTAGTTCGATAATTCTACTACAGAAACGTACGAATAAGCAGGAATCGTGAATTCTGCGATCGTCAGTTTGTTGAAGCGGTTTTCGATAGCGTTCAACTCGTCCATTGTAGGACGTAGTGTCATCAGCATGAAGTCTGCTTTTTGACCAACAACTGTATAGAAAGCATGTGCGCCTTCTTTCGACTCGTCCACTTGTTGCATCTCGTCTAAGAACACTAAAAATTCTGCAGTAGCGGCTTGGCGCTCTTCAGCCGGTAGTTGTTTCCATGATGACCAGTCCATAGTGCGGAAATCATGCAAGACGTACCAGCCATCTAATGTAATTGCTGCTTCGTTCATATCTAAACACTCCTTTAGTACTTCTCAACATTCTCAGTTTACCATATGTCTTGCCGCCCTTTCTATCCTAGCGATGACAGGGCATGACAAACTGTGGCAAAATCATGTATTCTTGCAATAGTAGAGCCGGAGGAGGAGACCTTATGACTCATTTTATTGATCAGCTTAAAGACTTACTAAAACCATACAACCAGACCATCGTTTTACCTGAAGGGAACGATTCCCGCATTCAAGAAGCTGCCATTCGTCTTCACGAGGAAGGCATCATCACGCCGATCGTCATTGGTGACGTACCTGAACTTGCTGCGCGTGGAATTCAAGTCATCCATCCTAAAACGTACGAGCATCTGAACGAACTGGTAGAAGCGTTTGTTGAACGCCGAAAAGGAAAGACGACAGAAGAGCAGGCGCGCGAGTTATTGAAGCAAGTCAACTACTTTGGTACATTACTTGTTTATACAGGAAAAGCACATGGTCTAGTGAGCGGCGCAGCTCATACGACAGCAGATACCGTGCGACCAGCATTACAAATCATCAAAACAAAGCCTGGCATCAACAAGACAAGCGGAGCGTTCATCATGGTAAAAGACGATGTGCGTTACGTATTCGCAGATTGTGCGATCACGATTGCACCGACGAGCGAAGATCTTGCAGAAATCGCAGTAGAAGGCGCGAAGACGGCGAAGGCTTTTGGAATCGATCCGAAAGTGGCGCTGCTATCGTTCTCTACAAAAGGTTCTGCTGTCTCACCGGAAACGGAAAAAGTGTCAACGGCGTTGGCTCTTGTGAAAGAAAAGGCACCTGAGTTGTCAGTAGACGGGGAGCTTCAGTTCGATGCGAGTCTTGTTCCTTCGATTGCCGCTAAGAAAGCACCAGGTTCGGAAGTTGCCGGTCAAGCGAACGTCTTTGTGTTTCCATCACTTGAAGCAGGAAACATCGGCTACAAGATTGCTGAGCGCCTTGGCGGATTCGAAGCTATCGGTCCGATCTTGCAAGGGTTGAACCAACCGGTGAACGACCTGTCCCGTGGCTGTTCTGCAGAAGACGTCTATAAATTAAGTTATTTAACTGCTGCACAAAGTCTGCAGTAGAATCGATATGGAAAGAAAGTAGTTGCCCCATGAAACTTTTACAACGCCCGTTGTGGCGCTTTTGGGACGAGTCGCTCAGTGCGCAGTCTCGTTCCGCTTTAGAATCGTTTGCTACCGATGATACGTTGTGTCACGCGGTAGGCCAGCAGTTGTCCCCGCCGACGCTACGGACGTGGGTTCATCGCCAAACCGTCGTGCTCGGCATTCAAGATCACCGACTTCCTTATTTGGAGGACGGTATGGAGTATTTGCGTACGCAGGGATTCACACCCATCGTGCGAAACTCAGGAGGACTCGCTGTTGTACTTGATGACGGTGTGCTGAATCTGTCTCTTGTGTTTTCTGAGAATGAAGAGTCTATCGATATTCCAGCCGGTTACGAGGCGATGGTCAATTTTGTTCGCTTGATCTTGCCAGAAGTTGCTGATCAAATCGAAGCCTACGAAATCGTCGGTTCGTATTGTCCAGGTGATTACGATTTGAGTATCGATGGTAAGAAGTTTGCTGGTATCTCACAGCGTCGCATCCGACAAGGAATCGCCGTACAGATTTATTTGTGCGTCGAAGGGAGTGGCCCTGCGCGAGCCGAACTCGTGCGTGAGTTTTACGAGCGAAGTTTACAGGGAGAGCCGACGAAGTTCACCTATCCGGCGATTCAACCTGAAGTGATGGCTTCTTTAGTTGAGCTGACCGGCTTGCCACTGACCGTCCAAGACCTCGTCGTGAGGAGCTACCAAGCCATTCAAGCGCTTGCTGGCGATGTGCGGATTCAGTCTCTTGCGCAAGACGAGATGGAGCTGTACACGTCGTATCTGACGCGAGTGCTCGAACGAAATCAGAAAATGCTAGCGAAAACGAAGTAAAGGGCAGCCGCGGCTGCCCTTTTTGTATACCTGTGCGTCAAACAATTCAACTCAATTTGCATAAATGAAGGATCTTTCTTAGTATCATTGAACACATCTTGAATAGTCATAAAATTGTAGTGAATAATCAGAGTAGTTTAGCGCACGGGTGCGTAATAGGTAATTCCCTCTTCTCTCTTGTGTTCTAGTATCTAGCATAGGCAGATTTGAAGACTTTTATTCACAGAAATTTCGCTTGCTAGAAAACAAGGGAGTGCGCTACAATGACAACCAGTTCCACACTATCAAAGAAGGTTGTGAAGAGTATGGCAAACCATTTCCGCGTTTGTACTGAATGCGATGCCGTCCATCTCAAAACATTGCTTCCTAAATTAAAAGCCCTCGATCCGGAGGCTGAAATAGAAGTGAAAGAATGCCAATCCTACTGCGGACCTGGTCGGAAGAAGACGTTCACATTCGTCAACAATCGTCCCGTAGCCGCTTTGTCGGAAGAAGAACTGATGGAAAAAATCGTGGCCAAGCTAGAGTCCCAAGGGATGCTGCCGAACACCTAACAGTCTGACGGAGATTTTTTGTCAGGCTGTTTCTATTTTTTAAAGGAAAATGAGGCCTTGTTCACGAACAAATAGGGTATAGAAGAGCAGTGCGGAAGACCCTTTTTTTCAAAAAGAAACTTCCTTATACTGAGAGAACAGCACAGAAAGACGGTGAAAGCATGCTTCCGTATGCACAGCAAAAACTAGCAGAAGAAAAAGTGTTCAAAGATCCCGTACACCGTTACATACATATTCGCGACCAAGTCATTTGGGACGTCATCGGAGCCAAAGAATTTCAGCGCCTGCGCCGGATTCGCCAGCTTGGGACGACGTATCTCGTGTTTCACGGAGCAGAGCACAGCCGCTTCAGCCACTCACTCGGAGTCTATGAAATCGTCCGCCGCATCATCGACAACAGTTTTGAAGGGCGTCCAGAATGGGACCAATCAGAGCGCCTCGTTGTATTATGTGCCGCGCTTCTTCATGACCTCGGGCACGGTCCGTTTTCACATGCCTTTGAAAATGTTTTTCAACTTGATCATGAGAATTTCACACAGGCTATCTTACTTGGTAACACCGAAGTGCATGAAATTTTAAGTCGAGTGAGTGAGGACTTCCCACAAAAAGTCGCGGACGTCATCGCCAAGACCTACCCGAACAAACAAGTCGTCAGCTTAATTTCAAGCCAGATTGATGCAGACCGCATGGATTACCTCCAGCGAGATGCTTATTTCACTGGGGTGAGTTACGGCCACTTCGACATGGAACGAATCTTGCGCGTCATGCGACCACGTGAAGATCAAGTCGTCATCAAATCTAGCGGGATGCATGCTGTAGAAGATTACATCATGAGCCGCTACCAAATGTATTGGCAAGTGTACTTTCATCCCGTCTCTCGCAGTGCGGAAGTGATTTTGACGAAAGCCCTGCACCGTGCGAAAAAGCTGAGTGAAGAGGGCTACCAGTTCGCACATGAGCCGACGCATTTCAAGAGCTTTTTCGATGGAACGTTCACGCTCGAAGATTATGTGTCGCTCGATGAAAGTGTCTTGCTGACGTATTTCCAGCTGTGGACAAAGGAAGAGGATGTAATCCTAGCAGACCTCTGTTCGCGGTTCATGTACCGCAAGTTGTTCCAGTACATCGAATTCGATCCAGCGAAAGACTTCACGAAGATGAGAGAACTGGAGCAGCTGTTCCGTGAAGCGGGAATCGACCCAGATTACTATCTCGTCTTCGATTCATCGTCTGACTTACCCTACGACTTTTACCGTCCGGGAGAAGAAGGCGAACGGATTCCAATCCATCTGCTGATGCCATCAGGCGAAATCAAAGAACTGTCACGTCAATCTGAAATCGTCGAAGCCGTCTCAGGCAAGCGACGATCTGACCATAAGCTATATTTTCCGGAAGAGCGACTGCGCGGGAACACACCTGCTGAGCGCTGCATCCGAGACGTATTAGGACTGAAGGAGGTGTAACCATGCTACGTGACCACGCAAGTATCGTGCGCTTTGTCGCACAGGCACAAGGCATCACTGGACGTAAAAAACTTCAGAAGATGATGTACATCGCCAAGAAACTGGGCTATCCGGTTCATGAAAAATATGAGTTCCATATGTACGGCCCGTATTCCGAAGAACTGACGGCTCGCATTGAAGAACTGTGTACGATGGGCTTCTTATCCGAGCAAAAAGAGGACAAGGGGGCATACACACAGTACGCCTATCAGACGACGCCTGAAAGCAGCGCCTTCATGGAACTCGTCCCTCCACTTACCGACTCGTTCTCCACTTGTATCGAAGAAATGAAGCACAAGTCGTCTCGTTTCTTAGAATTAGTGGCGACGCTATTTTATTTTGATGATTTAGAACGAGAGGCTCAAGTTGAAAAGGTACATATTGTGAAAGGGAAATTGAATTTCACGGACGAGGAATTTGAGGAAGCTTTTCAATTTATCGACGACTTGAAGAAAAATAATTGCTGAGATTTTTTTGAGAAGCAATCGAGTTATAAAGAGTGTAGGGGTGACTCCAGCGGGATTACAAGCGGAAGCTGAGATCTTGGCTCAGCCCGCGCCCGCGGAACGCTACCCCTACACCTTAAAAGCACAAAAAAGCAATTTCTCTTAAGTTTCATGAGAAATTGCTTTTTCTAGTTGAATTATAATTTTCTTGATAGTAAAGATTATTGATCTGAAAGACGCTTTCCAGCTACCGCGTAGTGGTTTTTCGGCATCTCTTCGATGAACACGACCACTTTCTCAGCAGGAGCATCGACTGTTTCTGTAACGGCAGCCGTCACTCGTTCTACAAGCGCGCGTTTCTGCTCGTCTGTGCGACCTTCTAACATTTTCACTGTTACATATGGCATTTTTCTTCCTCCTTCCGTCAGATGTTCGGTATACTAATAGCTATCGTACCATAGAGGAAGGAGCGAGGCGATATGTCAGAAGAACAGAAACCCAAACAAAAAATCGGCTTTACCATCATAAAAAATGATCCGACAGATGGCCACAAAGGCTACGGCATCGGATCGCTCTCATTAGAAAATGTATCTCCCGTCATCATCGACGTGGAAGAAGGAGTAGCTCGAGTAGAGGTCGGTGCCATGCACGCACGAAGTGATACGGAGCGTGGGATCAAATTCACGACCAATCGTGAGGATTCGGAAGGTGGTAAACCTTACTGGCTAGTTTGGGTCACAATCGATCAGATGCCACAAGGCCCTTATTATGCAGGGATGGCTTCTTGCGAAATGGTCATCAACCGAGAAAAACGCCGAGGCTACAAACTGCTAGCCGATCACGTCAACCGGATGGACAAGTCTATGAAGCGGAAGTTTTTACTCGAAAACTTGGATGAGCGTTCAAAAACGATCTTGCGTGACTTCTTGATTACACACGACGAAGCGATGTGGGAAAGAAGTCCAGAAGAACTCAAACAAGCACTTGCAAGTTCTGACTAAACTGTGACAATTTCAAATCCGGTTGAATTTCGGACTTAAAGAAAGTAAAATGAAATTAAAGCTTACGTAACTGTAATGCTAGGACACGACGCTCTTTTACTAGTTTGCATACCCGTACACGCTCGTAAAAGCAGGCGTCACGACCCCAAATGGCCGGAAACCATTTGGGGTTTTTTATATTTTAGATGCGAAACAGGCTCGCCCAGAAGCTCCTCGGGAATCGGGCGTACC
Organism: Chryseomicrobium excrementi; assembly: GCF_002798305.1. GTDB lineage: Bacteria > Bacillota > Bacilli > Bacillales_A > Planococcaceae > Chryseomicrobium > Chryseomicrobium excrementi. The sequence continues at coordinate 376,314 of NZ_PCGR01000002.1, forward strand.
CTGTGAGGCGTTTTGTGCCTCAGAGGGTGCGTTCGATTTTTGAGTGTGCTTCTAGCCTGTGCAGCTCGCTTGCGTGTAGAGGCGCTTTTGCCTCTATGGAGGCGTTCCTTGCCTCATCGGTTGCGATGATATTTGGCGTGTGTTTCTAGGAGGCGCAACTCGATTACTTTAGATGTGTGTAGAACGCCGCTCTAGAAATCGTGTGCGAATCCGGGACTTTTGTTTCTTTCTACGGCGAAACTGCGCACGATTCATAGACGATTCCCTCCCTTTCCTCTAGTATGGAAAGGGAACGGGCAGATTAAACGAAAAACAGTTGCACTTTTTGAAAAAACCTGTATAGTTTGTCTGTATTTTAATTTTTTGAGTTTGAAAGGAGATAGATAAATGAGCGGAAACTGGTATACAGAAAAGCAAACCGAAAACTTCGGCATTACGATGAAGATAAATAAAACGTTACACGTTGAACAGACAGAGTGGCAGTTCTTAGAGATGGCGGAAACAGCTGAATGGGGCAACATGTTGTTCCTAGATGGCATGGTCATGACGTCTCAAAAAGACGAGTTTGTCTATCACGAGATGGTGGCACACGTGCCATTATTCACACACCCGAACCCAGAAAACGTATTAGTCGTTGGTGGAGGAGACGGTGGGGTTATTCGTGAAGTGATGAAGCACCCAAAAGTCAAAAAAGCGACGTTAGTTGATATAGATGGAAAAGTAATCGAGTACTCGAAAAAATACCTTCCTGAAATTGCTGGGGAACTCGACAACCCACGTGTGGAAGTCATCGTTGGTGACGGCTTCATGCACATCGCAAAATCAGAAAACGAATACGACGTCATCATGGTTGATTCTACAGAGCCAATGGGACCTGCAGTTGACCTGTTCACAAAAGGTTTCTACGCAGGGATCCACAAAGCACTGAAAGAAGACGGCTTATTCGTAGCGCAGTCTGACAACCCTTGGTTCAAAGCAGACCTGATCAAGCAAGTACAAAGCGACGTGAAGGAAATCTTCCCGATCACAAAGCTATACACTGCTAACATTCCAACATACCCATCAGGTCTATGGTGCTTCACAATCGGTTCGAAGAAACACGATCCGCTTGCTGTGCCAGATGAGCAGTTCCATGAAGTCGATACGAAGTATTACACGAAAGAGCTTCACAAAGCAGCTTTCGTACTACCGAAATTCGTGAAAGATCTTGCAGGTGAGTAACATGAGATTTGATGAAGCTTACAGCGGCAACGTCTTTATTAAAAGCAAACAAGATTATGAAAATGCACAAGCTGTGATCTACGGAATGCCGATGGACTGGACAGTGAGCTACCGTCCGGGTTCTCGTTTTGGCCCACAGCGTATTCGTGAAGTGTCGATTGGTCTTGAAGAGTACAGCCCGTATCTTGACCGCGAACTAGACGACGTGAACTACTTTGATGCAGGAGACATTCCACTTCCTTTCGGAAATGCAGAGAAGAGCCTGGAACTCATTGGCGGGTTCATCCGTCAACTGCTTCAAGACGGCAAAGTACCTGTCGGCATGGGCGGCGAGCACTTAGTATCTTGGCCAGTCATGAAAGAAGTGGCAGCAGTTCATAAAGACCTCGCCATCATTCACATGGATGCGCACACAGATCTTCGCGTAGAGTATGAGGGAGAGCCACTCTCTCACTCGACACCGATTCGTAAGATTGCCGAGCACATCGGACCACACAACGTCTACTCATTCGGAATCCGTTCTGGAATGAAAGAAGAGTTCGAGTGGGCGAAGGCAAATGGCATGGAAATCGCGAAGTTCGAAGTGTTGGAGCCACTGAAAAAAGTGCTACCGAAGCTTGAAGGCCGTCCGGTTTATGTGACAATCGACATCGACGTGTTAGACCCAGCGCATGCGCCAGGAACGGGAACTGTGGACTGCGGCGGAATCACTAGCCGTGAGCTACTTGCTTCAATCCATGCGATTGCGAACTCAGGCGTCAACGTCGTTGGCTTCGACTTAGTTGAAGTCGCACCAATCTACGATTCATCTGAACAAACAGCGAACACAGCATCGAAACTAATTCGTGAGATGTTGTTGGGATGGATTAAATAGTTTTAGATGTAGAAAGAGTCTGTCATCCGACAGGCTCTTTTTTTCTATCCAAGCGACTACCCTTAGCCGTATAATGAACCTATGAAGAAAGGGGGAGGGGAACATGGTCCTAGACTTGTTTGTGAATTTTTGTATTCTGTTCACGTTCGCAATGCTCCTGTTTTGGGTGGCTCGACAGCAAAAGCGAACCAAGTTCCCTCTTCTACGAAAATTTCCAGGGTATTCGATTGGCTTGATATCGGGTGTTTTCGGCGTCGTATTGATGCTGAAATCCATTCATGTGGGAAGTGCTATTATTATCGACGGTCGTATGGTGGTCCTCGCGTTATCCGGACTTTTTGGGGGACCTGTTGCACCTATAATTGCCGGTACAATAATGGGGATGGCGCGAATTTTAGTGAATGAAATAACTTGGCCTGCCATTATTGCGGGTACCAATACTATAATCATTGGATTAATCATCGGTTTGGTAGCGAGGCGGATTCCCATCACATTTCAAAATGCTTGGAAGTACTTTGCGTATACAACGATTCAAACGGTGCTTGTTATTGGATCCCTTTCCTTTGCCAACGAGTTTGTAGCAGGTCGAGGAGCTGTGTTCATCCTCTACTCGGTCATAAGCTTTGCTATTGTGTATGTCACGCTTTTAAAAATGGATCAGCTTTCAAGAGAAGTGGAGCAGATTGAACAGCACTCGTCTACTGACTATTTGACCGGAATTCCCAACAACCGAAAGTTTGAAGAACGTTTCTATAACTGGCGTCAAGAAAGGGAGAGATTTCATCTGGCTGTTCTTGATATCGACTACTTTAAGCGAGTGAATGATACTTACGGACATCCTACGGGTGACTTGGTCCTAGTGGAACTTGCTGACAGATTGAAGCGAACGACAACTAGTTTTGGAGGAGAAGTTGCGCGTATTGGAGGAGAAGAATTCGGAGTGCTTCTTTCCGCTACCACCACACACCATGCACTCGAACAAGCAGAACTTCTGAGAAAGAGTGTGGATTCGATAAGGTTTCAGCTCCCTGAAGGTCTAGAACTCCGAGTGACTGTAAGCATAGGGGTAGCATGTTATCCGGACGATGCGGAAGCGATGCCGGATCTCTATAAAAAAGCAGATGAACGACTTTATGATGCGAAGCTAGGTGGCCGAAACAGCGTGAGAATTTCATCTTAGATATGAGAAGAGCCCGTCCACCGACAGGCTCTTTTTTTCGTGAACCACTATATCTTCACATTCCACACAATTTCTCGTATACTAAAAAGGTTATAGAAAAATTCAACCAAACGAAATGAGGGCTTGAGATGACCGAACAGGCAGGGATTCCGATTCAGCTGAAGATTGTGTCAACCTTCAAGCATCCCGGTACGAAAATGACACAGGAATACCACCGTGCAACCGGCACGATGCACTATAGAGATGAGAAACGCTATCTTCGCTTTGAAGAAGTGACGGAAGAAGTCACGCAGACACTAGTGAAATTTGAGGGTTCGGGTGGGTTCATCCGGCGGCGCGGCGTCGCCGACATGCGCCTCGAATTTGAACTAGGGAAGCAGACGAAGGGACATTACAAAATGCATGGCCATACGATGCCACTAGAGGTCTACACGAACCGGATCATCCATTCAGTAGGACATGACCGCATCGAATACGCCCTGTTTCAAGACAATCAAAAAATGGGCGACTATACCATTGACTATTACTATACGGAGGGCAACTAAATGAACGCTGTAGAACAACTGCAACAATCGATTAAAGACGCGCTGCAACAAGCAGTAGACGCAACAGGTCTTGCGGGAGATCAGACGGTCTCGATCCATCTCGAAGCACCACGTGACAAAGCGAACGGGGACTATGCAACGAACGTGGCAATGCAACTAACAAAGATTGCAAAGCAAAACCCACGCATGATCGCAGAAAAGATTCTTGAAAACTTGAAGACGGAAGGCACGCCAATCGAGTCGATTGAAATCGCGGGCCCTGGGTTCTTGAACATTCGCACGAGAAAAGATTACCTCCAACAAGTCGTCAACATGGCCTTCACAGCGGGCTCTGCTTATGGTCGCTCTGATGCGGGCGAAGGGGAAAAAGTCCAAGTCGAGTTTGTTTCAGCGAACCCAACTGGAGACTTGCACCTGGGTCACGCACGTGGAGCTTCTGTAGGAGATTCTCTATGCAACGTGTTGGATTTTGCAGGCTACGATGTCAGCCGCGAATATTACATCAATGATGCAGGAAATCAAATCCACAACTTGGCGTTATCACTCGAGGCGCGTTATTTCCAAGCACTCGGTCAAGACCGCGACATGCCAGAAGACGGCTACCATGGTCAAGATATCAAAGACATCGCAGGCGAGCTGGCTGCGAACGATGGTGACAAATACGCATCACTTTCAGACGAAGAGCGTTATGAGTTCTTCCGTACGTACGGTCTTCAAAAAGAACTTGAAAAACTACAGAACGACTTAGCAGATTTCCGCGTGAACTTTGACGTATGGTTCTCAGAGTCTTCGCTTTATAAGAACGGCAAAATTGACGTGGCACTCGATAAACTTCGTGCCAACGGCCACATTTACGAAGAAGAAGGCGCGACTTGGTTCCGCTCGACTACGTTTGGAGACGACAAAGACCGCGTCTTGATCAAACAAGATGGCAGCTACACATACTTGACTCCAGACCTTGCGTACCACGAAGACAAGATCAACCGTGGCTTTGAAAAGCTGATCAACATCTGGGGAGCCGACCACCACGGCTATATCCCGCGTATGAAAGCAGCGATTCAAGCACTTGGCTATGACCGTGACACATTAGAAGTTAGCGTCATTCAAATGGTTCAGCTCTACAAAGACGGCGAAAAAATGAAGATGAGCAAACGTACGGGTAAAGCTGTAACGATGCGTGAGCTAGTAGAAGAAGTGGGGCTTGATGCTGTCCGCTATTTCTTCGGAATGCGTTCAGGCGATTCGCACATGGACTTTGACCTCGACCTTGCCGTTTCGCAATCGAACGAGAACCCGGTGTATTACGCACAATATGCACACGCACGTATTTGCTCAATCTTACGCGCTGCAGAAGAGCAGTCACTAGCTGCCTCTGTTGAGAACTTGCAGCTGTTGAACGACGAAAAAGAAGAAGATTTGATGAAGAAAATTGGAGACTTCCCACAAGTCGTGGCGGATGCAGCAAAACTTCGTGCACCACACCGCGTGGCGACGTATATCCAAGAGCTTGCAGCGAACTTCCACAGCTTCTATAACGCTAACAAAGTGTTGGATCCAGAAGCACCGGAACTTTCAAGTGCTCGTCTTGCCCTGATTTCAGCGACGCGTCAGACGATTGAGAACGCCCTGAAACTATTAGGGGTTTCCGCTCCAGAAAAAATGTAGTACGCTATACCTACTACAACAAGGTGCTCAAGTAACGGATTGCTTGAGGTAAAAGGGAAGCTGGTGAAAGTCCAGCGCGGTCCCGCCACTGTAAACGACAACTGTCGTAAGCCAGGAAACCTGCCTTGTTGAATGCGCCGTAAACCTACGAGGATGGGGTGGTGTAAGTCGACTCTTTGTGTACGTTAGCCGATTTATACCTATTTCTACCCGTCTTTCCGTAGTGGAGAGGCGGGTTTTTATATACATAGAAAAGAGGGACGGACATCATGAAAAAATGGTTAGGCAGTTTATTGATTGCACTACTCGTGCTTGCAGGTTGTAACGAACAAGAGGCTACACCTTCTGAGGTAACATCTCCTAAGATAGAACAAGGTACAGACTCCGTATTCCCACTGACGGTGACGGACGCTGTCGGGAACGAAGTGACGATTGAAGAAGCACCGGATGCCATCGTCTCGATGATTCCAAGCAATACAGAAATCCTTTTCGCATTAGGCCTTGATGAAGAAGTGGTAGGAGTCAGCGATTACGACAATTACCCAGAAGCCGCTGCAACAAAAGAAAAAATTGGCGGGTTTGAATTTAACGTCGAAACCATTACGGCATTGCAGCCGGATTTGATTTTAGCGCATGAGTCTGCTTGGTCAACGGCAGAAGCAGGTCTTCAGCCCTTAAAAGACGCTGGAGTTCCCATCTTTGTAGTAGGCAACGCCATGAGTTTTGATGAGACATATGAGACGATTGAAGCCATTGGTGAAGTGACAGGAAAAGCTGAAGAAGCCGAAACCCTTATTGCAGATATGCAAACACAAGTAAAAGAGGTCGAGGCCAAATTAGCAGAGGTTGAAGACAAAAAAACGGTATTTATCGAGTCTTCAGGAGACCCTGAAATCTATACAGCTGGCCAAGGCACGTTAATGCAAGAATTCTTAGACCGTATCAACGCTGAAAATGCAGTTGCCGACCAAGAGGGTTGGTTCATGATGAACTCGGAAGAAATCGTCTCGCGCAATCCAGACGTCATCGTGTTGACATATAACTATATCGAAAATGCTGTAGACGCAGTGAAGGCTCGTCCAGGCTTTGATCAAGTGACAGCGGTTCAGCAAGACGCTGTCGTGCAAGTGAACGAAGACATCGTGACACGTCCAGGACCACGCTTACCGCTTGCTCTTGAAGAGCTCGCAAAGGCTGTATATCCGGACTTGATGAATGACTAAACGGAAAGTGGGCTGGGTTGCATCGATTTTGCTGCTGCTCGCCTCTGTCTGGCTCGGCATCTCTGTAGGTGCCGTCCAGATCCCACTCAGTACGATATGGGGAGGGAGTGAGGATGCAACTGCCACGACGATTGTTTGGAACATTCGGATGCCACGCGTGTTCCTCGCTGCCCTTGTCGGAGCCGCCCTCGCTGTTGCAGGAGCGGCTTTTCAAGCCTTGCTGAAAAATCCTCTGGCAGACCCCTACACTTTAGGGGTCTCTTCAGGTGCTTCCGTTGGCGCGGTCGCCACGATCTTCTTTGGCATCTCACTACCGGTCATCGGCATGTATACATTGCCACTTCTCAGTATGATTGGCGCCATTACGACTCTGTTAATTGTCGTATCCTTTGCGCGGATGATCGATCGCTCGCTTCGCATGGAGACAATCATTTTAACGGGGATTATCACGAGCTCCTTTTTCGGGGCGATGATTTCCTTGATGATCGCTTTGACTGGAGAGGAACTGCGTCAAATTATCGGTTGGTTACTCGGAAGTGTAGCGCTTCGTACATGGGCGCATGTTCAGATGATTGCTCCGTTTGTGTTGATTGCTGGAGCTTGGTTACTCGTTCGCGTTCGAGATTTGAATGCCCTGCAACTAGGCGAAGACCGTGCGCATCATTTAGGTGTCAACGTCTCTCGTGTGAAGAACGAAGTGCTCATTGCGGGTTCGATGTTGACAGGAGCAGCTGTTGCAGTCTCCGGAACTATCGGTTTTGTCGGTCTTGTCGTACCTCATATGGTGCGTCAATTGTTCGGTGCTGATAACCGCCATGTGCTGCCGCTCAGTATGATCAACGGCGCAACGCTTTTGATTCTATGTGACCTTGTCGCACGGACGATCATTGAACCGACTGAATTGCCGATCGGTGTCATGACCGCGTTTATCGGGGCACCAGTATTTGCATGGATCTTCTTCCGTCAACGCAGAAAGGGTGTGAAGTAGATGCTGAACGTACACAACCTCACAGGAGGCTATCAGCACCCGATAGTGAAAGACGTCTCGTTCGAAGTGAAGCCTGGTCAGATACTCGGAATCCTTGGGCCGAACGGAAGCGGAAAGTCGACACTGCTCAAGATGGTCAGTGGATTGCTTTCTTCGAGTCAAGGAACGGTCGAGATTGATGGTAAACCGATTCAAGACTATCGACCGAAAGAGCTCGCTCGCAAGATGGCGGTGTTGCCACAGCTGCCTCCGCAAAGTTTTGGAATGACTGTGAAAGAAGCGGTGTCACTTGGGCGCTATCCGCACCAACAGGGGTTGTTCTCGAGCTGGAAGACAGCGGACGAAGAAGCGGTGATGGAAGCGATGCAGATCACACAGGTTGTCCCGTATGCGCTTCAAGAAATCACCACACTTTCAGGTGGGGAACAACAGCGTGTGTTCGTCGCGCAGGCTCTCGCGCAGCAAGCGGAACTGCTACTTCTCGACGAACCGACGAACCACTTAGATATTGCGCACCAAAAACAATTGCTGGACACTTTGAAGACCCATGTCCAAATGCACCAAACCGCTGTGGTCATAGTGTTTCATGATATCAATTTAGCATCGCTTTATTGCGACCATTTGTTGCTGCTAGAAAAAGGGCGAGTTTCTGCCTACGGAGAACCGCATCAAGTAGTGGACAAAGCAACACTTGAAGATGTGTATGCGACGCGTCTTGATGTAGCGCCTCACCCCGTAGAGCCGAAGCCTCAGATGACGCTGTTGCCAGAAGATAGTGAAGCGGCCGGAAGCATCGTGCGAGCTGCAGATATCCAAGTGCTTGATGACGTCGTCTTGCTTCACACAGAGCGTCCGATGCGGGTCGTATCCTCTGCCGTATTGAACCCGGGCTTTGGTTGGTACAGAACCCTCGTCAACCGCCAAGTCGAACCGACCTATAACGTCAATGATGTCGCCTCAGAAGTCAAAGAGTTTGCCGTTTCGCGTGGGTGGATTCCTACGGAGACGGTCATGCAATTGACAGCTGTTGCTACAAGAGGCGCCGTCATCCGTGAATACGAGGCTCCATTCGGGTCGGTCGTCATTTTAGTGACGGCGGGAGTCGGGAACGCTCTAGACGTGTCTCGCGCACATGAAGTGCAGACGTTGCCCGCGATTGGTACAATCAACACATGGATCCTCGTCAACGGCCATATGTCAGACGAAGCGTTCATTGAAGCGATGATGACCGCAACAGAAGCAAAAACGAAGGCACTTGCTGAAGAGCAGGTGCTTGATTGCCGCACACAAACACTAGCTACAGGTACACCTACTGACAGCTTGGTCGTGGCTGCGACTCAGTCAGGAGAGGCACTACCATATGGTGGGCCGATCACAGAGCTCGGAAAACTTATCGGCAAAGGTGTCGTAGACTGTACACGCCAAGCCATTCGCCATTATCGCGATGCACAAAGGGAGGAATAACACATGAAAATCTACACGAAAACAGGGGATAAAGGACAGACCAGCTTGATCGGAGCTCGTGCGGATAAAGACGATTTACGAATCGAAACGTACGGTACGATTGACGAAGCAAACTCGTTTATCGGCAAAGCAGTCACAGAGTTAGACGCCGAAACATTTGCAGACATCTTAGATGATTTGGAAGCGATTCAACACGAATTGTTCGATTGCGGCGGTGACTTAGCTGTTGTCACTAAAACACGTCACTACAAGATGACGGACGAGCCGATTTCGGTTCTTGAGAAACGAATCGATGAACTGATGGAAGAAGGTCCGGCTCTTGAGCGCTTCATCTTACCAGGGGGCACACCAGCAGCTGCGACGCTTCACATTGCGCGCACAGTCTCACGTCGTGCGGAGCGCCAAATGGTGAGCTTAATGAAAGAGCAAGAAGATGTTCCGGTTGTCGTACAAAAGTATTTGAACCGTTTATCGGATTACTTGTTTGCAGCAGCACGCGTGGTCAATGCTCGTGCTGGCGTTCGCGATGTCGAGTATATTCGCGGTGCGAAAGTGTTCCATACGGAAAAAGACTAAAAGTGAGGAGTCCCCTGATCAGCTGGTGCTGGTTGGGGGATTTTTTGGTTGGATTGGTTTCCATAAAACGAGTTGTGCCTTAACCGGCAGTCACAATTCCCAAACAGAATCAAATAGGGCTCGAATCTTCCGGAACAAGTACTGAATCTCCCGACACAATCACCGAATATACCCCATCAAACACCAATCCTCCATACTCACAAAACCTTTTTAGTTTTCAGACTTGACTGAATGCTCATTCATTTTTATACTAAAACTAATACTTTCTTTCTTCGAAGTGCGTTGTTATGCTTACAAGTAAGATCGAATTTCATCCTAGAGGGGGAGAAGAAATTGAGTCCGTTACTAATTGCTAACTGGGTCTTATTCATTGCTGTAACTGGCTATGCCATTTACTTATTCGCATACTTGCTCAAAACACGGTACCAGTTCATCAAGCTTGGTAAAAAAGTAGAGTTTGAAGACAACGTGAAAGAGCGTCTGCGTAAAATTTGGGTGTATGTATTTGGACAGAAAAAACTATTAAAGGATAAGAAAAGTGGAGCCATCCACGTCATGTTCTTTTACGGCTTTTTACTTGTTCAACTAGGCGCGATTGATTTCATTTGGAAAGGTTTGAAACCGGATTCACACTTGCCACTTGGGCCTTTGTATCCTGCTTTCACATTCTTCACAGAAATCGTTACGCTCGTTATTTTAATCGCTGTAGTTTGGGCGTTCTATCGCCGCTACGTTGAAAAACTCGCTCGTTTAAAACGTGGATGGAAGAGTGGACTTGTCCTGATCTTCATCGGCGGACTGATGGTTTCTGTATTGATCGGAAACGGAATGAACATGATTTGGCACGACCACGCAGCGACGTGGACAGAGCCAGTCGCATCGTCAATCGCAACCGTGTTCGGATTCATCGGACCAACTGCTGCAGCTGTAATCTTCTTCATCATGTGGTGGGCGCACTTACTATTCCTACTCACATTTTTAGTGTACGTGCCGCAATCAAAGCACTTCCACTTGATCACAGGACCAGCAAACGTTTATTTCCATCGTTTAGATAACGTCGGTCGCCTTCGTCCGATCAACTTCGACATCGAAGAAGACGAAGACAACCCGGAAGCAGAAGAAGAGATGCCATCGTTTGGGGTCGGTCGTATCGAAGACTTCACACAAGCACAGATGATCGACTTCTATGCTTGTGTAGAATGTGGCCGTTGTACAAATATGTGTCCAGCTTCTGGTACAGGGAAGATGCTGTCTCCAATGGACTTGATCACGAAGCTTCGTGACCACCTGACATTCACAGGAGCAATCGAGACGAAACAAAAACCTTGGGTGCCTGCACTGGCATTCAGCGGAACTAAAGGGAATCAGCTAGCGATGGCTGCTGGAGCTGAAGGTGCGGTCATCGAAGATATCTACAGCCCGTCTCTAATCGGAGATGTCATCACAGAAGAAGAAATCTGGGCGTGTACAACTTGCCGTAACTGTGAAGACCAATGTCCGGTAATGAACGAACACGTAGACAAAATCATCGACCTTCGTCGTTACCTAGTTATGACAGAAGGTCGCATGGACAAAGATGCACAGCGCGCGATGACAAACATCGAGAAGCAAGGAAATCCATGGGGACTAAACCGTAAAGAAAAAGAAAACTGGCGTGACGCACGTCCAGAAATCTCGATTCCAACTGTTAAAGAAGCAGACAAATCAGGAGAAGGATTCGAGTATTTATTCTGGGTCGGTGCAATGGGATCATTCGATAGCCGTTCACAAAAAATCGCTTTGGCTTTCGCTCACTTGATGAACGAAGCAGGCGTCAAGTTCGCTATCTTAGGAAACAAAGAGAAAAACTCAGGAGACACACCACGTCGTCTCGGAAATGAGTTCTTGTTCCAAGAGCTTGCGCAAGCGAACATCAAAGAATTCGAAAAAGCAGGCGTGACGAAAATCGTTACGATTGACCCACATGCTTACAACATCTTTAAAAACGAGTACAGCGATTTCGGGTGGTCGGGTGAAGTCCTTCATCATACGGAAATGCTGTATGACTTAGTGAACCAAGGTCGCTTGAAACCGCAGCACGCGGTCAACGAGACAATCACGTTCCACGATTCGTGTTACTTAGGTCGTTACAACGACGTCTACGATCCACCACGTGAAATCTTAAAAGCCATCCCAGGCGTCAAGCTTGTAGAGATGGAACGTAACCGTGAAACAGGAATGTGCTGTGGAGCGGGTGGCGGTATGATGTGGATGGAAGAACACGTAGGAAACCGTGTCAACGTGGCTCGTACGGAGCAGGCGCTAGCTGTGAATCCATCTGTGATCTCTTCTGGTTGCCCATACTGCTTGACGATGCTGTCTGACGGCACGAAAGCGAAAGAAGTAGAAGATACAGTCGGCACGTACGATGTGGCAGAACTTCTGGAGCTTGCGGTGTTCGGTGAAATGCAACCTCCAACAGCTGAAGAAGAAGTGGAGCCAGTCCTGCAGTAACTATTGCAATTTTATAGACAATTCGGTAAACTGGACGTAAGTGAAGGGAGTGTTTTGTGCACTCCCTTTCTTTACGGAACTAAACTGAGCGAGCGCTCGATAGATTATATTTTTTTAATTCTCGTGAAAGCGATTACAACAAAACTTCTCTATAAAGGAGCTACCACTTATGACGAAAACAGCCATTCTCTCAGGCGCCCGTACGGCCTTTGGAAAATTCAGCGGTGCACTCAGCCCGTTATCTGCATCAGACCTGGGAGGTCACGCGATCAAAGCGGCATTAGAACGCGCAGGTGTTCAACCAGATCAAGTCGACCAAGTCATCATGGGAACGGTGCTACAGGCAGGACAAGGTCAAATTCCGTCTCGCCAAGCAGCTCACAAAGCAGGAATCCCTTGGAACGTCAAAACAGAGACGATCAACAAAGTGTGTGCATCAGGTATGCGCAGTATCTCACTAGGTGACCAAATCATTCGCCTAGGAGAAGAACACATCATCGTAGCTGGCGGCATGGAATCGATGTCGAATGCACCGTACTACTTGCCAAAAGCTCGTGAAGGTTTCCGCATGGGGAACTCACAAGTAATCGATGGCATGGTATACGACGGCCTCTCATGTTCCTTCCATCCGAAGAATGTTCACATGGGAACGTACGGGAACTCGACAGCCGATTCATTCGAAATCTCGCGTGAAGAGCAAGACAAATGGGCAGCGCGTTCTCACGAGCGTGCCCTTGCGGCAATGGAGTCAGGCCGTTTCGACGAAGAAATCACACCGATTGAAATTCCTCAGCGTAAAGGAGATCCAGTCGTCGTCAAGACAGACGAAGCGCCACGTCAAGGAACGACTACAGAGGTCTTGGCGAATTTGAGACCAGCGTTTGGCAAAGAAGGAACAATCACGGCGGGGAACGCACCTGGGGTTAACGACGGAGCGTGTGCGGTAGTCCTTGCTTCTGAACAAAAAGCACAAGAGCTAGGCGTAACACCACTTGGCTACATCGTCGGTCATGCAGAAGTAGGAGTTGCACCAGAAGACTTTCCACAAACACCAGGTCTTGTTATCAACACATTACTTGAAAAATACAACAAAACTATCGAAGACATCGATTTGATTGAAATCAACGAAGCCTTTGCAGCGGTCGCTTTAGTGAGCAACCAAATTGCAGGCCTCGACGCTGAAAAAGTAAACGTCAACGGCGGTGCCGTGGCACTAGGTCACCCAATCGGAGCGTCTGGCGCTCGTATCGTCTACACATTAGCAGTGGAATTACAGAAACGCGGCGGCGGTCTTGGAATCGCAGCTATTTGTTCAGGTGGCGGTCAAGGAGATGCGGTCTTAGTCGAAGTACCAAAACAGTAATCTACAACGAATTTGATAAGAAAGAGGGAAACCATTCATGGCAATTCAAAAAGTTCTCGTTATCGGGGCAGGACAAATGGGTTCAGGAATCGCGCAGGTGTGCGCGCAAGCAGGATTTGATGTAAAACTTAACGACCGAGCAGAAGAGTTCTACGCACGTGGTCTTGCGACGATTACTAAAAACTTGTCTCGTGACGTTGAAAAAGGACGCAAAACAGAAGACGAGAAAAATGAAATCCTGGGACGAATCACAAAGTCACTAGATTTAAGCGATGCAAGTGACGTGGACATCGTCATCGAAGCAGCAGTTGAAAACATGGAGATCAAGCAACAGATCTTTAAACAGCTTGATGAAATCACACCAAAACACGCAATCTTAGCGACCAACACATCGTCACTTCCAATCACAGAAATCGCAGCGGTCACAAACCGTCCTGAGCAAGTCATCGGGATGCACTTCATGAACCCGGTACCGGTCATGAAACTTGTCGAAATCATTCGCGGTCTAGCGACTTCTGACGAAGTGTACACAGAAATCGAAGAGATGACGAAGAAGCTCAGCAAAGTCCCTGTTGAAGTGAATGACTTCCCAGGATTTGTCTCGAATCGCATTTTGATGCCTATGATCAACGAAGCCATCTACACGTTGTATGAAGGCGTGGCGACAAAAGAAGCGATTGACGATGTCATGAAGCTTGGTATGAACCACCCGATGGGGCCCCTGCAGCTCGCAGATTTCATCGGTCTTGATACGTGCCTCTACATCATGGAAATCTTGCACGACGGCTTCGGTGACAGCAAATACCGTCCATGCCCACTGCTTCGCAAATACGTGAAGGCTGGCTGGCTCGGTAAGAAATCTGGTCGCGGATTCTACGTCTACGAATAAGGAGCGGTTCACATGGAACTACGATTTACAGAAGAACAAAATATGATGCGCAACATGGTACGTGAGTTCGCTAAAGAAAAGATTGCTCCGTTTATCGAACACATGGAAGCTGGCGAGTTTCCTCGCGAGATTATCAAAGAGATGGGCGAGCTTGGCTTGATGGGAATCACGATTCCAGAACAGTACGGCGGCGCAGAGATGGACTTCATGAGTTACATCATCGCTATCCACGAGCTGTCTAAAGTCTCCGCAACAGTGGGGGTTATTCTCTCTGTGCATACATCGGTCGGAACAAATCCGATCCTGTATTTCGGGACAGAAGACCAGAAACAAAAATACGTACCGAAGCTTGCGAGTGGCGAGTATCTTGGTGCGTTCTGCTTAACAGAACCTTCAGCGGGGAGTGACGCAGGTTCTTTGAAGACACGCGCTGTGAAAGACGGGGACCACTACAAGCTGAACGGCTCGAAAGTGTTCATCACAAACGGGGGAGAAGCGGACGTCTACATCGTCTTCGCCAATACAGATCCTGAAAAAGGCTCTCGCGGCATCTCCGCATTCATCGTAGAAAAAGACACGCCAGGCTTTATCGTCGGAAAAGACGAGCACAAGATGGGCTTGCACGGCTCTCGAACAGTGGAATTGACGTTTGAAGACATGCGCGTTCCGGCAGAGAATTTACTTGGCCAAGAAGGCGAAGGATTCAAGATCGCGATGGCCAACCTAGACGTCGGCCGTATCGGAATCGCTGCTCAGGCCCTAGGTATCGCAGAAGCGGCTCTAGACGAAGCGGTTGCGTACTCGAAAGAACGTAAGCAGTTCGGCAAGCCGATCTCGTTCAACCAAGGAATCGGGTTCAAGCTAGCGGACATGGCAACAGCAGTCGAAGCATCTCGTTTACTTGTATACAACGCAGCGAACTTGCGTCAACTTGGCAAACCTTGTGGACAAGAAGCATCAATGGCGAAACTGTTCGCATCGAAAACAGCAGTGGACGTGGCAATTGAGGCAGTCCAAGTATTCGGCGGTTACGGCTATACAGAAGAATATCCAGTGGAGCGCTTGTTCCGCGATGCAAAAATCACAGAAATCTACGAAGGGACGTCTGAGATTCAGCGCCTCGTAATCGGCAAACATCTAACTAACTAAACCTAAAGGCGGGAAATGAAATGAACTTTCAATTATCAGAAGAACATGAAATGATTCGTAAAATGGTACGCGACTTCGCAGAAAAAGAAGTGGCTCCAACAGCTGCAGAACGTGACGAAAACGAAAGCTTTGACCGTAAGATCTTTGACCAAATGGCGGAACTGGGTCTTGCAGGTATCCCTTGGCCGGAAGAGTACGGCGGAGCAGGAATGGACTACTTGGCGTACGTCATCGCAGTAGAAGAATTATCACGCGTCTGTGCATCTACTGGAGTAACGCTTTCAGCTCATACTTCTCTTGCTGGGTGGCCGGTATTCAAGTTCGGTACAGAAGAGCAAAAACAACAGTTCCTTCGTCCGATGGCTGAAGGCTCAAAAATCGGTGCTTACTGCTTAACGGAGCCAAACTCAGGTTCGGATGCAGGTGGTATGAAAACAACTGCGAAACTAGATGGCGATGAGTACATGATCAACGGGTCTAAGATCTTCATCACAAATGGTGGCATTGCGGACATCTACATCGTATTCGCAGTAACAGATCCAGAGTCCAAGCACAAAGGGACGTCTGCATTTATCGTAGAAGCGAGCACACCAGGTTTCTCCGTAGGTAAAAAAGAGAAGAAGCTCGGCATTCGTTCATCACCAACAACTGAAGTCATCTTTGATAATTGCCGCGTGCCAAAAGAGAACTTGCTCGGTGAAGAAGGTCAAGGCTTCATCATCGCAATGAAAACGTTAGACGGCGGCCGAAACGGAATCGCTGCACAAGCAGTCGGAATCGCTCAAGGCGCACTTGACGCTGCAGTCGGGTACGCAAAAGAGCGTGTTCAGTTCGGCAAGCCAATCACGGCGAACCAAGGAATCTCATTCAAGCTTGCAGACATGGCAACAGCAACAGAAGCATCTCGTCTGTTGACGTATCAAGCAGCATGGCTTGAGTCGAACAACTTACCATACGGTCAAGCGTCTGCAATGGCGAAACTAATGGCAGGAGATACAGCGATGAAAGTCTCTACAGAAGCGGTTCAAGTCTTCGGTGGTTACGGCTACACGAAAGACTATCCGGTGGAACGCTTCATGCGTGATGCGAAAATCACACAAATCTATGAAGGTACGCAAGAGATCCAACGTCTCGTGATCTCGCGTAATCTGACAAAATAAATGACAGAGGGCAAGCACCTTGTCAAAACGTCCGTCAAAGACGAACAGCTGATTGCTAAGCGCCGTCAGCAAATGATTGGAGCGGGGGTCAAGCTCTTCAAAGAGAAGGGCTTCCACCGCACCACTACTCGGGAGATTGCCAAGCAAGCCGGATTCAGCATAGGCACGCTCTATGAATACATCCGTACGAAGGAAGACGTGCTCTACCTCGTCTGTGACAGCATCTATGATGAAGTATTTGAACGCATCGAATCTGTCGGTGCGAAAAACGGCACACTTGAAGAACTGGTGTCCGCGATCCGCTACTACTACAGCGTTATCAACGACATGCAGGACGAGTTCGTCGTCATGTATCAAGAAACCAAGTCGCTTCCGAAAGAGGCGTTGTCTTATGTGCTTCAAAAAGAACAAGAGATGACGGAAATCTTCCGAGGCATTTTGAACAGCTGTGTCCAGTCAGGGGCGCTCTCTTTGAATGACCGAGAGATCGACCTTTATGCGCACTCGATTTTTACACAGGGGCAGATGTGGGCGTATCGTCGCTGGGCACTGCATAAGAACTATTCAATCGATGAATTTACGGACCTGCAGGTGGCATTCATCCTGCGCGGTCTAGGGGCAACAACAAAGGGGGAACTATAAGTGGTACAAGCGGCAAAAGTAGAAGTATACCGTCCAACGAACCCGGTGCGTTTTGTTACGGCATCGAGTCTTTTTGACGGGCACGACGCATCAATCAACATCATGCGCCGTATCCTACAAGCTAGCGGCGTTGAGGTCATTCACCTCGGACACAACCGCTCGGTCGAAGAAGTCGTCAATGCGGCCATCCAAGAGGATGCGCAAGGGATTGCGATTTCGTCTTACCAGGGAGGACACGTTGAATACTTTAAATATATGAAAGATCTACTTGAAGAAAAAGGCGCTCCGCACATCCGCATCTACGGCGGTGGTGGTGGTGTTATCCTGCCAAAAGAAATCAAAGAACTTCAAGCATATGGCATCAGCGGTATCTTCTCTCCAGAAGACGGACGTAAGCTAGGGCTTCAAGGCATGATCAATCGCATGATCGAAGAATGTGACGTGCCGACTCCAACTGAAGGTGCTCTAGCGAAGTTAGAGTCCACTTCTGTTGAAACTCCTGAAACACTTGCTCGCCTGATCACAGTGGCGGAAGAAGCGACGCTGACAGGTTCTGAAGAAGCGAAGCAGCTAATCGAAGCGGCAAAAGGCAAATCAAAAGGCACACCAGTCCTTGGTATCACAGGTACAGGGGGAGCTGGAAAGAGCTCATTGACGGACGAATTGATTCGTCGCTTCTTATCCGAACTTCCGGACAAGCGCGTGGCAATCTTGTCAATCGACCCAACGAAACAAAAGACGGGCGGGGCACTTCTTGGTGACCGTATCCGTATGAACGCCATCTTCAACAAGCGCGTGTTCATGCGTTCATTGGCTACACGTGGGTCTCGAACAGAGCTATCTGGCGCGATCAAAGACGTCCTAGATGTCGTGAAAGCGGCTGGCTACGATTTAATCATCGTCGAGACGAGCGGTATCGGACAAGGGGACGCAGAAATCACAACGATTTCGGACCTTTCGATGTATGTCATGACAAGCGAGTTTGGAGCCCCATCTCAGCTTGAAAAGATCGACATGATCGACTTCGCAGACTTGATCGTCATCAACAAGTTCGAGCGCAAAGGCTCTGAAGATGCGCTTCGCCAAGTGCAGAAGCAGTACCAGCGCAGCCGCGAACTTTGGAACGATGACCTTGACAAAATGCCAGTTTACGGAACGATTGCGAGCCAGTTCAACGACAAAGGGACGAACTCGTTGTTTGCAGCACTCATTGCGAAAATCAATGAAGTGACTGGTTCTGAGTGGGTGACATCGTACGAAGAATTCGCAAAAACGCAAAAACAGAACGTGATCATCCCGAACGACCGCCGTTACTATCTCCGCGAGTTGACGGACACGGTTCGTGGCTACCACGCGAAGACAGAGCAGCAAGTCAACTTTGCTCGTCGCTTGTTCCAATTAGAAGGCGCACTGGCAGCTGTGAAAGAAGCGGGCAGCGAAGAAGCGTTAGTGAACTCGTTAGAGTCTCTGATTGAGGGCGTGAAAAACGAGTTGAATGCCGAGTCGAAACGTATCTTAGAAAACTGGGAAGCGTTGAAAGAAGCCTATTCTGGTGACGAGTTCGTTACAAAAGTTCGCGACAAAGAAATTCGCACGATTCTGCGTACGGAAAGCTTGTCAGGCCTTAAGATTCCTAAAGTTGCATTACCAAAATTTAAAGATTACGGCGAAATCCTTCGCTGGGCTTATAAAGAAAACGTACCGGGCTCGTTCCCGTACACAGCAGGTGTATTCCCGTTCAAGCGCGAAGGGGAAGATCCGAAGCGCCAGTTCGCTGGAGAAGGAACACCGGAACGCACGAACCGTCGTTTCCACTACCTATCAAAAGACGATACGGCAAAACGCCTATCGACTGCTTTTGACTCGGTAACACTTTACGGTGAAGATCCAGACCACCGTCCGGATATCTACGGAAAAGTCGGCGAATCAGGTGTTAGCATCTGTACATTAGAAGACATGAAGAAGCTATATGACGGCTTCGACTTATGTGCGCCATCGACTTCAGTTTCGATGACAATCAACGGTCCAGCGCCAATCATCTTGGCAATGTTCATGAACACGGCAATCGATCAGCAAGTGAAGAAGCGTGAAGACGAGCTTGGCCGCACATTGACTGTGGAAGAGTTCACTGAAGTTCGCGAAGCAACTCTGCAAGTCGTTCGTGGAACAGTACAAGCGGACATCTTGAAAGAAGACCAAGGTCAAAATACGTGTATCTTCTCAACCGAGTTTGCACTTCGTATGATGGGCGATATTCAGCAGTACTTCATCGACCACAAAGTGCGTAACTATTACTCGGTATCGATCTCTGGGTACCATATCGCAGAAGCAGGAGCGAACCCGATTTCACAGCTCGCGTTCACGTTATCGAACGGCTTCACATACGTCGAGTACTACTTGAGCCGCGGGATGAACATCGACGACTTCGCACCGAACTTGTCGTTCTTCTTCTCGAACGGTCTAGATCCGGAATATACGGTCATCGGCCGCGTGGCACGTCGCATCTGGGCAGTCGCAATGCGCGAGAAGTACGGCGCAAACGAGCGTTCACAGAAATTGAAATACCACGTTCAAACATCTGGACGCAGTCTGCACGCGCAAGAAATCGACTTCAACGATATCCGCACGACGCTGCAAGCCTTGATGGCACTGCAAGACAACTGTAACTCGCTTCACACGAATGCCTATGATGAAGCAATCACGACACCGACAGAAGAATCCGTACGTCGCGCGATGGCGATCCAAATGATCATCACGAAAGAGCACGGCCTGTCGAAAAACGAGAACCCGCTTCAAGGAGCGTTTATCGTGGAAGAGTTAACAGACCTCGTTGAAGAAATGGTGCTTCAAGAGTTCGACCGCATGAACGACCGCGGCGGAGTACTTGGTGCGATGGAGACTCAGTACCAACGCGGTAAGATTCAAGAAGAATCGATGCACTACGAAATGAAGAAACACACTGGCGAACTTCCAATCATCGGCGTCAACACCTACCTGAATCCAAATCCGGCTTCAGAAGAAGACATCGACAATATGGAAATCGCACGTGCTTCAACAGAAGAAAAAGAAACTCAAATTACCAACTTGCGCAGCTTCCAACAGACACATGCAGACGCTTCTGAAGCGGCTCTTGCTCGCTTGAAAGACGTCGCTAAAACAGGTGGCAACATCTTCGAAGAGTTGATGGAAACAGTTAAAGTTGCGAGCCTAGGTCAGATCACGAACGCTCTTTATGAAGTGGGCGGGCAGTATAGAAGAAATATGTAGTTTTAGATGTGGGGCGCCTGGTAACAGGCGCCTTTTCTCTTTGCCAGTTTCTGAGCGAACGCCTTTCACTTTTCTAATTGTCCAGTTGCGCAGCCTAGAAACCCACTCAATAATCAGTCGCAACCCATGAGGCACAAAACGCCTCACGGGTCACGCCTGATTCCCGAGGAGTTTCTGAGCGAGGCTGCTCCACATTTCTGATTGTCCAGTTGCAGGCGTTAGAAATACACGCAAAAACCATTCACCCCAACCGAGGCAAAGAGCGCCTCAATTGGGCCGCCTGGTTTTTACGAGATTTCTGAGCGAACGCCTTTCACTTTTCTCGTTGCACTCCCGTTATCAAAATAGTACGATAACTTTAACAGCCAAAGGAGGCCCACCCATGAAACAATTCATCGTCTGGCTTATCGTACTGATTCTTCTCTTCATCACAGCGTTCGTCTATAACGAACAAATCGGCGCGATCCCACTGCTAATTCTGGCCTTCTTTTTATTCGCCGTGTGGTTCTACATCATGAAATCCAAAAAAAGAACAAAGAGATAGTGGAAATCTTTTCGTAGAATGAGTACAATGAAAGGTATGCAAACGGACACAGAAAGGACGTTGACCGAATGAATTTTCGTGATATGACGAAAGAACAGCTACAAGAAGAATCCTTAATCAACTTAGCATTCGCTATTTTAACAGACCGTCGTGAAGCCTTGGAGCTTCAAGAGTTATTCCGAGCTATCCAAGACGTTACGGGTTATACAGATGAAGAAATGGAACAAAAGAAATTACAATTCTACACAGACATGAACATTGATGGCCGCTTCTTGGCAACATCTGAGTATAAATGGGGTCTTCGCGAGTGGTACCCAGTAGACACGATTGAAGAAGAATCTGCACCAACGGTCAAAGTCCGTAAGAAGAAAGCCAAAGTGGCGGACGATGAAGAAGAGATCTTGGAAGATGAGGACGAGCTTCTTTATGACGAAGATGAAGAGCTCGAAGAACTAATCGAAGATGAAGACGACGATGAGGACGAAGATGAAGTGCTTCTTCCCGTGGATGAAGAAATCGACGAAGACTTGATTGAAGATGAGGACGAAGACGAATTCGACCTGGTCGACGATGAAGTGGAAGACGACGAAGACGAAGATGATTTAGAGGACGAAGACGAAGACCGCTAATTTCATTCTTGACTTCCCTGGCGAATCGCTATAAGATTTAACTGGGCTCTCAAAAAAGAGACGACATCCAATGTGCATAACGCGCTCCCCTGCACCGCAGCAGGAGGGCGCTTTTTTGTTTTTTCATTTTCAGCCACGGTACGGGCAATTTACAAATCAGGAGGACAACACATGACAAAATATATTTTCGTAACAGGTGGCGTAGTTTCATCACTTGGTAAAGGGATCACGGCAGCATCACTGGGCCGTCTACTTAAAAACCGCGGACTCAACATCACGATTCAAAAGTTTGACCCATACATCAACATCGATCCAGGGACAATGAGCCCTTACCAGCACGGGGAAGTATTCGTTACAGATGACGGCGCAGAGACAGATCTAGATCTTGGTCACTATGAGCGTTTCATCGACATCAACTTAAACAAATACTCAAACATTACTACAGGGAAAGTCTACTCTTCGGTTCTTCGCAAAGAACGTCGCGGCGACTATAACGGTGGTACAGTGCAGGTCATCCCGCACATCACAAATGAAATCAAAGAGCGCTTGTATCTAGCTGCACGTGAAACACACGCAGACATCGTCATCACAGAAATCGGGGGAACAGTAGGAGACATTGAATCTCTTCCATTCCTAGAGTCGATTCGTCAGATGAAGCGTGACGTCGGTAGCGAAAACGTGATGTACATCCACGTAACATTACTACCATTCATCAGCGCAGCAGGCGAAATGAAAACAAAACCGACACAGCACTCTGTAAAAGAATTGCGTTCACTTGGTATTCAGCCAAATGTCATCGTCGTGCGTTCAGAAGCACCAGTACCGCAAGACATGAAAGACAAGATTGCATTGTTCTGTGACATCAAACCAGAAGAAGTCATCGAAGCATTAGATGCAGAATCGTTATATGAGATTCCACTTCACTTACAAGAGCAGCACCTAGATCAGATTGTTCTAGACCACTTCAAACTTGAAAACAAAGAAGCGGATATGAGCGACTGGAAAGAGCTTGTCTCTCTTGTAAAAGGTCTATCTGGAAAAGTGAAGATTGGTCTGGTCGGGAAATACGTAGAACTACCTGATGCCTACATCTCTGTTGTAGAAGCTTTGAAACACGCAGGTTACACATTCGATTCAGACATCGAAATCAAATGGATCAATGCAGAGCACGTCAATGACGGCAACGTACACGAATTGCTTTCTGATGTAGATGGCATCTTAGTTCCTGGTGGATTCGGAGACCGTGGGGTCGAAGGGAAGATCTTGGCTACTCAGTTCGCACGTGAAAACCAAGTTCCATTCTTAGGGATTTGCTTAGGAATGCAGCTTGCGACAGTTGAGTTCGCTCGCTCTATCCTGAAATTAGAAGGCGCACACTCTACGGAATTGAACCCAGAAACAAATCACGCCATCATCGATTTGTTGCCAGAACAAAAAGACGTGGAGGACCTTGGTGGTACATTACGCCTTGGATTGTATCCATGTAAGTTGAAGCCAGGTACTAAAGCTCGTGAAGCATACGGCGAAGATTTGGTATACGAGCGTCACCGTCACCGTTACGAGTTCAATAACGAGTTCCGTGAAGATTTCGAGAACCAAGGATTCGTATTCTCTGGAACAAGCCCAGATGGTCGTCTAGTCGAAATCATCGAGCTTCCAGATCACCCGTTTTTCTTGGCTTCTCAGTTCCACCCAGAGTTTGTTTCACGTCCAACGCGTCCACAACCGTTGTTCCGTGAATTCATTAAAGCATCTGTGGAAGCACGCGACGCGAAGTAATAGTTTGATATCAGACTGTTCTTTTCTCAAACGAGACGATGGACCTTCTCTTAGAACAATAAACCAAAGGTGCAGGATTCGCTTATCGAGCGAATCCTGCACCTTTCTTCATCGTACGGGAGAAAATCCACATCTTATATTGTTAAAAGACCAGTCTGAAATTACTTTTCCGGAAGTTGTGGAAACTCAGAGTCTTTGTTTCGGCTCTGCCTCTATACGGAAATGCAGAACTTATTGATACGCTCTATAAAACTGGAAGGAGGCGGGGCTGTGCTGGGGCAAGGCCCGATAGATAGAGTTTCAAATCACAGTCTAGGACAGCGAATGTGCAGACGTGACAGCAGAATTTCAACCCCTGAGGTTGTATCATTAAGAAGTACACTTCAAGTAGTCTCATTAGTTACAACTACTTTCCTGCTGACTGGACTGTGACTTCGCTTTTTTAGTGACGGGCCCGCCCCAGCGTAGCCCGACTACTCTCAGATTCCTATTCAAGAATTAATCTTTGATTAACAGATAAGATGAGTCCTACTAGAATTCAATCTGACAACACAAATCAGCATTAGTTAAAGTTCTTCCTCGTCCTCATCCGTCATCTCACGAACCGCCATGAGAATGGCTTCATAAACGAACAATGCTGCAAAAGCGTACGGCAAGACGATTCGCTCACCTGTATCGGTTGGAAGCAAACCTTTCGTGAAACCGAGCGAGACATACGTATAGGCAAGCTCTGCAAGTTCATTGTCCTCCGTTTGTTTCTCTGGTGCTATGACACTAAACGGGATAAAGGCATCGCTTAGTTGCTTCGCAAGTTGGAGTGCCTTTTCACTCGCGGCAGAAGGTGTGAGAATCAACACACGATCTGCAGACGTGACTTCCGTATCGGGCGTCCAGCGTGCCAGTCGTGGGAACAGTCCAGATGCTTGTGCGTTCGCATAAACGGCGTCCATTTCGCCAAACGCAGCAAAATAGATCTTGCCTTCACCTACCGCTGCTTGCGCGACGAGACGCGCTGTTTCTTCGATGGCCTCTTCTTGAGAAGTCGCGATGCGTTGCAAGAGACCTGCTAGTTGAGTCGTTAACATTTTCATTTGGTCGTTCACCTCATGACACAGTATACAAACAGTCGTTTGGTCACGCAACTTTGTCGAATTGTTTCATAGGAAAAAGATTGAATAGAACTACCAAGAGATGGATAATAAGGAAATAGAAGATTCGAATATTTCGGTAACAAAGGGAGATGGAATGGGTGACACATTTATTGATTGTGGATGATCAAATGGGAATTCGCATGTTGTTGCAAGAAGTGTTCGAACAATCTGGATACACGGTTTCGATTGCTGCTAATGGGGAAGAAGCACTTGAGATGTTCCGAGCGCAACAGGTAGATGGGGTACTATTGGATATGAAGATTCCTGGCATGAACGGTATTGAGATTTTGAAGCATATGAAGCGTGAAAAGCCAGATGTGCCGGTGATGATGATGACGGCTTATGGGGAACTGAATCTGATTGAAGAGGCGAAGGAGCTTGGAGCAGCCCTTTATTTCACAAAGCCTTTCGATATTTTTGAGGTCCGCAGTGCGGTCATCGAGCAGCTCCAGGCATCATAAGTAGTGCTAGAGAGGACGGGTGTGGAAAACCCCGTCTTTTTTTGGTACACTGAAGGATAGATAGCAGGTCACCCTAAATTACAGCTATCACCATTTAGAGGAGGTCCATTCATGGCATTAGAATCAATGAAAGAGATGCTTGAAAAAGGCAAACGTGAGGGCTATGCAGTTGGGCAATTTAACATTAACAACCTTGAATATACACAAGCAATCCTGCAAGCTGCTGAAGAAGAAAAATCACCAGTTATCCTAGGTGTATCTGAAGGTGCAGCACGCTATATGGGCGGCTTTAACACGGTGGTGCATATGGTGAAAGGATTAATGATGGACTTCGGTACAACAGTGCCAGTCGCTATTCACCTAGACCATGGATCAAGCTTTGACAAATGTAAAGAAGCGATTGACGCTGGTTTTACATCAGTTATGATTGATGCGTCTCACCATCCATTTGAAGAAAACGTAGAAACAACAAAACAAGTCGTTGACTATGCACATTCTAAAGGTGTTTCAGTTGAAGCGGAGCTTGGCACAGTTGGCGGTCAAGAAGACGATGTAGTAGCTGACGGTGTCATCTACGCAGATCCTAAAGAGTGTGAAGAGCTTGTGAAGCGCACTAACATCGACTTCCTAGCACCAGCACTTGGTTCTGTACACGGACCATATAAAGGCGAACCAAACCTTGGTTTCGCAGAGATGGAAGAGATCTCTAAACTTGCGGACCTTCCACTAGTACTTCACGGTGGTACTGGAATCCCAACAAAAGACATCAAACGTGCGATTTCATTAGGTACTTCGAAAATCAACGTCAACACTGAAAACCAAATTGCCGGGACTAAAGCGGTTCGCGACTTCTTAAACAAAGACGCAGAACAGTATGACCCACGTAAATACTTGACGCCAATGCGCGATGCGATCCGTGAAACGGTGAAAGCAAAAATGCGTGAATTCGGCAGCTCAGGCCAAGCGTAATAAACTATCTACGGGAGAAGCCTTTAGTGCTTCTCCCATTTCACTAATTGGAGGAACTTTATAATGAAATTTTTTATCGACACAGCAAACTTTGAAGAAATCAAAGAAGCCCACTCTTGGGGCATCATCGACGGCGTTACCACAAACCCGTCTTTAGTAGCAAAAGAAAACATCTCGTTCCACGACCGTCTTCGTGAAATCACAGCGCTAGTTGATGGTTCTGTCTCTGCGGAAGTTATTGCATTAGATGCAGAAGGTATGATCAAAGAAGGCCGCGAACTAGCAGCTATCGCACCAAATATCACGGTAAAACTTCCAATGACTCCGGAAGGCTTAAAAGCATGTTCTGTTTTCCGTGCAGAAGGCATCAAAACGAACGTGACATTGATCTTCAGTGCGAACCAAGCTTTACTAGCAGCTCGTGCAGGTGCTACATATGTATCGCCATTCTTAGGTCGTCTTGACGATATCGGTCACGACGGAATGGAGTTGATTGCGAAGATTGCAGACATTTTCACAATCCATGACATCCATACAGAGATCATCGCAGCGTCGATCCGTCATCCACAACACATCACGGATGCGGCATTAAACGGTGCACACATTTCGACAACACCATTTAAAGTATTGCAACAACTCTTCAATCATCCACTGACTGACAAAGGGATTGAAGCATTCTTAAACGACTGGAACAATCGCCAAGCGAAGTAGGTGCCCCTATGGATGTATATAAAATCAAAGGCGGCAATCGGTTAAAAGGGACCATCAAAGTCAGTGGTGCAAAGAACAGTGCGGTGGCACTTATCCCCGCAACCCTTTTAGCAGATTCACCTGTAACTATTGAAGGTCTCCCAGAAATTGCAGACGTGTATATCTTAAAAGAAATTTTAGAAGAAGTCGGAGCTAAAGTGACATTTGAAAATGGCACGATGACAGTGGATCCGACACACGTCGAAGACATGGCATTACCAAACGGTAACATTAAAAAACTACGTGCTTCGTATTACTTGATGGGCGCTATGCTCGGCAAGTTTGGTCACGCGGCCATCGGTCTCCCAGGAGGCTGTCACTTAGGTCCGCGTCCAATTGATCAGCATATCAAAGGTTTTGAAGCTCTTGGTGCGAAAGTATCGAACGAACACGGAGCCATCTATTTGCGCGCTGAACAGCTCGAAGGGACGAAAGTCTACCTAGATGTCGTCAGCGTTGGTGCAACAATCAACATCATGCTTGCAGCCGTGCGTGCCAAAGGCCGTACGATTATTGAGAATGCAGCAAAAGAACCCGAAATCATTGATGTGGCGACCCTCCTTTCGAACATGGGTGCCAACATTAAAGGTGCGGGTACCAACATCATTCGTATCGAAGGAGTCGATGCGTTGCACGGAACCAACCATACCATCATTCCAGACCGTATTGAAGCCGGTACATTCATGATCATGGCTGCTTTAATCGGAGACGGTGTGCAAATCGATAATGTCATCCCACTTCACTTAGAAGCGCTCATTGCGAAGCTTCAAGAAATGGGCGTTGTCATAGAAGAACGTGAAGATTCACTCTTTATTCCACGTGTCGAGCACTTGAAAAGTGTCGATGTGAAGACACTCGTGTATCCAGGATTCGCAACGGATCTTCAACAGCCGTTCACGGTCCTCATGACACAAGCAGATGGTACATCCGTCATCACGGACACGATTTACTCGGCTCGCTTCAAGCAAATCGACGAGCTTCGTCGTATGAATGGGGACGGTCGTGTAGAAGGTAGCACGGCTATTATCAAAGGTCCGACGCCACTAGAAGCAGCAAGTGTTCGTGCAAGCGACTTGCGTGCAGGGGCCGCCTTAGTTCTGGCGGGTCTCATTGCAGACGGTGAAACAGAAGTTCACGATATCTATCATATCGAACGTGGCTATGGAAAACTGATCAAGAAACTCACAGCCCTCGGCGCGGATATTCGACGTGTGACTCTAGAACCAGTCGAAATTTCCAATGCAGACAACGCGCTGTAATGGTACAATAAGACAGGTTTAGAAATCGCGTGGCAGGAGGAGAAACGATGGAACGAAGTTTATCAATGGAATTAGTACGTGTAACAGAGGCGGCAGCAATTGCATCTGCGCGCTGGATGGGGCGCGGCTTGAAAAACGAGGCGGACGATGCCGCTACGACGGCAATGCGCTCCGTTTTCGATACAATTCCTATGGAAGGTGTCGTCGTCATCGGTGAAGGTGAGATGGATGAAGCACCGATGCTGTATATCGGTGAAAAATTGGGCCTAGGAATCGGCGGTCCCCAAGTAGATGTGGCCGTTGATCCACTAGAAGGAACGAACATCGTCGCGTCAGGTGGCTGGAACGCTTTAGCGGTTCTTGCAATCGCAGACCGTGGTAACCTACTTCATGCACCGGACATGTACATGGACAAACTAGCAGTAGGTCCAGAAGCTGTCGGAATGGTCGATATTGATGCACCTGTCATCGATAACCTGAAGGCCGTTGCTCGTGCCAAAAACAAAGATATCCAAGACGTAGTGGCAACTATTTTGAACCGCCCTCGTCACCAACACATCATTGATGAGATCCGTGCTTCAGGTGCTCGCATCAAGCTAATCAACGATGGAGACGTAGCAGGTGCCATCAATACGGCATTTGACGAAACCGGTGTTGATATCCTCTTCGGAATGGGTGGCGCACCAGAAGGTGTTATCGCTGCTGTAGGTCTAAAGTGTCTGGGTGGAGAAATCCAAGGACGCTTAGTGCCACACGAAGAAGGTGAGCTTGAGCGCTGCATCAAAATGGGCCTCGATGTCAACAAAGTCTTACGTATGGAAGACCTCGTTCGTGGAGATGACGCCATCTTCACTGCAACAGGTGTGACAGACGGAGAATTGATGCGCGGCGTCCAGTTCAAAGCAGGTTACGCAGAGACGCATTCACTTGTTATGCGTGCAAAATCAGGGACGGTCCGCTTCATTGAAGGCCGTCACAGCTTGAAGAAAAAGCCGAATCTTGTTTTATAATTTGTAGACTTCTTATAGGGAAAACGGGCTCTGCCCGTTTTTCGCTAAGAAGGTTTAGACTCCTAGTAGACACACTACCAAGACCTCTTCTCTAACTACCAACTTCCAAAACAAACGCAATCCCAATACTAAAAATAAATAAGAGTGTGGTGCCTAAATGACCCAGCATACAATGAACGAACTGGAAAACATGACATTAAAAGAACTCTATGAGCTCGCAAAAAAATACAAAATCGCGTCCTACAGCAAATTAACGAAAAAAGAACTCATCATCTCCATCTTGAAATCCCGTGCGGAACAAGAAGGCTTCTTCTTCATGGAAGGGGTTCTTGAAATCATCTCGTCTGAAGGCTTTGGCTTCTTGCGTCCGATCAACTACTCGCCGAGTTCAGAAGATATTTACATTTCGGCGTCTCAAATCCGTCGCTTCGATCTTCGAAACGGAGACAAAGTAACAGGAAAAGTACGTCCTCCAAAAGAGAGCGAACGCTACTACGGTCTTCTCCATGTTGAATTAGTGAACGGCGAAGACCCGGAAACTGCAAAAGAACGCGTCCACTTCCCAGCGCTTACGCCACTATACCCGGACCGTCAGTTGAAACTCGAGACGACACCAGAACGTTTATCGACTCGCATCATGGACCTAGTCGCACCAGTCGGTTTCGGACAGCGTGGGTTGATCGTCGCTCCTCCAAAAGCCGGGAAGACTATGCTATTGAAGGAAATTGCGAATGCCATCACGACGAACCATCCAGATGCAGAACTGATTGTCCTGTTAATTGATGAGCGTCCAGAGGAAGTAACGGACATCGAGCGCTCTGTAAAAGCAGACGTGGTCAGCTCGACATTCGACGAAGTTCCTGAGAACCATGTGAAAGTGACAGAGCTAGTATTAGAACGTGCGATGCGTCTTGTAGAACACAAGCGTGATGTCATCATCTTGATGGACTCGATCACACGTCTTGCACGTGCGTATAACTTAGTTATTCCACCAAGTGGCCGTACGTTGTCCGGTGGTATCGATCCCGCTGCGTTCCACCGTCCAAAGCGTTTCTTCGGAGCTGCTCGGAACATCGAAGAGGGAGGTAGCTTGACCATTCTCGCTACTGCTTTAGTCGATACGGGCTCTCGTATGGATGAAGTCATCTATGAAGAGTTCAAAGGAACAGGGAACTTAGAGCTTCACCTGGATCGTCAGCTGGCAGAGCGTCGCATCTTCCCAGCACTCGATATCCGCCGTTCAGGGACTCGAAAAGAAGAGCTTCTTATTCCGAAAGTGCAACTCGACAAATTGTGGGCAATCCGCAAGACGTTCTCAGATTCTCCAGACTTCACAGAACGCTTCATGCGCAAACTGAAACAAACAAAAGACAACGATGCCTTCTTCCAACAATTAGCGGAAGAAATGAAGGCGCACAAGTCGAAAAAAGCATCCTTGTAAGCTGATTTTTTTCAAGCCAACTACTTGAATTCAGGTCCGATACATGGTATTCTATACGTTGTAAGTTTTACTATTTCTGTTACATATGTGGCTGACATACCGGGCCATGTAAGGTATCAGTTTTTCATAACCAACTCTGTTCCAGATGGTTCAGGGCGAGAGGAGAGAAATTAGATGAAATCAGGAATTCATCCAGACTACAAAGAAGCAACAGTAACTTGTTCATGTGGGAACTCATTCAAAACAGGTTCTGTAAAAGAAAACATCAACGTCGAGTTCTGCAACGAGTGTCACCCATTCTACACAGGACGTCAGAAATTCGCAGCAGCGGATGGTCGTGTTGATCGCTTCAACAAAAAATACGGTCTTAAAGAAGAGCAACAAAACTAAGAACCTAAATACCTGTGGGGCACCTGCCTTACAGGTGTTTTTTTTAGATATTTAGATGTGAAGCCGACTGCCCAGAAACTCCGCCAAATGTCAGCGTGACCGGGGAGGCGTTTTGTGCCTCATCGGTTGCGATGATATTTGGTGTGTGTTTCTAGGAGGCGAAACTCGATACCACTTAGATGTGGAGAACGCAGCTCGATTACTCTAGATGCAAAATGCGTTCGCAACTAACCTACAATCTCACCAATTCGATATACGACACTATGTAAAAGGGGTAACTACATGGCACAGCTATTTTTCAAACACGGTGCAATGAACAGCGGGAAATCTATCGAGATCCTCAAAGTTGCACACAATTATGAAGAACAAAACAAACCGGTCATCATCTTCACACCAGCTATCGACACGCGCGACGAAGTCGGAACGGTCGCAAGCCGTATTGGACTCAAACGCCAAGCGATTCCGGTGTATGACGATACCAATCTGTTCGATTATGTCAAAAATCAAAACGAGCGGATCTATTGTGTGTTGATCGACGAAGTGCAATTCATTAGCAAAGAACATGTGCTTCAACTGACGCAAATCGTCGATGAGCTTAACATTCCGGTCATGGGCTTTGGACTGAAGAATGACTTCATGAACGAGCTGTTTGAAGGAAGCCGCTACATGTTAACCTACGCCGATAAAATAGAAGAAATGAAAACCATCTGCTGGTTCTGTCACCGTAAAGCGACGATGAACCTTCGCGTAGATGAAAACAAGAAGCCTGTTCGAACAGGTGCTCAAATTGTCATCGGTGGCAATGACAGCTACTATCCGGTTTGCCGAAAATGTCACGCTAACCCGCCACTTTAGTTTTAGATGTGGAGAACGCCGCTCAAGAAATTTCATAAAAATCAGGCGCACCAATTGAGGCGTTCTTTGCCTCGGTTGGGGTGAATGATTTTTGTGGAGATTTCTGGCGTTCGCAACTCGATTACTTTAGATGTGGAGCCGACTGTCCTTACTAGAAAGTTCTTAACCAACAAAAAGCGCACTCTTTGCGATTGGACACAGTAGGGAAATACTTTAGTTGGGTGATTCTTACATTAAGTGCTCTAACTCTGACATTAAGTTGCTTCACTCTGACATTAGCCGAGCTCACTATGCCACTCCTGCACTTATAGAAACTAATTCGCGAGCTCACAACCAGCAACACCCTAATGACCCAAACCCTTACTAGGAAAACCATAAAACCAAAACACCCAGGAGGTGCCCCTATGTTTGATCGCTTACAAGCCGTTGAAGACCGTTACGACAAGCTGAATGAAATGCTGTCTGATCCAGATATCGTCAACGATACCAACAAACTTCGCCAGTACTCCAAAGAGCAGTCCGACCTGCAAGAGACGGTCGACGCATACCGTGAGTATAAAGCAGCGAAAGAACAACTTGCCGAAGCTAAAGAAATGCTAGAAGACAAGTTGGACGCAGAGATGAAAGAAATGGTCAAAGAAGAAGTCAATGACCTAGAAAAACAAATCGAAGCGTTAGAAGAACGTCTGCACATCTTACTGATTCCGAAAGATCCGAACGATGACAAAAACGTCATCATGGAGATCCGCGGAGCAGCAGGTGGAGACGAGGCTGCACTATTTGCGGGCAGTCTATTCCGTATGTACAGCCGCTATGCAGAGACAAATGGTTGGAAAATCGACGTCATGGACTCGTCACCAACAGGTCTTGGCGGCTACAAAGAAGTCGTCTTCATGATTGCCGGAAATGGCGCTTATTCGAAATTGAAATATGAAAACGGTGCACACCGCGTGCAACGTGTCCCTGAAACAGAGTCTGGTGGACGTATTCATACTTCTACGGCAACAGTCGCGTGTCTTCCTGAAGTAGAAGAAGTCGACGTCGAAATTCATGACAAAGACATTCGATTTGATGCATATGCTTCTTCAGGTGCCGGCGGACAGTCCGTTAACACGACGATGTCAGCAGTTCGTTTGACACACATTCCTACGAATACAGTCGTAACGTGTCAAGATGAGAAGTCTCAAATCAAGAACAAAGAAAAAGCGATGAAAGTACTTCGCGCGCGTGTTGCGGACAAGTACCGTCAAGAAGCGCAAGCGGAGTATGATGCCGTTCGTAAATCAGCTGTTGGGACAGGAGACCGTTCGGAGCGAATCCGTACGTACAACTTCCCGCAGAACCGTGTGACAGACCACCGCATCGGGTTGACAATCCAAAAGCTCGACCAGATCATGGAAGGCAAGCTGGATGAAGTCATCGAAGCGCTAATTATCGAAGATCAAGCTGAAAAGATGGACAAGATGAATGAAAGCACAATTTAAGCACGTACAAGAGGCCCTTTCATGGGCTTCTTCGTATTTACAGGATCATGCGCGAGAACCGATGGCTGCGAGATTTTTTTTGCAAGACCTTCTCGGATGGTCGTCTTCGGACTTGATGATGAAGCAGTTCGACCCGCTTGATGAAGAAGTCATGGACCGCTTTTTCACGGGAGTTGAGAAAATCGCACAAGGAACGCCGTATCAATACGTCAGTGGCTTCGCAGAATTTTACGGCCGTACGTTCCAAGTGACTCCCGATGTACTGATTCCAAGACCGGAGACAGAGGAACTGATTGAACAGATTCTTCGCCGGAAACAAGAGCTATTTGGAGCCAAGCCCGTTCGCATTGTTGATATCGGAACAGGTTCGGGTTGCATCGCCATTACATTGAAATGTGAGCTTCCGGAAGCAGACGTCACAACAGTGGATATCTCGCGGGCTGCGATTCAAGTAGCGAAACAAAACGCATTGAATCTCGAAGCGTATGTGACGTTTTTAGAAGGCGATATGACGGCTCCTATCGAAGGAGAGGCGTGGGACATCTTTGTCTCAAACCCCCCTTATATTGCAGACGTTGAAAAACAACAAATGAATGACGTCGTGCTCGATCACGAGCCACATATTGCATTGTTTGCTGAAGAAGACGGTCTCTATTTCTATAAGAAGATGATAGAGAAGTTGCCAGAGCTTCTTGCTGAACGCGCTCTTGTCGCATTTGAGATTGGCTATTTGCAAGGTCCAGCAGTCAAAAGTTTACTGGAGACAGCGTTACCAAAGGCAACGGTCGAAGTGGTTCAAGACTTAAATGGACGCGACCGAATGGTTATTGCAACTTTATGAATAGAATGCTAGAGAATGGGTCATGCTGATTTCAAAGGGAGGAATCGGGATGACTCATTTTCAAAAACGTTTAAATCAATTGGATGCAGTGGAGCAACTATTGTGGATCGTATTAGCTTTAATGGTGGCACTACTAGTACTAGGTGAGGAGCACGAAGGCGAAGAACGCATTCGAGTGAAGGCGGCCAACAATTCAGAACAGGCGCAGCTTGAAAAAATGCAGTTCACGCAACAACTGCAGGTACAGGAAATTACGCTGAATCAGACAGAAGATGTGTTGTATCCTCCGAAACGAATCGGGTTTTCTGTAGCTCCACAAGGAATGTATCCAAGTAAAGACTGGCAACTTGAAGATGGACGAGGAGATAACTTTTGGTGTATTCTCGTGAAAAATAGCTGTTACAAAGAGCAAGATGTTGAACAGCCCAAATCATTTTTTGTCACGTTGTGGAACAAGTGGTTTTCCACAGATGAGGGCGACACTCATCCACAGGATGGGGATAAATTGACTTTACAAGAAGGATGACGCGAAATGACGAACTGTGTGCATGTGGATAGAGATGGGGATAACACAAAAAGGTATCAACAGATTGTGGATAATTGGCTTCGTGGCGAGGTGGCTGCCTTTCCGACAGAGACGGTTTATGGACTAGGAGCAGATGCGCGAAACGCACAAGCTATTGCGAAAATCTACGAAGCGAAGGGACGCCCTTCAGACAATCCATTAATCGTCCACATCGGACAAATCGAGCAACTGCAAGGGTTCATCGACTATGTGCCTGAGAAAGCAATGCTTGCAATTAAAGCGTTTTGGCCAGGGCCTCTCACGGCGATCTTGCCACTTAAACCAGCAGCGCTTGCAGAAAATGTTTCGGCTGGGTTATCCACAGTCGGAGTTCGCATGCCATCGCACCCTGTAGCAAGAGATCTGTTAACGCTAGCCAATATGCCGATTGCAGCACCGAGCGCAAATCGAAGCGGGAAACCGAGTCCAACAGCTGCTTCGCACGTATTAGAAGATTTAGAGGGACGCATCCCGTATGTACTGGATGGCGGCCCAGCTACAGCAGGACTGGAATCGACAATTGTTGACTTTACGGTAGAACCACCGGCATTACTAAGACCCGGTTCTATCACGGAAGAGATGTTGGTCGCTGTCATAGGAGACCTACAAGGGGCAGGACGCATACGAGAAGAACAAGCGCCGAAAGCACCTGGAATGAAATATACCCACTACGCACCGGAAGCCCCGGTGCTACTCACGTTTCTAGATGACGAAGAAGTGGCTGCTAAGATCGAGCAACTGCGAAGCCAGGGAAAGCGGGTAGCACTCGTCGCAACGGACAGCTACCGCCACCTGCCTCATGATGCATTCGTTTCACTCGGTGCCTCTGATGAAATCGAGGCGGTGAGTAGTCGATTGTTTGCCGCTCTTCGAGAGTGCAACCAACTCCCAATCGACGTCATCGTAGCGGCAGCTTACCCAGCAGAAGGTGTCGGAAAAGCGTTAATGAACCGACTTGAAAAAGCGGCGGGTGGAAATTGGCTTTAATGATAGAATCGGGCCTAACTTTTGTTTAGTGCTGATTTCACATAGATGTGGAAGACGTTCGCAACTCGATTACTTTAAATGTGAAGAGCGCTGCTCTAATGCTAGAATCGTGCCTGACTTTTGTGTAATGCTAATTTCACCTGAGAAACCTGTTTTCCAAGGGGAGAACCTCGGAACTTCTATAATAAGCCAAATAAATCTTTGAGAGGTATGCAGAGAGTGCTCGAATCGAGCCTGACTTGGCACTGCTTCCAGAAGGGCCGCGCCGAATCTTCCCAATCGCTTCACGGGTGAAGCGACACGGATGATATCCGGCATCGACCTAATCCTTCGGGAAACAGCACCAAGATCTACGGCACGCTTCTTCGCAACATTCTTTGCAGGTACTAATATGGGAGAGGGTGAAGGAAAAGATAAGCGTTTCTTTTCCAAGCGCTCTCAGCTAAAAGGCTTCTCAGATAAAGTTCGCAATTCGAATAAGAAAGGAGCAAGCCGAATGAACATCGTATTCGTATGTACAGGCAACACATGTCGCAGTCCTATGGCAGCAGCCATTTGGAAGCAGGTCGAAGGAGTCGAGATCCAATCCGCTGGAGTCTATGCAAGCTTTGGTTCGGAAATGTCGCTTCATGCGCAGCGTGCGCTCGCAGAAAAAGGCATCGATGCCGATCACGTCTCGCAACCCGTTACTAGAGAATTGTTAGAATGGGCCGACTTAGTGCTGACGATGACGACGAGTCACAAACAGGCACTGCTCCAGGCATTCCCGGATCAAGCTACAAAGATCCACACCTACGCAGAGTATGCACAACCGGAGCAACCGTTTGAGATTGCAGACCCGTTCGGGGGCACTTTACAAGACTATCAATTTACTCTTTATCAACTAGAACAACTGAAGGACAATCTACTCAATCGCCTCAACAAATGATATGATAAAGAAGAATACAAGCTATAGAAATGAGGGAATACACGTGAACATAGCCATTTCATCTGACCATGGCGGCAATACCTTACGAAAAGAGATCGGTTCACTTCTTGAAGAACTTGGCCATCAAGTGACAGACTTCGGACCACAGACAAAAGACTCTGTTGACTACCCAGACTACGCAAAACCGGTCTGTGAAGGAGTCGCAGGTGGAGAATTTGAAGCGGGTATCTTGATTTGTGGAACAGGGATCGGCATGTCGATTGCTGCAAACAAATACAAAGGCATTCGTTGTGCGCTAGTGCATGACGTATTCTCAGCAAAAATGACAAAATGCCACAACAACTCGAACATCATCGCAATGGGCGAACGTGTCATCGGAGCGGGCCTTGCTCGTGAAATCGTGACGACATGGCTGGCAAGCGAGTTTGAAGGCGGACGTCATGAAAACCGCGTCAAAAAAATCGCTGATATTGAAGCTTCAAACTAAACAAGACTTCACACTTTGAGGAGGCGTTTTGATGGAACCAACGAAACAGTGGCAAGCCGAATTAGAACAGCTACTTAGTGAACTGGAACAAGTCATCGAAATCAAACCCGCTACACTTTTTGTCGTAGGGTGCTCGACCTCCGAAGTCATAGGGAAGAAAATTGGAACAGCCGGGGCACGAGAAGTGGCAGAGGCCCTTTTTGAGCCCCTCGAAGAATTTGCAAGACGAAAAGGTGTTTATCTTGCATTTCAAGGCTGTGAACATATTAATCGCGCACTCACTATGTGCCGCGAGACCGCTGAAAAATTTCAGCTCGAAGAAGTCTCTGTCATACCAGTCCCAACTGCAGGCGGTTCTATGGCAGCGTACGCTTATGAACAGTTCCATGAACCTGTCGTCGTAGAACGTATCCGCGCTCATGCCGGAATTGACATCGGCCAGACGCTGATAGGGATGCATTTGAAAGAAGTCGCTGTACCTGTTCGAACATCCGTGAAGATGATTGGGGACGCCATCGTCACCACGGCAACCACACGTCCAAAGCTGATCGGTGGCCGACGTGCATTTTATGGAAATTAGGAGGAACGTGTAGTGAAAAACATTCAAGCGCAAGATCAGGCAGTATTTGAAGCAATGGAAAACGAGAAAAAACGTCAGCAGGCAAACATCGAGTTGATTGCCTCAGAAAACTTCGTATCGCAAGCCGTAATGGAAGCTCAAGGGTCCGTTCTGACAAACAAATATGCAGAAGGGTACCCGGCAAAACGCTACTACGGTGGTTGTGAGCACGTGGACGTTGTGGAAAATATCGCACGCGATCGCTTGAAAGAGCTATTCGGTGCAGAGCACGCCAATGTACAGCCTCACTCTGGTTCACAGGCCAACATGGCAGTCTATATGACAGCTCTTGAGCAAGGAGACACAATTTTAGGGATGAACCTGTCTCATGGGGGACATTTAACACACGGTTCTCCTGTTAACTTCAGCGGAATCCAATACAACTTCGTCGAATACGGCGTAGATAAAGAAAATGAACTTATCGATTACGAAGATGTTCGTCAGAAGGCTCTTGAGCACAAGCCGAAGATGATCGTAGCAGGTGCAAGCGCCTATTCTCGTACGATTGATTTCGCGAAATTCCGTGAGATCGCAGACGAAGTCGGTGCCTACTTGATGGTCGACATGGCGCACATCGCAGGACTTGTAGCAGCTGGCTTGCATCCAAACCCAGTGCCACACGCACACTTCGTTACCTCAACTACTCACAAGACCCTTCGTGGTCCACGTGGTGGTCTGATTTTAACAACTGAAGACTGGGCTAAGAAAATCGATAAGACGATCTTCCCTGGAATCCAAGGGGGTCCGTTGATGCACGTCATCGCAGCGAAAGCTGTTGCATTCGGCGAAGCACTACAAGACGATTTCAAGGCGTACCAGCAACAAGTCATTAATAACGCACAAGCTCTTGCAGCAACGCTTACAGAAGAAGGCGTTCGCGTCGTGTCAGGTGGCACGGACAACCACGTGTTCTTGATCGATGTCAAAGGCCTTGGCTTGACTGGAAAAGTGGCAGAGCACGTTCTTGATGAAGTCGGGATCACAGTCAACAAAAACACGATTCCATACGACCAAGAAAGTCCATTCGTCACTTCTGGTATCCGTATCGGAACGCCAGCAGTCACGTCTCGCGGATTCAAAGAAGATGAGATGAAAGAAATCGGGAAAATCATTGCAGATCTTCTGAAGAATCATGAAGACGAAGCAGCACTTGCTTCTGCTAAAGAGCGCGTGAAAGCACTTACGGATAAATATCCTCTTTACGCTTAATTGTATAGGAACTCCGAGCCACTTCTATTTGAAATAGAAGTGGCTTTTTGTCGAAATTTTCCGTAAACTAAGACTAACTATACATAAACTGTTCAGATTCATCAGAGGAGTGCGGGTATGAGCCGACAGATCGAATATAAAATGCGTACCGAGTTGTTGCATTGGATCAAAAAGATTGGTAGCCAGTTTAACACGAGTTATATCGTACGTGACCCTAACCGTCCAGGCAAGCCCATCGTTTATGTAAATGATGCGTTCACCAGGAAGACAGGTTTCAGTTTGCAAGATGTAGTAGGGAAAACTGTGACCATTTTGCACGGGAACCAACAATTCATTGAAAAAGAAGAGTTAATCGATTCGGATCTCAATCAAATTGGCTCAGTGCGACGAGAAGTATTGAACTTCTGTAAAGATGGAACTCCAATTTGGTTTGATATTATCGGGCAAACTTTCAGTGATCCGCAAGGTAATCCGTTATTCGAAGTGGCGTTTCAATCTGACATCACAGTGCAGAAACAACAAGAAGCGATTATCGAGATGCAGGCTGAGATTTATGAAGGAATCGAAAAAGGGTATGCTATCAGTTCGCTCCTTCAAGAAATCTGCTACAAAGTGGAGCAATTTTTTCGCGAAGGTACCATGTGCAGCATTATGCATGTCAAAAACGGCCGTATATTTTCGCTTGCCTCAAAATCACTCCCGCGAGAGTATACTAAACGGATTGAAGGTCTCGCCATTGGACCGAATGTCGGCTCTTGTGGAGCAGCGGCTTACCACCAACAAGTGATCATTACAGAAGATGTGGAGACCTCTTCGAATTGGATTCCTTATACTGGTGAAGGGCCCAACCCATTTGGTTTTAAAGCTTGTTGGAGTTTTCCGATTGTCAACCATCAGCGCGAGTCGATTGCCACGTTTGGTGTCTATTTCAAAGAACACACAAGCCCGACGAAGCTGGAAATGTCATTTATTCAGAAAATTGTACCGTTAGTCTTACTTGCATTTCGCAATGCAGCAGACCAGGAGAAGATTTTGCATCTAGCTTATCAAGATCAAGAGACCGGACTGTCGAATATGAACTATTTTTTGACGGAAGTCAAAGAATTGGATGAAGATGCGGAAAATGGCTTTGTGGCTGTGGTCTCGCCGTTCAATTATTCGGATATTGTGGATATGTTCGGTAGGGAGATCGCTTCTCTCGTACTGAAAGAACTGGGACGTCGTTTAGATGAAATTTTGGATGACTATACGTATGTCATGAGTCGCTTTACAAGCACGACGCTGATTCTCGCTGGGAATACGAAACGGGATGATTTTCGGGATATACTCGAGATTCTCCTGCGAGCAGGTCATTCTCAAATCAAGATTGATCAAATGGAGATCTTCATCCCTCTTCAGATTGGAGTCGTTCCCTATGAAAGGGGAGACGAAATCCATCAACTGATTCGTCGTGCAGACCTAGCCCTCTCGGAAGCACGAAAGCGTAACGGGGAGCAGGTATGCTATTACTCTCCTGAAATGGACGAATCGATCAAGAGCA
Organism: Chryseomicrobium excrementi; assembly: GCF_002798305.1. Lineage (GTDB taxonomy): Bacteria > Bacillota > Bacilli > Bacillales_A > Planococcaceae > Chryseomicrobium > Chryseomicrobium excrementi. The sequence goes on from NZ_PCGR01000002.1 coordinate 416,911, forward strand.
ATATGGAGCTCCAAAGTGCCATTGAAATCGGCTTGCGAGAAGAAGAGTTCGACGTCTATTTGCAACCAAAAGTGGATATGGAAAGTGGCCGCATCATCAGCTTTGAAGCGCTGGCACGTTGGAATTCAAGCAAGCTTGGCTGGGTCTCGCCTGTCGATTTCATTGATGCTACGGAAAAGGTTGGAAAAATTGATCTTTTAGAGACCATCATATTGAACAAAGTGCTGAGTTGGCAGGCTAGTTATGTGCGTGCTGGACGTACGCCATACCAAGTAGCGGTCAATATTTCGCCGAATCATTTTTATAAAGCCCGATTTGTCGAAACCATTTTGAATCTATTGGATGAGTATAATTTACCACCCGAATCAATCATGATCGAACTGACGGAAAGTATCAGTTTAGAAGACATGGATAAAGCTAAAGAGATTTTACAGCGACTCGCAGATGCCAACATCATGTGCTCCATCGATGACTTCGGGATTGGCTATTCGTCGCTTAGCTACCTACATGAACTACCAATTTCAGAAATCAAACTGGACCGCAGTTTTATTTCGCAGATTCACAAAAGTGGGACGCGAGCTGTCGTCCAAACGATTATCGACTTAGCGGATAAGCTCGATATTCGAGCCGTTGCAGAAGGTATTGAGACCTATGAACAGATGATTTTACTACGAGGAATGAGCTGTTCTGTCGGTCAAGGGTACTACTTTAACCGACCGCTTCCCCTTAAAGAAATAGACGAAATAATCAAAACAGAGGAGACCTAGAAAGTCTTCTCTTTTTTTTGCTATAATAGGTCAGAATGAAACGAAGAGGAGTGAAGAGGATGTCAAAAGTATTCGTATTTGATCACCCATTGATTCAACATAAATTAACGTATATCCGTAGCGTCGAGACGGGAACTAAAGAATTTCGTGAGCTAGTCGATGAGGTGGCTACGCTAATGGCGTTTGAAATCACACGCGACATGCCCCTAGTAGAAACAGAAGTAGAAACTCCAGTAACGGTTACAAAATCTAAAGTGCTAGCGGGTAAAAAGATGGGTATCGTGCCAATCCTGCGCGCAGGAATCGGAATGGTAGACGGAATCTTGAAGTTGATTCCAGCTGCAAAAGTTGGCCATATCGGTCTTTACCGTGACCCGCAAACACTGCAGCCAGTTGAGTATTACGTGAAATTGCCAGCAGACGTCGAAGAGCGTGACTTCATCGTAGTCGATCCGATGCTAGCAACGGGTGGTTCTGCAATCGAAGCCATCAACTCTTTGAAAAAGCGTGGAGCCACAAGCATCAAATTTATGTGTTTGATTGCCGCTCCAGAAGGGGTAGAGCTTCTTCAACAAGCGCACCCAGATGTAGACGTCTACATTGCGGCGCTTGACGAGAAGTTGAACGACCATGGCTACATCGTGCCAGGCCTTGGCGATGCTGGGGACCGTTTGTTTGGGACGAAGTAAGTTTTAGATGTGGAGAACGCCATTCGTCGGTAAAGTGAGCGGTCGTTCTTCTGCATCAAGTGATGTTTGTTCTACAAGAAGCTCGATTTGTTATGCATCCAAGTGGATTTCTTCTGCATTCAAGCAAATTAGTGAACGTCAAACGAGATTTCATCTTCATCAAGCTCGTTTTGTTGTGCATGACAAAGGATTTTATCTGCATGGCAACTTCTCAAAGTTCCCTGCGTCATTAAAGTAGGAAACCAGCATCAACAACCCAATACAACACAAGAGACCTGGTCAAACAGGTCTCTTTCTTAAAAAGGAGAAACACATGAAAAAGTGGAAAGTTATGACTATCTTCGGTACACGTCCGGAAGCCATCAAGATGGCCCCGCTCGTACTGGAGCTTGAAAAACAAGAGGATATGGAATCCATCGTCGCGGTCTCTGCTCAGCACCGTCAGATGCTCGATCAGGTGTTGACGACGTTCGGTATCACGCCGGACTATGACCTCAACGTCATGAAGGACCGCCAGACATTGTTCGATATCACAACAAACGTCTTGCACGGATTGAACGACGTCATGCAAGACGCAAAGCCAGACATCGTGCTTGTGCACGGGGACACATCGACGACATTCGTTGGAAGCCTCGCTGCGTTCTATAACCAGATCGCAATCGGTCACGTCGAAGCGGGTCTTCGTACTGGTAACAAATATTCGCCGTATCCAGAAGAGATGAACCGTCAACTGACGGGCGTCCTTGCTGACATCCATTTCGCACCGACTGAAAAATCGGCAGCGAACTTGCGCGCAGAGAACAAGCCAGAAGAGTGGATCGTCATTACAGGGAACACGGCAATTGATGCCTTGAAGACGACAGTACGGGATGAGTACACGCATCCAATCCTTGATACGATTGGCGACGACCGCATGATCTTGCTGACAGCACACCGTCGCGAGAACCTAGGCGAGCCGATGCGCAACTTCTTCCGCGCTATCAATCGTCTGCTTGAGGCACACGCTGACGTCCAAGTCGTCTATCCAGTCCACATGAACCCAGTGGTCCGTGAGATTGCAAACGAGGTCCTTGGCAACAACCCACGTGTGCACTTGATCGAACCTCTCGAAGTGATCGATTTCCATAACCTTGCAGCTCGATCGCACATCATTCTGACCGATTCAGGTGGCGTGCAAGAAGAGGCACCTTCGCTTGGGAAGCCGGTCATCGTACTTCGTGACACGACAGAGCGTCCTGAAGGGATCGATGCAGGAACGTTGAAGCTCGCAGGGCTTGATGAAGACCGCATCTTCGAACTGACGAACGAACTGCTCACAGACCCTGCTGCCTACGAGGCGATGTCACAAGCGTCAAATCCATATGGTGACGGAACAGCTTCGGCACAAATCGTAGAGGCACTGCGCCGCTTCCTTAATAAAGACTAGATGTGGAGAACACCACCGATCACAACTCAATAATAATAGTAGAAACTCCAGCAAAGCTAAGCTTGCTGGAGTTTTTTGTGGTTTTGGCCATCGTGTTGAAGTCCGAGGAAAGAGCGATGAAGTCCGAGGAAAACACATTGAAGTCCGCGGAAAGAGTCGTGAAGTCCGCGGAAAACAAAATGAAGTCCGGAAAAAGATTCTCAAAATCCGCGGAAAGAACCCCCCAAAACCTCTCTTTTCCCCAACCCCAAAACATAACAAAAAAATTATGTCCGTAATTTGTCGAACCCCTTCGTCTTGTGATGTTTTTCACAGGATGCAATTGACATGAAATAGGCGCTATTGTATGCTTACAAAGGATAATCATGATAGGGGTTTCATAATGAAATTCGACTGTCTATTCCACTTTCTGCAAGCTAGCGTCTTCATTTGAGAAGCACCCCAGAACCAGCGAAAATTCGCTTCCATTCGAATCTAAATTCAGGAGAATTCCAATGCTCAATTTGTTTCATATCTACAAGCGGCAGAAAAAGTACATACTCTTTTTGCTCGCAGCCTGTGTCCTCGGAGCAGCGTTCACGCCGCAACCGACCATTTTTGCGGGCATCGGACTCGGAGCAGTGTTTGGACTCTACAATTTCTGGATTTTGCAGCGTCGGATGCTGAAGTTTGACCGTGCTTTTGATCAAGGAAAAAAGCGCGTCAGTCTCGGTACTGGATTACGCTTTGCTTCAGGAATTGCGGCAGTGGCGATTGCCCTATCGCTACCTGAATATTTCCATTTGATCAGTACGGTAATTGGCTTAATGATACCGTATGTTCTACTGGTCATAGAACAGCTAGTATTTGCGATACGCAAACAAAATGAAGATGCGAAAGAGAGGTGAACTACTAGTGGAACATTTAAGTCCTGAATATCACTTGTTCGGTCTGACTGGAAACACATCAACCTTGATGATGCTTGCCATCACGACATTGATTGTTTTCTTGATTGCGTATTTCTCGACACGTAATTTAAAACTCAAACCAACAGGTATGCAAAACTTTATGGAGTGGATTATGGACTTCGTAAAAGGCATCATCAAGAGCAACATGGACTGGAAAACAGGAGGAAGCTTCCACATTCTTGGAATTACGCTTCTACTCTTTATTTTCGTAGCCAACGTACTCGGGTTGCCATTTGCAATCATCTACAACGACTACTTATGGTGGAAATCACCAACAGCTGACCCAACTGTAACAATGACACTGGCTGCGATGATTATCATAATGACAAACTATTATGGAATCAAAGCGAAAGGGTTCAAAGGGTACATCAGTGATTTTGCAAAGCCGCTTCCATTCTTAGCGCCGCTGAAAGTCATTGAAGAATTCGCAAATACGTTGACACTCGGTCTTCGTCTTTACGGAAACATCTATGCAGGTGAGGTACTCCTTGCATTGATCGCAGGTTTAGCAACATCAAGCATGTTCGGATTCGTGGGAGCCATCATCCCAGCACTTGCATGGCAAGGGTTCTCGATCTTCATCGGGGGTATCCAATCGTTCATTTTCGTTATGTTAACGATGGTGTATATGGCACACAAAGTGTCGGATGACCATTAATATAAACTGAAGGGGACTTCAGTATAAAAAACTAAAACCAACATATTAGGAGGAAAATACACAATGGTAGGTTCAGTAGGTTTATTAGCAGCAGCTATCGCAATCGGTTTAGGAGCACTTGGTGCAGGTATCGGTAACGGTCTTATCGTTTCAAAAACAGTTGAAGGGATCGCTCGCCAGCCAGAAGCTCGTGGCGCACTTCAAACAGTTATGTTCATCGGGGTTGCATTAGTTGAGGCCCTTCCAATCATCGCAGCAGTTATCGCGTTCATCGTTTTAAACCGATAATCGATAATCGTTCATTTGACTTTAACGCAAATGGCGGAGTGCATCCGCCATTTCCTTTATGAAACACAACCACAGAAAACAACAAAGTTTTTGTTTACTCGATAGAAGCAAGAAAACGACGGAATAGCGTTTGAAAGGAGTGAAACAATCGTGTCTTTTGATTACCTTGCACTTGGGGCTGGTGGCTCTGGGTTTAACACACTGGATATCTTCGCGACATTATTCTTCTTCATCGTATTGATGGTATTACTGAAGAAATTCGCATGGGGTCCACTTATGGGTATCATGAACGAACGTGAGCAGTTAGTAGCGAGCGAGATCGAAGCAGCTGAAAACAGCCGTTTAGAATCTCAGAAACTACTTGACGAGCAGCGTGAATTATTGAAACAAGCACGCACGGAAGCATTGGCAATCGTGGAAAACGCGAAGAAGCAAGGCGATGTTTCTCGTGAAGAGATTATGACGACTGCACGTGAAGAAGCAACTCGCTTGAAAGAGTCTGCTGTCCGTGAAATCGAAACTGAAAAAGCACGCGCGATTGCTGCAGTACGTGAGGAAGTTGTTTCCTTGTCAGTACTTGCTGCATCTAAGGTGCTTGAGAAAGAAGTTACGGAAGAAGATAATCGTGCATTGATCGAGGCTACGATTGCGAAGGCAGGCGAAGCGAAGTGAGCAAATCTGCAGTAGCAAAGCGTTACGCCATCGCTTTATTCGAACTAGCACGAGAAAACGATACATTGACGACAACGCGCGATGACCTAACGGAAATCAAAGCAGCTTGGAAACAAGATGCAGACGTTCAAGCCTTGTTCGCTTCTCCTAAACTTTCTCTTGATAAAAAGAAAGAATTGATTCGTACAGTATTCGGTTCTGCAAGCCCAGCTGTCGTGAACACGATCCAGCTACTTGTAGAAAAGAAACGTCTACACGAATTACCTGCCATTGTGGATGAGTTCAGTGCTTTGTCTAACAACGCACAAGGAATTGCAGAAGCAACGGTTTACTCAACACGCGCATTGACAGACGAAGAGCGTGCACACATCTCTTCTGCATTCGCACAAGAAGTGGGCAAAGGCTCTCTTAACATTCACAACGTAGTAGATCCATCTCTAATCGGTGGACTACGCATTCAAATCGGAAACCGCATTTACGACAACACATTGCGTTCTAAACTTGATCGCTTGAAACGTAACTTGATCGGTTAATACTACAGAAATATGAGAGGTGACATACATGAGCATCAAAGCTGAAGAAATCAGTGTCTTGATTAAGCAGCAGATTCAAAACTACGAATCTGAAATGAAAGTAAGCGATGTGGGTACAGTTATCCAAGTCGGTGACGGTATCGCTCGTGCTCATGGTCTCGACAACGTCATGGCTGGAGAGCTTCTTGAGTTCTCAACAGGTGTACTTGGTATGGCGCAAAACCTTGAGGAAAACAACGTAGGTATCGTTATCCTTGGACCATACACAGACATCAAAGAAGGCGATGAAGTACGTCGTACAGGCCGTATTATGGAAGTACCAGTAGGAGACGCTCTAATTGGACGCGTTGTAAACCCACTTGGTATGCCACTTGATGGGCAAGGTCCTATCGAAACAACAAAAACTCGTCCGATCGAAAGCCCAGCACAAGGTGTTATGGCTCGTAAATCGGTTCACGAACCACTACAAACAGGAATCAAAGCAATCGATGCTCTAGTGCCAATCGGCCGTGGACAGCGTGAGCTTATCATCGGTGACCGTCAGACTGGTAAAACATCTGTAGCAATCGATACGATTCTTAACCAAGCTGACCAAAACATGATCTGTATCTATGTGGCTATTGGACAAAAAGAGTCTACTGTACGTAACGTAGTAGAAACTTTACGTAAAAAAGGCGCATTAGACTACACAATCGTTGTTACAGCTTCTGCATCTCAACCATCTCCATTATTATTCCTAGCTCCATATGCGGGTGTAACAATGGCGGAAGAATTCATGTTCCAAGGCAAGCACGTTCTTGTTGTGTACGATGATCTTTCTAAACAAGCTGCGGCATACCGTGAGCTTTCACTTCTATTAAAACGTCCTCCAGGTCGTGAAGCCTATCCAGGGGATGTATTCTACTTGCACAGCCGTCTTCTTGAGCGCGCTGCGAAGTTGAATGAAACTCTAGGTGCAGGTTCAATCACTGCATTACCGTTCGTTGAAACACAAGCAGGGGATATCTCAGCTTACATTCCAACAAACGTAATCTCAATCACAGATGGTCAGATCTTCTTACAATCGGATCTATTCTTCTCTGGCGTACGTCCAGCAATCAACGCGGGTCTTTCTGTATCACGTGTTGGTGGATCTGCACAGATTAAAGCAATGAAAAAGGTAGCAGGTACACTTCGTCTTGACTTAGCGGCTTTCCGTGAACTTGAAGCATTCGCTCAGTTCGGTTCTGACCTAGATGCTTCTACACAAGCGAAACTAAACCGTGGTCAACGTACGGTTGAAGTATTGAAGCAAGACTTGAACTCTCCACTTAAAGTAGAGAAGCAAGTTGTGATTCTTTACGCTCTAACACGTGGACTTCTTGACGATGTAGCATTAACGGATGTTCGTCGTTTCGAAAGCGAACTTCTTAGCTGGTTAGATTCAAACCACACAAACGTTTTAGATCACATTCGCACTACTAAAGACCTTCCTGCAGACGAAGATCTAGTGAACGCAATCAACGAGTTCAAAAAGACATTTGCAGCAAGCGTTTAAGTTCGAATAAAAAAACGATAAGGTGGTGAAATACCAGTGGCATCATTACGCGATGTAAAAAATCGAATTACGTCAACAAAGAAAACAAGTCAGATCACACGAGCTATGCAAATGGTTTCGGCTTCGAAATTGAACCGTGCAGAAATGAACGCGAAAGCGTACGTTCCGTACATGGGGAAAATTCAAGAGGTCGTAGCGGCTATCGCATCCGGTTCAGCTGACGCTTCTCACCCAATGCTAACGTCTCGTCCTGTTCAAAAAACTGCTTACCTAGTCATCACATCTGACCGTGGATTAGCAGGTGCTTACAATGCGAACGTTCTACGTGCGGTAACTACTGCAATCAACACTCGTCATGCTTCAGCAGATGAGTACGTCATCTTTGCAATCGGACGTATGGGTCGTGATTTCTTTGCAAAACGCGGAGCGAACGTGATTGAGTCGGAAGTTGGACTTCCTGACCAACCGTCCTTCTCAGACATTAAAGAGATTGCACGCAAAGCTGTTGGTATGTTCACAGACGGTACGTATGATGAACTTTATATGTACTACAACCACTTTGTCAGTGCCATTTCTCAAGAAGTAACTGAGAAAAAGGTACTGCCATTAACGGATATCACACCGGAAGCAGGAACGGCATCGTATGAATTCGAGCCGTCTCCTGAAGCCATCTTAGAAGTATTGCTTCCGCAGTACGCTGAGAGCTTGATTTTCGGTGCGTTACTCGACGGAAAAGCAAGTGAACATGCTGCACGTATGACAGCGATGAAGAGTGCAACAGACAATGCATCCGATTTAATCAATAGTTTGACATTAGTATATAACCGTGCGCGTCAAGCTGCGATCACTCAAGAAATTACGGAGATCGTCGGCGGAGCGGCAGCATTAGAATAGAGTAAGACAGGAGGGAACAGTAGTGAACAAAGGACATGTTCTACAGGTAATGGGACCGGTTGTTGACGTAAAGTTCAGCAACGGCCAACTACCAGAAATCTACAATGCATTAACTGTAGCGATCGAACGTCCGAATGAAGCGCCTACTACTCTAACTTTAGAAGTAGCGTTACATTTAGGTGACGATTCAGTTCGTACAATCGCAATGGCTTCTACCGATGGTTTGAAGCGTGGCGAGGAAGTAACAGACTTGGGTGCAGCTATCTCTGTTCCAGTTGGAAACGCAACTCTAGGTCGCGTATTCAACGTATTAGGAGAAGTAATTGACTTAGGTGAAGAAATCCCGACTTCAGAACGTCGTGACCCGATCCACCGTCTAGCACCAACTTTCGAAAACCTTTCAACTGAAGTTGAAATCCTTGAAACGGGTATCAAAGTAGTTGACCTTTTAGCTCCTTACATCAAAGGTGGTAAAATCGGTCTCTTCGGTGGTGCCGGTGTAGGTAAAACGGTTCTTATCCAAGAACTTATCAACAACATCGCTCAAGAGCACGCGGGTATCTCTGTATTCGCAGGTGTTGGTGAGCGTACGCGTGAAGGAAACGACTTATTCCACGAGATGAGCGATTCTGGCGTAATCAAACAAACAGCAATGGTATTCGGTCAAATGAACGAGCCACCTGGAGCACGTATGCGCGTAGCTCTATCTGGTTTGACAATGGCTGAGTATTTCCGTGATGAGCAGGGTGCAGACGTACTTCTATTCATCGATAACATCTTCCGTTTCACACAAGCAGGTTCTGAGGTATCGGCACTTCTAGGTCGTATGCCATCTGCCGTTGGTTACCAGCCAACACTTGCTACTGAGATGGGTCAATTGCAAGAGCGTATCACGTCTACGTCTACAGGTTCTGTAACATCGATCCAAGCGATCTATGTACCAGCCGATGACTACACGGATCCAGCTCCAGCAACAACGTTCGCTCACTTAGATGCAACAACAAACTTAGAGCGTAAACTTTCTGAAATGGGTATCTACCCTGCGGTAGATCCACTTGCGTCTACATCACGCGCACTTTCTCCTGAAATCGTTGGGGAAGAGCACTACTCTGTAGCTCGTCAAGTTCAGTCTACGTTACAGCGTTACCGTGAGTTACAAGATATCATCGCCATCTTAGGTATGGACGAGTTATCTGATGACGATAAATTAACGGTTAACCGTGCTCGTCGTATCCAGTTCTACCTGTCTCAGAACTTCCACGTAGCGGAGCAGTTCACAGGGCAACAAGGATCGTACGTACCGGTTAAAGAAACTGTTCAAGGGTTCAAACAAATCCTTGAAGGGAAATACGACCACCTTCCTGAAGATGCATTCCGTCTAGTTGGACGCATTGAAGAAGTAGTGGAAAAAGCAAAAGCTATGGGTGTAGAAGCCTAATACGAGGGACCAGGAGGAAAACAAATGCCGACATTAACAGTCAATATTGTCACTCCAGACGGCCCAGTATACGATGCTCAAGTAGATATGGTTATCGCGAAAACGGTAACTGGTGAAGTCGGAATCCTGCCAGGACACATTCCGATGGTAGCTCCTCTTGAAATTGGTGCAGTAAAGCTTAAACGTGATGGCAAAGTCGAGTACGTTGCAATCACTGGCGGCTTTGTTGAAGTGCGCCCTCAGCAGGTTTCAATCTTGACACCTTCTGCAGAGCTAGCTGAATCTATTGACGCTGCTCGTGCTAAAGAAGCACTTCGTCGTGCCGAAGAGCGCTTGCAGTCTAAACAAGATAACGTCGATTTCAAGCGTGCAGAACTTGCGTTACAGCGTGCCATGAATCGTATCAACGTTAAAGAGGGTAATATGTAAGTCGTTATTAGAAACCCCGGTCACCACTTTGTGTGGTGGGCGGGGTTTTTTATATGTTTAGATGTGGAAGGCGTTTGCTCAGAAATGCTTCGTAAACCAGACGCTCCAATTGAGGCGCTCTTTGTCTCGGTTGGAGTGAATGGTTTTCGAATGTATTTCTAACGCCTGCAACTCGATTCCATTTAGATGTGAAAGGCGTTTGGAGTGGGGGAGGTCTTGCTAGGAAGGGCTTGGAGTGGTGAAGGTCTTACTAGGAAGGGCTTAGAGTGGTGAAGGTCTTACTAGGAAGGGCTTGGAGTCATAAAAGATCTTACTAGAAAGAGCTAAAAAATTTGAGTGATCAATATTTGGTGAACTGCAGCAGCAAAAAAGCAAACTGCGGCAGATACTCAAACAACTGCAGCAGATACCTCTCTAATATTGGCTAATCGATGGATTGTAGTGACTACAAAAGGTGCTACTAATCATCGATTTCAAAAAAAAGCCCGATAACCAAGTGGAGTATGAAAATTTTCTATCTAAAAACAATAGCCTAATGTAAACTAATGTAAAAAGGAGGATTGGTATGTCACTTTATCAAAAAACAAAAACGATTAAAAGAAACAACTCAAACGAACTTCTCGCATTGAGAGAATTAGCTATTAGGACTCCCGTATCCAATGAAAAACAAAAACAGTTTTTTAATAAACAGTTTGCAATGGCGAAAGCCGGTCATGATGGAGAAGTGAAAGTAGATCGGATATTGGAAAGAATTCCTTTTCCCATGCTTCATACAATCATCCCAGATTTTCATACACAATCGAAGTTTGGCACATTCTTTCAAATGGATACTCTAATCATCACCAATCGTTATATTCTACTTCTAGAAATAAAAAATATTAGGGGTCAGATTGAATTCTATGAAAATCCTGATCAAATCATACGCACTTATGAAGGAGTTACAGAAAAATTAGATTGTCCCATTCATCAACTTAATAGAAATAAAAAGGCTCTCGAAAATATAGTATTTACTGTTACTCAAAAACTCCCCATTTATTCTGCAATTGTATTTTGTCATTCATCAGCGCATATCTCCAATTATCCTAAGACAGCAAAGATATTGTACAAAAACCAAGTAGACTTCTATATTGAACAACTAAACTCTTTGCCCGAAAAGTGCAATAAAGATGAATACCTTCATTTAGTAAAAACGGTCAATACTATTAATAGAAATTTTAAAAGGATTCCCTTGGCAGTGAGATATTCGATTGATGTTTTAGCGCTTCGACAAGGTATTTTCTGTCATAGCTGTGAGCAGATAATGGTTCCAGCAGAAAAATCAACCGCGTATCATTGTAAGAGTTGTGATCATATAGATAAAGAGGTACTATCTAAAACTATTACTAGTCTATTCTATATTCTCCATAATGATTTAAAGAGATCGGATATTGAACGCTATTTAGATATACGAACAAAACATAGAGTCACCAAAGCCCTCGCCCAGCTCCGCTGTTCTAAAAAAGGAAAAGCAAGAGCAACTCGTTATTCCCTCCCGAAAACCTAACCGAATCCCACTTTATTTCCATGCAACCCCCTCAAAACAACCCACCCAAGCGAATCACAACACATACCGACAAGATTGTGAAGAAAATTCACAAGTTAGTCAATAGCGCTCATCCATTTCTTATGTTCAGCCGATATAATAGGAAGTATGTGAAAGGAGAGAGCGCGATGTTTTTAGCAGACTTGGCCATCCAATCCGTTATTGCGATTGCGGTCCATCTATTCTTTATTGCCATTGCCTTTTACGCATTGCAGAGTGTGAGATTAGAAGTTGTGTTCAAAAAAGGGCATGTTTTTCAAGTACAAGTCATGATGATTTTACTCAGTCTTGTATTAGGATCCATAGCTGGAGGCTTCTTTGTGGAGCTAATGAATTGGTCTTCGCAGCTGCAGTATTTATTCTAGGTAAACCAATAGTTCGACACGATTCGGAAATAAGTATTTCCCGGGAAATATCTTGTCAAACGATGTTTATTTCAAACGTTCTAGGGTATCTAGAAATTAGCTGAACATTAGAGAGAGAAAACACATACTATAGTTGCAATTAGACTTGTGAAATTAGGGGATTAAGTTACTTGTCAGACTTCTCATTTCATTGTATGATGTAAATTGTGTTTTAATACCCTAATTTCAACAATTACCAGAATGTGAACCTATATATGAATGTCATGTCAATTTTTCGGAGGTAGCTAAAGTGGATAAAATTATCGTCAAGGGCGGACGCGCTTTAACTGGAAACGTACGAGTAGAAGGGGCTAAAAATGCGGTACTACCAGTACTTGCAGCAGCGCTTCTAGCTTCAAAAGGAATCAATACAATCAATGAAGTACCATCTCTAGCAGATGTTAAAACAATTAATGAGGTTCTTCGTAGCCTGAATACAAAAATCGACTACAAACCGGAGAATAAGCAAGTCATCATAGATTCGACAGCAACACTTAACAGTGAAGCGCAGTTCGAGTATGTTCGCAAGATGCGTGCATCAATTCTCGTCATGGGGCCAATCTTAGCTCGTAACGGATTTGCACGGGTTGCATTGCCAGGTGGATGCGCAATCGGAAGTCGTCCGATTGATCAACATTTAAAAGGGTTCGAAGCGATGGGAGCAACTATCACTTTCGGACAAGGTTTCGTAGAAGCTCGCACAGAAGGTCGTTTACAAGGGGCTAAAATTTACCTCGACTTCCCAAGCGTTGGTGCTACAGAAAACATCATGACTGCCGCTGCATTAGCAGAAGGAACAACAGTTATTGAAAATGCAGCAAAAGAGCCAGAGATCGTGGATCTTGCAAACTTTATCAACAACATGGGTGGTAAAGTAAAAGGTGCCGGTACAGACGTTATCAAAATCGAAGGGGTTGCGGAACTGACAGGTGCTGAGCACTCAATCATTCCTGACCGTATCGAAGCTGGTACATTCATGGTAGCTGCAGCGATCACTCGTGGTGATGTAACTATCGAGAACGCAGTACCTGAGCATATGACAGCACTGATCTCTAAAATGCAGGAAATGGGCGTTGAAATCTCGGAAACAGAACAAGGTCTTCGCATCAAAGCAGAAGGCGAACTGAAATCCGTAGATATTAAGACAATGCCACACCCAGGATTCCCTACAGACATGCAATCACAAATGATGTCACTCATGATGACAGCACACGGTACAGGAATCATCACTGAAACGGTATTTGAAAACCGCTTCATGCACGTAGAAGAATTCCGCCGCATGAACGGGAACTTGAAAATCGAAGGTCGCTCTGTCATCATGGAGAACCCATCAGATCTTCAAGGTGCTGAAGTTGCAGCAACCGACTTACGTGCAGCTGCTGCATTAATCCTTGCAGGACTTGTGGCTGACGGCGTAACGCGAGTTACAGAATTAAAACACTTAGATCGTGGATATGTGAATTTCGACAAGAAGTTAGCAGCGTTAGGTGCAGACATTGAACGAGTTGGTACAGAGACAGTAGAACGCGAAGTACAACCGGTCTAATTCCATTCCTAATTTATCATTCAAGCAGTTGTCCTAATGCATAGGACAGCTGCTTTTTTCATACACTGAACTATGAAAACACGACAGCTGGCAATCACTTACTATTCGAAGTGAAAGAAAACGGTCAGTACATCAATCCAGCCAAATACATCGCATTTTAAAAGAGAGCGCCATTCGGTCGCTCTTTTTGCATGTCCTTTATCAAAATAATTTGTACGTTTCGACAAAAACTGTGATAAAATTAAAAGTTGAGAAACCCATGATAGAGAGACAGTTTGGGAAGGGAGAACCTACGAGAATGTTTTCAAAAGATATAGGCATTGACCTAGGAACAGCCAACGTGCTGATCCACGTCAAAGGAAAAGGAATCGTGTTAAACGAACCATCCGTGGTGGCACTTGACCGCCAAACGCGCCGAGTCCTGGCTGTGGGGACTGAAGCGCGCCAAATGCTAGGGCGTACTCCTGGAAATATTGTGGCGATCCGTCCACTAAAAGACGGCGTCATTGCTGATTTTGATGTAACAGAAGCGATGCTCAAGCATTTCATCAATAAACTGAACGTCAAAGGGATGTTCAGCAAGCCTCGTATATTAATTTGTTGCCCGACAAATATTACTAGTGTCGAACAAAAAGCGATTCGTGAAGCAGCCGAAAAAGCTGGAGGCAAAAAAGTTTTCTTAGAAGAAGAACCAAAAGTAGCAGCAATCGGTGCTGGTATGGACATCTTCCAACCAAGTGGGAACATGGTCGTCGATATCGGTGGCGGTACAACAGATGTTGCCGTCTTGTCTATGGGAGATATCGTAACTTCCGAGTCCATTAAAGTCGCAGGAGACGTGTTCGATCAAGACATCCTGCAGTATATCAAACGTGAATACAAATTGCTGATCGGAGAACGAACAGCTGAAAATATCAAGTTTGAGATTGGGACGGTTTATCCAGAAGGCCGCAGTGAGACGATGGATATCCGCGGGCGCGACATGGTGACAGGTCTTCCACGCGTAGTGACCATCTCGTCACAGGAAGTAGAACAAGCTCTTCGTGAGTCCGTTTCGGTCATCATTCAAGCTTGTAAAAATGTATTAGAAAAAACACCACCAGAACTATCAGCTGACATCATCGACCGTGGTGTGATCATAACAGGTGGCGGAGCACTTCTTCACGGAATGGATCATTTACTTACAGAAGAGCTAAAAGTGCCTGTATTCTTATCGGAAAGCCCAATGGACTGTGTGGCTGTTGGGACCGGTATGATGTTAGACAATATGCCGAAATCGTATAAACGGTAAAAAGGAGTTCACAGAATGACAGAAGAAAAAGTAGTAACTCGCAAACAGGTGAAAGCCGTGCGTGCGAAAAATGAAGAGGGACAAGAGAATACGGAGACTGCCAAACCGCAAAAACCAACACGCTGGGTCCAAATTCGCTTACTCCCAATTTGGCTTCGTGTACTTCTCGTTCTTCTGCTTGTGGCAGGTGCAGTAGCAGGTGGTTTAACAGTCGGCTATGCGATTTTAGGCGGCGGCGATGCATCAGACGCACTTAAATGGGAAACCTATCAGCATATTTTAGATATCATGAACGGCACGAGCAAATAGGGGGAAATTGATATGTTAACGACAGAACAGATTCAAGCTATTTTGCCACACCGCTATCCATTCTTACTTGTGGATCGCATTTTAGAAATCGAAGAAGGGAAGCGTGCGGTAGGCTTAAAAAATGTTTCAATCAATGAAGACTATTTTAACGGCCATTTCCCTGGGTATCCAGTAATGCCTGGAGTCTTGATTGTAGAAGCATTAGCACAGGTCGGAGCAACTGCAGTTCTTCAAATGCCAGAATACAAAGGACGTCTTGCGTTCTTCACAGGCATCGACAACTGCCGCTTCAAACGCCAAGTAAAGCCAGGTGACCAACTTCGACTTGAAGTGGAATTAACGCGTCTACGCGGCCAAATTGGTAAAGGTCATGCAATTGCAACAGTTGATGGGGAAATTGCTTGTGAAGCAGACATCCTTTTTGCAATTGGGCCAAAAGTCGAGGAATCGACAAACTGATTTTGTAAACGAATAAAGCCTCCTTTCCGTAACAGAGTATCAGCAGTCACTTGTGTAGTGATCAGTCGAAGCGGAAAGGAGGTTTTTTAATGCGCAAGCCACTAGTTGCAGCAATTGCCAGCTCCGTCCTTGTCCTTGGTGCCTGCGGAACCGACCGAACGATTCCACCAGCCAATGAGACGCCGATGGAGGATGTGCGAGAAGAAGCGCAGGAGATGGTGCCAGACGTCACGCCACCGGAAACGAATGGAGACCAGATGAACGGGAATGACGGATACAATAACGGCAACGATAATGACATGATGCCTAAGAATTGCAACGTTGTCTCCCCGACCGAGCGTGACAAGAACACAGACACGTATAAAGACATGATGAAAGATCCGAACACGAAAAACGAAGACCTGATGGAAGACGACATCGACATGAAGGATCGCGACAACCAAGACGAGTAGAACGAGAAACAGGACCGGCCATGTGGGCCAGTCCTGTTTTTTGGTGTGTGATTGGTTTCCATAAAATGACTTGGGTCGCTAACGGGAGTTTCAGGGTCTTTAAACAAAGTACCCAAGGCGTTAATCAGTGCGTCAAGGGAGTCAATTGAGCCGTCAAGGTCGTTAAAGCTAAGCTCTATTCCTCGCCCTTTTTCAGCGTCGGACGCTCTTTCATCGCTTTCTCGAAGCGCACAAGAAGATCGTCTCCTTCAAAGCCGTCCTCGATTAACTCTGCAAGCAAGCCTTCCGCATATTTGCGTCGAGCGCGCTTCAATGTTCCACGAAGCAGGACGGAGATGGAATCCCCCACAGCTTTCACAGAGTACGCCATCATTTCGAACGGCGCAGGTTCATTCTCTGGGTAAGAGATGACGACACGAGCTTCCACTAGTTCTTGCGAAGCTACAAGATCATCGAAATACGCTTTCAAGTCTTTTGTCGTGAACAACTCGATGGCCCACGAGCGAGCCTCATTTTCTTGGTTGATGATGATGCCATCTTCAAGCGGAATCAGCTTGGATTCATGCTCACTTAAGATGGACGCCTCGATCACTTTGAATGTTTTCATAGACTGTCCCAACCTTTCTAGAAAAAAGTTTCAAAAAATGGTCAATCAGGTCATCTTTAAATTGTGTGGGCGGTTTTGGCTTCAAAATGAAATTTTCACGCCCATTTGACAAATTATCTTAGCGAATTCCGTCAGATAATTTCATTTTACCGATTTGCCACACCGGATCCATTTCCCGTATGCTGTGTGCAGAAGGGAGGTGAGACATGTGAACAAGGTTGCATTAATCGGCCGACTGACGAAGGACCCTGTGCTCCGTACCTTATCGGAAGGGAAGAGCGTGACATCTTTCAGCATGGCAGTTCCCAATGGCTACAAAAAAGATGAAGCAGATTTCATCAATTGTACCATCTACGGAAAGCTGGCAGAGCTGACCGTCAAATATTGCGGGAAAGGCTCCTTAGTCGGCGTGACCGGGCGGCTACATACGCGCTTCTATGAAAAAGAAGGCACGCGCATCTATGTCACCGAAGTCATTGTAGAAGAAATACGATTCTTGGCAACGAAACGCAAGGAAGAACAACCCGCTGACCGAGTCGAAGTAGCTGAAGACCGTTTTGAGATTCCTGCTGATTTTACACCAAATACAACTCCAGTTTGATGAAAAAATACGTCGCCATGTGTTGCTCATCTCGTATGTGACGCGGCTTGGTATGGGGATAACAAGCCGCGTCATATGATTATCAGGAAAGTGTCAACAGGTCTGTCAGTTCATCGTCACTCAGTTCCGTGATCCACTGACTTGAATGGATCAACTCGTCCGATAACGATTGTTTCTGTTCAAGGAGCGTGTCGATTTTTTCTTCAATTGTTCCAATCGTCAAGAACTTGTGCACATGCACAAACTGTTGTTGGCCGATGCGATACGCACGGTCTGTTGCTTGATTCTCGACTGCTGGATTCCACCAGCGGTCGGCATGAAGCACATGAGTAGCAGCTGTCAGATTGAGTCCCGTTCCGCCAGCCTTGAGCGATAATAAGAAAATCGGAAACTCTCCCGCCTGGAACGATGCGACCAAATGATCGCGCTGTCCTTTTGGCATACTACCCGTCAGGAACGGGCTGTCAATGTCATAGAGTTCACTGAAACAGTGTTGCAGTAGATGTCCCATGCCGATATACTGCGTGAAAATCAGACACTGTTCACCTCTCGCAGCGATTTCACCCGCAAGCGACACGATACCCGCAAGCTTCGCGGATCGCTCTAGCATGGTCTCCGCATCATCAAATGGTTCTTTCAAGTAAAGCGCTGGATGGTTACATAACTGCTTCAACTTGCTCAGCATCTTGAGGACCAACCCCTTCCGCTGAAACCCGCTCAGATTGCCGAGCTGGCTTACGGACTCTTGGATCAACGATTCATAGAGTGCCGCCTGCTCGGTCGTCAGAGCGCAATACTCTTTCTGTTCAAGCTTCTCAGGCAAGTTGAGCTGCAGGTCGGGATCTCGTTTCGTCCGGCGCAACAAGAACGGCTGGATCTTCATCCGCAAGCGGTGCTTCGCCTGCTCGTCCTCATCCCGTTCAATCGGGGCCATATACGTCTCTTGGAATGACTTGTACGAACCAAGATAGCCTTTATGAATGAAATCAAAGATCGCCCATAGCTCAGATAAGCGGTTCTCGACCGGCGTACCTGTCAAAGCGATATGGTGCACTCCTCGCAACTTGCGAATCGCGCGCGACTGCTTCGTCTGCATATTTTTAATATTTTGCGCTTCATCAAGCGTCACCGAGCTCCAAGCAATCTGCTGGAGCGTTTCGGCGTCTTGAGTGGCAATTCCGTAAGTCGTCAATACGACATCAGCGTCTGTCGTGATTTCGCCGCGGTTGGACCCGTAATGAGTCGAGACGCGAAGGGAAGGAGCAAACTTCTGAAGCTCTTTCTGCCAGTTCCCGAGTACAGACGTCGGACAGATGATTAAAGAAGGCTTGCCACCAGGTTGTTGTTCGTGAACGTGTAACAAATACGCAATCAATTGAACAGTCTTCCCGAGTCCCATGTCATCCGCTAAGATAGCGCCGAACGATTCGTTTCGCATGAAAGCGAGCCAGTTCAGACCAAGCTGCTGGTACGGTCGGAGCTCTGTCAACAGGCGTGGGGAAGGAGGAACTTCCGGGAATGCCTTTTTCTCTTGAAGTTGTGTCAGGTAGCTCTCTAAAGACTGGTGCAACTGGAACTGGATTAACGGATCATCGTCGTCCTCATCTTCAGCCGGTAGCGTCAATTCTTCCGGTAGCTCTTGGAACAACAGATCCCGCACGGTCCACTCTTCTTCTTCGGAGCGGTCGAGTAGCTTGCGGATCTCTTGAATCCACTGCGCATCAATCTGGAACCACTGGTCGCCTGAACGAATGAACGAACGGTTTTCTTCGACCATCTGGCGGAACTGTTCTTCACTGATTTCCTGGTCACCAAGTGAGAAGTTCCAGTTGAACTGGATGATCTGCTCGAGGCCCGCTGCTGATTTATAGCGACCGGTACTTGCTGAAGCACGGACCTGCATCTTCGTCTCTTTGATTTCTTTGAGCCATGCAGGGAGCACGACGTCGTAGCCGAATGCTTGAAGCTTTGCAAGGTCATGACGCAAGAAGTCTCGAACTTGCTGATCATCAAGTGGAACGTAGTAAAACGAATCCGTTTCTTCATCGACGACCGAAACAAATGGGATGATGCCTCGCTGAAAGTTCCGGATGACGTCACCAAGGTCTGCCCATTTTGGTGGTAAGGCTTCTTCAATAGAGAGGAATCGTTTTTTCGCAGCAGGTGTCCAGTAGCTAGAACTGCGCACACCACGTACGACAGTCTCGAGGATCCAATCGTCTGAAGGGTCTTCAGGCTCCATGAGTCGAAGTGCTACATGAATGTCTGGATGTTGTTTTACTTTATGGATCGGCCAGCCACCATTTTTGAAATAGTCCTGTAAGCTCACTAAGTCATCATAGGAAAACGCAGCCTGGCGTGCTTTCTGTAAAATGGCTGTCTCGACAATTGAAGTCACAGCCTCATCTTGACTTGCCGTTACAAAAAGACTATTCACATCAAACTCCACATGTTCCCAAAGGTCTGTTCGGTTCCAAATGGAAGCCGCTTCTGTGATTGCCGCGAGCTGAGCGGCAGATGCCGGGTCGTGACCATAAAATTCAAAGACGTTGGAAGGATTCGGTAACAAATCGATGGCATCGAGGCATGACATGACAAACTTGCCCTTTTGATCTTCGACGGGTAGGCCAAAATAGCTGTCACGGTGTTTTCCATATAATAAGGTCTTCAAACGGTCAGGTCGTTCAGGGCTCGACACAGCGAAGCCCCCATCTAGTTTTTCCACATAAAGTGGCATCGAAAAAAGTTTCACAGTGCTAGATTTCCTTTCTCCATTTCTTGCTGGAAGGCCCGCAAGCGACGGAATTTTTCACGGATCTCTTGTACGTATTGATTCCAGTAGACCGTCTCGTTGGCAGCTTTTGCAAGCTGTTTCATCTTCTTCAGATGACGAACCGCCTGCTTGTAGCTATCGCGTTTCTTTTCATTGATCTCACGAACTACATTTAGATGGTAAAGAGGCATCACAACAAATGGGGCGTGTTCCTTTACAAGGTCAAGGCCACATGTCTCTGCATACGTGATGCCGCTTTGACAATAGAGATGCAAGTCGGCCCACTCCTCGTAGCGCTCGTTATCAATTAGATAGCCTGAATACGGTTCGAGCGTGAACGGAATCAACATGCGGTAGAACTGAAGCTTCGCCGTATCTGACAGGTCAAGCTGACGTTCCATCGTTCGCAATGTGTAAATCAAGCGAGATGCCCGGACTTCTGTATCTAAAAAGGTTTCAATAGCAGGGAGCAAGCGCTCAAACAACTGTGTTGCCATTTGAATCTCGTGCTGTTCGATAGCGAACTGGATGAGAGATAAGTAACTGCTGACCTCTTCAGCCGGAACATCTTTCATCGTCGCAAGTAAACGTTCGGTCTGTCCGAGCTGGAAATAAAACAGCTGACGAAGCTGCAACAGGGAGTGGCCGTCTTTCGTCTCGCTATGCTTCTCTAAAAAGTCGAGTTCTTTAACGCGAGCTTGTTTTTGCGTGCCGAGCTCTGTCCAGTAATGCGTATACAGCTCACTGCGCTGTGAAAAGTACCCTTCAGCATCTGTCAGCAAGTATTTTACGTAGCGCTCGATGCGCTCATAAAACGGGTCAGCGGCAAAGAAGCGGGGTTGCCCGTGCAGTTGTTTGAACTGGTGTTTCAAGTCTTGGATGGTCTCATCCAAATAATAGCGAACACGTCCTCGCTCATTTTCGCGGCTAAAGCTATTAAATGTCGGCCACAGCTTGATCAAGGTCATCAGTGTCACGCTTGAATCAAACAGGACATGCCACTCCCGTTCTAATGGACGGATGCGCTGCATCTGGCGTTTGTAATCTCCAAGTGCAAACTCCATCAAGAAAAAGCTCGATGCATGATCTTGGATGACGAGCTGGTTGAGTAGGGTATTCGCATATTGTTCCCAAGCAAGAGGGGTTCGATTGTTTTGGATTTCACTGATGGACTGACGGTCTGCTTTAGAACGCCAAGCTTTCACCCACTCACTGAGAGAATCGATATGTTGATACAAATAGAAAAGTACAGCTGCTTGGTGGCGGCACGTCTTTCGTCCGCTGCAAGAGCAGGAGAGCTGCTCATAAAACGAGACATGAACATAGGCATCCTGTACATCTCGCACGACAAAATCCGCTTCGTGACGCACAGGTGCATAGTCGACCAGTTGCACAGCGCCATTACGTACAAAGGACTGGGCACTTCGCACAAGAGAATCGTCTTGAGCCACACCTGCAAGTAGGTCCTGATCCAGTTGTTTCATAAAATCTTGAACAGGTTCTTCATAGAACGTCAAAAGACGCTGAACTGTCATCCCTTTCACAGGGGTTCACCACACATTTCTAAAAGACTATCCTTCATTATAACGTCTTTTAAGCAAAGAAAAAACATGGATGTGCAATTTCACATCCATGTTTACGATTGTTCTATTTGTTCGACAACTTGTGCCAGGAGCTCTTTGCGTTCTTTTTCTGAAAGATCTCGCAGATAAAGAAGCAGCAAGCGGAAACTCTTTTCGTCCATCAATTCAGCAAGCAATTCCGAAAACTGACTATAATAACGACTTTGCGTTTCATGGGCTTGTTCAAGGAACGTTTCCATCGGCTTTCTGACAGTCGTATCTTCTGTTAGCAAGTCTAGGAACTGTTCATCTGTCATCTTGTATTTGGTACGTATGCGGTGCAAAAACTCTAGACTTGGTTGCCGTTCAGCAGTTTCGTAACGAGAGAGATTGACGTTTGAGACCTCCAAGAGAAGGGCCGCTTCTTTCTGTGAAATATTCAGTTGTTCATCGCGAAATGCGCGTAATTTCTCATGAAACTTCAACGTAATCACCTCTACTCTACTATCGTCAGAATAGCGATACGGCACGATGTGAAGTTGTTAATTACCAAAATGGTAAAAAGAAATAAAATCCAATTTAGTTGGTATATAACCAAATTGCAGGAAAAAATTTCTATGAAGTGAGAGATCCTAAATGACACGGTATGCTACTTTTTTCAAACTACACCCCATCCACCACGAACACACCAACGTACAAATTCTGATTGAGCGCTGCAACAAGGCAGAGGCACAAGAGTGTCTTTATAAAAGTGAACTTCAATTCACACTTGAAACTCCAACGTTCATCCTCGAAACTAATCGACAATTATCAAAAGAAGAGATCGACAACCTTCCTTATAAAAAAGTGTCGATTCGACATGATAAGGGGATAGGGTTCTTTTTAGAAGGTCGACCCCCTAAAAGAGAGGCCATTAAATGACAATGGCCTAGGCGATCGCCTAGGCTGTTTTATTATAATTTTGTGAACAAAGATGTTTTTATGCACAAGAATAAGGGAATATGATACACTAATAAAAACAGAATATTCTAAATTAAAGGAGGGGGAGAACATGCTACATGTTGAGATGATGAAACCGTTCCATACTGAAGTCAAGGATAACAAGATTCGACTCGTATTTGCTTACCAATACTTCTCACTGCGTAAAGACGATGAAGTGTTCAGCTTCATTCCGGTTGAAGGAAAGGAAATCGTCCTGAATCGGGACACGCTTCAAGTGGAAAACTTGTCAGAAGTGTTTGTGTTCCAAAAAGGCAACCGCTTCATTCGCCTGCCACTCTATCAACTGCTCTTAGTCTCGGACGTTCATGACCATCTAAAGACATTGATTGAACCCGTCGCAGAACAAGAAAACAGTGAAGAAGTCATGGAATTGATCCATGCACTCGAGCGTGAAAACTTCGAACGTCTAATGGACGACGCCTTGTCGCACCGAGACCTCGATTTGTTCTACCAATTATTAGCCACACAACATGATGGAGGTAGCTATGTGTAATTTAACTCAATAAAAAGCATCTATCTGGACGAACCGCCGCTAGATAGATGCTTTTACTGTTTTATGAGAACAAGTGATAGAGAATCACCGAAACCGTGGAGCCCACTACTCCAAATACGATATCCCCCCAACTGAACGACAAGTCGAGCCATTGCCGCATAATAATCCGCCCCTTTCTGTTAGTAAAGTAGTCGTTTCAGCCACTCAAAAGTTTCACGAAAATTAATTTCATTTTTGAACCCTTTTACATACGTCCCTTGAATCAAAAATATGCTAGAATTATCCTTATGGATGAGGAGGTCTATCATGTTTTTAGAATTTCATTTTTGGCGGTATTTTTTCACCAGAGGCTACTTGTTAGAGAACCTCGCTGAAACTGAAACCATTCGAGGCTTAAAAAAACGCGTGGGCATTTTGCTGGCGTGTACTATAGCGTTATACATACTCATGGACGTGTGGGGGATGACAACCACTTCACTCACATCTATTTACGTACTTGGTTTCTCAGATACATACGCGATTGCGCGCTGGGTCTCGCTGTTTGCGGTCATCCTTTGGGCACTCGTCTATTTCAGTTTTCATTTCTTTGGAGTCAGTTATTTGTTGCATCTCCTCACGAAAATTCCAGTTCGGATTGCCGCCGTCATGCAGCTTTACGTGATTGCCACTCTAGTGATCGAGAAGGCCTTACTGTTTTTCGTGTTCGCTTTGGTCGGATATACGACGCATTTGTCGTTCCTGTCCTTTGGCCCATTAGCTGCCCAATTTTTAGATCATAGCTATTTCCATTATTTCTTTAATCAATTCTCAGTATTTACGGGCGTTGTTATTGCCATCCAACTCCAATTTTTACGCCGCTTCACAACAGTTTCTACAAAAGTCTTATTAGTCATTCTGATTGGGATGACCATCCTGTTTGCAGCAGTCGTCGCTCTCATCAGTGTCATTCCGATTGACCGCTTGTTGCCAGGAGGTGCGCTATGATGAAGACACGATTGTACATAATTGGTCTTTCCATTGCCATCACGGCTTTTGTCGCAGCGAATGCCATTCTGGTATTTAAAGAAGACAGCATCGTGTCTCGCAACTACTACATAGAAGATCATGTACGAGTAGCAGAAGGGGACTACAAGCGCGAGCTTGAAAAAGAAGCGGTGGCAGTGCCGACGACTTCATTTGCATTAGCTGTAAATCGAGAAGAATTAAAAGACGTC
This sequence comes from Chryseomicrobium excrementi, assembly GCF_002798305.1. Taxonomy (GTDB): domain Bacteria; phylum Bacillota; class Bacilli; order Bacillales_A; family Planococcaceae; genus Chryseomicrobium; species Chryseomicrobium excrementi. Next base: position 441,484 of record NZ_PCGR01000002.1, read on the forward strand.
CTCGTTGAACAAGGAGACGCTGTCACAAACGGGCAGCCTATCGCTACTTTAGATACGACAGATATCGACCAACAACGTGCCGAGTGGGATGCACGTTCGGGAGCTTATGAAGCAGAGCTTCGAGAGTTGAATTCCGTCCTCTCCACACTTCGAACAGCTAAGAGCCGTTCTAACTCGACGACTTCAGCTCGCGGGACTTCAACAGGCCGCGGAAGCTCTACTGATGAAGTGGTAGATGTGACCGTCACCTCCAACGTAGACGTCGAGATTTCTGAAGATGCTACCTATGACAGTGCAATGGCAGCCATCGAAGAAAAAATTGCAGAAGTGGAGCGTGAACTGGCTGTCGTGGATGCCCAGCTCACAAGCACATCGGAAGCTCCAGAGTTCGTCAGCCCGATTGACGGTGTCGTCGAAAAGGTTGAAGAATACGAAACACAAGTCATCGTTCACATCACTCCAAACGAAGCGACACTCGTGACCTTCGTCGAAGAGAAAAACTGGCATGAGATTGAACCCACTCAACCGGTTCAAGCCTATTCTACCCATCTGGCAAAATTCTATTCAGCTGAAACGGCTGCTAAAGGCACCGTTCCCGTAACAGATAACCGCTGGAAAGAAATCCACGGGCAATTCGAAGAACAACCGGACTTGCCACTTTACGAAGTACAGATTACTCCTAGTGAAACCATTACGGAGTTGCCATTTGGTGCGAATGTCAACGTGACAATCACAATCGATGAAGCCACTAATGCGATGCGCCTTCGAGACGATTGGACGATTGTACGTGATCTCGAGTACGCTGAAATCTATTCGATCTCGCAACAAGGCACTATCGGTCGCATTCCTGTGACGATTGCATTCGATATGCCTGAAACGCAATCGATCATCGTGAGCGATGGTTTGGTGAACGGCCAACTTGTGCTCGACGACAAATTCCGTCGCAATAACGCACCTGCTTTCTTGCCGCATCCATTTGAGCTACCAAGCTGGGAAAGCGTGAAAGCTCTGGGTTGGCGTGACTACTTGGCATTCCTTCTCCATCAATACAAAGACGCTCCGGTCGAAGAGCCGGTAGAATAACTAGATGGCCACCTTCTTTTGAAGGTGGTTTTTGTTTTAGGCGCCTTTCACATCTAGGTGATATCGAGTTGCAGGCGTTAGAAATACATTCACAAATCATTCACCCCAACCGAGGCAAAGTGCGCCTCAATTGGGGCGCCTGATTTCCGAAGCATTTCTGAACAACGCCTTCCACATCTAGGGCAAAAAGAGTATACTGACAACATTACATACAAATTTAGACAAACGAAAGAAGGGACGTCATGGATCCGCGTTTTAAAATTGCGCACCGGGAAGCGAAGATTGGTGTCGGGATTGCGATAGCCCACTTCCTGTGGTGGTTCGGTTTCGCCTATGGCCTCGGAAGCCGACCGGTCGAACAGTACCGCTACATCTGGGGCTTTCCAGATTGGTTCTTCTATAGCGCCATCGTAGGATTTATTTTAATTTCTATCACGATTGTTTTCGTCACGAAGTTTGTGCTGAAAGAAGTGTCGTTTGAAGAAGACGGGGAGGCAGATCGATGAATTGGCAAGTGATTGCACCACTCGTTTTCTTTTTAGTGGCTATCTTTGCGACAGGCTGGATTGCCAGCCGGCAACGTGACAAGTCATCAGGATTTTTAAATGATTATTTCCTTGGGGGGCGTGAACTTGGTGGCTTCGTCCTGGCGATGACCATGGTCGCTACATATGGTAGTGCTTCGAGTTTCTTAGGAGGACCTGGAACGGCTTACACGATGGGCTTTGGTTGGGTACTGCTTGCGATGACGCAAGTGGTGACCGGGTATTTCGTTCTGCTGATTTTAGGGAAGAAGTTCGCCATTCTAGCGAGACGATACCAAGCCGTGACGCTCATTGATTTTTTAAAAGCTCGCTACAACAGCCCGGTTGTGGCCATTCTTTCTGCCTTCGCCATCGTGATTTTCTTGTTCTCGGCTATGACAGCGCAGTGGGTCGGGGGAGCACGTCTGATTGAGACAGTCACTGGACTGAGCTATACATCGGCCTTATTTATTTTTGTCATTTCTGTTCTTGTGTATGTGACGACAGGTGGTTTCCGAGCTGTGGCCCTGACGGATGCGGTGCAAGGAACTATCATGGTCATCGGAACTACGATCTTGCTCATTGCGGTCATCATCGCAGGGGGCGGAGTACCTAACATCATGCAAGACTTGCTGACTGAAAATCCGAATCTCGTCACGCCATATGGAAGTGACGGTAACTTATCAGCTGCTTATGTGTCCTCTTTTTGGATCTTAGTTGGTGTCGGGGTAGTCGGACTACCACAGATTGCGGTTCGAGCGATGTCGTATAAAACGTCTCGCGGGATGCACCGAGCGCTTGTCATCGGAACCATCGTGACCGGTTTCATTATGCTGAACATGCACTTGATCGGTGTGTTCGCACGTGCCGTGAAGCCAGGAATTGAAGTCGCAGATACGGTTATACCGGTCATTGCACTCGATATCTTACCGCCGTGGCTTGCTGGGATTGTGCTTGCCGCACCACTTGCTGCGATCATGTCGACAGTCGATTCGCTCCTGCTGCTTGTCAGTTCATCTGTCGTAAAAGATGTCTATTTAGGCTACATTCAACCGAACGCGTCGATGAAAACGGTAAAGCGAATGAGTTTTGGAGTCACTGCTGTGCTTGGTACGATTGTCTTCCTGCTAGCTGTGAACCCTCCAGAGCTACTCATCTTCTTGAACCTGTTTGCATTCGGGGGTCTAGAAGCAGCGTTCATCTGGCCGATTGTTCTCGGTCTCTACTGGAAGTACGGCAACAAGTACGGAGCTATCGCTTCGATGGTGACCGGTATTGGTACTTATATTGCACTGCACTTTTACAATACAGCGAACGGGAATTTGCTCGACATTCACACTGTGGTCATTCCGGTCGTGCTGTCGCTCATTGCTTACATCGTGTTCAGTCTAGCGATTAAGCGCGAAGTTTATCGCTACTAAAGAAAGGAGGCGGACCATGAGCAGAGCGAAAATTTACTGGATGCTCGTCGGTGTCATGTTCGCTTGGGGCGCAAATGTCCCGATGCTAAAGTTCATCGGAACCCATGTGCCGCCAGTCACCGTAACGGGAATTCGAATCTTGATGGCGAGCCTAGCCGTGTTCTTGATTCTCAAGTTCTTAAAAATATTACGACTTCCTACGAAGCGTGAATGGAAATACATCTTGGTGGGCTCATTGACGAACGTTTTGCTGCACCACCTGTTCTTAAATCTCGGGCTAGCGGTCACTTCCGCAACTTCGGGAGGGTTAATCCTTGGCATGGGGCCGATTTTAACAGCCATCTCAGCAGCCATCTTTTTAAAGTACTTCCCATCGAAGCTGCAGTGGCTGGGCTTGCTTCTTGGGATTTCAGGCGTCACGATTGCGGTGCTCGTCGGCTCAACAGGGCTCGATACCAATATCGGCGACCTGTATATCTTCATCTCGATTTTCTCGCAAGTACTGAGCTATATGGTCGTCGTAAAAGCCGCCCGAACTCTCGACCCGCGCGTGATGACAGCTTATATGATGGGAGTTGGGTCAATTGGGCTCATCGTTACGAGTCTGATTCTGGAACCAGGAGGCATGGTCGAATTTCTCGATGCACCGCCACTGTTCTGGCTTCTGTTCCTAGCTTCGGGTCTGATCTCGACTGCTCTCGGCCACATGATCTACAACTATGCGATCGGTCAGGCGGGGGCTACCCAGTCCGCCATCTTCATGAACTTGAACCCGCTATTTGCAATGATTCTTTCTAGCATTTTCCTAGGCGAAATCTTGACACTTCGCCACATAATCGGCTTCTTGTTCATCGTAGCGGGCGTCATGCTTGGCTCCGGAGCTGCTGAAGACCTCTACAAAAAGCAAAAAGTGAAACGCACCACTCCTGTCGTCTGATGGGGGTGGGTTTTTATTTAGAAAAGTGAAGAACGCCGATCTAGAAATTTTGTAAAAATTGGGCGTGTCCGTAGAGGCGCTTTCTGCCTCTATGGATGCGAACGATTTTTGCAGGGATTTCTGGCGTTCGCAACTAGACAAGTTTTAGATGAGGAAGGCATTCTAACGCCTGCAACTCGATAGAATCGGAAAAGTGAAGGACGCCGCTCTAGAAATGTCTTAAGGTCTTACTAGTAAGGGCTTTAAGACTCAAAAGACTTTCTAGAAAGGACTTAAAAGAATAAAAAGGATTTTGTTTCCACAAAAAGGTAAAATAATCATATTATCATAGGTCGCTACACGCAGATTATACAAACCAAGTGAGTCGAATTACCTGAAAATTCAATATTACCCCCAAAAACTTTCTAGGACCTCACGAATAGATACGCGTGCACCGTTCAAGCGGTGAAATTCTCTCTATGAGGTGATGGAAGATGAAAAATCGTAAGTGGAAACGCATGACAGCTGCAGCTATGATCGCGACTATGACAGTAACAGGCGCATCGTATGCATGGGCAGACGAATTTAAATCCGTTTCAGTAAATGACGTAGAAGACGTAACAGAGACTCCAGTTGTGGATCCAGTAGACGTTGAAAACGACAACCTATACGAAGAGACAGCGCCAACTTCTGAAGAACTCATCGCAGTTTACGAAGAGCGCATTGCCAAATTGAACGAATTGATTGCTATGATCGATGACGAAGAAATTTCTGCATTGTTGACACAAGCCATCGAACGTTTCGAAGCAAAGATTGAAGAGCTTGGAACAGATGAAGGCGACGACGATACTGAAGTCGAAGAGCCAGGTGACGACGAAGAAACTCCAGTCGAAGAACCAGTAGAAGAAGAGCCTGTTGATGAAGAAACAGAGCTTGAAATGAAGAAAGAACAATTGGCATTCAAAATTGCCATCATGACTAAAGTGTATGATCAAGTTGGAAGCGACCAAGCACGTGCCGCTATCCAGAAAAACATCGACAAGTTCCAAGCGCAACTGGATGCATTGAATGAAGAAGCTCCAGTTGAAGAAGAGCCAGTCGTTGAAGAACCTGTAATCGAAGAGCCAGTTGCTGAAGAATCAACTGAAGAAGCTGAGGCAGTAGTTGCTCCAAAAGCTGAAAAAGGTAAAGCGAAAGCTGAAGAAAAGAAAGCTGCTGCTCAAGCAAAAGCTGAAGAAAAAGTAGCGAAAGCCCAAGCGAAAGCGGATAAAGCTGTAGCGAAGGCAGAAGCAAAAGCTGCAGAAGCTATAGCGAAAGCAGAAGAAAAGAAAGCTGAGGCTCAAACAAAAGCCGAGGAAGCAAAAGCTAAGGCAGAAGCAAAAGTAACAGAAGTAAAAGCAAAAGTTGAAGAAAAGAAAGCTAAAGCAGAAGAGAAAAAGGGTAAAGGCAACAATTAAAATTACCAACTCACTCCTACTCCAAGAGGCGCCTCGGCGCCTCTTTTTACGTTCCCTGGGAACCCTTTCCTCTTACTCGCTCTAAACCTATAGCTCCAATGATGAAGAATGCTTCCGGCTTCCCTGGGAGCAAAAAACTTTCCATTTTTCTTCATATCCAGTTGCGCAGGCAAGAAACCCATTCAAAAATCGATCGCACCCAATGAGACAAAAAGCGTCTCACTGGGCACGCCCGATTCCCGAAGAGTTTCTAAACAGCCTGTTTCACTTTTTTTGAACCACCCCCAAAAACCCCACAACCTAATCGAATAGTACTATGTAGATCCATTCAAATATCACATTGAAGGTGCGGTCTATTGAGCGACTCAATTTGACAACCAACACAGTTCTGTTCTTTTCACCACAAGCTTCTATGCTAAAATAGAAGAGACGTGATTTTAACAGAACGGAGGGGTGCTATGCGTTTCGCCTTGTTTACAAACCATGAAAAACACGAGCTGCACCTCGTGCAACAAGCAAAAGCAGGGGACGAACAGGCTCTGCACGACTTGTTCGTTACCCACACCCCTTTTATTAAAAAGACCGCTTCGTTCGTATGCAAACGAACCATCGATGAGCAAGACGAAGAATTTAGTATCGCCTTTCAAGCTTTCCATGAGGCCGTTGAAAACTACGAGCCGGGCGCTTCAGCGAAACTGACGACGTTTGCCCATCTGATCATCAAGCGGCGCATCATTGATTTCATTCGCAAAGAAGTGCGCGTGGCCCAAGCGGTATCGGGAGAAGCTGCAGATATCGAGCTCACCCGTAAAGCCATGGACGCCTACAGCGAACATCAGCTGAAAACACAACGCCAAGAAGATATAGCGAGCTACCAGCTAGCGCTCTTCCCATATAACTTAACCTTTGAAGAGCTCAGCCGCATCGCACCGAAGCATGAGGACTCCAGGCGGACGATGATTGCCGTAGCCCGCATCATCGCAGATATTCCGGAATTCGTCGAGCATTTAGAGGCGAAGCGGACGTTGCCTTTAAAAGAAATCGAGCAGCTCGTCGATGTCTCAAGGAAGACACTCGAGCGCCACAGGAAATACATTATCGCACTGGTCGTCCTACTTACAGGCGAGTTCACCACAATCCAGCATATCGTGAAAGGAGGGACAGAATGATGACGCACTTTGGAATTGTAATGGACGTAAAGGAAGACTACTCAATTTTCTTAACAGAAGACGGCGAATTCATGAAGGGCATTCCAGCTTCTGACGCTGAAGTTGGAGAATACGCGCATTTCACAGAATACAAAGCGCCTTTCAAATTGACCAAATCTCCTGCACTTACTCCAATTCTAGCTATTGCGGCTACCATGGTCCTTATCTTTGGTGCATCATTCAGTGACATTCCGGAAGCTTATGCGTTTGTGGAGCTCGAGAACGGTGAACGAATCGAGCTCGGAATTGATAAAGAGGGAACCGTCATTTATGTCGAAGGAGTCGAGGAGCATTCGTGGGAAGACAAGGCGCTCTCTAAAGTTTTAGTCGAAATCGTTAAGGAAAAGCCTCAAGCGAAGATCACCTACGACAAACCACGTGATGGCGCCGTCGAGCGTCAACTCACTACAGCCATCGAAAAAGCAGAAGAAGCTATTGTAACCAACGAGGAGCCTGCTGAAGAAATTCAGCCAGTCACTTCAGAACCAGTCGAAACAGATGAAGAGCAAGCTACAAAACCTGAAGATGAGGACAAGCCAGGCAACTCCGAAAAAGCACCTGGCCAAACGGGCGAAACACCTGGCCAATCGGGAATAGCACCCGGTAAATCAGGACAGACTCCAGCAAATGGAGCGCAGCCTCCTGGAAAATCTGGGGAAGCTCCAGGAAAGTCGGGAAAAACACCCGGCAAATCTGGTGACAACCCGGGGCAATCAAAAGACAAGAATGGAAACTCAAAAGACAAGCCTGGAAACTCACAAGATAAGTCCCACAAAAACAAGGACGAGTCTGAGAGATCCACAGATAAACCAGGAAAGTCCGAGTCGGCTCCAGGGCAACAAAATAAAAATGACGACAAATGATTGGATACCAGAAGCGCCTCGGCGCTTCTTTTTTTGTGTGAAGGAGAAATGTTTTTTGTAATGTACCTGTGCATCGCACAATACACTACAATTCTATAATTATCCAGGCGACCTTGATCTACCAAGGTAGTTTTTGTATCTCTATGCAATTGTCGTTCATAATCAGAATTGTGCGATGCACAGGTACCAGATAGGGAAATGTTTCCACATCTAGAGTAATCGAGTTGCGAACGCCAGAAATCCCCGCAAAAATCGATCACATCCATAGAGGCACAAAACGCCTCTACGGACATGCCCGATTTTCACAAGATTTCTAGAGCAGCGTTCTTCACATCTGAGGATTAAAATACAATTGACTTTATAATTATGCAGTCGTATACTAGAAAATAACTTGTTTGACAACGGAGCTGATCTCGCTATGAAAATTGGAATTATAGGGGCTACCGGATACGGAGGGCTCGAACTTATTCGCCTTCTCACCAATCACCCTCATGTCGATGAAATCCACGTGTTTTCCTCCTCGGGAGAAAATATACAAATTTCGCATAAATATACACATCTAACGAATATTCTCGAACAACCACTTCAAGCCATCGAAACAGGAGCGCTCAGCAAGCTAGACGTCGTCTTTACAGGCACTCCGGCTGGAGTCGCTTCCACCATTCTCCCGAAACTTCTCGGTACAGGACCCAAACTGATCGACTTGTCCGGAGATTTCCGGATTCAAGATCCATCCATATATGAACAATGGTACGGAAAGCCTGCAGCACCACAAGATGCCGTACAGCAAGCCATCTACGGACTTCCCGAGTGGAACCGGCAACAAATCGAGCAAGCCGAGCTCATCGCAAATCCGGGTTGCTATCCGACGGCTACATTGCTCAGTCTATTGCCGCTACTCAAAGAAAACTTGATTGATGCCTCGCAACTTTATACGGATGCGAAAAGTGGCGTATCCGGAGCAGGCAACAAGCCGTCCCAACTGACCCATTACAGCGAACTGAACGAGAACTTCTCGATCTATAAAATCAATCAGCACCAGCACATCCCAGAAATCGAGCAGACGATTCGCACGATTGCGGGAAGCGAGCCGCTTCTTTCTTTCAACACCCATCTCGTCCCGATGACACGCGGTATTATGGCGACGAGTTATGCACCGCTCACGAAAGGAACCACGGAGAAACATCTGACTGAAGCCTTGCACGTCGCTTACGACAACGAACCTTTCGTCCGGGTATTCGAAGACAAGCAGGTGTTCAGCACGAAACAAGTGTACGGCTCGAACTATTGCGACATCCAAATCGCTGTCGACCCGAGGACGAACCGGGCAACAATTATCGGCGTGATTGACAACTTGATGAAAGGCGCGGCCGGACAAGCCGTTCAAAATATGAATCTGATGTGTGGACTAGATGAGAAGGCAGGTCTGACTGTCGTGCCTCTCATGATCTAGCTACAAAAAGGAGCACCTACTATGGAAATGACCATCACCCCAACACTTAAAAAAATCGAACGCAAATCGCTTGTTTCGCCGAAAGGCTTCACGGCAACGGGCATACACTGTGGTATCAAGCATAAGAAAAAGGACTTAGCCGTCGTCATCAGTGACGTGCCGGCATCGGTAGCAGGAGTTTTCACAACGAACGCTATTCAAGCGGCACCATTAAAAGTCACAAAAGACGTCGTCTACAACACGAAAAAGATGCAAGCCATCCTTGTGAACTCGGGAAATGCCAATGCCTGTACAGGGAAGCAAGGTCATCTAGATGCCCTCGCGATGCAGCAGCTCGCTTCAGACCAGTTCAACATCGCGGCAAACTTGATTGGCGTCGCATCAACGGGAGTCATCGGCGAACCGCTTCCAATGGCACCGATCATCCACGGTGTTTCGAAGTTGAAAGCAAACGATGAACTGACAGGAGCGCTTGATTTCGCGCAAGCCATCATGACGACGGACACGGTCATGAAGAGTACGTCTTATGCAACAACTATCGACGGTAAAGAAATCGTTATCGCAGGTGTCGCAAAAGGCTCCGGCATGATCGAGCCGAATATGGCGACGATGCTCGGGTTCATCACGACAGACGCTGCAATCGAATCGGAAGACCTGCAAGCAGCACTCTCTAGCGTCACAGAAAAAACGTTCAACTCCATCACGGTCGACGGGGACACATCGACGAACGACATGGTCCTGGTTCTCGCGAACGGTTTAGCTGGCAACAATACACTAACACCAACTCATCCAGAATGGTCGACTTTTGTAGATGCCCTTGAAATGGTCTCACAAGACCTAGCGAAACTCATTGCGAAAGACGGGGAAGGCGCGACGAAACTTATTGAAGTGAACGTGACCGGTGCGGTCTCAGACGAAGAAGCACGCAAGATTGCGAAGACCGTTGTCGGGTCACCACTCGTGAAGACAGCCGTCTTTGGCTGCGACGCGAACTGGGGTCGCATCATCGCTGCAGTCGGCTATAGCGGCATGCAGATCAATCCGGATACCATCACCATCAAGCTCGGAGACATCTTGGTCGTCGAAGACAGCGAACCGGTGAAGTTCTCAGAAGACCAAGCGATGAACTACTTGAAGCAGCACGAGATCTCGATTTCCGTCGACTTGCACCACGGGTCAGGCGAAGGTCGTGCATGGGGGTGCGATTTAACGTATGACTACGTCCAAATCAACGCAAGCTATCGTTCCTAATTGCCACGTAATCAAAATTGGTGGTAGCACGCTCGCCAATCTGTCGCAAGCCTTTATCAAGAGCTTGAAACGACGCGTAGATGCCGGACAAAACCTGATTATCGTCCATGGGGGCGGGCCCGACATCAACAGTGCGCTTGCTGAACAAGGCATCGTCTCTGAAATTGTGAACGGCATCCGCGTCACGACTCCTGAGATGATCCACACCATTCGCAACATCTTGATCGGGGACGTCAATGCGCGTCTCGTTGGGAAGATGAATGCATCGGGTATCTCGTCGGCAGGTCTCAGCGGTTTTGACGGAGTCTTTGCTTCAAACTACCTCGACCACCAGACGTACGGCGAGGTAGGTGTCGTCACAGAAGTCAACGCGAAGAAGTTCCAGTTGCTTCTGAAAGCCGGCATCATTCCGGTCGTCGCGTGTGTAGGTACTACAATAGAAGGAACTCCACTCAATATCAACGCAGACACTCTCGCATCCGGCATCGCAGCAGGCGTTCAAGCGGAATCGTTATTACTCGTCACCGACACCCCAGGAATCAAGAAAGACGGGGAAACCGTTCGTTCCGTGAGTGAGCAGGAAATTCGAAAGTGGATAGCGAATGGTATAATTTATGGGGGGATGATCCCGAAAGTGCAAGCTGCACTCGATTGCTTAGAAGCAGGGGTTCGTGCGGTGCAGATCACCGACGACACGCTCATGGGCACCACTGTAAAGGCCGTCAACCCACTACTCACGCGACCTATCAAGGAGGTTCACACGAATGCCTGAAACAACAACCAAAAGCCGCCTGTTCCAAAACTACGCGCGCCGTCCGATTGAACTAGTCAAAGGACAAGGCACGAAAGTCTGGGATGCAGACGGCAACGAATACTTAGATTTTATCGCTGGAATCGCAGTGCTCGCACTAGGTCACGCGAATCCAAAAATCAACGCCACACTTCATGAACAGTCTGAAAAGCTGTGGCACGTCTCGAACCTGTTCGAAAGTAGTGGGCAAGAACGTTTAGCGGAGGTTCTTACAGAAGGCACACACTTCGAACACGCCTTCTTTTGTAACAGTGGAGCAGAAGCGAACGAAGCGGCCATCAAACTCGCGCGCCGCCATACTGGCAAGCACCACATTATCACATTCAACAACTCATTCCACGGTCGCACATTCGGTGCAATGTCCGCAACTGGGCAAGATAAAATTCAAAATGGCTTCGGACCGCTTGTTTCGAAGTTCACACATGTGCCTTTCAACGATGCAGAAGCCTTGAAAGCTGCAGTCACGGAAGACACGGCCGCCATCATGCTGGAAATCGTTCAAGGCGAAGGGGGCGTCAACCCGGCGACCCCAGAATTCGCGGCGACCATCCAACAGCTCTGCGACGACAATGGCATCTTGCTGATCGTCGATGAAGTGCAGACAGGAATCGGCCGCACTGGCACGCGTTACGCGTACGAGCAAACCGTTTTGAAACCGGACATCGTGTCTCTTGCGAAAGGTCTAGGAGGCGGCTTCCCAATCGGAGGCATCCTTGGGACAGCAGAAGTCGGCGTCTCGCTGACACCTGGTTCGCATGGAACAACATATGGCGGAAACGCTCTAGGTGTGGCTGTCTCACACACTGTCGTATCTACAGTCTTTGAACCAGCTTTCTTACAAGAAGTAAAAGAAAAAGCAGCGTACCTTGCTGACAAGCTCTCAGCTAAATACGAAGTGCGCGGTATGGGCCTACTCATGGGGCTCGTCGTCGGGGATAGCGCAGCGTTCGCAGCGGAAATGCAGGCTAAGGGCTTGCTGGTCGTGCCAGCAGGACCAGCTGTCGTCCGCTTGCTGCCACCACTAAACGTATCGTACGAAGAGCTCGATCAAGCAGCTGCCATCTTGTTAGCTTAATAATTTTGGATTAAAGCGCTCTGTGAACCGCTATCCACCAGGAGGTGCCTTTCGGGGCGCCTTTTTCAATTCCTTCGAAATCCGAATAATTCGAGTCGCCTCACTTGAACTCCGTGCCTCACTTCAGTACGCTAAAATCAACAACATCTATGAAGGAGAGACGCACATGACTACCAATTGGCAACACCCCCTCACATTACCAAACGGAGCGACACTTAAAAACCGCATTATGATGGCTCCGATGACGACCTATTCTTCAGAAATTAACGGAGATGTCTCTGACCAAGAACTAGCTTATTATGCTCGCCGTGCGAAAAGCGGAATCGGTGCTGTCATCACAGCATGCGCTTACGTTCAGCCACAAGGAGCGGGCTTCATCTATTCGATCGGTGCAGAATCCGACGACCGCCTTCCAAGCTTGAAAAGACTCGCTTCTGCAATCAAAGACAACGGAAGCACAGCCATCCTGCAAATTTTCCACGCGGGTCGCCAGTCAAACAGCAAAGTGCTAAATGGGGGCACGCCTGTATCGGCAAGTGCAGTCGCATATCCTCGAGACGGGGCAGAAACACCGCGCGAACTAACAGCAGACGAAGTCGAAGAAACGATCCGTGCGTTTGGTGAAGCCACTCGTCGTGCCATCGAAGCAGGATTTGATGGCGTCGAAATCCATGGTGCCAACACCTACTTGATCCACCAGTTTTTCTCGCCACATTCGAATCGTCGCACTGACAAATGGGGCGAAGACCGCTCGGCATTCCCGCTTGCAGTCGTTGCAGAAGTGAAACGCGTTGCAAAAGAGCTCGCGCCAAGCAACTTCATTATTGGTTATCGCTTCTCGCCAGAAGAGAACACGGACCCGGGCTTTACAATAGAAGAAAAGCTCGCGCTGATCGACAAGCTAGCTGACGAAAACTTAGATTATCTTCATATCTCGCTTGGAGAGTTCTTCGATCAATCTTATACGGACGAAACGGGCACACCTCGAATCGCACGATTTGCTGAAATCATTGCTGGCCGAACTCCACTAGTAGGCGTCGGCTCTCTCAATACGAAGAGCGAAATCGACCAAGCGGCTGCTTCCGGCTACGCAGAGCTGTTCGCCATCGGACGACCGATCGTGACGGACCCAGAATGGTATCCAAAACTAGTCGAAGGCAAAGAAGACTTGTTGCTGACAGAAATCGACCCAACCAACCAAGATGCACTTGATATTCCAGACGCTCTATGGGAGAAGATTTTAAACGTAACGGGCTGGTTCCCGGTCAAGCAACCAACTGAAAAGTATTAATTGGAGGAGACAAGCCTGCGCGCTTGTCTTTTTTCTATGAAATCCGTACTTGCGAGGACAAGAGGTTGTGTTCTTCGGACTCCGCGAGGGTTTGCGCGGACATCAAAGGCTGTTCTGCGGACTTCGAGCTTTACCAGGACTTTAAAGAATGTTCCTCGGACTTCGCGAGGGATTGCGCGGACATCAAAGGCTGTTCCGCGGACTTCAAGCTTTACCAGGACTTTAAGGAGTGTTCCTCGGACTCCGCAAGGGTTTGCGCGGACTTCAAAGGCTGTTCCGCGGACATCGAGCTTTACCAGGACTTTAAAGAATGTTCCGCGGACTCCGCAAGGGTTTGCGCGGACTTCAAAGGTTGTTCCTCGGACTTCGAGCTTTACCAGGACTTTAAGGAGTGTTCCTCGGACTCCGCGAGGGTTTGCGCGGACTTCAAAGGTTGCTCCGCGGACCTCAAAGAACATCCCAAGGACTTCAAGCAGAAAGAAAATGGCATTTCAAACACAACACAACCTAACCACAGCAACATCTCAAAAAGAGAAACCGAACATCCTATCCCGCTCAAAAGTCGTAACTTACCCTAACTTTGTGTTACAAAACATTAAATGGAGTCTATGAAACTCGTTTTCTGTAACACTCTTGTAATATTAGATAACTGTGTGACCTATTTCACATAAAATAGCACGTAAATTGAAAGTTTACTGCAATGATTCTGTTATTCTCCTGAAATAGTAACGTGGTACGATAGTACTCGTTAGTGAAAAGGAGGAAATTCATACTATGAAAAAACAAATCGTTGCACTAACCGCTTTCGCAGGCTTACTATTCGGAGCCGCGACATCAGCATCAGCAGCAGAAGAAACGTACACAATTAAAAGCGGAGACACACTTTGGTCTATTTCTCAAAAATACAATGTAACAGTTCAAAACTTACAAGACTGGAATAACCTTTCGTCTGATCTAATCTATCCTAACCAAAAGTTAGCGATTGAAGCATCAGCAGCGAAAGCGCCAGCACAACCAGCTCAGAAGCCATCAAAATCAGATGCGTCTTCATACACAGTCAAAAGTGGAGATACGCTTTACCGCATCTCTGTTAACCACGGTGTAACCGTAGCCGACTTGAAAGGTTGGAACGGTCTTTCATCAGACTTGATCTTCCCTGGACAAGTATTAGCGGTTCAAGGCGGCAGCTACACGAAACCAGTGAGCAACCCAGCACCAGCAAAACAAACGTCTCCTGAAGCAGTGAAAGAATTCAAAGTGGAAGCGACAGCTTACACAGCATATTGCTCAGGATGTTCAGGAGTAACAGCTACAGGAATTGATTTACGTGCAAATCCACACCTAAAAGTCATCGCAGTAGATCCAAAAGTGATTCCACTAGGATCACGCGTATGGGTTGAAGGTTATGGCGAAGCGATCGCTGGAGACACTGGCGGCGCTATTAAAGGCAACAAAATCGATGTCTTCTTCCCAAGCCAATCAGATGCTCTTAACTGGGGTCGTAAGACGGTTACAGTTAAAATCTTAAAATAAATGAGTGCTCCCACAGCAAAAGTCGCTGTGGGAGTTTTTTCTGTTTAGATGTGCAACCGACTATATAGAAACCCATTCAAAAACCGGTCACACTCTATGAGGCAAAGAGCGCTTCATAGAGCATGCCCGGTTTCCGGAGAGTTTCTGAGCCTGCCGATTCCACTTTTCACTATGTCCAGTTACGAACGCCAGAAATCCCCGCAAAAAATCATTCGCAACTATAGAGGCAAAAAGCGCCTCATAGAGCATGCCCGGTTCTCGAAGAGTTTCTGAGCCCGCCGATTCCACATTTCGCTATGTCCAGTTACGAACGCTAGAAATCCCCGCAAAAATCATTCGCAACTATAGAGGCAAAAAGCGCCTCTATAGCCACGCCTGATTTTTACAAGATTTCTAGAGTGGCGTTCTCCACTTTTCTATGTACTACCGCCAATTCGCCGTCATCGCCCAAATCGCAATAGCAGGTTTGTCGCCCGGATTGAAGAAGCGGTGGGGCAGCTCGCTATCGAAGAAGATGGCATCGCCTTCGACAAGTTCGAAGCGGTCTGTACCGACTTCGACGATGAGCGTTCCTTCTAAAACGTAGCCACATTCCTCGCCTTTGTGCTGGATGACTTGGTCTTCGACTGTATCGCCTGGATCGACGACGAGTTTGAAGAAGCCGATGTCTTTTCCGATGCTAGGGGACAGCAAGTGGTATTCGCTATTCGGTCGAATCCGTTTGACGACAAGTTCGTCGTCTTTCTTATAGACATTGACACGCTCGCCGTCTGTCTGATCGAAGAAGGCAAAAATCTGGACATTCAAGCTGTTCGCAAGATTCCACAATGTTTCAAGGGAGGGGGAGACAAGACCTCTCTCAATCTGAGAGACCATACTTTGACTGACGCCTGCACGTTTCGCCAGTTCTTCTGATGTGATACCCAGTTCGCGGCGCATCATACGAATGCGGCGACCGATTTCGACCTTTGGAAATTCCAACTACTTCACCTCTCGAATTAAATCGTTCTCCCTCTATTGTCTTATAAAGTCTAAAAATATACAATATTCAAATTTAATAAATAGTTACAATTTAAAAGTTGACCTAATAAAGCGTGAAAGTTACCACATTTAACCGATTTTTATAGAACTAAACATGAATTCGTCATTTGTAACGTAACTGTAATATAACTGTAACTATAAAGATGAACTGTATCTGCTAATATTGAGCTTGTAGAAAAAATTCAAACAAATTACGATTCAATGCCTGATCAGCATCCAGAATCAACAAAAAACTTATGAGGTGACAACGACTTGAAGAAGCGAATTGTATGGATGATTATTGCTGTACTACTTTTTACAGCTACACCATTTATGTCGAACGAAGCACAAGCCAGTGGATCAGCAACTCAAGATGAGATAGTAAACTATGCGAAACAATTTATCGGAGTACCTTATAAGTGGGGCGGCAACACGCCTTCTGGATTTGATTGTTCAGGATACACTACATATGTATTTAACCAAAAATTCGGATTTAACTTACCACGTACATCAGGTTCACAAGCTGGGGTCGGATCAGCGGTCTCAAAATCAAACCTTCAAAAAGGTGACCTAGTATTCTTCAGCTTCACAGCTGGTAGCTCTAGCGTAGGTCACGTTGGAATCTACATCGGAAACGGTGACTTCATCTCTGCGACTAGCTCAAAAGGTATCGCGATTGAAGACTTAAACACAAACTCTTATTGGGCACCACGTTATATTACAGCACGCCGTGTACCTGGCGTTACTTCTGGTACAACTCAAGTTTCGAACCCAGCTCCAGCTCCTAAGCCAGCACCACGTCCTGACCTACCAAAAGGTGAGTACTACGACGTTTCTGATAAGCACTGGGCTAACAAAGCAATTACAGAATTAAGCCTTGATAACATCATCTCTGGTTATGACGGTTCTGAATTCCTTCCACAAAAAGACGTTTCTCGTGCAGAAGCAGCAGTTATGGTTGCGAAAGCTTTAGGATTAAAACCAGTTTCAGGTTCAAAGTTCAAAGATGTTCCATCATCTCACTGGGCTTCAGGTTACATCAATGCATTAGCGCAAAAAGGAATCGTAAGCGGTCGTCCTGAAGGATTCGTACCTAAAGGGGACATCTCTCGCGGAGAGATCACAGTGATCTTGACACGTGCATTCTCTATGACAGCAACAACTTCAAACGTAAGCTTCTCAGACATCAACAACCACTGGGCGAAATCAAGCATCATGAAAGTGGCTTCTGCTGAAGTAGCAAGCGGGTACAACGATGGCACATTCAAGCCAAACGCAAGCGCAACACGTGCTGAATTTGCTCAATTCGTTTACAACTCAATTAAATAAGACAATTCAAAAGGACTGGCAAAAGCCAGTCCTTTTTTTGTGCCTATATAATAGGAAGAAACTCAAAATTAATCTGCTTGTACCGAATAAAATGCGTTGTACAGCATCATAGCAAATTCTGCTCTTGTAACAGCTTGCTCCGGTCGGAACGTCTGATCTTCTGGATACCCCACCATGATTCCGTACTCAGCGATCGAGTCAATCGCTCGGCTGTAATACTTCTCAGGGGACACATCCGGAAACATCGCTTTGGTAGTTGCAGGAGGAAGCTCTAGTGTGTTCGAAAGAATCAAAGCTAAGTCGCCACGCTTAATACCTGATTGCGGGGCAAAACGAGTCGGACTCACTCCTTTTACGATCTGTTGCTCAAAGGCATACGAGATAGGAGAAAAGGCGAAAGAATCTCTCGAGACATCTTGGAAATACGATTGTGTAGTAGCTGGCCAGTTTAAGGCTCGTCCTAACATCGAGACAGCTTGGGCTCGAGTCAAAGGGTCGTTCGGTCGAAACAGTCCATCTGGAAAGCCGGCGATGATGCCTTCATCGTACACTTTTTGCAGCGCTTGTGAATACCAAGCGGAAGCTTTGGTGTCTGGAAACAAGCCGGGAGGTTCTTTTACAGATTGGATCAAGCCAAACCCGTAAGTTGAATCACGACCTCGTGGGCCATAATCTTTTGCGTTCTGTTGCAACAGTTTTCGAATCTGATCATTTGTCAACGTCGGGTACTCTTGCATATATTGAGCCGCTATTCCCGCCACAAAAGGCGATGCCATGGAAGTGCCGGTCTTGAGGGCATAGTCTTCCTGAGTCATAGTGCTTGTCAAGACGGCGGTTGAATAGATGTCTTCTCCAGGTGCTACGAATTCTTGGGAAGGGCCTCGGAAAGATGAGTAATAAATGGAATTGTCTTTGGCGAGCGAACCGACTGCGATGACACTCGGGTATTGGGCTGGGAATTGGACATCGTAGTTTCGGATATTCCAGCCATTCCCCGAAGCCGCTACTAACAGAATCCCTTCATCATAAGCCTTTTTCATCATGTCACGAACCCCTAAACCATCTGGACCAGCTAAGCTCATATTAAGAATATCCATGTCGTTATCGATGGCCCATTGAATTGCATTTAACAAATTTTCGCTTGGACTAGAAGTTCCTTCTCCAAATATCCGAATCGAATACAAATCTACTTTCGGGGCGATACCTCGAACGCCTATTGAATTCGCTTGTGCGGCTAAGATACCTGCTACGTGGGTACCATGTCCTGTGGAGTCTCGTAGATGAGAGCCTGTTACAAAACTGACACCACCGACTACGCGAAGGTCCGGATGCTGCGCATTGATTCCGGAATCAATGATACCTACTTTAATTCCGTCTCCCCGGTATCCCAGAGCGTACGCTTTATCGGCTAAGACGGGCTTGTAGCCCCAATTGGTCGTTTCAGCTGTCTGGTAGAACAGTTCGTCTTCTGGATAAGGCGTAATGGCGATGTCTTCCTCAGCAAGTTGGAAAGTAGCGTAGGAATCAGTGGGAGGGAGCGTTGCAATGACGGACGAGATAGCAGGGAGGTCGGCAGTGATCGTCGCTCCAATGGCTTTCAAGTAGTCATAATCAATCGCTTCATCAAATTGAATAAATACTTTCTCAGGTTTGGTTAGTTCGGCAGGGGTGGCAAAAGCGGTCGTGGAGAGACCTGTAAGTGAGATGAGTAGGGTGAGAGTAAATGTGGTGCGTTTCATCGGCGCTAACCTCCTGCATACAGTTTCTTTCATTATATAGCAATACCCTAATAAATAGCTGTGGTAACTCAAAAAAAGAACTATTTTGTCGTTAAAAAAACACCCCCGTCGCCGGAGGTGTAAAAGTTATTGCTTGTCGCGCCAGTTGTAGTAATCTACGATACCATCTGCAATGGCCTGAGCCGCTGCGTCTTGATACGTCGCGTTTCCTAGCTTGGCTGCATCCGACGTGTTCGTCAAGAAACCAAGTTCCACTAGTGCAGCTGGAAGTGGGTTCTTGTCGATGACACGGAAGTCCGCATCTTTAACGCCACGGTTGTTGTGATTCATCGCTTTATACAAGCGGTTTTGAATGAAAGTAGCTAATTGCTTGCTATGCTCAGAACGCGTATCTAGAGCAGACGAATAGTACGTCTCAGAACCAGATACAGTTGTGTTCGCATTGGAATTCGCATGGATCGAGACAAATGCGTCTGCCCCATTTTGCGCCCCATATGCAGCACGATAATCTAAATCATAGAACACATCTGTGCGACGTGTCATCAACACAGTAATACCTCGAGCTTTCAACTTCGATTCAACTCGAAGCCCAACAGACAAGTTGACGTTTTTCTCCTGAAGGCCGTTGTAGACAGCACCAGGATCTTTCCCGCCATGACCTGGGTCGATCACCATGATCCGAGAGTCGCTCGCGGCAGGCACTTTAGATAGGTAAGAGGTGCTGACATAACCAGTCACTGAGCCAAATGCTCCGTGTGCCCAGCCGTTTGCGATCCCATAAACTTTGAACTGATCACCTTTGTTCATTCGACCGACGATGCTATAGCTTGTGCTCGGGCCTTTGCGAATGTTTAAGGCGTCGACAGTGGATTGGTACGTATCAATCACAGGCATTTCAAAAGAGACTTTGAATTCTGGATTGATCGCACGAGCGATGAACATGGCGAATTGACGCCGGTTCAGCTCCGCTTTCGGGCTGAAGTAGCCATTGCCAGTTCCTGCGGCGACACCATTTGTAGCAATCTTGTTAACGGCTAGATACAGGCTGTTAGCATCTGCACTATAGGGAACATCTTTGAACGAAATGGCGGAAGTTGCCGAATATTTAAAGGCGCGGCTTAACATATGAGCCATCTCGCCACGTGTCATAATTTCTCTTGGTTTGAATGTGCCATCCGGATATCCGGAGATAAATCCAGCCTTGTAAGCACTATCGATATATCCTGATGCATAGCTGCTTTTTGAAACATCTGGGAACGACGTCGCGCGTAACGTGCCGTCAAGTTTCAAAGCACGACCGATCATGGTAGCAGCTTGCTCTCGCGTTACAGCCATTTCTGGACTGTAAGTCGTAGACGAAGTCCCCGCAATATAGCCATGTTCATATAAATAGATGATTTCGTGATCAGTTGATGTGATATCACGGAATGGAATAGATGCTGAGACTGGTGAAGTGGTAGATAAAAAGGCCGTGAATGCAAGGAGCAGAGACATCATTAGTAGTACAAATTTCTTCATTGTAAGCATTCTTTTAAAAGAAGCTCCTTTCATATGGTATAAACGCTACAATGATAGTACCATGAATTTCAGATAATTGAGCATATTACTTGCAAAATAAGACAATGGTAGTTGTTTATTCTAAAACTATTTCAAATTTGTAAGAATCGTCAGTGTACTTTGACCCATCGATGGAACTATATTCATTTGAGGAGAAGAAGTTTGTTAATTTGATACCATCGTATGATAGAAGCAAGTAGCTAAATAGGATAAAGTAATAAGTAGAAATTTTATACATATATCAAATGGAAGAGAGGATGGCTTTAAAATGTGGAGAAAGAGTGCAATGTTCCTAATTCTTTCAGTGCTCACGCTACTTGTCGGAACTTTCAGTGTTTCAGCTGCGGATGATCTGACTGGATATAAATACGAGCATCAGATGAGGGAATTGATTGATTTAGGTATAATGGCGGGGTATCCGGACGGCACTTACAAGCCGGAACGGACGGTAACTCGCGCTGAATTTGCGAAATTTGTCGTTGCTTCTTTCGAGCTGCAAAGCGAACAAGAAGTGCCTACTATGCAAACAGCTGCAGCTCAGGAGTTGACGTTTAAAGACGTGCCACAGGATAAATGGTACGCTGCGTGGATCGCAGATGCGGTCAACGCTGGAGTGGTTGCCGGCTACACAGACGGAACGTTCAAACCGGACGCTTTAATCACACGCGAGCAGATGGCAGCTATGGTCGCACGTGCCTTACATGCAAAAGGAGTTTTATCTGAAGGCTTTGATATCCCTGAACTAGAATTTAAAGATGCAGACAAAATCCATCCTTCTTATATTGAAGACGTTAAATTTGTAACATTCCACGGAGTTATCAATGGAGACGGACTTGGCTACTTTAACCCAAAAGATTCTTCAACTCGTTGGATGGTGGCTCTTGTTATGTTGAATGGACGTGAAATTGTGTTCCCTACAGAACCAAAAGCTTACCAAGTAGCAGCGATTCGTGATGGAGTGCCTGAAGTCGTGCGTCAATTTGATACGTTCACACAAGCAAAAGACTACGCAAAAGCAGGAACAGCGCTTGTAGTTCAGCGAGAAGGCATCATTGTCTGGATCAAGAACGGAATTGCAGTTTCCAACAAATTCGTCAACTTGTTCCCAGGAACAAACTTGGCATGGAAATCAGGTACGCAACGCGAGCGCCAATTCCGTCCTTATGTGACGCAACATACGGAACTACAGTACCGGGATGCAACAGAAGACTATGTAAAAGTGGAACTTGCAGACCGAGTTGGTTATGCGGATCCAGGAAGCATCAACTTGATCCCTACAGAAATGATGACGGTACAGTCGTACTTCACTCGTTCAGGAACGAACATGCTTCATTACATTTATAACTACGGTCTCGGCCGTTATGAAATTGCTGGTATTATCGGAGTCGCTCCGGCAGCCTTCATCGAAGGTCAGAAGTACTATAGCTGGGATGGTTTCACATTTACAGACGCTAACGGAAAGTTTGTAACGGAAGCGCACCAGTACTTCAATAAACTCAACCTTCGTTCGAAGTCGAACTATACAGCAGAGGAACTCGATTTGTACTTGAAAGAGAAATTTCCTCATTATAATAAGACAGTCGCAGGAAAGCTTTGGACAACAAGTCCTCTTGTTGGTATCGGCCAAGCTCTAAAAGAATTAGAAGCTCAGTATGATCTCAATGCTCTTTACTTGATGGCACATGCGATCCACGAGAGCGGCTGGGGAACTAGTAAAATCGCACAAGATAAAAAGAATCTCTTCGGTTACGGCGCTGTAGACTCGGATCCTTATAAAGGTGCTTACACATACGACACCTTTAAAGATTCGATTGAAGACGCAGCAAAACGCGTCACTGCGAACTACCAAACAGTGAACGGAAGTTTCTATAACGGTTCCTTCCTTGGAAACAAAGGACAAGGAATGAACGTCCGTTACGCATCGGATCCTTACTGGGGCGAGAAGATCGCCGGTCACATGTACCGTGCAGATATTCACCTGGGTAAAAAAGACATCTTTAAAGAAACACTCTACATGACGAATGCCGGCAGCCCGGTGAACTTCCGCCGTGATGCATCAACGAATTACGCAGCACTTTATGCACTTCCTGAGAACGGGTTGACGGTCAGCGTCAAAGAAACCATCGACATTCCGAACGCTATCGACTGGTTCCGTGTGGTTCCAGAAGAACGTGCTTACACAAATGCCTACGTGCGCTCAGACTTACTCAAGCTGATCCCGTTAGCTAAATAACAATTTTTCCCTTTAGTGTACTTGTGCGCCGCACAATTCACTACAATTCCATAATTATACAACCGACCTTGATATATCAAGGTCGGTTTGTTGTTTTTATACAATTGTCGTTTATATTTGGAATCGTGTAGCGCACAGGTACACCCAAACAACTCAACAACTAGCCTGTCTTCGGACGGGCTTTTATTTATGGGGGAAATTCTCGTTGTAAAAGACAGGTCGGTTTGTTATATTTAGACAATCGTGTACTATCTATTAATTGGTCACTTTGACCAGAGGGAAGAGAGTTGTTTCCAACATGTTTCGAAAGACCCTATTCATCCCGCTGCTCATTCTACTCACTTTGCTCATGAGTACTTTCAGTGTTTTAGCGGAAGACGACCTGACAGGCTACAAATACGAGAGCCAAATGAGAGAATTGATTGATCTAGGAATTATCGCTGGCTATCCAGACGGTACATACAAACCCGAACGCACGGTGACGCGAGCTGAGTTTGCCAAATTTGTTGTCGCTTCCTTCGAACTTCAAAGCGAAGAACAAGTTCCGAACAGTGAAACCGCAGCGACAGAAGATCTGAAATTTACAGATGTAGACTCTAAGAAATGGTTTGCCCCTTGGATCGCAGATGCTGTCCATGCAGGTGTGGTCTCTGGCTACCCAGACGGCTCTTTTAAACCGAATGCCTTGATCACTCGCGAGCAGATGGCCGCAATGGTAGCAAGAGCTTTAAAGGCGAAAGGGATCGTAGCAGAAGGAGAGCAAGTCTCGGACCTTACTTTTAAAGACGCAACTAAAATTCATCCGGCTTATCTAGATGACGTTAAACTTGTCGCACATTACAAAGTGATTAACGGAGATGGTCGTGGTTACTTTGATCCGCAAGGCTCTTCAGAGCGCTGGATGGTAGCTCTGGTCATGTTGAACGGAAGAGATATCGTATTTACTGAAGAACCAAAAGCGTATCAAGTAGCTTCGGTTAAAACGGGTACACCTGAAATCGTGAAACAATTCGATACATTTGAAGAAGCTAAAAACGTGGCAGCTGCGGGTACATCTTTAGTCGTCCAACGCGACGGCATCATTGTTTGGATCAAAGAAGGGATGGCTGTATCTAATAAATACACTTTCGTATTTCCTGATACAACCCTTGCTTGGAAAGGGGGAAGTCTACGCCTTCGTCAATTCCGACCTTTCATTGATGCTCATACGCAGATGAAGTTTGTAGATGCTACTGAAGAACATGTAATAGTCGAATTGGCTGGAAAAATGGGTTATGTAGATCCGACTACCCTGAATCTGATACCAAACGAAATGAACAACACGAGGTCTTACTATATTCGATCGGGAGATCATCTGGTTCACTACATATATAATTATGAGGAGAATAGATTTGAAACCCCAGGTAGAGTGGGAATCGCACCAAAAGAATTTGTAACAGGTCAAAACTATTACAGTTGGGACGGACTCACGTTTACTGATATGAGTGGAAAGTTCGTTACAGAAGCCCACCAGTATTTCAACAAACTCACACTGCGAACTAAGACTTCCTACACAGCAGAAGAGTTGGACAGATATTTGCAAGAAGCGTTTCCTTATTATAATGAAGAGAAGCATGAGAAAGTTTGGACGGATAGTCCTCTAGTGGGTATTGGTAAAGATTTAAAAGCGATTGAAGCAGAACGAGATATTAATGCTCTTTACCTGATGGCACATGCCATTCATGAAAGTCAGTGGGGAACGAGCCCGATCGCTCAAGATAAAAATAATTTATTTGGTTCTGGAGCCTTTGATTCAGATGCCTATAAGAATGCGTTGACATACGATTCTTACAAAGAGTCAATCGAGGATACTGTTAATAAAGTAGTCACCAACTATCAGCTAGTCCAAGGCGATTATTACAATGGGTCATTCCTTGGTAACAAAGCGCAAGGGATGAACGTGAGATATGCTTCAGATCCTTTCTGGGGCGAAAAGATTGCGGGTCACATGTACCGTGCAGATGTGTTCCTTGGTAAGAAAGATATCTTTAAGGAAGCGTTGTATATGACAGCAGCTGAGACGGGACCTCCTGTTTACTTCCGTCGAGATGCTTCTACGAATTATGCGTCCCTATATGCTCTTCCGGAGAACGGTTTGACAGTCAGCGTGAAAGAGACTATCGACATCCCGAACGCCATCGACTGGTTCCGTGTGGTTCCAGAAGAACGTACTTATACAAATGCTTATGTGCGTTCTGATTTACTTAAATTGATTCCGTTAGCGAAATAATTACAGGAATCCCCTTTTGTGTACCTGTGCACTACACAATTCACTACAATTCCATAATTATACAACCGACCTTGATGTATCAAGGTCGGTTTGTTGTTTTTATGCAATTGTCGTTAATAATTGGAATAGTTTGACGCACAGGTACGCCAAAAGAATCCGGATTTTCTTCTAATTTTATGGTATAGTAGATTAGAATTTTTCAGCCCCAAAAAGGAGAAAACCCCATATGAATCACAATGTCGTGCGCATCCTCGATGTGCCTTTTATAAATACAACGCACCGCGCTTTCATCGACACACTCGTTGATCGAGCGCTTACCAATCAAAAGACATTCGTCGTCACAGCGAATCCAGAAATCGTCATGCACGCTCAGGAAGATAAGAGCTACAAAGACTTGCTGGAGCGCGTCGATTACATCACAGCGGACGGCATCGGGATCGTCAAAGCAGCGCAACTGATCGGTCAACCGCTTCCGGAACGCGTGAGTGGGTACGATATCATGATGGATCTACTTAAAGAAGCAGATGCTCGCAACCTCAAAGTATTCTTGCTTGGAGCTTCTGAAACAACGAACGAACAAGCAGCAGACCGCGTCCGCAAAGACTTCCCAGGTATCGACTTGGTTGGCAACCAACACGGGTTCTTCGACTGGAGTGATCCATCACTAGCAGAGCGCATCAAAGAAGCGCAACCGGATTTCGTCTTTGTTGCATTAGGATTCCCGCGACAAGAACTTTGGATTGACCAGCATTTCAACCAGTTTGACAAAGGTATCTTTATTGGAGTCGGAGGCAGCTTAGATGTGCTATCTGGTAACGTCCAGCGAGCGCCTGAAATCTGGCAGAAGATAAACCTCGAGTGGTTCTACCGTCTCGTAAAGCAACCGTCTCGCTGGAAGCGCATGCTCGTTTTGCCACAATTTGCGCTTGTTATGCTCCGGAAACGGGGCCAGCATAAAAAATGAAAAGTACCTTATTCAAGAGTGCCGTCATTCTTTCGGTGGCCGCACTCGTCTCGAAAATACTCGGCAGTCTGTTCCGTGTTCCGCTTCAAAACATAGCGGGCGATGAAGTACTCGGGATTTTCACGCTTGTCTATCCGGTCTACATGGTGGCCCTGATTTTATCAGTCGCGGGGATTCCAATCGCTATTTCGAAACTGATTGCAGAAGCAAGAGCGCAACAAGATACAACTGCTGTGCGTCACATTTACAGCACCGCACGAATCTTAGGAATCGTCTTCGGAATCATCAGTTTCAGCCTAATCTGGTTTTTCTCGGCACCACTTGCTGAACAGCTGGGTGGACAGGAAACACGTCTGGCACTTGTCACGGTCGCTACAACTCTATTAGTAGCTCCGTATATGGCGGTTTACCGTGGTTATTTCCAAGGACACCAATCGATGAACCCAACAGCCATTTCACAAGTCATCGAGCAGTTCGTTCGAGTCGGCTTAATCCTAGCCATCGCCGTGTACCTCGTGAATGCCAACTACTCCGCAGAAAACATTGCAGGAGGCATCATGATCGGTTCGGTGTTCGGAGCCATCGCATCGCTCATCTATTTACTGAGCCTGTATGCGAAATCCGATGCTCGAGTCAAAACTGAAACGCGCCTAACATCGAAAGAGTTCAAAACTCGTGCGAAGCAGATCTTAACATTGTCACTACCCATCGCGTTTGGAGCCATCACTATGGCGCTTCTGAACATGGTGGATTCATTCACGATACCGAATGCACTCGGAAACTATCTCGGTTCGACTGAAGATATCACGTATCAATACGGAATTTACGGTCGAGGCCTGACTATCGTGCAAATCGTGACGGTTTTTGCGAGCTCGGTCATCTTGCCTCTCATCCCGACGATCTCCGCTAAACTCGTCAAAGGCGAGAAGGCAGAAGCGACAAAACTCGTGAACCAAACATTTTTCTTAACCTTATTACTTTCAGTACCAGCAGCAGTGGGGTTAGTCGTCCTCACGACACCGATCAACCTCGGCTTGTTCACGGACACAGCAGGCAACTCGGTCCTAACCATTATTTCGTTCAGCTCGTTGTTCACGTCACTAACGATACTAGGAACGGGCGTCTTGCAGGGGATGGATAAAGCTAAGCTTGCTGCGTGGATCATCGTCGCAGGTGTCGTCATCAAAGTCATCTTGAACATCGTGCTCGTCAACGCATACGGTCTTGAAGGGGCCGCGTATTCGACACTCGCAATCTATGTCTTATTATTCATTGCGAACGGAATCGCTATTCGCAAAGTCGTTGCCATTCCGTGGTTCACACGACCAGATGTGATGGTCCTTATCGCATCGCTCGTCATGGGGGCCATCATTTACGCACCGATGCTTGCTATAGACATCGAAGGAGCAGGCCGGCTGGCAGCACTAGGCTACGTCGCACTGGCAGCAGCCATTGGAGGCGCCATCTACTTCGCCTTGTTACTCGTCACCAAAGCCTTGAGTCCCGAACTATTACAGTCCTTGCCAGTCATCGGCAAACGATTTACAAAAACGAAATAGGGGTGTTTTCCCACGTGAAGAAGATATTACTCGGAATCTGTATCGCGGCCATGTTGCTCACGATTCCTTCTATTTATAGCCGTGTCATGACGGAAGAACCGAATAAGACGGTAGAGACGGCGATGCCTTACTTGAAAATTCAAGAATGGCTTATTGAAAATCCAGAGCTCACTGCGGACGACGTTCATGAACGCCTAAAAGCGAATGGCGTGGACTCGCTTGCGGTGGAACCCGATTCTCTAGAATCCTTAGAAAAGCGTGGGCTAATAACGGTTGTTACAGTTAAAAACATGAAAGAATTTTTGGTATTAAATCAAAAACCTTCTCTTGAACCTCCATTCAATAAAGACGGTGTGTTTGTTTATCTGCAACCTAATGCTCCGATGGATTTAAAGCTTTCAGAAGCGTTCTTAGAATCGCAATCGATTAATGTGGAAGGAACTCCATACACATTCATTCCTGGAAGCTCAAAAGACATTATGAAGCAACCAGTTGGTTACGATCATGAAATGATTGGTCAAATCCTAGAAGATGGGTTTAACGTGATTCCTCGAATTGGGGATTACGCCGATCCAGAAGTCATGGAGTACATGACACAACAACTAGTTGAATTAAAGCAAGATGGAATCCAGACAGTTATCTTTAATGGATCAACAGTTCCGTATGGTACGATGCCAGGAAAACAAAGTAAGTTTGCAAATGAGTTGAAAGAATCAGGATATGCTATAGGCTTAATTGAGTTCAATGAAATGATTGGCTTTAATCGACTGGCTTACTTAAATGATTTGAATGTTGTGAGATTGCTAAGTCGTAAAGTAACCGAGTCTGCAATTCAAGATGAAGTAAACGTCTATGTTCGAGCATTCAAAGAACGCAACATCCGAATGGCTTTTGTCAATCTAGAGATTAAAGATTATGAAGAAGCCATGACAGCGTTAGAGAAGTTTAATAATGAACTCGAAGCGACATTGCCAGGAGCGTTCACACGTGGTCAAGCTATTACGTTAGACAAAGTGGAACAGCCATTTTGGCAGAAAATCGTGGGACTGATTGGTCTAGTTGCGTTCTTAGGATTCGCAGCGGAGGTCGTGTTCAAACGTCGTAAGTTGACTTATATCGGATTGGCTGGACTCTCATTGATTGCTTTAGTTTATTTAATAACTGGAGTAGGTATTTTACTCAAAGCATTAGTCTTGGGTCTAGCCATCGCAGCTCCAATCGCCGCTGTGTTATTGCCTAGAGATCCATCTAAAAAAGGCTATCTAATAAAATCCTATGCAGCGACAATTGCAACCGTTATGCTAGGTGTATGGTTTGTTGTCGTGTTGATGCACGGAAATGATTACTTCTTAGGGATCAACCACTTTAAAGGAGTAAATCTTGTGTATTCAGTGCCAATCGCGTTCCTAGCTATTTATACACTTTGGGAGAGCATCTCCAAACTATTGGTATTGTCGTGGAAGAACATCGGTAAGATTTTGAAGTCATCCATCGCTTACTGGCATGTGATTGCTTTAGGCGCTATTGGGCTTTTCGCAATCTTCTATTTGGGTCGTGGAGGGAACCAAGGTGTAGTCATCCCTTATGAACTCGAATTCCGTTTGTGGCTAGAACAAGTCCTATACATCCGTCCACGAACAAAAGAATTCTTAATCGGCTTGCCGCTTCTAGTGCTCGCTCTGCATGTTGCGAAGACACATGTGAAGACAAGCTACTATCTATTAATACCAGCCGTCATTGGCGTGTTATCTATCATGAACACATTCACACATTTCCATATTCCGTTGTCGGTGTCGTTACTGCGCACAAGCTACAGTGTCGTCCTCGGCTTCTTGATTGGTCTTGTGTTCATCGTAATTTATGAGTATTTGAAAAAGGTCATTCTTCGCGAATGGGATCGAAAGAGGTGGGTATGTTGAAACTAGTGTTATCCGGATATTACGGATTCGATAATGTGGGCGATGAAGCCATCCTTTACGCCATCATTCATGCGCTGCGCAAAGAGCAGCCAGATGTCGACATCACCGTGCTCTCCAACCAACCAACGAAAACGGCAAAGACCTATAAAGTCAATGCCGTCAACCGTTGGAAGCTTCAAGAAGTACACGAAGTCATCAAGAATGCAGACGGTTTGATCAGTGGTGGGGGAAGCTTGCTGCAGGATCAGACGAGCTGGAAGACGATCCCGTATTACTTAGCGGTAATGGGAATGGCGAAAGCTTCGGGCACGCCATTCTTCGTCTACGCACAAGGCATGGGTCCGGTCAGACAACCCCAAAACAAGCTGATGATGAAATGGGTCTTAAAGCACGCGTCGCTAGTGGCCGTTCGCGACCAAGATTCCAAGAACTTGCTGACGAAGCTTGGCATCAAAAAAGACATTTCGATTGTTCCAGACCCTGTGCTTGGAATTAATCCGTCTGGCTTCACAAACCTTTTCAAGGTGAAGAAAGTGAAGAAGGTAATCGCAGTTTCCGTCCGCGACTGGGCGAATAGTAAGGCCTTCATGCCGAAACTCGCTGAAGCGCTCGATCGTTTGGCAGCTGAAAACAACACGATTGTGCTCGTGCCGATGCACGGGAAGCATGACGACGAGACGTCTCAAGAGCTTCGCAGCAAGATGAAGAACCAAAACTTTGTCCACATCTCACCTTATGACGCATCCATCGAAAACAAGATGGCCGTCATCCGAGATGCAGATTTGCTGATCGGAATGCGCCTGCATGCATTGATCTTCGCAGCAGCTGGCAACACACCGTTCATCGCACTTTCATACGATCCAAAAATCGATGCCTTCGCACAGCTTGCGGACCAGCCGGTAATCGGCCACGTCGAACAGAACGATTGGACGGCGGACGACCTTTACCGCGAAGCGAACGAGCAGCTTGAGTCTATCAAAGACCGTGCCGCTCACTTGCAAGCAACTGTCGCACCTCACATCGAACGAGCGAACGACACAGCACGCCAAGTCATCGACTATATCCAGACACATTAAAAGCAAGGGCCGCGCCCTTGCTTTTGTTTTGCGAAGAAGTTTTGGAGAAGAATGACGTCTCGACGCAAATAAAGCATCTGCCGACGTAAAACGAGCAACTGCCTTCGTAAATCAACAATCTGCCGACGGTACTAAAACCTGGCAGGAGCGTCTCGATGTAAATGAGCAATCTGCCGACGTAAATCAACCAACTGCCTCCGTAAACGGAGTATCTGCCGACGATTCATAATCAGGGAGCTATCAACGGTCGCGATTTTTCTGATTTCCTAATTCTACCTCCACCCAAACTAACTGAATACCTCAAAACCGCCCTTTCTAGAAAAGCCCTTAAGACACAAAAGCCCTTTCTAGAAAAGCCCTTGAGACACAAAAGACCTTACTAGTAAGCCCCTAACACACCAAAGACCTTGAGATACAAAAACCGATCCGCCCAAAGGCGAATCGGCCATCACACAATTTAAATAACTCGAGGTTCTTTCTTCACACGGCCCTTCCAGCCCCACACCTTATTCCCCTTACCAAAAATGATCCAACTAGCCGGCACAAAGTCGTACACCAGACGGACAATCAGCCAGCTACCGAAGAACACCACGAAGAACGTCAGTACTTGCCAGCCGTGGAACACAAGCGGCGCGCCACCTGGCAACCACTCGCGCATCCAGTACAGCAAGTAAGGGTGAATCAAGTAGATCCCAAACGACACCGCACCAATCTCAACAAGCGTCGCTTTGAAACGAGGCACATTGAAGCGCTTCAACGCATGTGCCACCACAAAAATCAAGAACCCGGCAGTCAAAGCCATCGTACTCCACGTCAGCTCATGGACCCACGAAGGATAAAACTTCATGCCTGTCCGCGCCATCACCGTCACATAATAGTAGGAGACCGTCATCACGAGATACAAAGCCACAACGCTGATCAACACACCGCGGCTGCGCCGTGCATCTTTTAACCACGCAACGAACGACTCATAATACACTCCGAGGAACGCCCCCATAAAGTAGAACATGAAGTACGAAAGAGACACCGAGCCCTTCTCATCCACCTGGAAATAATGAGTGTTTGCCAGCACCCACACCCACTGAATCACAATCCCAAGAGGCAATGCCCACTTGCGAAGCCATTCAAATCGTTTGAACAGATACAAGAAAATCGGGAACATCAGATAGAACTGCACACTGACATATACAAAATACAAATGCGTGTAAGCATTCCCCGACAACAACTCATCTGTGAACTTCGCAATGATTTCCGGCCACGTTAGTTGAAATCCATTGATGTCATAGCGAAGTGCAAAGTAGAAAATAGAGAACACGATGTACGGAACCAAGATGTATAACAAGCGGTTCTTATAGAAGCTCGTGAACAGCTTCGTCGTGAACTCTCGTGGGTAATACGTATAGAATAAGATGAAACTGCTCAGAAAGATGAAAGTCGACGTCCCGATCTTTCCAGCAATGTTTAAAATACTATAGCCTGTATAAGGAAGCGAGAACGGAGCGGAAGCCCCCATCCCTGTAGACGTCGAATGCACAAACAACACAGCAAACAATGCGAGTGCTCGAGCCCACTGGACCTCACTTAAAAAAGGTCGTTTCAATTGCATACCAAGTCACCAGCTTTTCCTAGAATAGCTCTAGTTTAGCAAAAAGTGAACGACCTTCGCAAAGACCGCCAAATTCCCTATAAAAGTGTAAAGCGTGCATAAATTTTATAAAGGATTTGTTAAGTTGGTAATTTTCTGAATAGAATGTTGTCTACAGATTGAAAGATTGCTATACTTATCTGTGCATGATTGCGCTTACAACCCGGTTCTTTTCTCATACATAAAATAAGCGCGGTCACAAAAAACTCACAAGGATGGTGTCGAATGAAAAGCTACAAAATGGTCAAAGCAAGCGTTGCTGCAGCATTAGCAATGGGCGTCATTGGAATTAACGCTCCAATTTCAACTGAAGCAAACGGCGCAGATTTCTCATTGACAATTCTTCATACGAATGACACGCACGCAGCTCTTAAAGATGCGCCAAAACGTGCTACTCTAGTACAAGAATTACGTGCTGAAGCAGGAAATGAAAACAGCCTACTTCTAGATGCTGGGGACGTATTCTCAGGATCCCTTTACTTCAACGAGTTCGGTGGTCAAGCGGACTTAGAGCTTATGAACTACATGGGCTACGATGCAATGACTTTCGGTAACCACGAATTTGATCTAGGTTTATCAGAAGACGGGCACCAAGCACTTGCGGACTTCGTGGCAGGAGCTGACTTCCCATTCGTTTCAGCTAACGTAGACTTCTCTGGAGATGCGAAGTTTGACGGTCTTCAAAATGACACTTACACAGATATGGCAGAAGAGGGCCAAATCTACAACGGAATGATCAAAGAAATCGACGGCGAAAAAGTCGGGATCTTCGGTCTAACAACTGAAGAGACAATCAACATCTCAAGCACAGAAGCTGTTGACATCACAGATTACATCGCAGCTGCAGAAGAAGCAGTAGCAGCGTTTGAAACTGCTGGCGTTAACAAAATCGTTGCCGTAACACACCTTGGTTACAATGACTCTGCTGTTTGGGACAACGATATCTTACTTGCTCAGTCTGTAGCGGGAATTGACGTAGTCGTTGGCGGTCACAGTCACACAGCTTTAATGCCACCAACTATGCTGACAAATGAAGAATCTGGTGACCCAGTAGTCATCGTTCAAGCAGGTTCGAACGGTTCATTACTTGGTGAATTAGACGTAACATTTGATGACATGGGTGTCATCACATCTCATGTTGGCGAACACCACAAAGTTGCAGATGCAGTAGCAGACCCAGCAGCTGTTGAAATCCTTGCTCCTTACAAAGAAATCGTTGATGCTAAAGGTGCTGAGTCAATCGGTGCTTACGCAGAAGTCTTCTTAAACGGTACTCGTGATATGGGTGGCGTTCGTACATCTGAAACAAACCTTGGTAACTTAATTGTTGACGGAATGCTTTCAAAAGCTCAAGAAATCGATCCAGAAACAGTGATCGCTGTACAAAACGGCGGAGGTATCCGTAGCTCTATCGACGTTGGCGACATCACTTATGGTGAAGTTCTTTCTGTAATGCCTTTCGGAAACTCATTAGCAATCATGGACTTAACGGGTGCTGAACTACTTGCAGCTCTTGAAGTGTCTGTAAGCAGCTACCCATCTGAATTAGGTTCATTCCTACATGTATCAGGTCTTGAGTTCGTATTCGATCCTTCAAAACCAGTAGGCGAACGCGTTGTCGATGCGAACGTTGTAACTGAAGACGGACGTCTACCAATCTCTGAAGACGAAAATTACAAAGTAGCAACGAACACATACATCGCAACTGGTAAAGATGGATTCACATCTTTCGGTGAAGCATATGAAGATGGCCGCGTTTCTGAGCCAGGATTCGTTGATTATGAAATGTTCATCGATTATGTAACATCTCTTGATATGGTTTGGCCGTTAATGGAAGGGCGTATTACAACTGTTCTTCCTTATACGGACGTTAACCTTCTTGACTGGGAATACCCATACGTGAACGACTTGTTCTCACGTAACGTCATGACAGGTACGACTACAAACACATTCTCACCAGACAACACATTGCCACGTTGGCAGTTAGCGTCTATGATGGTTCGTCTACTTGACCTTCCAACAGAAGACATTGCTGAAGAAGACAAAGCACCATTCACGGATATCGCAGACCTACCAGTAGCTCGTCAAAACGAGATTCATGCATTGTATGCGGCCGGCCTAATCAACGGTACAACTGAAACAACATTCAGCCCACGTGCATTCATCAAGCGTTCTCACTTCGCATTGATGGTAGACAATGTATTCACAACGGGTTACTTTGACTCAGCAGAAGAAGTTGTAGAATATCCTTTCTCTGACGTGAGCCATTTACCAGAAGTAGAGCTTGACGCTATCTGGAACATGTATGCTAACGGAATCATCTCTGGATATCCGAACGGTACATTCAAACCAGGTGCTACAACAACTCGTGCGGAAGCAGCTCGCATCATCTCGATGTTTGCTCCTTACGTGAAATACTACGAAGCACGATAAGTACTAGTCCGAACCCCTTCGCCTTTAGTGGCGAGGGGGTTTTTGTGTGGTCTGGAGGGGGCGAGCGGGTGAGCGGGCGTTCTTGTGCAAGGGAGCGGTGTTTGTTCTTCATCAAGCTGTGTTTCATCTGCAAGAGGCGCTGTTTGTTCTGCATCAAACCCACTTTCTTCGTCATCCCCCACCAACTATTGACTCCCCCAACAATTGCCTACCTTCGTGTCTCATAAACTAGAGCCTCCTGTGCTATAATGAGTGTCATACTGAAACATTTTACGTCCACGCGACGTCCAATACACTAATGACACCAGATAAAGGAGACCGTCCCATGACCCGACGCCGCACCCAGCGAAAGAAACGCTTCGCAAAACGGTTCATTCCGTTACTGATCTTGCCACTCATCCTCGTCATCGGCTACCTGCTCGTGCAGTCGTTTATACTGCCAGAACAAGAAGTCGAAAACGAAATCGTCGCCCCGACACCAGAACAACCAATTGAAGAGTCCGACGAAACTGAAGTCGAGGAGCCGGAGCAGACCGAGGAAGAGCCCTCTGAACCTGTAGCAGAGGAGCCGGCAGAAGAAGAAGATACGGAGTACGAGTCGGTCACGGAAGTCGAAGTGGTCGTCGACACGGAAAAAGCAAACGAGACGGAAAAAGAGAACGAAGCCTCTCTAGTTCTTGCAAACGCAACAGCCGCTGTCTACACTCTCTACTCAGCAGAAGCCCAAGGGTCTGCTTTCCTGTACAACACAAAAGGTGACCTTGTGACGAATGCACACGTCGTGCAAGACTCCAAAGAAATCAGCGTCGTCAACTCAAACGGACAGACCTTCACAGGCTACGTCATCGGCAAATCGCAATCCGTCGACTTCGCCGTAGTTCGAGTCCCACAGCTTGCTGGAAAAGAGCCACTCAAAATGGCATCTGCCATGGCTGCTGTTGGAGACGCCGTCACAGCTATCGGAAGTCCGCGCAACAAGCCGAATGTCGCAACGACCGGTGAAATCACAGCGACCAGCGTCACCATCGACAACGGCTACTTGTACGACCAGCTCTACGAAATGAACGCTCAAATCGAACCGGGTTCTAGTGGCGGTCCGCTGTTCTCCAACAAGACTGGAGCCGTGATTGGCATCAACTCGATTGTTCAAACAGAGAACCCAGCCATCGGCTATGCGATGCCGATCCATCTAGTAACGGGTCTGGCTGCACAGTATATCTCAGAAGCAGACGCTAAAGGCGAAGATGCCTTTAAGCCAGAAGAGCCAGTCGTCGAACCGATTCCGTTCACTGAAGAGTACTTGACACAATATGTCTTCGGGTTCAACGAAGCCTTGTTCTACTATTTAACGGACGAAAGTTTGACCTACTACAACTACTTCTTTAAGTCACAAGAAATGGCGGACTCGATTGTCCCACCATACCGTGCAGACATCCTAAGCAAAGTGACTGCACTTGAATACCGATCACCAGTCATTCAGTCAATCGATATCGGAGACACGAGCAGCACCGTGGTGTTTGATATCATCGTTGCGGACACATCTACAGAAGAACCAACACTTTACCAGCGAACGTTCACGATGGAAGTGGTCATCGA
The DNA here is from genome assembly GCF_002798305.1 of Chryseomicrobium excrementi. GTDB lineage: Bacteria > Bacillota > Bacilli > Bacillales_A > Planococcaceae > Chryseomicrobium > Chryseomicrobium excrementi. Next base: position 477,709 of record NZ_PCGR01000002.1, read on the forward strand.
CGAGTTCGGCGATTACCGGATCAATACACTTCAATAAACTATTCTTTTAGAGCCTGCTTTTAGCAGGTTCTTTTTTTCTGGCTCATTTATGACTTCTCTGGAAGCTAATTTTCTGGCTTCTTTTTTTTGTTTGATAAAAATTTTATTGCTTAATTATTGTCAGAAAACTATAATGGAAGCATCGATGTTACGAAAGCGAGGGAATTGAGTGAGAAAAAGCAGGTACGCAGTCCTGGGCAGCGCAGCCTTAGCCCTAATGCTCTACGCACAAGAAGCGGAAGCTAGCAACTACCAGGTACAACCCGGTGACTCACTGTGGAAAGTAGCCAATGCCCATAAAGTCACAGTCGATCAAATCGTTCAGTGGAACAACTTAACGAGCACTGTGATCTATCCGCAGCAAACGCTAAAAGTTGCAAACACGACTACACCAACACCAAAACCAGCAACGAAACCTTCGACACCGGCACCAAGCACGTCAGTAACGACTTACACAGTCCAGTCAGGTGACTCCCTTTCTAAAATTGGAGCACAGCACAAAGTATCGGTAGACAACTTGAAAAAGTGGAACAACTTAAAATCGGATTTGATCTTTGTTGGACAAAAACTGACCATCAACGGAACTGCTGCAACACCTGCACAACCAACGCAACCGGCTCAGCCAACACAACCAACGCAACCGGCTCAGCCAACACAACCAACACAGCCGGCTCCAGCGACAACAACATATACAGTAGTGTCAGGAGACTCGCTCTCAAAGATTGGTAGTAAGTTCAAAGTTTCAGTGGCGGACATCAAAAAGTGGAACAATCTAAAATCGGACTTGATCTTTGTAGGACAAAAGCTAAAAATCAACGGGAAACAAGCGACACCAAGCCAGCCATCTCAACCGACACAACCGACACAACCGACACAACCAACACAACCAACTCAGCCAGCTCCTGCAACAACGACTACATATACAGTAGTTTCCGGAGACTCGCTGTCGAAGATTGCCGTGAAGTTCAAGACCACGGTTGCGAACATCAAAGAGTGGAACAAGCTCACTTCTGACGTCATCTTTGTCGGACAGAAACTTACAATAGGTGGCGCAGCGGCAGCACCGACGCAACCTGTCGCAAATCCGTCACCAACGAAACCACCAGAGCCGGCCAAACCACCAGTGGACGCAGCACAAGCTGAAAAGATTGTTGCGATTGCCACATCGATGGTAGGCGTTCCTTACTTATGGGGGGGCTCGACACCTGCAGGCTTCGATTGTTCTGGATTCATCTATTATGTGTACCAGCAAGCAGGAATTCCAATCCCTCGGACCAATTCGAAAGGGATGGATGCACGGTCATATTATTTGGACGCACCACAAGTCGGAGATCTCGTGTTCTTTGCGAATACATACACTTCAGGCATCTCACATCTGGGGATCTATATCGGCAACAATCAGTTCATCCACGCGGGAAGCAAAGGCATCACCATTACTAGCTTGAACGACTCGTATTGGAAGAAGCATTTTGATAGCTACAAGCGTTTTTACGCAGCAGATTAATAGACACACCCAAGCATCGGCTCATAAGCCGATGCTTTTTTTCATATCCTGGAACTTCTTCAAAAATTATACGTCAAATGGGTAGAGAAACCATTAATAAGTCATTAATGTAACAAATATTACAAATATTACAGTTTTCAGTATACAAACACAATTCAATATGATATTCTTCAGAAGTAAGGAAATTATGGTCCTGTTTCCATAATGAGTAATAAATAGTAAGCGGTAACATCGGGGAAAAGGCACTACCAAATACACAGTTAGGGGAATCAGTTTACATGAAAGTTTCAATTAAAAAAGCAACAAAGGTAGCACTAGCTACAGCACTACTAACAAGTCCATTCGCAACAACAGTATCTGCAGATATGCCGGAATTTACAGATGTTCCAGAAACAAACGTCCACTATGACAACATCTACAACCTAGCAGGTCGTGGTGTAGTATCTGGTTATCCAGATGGTACTTACCAACCTGCTCGTCACTTAACTCGTGCAGAAGCGGCTGTCATCTTGACTAACGCTTTAGGTTTAGACACTTCTGAAGCAGCAGATCCAGGATTTCCTGATGTGAAAAAAGGTGCTTATTATTTCGATGAAGTCGCTGCACTAGTAGAGTATGGTGTGATTAGTGGATACGACAACGGCAACTTCGGACCAAACGATAAATTAACACGTGCGCAGATGGCTGTATTACTTTCAATGGCATACAATCTGTACACATTAGAAGAAAAAGAAACTCCATTTAAAGATGTAAAACCTGGTTCTTGGTACGATGCATACGTTCAGAATCTGTACTTCTTCGGAGTCACTTCAGGAATCTCAGCAACAAAGTACGGTCCAAACGATTTCGTTCGTCGTGATGCGATGGCTTCATTCGTAGTGAACGCAGAAGAGGTTCCGGAAGAAGCGAAGTACGAAGAGTGGTTGCCTCTTTATTTAGAAGTATTCAACAGTGAAGGTGACAAAACTCTTCAAGCTGGATGGGACTCTGAGACGAACACAATCATGGTAGGTATTGCGGACACAGCTAAGACCGCAGATTTCCTAAACACATCGGGTACATTCTTCAGCTTGATTCCGTTTTACGATTTCTACTCAGCTAAAGTAAAAGGCTCTGATTACGAATTGACAATGGGAGAAAGAGAGCTTGCAGAACAAGAAATCTTCAATGCTTTAGGTGTCGACAAGACGGCTGACCTAAATGATGTCGAAGGCAAGCAAGTGACATTCGTGCTAGAAGGTTATGACGGCTCAACTTTCGAATACACGATCACATTCGCAAACCAAACTCCATGATTTAGATTTTAAGCACTGGCTTCGGCTGGTGCTTTTTGTTGAAAGAATGATGCTTACCACTTAATTCGTGCCTGACTTGGGGCTGTTTCCAAAAGGGCCGCGCCGAATCTTCCCAATCGCTTTACGGGTAAAGCGACACGGGTGATATCCGGCATCGACCTGATCCTGCAGGAAACAGCCCCAAGATCTACGGCACGCTTTTTTCGCAACATTCCTTGAAGCTGTCATTATGTGAGAGGGTGAAGGAAAAGATACGCGTTCCGTGGTATCAGAGTGGTTTGAAGAACCCGCAGCGGAGGCCAAAGCGCTATGAAAAGTGGAACCGGCTTGGTCAGAAACTTCTCGGGAATCGGACGGACCCGGTGAGGCGTTCTTTGCCTCATTGGGTGTGGCTGATTTTTGAGGGGGTTTCTAGCCGGTGGAACTAGATCCGCTTTGGTATGCCGCGAGGATTTTGATGGCCACTCCCACAGATAAGCGTGTCTTTTCCGAGCGCTCTCAGCATGCCATTTCAAACAACCTATTTAGACAAGTCAGGCACGATTATAGCGGCATCCTCTCCCTAAAAAGAAGTACTTATACAATTGAAAAGTAGCAGAGAGCATCTATTCAACAAAAACCCCATGTGCTATGCTCAAAATGCAAGGATATTTATGGCAACTTTTCCAAAAAAGTAAGAATCAAAAACGATTCAAGGAATTCACGTGCAACTTGCACGATATGCTACATAAAAAAGGAGCCACATCCAATGACAAACAAGCTCAAACAAGCTACAAAAACAGTACTGGTAACAGCCGTGCTAGCAAGCGCTCTGGCACCAACAGCTTCAGCAAACGGAATCGAGTTTACAGACGTACCTGAAACCAACGTCCACTACGACAACATCTACAACTTGGCAGAGCGCGCCGTGATCTCGGGCTATCCAGACGGTACCTACCAACCAGCTCGTCACTTGACCCGTGCAGAAGCAGCCGTCATCTTATCAAACGCCTTAAACTTGGATACTTCAAACGTTACAGAACGTGCCTTCTGGGATGTGAATCCAGATGCTTGGTATGCCGACGAAGTGACAACACTTGCTGATTACGGGATCATTACTGGCTATCCGAACGGAAAATTCAAACCGAATGAAAAGCTCACTCGCGCTCAAATGGCCACAATCTTAAGTGCAGCTTACGACTTGGAGATTTTCAACGAAGTCGACCTTCCGTTCACGGATGTCATAGAAGATTCTTGGTACGACATGTCAGTGCAGGAGCTCTACCGTTTCGAAGTGACAGCGGGTCTCACTCCTTCAAAGTTCGAGCCAAACGAGTTCGTCCGTCGCGACACGATGGCTTCGTTCGTCGTCAATGCCGAGTCTGTGCCTGAAGAAGACATTGCGGAAGAATGGATGGACTACAGCGTCGGCTTCTACAATGCCCTTGAAGGATACAAATCACAAGTGGCTGCCGATGTGGACACCAATCAGATTCTCGTAACCATCCCACAATCGCCGCTAGAAATTGAAGACACCTATCTTGCCGCAGTGGCAGGCTTACTGTTGCCAATCTTCGAGATGCAAGAAGTTTACGTCAAAGGACAGTCAGTAGATCTGACAACACTTGATATGGATAGCGAATTATACGACTATCTCATGGAACAGCTCGAAGTCGCATTCCAGTCTGACGTCAACGACCTCGGAGGCAAATCTTTAACACTCGTGTTTGTCGGTGTGTACGGCGAAGAGTTCGAATACACGATCATTTACCAGAACGAAGACAACTAACGCTTCACCAAAACGAGCATTTCAAAGGAGCAACCATTAATGAAACCATCCATCAAAAAAGCAGCGGGACTCGCACTCGCAACAGCAGTTTTAACTACAGGACTTGTCCCAACTGCTTCAGCACAAAGCGCATCATTCACGGACGTTCCCAAAACTAACGTCCACTACGACAACATCTACAACTTAGCAAACAGAGACATCATTTCGGGCTATCCAGACGGTACGTATCAACCAGCCAAAAACTTGACTCGTGCAGAAGCAGCCGTCCTCTTGGTGAAAGCACTTGGACTGAAAACGGAAGACCACAGACGTTCATTTTTTCCTGATGTGAAGCAAGATTCTTGGTACATGGATGACATCAATGCCCTTGTGCAGAATGAGATCATCTCGGGATATGAAAACGGGAATTTCGGTCCCAACGACAACTTGACCCGTGCACAGATGGCAACTATTCTGGCAAATGCTTATGAACTCTATGCGGCTTCTGAAATCGACATTCCTTTTACAGATGTCCAAGCAGGGGCTTGGTATGACGAAGCAGTGCAAGGCCTTTACCGTTTCGATGTGACAGCAGGAGCGTCTGCCACAAAATTTGCACCAAAAGCCCTCGTACGTCGAGACGAGATGGCGTCATTTGTAGTGAACGCTGAAAAAGTCTTTGAAGAAGAGAAGGCAGAAGAGTGGATGGCAACTCGCGTCAGCGAATACAACAATACAAATCCTGGAGATGTTTACACGGCCACAGTAGACACGGACCAAAACTTGATCCATGTGACGATTGCTCCAACGGACAGAAATCTTGAATCCTCTGATATGTATGAAGTGTTCTATACGCTTTTGCCAATCGAGCAAACTGAAGAAGTCTATGTTAAAGGGCAGACCGTCAACGTTGCGGAACTCACTAGAGGGGACGGGAGCTTCTTCTACATTCTTGACCAACTGGGGGCTGAGTTCGAAGCGGATGCCAACGAGCTAAGCGGCAAGTACATCACCTTAGTCTTTAAAGGCGCTTATGGCGAAGAGTTCGAATACACGGTCACGTTCATTAACGAAACTCCTTAAATCAAATTACATACACCGGCCTTGGCCGGTGTTTTTTCTATGTTCAAAATACAAACGGAACAAACAGAGAAGCTAAGGGAACAAACGATCAAATTAGGGCTCAAACGAGCGCGAGCTAAAAGCACAAACAGCCAGATGAAGGTCGTAAACTTGGAAACAGCCCCAAGTCAGGCGTGATCTGAGCGAAAAGAAGATTCCATACCTAGCAAAATCTTACTAAATTATCAGTTTTCAATGCTGTAACGGTAGCTTTTTTAATAAAAACATAGGTATTTCACATCTATGGGGAACTTTAGCACTATGCTACAATAATTTTTGTTTGAACCATCACATCTTAAGGAGAATCCACACACATGAAAGCTTCAATGAAAAAAGCTACAAACGTTGCACTTGCGGCAGCACTACTTTCAGGCGCATGGGCAACAACAGCCTCTGCAAAAGGCATCGAATTCACAGATGTCCCATCTACTAACGTCCACTATGACAACATCTACAACCTTGCTGACCGCGCAGTGATCACAGGTTACCCAGATGGCACGTACCAACCAGCTCGTCTTTTGACTCGTGCAGAAGCAGCCGTCATCTTAACAAATGCACTTGAACTAGACACAGCTGGCGTTTCGGATCCAGGATTCCCAGATGTGAAAAAAGGTTCTTGGTACTATGAAGAAGTCGCAGCTCTTACAGAGTGGGGCATCATCAGTGGCTACAACACAGGTAAATTTGGACCGAACGACAAATTGACTCGTGCTCAAATGGCATCGATTTTAACAGCTGCTTACGGTCTTTACACAGCTGACTATATCGACACACCGTTCACAGACGTAGTCGCAGGTTCTTGGTATGACGAATATGTACAAGCACTTTACTACTTTAACGTGACTTCTGGAGTTTCAAAAACGAAATATGCGCCAAACGACTTCGTTCGTCGTGATGCAATGGCATCATTCGTAGTGAACTCAGAAATGGTATCGGAAGAAGCGAAAGCTGAAGAGCTGATGCCTTTCTGGTCAGAAATGTACAATGATGACAGCACAAACCCAGCAAAAACGTCACTAAACCTAAATACAAACACAATGACAGTCAACATCGCAGCTACTCGTAAAATGGTAGACAAGCTCTATGAGACAGACTTGTTCTTCTTCATCTTGCCAGGTTACCAAGTCCAAGCATCCTATATCAAAGGCACTGACTTTGACTTGACTGCTGCAGATTATAACGACGCATACGATTACATCATTGATTACCTAGGTGTGACTTATGAGTCAGATCTAAATGACTTAGGTGGAAAGTCTATCACTTTCGTATACGAAGGTCGCAATGGCGAAACGTTTGAATACACAGTAGAATTTAAAAATAAATAAACCTTTGGCAACCCGTACTCTAGTCAGTACGGGTTTAGTTATATTCATAAATTTCTAAAATTTCCTACTATCTACCAAATGAGTATGGTACTATGAAAATGTAATTAAATTAGCCTAGAGGAGGAAACTTAATTGAAATTTTATACTAAAAAAGTCACAAAAACTGCTTTAGCAGTAGTACTCGCATCTAGTATGTTTGCAACAACGGCTTCAGCGAACGGGTCAACATTTAGTGATGTTCCAAAAACAAATGTTCACTACGATGAAATTTACAACCTAGCAGGTCGTGACATCGTAACTGGTTACCCAGATGGTACATACCGTCCAGCTGGCCATTTAACACGTGCAGAGGCATCAGTAATCCTTGCTAAAGCTTTACAACTGGACACTTCGGAGTATGCAGACCCAGAATTCACAGATCTTAAAAAGGGTGCATGGTACTATGATGAAGTAGCTGCGCTTACTGAGCTTGGAATTCTTAACGGATATGGCAACGGTAAATTTGGTCCAAACGACAAATTGACTCGTTCTCAAATGGCTTCTATTTTAACTTTCGCATATAACTTATATGCGCCGAGCACTACACAACTTCCATTTACGGATGTAGCTTCAACTAGTTGGTACTTCTCTTATGTACAAGGCTTGTACTTCTACGATGTAACAGCTGGTACTACAAAAACAACGTATTCTCCAAACGCATTCGTACGTCGTGATGCAATGGCGTCATTCGTCGTAAATGCAGAAGAGGCAGATGTGGAATTAAAAGTAGATACACAACTTGCAATGGGAATCGAAGAGTTCAATAACTCTGCTGGCATTCCTGTAAAAGCTGTATTTAATCCGGAAACTAATGAAGTGACAATTACCATTTTTGATACTTATGTACCGGCAGCAGAAAGTCGCCCACTTCAATTGCGCGATATCGCAAACACAGGTTTGTTCTCGATGATTCCTTATAGCGACTTGCAAACAGCTTTCGCAGGTGACTCTACTGTAGATTTAACTTCAGTCTCTCCATCAGTAGCACGTGCAACAGTGATTGCTGAATTAGGATTAACTGAAGACTCTCCAGCGACAGACCTTGTCGATAAAGAACTGACATTTACAATCACAGATAACTTTGATAACGTGATCGAGTATACGTTCAAGTTTGACTCGTTCCAATAATATCTGAATACCCTGGCCCCTAAGGCTGGGGTCTTTTTATACGAAGGCCGGAGACTACTGATTGTGTTTAAAAAGTGCCTCTATACACTACGGTTCAGAGAAATCATTGTAGTAGAAGGAGACGACCATGAAAAAAGTATTGAAAATCGCAGCACTTCTTATAGGAAGCTTCGTTCTTCTTATAGGAGGCTATTTGCTGTATGTTGCCAAGTTTAAAGAATATGATGTTGCCGATTCTCAAGTTGAAGAAATTGTTCGCGCCTCTTATGTGATCCAACTTCCTGAAGGGGGCACTCTTGAAATCGATGAAGATGGAAATGTAGTAGAAAAAGACGCGGAAGGTAACATTATTAGTGAAACTGTAGCACCATCCACTGCAGATACCACTGCGACTAGGAATGTTTCTAATGGCAGTTCATCTTCAACCGAAGACGAGGATAACGGCGACGCTAGTGTTTCTGCAAACAATAATTCTACAAGTTCAGGAAAGAACAACGCTTCATCTTCCAGTAGCGAAGGGAGTTCCAAATCTGGATCTAGTTCATCTTCATCGGGTAGCTCGGGTGGATCAAGTGGATCAGAGTCCGATTCTTCGAATGAAGGTAAAGCTACCACTTTGACGATAGCTGAGATTAAAGCGAAGTATGATCCAGTATTTGCGGGACTAGAAGCACAAGCAGAAGGGCGCTTAGCAGCTCTAGTTTCTCGTGCGAAAGCGGAATATGTGGAGCAAAAAGCGAGCGGGGAAAGTATTGATTATGGCTACTTCTACCGTAAGTATTCTTCTGCAGCTTCAAATTTAGAAGCAGCCACAGATGCCGCCTTTTATTCGACCCTTGCTGTAGTTCAAAACGCATTTGTTGCGAATGGCTTCACGAAATCACAAGCAAGTGCTTACGAATCAGCTTACAAAGCGCGTAAAGCGGAGCGCCGTTCTGAACTTTTGAGCCAAGTCACCGGTGGCTGATTATTAAACAAATATGACTTACCAAGCATCGGGCACCTACCTGATGCTTTTTTTTATAAGAAATAATTATCGGCTTTTTAACGCTTGAATCGTGCGTGACTTGGTGCTGTTTCCAGAAGGGCCGCGCCGAATCTTCCCAGTCGATTCGCAAGGAATCGACACGGGTGATATCCGGCATCGACCTGATCCTTCGGGAAACAGCACCAAGATCTACGGCACGCTTCTTCGCTTATATGGAAAGTGGAATCGGTAATTTTAAGTAGATAAAGAACTAGGAGGGAAATGATTTTTCGGGGAAAATCTATTCTTCTTTCTCTTATAATCAAAGTTGAATTATTTAGAATAGGAGAGGGTGAAGGAAAAGATACGCGTTCCGTGGTATCAGAGTGGTTTGAAGAACCCGCAGCGGAGGCCAAAGCGCTAGGAAAAGTGGAACCGGCTTGGTCAGAAACTTCTCAGGAATTGGACGGACCCGATGAGGCGTTCTTTGCCTCATTGGGTGTGGCCGATTTTCGAGTGGGTTTCTAGCCGGTGAAACTAGATCAGCTTTGGTATGCCGCGAGGATTCTTATGGCCGCTCCCACAAATAAGCGTGTCTTTTCCAAGCGCTCTCAGTATGCCATTTAACATTGCGGGGCGCCAAGTCAAGCACGATTTAAGCCTAGCTTACTTTCTTTCACTAGATTGTGTGCATTGCACACCTTCGGTGTTCTAAAATCTAAAACCTCTCATACCTTCACTATTTAAAATCTTACAATTTCCTTACGGAATTTTCTCAAACCATTTACATCCACCTGCTACATATTTAAATAAGCTGTGCCATTAGACTTAAAATTCAGAAAACACAGGCCTATTTTGTTTAATTTAATTAACTTTATATTGCAATCTAGCGTCATTATGGTAAATTATGAATTGTTGGACTATTTTGAAACCTAGAATAGCGGAACAAAAAATTGACTAGGGGGAACATGAGTGAGTAAAAAGAAAAAAGCCTTGCTAATGACCATGGCCTCAACATTAGCAGCCTCGACAGCATTGACTGGTCTGCCAGTTGCACAAGCTGAAACTGTCGACAGCAAACTACCTAACAGCAAATCCGTCGCGCCATTGGCAACTCCGCAAAAAGCACTACCTAAAATTCCTGCAAAATTCGAGCAACCTGCTGACGTTAAAGAAATCGTCCGCGTGATTGTCGAATTAGACAAGGCACCAGCGATCTCTGAAGCAACAGCTCAGGGGCTCAGCTATAAAGATCTTTCCACATCTTCTAAAGCTTCTGCTGAGGCAGCTGTTGAAAAACAACAAGCTTCTGTTCAGGCAGCTATGAAGTTAGCAATTGGCGACTTTGACGTGAAACAATCATTCACGACTGTATTCAACGGGTTCTCTCTTGAAGTCAAAGCTGGCGACGTTAAGAAAATCGCGAAACTACAAGGAGTTAAAGCAGTATACGAGTCACAAGAATACAAACGCCCTGAAGTAGAGCCAGAAATGATTACTTCTAAAGAATTGGTTCAAGCGCAACTTGCTTGGGACAAATATTCATACCGTGGTGAAGGCGCAGTCGTAGCTGTTATCGACAGCGGGATTGATCCAAACCATAAAGACTTCCAATTGACAGATGACTCTACAGGTGAAATCACATCTGATGAAGTATCGGCACATGTGGAAGCTGGAGATGTATCAGGAGGGAAATACTTCTCAGCGAAGATTCCATTCGGTTACAACTACATGGATGACAACCAAGAAGTAAAAGATATCGCTCCTGGCGCATCGATGCACGGGCAACACGTATCTGGTACTGTAGGAGCAAACGGGGACGAGACGAACGGTGGAATCCAAGGGGTAGCGCCAGAAGCTCAGATCCTAGCAATGAAAGTATTCGGAAACGACCAGAACTTCGGTTCTACATTCGGGGACGTCTACGTAAAAGCAATTGATGATTCCATCAAACTTGGAGCAGACGTTATTAACATGTCTCTTGGTGCTACAGCTGGATTCGTGGACAACGCTTCTCCTGAGCAGCAAGCAGTCGCTCGCGCGAAAGAGAATGGACTTATTGTTTCTATCTCTGCTGGGAACTCAGATATGTACGGTTCTGGCTTTGATTACAACGATGCAACGGATCAAGACTACGGGCTGACTGGTTCTCCATCGGTTTCTGAAGGCTCACTTGGAGTCGCGTCATTTGAAAACACAGATATCGCAGCAGTTGGTTTCAACTATGCAGCTGACGGTGTGGATGCTGGCGAAGCGATGTTCTTACTTGCAAATGACGTAGAGCCGGCACAAGGTGTCGACTATGACGTTGTATATGCAGGATTAGGAACAGCTGCAGATTATGAAGGTTTAGATGTAGAAGGGAAATTTGTATTAGTTTCTCGCGGAGCTATTGCGTTTGTCGAAAAAGGGCTAAACGCTCAAGCAGCGGGTGCGGCAGGTATCATCGTCCACAACAATACAGAAGGAACTATCAACATGGTTTCGGACCCTGCAATCCAAATCCCTTACATGTCATCATTACAAGCTGATGGTCTTGCAATGAAGGCACTTATCGACGATGGGAAAGCAGTGACAGTTCGATTTGATGGAGAAGTTATCTCTACTCCTAACCCTGAAGCAGGCCTGATGTCTTCGTTTACATCTTGGGGACCAACTCCAAACTTAGACTTCAAACCAGAGATCACAGCTCCTGGTGGAAATATTTACTCGACAATGAACGATGACCAGTATGGTCTGATGAGCGGTACGTCTATGGCAGCGCCACACGTAGCGGGTGGATCAGCACTTATCTTCGAACGCGTTGACAACGATTTCGACCTATCTGGTTATGACCGTGCACAGCGTGCGAAAAACCTACTTATGAATACATCGAAACCAGTTGTATTTGCTGAGTATGATGGCATCACTGAATTCGTTTCACCACGTCGTCAAGGTGCGGGTATCATGCAACTTGCAGACGCTCTTGAAACAGACGTAATCGTCTATGAAAAGAACACAGGTGAAGGGAAAGTCGCTCTGAAAGAAATCGCAGACGGTCAGTTCCAGTTCACATTGACTGCGGAGAACTTCTCAGATACGGAAAAAGTATATGATTTGAGCCTACAGCTTCAAACAGATTATGCCGCTGCTCTTGGTGACCGTGTGGTTACAGCGCCAAACGAAATTGGATCTGTAGTACTTGAAGAAGGAACAGATTACACTTCAGATGCTCCTGGAACTGTAACTGTTGCCCCTAACAGCACACAAGAATTCACAGTAAATGTGAGCTTAACTGGCGCTCAAGAATTAATGGATGTCTTCACAAACGGTTTCTTCGTGGATGGATTTGTTCAACTTACAGACTCTACACCTGAGGAAGGCGAAACGGAAAACCTCCCGACGCTAACCGTACCATTCTTCGGCTTTAACGGATCATGGGATGATGCACCGATCTTCGACGATAACTTCTGGGAAGAAACATCGAAGTACGGCATTCATGGGATGATTGCAACAAAAGAAGGATACTCTTTACCAGGTAAAACATTCGAAGATAAGTCATACGATTATACGACAGTTGCCTTCTCACCAAATGGGGACGGAGTCTTTGATACGGCACTTCCAATCTTCTCGTTAAAACGTAACGTAAAGAACTTTGAAGTCAATATCTTAGACAAAGATGGCAAGAAGCTTCGTACAATCGGAACAAGCAAAAACTTACGTAAGCACTATGATCCAACATCTAGCTATTACACGTTCAATCCATTATATGCGTGGGACGGCAAAATCAATGGCAAAACGCCAGTTGAAGGCGAGTACCAGATTGAAATTAAAGCGGTCATCGACTTTGAAGGTGCTGAATGGCAATCTATGACTTACCCAATCAAGTTAGATTTGACGGCTCCTACTTTAGCAGTAGATGTAGATACGACAGAAGAAGTGATGTCATTTGAAACAGCTGACAACCTTTCTGGGGTAGATGTCATCGATGTATACGTAGAAGACGAATTAGTGGATACTTTGATTGCGGATGAGACAGGTGCCGTTAGTGCATTTGATTACTCTGAAGTTACACCTGGAGACGATGTCACATTCGTAGCGTATGACGTAGCTGGAAACGCAACTGAAGTAACGAAGCGTGTAGCGTCTACAGAATACGAAACTAACGTACCGAACATCATTTGGGAAACTCCAGACTACCTAGCGTTCTTCGATTCTTCTGAAGTCGAGTTCACAGGTCAAGTAACGGATGATTCTGGTGTTGTCACAGTAACAGTTGGCGGTGAGCAAGCTGACGAGTTCGACGGCACAAACTATGCGCACACATTGACTCTTGCTGATGGCGTGCACAAAGTGAAAGTTGCAGCAACAGACGAGCACGGCAACGTATTTGATATCCAGCGTCAAGTGGGTGTAGATACAACAGCTCCGACTCTTGATGTATCAGACGTTCCAGAAGAAGCGCCACTTGATGCTACTTCAGTTACTGCTGACCTAGTAGTGGGAGACAACTTCGACGAAGTTCGCGTTTACGTGAACGGTGATGAAGTCTTCTTCAACGAACTAAGTGAGCCATATGAGTTGAAAGACTATTCTGAGACAGTTGAAGTCGAGCTTCCAGTAGAAGACGGCATCAATGAATTCGAAGTAAAAGTTGTGGACGTAGTAGGTAATGCAACTACTGAAACGGTTACAGTTGATGTAACGGAAGAGTTCGGTAAAACAGTCATCGATGCTGAAGACGTGCAACCGTTCATCGATAGCGAAGAAGGCTATGCAACATTTGATCTTTCTGAACTAGCGGATGGTGAGACAGAAACAGTTGAGTTGACTCGTGAAGCGGTTGAGCTTCTAGTTGAAAACTGGTACTCATTAGAGTTGATGTATGGACCAGAAGCGAGCTACTTCTACTCATATGAGACACTTGAAGCTTGGTTAGCAACAGATGCAGACCGTTATGTAATCGACTTGACGAAGAACGGTTTCATCGATCAAACAGACGCAGTAGCAACAAAATTAACTGGTGACTATACTCTTGAAGTATCAGTGAAAAAAGGCGACGAAGTAACTCCAGTTACGGACCTTGCTGGTATGGTCGTTGTCGCACTTCAACTGGATACAGACGTTACTGATGAGCGTAAAGCAGCAGCGTACCATGTAGCTGAAAACTTGGCTCAGACCTATTCAGGCGGATTTGTATTCGACAGCACAATCGTGTTCTTAGCTAAGAAAACAGGTACGTACACTGCCTATGAGAAAGATGTAACATTCCCAGATATCGAGAAGCACTGGAGCCGTGACTATGTAGAAGTTCTTGCATCACGTTCTATCATCTTCGGTAAATCTGAGACGAAATTTGCTCCAAATGATCAAGTCACTCGTGCAGAGTTCGCAGTACTGATCTCTCGTGCGATGAACTTGCCGTTAAACGAGTACTCTGGTGTCTTCAAAGACGTTACAGAGGCTCAAGCTTGGAGCTACCAACACATTGAAGCGGCGTACGAAGCAGGAATCGTCAGCGGACGTACACCAGACACGTTTGCTCCAACTGCTCAGATCACACGTCAAGAAATGGCGTCTATGATTGTGCGTGCAGCAGAGTACATGTACCCTGGATTCTCTGATGAGTACGAAGGTCGTCACAAGTTTGCAGATGATTCAAAAATCGCAGAGTGGGCTAAAGAAGATGTGAAAACTGCTTATGAAGCAGGAATCATCAGCGGCCGTCCCGACAACTCATTCGACCCACGTTCGAATGCAACACGCGGTGAATCAGCAACTATGTTGTACATGCTTTTAACTACACTTGGTGAATTCTAAACAATTTCACCTCCGCCCTTAGGCACAATAGAAGAGGCAGCTTCTCACTTGAGGAGCTGCCTTTTTTCTCATTAAGTTTATTTCAAAAGTATGTTGAGAGCACTCGGAAAAGAAACGCTTATCTGTGGGAGCGGCCATCAGAATCCTCGCGGCATACCAAAGCTTGCGCTTTGGCCTACGCTGCGGGTTCTTCAAACCACTCTGAAGCCACGGAACGCGTATCTTTCTTTCACACTCTCCCATAGTAGTAGCTGCAAAGAATGTTGCAAATAGCGTGCCGTAGATCTTGGGGCTGTTTCCTGAAGGAGCAGGTCGATGCCGGATATCACCCGTGTCGCTTCACCCGTGAAGCGATTGGGAAGATTCGGCACGGCCCTTTTGGAAACAGCTCCAAGTCAGGCACGATTAAAGTGCACTCGGCTTAGCATTTCTAAAACTTGCTCCTATAGAGCACTTCACCAATACGAAAAAAGAGCACAGAAAAAAGCAGTTTCTCATCAGTACTTAAGAGAAACTGCTTTTATTAATTTAGCCTATTCAAGCTCTAAATGTTGCTTTAACTCATTTTGCACAGACGCAAGCTCCGCATCGTTCATGATGTAATACCAAATACCATTGATAGTATCCCCAGAGCCTTTCTCAAAATACAGCTGATCGATTTTTCCAGCTGCTGAACGGTAGTTCGCTTGCACATCTACCATCTCGCTATATGCCATATTAGTACGCACATTGTCGCCAACTGCATCGAGAATTGAATTTAACTTCAATACTGAGTTAACAGACATCCCTTCACGAATGACGCCTTGGATGACCTGTTTCTGACGATCCTGACGACCGAAGTCACCATTCGGATCTTGTTTCCGCATACGGACGTAGGCAAGTGCTTCTTCACCGTTTAATGCAATTTTGCCTTCAGGGTAATTGAAACCTGCTTCAGAAAAACTAAATGTATTGTTTACAGTGATTCCACCAACTGCGTCCACAATGTCTTTGAAGCTTTCCATATTAACCTGTACCACATAATCAATTGGGATATCTAACAGATTCTCTGTCGTATCCATAGCCATTCTCACACCGCCGAATGCGTAGGAGTGGTTAATTTTATCTTGTATTCCTCTACCGACGATCTCCGTATACGTATCACGAGGAATACTAACCATTTTGGATGAGTTCGTATTCGGGTTGACTGTCATGACAATCATTGTATCCGAACGCCCAGCGTCACCTTCACGCTCATCGACTCCTAATACAAGGACGGAGAAGGGTTGAGCTTTCTCTACATCTACATGTCCTTCATCTCGCTTTTCTGATGCTGGACGATCTACGAGTGGTTCGTGAATTTCTTTAGCTGTATCCGTTACTTGCTTGTAGACGTATACCGTATACATACCACCAAGCAGTACTATAAATGCGATGATACCGAGAATCCACTTCCATACTTTTGACTTTTTCTTGCGGCGCTTCTTAACGCGAATCTTTTCTGACATGCCTGTACCTGCTTTCTATTCGTTGGTTCCTGTGAAGTATGAAGTGATTGCTTTTGCCCATGCAGCAGCTCCCTGGGTATTCGGGCGGCTGTTCTCATCTAAATACTCTTTGATCATTTCGTCTTTTGGGTCTGGCCAGTTTTGCCAGTGTTCAATGACAGGATAATCTTGCTCGTTCAAGAAAGTCAAAAGCGCTTCTACTTGAACTGGATAATAAGATGCATTATAGATTGGATTAGATGGGGTAAAGACAATTGCCACATCTTCAACTTCCGAGCGAAACGTCTCTACAATAGACGTGATGTGGGCGTGTTCGGTTTCAACATCCACTTCACCATTATTTTTAAGTGTGAAGGGTTCGAACAACACTATATCGTACTCTCCGTCATAATCAATCAACTCTTGTTCCGTGATTGTGATTGAATTTTCATTAAATGTTTGTTTGGAAATCTCAATGTCTTCTCCATATGTAGCTTTCAATTTCTCTTCGACAAGTTGACTCACACTAGGAGTTCCCATATCGACTAAATCAGAAGCAAGGATCAGAAGTTGAATCTTCTCTCCGGAAGTTTTACGAGCTTCAAATACAGCACGTACTTCATCATCCATATTCGCAAGAGAGGCAGTGAAACTTTCATCTAAACTAGAAGTTTCCTCCGCTTGTTCCTCTGTAGGTTCTGTGACTTCTTCACTCTCTTCTGCAGAAGCTTCGACACGTTCTACAGGCCGAGCGACAGAATCTAGTTCTTCTTTCCAAGCTAAATAGCTAAAAATAATAAGAATGCCACAAACTAGTGTAAATATGATTAAAAATAGTCCTTTATTCCTCATAGTGACTCCTTTCCTATGTAAAAAAAATAGGGATAATTCTACATTGATTATGACATAATTTTTCAAAATTGCATATGAGTATTCAAATAATTATGCTATAATTGCCAACGTGTATATTCGTAAATAAAAGGAGAACCGTATTCTATGGAAGAAACTATTAGTTTGCAAGACTTATTTGCAACACTGAAAAAGCATATCTGGTTGATTGTCCTATCCACGGTTGCGGCCATTACTATAGCCGCAATTATTAGCTTTTTACTACTGACTCCAATTTACCAGGCGTCTACTCAGATTTTAGTAAATCAAGAAAAGTCAGAGCAAACTGCTATTACTGCTCAAGATATTCAAACCAATGTGCAAATTATTAATACATACAATGTCATCATGAAAAGTGCTGCTATTTTAGGGCTAGTGAAGGAAGAACTGAATCTTCCGGAATCTACAAGTCAATTAAGCAGCAAACTTACGATTTCTAGCGAACAGAACTCTCAGGTTATTACACTTACTGTACAAGATGAAGATCCTTTCCGAGCTGAAGAAATCGCCAACACAACAGCAGAAGTCTTCCAGCAGGAAATCGTTGATTTGATGAGTGTGGACAACGTGAACATCTTAGCTCCTGCAAATGTAGGAGAAAACCCATCGCCAGTGAAACCGAGCCCGACTTTAAATATGGCGATTGCTGCTGTGGTTGGATTGATGTTAGGTGTCGGTATTGCGTTCCTATTAGAATACTTAGATACAACAGTGAAATCAACACAAGACGTTGAAGACTTGACTGGTTATCCGGTTATCGGAATGATTGCCACAATTTCCGATAAAGACTTACAGTCAACTCGTATGCAATTAACGAATCGAAGAAGGAAGGTGTAACGAATGGCAAAGAAAAAACCAAAACAAGCCCTACAATCTGTGGCGCGTAAGCTTGTCACAAATGCAAATCCTTCTTCTGTCATCTCGGAACAGTTCCGAACATTACGTACAAATATATCGTTTTCAAGCTCAGACACAGAAATTCGCTCACTGGTCTTCACATCAGGCTCTCCTGGTGAAGGGAAGTCCACAGTAGCGGCCAACACAGCAGTAGTGTTTGCACAAGAAGGAAAACGTGTACTATTAGTAGATGCAGATATGCGAAAGCCAACCGTGCACTATACGTTCCATATTGCGAACACGATGGGACTTAGTAACTTATTGACTCGTAAAGCGTTACTTGACGATGTCGTAAAAGTAACAGATCAAGAAAACTTGAGTGTTATGACATGTGGTCCGATTCCTCCGAACCCTTCAGAGCTCTTGGGGTCTCGTATGATGGATTCGGTAATCAAAGAAATTTTGAACCAGTACGATGTCGTAATCTTTGATGCACCGCCAGTACTTGCTGTGACAGATGCGCAAATTTTAGCGAATAAAGCAGACGGAACTGTGCTCGTTCTTAATACGGCTAAGACAGAAAAAGATGCTCTTGAAAAAGCGAAAGAGCTTCTTGAAAAATCAAATGCCAATGTTCTTGGTGTTGTTATGAATAACTACACGTATGAAAATGATGTATATTACTATCAATACTACGGTAATGAAGAATAAGGAGGGATAGTTGAAATGGTCGATATGCATTCCCATATACTTGCTGGCGTAGACGATGGCCCGCAAACGTTAGATGAAGCTGTGCGCATGCTACGCAAAGCGGTAGACGAAGGCATAACAGATATAATTGCAACGTCCCACGCCTACAATCCACATTACCATGTAGGAAAAGCAGCTGTAGAAAAGAAACTTTTGGAGTTGCAAGAAGTCATTGATGCTCATGACATCCCAATCACTCTGCACTCGGGACAAGAACTCCGTGTGCAAGATAAGACAGCGGAAGTACTTGAACAACAAGAGGCTCTGACTCTCGCGAACTCACGTTATGCGCTTATTGAACTTCCGAGTTCAAGTGTGCCGAGCTTTGCGATCCCACTGATTCAACAATTATTAAATCAAAATATCATGCCGATCATCGCACATCCGGAACGAAATAAGGCTATTGCGGAAAAACCAGCTCGATTAGAGCGCTTGATTTCTCATGGGGCACTTGCTCAAGTGACGTCAGGCAGTGTAGCAGGTCACTTTGGAAAAGGTGCTCAAAGAGCTGCGTTTAGCCTCATTCGAAGCAATTTAATACATTTTTATGGATCCGACGTACATAATTTATCGTCACGTCCGTTTTTGTTTAATGAAGGACTAGATACATTAGATAAACAGAAATTGACCGACTACGTTGATCTATTCTTAGAAAACAATGCGCGTATACTAGAAAAGAAGGATGCCATTATTCTAGAGCCGATGTTACTAGAAGAGAAAAAATGGTGGAAAGTATTTGCTTGAACCTGACAACTTGATTGTCAGGTCTTTTTTTTCGACATTTCCCATTTTGGTAATAATTCCATGTTGGTGGAAAAAATGCTGTATGAGTGGTAAATGAATCAATCGACATGTTTAATTTACTCGAATAAAGTAAAAGGTCATAAAAGTAGTATTTTTTCAAAAAAATACAATTACTAGTTTGTCGAATTAACTCGAATAAGAATTTATTTTTAATTTTGATAGGTATATATACACTAATTAACGATAATTTTACAATTGTATTTCAATATAATTACAAAATATAGCTCGAAATTTGTTGTGAAAAATCGTATACTTAAGACTGAAATTGGAAGGAGCGTGCGAACTTGTCGTTGCGTAAACGTATGTCGACATTAATCGTCGTCGATTCAGTTATTGTCTTATTTTCTATATATATCGGGTACTTCTTTTTATATCCGATCGACAACCCTTTTGCATCCAGTTACCTGTTTGTGAGCTCACTTTCCATCTTTTTAGCCCATCATGCTTTTGCTTTCTATTTTGGGTTATATAAAAAAGTATGGGAATATGCGTCTATTCGAGAATTGGTGTCTATAGCACTAGCTGTAACATTATCAATTGTAGTAGTTGCGGCAGCTCAGTTATTTTTTACAGGAAATGTCATGCTTCGGGCTTTGATGATCACGTGGATGTTACATATCTTATTGATTGGTGGATCCCGGTTGTCATGGCGTGTGGTCAGGGATACTTTGCTCGTTCGAACGAAGTATGATACGAAAAAGTCGACACTGATTGTAGGAGCCGGTTCGGCAGGAATGATGGTTGCGCGTCAGTTATTAAAAAATCACGATTCTCCACTACATCCAATAGCGTTTGTGGATGATGACAAAAATAAAGCAGGACTTGAGATTTTAGGATTACGAGTGTTACATGATACGAGTATGCTCAAAGAACATGTAGTGAACAATACGATTGAACAGATCATTATTGCGATTCCTTCAGCAGATAAGACGACGTCTACATTAATTAAGCAACTTGCAGTAGATACAGGTGTCAAAGTGCAAGCGATGCCTCTTATTGAAGACTTGTTAACAGGGAAAGTATCTGTGAGTGATATCAAAGATGTTCGCATTGAAGATTTGCTTGGACGCGAAGAAGTCCAGCTGGATTTAAATGCGATCTCTGAAAAATTGACGGACAAGACTATCCTAGTGACGGGTGCTGGTGGCTCTATTGGTTCTGAAATATGCCGCCAAGTGTTGCGTTTTAACCCGTCAAAGCTGTTGTTACTCGGTCATGGTGAAAATTCGATTTACTTAATTGACATGGAACTACGAGAAAAGGTTCCTCAAGGAACGAAAATCATTCCAATAATTGCAGATGTTCAAGATAGGGAACGTATCTTCGCTATTATGGAAGAGTATCGTCCTGACGTGATTTACCATGCCGCTGCACACAAGCACGTGCCGCTTATGGAAGCTAATCCTTTTGAAGCAGTGAAGAACAACATCTACGGTACGAAAAATGTGGCGGAAGCGGCAGATACGTTTGGTATCGGTCACTTTGTTCTAGTTTCTACTGATAAAGCAGTAAACCCACCGAACGTCATGGGTGCGACGAAGCGCTTTGCTGAGATGATTGTTCAGAACTTGGCAAAATCAAGCAAAACGAATTTTGCGGCTGTGCGATTTGGGAATGTTCTTGGGTCACGTGGTTCTGTTGTACCACTATTTAAAAAGCAGATTGCAGCTGGTGGACCTGTTACGGTTACAGACCCAGAGATGACCCGCTACTTCATGACGATTCCTGAAGCTTCACGATTAGTCATTCAAGCAGGCACCCTCGCCAAAGGTGGCGAAGTATTTGTTCTTGATATGGGTGAGCCTGTGAAGATTGTGGATCTTGCGAAGAATGTCATTCAGTTGTCTGGCTACTCGGTCGATGAGATCGGCATTACGTTTTCTGGCAAGCGTCCTGGTGAGAAACTGTTTGAAGAGCTTTTAGATCCTGCTGAGATTCAACAAGGCTTTGTGTTTCCTAAGATTCATATTGGGCGTGCGACGCCGATAATTGCGAGCGAGCTTGCTTATGTGCTTGAGAAGTTGCCCTCGATGGATGAAGGACAGATTAAATCAGTTCTTGTGGGACTTGCTAATCGGAAGAATGTGGGGAGTTTGATGGAGCGGAAGAAGGAAGAAGCACCTTCGACATTATTAAAGGCGTAATAGATACGAACCTTCAATCGACTATATCAGAAGCAGTCCTTCGGACTTTTAATAGATATGAAAGTGTCGGCCTTAGGGCGACATGAAGAGAACACCATCTTTGGTGTTGGGGAAGGAAGTTATGGAATGAGCAAAGTAAGAAAAGCAATTATTCCAGCTGCAGGTCTAGGAACACGGTTCCTTCCTGCGACAAAAGCAATGCCAAAAGAGATGTTGCCAATTGTTGATAAACCAACGATTCAATATATTGTTGAAGAGGCGATTGCTTCTGGAATTGAAGATATTCTGATTGTAACTGGTAAAGGAAAACGAGCTATTGAAGATCATTTTGATAACTCATTTGAATTAGAACAGTTGCTTGAGAGTAAAGGTAAGTTGGATGTGTTAGATGAAGTGAAGAAATCATCTAATGTTGAAATTCACTATATTCGTCAAAAAGAACCTAAGGGGTTGGGGCACGCAGTATGGTGTGCACGTAAGTTCATCGGTGATGAGCCATTTGCTGTTCTTTTAGGTGACGACATTGTGGATGCTGAAACACCGGGATTGAAACAGTTAATCAATGAGTATGATAAATTAGGACGCTCAGTGATTGGTGTTCAAACAGTTGGTGAAAATGAGACACATCGTTACGGGATTGTTGACCCTGCAGTACAAGATGGACGTCGTTACCAAGTAAATCAATTTGTAGAAAAACCAGCTCCAGGAACTGCACCATCTAATTTAGCAATAATGGGTCGTTACATTTTGACACCTGAGATCTTTGATATTTTAGAGAATCAAGAGAAGGGTGCGGGTGGCGAAATCCAATTGACGGATGCGATTCAAACTTTGAATGAGAAGCAGTTTGTGTATGCTTATGATTTTGAAGGAACTCGCTATGATGTTGGTGAGAAGCTTGGATTTATTCAAACTACAATTGAAATGGCGCTGAAGCGTCCGGAGTTGCGTAAGGAGTTACTTTCGTATCTAGATAAAGTGATTGAAAAAGAGTATATATAATAGAAGAAACTCTGAAGAATGCACCCGGGGAGATTTGTGGACCGGTGTGCGTTTCTTTGTGAGGGGAAGTGTGGAACATATGTATCAGATTACTAAACGAATTATTGATATCGTACTTTCAGGAATTGCATTGATTTTACTATCACCTGTTTTTATGATTCTTTCTATTCTTATAAAGAAAGAATCTGAAGGGCCTATATTGTTCAAACAAAAACGAGTAGGTTTAAATAAAACACAATTTAATATTTTGAAGTTCCGCACAATGCGTATTGATACGCCAAAAGATTCACCTACACACTTACTCGAAAACCCCGATCAATACATTACGAAAATCGGAAAATTCTTGCGTAAATCATCATTGGATGAATTACCTCAAATTTGGAACATTTTCCGTGGTGAGATGAGTATTATCGGGCCGCGTCCAGCGCTTTGGAATCAATATGATTTGATTGAAGAACGTGATAAGTATGGAGCCAATGATGTACCTCCTGGATTGACGGGTTGGGCACAGATTAATGGGCGCGATGAGTTGCCGATTGATGTGAAGGCGAAGTTAGATGGAGAGTATGTGGAGAAGAAAAGTTTGTGGATGGATACGAAGTGTTTCTTTTTGACAATCTTGAGTGTTTTGAAGAGTGATGGGGTTGTTGAAGGGAAGTCTGAAGTGGTGAAGCAGCTGGAAGAGAGAAAGTAGGCCATTACGATGAAGAGAATTCTGATTACCGGAAAGAATAGTTATGTGGGTACTAAGTTCATGGAGTGGGTTAGCCAATGGCCGGATGAGTATCAGGTTGAAGCGATTTCAGTGCGCGGTGATGACTGGAAGCAGCATAATTTTAGTGGGTATGATTGTGTGCTTCATGTTGCAGGAATTGCACATGTATCGACTGATCCTAAAATGGAAGACTTGTACTATAAGGTAAATCGCGACCTCACAATTAAAATAGCTAAACATGCAAAAAACAATGGCGTAAAGCATTTTATTTTTATGAGTAGCATCATTGTTTATGGTGATGGAGATAAAGAATTAAATGTCATCACTAAAGACAAAGCACCTAATCCGAGCAATTTTTATGGAGATAGTAAGTTACAAGCTGAAAAACTGTTACACGAAATTGAAGATGAGAGTTTTAGAGTAGCAGTAGTAAGACCTCCAATGATTTATGGTCCTAATTCCAAGGGGAATTTTCCGAAGTTACTAAAGCTAGCAAAATTAACTCCAATCTTTCCAGCCTACGATAATCAACGCAGTATGCTGTTTATTGATAATTTAAGTGAATTCATAAGATTAGTAACAGATAGTCAAGATCGAGGTCTATTTCTGCCTCAAAATCGTGAATATGTGAATACAAGTGAATTGGTTCGATTAGCTGCTGAGCAACAAGGGAAAAAAATACTTTTGACCCGCTTATTTAATCCCTTGATTTTTTTACTTGTTTCACGTGTTAATGTTGTGAATAAAATGTTTGGGAATTTGGTTTATGTTAAGGAAGATAATGAAAAGTATCAAACTGCTGATTTTGTTAATTCAATAAAAAGAAGTCTATGATAGGTGGCAATTAAATGAAGAAAAAAATAATGTTACTGGGTAATCATGGTTTCGTTATATATAACTTTAGAAAAGAGTTAATAAAGAAATTGTTAGATGATGGCCATGAAGTATACGTTTCTCTTCCTTATGATGAAAAAGTTGAAATTATGAAGAGCTGGGGCTGTAAGTTTATTGAAACTAATGTTGATCGGAGAGGCACCAACCCAGTAACTGATTCAAAGTTAGTTAAACATTATATCGAAATTCTTAGAAGTGTTAAGCCAGATGTTGTTCTTACATATACCATTAAACCTAACTTGTATGGTGGATTAGCATGCAGAATCTTAAAGATTCCTTATATAAGTAACATAACTGGTCTAGGTAGTGGTTTCAATGGAAATCCGATTTTAAGAAACGTACTGACTCAACTATATAAAGCAGGATTGAAGAAAGCTAATTGTGTATTCTTTCAAAATACTGAAGATATGAAAGAATTGACTAGTAGAGGAATTATTAGAGGTGATTATAAACTAATTCCGGGTTCTGGAGTAAATCTTGATGAATTTAAATTCCATCCTCTACCAGAAGGAGATACCGTCAATTTCTTATTTATCGGTAGAATAATGAAAGATAAGGGAATTGAGGAATATCTAAAAGCTGCTGAAAAGATAAAGAAAGAACATAAGAATGTGAAATTTAACGTTGTCGGATTTATTGAATCGACACATTCTCATTATAAAGAATGGATTGACGATCTAAATGATCGAGGGGTAATTACATATCATGGCTATCAAAAAGATGTAAAGCCTTTCATAGTAGATTCACATTGCTTAATCCAGCCCTCTCATGGTGGTGAAGGGTTATCGAATGTCTTATTAGAGGCGGGAGCTATGGGAAGAATATTGATTGCCTCGGATATCGCAGGATGCAGGGAAACAATCACTGGTAAAAATGGTTATACATTTAAGAAAAAAAGCTTTGAATCCTTAGTCAAAGCTTTAGATAAATTTATAAATAAAGACAATGATGAAAAGATTGAAATGGGTTTATTATCAAGACAACATATTGAATTGAATTTTAATAGAAATATTGTAGTAAAAAAATACCTAAAGGAAATTAATACTAATGACTAAATACCTACACGCTATTTTTTATATATTTTGTAATAGTGTGAAATTCACATCATTAAAACTATTACATATAAACTCATTTAAATTTCATTATCTTAATTTTATATCTCCATTGACAAATATACAATTATCGAAAGAATCTAAGTTAACTTTTGGTGAAAATTTGAAAATTAGAAGTGGCGTGAAAATACATTTAAGAAAAGCTGCAAAAATAACTATAGGAGACAATACTTTTATAAATTATAACTCTATGATTGTTTCTCATGAACAAATAATAATTGGTAGAAATGTACAGATTGGGCCTAATGTTATGATTTTCGATCATGATCATGATTTTAGAAGTGAAAACGGTGTGAGTGATATGAAATATAAGACAGACCCAATACAAATTGGTGATAATGTATGGATAGGGGCAAATTCAGTAATTTTAAGAGGGACAAAGATTGGTGAAAACACAGTGGTCGGTGCTGGAGCTATAATAAAAGGTGAATATGAAAAGAACGCTATTATATTAAATAAGAGTGAAATAACAGTATTAACACAATAGTGGAGTGGTGACATGAGAGATGCAATCCTTTATATAGGTAGGTTTAATTTTCCAGATGGTTCAGCTGCGGCTCAACGAGTTAAAAGCAATGCAGAACTATTTAAGAGAATTGGATATGAAACTAAATTTGTATCAACTTGGCAAGATAATAATTCATATAATGAAGACAACGGTTTAAATATTAATATAATCCCTGAACACCAACAGATTTATAAAATTGATTTCATTGAAAAATACATTCTAAAATTATCGAACAGATATTGTTTCAAATTCATAGTTTTATATAATTATCCGAGTCTAGCTAGTTGGAGGTTAGTTAAACTAGCTAGGAAATATAATATTAAAATAATCGGTGATGTTACAGAGTGGTTTGGTTTGAATTCAGGACACAATAGAATTTACCAAATTTATAAAAACATTGATACGGAAATAAGAATGAAAATTTTACTTGAAAAATTTGATGGCCTCTTTGTTATAAGTAAGTTTTTAGAGGAGAAGTATAAGGAAAAGACTAAAACATTGCATTTGCCGAATTTATTAAACTCTCATGACAATAAATGGAGTTTGTTAAAATCTACTAAAAATCTTTCTAATGATGTTATCCATTTTACATATGCAGGTAATCCTGGGAAACTTTTCGAAAAAGAAGACATAGCTAAAATTGTAAGTGTATTTAGTGAATTAAAGTCTACTAAGAAAATTTTAAATATAGTTGGAATTGATGAGCTAGAATTTCGTAGCCGCTATAAGAAGATTTATGGTACTATCCCGAAGATTAATAATTGTATTTTCTATGGGAAATTGACACATAATGAGACTTTAAAATTAATATATAATTCCCACTTCTTTATATATATACGTCCAGATACATTAGCTAATAAGGCAGGTTTTCCTACGAAATTTTTGGAATCAATTGTTCTGAAAACACCAGTACTCACAAATGATATTGGTGATATCAAATTATATATTGATAATAAAATAAATGGTATGATTATTAATTCGGAAAAATCAACTCTAAAAAAACAGATTACTGAAATAGAAATCAACGATTATTTAAAATACAGATTTGAAAATAAATTTACAGTGGATGAATTCTATAAAAGAACAAAAAAATTTTTAGAGAATGTAGGAGATAGATAAATGTTTAATGGGAAAGTTTTGCTAATAACGGGAGGAACAGGATCCTTCGGAAATGCTGTAATGAAAAGGTTTTTACACACAGACGTAAAAGAAATTCGTATCTTCTCACGTGATGAGAAGAAGCAAGATGATATGCGTAAAAAATATAAAGATGATAAGTTGAAGTTCTATCTTGGAGATGTAAGAAACATTGATAGCTTGAAGACAGCGATGTATGGGGTTGATTATGTTTTTCATGCAGCTGCGTTGAAACAAGTACCATCATGTGAGTTCTTCCCAATGGAGGCTGTTAAAACTAACATTATTGGAACAGACAATGTTGTTACAGCTGCAGTAGAAGAAGGTGTAAAAAAAGTTATTTGTCTTTCTACTGATAAAGCTGCCTACCCTATTAATGCTATGGGTATCTCAAAAGCTATGATGGAGAAAGTCTTTGTAGCGAAGGCAAATAAAGTTGATCCAGAAAAAACATTGATTTGTGGAACTCGCTATGGAAATGTAATGGCCTCACGTGGTTCTGTTATTCCTTTATTTATTGAGCAGATTAAAGCTGGTGAAGACTTAACAATTACAGATCCAGGAATGACTCGTTTTTTAATGAGTTTAGAAGACGCTGTAGAGCTTGTTGTCTTTGCATTCGAGAATGCTCAAGCAGGAGATATCATGGTACAGAAATCCCCTGCATCTACTATCGGTGAGCTGGCTACTGCTTTGAAAGAATTATTTAATGTAGATAATAAAGTACGTGTAATTGGTACTCGACATGGTGAAAAAATATTCGAAACATTACTAACTCGAGAAGAACATGTCGTTGCACAAGACATGGGTGACTTCTATCGTGTACCTGCAGATAAGCGTGATCTGAATTACGATAAATATTTTGTAGAGGGTGATCAAAAGCTGTCAACAGAACATGAATACAACTCGCACAACACACACCGACTTACTATTACTGAAATTAAAGAAAGATTATTAGCTTTAGATTATGTTCAAGAGGAGTTAGGCAAATGGCAAGCAAAGAGTTAAAGATTGCTATTACAGGAGCTAACGGTTTCATTGGAAAGAACTTAACAAGCGAACTTAAGAATCAAGGTTTTATAAATCAATCTCATATTACTCGCGATACCACTCTAGAAGAATTGAAGTCGATTTTAAAAGAAGCTGAATTTGTATTTCATTTAGCTGGTGTTAATCGTCCGATATTAGAAAGTGAATTTGAAAAAGGGAATAAAGATTTCACTCAACAGATTATTGAAACTCTGGTCGAGTTAAACAACACCGTTCCTCTCGTAGTTTCTTCATCTACTCAAGCAAGTAATGATAATCCTTATGGTAGAAGCAAAAAAGCTGCAGAAGAAGCAGTGGAAAAATACGCTAATGATAATAATGTTGATTGTGGAATCTATCGTTTACCAAATGTATTCGGTAAATGGAGCAAACCAAATTATAATAGTGCGATTGCAACATTTTGTCATAACATTGCTCATGACCTTCCTATACAAGTTAATGATCCGAATGTTGAACTGACTTTAGTCTATATCGATGACGTAATTAATGAATTCATCAAATGCTTAGATGGTATGGATACTCTTTACAGAGAAGTACCAGTCGTTCATAAAAAGAAACTTGGCGAGATTGTTGATTTGATTTATTCATTTAAAGCTTCACGAGAAAATAAAAGCGTTCCAAAACTAGATGATCTATGTGAGAAGAAATTATATAGTACATATTTAAGTTTTTTACCAGAAGATCAATTTAGTTATGAGTTGAAAATGAATGTTGATCAGAGAGGTTCTTTTACAGAATTTATTAAAACAGTAGATAGAGGTCAAGTATCCATTAATATTTCTAAGCCAGGAATTACAAAGGGTAACCACTGGCACCATACGAAAAACGAAAAATTCTTAGTTGTAAGTGGAAGTGGTATTATTCGCTTCCGCAAGCCAGGTGAAGAGAAGGTTATCGAATACTTTGTAAGTGGAGATAAATTAGAAGTTGTAGATATTCCTGTTGGTTATACACACAATATCGAAAATTTGGGAGAAACAGATATGGTAACTGTTATGTGGGTGAATGAACCATTTAATCCTGAAAATCCAGATACCTATTTCTTGGAGGTTTAATGTGAAAAAATTAAAAGTAATGACTGTTGTTGGAACGCGTCCTGAAATTATCCGTCTCTCTGCAGTTATCAATAAGTTAGAAGAATCGAATGCAATTGAGCATATTCTAGTTCATACAGGTCAAAACTATGATTATGAATTAAACGAGGTATTCTTTGAAGACTTCAATTTGAAAAAACCAGACTATTTCTTGAATGCAGCTACTGGCACAGCTATCGAAACAGTGGGGAATATTCTAATCAAAATCGATCCAGTACTTGAAGAAGTACAACCAGATGCTTTTCTAGTGTTAGGCGATACAAATAGCTGTCTATGTGCAATTGCTGCAAAACGCCGTCAAATTCCAATCTTCCACATGGAAGCAGGGAATCGTTGTTTTGATCAGCGTGTACCAGAAGAGACAAATCGCAAGATTGTTGACCATATAGCGGATATTAATTTAACATACTCAGATATTGCTCGTGAATATTTGCTTCGTGAAGGTCTGCCTGCTGATCGGATTATTAAAACGGGTAGTCCGATGTTTGAAGTCTTAGAAAGCCGAAAAGAAGAAATTGAGAATTCTGATGTATTGACTCGTTTAGGTTTAAAAGAAGATGAATATTTCTTAGTATCTGCACACCGAGAAGAAAACATCAGTTCAGAAAAGAATTTCTTAAACTTAATGGATACATTAAATACAATTGCTGAAAAGTACGATTACCCTGTAATAATTAGCACACATCCCAGAACAAAGAATATGATTGAAGAAAAAGGCATTGTGTTTCATGAGAACGTCCAAACTTTGAAACCACTAGGATTTATTGATTATAATAAACTGCAAATCAAGTCCAAAGCTGTACTAAGTGATAGTGGGACTATCAGTGAAGAGTCATCAATTCTGCAATTCCGTGCACTAAATATTCGTGAAGCCCATGAGCGTCCTGAGGCAATGGAAGAAGCAGCTGTTATGATGGTTGGTCTGGAGAAAGAACGGATCTTGCAGGGGCTAGAGATTTTAGAAACACAGGAATTAAATACTCTCTGTTTAGTGGCGGATTACTCTATGCCTAATGTTGGGGAGAAGGTTTTGAAAATCATTATTTCTTATACCGATTATATTAATAGGAAAATATGGAATAAATAGGCGGTGTCATTTTGAGATTTATATTTATAGCAGTTAACTATAATGGTTCAACGTTCACACAAGAATATATTAATAGTATTAATGAGTTATCTAAGGATGTAAGTGACCAGATTGAGATTATTATTGTAGATAATGATTCAAAAAAGGAGGATAAAGATAGACTAATCGAAATAGCTGAACGAAATGAAAATACTAAAGTACTTTGGTTAGAAAAAAATGTCGGATATTTCAAAGGCCTTAATGAAGGAATCATCTCATGCACAAAAGACAGTAATACATTTTTAATAATTGGTAATAATGATTTAACATTTGAAAAAGAATTTATTCTTAATCTTAAACTAATTGATATAGAAAGCGACACTTTAGTTATAGCTCCAAATATTATAACTAAAGACGGTAGACAACAAAACCCCCATGTAATTCATAGGGTTACAAGAACAGAAAAATTAAAAGCTCAAATTTATAATTCTAATTATTATATAGGTCAATTTTTTAAATTTATTAATCAAACTCTAATTAAAAAGCTTTCAAGTCAAAAACCAAAGCTCAATAGTTATCCTCAAATGAAAATTAAGAGAGGAATTGGTGCTTGTTATGTACTAAGTAATAACTTCTTTAATCATTACGAAAAATTAGACGATAGAGTTTTTATGTGGGGAGAGGAAGCCTTACTCTCAAATCAAGTTGAAAGTGTTAATGGTGTAACTCTATACGATCCTAATATTAAAATAATTCATCATGAAAGTGCGAGTGTAAAAAGTATTGAGTCAAAGAAAAAATATTATATGGTGAAAGAATCGTATCAAATATATAAAAAATATCTTTAATAATAGAGGTAAATGGAGTAATAGATGAATATTATTATTGGAATTATACTACTATTGTTATTAATAATAACAACTTTCCTTAAAGGGAAATCTAGGACCCTTTCAGTAGCTATGTTGTCATATATGTGGATTTTGTTGTGGGGGAACATTGAAAATCCAGATTTAGAGAACTATCAATTTTTATATGAATACGTCGGATTAAATGGCATTGGATTCCAAACATCTCAAATCGGTTTAATTTTCATAATTAAAATAGCATTGTATTTTGGTTTAAGTTATACACAATTTTTGGCTTTATTTTCTTCAATTGCATTATTTTTAATATATATAACTGTAGAAAAACATTCAAAAAAACCACAAATTGTTTATGTATTATATTTCATTTATCCATTTTTGTTAGATTTAATTCAAATTAAACATTTTCTAGCCATGAGTTTAGTAATTTTCTCAATAAATTTTTTGCTTAAAAAAACAAAAAAAGATTTACTTATTTTTTTTGTTATTATTGCAGTGGCTAGCTCCATTCATATTATTTCCATAGTATTTATATTTATTCCATTTGTGATCAACATGAGTGAATATAAATTAATTAAAACAATAAGCATTTGGGTCTTGATTGCAACCCCATTTGCTTATACAAATATTTTTTTGAATATACTCATATTGTTTGTTCCGTCTGAGCGGATTGCCCATTACTTTGAAAATAGAGCGGAATTTGGGTTCTTAATCCAGTACTTCATACAATTATCATTATTAGCTGGTGTATTTTACTCAAAAAAATATCTAACTAAAATTGGTATTGTAAATCAACTAGATATGATCATATATAAATTAAATATATATTTAATTGGATTATTCCCTTTTTATATTGTTAATGGAACTTTTGAAAGGGGCTTTCGTATAATCATGATTTTTAACTTTATAATTTTTTCTAATGTATATTTTTCATTACCAAGAAAAAGTAAAGTTATTTCACTAATGGTTATTATCATATTTGGCTTATTACTCAGTGTGTACTATTTAGTTTTATCTCCTGATGAAGATATTATCTCCCCTATCTTTAAGAATAATATCTTTTTTGAAAGTATAATATAACTGTAATTTTAAATTGTGAATTATGAATTGTATAAGAGTAATTTCAATAGATTTTTCATTAGGGGGAGAATATTAAGAAATGAAATCCATAATTAAGAATCTCTTGTATTCATTTTCCACAAATATGCTAGTGCTTGTTACGTCTGCAATACTTATTCTAGTATTACCCAAAATATTAACTGTTCAAGACTATGGTTACTGGCAGCTATATCTTCTTTATCTGACATACGTAGGTTTTGGGCACTTAGGATGGAATGATGGGATCTATTTAAAATGGGGAGGCCGTGATTACGAAGAATTAAACAGAAAAGCATTTTATTCACAGTTTTGGCTCCTGTTTGTATTCCAGTTAATTTTACTAGTAATATTAATGTCACTCATTACTTACTTTGACTATGATCAAAAAAAAATATTTATATTAAAATGTGTATTTGTTGCTATGGTTTTAGTTAATACGAGAAATATGTTAGTTTCTATTTTACAAGCTACCAATAGGATAAAGGAATTCGCATTAATTAATAATCTTGATAGAATCAGTTTACTTATTGGTTTGGTATTATTATTTATTTTCAATAACACTAATTTAAAGATATACCTTTTCATAGATTTGCTTAGTAAAGCATTTTCGCTAATTTATGCAATTATAATTTGCAAAGATATAACATTATTGACTCCAAAAAATTTCATAAATCAATTTTTCGAAATATTTGAAAACTTATCGACGGGAGTTAAATTGTTAGTGGCTAATATTTCCAACCTACTTATAATCGGAATAATTAGGTTAGGTATAGAATTGAATTGGAATATAGTGGTATTTGCTCAAATCTCACTTATACTAAGTATTTCAACAACATTCCTTATATTTTTTAATGCTATGAGTATTGTATTATTTCCTGTATTACGAAAAACTAAAATTACAGAATTGAAAGATTTTTATATTTATACAAACAGAATTTATTTTATTGTTGCCATACCAATTCTAATTTTATTTTTACCACTTTACAATTTATTTGAATTTTGGCTACCGGAATATAGAATTGCATTAATGTATTTTTCTGTTCTATTTCCTATTTTCCTAATTGAGGGTAGAGTTAATTTATTATTATTTACTTATTTAAAAACATTAAGGCTTGAAAATAAATTATTCAAAATTAACATCTACTCTGTGTTATTAAGCATTTTGTCTATTACACTATCAACTATAATATTCAATAGTTTAAATATGGCAGTTTTTTCCATTTTAGTAACGTTGATATTTAGATCTTTACTGGCTGATAAAGTTATACAAAATGAATTTGGTATTTCTGATAAAATGGAAAATTTTAAAACTCTCTCTATAATTTTTATTTTTATTATTAGTATTCAATTTTTTAATAAGGAAATCATGGTATTAATTATACTTCTAATTTATATTTCCTATTTCATTTACAAATTCAAATTTATTAAAGATAGTATTCTCTATTTTTATAATAAAAGAAGCTCTATGGAGGAATATTAATGAAAGGCATTATTTTAGCAGGAGGAAGTGGAACAAGACTATATCCCTTAACTATGGTTACCAGTAAACAGCTATTACCTATCTACGACAAACCTATGATTTACTATCCGCTAACAACTTTGATGTTGGCTGGTATAAAGGAGATCTTGATCATTTCCACACCAAAAGATACACCGAGATTTGAATCGTTACTTAGCGATGGAAGCCAATTTGGGCTTGACCTTCAATATAAGGTTCAGCCATCACCAGATGGCTTGGCACAAGCATTTGTATTGGGTGAAGAGTTTATTGGGAATGATTCTGTCGCGATGGTTTTAGGAGATAATATTTATTATGGTAGTGGCCTGCGCAAAATACTTCAACATGCAGCTCATAAAGAGGTTGGCGCAACAGTATTTGGATATCATGTAAATGATCCAGAACGTTTCGGAATTGTCGAGTTCGATGAAAAAGGAAAAGTTATTAGTGTAGAAGAGAAACCAAAATTCCCAAAATCGAATTATGCAATTACAGGACTTTATTTTTACGACAACCGCGTAGTTGAAATAGCGAAAAACGTTGAGCCTTCAGAAAGAGGTGAACTTGAAATTACTTCAATAAACGAAACTTACCTTCAATTAGGAGAACTTGATGTGGAATTACTAGGACGTGGATTCACATGGTTAGATACAGGCACTCACCAAAGTCTAGTTGCTGCTACAAACTTCGTAAAAACAGTTGAAGAACATCAAGGAATGAAAATTGCTGCTCCTGAAGAAATTGCTTATGTAAATGGATGGATTTCAAAAGAACAATTAATTCAGTCTGCAGAAATTCTGAGTAAAACAGAGTATGGTCAGTATTTATTTAAAGTAGCTAATGGCGAAATTAAGTATTAACGGAGGTCGGAAATGAAAATTATTGAAACAAAGTTAAAAGATCTTTACATAATTGAGCCTACAAAACATGGAGATCATAGAGGCTGGTTTTATGAATCGTACAATAAGCAAGCTTTTGAAGAAAAAGGCCTTTACCTAAACTTTATACAAGATAATCATTCTTTTTCGGCAGCAAAAGGTACGTTAAGGGGTTTGCATTATCAATTAGCACCTAAAGCTCAAACAAAGTTAGTGCGCTGCACAAAAGGACTTATCTTTGACGTCGCAGTAGATTTGCGTGATGGTAGCCCTACATTTGGAGAGTGGTATGGGTTAGAATTGTCGGCACTCAATCAGAAGCAACTTTTAGTTCCTAAAGGATTTGCACATGGTTTTATTACGTTATCTGAGAATGTTGAAGTCC
Source organism: Chryseomicrobium excrementi (assembly GCF_002798305.1). Taxonomy (GTDB): domain Bacteria; phylum Bacillota; class Bacilli; order Bacillales_A; family Planococcaceae; genus Chryseomicrobium; species Chryseomicrobium excrementi. Next base: position 512,863 of record NZ_PCGR01000002.1, read on the forward strand.
AATATAAAGTAGATGAATTGTACTCGCCAGAACATGATCGCAATATCATTTGGAATGACTCAACTTTAGCAATTGATTGGCCAACTATAGATACTCCAATTTTGTCCGCCAAAGATGAAAAAGCTCCAGAACTAGCTAGTGCTGAACTGAATTTCACGTTTACAGGTGGTAACAAATGAAAGTCCTCGTCACAGGATATACAGGACAACTTGGCTATGACGTGGTGAAATCCGGAATGCAAGCTGGATTCGAAATGATAGGTGTCGGATCTGCTGATTTAGATATTACTGATGAAGAAAAAGTTTCTAATTATATCTCAAAAATTCATCCAGATGTAATAGTTCATTGTGCTGCATATACAGCAGTCGATAAAGCAGAAGAAGATAAAGAGACTTGCTATAAGGTGAATGTTGAGGGGACAGAAAATATAGTAGTAGCGGCGAAAAAAAATAATGCAAAGTTTGTTTATATAAGTACGGATTATGTATTCAATGGTGAAGGAACTGCTGAATTTACTGAGGAGGACTCTGTTCATCCAATTGGATTTTATGGTCTGACGAAAGAACAGGGAGAAACAATCGTTCGTAATACTATCGATGAGCACTACATATTACGTATCTCCTGGGTATTTGGAGTCAACGGAAATAACTTTGTTAAGACAATGTTAAAGTTGGCTGAATCTCACGATATGTTAAATGTGGTAGGAGACCAATTTGGCTCACCAACCTATACGCCTGATGTAGCTAATTTAATTGTTGATATGATTCAAACAGATTCTTATGGAACTTATCATGTGACTAATGAAGGAATATGTAGTTGGGCGGAGTTTGCACAGGAGATATTTAACCAGTCTAATAAAAACGTAACTTTGAATGCCATACCTACTTCTGAATATCCTACGATAGCGAAGCGTCCTTTAAATTCTAGATTAAGCAAAAATAAGTTAAATAAGAATGGATTCAATAAGTTGCCACATTGGAAAGACGCTTTGTCAAACTATTTGGATGAATTAGGAGTAAAGGAGAAGTCGAATGAAAAAAACTAAAATTGCAGTCACCGGTGGTGCAGGTTTTATCGGAGGCAACTTCGTTCACTACATGGTAAGTAAATATCCGAACTATATGATTCATAATTTAGATTCACTTACATATGCAGGAGATTTAACGAAACATGAGTCTATTGAAACAAAAGAGAATTATCATTTTGTGAAACTAGATATTACAGATCGACAAAGTGTTTTGAATTTATTTTCTGAAGAAAACTATGATTATGTCGTTCATTTTGCAGCTGAGAGCCACGTGGATCGTTCGATAACAGATCCAGGAATTTTTGTTCAAACGAATGTCATTGGAACTCAAAATCTTCTTGATGCTTCTAAAGAATTTGAGATTAAGAAGTTTGTGCACGTATCTACGGATGAAGTATATGGAGAATTAGACTTTGACCCAACTACATTCTTTACTGAAGACACGCCATTGCAACCTAACAGTCCGTACAGTGCAAGTAAAGCCTCTTCAGATTTATTAGTCCGTGCTTATCATGAAACTTATAAGCTTCCTGTAAATATAACTCGTTGCTCAAATAACTATGGCCCATATCATTTCCCGGAAAAATTAATACCTCTCACAATCTCTCGTGTACTTAACGATGAAAAGATACCTGTATATGGAAACGGCCAAAATATCCGTGACTGGTTGCATGTACAAGACCACTGCTCAGCAATCGAACTAGTAATGCACGATGGTAGCAATGGAGAAGTATATAATGTTGGTGGTCATAATGAAAAGACGAACTTAGAAGTTGTCGAAACTATTATTAAAGCTTTAGGTAAGTCTGAAGAATTAATTGAGTTTGTTGAAGATCGTTTAGGTCATGATAAACGCTATGCAATTGATCCTACTAAATTAGAGAATCTCGGTTGGAAACCTACTTATAATTTTGAAACAGGGATTGCTCAAACAATTCAATGGTATGTAGAGAATCAAAAATGGTGGAAACAAATAATTAACGGTGAGTACCAAAATTATTTTGATAAACAGTACACGCTAAAATAGGTATAGGGAAGAAGGAAGTTAAATGAAAAAAATCGCCGTCGCTGGTACCGGCTACGTTGGCCTAGTCGCCGGTGTAACCTTCGCCGAAATGGGTCATCAAGTTTTATGTGTCGACATAGATCAGGACAAAGTGGAACTTATGAAATCCGGTATATCTCCTATTTTCGAATCAGGATTAGAAGAGCTTATGAAGAAAAACTTCGCTGCGGGTCGCATTGATTTTACAACTGATTTTCAATCAGCATATAAAGATGCCGATGCAATCTTTATTGGGGTAGGAACACCTGAACAACCAGACGGTTCAGCAAATCTCTCATACATAGCAACTGTAGCTCGCCAGATTGCTGAGTCAGTAGAAAAAGACTGTTTAGTGGTTGTTAAGTCTACAGTACCAATCGGGACAAACGATAAAGTCGAGCAGTTTATTCAAGACTTCTTAGTAAACGATGTACGTATTGAAGTTGCATCTAACCCAGAGTTTTTGGCACAAGGATCAGCTGTTCATGATACTTTGCATGCAGAGCGTATTGTCATTGGAACTGAAAGCAAATGGGCAGAAGAGATGCTTATGAAAATCTATGAGCCATTCAATATCCCAATAGTTTCTGTTAATCGTCGTTCAGCTGAAATGATTAAGTATGCATCAAACGATTTTCTAGCTCTCAAGATTTCCTACATGAATGATATTGCCAACCTTTGTGAATTAGTAGGAGCAGATGTTCAAGAAGTTGCTAGAGGTATGAGCTATGATGCACGTATCGGTAGCAAGTTCTTAAATGCTGGTATTGGTTTTGGTGGCTCTTGTTTCCCTAAAGATACGAAAGCTTTAGAGCATATAGCACATGAGAACGGCTATGACTTGAAGACTGTGAAGGCAGCTGTTGACGTAAATACTGAGCAAAAAGTGAAGTTATTTAAAAAAGCTGCAAAGAGACTTATTACATTTTCTGGACTTAAGGTTGCTGTCTTAGGATTAACATTTAAACCAGGTACAGACGATTTGCGTGAAGCAGCTTCTTTAGATAATGTGAAGTTACTATTGGAAAAAGGTGCAGATATTTTTGCATTTGATCCAGTAGGAATTGAGAACTTTAAACGTTTTTATCCAGAGGGTAAAAATCTAAATGGTTCCATCACATATGTCACTTCTCCACAAGCTGCGCTTGAAGATGCAAATGTGGCATTCTTGTATACAGAATGGCCAGAAGTGAAAAGTGTGTTACCTAATGAGTACACAGAACTTATGCAAACGCCATTAGTATATGACGGCCGTAATGTATATTCTGTTGAAGAGATGCAACAAGCGAATGTTGAGTATCACTCAATTGGACGTAGTTCTACTGAACGAGTTCGAGAAGGGATTGTAAGTAATGGAAAATAACCAACTTATGTACTTAGTAACAGGAGCTGCCGGTTTTATCGGCAGCTATTTGTCTAAGGCTTACCTTGATATGGGCATCAAAGTAGTAGGACTCGATAATTTGAATTCCTATTATGATGTGAAGTTGAAAGAAGACAGGCTTGCTAGTCTTAAGGAACATTCAAACTTTTCGTTTATAAAAGGTGACCTTGCGGATAAGGAATTTATCATGAACTTGTTTGCTGAGAACCAATTTGATGTAGTAGTTAATCTTGCTGCACAAGCTGGTGTGAGATATTCAATTGAGAATCCTGATGCTTATATTGAGAGTAATGTGACGGGATTCTTTAATGTAATTGAAGCATGCAGAGTCTATCCAGTGAAGCACTTGATTTATGCATCTTCAAGTTCGGTTTATGGTTCCAATAAAAAAGTGCCATTTGAAGAGACTGATTTTGTAGATACACCTGTTTCTTTATACGCTGCAACTAAAAAAGCTAATGAGTTGATGGCGCATACATACAGCCACCTTTATAAAATTCCTGCTACAGGGTTACGTTTCTTTACTGTATATGGACCTATGGGGCGTCCAGATATGGCCTACTTTGGCTTCACGGATAAGTACTTTGCAGGTGAGAGCATCAAGATCTATAACAATGGTGATTTTGACAATGACCTGTACCGTGACTTCACTTATATTGATGATATCGTTGAAGGTATTGTTAGATTGACGGATCAACCACCTACTGGAGAAGTTGCACATAAAGTCTACAATATCGGTAATAACAACCCTGAGAAGTTAATGTACTTTATACATGCGCTTGAAGGAGCTTTATCGAAAGCTCTTGGAAAAGAGATTGAATTCAAGAAGGAATTTGAACCGATTAAGCCAGGAGATGTGCCAGCAACTTATGCATCTACAGATGCTCTTCAACAGGCAGTTGGGTTTAAGCCTCAGACTTCTATTGAAAAGGGTCTAGAGAAATTTGCTGAATGGTATGTGGAGTATTATAAAAAATAGCAGCAATAACTTTAGGGAGGCTTTGTATGTTGAGGTCAAGAATTTTGGCTTACATTTTAATGACTATATCAATATTACTCGCTCTTTGGCTTTTCCGCGATGATTTATTCATTGTGACTAATAAGGTTAATCTCAACTTAATTGTCGGAATGGCTGCGATTGCATCTGGAGTCTCTGGTGTTATTATGAGCTTTTCTTCCAAGAGAACTGCTCTATTCGAAGCTGTTAGAGAATATTATCAAACTGGCGATACACCAGAAATGATTGATAATAGAAATAAAATCTATGCTGCGGGAAATGGTGAAATTGAATTGGATATTAAGGCAGCTTCTGAAATCTGTTCTTTCTTTAATTTTTGGGGAATGATGGTCAGAAAGAAGTTTCTTCCAATTTGGGTTTTCAAAAGTGCTTCTGGTCCATCGATAGTAAGGCTTTATATCATTCTTGAAGATTTTATCACTGAGAGAAGAAAAACAAACAATGAATACTATGCTCTCGAATTTGAATATCTCATCAAAAGAATTAAAAACAAATACAATATTAAAGATATGAAACATACTATCGAAGCTAAAGAAATTCTTGATGAATCACTAGAGAATCAAAGTATTACACCACTATAGCATGCGTGTTGAATTATATAGTTGTAATCGTTTAAAAAAAGTATCTGTACACCGCACAATACACTACTATTCTATTAAAGATGGTGCCTGTCACCGGAACAAATCAGAAAATACGCTACAAATGAATAGAAATTCAATGAGACCCTTGCAGTTGCAGGGGTCTTTGAATATTTATAAATTGTGTATGAATTGTGTGGGTGACAGGCACCAAATGGGAACTATATCCAGGGAACCACATCCAGGGAACTATACCTAATTGAAACGATACTGAATAGCAGTGGCTTTCTCCTTAAAATCGGTACCTGTGCATCGCACAATACACTACAATTCTATAAATATTCAGGCGGCCTTGATATACCAAGGTCGTCTTAGCATATTTATGCAATTGTCGTTCATAATCAGAATAGTGTAGCGCACAGGTACGTAATAGGGGAATTCTGGAACTTACTTATCTGTCCTTCCAGAACCGTCTCCTCTCAATCAATCCTCCGGATGCGGATCCTCCTCCGCCAAGAACCGGTTGTTCAGAACAAACTCACAATATCCCACATGGTCAGGAGTATACGGCCATGGCATCAATTTCGGCAGCAGGTCGATATCCAAGAAACGAGGAAGTGGAGTGCCAGGAGCAGCATAGTTCGGAAAATGATTACCGCCAATCAGTTAGACCACTTCTGCCAAAAATATTACCACTCTGCGCCATCGAATTTACCACTGTACGACAAACCCTTTACCAATATGTTGACCGCCTTCAGCACGTAAAACCTGCGAAAGGCGGTCAACTTTATGTTCAAATGAAATTATAGTTGTACGAGCCCGTGTCTTTCCCGCATTGAAACTTCACCGTCAATCATGATCTGATAGGAATCGTGAATGATACGGTCCAAAATGGCTTCAGCTATTGTTTCATTTCCTAGTTTCAGATGCCAGCCAGTAGGGTCGATTTGAGAACAGTAAATTGTTGATGCAGTCTTATGACGAGATTCTGAGATCTCTAAAAGAATCGCAGCCTCGTCTGAAGTTAACTCTGTCAGTAGCCACTCATCAAGGATGAGTAGATCAACCTTGGTATACTTTTTGATGAGCCTTCTATAACTGCCATCAGCCGCAAGTTTAGCTAACGTCAACTCATCAAGCAGTTCAGGAAGACGGATATATTTCACTTTAAATGACTGTCTGCACGCTGAGACGCCGAAGGCGGTAGCGATATATGTTTTACCCGAACCTGTCGGTCCTTTCAAGATGATGTTATGTCCATCTAAGAGATAGACGCCATTAGCGAGTTTTAGGATCAACTCCTTATCAAGGCGACGATCTGGATGGTATTCAATATCTTCAATGCACGCATTAGAGTTGATAAATGATGCTGCCTGCACGAGGCGCTGTAACTTATTGCTTTTACGTCGAGAATATTCTAGATCTACAAGAAGTGAGAGACGCTGTTCAAAATCCATCTTTTGATAGTCTCGGTTTGTCACCTGTTCAATATAGGCCTCTGCCATGGCACTTAGTTTCATCTCATGTAATTTACTCAGTGTCTGTTCGTTCATTAGTTTCTCTCCCCCCATAATATGCAGCTCCACGGATAAAACCATATTTCTCCTTATTCTTTTGAGACCTTTGAACGGCCTCCTTTTCTATGTCATTCTTTTTATTGGTTGCTAAAAGTGTTTGTAAAGCTTTGACCGTCGGTCTCTTCGTCATAGACAATATCATCTTGCTAGCACGCTCGATCTCATACTTTGAATAGCGGCGCTCTGATTTTTTCAATGAAAATATGGCCTTTAATGCTACCTTCTCGTTTTGTGAGTTCTTCAAGAAGTTCTCAATGACCGACTCTGTATGTTCTCCCACGCCTTTGGCCCATTCTCTAGCGTCCTCTGGAGTCTGTTCGATATAGAGTCGATGATTGTCCGGCATATGATCGGGGTGAGTAGAAAATTGTCCAAACTTCCCATATAATCGTTTGTGGGTCGCAATCCGCATATGGTTGAAGTAGGCTTCGATAAGGTGTTCTGTTAGGCGTATCTCTACCTGTTTACCGATATATTCGTATGGCACTGAATAGAATATGCTTTCAATAGAGATGTGATAGTCAGGTCTTACTTTTGCCGTCTTCCATACGGATATCTTGTATGGCGTTGAAGGGAGTGGAGAAAGCGCAAATTTCTCCTCTTCTTCAAATGCGGAGAAGCGACAGCCATTCTTCTTTGTAAAAGGTCTATTGTTGAACTCATCTAGCTTTTTTCTGATCTCCTCGTTTAACTCCTCAATACTAAAACAATGTGTATTTCTCAATGCCGCAATGATCCATGTAGATATCGTCCCGACAGATCCTTCAACACTTGATTTGTCTTTCGGTGCACCCACCCTTGCTGGCATCACGACTGTGTTGTAATGATCTGCCATCTCACGGTATGTAGGATTCAGAATCAGATCTTGTAAAGAATGTTTTGTCACACTGGTCTTGAGATTATCTGGGACGATGATCTGTGTGGTACCCCCAAAATAATCATACATATGATTATGGGCCGTGATCCATGATGATAGATCCATCGACAACGTAGCTTCCGCATAAGAGAGCTGAGTACATGGCAATGTTGCTACATAGACATATGCCTTTATTTTTTCTCCCGTGTCTCGATCGATGATAAATGCAGTCGAACCTGCCCAGTCAACCTCTATGATTTCTCCAGGCTTCCGACGAATTCGCATGGTCGCTTTATACTTCGCTGCGTAATTGCTGTAATGACGGAGAAAGCTACGATAGGAGTAGGGAATGGTATTATTCACCCTGCACTCAGCCTCATATTCATGGTGTAGTAGACTTAGAGTGACATTTGGCTTTGCTAGTTCATCATGGATGTAGTCGAAACGGATGGGCTGTCTCCCTGAACTTTCAAGTGCTTTTTCTGGATAAAGAAATTCCTCTAACCACTTGTCATCCATCTCTTCATCTAGTGGACCTGTTAAACCTTTACTCTCTGCTCTCTCAATCACCTCAGTAACTTTTTGTCTCGAGTTTCCTGTACTTGAAGCAATACTCCTGAGACTAAAACCTTCATTTCTCAACCTCAGAATCCTAGAATAATGAAGCATAAAAAAATACCTCCTATAACAATGTCACACCGGAAGGTGTGCACATTCATTATATAAAGGTATTCCATCATGTGGTAATGTACTTGGCGGTGAGTGGTAAATCCTGTGTCGTTAGGTGGTAAATAACTTGGCAAAGGTGGTACGTTTTAATGGCCATAATCAGAAAAGAGCTGTAGGAGTAATCGATGAGGGAGGACACCATCGGAACCTGTGTCTCGATCGGGTTGCGGTGGATATAGCCACTGGTGTGAAGCAGACCGATCACGGTATCGACCTCTTTTGCCCAGTAGCGGCGCTGATAGATGCGACCGACATGGCCCCGACTCATCCGGTAGACATCGCTATAGCGCCGATTGACGAGACGCATCACTTTTCCGACATCCTCTTTTTCAGCACGGATCAACACATGATAATGGTTCGTCATGAAGCAGTACGCCAGCATCCGAAATGGCACAAAGTCATAGGCAAAGTCGAAGGCCCGCAGCAGTTCCTGCATGTCGTGTGTGGTCTCGAAGATATTACGCCGATTGTTGCCTCTCAGGATGCAGTGATAGAAACTATTGTTGTTGAAGTTGCGTCTTCGGTTCATGGATGACCTCTTCTCTATTTATAGATGAAGCCACTATATCATCACCAGCGATCACGCGCACCTCGCTCAAAATTCTATTTTGAAGCCCGAACGGCCCTGAAAATGGAATTGTGTACACACACACGGATGTTAAAGAAATCTTCCGACTCTCATACGTTTCGTGAAACTATCGTCGTCCCACTCACCAATAATCAGTGATACACAATGAAATTGTGCATTTCGCCTCAACAAGTTCCTCCATTTACAGCGCACTACCCGCAGTGCTATCCTCTTCTTACTACAACAAAAGGAGGAGTCGCCATGCGCGCCATCTACTCAGTCGGACTCGAAGGATCCCAAGGCCACATCGTCACCATCGAGGCCCGAATCCGAGAAGAGAAGGAGAACGTGGTGATCGTCGGATTACCCGACGCCACGCTGAAAGAATCCAGGGAACGGGTGATGAGTGCGCTCCATGCCCTCATCCTCGACCTCACGATGATCAAGGTCACCATCCAGCTGTTCCCCTCAGACCGTCAGGAGCAAGGCACTGGCTTCGACCTCGCCATGGCGCTCGCCGTCATCGACCGGATCAACAAAAGGCCGCTCCCAATCGGACCGGAGACGTGCGTTCTCGCATCCATCAACCTCTACGGCGCCCTCATGCCCTTCCACGGACTGCTGCCGTCCATCAACCAGGCGCGAAAACTCGGATTCAAGCGCATCTTAGTACCCGCTGGACCAAACTACAGCCTGTTTCCAAAAGACGACATCGAACTCGTCGAACTCGAAGACATCACCCAGACCATCCAGTATCTAAACGGACAACCGATACTCAGACTGACGGAACCCGAACCGCTCCCGCAACCGGAGGCAGACGACTCCTTCACGGTCGATTTCTCCGCAGTCCGAGGCCACCAAGAAGCGAAGAAGGTGCTCGAGATTGCAGCGGCAGGTGGGCATCATGTATTGTTCACAGGACCACCCGGCTGCGGCAAGACAATGCTCGCAGAAGCCTTCCATACAATCCTCCCTAACCTGACAGAAGAAGAGGTGCTCGACGTGCACAACACCTACCTGCTCGCGAAACAGGACCGCCCCATCACGAAGCGTCCACCTTACAGGCATCCGCACCATTCTGCTTCCGCCATGTCTCTGATCGGAGGCGGGACCTACCCGAAACCTGGCGAGATCTCTCTTGCTGACCGAGGCGTGTTGTTCCTCGATGAACTCGGCGAATTCTCGAGGAAGACGCTCGACATGTTGAGGCAACCGATGGAAAGCGGCACCGTCGAGATCTCTCGCGTCAAACAGGCCGTCAGGTATCCAGCGAACTTCATCCTCATCTCCGCGACCAATCCTTGCCCCTGCGGCTACCACGGGTCGCACCAGCGCTACTGCAGCTGCTCCGCTAGCCAAGTCCGTAACTATCAGTTGAAGGCATCCGGTCCGCTCAACGACCGTCTCGATTTCATCATGAGTCTAAAGAGCACCGGCATCCTAGATGACGGAGCAGGAAAGACATCAAAAGTCATCCGTGAACGCACTACTACCGCTCGCAAACAGCAACAACTTCGCTATAACGGCAAGTACTTGAACGGCAACGCACCAGCAAAACTTGTATTTGATTCCTGTCAGGCGACACCCAAGCAGATTGAAACCATCAACGACGCCTGTTACGAAAACAAATGCATCAACCGCACCCAACTCAAACTCATTCGCATCGCCCGTACCATCTCCGACCTCGAAGGCACCTATGGCCTCACCGACGAGTCCATCGAATTCGCGGTCAACTACCGCAAGCTCATGCCCACTCCTGGCGACGCCAATGTTTCAGAAGAAGGTGGGGAAGTAACGAGTTTAGAAGAGTAATATTTTTCTGGAGCAGCAGACATGTGGCTCTTTTTTATTGTTTTGGAGTTTTCGAATGACTAAGAACTTGCATATTAGGAACTCTCGCTCAGTATGTAGGTCGACTTCACCGAGCCTACGAAGGAAAAGAATCCGTCGAAGTATACGATTATGTGGATCACAAAGAAGAAGCATTAGTGAAGATGTTTGAGAAACGATTGAAAGGATATAAAACTCTTGGCTATTCGACAGTGGGGGAGGTGAAGAAGGAGAAGCAGCAGTTGAAGTTGTTTTGAAATTATATGTAAGTGTAATGGAAGTACTTATTGCTGCGATGGACCACTATATCACTATAAATATCCAAAGGACCTTTTTCTATTAAGATTGTTTTATATACAAATATAACTAGTTTCAAATAGGAACTATTATATAATTAATTGAGAATAATTATAAAAAGTTATAGAAGAAACCAAGGAAGGAAATGAGAATGAAAATTTTTAAAGTCGTAGTTGCTGCTTTTCTTTTATTTACAATCATACCTATTCAACATGTTAGTGCCATTGATGAGATTACAAAACCTACTGTGGAACATTTAGCTGTCGACAAAAAGCAAGTAACTACAGGTGAAGTTGTATATATAAATTTAGGTGTTACTAGTAACAGCGATTATAGGTATGCAATTCTTTATTACTCTTCTCCAATTACTAGTAAGGGTATAACAATTCGACTTACCTATAATGAACAGACACAATTGTTTGAAGGTAACTTTCCTGTTGAGGAATATGTCGAATCAGGAATATATACACCTAATATGATAAGTCTGTACAACGATCGCATAACTACGATATATAGTCATGAATATGATGGGTTTGAATTAGGATCTTTTGAAGTTAAAGATACAGCTGGCATTGAATTTATTCAAAGTATAAATGTAGACAAAAATGATGTAGAACTAGGTGATACAGTAAACATTCAAGTACAAACATCTTCATTTGAGCAAGTGCGTTATATGAACGCCTATTTTATTTCACCAGTGACTAATCAGATGTTAACAGTGCCGCTATATTATAACGATGAGACTGCTAATTTCGAAGGTGAAATACCAATTACAGGAATTATGGAAAATGGAGTCTATACTCTAGACATGATGAATACATATGAATATGGTGGAAACACAACAGCGTTTTATAGTAGGTATTATAATGGTCTATTTGATAATGGTAATTTTTCTGTAAGTGGTATGGATATTGAGAATTTAGTAGAAGATATTTCTATTAATAAGAGTTACGTCACGGTCGGAGAGAAAATGAATTTCACTGTGAAGTTAACTAATGCTGTTGGAATAAATTATTTGAATTTAAACTATACATCCCCTAGGACAGGGTACAGTTTTAATGTTGACCTATATGTAAATTCAGAAACGGGTTTATTTGAGGGGAGTTTTACGCCTAGCCTTAACTTTGAAGAAGGTACTTATCCATTGGATTTCATAGCTATTTACAGTTCTATGGGTACATCAACTGCTTTATATGAAGACATTGATGAATACCGAGATGGTGATTTCACATTTTATCGTGAACAAAATCCTCCGACTTTCAATAGCATTTCTCTCAATAAGAAAGATTTAGAACCAGGAGAATTAGTAAAGGTATACGTGAGTGCAGACGACGATACCTTACTTTCAGAAGCCGTTGTAAATTTCATTTCTCCGCTAACTCAAACTACTATGCCGATTCATCTGCAATACGATGAAATTCAAAATCAATTTATTGGAGAGTTTTATGCAGAGAATAGTGCTGAAATCGGTAACTGGATTGTTGACACTATAGAAATTAAAGATACAAATCAAAATACGACGCTAGTTAGCAAAGAAGATACTGATTTGAATGCTGGGACATTTACAATAAAAGATGTGATAAAACCAGAGATTTACAGCGTCAATCAAATTACAGATCAAACAACAATTATTAGTGGAACAGCAGAAGCGAAATCTATCATAACTGCTAGCAATCAAGAAACAGAAATCGGATCCATCGAAACGGATTCTTCAAGTGAGTTTTATTTGCCGATTGAAAAACAGAAAGCGGGAACCAAAATAACTTTGACTGCTGAAGACGCTGCTGGAAATGTTAGTGAAACAAAAGAGATAACGGTAATAGACGTAACAGCACCACAAGCCCCATCAGTTAATAAAGTAACAGACCAATCAACGATTGTTACGGGAACAGGAGAAATAGCTACCGAGATTTCAGTTAAAGTAGCCAGCCAAGAGATAGGAACTGTGAAAGCTGGAGTTGATGGCAAGTTTTCAGTTACGATTCCGAAACAACTAGCAGGAACAGAACTTGTTGTAACAGCGAGAGATGCATCTGGAAATACCAGTGAAGCAACTAAAACAACTGTTCTAGATGTAACAGCACCTTCAGTCCCGATTGTGAATAAAATTACAGATCAATCAACTGTTGTAACAGGCAAAGCAGAGGCGAGTAGTAAAGTGGAAGTTCGCAATAACTCTGTTGTAATAGGCCAAGCAAAAGCTACTAGTGAAGGTACATTTAGCATCACCATTCCAAAACAAGTAGGGAACACCAAATTGACAGTGGTTGCGATTGATACAGCGTCCAACAGCAGTTTGCCAGTCGAAGTACTTGTTGTGGATACACTTGCTCCTGCTAAACCGACCGTAAATGAGGTCTCAGATGTATCCGTGTCTGTCTCGGGACAAGCGGAACCAAATGCGAAAATTGAAATTTCAAAGAACAATACAATTTTAGCTAGTGGGACAGCCTCAGCTCAAGGGAGCTTCACGATTTCGATTGCCAAACAGCTAACAGGCACAAGTCTAGGCATAACGGCTATTGATGCTGCTGGTAATCGAAGTGAGATGGTAACGATACAAGTAGTGGATAAGACGGTTCCTACGATATCAGAGATCACAGCGGTAACGTCGAGTTCTACGAAACTCTCTGGAAAGACAGAGGCGGGCGCTACAGTTACGCTATCAAAAGGTGGCGATGAAATTGGAAGCGCCACAGCGAACCAATCAGGAGCGTTTACATTGACATTTGCAGCTCAGGCACCTCAAACAGAGCTTTCCCTGGTTGCTTGGGACGCTGTAGGTAATGTGAGTCCTACAATCAAGGTTGTAGTTGCAGCACAAAAAGAGTATGAACATCTAGCATCCTCACACTGGGCTTATAAGCAAGTGATGTATCTAGCAGACGCATCAATCATCGGTGGCTATCCAGATGGAACATTCCAACCAAATCGCCAGACGACACGTGCTGAAGCAGCTCGTATGTTGGCCTCTGCACTGAACTTAGAGGTGGTCGACACACCATCTATCTTCAAGGACGTTGCAAGTAGTCACTGGGCGAATGATTACATTGTTGCAGCTGCAAAAGCAGGAGTGTTCAAAGGAAACCCTGATGGCACTTTCAATCCAGCTGGGAAATTGACACGTGCCGAGATGGCGACACTCCTCAGCACCGCCTATGATTTGACGGCTAAGAAACCTGCGCATTTCAGTGATGTGAAAGCCACTCACTGGGCGAATCAATCGATCGCTGCTATGTATGAGAACAACCTGACAGTGGGCTACCCAGACGGGACCTACCGTCCAAGCAACCCGACGACACGCGCAGAGTTCTCTATGTTCTTAGCAAAAGCTTTAAATAAAGAATTTCGTTAATCTAAAACGAGTAGAGGATAAAAGCTGCCCTCTACTCGTTTTTTAATTCAGATGTTAACTATGCACCGTGACTTTCACTATATCCCAATAAATATCCAGGCGATCATATTTACCAAGGTCGTGTTCAGAAGCTCAAAGCCAAAGTAAAGACCCATCATTGCCATCTAATTGCCCAATATCGCCCCCCAAAATCGAAATAGAGTGAGTTGATCTTCTTTAATAATGTGTAGTTTTAACGTAAAGATCAAATAGTTAGCACAATCTATATTGAAGAGAGTTCATTTAATCCCTAATTAGATATCTAAAGATAAGGAAGAGTGTTTTATACTACATATAAAAATCTCAATACTTGCCACAAGATCTCAAATTAATCTCGAAAGTTAACCACAAATTATATCAATTATTAGAAGAGATGTTTATTAATTGTGATAGAATCCCTTTAATTATTGATTGGCAAAATAGAAAATGAATGTAATAATTTGAAAAATGAGATAAATTATCTGACGGAGGTACTATATCAATGTTTAAAGAGAGAATATTCATTAATCGAGAAGCATTAAAAAGAGTAGATAACATGTTGACAGTTGAAGACGTAAAATCCCTTTTAGTTGGAAATCCTTACAAAGTGATTGTTGCACTAGATGAAAATATTATAGTAGAGAATCAGCATCAGCTAAGTCTATTCATGGCACTTTTCACATTTGAATTTGAAGAAGATGTAGTATTGTATGAAATCTCTGATAATAAAGGAAGTATTATTAATACAGATTTAGAAGCTTTAGCGAATAGATTTATTGAATACATAGATATTGGAATTGTTGATAGATTTCCTCTGGCAATATATTTGAAAGAAGGTGCTTAGATACATGGGAAAATACAAGAGAGGAAGGAAAGAACTAATTCTATGCCGTAATCGTAAAATCCTTTTACAAAGAACACCAGAAGAAATTGTAAGACAGCACGTCTTAAACTTCTTACTAGATGAAATGAATGTTCCAGATGAATATATCTCGATAGAATATCCATTAAAAAAATTTGACTCCATTTCTAATATGAGAGCAGACATAGTGGTTTGGAAAGAGGATCAATGTAAAAATAAAATTCCATTTCTCGTGATAGAACTTAAAGCAGGTCATATCACGTTGACAGATGAAGTCATTGAGCAAGTGAAAAAGTATAATTCGTTGTTAAAAGCTAAGTATTTGGGAGTCTCAAATGGAAAGACTACGGAGCTATATGAATGCACCAATGATGGATTGAAATTATTAGCTACTGATTTTTATAGTTATAAAGATTTAATAAATGGAGAAGTTAAATATAAGCAACTTTTAAAGATGCGAAGGCTTCCATATGAATTAATTTCTTACTATAAGTACGTAAATTTTTTAAAAAGTACGAGTTATCTTGGACAAAGTACAAAACCGGAATTACATATTTTAATTGCCGAATTACAAAATTATCTTTTGTGTGGAGAATTTATTCCAAGAGGGCGGTTCAATCATAAAATAGTAGAAGACTTATCATATGGAACTTTTAATTCGGGAAATGCAAGTGGTGGAAATTATACTGGTTATTATCGAAGTTTACTAGTTAAGTCACCTCAAGGAAATCATACGATTTTCCGTATTGCTATTTTTGGCACTGCGGAATTGCAAAACGATCCTACATATGGGAATCGGAAAGGAAATACTTATTTAGTTGTAGCTGTTGAAAATGCGGGTATATCTACAAATGTTTTGCAACTAAATTTGGACAGTTTCCTGGTTGCTGACTCCAGAGGCTTTTCATTTGACATAATTCACAATGGGAGAAGAAACGGTTTCAAAAATGAGGATGTGATAGGAATAGTTAATCAAAAAGAACCTGAATTAATCTTTAAAGGTAAAGTGTTTTTAGGAACTCTTCCTATAGGGAGATCGATTACAGTAGAAGAAGGATCTGATTTAATAGAAAGACTTCTAGCTTATTCAGCTTGTAGAGATAGTTTGAAAAAGGTTAGGAAATCTAAAAAAAGACTAAAAAAGTCTAATTAAAATATGGTACTAGACTTTAGTTGGTTTTAAAGAAGTATAATTCAAGGGTTTTACTATTCAGCCTAATAATCATAAATTGGGGGTTTGACGTTGATAAAACTTGATTTAGTCGAACAAGAGAATTTCTATAATAGCTTATTTATGCAAATTCAAAATTCTTTGAAAGAGAGAACAGAGTATCCTCTCTATTCTGACGATTGGCTTCAAATGGCACCGAGTGCACCTGGAATCTACTTCGTATTTCATTTAAATGAAATTGTCTATGTCGGCGAAAGCGCAAACTTGAAAAAAAGAATGAAGGATTTGAGGAATACATATAATCACACACTGCGTCGAAAATTAGGTAAGGCGCTATTCCAAAATCACGAACACTATTCCATATCAAGTTCAGTGAAAAAATATCATCCATCTATTGAAGAGGCAATTACTAAATACGCCTTAGATAATTTGAAGGTCACTTATTTTGAATTGAAGATTGGACGTAAGGAAATGGAAAGTGCCTTTATAAATGGACCAAAGCTTCCGATATACAACAGTCGTTCAGTGAGATAGAATGAGTCTTTTCAAAATTAATTGGAATTTCTAGCTTCACAGACTAAATTCAGTTAGTTTAGTCAAATGAAATGATATCATTGGGCTCTTAAGATACCGTATAATAAACCATACTATACATTATTACAATTCATTGATATCCAGGCGACCTTGATCTCTAAAGGTCGCCTTAGCTTCTTCATCTAATTGTGATTTACACTAAACCTTCCATCTAACCATCTTCTAACACTCTAAGTCACTAAATCCGTCTCTCGATCTCCTCTAATTTTTAATTCATAAGAGCTGTGTTGAAGACGTTGACTTTATTTTCTCAAGTAAATAAGGGATTTTTTCGCTGTATTTTTCTTTATTCGCTAGTCGTAAAGAATACTCTAACTTCCTCACATAATACATGGCTTCTTTTGGTAAATTTTCAACTGACAACCCTGCTTTACTTAATACCATGTTCAATTCCACTTCCGATGAGTACAATTTTATGTCCTCTAAGGCTTTTCCTGTCCATTGATAAGCATGCACTCTAAATACATAATCTTTATAAGTACCCACTATTACATTCCCATCATCATTCAAATATTCGTCATTCGGAATTGAATCAAATCTCGCACCTTTTTTATCTAGAAATCGATACTGCGTCTCCTGTATGTAGTTGAGCTTTAATGGGGATGTTGAGTCACCACCCTTTATTTTTGCCAAAGCAAAAATAACTTCAATAGTAGAATTGATAGCTTTGGCGACTCTAAGATCCCCAATACTAGGATTAGCCATATCTTCAAATTCCTCATCATAGGGATGACTATGATAACACGCAACAAAGTCACTAGTTACCACTAGTTTTCGAGCTTCTTTTACAATGTCATTAATATCTTCATCTGCCAAAACACTTGAATCGTTTTTATCAAGTACATTTGCTACCGGAAATGTATACTCACCAATAGCCTCCTTACTTTGCTCACCAAAAATGAGTCCGAAACACTCCTTTTGTTTTCCTTGTTCTGGGTAGTGACTAATACAGTCTAATAGCATCGTCGATAGTGTGTTATTAATGAACTCGATCTGCATTAAAAGACCTCCAATAGTTATGAGATGGGTAGTGAAAATGGCACCTATGAATCACACAATACACTACCATTCTAGAATTATCTAGCTGATTTTGATCTCTATAATATCTCTTCATATTGCTAAGCAATTGAAGTTAACTCCAAAAGTTTTGCTAATTCTCTAAAAACCACCAAAATCCGACCTTTTAAACAAATTCCTATTACCGCTAATTTTATACTTAAACAAAAATGATGAGGTGGTCCGGTGGATATCTTCTTTCTTCTCTTCACACTGGTTTTAATAGCACTATTGATTATCACAATTAAGTCTTTAATTAAGTATTTTACAATTCGCTAGGCTATTTATAGCAACAAATTACTGGTTTACCGAATGAAAGAAAAACAAACAAACAAGAAGTAATTATCATACTCAGTCTTTATTAGTAGAACATGCGATGGCTCGATTTAGAGGGGGATTGAAACGGTACTCGTATCAAGAGTCAGAAAATAAAGTTGCTATACAAATTAGTTCGATAGGAAACAGTTTCTCGAATGCTATGGTTGTCGGTTTTAAACTGCTCCTCGCTATCAGTCTTCCCTTGATGATCTTGATTTCAAGTTTTGCAACGTTAAGGGGTTCTTTTAATAAACAAACAAATCATCCAGTGGTTTTTTCTAGTGATAATAATTGTAGCAACTGTAAAATTGATCTGGGTCTACACCGCAGACTATATTCCAGAAGTATTGATGGCAGAAGCCATTCCCGTGGCACTCGTAATCGGTCTCTGTTCCATTGCGTATGCTATTCTTTACAAAGAGTAGCTGGAGTATTAAAAGCTTATAGCTATTCATCACTCCACTATGCGAAGGTTAGGAGCTACTAGTGTGAAAAAGCAACTTTCTGTTTTATTATTTCTTATCTTTAGCATAATGCTTTCCGGTTGCATGCCAGATAAAACATTGACCAAAGAGCAGCTTCAAGGTCTGAACGACCCGATTGCTGGTTTTCTTATGGAAGTGGATGACGAGTTTATCAATATCGACATTACAGAGCCATATGTTGAATACGCAGAAGCAAATGGTCTAGGATATGAAGATTTCGCGAAAGACGTGCGAATCAAACGGATAGGAACCTTCGAGATTGTGACTATTGATGGTCTGTCTCTTGATGTGGAGGATTTGGAATGTGGAACCACGATTTACTTCGACTACAACTTTGAAGACTATGGCCCTGATACTATAGAAATCGAGAGAGAGAAACTGGTAGTCGAGTAATCCGACTATCAGTTTCTCTCTTATTTTTAACTATAATAGTTGCAAACTGGAGCAGTAAATTTCTTTCGCAATTCGACTTCCTCTAAACTCGACCGAACCAACACACAAGTGGAAGGCCCCGAACTCCCATCTGGAACCTCAACAGAAGCAACAATCCCTAACCGCTCCAATTCCTTCGCAATCCCACCCGATCCACATGGATGCACATACGAGACGGCACCAGACTTCAGCGCCTGATGCAACTCACTCAATGACACGACTTCATAAAAAGATGGTGCCTGTCACCGGAACAAATCAGAAAATACGCTACAAATGTATAGAAATCCAATGATACCCTTGCTGTTGCAGGGGTCTTTGAGTATTTATGGTAAGAAGGTGCCTGTCACCGGAAAAAATCAGAATATACGCTACAAATGTATAGAAATCCAATGATACCCTTGTTGTTGTAGGGGTATATGAGTATTTATAAATTGTGTATGAATTGTGTGGGTGACAGGCACCAAATAAAATCCCCACAAAAAAACCAGGAGTCCAAAAGACTCCTGATTCCTATTGCACTTTAAGATCCACCATACTCCACATCCTGCGCTGGATGATAACTCCCCGTGCTTACATCAAACTGCAGTAGCGTTCCATCACTGTCGATCTTGTAAGTTCCGACAGCCATCTCGCCTTGACCCACCTCAATGATTAAGTAATCATCCGAATTCAAGTACATTTCGTAGGTATGTGTGGAAAAATCAATTCCTTCGTTATGAGAAATCAAATCTAGGACTTCTTGTTCTGTCATGGCGTTATGGCCTTTGCGGATTGTGGGTTCACTTGACGTAGATTCGGATGCTTCTTCTTGAGAAGTATTTTCAGAGGGCGAAGCGCTCTGTTCGGCTTGCTCTTCCTCAGCCTCTTGTTGTGCAACTTGATTTAAAGCTTTCGGTTCTCTCATTTCTAGATTTCCTGGAAGCGCTAGGTAGTGGTAGTCATTATTAAACCAAATCGAGACGACCGCTTCTTTTCCAACTAGTTCTTTAGGAACTTCTAAAAGATAGAAGAGTTTTCTTTCATTCAGTGAAGGGATAGATGTGATCGACGTATCATCAAAGTCTGTCTCATCTTCACCTAATAATGTGGAACTGCCCGTATATTCGTAGTAGCGTTCGTAGGTGACTTTCGCTGCTACGATGGTATCACTAGCAAGATCCGAAGATTTTAAGTTTTCCACCAGCATTTCAAGGATCAAGTACGTATTGTTTTCGGATTCAGGTGTGTAATACGTATGAAACCAGCTGGTATCGGGTGGGTAAAGACCGTCTGTGTAATAGATATCTTTTAAGGCGAGCTTTGCATATTGTGGGACTTCTAATTCATCACCGAGCGTGATGTTCTTTCGAGACGCCTCAAATTCCTTAAGGGAGAGGGTAGTTTCATATACTTCTTCGTTCATAGTTGCCTGAATGACGAGTTCATCTTCAGGTTGCAAAGTTGGGACGGACGCAATGTAGTGAACGATGGTGGATGTGAGTGGCTCGACAGATTTGTATTCACCGTCCTCAAATTGACTTCCGTTTCTTTTTTCCACCTGCACAAAAACAGGATATTCTTGTTCGTTCACCAAAAAGCGAATGTCTAGAAGTTCAGTGACTAGTTGTTTGTCTTGTTTGAGATTCTTTACCTCAACAACCAGATCGATAAAAGGCATTTCAGGATCCTCGGCTTCGAATATGGTTGAAAGAAACTGAGAGTTAGGTGCACTGACAACAGCTGTCTGCACAAGATTCTTCACTTCATAGGCGAGTTGTTGCGGAATCTCTTGCTCACTCGACCACTCAAAGTTCAACACTTCTGGTTCAGCCGCTTCTTCTACTGGAGCTGCTTCTTCTGAACACGCGGCTACTAAAAAGATTCCTAGTATCAACACTAGCTTCATCACATTCTTCACAAAAGGGCCTCCTCTCAAATTCATATGTTCCTTTCATAATCGGTCATCTAGTAGGAAAATGCAACATGTTTTGACACAATTAGTAAGTCGGCTTGGTATCGGGATTGCTCTGGTAGCGCAACAAGTGATGTAAAGTCCACTGGCAAGTACCGCTATAAAAATTATTTTTGAAATTAAGCTAATAGTAATGAGTTATATGCTACTATTATTTACAAATATTAGTTAAGGGGTTCTCTAAATGAACAAACAAATTATTCAATGGATTTTGTTGGGGATCGTATTAGTAGCAACCATCAGTCTCATCATTGTATACCTATCAGATTATGCTCCAGGATTTATGATGCCGAAAGCTTTGCCGCTTGCTGTAGTGGTTGGTCTATCGTCGATTGCTTTGGCAATTGCACATAAAGAATAGGTATTCTTTTATCTGTATCTGTGCATTACACAATTCAACACAATTTGCATAAAGAAAGAAGGAACCTTGCTGCGACGGGGTTCCTTCTTTATATTTATAGAATTGTCGTGACTAATCTGAGTAGTTTGGCGCACAGGTACGCAATAGGGATATTTTGGAACAGGCACACGATAGGGGGATTTTGGAAAAGTTTACCGTGCATCCCCATTCACATAACGAATCTGCTGTTCTTTCACAAGCGGTTAGGCAATCAGTTTACTTCCATCAAGCTGCTCTTAATTGAGTTTTGTAAACTGCAATGTGGTGAGGTCAATGCGTAATTCCAATTTTGGTCATGCAAATTCTCTTACTCAAAAATATGGAAAGATAAACAGGGTTCCCTATCTAATTTTTGTAATGGATTTCGTAAAAATATCAGATAAATTAGAGGATTCTAAAAATTGGTTGACATGGAAAACGCTGAAGGACTATAATTAATTCAAAATTTGAACTAAATAAGTAGTGTATCTAAAAGGACGGTGAGACGGAGTGAATAGAAAAAACGAACGCCGAAAAAATTTAGCAACTATCATCCTTCTCTTTCGACAGCGTGGGCCCTTAACACAGAGCATGGTAAAGAATTTGATAGCCTTTCAACCATCCACAGTGTCTTATCTGATCAACGACTTGCTGAAAGAGCGTCTCCTCATTTCAACAGGTAAGATCAGTCACGATAGAGGCCCGGGCAAACCGGGAAATTTACTGACGCTAAATAATACTTTTGCTCAATTTCTAGGGATTTATGTAGAAGGTCCTGCTGTTCAGCTATTTCGAATCGGTTTAGACGGAGACGTACTAGCTGAAATGGAAGAAAAAATCGATTCACCACATGATGTTGAGGAAACTATCGTTCGGATGATAGGAAAACAGCAAACAAACGAGGTACCGATCAAAGGAATAGGTATCGCAATCAACGGATTGGTGCTGGAAGGTGACAAAATCAAATTTGGTCTCCGCGAAGGCGAGCAAGAACGGATGGAGATGGTGGGACTCACTGAGCGTTTACGCGGCCACTTTCCTGAACTGCCCCTTGCAATTGAAAATGATGCACACTGTACAGCCATCCATTATCAAGTCACACAACAAAAAGAGCACGGAAATGTTCTGATCTACATGCTGAACAAAGAACCATTCGGTATCGGATGTTCCATCCTACTGCATGGTCAGCTCTATAAAGGAAAAAACGGAGCGGCTGGCCAATTCTTTTATAAAGGCACTCGTTTTGCCGAGATTGCCAATCGCCGACAGCCGGATTATTTACATACGATGATTCAAGAACTAATGCCCCATATTGCTACATCTAGTTATTTATTAGACCCCGAAAAAGTAGTGTTTACAGGCAGCTACCTAGCAGAAATCACCGATGAGGAATTGACTATACTGCATCGGTGGATTGGAGAATACGACTTTCCTTATAACATTGAGTTTGCACTGGGAGAAGAGACTCTTCATCCCGGGAAAGGAGCAGCGTTTCTTTCCATCCATCACTTTGTGGATGACTTCATTGCAAAGGTAGGTGCGAGATAACCATGCAAACCACCATCCGATTTATTGTAAATCGTCTTCTCAAAATGCTCTTTACTATTTGGCTTGTCACAACGATTATCTTCTTTTTGATCCGCTTGATGCCTTCGAACCCAATCGATCGGTACATTGAAACTCAAATGGTTCAATATGGATTAGGCGCAGAAGAAGCAAAAGCACAAGCATCTTTCTTATTTTCAATGGACTTAGACCAATCGCTACTCGAACAATACGGAGCCTATCTCTTGAAAGTGATACAGCTCGATTTTGGGAATTCTCTTCTTTCTCCAGGTGTACCCGTTATGTCTATTATCGCGGAACGCTTGCCATGGACACTTTTCACTGTAGGGTCCGGTTTGCTTTTATCTTTCGTCATTGGGATAAGTGCAGGAGCGCTGCTTGCCTATCGAAGAGACCGCTGGTATGAACCAGTTGTTTCAGGAGTTTCTTCCTTCTTAAGTTCTATTCCTGACTTTCTCATTGCTATCTTTTTGCTGATTTTATTTGGCGTTGTGACATGGGGTGGAGGAAATCCGATTTTACCGATTGATATGCTACGAGGAAATTACAGCATCGGAGTCACTCCTGGATGGAATCTCGCTTTTCTGACAGATGCCTTCGTGCACGGCTTGTTGCCTATTCTCACCTATGCGATCTCTCAAGTGGGGATCTGGGTGCTACTTATGAAAGGAAGTACAATCAGCACATTATCCGCAGACTATGTGACACTTGCCAAAGTACGAGGCATCAAACCACGGCGAATTTTGACGGCCTATGTCGGACGAAATGCGTTGTTGCCTATCTCCACCGAGTTTGCGATGCGACTTGGATTTATTATCGGAGGATCGCTCATTATTGAGCAATTGTTTGTCTATCAGGGAATCGGTCTGGAGCTGTTAAAGGCAACGAGTGGACAAGACTATCCTCTGATGCAAGGGATTTTCCTCATCATGACCATCGCCATTGTCGTCAGCAGTTTTCTTGCGGAAATTTTTTATGCGGTACTGGATCCCCGAATCAAAGCAACTAAGGGGGCGATCACATGACACAGCCAGCAGTTTTTCAAACGATTTCACAGTCAAGCAAATGGAAAAAAACGTTGGTTCAAGCACGCTACGCCATCTTTCATGATGTCTCGGGCTTCATAGGGTTCGTGATTCTGGCATTAATTTGTATTCTGTCAGTCATTTCGCCTTGGGTATTTCCAGTAGATAGCGCATCCAATGCAGCCGCCATTCTTCAACCCCCAAGTACAGAGCATATTTTAGGTACAGACCATTTAGGTCGGGATATCTTTGCACAGATTGCAAATGGAGGTCGGGACCTTCTGGTCATGGCATTGATTACAGCTACGTTAGGTATTTTTCTCGGAGTGATCTTAGGAGCCTTTTCTGCGATTATCGGTGGGAAAGTAGATAGTTTGCTGTTGTTGCTAGCTGATGTGTGGCTCTCTATACCAAGACTTCCACTCCTCGTCGTACTCTCTGCTTTCATTACATTGAATAGTGTGACGTTTGCTGTCCTACTCGCCATTTTGTCATGGGCAGGGTTGTACCGAACGATTCGAGCTGAAGTGTTATCGCTCAAAGAGCGCCCTTTTATTGAAGCGGCATTTATGCAAGATCTCTCACTTTCACATATCGTTTTTAAAGAAATCGCACCGAATCTAATTGGCTTTATTGCCATCAATTATACACTTCTGATGAAGGCTACAATTTACGCGCAAGTCGGTCTTGTCTTCTTGGGCATCCTTCCACTAGAGCAAAACTGGGGAGTGATGATCAATCAGGCCTGGACGCAAGGCGTCATTTACAATCCAGATTCAATCGTTTACATTTTGGCGCCGACCCTGATGATTTGTTTGCTGATCGTGTCCCTTGTATGGGTTGGTAAATCTCTTGAAGATGTCTTTCATCCTTCGTTACGAAAGTAGGGGAATTCTGTGGAAACAACACCGTTACTCGAGATTGAAAATCTTTCTATTTCATTTAAAACAAAACGAGGATATTTGAAAGCAGTCAATGATGCCTCTCTAGTGATTCATGAACATGAATCGGTCGCGTTGATTGGAGAGTCGGGATGTGGAAAAACAACTCTTTCAACAGCTATTGTAGACATCCTTCCGTTAGGAGCACGAGTGACGGAGGGTGAAATCTTATATAAACAAAGCGACGGAAACACAGTGGATCTATTGACTCTGAAGAAAAAGAAGTTTCGCACCTTACTGTGGAGCCAGATTGCCATGATGTTCCAAGCGTCGCAAAGTTCATTTAATCCGGTGAAAAAGGTGCGTATGGATTTTATAGATGCTGCAAAAGCGCATCATCCACGGATGACGGAGAAAGAGATTCTCAAGAAATCAGAAAAGCTCCTAACTCTCGTGATGTTGGATGCGGAGCGCGTGTTAAACGCTTATCCACATGAGTTGTCAGGTGGTATGAAACAACGTGCCTTACTTGCTTTGGCACTACTTCTTGAACCGAAATTAGTCATTCTGGATGAACCAACGACTGCACTGGATCTTTTGACGCAAGAAAAAGTGGTCGCCCTGTTAAATGAGTTAAAAGAGGAATTTAGTTTTAGTTACTTGTTTGTCACACATGACTTATCTATCGTCTCGGAACTAGCAGATCGAGTCGTGACGATGTATGCAGGGCGCATCATCGAGACGGCTCCTGTGGCATCGTTCTTCCAACAGCCGAAACATCCTTATAGTAGAGGATTGATTGATGCTATGCCAAAGCTTGCTCTTGAGCAGGGGGAGCTGGTGTCAATTCCAGGAACGCCTCCCGATTTGATTGAACAAACTAGTGGATGCCCTTTTGCGCCACGTTGCCACCGCAAGAGCAGTCTTTGCACAGAACAAATGCCACCAATGACAACGAGTCAGGATTCCCAGCATGAATATGCGTGTTGGCATCCATATTTGGGAGTGTGATATATGAAAAATCTACTAGAGGTGCATCATCTATCTAAAGACTTTCAACACAAGAGACAACCTCCTGTTTCTATTTTGCAGGAGATTCAGCTTCAGCTTGGAAAAGGACAGACACTTTGTGTTGTGGGAGAGTCTGGCTGTGGTAAGACGACTCTAGGTCGGGTTCTGGCAGGCCTTCTTCCTGCTACAACAGGGACCTATTCGTTTTTAGGGAAGGATGTCACTCGGCTTTCGAAAAAAGAAAAGAAAGAATTCCGTAGAGATGTCCAATTGATTCACCAGAACCCATACGAATCTTTAAATCCGACGACCATGGTATTTGATATTCTTGCGAATCCGTTACGCAAGCACAAAAAAATGAAAACGATTGCTGAATTGTATCCTGAAGTGACTCGCCTGTTAGAACTTGTCGGACTTACGCCGGTCAGCGACTTTGTTGATAAATATCCTTCTCACTTGTCAGGTGGCCAAAGACAACGTGTATCGATTGCTAGGGTACTTGCCATGGATCCCAAACTGATTGTTGTAGATGAAGCGACCAGTATGATCGATACCTCATTACGAATCAATCTATTGAAGACGTTACAAGAAATTCAAGAGCGAACGAATGTCTCCTATTTCTTTATTACACATGATCTTGCATTAGGACGCTACTTCGCTCAAAATCAACAACTCATGGTGATGTATCTTGGTAAAATCATCGAAAAAGGCCAGACAGAAGAACTAATTGGGCAGCCGCTCCATCCTTATACAAAAGCCATCTTATCTGCTGCTGCCGGGAATAAAGGATTGCTAGACGAATCTTCCGAATTTGAGACGTATGTATTAGGTGGTACGGACATTCCATCTTTTACACAAATCCCTCAAGGCTGTCCGCTCCATCCGAGATGTCCACAAAAGATCGAGGGACTATGTGATCGTCTTCGACCGCCAGAGATTGAATCAACTACTGGTCATTATGTAGCTTGTCACTTGTACAGGAAGTCAGATTCACCACTATAAGAATGGGGGTTACACGTATGAACCATCTAAATCTAGTAACGAAAAAGACACTGTTTTGGATTTTACTTTTAGTAGCTGTTATTTTTCTAGCAGCGTGTTCAGATGAACAGTCAACAGGAGAGGAAAGTCCAAATAAAGAAACTGAATTTGCCGGTGGATGGCCTTATGCGACAGTACCTACAGGACATTACAACATGTTTGTGGCAAATGCCATCGATTTGAAATTTTATAGAGAGCTCCATCAGCTTCCGCTTGCTACATACAATGCTGTGTCAGATGATTACAGTGCGCTGTTAGCGGATGGCTGGGAGTTATCTGAGGATAAGAAACAATTGATTGTGAAGTTGAAAGACGATGTCGTCTGGCATTCGGGAACTCCTTTCACGGCGGAGGATGTTCGCACGACATTTCTGATGTATAAACTAGCTGGGAATCCTGTATGGAACTATATCGATGAAGTAGAGGTCGTCAATGACCAGGAAGTAGCTTTCCATATTCGTGAAGAGACGACGATGATTTATCGTTACATTTTGCGAAAACCGATTGTGGATACGGAAACTTACGGGGCGTATGCAACTCAAGTAGACGAGTTGATTGAAGCAGGAGAAGAGGAGACATCTGCAAAATGGCAAGAGCTTGTAGCAGACTTTACGAACTTCCGTCCTGAAACGGTCAATGCGACAGGTCCCTATTACTTAGATCCTGCCAATGTCAGCCAGTCCCATGTGGAACTTGTAAAAAATGAGAGTTCCTTCTTAGCGGATACGGTGAATTTTGATAAAGTGGTGGTCTACAACGGTGATGTTCCCGATTTGACACCGTTAGTCTTGAATAAACGTATCGACTATCTGACACATCAATTCCCTGCTGCATCGATGGAAACCTTTGCAGGCGCTGGCTATGATACGCTAGAACTACAAGGTGTGGATGGACTCGCGATGTATTTCAATGCAGGAAAAGAACCATTCGATCAAGTCGAGGTCAGACAAGCGCTCGCCTATGTTATTGACCGAGATAGTATCGGAGAAGTAGCGTTACCTGGAATTACGCGAGGTACGAAATATGTATCAGGTATGGGAGACTTAATGACGGAAACGTGGATTGATCCGTCAAAGCTGATCGACTACAAAGTTGATCTGGACCAAGCGACCGAACTGTTAGAAACTGCTGGATTGACGCTTGAGGACGGCAAGTGGAAGAAGCCAGATGGTTCTCCATTTACTTTGACCATCCAAGCTCCTGCTACATGGACCGATGCGGCGACAGCTGCTGCTGAAGTTGCTCAGCAATTGACGGCATTTGGAATCGATGCCACATTTGACGGAATCGACCCGCTTGTACGTCAGTCCAATATTAACGACGGAAACTTTGATGTGGCTCTCTCCTTCTTTGGTACGGGGCAACCGCATCCGTTCTTTGCTTATGAGACACCGCTGCTTGTCAGCAATGCAAATGCTCCGAAAGGTTTAGGCTATGAGATGACGCAACAGACGAAAGAAGCAGGTACTGTTGACTTAGAGCAATTGCTCACAGAATCAACTCGTGGCTGGGATGAGGACGCTCAGAAAAAAATCGTTGAAAAGATTGCGTATACTGTGAATGAAACCGTTCCGTATCTTCCGATCTATTCAAAGTGGACACAAAATATAACAAGTGATGGGCTACGTACAGAGTGGGGAGGCAATGACGATCTGTATTTAAACAGTGCTGGAGACGATAACTTTGCTATCATCAAAATCTTGAACGGAGATCTAAAACCAATCGACTAATCTTCACACGAAAATAGACCTAACAACTGTAAAATATTTTCTATATTGCAATTCCATATACAGTGACCTATAATGGAGACGATTCAAAATCGGTACCTGTGCACCGCACAATACACTACAATTTTATAATTATTCAGGCGACCTTGATCTACCAAGGTCGCCTTCGCATGTCTATGTAATTGTCTTTCATAATCAGAATAGTGTCGTGCACAGTGGTCACCCCCCTTAAAGTAGAGATATAGAGTAAAATAAACTGTATAAATCATGTATAAGGGCTGAGTAGATATGCCAAGAAAAAGAAGCCAATCAAAGCACCATCCACTTGAGACGAAGCTGAAGGCGGTCAATCTGCTGATTGACGAACGTGTCCCAAGAATGGAAGTTGCAATCATGAACAACATATCCCTAGGCACTCTGAACAATTGGTTAAAGCGTTATCAGATTGAAGGAGTGGCAGGATTAGAGACAAAAGCTCCTTCAAAAAGTAAAAAAGAAACGCCCATCGAAGAGCTAGAGCGTCTTCGTGTGATCGAACAAAAATATTATGAGGCCCAGGAGGACATCGAGATTCTAAAAAAGTTCCGGGCCTCTCTCGAGGCGAGCGAAAATCAAAGTGTTTCGAAGCGATCATCTCGTTAAGAGAAGAGTACACGGTAAAAAGCTGTTGTCGTGCTCTTGAAGTCTCTGAATCTGGATTTTAGCTTATCTGATACGTCCGAAACCCACCTCATCTAAACGAGATATCGAGGACTGTAAGTTGATCAGTAAGGTGTTCCGTCGTTCAAATGGAACGATCGGCGTCAAATCCATCGCTGGTGTTGTGAAAGCGCATTTCAATGTCGTCATCAACCATAAGCGAATGGCACGCCTGATGGGAGAACTGAACTTACAGTCTAAGATTCGTAAGAAGAGGAGCAACAACCTCTTAGCAGAATATACAGTGGACACTGTCGTTCCGAATCTCCTACAAAGGGACTTTGACGCCTTGTTGCCCAACATGAAGTGGGTAGCAGACCTTACGGAGTTCAACTATTTCAACACGAAGTTCTATGGATGTGCGATACTCGACCTCTTCGACCGCCAAGTGGTTGGTTTTGGGTTGTCATTGAATCCCGATGCCTACTTAGTGACCGATACGCTGCAAGCTGCAGTTCGCTCTCGCGATGTCGATACCTTGGAAGGTCTCGTCATCCATACAGACCAAGGGTCCGTGTTCCGTTCGAGGGAATTTAGACGGCACTCCCAGGAATTGAAGTTCACACAGAGCATGTCTCGAAAGGCAAACTGTTGGGACAATCCGGTGATTGAGAGCTTCTTCTCTCATTTGAAGACCGAGTTCCCATTCCATTCATCGATGGATGGACTAGATCAGATCGAGAAGGACCTGCATAAATACATCGCCTATTACAACAATGTACGCGGACAGAAACGCCTGCAATATCTGTCCCCAAACATGTATTAGCAGCAGTTCCTTAAGAATCAAATTGTATAATTTGTACCGACTCTATTATTTGGGAGCTAGACTACAGGCACCATTTGGAAGATGGCACCAATTTTAGCGCAGGTACCAGCTGTCAGCTTATCCTAACTTCAAAACAGGAGCAGTAAACCTCTTTCGCAATTCGACTTCCTCTAAACTCGACCGAACCAACACACAAGTAGAAGGTCCCGCACTGCCCTCAGGAACCTCAACAGAAGCAACAATCCCTAGCCGCTCCAATTCCTTCGTAACGCCACCAGAACCACATGGATGCACGTACGAAATAGCACCAGACTGACGTGCTTTTTGCAACTCACCTAACGACACGACTTCATCAGCTCGCTCGAGAACGGCTTGTCCAACTAAAGGGGAGCCAATCAAATACCAGTCACCGCACGTGTCGATATCCTGTGTGATGCGTCCAATCAACTGAACGGCCAGACCCGACTGAAGCGTCTCGATATTGGATTCCGTACTGCCTGCAAGAGGGGGTAAGGGAGTCTCGATTTCATCGAACACTTGCTGGATGCCTTTCTCGTAGTCTTGCCACGCTGACTCTCCTGTAAAGTTCGTCAACAGAATGGTATTCGGTTCAGCACCAGCACACCATAGTTCTAGTAGCGCTACACGAGCGGCCATATAGGAGACGAGTTTATTTGGTGCTTGTATGATGTCTTGTGGTTTCTCGCCAATGCCTGCTGAGTTGTCCATCCCCATCCACAGACCACCACCTAAAGAAACAGCATGTCTCATCGAATCACCTCACGGGGCTTGATGCGTTTCAAGAACGGCACAGCGATCCAGGCGACAGCGCAGTTGATAGCGGTGGCCACTAGTAAAATCGGGACGAGAGTCAAGTACAGTGCAGGGCTGATCAAAAAGTAGAAGGGCAATGGCGCAAGAAGCCCTGTAGCGAGTGTTACGAACAAAAAGCCTGCAGAACGCCAGCCTCGCTTCATCATTAGACCGAACACTAGGACGATTATTAGCATCTCCAGAGCTACAATCGCGTGGAATGGCCCAAGCGGCAAGCCTCCCGTGAAAGCAGAAATCAGATGGCCGAAAGCAGCGATGACGCCAGCCCAGACAGGACCTAAAAACAGCGTACTGATCAGTGCCGGGGCAAGATCCAATGCCACGCTGCTAAACGGACCAGGAATTTTTAATAAAGCGCCGATGCCACAAAGTGCAATAAATAGGGCAGCGAGCGTCCAGTTTCGTGTTACTCCCATGGCGATTCTCCTTTTCGCATCTCGATTAAGCCGTACCACACCTGGGTCACGGATGTTGCCTTTTCAACGAGAAGCTGCGTGATGCGACCACTTTCATCTCGGTAAATGCGCTGGTGTTTCTCCATCGGAACGATGCCGCGTGAGACATCTTCGATAATCCAAATGACGTTACTAGTAGGTAGTATGTAAGTTTCTAGCCAGTTGATACGCTGTTCGCGAGTTATGGGAAACAAGACTTGTGGGATGCTATCGATGACGAGGACGTCCGTTTTTTGGTCCCAGTTTTCGATGCTATCTGAAAGCCACGTAGAGGTCAGTCCGTTTCGTGCGAGGTAGTCGCGAACCAACGCGCGCTTTCCGTTATGGGCACCTCCGAGTACGATGTGCATAGCCATTCCTCCTGCTTTTCTAGTGTAAAGTGTGCCACGGTATCATGTGTTGCGTGTGCTTCTAAGAAATTTGATTCGGTCCACAGGCTTTTCAGCAAACGAATGACGCCTCCATGGACCACGAGAATAAGAGGACCTGATGCAGCGTTCAAAAGGTCTTCGATAATTTCCGTAACTCGCTTGTTGAATGTCTCAAACGATTCGCCTCCTGTGGCTGTGACCTCAAACGGATTATCAAGCCATGCCTGGTAAGTCGTATCCTCACAAAGTTCGGCATAAGTCTTTTGCTCCCAGTCTCCGAAGTGTAGTTCACGGAGCGCATCATGCTCTACAAGTTCCGCATTCGGAAAATACCTTTTCGCCGTTTCGAGGGTCCGTTTGAGGTCACTCGTATGTATTTGAAATGATGCGTTACTTAGTGGTATTACATCGCTTGAGACGATTGGTTCATCCGTCCAGCCGATGTACTGTTTATTCCGGTTCCCTGCTGTCGGCAAATGCCGCATCACAAAAAGCTGAGTAGAACGAGCCATAGCACCAGTTCGCCTCCTTCCACAAATGCCCCGCACATGTCTCCGGACGAGCCGCCGAAGTGTTTGCGCGTCCACCACTTGAATAACCAGAGGAACACAAGAAGTGCAGCGGCTACGAGAAGCATCTTCGGAACTATAAGCACTACGGCCAGAAGCCACGCAAAGTGCCCTATAGTTAGTACGCCATAATGAAACTTCTCTCTGAAAAAGTGCGCCATCCCAGAAGCTTTCGCGGGAGTCGTACTGATCAAATAGAGAGTCATCCCGCTCCGGATCAGAACAGGTATTGCAAGAAAGTAGAGGAGTGAGACATCTGCAGTCAGCAGTTGTAGGTATATGGCGAGTCGCAATAACAGCGCCATGCCAATTGCCATCGCACCAAATGCCCCGATGCGTGGGTCTTTTAAAATCTCTTGGCGTCTAGCTATATCACCATACGAAAAATAAGCATCGGCTGTGTCGGCAAGTCCGTCTAGATGCAATCCTCCTGTAAACGCCAAACGCACGAGAAGCAGCAAGGTCGCTACGAGAAACAGATGGAACGAGGTAGGAGCGATATTTGATATTCCGAACAATAATGCCCCTTCAAGCAGCCCAATGAGTGGAAAGAACAAAAACATCGCCGTCACCGACTGCTTCGTCATCGGCAAGTTCATACGGATGGGGATTTGACTAAAGAACTGTAAGGCTAACGGCAATCCGCTGAGAGTCTGTTTCATTGGCTGGCTCCTTCCATACTTTAGGCAGCCCGAAGACGACTTCGATGCTGGCGTCACTTTCTTTCACGATCCACTGGTGAAGCGAGCCGAGCCAGTTGCGGTATTCTTCCGTTTCCGGATACACCGAGACCGGTTCATCGAACACTTCGTTCGATACCAAAATCACCGGAATACCGGCTTCTTTCCATGTGAGGATCTGGTGTTTCAATGCGTCGACAAGAGCATGTTTATCTACATCCGCAAACCAAAAGTTGCCGAGCCACGTCGTCAGACAGTCCCAGAGAACGGCCTGCTCTTTGTAAAACGGACGGTCGAGTGGCGTCAGTTCGTCTCGCACTTCAATGGTCTCCCAAAGAATGCCCGACTGGTCTCTCAGGTCCCTATGATGCTGGATCCGAGCCTTCATTTCGTCATCGAGTGCTTGGCCGGATGCGATGTAGAGCGGGGGACGCGCGCCAGTCAGAGTGGCGGCTAACCGTTCTGCGTATTGGCTTTTCCCGCTACGGGCGCCCCCTGAAATAAAAATAAGCATAGAGATTCCTCCTGCGGTTTTGTATACTACTCCTCAAGGAGAGAGGTGTTCACATGATCCGACTGGCGGTCACAAGTGATGTCCACGGTGAGGAGCGCAACTATCGTGCTCTTGTCCACGAATTGAAAACGAAGAACTATGATCTGGTGCTTGATAACGGTGATTTTTTTTACGGCAGTCCGGAGGCGTTCTATTACGAAGAGAACGCCATCTGGCCACCGATTCTAGAACTTGCGGATGAAGTCGTGACAGTCGCCGTTCCAGGAAATCACGATTTTACGCATTCGTACGAGACGTTTGAGAAAGCGCGGCGCCTTGCGAAGTTCGAATGGATCTGTGCGAACGTCTCCGGGTTCAAGCCGTACACGGTGCGCAACGTCTCGGGAGTGAAAGTCGTTATCCTCGGTCTCACGACTTCGATGGTCAGGGAATGGGATGAGACGGGACAACTTCGTGACCTTGAGATTTCAAGTCCATTAGGCGCACTGCGAAAATGGATTTCGGTCATTCGCGAGGAGGAGCAACCAGATATCCTGATTGTCAGTTACCACGGTGGGTTCTCGAAAGACCCTGATAGCGGTGTGCCATTTCACGGTGCGCCAACTGAGAACGAAGCACTTGCTATTGCGGAAGCGTTTCCTGACATCGACTTGTTGATCACAGGCCACCAGCACCTGCGAATAAACAGCGTTGTGAACGGTGTGAAAGTCATCCAACCAGGGTCTCATGCCACGGGCTATATGGATATTACAATCAATCAGTCGAGTGAAGGTTACAAAGTCGCAGCTGAGTTCGTCTCGCTATCTACTCAGCGTACCACAGAACCGACGCTTGCAGACGCGTGGCTTGATGAAGTCATCGCAGATGTGGCAGTGGATGAACGGTTTTCCGGAATGCTTGAAGCGCGTCTTCAGAAGCAGCCATTTCACGCGCTCATTCACGACGTGTTTGTCAAAGCGACTGTAGCGGAGCTCACGGTGTTTGAGATGCCGTATCTCGAGAGTGGGGGCTTTTTCGGACCTGTGACACGCCGAGACGTGCTGCGGCATACGCCTCACAAAGCGCCGCTCCATGTCATTGAACTGACAGGACGTGACGTCCGGTCCCTCCTCGAACAAGGAGCGGCTGTTTTTGCGAAGCACCCTGAAACGGGAGCGGTCTGTTTTGCGACGGAGCTTCCAGAACTGGCTCCCGCGCCTTATGTTTTCGATGTATGGGGCGGTATCGACTATGCATTCGACTTCAGCCAGCCTGTAGGCGCTCGTTTGATTTCGTGTCAAGTGAACGGCGTCGATATTCAGCAAGGCCAGGTGTTCCGGGTCGCCGTCAATCGCTACCGGTTGACGGGGTATGATTTCCCTCTCTACAAAACAGCGAAGGTGCTCTCTGTGACAGAGCGCACCATTCCGCATATCCTGCTTGATGCCTTAAGTGGCGTCTCCGTTACTTGAACAGCTCTGGATACACGGTCTTCGCCGCAAGTTCCACCGCTTCGCCGATACGAGTCGCCGGACGGCTCATGATGTCGCTATCGACTTGGAAGATCGCGTCTTCCTTAACTGCTGTGATGCTGTCAAATGCAGGACGCGATTTGATTTCACCGATTGGGTCTTCGACATAGTTCACAGTCGTCAAAATCACTTCTGGATTCTTCTCGATGATACTTTCAGCCGAGACGTTGAACCAGCCTTGTTGGTCAGCAAATACGTTTTCGATACCAGCTGCTTTCAAGATCTCTTGTTGGAATGAGCCTTCACCAGCAGACCAGATGTCTGGAGCAGGGGAGATTTCAAAGTACGTAAGTTTCTTCGTTTCGAGTGACGCGACTTTTTCTGTCACCCCATCTATTTGTGCTTTGATTTCGTCGACGAGCTCGTCACCGCGTTCTTCTTGACCGACGACAGTCGCGATTTGTTCGATGTCACCGTAGACGTCTTCAAAAGTAGCAGCTGTCTCAATCACAAATACAGGAATGCCGGCTTCTTCAAGTGGTGCGATCTGCAGGTCATCCCCGATTGTGTAGGCGATGACGACATCCGGGTCTAGCTCGATGATGCGTTCTGCATTGATGGTCATAGAGTCCGAGATGCGCTCGATATCCGCAGCTTCTGCTGGGTATGTATCAAATTCCGTAACGCCAACCACTTTGTCGCCGACACCTAAATCAAAGAGGATTTCCGTGTTGCTTGGCTGCAAAGACACAATCGTCTCCGGTACGTCCGGTAGCGTCACGTCTTCGCCGCGGTCATCAGTCACCGTATATTCGGTCGATTCCGGTTGTTCTACTGCTTGTGAAGATTCTTGTTGTTGGCAGCCTGCTAGAAAGAGTGTCAGGGCAGCTGCTGCTGTGAGCCATTTTTTCATGAGTGCGTCATCCTTTTCCATATGATTTTGAGTGAAAGACAATTTCTTCAGTGTCTTGGTTGTCGTTGACGGCAACTGCGAGGACAAAGAACACGTTTGCGAGCAAGCCGAGGAATGAGAACAACATCTCGTCTACTTCGCGTTCTGTTGAGACGTGATGCAACGCCCGGTACGATTTCTTCGCTTCGCTCCGGCACACGTGTAGAAGAGCGGCGCCTTTTGTACCTTGCGGCAGATAGAAGTTCTGCCAGTCATCCCGCCGTGCAATGTACCGGTCGTAGACGCCATCGAGCCAGTCTAGATCTTGCTGGGTGATCGCCATACGGCCGCGCACTGAGCCGTTCACATGATAAGCAAGCGGCTGCAGGTGCTCAAGAATCGCCACTTCTTCGTGCTGCTGTTCGTCTCGCAGTACAGCAAGCGCTTCGCCGATACGCGTCGTCAACGAATCCGTGCGAATCTCGTAATCGACGAGGCAACTTTTCTCGCGCATGAACGGGTAACACGTGTAGCGAGCCTTCGATTTCGTTTTTGTCATAAAGCTCCTTTCCATCTTGTGTCCACGTTTCCCAACAAAAAAAGCTGCCTCCGAAGAGACAGCTTGGAAATGGAAACGGTTCATCATAACGAAATGAAGAAAGTCTCCATTTCCCAATCCCCGAAGAAACGTAACAAACGGTTTTGCTCGGCAGGTCTTCTGGCTTGCGTCATCCTCTAGCTCCCTTCCCGTGCAGCCTGCACAGTGGTTCTTGAGCTTTCGTCAGCGTCACAGTTGCGGGGACAGCGTTAGATTCTCACTAACTTCCCTTTTAAACTACATGTTGTAGTACCTGAACAAAACATCCACAAAATATTGAATTCATAAAACCGAGATAAGTATAGCATTGTTGGATTCGTAGGAGCAATAGGCTAAAAAATTTCGTGTTGTTTCTTTAGATAATAATGTCAATTCAGTTAGCTAAAGGATTATACTTATCTAAAACGCCAGTCGCTAAAGGAGCCCATCCATGCACCCAAACTACAAGATGCCCAAGCTCTACAACCAACTAAAAACTCTAGACAAAAAACTTCAAAAAGAAGGCTATTCACTCTTTGATCAATTCGGCCTTCTATTGAGTGAAGATGTTACGCATTATCAAGTAACGCCACTCGACGTAATTCCTTTCGGAAGTATTGGTGTAGATGGGATTCATTACGGACTCTTGACGGACTTTGGAAAAATTCAAGACATCGAGGAAGCCTTCATTGTGCTGATCGCACCTATGGATTTCGGAGATCAACATAAGATTGTGGCTAGAAATTTTCGTGAATTCTTGAATTTAGCTTGGACGACTGGGAATGCTATCGATGTCGCGAACTTTAAACTAGTCAAGACTGAAGAAGACTACGCTCGTATGCTTTCTGATTTTAAAAAGTCTCATAAAGAGATGGATGATGACTACAAAAGAGAGACATCCCATGTACTGAAACGAATTCGAGAGGAATTTGATGTGAAGCCCATTGAAAGTATTTATGAGTATATCGAAATCGAAGTGAAAGCAGCTCGCGAGAAGCAAATCGTCATGTCAACGCTTGATGGACTTGGTGTAGTGGGAGAAGAGGGAGTACATACGAAATTCGAGGTTAAGGAAGATGAAGATGTTGACGTGGAGCTGCTAAAAGCATTTCTCGCTACGAGCTCTAAGGAAAGCAAGCTTGCCTTCATACGAGACGTTCAATTTACGAATCATCATCTCGATGATCGGGAAATGATGCAAGTGATTCGCAACGAGCTAGAAAAACAGGGATTGCGCTATGAACGCAAGGCATTTGATTTCATTAAAAGCTTTTAGTAGCAACCAGTAAAGCAGGGAAGTGTAGTTTGTGTTAACTGTAACTCAAGATTCTTGCATGCATCATTACACTCTATACTTTGTACAGGTACTAACTCTCGTGGATTCTCCGCGTGCATTTGTAAACCTTCCCAATACCGACTATAATGAAGGGATGCTATTCGCACGTAGAGGTAGACTAGCTGAATGAGGAGAGATAATGATGACTGAAAACCATACAGAACAAACGGTAACAGAACTGATCGGCAAGGCCCGTGACCGCTCGAGCTGGGAGACACGCCTGCAAGCTATCAAAGAGCTAGAGAACCACGATACGCCAAAAACGCGTGACGTCCTGATCAGCCTAGCGACGCATGACCGCGTGTATGCCGTAAAGGAAGAAGCAGCGAGCATCGCAAACCGCATGAACTATACGACGAACGAAGGCAAGAAAGTTGTGGTCACTAAGAAAGACACGAAGTACAAGAACAGTGACTTCACGAAACTGTTCCACCAAGTGAAGCGTGAGCTTGAAATGGAAGAGTTCGACTTGGATGTATTTAAAGAGAAGTTCAGCACAACAAATCCAGAGATGTACGACGTGATGCAATACGAGCACAAAGATAAGTTCGACCAGTGGATCGAGAACCGCTATATGAACTTGCCGAAGAAATAAATAGTACTTTTCTGACCGGCCTTTCACAGGTCGGTTTTTTTGTGGGAGAATAATGGTTCCCACGTGCTTATCGCTAGTGATTAGTTCGTTGTCGGTATTCTAAGGTGTAGAAGATACTTGAGGAACTGCAGCAGATAATTCGTGATTTTAGACCGATACTCGACCAGCTGCGGCAGATACTCAGCAATGTAGCAGATACTTGAAGAACTGCAGCCGATATTTCGTAATCTAAGATCGATACTCGACTAACTGAGGCAGATACTCCTTAACTTCCCATAGACAATGGATTGTCTTTCTCTATTTCTTGTGAAAGAAAGAAAGCCAAAACCTGTCTCGACGATTCGGAGCAATCTGCCGATGTAAAACGACCATCTGCCGACGTAAAACAATCAACTGCCGACGATAATCCCGCATCGAAATCTGTCTCGACGATTCGGAGCAATCTGCCGATGTAAAACGACCATCTGCCGCTGCTAAATAGGGCAAGTAAAAGAATGTTTTTCTGTATGATGGCTCATCCTCAAATTGTGTTTTTAGTCGTTTGTAATCATGTCCCCGCATAGGAACAGACAGTTTTCTTCTAAATCGCTCGAGTAATCCGAGACATAGTACCAATTCGCATCGATCTGTTTGTATTCGTAGAAATACAGAGCGCTGTCGGTTGCGGGAAACTCCCCATTCGAAGAATATAGAAACCCTTCAAACGCTCCGTTCGGATTGAAGATAGGCTCATCCACCCAAAATTTGACATAAAATTCGTTTTCATAATGGCTGACTACAGGGAGTTGATTCGAACCAACTGCGCGCTTATAGGCATCTGGCGTGAGATAGCTGACACTAGAACCATCATCAGAAGTCCTCTCGAGCTCCCCATTCTCAAGCATTTCGATAAGCTGCTCTCGATCATCTAAGAAATGATAGTAGTTCACTTCGACCTGAAAGAGAAGAGGGATGCATACTGCGAAGACCAGGACACTGATTTGAATAGCGAATGGTCTCCAGTTTTGCGTGATCAGAACATATAATGAAAGGAGCAAGGACAGTCCGAAACTTACAAAAACAACGACTGTGAACGGAAAAGTGCTGGCCTCTACAAGCTCTAAAATCATGTAAAGTAGTAACAATCCGCTACTGAAAAGAGCTAAGGGGACACTATATTTTTTCATATTTGGACTTCCTTCAACCGTAGTAGTACGAGCTTTTCCTATAAAACGAACAGTTGTGTTAAAAAGTTCCAATGATTCTCTGGTAAACTAAAATAAAGTTTTGAAACGTGTGGAGGCGCCTATGGAGAGTTACATTCCTCATCATTTTTATAGTTTGTTGTTACGTCAGTTACCTGCGGTTTCTGAGGATTCTGCGATTCTTGATGTCGGTTGCGGGGAAGGATTGTTGACTCGCGAACTGGCAATTCGTTATCAGGAGGCGGCGATTTTAGGGATCGATAAGCATTTCAAAGTCATCCAGAGGTGTCGCTATCTCGCTTCGGTTAAAAATCTATCAATCGACTATCAGATTGCGAATATTGAGCAGTACAAGTTTTCGACTGATGAGAAATTTGATTTGATCACATGCCACAATGTGTTGGCGCACAGCGACCGGCCTCGACTTGTGTTGCAGAAATTAGTTGAGCAGCTGAAGCCGGGTGGTCAGCTTTCACTAGTTGTGGAAAACCCTGCTGCGAAAGCGATTGAGCAGTCGTTTCGCACGGAAGGGATTGAGTGGTCCACTTTTGCTGATGACCTGGAGCGGTTACTCGAACTGTTTGAGCCGTTTGACTCGCTCATAGGGCAAACTATAAAGAAGCAGGTGGATGACCGTGTTCTCCATCCTTTAACTGAGATTGAGTCGTGGTTACGTGATGTGGAGATTCAGGTGCGGGGACTCAGCGTGTTTATGGATTACTGCGAAGGCGTTTCCGGAGAAGAAGGTCTTCAGATCCAATTGGAAGAAACCCTTTCCAGAAAAACCGAGTTTAAAAAGTTTGCGTATTTTTATCATGTCCTCGTTCAAATCGACTGATGAAAAGGGTTCAAACGACAAACTCGGGCATCGATAGTCGGATTGAGGGGTATAGCATTTTATATGATGATGAAGAAAGGAGGTCGTTGTATGGATTCGTTGAAAAGGATGAATGACGCTCTCGGCTATATCGAGGAGCATCTGCAAGATCCCATCAATTATCAAGAAGTAGCGAAAATTGCACACTGCTCCGAGTATCACTTCAAACGAATGTTTTCGTTTCTCGCGGGAATCGGGCTCTCAGAATACGTCCGCAGAAGAAGGCTCTCCCTAGCAGCTCTCGAGTTGAAAAACACGCAACTTCGCATACTTGATGTAGCGGTCAAATATGGTTACGATTCTGCCGACTCATTCACACGAGCTTTCCAAGCCATGCACGGAATTCTACCTTCGCAAGCTCGCGACGGGAACTTTCAAATCAAATCCTATCCACGGCTGTCTTTCCAACTGACTATAAAAGGAGCGGATGAAATGAACTACCGAATCGTAGAAAAAGAAGCATTTCAATTAATCGGCTTTAAGAAACGCGTTCCCATCGTGTTTGAAGGGGTCAATCCGGATATTGCCGACATGACCGCACTACTCACGCCTGAAATTGTAGCGGAACTCAAAGGCCTCTCTGATAGCGAGCCCCAAGGCATCATCAGTGCTTCAGCCAACTTCTCAGAAGGCCGGATGGAAGAAAAGGGCGAGCTCGATCATTATATCGGCGTCGCTTCAACTACAAAGGGTGCAGAGAAATTTGATGTTCTGCCTATCAATGCTGGGACATGGGCAGTTTTTGAAGCGAAAGGCCCCTTTCCCGAAACGCTCCAATCTGTTTGGGGGAAGATCTATTCAGAATGGTTCCCCTCTTCTGGCTACGAAGCTTCGGAAGGCCCAGAGATTTTGTGGAACGAGAGCCCTGACACTTCACTCCCTGACTATCGGAGCGAGATTTGGATTCCGGTAACGAAAAGCTCGAACTAGAAAGTCTTTTAAGTATTTCGGATTTGGCGACCTTGAAATTTCAAGGTCGTTTTTTCTGTTTAGGGAGGGGAGGTTGTCGCGAATCCAAAAAGTTGGCACGATTCGCCAGTCTTGTGGCACGATTCTGTGGAGGTGGCACGATTCACCACCCACACCTCTCTAGCCACCCCAAATTGTTAGAAAAATCTCTATAATTTTACAACCGTCCGTCGTATGATAGAGGGAAGTACCTTAAAACAGACGAACGGAGACCACGAATGACAACATCGACAGTAGAAACAGCCCTCATCCAGACGGTAGAACGACTATGGGAAAAGCAATCCCTAACACAACTCAAACAATTCCTCGGAACACTACATACAGAAGACGAGTTCAACGAGTTGATTCAACAAGCCTATGAAAACCATATGGCCCAGTACGCGGATTTCTTGAAACGCCAAGCTCACAAAAAAATCAACTCGCTCCAGACCACTTTGTGGCAAGCTGGAGTCGAGGCGAACTATGGCCGCTTCTTCAAAGCAGAAGAACTGATCGTGAACCGTGTGTTCGTCGAAAGTCTCGACGGACCAATCCCTCACGAGCTTCAAGTGCAGGCGACGCAAATCCTTGCGCGTATTTATGGGGCGCTCATGCGCTACGAAGAAGTGGAAGAGCAGCACCGCTTACTGGAGAAGCTCGATAGCCTGACGCCCCTTTATAAAGCGCACTACTTGATGGACAAAATCGACCGCGAAGAAGCGATTGCTCTAATCGAATCGCTAGCAGAAGAAGAACGTGCGCAGAAGCAGCACCGTCTCGATTTAATGCTCGCGGACCTTTATCTGCAAGAAGGCCAGCCGGAAAAATCGCTCGACTACTTAACAGCTCTTGTCGAACAGAATCCGGACTCTTTCGTCCTGAGAGCTGAACGCGTGTCACCACTTTATCTTGCTGGCCAGCTCGAGCAAGCTTTAGAAGAGCTTCGCCTAGTTAACGCCAATAATCCGTATCATCATTTGAAACATTCCTTTGTCACGATTGAGGCACATATTCTCTACAAGCTGGATCGCTTAGAAGAACTCGTTTCGCACGTGAAGACGTACCCAGATTATTTCAAAGGGCATCCATACAAAGAAGTTACTGCAGACGCAGAGGGGAAACGTGTACTACTCAATCTCAAGCAGCCAATACAAAAAGTGAACTACTGCGTTCCTGCGTCGCTAGCCGTCATTCTGCAGGCGTTTGGTCAGAACGAAGAGCAAGAAGTCATCGCCCGTGCCGTGAAAGAAGACCAAGGGACACAGCTACATCACGCGCGTGAGTATATGGAGTCGATTGGATACGAGAGCCTGTTCTTCAAAGGAACCGTGGAGCTTTATAAGAAGCTTCTCGATGCCGGAGTTCCGGTCATGCTCAGCACATTGGTCGAGATGAACGCACACGTCCAGGTCGTCGTCGGCTATGATGACCGGTTGAAGACGCTAAAAATCCAAGACCCAAATGAAGTCCATCCGTTCAACTTGCGCTATGACCGTTTGAAAACTGCCTATCAACTGCGAGACAATCTGAGCCTCGTGTTCTTCCCGAAAGACAAAGCGTTTATCCGTGACTGGATCGACCTTGAGGAGCATGAGACGCTTGCCGAACTTCATAGCAATACAGCAGAAGATGAAGCGACATGCACGCATGTCGTAACCTATTTCGAAAAGCATCCAACGGACGTGGCAGCTGCGGTCATCGGGATCTTATCGCACTCAAACGACGTGCCAGATGAGATTTCAGAAAAGTGGCTGGCATTAGTAGAAGAAAGATTTGGAGCGGAACACGTAGACGTCAAATTGCTGAAAGGCCACTACTACTACTGGAAAGATGAGTTCGATAAAGCACTGGAGATGCTGCAGTTCAAAGGTCTTGGGAACAACTCCAATGCGCTCTTTATGAAAGCCGTCAGTCACTTGAGACTTGGGGAGTTGAGCTACGCGGAGAACGCCCTTCACAAATCGATTGAATCCAGTCCGTACCAACCAATCGCCTATAGCTATCTGGCACGGATCCATATGCAGTTGGGTTCTGGAATGCGTGCGTACCGCTGGACGGATGTTGCTATGCGCATGGCGCCAAAAGATGTGTTCGTTCGCGTCACGGAAGCACTGGTCTATTTCGACAATGGGGCCTACGAAGAGGCATACACACGCTTTGAATCGATGGCTAAAGAAGATGACAAAGATGCTTATGCGGTCTATGAAATGGCTCGTACTCGCCAGTTCCAAGAACGTACCGAAGAAGCAGAGGCACTCTACCGAAAATCGCTCGAAATGGACCAGAATGAACCATTTGCGTATCTGCGTATGGCCGAGCTCTATTCAGACGATACGGACCGCAGTCGCAACGTGCTCCGTGAAGGGATCGAGAACCTTTCTAAAGCTGTTCCGCTCTATACGATGCTTGCTGAACTCGAGACCGAGCAAGGCAATTATGCAGTGGCGCTCGACTTGTACCGCAAAGCAAGCGAGTTGCAATCTGATGATGTGGACATTCAGATGTCGATCGCTCGTATTCTGGTTCTTCAGAAAGATACGGCAGCAGCAGTTGCAGTGGTGGAGGCTAGTTTAGCCAAAGAAGACCGTTCAGGTCTCTTTGAAATCGCGCAATATGTCCATCAAAATCTTGGTGATCTTGAGATCAAGCGTCGTGTCATGTGCCGACTGGAACAGTTGATGGAGCAAGCAACTGGCGATGAGTTAGAAGACCTTGCGATTCATTACATCGACTTCTCCAACGAACCGGCTCTATTCGCACGGACGCTTGATACATTTGTGGCGATCCGTTCCCGCGAGACGACGCCGGAATTGCTCGGACTCGAGGGGCAGCTCCATGAACAGATGGGCACTCGAGATGTTGCCAAAGCTTTATACGAACAGGCAGGAAATCACGTCGCATTGAATCAACTCGCTAAAATGGTGGATTTTGCCGAGGAGAATGACGACGAGCTGCTGGCGCGACTGAAGCGCTTGCTGCTTGTGATGCCGCATCATGAGGAAGGGCTTCAGAATCTCATCCAGCTATTTATGGTCCGCGAAGATTACGAAGCGGTGTTGCAAGTTGGCTACTTCGGCTACCACTATAGCTACCAGCTGTTGCGTCACGATGCAATCGTCATCGCTGCATTCGAAGAAAACAAGCTCGACGAGTTGTCTCAGTTCATCGATTCGCTAAAACATAAGGTGAATCCGGAGTGGTGGTATGTCGTGAAAGCGGCCATTGCACATGCAGCAGACGATGTGGAAGCGGCGGAGGTGTTGTTAGGGAAAGCTCGAAACGAGCCAGGAGCCTATGCCTCTCAGTTCGAATATATCCAGTTCTTGTTTGTTACAGGTCGCGCAAAACTAGCGCTAAAATACATTCGAGGCTTGATGAAGAAACATCC
The DNA here is from genome assembly GCF_002798305.1 of Chryseomicrobium excrementi. Lineage (GTDB taxonomy): Bacteria > Bacillota > Bacilli > Bacillales_A > Planococcaceae > Chryseomicrobium > Chryseomicrobium excrementi. Next base: position 557,780 of record NZ_PCGR01000002.1, read on the forward strand.
GGAAAATCCAGACTACGCGGAGCATTTCGTGGAGGCGTTGAAGCAATCCAACAAAATGATGTTCCTCGAGGCTTACATGAGAAGGTTCCCAAGAGCCCAGTTGAATCAGCATCTTGAGCACGTAGCCAAGGAACTTGGCGAGGAAATCCTGGCCTTTATGGAAGAGGATCAGACCGGCCTCGCAGCATTAAAACAAAAAGCCAAGCTGATCTTTTATAGTGGGTACGCCTTCGCATTCTATGACACGGCCTTGAAGCGCGATCCTAAAAACGTCGCCTTGGCCCTTCAAATCGGGGAGTTCCACATGAACATGAACTTGCCGGACGAAGCGGAGACAGTGTTGCTGCCTTATGCGAATGGTGAGAACCTAGATGTCGAGCGCATGCTGACGTTTGCATACAGCGAGAAAATCAAAGATAAAGCGAAACCGAAAGATATCGCAACATTTGAGAAACGCATCGAATGGTTGATCGAACATACTCCGGACGACCTGCCGCTTTATGATATCTGGGCAGAGTACTTAGCAGGTAACGAAGACTACAAAGGCGCCATCGAAGTGCTGGAGCGCGGACTTGAAGTGAATCCGTATTATGTTGAGTTCTACTCGATGATTTGGAAGTCTCTCCAGTTCTGGCATGAAGAAAAATCAGGACCACATTTAAAAGCATTCACAGACCGCATGCCGGCTCTTGTCCTAGAGCACGAGGACTTCCGAATTGAGCGCGCTGTTGCTTTCGTCGATTTAGGAGACACCGATGCAGCAATTGCATTGCTTGATTCATTCGGGCCCGATTCCAATCAATACGACGCGTCTCGTTTCGAACGAGCTCGAGTCGAAGTGCTACTTGGTAATAAGAACGCAGCGCGCAAGTTACTTCGAAGCGTTTTGGCTAAGGATCACGACGGAATGTTTGAAGCGCTGGCGGAAGAGGATGAACTGTTGGTGGGGTTGTTGTAAGTTAATAGAAAGAGGAAGAACCTTGCCGCGGCAAGGTTCTTTTTTGTCGCTGAAGTCTTTTTAGGAGGAGGAGCGAGGTTGTCGCTATTGATTGGAGGTGGCACAAGTCAGCCCTCTGGTGGCACGTATAGGTCAGGTGGTGGCACAAGTCAGTTCTCTAGTGGCACGATACATCCCGATGCTCGCACGATCTAATCCACCACCCAAAATTCCAAACCCTAATTTCACAAACCACTTTCTAATAAACCCCAAATCAAACCGAATTCTCACTCAAACCCGCCATAAATTTCTCCACAAGCCATTGACCATCCGTCGGCCCCTATGCTAAAATCAAGTTCGAAAATGATAATCGTTCTCAATTAATTTGAATTCAATCTATATCACTATAATTTATTTACAAGCATTATCGAAGCCAATCCAACTATAGATAAGAGGAAACGAACTATGAACAATATAGAAAAATACCGAAATGCATTAATCCAAGGTCTCGATTTGGATCAAGATGCAGTATTAGAAGAGCTAAAACTAAACGTCACGAAAGAATGGGACTCAATTGGTCACATGGGGCTCATCGCGGAGATAGAGGATGTATTCGATGTCGAGATCGACTACGACATCATCACCGAGTTCAACTCGTACCAGTCGGGAATTGATTTGCTGGAACGCTTAGGAGTCGACTTCAACAATGCGTAGCTTTACCAATCTCGAGCCATTTGCTGATCAAACCGCCATCTATGCAGACCGGAAGTATTCGTACTCAGAACTAATCAAGAGTGCGGATCGGATTGCGGCGGCGGTTGGCAGACGAACGCTCGTTTTTTGTTTGTGTAAAAACAATTTAGAATCTGTAGCTGGCTATGTAGGTTTCGTTCGAAATGGAATAGTGGCGGTGCTTTTGGATGCAGAAATGTCTCCGGAACACCTAACAAAACTCATCGACCTCTATAAACCGTCACATATCTGGGCGAAGAGTGACCACGAGAGTTTCAACCAAACGATGAATGCTTCCTTTGTTTTCGGTGAATACACTCTTTTCGAAGCAGCGAATCCTTTCCGCTACGATTTACATGAAGACCTAGCGCTCCTGCTGACAACCTCAGGGACAACTGGTAGTCCAAAATTCGTTCGTTTGAGTTACGACAACCTATTTAGTAATGCGGATTCCATTGCGACGTATCTCGACATTCAACCAGACGACCGACCAATCACCACGCTGCCGATGAACTATTCGTACGGCCTTTCGGTCATCAATAGCCATCTCGTTCGAGGGGCTGGCATTGTGTTGGCGGAAGCTTCTATCATTCAGAAAGAATTTTGGGAGTTGTGCAAAGAACAGCAGGTGACATCGATTGCGGGAGTGCCGTTTGTGTACGAGATGCTCGACCGGATGAAGTTCGAGAAGATGGAGTTGCCGAGCCTGAAACAGCTCACGCAAGCAGGAGGGAAGTTGCAACCTGCGCTTACGAAGAAGTTCGCAGAGCTGTGCGACCAGAGAGGGATTCGCTTCTTCACGATGTACGGACAGACTGAGGCGACCGCTCGCATGAGTTATGTGCCAAGCAACAAGAGTTTGGAGAAAGCAGGGACTATCGGAATCGCGATTCCAGGTGGCGACTTGTTTCTTGAAGATGAGAACGGCGAGCGCATTACGGAACCATACGTGAGTGGCGAACTGCTCTACAATGGTCCGAATGTATCTTTAGGTTATGCCGAGTCGCTAGAAGATCTCTTAAAAGGCGATGACAACAAAGGCAGCTTGAGAACTGGGGACGTCGCGTACTTTGATGAAGACGGGTATTTCACCATTACGGGTCGACTCAAGCGTATGATCAAAATGTTCGGCACACGTATCAGTCTTGATGAACTGGAAGGGCTACTAAATAAACACGGTCACGAGGTGGTCTGTGCCGGTGAAGATGACAAGTTATTCATCTATACGCTGCAGGACGATCAAGATGCAGTAAAAAAACTAATGAAAGAAAACTTAAACTTAAGAGGCTTCGCGGTTCGAAAGCTCGACGCGTTTCCTCGAAATCCGTACGGCAAAATTCTTTACTCGGAATTACCGCGCTAATAGAAATCCGTAAGTTTAGTTTGAACAGGTGATGGCATGTCCTTTATATCCATTGAGTTCCTGCTGTTTGTCGCAGGAATTGTAACTATATATTATTTCATACCGCATCGTTTCCGGTGGGCACTTCTGCTACTTGCGGGCTATTTGTTTTACGCCTCTCTCAGCGTCCAGTTCCTGCCGCTACTTCTTGCAAGTACCGCAGTGACGTACGTGACGGGAATTGTTATTGAGAAGCAACAGACGAAGCAGCGAAAGAAGTACGTGATGTTTGCCGGTATCTCGGTGCTATTGTTCTTCATGGGCTGGTTCAAATACTTCAATTTCGTCAATGAGTCGTTGCGAAACGTAGCCGACTTTTTAGGTTTGAGTTACAACGTGCCGTATCAAGACCTAGTACTGCCGCTCGCCATTTCGTTCTACACGTTCCAAGCGGTCAGTTATCTCGCCGACATTTATTTTGGTAAGCAGAAACCGGAGCGGCACTACGGCTATTTCTCCGTTTACTTTGCGTTTTTCCCGCAGCTTGTTGCAGGTCCGATCGAACGAGCTCGCAAGTTGATTCCGCAGTTCAAAGTGGAGCAGAAATATGATTACGACAACATCACCTACGGGATGAAGCGCATCGCGTGGGGAATCTTTAAGAAGACGTTGATTGCCGACCGGCTCGCACCGATTGTCTCGAGTGTTTACGACAGTCCGAATGCGACAGGTTCTGAGATTGTGGTCGCAACGATCCTGTTTTCGATTCAATTGTTTGCGGACTTTTCAGCGGTGAGTGACATTGCGATTGGTTGTGCTCGGTTGTTCGGCATCAAACTGACTGAGAACTTCAAGCAGCCGCACTTCGCTGTATCGATTGCGGACTTTTGGAATCGTTGGCACATCACGCTTTCCAACTGGTTGCGCGATTATATCTTCATTCCGCTATGCAAAGGAAAGAAGAAGCGCGGCGAGATTTATTTCGCCATCATCATCACCTTTTTGGTGAGTGGGATTTGGCACGGAGCTGCCTGGACATTCGTGTTGTGGGGACTGATTCACGGATTCTATCGTGTGTTTGGAGACGCTACAAAACATGTTCGTGAGCAAATCGCTACGACTGTGGGGATATCCAAACGACCGACGATTCATACGTGGTGGAAGATTGCGGTCACATTCTTGTTGGTCTGCTACTCGCGCGTGTTCTTCCGTTCGAATTCAGTGGCAGAGGCATTTGAAAATGCAAGACTTTTCCTAACGCCTACTTCTTGGAACCCAGTCGGCATTTTAGAGACATTCCAGTTGTTTTCGTTGATTGATTTTGTACTGTTTGCATTTTTCTTTGTTGTCTTCCAAGTGTTTCAATACATGGAGCGAAAGCATCGCTGCACGTGGAACTGGCTCTCCCAGCTTCCGGTGTTCAGCCGCTTCGCCTTCTATAGTTTTGTCGTGTTGTCGATTGTGGTGTACGGAGTTTCAGAAAATGGATTTATCTACGGTGGCTTCTAGGTTAGTCGTACGAAGAAAGGGTATGTTATGGGACGTTTCATCATCAAGATTTTAGCTGTCGCAGCTGTGGTGGGGCTCGTATTTGTGCCCGTCAACCAATTCGTCAGTGTATCGCACGATTACAACATCAACCACGCGATTCTCAACTTTAAAAACAATCCGCGTCCAGTCGACATCATCAATGTCGGCGCGTCCCACTCGATGTATGGCTACAATTTCAAGTCGACGGGGCTCGAGCATCTTGACTTGGCGTTACCCGCTCAGACAATTGAGTATGACTACAAATTACTGAAAGAATACGGTGAGCATTTGAAGGACGACGGTGTCGTGCTCGTCTCGCTCTCCCAAATCACGTTTGGCAGCACCGAGACAAAATTCATCGGCAACTATTACGAGATTCTCGACCGAGAAGACATCGACCCGTATAACGTCTTCGATTATTACAGCTACCTGTATTTACCTGGTGCGAATACGGCGAGCTTTTTATCTGCCGTCGCTGGCAAGTTTAAAGAGTTTCGCTGGGATGACCACAAACCTTGGGTGGATAATGGGGATGCTTATGCGGAGCGAAAATCAAAGCGAGTAGAAGCCGAGTATGCGGCGGCTGTCGAAGCGAATACGATTTCTGAAAACATGCGTTATCTTAAAAAGATTATCGAGTATTGCGAGGAGCGAGACTATACGGTCGTGTTGACGATCGAGCCAGTACACGAATCGTATGCTGCTTACTTTAGCGAAGACGACATGGAGCGTTTGGTGTTTCAACATTTAGATGCACTGGACTTCGACGTGCCGTTGCTCGATTATATGAACGATGAACGGTTTGCGAGTAGTCGAGAGTACTTTATCGACGGCGATCATTTGAATAAAACGGGACGCAAGGTCTACTCCGAGATCGTCTATGAAGACTTGAAGGAGATGGGCTACTTGCATCGTCCCGAATCCATTCCGGTTGGCCGGAAATAGGAAGGCGACCTCGTGGGGTCGCCTTTTGGTATGCTTGGGGTGTGGTAGGGGTGTCGAGATTGGGCTGCAGGTCACCTCGCCCGTGGCATGAAACTCCATGCTCGTGGCACGATTCTCTTTTCTCGTGGAACGATTCTCTCTGAGCTGGCACGATTCACTTCACCAGTGGCATAACTCGCCCCACCCTTGGCACGATTCGTCTCATAAAACTCATTCGACCTTCACAAAACCTCAGAAAAACTCATAAACCCCATGCTCAAAGTACCGAAGCTCCTCGTCAGAAATCCGGAATCTCGTATAGCCGCTATAAAATGCCTCGAGTAGCTCGGAATCTTCATGAAAATCTCCAATCGCAAGCGCCACATCATACCGCGGATCGCCAACGGTCATACCAGCTACGTCAATAAACATCACGACTTCTCCGTTCCGCACTAGCACATTGTCTGTCGTGCAGTCCCCGTGAATCATCGTCTGAGCAACTGGCTCGGGACGAGTTAACATTAACTCCGAAAGCAGCTCCCGACTCCCAGACGTCTGCCCAAGCTCGATGTAACGCTGGGCTTTCTGAAACTGACGATCCAACCAGTCACTCTCCGTTTCGAAGGAAGGGGGCGGGGACAGCTCGTGAAGTCTCTGGAGAAACTTCCCGAAGCTTGCTACCAAAAGTTTCTTTTCGTCTAAAGAAACCGCTGCCTCCAAAGCCGCTGTCAACGTCACTCCCGCTTCAAAAGACGTAATCAAATGACTGCTCTCTTCGAATTCAAAAAATCCATAAAACATTGGTGCAGGAACTTTGTCGACATTCGAAAGCTTTTCAAGCACTTCAGCCTCTTCAGAGAGCCACTGACGATAGCGCTCTTTAAAGCAACTTTTCAGCGCAAAAGTTCCTTGCTCGGTCTCAAAACGATAAACTTTCGAAGTGGCACCTTGAGCAGCTAGCATTTCCAACTTCGTGATTGGACCAACGAGCGCTTCGATGTGAGTCTGAAGTTGTTTTTGCATAGTAGAGGTCTCCTTTAATCAGTTGTCCTCCTCATATTACTGGAAGCTCTACGACAAAACTAGACATATCTACCCACGAAAACCATATATTCACATCGGATGTTCCTTGATATACTAGGGGTAACTTTAGCGAAATCGAGGAAACTGTAGTGAACGATGTCATTTTTAAATTAAATCAGTATGTCCATGTCTCCAACAGAGGGCATATTCTCTATCTTAATGTAGAGATTTACTAGAATCCTAGTTGAATTAAACAATTTGTAGCTGGTTAGAAAGCGCAGCTTAGGGTTTTAGTAGAGGAACTGAAGACGCGTTATGGGAGGGATAAAAATGGATAAATCACTTTTTGAGTCATTAAAAACAAGCTTAAATGAAGCTATCGAACATACGGAGGGAAAGAGAGAAGTAAGAACTCGTAAAGTTTCTATCAAACCCATTCCAAAATTTACTTCAGAAGATAGTAAAGAAATTCGGAAAAAAGTAGAACTGACCCAATTGCTATTTGCACAAATGTTAGGTGTTTCTAAGAAAACCGTAGAAGCGTGGGAGGCTGGTACGAATGTTCCGAATGGTTCAGCAATGTGACTATTGCAATTACTTGAAGATCAACCGCAAGTTGTGAAAGAAGAATTTTATCTAGAAGATAAAATGGAGTATGTTCAGTCCTCTTAATTTTTCTATCAAATTGATGGTACTTTAACGCCCCCACCAGGGCGTTTTTCTTATGTCCACAAAACATCCCATCTGCTAAACTTAAAGGGTTGAGTGTCGCACGCGACATCGCCACGGGAATGTAAACAAGGGGGACTTACATATGTTTTCAACCTACCAATTATTAAATGAAGAAACCGTTTTATCTTATGTGAAAGAAAAATTGCCTGAGCTCGCCACCGCTTCGCACGTGTCAGTGAAAGAGATTGGCGACGGCAATTTGAATTATGTGTACCGGATCAAAGACGAAGGGACTGGCCAGTCGATCATCTTGAAGCAAGCGGGAGACACAGCTCGCATCTCGGATGAGTTCAAGCTGTCACCGGACCGCAATCGCATTGAAACGGAAGCGCTTACGTTACAAGGAAGCTTTGTGTCGGACCTGGTGCCTACGATTTACTTCTTCGATGAAGTCATGAACTGCTGCGCTATGGAGGATTTAGGGGAGTTCCAGATCATGCGTCAAGCGCTTGTGGAGCATAAGATGTTCCCACAATTCGCTGACCATATCACGACCTTTATGACGGAGACGCTCGTACGCACGAGTGATGTCGTCATGCCGCATAAAGACAAGAAAGAGCAGTTGAAGCGATTTGTGAATCCGGAGCTGTGCGAGATTTCTGAGGACCTTGTGTTCACGGAGCCTTATTACAACAACTTCAACCGCAATGAAGTGACTCCAGGGAACGAAGCGTTCGTTGAAGAACATCTTTATCAAAATACAGAACTACATAGACACGTTGCAAAGTTAAAATATACGTTCCTCACCAAAAGCGAGAGCTTGATTCACGGCGATATGCATACAGGCTCGATTTTCATCAAAGAAGGCGAGACGAAAGTGATTGACCCAGAATTCGCATTTTACGGACCGATGGGCTATGACGTCGGGAATGTTGTGGCAAACCTGATTTTCGCTTGGGCGAATGGGGTTGTTAGCCAAGATGACTCGTTTGTCGACTGGATTGAGAAGACTCTCGTGGAAGTAGTTGATCAATTTAAAGAAAAGTTTGTGGCGACTTGGAAAAATCACGCTATAGAACCGTTCGCAGTTCAAAACGAGGCATTTGTTACTACCTACTTAGAAGACGTCTTGAAAGACACGGCCGGCATGGCAGGTCTTGAGATGAATCGCCGAATCGTCGGTCTTGCGAAAGTGAAGGACATCACCATTTTAGAAGGCGAAGCACGACTGCGTGCAGAACGACTCGTCATGACGCTTGCAAACCAATTCATCCTAAATGCAAGTGCCTACCAAACAGGCGATACGTACTTAAAAGCATTACATGAAGTAAAGGAGCACCAACTATGAATGAAGCATTGAATTCGATTGAATGGAAAAACGACGCGCTCGTCCTGCTCGACCAGACGACGCTACCAAATGAAATCCGCTACGAGGAGAACCACACGATTGAAGACGTCTGGGACTCGATTGTCGTCATGAAAGTGCGCGGGGCACCAGCGATTGGTGTGGCTGCGGCGTACGGTTTGTATCTCGGCGTTCGATGTCACGAAGGGGACTATGAGAGTTTTATGTCACTTTTGAAAGCGAAGCGCGACTACTTAGCGGGATCGCGTCCGACGGCTGTAAACTTGTTCTGGGCGATTGACCGCTTGGTTCAGAAAGCAGTGGATGCTGACACAAAAGACATCGAAATGTTGAAGGCATTGCTCTTAGAAGAAGCACAGCTCATCCACAAAGAAGACGAAGAAATCAACCGCATGATTGGAGAGAACTTGTTGACGCTGCTTGAAGACGGACAAGGGTTCTTGACTCATTGCAACGCTGGGGCACTTGCGACGGCGAAATATGGAACGGCGACGGCACCATTCTATCTTGCGAAAGAGCGCGGCTGGAACTTTAAAGTGTATGCGGACGAAACGCGTCCTCGCTTGCAGGGTTCGACCCTTACAGCGCTTGAACTGCAACGCGCAGGTATTGACGTGACGCTCATCACAGACAACATGGCCGCTATGGTCATGTCTCAAGGAAAAGTACAGGCGGCAATTGTAGGTTGTGACCGTGTAGCAGCAAACGGGGACACAGCGAACAAGATCGGTACGATGGGTGTCGCAATTCTAGCGAAACATTTCGGGATTCCGTTCTATGTGGCGGCACCGACGCCAACTATTGATCTCGCAACGCCTACAGGGGCGGAGATTCCAATCGAAGAACGCGACACGGAAGAAGTCACGAACCGCTTCGGTCAATGGTCCGCTCCGAAAGACGTCCAGGTCTACAACCCGGCATTCGACGTGACTCCAGCGGATCTCATCACAGCCATCGTTACAGAGAAAGGGATCGTCTATGCGCCATTTGAAGAGAACTTGAAAAAGCTATTTGCGGAAGACGCGCAACATGTGGTAGGAAAGTGAGGGGATAGACTATGGTGATGCAGCAAGAACGCGAACAGATCGTCACCTATCTTCAGAAGCTCATCCCGAGCGGTCTGACGAAAGGAACAGGAGGCAACATCAGCGTCTTTGACCCGGCGACTGGGTATATGGCTATCAGTCCGAGTGGTCTCGAGTACGACCAGCTGACAGCGGAAGACATCGTGGTGACAGACCTTCAAGGTACGATTATTGACGGGAAACATAAGCCTTCAAGTGAATGGCCAATGCATGCTGTTTTTTACGAGCGTCGCGATGACCTGCAAGCCATCGTCCACACGCACAGTCCTTACGCGCATACTTTGGCGAGCCTGCGCTGGGACCTCCCAGCCGTGTCGTACTTAGTAGCGTTTGCAGGGAAGAATGTGCGCTGCTCTGATTACGCCACATTTGGAACTCCGGAGCTTGCTGAGACAGCATTCGAAGGGATGAAAGACCGGCGTGCCGTGCTTCTAGCGAATCACGGATTGCTAGCAGGAGCTCAAGATCTACCGAATGCTTTTGCTGTTGCAGAAGAGATCGAGTTTTGCTGCGAGATCTACTGGCGAGCGAAGGCTGTCGGGGAACCTGTGATTTTAGATGACGCGGAGATGGATTTGATGGCGGAGAAGTTTAAAAGTTATGGGCAGAAGAAATAGAGTAGAAAATAGAGAGACCTCTGCGAGTGTGCAGAGGTCTCTTTAGTATTTATATTTAGATGGTAGTTGACGCGAATCGTCCAAACCTTGTCCCGAATCCCAATCATGCTCCATTACTCCTGCAAAACGCTGCGTCCCGTAAATGCAGAATTGTCGAATTGCTCGCCTTGAGAGTAAAAATGAAACCCTTTCTTGCCATGTTCCTTCACCCAATAAAGTGCTATGTCTGCATTTCGAACGAGTGTTTCGGCATCTTCTCCGGCCTCTGGGTACATACTGATGCCAATAGAAGGAGAGACGACGTGCTTCACGCCTTCAATGACAATAGGAGCATGGAAACAGCTGATGAGCCACTCCGCAAACTCAGTGGTCTGGCGCTCATCCGTGTCCGTAAGCAAGAACAAGAACTCATCGCCCCCGATTCGAGCGAGCGTGTCAGAGAAACCAAGTTTCTTGTAGATGCGTTTGCTGACCTCTACTAACAGTTTATCTCCTACTAAATGTCCATATCTATCATTCACCGATTTGAAATTGTCTAGATCTAAATAAAGGATGGCAAACTGTCTATTTCGCTCCTTAGCGCGGATCAGCATGGATTGAAGCCGCTGTGTGTACATGCGGCGGTTAGGTAGTCCTGTCAAATCGTCGAGATAGATCAAATCTTTCATTTGCGCTTCTTGCTGTTTGCGGTCGGTGATGTCTCGAATGATAAAGCTGATAAACTGTTCTTCTGCAATCTTCCAGGAACCGATACTTACTTCTATCGGGAATTCGGAACCGTCTTGAGCTATTCCAGTCGTTTCCTTCATTCTCTGAAAATTGGACGTGTCGTCTGTTTGCAAAAATTCCGCAACATTTAGTTGATAGGTGGCGTGAGTCTTTTTAGGCACTACTTTGAAAATAGAATCGCCAACAATGTCTTTTTTCGGATATCCAAAAAGGCGCTCGGCTCCCTTGTTCCACTGGACGATTTTTCCCTCAGCAGCAATGACAATGATGGCGTCATGAGCCGATTCGATCAAAGCTTGGAATTTCAATTCAGATTCAATGGATTGAACTAACAACTTCCGATCCATAGAGACACTTTTATACATGATGCTTAGTAGATAAAATGCAGCTACAGATACGCCGTAACCTAGATAAGTGGTATTCACCACAACGCCTGTACCGTGAGAATGCGTAGGATCAAAAACGAACATTACGGCTGCCATCCCTAGATAATGAATGAGCACGACTCCAAATCCCATAAAAACCGCACTGCCTAGTTTCGTGTAACGATTTTTTGAAATCCTCTCAGAGTTCGCGAGCAGTGAAAGACCGATATAAGTCGTCACGTAACCAACGACAGCAGCTAATGCAAGCATCCACCAGGTATAGTTGAGAAAAGCGGGCATCTCCATGGCTTCCATGCCCAACATATGCATGGCAAGGATGCCCACAGAAAAGATGAGCGCACTTACAGGAACCCGCCATCTTGGGGCTTCGGGCAAGCTGATTAAATATAGAGTGATACCGCCCGCCAAAAAAGCAGGAAGCACAGAAATTACTACAAGGAAAACATTGTAAGTGACGTCAATTGGAAGTTTCAAAGCGAGCATGCCGATGAAATGCATCGACCAGATTCCGACACCTAACAAAATCGACCCTGTCAGGATGAGTCTTTGTCTTCCGACTGGAGTTGTGATCGATAGCAGTCGGCTAAGGTCCAAAGCGACCAAAGCGGCAAAAATAGCTACCAGAACAGAAAGTACGACTAGACTCCAATTGTAGTCATATGTTAAAAATTCCATCCGAGCCCCTCATTTCGACAGATTGTAGTCAACTGAAATTTGTTTTTGTTGGAAGTGAGGTAATTGCATTTCTAATTACCCATGTCTAAAGAATTATACAATATAACAAGATGTTAGGACAGCTTAATCATTTAAACACTTCCTCATTTGGGAATTCATGTTTACAACTTAGGGACGGGGAAAGGGACGTCTGTGCTTGAATTGATTCAGACTTTTGAGCGAGTCAATCAAGTCGAGATCCCTTACGAAATTGTGGGTCGACGTCCTGGCGATTGCTCGGTGAGCGTTGCGGATGTCAGTAAGGCAGAGAAAGAGCTAGGATGTAAGGTGAGTCGGTCTCTGGAGGATATGTGTCGGGATTCTTGGAGGTATGAGGGGAAGCAGAAAAAAGAAGAGGAGCGGTCGCGATGACGGCTCCTTTAGTGATTTATAAAGTTTTTGTTGCAACTTTTATACTCTTCTCTACTACCTCAAGAATTCCTTCCCCAAAATCCTCAAGCTTCCGGGGCCCAATGCCGTTAATCTCCAGCAGTTCATCTAAAGTGGTTGGTTTCTGTTTCGCAATCTCTCGCATCGTTTGATTCGTGAAGACATGATAAGCTGGCCGTTCGATTTGTTTGGCCATCTCGTACCGATAGGCTTTAAGGGCTGTGACTAAAAGTTCCGTTTGCAAATCAAAGGGCTCTTCTGGAAGAGGAGAAGTTGTTAAAGTCCAGTCGACTGTAATTCCAGAAAACCCAGAGCTTTCGTACTGTCTGAGAATGGTAAGGATGTCCTCACCAATCAGTTCAGCTCGGTCGACGCCGATGCCTTTCATGCGAATCAAGTCGAAGATGGTTTTAGGACGCTGTTCACTGATAGCATCAATGAGTTTGATAGTTAACACGTTGGCAGGATGGCGGCCCGATTGTTTAGCGAATTGCGAACGGTAGGCGAGTAATACGGTGCGGAGTTCGTGTGATTGTTGTAGAGCAGGAGGTGCTTCAATGATGGATGACATGAAATCCCTTCTTTCTATTTGAATGGTTCGGGGATAAGTGAATAGCTGCAGCGCTCACAATGAGGACGGATCAGTTATTCCATTTCAGTGTAGCGCAGTGGTTGGTAGTTTACAAATTTTAGGTTGAGAAGTGGTAGAGTCGCTAATAGGAGTGAGTAGGGCTTCAATTAAGAACACAGGGGCTTTAAATAGCATTAATAGGTCCTTAAACAAAGTCACTAAATAATCTGACCACCTAATTTAATTCAATACTGATACTTTTTATAATGCCAGATTTCGATAAACTTCTAAGTAGAAAACGAAATGGAGGCTGACATCATGAGTAATCAGATTACAGGAACAGATCGTGTCAAACGAGGAATGGCAGAAATGCAAAAAGGTGGCGTTATCATGGACGTCGTCAACGCAGAACAAGCGCGTATAGCAGAAGCGGCTGGAGCTGTTGCCGTTATGGCATTAGAGCGCGTGCCATCCGATATCCGGGCAGCAGGTGGGGTAGCTCGCATGGCGGACCCACGTATTACGGAAGAAGTGCTCGCTGCAGTGACGATTCCCGTAATGGCAAAGGCTCGCATTGGGCACATTACGGAAGCTCGGATGCTAGAGGCGATGGGAGTAGACTATATCGACGAGTCCGAAGTGCTGACTCCAGCTGACGAAGAATTCCATTTGTTGAAGCACCAGTTCACCGTACCTTTCGTTTGTGGAAACAAAGACCTTGGAGAAGCCGCACGACGAATCGGAGAAGGAGCATCCATGCTTCGCACGAAAGGGGAGCCTGGAACAGGAAATATCGTAGAGGCTGTTCGTCACTTGCGAAAATTGAATGCTCAAGTGCGTAAGGTCATTCACATGAGTGAGGACGAATTGATGACGGAAGCGAAAAATCTGGGTGCGCCATACCATGTGCTACTTGAAATCAAAAATCTTGGCAGATTGCCAGTAGTCAACTTTGCGGCAGGGGGAATTGCAACACCTGCAGATGCCGCGCTGATGATGGAGCTTGGTGCAGACGGTGTGTTCGTGGGATCCGGCATATTCAAGTCCGATAATCCTGAAAAATTCGCGCGTGCTATTGTGGAAGCGACGACCCATCACCGCGACTACAAACTGCTTGTTGAGATTTCAAAAGATTTAGGAGTGCCGATGAAAGGGATTGAAATCTCTCGACTCGAAGCAGCAGAACGCATGCAGGACCGGGTGTTGTAATGAAACGGATTGGAGTACTGGCGCTGCAAGGAGCGGTTCGTGAACATTTACTTGCCATTGAATCGAGCGGAGCCGAAGGAGTACCTGTCAAAACAGTTGCAGAGCTTGAAGGCTTAGACGGGCTAGTGTTACCAGGAGGAGAGAGTACAACGATGCGTCGACTTTTAGATCGCTACGAGTTGTTAGAGCCGATTCGCAGGAAAGCACTCGACGGTCTTCCGGTGTTTGGCACTTGTGCAGGATTGATTTTACTGGCAGGCACCATCGTGGGTTACGAAGAACCTCATCTAGGACTCATGGACATTGAAGTGGAACGCAATTCTTTTGGTCGACAGGTAGATAGCTTTGAAGTATCACTTGTGATTGAAGGAGTGGGAGCAGATTTTCCAGCCGTCTTCATTCGAGCGCCTCATATAGTGAGTGTTGGCCCTGAAGTCGAAGTTTTAGCAACTCATGAAGGTCGAATTGTATTAGCTCGCCAAGGAAGATTCCTCGGCTGCTCGTTCCACCCAGAGCTTACGGATGATCACCGGGTGATGCAGTATTTTATCGATGTATGTGTAAAATCGAAAGAAAGTTCGGGAGTGGGAAGCGTCTGAGGAGACGTTTCTCATTTCTGCTTTGTTCCGCGGACTTCACGATGTGTTACTCGGACTTCACGATGTGTTACTCGGACTTCACAAAGCCTTCCTAGGACTAGAAGGAGAGTTCCGCGGACTTCAAAGAATCTCTCTAATCCAAAATTACATTCTTCCCCTCATCACTTAACTTTTTCAAACCAGCTAACATATTCTCAATCTGCTCATCTGAGTGCCGTTCCCAAGAACCTAACTCTGCTACAATTTTGAGCGGAGCAGTCGACCGATAAGACCTTGTGGGGTTACCGGGAAATCGTTTGTCAGTAAGATTCGGGTCATTCTCAAATTCGCCAGTAGGTTCCACAATATAAATACGCTCTTGCTGATCAGAACGAGCTAGTTCTGCTCCCCATTTTGCAGCATCCAATGTTGCCGTGAAGTAGATGTAATTAGATGTTTTCTCTTGATAGTTGGAGTTGAAATTCGGCTCTAGAAATTCCCCGATCTGCAACTTTGCTTTCGTGCCGTGGAAGAAAGGGCCTGCATCCAGTGGTTGCTTAGAATCCGTCATTAAAGACACTCCTTTTGAGTTTAGTATGGTAAGTATAGTGCAGAAATTGGAGGAAGTGTAGTCTATTAGTTTTATTAGATTCGTGATAAAATTAAGTTAGAAAGAGCTGCTACTGCCCTCACACTAGTGGGGGCAGTTTTTAATTACTCAAAAAAACTCGATTCCAATTTGGAATCGAGCCATTTAATCTTTATCGCAAAGTGCTTAGCGCACTCCACGCATAAACTTCTCAATGCTTGGTGCAGTAAAGAACAACAAGAATCCTAAGGCAATCGAGATTCCGCCGATGACTCCAAAGTAGATGATCTCATTTTCAGGTGAGTACAATTTCACGACTTGTGCATTGATCGCTTGCGCCGATGCATTCGTCAAGAACCATAGACTCATCGTCTGAGCAGCAAAGGCAGCTGGAGCGAGTTTCGTAGTTGCAGATAAGCCGACTGGAGATAAGAACAATTCCCCAAGTACAACTAGGAAGAAGCTAAGTACTAACCACCAAGGGCTTACTAGGCTTTCTGTTCCGCTCATGTAAGCAGGGATTATCATGACTAGGAATGACAGACCTGCAAACAATAGACCCATTGAAAACTTCACTGGAGTCGATGGTTGGCGGTCACCCAGTTTGATCCACATCCAAGCAAACACGGGTGCGAATGCAATGATGAATAGTGGGTTCAGTGATTGGAACCACGCTGGTGAGATATCGATGCTACCAAGTGCTAAGTTTGTGCGTTGATCCGCATATTGAGCTAAGATGATCGAACCTTGCTCCTGGATGGCCCAGAACATCATCGCAGCGACAAACAATGGAATGTACGCAAGCACACGAGACTTTTCGTCAGCGTTTGTCTTGTTACTGCGATACATCACGATAAAGTAAATCGTAGGAATTACGATACCTAAGATAGAGACAATCATCGTGAACACGTCAATCGTCATGATGCCAGCAGTGATCAAGATGTAGCCAGCAACAGCGATGACCACAATTCCGATTCCGATTGTCGTGAAGATTTTTTTACGCTCTTCTTTTGTCAGTGGGTTCGGTACATAAGAACCGGCTAGTCCAAGATATTTCTTTTTCGTTGCCCAGAACACGATAAGTCCCAAAGCCATCCCGACAGCAGCGATACCAAATCCTAAGTGGAAGTTGTACTGAAGTCCAACTGTTCCGACAATTAAAGGCGCAATTAAGGCACCCATGTTGATCCCCATGTAGAAGATACTGAATCCTGAGTCGCGACGGTTGTCGTTTTCTGCGTATAGGTCCCCAACGATACTTGAGATGTTTGGTTTCAATAATCCCGTACCAATGACGATTAAAGCCATCGAAGCGAACAGAGTCGTCAATCCGCCAGGTAAGGCTAAGACGATGTGGCCGAGCATGATCAGTACGCCACCATATAATACCGTGCGAGTCGTACCGAGCAAGCGGTCGGCAATCCAGCCACCGATGATTCCGGACATATAAACTAGCGAGCCGTAGACGGCCATGATGGAATTCGCAGTGGATTGATCTAAGCCGAGTCCACCTTTATTTAATTCGTAGTACATGTAGTACAGCAAGATAGCGCGCATTCCGTAGTAGGAAAAGCGTTCCCAAAACTCTGTGAAGAAAAGGGATAGGAGTCCTTTAGGTTGGCCAAAAAAGCCTTTCTGAGGGACTGAGTTGACGATGTCTTGTTTTGTTACCATGGTCTTTCCTTCTTTCTCTTTTCAATTGTGAAAAAAATTAGACTTTTACAGTGTAACTATCCCTTTTTTTGATGTCAAAAAACAAATTGTTCTGAAAAGATAGTAATTTTTTGCGAGCCTTGAGCAGCTTGGGATTTAACGTCACTACTCTATTTACCAATCATCAGAACTTTCTAAAACATAAGTTTCTACTTATTAAAATGCTGATAGGTTTTTGTTATGAGGAAACATTAAAAGTATTAAATTTATTTATCAAGTTTAGAGGCGTATAGTTGAGTTAGAAGAGGTGAGCCCGATGGAATACATCATCATGTTTCTCATAGGAGTTTGTGCAACAACACTTGGAACTCTTGCGGGAGGGGGTGGCTTGATTAGCCTCCCTGCTATGTTGTTACTTGGAGTACCGGTTCATTCCGCTATCGGAGCGAATAAGGTATCAAACACAGTCAGTTCGTTTTCAAGCTTTTACTACTTGATCAAAAAGAAAACCATCACTTTGAAAGAGTCCGTTTGGCTCGTTCCGGTCAGTTTGACAGGAGGAATCACGGGTGGCTTAATTGCCTCGGCGATTCCTGAGGAGCAAATGTACCTTGTAGTCAGCGTACTCTTATTGTTCGCATTTGTGACATCGTTTATTGGAAAGCAAGGATTCACAGGACAAGAACCTTTGCGAATCTCCAAAAAAAGTGTGGCTGGCCTTTACAGCATCGGTATCTATGACGGCATGTTTGGTCCGGGACAGGGCACGTTAATGCTCTATCTATTCAGTTATCTCAACATTTCTTATATACGTGCGATTGGATTCGTGCGACTTGCCACGTTTTCAAGCTGCTTTGGTGCTGCTGCAACTTACATCGTTTCGGGCGATATTATCTGGCCATTAACACTTGCGCTCTTGCTCGGGTCCGTGACAGGTGCGCAGACTGGAGTTCGAATTGCGGAGAAACTAAATCCGAAGTATGTAAAACCTATCTTGCGAGGCGTAACAGTTTTGCTACTTGTCCAGATCTTATGGAGTCGCTTCTTCAGTTAATCAAAACATGCCGTTCCTATTGGATAGGGACGGCATTTTTTATGATGTACCTGTGCGCTAAATTATTCCAAATATAAACTACAATTGCATTAATATGCGAAGACGACCTTGATTCATAAAGGTCGTCTGAATAGTTATAGAATTGTAGTGAATTGTGCCGTGCACAGGTACCGGAAAGGGGAATTATTCCATCCCTAAGACTCCCGCTTATTCCGAGTCTTCTCAAGCACCGACGTGATTGAGGTCGCGCCAGCCGGATCCACTGCCACCTCAGTACGTTTCAAGCGCTGCTTCAAACGTCTCCAGGACGGTAAGCCGAAGCGGCGAATCGTGATATCGATGAAGAAGAGCAGCATCGCGAGCCACACGAACGGCATGACGAAGCTTTGTTGGTTCCAGCTCGATGCTTCGATTGCACGCATTGCGTCGGCACCAGACTCAATCACTTTTCCTCCTGTCGTGTTTGCAAGAGATGTCAATAGTTCTTCATTCGTACCAAGCTTTGAATATTCTTGTGAATACGGAATCGATACTCCCGCGCGGAAGGATTGTTGCTGTTCGTTTTGCACAGTGAAGAACACGATACCAGGATCTGTATCTAATTTCACACGAACTTTTCCAGGCTCGATCGGTTCCGTCTCAATCGTTAGTTCTTCGCCGCTGTTGGATGTGGCGACGACATCAAAGAACTGCGAGTTGCCGCTTGGATCAGATAGCACATACACGCCGTCTTCTTGGCGTTCGACATGGAACGGTTCCGTTTCAATCGAAGGCAAAAGACGTGTGATTGCTGTATTCCAGAACGTCGGCCATTTTTCGTAGCGAGCAAAGTCGCCACTCCACGCACCGCGAGAATCGGATGTGTATGCAATCGTGCGGCCGAGACCATACATCCACTCAGCTAGCACTGGATCTTCTTTCGTGCTCTCCGCAACTAGTGTAGCCTGTGGTTTCAAAGTCGTCGCGATATACGCATTCAACTGAGGAACTCCCTCAGCAAACACCGCATCCCAGTCCTGTGCTTGATACACAGTTGGATAGAACGGTTCATCTTCGATATACGTTTTCGTTGTCATCGCAGTTTCACGAGACAAAATCGATGGAATCGAGTTTTCGTCTTCTACATCATAAAAACGACCCGTACCATATTGCGCGAGTTCTTCAAGTAGCGCTTTGTCGGCGTCTTGACCAATCGAGACGGTCGATAGTGTCACGTTCTTAGAGAGGGCATCCGTAATCAGCGATTCATAGTCATTCGAAGTCGACGACTGACCATCCGTCAGCAAGATGATATGTTTTCGCTGGACTTTGACGTCTTCTAATTGAGTATAAGCCTCTTCAAGACTACTATAGATTTCCGTTCCACCACCCGGTGCTATGGAGAGGATGTCATTGACAGTTCCTTCAATATCTTTGATTGGTCCCACAGGAATGATCTCCCACGGACGGTCATCAAAAGCAATCAAACCGAACTGGTCGTCCGGTCGAAGCATCTCAACAGAACGAGCTGCTGCTTCTTTAGCTAATTCCATCTTTTGACCAGCCATACTGCCAGAACGGTCTAGGACAATCATCAAGCCAAGTGACGGCAATTGGTGCTTGCCTTTTACATCCATCTCAACAGGGAGCATGCGCTCGATAGGAGACTGGAAATACCCTCCGAGTCCGAAGCTTGTTTCGCCACCGACCATCATGAAGCCGGTTCCGAACTGCTTCACGGCCTGCTCGATGACGGTCATCTTCGCTTCCCCGACCTGATGACCTGGGACGTTATCAAAGATGATGGCGTTGTAGGTCGCGTAGGAAGCGAGGTCTGTCGGGAGCGAAGCCGAATCGATCGAGTCGACTGTCAGTCCTGAGGCATCGACAAACGATGGAATCGGTGAGTCGCCTTCAGGAGAAACAATCAACACATGTGGCGAGTCTTCGACCATCGTCAAGCTTGCGAGTTCATTGTTCTGGATGACCGCATCGTTTTCTCGCTGGATGGTTGCTTTGTAGACGAGCGGTCCTTTGGCATCCGTTTTGTTGGAGAAAGTGAAGACGTTTTCTCCTTGCGTCAATGTGACCGGTTCCGACAAAACTTGCTGATCGTTCAGTTGAATCGCAAGTGTCGCATCCGTCTCAATGGCTGACTGGACGTGCACCTGTAGTGTATGAGACTCACCTTCAAAAGCAGTCGTCGGAGTCTGGAAGTCGATGAGTGCTACGTCTTCGTCGTCTTGACCAGACATCAACAGCGTATCGACTTCGATACCGCGTTCTTTTAAATCCGTCTCAAACGACTTCACCGAGCCGTTCGTCTCGTTCCCGTCAGATAACAGCACGACGCGAGTTGCAACATCAGAGTCCGCTAGACCCAGTGCGAGCTTCATCGCATTTTCCATGTCCGTATGCTCTACGTCCGCAAGTGGCGTCATCTCTGCGAGCTTGTCGACAGTAGGAGAGAGTTTTTGGTCGGTCTGGAAGCTGTCGGAGAACGAGTAGATCCCGATTGCTTGATGGCCTTTCTTCGCCTTGATGGCGTCTTGCAAAATGTCTTGCTGCGCTGCCCATTCGTTCTTCATCGAAGCCGATTGGTCGACGAGGAAAAGGATCTGTTCGTCTTTCACAGGCCATACGAACTGGGGCGATACGAGCGCGATGATCAGGGACGTGATGGCAGCAACACGTAAGATAAAAGCAGTTTTACCAGCTTTAGTAGCCGGCATCCCTTTTCGAGCTGACCACAAAAAGTAGGCAAGTGGCAGGAGAGCTACTAGGAGCCACAGGGGGTTCTCAAGTTGTAAATCCACGACGTCGTTGCACCTCCCATTCCAGTAGTAACAGGACGAAGATGATCAACAGTCCGATTGGAAGCATGGATTGTTGAACTTCTTTTTCTCCGCCAGCTTGATACGAGCCGATTTCAAAGCTTTTTTCAGTTGGTAATTGTTTTTCATGTTGTTCGAGTGAAACCGCAAATACTTTGCTCGTCTCGCCATCGGTCACTTGGTAGAACCCAGGACGCGTCGGAACTGTCATCGTACCGTCTGGTGTGATGTCTCCGATGAACGATTCGTCGGCACTGTAGATGCTCCATTCATTGTAGCGGCTAGCCAGTGTGACGCGGTCATTCGGGAAGTAGCTGCCAATCGTCTCGGCATCTTCTGAGAACTGCTCCATCGCCGCCCATAAGAACAGTGGGTACGACGGGTGGAGCGGCCAATCAGTTTGGTCGATATCTGCTAAAACCACTAAATTGCCATTTGCGAGCTGCTGGATGAATGGCTTATCGTCGATTGCTGCAATTGTCGTGGCTCCTTCAATAGAAGGATAGACCGACTGCACGTACACATCCGATAAGTCCACGTAGTTTGAGAAGTTCGCTTTTTGTGCAATCGAACCAGCCACTTCTTGCAATTTCTTGTCCTCGCGTCCGATTAACAGAACGGGATGGTCAGCGTCTTCTAGCAAACTCTCATCACTTGTCACCAGCAGTTCTCCTGCGGGACGAAGGGTCAAATCTTCTGTCGGAACGGTCACGACGTCTGCGCCAATAGCGAGCAACGCCTTCTGAATCGTTGGGTGTACCGCGTCATCTACGGCAACTTGCATGACCGGTCGGTACAAGATGGCGGTCATTTCATTGTCCGTCTCATAATCGTCTTGTTCCTGAAGCTTCGCTTTAAAAAACGAATCGTCTGAAGGAAGCACGGTCGACACGATCCCGCGCTCATTCGCTGCGACTTCGTAGTCAATCGTAGCCACGACGTCATCGCTAAGTGTGACAAAGTCGATGGAACCAGTGGCCACTTCGTCTGTATCGTTTTGAATCTCGACGATGGCGTTTGTCCCGTCTTCAGAAGGGGAGACGCCGAACTGCTTGATAGCGATATTTTGTGGTGTCTCTTTCCGGTTCTCAACACGCCACGACACATTTTCTTGATCGAACGTGACAAGGTCTTTTGAAGCGGCGTCAGTCAGCACGTATACGGAGGCACCTTCTTTAGGTAGTCCTGCTTTCACAAAATCAAACGTCTTCTTTAACTGTTCCGCTTCATAGGTCACTTCAATCGAATCGATGGCGGAAGTGAGCTGTTGCCGGTTCGTCTCGTTTTGTACGACAAATGCCGGGGTCTCTCCGGTCTGCACGATAGTAAAAGTGGCGCCTTCATTCGAGTTCACGATAGCTTTCATCCGTGTCTTCTGATTTTCAAACCACGTCGAATCACCGGACTTCGTCTCCATTGAAGCAGACGTGTCGATGACGAGCCAGATGTCTTCGTTTGCAGAAGAACTTGACGGGAAATACGGCTTCATCAATAGGAATACAAAGAGAAGTAGGGCTAAAAGCTGGAGCAGTAGCAATAAGTTCTTTTGCAGTTTTTCAAAATACGGTGACGCCTTCGTCTCGTTCATGAACGACTCCCAGAACAAGGTTGAAGAAATCGTCTTCGGTGTGTAGCGCTTGCGGAAGAAGTAATACAGCAGCACCGCTACAGGAAAGATGAGCGTCCAGATGTTCGCAAATTGTAAAAAGTTCATGATGTCACCTCATCGTATCCACTGAAAACGAACAAATTGCTGCAGAGCAGCCGTCAGGAAATCGGGCTGGCTCGGCAAGAACAGGATATGGTGCCCGTAGCGGTTTGCGAGCTGTTCCATTTGTTCAAAATGGCTCTTTCGTTTGGTTTCGTAGCGCTTGATCATGTCATGTGTCACGGTCACATTGAGGCTCGACGTGGACTCTTTGTCGACGAGTAAATAATCGCCGTAATACTCCGGATCTTGCTCTTCTTGTGACGACACCACGACAAAGCGAATGTCTTTCGGTCGGCGTGTCAATTGTTGGCACGTCTTTTCAAACTGTTCGATCGGCTCGAGGCCATCTGTGATGATGAATATACTTCCGGCATCTTTCGGGAGCTGTTGCACCAGGTCCTCTAGAAACGGTTCGTTTCTTGTAACCGGTGTGAGCTCCTCAACTTTTTGCTGGAACAAGTGGCGGTACATAGAGCCTTTCTTGCGAAACGTCTGGAGACGCTCGTCTTGTTTGGCTGAAAACGACAATGCGTCGTCATGGGAAAGTACGAGGTAGCCGAACAGTGCCGCGACTTGACGAGCATGTAGCCATTTGTCTTCTTCACCCATTGAAGGAGTCGTATCCAGAACGATATGGACACGCATCTCTTCTTCATCTAAAAACCGTTTAATAAATAATTTATCCGTGCGGGCATAAACGTTCCAGTCGATCTGACGCACATCGTCACCAGCTTCATAGACCCGGAAGTCCGAGAAGTCGAGGGAGGAACCATAGCGTTTGGAAGCATGGGTCCCGCGACGGCCGCTGACGTGGCGTTTGCCGTTTACGAGTCGGTAATTTGCGAGCTTGTTCATGCTCGAGCTAGTCAACAGTGGGGACATCAGCTTTCCTCCTTACGACTTCGCGAGTTCATCGACCATTTGATCGAGTACGAGGTCTGGTGTCAGTCCAGTCGCTTCTGCTTCGTAGTTTAAGCGGATACGGTGACGCAATACGGGTTTTACAGACTGTTTGATATCGGCAATCGAGACATGGACGCGACCTGCTAAAAAGGCACGAGCCTTTGCAATCCGAATCAAACTCTGCAAGCCACGTGGTCCGCTTCCGAACTGAACATAGCGTTTAATCGACTCAACTGAAGACGTCTCCGGATGAGTAGCAGTAATGACGTCGATTGCGTAATCCATCAAGTCGTCTGCTAATAGGACATGCTTTACCATCTGCTGCGCCGCACGAATTTCGAATGTGGTGAGGACTTGCTTCAGCTCTGTCTTTTCAGCACCCGTCGTGCGCATCATGATTTCTTTTAACTCTTGTTTTGAAGGGTACGGTAGCACCACTTTACATAAGAATCGGTCAACTTGAGCTTCAGGAAGAGGGTATGTTCCTTCCATTTCAATCGGGTTCTGCGTCGCAAGGACGAAGAACGGGTCTTCCATCTGGCGGGTCTCACCAAGTACCGTCACCGTGTGTTCACCCATGGCTTCAAGAAGCGCACTCTGAGTTTTAGGAGTCGCCCGGTTGATCTCATCGGCTAGGACCAGTTGATGGAAAAGAGGCCCTTTTTTGAAGACGAAATCGGTCTTGCCGTCATCGCTTCGTTCAATCATGCTTGTTCCGGTGATATCAGCAGGCATCAAGTCCGGTGTGAACTGGATACGGGAGAACGACAGATCACAGACTTGACCGATTGTACGGATCAGCATCGTTTTCCCGAGACCCGGTAGACCTTCAAGAAGTGTGTGACCACCTGCGACCATCGCTAGAACCGTATAATCGATGGCTTCAGACTGCCCGACGATGAACTTGCTGATCTCGTCTTTTGCTTGTGCAAACTTGTTGCTCATATCTTCGAATTGTTCTGGTGTGTATGTCATAGTTCCTCCATTAATCACTTGTTTGAATTGACGTAAAGTACGATTGCACATAGTTTTGCAGGTCCGCAGGGAGCTGCAGACGTTCTGTTGATTGGCGGTAATACGGTGCGTAATCGCCTACAACTTCTTGGTAGGGACGGACCGAGCCCTTAGTAACTGGTGACGGTCCTTCTTGTTCACCGACGGCTTGCCCACTACCCAGTTTTCCACCGTCTGTCGTTGTGTCGCCAGGCTGCCCAATACGTTTTGGCACAGCGACAAGTGAGCGGTCGCCTTGTCCAGTGCCGGCACCCTGCCCTTGACCAGAGCCTTGGCCTTGTCCAGAACCAGAACCTTGCCCTGAACCGGATCCAGAGCCAGAACCAGACCCTTGGCCCTGACCCTGTCCTTGTCCAGAACCTTGCCCCTGCCCTTGGCCTTCTCCTTCACCCTGACCTTCGCCTTCACCCTGACCTTCGCCCTCGCCTTCTCCTTGCTCTTGACCCTCGCCAGGTTGACCTTCACCAGATTCGGTTGGTGTCTGGTTCTGTCCTTGCTGTTGCTCACCTGTCTGGCTCGTTGTAGCGAGTTGACTAGGGGTAGAGAGGGGCTGACCGATCTTGGCCATCGCACTTTGAGCAGCGTTCATCTCTTTAGAGAGTGCATCGATAGAAGCCGTCAGTTCTTCTAATTGTTTTTGTTCTTCTGCAGTCAGACTGTCACTGGATTTTCCGTCAGCTACGTCTTGCTGTTTTTTCACAAGCTGCGCTTTCTTCAGCTCCAGCTCTTTTTTCGTTTTCGTGACTTTCTCCCAAGCGGCTTTGGCGGTCTCCGCTTTTTTCAGGTCTTTCTCGAGCTCCGCGACTTTTTTCTTGATCTCAGGAGTCGTCACTTTTTTATCGACTTTTTCGGCTTCTTTCTCGAGCTTCTCGACAACCGCTTTATCGACTTCTAAGTCTTTCGCAGCAAGCTGATCGTCAGAAGGAAGTAGCAGACTGACAAACCCGGCAGCAAGGAAAAAGAAGGCCAGTAGCAAGTGACGTGGGTTTACCGAATACCGGACCGTTTGCTTAAAGTGCTCGGCAGCAGAAGGTAACTGCTTGTTCACATGAGCTTCGATGTGTTCGACCAGCGGACCATCTTCTGTCGTCTGAGCGACCGTGATAAACGCGTTGTCTGAAAAACTCGCATCAAACGTGCGAAGAGATTCAAGTTTAGACGGACGACCGCGCATCAAGTAAGCGAAATACCCGCCCCCGACAAGAAGTGCTGCTAGAATAGCAATCCATTCAAAATAGACGAGTACGAAGAAGCGCGACAACAGAAGAACCGTACACCACGTGATGGCTGCAGCGATAAGAGCTGATTGAACCTGCTCGAGCGCAAACACACGGACAAGACGCCCGTGTGCTCTTCGGATGAACGGTTCCCATTTTGGATTTGTCATGAGTCGACCTCTCCTTTAGCGCATTTTCCCCATGTTGACACGCAATTTTTTGATAGCAATGAGTAGTGATACAAAGATGATCAGTAAATAGAATCCGACGTAAATGATCCAGCCAGGGAAGTTCACTTGTGTGATCTGCGTCAAGAATTGACTGCCTTCAGGGCTGACGAATGAGAAAATCATCATCGGCGGGTTAATGCTCGCCCAGAAGTGAGCGAACAGGGATGGTGACTGTACCGCACTTGTAAATCCAGATTGGATAGCTAGAACGAAGAAGAATGCGGTCACACCTGTCAAGAACAGCATCGAACCATATGTCGCAATCATTGACACGATGGTCTTTTTCGTTACAGTGGAATACATGATTCCAAGACTTCCAATAGCTACTACGGTTAACAAGAAGAACAAGAAAATCACTGCGAGTTGCCCCGGTGATACGCCTCCAAACAAGAACACCAAGCTATAAATGGGAAGTCCAGACACCAGCATCAGTAGTAAGAATGCGATAGATGCGGCAAGCTTACCGATAATGATTTGCCACGAACGTTGTGAAGTCGTAAGTAAAATCGTCAGCGTCTGTTTCTCTCGCTCCGTACTGATCGTGCCTGCAGTAAGTCCTGGTGTGATAAATAAAATCAGAGCGAGCTGAATGTATGTCAGCACGATGAACATAAAGTAACTCTCGTCCGGGCGGAAGAAGCCAGAACCGGTCATATTGGTGGCTAAGAAGATCATCCCGAACACGAAAATACTCATTGCGAGTAGATAAAACGTCAGCCCAAGAGAACTTTTAACGCTACGAAAACGCAGCTTCAGCTCTTTGATGAGGACGGGATTGTAAAGTAGTTCCCTCATTTCATTTCCACTCCTTTCGTGATTTCCATGAAGACATCTTCAAGGTCCGTCTCTGCTTGAGAGAACGTGATGATCGGTAAGTCTTTTAAAATAGCAGTTTTAAGCAGCGCCATCTGCTCCTCGTCAGACCCTCGGTACGAGAACTTCACAAGGGAGCGACGCTCGTCTACAGTAACGTTTGATACAAATGGCTGTTCTTCGATAAAGGACACGAATCCAGTCAAGTCTCCAAGAAGATGGACCGATACCGGACGTTCGTTTTGGAGCTGTTCATGAATTTCCGCAACGCTTCCGTGCGCGACAAGCTGTCCACCGTCAATGACGCCGATCTCGTCACACATCTCCGCAAGTTCAGGAAGGATGTGAGAGGAAATCAAAATCGTCTTGCCCATACTTTTCAACTGCTTCAAAATGTCTCGCATCTCGACGCGAGCTCGTGGGTCAAGACCTGAAGCTGGCTCATCAAGAATCAACACAGAAGGGTTGTGAATCAATGCGCGTGCTAAACACAGACGCTGCTTCATTCCTCGTGACAACAAGTCAACGTATTCGTAGCGTTTATGCGTCAAGTTCACCAGTTCTAAAAGTTCAGGTATCAACTTTTCCCGTTCTTTCGCAGGAATCCCGTAGCTTGCACCATAAAAGTCGAGGTACTCATCAGCTTTCAGTTGGTCGTAGACTCCGAAGAAGTCGGGCATGTAACCGATCTGTTTACGCACTTCGTGTGGCTCGTTGCGAACGCTCTTGCCGTTGATTAGCGCATCACCTTTTGTAGGCTGTAAGAGGGTTGCGAGAATCGAAAATGTCGTCGATTTTCCTGCACCGTTCGCTCCAACGAATCCAAACACGACGCCTTCTTTGATGGAGAGGTTCAGGTCATTCAAGGCATAAAAATTGCCATATTTTCTAGTCAATCCTGTGATTTCAATCATGGTGCCACCTCGCCAATCAATTCGATAGTAGGAAGTTTCATCATATCGTTCATTCCATTGCTTTGTTTAATTAGACGTAGCTTGATCATTCCCGTTTCATCAATATAATCCTCTACGTTTTCTTTGACGACTGTTGACGTCTCCGTCAATTCTGTGTACTCTTTCGTCTTTTGATTGTAGAGTTCTAGAGTCAGGACTGTACGGTTCTGATTGCGAATCTTCAGTTCTTTCCACGAGATGTCGCCTTCTACAATCTTTTCAGGTAGCGTCACATCAAAATCGAACTCGCCGTTTTCGATGTACCACATGTTGTTCATCGGGTCATCAAGACTTGCGTAAGCAGAATCTGAATAGAGCGAAACATCTAGCATTGCAGAAGGAAGTGTAAACGTACCCTGTACGAGAGTTTCGGATTCGAATGGTTGAATAATCAAGTTGATAGCGTCCATCTCAGCGCGCTCATCTTGAATCTGAATCGGCACGATAGGTTCACTCGCAGTCGCAACGATTAAAGGCGTAGTTTTTTCATTCATAGACATCATGTTGCTGTAGGCAGCTACTAAGGCTTTATGGCGTTCTTCCGGAAGCTGGGCTGCTGACTGAACAGGTCCACCGTAGCCGTACCCACCGCCATAGTTCTGACTTCCTTTGGCAGGGAGCATAATTCCACCTTTGAATTTCGCATTGACGTCAATCGTAGCACCAGCATCGATGTCTCCTAAATCGATCTTTTGGGCACCAGTCCAAATCTGCACATTTTTTAAAGCGAACGGGAAGGTGTTCTCGATTGTCCCGGAAATCGTGTCTGAATTGTTCTCAATTTTAATATTGAGTTTTCCGAGTGAAGGGATCTTCGATTCTCCAACTACAGTCGAAGTCGACCAGTACCCGACATTACGCAAAGTTAGTGCTGGTTTGTCTGCTTCGTTTTCTAAAATAGATTCAGTACGTGTATTCGTTGAGATGCCGCTGAAGCTTGAGTTTTTCCAAGTAGACATCGTTGTGCCTTGATCCGCTTCGAGTGTGAACTCACCGCTGCGGTTTGATAATAGCGTTTCAACGTAATAGCCGCTCATCGACCCGTCGTCCGCGACTTCGTAAAAGCTCAGTTGTTGCACCTGTGGTTTCAACAGACGGTCACGTGCACCATATGCGAAGATCGCAATCGATGTGACAATCGCAATCGTCGGGATGATCCACCACGCATGCTCGCGTTTGTCTTTCCGTTTTAATAGGAAGTAAAGCAGTGGTCCTACTAATAAGAAATAGACAAAGATGATGAGGGCGATACCGCCAGTGGAGACTTGGAACGATGGGAACAACTCATTCATATACACAGTATCGTATCCAAGTGTCTCGTAACCTGAGTTACCATAATAAACGTTTGTTGGCATGGAGATAAGTTTTGACTGATTAAACAACACAGAAAGAAGTTCGTCGTAGCCTTTTTCAGAAGCTAGTGGTTGATCTCCGAGTGAGAATGCCGTCTGGATGATAGCTCCTTCATTGACGCGCTTCATAGCGACAACAGGTGTTGATTCAACGTTCCAAACACTTGTAGAGCCTTCTTTAATAGAAGCTTTTTGGATTGTGATAGGTTTTGTTAGATCTTCTGTTTTGGCAAAGCTTTTTGCAGCATCAACAGAAACGGTTGTTGTTTCGTTTGATACTTCGAGCGGTAAGAATTCACTCAGTGCCCCGAATTCCGCGATTCCTTTATCCGTAGCACCAGCGATGACGATTCCGCCATCTTTCACCCAGTCGAGAAGGGCTTGTTGCTGGGCTTCGGGCCAGTCAGCAATCGAATATTCATCGATGAGTAAGACGTTGGCCATTTCCCAGTCTTCTTTTGTAGAAGGAAGCGGTTGGTTGTTCTTCAGTTGGTTTAAAGCGATGATCTCATTGTTCATGCCTTGTTGGAGTTTGACACTGCGAAGTGAACCGAGGCGGTCGGCAGACTCCGTCAGCGTGAACATAAAAAAGCTGTCATCGGCAAAGTAGCTTGGACGTAAAGTTTTGTCGCCTTTAAAAGAAATTTCTTTGCCGTCTTTCCAGCCGTCTTCATATAAGAAAAATAATTGCGTGTTGGTTCCGGTGTACATAAAGTCTTCGGCAAGTGAGCTCAGGCTGAGTTGAATGGTCTTCGTCTCGCCAGCTGCGAGAGTGATGGGTAGGGCCCGTGCAGTACCCACTTCGTAAGATTCTGGTGTATCAATGACCAGGTCACCTGTAAAATCGTCTCCTTGGTTTTCAAGGGTCAGGGTGATTGGTACACCTTTACCGTATTTAATTTTGTTGTCGTATCCGGCAGTTGCTTTAATGGAAATCTGTGCATCAGCAAACGCAGCGGATGGACCGAGGAAGAGGCTCATCACTAGAACGAGGATGAGACCGAGTCCGGCCAGTGGTTTTCTCATGTAAATAGTCCCCCTTGGTATCTTTTTCTATGTCTATCTTAGTACATAACGATTTAGGAAGAATTTAGTTTCAAGAAATTTCAATTTTTTTGGTAGTGGGGGCGGGGGTATTGGGACATGGTTTGAGGCGGTGAAGTCCGAGGAAGAAGTTGTGAAGTCCTGGGAAGAATCTTTGAAGTCCGCTTAGGGCAGCTCGAAGTCCTTGTAGAATGCTGTTGGTCTAACTACTGCCAAAATAGTTCTTCGGAATATGGTATAATAAGGGAATGTTCAACGAAGGAGGACAACGATGAAACGAATAGAACTTACTTTACTAGTAGGTATATGTAGTTTTTTCTTAGTCATGGGATCGGCAAGTGCCGCAGGATTTTCAGATGTCACTCAAAAGCAATGGTTTTATCAAGATGTGATGGAACTTACGGAACAAGGAATCATTGCAGGTTTTGAAGATGGGACGTTTCGACCTTATCAAGAAGTCACGCGAGCGCAGGCTGCTATATTGATTCACGGGGCTCTAAGTACGAAAAACACAACGACCTTTACTCCAAAAATGACAGATGTTTCGAGTAATCACTGGGCGTATGATGAAATCTCAGTGCTCATTGAACTTGGAATTTTAGATAATGCAGAAAAATTCAATCCGAATCGGGAATTAACTCGTGCGGAACTTGCGCGTATTTTAGTGGACGGTTTCAATTTAACAGAGACTGCGTCTAAACAGTTTGATGACGTGCCAAAAACGGCCTGGTTTGCGAGTTATGTAAATAAACTGTACGCTGCAGGAATTACAGTGGGCAAGACAGAGACTCAATTTGATCCACAAGGCAATGTGACAAGAGCGGAGATTGCTGCTTTTGTGGCACGGACTCTCGCCTATAAAAATCCACCTGCCTATGATTTTTCGATGTTCTCAGCAGCCTATCAAAAAGAAGCAGCGCTAAAAAGTATGGAGCGCGTGAAGCTTGAGCGTAGTAAAGCAGGAGTTCAGACGATTGTTTGGGATCCGGAAATGGCGAGATTTGCTCAGTGGAAGGCAGAAGACATGGCGAAGAAAGGCTACTTCAGCCACACGACGCCAGAAGGAAGAACGTTTGGGGAGCAGCTCAAAGATTTCAACATTTCTTACGGGAGCGCAAGTGAAAACATTGCATATACCTATTCGACAGATACAACCCAAGTCTACAATCTCTGGATGGACAGCCCTGGCCACAAAGCGAATATCTTGAAACGGTACACCAACACACGTGGACAAGAAGTGACAGCTGGGTTTGGTGCAGGGATTGCGAAAGCCTCAGATGGAAAGTATTACTGGGTAAATGTGTTTCGTGATGCACGGTAATCAGAGAAATACAAAAAGTGGTCCGAATTTCTGGGCCACTTTTTTCATACATAAATTTGACTGAGAATTCCAATAGTTACGATTTCCGGCCCATTACAAAGCTCGCCAAAAAGAACACTCCGATACCCGCTACCATTATATAGAGCGAATCACTTACCTTAAAAGTCTTAATAAATTCAAAAATCGAGTGGAAGAACAACGCACTTAGTAGAAAGTAAAAACTGAGAGGAAGTGCTTTTTCAGTCCCTTCGACTTCCTGTTCGGTCATCTTCCGAAAGAATAGATTACTGGTTTTCATAAAATGTTTCCTTTCCGTGAAGTAGGTCTAGTAACGTCTTCCCGAATTCCTCAATCTTCTTAGGTCCGAGGCCCGGAACCTCCAGTAGCTGATCTGTGTCACGGGGCTGCATCTCTAAAAGTGAATCAAGCGTTTGATTATTGAAGATATGATAGGCTTTTCGATTGGTTTGTCTCGAGTAATGTAAGCGGAATGCAGTTAGACTTGCTTTTTGATCCTCTCGAGATATGAAGGCCACGCTCTCTTCTACTGCTGGCGTTACACCTTGCAGTCTGTAACTAGTAGAGTCAAACATAAGTGGTTTCCGATATTCCAAAATCCGGTCAGCAATCATATAGATTTTCTGATCCGGCAGATTTACAGGAGATTTTAAATCAAGCTTGGCTTTGAAATACTGCTTGATTTGATCATGACGAATAACGTTTTGTTGAATGTCAGCAGGTGCTTTTTTCGCTACATCAATGATGGTCTTTGGATTTGCGAATGTCACTGCGTGGTAGAGAGGAACGCTTTGAATCATATCGGTTTCCTTCAGAAGTTTCTCCAAAATGGCAACATGCCGCTCAACTTGGTTGATAGGGCTATACATTCCCTCTTTAGAGACGATGCGATTGTTTCTCGTGATGATTCGCTGAAATTCTCCTTTTTCAGTGATGTGAATGTTTCCAAATAGCTTTTTGACTTCGAGCACGAGGATGAATTTTCGAGTCAAGATGACAAAGTCGAGTTGTGCTTTGAGACCTTTGTATTCAATCGGAACATCGTGAAGAATCACTAATGGCAGAAGGGAATGTTCAAGCTCGAACAATACTGATTTTTCACCAGAATCCCCAATCGCAAAAAGCTTTTGATGCTCTTCGACCTTTTTCTGATCTATAAATGCCTCATCTGATAAGGCTAACTGACCAAGTTCGGCAAGAAGGGAAGAAGTGTATTTGGAATCAAAATAAAGCTTAGGTTCTTTCAGTTCCCACTTGTCGGTCAAGGCCAAGTAGGCATTCTTTAAAAAAGACATAACACTCCCACTTTCTGTAATTACTAGTTTGAGTATACCAGTTTGTAAGTCGCTGTCACATAAAGATTTCGTGAAAAAGCCTCCCAAAGTTGATAGGGAGGCATGAATGGTTCATTTACTTGTATGGTTATAGTTGTTTTCTACACAGCGAAGAAAATAAAGCATGTTGTGCGGACCACACATCGCTTTCCTTGGACAACACTACCAGTTCTGCTGACTAGCTTACTGAGCCGTCATCCCACCATCAATTACAAACTCAGAGCCTGTCGAGTAGCTTGATTCATCAGACGCAAGGAAGAGCACCATGTTTGAAACTTCCTCAGGCTGAGCTACACGTTTCATTGGAATATGTTTCGCAAATTCTTCGACTGCCGCTTTCGTATCTTCTTGGACGACCATAGGAGTCGCAATGACGCCTGGATGAACAGAATTCACTCGGATTCCAAGTGGTGCTAGGTTGATGGCTGCTGCTTTTGTCATACCTCGAACTGCGAATTTTGTATCCGTATAGCCGATTGCTCCAGCTACAAGACCGTTCATAGATGAGATGTTGACGATAGAACCGCCGCCTGCTTTGATCATAGAAGGAGCAACAGCTTTCATTCCGATGAACACAGAAACTTGGTTGATGTCCACAATCCGCTTGTATTCTTCGACCGTGACGTCCAGCATGTTTTTAGCCATTGTGATACCGGCATTATTGACGAGAACTTGGATGGGACCAAATGTAGCCTCGGTCTCTTCAACTACTCGTGCCCAGTCCGCTTCGCTTGTTACATTGTGAGAGATGAAATGAGCATTCTCTCCAAGTTCTGCTGCTAGAGCTTGCCCTTTCCCTTCGTTCAAATCAGTCAAAACAACCTTTGCACCGTGTTCGATGAAGAGGCGTGCGTGCGCAGCTCCCATACCTTGTGCTGCTCCGGTAATTAGTGCTACTTTCCCATTTAATCGATTCATTTCTAATTCGCTCCTTAAA
Source organism: Chryseomicrobium excrementi (assembly GCF_002798305.1). Classification (GTDB taxonomy): domain Bacteria; phylum Bacillota; class Bacilli; order Bacillales_A; family Planococcaceae; genus Chryseomicrobium; species Chryseomicrobium excrementi. Next base: position 591,541 of record NZ_PCGR01000002.1, read on the forward strand.
ACAATAATAAGAGATAACTAGAGTATAGCTCAAATTATTTTAATGTTAAACTATTTAGCTCTAAATGGTGTTTTGCCTAACTTTATATAGTAAGATACACTGATAAAAAATAGGGATAGAAAGAAGATGGAAAGATGGCTTCAAAGTTGATTTTGATTGAAGGATTACCAGGATCGGGAAAGTCGACGACAGCTTCGCTTGTAGAAGAAGTACTTCAACTTCAGAAGACAGAAGTTAGAGTTTTTTTAGAAGGAAATGCTCTGCATCCCGCTGACTTCGAAGGGGTAGCCTATATAGACCATGATCTTTTTGATAAGTTCGTTGAAACTCTTGGGGTCGCAAAAGAGGCAGTTTTTTTAAACTGCGAAGAACGAGATGACCACGTTTTAGTTCCGTATAAAGCTTTACAGGAAATACATCACATTGCCCTTGCAGATGAATGGGTACAGCTGTTTCAAAAGAGCGACGTCTATGAGTTGCCACTTGATCTGCATCAGCAACTCGTCAAAGAGAAATGGCAACAATTTGTGCAGTTCGCGTTGAAAGAGAATAAGACATTTGTGTTTGAGTGTGCCTTCATCCAAAATCCCATTACAGTCATGATGATCAAGTACGACAGACCAAATGAAGAAATTCTCTCGTATATAAAAGAATTAGAAGCAATAGTGGCTGAGCTCGATCCGATTTTACTTTATGTGGAACAAGAGAACTTCGAGTTGTCCTTTGGAAAGGCAGTAGAAGAGCGATCAATTGAGTGGCGCGACTTCTTTATTTGGTACTATACGTCTCAAGGCGTTGGCAAACGAGTAAAGGCAGAAGGAATAGAAGGTACTATAGAAGTCTTAAGACGAAGACAGATTGTAGAGCGTGAGGTATACAATCAATTATCAATAGGAAAAGTGCGATTAGATAATTCCGAGTTTGAAAGAGAAGTCATGAAACAAAAGCTTGAGAAAGCAATCCAATGCAAAGGAGTGGAGTAGATGGGGAAGTTTAGTCTTTTTGGAAAGTTTACAATAGAGGTTTCCAATCAAGAAAAATTAGTTACCATCTTATTAGAAGCAGCTGAGTCAATGCAAGCTGTTGAAGGGTGCACCATCTATATAGTAAGCGTGTCACCTGAAGAACCAGATGCCGTGTATGTTTATGAAGTTTGGGAAGATGAGGCGGCTCACCAGAACTCACTTACACTTGAAGTGACGCAAACATTAATTTCGAAAGCACGGCCTTTGATCACTGGAATGGAGCGTATTCGAACTCTAGAAGCACTTGGCGGTAAAGGTTTTTAAGTTATGAAGTCTTCATCCGATAAAAAAGTGGGTTATGCGGATTAGAAATAGATTTCCGCGGACAACGAAGTCAGGTACACGGACCAGAGAAATGTCTCCCAAGACAACAATAAAATACACACAAGAAAAGCTAGCTCAAAATCCAGAGCTGGCCTTTTCTATTTCTTAAACAAAAACTTCAATATCTTTGATGTGAACTCGTCATAAGAATTATGAGCTCCGTATTGGTTGTACCATTTCCGAACGGTCTCGACGATCCAGAAAGGAACTGAACTCCCGTCAATCAAGTGGTAGTACTGTTCATAGCCTCGCTTCAAATCTTCCCAGCGGTAGTCATTGCCTGGAAGAACATATTCCGAAACGTCTATAATTTTCGCACGTCCGTCTTGAAGTAAGACGTTTTTTAAATGAATGTCACGCGGATTAAGGCCTTTGCTTCGAACGTAGTCACGAGCAGCTTCGACGTCTTCGACAGCTTGCTTTGGAATATGGACTCCTTGCAAAATGCAATCGAATAGCGTGATGCCACCTTCATGACTCAGCACAAGTACATCTTCGTGCGCTGCATAACAAGTCGGAAAGAACGGAGAGTCCCCAATTTGAGAATAGACGTCCGCTTCAATCTGGACTTTATCAGTCTTACCTACTGCATATTTTTTGAATGCAAACTGAGGAGTCTCGGCAGATTGAAAGACTGCAGCATCCGTTCCGACTCCAATGCATGTTAAATTGTCGGTATCTCCACTGATTGTGACGGGTTCATTGTTCGGATGGGCCTCGACATGAATGTGTTTTAATGCTTCCAAGGCAGGTTGCCAAGCGTCAGTCATCGAGAACTCCTCCTTTATATTCGAATTTATGGATTAACTGAATCACAGAGTGCCAGATGTGATGAGAAAGACGACTTAAGAGGGCCCAAGCCAAATACGAAGTATGGAATACACTAAGCCTATGAACGAAGAAAGGATTTGATTCATGTATTATCTTCGGGTAGTCGCCCCTTGTCCACACTGTATGGCTTCTCTACAACATCAGACGCAGGCGAGCCATCAAACGTTCCATCCGTTCTCTTTGGCTCCGGTGCATCATCAGCATCGTACAGTGCTTCGAGACCACGGCCCGCATCCTTACGTAGTGAATATCGAGGAAGCCACACTTCAAAATGACAAATTTCGAACGGCTTTGTGGACAGGAGAACATCTTCAATTAACCCTGATGAGCATACCAGTGGGAGAGAGCATTGGACTCGAAGTGCATCCAAAAGTGGATCAGTTCATTCGCATTGAACAGGGGCAAGGGATAACGGAAATGGGCCCTTGTGAAGACCGAGTTACATTTCGAAGACGTGTTTCTGATGACGATGCGATCTTTGTTGCTGCAGGGTATTGGCACAATTTGATTAACACTGGAAACGTTCCGTTAAAATTGTATTCCATCTATGCCCCGCCTAATCATTCGTTTGGCACGGTTCATGTGACAAAAGAAGACGTGATGGAATCGTCTTGACTCTCTAAGTCTTATAAGTTTTCTATGCGACCTTGATACTTCAAGGTCGTTTTTTGTATGCTTGGAAAATGAAGAGAACATGAGGAGAAGATGGAAATGAAGATTAACTATGAACTGTCAGGCGTAGGTTGGATGACCTGCGGCTTTGAGGCAGATGGAATATCGGTTGAGTTTACTGCAAGTTACCTGACAGATGTCCTTGCTGATTTCTTGAAGGCAATTGGGGACTTGAGAGATTTGTTTGGAGAAGGCGCCATTCCTACAAAAGGCACTGGTTGTACTTGGGAGGGAGAGCCAGAGCAGCTGCATTGGAATTTTAGATTAAAAGATGATGACCTTCTTTCTATTCAAGTAGACTATCAAGAGGATGAGGGGCTAGAGAACAGTAAAAAGTGTTTGGTAATTACAGAGGTTCCTTATGATGAATTCGTTGAACTCGTTATCAATGCGCTAGATAAGCTAATCAAACAACACGGTCTTACGGGATATGTGGAGATGTGGCATGAACATCAGTTTCCCCTAAGTTCATTTTTAAAGTTGAAGCACTATGTGCTCCACGAATGTCCATACCCTATTAAAGAAGGTCGAAGCACATTAGCCTGTGATTTGAGCTTGTTGATGAAAGAAATGGAATGAAGTTGAGAATTAAGAATGATTTTTTTGTTTATTCATCCTTACTAGATGAAAAGCGAAAAGACTTAAAAAGGATACACCATATAAACTCAGAAACATCATTACCAAAAACATAGTCTTTTCGAATGAAGTGAAACCTAGTGTATCTGATGTGAAGAAGTCCGTAAACTGATATGCACCAAGAGTGAGTGCAGCAGCCACTATAGGGACGATAAGGAGTTGCTTTAAGGCTTCGGATTTCAATGAAAAAACCTCGCTTTCAATACCTTTTATTACCACTATACCATCAAGCAAATCATTTCTCCCTCACGACTCACTAGGGGTACACTCAAAGGGTAGTGATTTCGGATGAAGGAGGAAGAACAATGAGCAAAGTAGCGATCATCACAGGTGCAGGTAGTGGAATCGGGCAGGCAACAGCGTTTCGCTTGGCCAAAGAAGGCGTGAATATTTCGGTAGTGGATATCAACGAAGAACATGGGAACGCAACCGTCGATAAGCTGAAAGAACACGGTGTGGACGCGATTTTTGTGAAAGCCGATGTGTCTAAAGTAGAAGACGTCAAAAACTACGTAGACAAAACGGTTGAGCATTTTGGTCAAATTGATTATTTCTTCAACAATGCAGGAATCTCAGGGAGCGGGAAGTATTTTTTAGATACGGATATCAGTGAAATTGAACAGATCGTAGGGATTAACCTTCTCGGTGCATTGTACGGCATTCGCTACGTGGCAGAAGTCATGGTGAAAAATGGCGGAGGATCGATTGTTAACACGTCATCCAGTGCCGGTGTAATCGGACAGAACACGGTTGTGACATACTCAGCGACGAAGCACGCTATCGTAGGAATTACGAAAAGCTTAGTGGCCGAGTACGGTCAGAAAGGCCTTCGCGTGAATGCGGTAGCTCCAGGGCCAACTGAAACCCCAATGGTGAAAGCTTACTTCGATGCGAATCCAGTAATGAAAGAAGCCGCATCAAAAGGTATTCCACAACAGCGCCTTGGAACTTCTGAAGAGGTGGCGGAGCTCGTTACCTTTTTGCTGACATCACCAGCACAATATGTGAACGGGGAAGTCATCGCGATTGATGGTGGTTTTACGAATACGAAGTTTTAAGAATATATGAACTAATTATCGACCTTGCGAGTTATCGTGAGGTCGATTTTTTGTTTAAGAAAGATTTATTCTGATACTATACAAAAAATTTCCAGAAAGGTAGACTAGGGGGAAAGTGTTTCGAAGGAGTGAATTTCATGAAAACAGCAGTCGTACAGATGAATTCTAAACAAGACAAGCAGCACAACCTACAAGTGATTGAATCCTATATACGAGAAGCAGCAGGTAAAGGAGCTGAGTTGATTGCGCTCCCAGAAAACTGCAACTTTTTAGGAACTAGTGAAGACAACATTCAGTTAGCTGAAGAAATTCCTGGTGGAGAAACGTCCACGCTATTTTCGAATTTAGCGAAAGAGTTGGGAGTCTATATTCATGCTGGAAGTATTTCGGAACGCTTTTCAGAAGAGAAGTCTTATAATACGAGCTTTGTGGTGAATCCAGAAGGGGAAATCATCAGTACGTATCGAAAGATTCATTTATTTGATATCGGCATTGAAGGGCAGTCGACTTACAAAGAATCCGATTCAATCGAAGCAGGAAATGAGGGGGCCATTGTTGAGTTGCCTTGCGGTGAGGCGGGGATGAGCATTTGTTATGATTTGCGGTTTCCAGAACTCTATCGGGATTATGCCCTAAAGGGAGCGAAAGTGTTGTTCGTACCAGCAGCATTTACTCGCTACACAGGCATGCTGCACTGGGAAGTTCTTCTTCGCGCTCGGGCAATCGAAAACCAGTGTTATGTGATTGCCGCAGGGCAGTTTGGAACGTATTTACCTGGGAAAGAGTGCTACGGGAACAGCATGATCATCGATCCGTGGGGGACTGTGGTGACTCGAGCGTCTGAAGGTATTGGAATTGCGATGGCAGAGCTGGATATGAAGCTTGTGGAGAGCGCGCGGTCGAGTATTCCATGCTTGCAGCATCGTCGGGAAGACGTGTACGGCGGGTGAGCGGTCGTTCTTCTACTAGATGGAAGAATTAATCTGCTAGAAGATGAATTTCTTCTACCGAAATGTGAATTTATTCAGCTAAAACAGAAGTTTATTCTACTGAAACGATTTATTGGAAACTATTCGAGGTTCTCGCCAAAGCGAGGGCCTTTTTCTATTGCAGTGTCAATTCTGTGACAACAATTCGACAACATGGTAGTATGAAAAAACAATTCCTACTAATTTAATAGGGAAAGGATGATTATCATGACGACCATTAGCGTACAACCTGTCAATGAGACACGCGATCCGATTGAGCGAGACAGCCTTGAGCTGAATCCGCCTCAGAAAAAGTTGATAATTGGCGGTGTAGTGGTATTTGCAATTTTATTTATCTATCTGCTTGTTACACAGTCTCTTGCGCAACCATTGCTTCTCGCAATTGGGCTGCTACTAGGATACACATTATTTCATGCACGTTTTGGATTTACCTCTGCGTTTCGTCGGTTGATGTCTGTAGGGAATGGGCAAGCGTTACGAGCGCATATGGTGATGCTTGCAGTTGCCGTTAGTCTGTTTGCACCGATCCTTGCATTTGGAATTTCGTTCTTTGGAGGACCCGTAGTAGGATATGTCTCTCCAGTCGGAGTTAGTTTGATTGTAGGTTCGTTCTTGTTTGGGATTGGGATGCAGCTTGGTGGAGGGTGTGCGTCGGGAACCTTATATGCCGTCGGTGGCGGTCGTACCGTCATGTTTGTCACACTAATCTTCTTCATTATTGGAACAACAATCGGTGCCTATCATCTGCCATTCTGGACGGAAGAGATGCCAGCATTTGAACCGATTTCTCTGGCGACGTCAACAGGTCTTGGGTACTTTGGTGCTTGGCTTGTATCGATTGCGTTGTTTGGTGTTATCGCTTGGATCACACTTGTTGTAGAGAAAAAGAAAAAAGCTCCGAAAATGGCACCGCTTCCGACAGCCCATGGCTGGAAGCGTGTCTTCCGTGGATCTTGGCCGCTCCTTGCAGCTGCCATTGTACTAGCTGTTCTAAATGCAGTGGTCTTGATGACTCGTGGTACACCTTGGGGAATCACTTCAGCCTTCGCGTTATGGGGCTCTAAAATCGCCGGAACATTTGGTGTGGATGTCTCGAGTTGGGGGTACTGGCAAGGAGCCAATGCTGTCGCATTGCAGTCTTCGATTTTCGCTGATTCTACAACAATCTTAAACTTTGGAGTCATTATCGGAGCTTTCTTAGCATCGGCAGCAGGTGGCTTGTTCAAGTTCACAAAAGTGACGCCAGGTAACTTCTGGGCATCTGTGATTGGTGGTCTGTTGATGGGATACGGAGCTCGTTTAGCATTCGGTTGTAACATCGGAGCTTACTTTGGCGGAATTGCGTCGTTCAGCTTACACGGCTATGTGTGGGGGATTGTCGCAATCGGTGGGACGTTCTTAGCACTCTACCTACGTCCATTGTTCGGTCTTTCTGTACCGAAATCCAGCGATTCGGTTTGTTAATTAGGAAAGCTCAAAGCGTTTTGTGCGCTTTGAGCTTTTTGTTGTCTATTTTTTGTTTTTCTTTGAGAAGTCAACTTGGCTAAATGAAATGGCTAGTGCAACTGCAATCGCTATTCCGATCGCTACATTATCTAGCGCTACTCCAAGACTAAGACCGATGGCAATACCCATTGTGTACCCATATCCGCCTAAACCTTCGTTCTTTTTATGATTCTTTGTTTTCAAGTGATTTCCTCCTAGTCATGACGCAGTCATTCATACTCGTGTCTAATTTACGTACCAATCGATCAAACGTTTCAAATCGATGCGAAGTTGAGCACAAAGTGCTATCTTTAGGGAAACTACTGGAGGTGATTCGACAAATGAAGTGGCTTAAAAGGATAGTACTTGTACTTGTCTTTTTAGTAGTTCTAGCATTTTCAGCTTTCGTCATCTGGGCACAATTTGATTATGGGCCAACTGAAGAAGCGACTTCCTACTTAGGCGAAGAGATGGATGGAGATTACATCTATGGAGAAGGGGATGAAGAAGTGGGGTTCATCTTCTATCAAGGAGCGAAAGTGGAGCCCGCTGCGTATAGTTATATAGGGAATCAGTTGGCGGGAAAAGGACATTTCGTTGTCATTCCGCAATTGCCATTCAATATCGCGCTGCTAAATAGTGAGGCAGGACTTGAAATCATAGAGCAGTATCCAGAGGTATCCACGTGGTATTTGATCGGTCATTCTCTTGGCGGATCAGCGGCTTCCACTATTGCTGAGAGCAATCCGAAAATAGAAGGAATTATCTTTTTAGCTTCCTATCCAATCGATACAATCAATGTTCCCTCGCTTACCGTCTACGGAGAAATCGACGGGGTGTTACCGGTTGAAGACATAGAAGCCCGTCGAGAAAATTTGCGGGATGATGCCGTCTTCCATGAAATCAAAGGAGGCAATCATGCCAACTTTGGGATGTACGGCGAGCAAAAAGGCGATAATCCTAGCGAGTTAACGCCGAAAGAGCAGTTGGATGAGACGATTTCGATTATTCAGGAGTTCGTTGGGCGTTGAGCGAGCGTTCTTCCGCAAGAGGGGTGGTTTGTTCTGCATGACGCATGATTTCTTTTACATCAAATTAGCTTTGTTCTGCAAGAAGCAGGATTTGTTCTGCATGACACAAGATTTCTTCTACAAACAGGCGCCTTTCATCTGCATAAAACCTTACTAGGAAAAGATAGATCCTTGTCGCAATCGCGGCAAGGGTCTATTCGGTATCAAGGATTTTGAGAAATCCGGTACTGTACCGTATCATAGACGAACTTCATCGGATAAAAGATGAAAATGACAGCTGCGAATTGAAGGGCCGTGCGTGCCCAACCTTCTATATGTAAGACGTCGTTTATAAGGTATCCCGCAAACTGAAGGCCTGTTACGATCACGGCTACACAGAAGATAAAATTTCCTGCGATTAGAAGTGCACGTGTTAAAGATGATTTTGAGACCATTGGAAACCCTTCTTTCTATAAAGTGATACTTTATACGACAGAACAGCAAAAAAGATTCAAGGTCTGTTAATTTCTTGATAGAACATGTACGCTTAGAGAAACTATTCTAAATACTAGGCGTCCTGACTACAAATGGAAATTAAAGGAGCTACATTTATGAAGACATTTGCCTATTCGTCATTAGTCGTCTTGCATCTCGTCTATTTGTTAACCATCTTTGTTTGGTATGGAACGATAGGGAACGGCGTGATTCAAGAACTTCTGGTATTTGATTTTAGAGGGTTCTGGGAGCAGTTCCAGGATTCAGGTATTAATACAACACTGGTAATTCTTGCTGGAATTTATCCATTTTACGTTATCCCCTTGATGATAGCGGGTTGGTGGTTTATAGATAAAAAGCCTAAGGCGGTTCTGTGGTTGACTGCAATTCCACTCTTTTTCATATTAGTAGGACTAGGGGTTGTATTCTATTTTCTTATTTCCCTGTCGCAGATTTTTTAAGGAGGTCTTTTTGTGAAACGCCCATTTGCAATTTCGATTGCGATCTTTCAAGCAGTCTATTTGTCTTCAATTTATATTTGGTTCGTAGCTTTTAATGTGAAAGAAAAAGGCTATCCATTTGAGTTCTATTCACTGAGTTCAGGGTCTGATTTCCTTTTGAACTTATACACACATTATCCAGTCCTTCTAATTGTTTTCTGTGGAGTCGTTTGGTTTCTACTTCCGCGTTTCCCGTTGACTGCATTTATAATTAATTCACTACCCATTTTGATTGGGATCGGATACGGCCTTGTATTTTTATTTATGCTGCTTACGTTTCCTGAGTTGTCCTAACACTTCAAGAGCACTCAATGGGGTGCTCTTTTAGGTGAGCTTATGAAAACGTTTAGTGTCTACTGTCCATTCAACCACAAACACCTCTGGATTTCTCATGGATTTCCATTCTTCAAATCCAAATTCACTTGAAATATGTCTTAAAAGCAAAGCACTCAAATTTCCGTGCGAAACGATGGCGATACAGTCATCAGATCCTACAGTGAGTTCATCGAGGACGGCAACGATCCGAGATGTCGCTTCCATGCCAGATTCGCCACCTTCAAAAGCTAGACTTGGAGTAGTAAAACTCATTTCAAGCTTTTCCATCCAATCAGGTAAATTCTCGGAACTCAATACACGTTCCATCAGGCGATTCTCTTGTTCCACTTCGATTTTATGGATTTGTGCGAAAGGAGTAATCGTTTCTATCGCACGTGTGTAAGGACTTGAAACGATGCGAGTGATCGGGAAATTTTTTAGGGTTTCAGCTAATTTGATGGCTTGAGATTCCCCTGCCGGAGTCAGAGGGGCACTAGGTTCTTGCCCTGTAGCCGCACAGTGACGAATGAGTAAAAAGGTAGTCATGAAATCAATCCTTTCTCTATAGAACTACAACTAAGTATAGTGGAAGAAGGTGAACATTTTTAGTTTCTCCTAATATTTTCCCCTCTTGACATGAAGATGTGAGGCATTTATTCTATGTGTAACCGGTTACACATAGTCGATTTTCATTTGAGAAGACATTTTAGTAGGTTCCCAGGACAAAGCGAGAGCTTCCGCGGACCACACAATGAGTTCCGAAGACCACAGAGTGTCTTCCCAAGACCACACAAAACCATTAAAGGAGGCAACCCAATGGCGACTATACGAGATGTAGCAAAACATGCAGGCGTATCTGTCGCCACGGTCTCCCGGTACTTAAACGGGAAAGGGTATGTCGGGGCAGATACAGCACAGGCCGTGCAGCGTGCCATCACCGATCTGAACTATGAGATGAATGCCGTCGCGCGCAGCTTGACGACGAAGCAGTCCAACTTGATTGGACTCATCTTACCTGACATCACCAACCCATTCTTCCCGGAACTCGCACGAGCTGTAGAAGACGTAGCCTTGACTTATGGCTACACAGTCGTCCTCTGCAATTCGGACGAAAATCCTGAAAAAGAGAAAAATTATATCGAAACACTTCAAAAGAAATACGTCGCTGGTTTTATTGTCACATCAAGCCAGCACAATCGCGACGTTTATATGGAACTGAAGAAGCCGATGGTTGCACTTGACCGACCAATCGACGCGTCCATCCCGTGTGTCATTTCAAACAACCGACAAGGTTTGAAGGACAGCACGCGCAGCTTGATTCAATCAGGATGCAAAGAGCTGTTGTTCGTAGAAGGACCCAATCACATCCAATCAGCAAGTGAGCGGAAGCAGGGGTTTGAAGAAGCGATGGCGGAAGTCCAGCATGTGAAGGAGCATCATATTCAGGCGAATTTTCATTTTGATGAATCGTACGAAAAAGTAAAAGCCTATCTAACAGCTCATCCAGAAGTGGACGGAATCGCCACAAGCAGTGATGTGGCTGCGCTCGGAGCTATTCGCGCCTGCACGGAGCTTGGACTTGCGATTCCCCAAGACATTCAAATCATTGGTTTTGATGGGATTCAACTAGGTGAAATGCTGTCACCGCCTCTATCGACCGTGCGCCAAGACATTTACAAGCTCGGAGCCATGGCGGCACGCATTTTAATCAAACAAATCGAGAAAGAACCACTCGAGTCATTGTATTACGAAGTGCCAGTGGAGCTCGTCCACCGCGGCACAACAAGGAGTTGACCACATGATTACAGTCATCGGAAGTATTAATATGGATCTGGTCGTTCGTACGGATCATTTCCCGAAACAAGGAGAGACGCGTCTCGGCAACTTATTTGCGACCATCCCAGGTGGAAAAGGTGCGAACCAAGCTGTTGCTGCAGCACGACTTGGTGCTGACGTTACGATGCTCGGGGTTGTTGGCAATGACGCTTTTGGTCACGAACTGGTGCAGACATTGAAAAACGAAGGGATTCATACGGAGACTATCCAACAAGCCGCGGAGCCAACTGGAATCGCCAATATATTAGTCTCTAATAAAGACAATCGTATTATCGTCGTTCCTGGTGCCAACCACGCTTGGGACGCCCAGATGATTGAAGCAATGGAAGCAATCATTCCTAAGAGTAAAGTCGTTGTGTTCCAGCTAGAGATTCCTGTCGACATGGTGAGACGAGGACTTGCGCTCTGCAAAGAACATGGAGTCCAAGCGATCTTAAACCCAGCACCTACAGATGCATTTACAGAAGACTTACTAGATCATGGAGCATTACTCACACCGAACGAATCGGAAGCGGAAACCGTCTGGGGAGCAGAGTGGAAAGACGCAATTCGCGAGTTTCCAAATCAAGTCGTCGTGACGCTCGGTAAGGACGGAGCCATGTATCCGGGAGCGAATGATGCTGTATATGTAACCGGTTACCCAGTAGAGGTAGTTGATACAACCGGCGCAGGAGATACGTTTAACGGCGCACTCGCATACGGCTTGTCTCAAGACTGGGAACTGTCAAAAGCTATCGAGTTTGCCAATGCAGCAGCTTCATTATCTGTAGAAGCACTCGGAGCGCAGACTGGCATGCCGGCGCTCGATGCGGTAATCGAAAGGATGAGACGATGAAAAAACAAGGCATCTTGAACCGAGAGCTTGCAGGCATCCTTGCGAAAATGGGGCACACCGATCAGCTAGTTATCGCTGATTGTGGGTTACCGATTCCAAGCGGGGTGCGCTGCATCGATCTATCATACACACTTGGAAAGCCAACGTTTCTCGATATCGTGGAAGCGGTCACAACAGACTTCCAAGCTGAGAAAGCTATCGTGGCAAACGAATTATCTAAACACAATGAACCTGTTCATCAGGAGCTTGATGATAAATTTGAACTCACCTATATTTCGCACGAAGAATTAAAAGAACTCTCAAAACAAGCCAAGGTCATTATTCGCACAGGCGAAGCGACACCATACGCCAACATCGTGTTGCAATCAGGAGTTATTTTTTAAACGGAGGTGAAACGCATGTTACAGATGAAAGCAATCACCAAAGCGTTCAGTGGCAACGTCGTCCTTCGAGACGTTCAGTTTGACCTCGAGCCAGGTGAGATCCACGCGCTGATGGGGGAGAACGGGGCCGGAAAGTCGACGATGATGAAGGTGTTGACCGGGATCCATCCAAAAGACGGTGGAACGATTCACTGGAAAGGGAAAGAAGTGACGTTCAAGACGCCTCAAGAAGCGGAAGAGGCAGGTATCGCTGTCATTCACCAAGAACTGAACATCTTGCCGTATCTGTCAATCGCGGAAAACTTGTTTCTCGGAAAAGAAGAGACGCTAGGCAAGACCGGGATTTTGAAGACGAAAAAAATGGAAACGGAAGCAAAGGAACGTCTAGCGGCGCTTGGTCTTCATATAGATCCTGCAGCGGAAGCAGCCACATTGTCTGTCGGGCAGCAACAGATTGTTGAGATTGCCAGAGCCCTATCGTCAAACGCAGAAGTCATCATCATGGATGAACCGACAGCGGCTCTAACAGATCGTGAGATTGAGCAGCTCTTCAAGACCGTTCGCGCGTTGAAAGAGCAGGGTGTAGCGTTCATCTACATTTCTCACCGCATGGAAGAAATCTTTGCGATTTGTGACCGAATTACAGTTCTTCGTGATGGGGAATGGGTGGGCGTGAAGCGCATTTCGGACACGAACTTCGATGAAATCGTCCAGATGATGGTAGGACGCGCACTTGGAGACCGATTCCCAACTCGTACCTGTGAGATTGGAGATACTGTCCTTGAAGTTACAGGCCTTACGCGTGAACCTTACTTCCGAGACATCTCGTTCGATGTGAAACAAGGCGAGATTGTTGCGCTAGCTGGTCTGATGGGAGCTGGGCGTACGGAAATCGTACAGTCGCTATTTGGCTACCGAAAAGCATCGGCCGGGGAAGTGAAGATTAACGGGAAGGTCGTCAAGATTCGTACGCCGTATGATGCCATCGGACACGGGTTAGCTTACGTGACAGAAGACCGCAAGAGTGAAGGGTTGATCCTCGACTTTAGCGTTGAAGAAAACATCAGTCTGACGAATTTCAAAGACCTTTCTGCAAACGGGTTGATGTCTGCGAAGAAAGAGCGTGCACTATTTGACCGCATGAAAGAACGTCTTGGCATTCGGACTTCGAGTCCGGAACTGCCAGTAAAATCCCTAAGTGGAGGGAATCAGCAAAAAGTCGTTTTATCGAAGTGGCTTGGGACCAATCCATCGATTTTGATTCTCGATGAACCGACTCGCGGTGTCGATGTCGGAGCGAAGAAAGAGATTTACTCCATCATGAATGAACTCGCTGAAAAAGGTGTTGCAATCATCATGATTTCTTCAGAACTTCCGGAAGTACTCGGTATGGCGGATCGTGTGCTCGTCATGCATGAAGGAAAACTAACGGCGAACTTAGACAATCAAGACCTGACGCAAGAACAGATTATGCATTATGCCACAGGAGGTGGAGCGCGTGTCTAGTACGACAGCGAAATCAAAACAAGGTGTGCTTCAAAAATTAGTGCCATTCTTAGGCCTGTTTCTGATCATCACCATCATTACGATTCTAAATCCCGATTTCTTATCGGTGAACAACTTACTGAACGTCCTGCGACAAGTGTCTATCAATGCCATCATCGCGTTTGGGATGACATTCGTTATTTTGACTGGTGGAATTGATTTATCGGTCGGTTCCATCTTGGCTCTAACTGGAGCGGTCACAGCCGGAATGATGGCTGGGGGCACAGACCCGATTCTTGCGATGCTTCTTGGCTTGATTCTAGGTGCCTTACTTGGTGCTGTGAACGGTATCTTAATCTCTAAAGGAAACGTAGCGCCGTTCATCGCAACGCTTGCTACGATGACCATCTATCGCGGATTGACGCTCGTTTATACTGAAGGTCGTCCTATCTCAGGACTTGGCGATTCATTGACATTCCAGATGCTTGGGAAAGGGTACTTCTTCGGAATACCTGTACCTGTTGTGACGATGCTCGTGAGCTTTGGTATTTTATACTTCATCTTGAAGAAGACGACGTTTGGACGCCGCGTTTATGCGGTCGGTGGAAACGAAGAAGCTTCGAAGTTGTCCGGTATCAAAACAGGACGCATCAAGATTTACGTGTACGCATTAACAGGTTTCTTATCCGCACTTGCCGCTTTGATTTTAACGTCTCGCCTGAATTCGGCACAGCCGACAGCAGGGCAGATGTTTGAACTCGACGCAATCGCAGCAGTAGTTCTTGGTGGTACAAGTTTGACGGGCGGTCGTGGTTGGATCGTCGGGACGTTGATTGGGGCACTTATTATTGGAGTCTTGAACAACGGGTTAAATCTTATTGGGGTTTCGTCCTTTTTCCAGCAAGTTGTCAAAGGGCTTGTTATATTATTCGCGGTCCTTATCGACCGTAAAAAATTAATCTAAGGGGAGAGAGTCACATGAAAAAACTTTGGTTCTTAGTTAGTCTTGCAGCCGTATTGTTCTTAGCCGCTTGTTCTTTAGATTCACCAACATCAAACGAGTCAAAAGGAACAGGTTCTGAAGGGTCTTCTGAAGAAACTCCAACAATCGGGTTCTCTGTTTCTACATTAAACAACCCATTCTTCGTTACATTGACAGACGGAGCAAAAGCGAAAGCTGAAGAGCTTGGCGCTGAACTTACAGTAGTTGACGCACAAGACGATGCAGCAAAACAAGCATCTGACGTAGAAGACTTGATTCAACAAGGCGTAGATTTCATTTTGATCAACCCAGTTGACTCTGCAGCAGTAGCGGCAGCAGTTGAGTCTGCAAATGCAGCTGACATCCCAGTTATCACATTAGACCGTTCTGCAGAAGGCGGCGAAGTGGTTGCACACGTTGCTTCTGATAACGTTGCTGGTGGGAAGATGGCAGGCGAATACTTAGTATCTCTTATCGGTGAAGGCGCACAAGTAGCTGAGCTTGAGGGAGTACCAGGTTCATCGGCAGCACGTGAGCGTGGCGAAGGTTTTAACTCTGTAGCGGCAGATCAGTTAGATGTTGTAGCGAAACAAACAGCTAACTTCAACCGTGCAGAAGGCCTTTCTGTAATGGAGAACATTCTTCAATCAAACCCAGATATCAAAGGTGTATTTGCTCACAATGATGAAATGGCTCTAGGAGCTCTTGAAGCAATCGAAGCAGCTGGCAAAGACATCGTTGTAGTCGGGTTCGATGCAACGGATGACGCAGTAGCTTCTGTTGAAGACGGTCGCTTAGCAGGAACGATCGCACAGCAACCAGCGATGATTGGTGAAATCGGTATCGAGACGGCAATGAAAGTTCTTGCTGGCGAGGAAGTCGAAGCGAATATCCCGGTTGAGCTAGAGTTAGTCGGACAAGAATAAGCATTAGTTTGAAGAAGCGCTTGCTGCGGCAGGCGCTTCTTTGTGGTTTTTTGGAGAAATTGTTTTGAATCGTGCCAGTAGACGAGGCTATCGTGCCACGAAGTGGACGAATCGTGCCAGTATGAGAATCAACAGACTGATCTCTAGCCAAAAGTACACACTCCTAGAAACATTTTCTCTGGCTTGGACGTTCTACTAAATACAATTCCATTCAGTTCCGAACAGCTAAATCAGATGAAGTTGTGTCGAATTTATGAATTTAGGTTCAAACAGTTTTCAAGATATCAAGGCTGTGATTGTCAAGTTCGCTTGAAAAGACTAGTTTTTCTAGAAGAAAGGAACTAATTTAGGTAATTAAGCATAGTCATTAAAACAGTTTCGTGAATTGTAAAGATGTTGTAAACTAAATTGATTATGCTTCGAAACGTAAAGTGAGGGAACGACATGAGAGTATATACAGCAGATGTAGACGTCATACAAGCCGATGCACGACAGGTGCATTTTTTCTTCAAGCCGGCTGACGAATCTCATATATTTTTACTAGAAGAGTTGGAATTTCAGCAGGCACATTTCATTTGCGATGTGGCATTAGCGGATCAAATCCTTCTTCATCATCAGCCATCTGCAGATGTACATGTGTATGTCTATGTAAAAAATCAAGAACTTTTGATAACAAAAGAGTGGGACGGGCTATCTCATTTTCATGATCAGCCCCATTTCTATTCATTTACGATGACCAATCACCATCATCTTGTGTCTTTGCGTCAAGTGGGATTGACTCGTGTAGTGTTGATCGATCAACAGAATACTGTAATCCACCAAATTGACGATGTCGCCACAGGAGAAAAGAGTTTAGTTGAAATCCCTTATGAACTTGGGTTTACGTCAACTTTCTTCCGATTCACCACCATTGCAGTCGCACGTTATCAAGACTATCATTTGGTAGCGACGTATGACTTGTTCCGAAAAGTCATTACGATTGAAAAAATTCTCTTTTCAATTGAACGATTTAGTGAAACGTTAGTGCTCACCTTAACGTCTAAAAATGAGTTGACGTTAAAGAATATAGAGACGGGCGTAAAAACAGTAGTGAACTTGGCAAGAATTCCTAGAAACCAAGGGCGCAAAGTGCTGCTTCTAGACGATGTGAAGTCCGAGAAGAAACGCCATGTACTAGCTATTTTTAAAGAAGATGCGACTCGATTTTTCATCTATACGAAATCTGACGGTATTTATATAGGAAAGAACAATCCCTTTAAAGTGACTGGACATCAGGTGAACTTGAAAATGGTTTCAGGTTTTCGGAATGTCTATTTTGTTGGTCGCTCAACGCATTATGCCTATCAAGCTGCCGGGAAATACGAAACGCTTTATTTAAAAGACGAACAGCATCAGGTGACGACGTTCAAGCGTCCATTTAAAAATCTTCCGCTACTGAGACGCTACGGCTATTACAAAGTCCCACTTTCTCGGTTGTTTAGAGACGACCAGATCCATACCAATCTGTTTGTTGGAGACAAGAAGGCGGTTGTTCATAACTTTAAACGACGCTTTGGAGACAAAAAGGCAAAGACTTTGTTGCGCAAAAAAGTTGGGGAGCAGCTTCTGGTCATTCGCACGACACTCGGTGGTAACTTGACCGTGACGCGCATTCCGTTTGCTCCAGAATATACGCTATGGAACCGTTTGAAGATTTCTGCTGCGTATGTCGCTGCCAAGTTCTCGAGGAAGGATGCGCTCCCAACCAACTTGTATTTTGAAAAGAAATCAGAGACGGCTGCCGAGTCCGGATTCCGTGTGTTTGAGCGCGTAATGGAGCTGGCACCCAAGACTTCTCGCAACTATTTTATTTTGAGTGAAAAGTCACCGGAGTTTTCTAAGTTGAAAGAACGATTTGGCAAAGCCCTGATTGCGAAATACAGCTTCCGCCATTACTTGGCCATTTTCCAAGCGAACTATTTTATCTCAAGTGAGCTTTCAAACCATGTCTTGAATGACCGGTTGTATATAGATCATCTTCGACAGAAGCTAATGGATGTTCCGCTTGTGTTTTTACAACACGGAATCATGTTTGCAAAGCCAGTGGACAACCCGATGGCATTTGGATTCCATAAAGATAAGAACTTGTATACCATGTATAAGTCGGTTATCAGTTCGCAATTAGAAGCGAAGGAATTCTATAAAATGGGGTACGTCAAAGAGGACTTGATCCAAACAGGTCTTGCTACTCTTGACTTTGCAACGTTAGATCCAGGAGCTGACAAGATAGCTTATATGCCTACTTATCGGTATTGGGAAGAGGGCTTGATTTATAAAGGTGACATTGAGCAGACGACCTATTACAAATCGTTGATTCAAGTGATTCAAGCATTTGAAAAGGCAGGATTGCTTGATCGTTTGTTGCTTGTTCCGCATAACAAGTTCTCGACGTTCATCAAAGAAAACATGCCGGCTTATGAATCCATTATTTCAGACAACCCATCAGTCGCATTAAAGCAGTCGGTTGTCTTTATCACAGATTATTCGTCTGCTATCTATGATGCGATTTTCCGAGGGGCCTATCCTATCTTCTATTGGGAAGAAAAAGAGATGCTAATTGAGCAGTACAAAGCAATTCCCCCAGTCAATGAAAACAATGCACCGGGTCCTATCGCTTACGACGCAGAGCAGCTTGTAGAGCTCGCAAAGCATGCCATTTCTAGAGAGTATGAGCTCGAGCAGAACTATAAAGATCGCTATAAGGCTATCAATGCTTTCGATGACCGAAAGAATACAGAGCGGATTCTCGCATTTTTACAGCAAGACAACATTTTGTGAGGGACGTTTCAACTGAAATACAAAATGGGTATTTATACTTAATTAGACTAATAGAAAGTTTAGGGAGAAAAGAGGTGAGTCTGGTTGGAGAAAAAAACGGTTCTCACATATGGTACTTATGATTTGTTGCACTGGGGGCATATTCATCTACTTGAACGAGCGAAAGCACTTGGAGATGAATTGATTGTCGGGTTATCAACTGATGAATTCAATGATGTGAAGAAAAAAGAAGCGTACCATTCGTATGAGCATAGAAAGTATATTTTAGAATCAATCCGTCATGTGGATCGCGTGATTCCTGAAAAGCATTGGGATCAAAAGATTCAAGACGTGTTGGATTACAATGTCGATATTTTCGTAATGGGAGATGATTGGGAAGGGGCCTTTGATTTTTTGAAGGACTACTGCGAAGTCATCTATTTGAAACGCACTACAGGCATTTCAACGACGAAAATTAAGACCGATTTGTATCATCCACCAGCAAAATCATGATAGCGGATATCATTAAATCCATTTATCTGTTTTTGTTTCGAATTTCATTTATGTGGATGAATCGCAAACCGCTCCAAAACAAAGTGGTGCTGTTTGTGACGTTTCCACAAAATTCGTATTATCTGACTGAAGAATTGAAAAAACGTGATCCATCGATGCAAATCGTGCTAGTGTGCAATGAGAGTTCGTATCCGAAAATGGCGGAGCTACAAAGCGAGCAGGTCCAACTGCTAGAACTCCACCGTCTCAAACTCTATTTCACACGGATCTATCACTTAGCCACTGCGAAGATTATCATCATCGACAACTATTTCCCGTTCCTGGCAGTGACGAACTTTAAAAAAGAAGTGCGCTGCGTTCAAATCTGGCATGCTGCGGGAGCGATTAAAAGCTTTGGTCTTGAAGCCAACAATACGACGACGCGCACAGCCATCTCTAAACGCAGGTTCCACCGAGTCTACCACCGGTTCGATAAAATCGTTGTGGGCTCTGAAGAAATGGCGGACATATTTACCCGGGCTTTTGGAGTGCCGAGTTCTAGCTTTTTGCGTACAGGGATTCCCCGAACGGATTTGTTCTTTGATGAACACAAGAAGCAGGAGCTTCGGGATAAATTCTACCGGAACTACCCTCACGCAAAAGGAAAGCGCGTGGTTCTTTATGCGCCGACGTTTCGAGACACGGCCTCGCATCACATGCCGCTAGACTTTGAACGGCTCACAAGAGTATTGGGACCAGAAGTTTTGGTCCTTGTAAAGTTGCATCCCGTAACGAAGCAAAATCTCGCATTCCCGTCTGAGGTGAGTGACCAACTTATTCAAATTGACGCTGATGAAGATGTCAATGAGTGGTTGGTTGTAACAGACTTGTTGGTGACGGATTATTCCTCCATTCCATTCGAATTCTGCCTTCTCAAGAAACCGATGGTATTTTATGCGTATGATTTGGAGGAATACATCGCGGAGCGAGGCATTTGGGAAAACTATGAAGAGTTTGTTCCGGGTCCTGTGGTGTTCACACAAGAGCAGTTGGAGGAAGCCATCGTAGCACCAGACTTTGATGTGGACAACCAAAAGGTTCTCGCTTTCTGTGACACATGGAACAAGTACTCACAAGGAAAGTCTTCGGAACAGCTAATCGATTATGTAATAAAGAAGGTGACTTAGATGCCTGTACGTTTCGCGAAACGGCTTGTCTCCTATGGCTTTCGTAAACTCTTTCGTCTCTTTGCGAAGTTTCCACGTCAGTCAGAGGTTATTGTATTTGAAAGTTTTCATGGGAAGCAGTACAGCTGCAACCCACGAGCTATCTATGAATATATGAAAGAGCAGTACCCAGGATATACATTTTACTGGAGTCTGAACAAAGCGAGTATCCCACTGGTAGCGCATCACAATCTTCCTGTGCTCCAGCGGTTTACCTTCAAGTGGATCTACACGATGGCAACGGCAAAGTACTGGGTGATCAACACCCGGATGCCTCGGTGGATGCAAAAGCCTGAAGGGACTGTATTTCTACAAACTTGGCACGGTACCCCGCTTAAAAAACTCGGGCTGGATATTGAAGATGTCAAGATGCCAGGAACGACGACGGAACTTTACCGGAAGAACTTCACAGATGAGACGGGGCGTTGGGATTATTTAATTGCTCCGAACAGCTACTCACGTGATATTTTCCGGCAGGCCTTTGCTTTTAACGGAAACATGATTGAGTCTGGGTATCCACGCAATGACGTTCTGTATACTCAGAATCAGCCGCCGACTGTGATTTTTTTAAAGAGTCAAATGGGCTTGCCAACAGATAAAAAAATCATCTTGTATGCACCGACGTGGCGAGACGATGAGTACATTGAAGTGGGTAAATACTCGTTCCAGTTAAAGCTTGATCTTCAAGCGATGAAAGCAGCTCTCGGTGACGATTTTGTTTTGCTGTTACGTATGCATTATTTGATAGCAGACCATATGGATTTGACCGGCTTTGAAGACTTTGCTTACAATATGTCAGGATATGAAGACATTCGTGACTTATACTTGGTATCCGATGTATTGATCACCGATTATTCGTCGGTGTACTTTGATTATGCCAATTTAAAACGACCCGTGATTTTCTATACGTATGACTTAGAAAACTACCGTGATTCATTGCGCGGGTTCTATGTGGATATCGAGCGGACGGCTCCAGGGCCACTGGTCACTACTACAGAACAAGTGATAGAAGAGCTCCAGTCATTACGAGAGAGAACAGCGTCACACAAAATGGAAGAATTTAATGAGAGATATTGTGCATGGGAAGACGGAAGAGCGACGGAACGTGTCGTTCAGGAAGTATTCGGTCCACCGTCTCAGTCCGCGCCAATCTGATAGGGTGAATTGAATGAAGTCATTATGGACCGTCCTGAAAGAACAATGGGACCACCTCTATTTGATCCAGAGACTGGCTCTGTATGAGGTCAAAATAAATAATAACAACAACTACCTAGGGCTTCTTTGGGAACTCATCAATCCAGGCATTCAGTTAGCCATCTACTGGTTTGTATTTGGCTATGCGATTCGTCGAGGAGAGCCTGTTGAAGGGGTACCCTTTTTCCACTGGCTGTTTGCAGGAATGTTGATTTGGTTCTTTGTATATCCTTCTTTATTACAAGGGTCAAAGTCTATTTATACTCGAATCAAGATGATTGCAAAGATGAGTTTTCCTACGAGTGTGATCCCGAGTTATGTGATGGTGTCAAAGCTATACCCACATTTCCTCTTGCTAGCAATTGCTATTGTAATTTTTCAATTTAGTGGGTCACCGATCTCGATCTATTACTTACAGCTTCCGTATTTCTTATTTGCTACGGTAGCCCTCGTGTTCGCTATTAACTTGATCACATCTACTCTTGCGACTATTATTCGGGATGTACAGATGGTCGTACAAGCCGTCTTGCGGATGCTGATTTATGTGTCACCGATTCTGTGGGTGTCGTTTAGTCTCCCTGACTTCGTGCAGACCATCATGCGCATCAATCCGTTGTTCTATGTAATTGAAGGCTACCGAGCGGCATTTTTCTATCATGAATGGTATTTCATTGAAAAATGGGAATACACGTTGTATTTCTGGTTAGTGATATTTGTACTGCTCTGGCTTGGTTCAATGCTGCATATGCGATTTAGAAAACAATTAATCGACTATTTATAAAACTGGGTGTGAAATCATGGAAGTATCCGTACGCGTAGAAGATGTCGTCAAACGTTATAAACTCTATCAGAACCCGTCAGAGAAACTGCTCGACTTGCTGCTACCGAAAAGCTACGGAGAAGCATTCTATGCACTCCGAGGAGTTTCGTTCGAAGCACTAAAAGGTGACGTCATAGGCTTTATCGGAGTTAACGGCTCTGGGAAATCCACATTATCTAATATCATTGCAGGAATCATTCCTCCTACAATGGGAGCCGTTGAAGTGGAAGGGAAGTCTGCATTGATTGCCGTCCAATCTGGCCTTAACAATGCCTTAACGGGTCGTGAGAATATAGAGTTAAAATGCTTGATGCTAGGTTTTGATAAGCAACAGATTCAGCAACTGGAACCGGAAATCATTGAGTTTGCCGATCTTGGGAAGTTCATTGATCAGCCTGTTAAAAGCTACTCTAGTGGGATGAAATCTCGTCTTGGATTCGCCATCTCTGTGATGATCGATCCTGACGTATTGATCATTGATGAGGCCTTATCGGTAGGGGATAAAGCGTTTGCTCAAAAATGTTTGAACAAGATGAACGAGTTCAAAGAAAAAGGCAAAACGATTTTCTTTGTCAGCCATTCCGTGGGACAGATGAAAGAATTCTGTGAAAAAGCGCTCTGGCTGGAATTCGGTGAAGTGAAAGAGTATGGTCCGATTGAAGAGGTCATGCCGAAGTATGAGGCTTTTTTAGAAGACTACAAATCGATGTCTAAAAAAGAGCAAAAAGCGTTCCGAGATCGTGGAGCAAAACTACAAGAAAATTATGGTAAAATAGAGATTTCATAAAGTGAAACCGCTTCTGGTAAACAAAGGAAGCGGTTTTTATTTTTGCTGAAAAATTTTAAAATCGTGGTAAACTATTTAAAGAATTGTCCGATAACTTCTATGAATCAGTCTATCTTAGACAAGGAGCGTATGAACGTGTTTAAAATACGGGATGAAATCGAAGTTGAAAAGATTGCTGCTCCTCGCTACGGGGTAGCTATAATAGATGCCGTGCTGTCACTTGCTGACCGCAAAGAACTGTTGACCTTTATAATGGTGCTGTTTTCACCGGTTGTATTCTGGATTGAACATACGGTCATCCCGAACCATATCGGACCGGATTTATATTACTTTTTAATATTTGGCTACAGTCTGTTGTTTGATCGTCGAATTTACATTTTCTCGTTGTCGCTTGTGTTTGTAGGTCTTCGTTATTATACATATTCGGCAGCTTTCACCTCGCATGATTGGTTGATGCTTGCGCTCTTTTTTATACTCTATACAGGCATCGGTATTTTTTCCGTTTCAGCACTAAAGATTTTGCAAGAGGCTCGCAGCACGGAGATGAAGAGTATCTATTCTCTTCTTCAGACCATTCAGATGCGCGATCATTACACAGCACAGCACTCACGCAATGTTGCGGAGAAATCTGTGTGGATTGCTCAGCAAATGAATTTGTATGCGGAGTTTCAGCAAAATCTCTACATAGCTGGATTGCTTCACGATATAGGGAAGATTGCGATTCCGGATTCTATCTTGATCAAACCGGATTCGCTCACTGTCCAAGAATACATTGAAATTAAGAAACACCCACAGCTCGGAATGGATCTTCTTCAACATGCTCCAGTCATGCGAAATCAGACCATTCGGGATGCGATCCTTTATCACCACGAACGATATGATGGCAACGGGTATCCAGTCGGACTTGTCGGAGACCAGATTCCATTGTCTGCGCGTATCATGGCCATCGCGGATACCTATGATGCGATGACAACTAACCGCGTTTATCAGAGAAAACGTTCGCCGGAAGAAGCGATCCGCATTATTAAAGAAAATGCAGGCACACAGTTCGATCCAAAAATTGTCGACGCCTTTACTGTCATGATGAAAAACAAATTACCTGAGATGCGCAAAGTCGTATCCTTGTAAGCAAGGAGGCACTTCATGAATACAACATTTCAGCTGCCAGAAGGATTATTAGGGTTTGAGGAGGTTAAGGAATTGACCCTCACTCCTATCGAAGTTCCATTTGATGCGACTTTTTATGAGCTTCGATCTATCGAAGAAGGAATCGGTTTTATTGCAGTTGATCCATTTAAGATTGAATCAAATTATGCAGTAGCATTAGACGAAGATACGTTACAGAAGTTAGAAGTTGAAGCTTCTGAAGATGTGATTGTTTTGTCGCTTGTAACACTGAAAGCATCGCTCGATACCTCTACAACAAACTTAAAAGCACCTTTACTATTCAATCTTCGCACGAAGAAAGCGATGCAGTGGGTCCACACTTCAACTGATTTTTCCGTGAAGCACCCGTTGAAGGGGGACGCTTAGATGTTAGTGCTTGGACGTAAAGTAGGCGAGACCATCCATATTGGACAAGATATCGAAGTGACGATCACTGCCATCGAAGGCGATGTAGTGAAGCTTGGCATTCGTGCTCCTAAAAGTGTTCCGGTTCATCGACAAGAAGTCTTTGAAGAAATTCGGAAAGAAAATCTAGCAGCGAGTGCTTCTTTAGATCAACTAAAAAAATTCACGAAATAATTTTGAAAAAACACTAAACTCTTTTTTCTACTCTCCGATATAAAGAGTGTAGGGCATCAAGACACGGATGTCGCGCCCTAACATTACATCTACATGGAGGTAGAAATCATGATTATCAATAACAACTTAGCAGCACTTAACACGCACCGCCAAATGGGCCAAGTATCTGGCGCAGCACAAAACTCAATGGAGAAATTGTCTTCTGGTCAACGCATCAACAAAGGTGCAGATGACGCAGCAGGTCTTTCAATCTCTGAGAAAATGCGTAATCAAATCCGTGGTCTTGAGCAAGCACAACGTAATGCACAAGATGGCGTATCAATGATCCAAACAATCGATGGAGCTCTTGGAGAAATCCACGATATTCTACAACGTGTTCGTGAATTGGCTGTTCAAGCTGGAAATGGAACAAACTCTGCTGACGAAGTTGCTACAATTCAAGCTGAAGTAACTGAGTTAAATACGGGAATTACAGACATTGCTAATCGTACGAAATTTAACGGTACAGATTTACTGAACAACACAAATGCTATTACACTTCAAGTTGGTGCTGATTCTGCACAAACTATGGATGTCACTTTAGTTGATGTTACAGCTGCTACACTTGGATCTGGAGTAACTGTCTCTGACGCTGCAGCTTCTTTAACAGCTATTGATGCAGCAATCAAAACCGTTTCAGATGCACGTTCTACATTTGGTGCAGCTCAAAATCGTTTAGAGTTCACATCTAACAACCTTGCTTCAACTGCTGAAAACTTAACATCTGCTGAATCACGTATCCGTGACGTAGATATGGCTAAAGAAATGATGGAGTTCACGAAGAACAACATCTTGACTCAAGCTTCTCAAGCGATGCTTGCACAAGCAAACCAACAGCCACAAGCTGTACTTCAATTACTTCGTTAATCATCAAAACTAAGTCTCCTTCGGGAGGCTTTTTTCGATTTTATAATCGTGCCTACTTGTTGCTGTTTCCAAAAGGGCCGTGCCGAGTCTTCCCAATCGATTCATTGGTGAATAGACACGGGTGATATCCGGCATCAACCTGATTCTTCAGGAAACAGCACCAAAATCTATGGCACGCTTTATAAAAATCTATAATAACTCTTAGCTCTTTTAAGAGTTTACTTGTTACATTGAAATCTTCCCTGGGAACATTTTTATTGGGAAATTCAAAAAGTTCTCGCAAGCATCTTGTTCTTTCCGTATGATGAAAGAAAACGTTCCGGAAGGAGAGAAACATGACGTCTTTGATTGATTCAAACTGGTTTTACTTGAAAACCATGCAAACTTTATCGCAGCCACATGCTGTTACTTCACAGTCCCCAACAGATCCGGCAAAGTCTATGTTGTTTTCGAACATGCTTGAGTCTGTGATGAATGGCTCTCCGACAATGAATTGGGTTCCGACTTCTCAAGCGCTTCCTGCTCAAACGAGTCCTATTTTCTGGAGCACTTTGGGTCCGGAAACCTCTCAAGTTCAACAAATTGTGCAGCAAACACTTACGGGGACTAAAGCAACCGATCAACTTTCGTTTCGTCCAGTCAGTCTGTTAGAAATGGAGAAACATCTAAGCGGAAAGCTGTCGGGTACGGCTAAAGATTTCATCACAGCAGGACAAAAATACAACTTAAATCCTCTCTTTTTAGCTGCAATCGCGCAGCATGAGACGGGCAATGGTTCATCTCGTGCCATCCTCGAAAAGAATAACGTCGCTGGAATGATGGGGCACAATGGACTTCGTACCTATTCGACACTACAAGAAAGTATAGATGCAATGGCCAGTAACCTTCGTCGAAATTACTTGAATCAAGGATTGACAACCATTTCTCAAATTGGAGCAAAATATGCACCGGTCGGAGCATCAAATGATCCAACGGGTCTCAACAATCATTGGGTTAACGGAGTTACTAAAAAACTAAATGCTTTCGCTTAAACACTTGCCGATGCAAGTGTTTTTATTTTTTATCCGATTGTCTAACTAAACTCGCTCCCAGGGAAGGTTTCAACAAAAAGACTTAACTTGTTTTATTGAAATCTTCCCTGGGAGCATCTTTTCTAGATTTCGTCTAAAGTTTTCTCAAAAGCTACCGATATACCCTATAACGAGCGACGAAGGAGCGATACATGCCATGGACATCCAAGCATTGACCTTTCCCGAAACAGCAAAAGTTGCGGAAAACGCGAAAATTGATTCCTCAGTAAAACCGAGTTCTAAGAAGTTTCTAGAAAAAGAGCAAGAAGCGCCATCCAAACTTGAAGTCGAGGAAAGAATCAACCAAATGAATCACTGGATGGCCCCGCATGCAACGGAAATTCGTTTTCAACTTCATGAAAAATTAAACGATTACTTCGTACAAGTGATAGATCCACAAACTGAAGAGGTGCTGCGCGAGATTCCAAGCAGAAAAGTTTTGGATTATTATGCTGCCGTTGCGCAGAAGCTAGGTTTATTGGTCGACGAACGCTATTAAATGAGGTGATAGGATGAGAATTACAGGTCTAGGATCCGGAATGGACATTGACTATATGGTGAAAGAGATGATGGCTGCGGAGAAAATCCCTTTAGATAAGCTTAGCCAGAAAAAAACTTGGACGGAATGGCAAAAAGATGCGTACCGTTCCACGAACCTGGCTTTAACAAGTTTTCGTTCTGCATTTGAAGGCTTGCGTTTCAGTAGTGCTTTCAATGCCTATACAGCTTCGACTTCTGGCACTGCTGCAACAGCTCGCGCAACAGGTGCGACTGTACCTGGAAGCTATGAGATTACGGTTCAGTCTCTCGCACAAAGTGCAAAATTACATACGGCTACAGAGCTAAAAGAATCTGATGGCTCAAAGACAAAAGGGACATCTGCTATTGGTACTGCAGGAACCATTACAATCAAAGACGCATCAGGTGCAGTTATTGGAGCACCGATCGATGTGACGGACACGATGACCATGGCGGAGATTGCTTCTAAGATGCAATCTACAACAGCTGGAAGTCCAACTGAGCTTCGTGCAGGATTTGACGATACGACGTCTCGCTTTTTCTTATCGACGAAGAACATGGGAGAGAATCAAAACTTTACGATTGAGTTCACGACACCTGAACTTGGTGAACGTATACTCGGACAAGCGGGAGTGCAGCAAGTATCCACCGCTACAGCAGGTACAGCAAACGTAACAGCAGCTGCTAACGGGAGCTTTTCATACGATGGTATTCCTGTTATGGGTCTCACTACGAATACAGCCACTGTGAATGGTTTGACAATCGACCTGAAAGCAGTTGGAACTTCAACTGTGACGGTGTCATCCAATACAGATGCTCCGTTTGAATCCATCAAAAAAGCTATCACTGCTTATAACGAAATGATTGAGAAGTTTGAAAAGCAGGTGACAGAGACTCGTTACCGAGACTTTCCCCCTCTTACTGACGACCAAAGAAAAGAAATGAGTGAAAGTGAAATCAAGCTATGGGACGAGAAAGCAAAGAGTGGTCTCCTTCGTTCAGACCCGTTACTTCGAGATGCACTCACGAACCTGCGTCGTGCGTTTTCAGACCCAGTGGAAGGATTACCTGCAGGTGAACTGAACACGCTATCCGCTATCGGAATCTCGACTGGGAATTTCCGAGAAGGCGGGAAGCTCAACATTGATGAGACAAAGCTTCGCCAAGCGCTTGCTGAAAAACCGGATGAAGTCATGCAGCTGTTCACGGCGAAAACGGGTGCTACAGGTGTAGCAGAGCGCGTCTATAAAGAAGTCAACGAGACTGTCAAAAAACTGTCTTCTCGAGCAGGAGCACCGAATTCACTAACTGATAACAGTGCTCTCACACAACGCTTAAAGTCCATGGATCAACAGATTCGTATGTGGCAAGATCGTCTTGTCGGCATAGAAGACCGTTACTGGAAACAGTTTTCTGCGATGGAAAGCGCCATGAACCAAATGAACCAACAAAGCAGCTGGATCCAACAGAACATGATGGGTGGCTTCTAAAATGGTAGCTAATGAACATCCACTACTAACAGTTACCTCACAATTAGACTCCATATGTGAGCAGACGTTAGCTAATTTGACCGCAGATTCAGTAGACGTAGGAATCGCCACTATTCAGCAATTACTTGCAGTACGTCAAGTGCTTCTTGACGATTGGAATAGAGAACCGATAGATGGGTTTCTAGAACTGAATGAACAAGTTCAAAAGAAGATGGAACGTATTTTTACTCATACCGCCGAGCAAGTTCGTTCGGTTCGAAAGAAACAAGTCGCCTCACAGGGATACCGACAACGGGCAGATGTCCAAGGCTCATTTTTTGATTCAAGAGAGTAAAGGAGGAACAGAAACGTGCACAGCGCCTACAAGACGTATCAGACAACAGCCGTTCAAACAGCCACACCTCAAGAGCTTTCCTTGATGCTCTACAACGGGTGCTTAAAGTTTATCAAGCTTGCAACTAAGGCACTTGAAGAAGGAAACATTGAGCAGAAACATATCAACTTAATTAAGGCTCAGGGAATCATTTCACAGTTTCGAATCACATTAGATATGGATGTGCCAATTTCAGAAAATCTAGATGCACTTTATGAATTTATTAACCAGCAATTAGTTGAAGCGAATATAACAAATGATCAAGCGAAACTCGCAGTTGCAGAAGACCTTGTGAAGGAACTTCGGGATACATGGAAGACGATGATGAAAACCGCTGCAAGCGTATAAGGAAGAGGTGTCAGCAATGGATCGTACATCATGGATAGGGTTTATATTTGCCTTTGTTGTGCTTGTCGGTGGTTTGATTTTAAAAGGCTCAAGTCCGACCGTGCTACTAAATGGGGCGGCACTTGTAATTATCTTTGCAGGAACGCTTGCTTGTATACTGATTGCATTTCCGATGGAAGAATTCAAAAAGATTCCGAAACTGTTTGGAATCATCTTTAAAGACTCAAAAAGTTATTCAGTTCGTGATCTAATTCCGTTATTCTCCGCCTGGACGGTACTTGCACGTCGTGAAGGGTTGCTTGCCCTAGAAGACGCAAGCCAAGAGACGGACGACGAATTTTTAAAGCGCGGTCTTCGCATGGTAGTTGATGGAGAATCTAAAGATATGATTCGAGACCTTCTTGAAGAAGATATTGCGGCAATGGAAGAACGTCACGAGATTGGAGCAAAAATCTTTACTCAAGCTGGTACGTACGCACCAACTCTAGGTGTACTTGGAGCAGTTATTGGACTTGTTGCGGCATTAAGTCACTTAGATGACGTAGCACTTTTAGGGAAGTCAATCTCCGCCGCATTTATCGCGACGTTATTTGGAATTTTCTCAGGTTATGTGATGTGGCATCCGTTTGCCAATAAGTTAAAGCAAAAGACAGCTAAGGAAGCACAGATCAAGCAAATCATGATTGAGGGAATCTTGGCTGTGCAAGAAGGCCTACCAGCCCGCGTAGTAGAAGAAAAGTTGAAGACGTATCTACCTTCAAAAGAGCGAGACCTCACAGTCCCAGTTGGTAAGAAAGGAACTGCAGAAGTAGGTGACGAAGTTGAAGCGTAAAAAGAAACATGACGAACATATTGATGAGTCGTGGCTCATTCCCTATGCAGACATCTTAACTTTGCTTCTTGCACTGTTCATCGTACTCTTTGCCTCAAGCCAGATCGATCAAAAGAAATTCCAAGCAGTTGCAGAGTCCTTTGCTAGTGAGCTAGACGGAGGAACTGGTATCTTGGATTCCAACTCCCCGACAGACATGGAAGATGACGGGACGTCTAGCCAAATCCCTTCTATCATCGATCAAGAAGCAGAGAAAGATGATACAGAGACGGAAGCGGGTGCCGGTGGAGAGTCTGACATTGAAATTGATGCGGAAGAGCTCTATACGGCAGCTCAAGATCAGAAAGAACTGGAGGAGATGCAACAAGCTTTTCAACAGTTTGCCGAGGATAAGGGAATAGAATCTCGTGTGACAACAGAGCTCGATGATCGAGGACTTGTTGTAAAGCTTCGTGAAGGCGTTTTATACGAGTCGGGGAGTGCGGACTTAAATGCCAAGGCTGCAACGCTAGCAAGAGAGATTTCAAAAATGTTCGAGTCAGAAGTTCCACGAACCATCTATATCGAAGGACATACCGATAATGTTCCGACAAACCAATCTGAGTATCCTACGAACTGGGAGCTCAGCTCCGCTCGCGCTATCAACTTCATGAAAATCATCTTAGAAAATTCTGAGCTGGACCCAAGAAAATTCAGTGCCACTGGATACGGTGAATATCGACCGGTAGCTGCAAATGATACGAAACAAGGAAGAGCCGAAAATCGCCGCGTTGAAATCGTCATCTCGCGCTTTGTAGAACAAGAGTTAGAGGAGTGAACACCATGAAGCGCATACTGATCATTATAGTCATAGCTTTGGCAATTCCTATCGGGGGATACTTTGGATACGGGTATTACCAAGACAAAGCGGCCGCTGCAGAAGAAGCTAAAAAGATTGAAGAAATCGCATTGAAGCGGTTCATTACAGACACTATCACAACGAATTTGGCTACGAACGAATTTTCTATCGTCCAATTCGCAGTGGAAATGGAAAAAGTCGAGGGACGGGAGCAACTGGATCATTACACTCCGGAAGTGAGAGCTGCTGTCATCTCTACGATGACAAGTCTGACGCGAGAAGATGTTCAAGGTCCGAAAGGTCTTGAGACACTAGAGACGATGATGCAGACAGCAGTACAGGACATCGTCCCAGATCACAAAGTAGTCCGTGTCATGGTGACAGAATTTAAAGTACAATAAGAACTAAACAAACACTAAATGGAACCGATACTATAAGTAACAAGGTGGTGACAGAAATGAATGTGGATAAAACCGGGAACTCTCCCCATGTTCACACGTATCCGAAGACGGTCAAAGTCCAGCAAGTCAAGCCCGCAACACCAGGTTCGAGTGAAGACCATGTTCAAATCTCAAGCCAAGCCCAGGAGCTTTATAATAAATCGGCGAAAGACGCCATCCGTCAGGAGAAAGTACAAGCATTGAAACACCAGATAGAGACGGGTACTTTCCAAGTGGATAGCAAAAGAATTGCACAAGACCTGACCAATTTTTGGTTAGGAAAACAAGGAGACAACCAATGAGTGAACAAGGAACGGCCCTGCTTCAGTACATGAGTGAGCTAGTAGATATTGCTCAGAAAAAGCAGAAAGCCATCGTGAACCGTGAAGTCACTGAACTGGATGCTTTAAATAAACAAGAAATCAGATTGCTGAAGCAGCTTTCTCAATTTGAAAAAGAAATCACAAAAGTTCCACAGGACGTAGGAGATGAACTTGTTCGTTATCAACTAGCCCTTCGAGAACAGCTTCAATTAAATGAACAGTTGCTTCAAGATGCCCTGCAGTTCACACAGCATATGCTAACACAGCTGACTGAGCAGAACGATTCACCTGGTTATAAGCCACATCAAGTGGCGGCGCAGAGCCGCCCTATGGCATTCGATCATAAAGCATAACAGGAGGACTGAAAATGTCGACCTTTCAAGGACTTGAAGTAGGAAAACGCGGAATTTCAACAGCTCAGACACAATTGAATACAACTGGTCATAACATGACAAATGCCGCGACACCTGGATACTCAAGACAAAATGTTCAGTCCTCGGCAACCAACCCAAATCGAGTGTTCACATCCCAAAGTCCAAATGCCCAGCTTGGATCTGGAGTATTAACTGACGCCATCGTCCGTTTGCGTGATCAGTTTCTAGATACAAAATTCTGGGGGCAAAATGGCCATGCATCTGAGCTGAGTGTACAAGCGGAAGCGCTGAGCGAGCTTGAGCGATGGGTACAAGGAACAGAAGATGGGAATCTACAGCAAGCGATGCAAGATGTGTGGAAAGCGGCAGAGACAGTCCGAGCGAATCCGAATGATGAAGCAGCCAAGGCAGTGTTTACAGAACGAATGAACAGTTTTTCGGCAACGGTCCAGCAACTTTCCCAAGATGTCGCCGGTCTAACAACACGTCTAGAATCTCGTGAAACAATGGAACGCCAGCAAGCGAATGACCTACTCAAATCTATAGCGGGCTTAAATGACGTCATCTACCGTTCTGGTGGACGCGACAATGATGCCATGGATCAACGTGACAACCTGATTGACAAGCTATCGGGTCTTGCAGGCATTCAAGTCACAGCAATTGAAAAGGGAATGGTAAACATTCGCTTGCAAGACGGTACCTCACTAGTTGCCGGTCGTTCAGTAGAATCTGAACTGACTGCTACTTCACCTATTGCGTCAGGAACACTAACAGGAATTGATAAAGCGTTCGCTGCTATTGAGGACTTCCAGACAAAGCTTCAGACTCTGACATCGAACTTTGATCAAAACTCGCCATCGATAGATGCCGCTATTGCATCATGGCAGCAGCTTGTAGGAGAACTTGGAACAAAGGCAGACGGAATCAACCGAGCTACAGAGACAGCACTTCTCGCAAAGAACGGAACGGATAGAGATCGACAATCTGTAATGGGTGTTTCCTTAGATGAAGAAATGTCCAATTTGATCAAGTACCAACATGCTTACAATGCAGCAGCTCGACTTGTTTCCACAACAGATGAACTACTCGAAACCATTATCAACCGTATGGGTGTTTAGAAGGGAAGGTTACTATGAGAATCAGTCATCAAATGTTACATAACCAATCCACGCAACGTCTACAGCAAAGTTCTGTGAGAATGGCAGATACATTTGCTCAAGCTTCAAGCGGTAAAAAGTTGTTGCGCCCTTCGGACTCACCGCATGGTACAGTTCAAGCGATGAAACTGAAACAGCAGCTAGGTGAGATGGAGCAGTATAAAACAAATCAATCTCAAAGTGCTTTGTTTTTAGATGAGGTGGACAATAAGTTACAGAATATGTCCCGAATCTTGCAGCGTGTTCAAGAACTTGGTGTTCAAGCGAATAATGATGTGATGTTTTCAGGGGAACGAGATGTTATTCAGAATGAATTAGCCGAGTTGACTAAAGAACTACAGTCACTTGCCTCTTCTGATATAAATGGAGAGAAGTTGTTTCCTCAAGTTGGGGCTGAAAAACAGATTATCGTAGGTAAAGGAGTGGCTGTCGAAGTCACCTTAACCGCTATGACTCCATTTGGAGGAGAAGACGGACTGTTTGCAACTGTATCTGAGATGTCAGCAAAACTTGCCGCTAACGAGCATGTAGATTTAGACGGGTTACAAACATCTTTTGACCGTTTAACAGATGCCTTAGCTGTGGTAGGTGCTCGTAAAAACAGACTGGATTCGATTCAAGGCCGAATGGAAGACAGCAAGCTAGAAAATACAAAGATGTTATCAAAAATCGAAGATGTCGACTTTGCAGAGATTTTAACAAAATTAAAAAGTGAAGAAGCAGTCTATCAAGCTGGCTTATCAGCAACGAGCAAACTGTTCACGTCTTCGTTAGTAGATTACTTAAGATAAAAAAATGGATGGCAGTCGCCATCTTTTTTTATGCAAAAAAGAGCCTAGCCAAATGGCTAAACTCGTCACTTATTGATGGTGTTAATGAGACCGCGCATGTCATCAGCAAATGAAATCGCTCGGCTAGTTGATTGGATCAAACGCTGTGTTGCAATCATTTCAGTCGTCTCTGTAGTCAAATCGACATTAGATTGTTCAAGTGCACCTTGTTGTACAAGTCCAGTTCGAGCTGTACCGTTTAACCGTTCAAAGCTTCCATCTGCTTGCATTTGTTGGATGCTACCAGTAAAAGCAAAGCGATTTCCACCAGATTCTATCAGAGAGCTTGGACGGTCAATTCGTGTTAATTCCAAGTTAAAGACAGTGGCAGGTTTTCCTAAGTTTTTGTAACGTCCGATGATTTGCCCTTGGTCTGTGATTTGGATGGAATCAAGATCATCATCGAACCTGATTGGCTGGCCAGCTGTATCGAGTACCCGGTCTCCGCTACTTGAAAGGAGGTAATTTTGATTATCTCCTTGATTGAAGACTACATCCAGACTTCCACTACGTGTGTAGAACGTTTCCCCTCCAGATGACACAGTAAAGTAAATCCCTTTCTGCATCAAAGCCATATCATATTGGCGATTGGTTGTCTTTAGACTGCCTTGCTCTGCCAGATATGTGGTCCCCATATGAACCGCACCGTTCCCAATACGAATTCCATTTGGAGTAACACGACCTGCTTCATAGCGACCTGCCTGCATGGTCATTGCATTATTTAATGCATCCGTAAATAATGCATCTTGGCGCTTGTAAGCAGTGGTATCTAAGTTAGACATATTATGGGATATGGTATCCATTTTTTGTGTCAATTGCTTTAGTGATGAAGTTGCGGTGTATAACTGAATCATATTCCCATTTCCTCCTAAACGCGTCCAATTTCAGTAACTGCTTTTTGCATACTTTGATCATAAGCTTGAAGAACCTTTTGGTTGGATTCGAAGCCACGATAAGTACGCAACATGTCAGTCATGATACGTGTCATGTCCACGTTCGATTGCTCTAAATAGCCTTGTGTAACGAGAGGTTCTCCGTTAGCTGCTGCCACTGGAGCATTTTGTCCTTCGTAGCGAAGAAGACCAGATCCCTCTTTAACAAAAGACTGTGGATCGTCAGTTGTACCAATAAACAGTTGACCGACTGGTTGTCCAGCTTCTGTAATGCGTCCCTGTTCATCAACTTGAAAATCCATTGAAGAGAGTTGAATCTGTTGGCCGTTTCGACTTAAAACTTCATCACCGGCAGCTGTTTTCAATATCCCTTGTTGATCCACCAGGAACTGTCCATTTTGTGTATAGCGAATTTCATTGTTTGCAGTCCTAACTTGAAATACGAGAGTAGGAGACTGCAAGGCAAAATCAGTTGGACTTGATGTTTGTTTCATAATTCCTTGTGTAAATTGAGGAATGGCTTCTTGGGCATACGTTCCCAGACTTAATGTACCTGCCTGAGAAGATAAGGAGTTTGGGCCTCCCATTTTCTCAATCAATTGCTGGGGGAACGAGCGAAAAGCTGTAATGTCATTTTTATAACCGGGTGTGATTGCATTCGACAAATTATTTGTTAAAACTTGTTGTTGTCGGTTATAGGCCATCATTCCTGATGTTGCCGCATAAAGACCTCTGAACATGGTGCAATACCCTCCAAATAGTTCAACTTAACAATTTATATTTATAAAAAGAATAGCATATTTGCTTGAAAAAAATAGGAGTTTTTTCACAATTTTAAAAATTTCACATCCATAGTCCTAGACAATTTCACTAGTATTTATGGTACTATTCATCTTGCAATGTTACATCCAGATTAAATCTAAATGACGAAAGATTACGAAACGTGACATATGTTATGATTTTTAGGCGGAAGGATTGAAAGGAATGAATCTTTTTTCACCAGTTATCAGCCAATTGGAACATGGTTTACAGGCATCTGCTCTAAAACAAAAAACCTACGCGGCTAATATTGCCAATGTCGATACACCTAATTACAAAGCACAACGTGTATCGTTTCAATCTGTTTTAGAACAACAACTTACACCGGGATCAACTACCCATCGTACCGATCCGAGACATATTTCGTTTTCCCAAAATTCAGTTTCTGGAATTAAATTGGAAACCCTACATACAACGCAACGTCAACCAAACGGCAATAATGTCGATATCGATTTAGAGATGGCCGAACTCGCAAAGAACCAGCTGTGGTATAACGCTATGACGGAGAGAATCAGTGGCAAGTTCTCGAGTTTGCGCTCCGTTATCAACGAAGGGAAGTAATGAGGATGAGCTTATTCGGAGGAATGAATGCTAGTGCTTCAGGACTTACAGTTAACCGGTTACGCATGGACGTCGTATCCGCCAACATCGCGAACGCGGAGACAACTAGAGGAAGTCTTGTAGATGGAGAATGGGTTCCCTACCGCAGAAAAGTTGTCGAACTTGAGAGTTTTGAGCAACGTTTACATACAGCAATGGGCACTCGGAGTGTAACTACTGGTGTTACTGTTGATCGAATTAAAGGAGACAAGACTCCATTTCAGCAAGTCTTTGACCCAGAACATCCAGATGCAAATGAGGCAGGTTACGTATTG
This sequence comes from Chryseomicrobium excrementi, assembly GCF_002798305.1. Taxonomy (GTDB): domain Bacteria; phylum Bacillota; class Bacilli; order Bacillales_A; family Planococcaceae; genus Chryseomicrobium; species Chryseomicrobium excrementi. The sequence goes on from NZ_PCGR01000002.1 coordinate 628,476, forward strand.
ATGCCAAACGTAGATCCTTTAAAAGAAATGGTGGATTTGATGTCAGCAACTCGCTCATATGAAGCCAATGTAACTGCTTTTAACGCATCTAAAGGCATGTTTATGAAAGCTTTAGAAATTGGAAAGTAAGGAGCCTAGACTATGAATCCGATTCAGGGATTGGACGCAACATTTTTACAACCAAATTTTATAAAACCGAACGAAGTAAAGGTAGCAGGTACAGGATTCCAGAATTTATTGTCTCAATCTATCCAACAAGTAGACCAGGCTCAAAAAGTCTCCGATCAACTGACAGCTGGATTGGTTAATGGCAATGTAGAGAATGTTCATGATGTCATGATCGCTGCTCAAAAAGCGAGTCTGTCTCTTGAACTGACCATGCAAGTACGAAACAAGATGGTAGAAGCCTACCAAGAAGTAATGAGAATGCAAGTCTAGGTGAAGGTAGGTCGTGACAGCCATATGAAAGAGCAGATGCAACAATTTCTAACAAAATTTAAAAATGCCTGGAGTGGCATTCCACCTAAAACTCGAAACATCGGCTTGATTGCTTTCTTTGGATCGTTACTCATCTTGTCGATTCTTTTATTTTTCATGACTCGTACTCCGATGACTGTTTTGTACAACAATTTGACGCCGGCAGAGGCGGGAGAAGTGAAAGCGGCTATTGAAGAGCGTGGTATTCCGGTCGAAGTGGCAGCTGACGGAACATCGCTTAGTGTTCCTAGAGAACAAGTGAATGAACTAAAGCTGGCGTTAGCAGCAGAAGGGATTCCTAGAAACGGAAGTGTGAGCTATAGCATCTTCAGTGAAAACATGGGGATGGGGATGACCGATCGTCATTTTGATGTCGTGGAACGAGACGCGATGCAGACAGAAATTTCGAATTTGATTCGTCAAATCGAAGGAGTCCAAGATGCCAATGTCATGATCACACTTCCTAAAGAGTCCATTTGGATCAGTGAAGAAACGAAGACGGCAAGTGCCTCTATCGTCCTTCGTAGTGACCCTGGCTTTTACCTTGAACAGGGACAAGTCAACGGCTTATATCATTTGATTAGCAAAAGTGTACCAAACCTGCCTCCTGAAGAAATTGTGATTATGGATCAGAACGGACAAGTGTACGAAGTGCAAAATGAAGGCGAAGCCAATACGACTTTATCGATTTACCAACAGCAACGAGAAGTTCGACAAGGGATTGAAACGGATATCCAGCGAGAAATTCAACAAATGCTGGGCATGCTATTGGGACAAGACAAAGTCATTGTATCCGTGACTGCTAGTGTAGATTTTACAAAAGAAAAAAGAGAAGAAAATTTGGTGGAAGCACCGATTGAAGAGACGAACGAAGGTCTTGATATCAGCGTGGAGAGAATCGTGGAGTCGTATAGCGGTGAAAGTGCAGCTGCAGAGGATGCGACAGGTACGGGGGAAGGCGAAATTCCAAACTTCCCGGGTGTAGATGGAGCGGAAACGAGTGATTCGGAACGAACGGAAGAACGAATCAATCGAGAAATCAACCGAATCCAACGTCAAATTGAAAAGAATCCGTACATCATTGATGATTTGACAATCAATATCGGAATTGAACCACCTGTTGCTACAGATCCGGCTAGCCTATCTCCTGAGCTGGTTGGTGAAGTACGAACACTGGTATCTAATATCGTAGCGGCTTCTCTAAGCTTAAATGACATTCCACAAGAAGAACTCAATGTAGATGATCGCGTCACAGTATTTGCTACTGAATTCTTAGGAAAACAAGAAACAGTGACAGATGAGAATCCATTTACGGCAGCTAAACTATTGCAAAATCCGTACGTCTTCATCGTCGGAGGAGTGCTATTACTACTTCTTGTGATTGTGGCCTTTATCGTGATTGGTCGCATACGAAAAAGAAAAGAAGATGAATTCTTTGAAGAAATGGAACAAGAGGCCATACAACAGCTTGAGACCAAAGTGGCAGAAGAACTAGCAATTGAAGCACGTGCAAATCCTAAGCGAGACACAATCGAGCGTTTGGCTAAAAATCAACCCGATGACTTTGCGAAATTATTGCGTGCTTGGATGACGGACAAGTAAAAGGAGTGACATGATGGGAGTAGCAACCACTGGAACACAGCAACTAAAGGGGATACAGAAAGCCGCTATCTTGATGGTCGGCCTTGGTCCTGATTCATCCGCTGAAATCTTTAAGCATTTGAGTGAATCAGAAATTGATTTGTTGTCTATGGAGATCGCGAAAGTGCGGCATTTAAAGAGTAGTCAGACACGCCACGTCATCGATGAATTTTACGACATAATGGTCGCTGAAGAGTACATCGATGAAGGCGGAATAGATTACGCCCATGAAGTTCTTGAAAAAGCTTTAGGTACTGATAAGGCAAAAGAAGTCATTACACGAATCACTACAAAAGCGAAACCAAAGCCATTTCAGTTTGCGCGTTCTGTGGATACACATAGTTTGTATCTCTCCTTGCGAGATGAGCATCCCCAAACGATTGCTGTTGTCCTATCACAATTAGAAAGCTTGAAGGCGTCTGCCATTCTATCACTTCTTGAGCCTGTTAAGCGTGTAGACGTGGCGAAGCGAATAGCAAAATTAACCCCACCATCTTACGAAATCATGGGAGAAATCGAGCGGGTGATTGAAGCGAAGCTATCTACTTCGAGTTCTGGCAAGATGAATGATTATGATGGATTGGATTCCATAGTGAGTTTACTGAACCAAGTAGATCGTTCAACCGAGAAATCAATTCTGGAAAGCTTAGAGCATCAAGATCCATTACTTGTTACAAAAATTCGTCAGAAGATGTTTGTATTTGAAAACTTGCCTCTACTTGATGCCCGATCGTTACAACGCGTAATGCAGGAAGTAGAAGATGAGGACTTAGTAAAAGCGCTTAAAGTGACGGACGAAGAACTGCGTACTCTATTACTTAAATCAATTTCAACTCGCCGTGCAGAAACGGTGCTTGAAGAACTAGAAATGACAGGGCCACTCAAACTGAAAGAAGTAGAAGATGCTCAAGCATCTATCGTTTCGATTGTACGACAGCTAGAGCAACAAGGGGATATCGTAATTTCACGTCCAGATGCTGAAGGGGATGATGTCATTGCGTAATGTCGTCCGGATTCAAAGTGCACCTGTAAACGTGAAAGAAATTCCAGTCATGTGGTCCGGTTTAACCCTCAGCCCAAATGAATCTGTTGAGGAAAGTGATTTCCCATCGCCAGAGAAAGTGCGGGATGAGCTGCTAACTGAAATTCATGAGCTTCGTAACCAGCTAGCAAAAGAACGGGAGCTAGCTATGCAAGAGGTTGAAAGAGAAACAAAAGAGCGTGCAGAACAACTAAAGCGTGACGCTTGGGAAGCAGGCTACACGAATGGAAAGCAACAAGCGGAACAAGAGGTAGATGCTATCCTAACGGCACAGCTTGAGCGAATTGAACAGATACAGAAACAATTCACAGAGGAACGCAAACGCTACGTTTTGCAATCGGAAGAACAGTTGATTGAGATTTCGATGCAACTCGCTCGAAAATTAATCGGACAAGCTTTACAAAGTCAGCCAGGTGAAGTGGCAAGGCTAGTAAAAAAACACTTAAAACAAGTGGAAGACGCGCAAGAGATTACGTTACATGTGTCTCTTGAAGATTTTGACTGGATCAAAGAACAAAGGGAAGAGCTTGAAAGTCTCCTTCCTGCATTTACACCGTTTGTCATCCTACCCGTGAAAGAGCTGAAACGAGGGGACCTCATGATTCATACGCAAGCAAGCCGTTATGACGCCCGAATCGATAGTCAGCTGAGTGAAATTAAATCTCATTTCATGACACTCGCCGAGGAGAATGTTGATGCCTATTTGGAATCCAACACCGTATCTTGATACCTTGCCAACTGTTCAATCAGTAGCCAAACAAGGGAAAGTAATGCAGGTTATTGGTCTGACTGTTGAATCATTAGGTCCTCATGCAACGATAGGAGAAATCTGCTTGATTTATCCAAATGATTTCTCGACACCTGTTGAAGCAGAGGTTGTAGGCTTTCGCGAGAATCGCCTTATGCTGATGCCATTTGGTGATTTGTCTCAGATTGGGCCTGGTTCGCTTGTAGTCGCGACACATCGTTCATTAGAAGTTCCAGTAGGTTTAGGATTACTTGGTAGTGTCGTAGATGGTTTTGGACGCCCGATTGATGCCGCGAAGCTTCCAACAGGATTAGTCGCTGTAAAAACGGACCGGCCACCTCCTGCTCCTTTATCTCGACCAAGAATCGATGAACCACTTGAACTCGGTGTAAAAGCAATTGACGGCTTATTGACAGTCGGCAAAGGCCAACGAATCGGTCTCTTTGCAGGAAGTGGTGTTGGAAAGAGCACGTTGCTAGGCATGATTGCGAGACAAACCGAAGCAGACATTATAGTGATTGCATTAATAGGTGAACGCGGGCGTGAAGTCCGAGAATTTATCGAAAGAGACTTAAGCCCAGAGATGCGTCAGAAATCTGTTGTTGTGGCAGTCACTTCTGATCAGTCGCCTTTACAGCGAATTAAAGGAGCTTTGACGGCTACAACGATTGCTGAATATTTCAGGGATCAAGGAAATCAAGTCCTGCTACTCATGGACAGTGTGACGCGTTTTGCCATGGCGCAACGAGAGTTAGGGTTAGCTATTGGAGAGCCCCCTACAACTAAAGGCTATACACCGAGTGTTTTTACCAAATTGCCACAGTTATTAGAACGCTCAGGTACTGCTAATAAAGGGACGATTACCGCTATCTACACAGTACTTGTAGACGGAGATGACTTTAACGAACCAATTGCAGATGCAGTCCGAGGCATCCTAGATGGCCATATCGTGTTAAGCCGTCAGATTGCTCAAAAGGGATTGTTTCCTGCAATCGACGTCAGTGCGAGTGTCAGTCGTTTGATGGACGAACTAGTGACACCTGAGCACCGTAACAGTGCGCGTCGATTGAAACGGCTACTTGCGACGTACCAACAAGCAGAGGATCTTCTAGCCATTGGAGCCTATAAACCTGGAGGGCAACCAGAACTTGATGAAGCTGTCCAACTGTATCCGGCCATCAGGCAGTTCCTACTCCAAGAACGGAATGCTCCTGCTCGATTTGAAGAAACAAGAGAAACGTTAGTTCAAGAGTTTGGAGGGAATGCTTCTTGAGTTTTCACTACAAATACCAACGCATCTTAGATGTCCGGGAAGTACAAAAGAAAGCAGTTGAAGGTGAATTATCTACTGTTCGAAAACGAGCAGAAGAAGTAGAAGAACAAACTCTCCAATTAGACTTTACGATCCAACAGCTCGAACTAGAAAAACAGCAACAAGTTCAGCAGGGCATCCGGATTCATCAGTTGCAACAGTATCATCACCATGAGCTTTATATGAATCAACAGCTGCAACTATCAAAATTCCACCAGAATCAGTTGACTCAGCAAGTTACTGCTGCGGAAGAGAAAGTCGTACAAGCGTCCAGCGAGACGAAGAAGTGGGACCGGTTGAAAGAAAAAGCACAGCAGCTCTTTCATTCCGAAAGAACTCAAGCTGAACAAAAATTTGCGGATGAGATGACTCTTCTTCGGTTAGGAGCTGAACGATGAAACTATCAAATTTAGATTTGTTATGTAGTGTTCCTGTAAAACAAAGTGGCGTAATGAACAGCTCTGTTTCAGAAGAGGCTTCTCCTTTTCAGACACTCTTCTCCGAATTTCAATTGGAACAACAAAGTTTGAAAAATCCTATCCGTATGGAAGGCGAGCTTTCGTCTGATTTTCAGGATTTAGAAGAAGAAAGTCCGATTCAAACTGAACTATCTAATCTAGCAGATGGGCAACCCATTACAAATGCCTATGAAGCTCCACTAGTGTCCAGTGAGCAAGATGAAATGGAGTTACAACAGTCAGAGTTGGATTTTTCCGTGCTAGGTTCAAGAAATATAGAGCAATTAGAAAAAACTATAGAAATTCCGAAGTTCTTTGTAGAATTACCTAGGCGGCCGATAACAGTCGTTGACCTACCGAAATCCCCTGTTCCACATCCGATTTCTGTTTCTTTATTCGAACGAAACAAAGTGTTTGAGGGGGAAGGAAACAGAAAAAACGATTTAATTTTTTCTGATTTCACGCAGGGTGAAAAAATTGAAATGAATCCCATTGAAAACACAACTTTAAGATCAGCAAAACCTACTCTAAAGTTAGTCGATGAAGGTTTGAAAAGAAAACTAGTTGGTGCACCGGTTCAACCAATTTCAGAGGAAGTTTCAGTTCAACTTGAACCTACAAAATATACATCAGAAGTAGTTCTGGAAAATGAACTGGTATCATTCTCAAAAACTAGTGAGATTCCATTAAATATACCTGAAGACGTTCCAGAACTAGAATTTCTTCGTCACGAATTGCCAAGAGTACTACTTAATCCTATAAAAGGGTCAGCAGACACAAAAGGGGGCACTTTCCGAATTCAAATTTTCCCAGAACATCTGGGGCACATTGATTTAATTGTTACTGTTGAAGAAGGCCAGTTAACTGCAAAGATGACCACATCCTCTCACTTAACGAAAGACGTCTTAGAAACACAGTTACCCCAACTTCGTCAGCAACTGACGGATCAAGGGATTTCAATTGAGTCACTAGAAATAGAATGGCGTGATGCTAGAGAGTCACCTGAACGACAAGCGCAGCAACAACAACCTGAATCACGAAAGCAGCGTTCGTTTATGGAGTCGAATCAACAAGAGCCTAACGAGTCAGAACTACCACAAGACGATAGCTTCGATTTTAGCGTGTAAGGGGGAGACGTATGAACATTACAACTGTCAATGGCGTGACTACCTATCAGACAGGTGATACCAAGTCAGCAGGTGCACAGGGACTTGGCCAAGACGCATTTATGAAAATTTTAATTGCTCAGCTTCGGAATCAAAATCCATTAGAGCCCATGAAAGACGCGGAGTTCATTGCGCAGATGGCTCAGTTTACGAGTCTTGAGCAGCTTACATCTTTGAACCGAACGATGACTGCGTACACAGAAAAAATGGGTGGTCAGTCGATGGCAGATTTTGCTGAGATGATCGGAAAAGAGATTTCATGGAAAAATGAAGATACGGATGCTATAGAGAGCGGTATCGTCCAGTCCATTATTCATGAAGATGGAAAGTTTTATGCCCAACTTGCTGGCAGTGAGCAGCGAATTGACTTAGCCACCATTACTTTATTACAAGCAGCGCCTGTCACGGACACTACAAAATAAAGGGGAAATGAATCATGATTCGTTCTATGTATTCAGGAGTTTCAGGTATGAAAGGCTTCCAAACAAAATTAGATGTTATCGGTAACAATATTGCCAACGTTAACACGGTCGGTTTCAAAAAGAGTTCGGTAGTTTTCCAAGATATGTTGAGCCAAACTGTATCCAGTGTAGGAGTGAACCCAGCCCAGGTTGGTCTCGGATCTTCAGCAGCGAGTATCCAACAAAACCACAATCCAGGTTCTGGAATGATGACAGGAGTCGGAACAGACTTAGCTATTATGGGGGAAGGATTCTTTATCGTTGGAGATCCCGCTACAGATGAGAATGGATTGCCAACAGCAAACCCACAAAGATATTTGACGCGTACGGGGAACTTTGTAGTGGATGAAGGCGGAAATCTCCGTACTTCACAAGGTCACTACCTGCTTAATAAGAGCCAAGAAAGAATTACAATCGATCCGGACACTTATAGCTCGTTTGCAATCAAAGATGACGGACAAGTTTATGCTATGCGTATTTCTGATGGAAATGAAGAAGCGATTCCTGGGCAAGTGATTGCTCTATTTGCTCCTCCAAACCCAGCAGGTCTTCGTAAAGTCGGGGGTTCTCTCTACGAGATGACAACTGCTGCTGGTCCTGGAGGAATTATTGATTTTGGCCAACCTCAGGAGGAAAATATTTCGAAAATCCAGTCAGGAATGCTTGAAATGTCCAATGTAGAACTTACAGAAGAATTTACGGAGATGATTATTGCACAACGTGGATTCCAAGCGAATTCGAAAATGATCACCACTTCTGATGAAATCTTACAAGAATTGGTTAATTTAAAACGATAAAATAGGATGGGAAATCGATGATTGAAGTTACCAAATTAAATCGCACACCACTTACAATCAATGCACTTCTCATTGAGAGAATTGAAGAAACGCCGGATACGTACATAACACTTACAACTGGTAAAACACTACATGTGCTTGAATCGAGAGACAATCTGGTGGAGAAAATTACAACCTATTACCAACAAATCGGCCTTTTCGCGGCCCATCATAAAGGGAGGGCATGACCATGCAGCGACAGCAACCTGTCAGCTATGATTTTAAACGTGCCAATAAGCTGTCGCACCTTCATATGCGGTCGTTATTGCGTATCAGTGAAAAAGTGTCACGGCAGCTAGGAAACCAACTAACACAGAAACTTGATACATATACGAGTGGCTCGCCAGGTACCGTTCAACTTAAGACATATGAAGAGCTTAGTCAGCAACTGTGTCCGTTAGCTGTAGTGATTGTCTGTAGTTTCCCGCCTCTCAAAGGAGAATTTCAACTAATTGTTTCAAATCTTCTTGTTCAAGGTTGCACAGAGCGTCTTCTTGGAGGAGACGATATTCCCCATGAAGAAAAAGAGCTGACGGACATTGACAAAGTTTTAATTCGTCAATTAGCTGAAGAATGGCTTGATTTATATGCTGATGCCATCTCTTTGATCGCACCGCTTAAAGCCCAGTTCCAAGAAATCAATTTAGCACATGACTATAACTTTCCAGTCCATCAGCGTGAACGGGTGATGGTACTAGAGACAAAGATTCAATTGGGACAACTTGATGGCTCTATGGAACTCATCTTGCCTTCCAATGCCCTAGAAGAGTTATTGCCATTCCTTACGACACCAGAGCAACAGCGTCCTCAAACAGAAGCGGATATGCGAGCAAGACAATTAATCGAAAGTGGTATCTATGAAACGGATCTGACTGTGCAAGCTGTTCTTGGTCGATGTGAATTGGATGTGCGAGATTTACTTGCGCTTCAGCAGGGAGATGTTCTACGTCTTTCTACATCAATTGACGAACTGATCCCTGTTTATGTGGACCAGAAGCTATTGTACAAAGGGCAAGTCGGGTTACACCGGGGAAAACGTGCCGTACAAATCGTCGCACAGGAGGACCATCGATGAATGAATTTCAGGGATTGACGGAAGCAGAACTTACAAAGTTATTAGAACTCATTCCGAAAGAGCCTGAGTTAGAAATTTGCGAACAACAACTTGTCAGTGGACTATCGCAGTTGGAAGTACAACTGCTTGAACAAGGGATCGAAGCTTCTCTGCAACTGGTGGATTTAAAAGCCACGAGTGAAGAACAACTAGTAGTAACTGAACCAAGCCACTTGATTCGACTGCAGTCGGCAGCAGGTGATAGCGATGCACTAGTGATGGTGCCAGTGGCACTCGATAGTGGGATTTCATCAGAAAGCTTGGCAGAAATGCTGCTCAGACAGATGCACTCATTTTCCGACTTTGCCGTAGTCAGTAGCGACACCGTAGCACAGGAATCATTGAACTGGAAGTTACTTAGCGCAACTCGAAAGTGGATTGAAGCGCATATAGAGTTCGTTCACAATACAACCTATTCAACACTTCGTCTCTTCCTACCAAGTGGAGAGCACCAGAGAGGAGAACAGCCAGTTATGACGGATCAAAATGAACACCAACCGACTATAGAACGGGCCCAATTTACGAACTTAACCGCAGCACCTAAAGAAAACGAACAAACGACAAACTTGGATATGCTGCTAGATATACCTCTGCAAGTTACTGTAGAGCTTGGACGGACTCGAAAGACAGTGAAAGAGGTTTTAGAAATCGCACAAGGATCTATCATCGAACTTGATAAGCTTGCTGGTGAGCCTGTAGATATTTTAGTGAATCAAAAATTGATTGCAGTAGGAGAAGTGGTCGTCATTGACGAGCAGTTCGGGATCCGAGTCACAGACATCAGCAGTCAAGCGGATCGTTTAGCGAAATTGCGGTAGAAATGAGGATAGGTTTGTGAAATTACTAAGATGGATCCTAGTTATCAGTATTGCGCTGTCTTGGCTAACCATGCCTTCAGTTGAAGCGGCAAAAAATCCAAGTGTCGCAGAGTGGGTGAAAGATGACAAAAAATCTGAAGAACAACCAGTGGCTGCACCTGAAACGACAGAACGGAGTCTAGTTTCAGTCATTGGGTCGTTACTACTCTACACACTACTGATTATAGGATTGATTTACGGCTTGATAAAATTCCTAGCTTCACGTCAGCGTTCTCTTTCGAACTCGGGTGTCGTGAAAGTCCTAGGAGCCAGCTCCTTAGGTGCTCAGAAATCAGTTCAAGTTATCCAAGTAGGGGAACAACTTTTGGTTGTTGGTGTGGGAGAAGACGTCTCGCTACTGACCGAAATTACAGATGAACAGCAGAAGCAGCTGTTACTTGCAACAGAAGTCCCTGAAAAACAACTGGCACCCTTTCAAGAGATGCTGCAAAAGAGTATGAAAGAACAAAAAGACAAGCTCTATCAGGCGAAAGAGCGGTGGTCTCAGCGATGATGACACTACTTGCTATCACCATCCCTGGTATCTCAGTCGGCTCTGAGGCAACGGGTGATGTTTCGACGACATTGCAGCTTTTAGTCTTGTTAACCATCCTGTCCTTGGCACCAGCGATTCTCATCATGTTAACGAGTTTTACTCGGATCATCATCGTGTTGTCTTTCGTCCGAACCGGCCTAGGAACACAGAGCATGCCACCTAACCAAGTACTGATTGGACTAGCCTTGTTCTTGACCTTTTTCGTTATGAGTCCTGTACTCACAGAAATCAATGAAGAAGCGCTTCAGCCCTATCTTGCTGAAGAGATCACACAACAAGAAGCTTTAGAAACGGCCGCAAGTCCTATCAAAGCGTTCATGGCGGAGCATACACGAGAAAAGGACTTAGCCCTGTTTTACAGCTATCAAGGCTTAGACAAACCGAGCTCTGTCGATGAGATCCCATTGACCTCGCTGATCCCGGCTTTCGCCATCAGTGAACTCAAAACGGCCTTTCAAATCGGTTTTATTATCTTCATTCCTTTCTTGATCATCGACATGGTCGTTGCCAGTACATTGATGGCAATGGGGATGATGATGTTACCGCCGGTAATGATTTCATTGCCATTTAAAATCCTATTATTCATATTAGTAGACGGCTGGAACTTGATAGTCGAGTCGCTGCTGATGAGCTTTTAGCGAGGAGAGAAGATTATGACGCCTGATGCAGTCATCAAGTTAGCCGAACAATCCGTATACACCGTCATCATGCTGGCAGCCCCTCTTCTTCTCGTTGCACTTGGCGTTGGACTGTTAGTCAGTATTTTTCAAGCGATGACGCAGATCCAAGAACAGACGTTATCGTTCATTCCGAAGATCTTAGCTGTCTTCTTATCACTTGTCCTGTTTGGACCTTGGATGTTGACGACCATCGTAGACTTTACCCGCAACCTGTTCCGAGAGTTGCCGACGTTGATCGGATGACGTGGGATGAAGCGCTTGCCGGGCTGCCTTACTTTCTTTTGACTCTTACACGGATGACGGCGTTCTTTTTAATTGCTCCCATCTTTTCGCAGCGAAGTGTCCCCAATCAGTTCAAAATAGGACTGGCTGCTTTGTTATCTCTACTGACCGCCAGTGTGGTGGGTACGAATACGACAATTGAACTCGATGTCTATTACAGTGTCCTGATTTTTAAAGAATTACTGATTGGACTGAGCCTTGGGTTTCTGGCTGCGATGATTCTTTATATGGTACAAGTTGCAGGAGCTTTTATTGATTTTCAAATGGGTTTTGCGTTAGCAAGTGTTGTAGACCCTCAGACAGGTTCACAAGTACCGATTATCGGTCAATTCAAATACATACTGGCTATTTTATTTTTACTGGCAATCAACGGGCATCATCTTTTGATTTCTGGAATGCTTCATAGTGTATCTCTAGTTCCAGTAGGTGTTGCGGAATGGGGGTTCACAGCGGGTGAAGTATCGCAGTTCTTCGTAACTGTGTTTGCAGCAATGTTTGTAGTGGCATTTCAGCTCGCTCTACCCATCGTAGGATCTCTTTTCTTAGTAGATGTAGCACTCGGTCTGCTTGCAAAAACGGTCCCGCAGATGAATATCTTTGCTGTCGGATTTCCTTTGAAAATCGGAACAGGATTTCTCTTATTACTCATTCTTATGCCGTCGTTCTTCTTTTTACTGCAAGGGATAGTGGAACGGATTGGTGTACTGATGAACGACTTGATGCGAATTTTGGGAGGTTAAAGGGATGACGCGTCTTCAACTGGATCTTCAATTTTTCTCCGGCGAAAAGACCGAGAAAGCAACCCCTCAAAAACGTCAGGAGTCACGTAAAAAAGGAGAAGTAGCGAAATCCCAAGAAGTTCCTTCCGCCTTTATTTTATTTGGAGCCGTTTTGGCTCTCTATTTCTTAGGGGAGTGGTACTTAGAACGGCTGTTGAACTTGTTTCAGTTTGCTTTTCAAGAATTGTTCTCCTCCACATTGACTGTGCAGAATGTTCCGGAACTCGTGAACGAACTGATTCTAGAAGTAGTCCTGTTGGCAGCACCTATTTTTGTCATCGCGGTTGTTTTTGGAATTGGAGGCACATTCGTTCAAATCGGTTTTTTATTTGCTCCAGAAGCTGTGATGGCAAAGCTTAGCCGGATCAACCCTTTAAGTGGGGCAAAGAAAATCTTTTCCTTACGAGCACTTGTCGAACTGGTGAAGTCGATTTTAAAGGTAGCTGTTATTGGAAGTGCGGCGGGTCTCATTCTATGGTCCAATCGAGACGCACTCATGGGCTTGTCTCATTTGCCTATTCGACAAGCTACAGCTGTAATAGGTCAATTGACGTTTCAGTTGATTGTGACGGTCTCCATCATTCTAGTCGTGTTAGCCATTGCGGATTATATGTATCAGAAATACGAGTTTGAAAAGCAAATCCGCATGTCCAAACAAGATTTGAAAGACGAATACAAAAAAACAGAGGGAGATCCTCTGATTAAATCTAAAATTAAAGAGAAGCAAAGACAGATGAGCTTGAACCGGATGATTCAAGATTTGCCTCGAGCAGATGTGTTGATTACGAATCCGACGCATTTTGCTGTGGCACTTGCATACGACAGTGAGACCATGGATGCTCCGACGGTCATCGCTCTCGGTCAAGATTTTCAGGCACTGAAGCTTCGTGAAAAAGCAAAAGAGTTCCGGATTACGATTGTCGAAAACAAGCCACTTGCTCGGGCATTATATGCACAAACAGAGATTGGTGACCCAGTGCCGGAAGAATTGTTCGGTGCAGTCGCTGAAATTTTGGCGTATGTGTACCGAATTAATGGGAAACTGAAGGGAGGAAGATCCACATCATGAAAATCCGCGATTTTGCTATCTTAGTTTCTGTCATCATGATTGTGGTCATGATGGTCATCCCGCTCCCACCACTATTACTAGACTTTTTAATCATGATTAACTTGAGCTTGTCTATCACGATTTTATTAGTAGCTATGAACACAAAAGAACCTCTACAGTTCTCAATTTTCCCGACACTTTTATTACTAACCACTCTTTTCCGTCTTGCACTCAATGTCTCGACGACACGTTCCATATTAGCCGAGCGAACAGGTGGTCAAGTCATTGAGACTTTCGGAAACTTCGTAGTCGGAGGCAGTGCGGTCATCGGGATCTTGGTGTTCCTCATCTTGGTTATCATCCAATTCCTCGTCATTACAAAAGGTTCGGAGCGTGTAGCTGAAGTGGCAGCCCGTTTCACTTTGGACTCGATGCCAGGAAAACAGATGAGTATCGATGCAGACCTTGGTGCAGGCATGATCAGTGACCAAGAAGCCCGGAGCCGCCGTGAAAAAATTAGTCAAGAAGCGGACTTTTACGGTGCAATGGACGGGGCGAGTAAATTCGTCAAAGGAGATGCTATTGCCGGAATCGTCATCACCCTCATTAACATCATCGGGGGCTTTATTATCGGAATGCTCGTCCATGGAATGGGCGTAGCCGATGCAGCAAATACATATACCATCTTGTCAATTGGAGACGGACTCGTCAGTCAAATTCCAGCGCTCTTAATTTCAACGGCGATGGGGATCATCGTGACTCGGGCTGCTTCAGATGGCAACTTAGGCTCCGACATTACAAAGCAATTATTTGCTTACCCGAAAATGCTTTATGTTGTAGCTGGAACCCTCTTTATGATCGGGGTGTTCACACCGATCAGTAAATGGCTCATTCTGCCCGTTGCATTTGGAATGGCCGCTCTTGGGTATCTCTTACAGCGAAACCTAACACGTCAAGAACAAGCAGAGGTTATCGAGACACCAGAACAACAGGATATCGATGCGATGAAGAGCCCTGAAAGTGTACTTGATCTTCTACATGTGGATGCTATTGAATTTGAGTTCGGTTACGCTCTCATCCCTCTAGCTGATAAAAAGCAAGGGGGCGATCTGCTGGATCGCGTCATTATGATTCGTCGCCAATGTGCCCTAGAACTTGGTCTTGTGGTACCGGTCATCCGCATTCGAGACAACGTCCAGCTTGGACCGCAAGAGTACTGTATCAAGATCAAAGGGAACGAAGTAGCTCGTGGTCAGTTGATGATTGACCATTATCTGGCTTTGAAGTCAGAAGAAGACGACTTTATTACGGGAATCGAGACCATTGAACCTGCGTTCGGGATGCCAGCATTGTGGATTGATGAGCTGACGAAAGAAGAAGCGGAGCTCTACGGCTATGTCATTATTGATCCGCCTTCTGTCGTATCGACGCATCTGACAGAAGTCATCAAGCGTCACGCTCATGAGTTAATAGGACGAGAAGAGGTCAAAGGGCTGATTGATCACTTGCGCGAGACCTCTCCAGCAGTCGTGGAAGAATTGATTCCGCAGCAATTGACTCTAGGTGAGGTGCAAAAAGTGCTTGCCAAGCTGTTGAAAGAGAAAGTGTCTATTCGTAATTTAACGACTATCTTAGAAACACTTGCTGACTACGCAGTCGCTACAAAAGATACCGATGTGCTGACAGAGTATGTGCGTCAAGCTTTGTCTCGTCAAATTACACAACAATTCTCTCCAGCAGGAGAAGCACTGAAAGTGATAACTGTTGGAGCATCTATAGAAAAGAGATTTGCCAATGCCATTCAACGGACCGAACAAGGCAGTTTCTTGTCTCTCGATCCGGAATCTACACAACAGATCTATGAAGCATTAGTTGAACAAGTGCAGCGAGTGCAGCAACAAGGGATCCAACCAGTCCTGCTGACAACACCAGGTATCCGAGTTTACATGCGCCAGTTCTTAGAGCGCTTTTCTGCGGATATCGCCGTATTATCCTATAACGAATTAGAACCCCAACTCGAGGTGCAGAGTATTGGTGTGATTCAGTGGAGTGGAGTGAATGTCTAACATGAAAATGAAAACCTATCGTGCAGCGACACTCGACGATGCATTAAACCAAGTGCGTACAGAGTTAGGGTCCGATGCCGTCATCCTGCATACCAAGCAACTGCCTGTGCCTGCCATTTTGCGTCTCTTCAAAAAACCACAACTTGAAGTGGTTGCCGCGTTGTCTCCAAAGCAAGAAGAGAATCCACTCGTTTCTGAGCAGCAGAGGAATGAAGAGCTTGTGCCTGCTCGCGATTTGCGCTACGACAAAGTGCTCGTTGAAATGCGGGAATTGAAGCAGCTCATTTATGAAGAAACGAAAGCCCCGAAACTGCCAAAACTGCTTGGGGAATTTGATGCGGACTTAAAGCAGCAAGGTGTCCACGCGGAAGCCAGACACAGTTTGACATCTGCTA
Organism: Chryseomicrobium excrementi; assembly: GCF_002798305.1. Classification (GTDB taxonomy): domain Bacteria; phylum Bacillota; class Bacilli; order Bacillales_A; family Planococcaceae; genus Chryseomicrobium; species Chryseomicrobium excrementi. The sequence continues at coordinate 644,394 of NZ_PCGR01000002.1, forward strand.
TCCAAAAGATACAAGGAAACAAGCGAGTGACAGCGAGTGCTTTAATGACTAGCGCAGCTCTTGCATTTGATCAACTTGCCATTCCCGAGCCGAAGTTGAGTCGCATCCTATGTTTTGCGGGACCTACTGGCGTTGGGAAAACGACGACACTTGCCAAATGGGCAACTGATGAGATGATCAACAACGCTAAAAAAGTAGGGTTTATTACAACGGATACGTTTCGTATCGGAGCTGTTGAACAGTTGCGGACCTATGCTTCGATTTTAAAAGCGCCTTTTGAGGTGGTCACGCAGCTAGATGAAATCGAAGTGGCACTTGAAAAGTTAAAAGATTGTGATCGTATCTACATTGACACAGCAGGGCGCAATTACCAGCAACAACAATTTGTTGAGGAAGTGACTCGCATCAGTGGCCATGAGGAGTGCACAGTGCAATTGGTCCTGTCGTTGTCGACAAATTATGCCGACAGCGAGAGACTTCTTGAAGCTTTTGAACAGGTAGGGATTGCAAATTTGGTAGTGACAAAGCTAGACGAGACGTCACAAGCAGGAACCTTATTGAATTTGCTGCATGACTATCCGTATCCTATTGCCTATGTGACAACTGGACAGCATGTTCCACAAGACATCAAGCGATTCGATTCCTCTCTATTGCGCCAAGTGTTTTTAGGGGAGGCCAACTAGAGTGGATCAAGCCCATCAACTTCGAGCCTTAATGCAAGAACCAAAAATCTCTGCAGCCCGTTATTCACGAATGGTTGCAGTGGCAAGTGGAAAAGGTGGAGTCGGAAAATCTACCTTGACGTTAAACCTTGGCATTGCGCTAGCTAAACTTGGGAAGCGAGTTGCGATTTTAGATCTTGATTTTGGGTTCGGTAATTTAGAGACGCTGCTTGGTGCAAATGCCACATATTCCATAGCGGATGTCAAAGCGGGGACCGTGTCCATCGAACAAGCGATGATTCAGGGGCCACATGGTCTACGAGTGTTGGCAGGAGGTAGTGGCTTTACGGAGATGCTGCAGTGGGGACCGCAAGAGTTAAGCCACTTCTTCGATGCTATGGACGAACTTGAAGCTAGCTTTGACTGGATCTTTCTTGATACGGGAGCTGGTCTGACACAAGTTCAACTGGCCTTTTTGAAAGCCGCTAAAGATACACTTATTGTGACAACCCCGGAACCGACAGCACTCACTGACGCATACTCAATCATTAAACTGTTGCATCACCATGAACCGCAATTTTCTTGTAGGGTGGTAATCAATCAGATTACTTCGTTGACCGAAGGGAAACAGACGGCGCATCAGTTTCAAAAAGTGTGTAAAGAGTTTTTACAAAGGGACTTACCGGTTCTAGGATTTGTCTATAAAGACAATGACATCTCCCAAGCGATTAAATTACAAACGCCCTATTTGATGTATGCTCCGAGGAGCCAAACCTCTCGCTCGATAGAACGGCTTGCTCATCAACTGCTTGGGGAACCAGTCCACCAAACTACAGGAATCTCAGGTTTCTTTAAAAAATGGATGACAATGAACTAAGGAGGTGCAGGACATGGCGGTACAAGAGGAAACTTTGCAATTGATCGAATGGCAAGCATCTCAAGACCCGGAACTTGGCAACGTGCTCGTAGAACGGTACATGCCTCTTGTAGACTATGTCACGCACCGAATCAGTCTTCAGGTGCCCCCGACAGTAGAACGAGATGAGATTCGAAGTTTGGCACTACACGGACTATTGGATGCTTTGACGAAGTATGAGACTTCGTTTTCCACAAAGTTTGAGACGTATGCCACTTGGCGTATCAAAGGTGCCGTCTTAGATGGTCTTCGAAAACTGGATTGGTTGCCTCGGGGTCTTCGAGATCAAGTGAAAAAAATTGACCGAGCCACTATCAAGCTTCAACAAATTCATCAAAGAGAAGTGACGGATGAAGAGGTGGCCGACTATTTAGAGATGCATGTTGCTGAAGTGAAACGAGTCGTTCGGCATTCTTCTCTCGCCGTAGTAAGTAGTATTCATCAAGAAACCTTTCAGGAAGCAGAGATAGATATTGAGGTTGCCATCAATCAGCCTGTTAATCCCGAGAAGACCTTGGTGCGTAGTGCCTTGTTTTCTCAAATAGAGGAATCCATTCATCGCTTGCCCGAAAAAGAAAAACTTGTCGTAGCTCTGGCCTATCAAGAAGAGATGCGCTTTACAGAAATCGCTGAAATTTTAGGAGTCAGTGTGTCACGAGTTTCCCAGTTACATTCGAAAGCGATGGCACGACTCCGACAATCAGTTTACGACGTACTCGAATATTAGGAGAGACTAGTTATGGAACCTATCTGGATGCTTGCCATCATCGCTCTTTCCGCTACTACTGCTTATTTAGTTGTGCAGGTGAAGAAAATGCAGCGCTATCAAATCGAGCTAGAACAGCAACTAGCCCTATATATAGAAGCAATGGATGAAAAAAATGCAGACTTGTTGGCAACTGTGGAAGCCTTGGTTGCTCCTCGTAGTGAGTCACTGACCAGTCTCCAAAAGTTTGAAGTTCAGGAAAAGTCGCGTCCTTTAGAGCATGTTACAAAAACTGAACAAGCTGATTCTCAAGTTGTTTCAATTTCTGAGCCCACTAATGAGGTCATCGACCAGATTTTTACTATGGATCAGCAAGGTCAATCAGCAGCAGTAATAGCCGAACAGCTAGGACGCCCACAGAGCGAAATCAACTTATTGATCTACATGGCTCGAAAGGAAAGACGCTCATGAAAGTACAACCATTTCAAACATCTCGTCTAGTAGCTCCTGACCCTTCCCGAACCTCGCAACTAGCTAGTACAAAATTTGGTACTCTTTTAGCTGTCAAACAGACGAAACAATCTGAAAACCTTCTTGACAGGTTGTTTGAAGAGTTGGATAATTGTGGTAGTCAATTTGCGGAATCCAAGACGATGGAGGCTTTCTATCGGTACAAACAAGCTGTGAAACAAGTGGTAGAAGAACTTTCACATCAGGCCTATTCGGTAGTAGAGCAAAGCAGTCTGCGCAACGGAAATCAGCAGCAGATTGTGCGGATCGTAGATGCCAAGCTTGTGGAGATGTATCAAAAGGTTTTAACAAATGAGGCAACGCATCTAGAGATGCTGGCTTTAATAGGCGAATTAAAAGGGATATTAGTAGATAGGAGAGGGTAGGCGTGCAATCTAGAGAGAATCGCCGAGAACTGTTTCGGGTTTCATTTAGCGAAACCGTTTGGGGGAAAATGACTTTGTTAGGACAGGGTGGAGTCACTGTACGCCTAGTTGACGTAAGTTCACAAGGAGCTCTAGTAGAGAGTGACTTAGATTTCTCGACAAAGTCGAGACTTTTTTTGGATTTTAAATTAAACTCTGTACCATTTTCCGTGCCAGGTACTGTGATTCGAAAAGTGGTTCATCCCGAGTTTACGCATTATGGAATTCAATTCTCAGAAAACCGAGAGCAGTTCAATCAGCTGTTTCGAGAGCTGAATCGCTATGCGATTCGAAAAGCCAAGCCACATTTAGAGATGGAATGATGACTTAGGGCCCTTGCGGATGCAAGGGCTGTTTTTTATGGAGATTTTCGGTATGGATGGGATGAATCGTGCCAACCTAAAAATCTTCTATAAATCACTTGACCTTAACGTTACGTCAACGTTTAAACTCTGTTTAAGGAGGTGGTGAAAGATGCACTACACTATCAAGCAATTAGCTGATCTATCCGGTGTCAGCACAAGGACCCTACGGCATTATGATGCATTGGGGTTGCTTAAGCCAAGCGATTTTACAGTAGCGGGATATCGTCTGTATGGTGAGGCTGAAGTGGATCGCCTGCAACAAATTCTTTTTTATAAAGAACTAGATGTCCCTCTTCAAGAAATTGAGAAATTGCTAGAGGAGTCACAACAAGATGTGAATCGACTTGAAACACACTTACTCGCTTTGCAAGAAAAGCAGTCTCGGTTACAAGTAGTAATAGAAACGCTGACCAAAACCATAGAAGAAAAGAAAGGTGGAAGAAAAATGAGTCACTCAGAAAAATTTGAAGGATTGAAGAAGACATGGATTGAAGAAAACGAACAAAAGTATGGAAAAGAAGTGCGTGAGAAGTACGGGGATGAAGTAGTTGATTCTAGTACTGACAAAATGATGGGTCTTACAGAATCGCAATTTCAACAAATGCAGGAAACCGAAGCTACATTCATTCAAGAGTTAATGCAAGCTATGGATGAAAACGATAGTGAGGGAGAGCATGCAAAACAAGCGGTCGAATTGCATAAGAAGTGGTTGTGCTATAGTTGGCCATCGTACTCAAAAGAAGCACATCTAGGGCTTGCTGAAATGTATGTAGCAGATCCACGGTTTACAGCCTATTATGATAAACACCGTGACGGAGCAACCCAGTTTCTACGCGATGCCATTCATTTTCATACAAAATAAAAAAAGGCCTCATGGGCCTTTTTATTATGCAGGCAAACTGCTCGGGTACGTGATTTTTAAGAAATCGTCTAAATCGTCACCTGCAAGAGAATACAGCGACTCATACATGCCTACTTTTTTGTCTTTGTATTTAATGAGCAAAGCGCATGTCACTAGCTCAATGCGTTCTTCGTATTGGTAATTCATCGTAAAAGAGACAGAACTCAATTGTGGTTCAAGTTGATCCATCTCCATCGAAGGATAATTAATCTCAAATTGAAGAGGCTCTTCGTTTTTAAACGAGTATAAGTAATTCCAAAAACCAGAAATTGTCCTATTGATAATACCGTGTGTGTCCATCCATTCTCTCAACTCATGTGAATTCATAAGCCGCTCCTTCCTCATGTGGAAATGATAGATTTCCGTGACACAGGCAACGTGGTCAATCACCGAGGCTGAGAAACTGTCTTTACATGTGATTTCAGTATAATGCTTTTGTCTAACTTTGTCACTCTAGTACAAGAAAGTCTTTCGTCATCAAATCGAAATGAAACTAACATGTCAGACCTCTTGAAAATCGAGTATACTAGAGAGTGGAGCAAGACATGAACGTATGAATTCGATAAAAGGATGAGAATGATGACTGCACATGAAATGGATTATACTTTAAACGAAATCTTACCGACCGTAACGAAATATGAGTTAGATAAGATTCGAAAATTTGCTGATATTAAAGGGGTCAGCAAGCTGAACAAGCCGAAACTGATTGAAGTTTTAGTGGAGGAACAACAACTGCTTTTTGACGGAGCGATGCAGATGATGGACCGTGTCCGCTTCGACGAGCTTAAACGTATGGCAAAGTCAGGATATATGGAGTATGCGCATGCCAATAGACTGCGAATCGGCTGGTATATGAAAACTTCCCTTGCCTTTCCTACAAATTTTGAAGGCAAACAAGTAGTGGTGATGCCGGATGAGTATCGCTCACGGATTCTTGAAGCAGCGCAAGATTTGGACGCTCAGCGAATCATCAAAGAGAATGACGAACTGATCTTCGTTACAAAAGGACTTCTTGAAACCTTTGGTGTACTAAGATGGACAGAGCTCTATGAAAAGCTTGAGACATTAGGAATGGTCAATCAACGCCTTCAAGGCTCTACCGTGACGAGACTGATAATGGAGTTTAATGAGTTTGAAGATTACTTTGAAGTCACGGACAACTGGATTTCTGACTTGATGGTAGATGAGCCTGAAGAGATGCTTGCAGGAATAGATGCACGGCCGTCTATCAAACCGGTACCAGTTACGAAAGAACAGTTACTGGAACTTGGAAAACGAGGAGAACTTGCAAAGACGAAAGAATATGAACGATTTGAAAAGTACTTAGTGAAAACATTCCGAGTTGCTAAAGAGGACGTACAAGATCTGTTAGGGCTAACAGTCATCGATATTCGGAACGAATTAACTTTCCATGAAGTGATTCAGAACCTTGTGGAGTCTTTTGAGTTTTCTTCGAAGGCGGAGGCGGCAGAGTTTACTAGCTACGTCACAAAACTTGCGAATTCAACTCCTCGTTGGCTCTTGAAAGGTCATGCACCTAATGATATCTCTCGAAACGAACCTGTTGCAGCTGCGACACCTGTAACAAAAGCTGTAGGACGAAACGAGCCCTGCCCATGTGGTAGCGGGAAAAAATACAAAAAATGTTGTGGTAAGTAATCTTGCCAATTCGAAATCCAGCCAATTTTGGCTGGATTTTTTTGGGTCTATTGTAGCGGTGTTTTAAAAAGGTATATTTAGTATGATTTGAGTAATACTAAATTTTGGGAGGTCTTCATGTACAAGCGTTTAGTGGTAATTCTTATAGCGATGTTTTTCGTAGTAGCTCCAGTTGCCTCGGCGGATCATTTTAAAGATGTAAGTGGGTTCTCAGATGAGATTCACTTTTTGACCGATCGACAGATCATTGCCGGTTATCCAGATAGTACATATAAGCCGAAACAATCCGTTAGTCGGTTACATGCTGTACAAATGCTCATCCGAGATATCGATGATTTTACTAGTACAGTTAAAGATCCAGGATTTACAGATGTTACACCAGCGTCAAAAGGATACTACGAAATAGCTCGTGCAGTGGAACTGGGTATCATTAGCGGAAAAGTAACAAAAGACGGTTCTCGCTATTTCGATCCGAATGGCAAATTGACTCGTGGTGAACTAGCGGTCATTCTCACGGAAACATATGACTTAACAAGCTCGGGCAAAGAAGCGAGTTACTTCCGGGATGTCAAATCAACTAGCGTGTTCTATTCATATGTATCGATACTCGTTAATGAACGTATCACACTGGGTTATGGGGACGGAAACTTTGGTCTACTCGATCCTGTATCGCGAGAACATTTTGCAGCCTTTTTGGCACGTGTTTTAGATGAGACGTTTCGACCTGCTGAAGGTATAGATGTATTGCCTCCTGAACCTAAACCAGAACCAAAACCAGATCCAGTAGATTACAGCTACGTCAAGAGCGCGGCAAGTAAAGAAGTAGGAACATGGGCATTTGAATCGTCAAATACATCCATCACCATTCGAGAAGCTGCAACTGGCCAAGTCGTTTATTCGTATGGACGGTACAATCCAGTGACTCCAGCTTCCAATCAAAAATTGATGACTGGCGCGGCGGCGCTAGAACTACTTGGCGAAAACTACCGTTTTACGACATCTCTTTGGACAAACAGCTCGATTAAAAGTGGGACACTTGGAGGACATATTTACTTGAAGGGTGAAGGGGATCCTACATTATTGAAGAGTGACCTGGAATACTTGGCCCGTCAATTAAAAGCTAAGGGTGTCACGAAGATTAATGGGAATGTAGTTGGAGACAGTTCTTGGTATGACAGTGTCCGTTATGCAGACAAGATGCAGCCTGAAGACGAACCTTACTATTATTCCGCACAGACGATGGCACTTACGCTCGCTCCAAATAAAGATTTTGATGCCGGTTCGGTCATTGTATCCGCAAGTCCTACGTCATCGGGTTCTAAACCAAAAGTGTCACTTGAACCATACACATCTGTCATGACCGTTTCGAATTCGGCGAAGACAGTATCCAGCGGTTCAGCAAACACTTTAAAAATCACTAGGAATTTGGGGGCAAATACCATTGTGATTACTGGAAATATTCCAGTAGGGGCATCGACCAAAAAGGAATGGATCTCTGTGGTGAATCCAGCAGGATATGCTCTAGATGTCTTCAAGAAAGCTCTTCAAGCAGAAGGGATTTCATTTGGCTCAGGCTACGGTCAGCTGATTAGTTCAACGGTTCCTTCATCTGCTATTAAAGTGGCTGAGACAAAATCAGATACATTGAAATCTCTCATGCCTATCTATATGAAGCTCAGCAATAACTCCATGGCGGAGCACTTTACAAAACAAATCGGCGCTGTGAAAAAAGGTACGGGAAGCTGGCCGGCAGGAATTCAAGCAGTGAAAGACTATGGGAAGAGCATCGGCCTGTCGATGGACAATTGGACACTAATTGACGGCTCAGGCATGTCTTACCGCAACCGTCTGACTTCCGATCAAGTCAGTCTCCTGCTCTTTAAAGTACGCAACGAGCCTTGGTATCCTGGTTTTGAATATTCGTTACCGGTTGCAGGAAATTCCGATCGTCTGATAGGCGGAACGCTGCGCTACCGATTGACGGGCTCCGCAACTAAGGGTCGAGTGCTTGCGAAGACGGGGAGTCTGGATAACGTAAAATCGTTGTCTGGATACACTCTTACTGGAGAAGATGAAGAGCTGATCTTCTCGATTTTAACAGATCAAAACCCTACTGGAATGATTCCGCATATCGACAGATTGGTCACGGCTATTTCTGCTGCGAAACGATAACAACTGGAAACTTTTTGTCTTCTTGTTCGTAAAAGAGCTAGACACGTTCAAGGAGATGGGATTATGGAATCAAGTTTAGTAGAAAAACAACTGCAGTTACGTGCGAATTACGATGAAAAGGCACGGTTAGAAAGAACGTTATATACGGTTCTGCAACAGATCTCACAACACGAGAAGAGAAAACAAGAACTAGAAAAAGAATTTTCTAAAGAGCAATTTGAGCTTCATCAGATGGACCGGTTCTCTTTCATCAATGTGATTCGGAAATGGCGAGGAACGCATGACGAGCTTCGAGAAAAAGAATTTGAGGATGCTGCTAAAGCGGAACTGAAGCTGAATGAACATGATTCCATGCTTCGCGATTTACGAGAAGATGCAGCAGTACTCGAACTGAAGTTACAGACAGTTCAGCATGCTGAAACAGAGTGGAAAACGTTTTTGAAGGAAAAAGAACAGTGGGTCAAAGCACAAGATGGTGCTTTATATGGAGAAATCGAAAGTCGACTTGAGCATATTTCAGAATACCAGTCATTGCTCACCGAGCTTGATGAGGCAATTTTTGCTGGTCGAGCTGCGGAACGTTCACTAGGTCAAGCTTTGAAGAAACTGAACGATGCACATGGAATGTCCACTTGGGATACGTTCTTAGGTGGTGGCATGATTGTTACGATGATGAAGCATGACGACTTAGATAAGTCGGAAAGTGCGCTTCACGAAGCACAATTAAATCTGCAACGCTTTGAAGCTGAGCTGACAGATGTGCAGCAAGGAGTCACAGAAGGACTTTTTGTGGAACGCGGGTCCTTTGTAACATTTGCCGACTATTTCTTCGATGATATTTTTTCGGAGTGGTCGATTCACAATCGAATCAATGATTCCATCACAAAGGTCGAGGAAACTCAAAGCAAACTAGCTCGAGTTATTGGCAATCTGCAGATGCAACGGGGACAAGTAGAGCAAGGGCTTGAAAAAGCAAAAGTAGATTATGAACAGGCTGTTGAAGCTTGTTAAAAAAGGGCAGCCACAAGTGGGCTGCCTTTTTGCTTTATCTAGATGAGACCGCGAGGAACCGAATCGGCTTATCTGTATAATTGTACCAATAGTGCTCTTGATCTGCTGAATAGAAATGAGACTGCTGCTCTGTTAAAGTAAGTTCCTCAGCTCCAAGCTTGAGGGTCAAGCTGCCCTCTAAAACAAAAACAAATTCATGACCGGTGTGACGAAATGGTTGGCCGTCACTTTGCGCAGGTTGAAGTGTTACTAAAATTGGGTGAAACTCTGGATTCTTGACAGAAGTCGCTAAATCTTCATAGAAAAATGCCACATCATCCGTGCGTTTTTCTGTTCCAGCGAAGAAGACACTTGGATTCACCCCAAGCACTTCCGATATTTTACGCAGGGATTCGAGTGTTACGCTCGACTTTCCTCGCTCCACTTGAGAGAGAAAGCTGATAGAGACTCCCGCACCTTCGGCTAATTCTTTTAACGTCATTTTTTGTTGTTTGCGTAATTCTTTTAAACGAGATCCAATCAAAATAAATCCCCCTTTCCATCCATTGTGAGTTGCCCCTCCAAATGTTGTCAACAAAAACTGTATTGACAGAATATTATCTCTTGTCTAAACTTTAAATTGAAGTAATACTTCAATTTTAGGGGATGGAAGGGGAACCTGTATGATCAATAAAACAAACCGACGAGTACTCATCGCCAGTTTAGTAGGAAGTTCTATCGAATGGTTCGATTACTTTCTTTATGGAACGATGGCTGCACTTGTCTTTAATCAATTATTCTTTGTAAGTGGAGATCCGACAGTCGGACTCATTCTAGCGTATGCATCATTTGCATTGTCGTTCTTTATTCGCCCATTTGGTGGCGTCATTTTCAGTCACATCGGAGACCGCATTGGACGTAAAAAGACATTAGTACTGACGCTCAGTTTAATGGGAGCTGCCACTTTTGCAATGGGGATTTTACCTACATACCAAGCGATTGGAGTAGCTGCACCTATCCTATTAATCACATTACGCTTGATTCAAGGTCTCGGAATTGGTGGAGAATGGGGGGGAGCTCTTCTATTAGCAACGGAATATGCTCCTGTTGAACACCGAGGATTGTTCGGTTCTATCCCTCAGATGGGTGTCACTATCGGTATGGTGATGGGGACACTAGCGCTTTGGATCATGAACTTGTTGCCAGAAGCGGCATTCATGTCATGGGGCTGGCGCGTACCGTTCATCTTTAGTGCTCTATTAGTTATTTTCGGTCTTTGGATTCGTAAAGGCATTGATGAAACACCTGAGTTCAAAGCTGTTCAAGAAAGTGGCGACATGCCAAAGCTTCCGATTGTAGATACGCTTCGTTACTACTGGCGAGAAGTCTTGATCACGATTGGTGCCAAAGTCGTTGAGACAGCACCATTCTACATCTTCAGTACGTTTATCGTATCGTATGCAACGACGAATCTTGGTTTCTCGCGTTCTGCGACACTTGGTGCAGTCATGATTGCAACCATCGTAACAACGATTTTGATTCCGATCATGGGAAGTCTATCTGACCGTATTGGCCGTAAAAAGATGTACATTGCTGGAACCGTCGCGATGATGGCTTTCGCATTCCCGTACTTCTGGTTGATCCACCAAGGCAGTGTCTTACTACTAGTTGTTGCAACAGTAATTGGATTAGGGATCATCTGGTCTCCTATTACTGCGGTTCTCGGGACGATGTTCTCAGAGATTTTTGATGCGAAAGTTCGCTACACAGGCGTTACTCTTGGCTATCAGGTAGGGGCAGCAGTAGCTGGTGGTACAGCCCCACTAGTAGCTACGGCTCTACTCTCTGCTTTTGAAAATTCGTATGTACCAGTGGCACTTTACATCATGTTCACGGCAGCTGTTTCGTTACTCGCCATCTGGGCTGTGAAGGGTCGTATTCAACAACCGGCTGTAAACTAATAAAGGAAGTGACGTATGCGTATCATTCAAGATCGTACCATTCAGAAAGTTTACACCATGAAAGATGCCTTGCGTGACGTTGAGCAGATGCTACTTCGCATCAACAAAGGCCAATCGGTGAATCCGCATCGAACGGCGATCGATGTGAAGAAAAAGAGCGGGTCTGTGCTGTATATGCCGAGTTCAAATGGAGACGAGATGGCGGCAGTGAAAATCGTCTCCATCTTTCCAGACAACCCGGGAAGTGGATTGCCTACTACGCAAGGGGCCATCTTACTTACTGAGATTCGCTCCGGTCGCCATGTGGGCTTGGTAGCAGGCTCTTATCTGACAAGACTTCGAACGGGTGCACTTAGCGCGCTCTCAGCAAAACATTTAGCTCGACCAGATAGCCGCGTGTTGACGGTTATTGGGACGGGAGCTATGGCGTTCGAGCAGGTTGTGGGCCTTGTTGAAGTGTTGCCTTTAGAAGATATTCTTTTAGTCAATCGAACTCCAGAAAAAGCTGTAGCATTTGCCGAGCGTCTGATGCAATTTGGAATTCGAGCGAAAGTTGTCGTGGAATCGGACGTTCGTAGAGCAGTAGAACAAGCTGACGTCGTTTGTTGTGCCACACGTTCTACAGAAGATGTCTTTGAGGCTGACATGGTAATGCCGGGGACGCATATCATAGGTGTCGGCAGTTACTTGCCTGAGATGCGAGAAATTCCTGTAGACTTGATCCCTAAAGTGGATGCACTTTTCGTTGATGATTTAGAAGGTGTCCAAGCCGAAGCGGGAGAATTGATTGCTGCAGAGGAAGCAGGCATTTGGTCTTTTGACAAAATCACTGGGACATTAGATCAATTGGTAGTTGAAGGATTTAGCAGAGATCCTGACTCCATCACCTTCTTTAAATGTGTGGGTGCTGCTCATTTTGATTTGGCGGTGGCCAAAGGTGTTTACGACAAAGCGGTTGTGGAAGACATAGGGGAAGAAGTTGCGTTTTAGTTAGGAGAGGAAGCCTCGGCTTCCTCTTTTTGTTATTTCAGGACAAGAGGGGAGGTTCCTCGGACTTCAACGGGACTTACTTGGACAACAAAGTCACTTACGAGGACAACACCACTCTCTCCGAACCATCCATCAAACTTCCAAAACCTCGGGAACTAGCCCACCAATTCCATACTATGTTTCACACAACCTAGACCAAGAAAACCACTCCGATTTCACTTTCCCCTGACTTCTTCCGCATTTTTGCCCTCCTTCATTTCTTCTTTACAATTCCTCGGTATACTGAAGTCAAATCGCGATTTTACTTGCAAGACCATTACAGTTTGCCAGGGGAGGCAGCGGGAGAATGAAACGTAGTACATGGATAAAAAAATGGATGAAACGCAGTGTTTTGACACTAGCGGCAGCAGCACTCGTATTTCCAGGAGTTCAATCAGGAGAGCCAGTTTCTGCTCAAACAACAGATTTGTTAATCTCGGAATACATCGAAGGCTCGGGGAACAATAAGGCTCTTGAGCTCTATAACGGAACAAGCCAATCGATCAATTTATCAGGGTATCAACTTGCCTATCACCAAAACGGCTCGACAGCAGTTTCTGCAACACTCAATTTATCAGGAACAGTAGCAGCAGGGGACGTCTTTGTTGTCTACAATCCTTCATCAGTAACAGGAATCTCCTCTAAAGGAGATCTTGCTTCTACAACGATTCAACATAACGGGGACGACACGATTGTCTTAAAAAAGAATGGCACAGTCATCGATTCATTCGGTCAGGTCGGAGTGGACCCAGGGACTGCATGGACAGTGAATGGAGTATCTACGGCTGACAAAACATTAGTGCGTAAATCTACTGTTACATCGGGAGATACAACGACCACCAATACATTCGATCCATCTGCTCAGTGGGTTGCTTACTCGATCGACACGTTTACATACCTAGGTGCTCACCAACAAGACGGGGGGACTGTGACACCACCTCCAACGGGTGACCCAGGTACGATTGATGATGCAAATGGCTACTATACAGGTGTTTCAGGATTGACGGGTAACGCTTTGAAAACACGCTTGAACGATATTATCGACAACCATACAAAGCTTTCGTACGATGCGGTTTGGGATGCACTCAAGTATACAGATGAAGACCCAAATAACACGTCGAATGTCTTATTGTTCTATAGTGGTGTTTCTCGTTCGAAATCATTGAATGGGGGTAACCTGGGAGACTGGAACCGTGAACACGTCTGGGCGAAGTCTCACGGGAATTTTGGTACGACGACTGGGGCAGGAACAGATCTTCATCACCTTCGTGCTACAGACGTTCAAGTGAACGGTGCACGCGGTAGTCTTGACTTCGACTGGGGCGGGACAAGCGTCATCAACTGTTCAGATTGTCAAAAAGATGGCGATTCGTTTGAACCGTCTGACCGTGTAAAAGGGGACGTTGCACGTATTCTGTTCTATATGGCGACACGTTACGAGACTGGGGATCAACTCGACTTGGAATTGAATGAGCTCGTGAACAACGGGACAGCTCCTTACCACGGGAAACGTTCTGTGTTACTGGAGTGGCACGCAATGGATCCGGTGGATGCAGCAGAAGAACGCCGCAACCAGCGCATCTTTGAAAAACAAGGGAACCGCAATCCATTTATCGATAACCCGCAGTGGGCAACTATGATTTTCGGGAACTAAACGTTATGGAGTCTATCCGTCGATAGGCTCCTTTTCTGTTGCTTGACTATACAAAATAGGGTTTCTTCATTATGCTTGCTATAGAACTCAAAGCCGAAAGGAAGATAGCTATATGCAACAATGGCAGACACCAGAAAGCTTGCAGGCTCTGCTTGAAGAGCTCGTCAGCTGGGACAGCCGCAGCACGACTGCCGGAGAAATCGAATTTGCCCATCAAGTTTCAGAAAAACTAACGAAACTGGACTACTTTCAAAAACATCCGGAGCAACTAGTCTTAGGAGAGGCAGGAGAAGGTCGACACTTTGTCGCAGCTCTCACTGTTCATCCAAAAGCGACAAAGACCATCGTACTCATTAGCCATTTTGATACGGTAGGAATTGAAGAATACGGAGAACTTGCTCCATTTGCTTATCAACCTTCGCAACTAGGAGAAACGTTTCATCATCATCTAGAATCGTTATCAGAAGATGCAAAGAAAGATCTTCAGTCAGGTGACTATTTGTGGGGCCGTGGCACGATGGATATGAAAGCAGGTCTTGCTATCCATATGGCAATGGTCGAAAAAGCACTTCTAGAAGAGTGGCCGATCAACTTGGTACTGCTAACTGTACCTGATGAAGAAGTGAACTCTGCTGGTATGCGCGCTGCAGTGACGCATCTTGCAAAATGGCAACAAGAGAAGGACCTTCATTATGGTCTATTTTTAAACGGCGAGCCGGTCTTTTCACTGAATCCGACCGACACAGCATATAAAGTGTATTCCGGATCTATCGGCAAAATCATGCCGTCCGCATTGTTCTTCGGGAAAGAGACACATGTCGGAGAGCCAATGAGTGGGATGACATCGAGTCTTCTCGCAGCGATGATGACCCGTCGTATGGAAATGAACCCGATGTTTAAAGAGACCGTTTACGGCGAGACAACACCGCTTCCGGTCACGTTGCATTTAAAAGATTTACGAGAAGCGTACTCGACACAGACACCATTTTTAACTTCTGCGCTCTACAACGTATTCACCATGAATCAAAGTGCAGCGGATGTGATGGACCAGTTCGAAAAGGTCGCACTAACAGCGGCAGATGAGATCAATGAATGGATTGCTATGGTCAGCGAGAGAGAAGCGGTCACTCCAATAGGGAACGTCCGAGTCATACGGTATGAGGCGCTTTTAAGCTATGCTATTGAAAAGCTTGGTGGAGAGGTTGTTCAAGAAATCAAAAATCAATGCATTTCTGTGAAAGAACACGACGATCGTGAAATGTCTATACAGATTGCAAAAGCCTTATTGACGCGCTGTCCAGAGCTTGCTCCTGCAATCGTTCTGATGTTCACGCCACCTTATTATCCAGCGGTGAATTCGACAGAGGAAGAGCTAGTAAAAGTTTGTATCGCGAGTGTGCAAAAAGTGGCTAAAGAGGAGTTTGATTTGAAGGTGGATCAAGTCCATTATTTCAACGGGATTTCGGATCTTAGTTATGTGAATTACACGGGGGACGCAACTGGATGGGGGGCTTATGAAGCAAATACTCCCGTGTGGAACGACACCTACTCGATCCCTTTCAAAGATATGGAACGTCTCCAAGCACCCGTATTGAACGTCGGCCCATTTGGTAAAGATGCGCATAAACGAACGGAACGCCTCCACATACGTAGTGCATTTGTTGAGACGCCTCGACTTGTTGAGCAAGTGATTCGTACGGTGATGGAGTCAGAGTTCGCCTCACATTCCTCCCATTGACCGAGTTCAATTCTTACTGTTTTCCCTATACTTGATAGGAAAAGCAAGGTGGAGATTTGAATGTGGAATAGTGGAATGCAAGTAGTCCAGGTCCGCATGGCACGACCGACGGATCAACTGGATAAAGTAAAGGAGTTTTACGTGGATGGGTTTGGACTAGAAGTGGTAGAACATTTTGAAAATCATCAGGGGTACGATGGGCTGATGATTGGATTGCCTGGTAAAGGCTATCACTTAGAGTTCACCCAGCATGTTGATGGAAGTCCATGTCCTGCACCGACTCATGACAATCTTTTGGTGTTCTATATGCCTGACGAGAAACAAATAGAACTTATTGTAAATCGCCTCGAAGAGATGGGGTATCCAGTAGTGGAGCCTGAGAACCCTTACTGGGCTGAACGAGGTAAGACGATTGAAGATCCTGACGGTTGGCGAATCGTCCTGATGAATACAAATGGCATTTAAAAAAGGATCCCAAGGGATCCTTTTTGTTACTTCAATAATTTTAAAAGCTCTTCGTTAAACTTATCTTTCTCATCGACATTCATTCCGTGACCGCTTTCTTCGAATGTCACTAAAGTCGAGTTGGCAATAGTGTCATTCATCCAATGCGAAAGTTCGACTGGGCAAATTTCATCTTTTGCTCCGTGGAATAGAGTGACAGGGAGTGATAGGGCTTTTGTTTCTTTGCGCAGTTCTTCATCACGGAGCGCCTTCGCATACCCTATAGTTCCGTGTGCAGAGCTTTCTAACGCTAGCGATTGGAACCACTTCATGAATGGTTCTGAATGGTCTTTTGCAAAAAACATCCCTGAAAATTCTTCTATAAAACCAGGTCGATCTTTTTCAATGTTGGCAATGATGTCGTCCACTTCTTCTGGTTTCATTCCAAATTCGAAACCTTCTGCTTGTGTAAATCGTGGAGCAGCAGCACCCATCAATAACAAATGTTTCACTTTGTCTGCTCCATAATTTGTGATATAGCGAATGGAGATGGGACCTCCCATTGAAAATCCACCAAGCACAAAGTTTGTTAATTCAAGTTCGGTGACTACTTTGTCTACATCCGAAGCAGCCATGTCGTAGTTGTACTCGCTCCATGGTCGATCTGATTTCCCTAATCCTCTCAAATCAATCCCGATATAGCGGTAGCCGTTTTCTGCTAGCGCACTAATTTGTCCTTCAAAAGATTTGTTGCTAAGTGGCCATCCATGAATAAATACGACAGGTTCACCTTGGCCAATATCCTCTACATAAACCTGTACATCTTGTTCGACTTCGATCCATTTTCCCATCCAAACGCCTCCTAAAATTGGTGTTAGCTTCATGGATTCCCTCAGTTTCGAGATAGTAAACCTAATAAAATTTTGATATTTAGTGATCCATCTCCCACGTTTCTTCGTTAGCTCTCTGTCATGTAAAAAAACTCTCGTGAAGGGAGGTGAACGACAGCGTGCGGAAATTCATACTGACAACATTACTAGCAGCATCAGCTGTTGGGTTTATTCCACAGGCCGCTTCAGCAGAAGGACTATTATCTTCTGTTGGAAAGACTGTTGGAGAAGTCGTGGAAGATACGACTAGCACAGTAGAAAAAGTGACACCTGATGTAAAAGTTGAAGTAGCAGATAGTGAAGTGGATACTTCAGAAGGTATTGAAGTTTCAACTCCTGTGGCAGAAGTTTCCGCTACAGAAGAGCAAGGTCTTGAAATTAAAGCTACAAAAGAGGTAGTTGAAGCAACAGTTTCTTCGAAGGAAGGAATCGAAGCGAAAACTCCAGTGGCAAAAGTAAAGGTGACTGAAGAGACAAAGGTGGAAATTTCTACTCCGATTGTCTCTACAGAAATTGATGTCAAAGACCCTGAAGTGAACGTTTCAACTCCAATCATCTCAACAGATATCGATCCAGTTGAGACAGAACTAGAGATTGAAACTCCAGTAGTTCAAACACCATCGCCCGATCAGACGGAAGAAGAAGTGGCTCAGACAAACCCTGTAACTGAGCAAGGAAATCAGACAGATCAACAACAACCTGTCACTTCTACTCCGGCAATTTCGATAGAAGAGGTTTCACTATCTTCGCAAGCTATCTCTTTACCTGAGGAGCCAGTGAAGGTTGAACTTGAACCTTTCATTTCTAACGAATTGAACGAGCTACCTAATAGTTCTACAAATCAAAACTCAGGTGGAGTAGATGTCGCTTTAGAAAAGCTTCAACAAGCGAAATCTCAAGATTTCACAACAGGTATTTCTTCATCTTCAAGCCTTACCGGACTATCTACGCCTCTAGCATCTAGTGGCGGTAGTTATATAGCTACGGTATCGGATGAAGAGGTCTACAACTACTTTGCAAAAGTATCTTTTATCAGACATGTATATGCACTATCAGATCAATGGAGCCATGCGCCGCCGTCCCCACCACCGCAAGTTTCTTCTTTTTTCGAAATGACTAACACACTCATTTAAAACGAAAAAAGAAGGAGAGAATTGATTATGAAACATACAGTACGCACACTAACATTAGCAGGAACTATTGCCTTAGGAACTTTACTTGCAGGAACTACCGCTTCAGCGGCTGAAAACGATTCTTTACTTGGAGGCTCTTTACTAGATGACGTCTCCGTGTTTGAGGACAACGAAGGATCAAAAGCGCTTGATATCTTAAACTCACTAGACATCAGCACTAGTTCTTCAGATGAAGAATCTACAGTAGATGCGGAAGCAGAAACTGGTGTTGTAGGTGAAGTGGCAACTGAAAGTGAAGAAGGAAGTGCCGAAGCAGGCGTAGGAGCTGTGAACAATGCAGAGGCTACTGTTTCTACAAATGAAGACGAAGTGAATGCAGACGTTTCGAACGAAACAGACGCAGAAGTCGGAGCTGCAGTTGAAGGTGAAGACGGATCAGCAGCAGTCGGCGGGGCAGCATCAAATGATGCGGACGCAGACGTTGCAATCAATGAAGATGAAGTGAATGCAGACGTTTCGAACGAAACAGACGCAGAAGTTGGAGCTGCAGTTGAAGGCGAAGACGGATCAGCAGCAGTCGGCGGAGCAGCATCAAATGATGCAAACGCAGACGTTGCCATCACTGGAGACGAAGTAAGTTCAGACGTTTCGAACGAAACAGATGCAGAAGTCGGAGCTGCAGTTGAAGGCGAAGACGGATCAGCAGCAGTCGGCGGAGCAGTATCAAATGATGCGGACGCAGACGTTGCAATCAATGAAGATGAAGTAAATGCAGACGTTTCGAACGAAACAGACGCTGGATTCGCTTTAGTAGCTGAAGAAGATGACAATCGTGCATTCGCAGACGGAAACGTAATGAATGACATCATGGGTTCATTCACAGCTAACGAAGACGAAGTAGCAGGTTCATTTGATGCAGTGACTGGTGGTAACTTTGGATTTGGTTTTGAAGATGAAGACTCTTCAACACTAGTTGATGGTGTTTTGATGAACGACCTATCTGGCTCTTTCTTTGGAAATGAAGACGAAGCGGCAGGTCAACTGTCAAACGCAACAAACCTTGGATTCAATTTTGCTAACGAAGATGAAGACTCTTCTTCCTCTTTATTCACTGACATTACGAACACGCTTGATGTAGGTCTATCAGAAGATGAGTTTGGTGTGGCTACAGATTTAGGTATTGCAGGAGGAGCAAATGCTTCTGATGAAGAAAATTCATTCTTATCTGCAGTAAACTTAGATCTTGGTTTAAACCTAATGGTTGTTGATGAAGACAATTCACATGATGGTGGCTTCTTGTCACTGCGATAAGTTCACCCTGTTTCTGTTCTCCTGATCAGAGAGCTTGAACAAAGTGACCCCCTCACTTGGCTGATCACCAGGTGAGGGGGTTTTTTAACTCTCAAACTTCATAATCAATTTTTCTATCAAAGCTAACGTAACTTTAGTAGCCTCTTCGGCAGTATATAACCGACGTCTGTTCATTACATCACTAAACATCCCTTGCCATATTAATGTTGTAGCATCATTCAAAAAGTCTGCATCCTCTGAACTGATTTCCCCGGATTGAACAGCGGCCTCTAAGAAAGAACGACCGCGCTTGTGCATACTTCTCTCCAGTAAAATAGGCTTTAACTCCTCTGGAACATCTACGATTTCTGTTGGAAAGAATTCGTAATACTTGGCTATCAACGTATCTGGCTCCTCTCCAAGATCCATCATGAAAATAGCGTGAAAGATATCTGGAGTTTGAAACGAATGTCGTGTAAAACATTCCCATGCTTTCACATAATGACGAAGGTGAGATTCACTTTTTTGAGACAATACTATCGATATTTCTTTAGTATAAGGCTTCATGAAGCGCATTGAAGCAAAAAACAGAAGGTGGGAAAACTCAGAGAAATAATTGTATAGAGTGGCACTATTGAATCCTGCCTTATCTGCTACTTTTCGGATGGTCACTTGTTGGATCCCCTCTTTTTCAATCAGCTCTGTTGCTGCATTGACGAAGTACTTCCACATACGTGCTTTTTTTAGTTCTTTATGACTGGTCATTTTACATGTCGCTCCTTCACTTACTGTTCTTTTAGTATACAGTGAAAAAAAAGATTGTCGATGTTGGAATTGTTTGATAACATAATCGTAATTAAAATATAATCATGATTACCAATATATCACGATTCTATTTTAAGCAACTTTTAAAGGGGTGTACATATGCAATCAGAATCAAAAGTTCAAATTGACAAAGGGGTATTTTTCATTTCAATTGGCTTCATCGCGATTATTACAACGCTACTAGTAGTGTTTCAATCATCGATTGAACCTGTATTGAACACTATTTTAACCTCTATCACACATTCGATGGACTGGACGTTCCAGTGGTTGACCATTGGTCTTTTCGCTATTTTACTTTGGTTAATTTTTAGTCGACATGGAAAAATTCAGTTAGGCGAAGGCAAACCAGAATTTTCAACGTTTAGCTGGGGAGCCATGTTGTTCTGTGCGGGCATGGGAACAAGTATCATGTTTTGGTCGATCATGGAGCCAATCTATTATTATACGGGACCCCCTTTCCAAATTGAAGCGGCTTCGGAGAAAGCTGCAGAGTGGGCAGTAGCTTATGGCATGTTCCACTGGGGAATCTCGGCATGGGCTCTCTATGCGTTACCAACGGTAGTTATTGCGTATTCATTTTTTGTGAGAAAGCAATCTTCTCTAAAAATTAGCGTGGCTTGCCGTGGAGCTTTAGGAAAATATGCAGACGGTTGGTTAGGAAAGGTATTAGATATTTTAGTCATCTGGAGTCTTGTGGGTGGGCTAGGAACATCACTTGGACTGGGAGTTCCAATGATTTCAGCTGTTATTGGTGACTTACTAGGTATACAACAATCATTGGGTCTAAGCTTAATCATTATCGCGATTTGGGTACTCATCTATACAACGAGTGCTTATTTCGGACTTTATAAAGGAATTCGTCGCTTAAGTGATATTAATGTGTATATGGCTTTAGCGCTTGCTATTTTTGTGTTGTTTGCAGGACCAACTTTGTTCATCCTGTCTTATTTCACAAACAGTTTTGGTGTTATGGTTCAAAACTTTGCGATGATGAGTTTTTACACAGATCCGATCCAAAAAAGCGGCTTCCCTCAAGCGTGGACTGTATTCTACTGGGCATGGTTCGCTGCAACAGCTCCATTTATGGGACTTTTCGTAGCGCGCATCTCAAAAGGACGCACGATTCGAGAACTGATCACGCACGTCTTGCTATGGGGAAGTGTGGGGAGCTGGATGTACTTCGCTATCTTCGGAGGATACGCGATGAATTTAGAATTGAGCGGGATCCTTTCTGTTACGGACTCACTTGAGCAAAATGGAGGACCGGGTACGATTGTAGAAGTGTTACGAACACTACCGATTAGTACGGTTGTAATGACGTTCTTTGTCATCTTAGGTTTTATTTTCTTATCGACTTCTTTAGATTCTGCTACGTATATCTTGTCAGCGATTGCAACGAAATCATTAGTAGGCACACAAGAGCCAGCTCGTTGGCACCGTCTTCTGTGGGGGACGATTTTAGCTGTCATGGCAATTGCTTTATTACTTATCGGTGGCTTGAATGTCGTACAGACGTCATCGGTTGTCGTCTCAGTACCAGTTGTCATCATCTATGTGTTATTGACAATTTCCTTACTACGTTGGTTGAAGAAAGACAACCCACGAGTTCGCGAAGCAGTTGTATTAGACCCGATTTTGAAGGAGAATGAGCATGGTCTTTAATGTAAATGATCAACACTTAAAAATAAAAAAAGAGTTTCCTAGAAAAGTCAGGGAAATTCGTCACGTTTGGATTCCGATGCGAGACGGCTGTAAGTTAGCCGCTCGTATCTGGTTACCAGAAGATGCCGAGAGTCAACCAGTTCCAGGACTGCTAGAATATATCCCTTATCGTAAAAATGATTTTACTGCACTGCGCGATTCGATCCGTCATCGCTATTTTGCAGGGCATGGCTATGCTTCTGTGCGAGTCGATATGCGCGGATCTGGTGACTCAGAAGGGATTTTATACGATGAGTATCTCCCTCAAGAACAAGAAGATGCGGAAGACGTTTTGACGTGGATGGCTGCTCAGCCGTGGTGTACAGGCTCTATTGGGATGTTTGGTAAGTCATGGGGCGGGTTTAATAGCCTGCAAGTAGCAGCTAGACAACATCCGAATTTAAAAGCGATTATCACACTTTGTTCAACAGACGATCGCTACGCAGATGATGTGCATTATATGGGCGGCAACGTTCTTGCATCGGATATGCAGTGGTGGGCCTCTACAATGCTCGTCTACAACGCGCGACCTGCAGATCCTGAGGTGGTAGGAGATAAGTGGAGAGAGATGTGGCTGGATCGTTTAGACAAGACACCACCGTTTATTGAAGAGTGGTTGAGTCATCAGCGCCGAGATGATTACTGGAAACAAGGATCCGTTTGTGAAGATTATGACTCCATTAAGATTCCCGTATTCGCAGTGGGTGGTTGGGCAGATGGATACACGAATGCCATCTTCCGTCTTTTAGAAAACTTAAAAGGACCAAAACTTGGCCTCGTTGGTCCTTGGTCTCACGAATACCCTGAAGTGGCGACACCCGGACCGAACATTGGATTTTTACAAGAGGCGCTCCGCTGGTGGGATAAATGGTTAAAAGGTATTGAGACAGATATTATGGAGGAAGCACAGCTCCGAGTGTGGGTTCAAGATGCGTTGCCACCGAGCGTCAACTACCAATCAAGAGAAGGGTATTTTGCAGCACTGGAGAGTTGGCCTTCTGAGCAGACGATAACGGAGTCCTTGTACTTGCAACAAGGCACTTTAAACAAACATGTTACATCTTCTAAGTTGCAGAGAGTTGAAAGTGAGCAGGTGCACGGGTTACATTCCGGTGTCTGGTGCCCATTTGGGCAAGCCGGTGATTTGCCGAGTGATCAGCGCTTAGAGCTGCCATTCAGCCACGCTTACGTAGGTGAAGAATTACAAGAACCACTAGAAATACTAGGCTTCCCAATTGCGAAACTTCGAGTAGCTTCTGATCAACCACTTGCCATGGTAGCGGTTCGTTTGAGTGATCGCGCACCATCAGGCGAGACGACACTGATCTCTTGGGGAATGCTCAATCTGACCCATCATGCGAGCCATGAGTTCCCAGAAACACTCGTGCCTGGTCACTTCTATGACGTGGATGTCCAGCTGAATGCAATCGGATACCGTTTGCCCGCTGGTCATCAGATAGAAGTGGCAGTTTCTCCAAACTACTGGCCCCATGCTTGGCCAAGTCCAGAAGAAGTGACATTGACTCTTGATGAAGCTGCTTGTCGTATTGAGCTGCCTCTTCGGACAGCACGATTAGCTGAAGACGACGCCATCTCATTCGAAGCTCCTGAAACCGCAGCAGTACTTGATCGAGAAATAGTTCGCCCTGAAAAACGAAAGCGCATGATTTCGTTTGACCCGGTCACAGATACTTGGATACTTCGCGATTATTCGGATGAAGGAGCTCGTTTGCTTCCCGATTCGGGGCTCGAGTATGGTAGTGAAAATACGAATGTCTTTTCCATTAAAAAAGGAGACCCTCTTTCGGCGCAGACGACCAGCACATGGTCCTTGCACATCGGCAGAGGGGACTGGCAGACTCGAGTAGAATCGTGCAGTAAGATGACATGTGATGAAGAGCATTATTTCGTTTATAATCAGCTTTCCGCATTCGAGGGAGACACACAAGTGTTTTCACGAGAATGGAAAAAAGAAATAAAACGAGATCATACGTGATATGGACCTCTTATTACTGATTGTTGTCATCAACATAGCGTACGTCTCACTTGCCACACTTCGAGTGATGATTGTCATTAAAGGGCACGCGGCGGTGGCATCTATCATCTCTACTGCTGAAGTCTTCGTCTACTTAATGGGTCTGACCATGGTTCTAGACAATCTAGATAATCCATGGAACATTGCAGCTTATTGTCTTGGGTGGGGACTCGGAGTATTTACTGGGGCGAAAATTGAGAAAATGCTTGCTCTTGGCTATGTAGTGATGGAAGTAGTAGTAGATTCGATTCAAACGACACTTCCTAATGATCTGCGCCAACTAGGTTACGGCGTGACATCCTGGTATGCGGATGGGCAGCAAGGGCCACGCTTGGTGATGAAGGTGTTGGCCAAACGAAATAAAGAGAATAAATTGCGTCACATTATTTTAGAGAAGGTTCCTAAGGCATTTTTGATCTCGTATGAACCCACTCATTTTAATGGCGGTTTTTTCTTGAAACGATAAAAAGGCTGCGCTTGCGCGCGGCCTTTTTAAATTACTTAGTTCTTACGTCGGAATTTTCTAAAAACAATTGTGGGAACCTTGATAATTCGGTATCATTTTATGTAGAGGTTTGTGCAAGCGTTTGCGCAAATCGATATTGAAAGCGATTACAATAAGAGGGGATGGATGATATTGAAAGGATTTAAACAGCTTTCGTGGCTTTCGGTCTTCATAATGTTTCTAAGCATTTGGGTACCGTTTGTGCAACCTGTCAGCGCAGAAACACAGCCGGAAGTCACAACTACACAACAAACCGATCGGGAGGTGCGCTTCACTTATGTTCGTGAGGACGGTCAGTTCGGAGACTGGAACATTTGGGCATGGAATACCGGTGTGAAAGACGATCAAATTGATTTCACAATGAAAGAAGGTACCCATGCAGTCGTAGATATCGCGGTAAGTGAGGCAACGACTCAGTTCGGGTTTGTACTCCGGAGCACGTATGACTGGAATACAGCACAAAAGGAATTTGGTGACCGGTTCATTCCTGTAAACAAAAATGACCGAATCACAAAAGCATTTGTTACAAGTGGTGTGGAACAGATTCGGATTGTGCCAGATGGTTCTGCTCCTGTGATCAATCAAGGAGAAGCGACTTTCTATTACCGCGACAAGGCATTGTTCGAGCAAGACGCTATGGATTCCATTGAACGTGTGCAACTAAAGTTTGCAGAGGAGACGTACGATATGACTTACGAGGCAGATAATGAACGCTTCGTAACAAACTTACCGTCGATTCCAAATGGAGTGACAGCGTATACCTATTTAGTGACGAAAGATGGTGTCACTACAGAAGTGACAGATCCTTATAACACAGTAAACGGAGTCTCTGCTATCGATTTCAGACAGGCAGACCTGCAAGTTTCAGGGGCTGTAATGCCAGCAGTGATGGATTCCAACGAAAATGCAGTTCTGACGGTTTCTGTAGAGGGGCTGACAGAAGGCGTAACCGTTTCTTCTATTGTTGTAGACGATTCGGAACTTGGGGGAACTGGAACACTGCAAGTTGACCCAGGCGTTTCAAAAATTGCGCTTGCAGTGAAAGATGACGTTTCATCAGGTATGAAAGATCTTCCAATCACTGTGAAAGATTCTTATGGAAATAGCTATAAAGGAACGGCACAAGTAGAAGTGACGGAGCGCATTTCAACAGGCTCTGGTGACTTCGATTGGGATGAATCGGTGATTTACTTTATGTTGACGGACCGCTTCTTCGATGGCGATTCTTCAAACAACGACCCTTACGGACTGAACTACGATACAACGAAACGTGGAACGTACCAAGGGGGAGATTTAAAAGGAATCACAGAAAAACTGGATTACTTGGAAAACCTCGGCGTGAACACGGTTTGGATCAGTCCAATCGTAGATAACGTGAAATACGACGTGCGATTTGGTGAAGAAGGACAACCCTACTTTGGCTATCACGGCTACTGGGCGAATGATTTCTCAAAGCTCAATCCACATTTCGGCACGTTAAAAGAACTGCATGAACTGATTGATGAGCTTCATGCACGTGATATGAAACTAATGGTAGATGTAGTAGTGAACCATGCTGGATATGGATTGAAAGAAGTTGACGGAGAACGTCTAAATCCTCCTGCAGGGTATCCAACTGATTCAGACCGAGCTCCATTCAGCGACTTGCTGCGTCAAGGAACGAATGTCGGAACGGACGAAGTAGTAGGTGAACTAGCAGGACTTCCTGACTTTAAGACGGAAGACCCTAAAGTGCGTCAGCAAATCATTGACTGGCAGACCCAGTGGATCGACCTTGCGACAACACCAAATGGCAATACAATCGACTATTTCCGAGTCGACACGGTCAAGCATGTAGAAGATGCTACATGGACAGCTTTCAAAGCAGCACTTGCTGAAAAGAAAGCAGACTTCAAATTGATTGGAGAGGCTTGGGGTGCAAGCAGTACCAACACTCTAGGTTATTTAGATACAGGGATGATGGATTCCCTACTCGACTTTGAATTCAAATCGACAGCTCGCAGTCTAGTTGATGGCAACATCAAGGCAGCAAATGATGCGATTCAAGCGCGTCATGACAAGCTTTCGAATACGGCAACGCTTGGCCAGTTTCTTGGTAGCCATGACGAGGACGGCTTCTTGCACACGCTTGGTGGCGACAAAGGTAAATTGAAAGTCGCAGCCTCCCTGCAAGCAACAGTCAAAGGGCAACCGGTCATCTATTACGGGGAAGAATTAGGTCAGACTGGTGCGAACAATTACCCATACTATGACAACCGCTATGATTTCGCTTGGGATCAAGTCGAAGGGAACGACGTATTGAGTCATTATCAAAAGGTCCTGAATTTCCGTCAAAACCACTCCAAGGCATTTGCAAAAGGCGAGCGGAAAACAATCGGTGGCCGCGATGCTGACAAATTCCTTGTGTACGGACATAGCACAAAAGACGATTCGGTTTATGTCGGCCTGAACGTTGCAACAGAAGAGGCAGAAGTTACTGTAACTACAGACACTCCAAGCGCTACACTGACAGATCACTATTCGGGTGAGAGTTACACAACGGACGCGAATGGGAAGGCAACAATAGCACTTCCAGCTATGAAAGACGGCGGTACAATACTGCTAACACTAGATTCTGGAGCTATCACTGCGGTCACAAAAGGCAGTATGACTGAAGTCCAGCCAGTACCGGACAATCACATTCGGATCCATTACAATCGCACAGATGATACGTACGACAACTTCGGTGCTTGGTTATGGAACGATGTGAAAAATCCGTCTGCTAATTGGCCGGTCGGTGCTACGATGTTCACGAATCAAGATGCATACGGTGCTTATATCGATGTGGAACTAAAAGAAGGAGCTAAAAATATTGGGTTCCTTGTGATGGATGTCACAAAAGGCGATGCAGGAAAAGACGGTGGTGACAAAGGTTTCACCATCACGTCTTCTGAACAAAATGAAATTTGGATCAAACAAGGCGACAACACGGTCTACACGTATGAACCTGTAGAGCTACCAGAAAATACTGTTCGAATCCACTACACTCGTGATCAAGGTGATTACGACAACTTTGGTGTGTGGAACTGGGGAGACAGTGCAAATCCGTCAGCGAATTGGCCAACGGATGCAGCGAATTTCTCTGGAACCGATCAATACGGAGCTTACGTGGATATTCCTTTAAAAGAAGGAGCGAAACAGCTCGGTTTCTTGATTGTCAATGAAACAACGCAAGAGAAAGACGGAGGAGATAAATCCTTCAATTTACTCGATAAATACAACCGTCTGTGGATCAAACAAGGCGATGACACAGTGTACATCAGTCCTTATGGAGATGTGGCAACAGGGCTTGTCACTGGAGAAGTCGTTTCGGAAACGAAGATTCGCCTCGGATTCACGATGACGGACGGGCTTGAAGCAGAGAAACTCAAATCAGAACTTGCAATCGTCGATGCTGCAGGTGAATCTGTTCCGGTTGAAACGGTCACGATTGTGGATTCAAAAACGGTGGAAGCTACAGCAGATTTCGACTTAGAGAAACTTCCATTGTTTATTACCTATGCGGGAAGAACCGTCTCAGCAAAAGCAGGATGGCGTTTACTAGATGCGCTTTATGCTTACGAAGGTGACGATTTAGGAGCGACGTATAAAAACAAAGGTGTGACATTAAAGTTCTGGGCGCCAACAGCAACAGAAGTCGTAGCAAACTTCTACGACAAAAACGATGCAGCGAAACAGATTGGCTCTGTGCCTCTCACACTTGGTGATGACGGAGTGTGGTCTGTACAAGTCGCAGCGAAAGACATAGGTGTAAAAGATTTACGTGGCTACTACTATCAGTACGACGTGACGCATGACGGTGTCACAAAACAAGTATTAGACCCGTACGCGAAGTCTTTAGCAGCCTTTACAGTCAACACGGAGGGCCAGCCTGGAGCAGATGGTGACACAGTCGGAAAAGCAGCAATCGTCGACTTGTCTGGAACCGATCCAAAAGGATTTGACCATGCGGATATTGAAGGGTACGAAAAACGCGAAGATGCCATCATTTACGAGGCACATGTTCGAGATTTCACTTCAGACCCTTCGATTTCTAAGGACTTAAAGTCTCGCTGGGGCTCTTATACAGCTTTCATCGATAAGCTAGATTACATCAAATCCCTTGGAGTGACTCATGTGCAGTTGCTACCAGTCATGGCTTGGTATTACGGAGATGAGACGCAGATGGCTGAGCGCGAGCTTGAGTATTCAGCTGGCGGCAACGAATACAACTGGGGCTACGACCCACATGGCTACTTCTCGCCAGACGGAGCGTATTCTGAGGATCCAATGGACCCAGAACTCCGCGTAAAAGAATTGAAGCAATTAATTGATGCCATCCATGATCGTGAGATGGGTGTCGTGTTAGATGTCGTCTACACGCACATGGCGAAAACCTCACAGCTCAATGACGCGCAGCCGGATTATTATTTCTACCAAGATGCAAACGGCAATTTCTTAGGTGGGTTTGGTAACAACTTGGCGACAAACCATGCGATGGCTGAAAAGCTGATGGTCGACTCGGTGAAGTACTGGTTCGACGAGTACAAGATTGATGGCATGCGTTTCGATATGATGGGAGATGCGACGTATTCATCTATTCAAAATGCGTACGACGCAGCAGCAGAAATCAATCCGAATGCTCTGTTCATTGGAGAAGGCTGGCGGACATTTGCAGGACATGTGGCAGATCCATCACTTGCGGGTATGGGAGCAGACCAAGACTGGATGGATAAGACGGATGACGTCGGAGTGTTCTCTGATGAGATTCGCAACGAATTGAAATCTGGATTTGGCTCAGAAGGCGAACCACGCTTCTTGACAGGTGGTGCTCGTTCGATTGATACGATCTTCAATAATATTAAGGGGCAACCATCCAACACGTCAGAAGACGATCCAGGTGACATGGTGCAGTACATCGAAGCGCATGACAACATGACGCTCTATGATGTCATTGCCCAGTCAATCAAGAAAGACCCGGCGATTCCTGAAAACAATTTGGAAATCCACAAACGGATTCGACTAGGAAATACGATGATTTTGACTTCCCAGGGAACAGCGTTCTTACATGCCGGTCAAGAATATGGTCGTACGAAACAATGGTTCGGAGAAGGAGTTCCGGAACAGAAATATCATGAACTCGAAGATGCAAATGGCAAGCCGTTCGGCTACTTCATTCATGATTCGTACGATTCCTCGGATGCTATCAATATGTTCGATTGGGAAAAAGCTACGAACAAAAAGAAATACGACATCAACACGACAACTCGTGAGTTTACTGAAGGGTTGATCAAACTACGCCGTTCTACGGATGCATTCCGACTAGGAGAGCAGGCAATTGTGAACGAAAATGTGCAGCTACTTCAGATTCCTGAAGTGCAAGATACGGATTTAGTTCTCGCTTACGAAAGCAAGTCGACAGACGGCACTGGAACGTATTATGTATTCGTCAATGCGGATTCAAAAGCACGTACGTTGTCACTCGGTGACTTGGATTTAACGAAGGGCGACGTATTAGTTGATAGTGATGAAGCTGGAGTGAAAAAGGTCAAGAAAGCGTCTGGGTTCACTTTAGGAAAATCTTCATTGACACTAGATCCACTCACGTCAGTTGTAATAAAAGTGGAAGACAAGAAAGGCAAAGGGAAAGCAAAAGGGAAAAATTGATTCATGCAGGGCCAGCATCCGCTGGCCCTGTTTTTTGTTTCCCAGGGAAGATTTCATATTTAAGATAACTTGTTCATTGAAATCTTCCCTGGGAGCAAGAATATACATTTATATAAACCTTCAAGCTTCTATAGCGGATAGATTTTTCGGCTCCCAGGGAACATCTCATTAATCAAGTTTGCTAGCTTTTTGAAATCTTCCCTGGGAGCAAGAATAGAGCAACAATGAACTAGGTCTATTGTTCGTGTTTCTAGATATATCCACTCAATATTCAGAAAACTATCTTGCCAGATGGAACATGAGTGTGCTACAGTACTAACAACAAAATGAAGCATAAACTTCATATCGGATAATAAAGAAGGGTGGACTTCGGTTGATAAAGAATGAATGGGTTAGCAAAATCGAAGAACAGTTCGCGAGTCTCTCAAAGTCACAACAACGCGTTGCCAAAATCGTGCTAGACGATCCTCAGTACATCTCACTCCACTCCGCAACGGAAGTGGGGAAGCGTGCTGAGACGAGTGAGACGACGGTCATTCGATTTTGTTATGCCATAGGAATGTCAGGCTACACGGAGCTTCAAAATGCCATCATGTCTTCCTTAGTTGCAAGTCGCCCACTCAGCTCGCTCGGGGCTTATATGGCATCTAAAGAGCCATACATCGAAAAAGATCACGTGGCTGCAGAGATGATGTGGGAGTTCGGTCAACAAATTTCTGAGCTTGGCCAATCCGTAGATAAAGAACTCTTTGCACAAGCTTCACAAGCACTTCACAACGCCAAACAAATCATTTTGGTTGGTGAAGGAGCATCTTACATTGCCGCGCAGTGGTTCGGGTTTACTTTGTCGATGTTACGTCCGCAAGTTCGTGTGGCAACCAAAGACACCACTACCTTAATCCAACTCTACCAACAGGTCGAACCTGGAATGGTAGTCGTGTTGATTTCTTTACACCGCTATTACCAAGAGTCGTTAGAAGTCACACAACATCTGAAGTCTCTAGGAGCTCAAGTGCTGGCAATTACTGATTCCAAAGTTGCCCCTGCCACTAGATTTGCTGATTATTGTTTTACTTTGACCGGACAACAACAGTCGACCATCGACTTAATTCCAGGAATACTCGCTTTCTTGAACACACTAGCAGCAGGCATGATGAAGCAAGACATGCCGTATTATAAACAACAGAGAGAACAGTATGAGCAGATGCACCTGCAGTACTTACAAAAAAGATGGAGTTGAATGCCATGAAGGAATCCCTATCAACCGCAATGAAACGTCAATTTGATCATTTGCATGCGACACCAGAGGTCAGTTGGTCGGAAGTCGAAACGACAAACTATCTGGTACAACAATTAGAAGCGATGGGCCTCCAACCAAAACGTTTTCTGAATATGACAGGTCTTTACGTAGATATAGGTAAAGGAACGCCTCGAGTTGGCCTTCGAACCGATATCGATGCCCTGTGGCAAGAAGTAGACGGAGAGTTCCAGGCGAACCATTCTTGTGGCCACGATGGCCATATGACGATGGCACTTGGAGCGGCAAAAATTTTAGCAGAACGTCAATCAGGAGCTGTCCGAATTTTATTCCAGCCGGCTGAAGAAAAAGGCAACGGAGCCCTTGCTCTTCTTGATGCAGGCGTGATTGATTCGCTTGATTATTTGTTTGGAGTTCATGTTCGTTCCTTAGTCGAACTGCCAGAGGGTACACACAGTCCTGCCCTTCATCACGGGGCTGCCCGCATGATTCGAGGAACGATTACTGGAGTGGAAGCACACGGGGCTCGTCCAGAAGAAGGCATCAATGCTATAGAAGCGGCGACGGCTCTAGTCGATGCACTCAAACGCATCTGGATTCAACCTGGGAAATCGGGATCCATCAAAATGACGCAGATTCAAGCAGGTGGGACAGCCGTGAATATTATTCCGGGAACTGCCACGTTTTCACTGGATTGCCGAGCGCAGCAAAACGATACGATGGACAAACTGATGGAAGGCTTAGACCGTGCCATTAAATCCGTTGAGGAATTATACACTGTCAAAATCGACACGCATGTCGGGGCAGCCATTGTCGCAGCTCAAGTGGATCAAGATGCCGCAAGTTTACTAAAACAAGCCATCACAGAGATAGTGGGAGAAGAGCACTTTGGCGATGAAATCGTCTCTCCAGGCGGAGAGGATTTTCATTACTATAGCTTTCATAAGCCGAGCCTCAAAACGACGATGCTCGGATTAGGATGCGGTGTCACTCCTGGACTGCATCATCCACAGATGACATTCAATAGCTCGTATTTAGTAGAAGGAGCTCAAATCCTTGCACGAGCTGCAGAACTTGCAGTGCAGGAAGTGGAGGCGACTCAATGATTGAACTAAGAGAACTAAAACAACGAGATGAACTACTCGAAGTTCAACAATTGGAACAGCTTGTATGGGATATGGCACCGATTCCTCTCCACCAGACCATGACAGCTGTGAAGCATGGTGGCTTAATTATCGGAGCGTATTCTCAGCAGCAATTGGTCGGATTTAGTTACGGATTTGCCGGTTACACAGAAGGCGAAGCGTATCTATGCTCTCATATGCTCGGCATACATCCAGAGTTTCGTTCTCAAAAGATAGGCGAGCGTTTGAAAGAATACCAACGCAAGGTAGCACTCGAAAAAGGGTACCACCGAATCATTTGGACCTATGATCCTCTGGAATCTCGCAATGCTTACCTGAATCTCACGAAGCTTCGAGGCATCTGCTCTACTTATATTGAGAACTGTTACGGCGAGATGGAGGACGGTCTCAATAAAGGCCTTCCTTCCGATCGCTTTGAAATTCACTGGTATATTGATACACCACACATATCAACAGAACCTACACGAAATGAAAGGGACGCTGTTTCCTTAGGCTCGATTTCTTGGGAAGAGGACCATCCGATGTTTTATCCAACAGGTGAAGTGATGGACGCACCGGTCTATACCTTGCCGATTCCCAAAGATTTTCAATCTCTCAAACAACAGAACCCGGAACTTGCCTATGCTTGGCGCATTCAGACAAGAGCTGTGTTTCAAGAGCTGTTTGCGAAAGGGTACTGTGCAACGGAACTGGTTCAAGGGCAAGATGAAAATCGATATTTATTTGTAAAACAATCCATGCTGTCTTTAGGAGGAACCCCACTATGAAATTAGTTGAAGTTACATTGCGTCATCTACAGATGGAAATGAAGAGCCCGTTCTCGACAAGCTTCGGAACGTTTCAAATGAAAGATTTTATTCTTCTTGAAGCTAGAGACGAACAAGGGACAGTAGGCTACGGAGAATCCGTTGCGTTTTCTTCTCCTTGGTACAACGAAGAGACGTTTAAAACGAACTGGCATATGCTTGAAGATTTCTTGATTCCAATGTTATTAGGAAAGGAATTGCAGCATCCCGATGAAGTAAGCGATTTGTTTTCTGCTATTCGAAAAAACAATATGGCTAAGTCGACTATTGAAGGGGCTGTCTGGGACATTTATGCGCAGCAGACCAACCAGTCGCTCGCGCATGCGCTTGGCGGTACCAAAGATCAAATCGACGTAGGAATCAGTATCGGGATTCAAAACTCTGTTGAAGAACTGATTGAAGTTGTGCGTGGCTATGTAGAAGAAGGCTACAAGCGCATCAAAGTGAAAATCAAGCCAGGGTGGGACGTGGATGTGATGCGCCGGTTGCGAGAAGCATTTCCTAACGTTGCTATCATGGCAGATGCGAACTCGGCATACCGTCTAGAAGATGTAGAGCTTTTAAAGCAACTCGATGCATTTGATTTAACGATGATAGAACAACCTCTTGCTTCTGACGATATCATCGACCACGCAACGCTTCAAAAACAGCTATCGACACCGATTTGTCTGGATGAAAGTATCCATTCATTAGAAGATGCTCGTAAAGCAGTTGAGCTAGGTTCGACGAAGGTCATCAACATCAAAATTGGACGTGTAGGCGGACTTACAGAAGCAAAGAAAATTCATGACTACTGCATGGAGAAAGGCATTCCTGTGTGGTGCGGTGGGATGTTAGAGGCAGGGATTGGACGTGCGCATAACGTAGCACTTACAACGCTTCCTAACTTCATATTACCTGGGGACACAGCCGGTTCTTCTCGCTACTGGGAAAAAGACATCATCACGCCTGAAGTGACGGTCAATCACGGTGTGATCCATGTGCCGCAACAAGCAGGTATTGGGTATGCCATTGATCAAGAGGCAGTAGAGCGCTATACCGTGATGAAAAAAACTTACAACTAAGAGACACAGCGAGAGGGTGATTGGATGAAACGAAGTATTCAGATGGCCGGCGCATTCGTCGGGCTGATTGTTGGAGCAGGGTTTGCCTCCGGACAAGAGATTTTGCAGTATTTTACAAGCTTCGGTTATTGGGGAATTGCTGGAGGCGTCGTAGCGACAGCACTTTTTGCATTTTTAGGAATGACGTTGGCACAACTTGGTTCTCAGCTGAAGACGACCTCACATAAAGGGGTCATCTATCATATTGGGGGACGTTACATCGGTGCCATTCTAGACGTTTTGATTACGTTCTTCTTATTCGGAGTTGCAGTTGTCATGTTTGCGGGAGCAGGCTCTACATTCGAGCAGATGTTTGGTCTGGATGCTCGAATCGGTAGTATTCTCATGGTCGTCTTGACGATTTTGACATTGCTGTTGAATTTACAGAGCATTTTAAATTTGATTGCTTCAATAACACCTTATTTGTTGTTGGTCATTTTGATTATTCTTGGGTACTCACTCGCAACAATGGATTTATCTTTTGTACAAGCGCATGAGATTGCGACTCAGCAGCCTGCAGCAGCAGGCAATTGGTTCTTAGGAGCACTACTTTATGTATCGTATAACATTGCGTGCGGAGCTGCCTTGTTGATTGTCATGGGCGGAGCTGAAAAAGACCGTCGCATTGCTGGTATTGGTGGGGCCCTGGGTGGTTTGTTACTCGGATTGATGATTATTTTAGTAAATGTCACTCTGTTCGTGAAGGTGGATACGATTGCAGGCGTTGATCTTCCAACACTTGAACTGGCAACTCAAATCCACCCAATTATAGGAGTGTTAATGGCCATCGCACTTCTAGGGATGATTTACAACACGGCAGTTGGAATGTTTTATTCGTTTACAGTTCGTTTCGTGGCACCTGACCACAAATCATTCAAAATCGTAATTGTATGTGTTGGAATTGCTGGGTATATCGCGAGCCTAGTTGGATTCACGACACTTGTTGGAAAGGTCTATTCTACAGTCGGCTATTTAGGATTTGCTTTGATGGCAACGATTATTGTGGCTTGGTTTAAAGGAAGAAAAACGGTTCATTAAAAAAGTCCAGGGCACTTGCCCTGGGCTTTTTAATTGAGGAATTACTCGTATTTTGGAACGCCTACATGACTTGTCCACCGACTGGCATCTGTTTCTGTCATTGGATTGACGACAACTCGACCAGGTGTAAACGTCACTTCGGTCGGATAAAAAGAAGGAGTAGCTGACAACACTTGCTTCCCATCAGAAGTCAGCGTCATCACTGCGATGCCACCGTAGTTTGTGTTCTCAATGGTTTGCCCGCTAAAGAAATTTCCGAGCGAATAAAAAACATGTGTTTGCTGCTCTCCTGTTTCAAGGAGTTCGTATGGTTGTAGCACATGAGGGTGACCGCCAAACAAAATATCTGCGCCTGCTTGATGTGCAATTCTAGCAACATAACGCTGTTCTTCATTTGCATCGAGTTCGTACTCGGTTCCCCAGTGCATCAAAGCGATGGTGATATCGACTTGTTCTTCTAAGTCACGAATGTCTTTTTGAATCTTTGTCACATCAATCAAATTCACTAAATACGGTTGATCGTTTGGAACACGATGGCCATTCAGTCCATATGTGTAGGAGACGACACCTATTGTCACAGAGCCTAAAGAAAAGATTCGTGGTTGATCCGCGTCTTGCTGAGAGGTGTAGGCACCGACATAGGGAAGATTTCGCTCTTTTAGATTGGCCAGTGAAGCCTGGAGGCCAGCAGGCCGTTTGTCTAAAGTATGATTGTTCGATACCATGACGAGGTCGCTACCTAAATCCTTGATTCCATCGATGATGGTTTCCGTACTGTTGAAATTCGGGTATCCTGACAAACCAAATTCTTCACCTGCAGCTAAAGACTCCAAGTTCACGATAAGAAAGTCGAGTTCGTTTGTCATCTCACGAACGCCTTCGAAGGAGGGGCGGTAATCTGTATAATTGTTCAGCGTATCGTGTAAAAGGACATCGCCAGCCATGCCAATGGTAATCGTCTCAACAGGTAATTCAAACTTCTGAGCCGTGCGAGAAACGCCGTCAAAATTGGTAATGGAAGGTGGCGGCGGTTTTAGAAGAGTTTGTATCACACCATAAAGCTGCGTATAGCCCACGACAGTAACAACGAGAATTAAAACTGCCCACGACAGCCACGTAACCCATTTCATGCAACCCGCCCCTTTTTCTTGTTCTCTGTTACTTTTATCATAGACGGTTGGATGAAGGTTGTATAGCTACAACTAGCATCTCCTATCAGGTAGTTGACGCGAATCGCCCAAACCTTGACGAGAATTCCACTTGAGCAACTCCAATCCATCGCGTATTCTAAAAGAAGACCAAAAAAGGGAGAGATGGCCATGTTAAAAAAGTTTGCATCAGACGCATTAGGAATTTCAGACATCGGAAAAATCATTGACCCACAGGATTACGACAAAACGCAATCGGATGATTATGTGCGTCATGAAGACCAAGAAGAAATTTATTTCTTGATCAAGACGAAAATGGACGAATACTGCTTTACAAATCTAGCATTGATTCATGTAGATGGAGATAGCGCGGTTTCATCGAAACGGACGTTGAAGCGCTACAGCTACCACCGTCACCCGATTTCACATGTCATGTTAGAAACTGCTGGAACCGTAGACTTGGATGTGGAGATTAAGTTCCAGATGGGCAATGTTCCATTTGATATCGATGTGGATAAAAAGCAGCTCGAACGCTTGAAAGATCTTTACAAATCACTGCTCCATATTTCTGAAGAAGTGCACGAAAATGAAAAATACCTGAACATGTCTGCAAAGAGCATAGATGTTGCAGCTAGTGTGATGAACAACTCTCGTCCCTCTGAAAGTCGAATGGCAGAAGACTTTTCTCGTATCAACGAATACGCATTCGAGTGGATGAAAAAGAATCAAGAGACGTATGTGAGAAAAGATTTTGGAGACGTCTTCAAAAAATACATTTTAAACTAAGCACGAATTTGATATAGTGAGTAAGCAAATAAATCTGCTGAGGCAGGAGAGGTTCATAGCGGACACCCTCTATAAAAAACTATGGATTCATGTCATTATGCCATGTCCATTGCCGGACATGGCTTTTTGTATGCATTCGTATGTTTTCCTCTCTTGAACAGCAGACATTCAAGGAGGATTTTTTTATGTCAGGAAGAACATACGAACAAGGACTTGATGAACTGACGTTACTAGGGAATCAAGGCACGAAATACCCACAGGACTACGCACCGGAAGTATTGGAAGCTGTCGATAGCTTGCACTCGAACCGCGATTATTTTGTGAAATTTAATGCACCGGAATTTACAAGTCTGTGCCCGATCACAGGTCAGCCCGACTTTGCGACTATGTATATCTCGTACATACCGGATCAAAAAATTGTAGAGAGTAAATCTCTTAAACTCTATCTGTTCAGCTTTCGTAACCACGGAGATTTCCATGAGGACTGCGTCAACATTATCATGAATGATTTGATCAACCTATTGAATCCTCGTTACATCGAAGTATGGGGCAAGTTCACACCGCGTGGTGGTATCTCCATTGATCCATGGTGTAACTACGGGAAGCCTGGCACGAAATATGAAGAGATGGCGTTCCACCGTTTGATGAACCACGATTTATATCCTGAAAAAGTAGATAACCGCTAGGAGGAAGCCACATGTTACTTTATTTAAATGGTCTATTTGTCGGTCTTCTTATACTTGCAAACATTGTAGCGGTAAAACTTGTTTCAATCGGCGAATTTGCCATCTTGCCTGCGGCTGTGGTGATTTATATTTTCACGTATCCGATTATCGATGTCATCGTTGAAGTCTATGGGAAAGAACAAGCCAAACAAACAGTTCGAGCAGGTCTCATAACACAGGTCATTGCATTGATCTTTATTAGTATCACTGTCGCACTGCCGTCAGCCTCGTTTTGGCAAGGGCAGGCATCTTTTGAAACGATTCTTAATGGAAGCCTCCGGGTCATCGCAGCTAGCTTGATTTCGTATTTCATCAGTCAAAACCTTGATGTCTTTGTATTTGATCGTCTAAAGAAAAAACACGGTACAAAAAAATTATGGCTTCGTAACAATGTCTCTACTATGGCGAGTCAGTTAGTAGATACATCTATTTTCATCACCATTGCGTTTGCTGGAACGGTTCCAACTGCAGTACTCCTAGGCATGATTGCGACACAATATGTCGTGAAATTCTTTGCGACCATCGCTACAACTCCATTTGTTTACGGAGCGGTGTATGGAATTCGCAAACAGCAAAAAGAGCTTGTTGCTCAAACGGCATGATTTGGTAAGGTATGACAATTTGCCCTAGTATTTTACACGTGTCCTTTATATACTGTGAGTAGTGAGTGAAAAGGAGTGCGGATAATGAAAAAGACAACAGTTGCAGCTGCCGTTGCAGGATTGCTTTTAGCAGGTGGAGTTCCTCTTCAAGCTGAAGCAGCACAGCAGCCGGATACCGTCGTAGTGAAGATGAAGCAACAAAATACAGAGCGGTTGGAACAGAGCTTTACCGTACAATCAGCAACTGTTCAGCAGAATCAATCGGTTGTCACTGTAAAAGTTCCTGCAGGAAAGTCTGCAAAAGAAGTGGTTCAAGAGCTCGAAAAACGAAGTGACGTAGAGCTAGCAGAACCAAATTATCGCTACAAAAGATTGGTCACACCAACGGATCAGTATTTCTCGACACAATACCATCATGCGTTGATTGGGACGGCACAGGCCTGGGATATCACAATGGGATCACCAGATGTGCATGTCGCCATATTAGATGATGGATTTGACACAAAACATCCTGAATTAGTGGGCCGTTTCAAACTAGCAACGAATACCGCACCCCATTTCACTATCGAAGAACATGGAACTCATGTTGCTGGAATTGTTGGTGCAACTGCAAACAATGGATTGATGGGTGCAGGTGTAGCACCTAAAACCGGCATGTATTTGGTGGACGTGTTTAATGGAGATGATGCGTATCTTAGCGATATCGTTGCGGGAGTTGACTATGCAGTTGCTAACGACGCGGATATTATTTCGATGAGTCTAGGTGGTCCTTTTTACAGTGAAATCCTAGATGACGCTATACAAGATGCGCACGACAAAGGACTAGTAATTGTTGCAGCATCTGGGAATGAATCAACCTCGCTTACCAGCTATCCAGCTGGTTTTGATAACGTACTTTCTGTAGGGTCGACCAACCGTTCTGATGCTGTCTCTACATATTCTAACTGGGGCGAAACGCTTGATCTTGTGGCTCCAGGAGAAAGTGTTTATTCAACAACACCGAATAATGGATTCCTTCGGATGTCAGGTACGTCAATGGCCACACCTGTTGTAGCAGGAGTCGCAGCTCTCATCAAAGCGCAAAATCCGCATTTTACGAATACGGATATAGAAGCTCAATTACTTTCAACTACTAAAGATTTAGGTCCAATTGGTTGGGATTCTAAATCAGGACATGGTCGAGTAGATGCTTACGCAGCACTTACGAAATTTGACTTGGAGGCACCTACACTTTCGTCTGTTTCTTCTACACAAGGACAACTGACAGGAACTGTAGCAACAACGCTTCCGAAGTCCACGGTTGTGGTTCGCAATGGCTTTGGGCAAATCGCTAAAAAATCAGGCTTCACGGGTAATGGGTCGTTCACTTTAGAAATACCAAAACAGCCTGCTGGGACTGTGTTAACAGTTCAACTGGTTGATAGTTATGGCAATCATAGTCCGGTATCGACTATCACTGTAACGGCTTCAGCACAGATGGAAGTCTGGGTAGGACAATATATAACAAATTATTCAACTCGTCTTATCGGGTTTTCAACGCCTGGGAGCCAGATTGCGATTTACAAAGGAGCTACTCAACTAGCTAGCGGGGTAGCGGATGAGACAGGAAAATTTGACTTAGCACTAGTTCCACAACCCATTGGAACTACCCTGCGAATCGTAGCCGACAACAAAGAAACACTTCTGACTGCTGAAAAGTCAGTCACTGTGCAAAATGGCGCATATCCAGACCTGAGTGCATCGCACTGGGCACATGAAGCCGTTGCGTATTTACGAGACTATTCCATTATTGGAGGCTACCCGGACGGCACATTCAAACCTGATCGCTTAACGACGCGTGCGGAAGCTGCTCGCATGATTGCTCAAGCTTTGGAGCTTCCGTATCAAAAGGAGATGCCAACATTTAAAGATGTACCAAGCTCTCACTGGGCTTCCGACTATATTGCAGCTGCCACAGCTGCTGGAATCTTTAGTGGAAATCCGGACGGCACATTTGATCCGAACGGTCAATTGACTCGAGCTCAGATGGCGGTTGTTTTGGAAAAATCTTATGAATTGAAGTCTAATGGTTCTGTTCCTTTTTCAGATGTTCGAGATACGCACTGGGCATTTGCAGCCATTGGTTCTCTTTATGAGTCTGGAATTACAGCGGGGTACCCAGATGGCACATTTAAGCCTTCTAATCCAACAAAACGTTCCGAGTTCTCTCAGTTCTTGATGAAAGCGAAGAAATAACAATACTTTTAATCCAGCCAAATTTGGCTGGATTTTTTTAATATAATATTGCCAAAATAGTTTGAAAAATAGTATTCTTCTATTATTGACTGAAAGGTGGTGGGAAACATGTTCGACTTGTCTTTAGTTGGCCAGGACATTGTACATGAATTATCTGATCTGATGGAGCAACATGTCGTTGTAACCGATCGTTCTGGATTTGTTATAGCAAGCACCAATCCTTCACGTATAAATACGTTTCATGAAGGTGCTTCCATCGCCATGAAACAGAAAGAACAATTACATATTACGGAGCAACTGA
This sequence comes from Chryseomicrobium excrementi, assembly GCF_002798305.1. Classification (GTDB taxonomy): domain Bacteria; phylum Bacillota; class Bacilli; order Bacillales_A; family Planococcaceae; genus Chryseomicrobium; species Chryseomicrobium excrementi. The sequence continues at coordinate 685,737 of NZ_PCGR01000002.1, forward strand.
GCGAAAAGTTGAAAGGTGTCCGACCAGGAATCGTGATGCCAATTTTAATTATGAATCAAGCTATTGGTGTCATTGGTATTACAGGGTTACCTGAAACTGTTGAGCGGTATGCAAAGCTTGTACGCAAAGTCGTTGAATTATTCGTTACCGACTTCTTGTCCAGGCAAGAGAAAGAGCGAACAACAAGAGAAATAGAATATTTTGTTGCGGATTACTTATCCGGCTCTGTTAAACATGACCAAGCCTTCCAACGAGCAAGAGTGCTTGGGTTTCCTTTAGAAATATTCCGGCAAGTAGCTATTGTACAATCAACAAAGTTCTTTGGCCAAGAAATGATGGACCGAATACTTAGTATGCAGACCATTCATCCAGATTTACATTTAGTCCGGAGCGGAATGGGGCAGCTGTTGCTGTTTTTACCTAAGGTGGACCGTGGTATTTTAGAAGAGGGACTGCTTCAGCTGCAGCAAAAATTGTCCAAACAGTTAGGGGAATTTCAACCTATCGGAGTTGGACGAATGGACATGTTACAACAGTCGTACCAGCAGGCTAAAACAGCTGTGAAAATTGCAGACCGTCAAGAGAGGCTAGTGTTTGAAGAAGATTTGAAGTTGGAGTTGTTGTACTATCAACTCCCTGAAGAAGGGATTCAGACCTTTTTAGATCGTACAATTGCCCCTATTGCTGAAGATCGAGAACTGATGGATACATTACAAGCCTACTTTGAAACAGTTGGCAGCTTGCAAGACATAGCAGATCGACTGTTTATTCATAAAAACACATTGAAATATAGACTAAGTAAAATTGAGAACCTCCTTGGCGTGCAACTATCAAATCGAACCCATGCGGCTGAAGTCTTTACAGCCTATCGCTTATATGTAAGAAAATAGGTAACTGATTCCCTAGATACTAGGAGAATCAGTTTTTTCTTTGTCCAAAAAGACAAAAAATCGACACAAATGAACTCTTTATGTTGGTAGAAGAGACATAGTATTCAGAAAATTCTTTCTGTAAACTCATTTGTAAGCGCTACCAGAAAGAGGTGAAAAGCCGGTGGAATGGTTACAGGAATTACAAGGTATTGTTGGTGAACCCAATGTAAAGACGTCCAGAGCGCAGCTAGCTGCCTACAGCTACGATGCAACTGCAGGTTTCCAATCTGCACCGGACGCAGTGGTGTCACCGGCTTCCACTGAAGAAATTGCAGAAATTATGAAGCTCTGTGGACGTTTTAAAAAGCCATTAGTTCCAAGGGGCTCAGGTACAAATTTGGCTGCGGGTACTGTCCCTACGCAGGGAGGAATCGTTTTACTGTTCAATAGAATGAATAAAATTCTAGAGCTGGATATGGCCAACTTATGTGTGACTGTGCAACCTGGTGTCATCACTGCAGATCTCGCCACATTCGTAGAAAGTAATGGACTTTTCTATCCTCCTGACCCAAGCAGCATGAAGATTTCTACAATCGGTGGAAATGTAAGTGAGAACTCTGGTGGTTTACGTGGATTAAAGTATGGTGTGACTAAAGATTACGTGATGGCGTTAACGGCAGTGCTCCCAAACGGTCAGACGATTCAAACGGGAGGGAAGCTTGCAAAAGACGTAGCAGGATATGATTTGAAATCGCTACTTGTTGGAGCTGAGGGAACTCTGGGCGTTGTTACAGAGATCACTTTGAAATTGATTCCTTTACCTAGAACACAAAAAACAGGTATAGCCTACTTTACTTCACTGGAAGCTGCAGGTGCAACCGTGTCAGAAATCATAGCAGCTAAAATCATTCCTGCAACTTTGGAGTTCATGGACAGAGGAACTATGGATGCTGTCGAGCAATTTATGAATTTGGGATTACCGGAAGATGCGGAGGCCATGTTGTTGATGGAACAAGATGGAGACGAAGATGCTGTCGAGCGAGATGTGAATCAAATGATTGCACTGGCTAGAGCGAATGGTGCAACGCTAACTGCAGTGGCTAGATCTACTGAAGAAGCACAGCGTTTAAAAGCAGGTAGACGAGCGGCATTATCGGCTCTCTCTAGAAAGAGACCTACAACCATTCTTGAAGATGCTACGGTGCCTCGTTCAGAGCTTGCCAAAATGGTGCGGGCCATTGAACAAATTGCAAAACGCAATCAAGTTGAGATTCATACATTTGGACACGCTGGTGATGGAAACTTACATCCTACCTGTCTCACGGATAGCCGAGACTTAGAAGAAATGGCACGAGTGGAGCAAGCCTTTGCTGAGATTTTTGAAGCAGCAATCGATTTAGGGGGGACCATCACAGGAGAGCACGGGGTAGGAGAAATGAAATCACCTTACTTGGAATGGAAGATTGGCCCTCAAGGTATCGAATTAATGAAAGTTTTGAAACAGGCAATTGACCCTGACAACATATGCAATCCGGGAAAACTCTTTGCTAAGTCTACAAAACCGAGAGTGGTGTTGCATTATGGCTAACCTTCTTGAAGAAAGAATGCAGCAAAGCTTTATCAATCATGTAGATGAGAACTTGTTAATGGATTGTATGCGCTGTGGATTTTGTTTACCTGCTTGTCCTACATACCTCATCACGGACCAAGATGAAGTTCATTCTCCTCGAGGTCGCATTGCACTTATGAAAGCAGTGAGGGATGGGGAGGTTAAATGGGATGGCTCTGTCGAGGAAGCCTTTGACGTGTGTCTAGGTTGTAGAGCATGTGAACCGGCCTGTCCTGCTGGTGTTCAGTACGGCACTTTATTAGAGGAGACACGCTACGCAGTTCAACAAGCAAAGCCCATTGGATTATCAGAGAAATTGACGAGAAAAGTAGCGTTTGATGGACTGTTTGCGAATCAACAAATCATGCAAGGTACAGTGAAATTGATTCAGTTTTACCAAACAACAGGCATCCAAAAAGTCGCTAGAAAAATAGGGTTTATGGAACTGTTTCCAAAAACTTTACGAGATATGGAGAAAGTGTTGCCGAAGATCACTTCTAAAAAACAGTCATCAAGTCCTTCAAATCCAAAAATCAAAGTCGCTTTCTTTACCGGCTGTTTGATGGATACCATGTTTCAACAGACGAACCAGCGGACAATCGAACTCCTTGAATCGTTGGGAGCAGAAGTCGTCGTTCCAAAAGGTCAAGCGTGTTGTGGGGCGTTGCACGGCCATAGTGGAGAAATCCCTAAAGCAAAGCGAAATGCTCTTCAAAACATAGAAGCTTTTCAGCATACAGACTATAGCTATATCGTTCAAAACGCTGGTGGATGTGGTGCTTTCTTGAGTGAATACGGGAAGCTTCTAGCTACAGATGAAGCCAAGCGATTTAGTGAAAAACTAATCGATATATCAAGTCTACTTGTCCAATTAGGTTTAACCGACAAGATGGCTAGACACCAAGTGCCAGTTGAAGGAATTGTTACGTATCAAGACTCTTGCCATTTGCGCAATGTAAACAAAGTGTGGCTTGAACCACGCGCCTTACTTCAAGCATCTCCTGGGTGGGAGTTTAAAGAGATGCCAAATGCTTCTGGTTGTTGTGGCTCTGCAGGAATTTATAACATCTTGCAACCAGAGATCGCCAGCCAACTACTTGAACAGAAAATGAAGGGAGTGAGGACTGTCAGACCGGCCCGGATTGTTACAACAAATCCCGGATGTCTTCTTCAAATGAAGGTAGGGATTGAACGGGAAGGGCTAACTGATGAGATGGAAGCGGTGCATATTGTTGACTTTGTGTATGAATCGATTTTTCAAACTACAAAAGGGGTGTAAGAAAATGAAAAAATCAAAACGTTCACTATTTACTGTAATGGGGTTATCCGCTGTGTTGTTGTTAGGAGCATGTGGCTCTGAAGGAGCTTCTAATGAAGCAAATGCTGATGGCAAAGAATACGATTTGAAAATGTCTGTAACCGTATCGGATTCTTCTACTTGGTATGAAGCTGCTCAGAAACTAAAAGAAGATCTAGCTGAAGAGTCTGATGGTCGAATCAACCTAGAAATCTTCGCAAATGAGCAGCTCTCAGGTGGCGATTCAGGAAAGGCTGTTGAGGGCCTATCAAAAGGAACTATTGATCTTACTTTTAACTCAACTATCATTTACTCCATTTTAGATGAGCGCTTTGGTGTCGCTTCAGCACCTTTCTTATTTTCTAACTTAGAAGAAGTGGATGGTGTGTTTAACGGCGAAGGTGGAGAAAAGCTGAAAGAAGTATTGGCTGAAAAAGGAGTCCATGCACTTGGATATGGTCAGAATGGATTCCGTCAATTGACAAACAGCGTGCGAGAAGTGAAGTCTCCTGATGATATCGAAGGTCTAAAACTTCGCATTCCTGGAATTCAGATGTATACAGACCTTTACAGAGAACTTGGCACAGATCCTGTCACAATGACCTTCTCAGAAGTATTTACAGCACTTCAACAAGGCACAATCGATGGACAAGAAAACCCAATCGACGTCATCTACTCTTCTAAATTAAATGAAGTGCAGGATTACATTACAATGTGGAACTACTCTTACGATCCATTAGTTTTAGGGATGAACAAAGAGCTTTATGAATCCATGAGTGACGAGGACAAAGAGTTGTTTGACCGTTTAGGAAAAGAAGCAGCGGAGTACCAAGTAGAGCTAGCTCGTGAAAAAGAAGCAGGCCAAATTGAGGAACTAAAAGCCGCAGGTATGCAGTTCTATGAGCCAACTGAAGAAGAATTAGCAGCATTTAAAGAACAAGTGCAGCCGCTGTATGACAAGTACACAGATATCTGGGGAGCGGATCTTTTAGAAGCTTTCCAACCGTGATCAGGAGGGGTTTCCGATGAAAGTGTTAGATAAATTAGAAGAAATAATTTTAGTGATTGCGCTGCTGACGATGACCGTCATCGCTTTTGCGAACATCATTTCGCGAAACTTTGCAGAAATCTCACTGTCTTTCACGGAAGAGCTGACGATTAACTTGTTCGTATTGTTAACATTTGTAGGAACAGCCGTAGGTGTGCGTAACTATGCACATCTCGGCTTTACCTTATTTTATGATTTGGGCGGAAAGTGGGTCAAACGCTCGATGATCGCTATTTCAACTTTAGCTGGCCTTGTCCTTTTTGGGGTGTTGTTTTGGTATGGAATTCAAACCATTCTGTTTCAAATGGATATTGGTCAAAAAACACCAGCTCTTGGATGGCCAACCTGGGTCATGACGATGTCTCTGCCAATTGGGGCTGCACTCTGTATCATCCGTACGATTCAAGTGGGATGGCAAGAATGGCAACTCAAACCAAGTGAGGAGGGTGAACTATGATTGCATTATTCTTATTCGGCGCATTTTTTGTACTGATATTTTTACGGGTCCCAATTGCACTTGCATTAGGAATTTCTTCGTTACTTGTGCTTGTGTCATCTAGCGGTCTATACGGTTTAGAAGCTGTTACCGATATCATGTACACCAGTGTGGCCAAGTTCACTCTTCTAGCTATCCCATTCTTTATTTTGGCAGGGGTCATCATGGATCATGTTGGAATTTCTAAGCGGTTGATTGATTTTGCTCAAGCAATGGTCGGGCATTTAAAAGGTGGCATTGTTCTAGTAACCGTTCTAGTGGCTGTATTTTTTGCAGCTATTTCAGGCTCAGGACCCGCAACCGTCGCAGCCATTGGAGGCATTTTAATTCCCGCCATGATGAAAAGTGGTTATAAGAAAGAGACTGCTGGAGCGTTAGTAGCAAGCTCTGGTGCAATTGGGATTATCATTCCTCCAAGTATTGCCTTTATCGTATTTGCAGTGGTAGCAGGAGATCAAATCCCTATAACGATTAATCGTCTGTTTTTAGCAGGAGTCATCCCAGGACTTCTCATGGGAGCCGCTTTCATCATTGCAGCTTTTTATGTTAGGTATCGTGAAGAGAAGAAAGGGATTTTTCATGCAGATGAACATACAACTGCTAAAGCTTCTGGTAAAGAAAGAATGGATGCTTTTTTAAAGGCACTACCTGGTTTATTTATTCCGATTATCATTTTAGGTGGAATTTACGGGGGCTTCTTCACACCTACGGAAGCTGCTGTTGTTGCAGTTGTTTATGGGCTGCTCGTAGGAGTGTTTGTCCTGCGAGGGAATCTATTTAAAAGCATGTATCGAATTTTTGTTGACGCATCTTTGCAGACCGCTGTAGTTATGATCATCGTGAGTGCGGCATCGGTGTTTGCTTACATCATTACAACCGAACAAATCGCTCGTGATTTGAGCGAAGTGATTTTAGGCTTATCTACTAATCCAATTGTGATTTTATTGCTAATCAATGTTTTACTACTGATTGCTGGTGCCTTCATTGATGCAATTTCCGCATACTACATATTTGTTCCGATCTTGCTTCCTATTATGTTGTTTTTGGAAGTGGATCCAACGGTATTTGGAGTCTTTATGACAGTGAATTTGGCTATAGGATTGTTTACCCCACCAGTAGGGCTCAATCTATATGTAGCCGCAGGAATTTCTGGAACAAATATTATTCAAATCTCAAAAGGCGTTGTACCATTTGTGGTCGCCTCCATTATCGTTTTACTACTGATTACGTATATTCCTGTAATTTCAACATTTTTACCCGATCTATTGAACGTTAAATAAGGAGGAATTCGGATGCGATTTTCTAAAGAAGTAGCCATTATAACAGGTGCAGCAAGTGGGATAGGTCAAGCAGTGGCAATCCAACTCGCAAGTGAAGGAGCGTACGTCGTACTTGTGGATTTGAACTCCTGTGAGAAAACAATTCAACAACTGAACGGCGCAGACTATCTAGAATGTCTTGGCGATATTCGAGACAAGGAATTTGTTCAAGCCACAGTAGCTCGTACAATTGAAAAATTCGGTGAAGTCCATATTCTAGTGAATAATGCAGGAACATGCAGTCGTTTAGATTTGGAAGACATGACATTAGATCAATGGGACCGAGATATGGATACCAATCTAAAAGCGACATTCTTATTCTCACAAGCCTGTGTGTATCCACATATGAAAGACGCAGGGTATGGACGCATAGTAAATATTAGTTCCATCTCTGGAATCAATGGTGGCGTTGTTTCTGGAGGAGAAAAGAATGGGCGGTCTGGTCCAGCTTATTCTGCCTCAAAAGGTGGAGTCATTGCATTGACTCGCTGGGTTGCTAAAGAGGTCGGGAAGTACGGGATTACGTGCAATTCGGTTGCACCGGGAGCTGTATTGACAGGAATTACAGCAGGAGTTGCTTACGATACATCCGCTCAAGTCATTGATCGAATGGGAGAACCAAACGATATTGCAGAAGCTGTTCTTTACTTTGCAAATCGTAAAGCAGGGTACGCTACCTCACAAGTTCTCAAAGTAGATGGAGGGTATAGCATTGGCTAACAAAAAAGTAGAAGCCGTTGCTGCTGAAAGTGCCATTCGAATTGTTGGTAGACTGACAAATGAGTGGGATTTGTTTGAGGGAATGCGTGAAGTGTGCAAAGAACATGGTATTGAATCTGCCCAGTTTCAATGTATAGGATCTTTGCAACATGCAACGTATGTTCAAGTGGAACGTGATGGGACGGAGGGGCGAATCCGCTATTCAAATAAGAAGCAGACCGCCTCACCAGTGGAATTACTATCCGCAACAGGGTTCATCGGAAAAGATGAGGAGGGTTCTCTAGACGTTCACATGCATGGAGTGTTTGTCGACTGTGATGGAGTCATCAGTGGAGGGCATTTTTTAGCGAATGAAAATCCGGTGGCTGTTACCATTGAGTACATCTTATATCCTTTAAGCAATGTTCAAATGGAACGAAAACGAGATGCCATTTGGGGCATGCCAGTATTCCATTTTTCACAAGGAGGCGAGTCAATTGGAAACGCTTAGTCAACTCGCATTAAAAGCGGCGCAAGCCTGTCCGGAGAAAATTGCTGTAAAAGATCAAGACCGTCACTTTACGTATCAGCAATTTGCGGACCGCACTCTTGCCTTATCTTCGTATTTCCATTCACAAGGAATCCAAAAAGGTGATCGAGTAGCAGTTCTGATGAAGAATCGAGCAGAGCATATTGAATTGGATATTGCACTTGCTCATTCCGGAATCATCAAAGTACCACTCAACTATAGACTCCATCCTAAAGAACTCCTGTATATGATTGACGATGCATCCGTATCTTTAGTAATAGGAGACCAAGATCTCTTAGATAGCGTAGAAGTCCAAGTACCAAAACTTGCAGTGGGGGCTTCTTATGAGGCTATTTTAGAGCACCATCAAGGACAAAAACATCTAGAGAAGGTAGAAGAAGATGATCTATTTGCAATCATGTATACGTCTGGGACAACAGGCAATCCAAAAGGAGTTATGCTGAGCCACCGCAACATGATTGCTGGAGCACTATCATTAGCTCAAGTTTGTAACGTAGATTACGACGATATTGTTGGGCATGTAGCGCCACTTACACATGGTAGTAACTTTTTAAGCCATGTATCCTGGTTATACGGATTGACTCAAGTAGTGTACGACAAATTTGAAGCAGCTCACTTTTTAGACAAGCTACAAGAAGATCAAGTAAGCATCATTTTCATGGTGCCGACGATGGTCAACCTGATGATTCAAGATGCAGCATTTGATGCTACAAAACTCTCTACATTAAAATCTATCAATATGGCGGGTTCTCCAATCGCAGCTGCTAAACTGCAATTCGCACTTGAAAAGGCAGGTACCATTTTTGTTGAGACATACGGGCAAGTTGAAGCACCTATGTGTATCACCATGATGCCACGTCACGAGCTTCCGAATCGTTTGGAATCCTGTGGACGAATTGGACCGTTTGTAGACGTGAAAATTATAGATGACGCTGGGGAAGAAGTTCCTCACGGAGAAGTCGGTGAAATTGTATGCAAAGGTTCTCTCGTAATGAAAGGCTACTGGAATAATGAGAAAGCCACTCAAGACACTCTTAAAGATGGATGGTTACATACGGGTGATCTTGCATGGCGTGATGGGCAAGGGTATGTCCATATCGTAGATCGTAAAAAAGATGTCATCATCTCAGGAGGAGTCAATATTTATCCTCGTGAAGTCGAAGAGGTCTTGAATCTCCATCCGGGTGTTAAGGAGACGTGTGTTATTGGGGTCGAAGATGAGAAATGGGGAGAGAATGTCATAGCCTATGTTGTACCTAATGGTATGCAAGAAGTGACAGAAGAGCATCTCCTTTCTCTATGTAAAGAACATCTAGCAAGTTTCAAAAAACCTAAAGAAGTCTACATTGTGACGGAATTACCTAAGAGTTCTTACGGGAAGATTTTGAAACGTGAATTGAAGACACAACACGTGGGAGTGTAAAGAATGACAAAAACCTATGTACATGGCGTAGGAATGACCAAATTTGGTACTCATGCCGACCGTACTTTAAAAAATCTTCTATTAGATGCATCTCGACAAGCGTTAGAAGACGCTGGTAGACCCAAAGTCGACGCAGTATTCGTAGGGAATTTCTTGGCAGGGAGCATGAGCAATCAAGAGATTTTAGGAGCTATCGTTGCCAATGATTTAGGGTTAGGTTACATCCCAACCGCTAAAGTAGAAGGAGCATGTGCTTCGGGTGGGATTGCCTTGAGACAAGGAATTTTAGGAATTATGAGTGGGGAATACGATACGGTGTTGGTTGCAGGCGTGGAAAAAATGAAGCATGCCCGTACACCAGATGTGACACAAGCCATCAATGCTGCAATGGATACAGATTCAAATGAAAAACATGCAGGTCTGACGTTCCCTGGATTTTTTGGAGTATTGGCTCACCGCTATTTTCACGAGACAGGCGCCACAAAAGAACATTTGGCCATGGTCGCTCTGAAAAACAGAGAGAATGCACTTCAGAATCCACTTGCGCAGTTCCAAAAACCAACAACTCTAGAGGAGATTATTGGAGCACGATTGATTACAGAACCACTTGGTCTTTTCGACTGTTCTCCTATGACGGATGGGGCAGCGGCAATCGTGTTGTCTCGAAAGCCTTCGCCGATTCATGTTCGATCTTCAGCTCTTGTATCAGGTCCGACACAAATGCAAGATGCTTTGGACTTACTCTCGATTCCTGCAATTGGGGAATCCGGAAGAAAAGCATATGAAAAAGCTGGGGTAGGACCAGAAGACATTGATGTCATTGAAATTCACGATTGTTTCTCTATGACAGAAATCATCGCTATAGAAGAGCTCGGATTCTTCCCCAAGGGAGAAGGCTTTAAAGCAATCGAAGAAGGCCATACAAAGGCTTCGGGTAAAAAGCCAGTAAATACTAGTGGTGGTTTACTCTCAAGGGGGCATCCTATCGGAGCGACAGGACTGTCTCAAATCTATCAGTTAGTGCACCAGTTGAAAGGTACTGCTGCTAACCAAGTGAATGGAGCGCGTATGGCGCTTGCTCAAAATCTAGGTGGAACCGGTTCTTATTCCGCAGTCCACATATTAGAGAGGGTGTAAGCGATGAAAGTCTATTCTTGTTGCGGTCATGAGACTGTAGTTAAAAGACATTATTGCCCAAGTTGCGGAAGCTCTGAAATCGAAGAGCGGGAAGTACCTAATGACGGAACGATTTATAGCTATACGCGAATCCATGTCCCACCTGTTGAGTTTGAACATATAGCTCCTTACTCAGTCGTGCTTGTACAACTAGAGGGCACTAAAGCTAAGGTCACTGGTCGTATGACAGAGGAAGTTACTATCGGAGATCGAGTCCAATTCGCTGGAATCGATAATGGGGCATATCTTTATAAGAAATAAAAGAAGACCTGTGCCGAGATTGCACAGGTCTTTTAGAGATGGAGGCACGGCATGCACCAAGTGAAAAGACTACTAGCTAGCTATTTACCATTTTGGATTGTTTTGATAGCTTGGAGTGCCTTTCAATTTCCTAATGTATATGGACTGATTCAAGGATTTGCTGGGGTTGGACTTGGGTTGATTTTTCTATTGATGGGAATGCAGCTTGCGGTCACAGAATTAAGAAAAACTATTAAGAGACCAAGGGCCGTTTTCATTGGAGTGGCATTAAAATGGGTGATTATGGTGAGCGTTTCGGTGGGGCTAGCTACTCTCTTTTTTCGAAACCAGCCGGAACTTGCCATGGGGATCATTGTCTCAGGAACGGTTCCGAGTGGAACATCAGCCAATCTATATGCCTTCATAGCAGGTGGTGACGTAGCACTCAGTATCACAATGGCAACTCTGGATACTGTGATTTCACCGGTCCTGACTCCGTTATTAACGGATTGGTTTGCCGGGAAATTGATTCCACTTGATCTTGTAGCATTATTTCAATCTATACTTCTTATTGTATTCATACCTCTCTTCAGTGGAATCTTCCTGCAATGGAAATGGTCTTCCCAAGTCGACCGAGTCAAACCTTATACACCGGTTATTTCTCAAGTGACTCTGCTGTTGATTGTGGCTTCCGTTGTATCGAGTGCCCAGCCATCACTCGTCGAACATGTAGCATTACTCCCTAAAATTGCAGGAGTTGTGTTTTTGCAAGTCAGTATACCGATGCTTTTAGGTTACGGATTAGCAAAAGTCTTAGGTGTGGGTGAAGCGGGGGCACGCTCCATCTTGTTTCAAGTAGGTATTTGCAACACAGCCTTAGCAGCCACTTTGGCAATGGCACATATCGGGGCACTTGCAGCGATTCCGGCAGTGATGAATATGATCATCAATCTGTCCCTCGGTGCTTTTGTATCCAATTATTTTTCATCGAGACCTAGCCATCCCAATTAACGGAAACATCCGCACCAGCTGCTGAGCTAGTGCGGATGTTTGTTTTAGGTTTTGTATATGGAGTCTATCACTGTCATAGTTAATTTGCTTGTTGCATCGTTCTAGCTAAAAACGCTGCGAAGTGAGCACGAGTAGCGAGAGTTGTTGGCTGGAATGTACCATCTTCATAACCAGAAGCTAGCTTGTTTTCGTAAATTTTCTGGATGTCTTCGTATGCCCAGTAGTTCTCGCTTACATCTTCGAATGGGAGTGCTTGATTCGTATGTTGTAACCCATACGCGCGACTTAGTACTGCCGCAACTTCCGCACGAGTGATTCCCGCTGCCGGTCTAAAGTTGCCATTTGCATTACCAACAAATAAACCCGCTTTAGTGGCTGTATAGATATAAGGCTTTGCCCAATGATCATCGGAGACATCTGGATAGGAAAGAGAACCTGTTTCAAGAGGTAGCTTCAAAGCTTTTACTAACATGATAGCTGCCTCTGTTCGTGTCGTTTTCTTATTTGGTTGGAAGCTGCCATCTTTAAAACCGGTAATAATATTTTGGTCAGACAGATAAACGATATCTTTGTAAGCCCAGTGCGTCTGTGGCGTATCGGTATAGATACCAGGTGGCACTGGGGGCTTCACAGGATAGAGACCTAGATATTCTTCTAAGGTCTTGCCGCTATTGTAGACAGCAGTGGCTGTAGTAACACCAAGATAGCGGTAGTGCCATGGTTCATACATGTACCCTGTAATGTGTTCTTTATTTTGTGGGTAGCGCAAGATAAACCCGTATTTATAAGCATTCTTTGCAAGCCAGCGAGTCGCAGCGGATTCTGCGTAGACATCGGATGCGCCACTTTGTGAAATATCAAATGCTAATCCTGTCTGATGTTCAGAATGACCTGGCTTTGCACTGAAACGATCCGCTTCTTTTTGACCATATTTTTTCACATAATTGTCGTACAGTTCCTTTTGTCGACTATAGGACCGGTATGTGCTAAAAGCGTACATTCCGATTCCATCGTTTTTAGCTGCTGCGGCCATTTGATTAAATGCGGAACGAGCCGTCTTATTCTCGCCAGGCGCGTAAGAGGAGGGGACGCTATATGTCTTATTAACTATTAGAATTCCATCAATATAAGTCAATCCTGAAGAGGCTGCATTAGATACTTCAGGATTCGCTGTTGCTGTTAGCAAACTGAATGCTAGTAGTAGTAACCACTTCTTCATATGATTTCTCCTTTGCTTCAAGAGCAGAAGCAGGTAAATAAACATCGAGAAAATAGACAGGTCGCTTCTTCGTCTCAAAAAAGATTTTTCCTAAGTATTCGCCGATAATACCGAGAGATAATAGTTGAACGCCACCTAGAAACAGGATGACGGCCATCATAGAAGGGTACCCTGCCACAGGGTCTCCGTACATTAGAGTACGGACAATGATGAAAATGATATAGAGAAAGGCTAAGAATGAAATCGCAATACCACTCCAAGATGCAAATCGTAGTGGAGCAATGGTGGCTGATGTGATTCCATCTAATGCTAAATTGACTAACTTCAAATAATTCCATTTCGTGTCTCCAGCGGCTCGTGCATCTCGGTCAAACAAAATTTCTTTCTTCCGAAAGCCGATCCAGCTGAACATGCCTTTTGTATACCGCTTCGATTCACGGATAGACTGAAGGGCAGTAATACATTTTCTATCTAATAAACGAAAATCGCCCGTATCTTTTTGCACGGGAACATCTGAAAGTTTCTCTAAAATGCGATAATAGCGCTCAGAAGACCATTTCTTGAAGAAAGATTCGCCTTCACGACTCTTTCGTTTTGCATAGACATCTTCGTACCCTTGTTCCCAGTACTCAATCATTTCAGGAATCAATTCCGGTGGGTCCTGTAAATCAGCATCTAAGATGACTACCGCATCCCCCTTTATGTAATCAAATCCTGCAAGCATAGCAGACTCTTTACCGAAATTACGTGATAGGTTCACTACAGAAACGAGAGGGTGAGCTGCATGGAATTCACACAGCAGTTGATACGTACGATCTGTGCTTCCGTCATTCACAAACAAATATTCAAATGCATAGTTGGGTAACTTAGAAGTCACTTCATCTAATCTTCGGATTAAGAGGGGGAGAACTTCTTCTTCATTGTATGCGGGGATTAACAGTGTAATTCGTTTCATTCAACTGACTCCTTTAAAGCTATTCCGGGCTAATTTGTATCTTTCTCTCTAAGTATACGTCAAATTACCGATGAAGGGGAAAAAGTATAGAGAATTTCCAATTTATTGCCTGAACACTACAAAGTTCGTGATATACTTGTGTGATGAAGTCAGAGAAAAAAGTACGGAATAGGTGGGTCATATAGAATGCCAGAAGAATTGTTTGGAAACTTGAAGCAAAAAATAACACCAGAGTGGAAAAAAGGATTTATCGCGACATGGATCATTGGGATTCTTACGCATCTGATCATTTTCACGCAGTACATTCCCAATCATGATGGACTCGTGAATACGTATGCCGATCAATTAAACTTCGGACTCGGTCGGTTCTTTTTAGGACCTGTCAGTTGGATTGGGTCCTACTTCGACTTATCTATGATCAATGGTTTACTGTCGATTTTTTATATGAGTCTCTTAGTCATCGTTTTAATAGAGTTACTTACCTTGAAAAAAACAGTTTCTATCTATTTACTTGCGGGAATCCTCGTTACGTTCCCCGTCATCACATCCACATTTGCCTATATGTTCACAGCAGATGCCTATATTTTCGGTTACTTCATGGTGGCACTTGCCTTGCTTGTCACACTGAAGTGGCGTTTTGGATTTCTACTAGGCTCGGTCTTTTTTTATGTGGCAGTGGGTATTTATCAAGCCAACTTACCGTTTGCAATGGCTCTTGCAACAGTGGTCACCATCCATCGATTGCTCGATCCTGAAAGATTACTCAAAGAGATTCTCGTCGATTTGGGTCGAATGATTGCAACCGTTGTTGGTGGGATGGGGCTCTATGCTGTTACGTTTTTCTTGTATCAACGCCTCTCAACGTCTATCCGAAATTACCAAGGTTTAAATGAAATCGGAGAACGCTCAGACAGTATTCGCCATTTGCTCACAGAGAGTAAAGATGATTTTCTAGATTTTTTTGTAGGTGGAATCGTGTCAGACGGAACCATTACCATGTTCCATAGTGCAAATGCCGTCGTTTTATTGTTACTTGTTGCATTTGTCGTCGCATTCGCATTGAAGCGTCCAGTATATAGAATGCTACTAGTAGCAGGTGGAATTGTTATCATTCCATTTTTCACTTATAGCTTATACTTTGTGTCACCAGGTGTTGTCTACCATGTGTTAATGATCATGGGACTCGTTACACTTTATATGACATTGATTGTTTTTTACGAAT
The DNA here is from genome assembly GCF_002798305.1 of Chryseomicrobium excrementi. Classification (GTDB taxonomy): domain Bacteria; phylum Bacillota; class Bacilli; order Bacillales_A; family Planococcaceae; genus Chryseomicrobium; species Chryseomicrobium excrementi. The sequence continues at coordinate 700,873 of NZ_PCGR01000002.1, forward strand.
ATGCAACAACTCAAAGAGTATTGGCATGGTTTTCTGTGTTAGCCTTGTCACTAACTATTTTTAACTCAGCAATTATTGCGAATATCTCCTATTTGCATCTGCAACTGCGTTTTGAGAAGACCACACAATTTGCAAATCGTGTGATTGCTCGAATCGAGAGTCAACCGGAGTATACACGAGATACAAAAGTAGCTATTGTTGGACGGTACGCTGTGAGAAGTAGTGTAGGGGCAGGACCTGTGAAAGAGCAACTTCCTGCCTTGACGGGGATTGTAGGCGAGCGCATCTTGATTGTGCCGTATCAGTTCAACTATTTCTTCGATACCGTTCTTGGTACACCGGTAAAGTATGCCAAGTCAGATGAAATAGAGGCTCTAAAAGAAACCGAGGAGTTTAAACAGATGCCGACTTGGCCACGAGAAGGTGCTGTAGACACTGTCAATGGAATTGTAGTTGTAAAGTTCCAAGAGAAATGAGGAAGGGGGGAGTTTTTATGAACAGACTTAATGGAATATTGCCAAAGTGGTTTTTATCAGTAATCACTGTGGCCACGGTCTTTCTTATTCCCCTCGCCATCCTGTTGGTGAACGAGTGGTTGGTTCGAGATATGTTGAACATGCCTGTAACGGAGTGGATCGCATCTTTTGATAAACGATTTTTATTGAACTATGTCATCTACCTTGCTTTATTTGGAGTACTCTATATTTTACCAAGAAAGCTCTACTACACGATGAGTTTCTTAATGACTCTCGTGCTTCTAGTCTTTGGAATAGCCAACCGCTTTAAACTGGAACTTCGAAGCGCTCCGGTCACATTGGATGACTTTAGATTGTTTCGTGAAGTGACAGGGTTTGAGTTTCCTGTAGAAATCAATCTAGGAGTACTAACAGCTGGAGTAATCTTTAGCGTCATAGTGTTTGCGCTCCTTTTGTATATGCTTCCTAAGAAACGAGAGTGGTGGGGAGTTAAATTCATTGTATGTGTAGCATCTGTACTTTTCTTTTTCGTTCTCTGGACGGACCGTCCTTTTTCACCAGCACAGTATGCAGGCTTACAAAAAACGCTTTGGAAGCTTGAAGTAGGAATGAAGAATAACGGGATGCTGGCAAACTTTGTAGTGCTCGCCAAAGAATCTGAAGTGAAGCCACCTAAAGGATACTCGGAGCAAGCAATCGAGCAAGTAGTGAAGCGCTATCCAGTAGCTGATTCAACGAGCAACAACAAACCAAACGTGATCTATATCATGAGTGAATCATTCATCGATCCGTATACATTTGGAGATCAGCATTTTCAAAAAGATCCTGTTCCCAATTTTAGAAAGTACTCAGACGAATCCATTCATGGTACTATGTATAGTTCTGAGTTCGGCGGGGGCACGGCCAATGTAGAATTTGAGGCGCTGACTGGTTTTAGTATGCAGTTCATGCGTCCAGATTATGTGCCCTATCAACTCTTTCTTCATCAGCCGATTCCAGCCTTACCTTCTTTGTTTACACAAGAAGGGTATGAAGCGACAGCTATACACGGATACTTCGCTTGGTTTTATCAACGGAATGCAGTGTATAAAAACTTAGGATTTCACCAGTACATCTCCGGTGAATTTATGGATCTTGAAAAGCCTAATACGCCAGGCGGAGCCTTTCCTACAGACAAGCATATGACGGATGCCATTTTGGAAACACTGAAGTATACAAGTTCTCCTGACTTTATTCATGCCGTGTCAACAGAAGCTCACATGCCGTATGGACGGCAACAAGAATCCGAATTCGTAAAATCTGACGCATTAACAGATGAAGTGCGACCTTATTTAAATGATTATGTGGATAAAGTTCATGAGGCTGATAGAGAACTTGGTCGTTTACTGGAGGCGTTGGAATCTCAAGAAGAAGAAACAATTGTGGTGTTCTGGGGAGATCATCTCCCAAGTTTCCCAAATGGCAATGAATTATATGGACCATTAGGAACAGATCTTGCAGAAGACTGGAACGGAGACTATCAAGATTTCTTGACGATGCATAGTGTTCCATATTTCGTTTGGAGTTCAAAAGGTAGCGAGCCAAAACAGCAAAACATTTCACCAAACTTTTTGCCAGCTATAATTACTGAACTTACAGGAATCGAAGGCAATGCCATCACAGCAATCGGTCAAACTGTGATGGAAGAAGGAAACGAACGTATCCCGTTTGCACAGTGGCCAGACCAAGAGCAACCTCAAACATTAGCAATGGAAGATTTACAGCTCATTCAACATGATTGGTTACACGGAGAACGTTATATGGAGGAGCTAGTAGGTGAAGTAGCGATTCAAGAAGACTTTCATTTGGGTCTCTATGATTCTTTAGAAATTATCGAATCAACTGTAACTGAAACAAATTATGAATGGGTACTTCAGGGGGCGCCTAAGTATACAAAAGTTGTTGTAAATGGTGAGCCTACAGAATCTTTTGGATGGCAGCGACTTGAACCCGGACTTTCCAAATTCACGGTACCACTTGATCAATTGTCAAAAGGGGATCAAATACAATTTATCGTATACAATTCTCGTGGTGGCGAATTGATGAAATCGAAAACAGTAGAACTAGAGAAATAGGAGAGGTCACATGAAACCAATCAAAAAAGCAATTATTCCGGCAGCAGGGCTGGGCACTCGTTTTTTACCAGCTACAAAAGCTACGCCAAAGGAAATGCTGCCTATCATAGATAAACCGATGATTCAATATATCGTCGAAGAAGCTATTGCTTCTGGAATTGAAGATATTCTAATCGTAACCGGCAAAAACAAACGTGCCATTGAAGACCACTTCGATCATTCATTTGAACTCGAAAGTCATTTAGAAGAAAAACAAAAGCTTCAAGAGTTATTTGACGTGCGTCAATCAGGAAATGTAGAAATTCATTACATTCGTCAAAAAGAGCCGAAGGGCCTTGGTCATGCAGTATGGTGTGCCCGTAAATTTATCGGAGACGAACCATTCGCAGTACTGCTAGGTGATGACATTATCGATGCAGAGATACCTGGCTTGAAACAGTTGATCAATCACTACGATCAAACAGGAGCGTCTGTTGTAGCAATTCAAGAAGTTCCAGCGAACGAAACAAACCGGTATGGAATCATTGAATACAAAGAACAGCAAGGCAAGGTGTATAAGGTAGATGGAATGATTGAAAAACCACAACCTGGCACTACGGATTCGCGTATGGCCATCATGGGACGCTATATTTTAACTTCTGAAATCTTTGGGATATTAGACCAACAAAAAGTGGGGGCTGGTGGCGAAGTCCAATTGACTGACGCTATCGAGCAGCTCCTCTACTCCCAAGATGTCTATGGCTATGCGTTCGAAGGAAAACGCTATGATGTAGGGGAGAAACTAGGATTTGTAAAAACGACGATTGATTTAGCATTGAAACGTCCCGATTTGAAAGACGATGTTCTTGCTTATCTTCAAGAAGTTTTACAAGACAAGAAGGCTCGCACATGAACAAAGAATTACTGCGATTTATAGCTGTAGGAATTTTTAATACACTGCACTATTTTGGATGGTTTGTGCTATTTACGGAATTGGTAGGGCTTCACTATGTTCCTTCACACTGGATTGCTTTTATCATCAGCATGGTTGGCTCGTACTTTTTAAATACATTATTCACTTATAGAGCCCGCGTTTCGTGGCGCTCTTTCTTTCAGTTTCCACTTGTTTATGTGGTACAAATCATCATCTCAACAGGACTCATCATCGTCTTTACCGACTGGTTAGGCGTCAATGAGAAAATTAGTTCGTTACTAGCTTCCGTTGGAACAATTCCATTTACATTTGTACTGTCTCGTAAAATTCTAAAAAGCAATTAGATCGAGGGGAACTTTATGCACTTTAGTGACAATCAACAGCTCAACGAAGAAAAACGTCAATCACTCTATAAGCGAACACTATGGATTGTGGTGTTTTCTCAATTCTTTGGTGGGGCAGGTCTCGCAGCAGGAATTACAGTCGGTGCTTTAATTGCACGTGATGTATTCGGCTTGACTACACTTACTGGTCTGCCAGCGGCTTTGTTCACTTTAGGTTCAGCGGCAACGGCATTCACTATTGGCCGTCTAACACAGAAAATAGGTAGACGAATTGGACTTGGAAGTGGCTTTTTACTAGGTGGAATCGGGGCTATTGGTGTCATCGTAGGAACTGCTATGGAGTGGGTACCTGTATTTTTTACAGCACTCTTTGTATATGGAGCAGGTACTGCAACCAACTTACAAGCGCGTTATGCGGGAACAGATCTTGCGAAACCAAATCAACGAGGAAAAGCAGTGAGTACGGCGCTAGTGGCTACAACTGTTGGAGCCGTAGCAGGCCCAAATCTAGTTGAACCGATGGGACAAGTGGCGTTAGCTATTGGGCTCCCAGCACTAACAGGTCCATTTATACTTGCTGCTGTTGCCTACATACTTGCGGGAGTCGTCTTATTTGTAGGATTGCGACCAGATCCATTTTTAGTTGCTCAAGAGCTTTCTGCAGCGACTCCTATTGCAAAGGATGCAATTGAAGAACGGACTTCCATGATTGGTGTCTATTTAGCAGGAGCAGTGCTAGTCATTACACAATTCGTGATGGTTGCCATCATGACCATGACGCCTATTCATATGGAAGGACACGGAGCAGCATTAAAGGCAGTCGGGGTAGTGATAAGCCTACATGTAGCTGCCATGTATCTGCCTTCTCTAGTAACAGGTGTCATCGTTGACCGCGTAGGACGAATTCCTATGGTGCTTGCCTCAAGTGTCACTTTAGGGGCTGCAGGCTTGTTGACACTCCAAGCTTCAGGAGACAATCTAATAGAGATGATTATTCCTCTTGTACTTTTAGGTGTTGGGTGGAATTTTGGACTGATTGCAGGAACATCTTTACTGATCGATTCGACAAGCTTAGCTGTAAGAGCTCGCTATCAAGGAACACTGGATGTGTTGGTGGCAATCTCAGGTACTTTAGGAAGTTTGACTTCAGGCATCGTGGTGGGGTTATTTAGCTATGGAGATCTTGGGATTGTTGGGATGTGCTTAGCCTTGCTCCTTGTGCCAGGCATCTGGGTGTATAAACAGAGACGGTGATTCCCGAATACCAGGAGATGGTGTATGATGGAGAAAGTGAATTTAACTGCTCGGAGGCACGTCCATGTTATTCAATTCGTTTGAATTTATATTTGTTTTTTTACCAATTGTCTTTGTACTTTATTTTGCACTAAATAAAATTCATCCAACTGGTGGGATGCTGCTGCTTTTAGCAGCATCTTTGTTTTTCTATGCATGGTGGAATCCGGCTTATTTAAGTCTTTTAGTCGCTTCTGTTCTCGTCAATTATTCCGTAGGCACAGCAATGATGAAGAAGACGCGTCATCGGAAACGGTTGTTAACCGTAGGGATCTTCTTTAATGTAGGCCTACTAGGCTATTTCAAATACACGGATTTCTTTATAGAAAATGTGAATGCTCTTGTAGGAACAAACTTTCAACTGTTGCACCTCTTACTGCCGCTAGCTATAAGCTTTTATACATTCCAACAAATCGCCTATCTCGTCGATATCTATAAAGGAAAGGTTGAAGACAACCGGTTTATCAACTATGCGGTGTTCGTTTCTTTCTTTCCTCAGTTGATTGCGGGACCGATCGTCCACCACAGTGAAGTGATGGGACAATTTTCAGACTCTAGTAAAAAACGCATACATGCAGAAAATATCGCAAAAGGATTGTTCATTTTCTCTTTAGGATTATTTAAGAAAGTGGCAATCGCAGATACGTTTGCAGTGTGGGCAAATGAAGGTTATTCAAATGTGGACGCACTGACAGGATCTGAAGCTTGGATGACATCTTTGGCCTATACATTCCAATTGTATTTTGATTTTAGTGGCTATAGCGATATGGCTATTGGACTTGCGTTACTATTCAATATCGCATTGCCGATCAACTTTAACTCACCCTATAAAGCTGTATCAATTCAAGATTTTTGGAGACGCTGGCATATTACCCTGTCGCGCTTCTTGACGGCCTACCTGTATATTCCACTAGGAGGAAGCCGGAAGTCGATTCCAAGAACCTACGTCAACATTTTTATTATCTTTTTTGTCAGTGGAATTTGGCATGGAGCTGGCTGGACATTTGTGATTTGGGGAGTTCTGCACGGACTAGCGATGATTGTGCATAGGTTCTGGTCTCAAAGAGGATTCAGACTTCCGACACTTGTTGCTTGGTTCGTCACGTTCCAGTTTGTCAATGCGACTTGGGTCTTTTTCCGGGCGTTGACCGTTGAAGACGCTTTAGTGGTATTGAGTAAGATGACCGACATTTCATCACTTACAGCACCACTCACCCTCTTTTCATCTCAACCATCTGAGCTAGCAATCTATACACTAGGAGCAGCACTTGTTGCCTTCTTTGTGAAGAACTCATTTGCTTGGATGCAAGATTTAAAGCCAAATCCGGCGTATGCAATTGTTGCGGGTGGAATGTTTTTGTATGTGGCTTTGAAGCTCCAGCAAGTGTCGGAGTTCTTATACTTCAATTTCTAGAAAAGGAGAGTTTTCATGAATTACCGTTTTTTTATAGGCATCTTCATGATCATGGCACTGCTGCCACTAGTCGTCATTGGCTCCTTTTCTTACTGGATTGATCCACTTTGGAGCTTTTCTCACAAACACGCCTATAACGACGTGCAAGCCGTCATAGACGAGCGTCAGCAAAAAGTGAATGAGTTGTATTTTGGAAATCCAGATTACGACACACTGTTGATTGGGAGTAGTCGTACGACTTATGTACCTGCAGATGCGTTTCAAGAAATGGATGTCTACAATTTCTCAGCTAGCGATTTGTCCTTCCTAGAATACCGCCCGATGATTGAATTTGCGCAAAAGCAAAATGACAAGCCGTTCGAGCGAATCATTCTAGGTGTTGACTTCTTTAAAAGCAGTATCTATCAAAGCGAGAATGCGGTGGACTTAGCTCCATACATCGAGACTGCAAAAGAGCCTTTTTACCGCTGGAAAAACTTGATTTCTCTTGACGTGTTGGATTATTCAAAACGCAATTATGAGTGGTCGAAGGAAGATGCTAGAAAAGCATTGCGGCAGTACAATCGCGATAATATTGCAGAGGCAAAAGTATTTGAACAAGCTACTATTGAAAAAGAGACTAAGGCAAAGATCCAGAAGTTTCGTACGGAATTCTACGGAGAGCATTATAAATATGATCCACGTTTGAAAGAGGAACTTCTCGCTATTCAACAGGCATATCCTGATGCGGAACTGATTGTCTTCACAACTCCAATATCGACGCCCTTATACGAAGCTTTGATTGAAGAAGGGAACTTCGATGATTACGAACGTTGGCTAGCAGATATCGAAAGTGCATCGGATGTTGTCTACCATTTCATGTACCCTAATGCAGTGACGAATGATCTGTCCAATTACTTCGACGGACATCACTTCTATCCAAAGGTCGGTGCCAAAATCGCGCATACGATTAGTACTGGAAAAGTCGAAGGAGATTTTGGGGAAGTAATAAAAAAGGAAACGTCACAAGGGTCTAAGTAACTGTATCGGTTCGAAATAAAAAAATCGCTCCCTAGATATGCAGGGAGCGATTTTTTTATGGTTGTTCTTCAGTTTCAGCTTCCGAATCGGGCACTCCATCACCATCCAAATCTTCAGATGCGGTAGGTCGTGTGTACGTGTAACCTGGGAGCTCTAAATGACTCTTTAACATTTCCTTTGTGTTCTCAAGTTCGGCTTCATCTAATTGCCAATAGTACGTACCTGTTGACATATCATCATAGCCAGCAATTGAAATCGTTTCAATATCGGGCACACCATTGTTCAAGTATTTTAAGAAAGACATCATATCATCAAATGTTAAATCTGTTCGTATGTTATCTCCAAGTGCTTCAATGACATCTCCATATTTCCCAAAGGATTGAACAGATGCAGCACGTCTGATTAAAGATTCAAGGATTTTCTGTTGACGTTTGCCTCGCTCAATATCGTTGTCCAGTTTACGAGTACGGGCAAGAGCCAGTGCTTCTCGACCGTCGAGTAGCTGTCGACCTTTCTCTAGTTGAATCGTATACTCATCATTTTCATCCAGCTCTAAATGATCATAGGGAACATCTACAACTACGCCATCTAACGCATCCACTACGTCGATGAAGGCTTCAAAATTCATTCGAACATAATAATCGATAGGAATATCAAGTAAATTTTCAACTGATTCAATCGCCGCTATAGTTCCTCCATAAGCATGGGCATGTGTGATTTTGTCGTTATACCCTACTTCAGGAATATAGGTATAGGTATCACGTGGAATACTGACCAGCTTTACAGATTTATCTGCATTGTTTAAGGTGGCTACCATCAAAGAGTCGGAGCGGCTGTTACCATCCCCAAATTCCCTTTTCTCACTTTCGTCAATTCCTATTAATAAGATAGAAACATTATCTTCAAGCGGTTCTACATCTTCTTCACGTAGATCTGATCCAGACTCACGGTCCTCAAGTTGCTCAAAACTATTATTGGCAGCAACTTCGGCTTTTTTACCAAGGTACACTGCGTACGTAGCAGATAAGATAAGAAATGACCCTATAATAATTAGGATACTATATAAGAATTTGCGTTTTTTGGATTTTTTCGTCTTCCGAATTTCGGAACGTTGCATAGGTCATTCCCTCTTTTGTATAAAAATTTAATGGGATACAGTCATCAATTATACTACTCAGGTGTGCTGATGAACAGAATAGAATCTCATTTTATTATGTTTTTTTATTAATTTTTTAAAAATTGAAACATTTGTATAATTTCCAAGTATAATGAAAGCAATGAACTTATGAAGGGGCGTCGTGAATGAAAGGAATGAAGCTGAGCATCATTTTTGTATTGTTAGCATCTCTGCTAGGACCTCTTAAACCTGCTGAAGCCGCTGCACCAACCGCACATACTGAGGAATGGTCGTTCTTATGGGAACAGAGAATTGTACTGGATAGTGAGATGAATCGTGATTGGAAGCAAGCCATTACTCGGATGGACGCGGTGATCTATTTAGCACGAGCGCTTAAACTAGAGAAGCCTGTAGTTCCTGCAGAGGAAACTTTATCTGAAGAGGCGGCCGGTGAAGTGGTCTCAGAAGATGTGGTGGACGAAACAACAACGGAAGAAGGTCAGGAGCCGTCAAATGAAGAAGCTACTGAAAGCGACGAAACCATAACCGATGAATCCGAAACGGAACAAAATGTGGAAGAATCCGAACAAACAATTGATACTTCAACTGGTGAAGTAACACAACCAACTGAAGAAGGTACCTCTGAAGAACAACAAGACCAGCAAACTGTATCTCAAGAAACGATTGCTGCTCTTCAAGCTGAAAGCTCTCTGTTTTCGGACGTGTCTATGGATGACGAAAATTACTGGATGATTGTAGAACTCCATAAACGTGGCATTATCAGTGGGTATCCAGATGGAACATTCCGTCCTAAAAAGGAACTAAATCGTGCGGACATGGCACGGGTCATCACACTAACATTTAATTTAACTGGGACAGCAGGCACTGTGTTTAGTGATGTGTCCACTAAAGCGTATTACTATGATGCTGTGCAAAGCATGGTTGCCAATGAGATTACGGTCGGATATCCAGATCATACATATCGGCCAAAAGTTGCTACGACTCATGAACATGTTCTGTTATTTATTGCACGGACAATGGAACCTTTATTCCGAGTGAAAGCAGAACCATTGCCACCACCACCACCGCCTCCTGCACCAAAACCAGTGGTATGTGAAAAGAAGATGTCTATACCTCACCGGAAAATCGGGGTTCAAGCAGCGAATTTTTGGAAGAAACCAAATCAAACGCGTATCGTAGATGCTCCAGCCTCTGTTAATCCAACAGATTTGCGCAGGTGGTCTGCATCTTTGACTGAAAACCAGAGCTGGTGGCTGGTCAACTACACAGACACTCAGGCATTATACGGAGACACAGTTACAGTTTCTGCAGTGAATGGCGATTGGTATAAAGTAGCCACTAAAGATCAGTGGGTTCCTTACAATGCCGCAGGTTATCCTGGTTGGGTTCCTGCTTCACAGATAGTGAAATCGTATTATGATTATAGTGACTGCCGCATTGCCATCGTCCACGCCAAGACCACTTGGTTAAAAGACGCTGGAACAAACAAAAATACCGTAGAAATCAGTTATTCGACGATTCTTCCTGTAATTGGAGAAGAGACGAACAATTGGATTGTAGCAGCTCCAAATGACAAAAAGATGCGCGTTGCAAAAACGGATGTGAAAGTTCACAAGAACTATGCAGCGGTTCCTAAACCATCTGCTACAACTGTCATTAATGAAGCCAAACGATTCCTAGGTCTTCGCTATATTTGGTCTGGAACGTCTGCTTATGGATTTGACTGTTCTGGTATTTTATATGCGATTATGCGAACACATGGTGTGTTGATTCCCCGTGACTCCTTCTATCAAGCGACTAAGGGAACTTGGATTTCAAAATCCAGTCTTCGAGCAGGAGACTTTGTATTCTTTGCAGGAAATTCAGGTACCGGTAAGGTATATCATGTGGGACTTTACTTAGGTGATGGCATGATGCTTCATGCACCGAATGCAAGTAGTTCAGTGAGAATTGAGCGCTATGATAACGGAGCTTATAAACGAAACTATCACTCAGCACGACGTTATATCCAATAAACTAGCAAAAGAGGTTAGGACAAAACCTAGCAAAAAGGAGTTTCTCGTCGTCTCGAGAAACTCCTTTTCTGTATATTCTTTTGAGTTCAGGGGAAGCGTTCCGCGGGCGCGGGCTGATCCACGGTCTCAGCTTCCGCTTTTAATCCCGCTGGAGTCACCCCTGAACTCTTCTTTAAATGTAACTGTCTATACTAATTTTGATGAAACATATTGGTTTTGTCCTAAACACTTCTTGCGTGAAGCCATTGCTCAATTTCACCCGTAGGTAGCGGTCTCGCATAATAATAGCCTTGAATTGTTTTGCAGCCGATTGCTTGGAGAAGCTGCAGCTGCGCTTCAGTTTCAACCCCTTCGACCACGACTTTAATATTCAAAAGGCTCGCTAAATCCACAATTGTTTTTACAATACCTAGGCTTTTCCGGTTGGACTCTATATCTAAAATGAACTGTCGATCTATCTTTACTTCATCAATGGCAAAATGCTGTAAGTAGATGAACGCTGAGAATCCTGTTCCAAAATCATCTATACTGACTTTAAACCCCAGTTCATGAAGGTCTGTAATGCGTTTTTGAGCAGCTAAGTAGTCACCCATAGCTACATTTTCTGTAATTTCGATAATAAATTGCTGCGGTGCTACTTGATACGTACGTAGACATTTCTTTAAAAAAGGAAGCAGCTTTTCGTGCAAGAAGTGACGAGGTGAAATATTAATCGAGAGAGTACAGGTGGTGATACCTTGTATGGACCAACTTTCTAGCTGTTGAAAAGCTTGTTCGATTACCCATTCTCCAATAGGGAGAATGAGACCAGTAGATTCTGCATGTTGAATGAACTCAATAGGGGGAATGATTCCTTTTTCCGGATGTCGCCACCTGATCAATGCCTCGAATCCTTCAACCTCCCCAGATACGCAGTTGACCTGTGGCTGATAATACAAACTGAACTCATTCATATCGAGTCCCTTTCGTAAGTTGAACTCCGTGTGTAGGATATCTTTTGTCTGTTCTTTCATAAAAGGATTAAAAATCGAGCTGATACTTTGAGAACCCATCTTCTTGCCGTGACTCAAAGCTATTTGGGCACTTTGCAAACAATGCTGTGCAGATTCCCCATGAACAGGATAATCGGATCTTCCAAAGCTATAACTGACATAGACTTCTTGTCCTTTGATTAAGAGAGGTTTTTTGATTTCCTTAAGCTTGTCTTCAAAAACGGCCCGTTCCGGTAATTCCAAATAGAGAATAAAATGATCAATCGCAAGTCGTGCTACACAATTTGGTTTAGTGAACTGTTCATCGAGCCGTTTCGCAATCTCACGTAAAACATCTTCACCTCCATCAAATCCGAGAACTTCTTGAATGGTGGCAAATTGATCGATAATCAGATAGATAAATGTCCCATGTTGAGTTTGAGTCAGTCGTTTAGAGACGGTATCTAGAAACGCATTTTGGTTAGGGAGACCAGTGATCTGATCGACAAACGCTAGTTCTTTAATGCGGTCCTCGGCTTCAATCCGGTATATGCGCTCATATAAAAATGCTACCATATCCGCTAATGTTCCTACCAAGGTTTGGTCCAATTCGGTCCAAACGCGTTTTGTGAAAGATTCACAGCAAAGAACACCGCCAATGCCTGAGCTCATCATGATTGGTGCATCCAGCATTGAACGGATGCCTCCCATTCCCTCAAAGTAGGAAGGATACATTTCAGCGACTCTAGGGTCGGTAGCCACATCATGGATGGCTAACGCACGAGCGCTCTGGACGGCCTCAAAATAGGTAGGGTAATGAATATCATCTACTTGATCACCGACTAGATGTTCCGCATAGCGAGAATCGAAAATATTTTGTGCTTCCAGAATAGATTGGGAGGTGTTAAATAACCAAATACCAACGCGCTCTACTTGAATCAATTGAGAGATTGTCTCACAAGCACTCTCAATCGTTTCCTTTAGAGATTCTTTGGTGATAGTTCTTGATTTAGCGAGTTCAAATAACTTCATCTGCTGACTGCGCATGCTAGCTTCAATTTCAATTATAGACCGAAGTGCTTTTTCTTCATGGGCCGTAAATACAGCAAAATGATTGCCGCTTGGTGTATGTCCCATAGTCACTTCATAGAGTGCTTGATTGATGACAAGCTGAAACGGCGCAAAATCTGACGTGTTGGATTTCTTCCAAATGATTTGTTCCTCATTAGTAGTAAGGTAGGTAAAAAGAGCTGTTCGATCTAGGAGGGGGCTGAGCTGTTCTTTTGTTCTGTCAATATGAAGTACGGCAATGGTTTGTCCCAATTTTGCCCCTCCTTCCGTTACTATTTGTATCATAAACATACCATATATAATGGAAACTAGCATGGAGTTTTTTCAAACAAATGTAAAAAATCCAGCCACGAAAAGTGACTGGATAGCTGTTAGGCTTCTTCACTGATAATAACGTTTTTTCCTCTCATACGTAGGATAAGTGGGATTACTAGCCAGAGTAACGTAATTACCAAGAAAGTTAAAGATAATGGGTTCGTAATGAAGATACTAAAGTCTCCATTTGAAATGGTCAAAGCACGACGCATATTGTTCTCAATCATAGGACCTAATACTAATGCTAGAACCAGCGGAGCAAGAGGATAATCATGTTTCGCAAGTAAGTAACCAAAAACACCACAGCCAATAAGTAGCAGTAAATCAAACGTCGTGTATTGTACGGCGTATACACCGAATACGGATATAGCAATGATTAAAGGCAATAAATATTTTTTCGGTGTTTCGATGATTTTCGCGAAAATTCGCACCATCGGCATATTTAATATCAACAGCATCAAGTTTCCTAAGAACATGCTTGCAATCAAGCCCCAAGCAACTTGAGGGTGTTCTTCAAATAACAAAGGGCCTGGCTGGATGTTGTACATGATGAAGGCACCCATCAAGATGGCCGTTGTACCTGACCCGGGAATTCCAAGTGTCAAAAGTGGGATCATGGCGCCACCAGAAGCTGCGTTGTTAGCTGATTCTGGACCTGCCACTCCGGCAATGTTTCCTTTACCAAATGAATCTGGGTTTTTACTTAGTTTCTTCTCGGAAATATAAGAAAAGAAGGAAGCAAGCGTTGCTCCTGCTCCTGGTAGAACACCAAGGAAAAATCCTAAAATAGAAGAACGACCAATGGGTCCGGCACTTTGTTTCAGATCCGATTTTGTTGGAAGTATTCGAGTGATTTTCGCGACAGGCTCATCGTGCGTTTCTTTTTCAAAGATAGTCTTGAATACTTCACCGAGTGCAAAGAGACCAACTGCAATAGTTAAAAATTCGATTCCACTAAATAAGATAGGGGAGTCGTATGTGAAACGAGCAATTCCAGAGACTGCGTCGATACCGATAGTTCCAAGCATCAGACCGACAACCGTCATGATCAAAGCTTTTGTTACTGATTTTCCAGCGAGACCACTAACTGCAGCCAACCCAAGAAGCATCAGTGAAAAGTAATCAGCTGGACCGAAATCAATTGCGATTTTGGAAAGTGGTTGTGCTAGTAGCACTAATCCGATCAAAGAGACAATACCTGCAACAAATGAGCCGATTGCCGCAATAGCAAGGGCCGCTCCAGCACGTCCTTGGCGAGCCATCTGATAGCCATCTAACGTAGTCACAACAGAAGAGGATTCACCTGGAGTGTTTAACAAGATGGAAGTAGTAGATCCTCCATACATAGCACCATAGTAAACTCCGGCCAATAATATAATGGAGCTAGTCGCTGCCATTTCAACAGGTAAACCAGAAGTCAGTGTAGCTGTAATCGGAATTAGTAGAGCGACCCCACTCATCGGTCCAATACCAGGGAGTACGCCCACAGCTGTTCCAATGACTACACCAAGAAGTGCAAAAAGAATATTATGCCACTGAAAGGCAACTAAAAATCCATTGAGTAAGTAATCAAGTGTTCCCATCTTGTTTCACCATCCTAAACTGGGAATCCTGGTAAAGATCCGCCTAAAATATTTACATAACCGTAATAAATGATTCCTGAAAACGCCGCTGCAATGACAACTGTAGGGAGCCATTTTCCGCGCTCCAAGGTCTGAAATGCAATGACTAAAAAGACAAAAGTTGTAATCACATATCCAAACGGTTCAAGTAACAAAACGTATCCAATAGCAGCACCTAATATAATCAAAAAACGTTTGTACTGTGGAGAGTCTGATTCGTCTTCAGCTGTTTTAATGGACTTGGCTTTAAAACTTTGGAATATGAGTAGTGCACTCAAAACTATGAGTGATGCACCTAATCCCATAGGGAAGATCTTTGGTCCGACAGATGACCCGTAAGCACTGTCCGAGATTTTAAGAGCTTCTGTAAAGAACAGAACACCGATGATAAAAAATACGAAGCTTGCGATTCGGTCAAAACGTAGTGTCATAACGTATACCTCCATAAATGACGCGTGCGAGCATTTGCATGCCCGCACCATGTCTTATTTCTGCATATCTAATGCTGTTAAGATTTCCGTGATGACTTGTTCTTGCTCTTCTAAGAAAGCAGTGAAGTCTTCACCAGCACGGTATTCATCAGCCCAACCGTTGCGCTCAAGCTCGGCTTTCCATTCTTCGCTTTTCACCATTTCATCCAGTTTTTCTTCCCAGTAGGCTTTAGCAGTGTCCGACATGTTCTTCGGACCGAAAAGTCCGCGCCAAATCGTGAACTCTGCATCAATACCTAAGTCGTAAAGTGTCGGTACATCTTCAAGGCCTTCAAGTTCGAGTTTCTCAGGAGACGTGACAGCTAAAACGCGCACATCGCCGCTCTTTACATAAGAAGTTACTGTCGATACGTCTGTTCCAATAGCATCTGCGTTTGATCCGAGTAGAGCTGCCATCGCTTCGCCACCGCCGTCATACGAAACATACTTTGCAGATTTTGGATCAATTCCGTATTCGTATGCAGGTAAGATTGTGAGTAAGTGGTCCATAGAACCTGGAGCCGATCCACCTGCTAATGTGATCGATGAAGGATCTTCTTTAATTGCATCTAGTAAATCCGTCAATGTTTTGTAAGGAGAGTCTTCTTTGACCACGATAGCTCCGAAGTCTTTTGTTAGCTGTGCAAGTGGTGTTGTATCTTTGTACCCATATGGGCTGTTTCCTTCAGCTTTTAAATTGTTGATTAAAATTGGTGGTGACTTCACCATCAACATGTGGTCGTTTTCAGCTTCTTTAGTGGCATACGTAGCCATGAAGACCGCACCGCCGCCACCAGGTTGGTTTTCAACTGTGATGGCTTTATCAATCAGTTTCGTTTCATTCATAACTTTACTAATAGCACGGGCTGTGAGATCCCATCCACCACCTGCACCAGATGGCGCAACGATTGTTAAGTTGTTTTTAGGATAATCAGATGGTTCTTTGCCAGATGCTGCGTTCTCCCCATTTGAACAGGCTGCTAAGCTGACCAGTAGTGCGGCACTTGCCGCTAGTGTTGCAAGTTTTTTTGCAAGTTTCATTTTCATTTCCCCCTTTTTGTAAAGCGCTTTCATTTGCTTTAGGTAAGAGTAAATGATTTTTAGAAAATTGAATATATTCGGAACATACTCTCCATTTTTTTCGTTTTGTGCATTTTGTTCAATTGTGTTCACGAAAAAACCCCTCTCCTTCACATGGTGAAGGAAAGGGGAACTAGTTATTTAAGGAAATACCGACGTTCGGGTCTGCCGACAGATCCATATACTTGTTCAACTAATAGCGTATTTTCCGTGACGAGATGTTCCAAGTACCGTCTTGCCGTTGAACGGCTCATACCAAGTTCCGTACCTAATCGCTCTGCAGTGATTCCGTCAGGATAATTGGAAAGGACACCGGACACTTTTTCACGAGTCAAGCGGTCAATGCCTTTGGGTGCGGCTTCGATTTCAGGGTGGGCAGTCTTCTTAAACAATTGCCTGATTTGGGATTCCGTAAATTCCGTGGAAGAGGTAAGTAACTGCTTTTTTTCTTTATAAGCAGTTAAACTCTCTGTGAATGTCTGCATGGTCACGGGTTTCAGTAAATAGTCCTCAATTCCAGAAGCATACGCTTTGCGCACCACATCCACTTCAGTCGCAGCAGTGATCAAAATCACATCTGTATAGGGATACATCTGCTTCACATAATCTACAAATTGTGTTCCGAGGTCATCCGGTAAATAGACGTCTACTAGAACCAGCTGTGGTTGAAGTTCATCCATCCACATCTTCGCTTCTACTACTGTATGAGCGATGCCTACAACCAGAAAGCCCTCAACCGAAGCAACAAATTTTTCATGGATCCGTGCAATTCTAGGGTCGTCTTCAACAATCAATACTTCAATGGGACGTGTCATTCGGCAACTCCTCCTTTGGAATGGCAAGTACAAATAAGGCTCCGCCAAGATCTCCTTTATCTAATGAAAGAGTGGCGTTTAGTAAGGTTACGTTTTCTTGCGCAATGGCTAATCCATAGCCCCGTGTCTTCGTATCTTTAGACGATTGTTTCCCTTTTAATAATTCAGGTAGTCTAGTTGCATCAATGCCTTCACCAGAATCTTCTATTTCCACAATCAATTCTCTTTCGGTGTCTTTTACATAAATACGGACGTTCCGCTGTTGGGGAGGAAGTGTTTCAACTGCTTCAAACGCATTGGTGACTAAGTTGCTGATCACCGGAAGGAGAAGGTGCTTTTCAATAGTCGAGGGAAGCACTCCACAAGAACTGTCTTGGTCTAATTCTAAATCTACTTTCAGTTCTCTCGCACGATTGTAGAATCCGATCAACATAGCACTGATAAAGGGTTCTTGAATATGACGAGAGATAAAAGTGATTAGGGAAGCATTCTCTGTCTGTTGTTGGTGGATGAGGTCTACAGCTTCTTCGTATTCTTGAAGTTGAAGGAGTCCTGAAATCATATACAGAAAGTTTTGATGCTCGTGGGTTTGTGCTCGCAACGATTCAGAATACTGTTTGGTCTGCGCGAGTTCTTCTGCGATTGTATCAATATCTTCTATCTTCCGAAAACTTGCAATCGCTCCTGTCACTTCGCCGTCTCGTACAATAGGAATCCGGTTGACCAATGTCTCATTGCCACCCACTAACATGACTTTATCGAGCTCTGTCTGTCCAGATTTCATAATATCGAGAAGTCTCGTATTTGGTATGACTTCTTGGATTTCAAGGCCTTGGATTGAAGTGTTTCCAGGAAAGAAAGCATCGGCAGCTGGATTGCTCAAGACGATCTGTCCGGAAGTGTCAGTCACAATGATGGCTTCTCGAATAGATGCTAAGAGAGCATTTCGTTGCGTCAATAAGGAGACGATCTCTTCTGGCTCGTAATCGAGCAGCTGTCGCTTGATGCGACGAGTCAAAAATTGTGAGATCCCAACTGCGACAAGAGCTGCTATTGCAAAAATCAGAACTAAGTATTTGGCATATTGAAGGTTCGTCTGGAAGACCGTATCTTGTAAGAAACCTACTGAAACCACTCCGATGATGGTTCCGTTTTCATCAATGACTGGAGCTTTCCCACGGATGGCTCTACCTAGAGTCCCGGTTGCTTCAGAAATATATGATTGACCATCTACAAGGGCCCGGTCGTTGTCTTCGCCAACCATTTTTTGGCCTATGCGTTCTGTGATAGGGTGCGCATAGCGGATCTCGTTTTCATCTCCGATGACAACATATTGTGCCTTAACTTCCTTTTGGATGTCGAGTGCAAGTTGTTGGATTTCTGGAGTGGATTCAGCTAATTTTAAAGCGCGGATCACATCCGGGTGTTGCGCAGTGGTCTCTGCAATATTTAGCGCTCGTTCTCCAATTTCTTTTTTCACACTATGGGCCATAACAAAGTAGGATGCTGTGATGACAAGGATGACTACGGTGATGGTGAGAGCAAGCATATACTTCATGATTCGGAATTGTAAGGTATCTTTCTTCATTTTTATATAACTCCTTCATTATTCATGACAGATGTCACTAACAAGTGCACTCGAAATCGCTTACACTGATTAGAACTGCAAAAAAAGGTGGTACCTAATTGTTATGAAATTACTAGCTGACTCTACATGTGACATTTCTCAAGATGTGTTGACATCTTATTCTATAGATCTTATCCCTTTAACAGTAACCATAGAAGGAACAGATTATCAAGACCGGATTGATATAACGACCGATAGTTATTTTCAAAGACTGCAAGCGGGAAGCGAACAGGCGTCTACGGGTGCCCCAAGTCCGAGACTTTATGCGGATGTATTTCAAAAAGCAGTAGAGGATGGACACAAGGAAATCCTATGTATCTGTATGTCTAGCGGGACGAGCGCTTCGTACCAATCAGGAGAACTTGGAAAAGCACAATTTTTTGAAGAGCATCCGGATTCTGATGTGAAAATCCATGTTTTAGATTCCAAATCAATGAGCCACGGGAGTGGTTGGTTGCTCATGAAAAGTGCCCAGATGAGAGACAATGGGTATTCATTCGATGATATCGTGCACTATGTGGAGAGCCATAAGACAAAAGTGAAACATTTTCTTTCTGTAGATGATCTTAGTCATTTGATTCGTAGTGGGCGTATTTCCGGAGCTAGCGCAGTGATTGGGAAACTCTTGAACATCAAACCAATCATGTCTATGAAAGATGGAAAAGGTGCGGTGGTTGCTAAAGAGCGAGGACGCAATCGTGTGTTCAAGCACTACATCGAAGAATTTTCTAAGCGAAATGATACGGAGCAAACGAATTTCGTGTTGATCGGGTATACTACAGATCGTCAAGTAGCACTGGATTTGCAAGAGAAACTGCGAGCAGAAACAACGTTTACTGGAGATAGTTATATCATGCAGATGGGTGTAGCTGTGGCGACGCACGTTGGACCAGGTGGACTGTCCCTATTCTTTATGGAGAAATGAGTTGCGAAGTGCGGGGGAGTGGGGCTGAGCGGTCGTTCTTCGACATGTTTTGAGCTTTCTTCTGCATAGCAGTGATTTTCTTCTGCATAAGACATTATTTATTCTGCATTAAAAACTCGCGTCCACTAGGGCGCGAGTTTTTTCAGTCAACTAAGATGCTGCCACATGCGCTCTAAAGCAAGCTTGGCATTAGACTGCGTATCCTGGTCCACTTTAATTGGATTCACAACACGCCCTTCAACCAGCTCTTCTAGGACCCACGTTAGATGGGGCAAGTCGATTCGGTTCATCGTCAGACAGGGGCACATAAAGGGATTCAGTGACACAATGTCGAGATGCGGATTGTCCGCAATCAAGCGATTTACGAGATTCATCTCTGTACCGATGGCCCACTTAGAACCGGCCGGCGCTTTTTGGATTTGCTGAATGATATAACTTGTCGAGCCATTGTCATCTGAAGCCGTCACCACTTCGTGCGTACACTCTGGGTGTACTAAGATGCGTCTCGTCGGATCATTTTGACGTAAATTCTCGATATGTTTCGGTAAAAAGTTCATATGGACGGAGCAGTGTCCTTTCCATAAAATGACGCGAACATCCTCAGTAGCACAATCTATTTCCAATCGATTGCGAATCGGATCCCAAATAGCCATCTGTTCCAGTGGGATGCCTAAATCAGCAGCTGTATTGCGTCCCAAGTGTTGGTCTGGCAAGAACAGCAAGCGTGGTTTCTGAGTGAACGCCCATTCGACCATCTGATGATCATTCGATGAAGTGACCGTTGCGCCGCCATGACTTCCAACGAACGATTTGATTGCCGCTGTTGAATTGACGTAAGTCAAAGGCAAAATCGTATCGCCAAACACTTGTTGCAATTCCTTCCAAGCGCGTTCTGTTTGGGCGAATGTGGCCATGTCCGCCATGGAACATCCAGCTCGCATGTCTGGTAAAATGACGTTTTGTTCTGGAGTCGTTAAAATGTCTGCTGTCTCCGCCATAAAGTGGACGCCACAGAAGATGATCGTATCTGCCGTCTGCTCTGCAGCAATCTGAGATAATTGCAAAGAGTCTCCCGTAGCATCTGCGTAGCGGATGACCTCGTCTTTTTGATAATGGTGACCAAGTATGTACACACGGTCTCCAAGCTTCCGACGTGCGATTTCGGCACGTTTATGCAAGTCTTCAGTGGACAGATTCAAATACATCTCTGGCAATGCTGAAGTTTGTTCCAGGACATCTAAAAAACTCATACCAAACTCTCCTTTCGGGAAGTTGTCACATTTAAGGACAAATCCACTTGTTTTACGCTATGTGTAAGAGCTCCCATTGAGATGAAATCTACTCCACTCGATGCATAGGCAGCCAGGGTCTCCACTGTGATTCCACCAGATGCTTCAAGTAAGATAGTGGGCGGTACAAGCTCTCGCCAAGCACGAATGGTAGAGGGAGATTGATTGTCGATCATGATGACATCTGGATTTGAACGAATAGCTTCTCGTAATTGTGCTTCCGTTTCCACCTCTACTTCGATTTTCACTAAAGGCCCAACAGCTAGACGAGCCTCTGCTACTGCTGATGTAATAGAGCCGCATGCAGCGATATGATTGTCCTTCAACATCACAGCATCATAGAGTCCGTTTCGGTGATTGAACCCACCTCCAATACGGACGGCATATTTTTCGAACATGCAGAGTCCAGCAGTCGTCTTTCGAGTATCTACCAGTCGTGCATTTGAACCAGTTAAAAGCTTTACGCAAGCCTGTGTATATGTAGAAATCGAGCACATCCGTTGTACTAGATTCAATAACACACGTTCACCACTCAATACGGACCGAGTAGGACCTGTAATTTTAACTAATGTATCTCCCGAGGAAAAGCTAGCTCCTTCTGCCAAAAGAACGGTCACTTGAACACGAGGGTCAAGGAGACGGTAACCTACCTCAAAAAGAAAGAGACCTGCTGCAATTCCACTTTCTTTGGCTTTTACCGTGGCAGTGGATTCATGATCACTTGGAAAGACGCGGCTCGACAAGTCATCTTCACCAATATCCTCTAAAAAGAACGATTTTAGTTTTTCTTCTAATAAAATAGGGTTCATTGAGAAATCCTCACTTTCGGAATATCTAACTGGCGTTTCGTATAAAATAGGTCATTTCCTTTTCTAGTAAGCACTATTCCTAACCAATCATCAGACGGTTTAGGATAGTCTGACCTCGAGTGCGCTCCTCGACTCTCGGTTCTTTTAGCAGCAGAACTTGCTAGAAGGCTAGAAGTAGTGTAACGGTGAATGATCGAAATTTCAGATGCCGAAACAGTTTGTAAATCCCATCTAGAAAGAGGGAGAGATAAAGAGAATGATTCAACATCTGTTGTACGAGCCACACCGACAAAGCGGGTCATTTGTTGTTTGGTAGGAACCTGAATTTGTTTTGGAGGACATGGCAAGGGAGCTTCTGTATATCCGCTTAAAGAATCCCTTCCATAGGAAATTGAGTCAGCGACCCGTTTTCCCATTACGATACATTCAAGCAACGAATTACTAGCAAGACGGTTTGCTCCGTGTAAACCTGTACATGCGACTTCACCTACAGCGTAGAGGCCGGGGATTGAAGTTCTTCCTTCAAGATCGGTCTGGATCCCTCCCATATGAAAATGAGCGCCGGGACGAACCGGGATCCTTTTAGTACGTTGAACTTGTTGTGACTCAAATGTATTTAAAGTTTTGAAGACCGTCGGATAGGAAAAAGGTAAGTCTTGTATGCCGGAGACGTCCAAATATACAGACTCACCTAGATGCCAGTATCCTTCGACTTGACGAGCAACTTGGTCTCGAGGCGCTAAAGGATCGATTGGGAGCGGCGTTCCATCCGCTGTAGTAAAGAAGGCTCCTGCTCCGCGAACGGCTTCTGTAATAAGTCCAAGGACGCGTTCTCCTTCTACCGCAACTGTCGGATGAAACTGAATAAATTCCAAATCAACAAGAGCAGCGCCTGCATGGAACGCTGCAGAAAGTCCTGTTCCTATAGCGGCTTCACAATTTGATGAAATTTCAAATAGACCACCGATGCCTCCTGTTGCGAGAACTATATGTTTAGCGTAAATGTCTTGTATGCTTCCATGTACATTTGTAATTCGAATTCCAATGCAACGACCATTTTCTACTATCAAAGAGTGTAGAGAACTGTTACTGATCTTTGTAAGGTGGCCAGTTTTTTTAGTGATATGCTCCATCCAAAGTCTCCCCGTTTGGTCACCACCTGCATGCAGAATTCGATGATGGGAATGTGCAGCTTCTCTGCCATAAGTAGGAATACCAGAAGACGTCCGGTCCACAGGGAATCCTACTTCGAGAAGATTTTTTAAAAGAGAGGATCCTTCAGATACAAGAGTTTTAGCTGTATTTAAATCAACATGACGAGCACCAGCAACGACAGTATCTTCTACGTGAGACGCTACGGTGTCTTGCGGATCTAGAACAGCTGCAATGCCACCTTGCGCGAGCCAACTATTTCCTTGATTAGCCGATTCCATAACAACCACAGTTGTCAGTGATGGAGGAAGGCGATAGGCAACACTTAAGCCAGCGAGGCCGCCCCCAACAATACAAACATCAATCATTCTTTACACCAACTTTACAAGTGTCTTGACACCTATTATGAACCGAGAGAAAATGAAAGACAAGTGACAATCGAAGGTTGTGGAAAAGTTGAACTATTTTGATTATGCGGCAACATCTCCCATGAGAGACGAAGCGCTAGAAATCTATATGGAATTTGCCAAGAAACATTTTGGAAATACACAAAGTTTGCATGATGTGGGCACTCAAGCAGCTCAAGTTCTAGAGGCGTGCAGACAGTTTTGGGGTCACCAACTTGGTGGAGATCCGTCAGGTGTTTTTTTCACTGGAAATGCAAGTGAAGCAAATCAACTCGCCATTCGTGGCTTCGTGAAAGGAAAGAAGGGGAAAATTCTAGCGTGTCCTCTAGAACATGCCAGTGTTTTGACCGTTTTAGGTGAACTTCAAACAGAGGGGTATGCTATTGAATGGATGCCTCTTACTTCATCTGGGGAAGTCGATTTATTAGCAGTAGAGCAACAGGTAGATGCAGCATGCATCTTGATGATCTGCCAATGGGTCAATTCAGAAACGGGAATCATCCAGCCGATCAATCAGCTATTGAAGTTGGCTGCTACTCATAACATCCCTCTTCACTGTGATGCTGTCCAAGGCTTTGGAAAATGCGCATTAGAGAACTGGACTTCTAAAGTCGCTAGTTTTGTAGTCTCGGGTCATAAGTTTGGAGGACCTAAAGGTTGTGGCGTGATTTGGATGAATCCGTCTCTTCACTGGCAGTCGCTATACGCGGGTACCACTCACCAACAAGGATTTCGAGCCGGGACTCTAGATGTACCAGCGATCGCAGCGACTACAAGAGCAGCAGAACTTGCTTTACAGGAGCAACAACAGCTATTTCAAGCTGTTAAAAAGATGCATGACCTTGTTCAAAAATCGTTACCTACTGAGATGGAAGTTGTGGGAAGTCGTGCAGAAAAATCACCGTTTATTATAGGTGTTTTAGGTTTTGGCGTAGACGGACAACACACGATGTTGGAAGGGAACCGACGGGGATTTGCGTTTTCTACAGGCAGTGCATGTAAAGTAGGGCACGGGGAGGCTATGTCTACTTTGACATCTCTTGGTTACTCACAAGACGAAGCGAAGCAGTTCGTTCGATTTTCTTTTGGACGTCAAACGACACGAGAACAGGTCGACCAGCTAACTCAGTGGTTGCAACATAAAATAACTCCGTAGGATTTGTCTCTACGGAGTTTTTTGCTGTTATTTTAATTTTGTTTTAATGGTTTCTAAAGCATAACTAGTATTTCGTTTTGCTAACGCATCTTCCCAACTGTAGAAAGAAAACACGTCGAACGTTTCCATCATGACACAAAACTCTTGCAACGCTTGTTTTGTAGCCTCATTTGAATCGTAAAAGGACTTGGGTACATGTTGGGCAATAGCTTGGAGAATTTCACCTTCCACCAAGTGCCCAGCAACAGGATTTTCATAAAGTCGATGGATACATTCAAAAACTAAAGAATCTGTAAACAAACGATGCCGAATCACTTTCAGTACATCTTGATTGGATAACTTGTAAAAGGGCTCATGTTCAATGGTGCGGTACCAAACCTCAGTGTTTAATGAAAATAGAGAAGAAGGGGCCATACTAAAATGCTGCTGAAGATCATACAACGTGTGCGTTCGATGCATCGTACATTCCTCCTTTGCAGTATTCAATTTAAAATTTGGCTCCATGATGTCTGTTTACCCATCTACTTTAAAACAAAACAGCTCGAAAAATCAAATATTTTTGATAAAAAACAGATTCATTGTAAAATAAAAAAGTAAGGGCAAATTTAAATTCGTAATAAATTAGACCTATATATTTTATTTTGAAATCATAGTTTAATGAATGATATAAGAACTATATCGAGGGGGTGGCTTTGTGGAGCGAGTGAAATCGGAAAGCGGCTATACGTTGTTAATTACACTAGGGCTGATCATGATGATGATGCTTTTTATGTTTGCTTTCACACGCATTGCCGTCTCTCAAAAAGCCCAAGTTGAAAAAACGGATACGTCTATTGTTACGACGGCTCTTGCTGAAATGGGAGCTGAATATTACAAAGAACAGATTATTTCAGATATCAATTCTATGATTGTAACGACTACTCAAGAGATGCAAGCTATTAAAAACCAAAATCTTGGATATACTGCCCTTACAGCTGAAATGCAGGAATTAGCAGCTGAAAAAAACAATGCTTTGTCTCTTTATTATGCATCTAATTATTACGTGGAGCAGACAACTACACCTGCTGAAATGAAAGCTGGTTATACCACACTAGTCGAGTCTCCTGGCCGAGGCTATCGTTTAATTGAGCGTTCCTCTTTTGATCCTGCAACTGAGACGTTGTCTCTAAAAGTAGTTGGTTTTACAGAAGATGAAGAAAGTGAGCCGATTCAAGTAGATTTAAAAGTACCTTCTCAATTGATGTGGCAAGGTGATAAAACAGAGAATTTCACTTCCACATTTACTTTCCAGGAATACGCCACTAAGAACTTCGAGGGGACCAAAGTTGAATCGAATGCAGTGAGTATGCCTAGTGGAAATTCCTATAATTTCACGTCACACGAGTTTTATTACTTTACTCAAGGCGCTGTATTTAATCACCAACAATTCGGTGATGGTGCGAGTCTCGATGGTATCAATGTATTATCTGGGGGTACATTGACTTTTAATAAGCATGTAGAAATTGCAGATTCAAAAATTATTGGTAAAACCATTAATGTAGATTTTTCTTCGAAAGCGCAGACGGAGATCTCCAATTCACGAATTATAGCCAATCGATTGAACATCACCAAATCTACAGATTCGGAAGATGTCGATCCGATTACTGGAAATATAAATAACGCACAAAAAGTTGATTTTCAAGGGAACTCGAGTATTTGTTTAATCCGAAACCCAGATACTACAACAGCCGAAACGTATGCATTAAACATTGAGAATCTAAAAAAAGTCCTACTGTTTAAAGACACTTCAAAATTGATTTACAAGAAACCTGATAATTACTGGTACTACTATGAGTTAGGAGTAGAACGAGTAGTTCCTTTACCACAAAATTCCAATGCGATAGTTTTAGACGCTTGTAATTTTATGTTAGAAGGAACGGAAACATTAAAAGTTTACGAAGCTTATGATCCGGATAATATGAGAATCAGTGACGTCATCTATCAATAAACAAAAGGCCAATTTCTTCGAGAATGAAGAAATTGGCCATTTCATTATGTGGTTTTAGGAGTTGCAGGAACCGTTACGGATTCTTGTTCTTTTTTGGCGATTTCCATCTCTGTCAATTTCAACGTACGAGCCGTTGAATTCAACAGATCAAAGAACATCTCGCGGTTGTTTGAGAGTGACACGCCATAAGACGGCACCATTTCTTTAACACGAGGCTGCCATTCTTCAATGAATTCAGGGAAGCAACGCTCTAATACTTCAAGCATGACGTGGACTGCCGTTGATGCACCTGGTGATGCACCAAGAAGTGCAGCTACCGATCCATCCGTTGCACTTACAACTTCTGTACCGAATTGCAGTGTTCCTTTTCCGCCAACTTCTGTGTCTTTGATTACTTGAACGCGTTGACCGGCTACAACTGTATCCCAATCTTCTAATTTAGCGTCAGGAATGAATTCACGTAGTTCTTCCACACGTTTTTCATTAGACAATAAGACTTGTTCAATCAAATACTTTGTTAGTGACATTTCTTTTGCCCCAGCAGCCAACATCGTAAATACGTTGTTTGGTGTGACGGACTTGATCAAGTCGAGGTTAGAACCTGTTTTAAGGAATTTTGGAGAGAACCCTGCAAACGGTCCGAACAACAAGCATTTCTTGCCATCAATATATCGAGTATCTAAATGAGGAACGGACATCGGAGGCGCTCCAACTTTCGCTTTCCCGTATACTTTTGCATGATGCTTCTCGACCACTTCTGGATTGTTACATACCAAGAATAAACCACTAACAGGGAAGCCCCCAATGTTTCTAGATTCATGGATACCTGATTTTTGCAACAGGTGTAAGCTTCCTCCACCTGCTCCGATAAAGACGAAATCAGCCTGATGGTGCTCCCAAGCTTTAGTTTCTAGATTGGTTACTTTCAATTCCCAACGGCGATCTTCTAAACGAGTCAGGTTGTCGACGCTATGCTTATAGTTGATTTCTACATTTTGCTGTTCTAAGTATTCGAAAAGCATGCGAGTTAGTGCACCGAAGTTTACGTCTGTTCCCGAATCAATCTTTGTAGCTGCAATCGGTTCGTTGTCCATGCGGTTGTTCATAATTAGTGGAATCCACTCAGCTAACTTCTTTGGATCCTCTGAGAATTCCATTCCTTCAAATAGAGGGTTTGTAGATAGAGCCTCAAAGCGCTTACGTAAGAAGTCCACATCTGCCTCCCCTTGAACCATACTCATATGAGGGATCGGCATAATGAAATCTTCTGGATTTTTTAAAAGTCCTTTTTCTACGAGGAACGACCAAAATTGACGGGACAACTGAAATTGCTCATTGACCTTGATCGCTTTTGTGATGTCGATTGAACCATCTTTCATCTGTGGCGTGTAGTTCAGTTCACATAAAGCAGCATGTCCAGTACCGGCATTGTTCCATTCGTTTGAACTTTCAATGCCTGCTGCATCTAATTTTTCAAATACTTTAATATTCCAATGAGGGACCAATTCTTTTAATAGGGCACCTAAAGTGGCGCTCATTACGCCGGCACCGATCAGAATGACGTCCATCTGTTTATCCTGACTGTTCATGATTGCGTTCCACATCCTTGAGTTTATCCTGATTTATATACGTACAGTGACTATTATACGCCTCTTCATTGACAAAATTCTACTATTATTTACTAGATAGCACGCATGTAAAAATTAGGATATGATAGAGAAAAGACTGTGTGGAGGACTTTAAATGCCGTTTTACATTATTCGAGACGACGTCACCAATTTAAAAGTAGATGCAATTGTAAATGCTGCCAATACGGAACTCCGGGAAGGTGGAGGAGTATGTGGTGCTATTTTTGAGCGTGCAGGAAGAGAAAAGCTGGCTAAAGCTTGTGAGTTAGTAAGCCCTATCGAAACAGGACAGGCTGCCCTAACACCTGCGTTTGATTTGCCAGCAGCTTTTATCATTCATACCGCCGGTCCAAGATGGCAAGGAGGTTCAAAAGGAGAGGTGGATCTGTTAAAAGCGAGTTACAAAAACTCCTTGGAGCTTGCTAAGGAACATCAATTGAGCAAAATTGCCTTTCCTTTAATTTCTTCAGGGATTTACGGATTTCCAAAAGAGCTTGCTTTTCAAATTGCCCGTGAGACGATAGAAGCTTTTCTAGAGATAAGTGAGATGACGGTGTATCTTGTATTGTTTGATCGCCAAGCTGTGCAAATTAGCGAAGAGTTAAAATTGGATATTGAACGGTTTATCGATGAGCAAGCCGTGCACCATATGGAAAAGCGATTTAAACGGTCAAACCAAGAATCGTTTGAGGAATCAACAATTTCATTCAATGATTTTCCGAGTTTAGATTCGGCTAGGCGTTCGACACTTGATGATTTCTTAAGTGACGTGGACGAGCCTTTTGCGACAAAGTTATTTCGCTTGATTGACGAACGGGGTCTTACGGATCCTGAAGTATACAAGAGAGCGAACTTAGATCGACGGTTGTTTTCTAAAATTCGTTCCAATTCAAATTATCAACCTAAAAAATCAACTGCGCTTGCCCTGGCATTTGCACTTGAATTGTCTTTAGAAGAAACGCAAGAATTTTTAGCGGCGGCTGGTTTTACATTGTCAAAGAGCACGAAGATGGACTTGATCGTGGAATATTTCATCCGTGAGAATCGGTACGATATTTATATGGTAAACGAAGTGTTATTTGCCTATCACCAACCACTATTAGGCAACTTATAAATGTCGCTTTGAAAGCGACCAAGAAAAATACAACCTGAGTTATCCTTTAGATACCACTCTAAAGGAGGCGTTTATATGAAAACGGAACTTTTGTTTATTCTAGATCGAAGCGGTTCAATGGGAGGACTAGAAACAGATACGATTGGTGGATTCAATAGTTTGCTTGAAAAACAGCGCAAGCTAAAAGGGGAAGCCACCGTCACGACGTTGCTTTTTGATCATGAAGTTGAAGTACTGCATGACCGTATGTTTATAGAAGAAGTGGCACCTATTACTGAAAACGACTATTTTGTTCGAGGGACGACGGCTCTCTTAGATGCGATTGGGTACGGAATTCATAGGATCCGTAATAGGAAACAGAACAAGATGTATGTAGAAACAAAAGTGCTTGTTGTAATTACTACAGATGGAATGGAAAATGCAAGCAAAGAATTTAAGCGTCATCAAATTCGTTCTTTAATAGAAGAACAAAAATCTCTAGGGTGGGAATTTATCTTTTTAGGTGCCAATATCGATGCGATCGCAACTGCAGAACAATTTGGAATTCACCGAGACTATGCAGTGAATTATCATGCCGATAAGCAAGGGACTGAACTCAATTTTGCTTCTATCAATGAAGCCGTCTCTTCAGTGAGAAACGGCAAAAAAGTATCACGTGATTGGAAAGAAGCTGTAGAACAAGATTATCAATCAAGACAGTAATAAGAACCGGACGAAGCTCAGTGGCTTCGTCCGGTTCATTTTTATATGTTGTACCGCGTGCAGGGGAAGCGTTCCGCGGGCTGAGCCTTGGTCTCAGCTTCCGCTTTAATCCCGCTGGAGTCACCCCTGCACTCTTATAAAAGTACTCTCATCTAAAACTATCAGTGATAGGTTTAAGCTTATGCCTGAACAATCTTCTTCCCAGTTAAGCGATTGACAAGAACCGTCAAAGCCCCGTCACCTGTAACATTCGTTGCTGTTCCGAAGCTGTCTTGCGCCAAGTACAGAGCAATCATTAAAGATAGCATCGTTTGGTCAAAACCAAGCATTGTCTCTAGTAATCCCAAGGCTGCCATAACAGCCCCACCAGGAACTCCAGGTGCTGCAATCATCATCACACCAAGCATCAAAATGAATGGGAACATGCTTGAGAAATCCGGTGTTTGGCCAGTTAAGAATAAGACTCCCATTGCACAGCTTACTAATGTGATCGTACTTCCTGATAAGTGAATCGTTGCAAACAAAGGAATCGAAAACTCTGCAATTTTTTCATTCACTCCAGTTTTTTTAGCAGATTGCATGGTTACTGGAATGGTTGCAGCAGATGATTGTGTTCCTAGAGCTGTAAAGTAAGCGGGTAGCATAGAGCGGAGCAAACGCAATGGGTTCACTCCAGCTGCAGTACCTGCCACTGTGTACTGAATGAGTAACATCACAATATGAAGCGCGATGATGACAATAAATACTTTAGAGAATACTACTAAAATGGATTGCACTTGACCACCGTATGTCATATTCATAAAGATTCCTAGAATATGAATAGGAAGTAAAGGAATGATGATGACTGTAATTACTTTTTCAATAATTTTTTGGAACTCGTCCAAAATGTTACGTAAGTTGATGCTGTCAGTAGCAGAGACGCCAATTCCTAAAACAAACGATAGGATCAATGCGCTCATCACTCCCATGATTGGAGCCATCTCAATAGTGAAGAAACCAGATTGTAAAAATTCTTCCGGATTCTCAAGGTCAATCACGGTATTGTTTTCAACGAATCCTGGTAATAGAAAACTGCCAACTACAAACGCTAAAAGGCCTGCAATGATGGTTGAAATATAGGCAGTAGATGCTGTTAATCCTAAGAGCTTTCCAGCACCTTTTCCCATGTGTGCAATTCCTGGAGTAATGAACCCTATAATAATCAATGGAATAGCAAAGCTTAAAAAGGCGCCGAAGATACCATTGAAAGTGGCAAATGCTCTCACTACTTCAACAGGAACAAATGAACCGAGTGCTACACCGAGTACTATCGCAACAATGATACGAGGTAATAAACCAAACTTGATTTTCACCAAAATCGTCCTCCCTAAAAATACATTTGTTTTTTCATGAACGTATCATATCACGAAATAGTAAGAATACTTATTTTTTGAATAGAAAGAATAATTAAATTCTCTACCATATCACAAAATGTAACCGATTTCAAAATAATGACGCTTTCTTTACAATTTTCAGATATAATAGAAAAGCATGACACTAAATTAGGGAAGGATGAAAAATTTGAACACAGTAAATTTGTTCAAAACGGCATGGACTAAGAGTTTGTTAGCTTTCGTGCTAGTAGTTTCGTTGGTTGTACCTTACTTACCACAAACCGCTTCAGCAGCTCCGGTAAGTGTAGCCACGGATTTGATTATCTCAGAGTATATTGAAGGGTCTTCAAATAATAAAGCACTTGAAATTTATAACGGCACGGGAGCAGACATTGATCTCTCAAATTACAAATTAGAGCTTTATAACAATGGTCTAACAACTGTAGGGAATACAGAGAACTTAACAGGAACTTTAGCTCATGGAGCTACATATATTTTATACAACTCATCTGCTACAGCTGATTTCAAGCCAGTAAATGGGAAGTCAAGTGGCGTGGCAAACTTTAATGGTGACGATACGGTCCTATTAAAAAAAGGAGATACATTAGTAGATTCATTTGGACAGTTCGGGAATGATCCAGGAACAAATTGGTCTGCAAATGGAGTCGCAACTTCAGAAATGACCTTAGTCAGAAAAGAGACTATTGTTCAAGGAGATACGAATCCATCAGATGTATTTGATCCTTCAGTTGAGTGGATTGCCTATCCACAAAATACAGCAACTTATTTAGGATCACATACTATGAATGGAGCACCACCTGTTGAAGAGACAAAAGTAGCAGACGTTTCAGTTTCACCTGCTGCAGGTTCTGTTTTAAGTGGAACGCAAGTGACATTATCTACGACGACCAAAGATGCTACAATCTATTACACAACGGACGGTTCAACTCCTTCGACAGAAAGTACTCTATATAGCACTCCAATCGAAATCAATGCGGATACGGTCATCAAAGCTGTAGGGGTAAAAGAGGGATTAGAGACAAGTGAAATTCAAACTTATGAATACACAATTCTTGTTCCAACTACTGTGGCTGAGGTACGCGCTGCAACTCAAGGGTCAAAAATCATTACAGAAGCAATCGTTACAACAGATAAACAAAAGTTTGGGAATAACGGTTTTTATATTCAAGATGACACTGCTGGAATCTATGTATTTACAAGCTATGATTTGGGAGTAACTGAAGGGGACCGGGTTCAAATTCAAGGAACTCTAGGTATCTACCAAGGCGATCTTCAAATCACCAATCCAGTTGTAACTAAGCTTACTGCAAACAATGAACTGCCAGCTGTGCAAGTGGTTCCAGCTTCAGGCGTCAATGCGGATACGCAAGGTGAGAGACTCGTAATGGAAAAGGCGACTATTTCAGCTATCCGAGATGCAGGATTTGGAACAATCGAGTTAACTGCAACTACAGAAGACGGATCATCCGTTTTAGTTCGAAATGATAACCGTAATGGATTTACGTATGATGATTTCATTCGTCAATATAAAAATGGGGATGTTTTAGACATCTATGGTTTTGCTGGTACATTTAATGGCACTTTCCAATTTAAAACTATTGGATCTAAGAGCTTTGAATTGTCCGTGAAACCAGATGTATTTACGAATGTGTTCCCAGGTTCAGTTAAAGAAGGTCAAGCGATCGAATTATTAACTGAACTTGAAAATGCAACGATTTATTACACGACAGATGGTTCGACACCATCTACTACGAGCACACTATACACAACACCAATCGTCTTAACGGAAACTTCTACTATTAAAGCGATTGCTGTGACAGACACAACAACTTCTGAGGTGTTTAGCTTCAAGTACACAGTATTAAAGACAGAGAACGTAACGATCGAAGAGATTCAAGGTGAAGACCATTATTCACCTTATACAGGAGCTTCAGTTGCTGGTGTTACAGGAGTGATAACTCATTTCTACAACACAGCGAACTTCTTCATTCAAACAACAACACCTGATAACAACCCGGCTACAGCTGAAGGCATTATGGTGAACTTCGCAAATGCGAAATCAACTTATTCAATCGGTGATGTGGTAACAGTGAATGGTCTTGTTCAAGAGCATTACTATGAAGGGTATTCAGATAGCCGTCAGACAGATCTTCCTATTACGCGCATTGCCAACACATCTTTAGTGAAAACTGGTACTGCAGAGCTTCCGGCTCCAGTTCAAATGGGCGTAGATAGAGTTGCTCCTACGAAAATTATTGATAATGACCAATTGACTTCTTTTGATGTTAATGAAGACGGAATCGATTTCTGGGAGTCTTTAGAAGGAATGCGCATTTCAGTTCCGAATGCTCAAATTTTAGGACCTCAAAAATACGGTGAAGTGATTGTAGTGAACACAGAAGCTACTAACAACACGTTAAACTTACTGGGCGGAATCAACATCTCTTCTGATGATTACAATCCAGAGCGCGTCATCTTAGATATCGACGATGAAAACTTTGTTACAAAATCAGGAGATCGTTTTGCTACTGCGCCTGTAGGTGTTGTTGGTTATGGATTCGGAAACTACAAAGTATTTACATCGGTCGATCAACTTCCAGAGTTGATTGAATCAGAACATCCAGATGAAACTACTAAAATTGAAGCAGCAGAAGAGAAATTGACTGTAGCATCTTATAATGTTGAAAATTTCTCGGCTAACAGTGAACAAACACCTGACGAGAAAGTAGCAAAGATTGCGGATTCGTTTGTGACTAAAATGAAATCACCAGACATCATTACTTTAGTAGAGGTACAAGATAATGATGGTGCTACCGCATCGGGTACAACGGATGCGTCTCAATCTTACGAACGCTTGATTGCAGCGATTCAGGCTGCCGGAGGGCCGACGTACTCTTATACAGATATTGCACCTGAGTATAATAAAGATGGAGGGCAACCGGGTGGAAACATTCGTGTCGGCTACCTATACAATCCATCTCGTGTCCAACTAGCTGAAGGTACGAAAGGTACTGCAACAGAGGGCGCACAGTGGACAGATAGTGGTTCTCTTACATTAAATCCTGGACGTATCTTAGATTTACCGCAGGAAAACACACGAAAACCAATTGCTGCTGAATTTATATTTAACGGTGAAAAAGTAGTAGTTATCGGAGCACACTTGAACTCCAAAGGTGGAGACCAGGGACTGTTCGGTAAAAACCAACCACCTGTACTTGGTTCAGAACCAGAGCGAATTGAACTTGCGACTATGATCAACGATTTCATCGAGCGAGGCCTTGCAAAGGATCCAAACTTAAATGTCGTGGTGGCAGGAGATATGAATGACTTCGAGTTCACTCCAGCATTGACAGCATTAAAAGGCGATAGTTTAGTGAACATGATTGAACAAGTGCCAGTAGAAGATCGTTTTACTTACTACTACCAAGGCAATAACCAAGTATTAGATCATATTTTAGTCACAAAAAACTTACTAGCTAAGACAGTGGTAGATATCCTTCATGTAAATGCTAACAAAATGGAAGCGCATGGGCGGGCATCTGACCACGATGCGGTATTAATTCAGGTTGACTTTACAAAAGAAGTAACTCCACCAGTACCTCCCATGGAGTACGAACGATTCTTGAAGTATGAAAATACTAAGATTGGTAAATTAGTCATCGCTACTCCAAAAACACATATAACCGTAGATGAGAATGTGAGAATCAACAATGGCATTGAGATTAAATCTCAGATTGCTGGAATCACAGGTTCTGGTCTCGTTGATCGAGCAGTGGTCTTGAACCCTAATAAACAAAATGCTATTTTTGATTTTGAAGGATCTTTTGTAAAAGAAATTGTTATCACAGGTTCTTACAAGATGGAATTACGTAACATCGAAAATGTACAGAAGATTTCTTATCAAAAAGGTGCTTCAGAACATAAAGTTACAATAATCTCTACAAAGTAAAAATAGTTTGAAATCGATGAAACTTATCCAGACATGAAACGTACTACTTAGTGCCAACCATTGTCTGGCATGAAAAAGAGCGCTGTCCAACCAGCGCTCTTTTTTTGTTTGGTAGAGGAATGGCAGCATTCCTTTAGCCTAATTTAGTTTTCTCTAGTAGGGTCTTCTTCCGAATTCCCGATCTGCATATAATAAATGTTTTCCATTGTTGACATCATCATAATACTGTTTGCGTTCACTTTCCTCGAAACTCATCCGGTTGAAATGTTCATCTGTATCATCACCGGTTACAAACTCTTTGAATTTT
Source organism: Chryseomicrobium excrementi (assembly GCF_002798305.1). Lineage (GTDB taxonomy): Bacteria > Bacillota > Bacilli > Bacillales_A > Planococcaceae > Chryseomicrobium > Chryseomicrobium excrementi. Next base: position 736,390 of record NZ_PCGR01000002.1, read on the forward strand.
TCCCAAAGTCCTTCTTTTTCATGTCCTTCATGTTCGTTATGACCTCTATAAATGCTCATCCGGTCATCCCGTTTTGACATCAGGTACATATCTTCATCTGTATATCCTTCTGCACGTAGTCGGTCCATTTCAGTCTGAAGGTCTTGCTCATTGTCAAACGTTCTGTAATAACGATTTTCCATAAATGAATTGCCTCCTTAAATGGTTTGAAATGCGAAATACTGTGCTGCCACTTCTACATTTCCACAATTAGAGCTTTGTAAAACGTCTTTGTCTAAAATAGGTAGTTTTTTACTAGTCTCTCTCCTTGCAACTTGACTTTCTCTACTGATAGACTAGACGGAGCATCTTGATAGAAAAGGACGTGAGACTATGCTAGACGCACTCATCATTTTCATTGCTCAACTCATCTATGTGCCGATTTTGACACTTCGGACGATTATGATGGTAAAAGGCATGAAAGCGAAGGCGGCAGGCTTTGGAATATTAGAAGGTATCATTTATGTGGTAGCACTGGGGATTGTGTTTAGTGATCTTTCAAATTACATGAATATGATTTCGTACGCACTAGGATTCGGGATTGGACTTTACTTAGGCCAAATACTAGAGCAGCGATTAGCTATCGGTTATGTATCACTTGAAGTCAATGTTATGAATAAGAATGAAGAAATGATTGATCGTTTACGAAATGAAGGATTCAGTGTCTCGACTTCGGAAGTAGAAGGTATGAATGAGGCGCGCAGGTACCGACTTGATTGCACGGCTCGACGCGATAGGGAGCAGGAGTTCATCAGGATAGTAAGCCACTATGAACCGAATGCCTTTATCGTTTCTTATGAACCTCGAAATTTTAAAGGTGGCTATATTACCAAATCTATGAAGCGAAATCGGAAAAAACAGGGGGTACCAAATGGATAGTATCATTTTCGACTTAGACGGCACTTTATGGGATTCCAGACAAACGATTGCCGATGCTTGGACTCAAGCGATTCAACAAGAGATTGATGGCCATCCAGGTTACACGAAAGATGACATTGGTGGCTTGATGGGGCTTCAGATTCCTCAAATTGCAGAAAAATTGTTCCCGAATGCTTCCCTCGAACAAAGACAAGCTTATATGGACGCATGCGCTTTAGTTGATCAAAAATTTATTCGCAAGCAGGGCGGGATCTTATTTGAGGGGCTAGAAAAAACACTTGAAGAGCTAAAAAAGACGTATCGGCTGTTTATTGTCTCTAATTGTGAAGATGGTTATATAGAATCTTTTTATGAAGCACATGGATTGGAACGTTACTTTGAAGACTTTGAAAATCCAGGACGCACTGGACTTTCAAAAGGCGAGAACATTGTCTTGGTACAACAGAGAAATCACCTTAATAACTCGGTCTATGTCGGTGACACGCAAGGGGATTTGGATGCAGCTCGTTTTGCAGGGATCCCGTTCATTTATGCCTCGTACGGATTTGGGCATCCTAGTGAAGTGGATTATACTTTAAACGCTATTCAAGACCTTCCTGAATTAATGAAAACAATTGAAGCGAAATGAAACTTTTGGAGCACGCGTCCGTATATCTAGTATACAAATTAAAAGGAGCTATTTTTCATGAGTACACTTAAAGTAGCAAAAGTCGTTGCGTTGATTTATCAAGCAGTATTGGCCATTCCATTTGTAGGAGGCTCAATAGTATTGAGCACTGGATGGGGCGCGCTGGGACTTGGTTTTGTCATTCATGCGATTGTGTTCATCCTCGCGTTAAAATCAAATGGAGCGAAAGTGGCGTCTATAATCGGTATGGTGACCAATGCACTGGCTTGGATACCGCTGTTTGGTTGGTTTATGCATCTAGTAACGGCCGTTGCCTATGGACTTGAACTGTTAACACGCAAAGAATAAAGAAAATGCCAGTCGATTTTAATCGATTGGCATTTTTTTGTACAAATGAAACCCAACACCCGTAGCTTCTTTGATTTCATATAACGCATGGTCAGCTTCTTTCAATAATTGGTTTTTGTTTTTAGCGGAACCAGGATAGTATGCGCCTCCCATGCCGATTTGAATGGAAATAGAATGCTCCTGATAAATGAAAGGTTCTTCAAATTGGTAAAGGATTCGTTTGGCGACCTCTCCGATTGTGTCTATATCTTTAATATGTGGAATGATGATAGCAAACTCATCTCCGCCGAACCGCGCTACAATGTCATGATCACGCAAAACTCGTTGAAGACGAAGTGCGGTTTCTTTGATGACCGCATCGCCAGCGTCGTGGCCATAGGTATCATTAATATCTTTAAAGCGATAGCCGTCTATCAGAAACAGGGCTAAAAGCTCACCTGTGCCTGTAGTTTGCTGAAGTAGATAATCCATTTTATCATCAAATGCTCTCCGATTCGGCAGTCCTGACAAATGATCAATAAAAGCCATCCGCTGAAGTTCATCTTGTAAGTTTGTCTCAGCGGTAGCATCTCTAAGTAATAAATACCAGCCTTGCTCTCGTTCAGCAATAGTGATGGGTATAAATTTTACTTTGATATACTTGGTGTCTTCTTGATTGATTCGTGTGACCCAAAGTTCATGTCGAGAGGTCTTTTTAGGTTTAGGTTCTGTTGTGAACCATTCATCGAAAAATGATTCTTTAAACCAGTCTGTTAAATAACTGCCTTCTAGTTCATGGGCAGTGGCCTTAAGAAAAGTTGTAGCTTCAGGATTGCATTTCACAATGCGCCCGTGTGTGTCTACTTGAAAAATGGCTTCATTGTTTAATTCAATCAAAGATTCTAAACGCATCCGTTCTTCATCTACCTGACGTTGTGCCTCTTTTAAATGCTGTAACGCTTGTTCATGTTCGGTAATATCTCGGACAATAGCCATAATAAAATGAAGGTTCAGCTTCTCTAAGTAGATGGGGGTCAGTAGACTTTCTCCAATATAATGCTGACCTTTGTGTTCAATAGGCATCTTAAACCGGATCTTGTTCATGGAAAGTCGCGCTTCATCGTAGTGTTCTCTTAATGAGATATATGCTTGGTCAGATACCATAGATTTCATCGTCACACGCTGGGAAAGATCAGGGAGTTTTACGGTTTGCTTGGCAGCTTGATTGGCATAGATGTATTCGTAATCGTTCCCGTTATAGCTCATTACAAATACTAAATCATCAATTTGATCAAAGGTTTGTGTTACCAGTGATAAAAACTCACTTCCCAGCTCGTCAAATAATTGCTTGATTCGCATGCGACCGTCCCCCTGCACCTTTTTTCTTATTATGCCATAGTTCTAGTGCTTGAATGTAGATTTTTGAGGTTTATACTAAATGTATATGTCATTTATTGCGGAAGGAAACCTATCTATGATCTCAAAAAGAACAAAAATTTCTTTAGCTCTAGTTGGGGGACTGGTTGCTGTTGTCTCACTAACACAACCTTTTTTATTTTTGTTTATCACTCTTCCACTAGTGCTGATTACTATTGGATATATAGTTGCCCGAAAAGTACAGGCGAAGGTGCCTCCTGGGTGGCTTTCTCTATTGTTATCTGTAATTGCAGGAGGTGTGGCGGTCTTTTTATCGGCTATCGTGCTGTATACTCTTGTTGAAATGGGATACAATGGAAAGAGTAATGCGGAACTGGATCGCTTTTATGTATTGGAATCAGCTGCAAGAACCGCTCAAAATGTTACCGTTTTTCTAGCATTTTTATTAAGTTACCTGAACTTTATTGCATTTTTAGATCGACGCCGTGAAGTGAAAAAGAAGGAGAAAACGTTATCGTGAAATTTAGTTTTTGGTGGGGAGTTGCAGTGATTTATATGGCTGTGATTTTTTACTTATCTCATCAACCGGCAGTGCATTCAAATGAACTGAGCACAAGTTTCACAGAAGTCGTTATTGAACTAGTAGGAGAAGAGACGTTCCGACCCCCTTTAACGCTTGATCAATTGAATTATCTATTAAGAAAGTCCACTCATTTTATTGCTTATTTTGGACTTGCACTCGTCTTCTGGATGGCCTTAGAGAAGAGAGGATTTACAAGATATGTAACAGCATGGGGACTTGCTACACTTTATGCCTGTACGGATGAGTTTCATCAAATATTTGTAGAAGGAAGAGGGGGCCAATTGCGAGATGTCGGAATTGATAGCTCGGGAGCAGCTTTAGCCATGCTCGTAATCTTAGCTATACAAATGACCCGAAGACTGCTGTCTCCGGGCCCAAAATCTTCTTAATGTGTTTGTACAGTTAATAAACGTGCTGCTTTCAATCGATTGCGAACTGCAATTCCTCCAGCAGCAGCTAGCACAGCCTTCAAGATTCCAACTGGAATGAATGGCGTAGCTCCTCCGGTAATTGCTGCAGTCCAAGCCAACTCAGCTGCAAACTTCAGCCAAGCAGTACCGAATGCCAAAGTGACAATCATTCCAATAACATTGGCAACAATAGCTTGTTTTACAGTGAAGCTTGTTTTTTCAAGATAGTATCCAATTAGAAATGCGGTTGGTAAGAATCCAACTAAATAGCCCCCTGTTGGACCGACAAGTGCACCAAGTCCACCGCTCATACCTGCAAATACAGGAGCACCGACAGCGCCAAGTAGTAAGTAAATGGCTACCGATAATGTTCCATAGCGGCTTCCTAAAATTGTGGCTGCGAGTCCAATTGCCAATGTCTGACCTGTGATAGGTACAGCAGTGAAAGGCAGAGGAATCGTGATTTGGGCAAAGACTGCAATAATAGCTGCAAACAGTGCGCTGACAATCATCATTTTTAAACGTTCATTTCTCATCTGGTCATCCACCTTTATGTAAAATGAGTTAACCTTAAAAATATATGGGTTAACACATATTTAGAATACTGATAATTTATCGAAGCGTCAAGGAATTTTTAGTAGGGGTGATACTTATGTGGAGCTCATTTAATAAGTTGGGTTATCTGGTGATATTCCTAGTACTTTTAACAGGATGTGTAATGGCTCCACTAGAAGTCGAATTATCACCACAAGAGAAAGTACGCATCGTGCTACCAAATTCAGTAGAGCCTGTCGACCTTTCCTCATATGAAGAAGAACTTCTTACCAAAGTAAATGAAGCCCGAGCTGAAGAAGGTGTCGAGCCTCTCACATATGATCCTCATGTCGCAAAAGTGGCCCAACTCAAAGCACAGGATTTACTAACGAATAATTATTTCGAACACGAATCCCCAACTTATGGGGCGCCTAGTGAGATGCTCACTCAGTTCGGGGTTGAGTGGATTGCTTCCGGTGAAAACATAGCTGCAGGGCAATTGTCTGTTGAAGAAGTTCATCAAGGATGGATGGATAGTCCAGGGCACCGAGAGAATATCCTGAACCCGATGTTCACCCATATCGGTTTCGGGTTTTCAGAGGGTGGAGGGGACTACGGAACCTATTGGGTTCAAATGTTCACAGCCTACTAACCTCGCGTTTAAAGCTCTTGAGTAAGGGAATACTAGCTGTAACTCAGACTGAAGGAGCGTGACATTGATGGAGGCAAAAGAAACTGCATTGCATATTTTAGATGAAAGTCGTTTAGGAACGATGGCTACTGTAAGTGGAGGGAAACCTCATAGTCGCTATATGACATTTTTAAATGACGGGTTCACCTTGTTTACTCCAACTAGTAAAGGTTCTGAAAAGGTAGATGAATTGGAATCCAACCCATACACACATATTTTGATTGGATATGAAGGGGACGGTTTTGGGGATGCTTATCTAGAAATTTTGGGTCGTGTCTCGATTTCTGAAGATGAAGGTCTGAAGGAAAAGATTTGGAATGACCGCATGAAAAATTGGTTTGAAGGGCCTCATGATCCAAAGCTAGTTATTTTAAAAGTATCGCCTGAATCGGCTCGTTTGATGAATAAAAGTGGAGAGCCGCCTCAAGACATTCAGTTTTAATCAGAAAGACCGGTCCACAAAATGTGGACCGGTCTTTTTTCATTCATCACGTTTTTCAAGATTCATAGGACGGATTGTTCCCCAAGGGCTTACATAGATTGTAGCTTTCAAATCCACCGCTTCTTCAAGGGCTAAACCCTGCCCTTGCTCCACGTAGAATTGTTCCAGGTTGTCGACACTTACTTGACCTCCCCAGTACTGACCATGTAAAGCGCCTAAAAAGTCGGATGTCTCCATTCTGTCAACAGCTGCATAACCATCGACACCTTCTACAAGGGAAAAGTAGACGGTCTCACCGTCTTGAATCTTGTTGTCTTTTGCTGCTTGATTGATATCTGGATATTGAAGTAATACATACTCTCCGTAAAAAGGATCAAATGGATCGAACGGTTCCGCCCGCAATACAAATTCATCACCAAACCAGCTCGTTGCGAAGTAGCTTAACAAAATTCCGATGACAGCTACCGTTTGAAGAATAGGGAGAAGCCACTTCTTCATGTTGCAGCACCTTCTTTCTTACGATTCAGCCACCAACCGATTCCCGCTAAGACAAACAACAAGATAGCACCAAGTAAGAAGAACAATGCCATATCGAGGCGTTGCCATGCGTAAATAAAGTAGATGACAAACTGAATGAGAATGAAGAACAGGAATCCACCACGGAGTGAGCGTCCTTCCCTTTGGGCAAGAATCAAGTACCCAAATGCAACGATTTCTGCCAAGACGGCTAGCCCTATGGCTGTGTCATCGTAAAGTAAGAAACCGACGAGTCCTATAACGCTGATCCAGGCAACAGGACGGTGCCATTTCCAAAGAACCACTGCTAGGACACTGCTGACTACTAGTAAAAGTCCAGACTCAAAATAAGTCAAATTCACCAAATCTAAGTTGGTTTCTCCTCTAGCAATTAAGTAGCCAATACCAGTGATTCCCGCCAAGATTTGGAGTAAGGGTTGAACCACCACTTTCTTTTGTGCTCCTAAGAACAATAAGCCGCTTAATGTGAATAATGTCCAGATGGGCCACAGAGCACTTTCGTACTCTACGAGTATCCAGAGGAGCAATCCTGCTCCAAATAAATGAATGAAGCTAAAGGCATTTGCTTCTGGTCTTTGTGAATAGTAGAAGTGAGCAAGAGTGATCAAAACAAATGCTCCCCACTCGATCCAACCGACATCAGGTAAGAAAGAAAACAGCAGCAATACACCTGCGATAAAACTTGCGATTGAAAATACAGGATGTTTAATCAAATAAATATGTGCTAGCGCAGCCAGGTATGCGAGCCAGGGTAATACAGAATTGGCTACTGGTAAATGGAAGGTCTGCAACGTTACGAGAACGGCCGCAATAAAAAAAGCATATCCTGTGACATAAAAGAGAATAGGCTGACCCATTCTTCTCTTTTCAGAAAAAGCGGCGATACCATAAGCCACCCACATGAATAGTAGGAAAGTGATGGTTTTCAATACATCAGGGATGGCGCCCCAGTTGGCAGCGATGAAACTAAACACAGCAAGAGTTAAAAAGATAAGTCCAACGGTCAATAACAGCGGAATTTTACGTTTCTGCGGTTGCTTCTGTTCATAACTGGTAATGGCGTCAACTGTTGCCTGGTCAACTAGTCCCGCCTGATGCCACTCACGAACTTTGTGTTGCCAATCGTTCATTTGTCCCACCTCCTAAGCTAAGTATACTGCTAGATTTTCCCTATAGCTATCTGATTTTTTTATCGCTTTCCTGTATACTAAAAGGGAACGTTTAGGAGGAATACGATGAAAAAAATCTTACTTACGGGCTTTGAGCCTTTTTTATCATTTTCACTTAATCCGACGATGCAGATTGTCAAAGAGTTGCATGGTAGCACAGTAAAAGATTACATAATTGAAGGACATATTTTACCTGTTGATTTCAAAAAATCAGAAGTCGAGTTAGTGAAGCTACTGGACACAGTTCAGCCGGATATTCATATTTCTTTAGGCCTTGCGGGTGGACGTTCTAAAATCACACCGGAACGGATTGCTATCAACGTTAAAGATGGTGATGCAGATAACGAAGGCAATAAACCGCAAGATGAAGCTATTGATCCTAACGGACGAGAAGGATATTTTTCCACACTTCCTATTCGGGCTATGGTGGACGCTATGAACAAGGCTGGTTATCCGGCCTCGATTTCCAACACGGCAGGTACGTATTTGTGCAACAACATTATGTATGTAGGCCGCAAGTATGCAGAAGAGCATGGAGGCCAGATGCCATCAGGATTTATTCATATTCCAGCATCTCATGAACTCGCAATTGAACATGGGCGTATCCCAAGTTGGTCTCATCAAGATCTAGTCGAGGCTATCCGCATTTGTATAGAAACTACAGTGAACTTTGGAGGAATGAAACATGACTGATCCGTATACATCTTGGAGTACCTCTCCATTTGTAGACGAGGACATGAAGCAGCAGTTACAAGCGATGTCACTTGAAGAACGCCAGGATGCCTTTTATCAAAATTTAGAATTTGGTACGGGTGGGATGCGCGGAGTGCTTGGTCCTGGCACCAATAGATTGAACCTATTGACTGTGCGCAGAGCAGCGAGAGGAATAGCTCAGTACATAGAAACGCAAGGGGAGGCAGCTAAGCAACGTGGTTTCGTGATTGCCTTTGATAACCGACGGATGTCCAAAGAGTTTTCTCGTGAAGTAGCGTCAGTAGTTGCTGACGCGGGTGTTCGTGTCTATCTATATGAAGAACCTCGAACAACACCACAATTGTCTTATTCTGTGCGAGCATTGAACACGTTCATGGGAATGATGATTACAGCTAGTCACAATCCTCCTGAGTATAATGGGTTAAAAGTTTATGGTGAAGACGGGGCACAGCTGAATTTAGAAGATGCCAAACAAGTGGTTGATGTAATTAATCAATTAGATGGGGCTGAGACTTTAGAGCCTGCCTCATTCCAGACTTATTTAAACTCTGGACGAATTCAGTTCATCGGCGAGAAGCTGGACCAAGAATATCAGCAACAAGTGAAAACGGTAGTGTTTGATAAAGAGCTCTTCCAAACTACAGACTTACGAGTAGTTTTCACACCGCTTCACGGTGCTTCAGGTGGAACGGTTCGTTTATTAATGGAAGACCTGGGGATTACCAATCGCTATTTTGTGGAGTCGCAGATGGAGCCGGATCCAGAATTTCCAACTGTAGTCTCTGCAAATCCCGAGGATCACAGTGCATTTGAAAAGGCAATGGAACTTGGCGCCGCTAAACAAGCCGAATTACTCATTGCAGTGGATCCGGACGGCGACCGTGTAGGCTTAGCTGTTAGGGATGGGCAAGAGTACAAATTGTTAAACGGGAATGAAACAGGAGCGCTTGCACTTCATTTCGTTCTTTCCCAACATCAACAGCGTGGGACACTTCCGTCAGGAGGAGTTGCATACAAAACTATCGTTACATCTGAACTGGGAAGAGTGATTGCGGAGTCATTTGGTGTGGAGATGGAAGATGTCTTAACAGGGTTCAAATTTATCGGTGAAAAGATTCGTGAGAATGAGGCGAATCCTGATTATACGTTTTTGTTCGGGTACGAAGAGAGCTATGGATATCTTGCGAAACCTTTTGCCAGAGATAAAGATGCTGTGCAACTCGTGGTCTTGCTTGTAGAGATGGCTGCACACTACAAGCAAAAAGGTATGACTTTATTAGATGCTTTAGACGCACTATATACCAAGTACGGAGCTTTCAAAGAAAAGCTGATTTCGGTCACTGTGAAAGGTGCCGGTGGAGCTAAACAAATCAAACATGCTCTAGAAGATGTAAGAAAGAATCCACCTGAAGCGATAGCTGGTATTTCTGTGGAGGTGATAGAAGATTATCTTTCCCAAGTCCGAAAGTCCCAGCAGGGTTCTGAGAAACTCCACTTACCTGAAGCAGATGTTATCAAATTCATGCTAACTGATGGTACATGGGTGTGTTTACGCCCTAGTGGGACGGAACCTAAGGTCAAATATTATATTGGAGTCCGAAAAGATTCAAAAGAGCAAGCACTAAAGAACGTGGAAATTGTTTCGGGTTGGGTAGAAAGTTGGATGAAAACGAAATTGGAACTCTAAACTTTCCCAACCCCAGAGACCTATCTATTTAAAAACTCGGTTGCTATAATTAGGTTAACGAAATGACCGAGGAGGAACTTATCGTGAATGCAAACTCAATCTTAACAACAAGACCGATGGATCAGCTCTACGTAACTGGATTAAAGAAACGTTTTCTGGAAACGTTAAAAGAAGAATCAATGATTTTTGCAAGCCATGCACCGAATCGAGTCCATGCAGTGATTCAAGCAGTGTTTGATCTGATGAATCAGGAACGTGTGGTCGAGGCTTCCAAAAGTGAGATTGCTGAACGTGCAGGACTCACTCTTTATTTCGCTTCACAAATCTTAAAGCAACTTGAAAAAGAAGGCTATGTGTTATTGCGCCGAGGTATCATGGTGCTTCAATTTAAATAAGACCCCCAAATTGACCTGCTTGTGACTTTACGAGCAGGTCGTTTTTTATTTTGAATGCGCTACAACTTTTTCAGGAACTCTTTTTACAACAATTTTTCAACTTGAAAAATTAAAGAGTGCTCGGAAAAGACACGCTTATCTGTGGGTGCGGCCATCAGAATCCTCGCGGCATATCAAAGCTTGTCTAGTTCCACCGGCTAGAAACCCACTCGAAAATCGGCCACACCCAATAAGGCAAAGAACGCCTCACCGGGTCCGTCCATTTCCCGAGAAACTTCTGACCAAGCCGGTTCCTCTTTTCGTAGCGCTTTGGCCTCCGCTGCGGGTTCTTCAAATCACTCTGAAGCCACGGAACGCGCATTTTTTCCTTCACACTCTCCTCTATTGAAAGCTACAGAGAATGTTGTGTAAAAGCGTGCCGTAGATCTTGGGGCTGTTTCCTGAAGGATCAGGTCGATGCCGGATATCACCCGTGTCGCTTAGATGTCTAGTTACACCGGCTAGAAACCCACTCGGAAATCGGCCACACCCAATGAGGCACAAAACGCCTCACTGTGTCCGTCCGATTCCCGAGAAACTTCTGACCAAGCCGGTTCCACTTTTCTAGTGTGAAGTGATTGGGAAGATTCGGCGCGGCCCTTTTGGAAATAGTCCCAAGTCAGGCACGATTCTAGCAGCATAAACATACTTCTCAAAGACTTATTTGGTTTATTAAAGTGGCTTCGGGGTTCTCCTCTTGGAAAAAAGCGTCACAGGTGAAACTAATCAAATTTGGCAAGTTCCCGCAGCTTTACTAGAGCTGTCTTCTTGCGTTTCTTGACTCCAGGAACCGACAAGCCAATCCTCTCAGAAATCTCTTCAGCTGTATAGCCTTCATAGTAACTCAATAGTAAAACCTCTTGAAGCAAGGGAGGCAATTCTATAACCAGTTCGTGAAACTTCTGTGTAGGGAGTACACTGCTCGCATTCGCAAAGAAAGAGTCTTCCATAGGAACATCTTTCGTCGATTTCTTCAATTCATCCAAGACTGCTCCATACATCGACCGGTACGCATAACCGGCAAACGAGCCCTTTGACTCTTCGTAGTTTTCCCATGCTTTCCATAAAGCAATCAATGCGGTCTGACGAAAAAGTTCATGATCTCTATAGATGGATGTTTTTCGTAGTATACTCGAAATCATCGGTTGGTACGCTTCAGCAAGTAATTCAAATTGCATGTGATGTATCCTCAATCGTTTGCGCAAACGGAAATTCCTAGGTAGCTTTAGTTTATTAGAACAAGCGCGAAGTGACGAAAGGTGATAAATACGGTAATAAGAACGAAACGAGTACGTTTGTCTTACAAAACAGTGCTTTTCCAAAATGAAACTTTCATAAAATGAGGAAAATTCAGATAAAACTATTTACTGCCTAAAAATGGAACGTTATACTGAAACTAGTTGATTATGGAGGAGCCACGTGAATGGAATTAGATAAACATTTAGCGCTTTGGACCTTAGACAAACGGTCCATTTATGCTGTTGCAGGATGGTACATACACCCTTTTAAGTCGATAATCCTTACTTCTGATGGACCCATCTATTCAGAATTGAAGCCAAGTGAAGTTATGCAGTTGTTCTGTGTGTTACATGGGGCGTCATACAAAGGAAGAGAAGAGGCGACACGAATATTAAGTAACTTTCGCTTCAATAAAAAAGTTCCCGTATTAATTGCTTCACCGGATATTGCCGCTTTTCCTACATGTTCTCCTTCGCATCTCGATTGTGTATGGATCTTTAATCAACCTATGTCGTTTGTGGAGATTTCGGAAACCAGAACCCTCATTATCTTTGGTGATGGTCAGCAATTGGAAGTAGCAGTCTCTATTTCTTTATTAGAAAAACAATGCAGCCGTATGTATAGTGTGATCGGCTATCAAATGAAGCAAAAATAGGAAAAGGCTCCCACCGCTAAAATAGCAGGGGAGCCTTTTGCTTAGTTCTTATTGTACACGAGCAAATCCGAAACCAGATGCATAGTCATCGCCAACTGCTGCACCACGACCACCTAAGATGTCGTTCGCTTTTGCACGGTTTTGTAAGTTTGTACGTAATTGAGCTGCAGTCCAAGATGGATTTTGAGCCCATACTTTTGCTGCTAAACCAGCCACGTGAGGAGAAGCCATAGATGTACCACTGATTGTGTTGTAGCCACCGTTGTTCCAAGTAGAATAGATAGCTGCACCTGGAGCTGAGATTTCTACGTCACCTACACCAATCACGTAGTCCCCATCAGTTGCCGTATATCCACGGGAAGAGAAGTCTGCTACACGTAATGTGCCATTTTCAAGACGGTTTTCAAGAGCTGCGACGGCAATGGCATTTTTAAGTGCGCCAGGGTATCCAATTGTACCAGCACGGTAACCTGAGTTTCCTGCTGCTGCAACCACTAATACACCTTTACCATATGCATAGTCTACTGCACTTGAGATTAAGCTGTTGTTTGCTGATGAACCTAAAGACATGTTGATTACTGTTTTTGTTCCAGTAGCAGAAGCTTGGTCTGCTGCATGGCGAATCGCAGCTGCGATATCATCCGAGTAACCTGAGCCGTCATCACCTAGTACTTTGTAAGCCCATAGATCTGAATCAGGAGCAACTCCGTAAACTCCAGCGCCGTCACTACCACCATCTGCAAGCGCAGAACCTGCAACGTGAGTTCCATGACCGTTTGCATCATTACACTGACCGTTTGTTAATCCAGCAGAAGTTGTGAAATCTTTACATTGTTCTACTGTGTTTACAAGGTCCAAGTGATTGACGTTAACGCCTGTGTCTAGAACCGCTACATTGATTCCTGCTCCACCAGAAGTTGATGTCAAGCTGTTGTTGTTATAGATCGCTTTGATACCCCAAGGCACTTGTTGAGTAGGATATTCAGCAAGAGGTTGTACTGTACCTGGTTTTTTCGCTGCACGTACATCCGCTGCTACTGTTACTTCATCAACTAGAGAAACTTTTAAGTTCTTGTTTTTCTGAAGAGCTGCAAATTGTTTCTCTGTCATTTCAGTAGTGAATGCATTTCCGTTTGAGAACTCCCAACGTTTGCCGTATTGTGCTTTAGCGGCATTTAATTGAGACTTCGATTGGCTCATTGTAGAAACTCCTTGAGTAGAAGATGCTTCAATAAGAACACGAACCTTATCTCCAACGTTTGCATTTGCGTTTAGTTCTGCAGCCGAAGCTCCACCGACAGTTCCTACCATAGAAATTGCTAACAAACCACTCATTACCAATGCTTTTGCTTTGTTCATTTTCATCGATTTCTTCTCCTCCACCATTGTCTGATTGTTTGAGGTTCATGGGACTTTCGAAAATTGGGGATTAGAATTCCTACTATTCAACTGATGTCCAACCATCATTTGAATCAAGTCTAATCCGTTTTCTATGTACCATCCGATCTCAAGTCGGCTGCGGTAAGCTGGATTATGTATTGATAAGAAGTATGTTTTGCGCAGAACATAAAGCACTTATCATATCCAATACTTACAGAATGTTTCCCATTCCCTTTGCAAAGGTTTTCGCGGGGGTGTTGCTAAATTGACTATATCATGGACAGAATATTTTGTTTATTGGGAAAAATTAAAGGGGAATGTACGTTCTCTTTTCCCAACATTTTCCGCTTATTCCCTGTCTATACATTCCATTATTTGTTTTGTTAATTCCGAAAATTTGTTCTAAAATAGAAGGGAGCCGAGAGGAGGTAGAGGCAAGTTGAAGATAGGATCATTAATTAAGTTCCACCGAACAAAGCAAGGATTGACACAACAAACCCTTGCAGATGGAATCTGTTCCGTTCCTCATTTGAGTAAAATTGAGAACAATAGCAAAGAAGCTAATGAAGAGACGATACGCCTACTCTTAGAGCGCCTAAGCATAGATCTACAAGACGTAGAAAAGTTGGAAGAAGAGATTAAAGAACTTTTAAAGCAGTTTACTGATCAGATGTATTATTTGGAGAGAGAAGAAGTTCATAAATCCTATAAGGCCTTACAAGAAAAAAAAGAACTGATTCCGTTCACTGAATATTTATATCTCTATGAATTATATAAAACTCGCTATTTTTTATTTACAAATGATTTAGATGAAGCTGAAAAACAACTGAAATGGTTAAGTGCACATAAACAGAACTTTTCCCAACAAGAGCAATATTTACATTTGTATGTTGGTGCTATAGCTTTAATATTAAGGGGGAAAATGGAAGAGGCCGACAAACAATTGGGCTATCTAATTGAAAATGCGGTACTTACTCCAGATTACATCGGAGAGTTGAATTACAACTTCTCTTTAGTGAAATCTAGTTTAAGTCAATATGGCCCCTCAATTTATTATGGGAAAAATGCACTGCAACAATTTAAAGAGGATTTTAATTTCATTCGTATAGTAAATACTCAAATGTTGTTGGCAGTCAACTATTCTCGAGCAAACATGTTTAATGAAGCGGAGGAGATCTACAAACATTTAATTCGTAATACTCGAATTCTTAAAATGACAAATCATCTACCTCGTATATTCCATAATATGGGTGATTTATATCATACAATGAGCGATTATGAGAAGTCATGTATGTATTTCGAAAAGGCGATGAGCCTGTTACCAGAAGAGTCTGAACTGTACATGTTGTGCTTATATAATAAAGCGATATCTGAAAGCCAGTTAAATAGACTCGAAATAAGTGAGGCTAACTTCGATCAACTTTATCAAATTGCTTCGAAGTCTAAAATTCTTCATTATCAGCTCTTTGCAAAGTTTTATTCCCTTTATATTAATGATAAAGAGACTGATGCGATGGAATATTTGGAGAATAAAATTCTTCCATATACAAAGAAGCATTCCGAACTAAAAGAATCTCATCATCATTTTGCTCATCTGCTCTCTGAATATTATAAAGAGCGAGGGCAATATGATAAAGCATTAGAATTAATAAATTAAATTAAGAGGAGTGTTAATAATGAAAAAAGGAATTTTTATTGGCGCATTATTGGCTTTTGCTTTATTTGCAACTATTTCACAAGACGTAACTATGTTATCAGCACCTGAATTTTTCTCACCATCGGGTTCTAAACCACCGACAATTCCAATTCTTCCACCAGTAGATTGATTCTAAGAGGCCTTGGCCTCTTTTTTTTGTCTTCCTAAAGGCTAATTCGATAGAAAAAAGGAAAAATTTGCTTTGTGTCGATGACTATTTTCTACTATTATTAAAAGAAAACACAAAGTAGGCATGTACATGAACTATAAACAATACATTCTAGACGAACTGGATGCCCAGTCCCTCTATTATGATCCAAATGCGAATGCATATGTAAAGCTTACAAGTGATGAGGAATTGACTGAGAAAGAGCTTGAATTATTGCTTAAACGCATTGGTTACACCAAATCGATGATTGAGCAGAAGTTAAATCACATAAAAAATTTACTTAATTTACTTACGAAGCATTTGATCTATACAGATTATGATAAAGCAGAATTTGTCTATTCTGAAGTGACCGCATACGACAGCTTTCTGCCCTATACAAAAAGTCATCGAATGGCGTTGTTACTAAAGATAAGGTTTCATATTGCTAAGTCTCAATTAGATAAAATTCCTCCACTGCTTAGACAAGTGAAGAAATTGAAAAAACAATTTACACCTTTAGAAGAATTACTGTTTGAGTATCTTCTAGGTATACAAGAGATGCTTCAAGGGGATTTAGAATCAGCCAATACTCGTTTGAATCATGTGATTCAAAATACACCTTCACTATATGGATTTGAAGGAGAAGTCTATTATCACTTAAGTATAGTAAAGACTTATCTAGAAGAGCCGAGTCGAGCTATCTATTATGGTAAGAAGGCGCTTGATTATTTAAACCAACAGTATAATTACAAACGAATTCTTCATGCCCAAATGTCACTAGCCATCAATTGTGCTTATGCAAAAATTTATGAAGATGCAGCTGAATATTATGATCATTTATTACGTAATGCACAGTTGTTGAATCAGCAAGAACTAATTCCTCACATTTATCACAACATGGGCGATTTGTACTTTAAGATGGAGAGTTATTCAATGGCGCTTGCCTACTTTAACATGGCGGCGAATCATTTTTCAAAAGAGGATAGTCAGTTTGGTAGCTGTCTGTTCAATTTAGGATTAACTGAGCTTAAGCTCGGGAAAACTGAAGAAGCTAGAATTACATTTAATCGTTTATACGATGTTGCCGATAAGTTAAAACTAGAGAACTTTAAAATTTATGCGACGTATTATCATTACTATTTAACAGGTGATGAAGAAGAGGCGATGCGCTACTTAGAAGAAGTCTTATTGCCCTTCACGAATTCAACACCTACAGAGAAAACAGTGAATCTCATCTTCTCCGAGATGCTCGTCCGCTATTATAAAGAAAAAGGCGATTTTGAAAAAGCTTTTTCCTATATCACAGATGAAAAATATCAATAAAAAGATGCCACTACTGACCGACTTGGTCAGTAGTGGCATCTTTTTAGTTGATTGCTTGCAGGGCTGCTGCAAGTTTAGCGTAGAATCGGATGGATGCGGGTTGAATTTGTAGGTCGTTCAATGCTTTTACCTGGGATGGGTGGAGTCCGGAAACGATGATTTCTACTCCCATAATAGATGCAGCTCTGACGAACTCATCTACTCCTTGCCAATTGGACGAAGCAAAATCGATAGAAGCCGTGAAATCGATGATAGCAATCTCCGTCTTTTCATCCATGAAATGCGTTAACAAACGAGTAAAAATTAGGGTCATCTGACCTGTATCAATAGAGCCAAAGATTGGCACCAATGAGACTCCTTCTCTGATCACAATAGCTGGCGCAGAGAGGTTTTGCATCTCAACAAGTAGAGACTGGACACGATCTTTCTCTTCAACAAGCTCATTATTTCTGATAGACAGTTCAGCTTGTAATAAGCTCAGCTTTGAACTGACTAAGGAATACTGAGAAGATTTCGGGACGACTGTCACGATTCCATCTTCTTTCGTCCATGTGACAAAAAGGTCTACAAAATCCAGTTTCCCTTGTTTTTCTTGTAGGCTGATTTCTAAGGGAGTTCCTGTTGTCAGTGAAGGTAAAAATTTGGCTACCTTGGATTGACTGCCGCTATCCACGATGGAAAGAAAAGTTCGTGCCCAGCCATACTTATGCAAAAACGCGTCGGATGCGTCGATGATTTCAAACTCATGATTGATAACGACAGCTGGTAAAGAAAAATCACGAAATCTTTTTCCCATTCGGCCCTCCTTGTGTAATCCATTCCTCAAGTGCAGGTAGAGATGACATGATATGCACATTTGACGGCAGGAGTGTATTTAAATCAAGCAATTCTGTAATTCTTCCACCAATCACAACAGGAAGAGTAGGATGATCTTCTTTTAATTTGAGTACGAGACTCTGGATCGCCATGATTCTATGAACTAAAGCCGCTGAAATAGCGATTACATCTGGATTCCATCGTTCAATGGCTTTTAGTGCATGCGTTTCTGGCATGTTAGGGCCTAAGTAGCGAACGCGCCATCCGTGTTGTTTAAATACACTGCTAACCATTTTTAAACCGATGTAATGTTCCTCATCTTGAACACCCATTAGCAAAACCGTCTTTTCCTGTCGTTTTTCAGGTTGAATCTGAATATCAAGTTTAGAAAGAATAAAGTCACAGATAGCTGTCGCTAAATGTTCGTCTGCAACGGTTATTTCGTTGTTTTCCCATAGCTGCCCAATTCGCTGCATCGCTGGTGTTAATAAATCATTCATCATGTGATGCCTAGACGAGTGCGTTAATTCTTTCTCAATCAGCTGCATCGCTTGTTCTTCGTCTCCTTGCAGTAGCAGGGAAGCGAGCTGATCTATCTTGTTCAATTGACCGAACTCCTTTCTCTAACCACTTGCATGCCATGTTCCAGACATTGATGCATGAACTCTCGTTGATGTTCATTTTGAACGTGAGGAAGGTGGTTGGCAAGACGTGAGTAATTGTCTTCAATTAAGTGTACAGGAACTTGTCTCGAAGATAAAACATCAATCAACCAGTTGGTGTATTTTTCAAAAACCGATAACGATTGCGTTAAAAAAGCGGTCTCCAAATAGTCGAGGTGGTGATAGTTGTCTTTTAACGTATTTTCCTTTCCGTGCTCTCCAAACTTCTCATGGAGCCAAGGGTTAGAGGAATAGATTTCTTCCGTTACTTGCTCCGCAATCTTATTTTTCCATTCAGTCGTCATGTCGCCACCACCTCATATTGATGAATTGTAGGAATTATTCCGGCAAGTTCTTGGTCCGGATAATGTTTTTCTAATTCGTGAATATCTTTAAACTGTTGGCTACGAACCCATTGTAAATAAGAAACTTTCGTGTCCCATTCCATATAGACACTGATTTCTCCCAACTTTTTCGCATTCTGAAGCAATTGAAAACGAAGGAATCCCGGTTGTTGATCAACTTTACGTGACCGTTTCTTGTAAATCTCGATCACTTCTTGTGCCTTTTCTGAAGGCACAACAAATGTTGAGGTAACTACATACATAGAGTGATACCCTCCTTTTCTGTATCCTAAAGTGTATCACTGTATAATTCGAATGTCGAAGGTTTTGGGGGGTGCAAGTTCCCGTTTTTTCAAATTTTCTGATACGATAAGTAAAAACCAGCAGAGTGGGGAATCAGCTATGAGCGAAACCATTTTAATAGTAGAAGATGAATTGAAAATTGCTCGATTGCTTCAGTTAGAGCTTGAATATGAAGGGTACCGGACACAGCTTGCTCATACCGGAATGGATGGACTGCTCGCATTTCGTGAAGGACAAATAGATCTTGTGTTACTCGATGTGAATTTGCCGGAGATGTCCGGATTTGAAGTACTGAAACGAATCCGTGCGACAGACGACATGACACCTGTTCTAATGCTAACAGCTAAAAGTGCAGTGAAAGACAAAGTGGAAGGTTTAGATCTTGGTGCAAATGATTACATTACGAAGCCATTTGAGATGGAAGAAGTATTTGCACGTATTCGTTCTGCACTTCGTAGGGCGAGCCTTGAAAAACAGCAAGGAGTTCGTGTCGGGACCATCCTCCTTGATGAGGCGCGGCATGAGGTCAAAGTCCATGATGAATCGGTGCAACTGACTCCTCGCGAATTTGAGTTGCTTGCATTCTTGGTGAAAAATCCAGAGCAAGTCCTTACACGCGAACAAATTTTAGATGCAGTCTGGGGCTATGACTATTATGGAGATACCAATGTGGTCGACGTCTACATCCGTTACGTTAGAAAAAAGATTGAAACGTCTCAGTTTCGGTACATTCAAACAGTGCGAGGAGTCGGCTATATGTTGAAGGAGAGCTCCCATGAAACTGAAAGCTAAGATTCATCTGTTTTCCACACTTCTGGCCATCTTGACACTCCTAGCAGTGAATGGTTTGTCGTATTATTTGTTTGAGACCTTTTCGTATTCTAATGCCGCGAATCCACTACGGACGGATGTCCAACAAGTGGCCGCAGCGCTTTCTCAGATTCAAGAGCAGACCGAGATTCCTACAATTCTTCGCGCCTATGCACCTGAGAATGGTGCTCTTCGAGTGGACGGAGAAGGTGCGATTTCTTATGCGGTAGAGACAGAACCTCTTTTGAGAGGCTATGAGACAGATGTCAATTTAAATCAAGCTTTCACCAAAGTCGATACGGAAAATGGCACGGTCTTAAGTGCCGCGACAACGGCTTTACTTGGCTCTGGTGAGATTGTGACCATTACACTCCATCAGTTAACGAGCTCACTCGATGCGACCCTTTCTCTATTGTTCCGCACTTTCGTCATCGCGACTTTGTTAGGAGCACTGTTATTATTTAGCTCGAATTTTTTACTAGGTCGCCAAGTGACGGCTCCGATTGAACAGTTGATCCGTCATATCCAAGGCAATCGAGAACGCGGATCATACCGTGTAATTTCAGTAGATGACCACAAGAAAGAAGAGACAGCGGTGCTAGCTCGTGAATTTAACTCGATGATGGAAAGGCTCGGAGAAAACTACAACAAGCAAGAGCAGTTCGTAGCAAATGCAGCCCATGAACTCAAGACGCCTCTTACCATCATTGAAAGTTACGCAAATCTACTGAAGCGCCGTGGCACTAGGGATGTAGAGGTTACAGCAGAGGCAATAGAAGCCATCACTTCTGAGACGGCGAGAATGAAGCAGATGGTCGAGCAGTTCTTAGAGCTTGCAAGAAGCCAACAGGCAATTGAAATCGAACGTCATTCTTTGGATGTAGTAGCACTCGTTCAAGACCTGGCACTACAACTTGAACGACTTTATTCCCGAGAGATTGTGGTGGAGGCGACCGGAGAAGTCTGGAAATATTCAGATAGTGCAAGATTACGGCAGTTGCTGACGGTATTGATCGACAATGCAAAAAAATATAGTGAGTCGGCTATTGTTGTATCTGTAGATTCCATGCAGATTGAAGTGAAGGACCAAGGTGTCGGCATTCCAGAAAAGGATATTCCCCATGTGTTTGACCGCTTTTATCGCGTGGATGAGGCACGAGCACGAGAGACGGGTGGAAGCGGCATCGGTCTAGCGATTGCTAAAGAACTGGCCACCCAGCTAAACTTGGACATTTCTATAACAAGTGAGTTAAATAAGGGAACTACAGTGACCCTTCATTTTCATGAAGACCCTTCTCATTAAATTTTAATATTTCCCGTCTATACTAAAGAAAACTGATGAAAGGGCTGAAGACTATGCAGGCCAAAACTTCAAAGCCTTGGCTGATACCGGTGATTGTCGCAGCTGTCATTGTCATAGCGAGTCTCCTTTATTTTCAACTGCAAGTGACAGGGGAAGAGCAGCAGACGCCCGCTGAAATTCAAGCACAGCTTGAGCGGGTCTATGGGGGGAAAGTGCTGTCTATGGAGCAGCAACAAGACTCCTTTCTCGTAGAGCTTGAAAAAGAAGATGGGATTTATGAGATTGAAGCGAACGCGACTTACGGAAATGTTACGCAGATCACTCGGCTGACAACTACAGAGACAACAGAACCAACTACTACACCTACAGACACGGAAGAACCGTCAGAACCACAGCAACCGGAGTCTCGCTTGACGGAAGAACAGGCGGTGGAACTCGCACTAAAAGAAGTCTCTGGAACTCTTGAAGATGTTGATTTTGAGGATTCTGAACAAGGTGGTTTTTATCTTATCGAGATCGAGCAACCTGGGCAAGGTGATGAAGATGGTCAAGAAGCGACGGTTCAAATTCAAGCCATAACAGGTGAAGTCTTATCTATAGTGTGGGATGACTAAAGAGCCGATAAGGCTCTTTTTTTATCCGCATGCTTTCTCATCAATTTCTAATGTGGCTCACATAAAACTCTCATCTACGTGGGATATGATAAGAGTAACTTAAAAAACAGGAGGCGTTACAAATGAAATTCAACAAATGGTTCTTACTTCCCGCAGCCGCTGGAGCACTTGTAATTGGAGGAGTCGCACTTGCCGACGATCGAGACGATGTCATGGAGTACCTTCCAGTCAATCAACAGCCTGCTAATGCAGAATTCATCACAGAAGAAGAAGCCACTAAAATTGCAAATGAAAAAGTGGATGGTGAGATTTTAGAGTTGTATCTATACACAGACAGCCGTCGCGCTCACTTTGATGTAGAGATGAAAGATGCCACACACGAGTATGATTTTGATATCGATGCCGTGACTGGAGACGTCTATGACTTTGATAAAGAACGATTAGATGACGATGATGACCGTGATGACGATTCAAATGACGATTCCTCAACAAGCGCACAAGGTCCAGTCCTTACAAAAGAGGAAGTGATCGCAATTGCTAGAAAAGAAGTCGCTTCTGGGGAAGTAACAAAGTTTGAACAAGACGATGATCATTTTGAGGTGGAGATTCGTGACGGGAATCAAGAGTATGATTTTGAGATTCATAAAGTTACTGGAGACATTTTAGAGTTTGATCAAGAACAAGACAACGACCGAGATGATGACTAACGATGAGGAAGGGCGCTTAGCGTCCTTTTTTGCTTTTGTCGTTTAGTCGACTGGAAACTGAGGGTATAGTAGAGGAAATCTCAGTTACATAGGAGGCTATTTTATGAAACGACCTACACCTGATTATAAGATGAACCGAGGTATCCTGACAGCGATTGGAGCCATTGGGCTGGCACAAGGATTAAAAATCTTAACTCATAAAAAAGTGACAGGAGATTGGGATGTGAAAAAAGCCATCTCAACTGGCGGGATGCCAAGTTCTCACTCAGCAGGAGTTACCGCTCTAGCATCTTACGTGGCAGCCAATAAAGGATTTCGCCACACAGAAACAGCTCTGGCAGTAACTTTTGGTATCATTGTTATGTATGATGCTCAAGGGATTCGCCGTCATACAGGAGAGATTGCACAACTAGTCAATGACCTAGAAGATCAATTTGCTAAAATCAGTGGGGAATTCCCAAGTTATCAATATATCGAGCGCGAGAAAGAACTAAAGGAACTGCTCGGCCACCAACCAGTTGAAGTAGTAGCTGGTGCGCTACTTGGAACTGTATTTGGAATCATTTCAGCAAAACTTGAAGGAAAATAAACAGCATAGAGGCTGGGACGTAACTTATCTAGTTCTACAAATGAAAATAAAGATAACAAAATGAAAAGAGTGTAGGGGTGACTCCAGCGGGATTACAAGCGGAAGCTGAGACCTTTTCTAAGATGTGAAGAACGCCACTCTAGAAATTTCATCAAAACCAGGCGCCCCAATTGAGGCGCTCTTTGCCTCGGTTGGGGTGAATGGTTTTGATGGGGATTTCTGGCGTTCGCAACTCGATTTTGGCTCAGCCCGCGGAACGCTTCCCCTACACAAATAGAATATACAAAAGGGAGTTTCTCAATAATAACGAGAAACTCCCTTTGCTGGATTTTGACCCATTCTATTTATATTAAATCTACACTAGGATTCGACTTAGTGTAGACGTCACAAGCTCCTGATCAAGCGGCACTAGACAGTCTTCGTTGAAGTGGGCCATTAGATAATGAGCGAATTCTTCACGCAGCACATGATCGGGGACTCGTTCGAGCGCATCTAAACTTGCTACTAATACATTCACGTCTTCTCGTCCGTAATGAGCAATTCCAGAAAACGTTTGATGCAATAGATGGCGCGCTTGATGATTAGGAATCACTAGACGGCCTTCTTCATTAGTGAGTTGCGTATAAGAACTACATAAGCTAAGTGCGCCAGGCAGTAGCGCCCCGATATGACGTATACATAGAATTGCCGTGTTCGGATCGTTAATGCCGGGAGAAATGGCGCGCAATGCAATCTCCACTAGCTTTTGGATACTATAGGCAATGTCTTGATCCGCCGAAGGCTCTGGTCCAATTGCAAAATACTCTTTTAGGTCTAGCTCGCACTCTCTATCGGAGTATAGAGTCACTAATCTGTCTGAGGAAGTGACAAAACCTCCTATTGGAAAGTGAATCTCTACATGAGCCTGATTCTTTTTAGTGAAGTCGAGTAATTTTTCAAACTCGACAAATTGAATATAGCCGTAAGCTGGTGAAGATATGTACTGGACTGAGCGTTCAGATACAGTGGGACGTTCTCCTAGAAGTGCATGTGAATAGTTCGTGTAAAGCTTGTTATAACGTTCTAGCACTCCTTCAGCATCCGCGGTTAAATCAGCGACAAGATTGCTTACTTGAATTGAAGTAGCAACATTATGGATGAAATATGCAAAAAACGCTAAACAGACTACTGCAAACACCACTCCCACAACTGCCGAGATGACATTATGATCTATGGAGGCTTCTCTCATAAATAACAAGGACAATATGGAATAAACAAATCCACCCATAAAGATTCCTAAAACTCGCATCGTCACTTTATCTGAAATAAAGTTTTTTAGCACACGTGGCGAGAACTGACTTGAATAGGTTGTTAACACGACCATGATCGTTGAAAAGGTAATCGTCGTCATCGTCAATAGAGCCCCAGCAATCGTGCCAAGTATCGTTTGTGCCAGGTCCACTGTAGTCAACATGAAATACGGTAGTGTATCGACAAGTTCTCCGATGTAAAGGGTGTCGAGTAAAACGGTAGCGATTGCTAGCAAAGCAGAAAATATAGTGAACACAGTGGGTGTGAACCAAATGCTCTCGTTTAGTCGAAATAAAAATTTTTTCATATGTCTCCCCCTTTCAAGTAGTATAGCAGGTTTCTAAACAATTCTACTCAGGGAATAGAAGAACAAAACCTACTAAGGGGGAAGTGCAATGGAAGAAACAAAACCGTGGGTACGTCGGTTCAGTCGAGTGGGCTATATGACCAAGGGACTCGTCTACATGATCATTGGGATATTGGCACTGTTAGCCGCTTTTGGTACAGGTGGTGAGACGACGGGAACAACAGGTGCCGTAGAGAGCATTTCCACAATGCCATTTGGGAAATTACTGCTTTGGATCATTGGAATCGGTTTATTTGGCTATATCACTTGGAATTTGATTAAAGCTATCAAAGATCCTCAAGGAGAAGGGAGTGATACGAAAGGCTGGATCAAGCGAATCGGCTATTTTGTTAGCGCCATCATTTATGGCAACTTGGCTATTGCAGCAATATTGTTAGCGCTTCGTCAAAAATCTTCCTCAGGTGGAGAATCTGAAAAAGAAATCTCAGCGCGTCTCATGGAACAACCTTTCGGAGTATGGCTTGTAGGACTACTAGGACTTATTATTATAATTTATGGGATTTACGAGCTTCAAAGCGGTGCCCGTTTAAAGTTTATGGAACAATTAAAAACTCATGAGATGAGTGCAAAAGAGAAAGATGCAGCAGAAAAAGCCGGTCGCGTTGGATTGATAGCACGTGGTGTGGTGCTAAGTATGATCGGATTCTTCTTTATTCGTACAGCATGGACACATAACCCAGAAGAGTCAAAAGGAGTGGAAGGAGCCTTAGATGAACTAGCGTCCCAACCTTATGGAATGGTGATTCTCGCTATTGTATCTGCTGGATTCATTCTTTATGGGATTTATCAAATCATTCGAGGTCGCTACGAACGCATGAACTACGGCCGCCAATCTTAATATTTTGAGAAAATTAGAAAAATAGCTTCCATTTTTTTCGATTGAGCGTATAATTGCATATAATATATTGCAATATACTGCATTTCGAGAAAGGTGGAATTTTTTATGACTGTTCATGTGGAAACTTCAATCTGCCAAGATAGAAAAGCGAAAGTGCCGGACCAACAGCTCGTCTTTGGACGCACTTTTACAGACCATATGTTTGTGGCGGATTACTCAGAAGGTGCAGGGTGGCACGATTTTCGTATTCAACCTTATCAACCTCTAGTGCTCGACCCTTCTGCCATTGTTCTGCACTATGGTCAGACCGTGTTCGAAGGTTTGAAAGCTTATAAATCGCCTACAGGCAAAGTTCGTCTATTCCGCCCTCGACTAAATTTTGAGCGAATGAATGAATCGTGTACTCGAATGTGTATGCCTACGGTCGATCCAGATGCCATGCTCGATTCGCTAGTTGAATTGTTGCGACTTGAAAAAGACTGGATTCCTACTGCCCCAGGTACAAGCTTATATATTCGTCCTTTTATGATTGCGACAGAAGCTTATTTAGGAGTTGCACCTTCACAGAAGTATCAGTTTATGATCATTTTGTCTCCGGTCGGATCTTACTATAAAGAAGGCATTGCACCTGTAAAAATTTTAGTTGAGAGCCAATATGTGCGTGCAGTCGCTGGCGGTACGGGCACTGCTAAGACGGCCGGGAACTATGCTGCAAGTTTAAAAGCGCAACAAGCTGCAGGTTCGGAAGGTTACGCGCAAGTGATGTGGCTAGACGGTGTTGAAAGAAAGTACATTGAAGAAGTAGGAAGTATGAATGTGTTCTTCAAGATTGACGGCAAAGTATACACCCCTGCACTTAATGGCAGCATTCTAGATGGGATCACTCGTCGCTCCATCATCGACATTCTTCGTTATTGGGAAGTTCCTGTCATTGAGCGTCGCATTTCTATGGAAGAGATTCGTGAAGCTCACCGAACTGGGAAGCTCGAAGAAGCTTGGGGAACAGGGACTGCGGCAGTCATTTCTCCTATTGGAGAATTCAAGTGGCAGAATGAACTGTTTTACGTAAACAATGGGCAGACGGGTGAGTTATCGGCGCGTCTTTACGATACAATCACGGGATTACAGACGGGAGAAATGCCAGATCCATTCGGTTGGACAATTGAGTTTGAATAATCCAGCTTCCACATAATTTATTAGTGCACAAGTGAAGTTAAAAACAAAAGAGTGTAAAGTGTGTAGGGGTGACTCCAGCGGGATTAAAAGCGGAAGCTGAGACCGAGGCTCAGCCCGCGCCCGCGGAACGCTTCCCCTACACACAATAGAACATAAAAAAAGGGAGTCTCTCACTACGAGAAACTCCCTTTATTGGGTTTTATCCCAATTTCAATTGTTACTTACGTTTGTTGCGTTTAGATAAACGGCCGACTGCAAAAGCAGCTGCAGCTAATCCGATCATTTTGTTCGTATCTTTCGTGAACACTTGCTTCACGACAAGGTTCATGTTTTGTGGACGCTCTGCAAGACGACGCATGAAGTAGCCATACCAGTCTTGACCAAACGGCACGTACACACAGAAGTTGTAGCCTTCATCAGCTAATTCTTTCTGCATATCTGTACGGAATCCATAAAGCATTTGGAACTCGAACTTGTCAGTTGGGATATCATTTTCTTTCACAAATTGCTTCACATGATTGATCACGTTGTGGTCATGAGTCGCAATAGAGGTGAACTTTCCATTCAATAGATGGTATTCGATTAACTGGATGTAATTTGCATCGATTTCTTCTTTTGATTGGTACGCTACTTCAGCAGGCTCTTTGTAAGCGCCTTTTACAATGCGAAGACGGAAGTTCTTGTATTTCTGAATATCTTCTTCAGCACGGAAGAAATAAGCTTGAATTACAGTTCCCACATTGTCATAGTCTTTTGATAGTTCGTCTAGAATATCAAATGACGGTTGTAAGTGTTTGTTGGATTCCATATCAATGTTGATAAAGATATCCGTTTTGCTAGCGTGTGCTACGATGTCACGTAGATTTTCTAAAGCAAAGTCATAATCGATATCAAGACCAAGTTGAGAAGGCTTCAATGAAATGTGAGCGTCTACTTGGTGCTCGTTGATTGCATCGACAACAGCTAAGATTTGTTCTTTGGCTGCAAGAGCTTCCTCGCGTTCAAATACAAATTCACCTAGGTTGTCCACTGTAGCGGAAATTCCCATAGCGTTTAATTTTTTGATGCTTTCAATGGTTTCTTCGACAGTAGTTCCAGCAACAACGTGTTGTGCGCCCATTTTCAGACCATAACGTTTAGCTGCAGCATTCAACGCTTGGTTCTCAGATAACGCGATAAAAAAATCTCTTAACATGGCGATTCCCCTATCTATTCAAATTACTAAAAGTATATCATATATCGCTTCTGAAAACGATGATTCTGAAAATTAGGAAGATGTCTAGGTAAAGGCTTTATTTTCTATGACTGTGGGTATACTTTAAGAAATAGGTCGTCCGTCTTTTGACAATTAAATAGGCATCCTATATACTTTCCTAGAGTTTCAGTGTTTTAGCTGAAACTTCTTGTATGTAAACCACGTCTAGTTATAGAACCAGAGTTCTGTGAAAATTATAGTTCTAAGTAGAAAGAGGAGGAGAGACATGCTAGCCTATGCATTGGTCTTGGCATTTGTCGCATCCATCGTATTTACTCCGCTCGTAAAGCGTCTTGCTTACCGTATCGGAGCTGTGGATCGTCCCAATTATCGTAAAGTTCACGCGCGCATCATGCCGCGCCTTGGTGGTCTTGCCATCTATTTGTCGTTTATCGTAACTTATTTAATCTATCGTCCAGACGGCGATTTTGATAAAGCGTTATTAATAGGAGCTACTATCATTATCATCACGGGTGTCCTTGATGATATGTTAGAAATCACAGCGAAAGCGAAAATGCTGGGTCAACTTGCCGCTGCTGTTGTCATCGTTGTGTATGGTGAGATTCAAATCGAATTTATTAATCTTCCGTTTAATGGGAATTTAGAGTTTGGTTATTTTGCGATTCCCCTCACTATCATTTGGATCGTAGGAATTACCAATGCAGTAAACTTGATTGACGGATTAGATGGTCTTGCAGCAGGTGTTTCTACAATTGCACTAGTAACTTTATCTGCTATGGCGATTTTAATGGGGAATCCATTTGTAGCTACTGTAACCGCAATACTAGCAGCTAGTACACTTGGTTTCTTAGTATTTAACTTCTATCCAGCGCGCATCTTTATGGGGGACACCGGAGCCTTGTTCCTCGGATTTATGATCTCCGTATTCGCGTTGCTTGGTTTTAAAGGAGTTACGATGTTCGCCTTGATCATTCCAGTCATCATGCTAGGCGTACCTGTATCCGATACGTTCTTTGCTATCGTGAGACGCCTCCGTGAGAAGCAGCCATTATCTGCAGCAGACAAATCCCATTTGCATCACTGTTTGTTAAATGTCGGATTTACACACCGTCAAACGGTTTTGATTATTTATGCGATTGCTTCTTTGTTTGGTATGACAGCTTTAATTTTCTCTCAAGCGACACTTTGGGGTGCTCTTCTCCTTGTAGCAGTCATGTTAGTCGTGATAGAGTTGTTTGTCGAAATTATTGGTTTAGCAGGCAAGAATTACCGACCGCTACTCAACTTCTTGAAATTCACAAAATAACAAAAAGCAACTTCCGAAGAAATTGGAAGTTGCTTTTTTTGTTGTTCGCTGTACAATAATAGGTATAGAACATTTGTTCGATTAAGGAGTGAGTAAAATGCCTGTTTTGTCAGAAGAGATGTTGGATGCTCTTGAAAAACTCATTTATTTGCCAATGGTGATGACAGTACTGGCAAAAGATCGCGAGTTGTTTCGCAAAGCTGGCTTTAAATTGCCAAGACCTTATTTAGAGCTTTTGGATCAGGCGGACAGAGCAGTGCAGCAAGAATTGAAACAGGTGCATCAAGTGATTCGAAGCCAGGGACTTAAAGTCGTGAGAGGGGAAGGAGATGAGTTGTTTACAGAATATATCTTCTTCCATCAAGGATACGAAGAGCATCGTCGTTATTTAAACGTACGTCTTCGTAACCAAGTAGAAGAATATTTACAACTTTATTTAGGTAAGAAAGGAGAGGCAAACGACAAAAATTGATGCCTGTCTTCTACGTTTTTTAAATAAGCGGCCCGTAGAGCATTAGCAAGTACAATTTGCCTGTTCAAAGTCGTGAAAGAAGAATTGACTGTGACAATTTCTCCGTTGGTTAAGTGAATATCCGTAAATCCGTTGGCGACCGCTGACTTTTTATGAAGGGCAATGGCATGGAGTGCCACCCAAGTGTTTAAAGGAGAGCGGGGGGACAACAGAGGAACTAATACAAACAATTGTCCAGCTACATTTTCTACCACAATGGGAATTTTATGATACGGGCCAAGTAATTCATTTGCTTCTTTAATTGCATAACCTATAGATTTTCCGCAAAATTCAAATGTGTTTTTTACTAATGTAAAACAGTCGGCGGCATAAATGGTTTTTGTGCCTGATAAGGTGATCACTTCTGCTTGTAAACGCAAATCGCTGAAGACTGGGCGCACAATGGCTGTATCCAGCGTTAAGTATGTATCTTTATCTACTCGTTTTCCGTTCAAATAACATAGCCCCTTCGTCTTATATTACTTCCTATTATACCGATAAATGGAAGTGAGACAACTGTTATTATTGGATTATTTAAAAAACAAAGTCTAGTTCATTTAGTTTGAATTTTCTAAAAAGTGATTGCAAATAAAGAAAGTGTTGCTATAATAGAAATCAAAAGAGGTGAATATTATGGATAAGTACTATTCATACACAGATTTTCTAAAAGCTATGTCAGACACGGGAACAGAGAACACATCGGCCGCGCTGCTGCAAGAAATCTATCTGGATATGTTCTTAGACCATATTCACCGAGAGCAGCTCATAGAGAGACTAGAGAAGCGCATCGATGAAGCCTTGGACTTGGGGGATCGAGAAAAGTTCATGCTGTATACAAATCAGCTCAAAGAGCTACATAAAAACGATTAAAAACTGCCGATGTGCAGTTTTTTTTCGTTTATAAAAGGTTATCAATTGCGAAAATAAACAGGAAGGACTACTATAAAAACATACGTTCGTTTTTAACTGCTAGTTAAAAAGGGTATAGCATACCAACGATAAATGGAAAGACTTATTAATAGAAGGAAGTGTGACACATGGCCGAAGAATCCCTCTTTGATCTGCAAGCCCCATACGAACCTGCAGGGGATCAAATCAATGCAATTCAAGAACTGATTGAAGGTGTCCAACAGGGCAAACGTCATCAGACACTTCTCGGTGCAACGGGTACAGGTAAGACGTTCACCGTTTCAAACGTAATAAAAGAAATCAATCGTCCTACCCTTGTCATGGCCCACAACAAGACACTTGCAGGACAGCTTTATAGTGAGTTCAAAGAATTTTTTCCAAATAACGCAGTGGAATACTTTGTTAGTTATTACGACTACTACCAACCTGAAGCCTATGTTCCTCAGACGGATACTTATATAGAAAAGGATTCCAGCATTAACGATGAAATTGACAAGCTACGTCACTCGGCGACGTCAGCTTTATTTGAACGTAAAGATGTCATTATCATCGCTTCCGTTTCTTGTATCTATGGTTTAGGGAATCCGGAAGAATATAAAGAGATGGTCGTTTCCTTGCGTACAGGAATGGAAATTGAACGCAATCAATTGCTTCGCCGTCTTGTAGATGTACAATACGAGCGCAATGATATCAACTTTGTTCGAGGGACTTTCCGTGTTCGAGGAGATGTAGTCGAGATCTTCCCTGCGTCTCGAGACGAAAAATGTATTCGAGTCGAATTTTTTGGGGACGAAATTGATCGAATTCGGGAAGTGGATGCGTTGACCGGTGAGATTGTGGCAGAGCGCGACCATGTTGCTATTTTCCCAGCATCCCACTTCGTCACTCGAGAAGAGAAGATGCAAATTGCCATCGGGAATATCGAGAGAGAACTGGAAGAGCAGTTGGAGAAATTGCGCGGGGCAGACAAGTTACTCGAGGCCCAACGTCTAGAGCAACGTACCAATTACGATCTTGAAATGATGCGAGAGATGGGCTTCTGTTCAGGAATTGAGAACTACTCCCGCCATTTGACACTCCGGGAAGCGGGTGCGACTCCTTATACGCTACTCGACTACTTCCCAGATGACTTCTTGCTAGTCGTAGATGAAAGTCACGTCTCTTTACCACAGGTCCGCGGCATGTATAACGGTGACCAAGCTCGTAAATCAGTACTAGTGGAACATGGTTTCCGTTTGCCTTCAGCTTTAGACAACCGTCCATTGAAGTTTGAAGAGTTCGAAGACCGCATCCATCAAGCTATCTATGTATCGGCGACACCAGGCCCTTATGAGCTCGAACACTCGCCAGAAATGGTTGAGCAAATCATTCGTCCGACGGGACTGCTGGACCCGGTCATTACTATTCGACCAATTCATGGACAGATTGATGATTTGATTCACGAAATCAATCTACGAGCAGAACGCAATGAACGTGTGTTAATTACGACATTGACGAAGAAGATGTCGGAAGATCTAACGGATTATTTGAAGGAACTGCAAATTAAAGTCCAGTACTTACACTCGGAGGTTAAGACGCTAGAACGGATTGAAATCATTCGAGAATTGCGTCTTGGAACTTACGATGTATTGATTGGAATCAACTTATTACGAGAAGGTTTAGATATTCCGGAAGTCTCTCTTGTAGCGATTTTAGATGCAGATAAAGAAGGTTTCTTGCGTTCGGAGCGATCGCTGATTCAGACAATCGGTCGCGCGGCACGTAACTCAAACGGTGAAGTCATTATGTATGCGGATAAGATCACGGATTCTATGCAAAAAGCCATTGATGAGACGAAGCGTCGTCGCACCATTCAAATGGAATACAATGAGAAACATGGTATTACACCAACAACTATTGCTAAGAAAGTGCGCGAGGTCATTCGAGCTACTCAAACTGCAGAAGAGACCGAAACTTATGCACAGCAATTAGTTTCCGGTAAGCAGCTTTCCAAAGAAGAGCGTGCCACTCTCATCACCAGCTTAGAAAAAGAAATGAAAGATGCTGCACGTGCTCTCAACTTCGAGCGAGCGGCTGAACTGCGAGATGCACTTCTAGAATTGAAGCTGGAGGGAGGAAACTAGATGAAACATCAAGAGATTCGAATTGAAGGGGCTCGTGCCCATAACTTGAAAAATGTGAGTGTGACGATTCCTCGTGACAAGCTCGTCGTCATGACGGGACTTTCAGGATCAGGAAAATCCTCACTTGCTTTCGATACAATCTATGCAGAGGGGCAACGCCGCTATGTGGAGTCGCTTTCTGCTTATGCCCGACAATTTTTAGGACAGATGGATAAACCGGATGTAGATACCATTGAAGGATTGTCTCCAGCCATCTCAATCGACCAAAAAACGACAAGTCGAAATCCTCGTTCTACAGTAGGTACAGTGACAGAAATCAATGATTACCTACGTCTTTTATATGCGCGAGTAGGAAAGCCCATCTGTCCGAATCACGGGATTGAAATCACATCTCAAACTATCGAACAGATGGTAGACAGAATTATGGAATATCCGGAACGCACAAAGCTACAAGTGCTAGCACCAGTGGTGTCTGGCCGAAAAGGGACACATGTCAAGTTACTTGATGACCTGCGCAAACAAGGCTATGTCCGCGTGCGTGTCAACGAAGACCTGATTGACTTAGACGATAATATTGAATTAGAAAAGAACAAGAAACATACGATTTCTGTTGTGATTGACCGGATCGTGATCAAAGAAGGCGTGGAAGCGCGCTTAAGTGATTCATTAGAAGCAGCTCTTCGTCTCGCAGAAGGGAATGTCATCATTGATGTAATCGGAGAAGAGGAATTGCTGTTCTCCGAACACCATGCGTGCCCTTACTGTGGGTTCTCCATCGGGGAGCTAGAGCCTCGGATGTTTTCATTTAACAGTCCGTTCGGTGCATGCCCAGATTGTGACGGACTTGGAGTCAAGCTTGAAGTGGACCCAGAACTTGTCGTTCCAGATATGACACTGTCACTTGAACAGGGAGCGATTGTAGCTTGGCAACCGACAAGTTCCAACTACTATCCGAAGCTTTTAGAAGCTGTAGCCAAGCATTACAAGATTTCAATGAAAAAGCCAGTAAAGGATTTGCCAAAAGACCAATGGGAGAAAATCATGAAGGGGTCTGGCAAAGAAAAACTACGATTCCGTTATGTGAATGAGTTCGGCCAAGTACGGGACAATATGATTTATTTTGAAGGCGTACTTGCGAACATAGAACGACGCTATAAAGATACTTCTTCAGATTACATTCGTGAACAGATGGAAAAATACATGGCGGAGCATGCCTGTCCGACATGTAGTGGCTACCGTTTAAAAGAAGAATCTCGTGCCGTGAAAGTACGCGACATGCACATCGGTGAAGTGAGCGAGTTTTCTATTGAAGAGGCTCAGGCCTTCTTCAATTCCCTCTCTTTATCAGAGAAAGATATGCAAATTGCCCGTCTGATCTTACGTGAAATCGAAGAGAGGCTTGGATTCCTTGTAAATGTGGGATTGGATTACCTGACCTTAAGCCGTGCAGCAGGAACTCTTTCAGGTGGAGAAGCACAGCGTATTCGATTGGCTACTCAAATTGGCTCACGCTTAACTGGAGTGCTCTACATTTTGGATGAGCCATCGATTGGACTTCACCAACGAGACAACG
The DNA here is from genome assembly GCF_002798305.1 of Chryseomicrobium excrementi. Lineage (GTDB taxonomy): Bacteria > Bacillota > Bacilli > Bacillales_A > Planococcaceae > Chryseomicrobium > Chryseomicrobium excrementi. The sequence goes on from NZ_PCGR01000002.1 coordinate 770,739, forward strand.
ACCGTTTGATTGGAACGCTCCAGAGCATGCGTGATATCGGAAATACACTGATTGTCGTCGAGCATGACGAAGATACCATGATGGCGGCAGATTACTTGATTGACATCGGCCCTGGAGCAGGGGTCCACGGTGGTGAAATTGTAGCAGCGGGTACTCCGAAACAAGTGATGAAAAACAAAGCATCCCTCACGGGTCACTATTTGAGCGGGAAGAAGTTCATTCCAGTTCCTACAGAACGCCGAGTATCAGACGGAAGAAAATTGACAATTAAAGATGCAACTGAAAACAATTTAAAAGGCGTCACTGTCGACATTCCTTTAGGTGTTTTCACTGCAGTAACGGGAGTGTCTGGTTCAGGGAAAAGTACATTGATCAATGAAATCTTGTACAAGTCCCTAGCACAAAAGATCAACCGCGCAAAAACGAAACCGGGTGCCAGCAAAGGCGTCACGGGAATCGAACAACTCGAGAAAATCATTGATATTGACCAGTCTCCGATTGGAAGAACTCCAAGATCTAATCCGGCAACTTATACAGGCGTTTTTGACGATATCCGTGATGTCTATGCTTCTACCAATGAAGCAAAAGTGCGCGGATATAAAAAAGGTCGATTCAGTTTTAATGTTAAAGGAGGCCGTTGTGAGGCGTGCCGCGGGGACGGGATTTTAAAAATTGAAATGCACTTCTTACCGGATGTCTACGTACCCTGTGAAGTGTGTCATGGGAAGCGCTATAACCGAGAGACTCTTGAAGTGAAATACAAAGGCAAGAACATCTCAGATATTTTAGAGATGACGATTGAAGATGCCGTTGTATTCTTCGAAAATCATCCGAAAATCTCTCGCAAGCTGCAAACCATTGTAGATGTAGGACTCGGATACATGACATTAGGTCAGCCGGCAACAACTCTTTCAGGTGGTGAGGCACAGCGAGTCAAATTGGCGAGTGAACTTCACAAACGCTCAAACGGTAAGAGCTTCTATATTTTGGACGAGCCGACGACTGGATTGCATGTTGATGATATCGCACGATTACTAGTTGTCTTGCAACGCTTAGTAGACAATGGCGACAGTGTACTTGTGATTGAACATAACTTAGATGTCATCAAAACGGCTGACTACATGATTGATCTCGGACCTGAAGGCGGGGACAAAGGAGGGACTCTTGTCGCAACTGGAACTCCGGAAGAAGTTTGTGAAGTGTCAGAATCCTATACGGGACGCTACTTGAAACCTGTTCTTGAACGTGACAAGGCTCGTATGGAAGAAGCGCTAAAAAAGGCGACCAAAGTAAAAGCGTGACGATTGCTTGAAACTTTTTCATTTGAAATACGTATGAGATACTGTAAGAGAAAGACTACCAGTAGAAAGAGGAGGCCACACCATGCAAGATGAACGTAAACGTATATTGGATATGCTAGAAAACGGACAAATTACTGCACAAGAGGCAATGGGACTGCTGGACGCTTTATCAAAACAACAAGAACAGACACATACGACATTCACGGATCACCAACATTCAACCAATCAGTCAACGAATCGCAATCGTGACTTCATTGAAGATGCCAAGAGAGATTTTACAGTGATCGGAGAACGTGTCATGCAGATGATGCAAGGGACGGTCGACAAGCTTCGCCAATTTGATTTTGAAAATCCATTTGGAGATGCGGTCACAATTAAAGATAGCTATACACTACAGCCAGAACACCTGCGTTCTATTACCGTAGATATTGCAAACGGGAAAGCCGAGATCTATCCTTCTGAAGACGGACATGTAACAGCAGATGTAACGGTGAAATCCTACCGTGGTATGGCAGAAGAAGAACTTCGCCAAAAATTGCATTCGGATTTTGTCTTTAAAGAAGAGGATGGCCGTTTGCGTATCTTCAGTGATATGAAGACAATCGCCGTTCACATGACACTTAAAGTGCCAAAAGAACACTATGAGCAATTGACAGTCCGCTTGTTCAACGGAGACTTTACGGCTGGATCATTCGACGCGAAACATATCAAAGTGAAGACTACGAATGGAAAAGTATCGTTGCACCATATGGAAATTGAAGAAGTCGACGTGGAAACGGTCAACGGAGCAGTCCAGTTGAAAGATGTGAACGGAGAAGCGGTTGATGTAGAAGCTGTGAACGGACGTATTTATGTAGAAGGAAAGATTCGAGACCTTGAAGCAAGTTCTGTAAATGGGAACTTAATCTTGACGACGAAGCACCTGTCGCCTCGCAAGTTAGAAGGCTCTGCACTTTCTGGAAACGTAGAATTGTATGTACCGCGTCATATCCCTCTAAAAGGAGAAGCGACGACACAACTTGGCCAACTTGATGTGCAGCTTGCGGATGTGACACAGAGCAATCACTCGGAGCAGTTCATGAATAAGAAAGTTTCGTTCACGAAAGCACTCGAGGATGATCAAGCTCCACTATACGTATCAGGAGAAGCGAAGACTGGAACAGTGATTGTACGTTATACGACGACGGACGAACCGACGTCTGGGACACCATCAGTGGATCCGGAATTAAATAGCTAACACAGCAAAGACCTTGGGAGTCCTATGACTTCCAAGGTTTTTTGTTATTTATGATGAATAGTGAGTGTAGGGGAAGCGTTCCGCGGGCGCGGGCTGAGCCTCGGTCTCAGCTTCCGCTTTTAATCCCGCTGGAGTCACCCCTACACTCTATAAATTACTTCATTGAATTCTTGATAGCCGTAGCGATTGCTTTGGCACAGCATTTTTGGTACGCAGGTGACAGGAGTAAGTCGCATTCTAGACGATTCGTCATGAACCCTACTTCCACTAAAATAGCGGGCATTTTTGTCCGGACAAGCACGTGGAAGTTGCCTCGTTTAACACCTCTGTCCAGCCTTCCCGTTTTACTAACCAACTCCTTCTGCACTGCAGCAGCTACTTTTTCCGACCTGCGACTTGCGTGTGGAGCGATGTACGTTTCAATTCCGGAAACCGCATTCCAGTTAGAACCGTAGGCATTGGCATGTATGGACACAAATAAATCAGCCCCGACAGTATTGGCGAGTTGCGAACGTTCCCAAAGAGGCACATCTCGTAAACCTGTAGTGGTGAGGTGAAATGTCGCTACATCTTGCAACTCCTTGATCAAATAACGAACGATGGCGGCATTGACTGTATACTCTCGAAGTCTCCCGTCAGGCGAACGCTTGCCAGCTGTATGTGGCCCATGTCCTGCATCTAAAACAACTATCATTGTGTTCCCTCCTTTTCTGAATAAATAGAGAAAAACAGGTCACAAGGATACATTTCGCTTTCCCAGTCATGCTACAATAAGAGATATGTTTTGAGAGGGGGAACCTTATGGCCCACGTCACCGCAAAAGATTTGCTCGATCAGTTTCCACTCACACTGGTCAGTGGAGAGGAAGGCATCGGCAGACATATTTCCATCATCGACATTTCACGTCCAGGGCTTGAGATGGCGGGTTATTTTACGCATTATCCATCATCAAGAATTCAACTTCTCGGAAAGACAGAGCTGTCTTTCTTTGAATTATTAGAACCGAACGAGAAACGAGAGCGCATGTTAAAGCTCTGTGCATCGGATACACCGGCAATCATCGTAGCGCATAATCACGAAGTGCCAGAGGAATTGCTTGCTGCTTCTCATGAAAAATCGGTCCCAGTTTTTACGACCCATGTACCGACCACTCGATTCTTTAGCCAATTGACCAATTTCTTGGAGCGTGAGTTGGCACCGACTACTGCCGTACACGGAGTACTTGTGGACATTCACGGAGTCGGCGTGTTAATCATCGGGAAATCAGGAGTCGGGAAAAGTGAGACGGCCCTTGAACTGGTGAAGCGCGGACACCGCCTAGTAGCAGATGATTGTGTAGAAATCCGTCAAGAAGGGGAAGGTGTCTTGATTGGCTCGGCCCCGAAACTTATTGAGCATCTACTAGAAATCCGTGGTCTCGGAATCATCGATATCATGACACTGTTTGGCGCTTCTGCTATTCGGAGTCAAAAACGCATCACCCTTGTCATCGAGCTCGAACTTTGGGATGGACAAAAAAATTACGATCGTCTCGGAATTGAAGAAGAAAAGATGCCAATCATCGATTCGGAGATCACCAAATTGACGGTACCTGTTCGTCCAGGTCGAAACTTGGCCGTCATCATCGAAGTAGCTGCTATGAACCATCGCCTTAAAAAGATGGGGATGAACGCGGCAGAAGATTTCGCGAATCGTCTCGATTCCGTAATCAACTCTAAATAGAAAGCAGGAATTTAGCATGTGGGACAGTGTATTACTAGCCATTGATCCGATCGCCTTTCAGTTAGGGCCATTAACGGTGCGCTGGTATGGTGTAATCATTGCGTTAGGAATTGTACTAGCGTTTCTCGTAGCGCAGAAAGAAATGGTGAAACGTGGGTTTCATCAAGAATATTTAACGGATCTCTTATTGTGGGCAATTCCGCTCGCCATCATTGGAGCTCGGATTTACTACGTTATCTTCCAATGGGAAAACTATGCGGATAATCCGATAGATGCCTTTAAAATCTGGGAAGGCGGTATCGCCATTCACGGAGCGCTCATCGCTTCATTTTTGACGGCTTACTTTTTTACAAAACGTCGTAACGATTCTTTCTTAAAAGTAGCAGATATCACGGCACCGAGTATTTTAATAGGACAAACTGTGGGACGTTGGGGGAACTTTATCAACCAAGAAGCACACGGTGGAGAAGTGACTCGAAGCTTCCTAGAAAACTTGTTCATCCCGAATTGGATCATTGAACAGATGAATATCGACGGGAAATACTACCATCCGACATTTTTATACGAATCTATCTGGAATTTGACAGGCGTCATTATCTTGATTTTGCTTCGTAAAGTGAACTTATTGCGTGGAGAGATGTTATTGTTCTACGTAACCTGGTATTCGGTAGGTCGTTTCTTCATTGAAGGCCTTCGTACGGACAGTCTCTACATAGTAGGAGACCTTCGTGCTGCTCAAGTGGTCTCACTAGTGACCATTGTAGTCGCTATTAGTGTATTTGTTTACCGTCGTTTCATTTTAAAAGTGAAGGTACGTTATCAAGATTAAGAAAGAAGGCAATTTCGTGGGAATCTTAAAGCGCGGACTACAGGCGGGACTCAAGACGGCATGGACTCTAGGGAAGATCATCTTTCCTATTACATTGCTATTAACTATTCTGCAGTTTACTCCGGTCTTACCATGGGTTACTAAAGCGATTGCACCACTCATGCAGCTGATTGGTCTTCCCGGAGAAGCAGCTATCCCGCTCGTGTTAGGGAATGCATTGAATTTGTATGCAGGGATTGCGGGGATTTTATCACTTGAGATGACAGTTAAAGAGGTGTTTATTTTGGCTGTCATGCTTTCTTTTTCGCATAATATTTTCATCGAGACGGGTGTAGCTCTTCGAGTAGGAGTTCGCCTTTGGGTCGTCCTCGTCGTTCGCTTCGGATTAGCGATTCTTTCTGCTGTCCTAATCAATTGGTTGTGGAAGGGGGGAGGCGAAATTGCGCAGTACGGCGTCATTCAATCGTCAGCAGCTACTCCAGAAGGTTGGGGAGAAATCCTACTACTTGGACTGCAAAAAGCAAGTAGCGGTGTGTTGCAACTAGCTCTTATCGTCATCCCGTTGATGATCATCATTCAGTATTTACGTGAAAAGGGCTATATGGCGAAATTGAGTGACCGAATGGGCCCCCTTACACGAGTGCTTGGTGTGCAAGAAAATGCAGCTTCCACTCTAGTAGCTGGATTGGTGATCGGACTTGCGTATGGGGCGGGTGTCATGATTCAAGCTGTACAAGAAGATGGAGTGAGCAAGAAAGATGCGACACTTGTCTTCATTTTTTTAGTAGCATGTCACGCAGTAGTTGAAGATACATTGATCTTTATTCCACTCGGCATCCCAATTTTACCGCTACTGGCGATTCGTTTAGTGACAGCCTTTGTCTTGACGATTGCAGTAGCATATGTCTGGAGACGGGCAGAACGAACACAACGGAACGAGGTGACCCAACAAGGATGACACAACACATACAAGCAATTTTATTTGATTTAGATGGAACATTGATTGATACCAATGAACTGATTATCCAGACATTCCAGACGGTCCTGGATGAAAGATTTCCTGGGAAGTATTCTCGCGAAACCATCCTACCGTTCTTAGGTCCCCCTCTTTATGAGACGTTTCAACAAGTCGATCCTACTCAAGTGGACGAGCTGATTGCAGCTTACCGGAAATGGAATGTGGAGAACCATGATGCAATGGTTCAAGCATTTCCTGGTGTTGCAGAGACACTTGCAGAGTTGCATGGTCGAGGGATCAAGCTGGCTATCGTCTCTACAAAACGAAACGAAATGATAGAGCGTGCTTTAAAGCTGATGAATGTCCGACAGAATTTCGCTGCAGTCATTGGTCTAGACGATGTGAAGAACGCAAAGCCGGACCCAGAACCTGTGCAACTGGCACTTTCGAAACTTGGAGTAGAACCAGGACACGCTCTAATGGTCGGAGACAATTTCCATGATATCGTCGCAGCACGAGCTGCTGGTGTAGATTCAGTAGCTGTTGCCTGGTCTATCAAAGGTCTAGATTATTTGATGGCGTTTGAGCCGGTCTATGCGATTCATGATATGTCTGAGCTGGTGACCATCACTTTCGGTGAAGAATCATGAGAAACACCGAACGGTATCCAGTGACAGTAAGCAACTCACTTTGGCAGATTTACAAGACGGTTCCTTTTTGGAAAGTGATGAAGAACTTCATTGTGATTCAAGTAGCTCGTTACAGCCCGTCTCTAAGTATGAAAAACTGGCTTTACCGCAACCTTTTGAAAATGGAAGTGGGGGACCAGACAGCTTTTGCGCTAATGGTGATGGTGGACGTCATGTTTCCTGAACGAATCAAAGTCGGTAAAAATGCAATCATTGGCTACAATACGACCATTCTGGCTCATGAGTATCTGATTGATGAATACCGACTCGGGGATGTCATTATTGGAGATAATGTGTTAATTGGTGCCAATACCACGATCCTACCTGGTGTGACTATTGGAGATGGTGCTACAGTATCCGCGGCGACTCTTGTTCATAAAGATGTGCCGGCTGGTGCCTTTGTTGGCGGCAATCCGATGCAAATCATACGATCTTAAAGTTTCATGTAGAATTTAGTAAAGGCAGTTTCTCAAACGAGAGGCTGCCTTTTTAGCGTTTGAATCGTGCCTATCTTCACCTGAGAAGCCTCTTTCCAAGGGGAGAACCTCGAAGCCTCCTCGCTGCACCTCGGTGAAGGGATGCAGTCTCTCATGCAAGAGTTCTAAAATACAATGCTTGGATTACGGGCGACTGCGGGGTCTCCGAGAACCTCTTTATTCCCTGGGAAAAAGGCGTCTCAGGTTCAAAAACCATTGAATCTGTTAACCTAAAATCTAGATTGGGAGAGTGTGAAAGAAAAGATACGCGTTCCGTGGTATCAGAGTGGTTTGAAGAACCCACAGCGGAGGCCAAAGCGTAAGCATTGGTATGCCGCGAAGATTCTGATGGTCGCTCCCACAGATAAGCGGATCTTTTCCGAACACTCTCAGCCAACCTTTTCTAATTTTATGGACTAACTCAAAAAGCTACGGAGTTCTCCCTTAGGAAAAAGGCTTCTCAGGTGAAACTAGCTAAACTATAATTGAACCTCACCCAAACAGGGTATGGAAGGAAAAGACGGGAAGGTTGACGAATAGTACAGCATGCCGTACACTAAAACAATAATTCATTACTCTACTACTCTAGCAGACTAAAGTAATTAAAGTGAGGCGAACAACATGTCGACCATCCAACCTTTCGAAAAACCACTGGGCATGCGAGATACACTTCCGCGCCTTTACGCCCAACAACATACCATCCGTGCCGAGGCCATGGACTACATGCGCAAGCATGGCTATGAATTCATCCAAACACCTTCTCTCGAGTACTTCGAGACCATTGGAAAAATCAGCTCGTTAGATGAAGCGGCCCTGTTTAAATTAGTCGACAATCAAGGAGAGATGTTGGTGTTGCGTCCCGATCTGACCACACCGATCGCTCGTATTGCGGCTGCAAAACTGTTGAAAGAGAAAAACCCACTTCGTCTAGCTTATAGTTCGACCGTGTTCCGCGCTCAGCAACGTGAAGGGGGACGACCAGCAGAATTCGAACAACTTGGACTAGAACTCCTTGGAGACACGAGTGCTCTAGCAGATAGTGAGATGCTGCAAATGGCAGCGGGACTTTTAAAGTCACTTGGCCTTCAAAACTTCACGATTACAGTAGGACATGCAGGACTGATCAATCATGCAATTGATCAGATGATTCCTGATGTGAAAGAACGAGATCGTGTCCGACACTTTTTAGTAGACAAGAACTTTGTCGGAATTGACCGTTGGGCAGCAACCTATCCCGATTCGAAAGAATTCTTCGCATTCTTCCAACAGTCGATTCGTGGGATGACACTGAAAGAATTGTTGGAACAGTTCCCAGTCCTTCAAACAGAAGCGGCAGAACAGTTCTTAGCCGTCAGCAACTGGATAGACGACTTACCTGAACTTAAAGAACACTTCCAGCTGGATCCGTTAGTAGTCAGCCACATGCACTATTACACGGGAATGGTATTTGAAGTGTATGCAGAAGGAAGCGGCTTCGCACTAGGAAACGGTGGGCGCTACGATGATTTACTCGAGCAGTTCGGAATGAAAGTCGGAGCAACCGGCTTTAGTATTCGCTTAGATTATTTACTAGAGATTTTACCGATTGCTGTCGAAGCTCCTACTCGAACTCTAGTGTACACGGACCAAAATTCAACTCGAGAGGCGAATCAACAAGCTACCGCACTACGTACGCAAGGAAATTATGTGACGGTTCAGTTCAAAGAAAGCGTGCTTGATACAAAAGCGTTTGAACAGAACTTCGATGATGTGATTGATTTGACGAAGGAGGCTCGCTAATGGAGTACTTGACGATTGCGATGCCAAAGGGCCGCATTTTTGAAGAAGCTTTAGAATTATTGAAAGCTGCAGGGTATGATCTTCCGAATGAAATGGAAGACTCCCGCAAACTGATTGTAGAAGTACCTTCAGAACAATTGCGCTTTATTTTAGCAAAACCGATGGACGTTCCGGTGTATGTAGAACACGGCGTAGCGGACTTAGGGGTGGCTGGAAAAGACGTGTTACTTGAGCAACAACGCAGTGTGATGGAACTTGTTGACCTTCAAATCAGCTATTGCTACATGGCAACGGCCGGTCTTCCGGATACCGTGATGAATGATGTGGCACCACGCGTTGCGACAAAATATCCGACGATTGCTACTACATTCTTTAAAGAAAAGGGAGAACAAGTTGAAATCATTGAACTGAACGGTTCGATTGAACTCGCGCCAATGATCGGACTTGCAGACCGAATTGTCGATATCGTTTCGACGGGACGTACGTTAAAAGAGAACGGACTCGTAGAATACGAAAAGATTGCTGACATCACGTCTCGCCTCGTCGCAAACCCTGTAAGCTATCGTGTCAAACAAGCACGAATTCGGGATATGGCCAAACGACTTCAACAAGCAGTAGGAGAGATGCAACGATGAACATCACAGAATGGAACAATAGCATGACCATCCAGCGTTCTGTCGACCAAGGTTCAGAACAGGACCGCCAGACCGTTCAAAGCATCATCCAAGATGTTCGACAAAATGGGGATGCGGCACTCTTCGCCTACACGAAAAAATGGGACCGGGCAGAGCTCACGACACTCCGGGTGAGCAAGAAAGAAATCGAACAGGCTCTGCAAACGATTGATCCGCAACTCAAGCAAGATCTGCAAGAAGCGGCTGACAATATTCGCGCGTTTCATGAACTTCAATTGCGTGACGAGCTAAGGTTGCCTCTCGAGCACGACAGCTACCTGTCGTACCGATTCTTACCCATGGATGCAGCAGGACTTTACGTTCCAGGTGGGACTGCAGCGTATCCGTCTTCCGTATTGATGAATGCTATCCCAGCGAAAGTAGCAGGAGTTGGGAAGCTTGTCATTACAACGCCTCCAAATCCGGATGGGTCTATCCCAGTAGGAGTGTTAGTTGCTGCTTCAATTGCCAGAGTAGATGAAATCTATAAAGTGGGCGGAGCACAAGCCATTGCCGCTCTCGCGTACGGGACGGAATCGATTCCGAAAGTCGACAAGATCACAGGACCAGGAAATCGTTTTGTCGCTCTTGCGAAGCGAGAAGTTTTTGGTACGGTGTCAATTGACAGTATAGCCGGTCCAAGTGAGATTGCGGTTCTTGCAGATGACACAGCACGAGCAGCAGATGTCGCGGCGGATTTGATTGCACAAGCGGAACACGATGTATTGGCTTGCTCGATCTTGATCACGACAAGCCAGTCGTTAGCAGACCAAGTTAAAACAGAGGTCGAGAGACAACTGTCAACGCTTCCAAGACAAGACATTGCCCGCGCGTCTATTGAAGACTACGGCATGATCTATGTGACGGAGTCGATGGAGCAGGCTATTGAAGCAGTCAATCAATTGGCTCCTGAGCATTTAGAGATTTTGACAGAAGATGCAGAAAAGCTTAGCCGACAAATTCGCCACGCAGGAGCCATCTTCCTTGGTCGCTACTCATCAGAGCCAATCGGCGACTATTTTGCAGGCACCAACCACGTCTTACCAACGAACAGTACGGCTCGTTTTTCGAGCGGTCTGAGTGTGGAAGACTTCCAGAAGAAAACAAGTGTCATCTACTATACAAAAGAGTTGTGGAATCAAAACTATCCGAAGATTGCCCGTCTTGCCCGCATGGAACAACTTGAAGGGCATGCACGCGCTGTAGAGATTCGTAAGGACCAGGAGGAAATCAATCATGACTGAACGCAAAGCGCATCAAAAGCGAAAAACGAGTGAAACGTTTGTAGAAGTGGAGCTTGCTATAGATGGTTCCGGAAAATCGACTGTCGATACAGGAGTGCCTTTTCTAGACCACATGCTTGACCTGTTTGTCCGTCACGGGTTGTTTGACGGGACGATCACTGCAAAAGGCGACACGCATATCGATGATCACCATACGACAGAAGACGTCGGCATTGTGTTAGGGCAAGTCGTCCAACAAGCGTTAGGAGACAAAAAAGGGATCAAACGCTATGGTAGTTCGTTCATTCCTATGGATGATGCACTCGCTCAAGTAGTCGTGGATGTTTCCAACAGACCGCACTTAGAGTTTCGTGCAGAGTTCCCAAAAGAAAAAGTAGGAACGTTTGATGTGGAGCTAGTTCATGAGTTTCTTTGGAAATTCGCTCTAGAGTCTCGAATGAATGTGCACGTCATCGTCCATTACGGACACAATACGCACCACATGATTGAAGCCATCTTCAAAGGTCTCGCACGTGCACTAGACGAAGCAACTCAGATTGACCCTCGTGTAACAGGAGTTCCTTCTACAAAAGGGTCTTTATCATAAGGAGGAGCAGCTATGGTACAACTTTACCCAGCTATTGATATGAAAGATGGCAAGTGTGTCCGTCTTTATCAAGGCGATTACAATCAACAAACTGTTTACGGAGACTCGCCGTTTGATATGGCGAAATCTTTTGTGGGGCAAGGCGCCGACTGGATCCACTTAGTCGATTTGGACGGTGCAAAAGATGGCACGAAACCGCACGCAGAGTATGTGTTTCGTATCAAAGACGAGCTTGGAGTTTCCGTACAGATCGGCGGAGGGATTCGTTCTATTGAAGACGCTGCGTTCTACTTAGACCGAGGTGTGGACCGAGTGATTATTGGCAGCCTCGCAGTCAAGCAGCCCGAGCTTGTAGAAGCGATGTTGAAAAGTTACGGTGGCGACCGAATCGTCTTAGGACTAGATGCGAAAGATGGTTTTGTCGCGACTCATGGCTGGCTAGAGACTTCTGAGCTCACGGCAATCGAAGTGGGAAAACGCTTTGCGGCTGTTGGTGCGAAACATATCGTGTTCACAGACATTGCGATGGACGGGACTTTGTCAGGGCCGAACTTACAGGCGACACGTGAACTTGCAGATGCGACGGGCCTTCAAGTCATCGTCTCTGGAGGCATCAGTTCCCTTGATGATATTCGTGCAGTTAAAGAGCAAGCTGAGGACTCGACGATTTCTGGAGTGATTGTCGGAAAAGCGATTTATAGTGGCCGCTTCACAGTAGCGGAAGCCAAGGAGGTAGTGGGATGACGATTCGGTTTGATGATAACGGACTGCTTCCTGCCATTGTCCAAGATGCGCGAACAAAAGAAGTACTGACGCTTGCCTATATGAATGAAGAATCATTAGAGAAGACGAAAGAAACGGGAGAAACGTGGTTTTACAGCCGCAGCCGTCAAGAGCTCTGGCATAAAGGAGCGACTTCTGGGAACACGCAACAAGTGGTGTCGATTACAGCAGATTGTGATCAAGACGCTCTTGTCGTTTCCGTACTCCCAAACGGACCTGCGTGCCATACGGGCGCTCGTTCTTGTTTCAATGAAACGGTAGTTGAAAATGATAAGGTAGCAAGCGTCGAGGCCATCACTCGTTTAGAGCAAGTGATTAAGACGCGATTCGTGGAAAAACCAGAAGGTGCGTATACGACGTACTTGTTTGAAAAAGGTGTCGACAAGATTGGGAAGAAGATTGGAGAAGAAGCGACAGAAGTGGTCATTGCAGCGAAAAACAATGACGCAGAAGAGCTCTCCATGGAAGCAGCCGACCTTATCTATCACTTGATGGTGATGCTTGAAAATCAGAAAGTACCGTTTGCGAATGTGCTCGAGATTCTGGAACAACGCGCTTCCAAGTAAAGTCATTCATAGGGACAAATTCATACGTAGGTATGCTATACTGAAGAATAAACGAAACAGGAACGTGTACGCCGCGTTCCTGTTCTTTCTTGATGAATACGACCCGGCAACTGGAGGATACTTTGAAAAAATCACGTAAATCCAAACAAGAAAATGTCGTCTCGTTTATCCCAACGGGCGAATACTATTATCAGAAAGCGCTTGGCGAATTGAAGAAAGAACAATTTGCTAAAGCGCAAAAATATTTGAAACGAGCCGTAGAACTAAGCCCCGATGATCCGTTGATCTTAATGCAGTACGGCATCTTACAGATGGAAGCAGAGAATTTTGATGAAGCTTACGAGCTCCTTCAGAGTGCGCACTCCATGGACCCAAACGACTCCGATATCGTGTTTTTCTTAGCAGAAATCAATGCACATCTCGGTCATTTTGCAGAAGCGAACCGTTTTGCGACAAAATACATGCAAATGGATGAAGAAGGCATGTATGTTGAAGAAGCGATGGAAATTCTCGATTTTACAGAAGTTGAAGGAGCTCTCGACTATCAAGAAGACGGGCCTTCTTCGGACGTAGTATACTTGCAAGAAAAAGCTCGCAAGATGATGGAACGAGGGCGTTTTGATGAAGCAGTGGCGCTACTCGAAACGATTGTGGCTGAGAATGACACATTCTGGCCAGCTTTTAACAACCTTGCCCTCGCTTATTTCTATATTGGTGAAGAAGAGCAAGCAACAGCGCTCTTACATGAAGTACTGCGAAACGACCAAGGAAATCTACATGCTTTGTGCAATCTGGCTGTCCTCGCTCATTACAAGCAGTCGTACCGGGAACTTCAAGAAATCCTTGGGGTCCTTGAAAAAATCAAACCGATTGCTATCGACCAACGCTTCAAGCTTGGTGCGACGTTTGCACTTCTTGGAAGACATGAAGAAGGGTATCGTACGCTGCGTCAACTTCAGAAAATGGGATTCGGGGAAGACCCGAGCTTTTACTTCTGGCTTGCTCACTCTGCGTACTTCTCAGGAAAGAAAGATCGCGCACATCAGGCGTGGCTTGAACTGATTCGCTTAGATCCGACTAAAGAAGGGTTTGAGCCTTGGAAGCTGCAAGAAGAGGAAGGACCTGCTGGAGTCGAAAATGACGCGGACTTTTTGAAAGAAAAGATTCAGAGCGATTCCGCGCCATCTCGCGCAGTGGCTCTCTACTTAATGGGAAAATCCGTGCACTTGCATGATTTGGTGGCACATCCCAAATTAATTCAAGTAGAGAAACTAACAGCAATCGAAAAACTCATTGTTGGCTATTCATTGAATCATGAGTTTTCCATGAAAGTTCCTGCTGAGAAACATTTTGTCCAAGCGATGAAAGTGGCCGATCTGTTTTATGAGTTGCACCATCCACTAACGTACCAGCATGCGTATATGTACGAGATGTGGTTTGTCATGATGGAGCGCGGGCTTCAACAGGGCTATCCATTTAAAAATACAAAGGCGCTCGCTGCAGCTACGGCCTACATGTATGCCTCGTCTCGTTCAAAGGAAGCGACGAAAAAGCAATTTGCTGAGCATTATGAAGTGTCGGTTCCGACATTGACCAAATATGTGAACGAGCTCATGGCATTTTTCCCTTTCTTTGATGCTTGATGGGCAAATATGTTGAACGCTTGTGTCAAATCAGCTAGATTATAGTGAGAATGAAATGATTTAGGAGGAACTCCCATGTCTGAAACAACAAATCAATTTGACGTTATTATTATCGGTGCCGGCCCAGCAGGTATGACGGCAGCTGTCTATACATCACGCGCAAACTTATCTACTCTAATGCTAGAGCGTGGAATTCCAGGCGGCCAAATGGCCAACACGGAAGAAGTAGAGAACTACCCAGGATTTGAAACGATCTTAGGCCCTGAACTCTCGACGAAAATGTTTGAACACGCGAAGAAATTCGGTGCTCAATATGCTTACGGAGATGTCGAGTCGATTGTCGACGAAGGCGACTTAAAACTTGTGAAAGCTGGCGGAAAAGAATACCGTGCTAAAGCGGTCATCATCTCTTCTGGTGCTGAATATAAGAAAATGGGGATTCCAGGAGAAGCGGAGCTTGGAGGACGCGGTGTCAGCTACTGTGCTGTATGTGACGGAGCCTTCTTTAAAGGAAAAGAGCTTGTTGTCGTAGGTGGGGGAGACTCTGCTGTTGAAGAAGGTGTGTTCTTGACACGCTTTGCAGACAAAGTGACCATCGTACACCGACGCGACCAATTACGTGCACAGAAAATCTTACAAGATCGTGCATTTGCGAACGATAAAGTCGACTTTATTTGGAATACAACAGTTAAAGAAATCCATGAAGAAAACGGAAAAGTAGGTAGTGTCACGCTAGTTTCGACTGACAGCGCAGAAGAACGTGAGTTTAAAGCAGACGGTGTATTCATTTACATCGGTATGCTACCGTTAACGAAACCTTTTGAAAACCTAGGTATTTTAAACAGTGACGGGTATATTGTGACTGACGACAAAATGCAGACAAAAATTCCTGGGATTTTTGCAGCAGGAGATGTGCGTGAGAAGATGTTACGTCAAATTGTCACTGCTACTGGCGACGGTTCGATTGCAGCACAGTCGGCTCAACATTACATTGAGAAATTAGAAGATCAACTTTCTTAATCATTTCTTAACGTGGTTGTAACCGGAATGCAACAAAGGTCGTGTATAATAAGAACTATAAATTGACCCCCTTTTTATATAGGTTTTCTTTGAAAGGCTGTTTTCTCGCTTATTAAGTCGAGGAGGCAGCCTCTTTTTTTATGTAGATTCCCGAAGTATAGTATACTAAAAGATATTAATAGAAGAGATGGAGAGAATCGATGCAACGGATCGTCAATTTACTAGTAATCAAGGATGGCAACGTCCTTCTACTCAAAAAACCTCGAAGAAATTGGTACGTAGCACCAGGCGGAAAAACGGAAAGTGGAGAATCTGTTTATGAAGCGGGCATCCGCGAATTTTCAGAAGAAACTGCTACGACGCCAAGTGCTCCTCATTTAAAAGGAAGTTACACAATTGTTATCAAACGAGACGGTCACGTTGTATCGGAGTGGCTGCTCTCTACATTGGTTGCCTATGACCTTACAGGGACACCTCTTGAAGAAAATCATGAGGGTGTTTTAGAGTGGCACCCTATTGAAGCGCTTCATGACTTGCCGATGGCAGAAGGGGATCGCATGAATCTAGTATTCGCGGCTACACAACCTGGCATGCAGTACGGGACCTTCGTCTATACAGAAGACTTTGAGCTGTTAGAATATCGTTTGCAATCATCTCAGGAGGTGCATTCATCATGAATCTAGAAACACCGCAACCCCAAACGGATATTGTCATCATCACAGGAATGTCTGGGGCTGGAAAGTCTGTGGCTATTCAAAGCTTTGAAGACATGGGCTATTACTGCATTGACAATTTGCCTCCGGATCTTCTTGCCACGTTTGTAGACTTATTAGTGGATTCAGATAAGCAGCTCCAAAAGATTGCACTCGTTATGGACGTGCGAGGTGGTGAGGTGTTTGGGCCAATTTCTCAGACTCTAAATCACTTGCAAGAGAGCCGCAACATCAGTCCCCGCATCTTGTTTTTAGAGGCAGATAATCAGACTCTAGTCAGTCGCTATAAAGAGTCTCGCCGGTCGCACCCGCTTGCAAAACTGGGATTACCTCTTGAAGGAATCAGCAAAGAGCGTCTGATGCTTGAAGAGCTCAAAGGTCGCGCGCAGCATATCATTGACACATCCAATCTCAAACCGAAGCAGCTGCGTGAAGAGATTGAAAAGATCTTCTCTACAGATCTGCACTCGCCGTTCATCATCAATGTGATGTCATTTGGCTTTAAACACGGACTGCCAATCGATGCAGATTTAGTCTTCGATGTTCGTTTTTTACCGAATCCATTTTATATAGAAGAACTTCGACCGATGTCAGGTCGAGATCATGAAGTGTCCAGTTATGTCATGAAATGGTCGGAGACGAAAAAGTTAGTTGAGAAACTGACGGATCTTTTCGAATTTATGATTCCTCATTATAAGCGTGAAGGGAAGAGCCAACTCGTCATTGCCTTTGGTTGTACGGGGGGCCAGCACCGTTCGGTGACGCTTGCTGAATATTTTGGAGACTATCTTCAAAAAGAAGCACCGACAGTCATCCGGCACCGAGATGTAAAATAAACCGATGGGAGGGCCCTGCGTGCCTAAGCCAAGTGAGCGTATAAAAGTTGTCGTCCTCGGCGGTGGGACTGGGTTATCCACATTACTGCGAGGGCTAAAGAAATTACCGGTCGACATCACGGCGATCGTGACCGTTGCTGACGATGGAGGAAGCTCGGGTCGTCTGCGTGAAGACTACGATATTCCTCCACCGGGTGACGTCCGCAATGTGATTGCGGCACTTTCTGATGTCGAACCATTAGTTGAAGCGATGTTCCAATACCGTTTCAACCATTCCAAAGATTTAGAGGGGCATTCTCTCGGGAATCTGATGTTAGCTGCGTTGACTGCCATTACAGGTGATTTTGGCCATGCGGTGAGTGAGATGAGTCGCGTCCTCAATATCAATGGGAAAGTCTTGCCTGCTGCGAACCAAGTGGTCACTTTACATGCTGTGTATGAGGATGGGTCAATCGTGACGGGAGAGTCCAAGATTCCACTCGTCGACAAACCGATTCGCAGCGTCATGATTACACCAGAAGACGTGCAACCTTTACCAGAGACGATTCAAGCAATTAAAAAAGCGGATTTAATTGTCATTGGCCCCGGTTCTCTGTACACTAGTATTTTGCCGAACTTACTTGTTCCTGAGATTCAACAAGCCATTCGAGAGTCGGATGCACTCCGCGTCTATATGTGCAATTTGATGACACAGGCGGGCGAGACAGAAGCCTATAAGGCATCCCACCACTTGCAAGCGATTCTGAATCATACCGCGCCAGATATTATCGATGTGGTGCTCGCATCAGACTATGACTTGCCTGATCAAATTATGGATCAGTATTCAGAAGAACATGCCGCACCTGTAGTGGTCGATGTCGAGAAAATCGAGTCGCTCGGTGTAGAAGTGATCAAACGTGACATTGCTGTGATTCGCAATGGCAGTGTGCGACATAATGCAGAAAAAGTAGCGCTGTGGCTTGTGTACGAGGCGCTTTCTAATAAAAAAATAAAGTGACAACTTCTGAGGAAAGGGGGAATGAAGATGTCATTTGCTTCTGAAACAAAAAAAGAAATGACCCAGGCAGAAGTCGACGCTTGCTGTGCGCGAGCGGAATTGTCTGCCATCATTCGGATGAATGGAACTCTTGGATTTAGTAACAAGAACTTGAGTCTCGACATTCAAACAGAAAACGCAGCGATCGCCCGTCGCATCTATACACTGATCAAACGTGTCTATTCGATTCAAGTCGAACTGCTTGTGCGGAAAAAGATGAAGCTAAAGAAAAACAATGTCTACATCACACGGATTCGAGAAGGCACTCGAGAAATTTTAGGAGACCTTCACATCATGAATGATGGCTATGAATTCTCCAACGAAATTCATGACGAGCTGATTTCTAACGAATGCTGCAAACGCTCTTACTTGCGAGGGGCTTTTTTAGCAGGAGGATCCGTCAACAATCCTGAGACGTCTTCGTATCATTTAGAAATCTACACATTGTATAAAGAGCATAGCGACGCTCTAGTCCAACTGATGAATGGCTACGAGTTAAATGCGAAAACCATTGAACGTAAAAAAGGATTTGTGGCATACTTAAAGGAAGCAGAGAAAATCGCTGACTTTTTAAGTCTAGTAGGTGCCCACCAAGCTCTATTAAAATTTGAAGATGTCCGGATTATTCGAGATATGCGCAACAGCGTCAATCGCTTAGTGAACTGTGAAACGGCCAATCTGAACAAAACGATTGGAGCGGCTCTCAGACAAGTGGAGAATATCCGGTTTATTGAAAACGCTATCGGACTCGACCAGCTTCCAGAAAAGTTGCGAGAGATTGCAAGATTGCGTGTAGAGTACCAAGACGTAACGCTCAAGGAACTCGGTGAGATGGTCTCGGCCGGCTCTGTAAGTAAATCCGGTGTCAATCACCGGTTGCGGAAATTGGATGAAATCGCTGAAGCACTCCGTAGAGGCGAAACGATTTGATAGAGAGGATTGGTTTGCGATGGAAAAGACGATGGATGTAGGATTATCAAACGGCTTGCAAGCACGTCAAGCGGCTTTGTTTGTACAAGAAGCCAACCGTTTTGCGAGTGAGATCTTTTTAGAAAAAGACGGTAAGAAAGTCAATGCGAAAAGTATCATGGGCATCATGAGCTTGGCTGTAGGTCGTGGGGAAGAAGTCGTGTTGTATGCAGAAGGTTCTGATGAAGAAGCGGCAATCGACACGTTAACAAAATTCATTACTGAAAATTAATGCAGAAGCATCCGAATCGACTCCGGATGCTTTTTTGTTTGGTTCTTTGGAGCGGCGAAGCTAGTTTCACCTGAGTAGCCCAAGTCAGGCACGATTCTAGCGTTAAAGTGACGTTCTTCACATTTCCAAACAAAAAACCTGATAGCATAAGCTATCAGGTGTTAGGTACGCCCCCGGAGAGAATCGAACTCCCATCTCAAGAACCGGAATCTTGCGTCATATCCATTAAACTACGGGGGCAAGCGACTTTATTATTATAGCTTTGCAATCATGAAAATACAACCTCAAAAAAAGCAGTGCATCAGATTTGACCTTTCTTGACCTTCATGTGTATCATAAACATACAGACAGCAGGTTACACATAACCTAATACAAAAAACGGAGGAATGAACGATGAATTTAATTCCAACAGTTATTGAACAAACAAACCGTGGCGAGCGTGCCTACGATATCTATTCACGTCTTCTGAAAGACCGCATCATCATGCTAGGAAGCGCAATCGATGACAACGTGGCAAACTCAATCGTTGCTCAGTTGTTATTCTTAGAAGCAGAAGATCCAGAGAAAGATATCTCGATCTACATCAACAGCCCAGGTGGTAGTATCACAGCTGGTATGGCGATCTACGACACAATGCAGTTCATCAAACCAGACGTTCAAACAATCTGTATCGGTATGGCAGCATCTATGGGTGCTTTCTTATTAGCTGCAGGTACTAAAGGAAAGCGTTACGCTCTTCCTAATGCAGAAGTCATGATTCACCAACCACTTGGTGGCGCACAAGGTCAAGCGACTGAAATCGAGATTGCTGCGAAACGCATTCTATTCCTACGTGAGAAGTTAAATCAAATTCTTGCTGAGCGCACAGGTCAACCTATCGAAGTCATTGCGAAAGATACAGACCGCGACAACTTCATGACAGCAGAACGTGCTAAAGAATACGGCTTGATTGATCAAATTATCGACCGTAGCGACAAAAAAGAAAACTAAGTATTTCCCAGACACCGCACGCGCGGTGTCTTTTTTTCATTATTTGAACTGGCTGAGGTCTCAACAGTAAGTAAAAGTTGGGTGACTCCGAGAGTAGTAGAGGGATTTCGGAGACCCCGGACGTAAGGAGGAGACTCAGAGTCCCTCCTCCGGAACGCGTCCCATCTTTTACATTTAGCTAACTCGATGTTTCAATCAACCCCCAATTAGGGGAAAGTATCGTATAAAACCAGAAAGGTGGAGTCCCATGAAAAAAGCATTAGTCCCTATACTTATTGTGGTCGGCATCATTGTTTTGATTGCAGCCCTACTTATTCCAAGTTATAACGGATTTGTCGACTCGAACGAAAACGTTAACCAAGCCTACGCACAAGTTGAAACTCAGCTTCAACGCCGAGTGGATTTGATCCCGAACTTAGTTGAGACAGTCAAAGGCTTCGCTGCTCAAGAGAAAGAGATTTTGACGGAAATTGCAGATGCTCGAGCGCGCCTATCAGGAGCGGATTCACCTGCTGAGCAAGCAGAGGCAAACAATGAATTAGGCGGAGCATTATCGCGACTGTTAGTCATTGTGGAGAACTATCCAGACCTCAAATCAGATGCTAACTTCCGTCAATTGATGGATGAGCTTGCAGGAACTGAGAACCGGTTGTCTGTAGCTCGCCAAGATTACAATGAAGCCGTATCTTCACATAACCGAAAAGTGAACCGGATGCCGGGGGCTTTAATCGCAGGTATCTTTGGATTTGATGAAAGAGAATACTTTGAAGCGGAAGATGGTGCAGAAGACGCGCCAGAGGTCGACTTTGGAAGTGATGGAGAATGAATCGTGTTCTCCTGATCTTGTTCTTTTTATTCGTCATCCCTTTATCAGCAGTAGCAGAAGTACCAGATCCTCTTCCGGGTGAATCGTACGTACATGACTTTTATAATGTAATCCCTGAAGACGTGGAACAGCATATCGAGGAGCTCGGACTCGGGCTTGATCAAGCGACGGGAGCCCAAATTGTAGTCGTCACAGTAGAATCCCTTGAAGGCCAAGATCCGAATAGCTATTCCGTAGAATTGATTCGAGAATGGGGGATCGGGAGTGCGGAAGAAAATAATGGACTCGTCTTTCTTCTTGAGATGGACCCGAATAAAGCAGGTGACCGAGACGTCTACATCGGAGTAGGTCAAGGACTAGAAGGTCGTTTACCTGATGGGAAAATCGGTCGTATCCTAGATGAATACACACTACCTTTCTTGCAATCAGGCGATGTAGCTGGTGCTGTGCAATCCACCTATGAAATGCTTTATCAAGAAGTTTCTGCAGAGTATAATTACACTGGTGAACAAGTCGCACCGGCACGACCTTCTTCAAATGATGGAGGGATTTCACCACTTACCATTATCATGATCGTCATCATCTTCTACGTCATCGTCACGATGTTTAGCAACAATGGAAGAGGTGGCGGCCCAAGAGGTCGTGGAGGACGAGGGGGTCCCTTCATCTTTGGTCCAGGCATGGGCGGAGGACGCTCATCTGGAGGCGGAATGGGTGGAGGATTTGGTGGATTCGGTGGCGGTAGCTCAGGTGGGGGAGGTGCAGGACGCGGGTGGTAAAGGAAGTTCAATTTTATACACGTCAAGGATGTCCATTATGTGAAGAGGGGAAGCGTATGCTTGAACTCGTGGCAGAAGACATTCCACTTCACATCCAGGAAATCAATATTGAATCTGATGAACAGATCCATGAAAAATATATGTTGATGATTCCCGTAATTGAATATGAGGGAAGTATCATTCAATATGGAAACATTGATTACGCTACACTTTACGAAGCATTAGAGGAGTCTCTCTGATGCTTTTTCTGCATTTCAAGAGTTTAGGATTGATTGTTTCGGGGTAATCTATTATTATGAACGAGAAGGAATTATTTTTTTTGCCCTAGTGGGAACGAAAATTCTTCATAGGGACAAAAACGTTCCCAATAGAAGTTGTCAGGAGGTGTCCTATGGAAGTTCTACAGGCACAGCTAACTCTGATGCCGGAGTGGAAAGACATGCTTCAGCAACGCTATCACATCTTATACACCATCGCTTTATCTAAAGGAATTGGCCGACGGACACTCGCAGAGAATTTACAGCTCTCGGAACGAGAAGTCCGAAAAGAGTTCGATCAACTAAGAGGGCAGGGTTTGATTCACATTTCGCGCGATGGCGCAGAAATCACAGAATCGGGTCACCTCGTATTGACGTCTCTCAAAGCACTGGTCGACGAGTGGTCAGGTAGACACGAAAAAGAACGCAAGCTGCAACAACGTTTTGGAATTGCAGAAGTGCACATCGTTCCTGGGAACAGTGACGATTCGATTCAAAGTCAAACACTCCTTGCAGATGAAGCAGCCAGATGGATTGTGTCGCATTTAGACTCTAGAATGATTACGGCAGTTACAGGTGGGACAACGATTGCGAAAATCGCTGATCAGTTACCACTTACAACCAAGTATCAAGAGCTTCAGTTTATTGCCGCTCGTGGCGGAATCGGGAAAGATGTTCAATTACAAGCCAACACCATCGCTGCCATGTTCGCAGAAAAGATGAATGGCTCGTATAAGACGCTCTATATCCCGGACAGACTAAGTGAATCCGCTTATGACGCTATGCAGCAAGAGCCTTTTGTTCGAGAGATGATGGATCTGTATGAACAGATGTCTATCCTCGTTCACGGAATCGGTGACGCAGCAGAAATGGCGAGGCGCCGCAGCTCAAGTTCAGAAGAACTCAAGCTGTTAAAGTCGCAACAAGCTGTCAGTGAAGCGTTCGGTTATTATTTCAATGCCAAAGGCGAAGTCGTCCACCGCATCCGCACGATAGGAGTTCAACTCGAGCAACTCGAACAGACTCCATTTATTGTGGCAGTAGCTGGTGGCGCTCAAAAAGCACAAGCACTTGATTCCTATTTTCAACAGGCACCTAAACAGACTGTATTGATTACAGACGAAGGGGCAGCCGATCATCTTATAAATTCTACAACTTATTAGGAGGAAATTAGTATGACAATCAAATTAGCAATCAACGGTTTTGGACGTATTGGACGAAAAGTATTCCGCGAGGCACTAACAAACGATCAAGTAGAAGTAGTAGCAGTTAACGATTTAACAAATGCTGCAATGCTAG
Organism: Chryseomicrobium excrementi; assembly: GCF_002798305.1. Classification (GTDB taxonomy): domain Bacteria; phylum Bacillota; class Bacilli; order Bacillales_A; family Planococcaceae; genus Chryseomicrobium; species Chryseomicrobium excrementi. Next base: position 794,183 of record NZ_PCGR01000002.1, read on the forward strand.
CTCACTTATTAAAATTCGATACAGTACACGGAACATTAAATGCAGAAGTAACTGCTGAAGAAGATGGATTCGTAGTAGACGGTCGTAAAATCAAAGTATACGCAGAAAAAGATCCTTCAGCTCTTCCATGGGGCGAGCTTGGTGTAGATATCGTTATCGAATCTACAGGTATCTTCCGTTCACCTGAAAAAGCACAAGCTCACATCGATGCTGGCGCTAAAAAAGTTATCGTTTCTGCTCCTGGTGAAGGCGGAATGCCAACATACGTAATGGGTGTTAACCACGAAGAGTATGATGCAGCTAACGAAAACATCGTATCAAATGCTTCATGTACAACAAACTGTCTATCACCTGTAGCGAAAGTATTGAACGACAAGTTCGGTATCAAACGCGGTATGATGACAACAATTCACTCGTACACAAATGACCAACGCATTCTTGACTTGCCACACAGCGACTACCGTCGTGCACGTGCAGCAGCTGAGAACATGATTCCAACATCAACTGGTGCAGCTGCAGCAGTAGGTAAAGTACTTCCAATGCTAAAAGGTAAAATCGACGGCATGGCAGTTCGTGTTCCAACTCCAAACGTGTCACTAGTTGACTTTGTTGCAGAACTCGACAAAAACGTAACAATCGAAGAAGTCAATGCAGCTCTTAAAGAAGCAGCAGCTGGCGACTTGAAAGGTATCCTTGAGTACCAAGAGCTTGAGTTAGTTTCTACTGACTACAACGGAAACACGCACTCTTCAATCGTAGATGCGGCTTCCACAATGGCTATCGGAGACAACTTGGTGAAAGTTCTTTCTTGGTACGATAACGAGTCAGGATACTCTGCACGTTGTATCGACCTAGCTGTATACATGGCTTCAAAAGGTCTTTAATATCCCGTGCATCGATGCACATGAACCTCTATAATAAGAGCAGAGGGTAAACAAGAGTAAGGGCTACCCTTACTCTTTTTATTTGCCCACATTAAAAAGTGACCATATCCTGGGAGGTTTTTACATGCTAGCAAAGAAGACAATGAAAGACGTAGAACTGAATGGAAAGCGCGTATTTTGTCGCGTCGACTTCAACGTGCCAATGAAAGACGGAAAGATCACAGATGACACACGTATTCGTGCAGCACTACCAACAATCAAGCACTTGATCGAACAAGGAGCTAAAGTCATTTTAGCAAGTCACCTTGGCCGTCCAAAAGGCGAAGTGAATGAAGACCTGCGCTTAACGGCTGCAGGAGAGCGTCTAAGTGAGCTGTTGAACCAACCGGTAACTAAATTAGATGAATCTGTAGGAGCAGACGTAGAAGCGAAGATTTCCGAGATGCAATACGGAGATGTCGTCCTTCTAGAAAACGTTCGCTTCCATGCAGGGGAAGAAAAAAATGATCCAGAACTTGCGGAGCAATTTGCAAAGCTTGCGGACGTCTTCGTCAACGACGCATTCGGTGCTGCGCACCGTGCGCATGCGACAACTGCAGGAATCGCAAAGCATCTTCCAGCTGTATCTGGACTCTTGCTTGAAAAAGAATTAGATGTATTAGGAAAAGCTCTATCCGAGCCGGACCGTCCGTTCACAGCCATCATTGGCGGAGCGAAAGTAAAAGACAAAATTGGTGTTATCGAAAACTTACTTGAAAAAGTAGACCACTTGATCATCGGTGGAGGTCTTTCATACACGTTCTTGAAAGCTCAAGGCCATGAGATCGGAACGTCTCTTTTAGAAGAAGACAAGATCGAACTTGCGAAGTCGTTCATCGACAAAGCAAAAGAAAAAGGCGTCAAGCTGCACTTGCCACAAGACGCTGTGATTGCAAAAGAATTTTCAGCAGACACGGAAACACAAGTCGTTTCTTCGGATGCGATTCCGTCTGACTGGATGGGCTTAGACATCGGTCCGAAAACGGCAGAACACTATGCGTCTATCATCAAAGACAGCAAGTTGATTATCTGGAACGGCCCAATGGGTGTGTTCGAGATGGAGCCGTACTCTAAAGGTACGCGTGCAGTCGCAGATGCAATGGCAGCTACAGAAGGCTACACAGTCATCGGTGGTGGCGATTCAGCAGCAGCAGTAGAGTTGTTCGACGTAGCTGACAAGATGGATCACATCTCGACTGGTGGCGGTGCGTCACTTGAGTTCATGGAAGGCAAAGAACTTCCTGGCGTATCCGCACTTCACGATAAAGAATAGGAGGCACTCACTATGCGTAAACCCGTTATTGCAGGAAACTGGAAAATGTTTAAAACCGTTGGAGAAGCGAACTCGTTTTGGGAAGCGGTAAGTGGAGCGACAGTTGACACAGAGAAAGTAGAAGCGGTCATCTGTGCACCTTACTTGCAACTCCCATCACTTGTTCAATCGGCTTCAGGCTCCGCGTTTCATATCGGAGCACAAAACATGCACGAGGAACAAGAAGGCGCGTTCACTGGCGAAATCAGTGGCGCGATGTTGAAAGACCTTGGTGTCACTCACGTCATCATCGGTCACTCAGAGCGTCGTCAGTATTTCAACGAAACGGATGACTCTGTCAATGCGAAAACGAAGGCAGCACTAGAGCAGGGACTGACTCCTATCGTCTGTGTAGGTGAAAGCTTAGAACAGCGTGAAGCTGGTGACACAGAGACTATCGTGTCGAATCAAGTAGCTGCAGCGTTCGAAGGTCTAACGGAAGAACAAGTAGAAAAAACTATCGTTGCGTACGAGCCAATCTGGGCAATTGGGACAGGCAAGACAGCTACAGCGGACGATGCCAACCAAGTATGCCAAGCAATCCGTGAAACACTTCTTGACCTTCACGGGGAAGAAGCGGCAAACGCAACACGCATCCTTTACGGAGGTAGCGTGAAGCCTGCAAACATCGACGAACTTCTAACGAAAGAAGATATCGACGGAGCTCTAGTAGGTGGCGCAAGTCTTGAAGCAGAGTCGTATCTGCAACTTGTGGAGGCGGCTCAGAAATGACAAAGCCAACTGCTTTAATTATTTTGGACGGCTTTGCTTGCCGGAATGAAACGGTAGGTAACGCCGTTGCACAAGCCAACAAACCGAACTTTGATCGCTACTGGAACCAGTTCCCTCATAGCCAACTGACGGCTTCAGGGGAAGCGGTAGGTCTTCCAGAAGGGCAGATGGGGAATTCGGAAGTCGGGCACTTAAATATTGGTGCCGGACGAGTCGTTTACCAAAGCCTAACACGCATCAACAAGTCGATTCGTGAAGGCGACTTTTTCACGAACCCTACGTTCCTTGCCCTACTTGAGAAAGTGAGAGCAGCAGGCGGAAGACTTCATGTAATGGGTCTTCTATCAGATGGCGGCGTACACAGTCACTATGAACACTTGCACGCGTTACTTCGCTTAGCAAAAGATAGCGGTGTCTCTGAGACATTCGTCCACGGCTTCTTAGATGGACGTGATGTCGGACCGGCGACTGCGATACCTTATGTCGAAGAAACAGAACGTGTCATGTCAGAACTTGCTTACGGGAAGTTTGCGACGATCAGTGGTCGTTATTATGCGATGGACCGCGACAAGCGCTGGGAACGAGTGCAGCTTGCTTTTAATGCGATCGTCAATGGACAAGGTCCTCGTTATGCGGATGCTGGATCAGGAATTCAAGCTTCGTACGAAGGCAACATTGTCGATGAATTTGTGATTCCGTTTACAGTAGGAACAGAAGAAGGTCCCACGGAAGTCTTTGAACAGGGAGACGGCGTCATCTTCTTCAACTTCCGTCCAGACCGTGCAATTCAACTGGCAACAGCTCTGACCAATTCGCATTTTGCAGAATTTGACCGTGGCGCGCATTTCTTTGAGAACCTGCCGTTTGTATCCTTTACGGAATACAGCGATACGGTCATCGGAGAGATCGCTTACGAGAAACAAGATTTGAAAAACACAATCGGCGAAGTGTTGTCTGCTCACGGCAAGACGCAGCTCCGTATTGCGGAGACCGAGAAGTACCCACACGTCACGTTCTTTATGAGCGGTGGCCGTCATGAAGAGTTCCCAGGCGAAGGGCGTATTTTGATCAACTCGCCAAAAGTGGCGACGTATGATTTGCAGCCTGAGATGAGCGCTTATGAAGTGACGGAAGCGTTGGTGGAAGCGATTGAAAATGACCGCTTTGACGCGATTCTGTTAAACTTTGCGAATCCGGACATGGTCGGTCACAGCGGCATGCTCGAGCCTACTATCAAAGCAATCGAAGCGGTAGACGAGTGCTTAGGTCGTGTTGTAGACGCCCTCCTTGCTAAAGGTGGAGAAGCGATCATTACAGCGGATCATGGGAATGCCGACGAAGTCATTACGACTGAAGGTAATCCGATGACAGCTCATACGACAAACCCGGTGCCTGTCATTGTTACGCGTAACGAAATAGCGCTTCGCAATGATGGAATTTTAGCCGATTTAGCCCCAACTATGCTAGACTTAATGGGGATTGAACAACCTGTCGATATGACAGGAAAAACATTACTTGAAATGGAGAGACGATAATGCCAATTATTACAGACGTATTTGCTCGTGAAGTTCTTGATTCACGCGGTAACCCAACAATTGAAGTAGAAGTATTCACGGAAAGCGGCGCATTCGGCCGTGCTATCGTTCCTTCTGGCGCATCTACTGGAGAATATGAAGCAGTAGAATTGCGTGATGGCGACAAAAGCCGTTATTTAGGTAAAGGTGTTCAAAAAGCAGTAGAACACGTGAACACAGTCATTGCAGATGAATTGGAAGACAACTATACAGTATTAGATCAAGTAGCAATCGACCAAGCGTTGATCGAACTTGATGGCACAGAAAACAAAGGCAACTTAGGTGCGAACGCAATCCTAGGTGTTTCTATGGCCGTTGCACATGCAGCAGCAGATTACCTGGATATGCCTCTTTATCAGTACCTTGGTGGTTTCAACGCGAAACAATTGCCAGTACCGATGATGAACATCTTAAACGGTGGAGAGCACGCAGACAACAACGTGGATATTCAAGAATTCATGGTTATGCCTGTTGGAGCAGAATCGTTCCGTCAAGCACTTCGCATGGGCGCTGAAATCTTCCACAGCTTAAAATCTGTACTAAAAGAGCGCGGATTGAACACAGCAGTTGGTGACGAGGGCGGTTTCGCACCGAACTTGAAATCGAACGAAGAAGCTCTTGTAACAATCATGGAAGCAATCGAAAAAGCGGGCTACAAGCCAGGAGAAGAAGTTCTTCTTGCTATGGACGTTGCGGCTTCTGAACTCTTCAACAAAGAAGACGGCAAGTACCACTTATCTGGTGAAGGCGTTGTAAAAACGTCTGAAGAGATGGTGGACTTCTACGAAGAGCTTTGCAACAAATACCCAATCGTCTCTATCGAAGACGGTCTAGACGAAAACGACTGGGACGGCTTCAAGCTGTTGACAGAGCGTATCGGCGGAAAAGTACAACTTGTTGGTGACGATCTATTCGTTACAAACACGAAAAAACTAAAAGACGGTATCGAAAAAGGGATTGCGAACTCGATCTTGATCAAAGTAAACCAAATCGGTACATTGACAGAGACGTTTGAAGCAATCGAAATGGCGAAACGTGCTGGCTACACAGCAGTCATCTCTCACCGTTCTGGTGAATCAGAAGACGTAACAATCGCAGATATCGCAGTCGCTACAAACGCTGGTCAAATCAAGACAGGTGCACCATCACGTTCTGACCGTGTGGCAAAATACAACCAGTTGCTTCGTATCGAAGATATGCTCGATTCAACAGCTGAGTATTTAGGCCGCGAAACTTTCTATAATTTGAAAAAATAATACAGGTCAGCTTGTCACTACCTGAGAAGTCTGATAAAATTAACTCTGTTGTCTATGTTCTGATCAGGAGGTGGAGTGAATGCACGCGTTTCTATTGACATTACTTGTCATCGTATCGCTAGCATTAATCGTAGTTGTGTTATTGCAATCAGGGAAAAGTGCCGGGTTATCTGGAGCCATCTCTGGTGGAGCAGAGCAACTGTTTGGTAAACAAAAAGCACGTGGAATGGAACTGGTTCTACACCGTGCCACAATCGTACTTTCTGTACTATTCTTTGTTCTCACAATTGCTGTTATGAAACTATAAATGTACTTTAATCGCCTGACCGCATGTTATGTGGTTGGGCGTTTTTTTCAAGTTTGAACTAAAGTGGAGGGAAGCTTATGCGAATTTCTACACCCAAGCCGTTTTTCTTTGAAGCGGGAAAACGCGCTGTATTGTTGCTTCACGGATTTACAGGCAACTCGTCCGATGTCCGAATGCTCGGCCGCTTTCTAGAAAAGAACGGCTACACATCGATTGCGCCACACTATAAAGGTCATGGCGTTCCTCCTGAGGAACTGATTGCGACGGGCCCAGAAGATTGGTGGCAAGATGTAGTCGGAGCGTATCAAGAACTGAAAGACAAAGGCTATGAGGAGATCGCTGTCGCAGGATTGTCGCTAGGTGGCGTATTTTCTTTGAAAGTTGCGTCTGAGATGCCAGTCAAAGGCGTTGTCACGATGTGTGCACCGATGACGATGAAGACGACGGAGCTGATGTTTGAAGGAGTTCTTGGCTACGCTCGCGAATATAAAAAGTATGAAGGCAAGTCACAAGAAGTCATCGATGCCGAAGTCGAAGCGATTAGACAAACGCCGATGCAGACGCTGCCAGAGCTGCAACAGCTGATTCAAGACGTGCGAGGAATCGTCGACCACGTTTACGCGCCGTTATTTGTTGTTCAAGGTCGTCTAGATGATGTTATCGACACAAACTCAGCCAACATCATCCATGAAACAGCGGAGTCGACAGACAAGCAAATCAAATGGTATGAAAAGTCAGGACACGTCATCACGCTGGACCAAGAAAAGGAACAGCTGCACGAAGACATCTTGGCATTTTTAAATAAATTGGATTGGAGCGAGTAATGCCGCTCCTTTTAGGAAATAGTAAGACAAGGGAGGGATCGAGATGGAACTAGAACAATTGGAAACCATATTGCTTGAGTTGATGCGACAAGACGACTACAAGCCGATGACTACTAAAGAATTAGAAGCGCATCTTCAAATAGACGATGCTGACGATTTCAAAGAATTCGTCAAAACGCTCGTGCGTCTCGAAGAAAACGGCAAAATCGTGCGTTCACGTTCAAACCGCTACGGTGTGCCAGAACGCATGAACTTGATTGCTGGGAAATTCATCGGGCATGCTCGTGGATTCGGATTCGTAGCTCCAGAAGAAGAAGGCATGGATGATATTTTCATCCCACCTACTGAAATCAATGGAGCATTCAACGGGGACATGGTCCTTGTGCGCGTGTCCTCATCTTCATCCGGAGACCGCCGCGAAGGCTCAATCATCAAAATCACAAAACGTGGACTCGACCGCATCGTCGGAACGTTCCAAGACAACAAAGGCTTCGGTTTCGTCATTCCAGATGACAAGAAGCTGCCAATGGATATCTTTGTGGCTAAAGGCGACACATTAGGCGCTGCTGAAGGGCACAAGGTTATCGTTGAAATCACTGACTGGCCATCTGGACGCAACTCGGCTGCCGGAAAGATTTCGCAAATCCTTGGGCATAAAAATGACCCGGGTGTCGATATTCTTTCTATCATCCACAAACACGGGATTCCGACAGAATTCCCTGAAGACGTCCTCGAGCAAGCAGAAGCTACTGGAGATACAGTAGACCCTGCAGACCTTGAAGGACGCCGCGACTTGCGCGAAGAAGTCATCGTTACAATCGATGGCGCGGATGCAAAAGACTTGGACGATGCCGTAGCCGTCAAGAAACTCGACAATGGCAACTACGAGCTTTCTGTTCACATTGCAGACGTCAGCCATTACGTGACAGAACATTCTCCTATCGACTTAGAAGCACTTGAGCGTGGAACGAGTGTGTACCTAGCTGATCGCGTGATTCCGATGTTGCCTCACCGTCTCTCTAACGGGATATGTTCGTTGAACCCGCAAGTAGACCGTTTGACATTATCTTGTGTGATGGAAATCGACGCACAAGGACAAGTTGTAAATCACGAAATCTTTGAAAGTGTCATCAATACAGCGGAACGCATGACGTACCGTGATGTCTACTTAATTTTAGAAGAAAACGATCAGGAACTGCGCACTCGTTATGAGCCGCTTGTCCCGATGTTTGAACTAATGGCAGAGCTAGCTGCTGTATTACGAAACAAACGCGAACAGCGCGGAGCGATCGACTTCGACTTCCCAGAAGCGAAGATTCTAGTGAATGAAGACGGCTGGCCAACAGAAATCGTCAATCGTGACCGTACGGTAGCTGAAAAGCTGATCGAAGAATTCATGCTCGCTGCGAACGAAACGGTCGCTCAGCACTTCAAATGGATGGACGTCCCGTTCATGTACCGAATTCACGAAGATCCAAAACCTGAGAAGCTGCAACGTTTCTTCGAGTTCTTGACGTCATTCGGACTGGTTGTCAAAGGCTCAAGCAATGATATTCATCCAAAAGCACTTCAAGAAATCATCGAGTCAATTGAAGGTTTACCAGAAGAGCCAGTCATCTCGACAATGCTCCTTCGCTCGTTACAGCAAGCGAAGTACGATCCAGAATGCTTAGGTCACTTTGGTCTGTCGACTGAATACTACACGCATTTCACATCACCAATCCGTCGTTACCCAGATCTAATCGTGCACCGTCTGATTCGCACGTATTTAATTAAAGGCGACCTTTCGGAATCGACAATCCGTCACTGGCAAGCCAACCTTGGAGACATCGCAGAACATGCTTCTAAGATGGAACGCCGTGCAGTGGACGCAGAACGTGATGTGGAAGCACTGAAGAAAGCGCAGTTTATGGTCGATAAAATCGGGGAAGAGTTTGAAGGAATTGTTAGCTCTGTCACGAACTTCGGTATCTTTGTAGAGCTTCCAAACACCATCGAAGGCTTGATCCACGTGACGAACCTGTCAGATGACTACTATAACTTCGACGAGCGTCAGATGATGATGCGCGGAGAACGCACAGGACGCGAGTTCCGTCTTGGAGATGAAGTGAAAGTCAAAGTCACGAATGTCACGGTAGAAGAGTCGTCCATCGACTTTGAAATCGTCGGCATGGTAAAAGCAGCAGGACGTGAGCGTCGTCAAACACCAAAAGTCATCATTGCGAGCCGTTCGGCGAAGCAGCCTGACCGCGGTGGCAAACGCGGCGACAAGGACACAAAAGGCAAACCGAAAGCAAAAGGCAAGCCATCTCAAAAGAAACGCTTCTTTGAAGATGTAGCCAAAAAGAAGAAAAAGAAACGAAAAAAATAGGGAGGCTCGTGCTTCCCTCTACTGTAGGTGAGTTCAATGGCAAAAAAACACGATGACAAGGTACTCGCACAAAACAAAAAAGCCTCTCACGATTATTTCATCGAAGATACGATGGAAGCTGGTATCGTCTTGCAAGGGACTGAAATCAAATCCATTCGGAACGGCCGTGTGCAATTAAAAGATTCATTCGTTCGCATTCGCAACAACGAAGCGTGGATCTCCAACATGCATATCAGCCCGTACGAGCAAGGAAACCGGTTCAATCACGATCCGTTACGTGTCCGCAAATTGTTGTTACACAAGAAGCAGATTAATGAATTGATCGGCAAGACGAAGCGAGACGGTTATACGATTGTGCCTCTTAAAATGTATGTCAAAAATGGCTATGCGAAACTATTGATTGGTTTAGGGAAAGGAAAGAAAGACTACGACAAGCGCAGCGACATGAAGAAAAAAGAAGCAAAGCGTGAAATCGAACGTGCTTTCAAAGCCCGCAATCAGTAAATCAGTTGAAGTTTGACCTTCTCTGATGTATAATAACTCTAGAACAACCAAGTTCACTTTTTCCATATCGGGGACGTTATGGATTCGACAGGAATGGTTCAAGCTTGGGTGGCGCGTCAGAGGCTCGGCTCTGTAAAAACGGAACCTATAATAACAGGCAAAACAAACAACAACTTAGCATTCGCTGCTTAATAGCGTGAATCTGCTCTATGTATCCATCGCCCATGTGGCTATGTAGAGCTCACTCTCAGTGGGATACGGTAGCTGGTGCAGTCTGAGTCAGCTACAAGAGATTTCCAGACTAGTCCATCGGACGCCTGCTTATCGGCAGAAGATCGGATGAATCTTAATAGGTAAGCTACACGCGTAGAAGCTCAAGTGTTGGAGTTTCTGGACGCGGGTTCAAATCCCGCCGTCTCCATTTTTCAGCAGTCCGGTGGGGCTGTGATGAATGGTTTATAACCGGAAGTTCTACTTCCAAGAAAGCCTCTTAATCTCATTGAGATTGGGAGGCTTTTTCTTTATGGCTTAAAAACTCCTCCTAGAGGAAAGACCCTGGGTGAGGTGCCTGTCTTAGACTCAATTCTGGCAGTTGATGAGACTCAGTTCGAGACAGAGTCGAAGAAGTGTGGCTCTTCAACTGCCGATCTAGAATTGTGGCTGTGCCAGGCTCCGTATGGATACATCAGAATCGAGGGGCAATAAAGTCTTCATCCCTTACAAAACTATGAATCTTCTCTAAGAACAATAAACCAAAGGTGCAGGACTCGCTTTTTGAGCGAGTCCTGCACCTTTCTTTATCGTACGGGAGAAAATCCATACTAAATCAGGAAACAAGACAAGTTTACCAGTACTTTGCCGGAAATTGTGGAAAGTCAGAGTTCCTGAGTCTGCTCTGCCTCTATAGTAGTTGAAGATATCTACAAGCATGCTCTCTATAACTAAGTAGTGGCGGGCTGTGCTGGAGCAAGGCCCTATTCTTATAGCTTTAACATACAGTTTAGAACAGCGGTTGTGGATTTCATTTGATTTGATTTGCTTGAAAGATGATCTAATTTTATACGGATCAGAAAAAATATGTAGACACAATTCTCATAACACATTAGCTGTGGAGTACAGTGCAAAAAATTGCTGAATGATAGGTAAAACTGAAATTTATGAAAATGAAATTATCAAATTTTCTAGAAAATATCACCAAATCTCTTGAGAACCTCTAGTTAGTAATATATTGGAATGATAAAATAAGTAATATATTCAAATGCTAATCAAATGATTTTATTACTTTTTAATTTCTTATAAGGCGGTGAGCTTATTGTTTAATAAAATGTTAGATAACAAAAAAACTGGTATTGTCGGAGATGCTTTGAAGCCTTACTTTAAGAAGAATGCCAAAGTAGCAATCATGTCATCTTACTTTACAATTTATGCGTTCGAGGCTTTAAAGAAGGAATTAATGAAGGTGGAAGAGGTTCGATTTTTATTTATTGAGCCTACATTTACTTCAGAAAAATATACAAAAACAACTACTGACAGTGATAAAACAGACCGAGAAAAAAAGTTGTCTGGTTCTGAACTTGAAATTAAGATGCGGAATGAACTTACACAGGCGAAGATCGCTAAAGAATGTGCGGACTGGATAAGTTCAAAAGTAAAGATGAAGTCCCTGACATCACCATTAACACAGAATCGCCTAGTCCATATTGAAAACAAAGATGGTTCATCAGTAGCTATTCAAGGGAGCTCTGATTTTACTAGCAGCGGATTAGGCTATACATATTCCCCGAGTCTTCATATGAATTCTTTAATGGACGAGCCGCTATTAACAAAACAATATATTCAGTGGTTCAATGACGTTTGGCACAACGATGCAATTATTGAAGAAGTGAAAGAAGAAGTTTTGGAAAGAATCGCATCGATTTATGAAGATCACTCTCCAGAATTTCTGTATTACGTTACGCTATACAATATTTTCAGTGACTACCTGGAAGAATTCGATGAGGATGCGATTGTAAAGTCAAAGACAGGATTTAAAGACACTACAATCTGGAATAAGCTTTATAAATTCCAAAAAGATGGTGTACTAGGAGCCATTGATAAATTGGAAAAGCATAATGGTTGCATCATTGCAGATAGCGTAGGTTTGGGGAAAACATTCGAAGCTCTTGCAGTTATTAAATATTACGAGTTGAGAAATGATCGAGTACTTGTATTGTGCCCAAAAAAATTAAGAGAAAACTGGTTAATCTATACTCAAAACGATAAGAGAAACATTCTTTCAACGGATCGCTTCAACTACGATGTATTGAATCATACCGACTTGAGTCGTACAGACGGATTGTCTGGAGATATTAATTTGTCTACTGTGAACTGGAGTAACTACGACTTAGTCGTTATTGACGAGTCACATAATTTCAGGAATAACCAGGCAAGAAATGACAGGGAAACTCGTTATTCTAGACTCATGAATCAAATTATTAAAGCGGGTGTTAAGACAAAGGTTCTAATGCTATCAGCAACGCCTGTAAACAACAAAATGAATGATTTGAAAAACCAAGTCGCCTTTATCACAGAAGGTAAAGATGAAGCTTTGGAGTCAGCAGGTATTGAAAGTATTGAACAAACGTTAAGAAAAGCACAACTGTCCTTCAATAAATGGCTCAAGTTAGATGAAAACGAGCGAAAATCAGACAATCTCTTGGAAATGTTGAACTTTGATTATTTCAAGTTACTTGATGCAGTTACCATCGCTCGTTCAAGAAAGCATATTGAAAAATACTACGATATGTCCGAGATTGGTAAGTTTCCACATCGATTAAAGCCAGGCAACGTATATGCTGATATTGATGAGTACAATGAATTCCCTGAAATAAAGGAAGTCAATAAGCTCATTAACAGATTAAATCTAAGTGCGTACTCACCGCTGAAGTATGTAATGCCTGAAAAGCAAGAAGAGTATAGTCGTAAATATGATAAGAAAGTGAAAGGCGGTTCAGTCTTTAAACAAATTGACCGTGAACGCAGCCTTGTTCATCTGATGAGGGTAAACTTGCTTAAACGGATGGAAAGCTCCATTCACTCATTTGGTATGACAGTAGCTTCTCTTTTAAAAAAAATCGATGATTTGTTACTGAAGCTTGATAATATTCAGCAATACTCCAATGCCGATATTAATATTAATGAAATTGATATTGATGATGAAGATATTGAAAACATGCTAATTGGATCTAAGGTGAAAGTCCTGCTGCAAGATATCGACCGTATTAAGTGGGAGCAAGATTTAGAGGATGATAGACAGAAGCTAGAGCAGTTACTCATTGAATCAGCAAAAGTACAAGCTCCACGGGATGCCAAGTTAAATAAACTTAAAGCCATGATTGATCAAAAGCTCCTGCATCCTATCAATAGAAAAAACAAAAAAATCATCATTTTCACAGCTTTTGCAGATACAGCAACTTATTTATATAAAGAGTTATCAGTATGGGTTGCAAAAAAACATGGTGTTAACTCAGCGCTAGTCACGGGTTCTGGAGTAAATCAAACTACATTGAAAGGAATCCAGAAAGATTTAAATTCTATACTGACGAATTTTTCACCTGTTTCAAAGGAAAGAAATAAAGTCGATTCAAAAATACTGGATGAAATTGATATCTTGATTGCAACTGACTGTATTTCAGAAGGTCAGAACCTACAAGACTGTGATTACCTTATCAATTATGATATCCACTGGAACCCAGTTCGAATTATCCAACGCTTTGGTCGAATCGATCGATTAGGCTCCAAGAATGATGTCATTCAACTGGTGAACTTCTGGCCGAACCTAGATCTGGATGAGTACATTAACTTAGAAGCACGTGTCAGTGGTAGGATGGTGCTTCTTGATATTTCAGCTACAGGTGAAGAGAACGTGATCGAATATGACGAAAAGAAACAGATGAACGATTTGGAATACCGTAAAAAACAGTTGAAGCAGCTCCAAGAAGAAGTTGTTGATTTAGAAGACATCTCTGGAGGTATCTCTATCACTGACTTAACTTTGAATGATTTTAAAATGGACTTACTGGATTATATGGAAACGAATGAGAACAAGGTTGAGACAGCTCCGCTAGGGTTACATGCGATTGCCTCGCTTCAATTGGCTCCGTCTTCTGATACCGAACCAGGAGTAATATTCTGTATCAAACAAAGAAATACAGAGGCAAAAGTAAAAGAAACAAGTGCACTCTATCCATATTATCTTGTGTATATGAATATGGATGGAGAGATTCGACTAGGACATTTAAAGACAAAGCAGATATTGGATCTCTTCCGTAAAGTTGCTAATGGTCAAGCACACGTGCTCAATGAATTAGTTGACCAGTTCAATCAAGAAACAGAGAACTTGAGCGACATGTCTTCTTATAAATATCTGCTGGACAAGGCAGTCGAATTCGTTCTGGGTATTGTTGAAGAGCAAGGGATGGGGTCATTATTCAGTCTTGGAAATTCTAATCTATTAAAGAATACGGCTACAACTTCAGATGACTTTGAATTGATATCATTTTTAGTGATGAAGTAGGTGATGGAATGAGAGAATGGTTGATAAATCGATTGCAGATACCGCAACGGACCGTGCTAAACCGTAAAATACCAAAGAAAGCCTTTTTTACTCAAACCGACCTTTCTACGACGGAAAAGGAATTGTTTACTTCTGATATTGAGGGGATGCACTTAATAAGTGTTATGAATCAACAAAGTATGAATATTCCCAGCTTTCAAGATGACGAATTCAATTATTCAGAAGTAGTTTGGATATATGTCGATTTAAGAATCACTAAAAATATCAATAAAATTGCAAGTGCTATTCACAAGGCTATTCCCAATCCAGTCGTATTAGTAGCTGGTTCTTCGGAAGGTCGAATTCTTTTGAGTACCAGTCACAAAAGACTTAATAAAAATGACAAAGCTAAAGTTGTTGTCGACCAAACTGCCATTACCGACTGGTTTAATCCAAGGGAAGAAAATACCGCATATTCCAATTTACTGAACGCATTAATTGTTTCAAATTTATCTTTTGAAAATCTACATAGCTTTTACGAGGATATTCATCTCTGGATAATATGTGAAGAATTAATTCAGTTAATAGGCACCATACCTACAAATTCCGTCAAGCGAGAAGAAGTGGTCAATATATTAATTAATGTTCAGAAACATTGTAAAGATGTCGAACAATTGCAACTTGAGCAGAAAGGCCAAATTGATTTTGGTAATAAGATGGAATTGCATATAAAGATAAAGCAGCAAGAACAGCAAATAAATCTTCATTTACAACAAATAAGGGAGTTGTGTTAATTGCAAAAGCTAGAAGGTCGAACTTTCAATGTAGTGCAGGATAATATAGAAAAGTTAAAAGGATTATTTCCAGAAGTATTCACGGAGAACAAAATTGATATTGATAAATTGCGTCTTGCTCTTGGGGATAATGTGGAAAAAGATAAAGAAAGGTACGAATTCACCTGGAACGGTAAAACACAATCAATTGAGCTTGCACAAAAACAAACAACAGGTACCCTACTACCTTGTAAAAAAGAAAGCTTGAATTGGGAGACTACTCAAAACTTATATTTAGAAGGGGACAATCTTGAAGTCCTTCGTGTTCTACAAAGTGCATATCGAAATAAGATCCAAATTATATATATAGATCCACCATATAATACTGGAAAAGATTTTGTATACAAGGATGATTTTCATGATAACTTGAACAATTATAAAATAAAAAGTAATGAAAATATGAAATCTAATCCTGAAACAAATGGTAGGTATCATACTGACTGGTTAAATATGATGTATCCAAGATTAAAAATAGCTAAAAGTCTCCTCAAAGAAGAGGGATTTATTGCGGTATCTATCTCAGACGAAGAATTGCATAACTTAAGAAAACTCTTAGATGAAATATTTGGTGAGAATAACTTTAGAAACGATATTCTGGTTAGAAGATATGATAAAAATATTAATAATCAGTTTGTTGATAAGGGGTTAAAGTCCTTAAATGTAGGGTCCGAGCATATTTTAATATATTCAAACAGTGAGTCTGCATCTTTAAATGCTGTTTTTAGAAAATCTAATGAAGAAAGAAGTGCGAATGGTTACTGGAAAGGGTTTTGGAATGATGCCGATCGACCTACGATGAGATATGATATTTTAGGGTTTACACCTACAAGTGGTCAATGGAAGTGGAGAAAAGAACTTGCAGAACAAGCTGTGCAAAATTACATTGAATATTTAAATAATTTTGCTGATAAATACACTTTAGAAGAGTATTGGGAAAATACAGGGAAAAAATTAAAATTTATAAGAAGACGTAAACATCTAACTGGAAAGAATATGGGTGTAGAGCACTGGGTAGCACCAAGCGAAGGAATACTGAGGTCTAGTAACTGGAATGATTTATTAGTTTCAGAGAGCATTTCAAATCTTGAAATCCCATTTGATAGCCCTAAAAGTACAGAAGTTATTAAAGAATTACTAAAAATGTTATCAGACGATAATGCCACAGTTTTAGATTTCTTTTCGGGTTCCTCATCTACTGCACATGCTGTGTTGAAACTTAATGCTGAAGAACAAGCTACTAGAAAATTCATTATGGTACAACTACAAGAACTAACTGATGAGAAGTCAAACGCATACAAAGCAGGTTATAAAAATATTTGTGAAATAGGTAAAGATCGTATTCGTAAGGCTGGAGAAAAAATTAAAACACAGCACGCATTAACTGATGAACTTGATACTGGCTTTAAGGTATTCAAGCTAGATGAAACTAATTTGAAGATATGGGATGAGGAGTCTCTGAATCTTGAAAAGGACTTATTAGATTTAATTGATCCTGTAAAAGAAAATCGCACTCAAGAGGATGTTGTGTACGAAATTTTACTTAAATATGGAATAGAACTAACAGTCCCTATAGAAGAGAAAGTTATAGCTGGAAAAAGTGTCCATCTGGTAGGCATGGGATATCTACTAATCTGCTTAGAGCAAAATTTAGAGTTGAATGAGATTGAAGAGTTCGCAAAACTTAGTCCCGCAAGAATTGTATTTTACGATGAAGGGTTTAAGGATGATACCGTTCGAACCAATGCTCAACAAATACTGAAAAGATATGGAGTGCATGATATTCGTGTAATTTAAGTTGTAGACTACTTAAAAAATTCCAGCGGGGGTTTATAATGAAATTTGAACTAGTTAATGAGTATTGCAATGCAACAGGTAGAAACTTTAGAGTTATTAAAGTTACATTATCCAATAATTTTGCCAAGGATAGAGACTTTATAAAATTATTAAAAATCAAAAGTAAGCAATTGGCTACCTCTGTAAATAAACAAGCAGCAAATAATTCAACTCAAACAAGGTCAAAGGAAAGAATACTTATAAACTGCGCTGCTGGTATATTAGCCGAAGTGTGTTGGAAAAAATGTATTAATATGTATTACAAACATAATTTTGTAACAGAAACAAACTTTGACAAATCTTCAAATCAGATTGACTTATTTGTAATACATTCAGGAAAAAGTATAGAGGTTAGATCCTCCTTCCCAAGGAATGGAGTAAACTTTGCATTATGTGACCCAACTTACCAGTTTGATGTAATTGGACCATATACAAATAGTGTAAAGGTAAATGAACCATCAAAAGATTTTTATGTTAGAACTTTGTATCCAATCAATGTAAAAGACTTTATGGATTTTTTAAATAATGATTCAGTAGAATTTTTCCTTACAGGGGGAGCAAAGTGGGATATGATGACAGATTCAACTTTATTTAAAGATAAAGATTTTATTCCAGATGATGCTGTTGCTGAAGAGAAGTCAATCTATAGAGTAGTACCTTTTGAAAAGGCATTAGATACTATTGAAATTCTAGAAGAACTAAAATACTGATTTAAAATATCGGGGGGATATCAACTTGAAAATTAAGTTCGATGAACAACAATACCAACTTGATGCCATTCAATCGGTCACTGATATCTTTAAAGACCAAACGGTAAAAGTATCTAACTTTACGGTAAGTATGGGTGATATTGTTGGACAAGAAATAACTGAGCTTGGGATTGGAAACAAGCTGGAGTTGTCAGAAGCGGAAGTCCTTGAAAATATTCAAAAAGTACAGGTGAGAAATCATCTTCAAAAGAGCACGAGTATTCAAGACTGGAACTTTACAGTCGAAATGGAAACAGGGACTGGGAAAACATATGTATATACAAGAAGTATATTTGAATTAAATAAGCTATATGGTTTTTCAAAATTCATTATTGTTGTGCCAAGTGTGGCCATTCGTGAAGGGGTCTATAAATCACTTCAAATGACCGAAGATCATTTTGCTGAAGAGTACCCTGGACAACATTGTCACTATTTTAAATATGATTCTTCAAAATTGGAACAAGTACGTGAATACGCAACAAGCACCAACATTGAAGTAATGATTATTAACATTGATGCGTTTAAGAAAAGCTTTGATGATCCAGAAAAGGAAAACAAGGCTAACCTGATTCATCGTGAAAGAGACACAATGAACGGGAAAAAGCCGATTCAATTTATCCAAGAAACTAACCCTATCGTAATTATTGATGAGCCACAAAGTGTAGATAACACGGATAAAGCGAAGGAAGCTATCGCTTCATTAAATCCACTTTGTAAATTACGATATTCTGCTACTCATAGGGACACATACAATCTGATGTACAAGTTGGACCCTGTTGATGCCTATGAAAAGAAGCTCGTTAAGAAAATAGAAGTACTATCCGTCAAATCCGATGACGATTATAACGATCCATATATTAAACTCGTTAATGTCTCAAATAAAAATGGATATAAGGCCACTGTTGAAATAGATGAGAAGAAGAAAAATGGTACTGTAACCAGAGTGAAAAAGGAAATAAATCCTAACAATAAGAATAACTTATATTTATTATCAGGTGAGCGGGAACTCTATAGTGGTTATATTGTTGAAGGCATTAACTGTTATCCCGGAAACGAAATGATTGAATTCGAAAATGGTAAGGTACTGAAACTGGGAGAATCGATTGGTGGTATCGATGATGATTTACTAAAGAGATATCAAATAAGAGAAGCGATCCGTACACATTTAGATAAAGAGAAAAGGCTTGTCCATCAAGGAATCAAAGTACTTACTCTTTTCTTTATAGACAAAGTAGAGAACTATCGAGTTTATCCAAAAGGGCAGCCTTGGCAAAAAGGAAAGTATGCCAAAATTTTTGAAGAAGAGTATGCTTCCCTTATCAAGTTACCCAAATACCAATCGCTGTTTAAAGAAGACCAATATATATCGAATCAGAGTGCAGATGAAGTCCACGACGGATACTTTTCACAGGATAAGAGCGGAAATTATAAAGATAGTAATGTTGCGAAAGATGGCAGCCTACGGTCGAATAAAGATGATGAATCTGCATTTGAACTCATCATGAAAGAAAAAGAAAAGCTACTAAGCTTTGAGACGCCGTTGCGATTTATCTTTTCCCACTCTGCGCTTAAAGAAGGATGGGATAACCCAAACGTCTTCCAAATCTGCACTTTAGTTGAAACAAAGGACCCTTTCACTAAGCGGCAAAAAATTGGTCGCGGCTTGCGCTTATCCGTAAATCAAGATGGGCAAAGACAGTATGATGAAAATATCAATGTTCTTACAGTAATTGCAAATGAGTCGTACCAAGATTTCGCAGAGTCACTTCAAAAGGAAATGGAAGATGAAACTGGTGTGAAGTTTGGATATCTTGAAGAACAATCCTTCTCTACGATCATCATGACCGATCAGCTTACTGGAGAGTCTATAGAAGTAGGCTGTGAGTATTCTGCAAAAGTGTACTCCTTCCTTGTAAAAGAAAACTACCTTGATGAAAAAGGAAAAGTTGAAACGAAGTTGAAGGAAGCAATTGCAGCTGATACTTTCGCTGTTCCTGATGAATTTAAAAAAATAAAGCATGATATTGAAGAAGTCATAAGAAAATCCATTAAGAGGTTACCGATTTTCAATAAGAAAGATGAAGTGGAAATCAAACTGAATAAAGAAGTTCTCTTGAGTGATGAGTTTAATCAACTATGGAGCCAGATAAAGTACAAGACGACGTATTCGGTAGATTTGGATTCTAATTTACTTAAAAGCCGTTGTATAGATGCAATACAAAAGCTAGACGCCTTTAAGGCTAGGAAAATAAAACGAGAAAATGCCTTATTAAAAGTGGATCAGTCTGGAGTTTCAGGTGAGGGACAGACCATGCGTGTATATGAAGCGGTAGAAGAGAAACGTCGTTTGCCAGATATCCTTCGTTATTTACAAGAACAAACAAATTTAAAAAGACGTACACTTGTTGATATCTTGATTGGTTCCAAGCGTTTGAAGGACTTCGAAAAGAATCCACAAGCATTCATGGAAGCTGTCATGAAAATCATTAACAGAGAAAAGAAAAAGCTAATTATCGATGGAATCAAATATGAGCGAATTGGTGACCATGCCTTTTATCAGCAATCTTTATTTGAGCATCAGGAGCTTGTTGGGTATATGAAAGCCAATGCCGTTAAAGTTTCTAATGACAAATCAGTCTATAATTACATTCGCTATGATTCGAGTGTAGAGCGAGCATTCGCAGAAAAGCTTAATACTGATGAAGACGTGAAGTTATTTGTTAAGCTTCCTTCATCATTCGTAATAGACACTCCACTGGGCAACTACAATCCCGACTGGGCGGTATTGGTTGAAAAAGAAGGAGTAGAAACCTTATTCTTCGTTGTTGAGACAAAGGGGAGCACTGAACAGGAAGATCTTCGAATGAAAGAGGATGGAAAGATCAGATGTGGTCGGAAGCATTTTGCTGCACTTGAGAACGGCGTCACATATAAGCTCGCTAACAGTTATGAAAAATTCAAAATGGAAATATAAATCTGTAGGTTAATCTTGTTTATCAGTACCTAATTGTTCTACTCAAATTAGCAGATGAAACGAAGTCAATACACTTTGTCTGTAATTTGACCAAGAGATGTAGGATATGTGTGAAAAGCAATTTATATCCTAGATTCATGTATGAAACAGAAGAAGAACTTTGAACGCTAGTGGGTATAAAGGCATAGATAGACATGAAGTTTAATAAAGATTATGACGACTGGGCAAAAGATTGGGATGAGGACATCAATGCTTACCGGTTGCCGTCATCATGAGCAATGGATGTCAATTGTAAATGTAAAGCCGAGGGTCTAATACAAAGAGCGCTAGCTTGGAAACTGGGCATTGGTCTAGAAACCTTATCAAAAATTGAGAACGGTCGTGACAATCTGCAAGTAATAATTAAAACCGAAGAGTATCTGAATGAAGAATGATATTGAAGTTCACTTCAACAAAAGAGCAGCCAATAAACAACTAAGTTTTGGTTGCTTTTTAATTTACTATCATATTGTCTGAATAGAATAAAAGAGGGGAGAGTTTACTTTGAAGGAGGAGAAAAAAGATATAGTCGAATTTGAAAATGGCGAAATAAGCTTTAGAAATGATACTTCAGTAAAGAAATATAAACATGATTTTGAATTACCACCAGAAATCATGGATGCTGTAGCAAAAGCATTGCAAGGTAAACAAAAATTCAAACAAGAAATTCAAGCAGTTGGAGAAACAGCTCAGAGTTTGTGGGAAGTAATAGTAACACCCGAATTTCAAGAAGGTATTTCAAATGGAGACTTGATAATAAAGAAAGGATCAATTGTAATAAGAAACGCTGCAACGGGTAGGTTTGTAGGGAAAGCTAAGCTGCAAGAAGCTGAAAGACATTTAGAAAAAGCTAAACAAACAACTGCTCTTTCAAACATTTCTAGAAGTATATGCACTTTATCAGGTCAAATGCAGGCGGCAGAAATTTCAAGGAGACTAGAAGCTATTGATGAAAAGATAGAGCATATAAATGAGTTTCTATGGCGAGAAAAGGTTTCAACTTTAAATGGAATAAAATCTGTAATTGAAGAAGCGATAGATTCACTTCCTAATCAGAGAGCTATTGAAAGAGTTAATGCTTGTATAGCAGAGCTAATAATTTTATCAAATTTTTTCGAAGCGACAATTGAAGACATTTTAAAACGTAAAATTCAACATAGCCTTAAAGAAGATTTTATCGAAGGACTGAAAGTATGGGATATATTCAATAAAAATAGAACGGAATATAATAGCAATTATATTAAAAAGTCAAAAGAACTAATTGATGAATTTGGGTTTCTAATAGAAATTTATTTTCAGACTTTAGGATTAATCGGAACGTGTTATCAAGTAATTGGTGAATATCAAAATTCAAAAAGATACTATACTACGCTTAGTGAGAAAGTTAAATTATATTCCTTGGAATTAGCGAACAAGCTGGTATATATATTCAATATCAAAGACATAAGCATTGATGAGAAAATAACATTATCTGATATACATGAAAAATTAGAAACAAGAAAATTACCTTTAATAGATAGCGTTAAGGAAAATGAAGTCATTATTGAAAGTGCCAATCAAATGCATGACAGACTGTCAGATACTCAATTTAAAAATGTGAAGGTTTCTTATCTAGTAGATCCGAAAATTATTTGGGGAAGTGATAGTGATGATTGAATCAAATTGCCCTATTTGTAATCGTAGAAGGAAGTTTAATACAATCAAGGAAAATAAATTTAGATGCGATTCATGTCAGACTGAATTTAAAATTTGTATAAATAAAGACTGCTCTAATATGACAAAAAGGGGATTACTATGCAAAGAATGTGTTGGAAAAGGTATGAAAAATGGCGGTGCAGTTGCTCTGACAGGTCTGGGTACAGTTGGAGCATATGTCGTTAAGACATTATTGAAAAAAGGTAAATGAGCTAGGGATATAAGCATTAGAAGTACAGAAGGAAATGTATTACTGCAATCTTAGTTATCAATTAATAATAGTTAGTCGTTCCTATTAAAAGTAGCCGTGAAATTTATTATAAATTTGGTAAATACCAATACTATGATTGAGCATTGAGGAATTTGTATTTTTTCATACATGCTAATTACAAAAAATGGTATAGAAAGAAAGGAAACTATAATGCTAACCCCAAAACGAATCAGAGACTATGGAGTAGTAATTGGAAAGTTAGGGACGGGACCATTAAATGCAATTACAGATGTAGCAGGAGTTTCGGTTGGACATGTGACACTCAGTGAGAAAAATGTGCAAACTGGCGTGACAGCCATTATTCCTCATCAAGACAATATCTTTGAAAATAAATTGATTGCCTCGAGTCACGTGATCAATGGTTTTGGAAAGACGATGGGGACCATTCAGATTTCGGAATTAGGCACGTTAGAATCTCCCATTTTATTGACGAATACGTTAAGTATTGGAGTGGCTGCGGATACGTTAATAGATTATATGTTAGAGAAAAATCCGGAGATTGGAAAGACTACAGGCACGATCAATCCTGTGATCGGTGAATGCAACGATATGTTTTTGAATGATATAAGAGCCAAATCGGTTAAACCGGAACATATTCTTCAAGCACTTGAAAATGCATCTTCTGAATTTGAGGAAGGTTCGGTTGGAGCGGGAACTGGAATGCTCTGTTATTCGTTAAAGGGAGGGATTGGTTCTTCTTCTCGAATAATGGAGATGAGTCATGGAACCTACACGATGGGTGTTTTGGTGCTTTCGAACTTTGGTATTTTAAGTGACTTGCTGATAAAAGGGAAGGCTGTTGGCGAAGAACTGAAGGCTGCCATTGAAGACTCGGATAAGGAAGAGGACAAGGGCTCCATTATGATGATCGTGGCTACGGACCTTCCAGTTTCCGAAAGACAACTAAATCGAATTATCAAAAGGTCGGTTACTGGCCTATCGAGAACAGGGTCTATCATTACGCATGGGAGCGGGGAAATCGTTATAGGGTTTTCCACAGCAACAAAAATTCCACACTATAAGCCTGAAAAACTACTGGAAATTCCTCAAATTCACGAAGAGGATTTGGATTTGGCATTCAGAGCCATCCGAGAAGCCACAGAAGAAGCGGTATTAAACTCGTTAATAACTGCCGAAGCGGTTGTTGGGCGAGACGGAAATCATAGACCGGCATTTAAAGATTTGATTGATGAGTTTGGCATTTCACTCACGAACTTGTGATTGCATATGTGTCCAAAAGTGATGGATTCAGTTATCTAAGAAACGATGTGAACTTAGATAAAGGTACCTGTCCCCAAAACAAATCCGGAATTCAAGATTATTCAATAGGTATACAAATCGAAGCCGCAATGGATCAACAAAAAAACTTATCTCTCGATCAAACCAAAAAAACGGCACTTCCTTTTCGGAAATGCCGTTTCTATTTCTATTAAACCAAGTCAATTTATATCATCATGGGTAAGCATACTTATTCCGTTTAAGCCGGGTTTGTCGACCAGAGTCCTGCGCTTTTTACGAAGACACGTGGGTGCAGTTTCAAGCTTGCGACAATTAAGTCAGCGAGATCTTCTGGATGCATGACGCGTTCTACATCGCCAGTAATCAAATTAGACTCTTGCGCAAGATCAGTGGCCACGGTACTTGGCGTCATAGCCGTTACGCGGATATTGTGCTTGCGTACTTCAAGGGCAAGTGATTCCGTAAGACCTAAGACTGCGAATTTCGAAGCACTGTACGCGCTCGTCACTGGAGCTCCTTTTTGCCCAGCAGATGACGAGATATTGATGATATCGCCTGAGCTTTGTTCAATCATGCCTGGCAGTACAGCACGCGTTGTGTTATAAACGCCCATTAAGTTAACGTCGACAATATTCTGCCACTCTTCCGGAGACAAATCCATAAAGCCTCCAAATTTTGCGATGCCAGCATTGTTAATCAGAATATCAATTGCGCCAAGTTCACTTTTGAGTTGTTCGATTGCTTGCTCGATTGCAGAAAGATCCGTCACGTCTGCAGAAGCAGTCGCTACTAGGACACCAGTATCTTTCAGTTCATTCGCCACATTATCTAAATTCTCTTGATTCAAACCGATTAAACCGACATTAACTCCTTCGTTCGCAAGCGCTATGGCTGTTGCACGGCCAATACCGCGTCCGCCGCCTGTAATGATCGCTGTCTTTCCTTTGATTGTTTCCATCGTAACACTCCTCATTGTGGGGATAATGGTTTCCACCTTGATCTACTTTTTTATTATCGATGTTTTCTAGAAGAAATGCATGTATAGTGACTTAACGAAACTTTTGTAATGGTAAAAGAAACTGTCTCTGAACAAAGTTTCAATGAGACTGTTTTGTTGGCACTCAATGAAAAATGGTAATATCAGTATAAGAAGAGAAACAAAATCACTTATCAGAGAAACGATGTGAAGCCCATGCCAGCAAAATCGATCTACGTCGAAATCGAAATAGAAGATACCATTGAAAAGGTCTGGGAATACAGCCAAGATCCGAAGCTGCACGACCAATGGGATCTGCGGTTTACTTCAATTACATACAATGACAAGCTGCCGGATGATGATGTGCAAACCTTCACCTATTCCACAAAGTTGATGCCTGGAGTTCAAGTGACAGGTTGGGGTGAAAGTAAAGGCACGCACGAGAAAGCGAGTGGCGAAAAGACATCTTCGTTACAATTTGGGACGGAGCAATTAATTTCTCCGATTGCTGAAGGAAAAGGTCACTGGAAGTACATTCCTCATGAAAACGGGACTACGTTTTTAACGCAGTACGATTATCAAGTACGATTTGGAGTTTTCGGGAGACTGTTTGATCGGTTGTTCCGCCCGGTAATGGGGTGGGGAACTGCTTTAAGTTTTGATGTACTTAAGCGCTGGATCGAAGTAGGGGAAAGTCCGAAAACGCAGTATCGCAGGTTTTTTTCGTTCTACGCGATATGTTTTCTATTTGCATTTGTCTGGCTCTATCAAGGACTCGTTCCGAAGGTGCTGACGCAGCAACCACTGGAAATCCAAATGTTACTGCAACTATCTCCCCTGAACTATGCTCAAGCATCCACTGCGATTATCTGGGTAGGAATAGCGGAGATATTGTTTGGCTTTTGCTGGCTTGTTCCGAACCTGCAGAAGCGTTTACTACAACTACAAGTCGTTATTTTCCCATTTTTGACGCTCAGCGCAATCCTTGCGGAACCAGCTGTAGCGATTGCACCGTTCAATGTCATCACACTGAATGTGACCTTGTGGATAGTCTCGATCGTCGGATTGCTACTTCACGAGCAATTGCCGACTGCAAAAAGCTGCAAACGGAAGAGAGGGAAGTAGCATGACCATTTACTCGACTTTGTTAGGGGAGTCATTTCAAAAACTGCACCCGAAACTTCAGCATCGCTATGCATTGCCTTTAGATGAGGAGTTTTATGCGGAGGGCGTCATGAGCGAGATTCAAAATGGCAGCAAATTGCTTCTCCCGTTCTATCAGTTCGCAGCCAAATTAAACTTTCTGTTTCCTGAGAGTGGCAAGGATATTCCGTTTACTATCGTCAACAAGTGCGACATCAATAAAGCTGGAGAAGCTGAAGTGAAGTGGGAACGGACATTTTTCTTTCCAGAGGTCACTCGAAAATTTAACGCGAAGATGACAGTCGATTTTGAGAGACGACTCGTGAAAGATTATTTAGGGGACGCCCCTCTATTCTATTCAGATTTATTGTTCGATGTCACAGAAGATGGGTTTCTGATGATCACTTCCGGAGCACAAAAAGTGGTGCTAGGTAAGAAGGAAGTCGCCATCCCGAATCTGCTGCAGGGGCGTGTCACGGTGATAGAGGGGTATGATGAAAAGAAAGACGTCTACACCATTCATGTATCGATTTACAACAGTTTGTTAGGAAGGATACTGATGTATGCTGGTAAATTTAAAGAACGCTCTCGTTAACCCGCTCATTGTTTTGGGAATCGTCTTGTTCTCTATTAGTTTCGGACTAGGCCAACATGCAGGATATACATATTATTTAACAAGTGCTCAGCTCATTTTTATACCGACGTTATTGCAACTTGTCATGCCTCTTAGCAAACTGGATAAGTCGATACTAGCGCTCGGCATGCTGGCTGTCACGGCATTGCAATTGGATGTGGCGGCTTCTTTCGAAATGGTATGTGCAATCATTTACCTGATAGGCACTTTGTTGATTGCGTGGAAAGGCGTGGAACGCTTTTTAAATCGAGGATTCACGAACACACCTGAAATCATGATTGATGTAGGACTCATCTATATCGCAATTGGAGGCATGTGGTTTCTTGCGTTTATCGGAGAATTTGAGACCGGATTTAGTCCTCTTACTAACTGGCTAACAGCTATCCACTTTCATTATTCCGCATTTATGCTTTGCATCTCAGTCGGGCTGCTGGGCCGCATTCGAATGACGAAACTCTATAAGCTATGTGCGCTGATCATTGCAACAGGTCCGATGACGGTGGCCATTGGAATCACGTTTTCCTATACCATTGAGATTCTGTCGGTTTCGCTTTATGTAGTAGCCATTTATGCGTTGACGTTTTATGTATTCCGCTTGAAGCTACAACCAGCTCAATCGTTTCTAATTCGACTGTCATTTCTCACTTTATGTTTAACCATCTTAGGATCGCTTCTCTATGCCTTCGGAAACTTCACGGGAACTACAATCGTAACAATTCCAGACATGCTGGCTTTTCACGGCTTGTTGAATTGTTTGGTGTTTGGTTCCTTTACGGTGCTCGGCTGGGCATTACATGGCCCTGCAACCGATCAAAGACCGTATAGTTTTCCAGTCAGCAAAATCCGTGGGAAGTTAAAAGAGACCGGTGTACAACATCCTGGATTAGTAGATGATCTCCGTGACTATGTAGATGTGCAGAACCTATCTCCGCTAATTAAACGCTTTTACGAACGCACCGAGAACTTTCAATTACTGGCCTCGATCAACTGGGCGACTTGGTTCAAGCCCCTCGCATTTGTTTATCAATTTATAAGTCGAAGAATGGGACAGCTCAATCTGCCGTATTCCTCCTCTCAAATAGAAATGACAGGCGACATTCTACTAGTAGACGAACAGCTCGATGGAAGAGACATGCCGAGAGTCTGGCAGAGAAGAATCGGAGCGGAGACGGTCTTTGTTGCAATCTATTCGAAGCACGAGACAGATGGGTTAACTTTTATGAACATCGCCTTACCATTGCCGTTCTCTTCCATGCACGGAATTCTCGAACTGACTGCGAAGAACGAACACCTTCATCTAACTAGCAGGGGGATTGGGGACTCAGGAACATACCTTGCCATCGGTCGTTATGTATTTAAATTGCCTCTTCATGAGTACTTCATAATAGAAGAACATAATGGAACTTTAAATGCGACACACGACATGACGTTGTTCGGAATTCATTTTTTACATATCGATTATGTGATAACTGAAAAGACTAACAATCCGCGGAAACCTGTACTTTATTGGCTAAAAATGGTTTACTAGAAGGATAGAGCAAATTTTTTTTAAGATAAAAGTAGGTGACCACAATGGGAAAATATCAATTAGACGATAAAAGTAAAGCATTAGCTAATAAATATCAAGACGGTAAACGACCAGCTGTTTCGAACAAAAAAGAAAAGCTGGATCAGATTCGCGAGGCTTATTTGAAGAAGAAACAAGAGAAACAAGACAAAAAATAATAGAATCTTTCGGCCAACTCATAATCGAGTTGGTTTTTTTGTGTACTAAAATCATGTTAGTTTTTCTCTGTCACGTGAATATAAGCAAAATATTATTTTCTCAAACATAATTATGATATCTTTAATTCAAAGGAATTTATAGCTCCAATTAGGGTATAGAACTCTGAACAGGTTTTAATCTTGGTTTCAGGGGATTGAAATTGGTATCATAACAAAATTATTTTAGAATAGGGGAGGCAAAACAATGACAAAAGTTTCGTGGTCAAGATTCATGTTCTTTGCAATGCTGCTATTGTTACTAACACTCGCAGCATGTAGCAACGAGGAGACGGCAGACGAACCATCAATGAATGACTCGGGTACTACAACTGAGGAAGGTACTGATGAGGACACTAAAGAAGTCACTTCTGCAGAAACGGAGCCGAAAGTTACTGATTTTGAACCGGCATTTCCAGAACAGACACGAGCACCTGCAGTAGAGACGGAAACAGAACTGAACGTAGAAGTCATCGCTGAGGGTCTTGGCATCTCTTGGGGGATGGAAGAGTTTGAACCAAACCGCATTTTGATGACGCAACGAGACACAGCAGAACTTCTAATTGTAAATCTTGAAGACGGATCTGTTTCAGAGCCAATCGAAGGCACACCGGAAGTAAACAACGCAGGTCAAGGTGGTTTACTGGATGTTACTGTTGCACCTGACTTTGATGAATCACGACTTGTATTTTTAACCTTCTCTCAAGATCTTGATGGCGGTACGGTCACGGCTTTAGGGAAAGGTGTTTTATCAGAAGATGAAACTTCACTTGAAGACTTTGAAGTCATCTTCCAAGCAACACCTGCATATGAGGGGGACTTACACTATGGTGGACGTATTATCTTTGATGAGGATGGCAACTTATTTTTAACAACGGGCGAGCGTTCAGATGATCCGATTCGTGAACGTGCACAAGACCTAGATGCGTATTTAGGTAAAGTCATTCACATTACACAAGACGGTGAACCGGTCGATTCGAATCCATTCATTGAAGAGGAAGGCGCTCTTGGCGGTATTTACAGTTACGGTCACCGAAACATTCAAGGTGTGGACTTCAACCCTGTAACAGGAGACCTTTGGATTGTTGAATTCGGACCACAAGCTGGGGACGAGCTGAATATCATCAAACCAGGAAACAACTATGGATGGCCAATTGTTTCTTATGGTATCGAATATTCTGGTGAATTGATCAATGAGGGGATTTCGGAACACGAAGCGCAAGGTTTTGTTGAGCCCGTCTATTATTGGGATCCAACAGCTGCTCCAAGTGGGATGTCCTTCTACGATAACACCGCTATCCCTGAATGGGAGAACAACTTGTTCATCGGCGGTTTAGCGTCGAGCTATATCGTGCGCGTGGTTATTGAAGATGACATTGTCGTTGGAGAAGAACGTTTGTTGGCTGATGAAGGGCAACGCTTCCGCGATATTCTTGTAACTGAAGATGGTGCACTTATTGCCATCACGGATGGCGGTTCGATTTACAAGATTACTGCAGCAGAATAAAGACTCATATCTAAGTAGAGACCTCTTCGGGGGTCTCTATTTTAGTTTGGTGCACAGGTTCAAAATAGGGTGTGACGGTAACGGCGATGAAGGGACGCGATTACCATCTCTATTTTCATCCTCATAATTTAGCGGAGCGCACGGATCAAGGCATACAAGATTTAGAAGAGATTCTGAAGCATTTTCGGTATTTACAGCGCACATTTGGGATTGAATCAAGTACAATACGGGAGTATTTAAAAGGACCAGTCGATTGACTGGCCCTCCCATTGTTCCTTATTACCGCACTCCGTATTTCCGCTCAAGTTGTACAATCTCTGCATCTGCATTCGGTTTCCCATTTATTAAATCGAGGAGTAGTCCAGATCCCAGCATGCTGTAGACCGTTCCATTCCCACCGTAGCCGAGCAAGTAATAGTGGTTAGCTTTTGTCGGGTGTTCTCCGATAAACGGCAAGTTATCAATAGATTCACCGAAGCTTGCCGCGTAGCAAGCATTGATCTCGAAATTTTGGTCTGGGAACAACTCACTTAGCGCTGCTAACAGACGCTCGCCACGTTCTTCAATTAAGTCGTCAGAATAAGGAGCTTCCGGCTTGTCTTCATCCAGACCTCCGACTACTACGGCATTTTCTTCAGTTAATCGTGCGTATAAGTAGGGTCGCTTCGTCTCCCAAATTAAGGCGCGCTCATACCATTCTGGAATCGCATCTACAGGCTTTGTAGCGATGGCATAGGAGCGGTTGATGTCTGCTCCGATTCGTTTCCCTACAGGAACCGTTTCGTATCCGGTTGTATAAATGATCGTCGAAGCAAAAAATGTTCCATTAGAAGTCCGAACGTCTAATCCGTCAGGTGTTTCAAAAACTTCGGTCACTTCCGTGAAAGGGAATAGGTGACCACCGAGTTCTTCTACGTTAGTAAGAACCCCTTGAACAAACTTCAGCGGGTTCACTTCAGCGTCTTGGTGCGTAATCAGTGCAGCGGGCTTTGAAAACGGAAGGTGTTTCTCGACATCTGATTGATCCCAGTAGTCGCAAGGGAATCCGTGCTTTGTGAGCGCTGCAAATTCTTTTTGGAGTTTTGCTACATCGTCTTCTACACTTGCATAGCAAATACTAGGTCTTCTTATAAAGTCCCCATTTCCAGGAATCGTAGAAGCCACTTTCTCCAATTCGTCCATAGCCTCTAAACACATCTGATAAAATCGGACAGCGTCTTGTTCTCCGATTTGGTCAATCAGTTCAAACAGCATGATGTCATTTGAATATTGGAGAAGGCCCGTGTTCGCGCTCGTGCTCCCCGTTCCGAACTGACGCTTATCTAACACAGCAACTTTCTTCCCGTCTTTCACTAATTGATAAGCAGTCAATGAACCCGACATGCCACCTCCAACTACTAGCGTATCGTAGTGTTCCAATCGTTCAGGTACAGGTTGTGGTTCAAATGGAGATGTCGTCTGAGGCCAGTAGAGATTTCCGTTATGTATGTGCATACTCATTCTCCTTTTCTAGTCATATAGGCTCACTATACCCGTGAGGGATCTTAAGCTAAACTAGAGAGAAGTATAAAGGAGGATTTTATTATGCAAACACCACATATACTCGTCATCGATGGCATGGCTTTATTGTTCCGTTCGTTTTTTGCAACGGCGATGTCAGGACAATTTTTTGTAAACGAGCAGGGGTTGCCGACAAATGCCGTACAAGGCTTTGCCAGACACGTGTTAACCGCAAGGGATATTTTTGGACCAAGTCACGTAGTTGTCACTTGGGACAAGGGGATGCACACGTTTCGTAATGAATTGTTCGAAGGTTATAAGATCAATCGACCGGCACCGCCTCAAGAAATGATTCCTCAGTTTGATATGGCGCAAGAGCTTTCGGAGCAGCTTGGGTGGGCGAACCTAGGGGTAGTCGGAATGGAAGCGGACGATACGATTGCTTCTGTCACGAAGAAGTGGCAAGGGGAAGGGCGCTTTACGATAGTTAGCGGGGATAAAGATCTTCTTCAATTATTAAGACCCGATGTTTCCATCGAATTTACGAAAAAAGGATTTTCCATCTATGACTCGTATCATCTAGAGCGTTTCCGAGAAGAGTATGGGATTGAACCGCATCAATTTCCAGATGTGAAAGCGTTCATGGGGGACAGCAGCGATGGCTATCCGGGAGTGAAGGGTATTGGTCCGAAGACGGCACTTCAGTTGATTCAAACGTACGGAAGTGTGGATGGGGTGCTAGCGGCAAAAGAAGAGCTAAAGCCAGGGCAGCGCAAGAAAATAGATGAAGCAGGCGAGCTACTTGCCATCTCTAAACAACTTGCAGTCATTCGCGATGATGTGCCGATTGATGTGACTCTCGATCAACTGTACTGGGAAACTGCGCCGCATTCAGCAAAAGAGTTCTGTAACCAGAATGGCTACAAACAAGTGCTCCGTCAGCTACTTTGACGGAGCTAGTTTGACGAATGTTAGGACGGAATGATTGGGACCGTATAGAATTTTGCGAAGCTTGCTTTCTCGGTTCGGTCCGCCATTGTCATGTACATAAAGATAGAGCTTTCCCTGTTCTACGGAATAGCCCGTCATAGGGACCCAGTGGTAGGCGAACGTAGACTGAAGATCGAACTCAAATGAAAAGTATTTATCAAACTTGACGGCTACCGGCCGTCCTTTTTTTATTTCTTGAAGAGCTTCATGTAAGGTACAAGTTTCTGCAGTCCACTCAGGTCCCACAAGTCGATTTAAATTTATCACAAAGCGATGTGTGAAAAGACCGATGCGTGTCCCTTTTAATAGAATATAGAGGCTGTTGACAGAAGGTGCGGGAAGGCCGAGATGTTTGAGTAGTAGATGTGCAGTGGTCGGTCCGCAAGCTGAAGAGCGCAGCATAGGTTCAATACGTTCATCGTATTGAGACATCCCTTCAAACGGTAAGATTCTTTTCATTTAGAGACACCTCCAAAAAAACGTGCCTTTCTAGGGGCACGTTTTGTAATCGTATTATTTTAATTTCCCATTGGACTCATGCAATAAACCTTGCAGCGCGCTACGGAAGGATTGATAGGTTTCAATCTCGACATGCACTCCTGCACGAACGATTTCTTGAATCAGTTTTGGATGGAAGCCAACATAAATTGGACGCATTCCCATCAATTTCATCGAACTGTTCAAGCTTGAAATGGCTATGGCAAGTTCATTGAAATCAAAGTTTGAGACATCATCAGTAGAAACTCCTGTATAATCGAAAATTACATTTTCCACTTCACGGTGTTCGGCGATATAGCTTAAGACGTGAGTTTCAATGTTGTTGAAACGTTCACGGTAGATGTAACCGGCAACAGGTACCATAATCGTCTTTGGAACAATAGACGGAATGATGGGAGACGACATGTTAAAAACGATCGATTTGTAATACTCCAGTTCTTCTCGTAACTGGAGCACCTCTTGTTCAGTTGTCATAATGGGTCTCCTACTCATTCACGGATTCTAAGAAATCAGTTACTTGCTGCGGAGACTTCGCGTTTGCACTGTGTAGATGCGCTTTCTTTTCTCCATCTTTAAAGATCAAAAGGCTTGGAATTCCCATAACTTCATATTTATCAGCAATTTCTGGTAGCTCGTCACGATTCACATCATACCACGTATACTGATTGTATTCTTCCACGATTGGGTCGATGAACATATCCATACGACGGCAATCTGGACACCAGCCAGCTTGGAATTTGACCATGACTTCTTTTCCTGAATTAATGACTTCGTTAAACTGATCCACTGTTTTGATAGGTTCCATAAAGCAACTCCCTTTCTGTATGTACTCTTAGTTTACAATAAAGCCACTAAAAGACAAATCCAAAGCACTAACAATAGTATTGCGAAAATTTAAAATATGTTCTACACTAGGACTAAGGGAAAATGAATGAGTATTCATTCAAAATATGAAGGGGGCATCTCAGTGTCATATCAAATTAAAAAAGCAGCGGTCATTGGATCCGGCGTCATGGGGTCTGGAATTGCAGCGCACTTGGCAAATAGCGGGATTGCAACGTACTTACTTGATATCGTTCCAAAGGAAGTAAATGAAACAGATGCAAAAAAAGGATGGACAAAAGAAACGCCTGCATTTCGTAATTCAGTAGCAACGGGCGCGCTTGAAAAATTGTTGAAGCAAAAACCAGCACCGTTAACGTCTAAAAAGAACCTTCAATTAATTACACCAGGAAACTTAGAAGATGATTTAGAGAAATTAAAAGATGTCGACTGGATCATAGAAGTTATCGTCGAGAACTTGGAAGTAAAACAAAACTTGTTCGCTCGAATCGATGACATTTTGACTCCGGGTACCATTGTCACTTCGAATACTTCAGGTATCAGCATCGAAGATATGACAAAGGGAAGAAGCGAAGCGTTTGCTAGTCACTTCTTAGGAACTCATTTCTTCAACCCACCACGTTATTTGAAACTGCTAGAAGTAATCCCAGCGTCAACAACGAAACCAGAAGTCATCGAATTTATGAAACGCTTCGGGGAAGACGTTTTAGGTAAAGGGGTCGTCGTTGCGAAAGACACGCCAAACTTTATCGCAAACCGCATCGGAACTTACGGTTTACTCGTGACACTGCGTGAAATGGTCGAACGCGGCTATTCAGTAGGTGAAGTGGATTCTGTAACAGGTCCTGCAATCGGTCGTCCAAAATCAGCTACGTTCCGCACATTAGATGTAGTAGGTCTTGATACGTTCTTACATGTAGCTAAAAATGTTTACGACAAGACGACAGGTGATGAGCAAAAGGTGTTTGATCCACCTGCTTTCATGAAGCAGATGGTGGAGAACAACTGGTTAGGTGCAAAATCGGGCCAAGGGTTCTTCGTCAAGAAGGATAAAGAAATCTTTGAATTGAACCCATCTACTCTGGATTATGAGCCAGTGAAAAAATTGAAAACGCCTTCACTTGAACTTGCGAAACAAGAAAAAGGTCTCGCAAACAAAGTGAAGACACTCGTTTACGCGAAAGATCGTACAGGAGAGCTTCTTTGGAACATCTTCAGTCCAGTACTTCGCTACTCTGCAGAGCTTCACGGTGAGATTGCTGATGATATCGTAGCTATTGATCAAGCAATGAAATGGGGCTTCGGCTGGCAGCAAGGACCATTTGAGACTTGGGATGCTATCGGTGTAGAAAAATCAGTGGCTCACATGAAAGAAGAAGGCCACGAGATTCCAGCATTCGTACAAGCACTTCTTGATCAAGGACATAGTTCCTTCTATAAAGAAGAAGACGGCGAGTTGTACTTCTTTACAGGTTCTGACTATGCGAAGGTACCGACAAATGAAAAAGTCATTGATTTAAAGGCATATAAAAAGAAACACGGCGTCATCAAAAAGAACAGTGGGGCAAGCTTGATCGACCTTGGAGACGGGATTGCACTTCTTGAATTCCATTCGCAGTCGAACTCGATTGGACCGGACATTCTACAGATGATCAACTTTGCAGTAGATGAAGTAGAAAAGAATTTCAAAGGACTTGTTATTGGGAACCAAGGCAAGAACTTCTGTGTCGGCGCAAACCTTGGCATGATCTTGATGGAAGCGCAAGATGACAACATCTTTGAACTGGATTTCATTGTTCGCATGTTCCAACAAGCGATGTTGAAAATCAAATATTCTTCTAAACCTGTTGTAGCGGCACCGTTTGGTATGACACTAGGCGGAGGAGCAGAAGTTTGCTTACCGACTGCACACATTCAAGCATCGACGGAGACTTATATGGGTCTTGTAGAAGCAGGTGTTGGTTTGATTCCTGGTGGCGGAGGCAACAAAGAGCTTTACATCAAGCATTTGAGCTCTCTACCAAACAACGTCAAAGTGGACTACGTGGAAGTCGCTACGACTGTATTCGAGACGATTGCTATGGCAAAAGTATCGACATCTGGTGAAGAAACACGTGAAAACAACTTCTTAAACCAAGCAGACGGCGTCAGCGTTAACCCGGATCACTTGATCTACGATGCGAAACAAGCGGCTTTACATTTATATGAAGCGGGCTACAAAGCACCGATTCGTCAGAAAGTTCCTGTATCTGGTGCACCAGGTTACGCAACGATGCTCGTAGGAGCTGAAGGCTTGCGTTTGTCTGGTTACATCAGTGAACACGATATGAAAATTGCGAAGAAACTTGCTTATGTATTAGCAGGTGGAGAAGTTCCATACGGCACTCTAGTTGATGAAGAGTATCTATTGAACTTGGAGCGCGAAGCGTTCTTGAGCTTAGTAGCAGAACCGAAATCACAAATGCGCATGCAGCACATGCTTGTCAAAGGCAAACCACTTCGTAACTAACCGAAATCAAAAGGAGGAAACAATCCATGCGTGAAGCAGTATTAGTAGCAGGAGCCCGTACCCCTGTTGGGAAAGCAAAAAAAGGCTCACTGGCCACTGTACGTCCTGACGATTACGGGGCGCTAGTGGTAAAAGAAACATTACAACGAGCAGGCTATGAAGGACCAATCGATGATTTGATCATGGGCTGTGCAATGCCTGAAGCGGAGCAAGGAATGAATGTAGCGCGTAATATCGGCGCGCTTGCAGGTCTTCCGGATACGACACCAGCGATCACAATCAATCGCTTCTGTTCATCTGGTTTGCAATCCATCGCCTACGCATCAGAGCGCATCATGGTCGGCCATGCTCAAGCAATCATTGCCGGCGGTGTGGAATCGATGAGTATGATTCCGATGACAGGAAACACACTTCGATTGAACCCGACTCTTGCAGAGACGGCACCTCAGTATTACATGGGGATGGGGCACACAGCAGAACAAGTTGCCATGAAGTACGGCATCAGCCGTGAGGACCAAGATGCTTTTGCTGTGGAGTCTCATAAAAAAGCAGCTGCGGCAATTGCAGCTGGCAAATTTAAAGACGAGATCGTTCCTGTAGAAGTGACGCATCATTTTGTAGACGGGAACAACAAGCAACAGACGAAAACGCGTCTATTCGAAATGGATGAAGGTGTTCGTAAAGGGACGACAGTAGAAACACTTGCGAAGCTTCGTCCTGCATTCAACGTTCGTGGTTCTGTTACTGCTGGGAATGCTTCTCAGACTTCTGATGGTGCCGGAGCTTTACTAGTTATGGACCGTGAAGTAGCGGAAGCACAAGGCTTGAAGCCACTTGCAAAATTCCGTTCGTTCGCAACGGCAGGAGTTCCACCAGAAATCATGGGTATTGGGCCAGTCGAAGCGATTCCAAAAGCATTGAAGCTTGCAGGGCTTTCTATTGAAGATATTGATGTTTGGGAGTTAAATGAAGCCTTCGCTTCTCAATCACTTCAAATCATTCGCCAGTTGAATCTAGATGTAACAAAAGTCAACATCAACGGCGGCGCGATTGCACTAGGGCATCCACTTGGAGCAACAGGTGCTATCTTAACTCTTAAAATGATCCATGAATTAAAACGTCAACAGAAGCAGTTCGGTGTTGTCACGATGTGTATCGGTGGCGGTATGGGTGCTGCAGGCGTATTCGAATTACTATAAAAGGAGGACATTCACATGTCACAAGCAGTAAAAGGTGGAGCGTTTTTAATCGAAGATTTAACAGCTGATCGTGTATTTACACCAGAGGATTTCTCTGATGAGCAAAAGATGATTGCGAAAACTACAGAGGACTATGTAAAGAACTCGGTATTGCCAGTAGTTGAAAACTTGGAGCACCATGAGTTTGAACATTCTGTACGTCTATTAAAAGAAGCTGGAGAACTAGGCTTACTTGCAGCGGATATTCCAGAAGAATATGACGGCCTAGGATTAGATAAAGTATCTTCAGCTTTGATTGCTGAGAAGATGTCAGTAGCAGGTGGTTTCTCGATCACTCACGGAGCACACGTAGGTATCGGTTCACTACCAATCGTTCTTTTCGGTAACGAAGAGCAAAAGAAAAAATACCTTCCGTACTCAGCAACTGCTGAAAAGATCTTTGCTTATGCACTGACAGAGCCAGGTTCTGGTTCAGATGCACTTGGAGCGAAGACATCTGCGAAGTTGAACGCAGCTGGTACTCACTATGTATTAAACGGTGAAAAACAATGGATCACAAATGCAGGCTTTGCGGATGTGTTCGTAGTATACGCTAAAATCGATGGCGAGCAGTTCACTGCATTCATCGTGGAAAAAGACTTCCCAGGCGTCTCTGTTGGAGCGGAAGAGAAGAAGATGGGTATCAAGTCTTCATCAACTCGTACATTGATTTTAGAAGACGCTGAAGTGCCTGTAGAGAATTTATTAGGTGAAGTAGGCCGTGGCCACGTCATTGCCTTCAACATCTTAAATATCGGCCGTTACAAGCTGGGTGTAGGTACAGTAGGTGGAGCGAAGCGTGCGCTTGAGCTTTCTATCTCTTATGCAAACCAACGCCAACAGTTCAAAACGCCACTTTCATCATTCAACTTGACGAAGCAGAAGCTAGCGACAATGGCTTCAAAACTTTATGCTACGGAGAGCCTAATCTACCGTACAGTAGGTTATTTTGAAGACCGTATGAACGAGCTTTCAGAAGAAGCACAAAAAGATGGGAAAGAAATTGCAGCAGCTATCGCTGAATATGCAATTGAATGTTCAATTAACAAAGTTGTCGGTTCTGAAGTGTTGGATTACATTGCAGACGAAGCCGTTCAATTACATGGTGGTTACGGGTTCATGCAAGAGTATGAAGTAGAACGTATTTACCGTGATTCACGTATCAACCGTATCTTCGAAGGTACGAATGAAATCAACCGTATGATCGTTCCTGGTACGTTCTTGAAGAAAGCTATGAAAGGTGAATTGCCATTACTTCAGCAAGCTATGAAGCTTCAAGAAGAGCTTCTGATGATGATGCCAGAAGAAGTGGGCGACGAGCCACTAGCAAAAGAAAAAGTATTAGTGAAGAATGCGAAGAAGATTGGTTTACTTGCAGCAGGTCTTGCAGCACAGCGCTTTGGCGCGAAACTTGATGCAGAGCAAGAAGTTTTAGTGAACATTGCGAATATCGCTAACAATGTCTTCGCTATGGAATCTGCATTGCTTCGTTCTGAAAAAGCTTTAGAAAAAGTAGGAGCTGAAAAAGCGGCTCAGAAGATCCTTTATACAGAGATCTATTGCCAAGAGGCTTTCGAAGAAATCGAAAAGTATGCTAAAGATACACTGCTTGCTGCTGTTGACGGCGACAACCAGCGCATGATGCTATCGGCTCTTCGTAAGTTGACGCGCAACACACCGTACAATTTGGTGACTAAGAAACGTGAAGCTTCTGTGAAGTTGATCGACGCTGAAAAATACGTAGTATAAGTGTTTGTCCATCCCTGCATTCGTGCAGGGATTTTTCTTGTGGACGATTTCTCGGTATACTAGTACTAGAGAGACTGAAGGAGGAATGGACATGGCAATTGAGATGTATGGCTATCCGAACTGTACAACGTGTAAAAAAGCGGAAAAATGGATGAAAGAACAAGGTATCGACTATACCTATCATCACATCGTAGAACAACCGCCTAGTCGAGAGCTTTTAAAGAATATGGCTGAATCGAATGGTCTGGAATTGAAAAAATTATTCAATACTAGCGGTCAAAAATACCGTGAGCTTGGCTTGAAAGACAAATTAGCTACCATGTCTGATGATGAGAAACTAGACGTCCTCACGTCAGATGGTATGTTGATCAAACGGCCGTTCACAACTGATGGCGAGAAAGTGACGGTTGGGTTTAAAGAGCCAGATTTTGAAGCTACTTGGACAAAATAAGAGCTTGTCGAAAGCTTCAAATTGTGTCACTATTAAAGAGAAAATTGCAGATGTCGAGAGGAGATTAATGATGAGTATTCCTAAAGAACTTCGTTATTCTAAAGACCATGAGTGGGTAAAGCATGAAGAGGGCACAGCAACAATCGGTATCACAGATTTCGCACAGTCTGAGCTAGGGGACATCGTATTCGTTGAACTTCCAGCGGTAGGCGACGAAATCAAAGCAGGTGACGCATTCGGTAGCGTGGAATCCGTTAAGACGGTTTCAGAGCTTTATGCACCGATAAGCGGTAAAGTAGTAGCGGTGAACGAATCCTTAGAAGACAGCCCGGAGTTCGTCAACGAATCTCCTTACGAAAATGCATGGATGGTGAAAGTAGAGCCAACAGACTCTGCTGAAACGGATGCATTGTTAACTGCAGAACAGTACGAAGAATTAATCAGCTAATGAAGTCCGCCACTACGGCGGGCTTTTTTCTTGAGATTGTGCGGGAGATTTGCTACCTTAGGCAAGTAAAGGTGGAGAACGAACATGAAAGAAATCACAAATACAGAATGGCAAGAAAGCGGTTATTCGCTGCTTTACATCTACACTCCGATGTGCGGCACGTGCCAAGTTGCGTCTAAAATGTTAAGTGTCTGTGAGCAGTTGATTGATGAAGAGATTCCTCAGATCAATGCAAACTACGCACCAGAGCTCATGCATGAACATCAGATAGAAAGTGTGCCTTGTTTATTGATTCAAAAAGGCGAAGAACCTATTGAAAAGATCTATGCATTTCAGTCTGTACCTTACTTACTAGAAAAAATAAAAAATTATGATAGAAACTAGTTGACGCT
The DNA here is from genome assembly GCF_002798305.1 of Chryseomicrobium excrementi. Taxonomy (GTDB): domain Bacteria; phylum Bacillota; class Bacilli; order Bacillales_A; family Planococcaceae; genus Chryseomicrobium; species Chryseomicrobium excrementi. The sequence continues at coordinate 834,792 of NZ_PCGR01000002.1, forward strand.
ATAAAATAGCTATGATACTATTCGATTACTGACAACAATACTAATTGAATATGCGTCGCTCTTATAAAGAGAGGTGGAGGGAAGTGCCCTATGAAGCCCGGCAACCGTCACGAAAGTGAAATGGTGCCAAGTCACGCAAAGCTAGCGCTTTGAGAGATGAGAGAATGGATATCCGTTGATAAAACGATGACCCTTTCTGTCTGTGCGCAGAAAGGGTTTTTTTGTATATAAAAGGTTCCGCAGAAAAAGTAAAGAAAGGAGGCGGCGCGCATATGATTCAATTAAAAGATGTCTTTAAACAATACACGACAGGGAATGGAAAAGTCGTAGCTGTAGACCATGTTTCACTATCCATTGCTCAAGGAGAAATCTACGGCATCATCGGCTATAGTGGTGCAGGAAAAAGTTCACTCATTCGTCTACTGAACGGACTAGAACGTCCGACTGCTGGACAAATCGAGGTTAACGGTAGAGAAGTTTCGAAACTGTCTTCTAAAGACATGCGACAGTTCCGACAAAAGGTCAGTATGATCTTCCAACACTTCAACTTACTTTGGTCTCGAACTGTAGAAGAAAACATCGCATTTCCTTTGGAGATTGCGGGAGTTTCTAAGGACAAAAGAGCGGAGCGAGTGAAAGAGCTGATTGCTCTTGTAGGATTAGAAGGACGAGAGAAAGCTTATCCTTCTCAGTTATCAGGAGGACAAAAACAACGCGTAGGTATTGCTCGCGCGCTAGCCAATCGGCCTGAGGTACTCCTTTGTGATGAAGCAACTTCAGCTCTAGATCCAGAAACTACAGATCAAATTCTAGACCTTCTAGTCACCATCAACAAACAACTTGGATTGACGATCGTCTTGATTACGCACGAGATGCACGTGATTCAGAAAATTTGTCACCGTGTGGCTGTAATGGAAAATGGATTAGTTGTGGAGGAAGGACAAGTCATCGACGTCTTCAAAAATCCACAACAAGCCATCACGAAACGCTTCGTTTCACAGATCTCAGACGGAGCTCACTTCTCAGACACAGTGGATCATTTCTTAGAAATGTATCCGAATGGAAAACTAGTGAAGTTAACTTTCGTAGGAGATCAAACGGATCAGCCACTAATTGCTCGGTTGATTAAGCAATACGGTTTAGAAGTGACGATTGTTCAAGGGAACATTACACAAACTCAAAATGGTGCGCTAGGTACTCTGCTTTTACACATCGATGGAGATGCGTTAGCTATCGATGAAGCATTGGGTTACTTACACGCACAAAAAGTACAATCGGAGGTGATTCAGCATGATTGAGAATCTATTTCCGAATGTTGATTGGCCAAAAATGTGGGAAGCCACATATGAAACGCTATACATGACAGCTATTTCTACAGCTTTGACCTTTGTATTCGGTCTTGCTATCGGACTGCTGCTGTTTTTGACCGGACCCCATCAAGCTTGGTCCAATAAAATTGCAAACTGGTTGACTGGAGCACTTGTCAATATCTTCCGCTCTATCCCATTCATTATCTTGATTATTTTATTAATTCCGTTCACGAAGTTGTTACTTGGAAGTATTCGTGGACCTAACGCAGCTTTCCCAGCTTTAATTATCGGTGCCGCACCATTCTATGCGCGCATGGTACTTATCGCCCTTAAAGAGATTGACCGTGGGGTTTTAGAAGCCGCTAAGTCAATGGGAGCTACAACGTGGACGATTATTCGCAAAGTATTGCTTCCTGAATCGATGCCAGCCATCGTGTCAGGAATTACAGTTACATCTATTGCCCTTGTCGGTTATACGGCCATGGCGGGTGTAATCGGTGCTGGAGGACTCGGAACTTTAGCTTTCTTAGACGGATTCCAGCGCAACCAAACAGATGTGATGATTGTAGCTACAATTATCATTCTACTGATTGTATTTATTATCCAGTGGATCGGTGACTGGTTAACTAACCGATTAGATAAACGATAACAGAGGAGAGATTTGAGATGAAAAAGGTACTGACAGGAATAACACTTGGAGCAAGCATTTTAGCATTAGCAGCATGTGGATCTGAAGGCGGATCTTCATCAGGGGACGATACAACACTAACAGTTGGAGCATCAAACGTGCCTCACGCTGAAATTTTAGAGCAAGTAAAACCAATCTTAGAAGAACAAGGCATTGAGCTTGAAATTGAAACGTACCAAGACTATGTATTACCAAACCAAGATCTTGATTCAGGTGACTTGGATGCTAACTACTTCCAACACATTCCTTACCTAGAATCTCAAATAGCTGATAACGGCTATGATTTCGTGAATGCTGGTGGCATCCACATCGAGCCAATCGGCCTTTATTCTAAAAAATTCGGTTCGATCGATGAATTACCAGATGGTGCTACGATTTTAATGAGTAATTCAGTAGCTGACCACGGTCGTGTCCTTTCTATGCTTGAGCAAGCAGGTCTTATCAAACTTGATGAGAGCGTAGAAAAAACTTCTGCAACAATTGAAGATGTTGTAGAAAACCCAAAAAACATTCAATTCGATCCAAACTACGAGGCAGCACTACTTGTTCAAATGTATGAGCAAGAAGAAGGCGATGCAGTATTAATCAACTCGAACTATGCACTAGATGCAGGTCTAAACCCAATTGAAGATTCTATCGCAATTGAAGATTCAAATTCTCCATATGTAAACGTAATTGCAGTTAATGCAGGAGATGAAGAGAACGAAGCGATCGTAGCACTTGTTGAGGCATTACACTCTCAAGAAATCCAAGACTGGATTCTAGAAGAGTGGGGCGGTTCAGTAGTACCTGTGACAGAATAACTAGACAGTGCTACAAAAGGGCCAAATTCCCTTCCTACGGTTTCATTCGCTAGCTAGTGGGTATACACTAAATAGCGTAAGATACTAACTGAAGGGAATGATAGTTATCAAACCAGAAGGACAGCCTTACACGGAAAAAATGAATTTGGCTTTTCGTGACGTACATGGTTTCGGTTATGATGAAATGAGACAAAGTGAAGAATTGCGTATGAAGGTGGAACAACGCCGTCAACGTGATCACGAAAAAAGCATGCGTATTGCTGCTCAAATTGATGCTCAAGCCCACAGAGGATAATATAGAAGTTGTACAAAAAGCCTGTAGAACCTTGATTCTACAGGCTTTTTTTTGCCTTTCGTCATGATACTTATTCTCAATTAGGACGTTTCTATTGAAAATGAAAAATGCAGGAATGACAAGCGTTTAAATGATTTGCAGTCGACCTCTAATTGCTGTAAGATTAGAATGATAATAATTTAGAATGGGATTATCCGTTCAAAGCTTAGATATGGAGGGTATATAATGTCAACACTAGTGATTCAAGATTTGCACGTTTCAATCGACGGCAAGGAAATTTTAAAAGGTGTGAACTTAACACTGAATACAGGTGAAATCCACGCGGTCATGGGACCAAACGGTACAGGTAAATCAACTCTTGCTTCTGCAATTATGGGACACCCTAAATATGAAGTAACTTCAGGGTCAGTAACATTAGACGGCGAAGATGTATTAGAGATGGAAGTAGATGAGCGTGCGAAAGCAGGTCTATTCTTAGCAATGCAATATCCAAGTGAAATTACAGGTGTTACAAATGCGGACTTCTTACGCTCTTCAATCAACGCACGTCGTGAAGAAGGCGATGAAATCTCTTTGATGAAATTCATCCGTGAGATGGATAGCAAAATGGACTTCCTTGAAATGGATCAAGATATGGCGCAGCGCTATTTAAATGAAGGCTTCTCAGGTGGAGAAAAGAAACGTAACGAAATCCTTCAATTAATGATGATCAAACCTACATTCGCTATCTTAGATGAGATTGACTCTGGTCTAGATATCGATGCACTAAAAGTAGTTTCTAAAGGAATCAATGAAATGCGCGGAGAAGGCTTCGGAAGCCTAATCATCACGCACTACCAACGCCTACTGAACTACATCACTCCTGACCATGTTCACGTGATGATGCAAGGTCGCGTTGTAAAATCTGGTGGTCCTGAACTAGCTCATAAACTAGAAGCTCAAGGATACGACTGGATCAAAGAAGAGTTAGGTATTGAAGACGAAACTGTTGGGCAAGAAGCATAAGAAAGGAGACAGTCAGCATGACGGTTGAAACGACTTTAGCAGTAACAGAGCAAGTCATTCGCGCTTACTCTGAAAAAATGCAAGAACCGGGATGGATGACAGATTTCCGCTTAACTGCACTTGCGCAAGCAGCGGACCTGCCAATGCCTGAACCGGATAAGACAAACATTAAGAGCTGGGACTTTCTTTCATTCTCAGCACACACAGTAGAGAGCGAAGGCTATTCTACACTTGCTGATCTACCACAAGACATCCAGTCTCTAATTGATACAGAAAACCAAAAAACTCTATATATTCAACGCAACAACACACCAGCTTATGTTTCTGTTTCACAGGAACTTCAAGACAAGGGTGTCATCGTTACAGATATCCACACGGCTATTCGTGATCATGGCGATCTTGTAAAGCAATACTTGATGACAGATGTTGTGAAACCAGATGAGCACAAACTGACTGCTTACCATGCAGCTCTATTAAATGGTGGAGCATTCATCTACATTCCTAAAAATGTAGAAATGGATGAAGTTGTTCAAGTTATTTATGTACAAGATGACGAGTCTGTTTCTCTATTCAACCATACATTGGTAGTAGCAGAGTCAAACAGCAAATTGACATATGTTGAAAATTACTTGTCTACTTTCGAAACAGCGACTGGCCAAGCCAACATCGTTTCTGAAGTACTTGCAAAAGACAATGCGAAAATTACGTACGGAGCAGTTGATGTATTAGCTAAAGGCTATACAGCTTATGTAAACCGTCGTGGTGTAGCACACCGTGATGCAGTCATTGAATGGGCACTAGGCTTAATGAATGATAGCGATACAATTGTTGAAAACGTAACGCACTTAGTTGGCGACAACTCCGAAGGCCATGTAAAAACAGTTGTTGTTGGTCGTGGAGATCAAAAACAAAACTTTACAACTAAAGTCATCCACTGGGGTAAAAATTCAGAAGGTCAAATTCTGAAGCACGGAGTTATGAAAGATTCAGCTTCTTCTATCTTCAACGGTATCGGTAAAATCGAACACGGCGCTTCTAAATCAAACGCTGAACAAGAGTCACGCGTCTTGATGTTATCAGAAAAAGCACGTGGAGATGCAAACCCGATTCTTTTGATTGATGAAGACGATGTAACTGCTGGTCACGCTGCATCTGTTGGCCGAGTAGATCCAATGCAAATGTACTACTTAATGAGCCGCGGTATCTCGAAGCACGAAGCAGAGCGCTTAATCATTCATGGTTTTTTAGCGCCTGTAGTACGAGCACTTCCAGTTGAAGGTGTTAAAAAGCAGCTCACGGAGGTCATTGAAAGGAAAGTGCGCTAATGAATCAGACGATCCTCAGCAATTTTCCCATTTTAAATCAAGAGGTGAATGGACATCCACTCGTTTATTTAGATAGTGGCGCCACTTCACAAAAACCGACTGTAGTCATTGATGCACTTAAAGCATATTACGAGCAAGATAATTCCAATGTGCACCGCGGAGTGCATACACTTGGAAATCGTGCCACAGAAGGCTATGAAGGCGCTCGTGAGAAAGTTCGCAACTTTATTGGAGCTACTTCCACTAAAGAAGTGATCTTCATGCGTGGTACGACTACAGCGATCAATACTGTAGCGGCAAGCTACGGAGATGCGAATGTATCCGAAGGTGATGAAATTGTTATCACTTATATGGAACACCACTCTAACATTATTCCTTGGCAGCAACTTGCGAAGCGGAAAAATGCTGTGTTGAAATACATCGACTTAGAAGAAGACGGAACGATCACTATTGAGAACGTACGGAAAGCCATCACAGAGAAAACGAAAATCGTTTCTGTTATGCACGTTTCCAATGTCCTCGGAGTCGTCAATCCAATTAAAGACATCACGAAGATTGCCCATGAACATGGTGCAGTAATGGTAGTAGACGGGGCACAAGCTGCTCCTCATATCAAAGTCGATGTACAAGATTTGGATTGTGATTTTTACGCTTTCTCTGGTCACAAGATGTGTGGTCCAACAGGAATTGGTGTTCTTTACGGAAAGCAGCGCCATTTAGAAGCTATGGAGCCAGTAGAATTCGGAGGTGAGATGATCGACTTCGTCGATCTTCAAGAATCCACATGGAAAGAGCTCCCGTGGAAATTTGAAGGGGGAACTCCTATCATAGCAGGTGCTATCGGTCTTGCTGCTGCCATTGATTATTTAGAATCGATTGGTTTAGAAGCTATCGAACAACATGAACATGAACTAGCTGCTTATGCTATGGAGCAGATGTCTAAAATTGAAGGATTGACGATTTATGGCCCTAAAGATCCGTCTAAGCGGGCTGGAATTGTTACATTCAACTTAAATGATGTGCATCCACATGATGTAGCGACAGTCTTAGATATGCAAGGAATTGCAGTGCGTGCCGGTCACCACTGTGCACAGCCATTAATGAAGTGGCTCAACGTTTCTGCGACGGCTCGTGCAAGTTTCTACTTGTACAACACAAAAGAAGATATTGATCGTCTTGTAGCGGGTCTGCAGAAAGCAAAGGAGTATTTCAACGATGTCTATTAATACAAACTTAGACCAACTATACCGCCAAGTCATTATGGATCATTACAAGAACCCTCGTAACAAAGGGTCGCTTGGAGAAGAAGCCTTAACAGTTGATATGAACAATCCAACATGTGGAGATCGTATCCACTTGACTCTTCAAGTGGAAGATGGCATCATTCGTGATGCTAAATTCGACGGAGAAGGCTGTTCTATCTCGATGTCTTCGGCTTCGATGATGACCCAAGCTGTCAAAGGGAAAACGGTAGAAGAAGCTATGAAGCTTTCGGAAATCTTTTCAGACATGATGACAGGCAAAGACTATGATGACTCAATTGACTTAGAAGATATTGAAGCTTTAAGTGGTGTATCTAAGTTTCCAGCACGTATCAAATGTGCGACGCTTTCGTGGAAAGCAATGGAAAAAGGAGTACAACACCAAAATCAAGGAACGGAGGAATAAACTATGGCTAAAAAAATGCCTGAAATCGGCGATTACAAATATGGCTTCCATGACAAAGACGTATCGATTTTCCGTTCTAAACGCGGTTTGACACGTGAAATTGTTGAAGAAATTTCTCGTATGAAAGAGGAGCCACAATGGATGCTTGACTACCGTCTAAAAGCATTGGAAATTTTCTACGCAAAACCAATGCCACAATGGGGTGGAGAGCTTGGCGAATTAAACTTCGACGAGATCACTTATTATGTAAAGCCTTCAGAACAGACAGAGCGTTCATGGGATGAAGTACCTGAAGAAATCAAGCGTACGTTTGATAAATTAGGTATTCCAGAAGCTGAACAAAAGTACTTAGCAGGTGTTTCTGCTCAGTATGAATCTGAAGTAGTTTACCACAACATGAAAGAAGAACTTGAAGATCTAGGAATCGTCTTTAAAGACACAGATTCGGCTCTTCGTGAAAACGAAGATATCTTCAAAGAGTACTGGGGTACTGTAATTCCAGCCTCTGATAACAAGTTCTCTGCATTAAACTCAGCTGTATGGTCAGGTGGCTCTTTCATCTATGTACCAAAAGGTATTAAAGTAGATACACCACTTCAAGCTTACTTCCGCATTAACTCTGAAAACATGGGGCAGTTTGAGCGTACACTCATCATCGTTGATGAAGGCGCATCAGTGCACTATGTAGAAGGATGTACAGCACCTGTTTACACAACGAATTCTCTACACTCTGCTGTAGTTGAAATCATTGTTAAAAAAGATGCGTATTGCCGTTACACAACGATTCAAAACTGGGCTAACAACGTATACAACCTAGTAACGAAACGTACTGTTGTAGAGGCAAACGGTACAATGGAATGGATCGATGGAAACATCGGATCGAAACTGACTATGAAGTATCCAGCATGTATCTTAAAAGGTGAAGGCGCTCGCGGTATGACCCTTTCAATCGCTTTAGCTGGTAAAGGGCAACATCAAGACGCTGGAGCTAAAATGCTTCACTTAGCACCAAACACGTCTTCTACTATCGTTTCGAAATCGATTTCGAAACAAGGTGGTAAAGTAACGTACCGTGGTATCGTTCGTTTTGGACGCAATGCACACGGAGCACGTGCTAACATCGAGTGTGATACATTGATTATGGATAACCAGTCGACTTCAGATACGATTCCTTACAACGAAATCATGAACGACAATATTTCTCTTGAGCACGAAGCGAAAGTTTCTAAAGTCTCAGAGGAGCAATTGTTCTACTTGATGAGTCGTGGTTTGAGTGAAGAAGAAGCGACAGAAATGATCGTTATGGGCTTCATCGAACCATTCACAAAAGAACTTCCAATGGAATACGCAGTAGAGATGAACCGTCTTATCAAGTTCGAGATGGAAGGCTCTATCGGTTAATTGATAAATTTCCCTGCCACAATTTGTGGTGGGGATTTTTTTAGTCTGAGTCCAATAGAACACTTTAAATAACGAAATTTTATTTAAAAAGGTCTTAAGTTGTCGAACACGTTTCGATAAGCTACTCATCATTTCTCATTTTTCTGAAAACATAAAATACATCGAAATTGATTGATGAAACCATGTTAAATTAGTGGAGACATAGGGTTTGAAGAAACCCTTGTGAAACTTTTGAAAAAGGGGAAATGAAGATTGAGAAAAATCAGAAGTAGGAAGATTTTCACCTTGTTTATTGCTTTCGTCATGGTACTTGGCTTGTTTGTTCCATTTGCTTCAGCTACTACGGTACAGCAGAAGCCACTCGGGCAATCAGAAAGTACATTAGCGTTAAAGGCAGCAATTGCTGAACAAGAGCGACTTAGACAAAATGGACCAGTTCTTGATGATCGCTTAAAGAATTTGAAAGACGACGAGCTAGTTGACGTCATCGTCCATTTATCACAAGCCCCAGTATCCTTGCAACAAGGGAAAAGTGAACTACGCGGACAAAAGTTTTCGAATGCACGCGCTAATGAAGTACGGGCAAATGTAAAAGCACAGCAAACAAAAGTAAAAAAAGCATTCGCGGCTAAAAATGTTGCGTTTGATACAATCTATGAATTTGATACAGTATTAAATGGATTTGCAGCTACTGTAAAAGCGGGAGATCTTCCAAAACTTCTAACAATTGAAGGTGTTACATTAGTTGAGCCTGATGCTACTGTGTATGCTTCAGAGGCTAGTGAGACAGTCGTATCGGAGGAACAATCTTATGATGCGCTCATGAATACGAGTAATTCATTTTTAGGTATCGAGCGTTTGTGGAATGAAGGATTAGAAGGACAAGGCATTAAAGTCGCAGTTCTAGATACAGGAATCGATGCAGATCACCCAGAATTTGCGGGCATCTACAAAGGCGGAAAGAACTTTATTCTTCATTCGTCTACCTATGCAACACCGCGAGCAGACGATGATGCTTCAGAGACACTTCCTTCTGAGCGACCTGCTAATGTCCCAGAATTCAATGCAAATGGTAGTTCTTTCTACACGTCTCACGGTACACACGTAGCAGGTACAATTGCTGCTATCGGTGCCAATGACTTTGGAATCAAAGGGATTGCTCCTAAAGTAGACTTGTACGCATACCGTGTTCTTGGAGCATATGGAAGTGGAGCAACATCTGGTATCGTCAAAGCAATTGAGACATCAGTCGTCGAAGATATGGATGTTATCAATCTATCGCTTGGTGGAGGTGCGAACTCTGAAACTGACGCTGGATCTTTTGCTATTAATAATGCAATGATGGCAGGCGTGATCAGTGTTATTGCAACAGGTAATTCTGGCCCGAATCGTGGCACAATGGGAACACCTGCAACAGCGCGACTTGGAATAGCTGTAGGAAATACGACAAACCCAGAAACAATGCATGCAGGTACAGTGAGTGTTACTGTAGGAGACTACAATTATTCAAAAAAACTTAATCTAATGAGTACGACGTTTGGTCAAAATTTAGCACAACAGCTTGATGGCGAATTTGAGATTATTGCGGTACCAGGTGTTGGTTCGCCAAAAGATTTTGAAGGTTTAAATGTTGAAGGCAAAGTAGCGCTTATTGCGCGAGGAGAATTACCGTTTGTAGATAAGATTGCAAATGCCAAAGCAAACGGGGCAGTAGCAACAATTATTCATAACTTTGCTGGTGGAACAGGTGCACCAGGTCCTTCGAATGTGTTTTTAGGAGATTCATTCGGGTTTCTTCCGACATTTGACATGTCATTAACAGATGCAACTGAAATCCGTTCAGCATTGACAGCAGGTGAGGGGAAAGTGACATTCAACAATTTCACAACCACAAAAACTGCGGGGGATGATGTGAATTCATCAAGTTCACGTGGCCCCTCTACACCAAACTTTGATATCAAACCAGATGTGACAGCACCAGGAACAAATATCATGTCAACAATCCCGATGTACAAAGCCGACTTCCCAGAAGTGAGCTATGCAGAAGCATACGATCGCAAAACAGGAACGTCTATGGCGACACCTCACATTGCAGGAATTGCTGCCCTAGTTAAACAAGCTAATCCTGAGTGGAATGCATTTGATGTGAAAGTCGCGCTTTCCAATACGGCTAAAATCTTAGATACAACAAAATACGATGTGTTCTCGCAAGGAGCAGGACGTGTTGATGCTTATGCAGCTGCGCACCCTGAAATTTTAGCGTATGCACAAGATACAGCTGTAGTGGATGCGACTGGAGCGATTGTTGAGAACTTAAAAGGGACAATTACATTTGGACCGCGTTCATTAGATCAAAATCTTTCGGTTACAAAACAAGTACAAGTAAAAGACTTCACAGGAAATGGTGGAACGTATTCCGTTGAAGTGAAAACAACAAAAACATTTGGTGATGCAAAAGTAACTGTTGATCAGCCGACATTGACAGTTGACGGGGAAGCAACATTAAACGTGACATTGACTGCATCAGCAGCTACTACAAAAGCTGGTGATGAAATCTTAGGGTACGTCGTCTTGAAAAATGATACGACTGAAATTTCTCTTCCATTTGCAGCTGATTTCGCAAAAGCAGCAGGAACTGAGATTCGAAATTATCGCTTATCAGAAAAAGATGTTTCCTTCAATGGAGATGGTATAAAAGATAGCTCTTCATTAGCCTTCACATTAACAGGACCTGTCACAACAAACTTTATTGAAATTTGGGATATCGAAAACCCTACAGGTGGAGAGTATGGAGATGGGTACATTGGTTATCTCCATTCAGGTGCTTCACTTGCAGCTGGCTCGTATACGTTACAAATTGGAGGACAATATAAACCATGGGGGGCTGCTCCAGCTACTACGATTCCAGACGGCTTATATACGATTGACTTTACTGGATTAACACCAGGTGAGGTAGTACAAGCTTATGACGGACCATTCATTGTAAAAACCACGAAGCCTGAAATTAGTGCTGAACTTAATGGAGAAGAAGTCATTGGACAAGTCATGGATAAATACATTGACTACAATGAAGTATTGGCTCTATACGGTTTAGACTACAAACTGAATGACAAATTGAAAGCAAGCTATACACTATCTGAAAACGGAGAGCAACAAGCTCCAGAAGCTTTCTTATTAAACGAAGATGGTACCTTTACATTACCAGTGACAGAAACGACAACAGCTCTTTCTGTGACAGTCACGGATGCAGCTGGTAATTCTCAAACATCGTTAGTGTTTGAACGAGAACTTGAAGAGCCGGAGCCAGTAGTTACACTAGTGGCAGAAGATGAAGTGATTAAACTTGCTCCTGGTAAATCTACTACTTTCAAGATTTTTGAGAAGACAACAGTGGGGGAGACAGTAACAGAAAAGGATGTTACTAATTTAGCGACATATTCCTTCACGAAAAAGAATGCTGTAGCGATTAAAAATGGAGTGCTCAGCGCACGAGGGCCGGGCGAGACAACGGTAACAGCGGCATACGGTGGACAAACCGTCACCTTCAAAGTAATAGTGACGCCTCCAGGAAAGAAATAAGATCTAAAAAAAAACTCTGCTCCCGGACTAGAACCCGGGAAACAGAGTTTTTTGTTTACTGTACGAATTGAGCCAGCTATCTATATATTCCTTTTGGAAAGAATAGCGTTTACCAAAAGACACATAATGCGGTATCAGACGTTTTTCGATCAGAAATAAAATTTCTGCTTCTGAAAACCGTTCGTCACTTTGCTGATTCAAATAGTCAAGTAGTGCATCGATTCCATAGAATCTCTCCATCTTGTCACCTCCCGCCAAACGCTCCTTCAAGAAAGAACACTTAGCATGAGTTACGAGATGTGCATTACTTATATTGAAATAGTACCCGTTTTATTAGACAGTAAACCTAGTGTGAAAGAGAGCGGAGAAGGGAAAGGAAGTGGTACACTAAATACAAAGAGGTGAGTCTATGATTCAAATCGGATTAACGGGATGGGGAGACCATCCAGATTTGTATCAGGGAAATGCAAAACAAAAGTTACAAGACTATAGCGCTCATTTCCCTATCGTTGAATTGGACGCAATGTTTTATGCAGTCCAACCTAAACGCAACAATGACAAATGGATCGAAGAAACTCCAAAAGACTTTCAATTCATAGTGAAAACCTATCAGCAACTAACGGGTCATCTACGAGGAGACAGTCCCTTCGATTCCTTGAAAGAGGCGTTTGAAGCGTACCGGCTCGCTCTTAGTTCCTATCAAGAAGCGGGTAAACTTGGGGCAGTTCTAGCCCAGTACCCACCTTGGTTCGATTGTACAAAAGAAAATGTCGATGTACTGAGACAGCTTCGTGAAGAATTAGCCGGATTTGATGTGGCAATTGAGTTCAGACACCAGTCTTGGTATGAAGAGCGATTCCGAGACAAAACATTCGAATTTTTAAGAGAGCATGATTTTATTCATAGTATTTGTGATGAACCACAATCAGGTGAAGGAAGTATTCCACTCGTTCCGGAAGTGACAGCAGAGAAAGCGCTGTTTCGCTTTCATGGACGCAATGTGGCCGCTTGGCAAGCACCTGTAAATCGAAAAAACTGGCGAGAAATCCGCTATCTTTATGACTACAATAACGCCGAGCTTGAGGAACTAGCAAAAATTGTTCAACAAGTAGATTCAAAAGCGAAGCAGACGATGGTGTTGTTCAACAATAACTCTGGGGGACACGCTGCTGCGAATGCTAAACAGCTCCAACAAAAACTAGCTGTTTCATTTGAAGGATTGGCACCGAAACAACTTGATTTGTTTGGAGGAGACATGTAATGGAGTGGATAGTCTTAGTAATTGCAGGGCTTTTTAGTGGGGTAGTGGGAGCTTTAGTTGGTCTTGGAGGCGGGGTGATTTTAGTTCCTGCCATCGTCTATTTAGGAGCTGCAGGTTTTATAGATGGCATCACACCACAGACGGTCGTAGGACTCTCTGTGATCATGATGATTTTTACGGGACTCTCTTCGACGATTGCGTATATGAAGAAGAAAACCGTTGATTTTAAAAGCGGAGCCATCTTCTTTGCCGGTAGCGCTCCTGGAACCGTGATCGGTGCATTTGTAAACAGAGGACTCGACTTGCCTTCATTCCAATTGTATTTTGGTATCATGATGGTCTTTCTTGCCTTGTTGTTACTCGTGAGAAAGTATTTGAAACCCGTTCAGTGGTTTGTGCGTCACGGAAGAAAGACGACATTTACGGATGCATCGGGTACTTATATCTATGGCTATCCAATTTGGTTTGCTCTTCTTTTAACGTTTGGAATAGGCTTTAGTTCAGGACTATTTGGTATTGGTGGAGGCTCCATGCTAGTTCCAGCAATGCTGTTATTGTTCTTATTCCCACCACATGTGGCAGTAGCCACTTCCATGTTCATGGTGTTTCTGTCTGCTCTTGTCAACTCAGTCACCCATATTTCATTAGGAAACGTACCCTGGATCTATACGATTCCCGTCGTACCTGCTGCCTATATCGGGGCGAAAATCGGAGCATATTTAAATCACCGCTTAAATTCAGACAGTCTTGTCGTCGTGCTACAAATCGTATTGTTACTACTTGGAATCCGCTCTATCTTTGAAGGGATTTACTAGGAGGTGAAGACATGTCGATGCTCCATATTTTACATACGAATGACTTACATAGTCACTTAGAAAACTGGCCAACAATTTTAAAAGAGATGGAATTATATAAACAACAGCTACCGGCAGAAGATGACCTGCTTGTTATGGACCTTGGAGACCATCTTGATCGTTCTCATATTTATACAGAGGCTACTGAAGGAAAAGGAAATGTTCTCTTGTTGAACCAGGCGGGCTATGATTACGTCACGATAGGCAACAATGAAGGCATCACACTTTCTCACCAACAGTTGGAGTCTTTATATGAAGAAGCTGACTTTCAAGTGGTCATTGCGAATTTTTTTGATACTGAAGGCAATCGTCCGAGCTGGGTAAAACCGTTCGTCATTCATGAGACCTCCTTCCACAGACGAATTGGTATCTTTGGAGTGACGGCAGCTTATGATGACTATTACAAACAACTTGGGTGGCATGTGAAAGATCCCTTAGAAGCTGCTGCTGAAGTTGTGAACCAGTTAAGTGATCAAGTGGATTATCTTATCTGCTTGGCGCATATAGGACGGTCGCACGAAGAAGAATTGGTTAGCCGTTTCCCAGCTATTCATTTAATCTTAGGGGCTCATACACATCATCAGTACCCAGATAACTTTAAGATTCAGGAAACATCTCTAGCTGCCGGAGGCAAATGGGGTCAGTTTTTAGGAGTTGCACAAGTAGCTTTTGAAAAGAATGGTCCAGTGACATCCACACGATTAGTAGATGTGCAAAACAGTCCGCTGCATATATCAAAAGAAAATGAAGCAGCGTCTCAACATTGGCAAATCGAAGGGGAACAGTTATTAAGTGGTCCTGTATTTTTTAATGAAAAATTTCTGAAGGCAAGCCTACAACAAGCTACAGATCTTAGTGACCGTCTGGGAGATGCGCTGTTATCATATACAGGTGCTGATTGTGCTCTTTATCCTGCGGGATTGTTACTGACAAACCTCGATACTGGTGACGTATCATCCAAGGCGATGCATGATCTGCTTCCACATCCCATTAATCCTTGTGTCGTCACATTGTCTGGAGCGGAGCTCATCGAGGCCTATCAGGTAGCGCAAAATAACAAATGGCCCACTCTGGAAGTAAGGGGATTAGGGTTTCGTGGAAAACAGCTCGGTAAATTATTGTTCCGAAACTTTGAGAAGAGAGAAGATACCTATTACGTGAATCACCGAGCATTAGAGCTTAAAGAGCACTATCAGCTTGTTACAGTAGATATGTTCACTTTTGGCTACTTCTTCCCTCGATTTAAAGAGCTTCCAAAAATCTATTTTATGCCCGAGACGATTCGCGATGTTTTTATCGCCTATTCATCACAAGACAAGAACTGAGCATATAGTAGATAAAGAAGCTATACCGTGATCCAAAAGCCTCGTCTGAAACGGTGGTTTGTTTATCCAAAATTCACGATTTGGATAGTAGTCTTTGTGATGTTGGTGAGTGCACAGATTTACTGGTTCAATGAACGTTTGACTCCCACTTATTTGCGGTATGCAGAAGTGCAAACGAACAATATGCAGAAGACCTGATGCAAGAAGAAGGCGGGGTTGTGTTCTTTGTTCCACTTGCTCAAGCAGCGAACTTACCCATCATAGGAAACTTGGGACCTAAGATTCCCATTCGCTTTCATGTAGTAGGAAACGTTCAATCTATAGTAGAATCAACTATACGGGAGTTTGGCATTAACAACGCTTATGTGGAAATCAGTATTCTCTTACAAGTGAATGTGCAGGTCATTGTCCCTCTTGCAAGTAAAATCACGGCGGTGGAACAAAAAATTCCCGTGGCAATGGGTTTAATTCAAGGTTAGGTTCCGCAGATTTATAATAAAGGGCAAGATGGTGCGCTGTCAGTTGAGGTGCCTTTGAAAGCAGAAGAGAAATAAGGGGTTGTCAGACGTTTCATTTCTTGTTAAGCTTAAAAGGAATTGAATATTATCTAGGTAGAGGCCGCAGAGCTTAAGAGTATGATACGGGAGTTTGACAGCTAAGATCGTGTTAAAAAGGAAGCTTTGCCGAAATGGAAGTGTGTCGTCACCACCTTCTATTGGGGTTATTTTGAATAAAAATAACACTGTCATTTGCATTCGGCAAATGGAGAGCTACAGTCAGTTGAGACAGTTAAGGGAATTCCCGTGTTAGCCAGCCTAAAGATAGTTTTTAGGCTGGCTTTTTGTTTCACTTTTAAATCTGTAACTCCGCCTAAAAGGAGGAGAAAAGCCAATGGAAAGCACTATTTTTTCACTATTGCCGCCAATCTTGGCAATAGCTATGGTACTCATTACAAGAAGAGTACTGTTATCGCTAGGAGTCGGGATTGTCTCGGCAGCATTATTGTTACACGAATTTGCGCCGGTAGAGTCGGCCAAATCATTATGGACAGCGTTCCAGTTGTCATTCTGGGATGAAGGATTCAATGCGTATAACGTCTTTATTCTTCTATTTATTTTAAGTTTAGGAGTTATCACGGCACTTGTAACGTTATCTGGAGGCAGCAGAGCTTTTGCTGAATGGGCGATGAAGCGAGTAAAGACGCGCCGAGGTGCCAAGTTATTAACTGCATTCATCGGAATCTTGATTTTCATCGATGACTACTTCAATGCTCTTGCAGTAGGCCAGATTGCTCGACCAATCACGGATTCTCATAGAATCTCAAGAGCGAAGCTTGCGTACTTTATTGACTCCACGTCAGCACCTGTTTGTGTAGTCTCTCCTATTTCTAGCTGGGGAGCGTATCTCATCAGTCTTCTTGGAGGGATTTTCACAACGTATGCGATTGTGGCATACACACCGCTTGAAGCCTTTGTATTGATGGCTCCAATGAATTATTATGTAGTAGCTGCACTAGCGGTTGTATTCTTTGTTGCTGCAACTGATTTTGATCTGTTTGCTATGAAGTCTCATGAAAAACGCGCGCTTGAAACAGGGGAGCTATACGATCCTGAGAAGGATGTTGCTGGAGAATTGAAAGAAGAATTCCCGGTACACAATCACGGAAAAGTGACAGATTTAGTGATTCCGATTGTCACGCTTATCGTGGCAACGATTGGGGCCATGCTTGTAACTGGTAATCAGGCAGGTGGTTCATGGAACTTGTTCACGATTTTTGAAAATACAGATGTTCCAAAATCACTTTTAATCGGTGGACTTTCTGGAGTGGCTGTTGCCTTGTTCTTGTATCTCCGCCAGTTTGGTAAAAACCCTGAGGCAGATGCAACTCACATTACAACTGCGTTCATCTCCGGAATTCGTTCGATGATGCCAGCAGTTTTAATCTTAGTGTTTGCTTGGGCATTGACGTATTTGATCTCTGAACTGCAAACGGGAGAATATTTAGCGGGCGTAGTCAATAACAACAACATTCCTGAGTGGATTTTGCCAGCACTATTATTTGTATTGACGGCTGTCATGGCGTTCTCAACTGGAACGTCTTGGGGATCTTTCGGTATTTTGATTCCTATCGGGGCAGATATTGCGATGGCTGTGAATCCTGAACTACTACTTCCTGTTTTATCTGCTGTTTTAGCAGGAGCCGTATTCGGAGATCACTGTTCACCCATCTCAGACACGACCATCATGTCAGCGACAGGAGCAGGTTCGAATCTGTATGATCATGTGACAACACAACTTCCTTATGCCATCATCAGCGCGGTGATTGCAACTATAGGTTATCTGGTATTAGGCTTCACGGGTTCTGCTTGGATCGGCCTTGGTGTTGTGGTTTTATTACTCGTTGTATTATTTGTTTTTTGGACAGCAAAAGAAAAAGCACAAGCGCAAACTGCTTGATTAAATACCAGCCCCCGGGCTGGTATTTTTAGTAGCAGCGTGAATTGTGAGGAAGTCTAAAGTATGATATATTGACATCAGGATAGACAGAAGGATGGAGGCAACCGCAATGACATCTTGTAAACCCACATCGGAGCGCGAGCGCAAACCCGAATGGCTGAAAATCAAACTGAATACGAACGAAGAGTATACAGGTCTTAAGAAACTAATGCGAGAAAACAATTTACATACAGTCTGTGAAGAAGCACGCTGTCCAAACATTCATGAATGCTGGGGGACACGACGTACGGCAACGTTTATGATCCTAGGAGCCGTCTGTACACGTGCATGTCGTTTCTGTGCTGTGAAGACAGGTTTACCTACTGAACTGGATCTTGCCGAGCCAGAACGTGTAGCAGACAGTGTCGTCATTATGAACTTAAAGCATGCTGTAGTGACAGCAGTTGCACGAGATGATTTAAAAGACGGTGGTTCTCAAGTGTTTGCTGAAACGGTACGCGCGATTCGCCGTAAAAATCCATTTACTACGGTAGAAGTGCTTCCATCAGATATGGGAGGCGTAGAAGAAAACCTACGCACTTTGATGGATGCGAAACCAGACATCTTGAACCACAACATTGAGACAGTGCGTCGTTTGACTCCAAGAGTCCGGGCACGTGCCACTTATGATCGGTCACTGGAATTCTTACGTCGCGCTAAAGAGATGCAGCCAGAGATTCCAACGAAGTCCTCTCTAATGTTAGGTCTTGGAGAGACATGGGAAGAGATTATTGAAGTGATGGATGATCTGCGTGCAAACAACGTGGACATCATGACAATTGGACAATACTTGCAACCAACGAAAAAACATTTAAAAGTACAAAAATACTACACACCGCATGAGTTTGGGAAACTACGCAAAATCGCTATGGAAAAAGGCTTCTCTCATTGCGAGGCTGGCCCTCTGGTACGAAGCAGTTATCATGCGGATGAGCAAGTCAATGCAGCAGCGAAACAACGACAAGCGGCGGGTGAAGAAGAACTCGCTTTACAGAAATAGGTGACGCGTTTGACACGTATTCATTTAGATGGCTATCAATATGAAGTGGTCGAAGAGTTCCGAGAAGGATTTAATCAAGAAACTTTAGAAGAACGCTATAGTGATGTTCTCCAAAAGTACGATTACATCTTTGGAGATTGGGGCTATGGTCAGTTACGACTTCGGGGGTTTTATGAAGACAAAAATCCAAAAGCTACTTTCGATACTAAAATCGGAACAATCCATGATTACATTTTAGAGTTTTGTAATTTTGGCTGTGCGTATTTTTTGATCAAAAAGCTTGGTAAAATCCAAGTGCAACCTACACCTCCAGTGGAAGTTGGAGGTGAAGCTGAAGAATTAGCAGTAGAACAGAACGAAGAGAAGGCGGAATAATTCCACCTTCTCTTTTTATTTGTACTTATTCATAAAACGAGTGTCGATTTGATGCTTGATCCGCCAAGCAAGCTTTCCTTTAAAGTGCCAATTGCCATAGAGCAGAAGGCCTTCTCGGTTTCCAATAGAAAGAATGGAGAGTTGCGGTGACTTTGGTTCGTAGACTCGCAACTTTTGGTTCCCAACTAGTGCCTGTAAGTTGTACCAAAGAATAGGGCCTTGCTTGACGGCATGTACTCCGTTTTTGGCAAGGCTCGTTTTGGACGCAGTGAAATGCGCACAGTCACCCGCAGCAAAGATTGTCGGTTCATCTGTGGACTGCAAGGTACTTGTGACATTCAAAAAACCATCTGTCGTGGAAAGGCCACTGTCACGAAATATCGAAAAACTGGAGGCGCCAGTTAACCAAAATAGAGTGGTCGCTTCCAATACATTCCCGTTCTTTGTATGTACAGTTTCATTTTCCATTCGAATTACTTCATCTTCTACCATCAATGATATTCCTGCTTGCTGGACCACTTTGTGGAGTTCGGATTCTGCTCCAGTTCCTTTTAGAAGGGGAGAAGCGCTCACGAGTTGAACAGGAGTCGTCGAACCATTTTTCATCCGCCAGTGCTGTATCGAAAGAGCCATCTCAACAGCTGCGGCCCCGCCTCCAATTATTATGGGATGAGCAGTCGACCGGATTTTATTGATAGTGTCCATCATCTCATGGGTCGGTTTTACTTGTGGAGACACATCTTGAAATGCTTCAGGTATGTCAATCGTAGATCCTATGTCAAATGACACGATGTCATAGCTGTAACTTGTCCCGCTCTTTCCGAAGAGTGTGCGTACGCGCGAGTCCACACGTTCAATCGAATCTTCATAAAATAAAGCTCCTGCTATTCGGCAGAACGGAACGAGAGAGACACGTGTCTGTTCTTCTGAATACAGGCCTTCCGCATACCCTGAGAACATCCCCGAATAATATTGATACTTCGATGCAGAGATGACTACAAGTCTGCAACCCGGAAGAGGTTCTTTTTGCCATGCCTTGATGATATGAAGGTGGGCATGTCCAGCTCCTACTAATACAATCGTCTTCATCAGACACCGTCCTTTAAAATCTTTCTTGCTTCACTCAGTCTTTGAAACGCAGTAAATAATTCTACCGCCAGAAAAACTAGGGTGAGTAAAGTCAAATAACTAGGGAATAGAATCATAAGTGAGAAAAGAATAAATCCTTCAGTTCGTTCTGCAAGGCCCGCTTGATAATAAAACGACTTCATCCCTTTTTTCTCAGTCAAAGCACCGACTGTCAAAAAAATGGTCATCGCCCAGATGATAGAGCACGCTAGTAATAAAAGAGCCCACATCGAGTCTGGATACAAGAACGCTAGTCCGAGAATCACACTGATCTCTACCACTCGGTCATAGCTGATGTCTAGTAATGTACCCCAAGCAGATGATGTCGTCTTTCGAGCCATGGATCCATCGACAGCATCTAAAAATCCAGAGAGCCATAAAACGATTAATGCGAGGAAAGGTTGGCCAAGATAGATAAAGATCCCCGATGTGACACCAATCACGAATGCTATATGAGTTACTTGAGTAGCCGTGAGACCAACTTTTAATAGCGAGGTAGCGGTGCGGTCAATAAACGGATCTACATATTTTCGTGCATGGGTATCAAGCATATTCATCACGCTTTCCAATGGAATTATGGTATAGATTACATTATACACACATTTGACAAGAGAGGTGGTACCTTAGATGACAAAACAAGCAGATTTAGTGATCCTTGGGGCTGGAGCAGCAGGACTGACCGCTGCGTTCACCGGAGCAGGATTTTCAAAAAAAGTGATCTTAATCGACCAAAACAAGCCAGGTGGAGAATGTACATGGTCTGGCTGTATCCCTAGTAAGGCGTTGATTAACCGAGCAAAAGAAATACATCATGTTCGAAAACACGTTCCGGAGCACCGTGCGGATACTGCAAAAATACTTGAAGAAGTTCGCCACGTCATGGAACAAGTTTATGAAAATGAGTCTCCTGAAGTACTCGCAAAAGCGGGAATTGAGTTCATTCAAGGGAGAGCAGAATTTCAAGATGCCCACCATCTTGTTGTGAACGGAGAGACAATTGAAGCCAAAAAGGTCATTATTGCGACAGGTTCAAAACCAGCAGTTCCACCTATTGAAGGATTGAAAGACGTGCCTTATTTGACGAATGAAAACCTCTTTCAGCAAGACGTATTACCAGATTCGCTACTGATTTTAGGGGGAGGTCCTATTGGAAGTGAAATGGCACAGGCTATTGCCCGCCTTGGAACGGAGGTGCACCTTATTGAAAAAGCTCCAGGACTGTTAACTAACGATGAGCCAGAACATGCCGCCATGATCAAAAAGCGTCTAGAAGACGAAGGCGTCACAGTCTACGTCAACACAGAAGCGAAGTCTGTAAAAGAACAGGAAGGGAAAATCTATTTGACTGTCGAAAAAGAAGGAACCACCTTCGAAATCCAGGCAGATAAAATTTTAGTGGCACTTGGACGACAAGCTACGCTAAAAGGGTTTGGTATTGAAAAAACAGGAATCGAATTTGATGCTAAGAAAATCAAAGTGGATGACCATATGGAGACAACCGTAAAAGGCGTCTACGCAATCGGAGACGTAGTTGGACCTTATCAGCTATCTCATATGGCGAATGCTCAAGGAATCACGGCGGCACAAGACGCTATCTTGCCGATCCGTCGGAAAATTGATTATGCGAATGTCACTTGGTGTACTTATACAGATCCAGAGGTCGGACATTCCGGCTTGTCAGAAAAAGAAGCACGGGAGAAGCACGGAGATTCTATCCGTGTATATACGCACTCATTTGACGAGCTTGACCGCGCAAAGACGAAGCCAGAGAACTTAGGTAGTGTGAAGCTCATCTTAGATAAAAAGGGCGATATTTTAGGTGCGAGTGTTATCGGAGACCGGGCAGGTGAAATCATCAGCCAGATTCAAACGATTAAAATGCTCGACATCAATATGGGCAAGATGGCAAGTGTCATCCATCCCTATCCGACATATAGCGAAGTTCTCGTGAAGCTCGGGAAAAAAATTGCAGTCGACAATTTACTGAATAAGCCAATCATCAAACAAGTGACGAAGTGGCGTGAAAAGGAGAGTGACTAAGATGAATTGGAAAGTAGGAGCAGCTCTAACAGGAATTTTACTTACAGGAGGCATGATGAAAATGTGGGCAACCCCTAAAGATTTAGGTGCTGAAAATGGAAAATTGCGCGATTTACCAAGCACTCCAAACGCTGTCTCTTCACAGACTGATAAAGAGTCTGGCTACATTGAACCATTCCCATTCCAAGGTTCAGAAGGTGAATCTATTGCACGTCTCGTTGAGACACTAGATTCTTTTGACGAGATTGAAGTGATGAAGCAAGAACCTCGATATATCCATGCAGTAGCGACTACGAAACTCATGCGCTTTAAAGATGATTTAGAGTTTGCAGTAGTCGAAGGCGAAGAGGTGATCCATGTCCGTTCTGGTTCTCGTATTGGCTATTCTGATGCGGGCGTCAATCGAAAACGACTAGAAAGTATTCGATCGCGCTACTTGGATGAACAAAAATGACACGCTCCAAAAAGCTTGTCATCGGCTTACTGGCCGGATTTCTACTAGTAGCGGTTATTGTGAACAATGTTCCCGCATTTTCTGCAGAAGAACTCTCTGGATGGATTGAATCGTTAGGTCCCTGGGCGCCTGTCCTCTATATCGTGATTTATGCGTTGCGGCCACTCATTTTCTTTCCTGCATCGATTCTAACCTTAACGGGAGGGATTTTGTTTGGAGCTTGGTTTGGGACGCTCTACACTTTAATTGGGGCCACTTTAAGCGCTGTTGTAGGGTACATTATGGCCGAGCGTCTCCGTGCTCTTTGGGGAAAAGCTGTCCCAGGAAAACGCTTGGCAGCTGCTCAACAACAAATGGAGACGAACGGGTTTTTATATGTACTGTGGTTCCGTCTCGTTCCATTTTTAAATTTTGATGTGGTCAGTTATGTGGCTGGAGCCGCAAGAGTCAAATGGGTGGCATATATCACGGCCACGATTTTAGGGATGTTACCAGGGACGATCGCTTATAACTTTTTGGGTGGAAGTTTACTCGATGGAGACTGGCGCGTCATCTCAGCAGCAATCCTTGTCGTTTTACTCTTTACACTGGCTAGTTGGTTATTAAAAAAGCGTATGACGAAACAAGCAGATGGGGGAGGAGATTTATGAAAAAAGTAGTGCTAAACGGAACTCTCGCAGTTCTAGTTATCGCAGGTTGCTCTGAACAAACTGCACAACAGGAAATTGACCTCAATCAAGAATGGTCGACATTCGAAGAACAAGCGAAGGGCACAGAAGTGAACCTGTATATGTGGGGAGGAAGCGATTCCATCAACCAGTATTTTGATAACTGGGTGATTCCTCGAGTCGAAGAGACTTATGACATCACTTTGAACCGAGTTCCGGTGACAGATACTAAAGAAATCTTAACGCAAGTATTGGATGAAAAGACAGCAGGAAAAAACGAAGGCAGTATCGATATTATGTGGATCAACGGAGAAAATTTTAAGACAGCTAAAGATAATGAGTTACTCGGCAAGCCATTCTCGGATAAGCTACCGAATGTGCAAAACTTTGTCGACTTGGAAGTTCCACAGATAGCTTCTGACTTTGGAATTCCAGTTGAAAATTTGCAAGCTCCTTGGGGCACCGCTCAGTTTGTCATGACATACGATGAAGCACGTTCCGATTATCCCAAATCACTTGCTGATTTAGAAGATTGGGTGCAGCAATATCCAGGAAAATTTACATACCCCGCACTGCCTGATTTCACAGGAAGTGCATTTGTCCGTCACGTCATCTATCAAGAAGTAGGCAGTGAGGTGTTCTTTGAAGAAGCTCTTATGGAACGTGAAGAAGTCGAAGAACTCTTAGAACCTGCGTGGACCTATTTAAATGCCATTGAACCTTATTTATGGCGTGAAGGAGAGACCTACCCTGAAAGCCTTGCCCGTCTAGACCAACTGTTTGCGAATGGGGAAGTGGATTTCACGATGGCCTATGATCCTATCAAAGCAGCAGCTGAAGTCCAAAATGGACGTTTCCCAGAAACGACTCGCAATTTTATTTGGGATGAAGGCACGCTTTCAAACACCCATTACTTAGCAATTCCCTATAATTCTCCGAATCCGCAAGGAGCACTAGTTGTAATCAATGAACTCCTATCTGCAGAAGCACAGGCGGCGAAAATGGATCCAGCCAATTGGGGAGATTTGCCTGTCGTGGAGCTAGCCAAACTATCTGAAGAAGAGCAACAGCTGTTTTCTGCAATTGATTTAGGAGAAGCGACGGTACCGATTCGTGAAATGGAACAAAATCGGTTACCAGAAATTCCTTCGATCTACGTAGAATGGATTGAGGAAAGTTGGCTTGAGCATGTGGCGCAGGAATAAGTATGCATTGTTCGTCTTACCTGCATTCCTTCTTACAATTACGCTGTTCTTCGGCGGATTGGCAGACGGATTATTAAAAAGCTTTGGCTATTTTCCGGCAATTGGACAAGATACGCTGCGTCTTTCATTTTATCAACAAGCACTCGCAGAGCGTGCGTTTCAAGACTCTCTTTTTCTGAATTTGCGAGTTGCTCTGTTATCTACTATCTTTGCCAGCATCCTAGGTATCACTCTCGCACTTGTCTTGTATGCTTTTCAACTACGCTCAAAGCGACCTTGGCTACTTCGATTGCTACAACTTCCATTAACAATCCCGCATCTCGCAGCAGGGTACTTTATGGTGTTAGTATTCTCTCAAAGTGGCTTGATGGCTCGACTGGCCTACGCAGTCGGTTGGATCGATGCCCCGGCTGAGTTTCCTGTAATAGTCAATGATGCGTTCGGATGGGGAATGGTAGTCACGTATGCTTGGAAAGAAGCGCCATTTGTCGCTCTCTTACTTTATCCCGTGTTAGCGAGGATCGGTAGTGGTTGGTACGATACGGCTCGAATCTATGGAGCCCGTCCTTGGAACTACATTTCCACAATATTACTTCCAGCCATCCGACCAGCTCTGCTGACGGCAAGTTTGATAGTATTTGTCTACACGTTGACTGCATTTGAAGTACCTTATCTATTAGGTGTGACGTACCCAGCTACTTTACCAGTCTACGCATATCAACTCTATACTAGTGGGAATTTTGAAGACCGCTCGCAAGCACTTGCCATCTTCTGGTTGCTAACCGTGGTGACGCTTCTCTTCGGTTGGATTGCATACCGATTCTATCGTAAAAGCTATGATCGGGGGTGGGAGTGATGCGAAGTCTCCGCGTCCCTTATAGTGTGTTGATCTTACTTTGCTTCCTATTTGTGATCCCATTTATCCCAGCGCTCCTTGCTAGCTTAGGAGGCGTCTGGAGGTTTCCTCTTGTAATTCCAGAAGGCTGGAGTTTTCGAGCTTGGGAAGCTGTGTTTCGAGAAAATTCCGGAACACTTTCAGCGATTTGGACAAGCCTGTGGATTGCACTCTGTGTCACGGTGATCAATGTACTCGTGAGTGTTCCGGCAGCCTATGCACTTGTGCGAGGGAATCTGCGTTATCGTGCCGCAATAGAAGCGATTTTGCTGGCTCCTATTTTTGTTCCCGCTTTAGCAGTTGTTATGGGTATTCATCTGACGTTTCTTCGGCTTGGCCTCACTGAGACAGTTCTCGGTGTGGTTTTGGTTCATCTAGCACCGTCCATGCCGTATGTAATACGAGCAGCCATGATTAGTTTTGAAACGATGAACCGCGAGACAGAACAAGCTGCTCAGCTACTCGGGGCGGGGCCTTGGAGTCGTTTTTTGTTCGTGATACTCCCTCATTTGCGAGCAGGTCTTGTTGCAGGAGTGACACTCAGTATGTTGATTTCGCTCAGTCAGTACAGTGTCACTTTATTGATTGGGGGAGGCCAAGTTGTCACACTTCCCATCTTATTGTTCCCGTACATCAGTGGAGGGGATACGTCGATTGGTTCTGCTTATACACTTGTATTCTCAGCAGTGGCATTGCTCCTCGTAATTAGTCTTGATGTGGCACTGCGTGGGCATTATAAAAAGAAGGGGAGGAGTCGAGTGTGACAGTACTTCGTCTAAAAGAAATTGAAAAAACGTATGACAGCGAATTTACCCTTGCTCCTCTTGAGTTAGTCATTGAAGAAGGAGAGTTCTTCACATTGATTGGACCCTCTGGTTGCGGGAAAACCACGCTGTTAAAAGTGATAGCTGGACTTGTAACTCCTGACAAAGGCACCATCCATCATAAAGGGCAGGACATTACAGAAGTGGTAGCTGAGAGAAGGCATTTTGCGATGATGTTTCAGCAACCGCACCTCTTTCCGCATATGACCGTAGAACAAAACGTAAGCTTTGGGTTACGCATGAACAAAGTGCCGAAAACGGAACGAACTCGGAGAGCGAAAGAAGCACTTCGCCAAGTCGGATTGGAATCGTTCGCAGCCCGCTATCCCAGTGAATTGTCGGGAGGTCAACAACAACGGGTGTCACTAGCAAGAGCACTCGTCGTTGAACCTGAACTGCTTCTTTTAGATGAGCCATTCAGTGCATTAGATCCTCAATTGAAGGATGAGATGCAGCACTTAGTGAAACAGTTGCAAAAACAACTCGGGATTACGACCGTCTGTGTGACCCATGACCAACAGGAAGCTTTTTTACTTGCTGACCGCATGGCTGTCATGAAAGAAGGGAAGATTCTGCAAGTAGGAGCTCCACATACGCTTTACAGTCATCCAGATACTCGAGACGTTGCAAGTTTTCTAGGACATACGAATGTACTTGCTGCTCAAGATGCAGCTGCACTGATTCCACTGACATCTCTAGTTCGAGACAATCAACTCGTCATCATTCCTTCTGAAGCGATTCGTCTCGAGGAAACAGGAACCCTCGGAGTGATAAAACACATTCAACTGCAAAAAGATACAGCGCTAGTAACGGTAGCCCTGTCTAAGTTTGAAGTAGTCGCCAAAGTATGGGCCTCTCGAGCTTCTAACTACAAGCTGGGTGATCAAGTATTTCTAAATGTAGAACCTAATGCTATCCATCTGATTCCAAACTAAAAGCGATGCGGATTTCCGCATCGCTTGTTTGTTAGTTTAATAGTTCACGTAAATAGTCACGCAATTCTTCAGCTTCCTCTGCATTGCGGTTAAACGCGTGCTCAAGATAGCCTTCTTCTTCCACGTCATCTGCTCCGATGATTGCCATCCGATTAAACTGGATGTCCATCACCAATACTTTTCCGAAGAAACGCGTGCTCTGAAGGATAGCCAAATCATAGCGCTGGGTTTCTCCAGTAAAGCTAACAAACCGTGTTTTCGTGTCTTCTACGTCATCATATAAATAAAAGCGTTCCATGCTCTTCACCTCTAGTTCTAGTCAGCTCTATGGTACTATAGAGAGGAGACGTATTCAACTGAATGAAACAGGAGGAAGTTCTATGTACTTTGTAGATCGAAAGCGAATTGAAGTGATTGCCAGCCATTTAGAAGAGCTATTGGCTGTTTATGAAAATAAGCAACAGTGGGAACCGTACCCGGAAAGTCATTTGATTCTAGAGCGCGTCACCGGTTCCGTTATTGAATCTATTTTGGATATTGGGAATGCGATGATTGACGGCTTTATCATGCGTGATCCTGGAAGCTATGACGACATCATCGATATTTTGGTTGATGAAAAAGTGGTCACTGCTGATATGGATAAGGGTCTGAAAGAAATAGTTGGTCTTCGAAAACAAGTGGTCCGTGAATACTATGCAGTAGACCGTGACAACGTGGTAAAAGTATTCGATGCAAACTTGTCTGTCATTCGTGCTTTTCCTGGCCAAGTTCGCAAATATTTAGTCAATGAATTGGGGCCAGTGTCAGCTTTCTTGCCGGAGGATTCCAATGTTCAGCTATAAGACTGTGTGCTTCGACTTAGATGGCACTGTGTATAAGGGAGTCGAGCCGATTCCGGAAGCAGTCGCTTTCATCAAGTACTTGAAATCTCAAGGAATTGAACCATTCTATATCACCAACAACGCCTCCATGACGCGAACGCAGCTGAAAGAAAAGTTGGCAGCGTTCGGTGTGGTAACAACTGAAAGTCATATTTACACGTCTGGTATGGCGGCAGCCCATTTCGTTAAACGCGACTATCCTGATGCAACGGTCTATGTTATTGGCACACAAGCACTTCGTGACGAATTGTCTTCTGTAGGGCTGACTTTGGTCGATGAAGGTGCAGATGCAGTTGTGATGGGTATCGATAAAGATATCAATTATACGAAGCTCGCGCAGGCTTGTCTGGAAGTTCGAGCAGGAGCCACTCTCATTGCGACGAATCCTGACCACGCATTTCCTTCGCACCAAGGATTTCTACCTGGTAACGGAGCGTTTGTAAGACTCGTGGAGTATTCAACGGAGACACCGGCCATCTTCTGCGGGAAGCCATCTCCTATCATGTTGGAGCTGATTCAACAGCAGACGGGATGTACTAAAGAAGAGATGGTCTTGATTGGAGACAATATGAAGACGGATCTGCAGGCAGGAGTCGACTTTGGAATCGCGACGATTCATGTCAACTCGGGCGTAGATAGACCAGAAACAATCCGAGCGAGCGGTATGAACATCACTCGGTTTGTTGAGACGGCAGCAGACTTAATGCAGTAAAAAAAGCAGGACGCGACGTGGCGCTCTGCTTTTGTTAAAATAATGGGTTTTCTTCTATATAAGCATAAATATTATCGACAAGCTCTTGAGGTGTCTCGCCTCGGACGATATCCCCGTTCACTACGGCAAAGAGCGTATCTGCACAAATAGTACAATTGCTCGTGCAGCCATATTCTAAAACATCCAGGTTCGGATCTTTCTCCAGCTGCTCGAAAGCTTCTTGAGCACCGTTTACGATATTACTAATGCAAAATTCCACCATGGGATTCATCGTGTTCACCTCGCTACAAGTTGATGCTACTGCATTTCTACGAAGTCGTCAATTGTTGTGACTTATTGTGAAATGTCTCACAATCATTTATACTAAATGAGACAATGCATGCAGAGGAGTTTTCATATGCAAAAATTAGTACTGCTCGGAGGCGGCTATGGGAACATGCGTATTCTACTGCGCTTATTACCTAAC
Organism: Chryseomicrobium excrementi; assembly: GCF_002798305.1. Taxonomy (GTDB): domain Bacteria; phylum Bacillota; class Bacilli; order Bacillales_A; family Planococcaceae; genus Chryseomicrobium; species Chryseomicrobium excrementi. The sequence continues at coordinate 864,385 of NZ_PCGR01000002.1, forward strand.
AGTTTGCCATCAGATGTAGAAATCACATTGATTGACCGCACATCATTTCACAGCTTAAAAACAGAATTTTACGCGCTAGCTGCAGGGACCGTTTCAGATCACGATGTTCGCGTTAGTTTCCCGGTCAGCGAAAAGCTTCACATTAAATATGGTGAAGTGGTTGAAATCGACACGGAAAACAAAGAAGTGTTACTTGAAGGTGGAGAAGCTGTTAAGTATGACGATTTAGTTGTCGGACTTGGCTGTGAAGACAAGTATCACGGCGTTCCTGGTGCAGATGAGTTCACGATGAGTATTCAGACCATCGGAAAATCTCGTCAAACTTACAGCACACTTGGCGACCTTCCATCAAATTCAGTTGTGGGAATCGTCGGTGCCGGATTAAGTGGCATCGAGCTTGCGAGTGAGCTTCGTGAATCGCGTCCCGATCTTCGTATCAAACTGTTTGACCGCAGTCCACGTATTTTACGTGACTTCCCAGAACGTTTAAGTAACTACGTGAAAAAGTGGTTCGACGAAAACGACGTAGAAGTGATCAGCAACTCTAATATCACCAAAGTCGAAAAAAACATGCTGTACAACCACGATGACACCATCCCAGTCGATGCGGTCGTCTGGACTGCTGGAATTCAGCCAGTAGCACCAGTTCGTGCACTACCAGGTGAAAAGGATTCAACTGGTCGCGTTATTTTGTCACCTCACCACCATCTACCATTAGATGAACATATTTATGTAGTTGGTGACTGTGCATCTCTTCCGTTCGCACCAAGCGCTCAGCTGGCTGAAGAACAGGCGGAGCAGATCGTACAAGTCTTGAAAGCAAAGTGGAACGGCGAAACGCTACCTGTGAAGTTGCCGGACATCAAGCTAAAGGGCTTCATGGGTTCATTAGGGAAGAAGCAAGGATTTGCGTACTTGGCTGATATGTCGGTTACAGGACGTATTGCGCGCCTCATGAAATCAGGCCTTCTATGGTATTACAAAAAACATAACGGATAAACGAAAAGAGCTGACAGTGCATCCGCACAATCAGCTCTCTTTTTTATTCTGACGTCACATACCCATACTGCTCAAGAGCCGCATACACTGGCTTCAACTGAATATAACCTTCTCCGATTACTTCATCTTCAATCGTCACTAAAGGATAAAACAGCTCATCATTTTGAATCTGCTCAATAAAGTCTGCATCGATATCAGACTCGCTCGGTTGCTCGATGTCCACATAGCGGAATTGAATCTGGTGCGCATCAAACTTTCGACCAATCGCAGCCTCCAGCCATTCATAGGTATCTTTAGAAGAAGGTGCATTTACACAGCTTGCGCAGATGATGTCTGCCCCGTACACAGTCAACGTGATCTCTTTCATATTCCCAGCCCCTCTAGATTCTTTATTGGATTTTTTTGTTCTATCCAATTATAATAGGGATAGTGAAAGGAGTCGAAAGAAATGACTGATACGATGAATGAACAAGTTCAAGAAGTACTCGATAAATTACGCCCATTCCTACTACGCGATGGTGGGGATTGTGAATTAGTAGATGTTGAAGACGGTATCGTGAAATTACGTCTCCTTGGTGCCTGCGGGACGTGCCCAAGTTCAACGATCACTTTAAAAGCTGGTATTGAACGCGCTCTACTAGAAGAAGTACCAGGCGTTGTAGAAGTTGAACAAGTATTCTAATTCACGTTAAAAGACAAGGCACCGGCCTTGTCTTTTTGTTTCATTTGAACAGAAAGGTGGGAGACGAACATGACACACGTAGTGGATCTGACGGAAGCAGCGGCTTTCCGTATTAAAGAAATGATGGAACACAACGAAGAACAGGGGGCTTTCCTTCGTGTTTCTGTAAACGGTGGAGGATGTAGTGGACTTTCTTATGGAATGAGCTTCACTCATGATAAAGAGGCTGCCGACCGAGAAGACTTGCAGCATGACATTCCAATTGTTGTGGCTGAAGAAGATGCTCCGATTCTAATGGGCACAAAGATTGATTACAAACAATCGCTCATGGGTGGAGGCTTCACCATCGATAATCCAAACGCTATTGCCAACTGTGGATGCGGTTCATCATTCCGCACTGCCACAAAGCAAGGAACACCTGAGAACTGTTAACACGAAACCTGTCGAGATTCGGCAGGTTTTTTCTATGAGTTTTCTCATTATTGAAAACGTTTAATTCGAAACAACTATTCATTGAACTTCTATACTAAAAGGGCTAATATAGAAGGTAAGTGTTTGCATCCGTCAAGGGGCAAATGGGTGAAAATATAATTAAAAGGTGGTAGCGGTACCATGAACAGAGCTAAGATTCTCATTCTAGGGGCAGGCTATGGCGGACTTTCAACTGCCGTAAATCTACAAAAGAAATTAAATGCAAACGATGCAGATATTACATTGATCAACAAGAACGACTATCACTACGAGTCGACTTGGTTGCATGAGGCAGCAGCAGGAACTTTGTCTCCTGAAGACGTACGTTACGATATCAAGAATGTCATCAATGGTGACAAAATTCAATTCGTACAAGCAGCAGTTACAGGAATTGATGTAAACGCGCGCAAAGTAACAACAGATAAAGGGGAGCATACGTATGATTACCTCGTTATCGGTCTTGGCTTTGAAGGCGAGACGTTCGGTATCGAAGGTCTAGATAAATATGCACTTTCTATTGCTAACGTTGGCGCAGCTCGCCAAATCCGTGAGCACATCGAATACCAATTCGCAATGTGGTCTCAAGACGAAGTCAAAGACGACAGCCGTCTGACTATCGTTGTAGGTGGAGCAGGATTCACAGGAATCGAGTTCTTGGGTGAACTAGGAAATCGTATTCCAGAACTTTGCAAAGAGTTTGATGTGCCTCAAGAAAAAGTTCGCGTACTTTGTGTAGAGGCAGCTCCAATGGTCCTTCCTGGTTTTGATCCAGAACTAGTTGACTATGCAGTGCGTCACTTAGAGTCAAAAGGCATCGAGTTCTCAATCGGAACTCCTGTTGTTCAAGCGACTCCAGAAGGCGTAAAAATTAAAAAAGGTGAAGAAGAATTCGACTTCATCAAAGCCGGTACTGTTGTATGGGCAGCTGGTGTCCGTGGTAACCGTCTAATCGAAACTTCAGGTATCGAAAACATGCGTGCTCGTGTTAAAGTTGACAAAGATATGCGTGCACCTGGATTCCCAGATGTCTTCATCGTTGGAGATTGCGCTTTAATGATCAATGAAGAAGTGAATCGTCCATACCCACCAACAGCCCAAATTGCAATGCAACAAGCTGAAACAGTTGCAGACAACTTGATCGCGTTGATGAACAATGAAGACACACACGAATTCGTTCCAAAATTAAAAGGTTCTGTATGTTCTCTTGGTGAACACGATGCAATCGGAGACGTGATGGGTCGTAAGATCACAGGAACGAAAGCATCTATCATGAAGAAAATCATCGATAATCGTGCTCTATACATGATTGGTGGCGCACCACTAGTTATGAAAAAAGGAAAATTCAACTTACTATAAGTTGCTATCAGACAGTTGCCAATAGGCAGCTGTCTTTTTTTTTCGTTATACTAGAATCAGTAAAGGGGGAATACGATGTCACGTAAAGAGAGAGGCAATGTCTGGCTTGGGGTAGCAGGAATTGTCATTAATACTAAAGGGGAATGGTTGGTCGTCCAGAAGCGCTACGGTGGACTGAACGGAAAGTGGTCATTACCGGCGGGATTTGTTGAAGGGACGGAAACTGTTGATCAAGCAGTGCTTCGTGAAATCAAAGAAGAGACGGGCATTGATGCACAAGTGATTCAACTCATTGGATTTCGTAGTGGAGTCATTAAAGAAAAGATTAGTGACAACATGGCAATTTTCTTTTTGCGTCCAGTCGACCCTGAACAAGTGCCAGACCCACAGCTTGATGAACTCTATGAAGCGAAATGGATGACACCTCAACAACTTTTAGAAGACGAAAGAACAACTTCCATGATTAAAGTATTTCTAAAAGTGAATCAAGAAGCAGGGTTCGAGACACGTGAAGGATTAGACCCAGGTCCCGTGTTCGGATATAGCAGTTACAAATTATTTACGGCTTCTGAACACGAAGATTGACACATTTTCGCAACATTTAAATGGAATATTCAAAAAACTCCGTTGAATCTGTTTACACGTTTTTGCATATATGATATATTATCAGAAAATTAAAACTTAAAACAAGGGAGTTTTTCATATGACACAATTCAAAAAACCAGCTAATCCATCACATTGCCCATATTGCAAAGGAAACGGATATTTCCAATTACGACTTGGTGGATCTGAAACATGTACAGTATGCCAAGGCTCAGGGAAGAAGTAATCCAATTTTGACAATCAGGTGAATGAAGGTTGCCTACATTGAAAAGCCCGTTCTCTTCGAGTACACTTAAACAAGATGACACGGAGGGAAAATCATGGACTTTTCATTACCGCAACTGATTATATCAGCCTTGCTTTTTATTGTGATGTTTTTTGGAATTGGCTTCTTACTCAATATGCTTTTACGGATGACCTGGTTTATGGCTATCGTCTATCCGATTGTAGTGATTTTCATCATTGATGATATAGGGTTCTTTGATTATTTCACAGAGCCGGTAGCGTCCTTTACGGCACTAGTCACAAAGATCACCAATTTGCATGTTGCAGATTATGTGATTTTAGGTGGCGGTCTTGTTGGAGCTATCATTGCAGGCTTAGTCAGCCGCTATCTACGTAAGAACGGCTATCAAATGTTCTAAACTAAAAACCGGGGTGCCAAAATTGGCATCCCGGTTTTTTATAGGATCAATGTATAAATAAGAATTGAAATAACAATCCCCGTCAGCGCCCCCATAAACACCTCAATCGGCTTATGTCCGAGTAACGTCTTCAACTCTTGAATCTTCTCTTCTTCCTTCTTCTGTGGCCAATCTTTCGTATGTTCAAAGAAATTATGAAGATCCGCTCGCAACTGATTGATAATGATGGCTTGTTGGCCTGCTTGGAATCTTACCCCTGTCGCATCAAACATCACGATCACTGCAAAGATAGCAGAGACGCCAAACATCGTAGAGTCCAAACCTTCCTCAAATGCTACTGCCGTTGTTAAAGCAGTAACAGCAGCCGAATGGGAACTTGGCATGCCTCCGGTAGAAGTGAAAAGAGCGAAATCTACTTTTTTAGAAAACAAAAAATGAATAGGGATTTTCACGAACTGAGCAAAGAAAATAGCAAATAAGGCTGCCCATAATGGGACGTTTTGAAAGAGTTCCATACGCCTTCGCTCCTTTTCAACAGTGTATAGTTGTAGTATAGCACAGGAAAATTGGCGATAGCCAAATAGAATCGGTATAATAGAAAACGAATACACAAAGGAGGAATGGTTTGTGATTATTTTAACAAATGAAGTAAATTTACAAGAGATTCAATACGAAACGTTAGTAGTAGGTCTTAGCACACATCTTGAACAAGTGGAAGGCTGGGATGCATTTACGGCTACTTTCGGTCCTCAAATTACGGAACTGATTCGCTCTAAAGATCTATCAACGAATGAAAAAGAAATCACTACGTTCCATGTCACAACAGATTCCTCTGTAAAACGTATCCTATTCGCAGGGATTGGGAACCGTAAAAAGCTGACAGAAGACACGTTGCGTCAATTATTCGGTCGCGTCGGAAAGACACTTCAGAAGAAAGGCTACTCGGATGTGTCTGTCTTGCTTCCATCTTTCGTGAACGAAGAGATTTCCGAACAAGATGTAGCTTTCTTAGCTGGCGAAGGCTTAGGAATGGGTACTTATCAAATCCTAGATTATAAAACGACAGCTCATGATACAGATTATGACTTAGCTGCTGTGGAACTTCTTTCTCAAGCAGATGAGCAAGAGATCGTTTCGTATTTTGAAGTGGGTCTGATCTACTCAGAAGCAGTAAATGAAGCTCGCACACTTGTTAACATGCCAGGAAACATCCTAACGGCAACAGAGCTCGGTGAATACGCGCGCGAGCTTGGAGAAGAGTTTGGATTCGAGACACACATCTTAGGTAAAGAAGAGATCGAAGAACTCGGTATGGGAGCATTACTTGCAGTCAACCAAGGTTCTACTGAAGAGCCTCGCCTGATCGTGTTAAAGCATCAAGTGACGGATAAGTGGGAAGATCCAATCGCGTTAGTAGGTAAGGGCATCACGTTTGATACAGGTGGGTACTCATTAAAACCTAAAGACGGTATCGTCGGTATGAAAGGCGACATGGGTGGAGCTGCAGCTGTTCTAGGAGCTATGCGTATCATTGGAGAAACAAAGCCGAACAAGAACGTCATCGCAGTTATCGCTTCTACTGACAACATGGTCTCAGGAAACGCTTTTAAACCAGATGATGTCATCACATCGATGAGCGGAAAGACAATTGAAATCTTGAACACCGATGCAGAAGGACGTTTAGTACTTGCGGATGCTGTCACGTATGCAAAACAACAAGGGGCTACTGCTATCGTAGACGTAGCGACGTTAACTGGTGGTGTCATCGTCGCATTAGGGATGGACAAGACTGGTGCTCTAACAAATGATGAGGCCTTGTTTGAAGAGTTCATGGAAGCATCTATGGAAACAGGTGAATTTGTGTGGCGCTTACCACTTACAGAAAGTGATAAGAAGCGTATTCGAAAAAGCGACGTCGCTGATTTGAATAACTCACCTGGGCGTGATGGCCATATGATCTTTGGTGGAGGATTTGTAGGAGAGTTTGCTGAAAATACACCGTGGATTCACTTAGATATCGCAGGTTCTTCGGGAACATCAAGTGAGCATGATCTAGGACCTAAAGGCGGGACGGGTGTCATGGTTCGTACACTAGCTACCTTTATTGAGCGCTTAGCTGAACAAGAATAAGCTTTGCCGACACTCAAATAGCATACAAAAAGAGCAGCCCTAGAGCTGCTCTTTTTTTGTGGCCTCTCTATCAACAAGAGGCGCCATATCATCTCGAACGGTTTCTTTAGCAAGAGGCACACCTGAGAAATAGGCAGCCTTCGCCATCATATGTCCACCAACAGGACCTGTGATGAACAAGAACACGATCCCTAAAATAATGCGAGGATTAAAGTTTCCTTCAATCAACCAAAAATGAAGAAACACACCAATTAAAATCGACATCACGCCTAGCGTCGCACTTTTTGAAGCGGCATGAGCGCGACTGTAGACATCAGGCAAACGAATCAATCCGATTGCGGTGACTAATATGAAAAAGACACCGACCGCAATGAATAGTATGATCAAACTATTTATGAGTATCTCGGTCATTTTCAATAATCACTCCCTTCTCCGTAAATTTAGAGAAGGCCACCGTGCCGATATAAGCGATAATAGCTAGTAGTAAAATAACTTCCAAGAAGAATGGAGAGTCAAACAGTATTGAAAACAAGCCTACTAATGTTATCAAGCCGACCCCGATTGAATCTAGTGCAATGACACGATCTGGAGTAGAAGGGCCTTTCATTAGACGGTACAAGAAGCCAACCAAACTAAAACTTAAGATTCCCACACAAATCCACAAAAACATCGTCATGATCGACTCACCTCCAAGATGGCTTTTTCAAATGTAGAGCGAATCGAATCAACCGCATCATCAATATTGTCAAAATCAATTGCATGAACATATAGTTTTGTTCGGTCTTCAGAAACATTGACTACTACAGTACCAGGAGTCAGTGTAATCAATAGGGACAACAAGGTGATCTCCCAATCTTGCTTCAATTCCGTTTCCATTTCAAAAATAGCTGGGCGCAGCTCGAGCTTCGGTTTCAATATCACTTTTAATACTGCAATATTGGCTGCAACTAATTCTTTGATAAAGATCCCGCCTAATTTCAGGACCGCCCAAACACGCCCTAAATAGAAACGTGATGTAAAGAATCGGCGCAGCATGAATAGCATGATCAAACCTAATAGATATCCGATGATAAAAGTGGCAGAGGAAAAGGAGTTGGACAGGAACATCCATACAAACGCAATAAAGACATTTAACAGTATTTGAAATGCCATTATTTTTCCCCTCCTAACACAGCATCAATATACAGTGACGAATCCATCAATTGGGTCCCTGTAGCCTGGAATAAAGGCATTAAGAATTCAATGAATACGCCATATCCCATAGTGATCACAAATAAAATCACAACAGGTATCATGCGGTTCACATACTTTGCTTTTGGAGGACTATTAAATGACTTTTCAGCTCCCCAGAAAGCATAGATGAATATACGAATCGCAGAAAGAAGGACGACCATTGTAGACAATGCTACAACAATAGATTGCCAAACAAATCCACCTTCAAGTCCGCCTTGAAGAATTAAAATCTTTCCTGCAAACCCGCTGAGTGGAGGGATTCCTGCAAGAGCAAATACTGCTACGAGGTAGGTCCATCCAAGAACAGGGTAGTGACGAATCAAGCCACCCATTTCTCGCAAGTTTGTTTTCCCAGTAATAAAAATCAGCACACCAATCATCAAGAAGAGTAGTGCTTTCACCAGCATGTCATGAATCAAGTACAAAACAGAACCGGTAACGGCAACCTCGTTAAATGCTGCGACGCCAAACAAGATAACACCAACAGCAATCACAATGTTGTAGATGATGATTTTTTTGACGTCCATATAGGCGAGGGCTCCTATACTACCGAACAGGATTGTCGCAATGGCAAGCATCATCAGCATGTCATGAGTGAACGCCACATCCGTTGTGAAAATTAGCGTATATACTCGCGTGATACTATAGATACCTACCTTAGTTAGTAACGCCCCAAACAATGCAAGAACAGGCAGGGGAGGAGCGTAATACGAGCCTGGTAACCAGAAATAAAGTGGGAAGATCCCGGCTTTAATACCGAACACAACGAGGAACATGATAGCAACAGTAGAGATAACACCCATGCTACCAATATCTCCAAGCTTCACAGCAAGATCTGCCATATTCAGCGTTCCTGTAATCGAATACAGGTATCCGATGGTAATAACGAAGAGGGCTGCAGCCACAACATTCACGATGATGTACTTCATCGATTCACGAAGTTGGATGCGTTCGCCACCAAGTGCAATCAAAACGTAAGAAGCCATTAAGAAGACCTCGAAGAACACGAAAAGGTTGAAAATATCTCCTGTAGTAAAAGCACCATTGATCCCAGTCAACATGAAAAGTGTCGCTGGGTAGAAGAATGACAATTCTCTTTTTTCACCCAGAGAATAAACGGAATACCATAACACAAGTAAAGTCAGAAGACTCGCAGTCGCCACTAGAAGAATACTTAACATATCAGATACTAGTGAGATTCCGTATGGCGCTGCCCAGCTCCCTAAAGTGACAACCTGGATCCCGTCTTCGGCGACTTTAGCAAGTAAAAACAAAGAAACAACAAGTGTCGCTGCCGCTCCGAAAAGTCCTAGCGCACGTTGCGCAAGTAAGCTTTTACGGAAAAGCAGTAAAACTGTACCGATAAACAGAGGCACAATGATTGGTAATACTACTAAGTTAATCAATTTCACCCCTGCCTTTCATGTAATCCATATTATCTGTACCAATCTCTTGGTATGTGCGATAAGCGAGAACAAGGGCAAACGCAGTGACACCAAAGCTAATGACAATCGCAGTTAAAATCAACGCTTGTGGAAGAGGGTCCACGTAGTCAGCAACCGTAACACCATCTGCAACTACAGGAGCTGACTTGCCTCCAAGGCCTCCCATTGTAAGAAGCAAGAGATGCGTCCCGTGGCTAAGAAGACCAGTTCCAATAATAATACGCAGCAAGCTTTTCGAAAGTATCAAGTAGGTGGCTGCGCTGAACAAGAATCCGGCAAGAATGGCCATCATAATCTCCATCAGCTGTCGCCTCCAATCATTTCAATTATCGTCAATGTAATTCCTACAACAACTAAATAAACTCCGATATCAAAGAACATAGCCGTATGAATAGAGGTTTTCCCCAATAGAGGGAAATCAAAATAATCGTACCAATGGGTAAAGAAAGGCACATTGAAGACTAGAGATCCGGCAGCTGTAGTTAAAGCAATCAGCATGCCAATTGCGGTCATACCCAGATAGTTGAAGGGCAGTACTTCTTTAACCGTTTTAAAATCGTACGCAAGAAGAAGCAGTACAATGGCAGATGCCATCAAGAGTCCTCCAACGAATCCTCCCCCCGGGGTGTAGTGACCCGCAAAGAAAATGTGAATGGAGAACAAGAAAATGATAAAGAACACGACGCGTGTCGACGTTTGGAGAATCAAATCATTCGATTTCATCAACTGTTACTCCTTTCTTTTTCTTTTGAAGGCGAAGGGTGATCATGCTGATGATTCCAATTGAAGCAATCATAAGTACTCCAATTTCAAACAACGTATCAAACCCACGGTAATCTACAAGAATCACGTTGACGATGTTTCCGCCACCAGCTTCTGTGTAAACCGTCTCTTTGTAATACTCTGAAATGGAAGTCATTTGACGTTGTGCATATGCGCTAATCCCGATTAGCGTGACAGTCAAACCAACTGCGATAGATATCAAGAAGTTTCCTAGACGGAAGCTAGTATCTTCTTTTCCTTTGTAGTGCTTATCGAGTTTTGGTAAGTGATAGAACGCTGTTAAGAACAGGGCTACTGAGATCGTCTCGATTACAAGTTGTGTCAATGCAAGGTCCGGAGCTTTGAAGATTACATAGAATAGAGCGACCGTGTATCCGACGCCTCCAAGCGCGATGACAGCAGTTAAACGAGACCACGTAATCAAAATAGCCATGACACTTCCAACCAAAATAATCGTTAACACAATTTCAAACAATCGAATCGGTGCAAGACCTTCTGTCGAAATCGCAAATCCACCTTGTGTGAACAGTGTTGTAATTCCCAAAATAGCCATACCCGCGAACATATACACGAGGTAATCGCGAATAGAACCGGTCATGAAACGATCAGACAAGGCGCGATTCCAGTTCAACGAACCATCCATGAGTGTGTCGTAGCCTCGGTTCAATGTGAATCGCTCAGGCCATTTTGAGTAAATAGACTGCCATTTAGGCAACATTTTATAGAGTAAGAAGCCAACGACAACGACTCCAACAGTCATCCAAAGAGCAGGTGACGTCCATCCGTGCCATGCTTTAATGTAAAACTCGATATCAGCAGCGGATGCGAACGACGAGGACTGAATGGCAGCCGTGGCAGGTTTCACTAACCAATCTCCAACAACATTAGGGATAAAGAATACGAGAATGACAAGTGAGCCTAGAATAGCAGGAGAAATCAACATACCGATTGGTGCCTCGTGAGGTACTTTTGGCAATTGCTCTTCTTTGCGTGACCCCATGAACGTGTACCAGAGAAAATAGATGCTATAGATGAAAGTAAACACACTGGCTACCCAGGCAACAATCGGCACAAGGTACGCAACCGTCATCGTAGAAATATCAGCATGCAACAACCCAAGAACGGCGTCTAAGAACATCTCTTTGCTCAAGAATCCGTTAAATGGAGGTAGACCCGCCATGGATAAACTGCCGATCATGGCGATTGTAAACGTCACAGGCATCAGACTCATTAAGCCACCGAGCTTGCGAATATCTCGAGTGCCGGTCTCATGATCCACAATACCAGCAACCATGAATAGACTGCCTTTGAAGGTCGCATGGTTGAATAAATGAAAAATCGCTGCAAACGTCGCAAACGTAAAGGTTTCAACTGCATCTCCAGTTACAAGGTAAGCGAAACCACCTAGCCCTAATAAGGACATAATCAATCCAAGCTGGCTGACTGTTGAAAATGCGAGAATTCCTTTCAAATCCGTCTGTTTGACAGCGAATAAGGAGCCCCAGAACAGAGTCAGTAATCCTATGCCAGTTACTAACCAAACCCACACTTCCGAATAAGCGAAGACCGGAGTAAAGCGAGCGACTAAATAAAGACCAGCTTTAACCATCGTAGCTGAGTGCAGATACGCACTGACTGGAGTTGGTGCTTCCATAGCATCTGGTAACCAGATGTAGAATGGGAATTGTGCAGATTTGGTGAAAGCACCAAGTAATACTAATACGACGGCAACCGTGAATAGAGGTTGATCCACAATTGTATCGACCTGTGCAATCGTTTCACGAATCGAATAAGTACCTGTCAATACATACAAGGTTAAGAAACCGACAAGCATCATTAAGCCGCCACTTACCGTGATCATCATGGATTTGAGTGCTCCAAAACGTGAAGCATCTCTTTTATACCAATACGCGATCAGTAAGAAGGACGAAATAGATGTCAGCTCCCAGAAAAAGTACAGCGCTAATGTGTGATCAAACTGAACGACACCAAGCATGGCACTCATGAACATCAAAAGGTACACATAAAAGTTGCCGAGATTTTCTTTCGTCTTGTCCAGATAGAAGATAGAGTATAGGACAACTAGGGATCCAATTCCCGTAATAAGTAGCGAGAATAAAAGACTTAACCCATCAATATAGATATCAAAGTAGAAGTCTAAAGAGGGAACCCAGGATGCGCGTGCAAGCTGCGCTTCGCCTTGTTGGACAGGGGATAAGAAGCGTAGGTAAAACAAGAATAGTAAAACAGGAGCTAGTAGAACAAACCAGCCCGTATGTATCGATTTCATCGATCTATATGCAAGCGGAATAAAAATGGCAAGAAGAATTGGTAGTACTATTGCCATGAAAAGTAGCATAAAGATTCCCCTTTCTTTAGTTGAGTGATCATGCACACTAATTAAAAGTATAACGTAAAAGAGGGGTGATTGCACTTGTCACAATCCAGGCGTCATGCGACTTCCAAGGCTTATATATATGTAGAAACGAACCATACTTAATGAAAAAAAGAGCCGGATTTTCATCCGACTCTAGACTTATGTGGCTTTCATATGCAGTTCTTCTTCAAGTAACACTTCCTCAAAATCTTGTTGAGGAGCTCTTTGAACATAGGTCAAAACAATGACCGCAACAACAAACAAAGCTCCGGTAACTACAAATACAGTAGAAATACCGACCCATCCCGCCAAAAATCCACCGAACATAGGACCAATAATGTTTCCTAAAAAGCGAGCGCTCGTGTTATAGCCCATCAACTCGCCTTGTACTTCTACAGGAGCCTCGCGGCGAATGATCGCAGTAGTGATCGGCACAAGTCCCCCAGCTGCTATACCAAACAAGAACCTAAGAATCACGAGCTGCCATAAGGAGCTGACAAATGCTTGAGGAACAATAAAGAGAACGCTAAGCACCAACAAAATCATCAAGATTTTTTCATAACCATACGTATCTCCAAATTTCCCCCACGCACGAGTGAACAATAGGTTACCGACGCCAGCAGCACTAAAAGCTAGACCCGCTAAGAAAGCAATGTTCGCTGCATGAGTCAATTCTCCGACATAAAGAGACAATAGGGGCTGGACACTGAACAAGCCGATTTGAATCAATGCCGTAATCACAAGGACATTCCAGATCAGACGGTGATGTAAGATACCGGAGATGACAGTTTTTCGTGAAAAAGAATGAGCATTCGATTCTCTAACAATTTTTTCTTCTCGAATGAAGAACAGGACAATAAACGCGGCTAAAGTGACAGCTACAGCGGCAATGATAAACGTGTAAGAGAAACCGAACGTATCGGCCATTAGTCCACCAAGAACTGGACCGAAAAGTGTACCGGCTACACTCCCCATTTGAAGCGTGCCTAATGTTTTACCAGCAACTTCTTTTGGCGTCTGGCTGCTTATAAAAGCAAGTGATGTTGGAATGAAACCAGTTACGACTCCCATAAATAAACGCAAAATAAAAAACGCTTCAACAGATTGCACGAATCCCATTAACAGGACGGACAGTGCGATCCCGAATCCGTTCAATACAAGAATTGGTTTGTAGCCATAGCGGTCAGCAATCCTTCCCCAAATAGGAGACATCAAAAATGCGGTAATAAAAGTGGCTCCAAAAACAAGCCCTGACCATTTTTGTACATAGGAGTCCGAAAACTCTCCAAACGTTTCGATATAAAGTGATAAAAAGGGCATGATCATGGTCATCGTGCTTGCGACCAAGAAGTTAGTCCCCCACATAATTTTAAAGTTTTTCTTTGAGTGCAATGAAATCCCTTCTTTCTACATATGCATCTCATCATTTCTATTATAGAACATTTCGTAAGGCGAAGGAAGGGATGTGCTCATTATTTTATTTCGATATAAACTGTGTGGTACAATGAGGGCGACATCATGATACAGAAAGAAGATGACTCTGTGTTGAATTTATTGTTTCTCTATCTCTATTTCCCAGAAGATAAAACAGAATACATTCCTGTCGTGCTTCAACTAGTTGCTGTACTCATTCTAGCGGCATTTGTTATCCGTTGGTTATTAAAACGATCTGCTATCGAGGCTGAACAAGCGAGACAGTTGGAAGAACGATTAAAAGCAGAAAAAGAGCAAGAACAGTCCAATTAAGGCTGCTCTTGCTCTTTTTTTACTTTTGTAAGCTCTTCACTGCTGCTATGAAGCGGTCTACACCTTCACGCACAGTTTCTGCTGGACACGCCACATTCATTCGCAAAAAACCGTCACCCTCTGGGCCGTATTTGGTTCCTGGTTCTAGTGCCAACTTTCCTTCATGTAACAAGGCATGCATCATATCTTTTTCCAACACTCCGAGAGCTCGGTAATCTAGCCACAACAGATAAGTCGCTTCCGGTTGAGGGACAACAATTTCAGGTACTTCTTGTTGAAGGCGATCTGCGACGTACTCCATGTTTGTTTTCACTTGTTCAAGAAGTTCATCGACCCATTCCGTACCTTGTTCATATGCAGCCTGCATAGCCGTTGCTCCGAGAACGGTGACACCCATATGAGCTGCATGCATAGCTGTTTCTTTTAGCTTTTCTCGTTTTCTCGCATCAGTCACAATCATGTAAGCAGCTTGAAGCCCCGCTAAATTAAAGGTCTTAGTAGGGGCCATACACGTGATGATGTGATCTGTGTGTTCTGCCACTGAAAGAGCTGTAACATGTTTATGAGGAGCGAACACCAAATCAGCATGGATCTCGTCTGAAATGAACAGTACGTCATACTGGTGACAGAGTTTCACCATAGCTTTCACATCTTCGCGAGACCATACTTTACCACCTGGATTATGTGGATTACAGAAAATAAAAGCAGAGATGTCTTCTTTTAAAGCCTGTTCAAATCCTTCTAAATCAATGGAGTACTGACCATCAGATTCTGTAAGACTGAAGGTCACTACTTCACGGCCTAGGTTGGAAGGGGTGTTACGAAAAGGTGGATAAACGGGTCCATGTACAAGAACACGGTCTCCAACATTCGTAAATGCCTGTAGTGCCAATGCCATTGAAGGAATGACACCCGATTCGTAAACTAACCATTCTTTTTCAATGGTCGTGTTATGACGTTTCGCCACCCAGTTGCAGATAGCTTGTCCAACTTGATCACCGGGATAGGAGTAACCAAAGACGCCATCGTGAATTCTAGATACTAGTGCGTCTTCTACAAACGGAGGTAGGGCGAAATCCATATCTGCTACCCACATAGGTAAAATCTCTTCTCCGTGCTTTACAGCATATACCTCATTTAACATATCCCATTTGATGGAATCGGTGTTTCTACGATTATGTACTTTTGTAAAATCATACATCGGGCAATTCTCCTTCCAATTTGTATGTTCTATGCTATTATATAGCAGACTCTATCAGAAAATAAGGTGAAGACATGCATCAAGTTGAAATGAACAAACAAGCCATACGAATTCTTGAGGAGTGGGATCCTTTTTCATTAGGAACGGATCATTATGCAGCAGAAGCGGCTGATGTTGTAGCGTTTTTGCAAGGCGCTACCCATCCTTCAGATGTAGCGCATCACATGCAACTCGTCTATGAGCATTCATTTGAACAGTGGATTCCTTTAGAAGATTGTATGGAAATTGCGTACAAACTCATTGCGCTTAAATTGTCCGTCACATGTAGCTTGTAACAAAAATCCCTGTGGAAACGTTTTCCACAGGGATTTTTTATGCGGTTGTTAAACCGTCCATTAAATTTGATGCAGGAACTTCTAAAGCGTTAGAAAGCTTTAAAAGCGTTTGAGTCGAAGGCTTTTCAGCACCTGTCTCATAGGCTTCCAACTTTGCTACGCCAATACGGACTTTCAAGGATAGGTCTTCTAACGTCATATTGCGTTCTTGACGTAGTCGTTTTAACTGATTTGCTAATTCTACATTCATCTTCGCCACATCCTTTCCTATATAAGGTATGTTACCACAATTCTGAATGCGCAATAATCAGAAAACGTGACGAAACTCGCACAATTTACATCAAGCTCTCCACAATCTTCTGAATCAGGATGACTAAGATCATCACTGGCGCTACATATCGGACCAATGAACGCCACAGTGAAAAAACAGTGGGTGTAAGAGACAATTCTTCTTGCGTCAACGATTTAGATAAGACATACCCTGCAAATATAGAAATGAATAACGCTCCAAGAGGTAAGCCAAAATTATTTACTAAGAAGTCGGCGTTGTCAAAGAACGTTCGTCCACCCACTGTCCAGTCAGAAAGCACACCAAACGACAAGGCACTAGGAATGCCAAATAGGAAAATGGCAAGACCCATTACGAATGCAGCTCGGCGGCGACGGTCGTATTTTGACTTTATCACGATAGATACTGTAATTTCCAACATGCTGATTGAAGAAGTGAGTGTCGCAAACAACAATAAGATGAAGAACAGTAGCATAAAGAATGAACCAAATGCTACTTGTTCAAAGACAGCCGGCAAGATGATAAATACAAGTCCAGGTCCTTCATCTGGCGAGTACCCTAATGCGAACACGGCAGGGAAAATCACTAGACCCGCAAGTAATGAGATGAAAATATTCATCCCTGCAACGCTAGTTGCCGATTGGGCTAAATTCGTTTCTTTCGACAGATAAGAAGCGTAAGTGATCATTCCAGAGACCCCCACACTTAATGAGAAGAACGCTTGACCTAAAGCCATCAAAGCTGTCTCCCAGCTTACAGCACTCCAGTCCGGAACGAGTAGGAAGCGAACGCCTTCCATAGCGCCATCTAAAGTCAACGAACGAACCGCTAGAATGATAAAGAAGATAAACAGCGCAGGCATCATCCATTTACTTGCTTTTTCAATTCCACCTTTGATCCCACCCGAGACAATCCAAATCGTCAGAAACATAAAAATAGCTTGGGCGAAAATAGCCTGCCAAGGATTCGAAATCATAGATGTAAAAGTGGCTTCATAGTCAATCATTGACGTTGTAACGAGTTGTTTCACCGATATCCACAAGTAGGTGATGATCCAGCCACCTACTACCGAGTAGAAAGAAAGGATCACGAACGAAAATACAAATCCGGCACGGCCAATCCATGCCCACGCCTTTGTTTCACTCAGTCTCTTAAAGCTCGTCACAGCGTCTGCCTGACCTCTTCGTCCAATCAAGAACTCCGCTAGTAGTATAGGGAGCCCGATAAGCAGTGTAGCGATGATGAAGAACAAAACAAACACGCCTCCACCATTTGTCCCCGCCATATAAGGAAACTTCCAAATAGCCCCGAGCCCTATTGCAGAACCCGCAGCAGCTAATATAAATCCAATTTTTGAACCAAATGAATCTCTTTTCATAAAAAAACCACCTTCAAAACTAATTGCCTTATTGTATATGAATTCTTTACAAAAACAAAGTATTAAATAGAACTGTACATTTCTGTAACTTTTACCAGTTTCAATTCGTACCATACATAGCTAAGGGGGGAAATATGTGACAGCCAATCTGATTGAAGCGGCGCAACAAGGAGATATAGATGCCTATGAACAACTTATCGCTCACTACGGAACAACAGTGGAACGGTTTGCTTTTCAATGTGGTGCACAGTATCACGACGTGCCCGACATATCTCAAGAAGTTTTTATACGTCTTTATCGATTTTTACATCAGTTCAATCAAGAACGATTTACAACATGGCTCTATAAAGTAACTTTAAACGCGACACGCGATCATTACCGGAAACAAGGAGTGGAACGGTCTAAGGAACAAAAAGCTAAAGAAGGAGTGTCTATGTCTCATTCGACGGGATCCGATTACAAAATTCTAGTTGATGAACAAGATAGAGAATTACATGCGTGTATTCAGAGCTTAGATGAGAAGTATCGTTACCCGCTTGTCTTATATTATTTTCAAGACTGTAGCTATAACCAAATTGCTGAAGTCCTTTCTTTGCCACTAGCCACGGTTAAAATTCGAATTCACAGATCAAAAGATTTATTACGTGGACTACTAGAGAAGGGAGAGGTGAGTTCACATGGAGGAGCATGAATTAGAAGGTCGTTTGTCTAAGTTGAAACAAACCTATGAACACCTAGAGATGCAGGCTAACCCTAAAGAAATCAGTGCGAAGTTAAAGCAAGAGCAGGGAGTGAAGCCTAGTCCTAAAAAAAGGAGAGTGGCTTGGCGAGTTCCTGTGATTGCAGCTGCAGCTGTACTTGTGATGTTCATTATCTCGGCAACCTATCTTCAAGATGAACTGACTGCTTCTACGAAAGAAGAAGGAGTTACAGAGTTTGGACCCGCATCGTACGAAGAGTACGCAGAGTCTCTGGACATCTATTATGAGCAACTGAAAGCAGATCAACTCGCTAAGAGTGGACTCAGCGAACAGGAATTTAATGCAATTTCAACAATGAGAAGTGCTGAGGAATATTATAAATACAATCGCGAATCGTTTATGAAAGAAGAACTTATTACAGATCCGGCCACTCTTTACACCAAAGTGACAGGAGAGATAGAGCGGATGATGAAGCTGCCAGAAGATCTCATAGAAGATGTACACAAAACAAATGGGACGCTTCCTTTAGATGTCGTCGAATCCGGGAAGCTAATAGGGGACTACTTTGCTTTAAAAGAAAAAGTCACTATAGGCTCTGTTATAAATTCTGAAATTAAACCACTCTTAACAGAAGAAGAACAAATCGCTTTAAAAGAAATTGTCGATCCTAAATGGTATCCCATCATTCGTCTTGAGCAGTTTACTGTGATGTATGATGATGTACACGGGCTGCCAATTGAAGAAGCATCCGAATTTTTTGCCGAGCTTGAAGCCAGCTATGCCGACCCTAATATCCAATTGTTGGATAATAAATACCAGGTAGTAGCCGTACTTTATAGAGCATTATTTGGTTCCTTTGAAACGGAGCCTCTATTTAAAAAATCAGGTGTCCCAGAAGAATTTCGTAAGGAGTGGAAAGAGTTCGCGAATCAACCTGAGTCGTCCATTTCTCATCGGATTTTCGCTCCAATCGTTGAAGAAATGGAAAGCTCCAATTGGACCTCTTCGCCTACATGGGAAGCAACGACAATGGAACGTTTGGCTGGAATCGTAGAAAAGCTCGACGGGGCCACTTCGGAACAGCTCAGCTATGTTGGAGAGGTCCAAGTAGTAGATGCTGACTTTTCTTCGCGGGTGCATGAACTTTTTAAAAGTAATTCTATGAAAGTGGGACCGGATAAGTATGCAGATGCGTCGCCATTTGAAATTATCGGTTTGTATTACTATTACGAAGAACTCGGTGAACGCTATTTACAATATGACATGCTTTTAGACGATCCAAATTTTTTCACGATTAGTTTTGAAGAGTATGAAACATGGCCAATGAATGAGGGGAGAAAGCTATCGGATTTTACAAAAAGTCTTTCTTTCGTAAGATACGATATGGATTTTGCTCAGATTGAAATGAATCTGACAGAGGAGGGTGCTAAAGAGTTTGGACAAGACTATCTGACTTTCCAGTTGTACTGGACAAAAGATGGTTGGAAAGTTCCTCTTATGCCGACACAATAATGTTCAGAATAATGAATAAGTCTTCATTTTATGCTATACTGAAGGTGGCCAATTGGCGATTTCTTTCAAAATAGAATGGAGCAATCCTCATGAAAAATTACAAAGTGGGAGATGTTGTAACGGGTATAGTAACGGGAATTCAACCATATGGCGCTTTCGTTAGCTTGTCGGATGACACACAGGGTTTGATTCACATTTCAGAGATTACTTACGGGTATGTACGTGACATTCACGATTTTCTGCAAGTGGGACAGGCTGTCAAAGTGAAAGTGCTTGAAATTGACCGCAAAGAAAACAAAATCAGTCTGTCGTTACGTGCCTTACAAGATCGCCCTTTTTACCACCGACGAGACGATAAGGGACGAGTGCCCTTACAAGAACGCATCGATGAACAAGATGCGGGAGGGTTTGATACTCTCAAGAGCAAGTTAGATGGCTGGATAAAAAAATCATTGAAGTAAAAGAAGCAGTTCCCACATAACTTGGGGACTGCTTCTTTTATTAGTCCTGTTTTAAATTGCGAAGTTTGCGCAACCGGTATTGAAGGTTTTGTCTACTCATGCCGAGCGCTTCCGCTGCTTTCGTGATATTGCCATCGTATTTTTCAACAGCTTTCTGCAAATAATAAGACTCGGCTTCTCGTAAATACTGATCCAGAGGCATCAGTTCTTTTTCAGAAGTTAACAAGAAATCTGAAGCAGTCACTTGTGTCTTATCTTGGACAGCTAATTTATAACGGAAATGAACAGGCAGCAGATCCTCTGTCAATTTGGACTCCATTGGCAACATCGTAGCAATTTCATCTAACAGAAGTTCCAGCTCTTTCAAGTTACCAGGCCATTCATAACTAGTAAGTAGGTCTATCGCTTTTCTATCCACTTCTACTTTCCCTTGGCCATGTCTGTCTTCAAGGCGACGCAAATAGTCAGACACAAAAGGTGCAATATCTTCTTTACGAGCTCGAAGAGGGGGAACTGTAATCGTCATGCTCGCAAAATAATAATACAAGTCACGGCTGAGCGCTCGACTGGCTACTAAATCAATAGGATCCGTTCCTACACTCGCAATGAATAGATTGTGTTTCCCTGTCGAGGTCTGCAGGATGTGTAGTAGTTCCTTTTGTAACTCAAGAGATAACAGGTCAATACGTTCACAGAAAATCGTGGAATTAGAAACGTTCTTCAACTCATCTCTAAACTTATTCACAAGTAAAGGGTCTGAACTGTGACAGAATAGGCTGATGAATTGATCATTCGGTGGAGTCAGTTGGTAATGAATCCCCTCAGCTATGAGATCTTTTCCGGTGCCAGCTTCCCCGATGAGAAGGAGAGGCATGCGAACTTGAGCTGCACTTTTTGCTTTTGAAATGACAAGTCGCATCGATTCAGAAACAGCAGTTATAGAAGTTAAGGTAATAGGTTCGTTGTAGCGGCGAAGTGGCTGATAGACCAAGCGCTCCAGAGCTGTAATGTCTCGAGCGAATTCGATAGCTCCAATTAGCTCGCCTTGTTCAAAAATCGGATACGTATCATTAATAGTCGTGATTTCTCGTCCTTTTTTGTTCCAGTAAGTTTGCTTTACTCTCGTAATGGGAGTGGCTGTAGACAGAACATGAAGCAGCGTGCTCTCTTCTTTTTCGAACTGAAACACTTCTAAAATCGAGCGATCTTCAACGTCAATTGACGTCAATCCCTCGATTTCTCTCATCTGGTCGTTATAGAGTACAGTCTTTCCGTTTTTATCAATCGCATGAATGCCGACACCCACTTGATCAATTGCAAATTTATAAAATGGAATTAATTGTGTGGTCAAAGAGTCCATTTGGTTCACTTCCTAAAAAAATTTGAGGAAAATACAATATATCACTTGAAAAACGCAACAATCTTTTGCATTATTATATATGTAAATGAAAACGAAGTGCAAATAATTTTTGCACTATACTAATTAAGGGAGGATGTTTCTCATTATGATTCCATACAAACATGAAGCATTCACAGATTTCTCACTA
This sequence comes from Chryseomicrobium excrementi, assembly GCF_002798305.1. GTDB lineage: Bacteria > Bacillota > Bacilli > Bacillales_A > Planococcaceae > Chryseomicrobium > Chryseomicrobium excrementi. The sequence goes on from NZ_PCGR01000002.1 coordinate 886,278, forward strand.
GAAGAAAACAAACGCAAAATCAAAGAAGGTATTCAAACTGTCGAGGGGTATATGGGTGAAGAGTATCCATTAATCGTTGGCGGAGAGCGTATCACTACAGAAGATAAAATTGTTTCATACAACCCATCTAATAAAACTGAAGTTGTAGGTAAAGTATCGAAAGCAAGCCGTGAAATTGCAGAAAAAGCAATGAATATCGCAGACGAGACTTTCAAAACATGGAGTAAAGTAAAACCTGAAACACGTGCAGACGTTCTTTTCAAAGCAGCAGCGATCATGCGTCGCCGTAAGTTCGAGTTCTCTGGACTACTTGCAAAAGAAGCAGGGAAGACTTGGGTAGAAGCAGACGTAGAAGCAGCAGAAGCAATTGACTTCCTAGAATACTACGGTCGTCAAATGTTGAAGTTGAAAGAAGGCTATCCAGTTGAATCACGTCCAGGTGAATACAACCAATTCAACTACATTCCACTAGGAGTAGCAGTTGTTATCTCTCCTTGGAACTTCCCATTCGCAATCATGGCAGGTACAGCAGTAGCAGCAATGGTAGCAGGGAACACAGTTCTATTGAAACCAGCTTCAACAACACCAATCGTTTCTTACAAATTTGTTGAAGTACTTGAGCAAGCGGGAATGCCAGCAGGCGTTGTCAACTTCATCCCAGGTTCTGGTGCTGAAATTGGTGACTACTTAGTTGAACACCCACGCACTCGTCTAATCAGCTTTACAGGTTCACGTGACGTTGGTCTAGGAATCGTAGAGAAAGCTGCGAAACTATCTCCAGGCCAAATCTGGATCAAACGCACAATCCTTGAGATGGGCGGAAAAGATACAATTGTTGTAGATAAAGAAGCAGATCTAGAATTAGCTGCAACATCTATCGTGAAATCAGCATTCGGTTTCAGCGGTCAGAAATGTTCAGCATGTTCACGTGCCGTAATCGTAGAAGATGTTTACGATCAAGTAGTAGCACGTGTTAAAGAATTAACTGATGAACTAACAGTAGGCGTTCCAGATAACGACGAGCACTTCATGGGTCCTGTTATCGACGGTTCTGCTTTCAAAAAAATCATGGAATACATTGAAATCGGTAAAGGCGAAGGCGAATTGTTAACTGGTGGTACTGGTGACGATTCACAAGGTTTCTTTATCCAACCAACTGTATTCAAAGACGTAGATCCACAAGCTCGCATCATGCAAGAAGAAATCTTCGGACCAGTTCTTGCGATTACATCTGCAAAAGACTTCGATCACGCTTTAGAAATCGCAAACAACACAGAATACGGTTTAACAGGTGCTGTTATCTCTACAAACCGTATGAACATCGAAAAAGCTCGTGAAGAGTTCCATGTTGGAAACCTTTACTTCAACCGTGGCTGTACAGGTGCTATCGTAGGTTACCAACCATTCGGTGGATTCAACATGTCAGGTACAGACTCAAAAGCTGGTGGACCAGATTACATCCAGCTTCACATGCAAGCGAAAACAACTTCAGAAATGCTGTAATCTCTTATAGAAGAGGCAGGCCATTTGGTGCGCCTGCCTCTTTCTACATAGATAAGGAGGAATTCGAATGTCAAAAACAACTGCAGTTATCGAACAAACGGAAAAGTACGGTGCAAATAACTACCATCCACTGCCAATCGTTATTTCAGAAGCTCAAGGTGTATGGGTAACGGATCCAGAAGGAAACAAGTTCATGGATATGTTGTCTGCTTACTCAGCAGTGAACCAAGGACACCGTCATCCAAAAATTATTCAAGCCCTTAAGGATCAAGCTGACCGCGTTACATTGACTTCACGTGCGTTCCATAATGATCAACTTGGACCATGGTACGAATTGATCACGAAGCTTTCAGGCAAAGAAATGGCACTTCCAATGAACACAGGTGCAGAAGCAGTAGAGACTGCATTCAAAGCAGCTCGCCGTTGGGCATACGATGTTAAAGGTGTAGCAGAAGATCAAGCTGAAATCATTGCATGTGAAGGAAATTTTCACGGTCGTACAATGACAGCTGTATCTTTATCATCTGATCCGGAATACAAACGTGGCTTCGGTCCAATGCTTCCAGGAATCAAGTTAATCCCTTATGGTGATTTAGAAGCTTTGAAAGCGGCTATCACACCAAACACGGCTGCCTTCATGATGGAACCGATTCAAGGGGAAGCGGGGATTGTTATTCCACCACCTGGCTTCATGAAAGCTGCAAAAGAATTGTGTGAAGAGCACAATGTCTTGTTCATCTCTGATGAAATCCAAGCGGGTCTTGCTCGCACGGGTCGTATGTTTGCTTCCGAATGGGAAGATGTAAATCCAGACATGTACATCTTAGGTAAAGCACTTGGTGGAGGAGTATTCCCGATTTCATGTGTAGTCGCAGATCGTGATGTCCTTGGTGTATTTAACCCTGGTTCACACGGTTCTACATTTGGTGGAAACCCACTTGCTTGTGCTGTATCTATTGCATCGTTAGAAGTCTTAGTGGATGAGAAGCTTGCAGAACGTTCTGAAGAACTAGGAAACTACTTCAAAGAAGAACTGCAAAAACTGAACCATTCTTCTATTAAAGAAGTGCGCGGTCGTGGATTGTTCATCGGACTTGAACTTAATGAAGCTGCTCGCCCTTATTGCGAGCAATTAAAAGAGCTAGGTTTGTTATGTAAAGAAACACATGATACCGTTATTCGTTTCGCGCCACCACTGATTATTTCTAAAGAAGAATTAGACTGGGCATTAGAGCGCATAAAAAAAGTTTTTGCATAACAAATTCCAATTGACTATGGTACAATGAATCTGGATTCTACTATTACTATTTAAAGAGGCGAATTGATAAAATGGCTGAAAATTTAAACCTGTTTACATCGACACAGGCAGTTGTTCAAGAAGCATTACAAAAACTAGGCTACGATGAAGCAATGTACGAATTATTGAAAGAGCCACTTCGTATGCTAGAAGTACGCATTCCAGTCCGTATGGACGACAATACTGTAAAAGTATTTACTGGATACCGTGCTCAGCACAACGATGCAGTTGGACCAACTAAAGGTGGCGTGCGCTTCCACCCGGGTGTTACTGACGAAGAAGTGAAAGCCCTTTCTATGTGGATGACATTAAAATGTGGTATCGTCGACCTTCCTTATGGTGGAGGTAAAGGTGGAGTAACTTGTGACCCACGTGAGATGTCTATGGGAGAACTAGAACGTCTAAGCCGTGGATATGTACGTGCGGTTAGTCAGATCGTTGGACCAACAAAAGATATTCCTGCTCCAGACGTTTTTACAAATGCTCAAATCATGGCATGGATGATGGATGAGTACAGCCGAATTGATGAATTCAACTCACCAGGATTCATTACAGGGAAACCACTAGTTCTTGGTGGATCTCAAGGCCGTGACCGCGCGACTGCTCAAGGTGTGACTATCTGTATCAATGAAGCTGCTAAAAAAGTTGGCATTGATATGACGGGTGCGCGTGTTGTTATCCAAGGTTTTGGTAATGCGGGAAGCTTCTTAGCGAAGTTCTTGAGTGACCAAGGTGCGAAAGTTATCGGAATCTCCGATGCTTACGGAGCACTTCACGATCCAAACGGTTTAGATATTGATTATTTATTAGATCGTCGTGATTCATTTGGAACAGTCACTACTTTGTTTGAAAACACGATTTCCAACCAAGAGTTGTTGGAACTAGATTGCGATATCTTAGTACCAGCAGCAATTGAAAACCAAATCACTTCAGACAATGCTCATAACATCAAAGCAACAATCGTTGTAGAAGCTGCAAACGGTCCTACAACTTCTGAAGCTACTAAGATTCTTCATGACCGTGGCATTTTGCTTGTTCCAGACGTACTGGCATCTGCTGGTGGCGTTACAGTATCTTACTTTGAGTGGGTACAGAACAACCAAGGGTACTACTGGACTGAAGAAGAAGTTAGTGAAAAGCTCCACAAGAAAATGGTCGACGCGTTTGAAAACATTTACAATGTGGCGTCTACTCGCAACATCAACATGCGCTTAGCTGCATACATGGTTGGTGTGCGTCGTACAGCAGAAGCATCACGCTTCCGCGGTTGGGTATAATAAAGTCAAAGCTCCCACAACGTTGGGAGCTTTTTTAATGCCTTATAATAGACGCGTGAGACCAGAAGATGTAGGATTAATACTGAAAAAGAAAGGAGAGGTTGTATGAATTCATTTAGCTTCTATAACCCTGTAAAACTAATATTCGGTAAAGGTCAACTTTCCACACTATCGAAAGAGCTTGCGCCATTCGGCAAAAAAGTTCTTGTCGTATACGGTGGAGGAAGCATCAAGAAAAGCGGTCTTTACGATAAAGTAATGGCAGAGCTAGCTGAAGGTGGGTTCGAGATTTTCGAACTAGCTGGAGTCGAACCAAATCCTCGTCTTTCTACAGCAAAAAAAGGAATTGAAATCTGTAAAGAGAACGATGTAGATGCAGTACTAGCTGTTGGTGGAGGGTCTGTCATCGACTGTTCCAAACTGATCATAGCAGGCGCAAAATACGACGGAGATCCTTGGGACTTCGTTACTCGCAAAGCGCAACCACAAGATGCACTACCACTTGGTACTGTGTTGACGCTTGCAGCAACTGGTTCTGAAATGAACGCAGGTTCTGTTATTACAAATGAAGAGACAGAAGAGAAGTACGGTTGGGGATCTCCATTAAGCTTCCCGAAATTCTCCATCTTGGACCCAGAACACACTTTCACGGTCCCAGCGAATCAAACGGTTTACGGGATTGTTGATATGATGTCTCATATGTTCGAGCAATATTACAACAATGGCACGAACACACCAGTCCAAGATGAAATGATCGAAGGAGTTCTTCGAGCAGTCATCGAGACAGCGCCAAAACTGATGGAAGACCTGACAAACTATGAGCACCGTGAAACGATCTTGTTCGCAGGAACTCTTGGATTAAACAACTTCTTGCAGATGGGGTACAACGGAGACTGGGCAAGTCATAACATTGAACACGCGGTTTCAGCTATCTATGATATTCCACACGCAGGAGGACTGGCAATCATCTTCCCAGAGTGGATGCGTCACAATGTGAAAGTGAATCCAGCTCGTTTTGCTCGTATGGCTACAAAAGTATTTGGAGTCAACCCAGAAGGGAAGTCAGACGAAGAAGTGGCTCATGAAGGAATCGACCGTCTTGTGGAATTCTGGACGTCTATCGGAGCTCCTCAAAAACTGAGCGACTATGAAATCGGAGACGACCGTATTGAAGATATGGTCGATAAGACTCTGGTTTACGGACCGTTTGGAAACTTTAATAAACTACATGCAGAAGATGTTCGAAGCATCTTAAAAGCTGCACTATAATAAAGAAAAAACTCACGACGTTAGTTCGCGTCGTGAGTTTTTAATGTTGTGTGCTGTTCTTTATGATGCGTCCAAGATTTGATGCCGTCATCTTCATCGAATGAAATGACAACGTCTGTGACGCCTGGCTGACTTAGTATCAGTTTAGACAATTCGTCTTGAATATCATCCACCTTGGCAAATGATAGAGAATGATCAATCTCGATTTCTGTTTCAACATGAAGATATTCGCCTTCTTTAACAACTTCTAGGCGCTGTATATCCTTTACATGAGGATTCTCAGAGATGACATAGGCAATGTGAGTCAACATTTGTTCATCCGTTTCTCCAATAACGCCACGTGCATTTTCTAAGAACACTTTAAATACTACATAAAATAACATAAGTCCGATAATGATAGAAACGATACCTTCTGCTGCTAAGAAGCCAGTAAAATGAGCGATGATAACAGCAGTAGCAGCCATAAGATTCCCGACGGTTGCAACCAAATCTTCCATAAATACTAACTTAGTAGCAGGCTTTGCTCTGTTCAAGTTTGTAAAACTCTTTGTAAGAGGGGCTAAAAATCCACCTGTGACGTGAGCTTCGTGTAACACTTCTTTCCCGGCCTTATATAAAACAAATACTTCTAATAAGAAAGCTACTAATAATACAGTCAGGATGATCGCGAACCCGCCACTTTCACTTGGGTGCCAAATGTGATGCCACCCTTCTTTAATCGTTTCATATGCCAAAATTCCAACTATGATTGCTGCAGTCAGAACAACAAGGTTAACTAGCCTCCCGAATCCATTTGGAAATCGAGGGGTTGGGGCTTTTTTCGATAATGCTGAACCGATAAATACGAAGAACTGATTTACAGCATCTCCAATCGAGTGCATCATTTCTGCAAACATGGCGACGTTACCCGTAAGCAAGAAAGCTCCGCCTTTCATCATAGCGATGAATGTGTTTACTATTGCAGCCATTAAAGATGGTTTATTTCCGCCTTTCAATAACCCAAAAACTTCTCTCATATTTATTCCTCCTAATCAATGGCTTCAATTTCCATAGCAGTAATATAACTTTGTTCCCTGAGAAGATGATAAAACTCATTAGGCTTTACTTTGTTAACCATTGAGATGCGAAGTTTCAATTCATGATGTGGCATAAGGTCCAAAGAATGGTCCTTAATTTGCATATCTTGAATTTTTCCGCCCTGTGACTGGATAAATTCAAGGGTCTGATCAATGTTATGGGCTTCTGCTAACCATAAATGAATAGATAAATCTCTCATTCTCAAACGTTTTGGTCCCAGTTTTGTTAAAACAGGGGGGACCACCTCAATTCCGAGAAGAACGATAATCACGCTGAAAGCAGCTTCTATATAAAAGCCAGCGCCTACAGCAATTCCTATTCCTCCGGCTCCCCAAATCATAGCCGCTGTTGTCAACCCACTTATACTATCGTTTCCTTTACGGAGAATAACTCCTGCTCCTAGAAAGCCTATACCGCTTACAATTTGTGCTGCTAGTCGCAGTGGGTCCATAGTGATGTTCACTTCATCATTTCCTTCAGCAATATAAGCAGCTTCTATAGAGATATATGTAAGAAGGCAACTGAAGGTAGCGATGACAACAGAAGTTTTTAAACCAACGGGCTTCTTTTTTAGTTCCCTCTCTAAGCCGATGATTAAACTTAAAAGAGCCGCAAAAGTTAACTTGATTAGAATTTCATAGTGATCCGTCATCCATTCCATAGCATCGACTCCTTTTAAATATTCTCTCATATAAATATGAAGCGAAAAAGATAGGAACAGAAATACTTTTCATTTTTTTATAATAGGGGTTGCTATTTCATTTTGGACAAGGTATATTATTACTTGTCCTTAAAACATTATCAGTACAGTTGATAAATTATTTTAAAAAAGTGTTTGACACTGAAGAGGACAACGAGGTATACTAAGTGAGTCGCCTAAACGAGCGACGAACCAATATGAACATTGAAAACTGAACATGCAAGACGTCAAGATAGAGCGTCACCACCCCGACCCCCCGTTGGGTGTGCGTGACGCAAACAGAACCAAACTACTTCCTATAGACGGTCGTAGTGGACGTTCAAAAATGGACATCATTATGATGCCAGCAACAAAATGAGCTTATTTTAAGCTCTCTTTTATGGAGAGTTTGATCCTGGCTCAGGACGAACGCTGGCGGCGTGCCTAATACATGCAAGTGGAGCGGATGACAGAGGAGCTTGCTCCTCCTGATTCAGCGGCGGACGGGTGAGTAACACGTGGGCAACCTGCCCTGTAGATTGGGATAACTCCGGGAAACCGGGGCTAATACCGAATAATCCTTCGGACCTCATGGTCCGATGTTGAAAGACGGCTCCGGCTGTCACTACAGGATGGGCCCGCGGCGCATTAGCTAGTTGGTGAGGTAACGGCTCACCAAGGCGACGATGCGTA
>NZ_PCGR01000003.1 GCF_002798305.1 Chryseomicrobium excrementi
AAACTCTCCATAAAAGAGAGCTTAAAATAAGCTCATTTTGTTGCTGGCATCATAATGATGTCCATTTTTGAACGTCCGTCACATTCCGTTAAAGGATGCGACTTGGTTCTGTTTGCGTCACGCACACCCAACGGGGGTCGGGGTGGTGACGCTCTATCTTGACGTCTTGCATGTTCAGTTTTCAATGTTCATATGTCGCCTTGAGACAACTTTTAAAGTATAGCAACTTATCAAAACGTTGTCAACACTTTATTATATTTTTGCTGTACTGCCTTAGCGACCTATTAATCATAACAGCTACAAATGAAAGAGTCAACATTATTTTACTAAAAAAATAAAACGCACTTATGAATTCATAAGTACGTTTTATAAAAGCTATTTCTTACTCTTCTTCTATAGGAGGTGTTTGATCTACACTAGTCGATTCATCCAGTGTTGGAACACCTTCTGCTTCTAACTCCAGCTCTTCTTCTTCACCTTTATCTACTTTCGCAACAGTCGCGATCTTTTCTTCATCGCTCAGGCGCATTAAACGGACACCTTGTGTAGAACGTCCAGTAGTGGAGATATCCTCGACTGCCATACGGATCAGCATCCCTTGAAGCGTGATCAACATCAAGTCTTCTGTACCGTCTACAGTTTTCAGAGCACTCAAGTTTCCGTTCTTCTCCGTAATCTGACACGTCTTGATTCCGTAACCGCCACGAGACTGCAAGCGGTACTCAGAGGCTGGAGTCCGTTTTCCGTATCCGTTTTCTGTAACGACCAATACTTCTTGATCGTCTTCAAGGATTTCCATGCCGACAACAAAGTCATTTTCACGTAGTTTGATTCCGCGAACACCTGCTGCAGTTCGTCCCATGGAACGAATATCCGTCTCTTTGAAACGAACAGAACGTCCTTGGTGCGTTCCGATGATAATGTCTTTCTCGCCATTTGTACGACGAACAGCAATCAGTTCATCTTCTTCACGAAGAGATACAGCAATCAAACCGTTTGTACGGATATTAGCAAATGCCGTCACTGGCGTTCGTTTTGTCACTCCATCGCGTGTTGTGAAGATGAAGTATTCCGTTTCTTCGAATGAAGACATCGGAATCATGGCAGTGACCTGCTCATCACGTTCAATGTTCAATAAGTTAACTAGTGGCAATCCTTTTGCGGTACGGCCGTATTCTGGAATCTCAAATCCTCGAGCACGGTACACTTTTCCTTTGTTCGTAAAGAACAGGATTGTATCATGTGTCGATGTATTAAGTAGGTGCTCTACGAAGTCATCTTCGTTTGTACCCATTCCTTGGACGCCTCGACCACCACGACGCTGGCTGCGGTACGTATTGACCGGCAAACGTTTGATGTAGCCTTTGTTTGTAAGTGTCAATACAGAATTTTCTTCTGGAATCAAGTCTTCGTCTTCCATGATTTCTGCCCCGCCTGCCATGATCTCTGTGCGACGTGCATCGGAGAACTTGTCACGAATTTCCGTTAGCTCTTCACGAATGATCTCGATGACGCGGTATTCGTTTTCTAGAATAAACGTCAATTCTTTGATCAATTCGAGCAATGCATTGTATTCTTCTTCAATCTTGTCACGCTCAAGTCCTGTCAGACGTTGTAGACGCATGTCAAGGATTGCTTGTGCTTGGCGCTCAGACAGCTCGAACTTCTCCATCAAGCCACGCTTTGCTTCGTCTCCTGTTTGAGAAGCACGAATAAGGGCAATGATTTCGTCGATGTGGTCTAGAGCGATTCGAAGACCTTCTAAAATGTGAGCACGATCCTTCGCCTTGTTCAAATCGAACTGAGTACGGCGACGGATGACGACTTTTTGATGTTCTAAATAGTGATACAGGGCTTCCTTCAAGTTCAAGACCTTTGGTTGGTTGTCGACAAGTGCCAACATGTTCACACCAAAGCTTGTCTGAAGTTGCGTCTGTTTGTATAGGTTGTTCAGTAAGACGTGTGTGTTGGCGTCTTTACGTAACTCGATGACGATACGCATACCATCGCGGTCTGATTCATCCGCTAAGTGCGTAATGCCTTCGATTTTTTTATCACGCACAAGCTCTGCAATCTTTTCAATCAAGCGCGCTTTGTTTACCTGATAAGGAATCTCTTTGACGATGATGACTTGTTTGCCGCTCGCTTTTTCTTCGAACTCGATTTTAGCACGTGTGATGATAGAACCGCGGCCCGTCTCATACGCGCGGCGAATGCCGCTTCGTCCTAAAATGATACCGCCTGTCGGGAAGTCTGGCCCTGGGATGTATTCCATCAACTCGTCGATTGTGATCGCTGGGTTTTCAGCAAGAGCTAAAACACCGTCAATGACTTCGCCTAAGTTGTGTGATGGAATATTCGTTGCCATACCTACTGCGATACCTGAAGCTCCGTTTACTAGTAGGTTCGGGTAACGGCTCGGTAAGACAGCTGGCTCTTTTTCTTGGCCATCGTAGTTGTCTTTATAGTCGATCGTATCTTTATTGATGTCGCGCAGCATTTCCATCGCGATTTTGGACATACGGGATTCCGTGTAACGCATCGCCGCTGCTCCGTCACCGTCAATGGAACCAAAGTTTCCGTGACCGTCTACTAACATGTAGCGGTAGCTGAAGTCTTGCGCCATACGTACCATCGCATCGTAAATAGAGGAGTCGCCGTGTGGGTGGTATTTCCCCATTACGTCACCGACGATACGCGCTGACTTCTTATACGATTTATCCGGTGTATTTCCGAGTTCTTGCATTCCGTATAAAATTCGGCGATGAACCGGTTTCAATCCGTCTCGTACATCCGGTAACGCTCGCGAGACAATAACACTCATGGCATAATCCAGGAATGAAGTCTTCATCTCATTACTGATATTAATTCCTTTTACGCCTTTATTCGGTACTTCCGACATGCTGGTTGACCTCCCATTCTTTCTTCACCTAAACGAAATCACACATCCCGCCAATACGACTGACGAGATGTGGAACGTGTCATTAAATATCTAAATTTTTCACATAAACAGCGTTGTCTTCGATAAACTGGCGGCGTGGTTCTACTTCATCGCCCATCAGTTGTTCGAAGATCGCGTCCGCTTCAAGAGCATCTTCTAAGTTAACTTGTAGGAGCGTACGGTATTCTGGATCCATCGTCGTCTCCCAAAGCTGGCTTGCGTTCATCTCACCAAGACCTTTGTATCGCTGTACGTTTGGTTTTGGCTGCTTCGGCAGGCTCTCGAGGATGGCACGTAACTGCTCGTCATTGTAGCAATACTCAATATGCTTCCCTTGCTTCACTTGATAAAGCGGCGGCTGTGCCACATAGACATAGCCTGCTTCAATCAACGGACGCATAAAGCGGAAGAAGAACGTCAACAGGAGCGTACGGATGTGAGCACCGTCGACATCGGCATCTGTCATGATGACGACTTTATGATAACGCGCCTTCTCCAGATTGAATTCCCCACCGATTCCTGTACCAAGAGCTGTAATCATGGCACGGATCTCATTGTTTCCAAGAATACGATCAAGACGTGCTTTCTCCACGTTCAAGATTTTCCCGCGAAGTGGCAGGATGGCTTGGAAGTGACGATCACGACCGGATTTTGCTGAACCACCCGCAGAGTCACCCTCTACGATGTACAGTTCACTCTCTTCCGGATTTCGTGACGAACAATCTGCAAGTTTCCCTGGTAAACTCGAAACTTCAAGTGCTGACTTGCGACGAGTGAACTCACGAGCTTTCTTCGCAGCCACACGAGCACGAGCTGCCATCAAGCCTTTTTCAACGACTTGACGAGCTACTGAAGGATTTTCTAATAAGAAACGCTCAAAACCTTCAGAGAACAAGCTGTTCGTAATCTGGCTGACTTCTGAGTTCCCCAGTTTCGTCTTCGTTTGACCTTCAAACTGTGGATCTGGGTGTTTGATAGAGATGATAGCCGTCAGACCTTCACGTACATCGTCACCTGTTAGATTGGTCTCCGATTCTTTCAACAGGTTATTTTTGCGAGCGTAGTCATTGATAACGCGCGTCAGAGCTGTTTTGAATCCAGATTCGTGCGTACCACCTTCATACGTATTGATGTTGTTCGCAAACGAGAAGATAGCCGCATTGTAGCCTGCATTGTACTGCATGGCGATTTCTATTGTGATGCCTTCTTTTTCGCCTTCCACAAAGATTGGTTCTTCATGAAGTGGCTCTTTTTTGGCATTTAAGTGCTCAACGTAAGATTTGATTCCACCTTCGTAGTGGAACTTCTTCTTTTGTTCTTCCCCTTCACGCTCATCTTGAATAGTGATGGCAAGACCACGGTTCAAGTAAGCCAGTTCACGGATTCGGTTCGCTAAGATATCAAATTCATAAACCGTCGTCTCTGTGAAAATCTCAGGGTCTGCTTTGAAGCGAGTTGTAGAGCCCGTCGTGTCTGCATCGCCAATCACTTGCAGTGGTTGTGTCACAGCACCGCGCTCAAATTTGATTTCATGGACTTTACCGTCACGTCGTACGATAACTTCTGCGTGTTCTGACAACGCATTCACTACAGAAGCCCCTACACCGTGAAGTCCACCAGATACTTTGTAACCGCCACCGCCGAACTTTCCGCCGGCATGAAGCACGGTCATGATGACTTCAACAGCAGGTTTCCCCATCTTTTCATGATTGCTTACAGGAATCCCGCGTCCGTTATCTTCAACGCGAATCCAGTTATCTTTTTCAATCGTGACCGTAATATGGTCGCAATAACCGGCTAACGCTTCATCGATTGAGTTATCAACGATTTCCCATACTAAATGGTGAAGACCTTTTGAACTGGTAGAACCAATATACATACCTGGACGTTTGCGTACGGCTTCAAGACCTTCTAAAACCTGAATCTGATCCGCATCATAAGAAGTTTGTAATTCTTTTTCTTCCATTGCCAAGTGACTCACCTACTCTTTCTGTTTGGCACATCTATTCCACATGGGATTTTTCTTGAATCGTTCCATGTTCCACATGAAACAATTTGGCTTGTGTAACAACGTCGTGTGTCAGTCCATCCACTGTGGTAGTAGTGACGAACGTCTGCACTTTATCTTGTATCGTATTCAGCAGATGTGTCTGACGGTAATCATCCAGTTCAGACAACACATCATCGAGAAGCAAGATGGGCGGTTCGCCGACTTCTTGATGGATCAGTTCAATCTCTGCTAATTTTAGTGACAACGCTGTAGTTCGTTGCTGCCCTTGAGAGCCGTATGTCTGGACATCATAATCATTAACGAAGAACTGCAGATCGTCTCGGTGCGGTCCGTATAACGTGGTTCCGCGCTGCAATTCGGTACGCTGCGATTTCTCCAGCTTGTCTGTCAGTTGCTGCTTCCACTCGTCTACAGTCGTCTCGAAATCAATTCCAGCTGTACAGTGGTAACGGATGTTTAGCTTCTCAAGTCCACGGGAAATACCATGATGAATGGTCTCTGCCCAGGATTGCAGCAATTCAATGAATTGTATGCGCTTGGCGATGACTTTAACAGCTGCCTCTACATATTGTTCTGTATAAATCGCAAACATCACATCATCGAGCGAAGGTTTCCCTTGGTTCTGTTTGAGTATGTGGTTACGTTGTTTTAAAATCTTCTGAAATTGCAAAAGGTCATGCAAATAGACAGGTGATATCTGGCCGATTTCCATATCTAAAAACCGTCGTCTCACCTGCGGGCTGCCTTTTACTAAATTCAGATCTTCGGGCGCAAACATGACCACATTCATCTGGCCGATGTAATCACTGAGACGTGATTGTTCGAGATGATTAACCTTTGCTTTTTTGCCCTTTTGAGAGATGGTCAATTCAAATGGGACAGTCCCATATTTTTTATGAACATCACCTTTTATTTTACCATATTCCGCGTCCCAACGTATCAATTCTTTATCATTGGACGTCCGGTGGGACTTTGCCATGGCGAGTACATAGATGGCTTCCATGATGTTCGTTTTGCCTTGTGCATTTTCGCCAAGGAAAACATTCACATGCTTGGAAAATTCAGCAGATGCTGCTTCGTAATTTCGATAATTGCTAAGCCTCAATGTCTCTATATGCATCTTACGCCTCAGGTCCGATCAGTTTAAACTTTCCATGCTGCGGAATCAGTACGACATCCCCTGTACGCAGTTTCTTCCCTCTGCGCTCTTCTGCTTCTCCATTGACAAACACCGTGTTCATCTGAAGAAACGGTCTTGCCATCCCGCCAGAGTCTATCGCACCAACCATTTTCAGCAGTTGGCCGAGTGTGATGTATTCTGAATCAAATCGTATTTCATTCATCGGTTGAATACCTACTCTTTCTAAAAGTCATTATCACTCCATTTTACCCTATATTTGTACATAAGTAAAAGGAGTCGCTACACTGAGCGACTCCTTTTAGATTAATACGTACGAACCGGAAGAATCAGCTGAAGAATCGCGTCATCATGAACCGATTTCAAAATGAATGGGCGCATCACGCCTGTGAACTGGATCTGGACGTCATGGCCTTCAATGGCTTTCAAAGCATCCATCATGTATTTCGCACTGAACGAGATCACCAACTCTTCGCCTTCGATCTGCTCGGCTAGTACCTGCTCTTCTACTTTTCCGATTTCAGGAGAGTTTGAAGAGATCTCTACAGCGTTCTGTCCTTGTGTTGTAAAACGAACGACATTGTTGCGTTCTTCGCGTGCAAGTAAAGATGCGCGGTCGATGGCTTGGTGAAGCGCACGGCCATTTACGACAACCAGTGTCTTATGTTCAGAAGGAATCAGACGGCTTGTATCCGGATAATTCCCTTCAAGTAAGCGAGAATAGAACAACACGTTCCCTGCTTTGAACAGGATCTGTTGAGACGTCAAGACGATTTCAACAGGTTCTGAGTTGTCTTCAAGGATTTTGTTGAGCTCGTTTAAGCTCTTTCCTGGAATGACAGCGTTGTATTCGTCAGCTGGAGCGTTCTCAAGCTTCGTTGAACGACGAGCAAGACGGTGGCTGTCTGTAGCCACACACATCAATTCACCATCACGGATCTGCCAGTTGACGCCTGTTAATACAGGACGGCTTTCTGAAGTCGACACAGCGAATACCGTTTCACGAATGATTGATTTTACAAGTTCTGCTGGCATCGTGAACGATTGATCTTCTTCCATCTGAGGAAGTAGTGGATAGTCATTTGCATCTTGGCCGATCAAGTGGAACTCTGATTTACCAGAACGCACATCTGTCTGATAGCCGTTTTTTACTTCGATCAGAACATCGTTTGTTGGAAGCTTGCGGACGATTTCGTTAAAGAAGCGGGCTTGCAACACGATAGAACCCGTTTGTGTAAGCTGAACGATTTGTTCTCCGTCCTCTTCTACTGGAATGAATGTTTGAATCGTAATATCTGCGTCACTACCTGTTAAGTAGATTCCCTCTTTTTTTGCTTCGATCTTAATCCCTGTCAAAATAGCGACAGTGGTTTTTGAACTTACTGCTTTCATGACATCATTCAATGCCTCGAGTAAGCGATCTCGCATTACTTCAAATTTCACGCTGAAATCAGCTCCTTATATACATATTTATTTTTATTAAAGAATAACAGCAATAGTAATAGGCACTGTGAATATGTGTATAAGTGCATTTTTCCTTAGAGAATAAAGGTTATCCACATGTGCACAACGTGTTTACAAACTACAGGTAAAGTACTAGAGTTATCCACATTATCCAGACGAGCGGCCTAGCAGACTTTTAATCTGTTTGATTTCATTTTTCAATGTCTCATCTGTTTTGAGTAGCGTCGAGATTTTTTCCGTCGCATGAATCACAGTGGTGTGATCACGACCTCCAAACTCTTCTCCAATTTTAGGCAACGAGAAATCCGTTAATTCGCGAGACAGATACATCGCAATCTGGCGTGGGTAGGCAATCGATTTCGTACGTTTCTTAGCTGAAAAGTCTTCAAGTCGCACATGATAATGCTCACCGACCACTTTTTGAATATCTAAAATCGTGATAGCGCGAGAGCGGTTGTTTGGCATGATATCTTTTAACGCTTCAGCTGCCAAATCCACATTGATATCGCGGTTAATCAAAGACGAATACGCGACGACACGAATCAACGCGCCTTCTAACTCACGGATGTTGGAATCAATCTGATTAGCGATGTAGACCATCACTTCATTGCTGATATCCAGGCCGTCTGCACGGGCTTTCTTGCGCAAGATAGCAATCCGTGTCTCTAAGTCTGGTGGTGAAATATCCGTGATTAAGCCCCATTCAAAACGAGAACGCAAGCGGTCCTCAAGCGTTGGAATCTCTTTAGGCGGACGGTCACTGGAGATGATGATCTGCTTAGACTCTTCATGCAACGCATTGAATGTATGGAAGAATTCTTCTTGCGTCGATTCTTTTCCAGCGAGGAACTGAATATCATCTATTAGCAGCACATCTACGTTGCGGTATTTATTGCGGAAATGCACCGTCTTGTTGTCACGGATCGAGTTAATGAACTCATTCGTGAATTTTTCAGACGACAAATACACCACTTTCGCGTTCGGATTGTGTTCTTGTACATAATGACCAATCGCATGCATCAAGTGGGTCTTTCCAAGTCCGACTCCTCCGTAGATGAAGAGCGGGTTATAAGCCTTTGCAGGTGCTTCTGCTACAGCTAGTGAAGCGGCATGAGCAAAGCGGTTTCCAGAGCCGATGACGAAGGTGTCAAAGGTATATTTAGAATTCAACATACCTGGTGAAAAATCAGGTTGCTCATCCTGCGGGACCATTGGTTTTGGTGCGGGAATATCGTAATCTTCCAGGTTCTGATCTTTAGGGACGATAAATGAAATCATAGCTTCTTTCCCTGTAAGATCATGCAAAATAGCGGCAATCTGATGGACATAGTGGTTTTCTAACCAGTCCCGAGCGAATGAGTTGGGTGCTGCAATGGTCAGCGTATCCTGCTTATAAGAAAGTAGCTTGGTAGATTTCAGCCACGTTTCAAAACTTGGCTTTGAGACTTGCTTTTCCATTTCAGCCAACACACGGCCCCATAGTTCTTCAAGTTGGTCCAACGAAGTACACTCCTTTCTTCTCTGTCATCATTTGAGGTAGAAAAAAACACCAGACGAAGTTCGACATGGTAAAAAATATAGAACGGTTATTCACATTATAAAAAGCATGTGGATAAAACTTTACACACACTGTGAAAAATATTATCCACACTTTACTCACAGATGTGGATAACTGAAATAACGGATTTTTTTATGTACAGAGTAAAACACAATTAGCATATCATTTTTACCTAGTACTGACAAGAGTTGATTAAACTTATCCACAAAGCCCCGCAGTTTTACAATTCGAGTTGTCCACAAGGTGGTATATGTGCAAAAACTGTTCATAAGGGATGTTGATAACTTAGAAAGGTGATTTTACATACTCACATCGAATTTTGCAAGTATCTGTCGAACATGTGGATAACTTCAGAGGAATCACAAATACAAATTTGATTTTCGGCATTGACAGTTGGGAACAGATTTCAGTATAATAGTCAAGACTGTCTAGAGATATTTAAGAATAGTCAAAGCAGGAGGTGTCTTACACAATGAAACGTACATTCCAACCAAATAAACGTAAACGCAGCAAAGTTCACGGTTTCCGTGCACGCATGAGCACAAAGAATGGCCGCCGCGTATTAGCTTCACGCCGTGCTAAAGGAAGAAAAGTATTATCAGCATAAGTCCACTGAACCCTCAGTGGATTTTTTTTTACTAAAAGACGCGGAAGGCGTTTGATCAGAAATGCTTCGGGAATTAGGCATGCCCGTAGAGGCGCTCTTTGCCTCTACGGGTGTGACTGATTTTTGAATGTATTTCTAACGCCTGAAGCTTTATTACAGTAGTAGCAGCTCAATCAGAATGAAATAGGAAGGTCGGAGGTCCATGAAGAAACACCAGCGGATCAAAGACAACAAAGAATTTCAGCATATCTTTAAAAAAGGAACGTCGTATGCCAATAGACAGTTTGTTGTGTACGTGTTGCCAAGTGAAGAAACCCATTTCCGCGTCGGCTTGTCCGTCAGCAAGAAAGTTGGAAATGCGGTCACACGCAATCGCGTCAAACGATACATACGTCAAACCTTCCTGGAGCTGAAAGACGATGTTCAACCCGCCAATTATATTATTATCGCCAGGATACCGGCGGCCACACTGGATTTTCATGAGACCAAAAAAAGTCTCGAACACGTTTTGAAAATCGCGAAAGTTTATCGACCGAGTGGTAAGATGAAGAAAAGATAATGCAGGGGGACGTACAAGGTGAAAAAGAAGTTACTTCTCACTCTGCTTGTGTTCACAGCACTATTTCTAGCAGGGTGTACAGAATTTAACGAACCGATCTATGATGAATCATCTGGTTTCTGGAACGAATTCATCGTATGGCCGCTCGTTTCAACAATCTCGTATTTTAAAAATCTTTTAGGGACCTACGGACTGGGAATCATTGCGGTAACAGTCCTCATTCGTTTGGCGATTCTACCATTAATGATCAAACAGACGAAGAGCTCGAAAAAGATGCAAGAAGTACAACCGGAGCTTGCAAAGCTTCGTGAAAAGTACAGCTCGAAAGATGCACAAACACAACAAAAATACCAAGCAGAGATGATGGCGCTCTTTAAAGAACGCGGCGTCAATCCAGCTGCCGGCTGTTTACCAGTACTCGTGCAGATGCCAATCTTAATTGGTTTCTACCACGCAATCAGCCGAATGAATGCTACACCAGAAATCAACTTAGGTGATTTCTTGATCTTCCCATTAGCAGAGCCAAGTATCACGCTAGCGATTTTGGCTGGGGTGTTCCAGCTCGTTACCTTGATGACAGGTCCTGCAATGGACAATCCGCAAATGCGCATCATGATGTACATCATGCCGTTCATGATCGTCGGATTCGGTCTGGTGTTACCATCCGCATTGACCCTGTACTGGGTTATCGGAAACATTATTTCTTTAATCCAAAACTTAGTGATTTACAAGCCTTGGAACAAACCTAAGGCGGTTCCAGTTCAAACGGGAGGGAAAAAGAGATGAGATCCACTACACAAACTGCAGCAAACAGTGAGCAGGCAATTCAACAAGCATTACAAGAGCTTGGAATTCGTCGTGACCAAGCATCGATCAAGATTTTAGATGAAGGTAAAAAAGGCTTTCTCGGTCTAGGAGCGAAGCCTGCAGTTGTGATAGTGAGCGTAAAAGAAGAAGAAGAGGTAAAATCGACTTCTTCTCTGGCATCTCTGATTTCAGACCCGGAGCCAGTTCCAGTCGAAGAAGCACCGGTACAAGAGCCGGTCGTTGAAGAGACAGAGCCGGTTGACCAGAAACTACAAATAGAAGAGCCTGTTCTAAAGGAGCCTGTTGAGAAATCAGCTGCTTCAAATGACAAGGCCATCGAAGAATCGATTCTTTATATGAAGCAAGTGGCAGGAGGTATGGGAATCCACGACCTAGATGTCACACATGAAATCGAAGGGAAGTATGTGCATTTCCAGTTGAACAGTGCGAAAGCGGCTCAGCTCATTGGAAAGCGTGGACAGACACTGAACGCGCTCGAACAGCTCGTTCAGTTAGTAGCCAACAAACATTCCGGAAACTTCATGATCGTCAAAATCGACGTGGAGAACTACCGCGAGAAGCGCCGAGTCGCGCTTGAACAGCTAGCAGAGCGTATGGCTGACAAAGCCCGCCGTTCTGGTGAGAAAGTAGAGTTCGAGCCGATGAACGCTTACGAACGGAAGATCATACACAATGCGCTTTCGACGCATGTCGATATCGACACATACTCAGTCGGAACCGATCCACACCGTCACTTGGTCATTGAACCGATCAAAGCATAAAACGAGAAGCCCCTCAGTGGGCTTCTTTTTGATTTGCATATGAATGGATACTCTAAAGAGGGAATTCTGCGTCTTTGAATCCAACTCTACTTTCGAAATTATGAGCCTGATATGCCATTTCCCAGGGTATCAGAGGTTCTGCGAGACCCCGCAGCAGCTTGCGACGAGGAGACTTTCAGGTTCTCCCCTTGGAAATGGTATCTCAGGTGAAAAGTAATCTTATAATAGAAACCAAAACCGCCAGATGGCGGTTTTTATGATTCATATTTGTAAGCTGGAGACGAATCGTCACAGTTCCGCAACTAGAGTTTTCCACAAAAATATGCTATTGTAAGGTGTTAGTGAATTCAACTAAAAACGACTTATCCACGTGTGGATAAGTGTCAGATAGAGGAGAGAAACCAACTATGGAATTTGATACAATTGCAGCGATTTCCACACCACTCGGAGAAGGGGCGATCGCAATTGTTCGCCTGAGTGGTCCAGAGGCTGTTTCAATTGCTGATCAGATATTCCGTTCTCCCTCCCATAAAAAACTTCAGCAAGAAGCGACGCACACCATTCATTATGGCCATCTAGTACGACCAGACACGGAAGAAGTCGTCGAAGAGGTCATGGTGTCCTTGATGCGCGGTCCAAAGACGTTCACGCGAGAAGACGTCGTGGAGATCAACTGTCATGGCGGACTTGTTACCGTGAACCAGGTACTACAGCTTGTCCTGCGTGCAGGTGCACGTATGGCAGAGCCAGGAGAGTTTACAAAACGTGCTTTCCTGAATGGCCGTATCGATTTATCACAAGCAGAAGCGGTTATGGACCTAATTCGTGCGAAGACAGATAAAGCGATGCACGTGGCTCTCGGTCAGATGGACGGGCGTTTGTCTCGCTTGATTCAGACATTGCGTCAAGCACTGTTAGAAACACTCGCACAAGTTGAGGTAAATATCGATTATCCGGAATACGACGATGTAGAAGAGATGACCATCCCTCTGATGCGCGAAAAAGGGACCTGGGTGAAGCAAGAGATTGAAAAGCTGCTAGAGACTAGCATGCAAGGGAAAATCTTGCGAGAAGGCCTTTCTACGGTCATTGTAGGGCGTCCGAATGTTGGGAAGTCGTCTCTCTTAAACAGTCTGATTCAAGAAAATAAAGCCATAGTCACAGATATTGCGGGAACGACCCGTGATATCATTGAAGAATACGTCAATGTGCGCGGCGTGCCACTAAAACTTGTGGATACGGCAGGGATTCGAGAGACGGAAGATATCGTCGAACGCATTGGTGTCGAGCGCTCTCGTCAGGTGTTAAAAGAAGCGGACCTCATCCTTCTCGTAATGAACCATTCAGAAGCTCTCAGCGAGGAAGACATGCGCCTGATCGAGGCGACACACGGGATGGAGACCATTATCATCGTCAACAAGACGGATCTGCCTCAGGCACTCGATTATGACCAGCTCGCAGGGCTTGCGGGGCACCGTCGTATCGTTACAACATCGATTCTTCAAGACGAAGGAATCGATGAGCTCGAACAAGAAATTGCGAAATTGTTCTTTGAAGGCGGAATGCAGGGCGGGGACATGACTTACGTATCCAATGCCCGTCATATTGCGCTTCTTCATCAAGCTAAACAAACCATTCAAGATGCATTGGACGCCACAGAAGAGGGCGTTCCAGTCGATATGATTCAAATAGATGTAACACGAACTTGGGAAATACTAGGAGAAATCGTCGGAGATACCGTAGAAGAAAGTCTGATCGATCAGCTCTTTGCTCAGTTCTGCCTCGGGAAATAAAGGAAGAGAGGAAGAGACTATGCGTACATTTGAAGCAGGCACATACGATGTCATCGTCATTGGTGCCGGGCACGCTGGTGTAGAAGCAGCACTTGCTGCAGCCAATATGGGTGCCAAAACACTCGCATTAACTATAAATTTAGATATGATAGCCTTCATGCCATGTAACCCATCTGTAGGAGGGCCGGCAAAAGGAATCGTTGTCCGTGAAATCGATGCACTTGGAGGAGCTATGGGGAAAGTAATTGACCGTACCCACATCCAAATGCGTATGTTGAATACAGGGAAAGGCCCTGCTGTCCGCGCACTACGTGCACAGGCAGATAAAGTCTTATACCAACAAGAAATGAAGCGTCTGATGGAAGAGCAGCCAAATCTTTCTGTACATCAGGCCGTTGTAGAAGAGCTGATTGTAGAAGAGAACGAAGTCAAAGGGGTTATCACTCAAGTAGGGGCTATCTACCACGCGAAGACAGTCGTTGTCACAACAGGTACGTTCTTACGCGGAGAAATCATTATTGGAGACCTGAAGTACTCATCAGGCCCAAACAACCAGCAGCCATCTATCAAGCTAGCTGACAACTTGCGTGAACTTGGCTTTGACTTGGTGCGTTTCAAAACAGGAACACCGCCACGCGTCAATTCCAACACGATTGACTACTCAAAGACAGAAATCCAGCCAGGAGACGATGTCCCACGAGCGTTCAGCTTTGAGACAACGGAATTCATCATGGACCAACTGCCATGCTGGTTGACGTATACAGGGGAGAAGACCCACCAGATCATTGAAGAAAACTTGCATCTATCTCCAATGTATTCAGGAATGATCAAAGGGACAGGTCCTCGTTATTGCCCTTCTATTGAAGACAAAATCGTGCGTTTCAATGACAAGCCACGTCATCAGATCTTCTTAGAGCCAGAAGGCCGCAATACTAAAGAAGTATACGTACAGGGCTTATCTACAAGCCTTCCAGAGCACGTCCAGCGCCGTCTGTTAGAAAGCATCCCAGGACTTGAAAAAGCCGAGATGATGCGTGCAGGGTACGCGATTGAGTATGATGCGATGGTACCGACGCAACTATGGCCGACACTTGAGACGAAAAAAATCAAGAATCTTTATACAGCGGGACAGATTAACGGAACGTCAGGATACGAAGAAGCAGCAGGACAAGGCCTCATGGCTGGAATTAATGCAGCTCGCCGTGCTAAAGACGAAGAAGAAGTCGTATTAAGCCGTTCAGACGCGTATATCGGTGTGTTGATTGACGACTTAGTGACAAAAGGCACGAACGAGCCTTACCGCTTGTTAACATCTCGTGCAGAGTACCGTCTACTCTTACGTCACGATAACGCAGATCTTCGTCTTACAGAACTTGCATACCAGATTGGTTTAATCAGCGATGAGCGCCATGACCGTTTCCTTGCGAAAAAAGATGCGATTGAAAAAGAACTCGCACGTCTTCGTAGCATCATTATCAAGCCGAACGAAGAGACGCAAAGCTTGATCCGTTCTATCGGAGGAAGTGAGCTGAAAGACGGGATTCGTGCATCAGACCTATTGAAACGTACTGAAATGAACTATGACTTGGTGGCACAACTGGTTCCATCTGAAGATGAGTTATCTGAAGATGTAAAAGAGCAGATTGAAATCCAAGTGAAATACGAAGGCTATATTGAGAAGTCACTTCAACAAGTAGACAAGCTGAAGAAGATGGAAGACAAAAAGATTCCAGAAAACATCGATTACGATGCCATCTCAGGTCTAGCAACAGAAGCACGCCAAAAATTGAAAGAAGTCTTACCGCTATCAATTGCTCAAGCTTCTCGTATTTCCGGAGTGAATCCAGCCGATATCTCGATCTTACTGGTATATATCGAACAAGGACGCATCGCCAAAGTCTCAAGTTAAGGAGAACGTCATGAACGAACAACAATTTATAGAAGCTTTAAAAGAAAAGGGAATCGAGTTAACGGACCATCAAATCAAGCAGTTCAAGAAGTATTTTGAACTGCTTGTAGAATGGAACGAAAAGATGAATTTGACAGCAATTACGGAACAAGAAGATGTATACCTTAAGCACTTCTATGATTCGATTTCAGCTGCATTTTATGTAGACTTTTCGAAACCATTAACTGTTTGTGATGTTGGAGCAGGAGCAGGGTTTCCAAGTCTGCCAATGAAAATCTGTTTCCCTGAGATGCGCGTCACCATCGTAGATTCTCTAAATAAACGTATTCAGTTCTTGAATCATCTAAGCGATCAACTAGGACTTGAAAATGTTACATTCATCCATGCCCGTGCTGAAGAATTCGGCCAAAATGCAACCTATCGAGAAACTTTTGATGTGGTTACTGCACGCGCTGTAGCTCGCTTGTCTGTACTATCTGAACTGTGTGTACCACTAGTGAAGGTAGGAGGCCGCTTCGTCGCAATGAAAGCAGCTTCAGCAGAAGATGAACTAAAGGATGCGAAGAAAGCCTTGCAGGTTCTAGGAGCTCAACTAGAAGAGGATCATGCGTTTCAATTGCCTGTAGAAAACAGTGAACGAAAACTTTATGTATTCTCTAAACAAAAAGCGACACCAAAAAAATATCCCCGTAAACCAGGGACACCCAATAAAACTCCAATCCAGTAAAATGTTCCACGTGAAACATTTAATCTTCTCTTGATTTGTGATAGATTAGTAATAGAAGGTGGTGCACGTTTAGATGAAAAGTCCTTTTTCCAGGCTCTTTGGCGGTACAGATAAAGGGAAAGATAAAGAACAGCTTCCTGAGGAGGCGGCGACAACTTCAACAGCCGTAGAAGAAGTCGTACATATTCCAATTGGGAACATCGTACCTAATAAGTATCAGCCGCGAACAGTTTTTGATGATTCAAAAATCGAAGAGCTTGCCCGCACGATTCGGACACATGGAATTATTCAGCCGATCGTGTTAAGGGAAATCGAATCCGGTCACTATGAGATCATTGCAGGTGAACGTCGCTTCCGTGCGATGAGCAAACTAGAGTGGACAGAAGTTCCTGCAATCGTTCGAAATTTATCAGATAAAGAGACTGCCTCTGTTGCGCTTATTGAGAACTTACAACGTGAAGAATTGACAGCTATTGAAGAAGCGCTCGCATACCAGCAGTTAATTGAATTACATGAATTGACGCAAGAAGCACTGGCCCAACGATTAGGGAAGGGTCAATCTACCGTTGCCAATAAGATCAGACTATTGAAGTTGCCACAGCAAGTACAGGATGCGATTTTGACAAAAGAGCTATCTGAACGACATGCCCGTGCATTGATGAAAGTTAAGGATGAGCCGCTCCAACTTGAGCTCTTGTCTCAAGCTATCAGTGAACAATTGAGCGTGAAACAACTCGAGGAACGCATTGCAGCACTGCAGAAAAAGACAGTAGAGACAGATAAAAAGACGTCTCCCAAGCCACGACGTAAGATGGTTAATAAAGATGTCCGAATCGCTCTCAACACCTTAAAGCAGTCGCTGACGATGATTTCAAAAAGTGGAATTGACTTTGAAACACAAGAAGAAGATCAAGATGACTATTACCAAGTAGTGATTAAAATCCCTAAACGAAAATAATCCATTTCAGCATCTTTGCCGTCAATGCAAAGGTGCTTTTTTTGTGAATGTTACGCACATGTAATACTAAAATTGAAAAAATTTGATAGAATAAGAGATATGAGCTTAGAAAGAAGGTGCAAGAGTGGGAAGAATCATCGCCATCGCCAACCAAAAAGGCGGAGTGGGCAAAACGACCACGTCTGTGAACCTCAGTGCCTGCCTTGCATATTTGGGCAAGAAGGTATTACTTGTTGATATTGACCCTCAGGGCAATGCCTCAAGTGGGGTAGGCGTGAACAAAGGGGAAATCGATCAGTGCATCTATGATGTGCTAATTGATGATGTCCCTGTGAAAGACATTATTGTAGAGACCAAAGTAGAGAACCTACATATAGTACCTGCAACGATTTCATTGGCAGGGGCAGAAATTGAACTTGTCTCGACCATTTCACGGGAAGTCCGGTTGAAACGTTCTTTAGAGGAAGTCAGTCCGTATTATGACTACGTCATTATTGATTGTCCACCGTCATTAGGTCTCCTAACGATCAACTCTCTCACAGCTTCGGATGCGATCATCATTCCGGTACAATGTGAATTTTATGCATTAGAAGGTCTGAGTCAATTGCTCAGTACCATTCGTCTTGTACAAAAACACTTAAATAAGAACCTTACGATTGACGGTGTCTTGTTGACAATGTTCGATGCTCGGACTAATCTGGGAATTCAGGTCATTGAAGAAGTGAAGAAGTACTTCCAAGACAAAGTCTATAAAACAATTATTCCAAGAAATGTCCGCTTGTCAGAGGCGCCAAGTCATGGCGAACCTATTATCATTTATGATCCAAAATCACGGGGTGCTGAAGTGTACCTGGAACTTGCGAAGGAAGTGATTAAGCATGGCTAAAGGTTTAGGTAAAGGAATCAATGCTCTGTTTCCGGGAGAAGACCGCAACACAGAAGAACGTGTCGAACAGATTGAGTTAAAGCTTATCAAACCCAATCCTTATCAGCCACGTAAAATTTTTGATCAGCAGGCATTAGAAGAATTAAGTGCTTCGATTAAAGAACATGGTGTGTTGCAACCCATTATGCTTCGTAAGAAAGGCAGTAAGTATGAAATCGTCGTGGGAGAACGCCGTTTCCGAGCTTCTCAGCTAGCAGGACTCAACGAGATTCCAGCAGTCGTCCGTAATTTAGATGACCGCGAAATGATGGAGCTGGCTATTCTAGAGAACCTGCAGCGTGAAGATCTAACAGCTATTGAAGAAGCGGAAGCTTATCAGAAACTGATGGATACACTCGACCTTACGCAAGAACAACTTGCTTTTCGTTTAGGGAAGAGTCGTCCGCACATCGCAAACCATTTGCGTCTTCTAGTTTTACCAGAAGAAGCGAAGAAAGCAATTTCAGCTGGAGTCATTACAATGGGGCATGGGAAAGCTCTTTTAGGACTTAAGAAAAAGAAGAACATCCCATTGATTCTAGAGAAAACAACAAAAGAACAATTGAATGTTCGCCAGTTAGAAGCACTCGTACAACGTCTAAATGAAAATGTTCCACGTGAAACAATTCAAAAAGATAAGAAAGATATTTTCACTATCGAGAAGGAATCTGAATTGCGGGAACGCTTCGGAACAGGTGTTAAAATCAATCATTCTAAAGATCAAGACAAAGGAAAGATTGAAATCGACTTCTATTCTAAGGATGATTTAGAACGAATTTTAGAACTATTAGAGAAGTAAGCACGGACCTATTTCCGCACGATGGAAATAGGTTTCCTTTTTATATAGAAGCAGCGAACTGAATAAGAAAAGTAGGGATGAAGTATGGTGTTGTGGGGAACACTGGTCAATGCATTACTCATTGTAGTCGGTGCAATTGCCGGTAGATTGTTAAAAGGGATACCCGACCGAATGAAGGAGACGGTTATGTATGCCATCGGGCTCGCTGTAGCCGTTATGGGAATTCAAATGTCTTTTGAAAGCACCAACTTTATTATTGTCATCATCAGTTTAGTAGTCGGTGCTGTGCTCGGTGAGTGGTGGGACTTAGACAAACAACTCAATCGCCTTGGACACTGGCTAGAGAAGAACATGAGTAAAGGTGGGAATGAAGGAGTTATTGCACAAGGGTTCGTGACCGCAACCTTAATCTTTGTCATTGGAGCGATGGGGGTCCTCGGGGCACTGAACAGTGGACTTCGTAATGATCACGAACTGCTCATCAGTAAAGGGATTATTGATGGCTTTACGTCCATCTTGTTATCTGCAACATTAGGTATTGGGGTTCTGTTGTCCGCTATACCGGTCGCTTTATACCAAGGGAGCATTGCTCTCTTTGCTACACAGATTACTCGTCTCGTTCCCGATGAGGCCATGACACTGTTCTTAAGTGAAATGACCGCTACGGGAGGTATTATGATTTTAGCTATCGGTTTGAACCTGATCGGCATCACCAAAGTGCGAGTGGCTAATTTGCTGCCAAGTCTGTTGGTCGTGGCACTCTATGTGGCTGTGACATTTGGCTTTTAGCCAAGTAGCGGTGCCAAGCGAGAAATAACGAATTAGAAATGACTCGAGCAAGGCCATGAGTAATATGAAGTCGCGTTGTTTGTAATGTCTCGATGCCTTCAGCGTGGCCATGATTGACAACGGCTTTAATGGAATACGTTCCTACGGCAGGAAGCGTCTTGTGTACTGCTTTTCCTGGCCAAAGCGGTCCATTTTCCAGTAAAATATCCCCGATGGCTCGCAAGTTACCTAGGCAGGCATCAATTGCCACAGTTGGCTCGGTGGCATCGTCTTGCTTTAAATTTTCAAGCGTATCCTCTAAATTAAGAGCATGGACGGGGTGATCTAATGAACCCAAAATCCGAAGTGGAAAGCTCTTATATAAGGATAGAAACAATCCAGTCAATGGCCCAAACGCATCTTCTGTAGAACGATCGGTACCAATGCAGATGAATGTAAGTCTAGGGTCTTCAAAGGGCAGGGTTTCAAGAAATGCTGAACTGAGTTGCCGAATGCCATTGGATTGTTCGAAATGGATTGAATAAGGAGTAGGATTCATAGAATATCCGCCTTTCCAGCTGTAGTTCTATCAGTTTATGTAGAACTCACTAATTTTATTCACAAAAAAGGAGGTTCTCTATGAGTGTCGAGAGAATTTGGGAACGTACAATAGAATTTATTATGAATGAAGCGTTATGGATTTCCATCGGAACAGCACTTTTAAAGATCTTATTGATTTTAGTGCTCATGGCGATTGTAGTGAAGATTGGAAAGTCTGCAATTGAACGCGTGATGATCCTTCGGTCGAAGACGCCGATTGGTTATACGGAACGCAGACAAAATACACTGATCAAGCTGTTGCAAAACGGTTTGACGTATCTCGTCTACTTCGCGGGTATCCTTGCTATTTTGTCTACAGTCAACATCAATGTAGCCGGTCTTCTTGCAGGGGCAGGGATTGCCGGTCTCGCTATTGGTTTTGGAGCACAGAGTTTAGTAAAAGACATCATCACTGGCTTCTTCATTATTTTTGAAGATCAGTTTGCGGTAGGAGATACTGTGATGATCAATCAATCGAACGGAACTGTACAAGAAATCGGGTTACGGACGACGAAAATCAAGACCTATACAGGAGAACTTCATATCATTCCAAACGGAAATATTTCAGAAGTCATCAACTATTCCATTTTCAACTCGTTGATTATGGTCGATATTTCGGTAGCGTATGAATCGAACGTGGATGAAGTGGAACGTTTGATCAATGAATTCCTAGATACATCTGAAGAAAGATACCCAGAGCTTGTGAGACGCCCAGATTTATTAGGCGTACAAAACCTGGGACCATCCGAAGTGGTGATGCGAATTGCTGCGGAGACACTTCCAATGAACCACTTCAAAGTAGGACGTCTCTTACGCCGAGATATCAAAACGTTCTTAGATGAGCACGATATCGAGATCCCATATCAGAAGATGGTGGTGTTCGAACAGAAAGCAGGAGGAGGCAAAACGAGTGCAGGCCAATAAAGAATTTCATTTACATGATGTGGTCGAAATGAAGAAACAGCATCCGTGTGGAACAAATGCGTGGAAGGTTATCCGTGTAGGTGCCGACATCCGAATTAAGTGCGAAGGTTGTGGACATAGCGTCATGATTCCCCGCCGTGAATTTGAAAAGAAGATGAAGAAGGTCCTCGTCCATCACGAGGAACAATAGACAGGGGCCGCAATGCCCTTTATAATTAATAGGTTGAAACAAGAAAGGTAGGAGAACCCATGGCTTTAACAGCTGGTATTGTTGGTTTACCGAACGTAGGAAAATCGACGTTATTCAATGCAATTACAAAAGCAGGGGCACTAGCAGCAAACTATCCGTTCGCAACGATTGATCCGAACGTAGGAATTGTTGAAGTACCTGATGCTCGTTTAGATAAATTAACAGAGATGGTGGAACCAAAAAAGACAGTTCCGACTGCATTTGAGTTTACAGATATCGCAGGTATCGTAGAAGGCGCTTCTAAAGGAGAAGGACTTGGAAATAAATTCCTTTCTCATATCCGTGAAGTAGATGCCATCTGTCAGGTTGTTCGTTGTTTCGTGGATGAGAATGTCACTCACGTTTCAGGGAAAGTCGATCCGATTGCAGATATCGAAGTCATCAACTTAGAGCTGATCTTGGCAGACTTAGAGAGCGTCGACAAGCGCTTGCAACGTGTTGGAAAGATGGCGAAGCAAAAAGACAAAGAAGCCATGGTGGAACAACCAGTTCTTGAAAAGTTGAAAGAAGCATTTGAAGCAGGTCAGTCGGCTCGTTCCGTGGATCTTTCAGACGACGAGAAGAAGGTCATCAAAGGTCTTCACTTATTGACAATTAAACCGATGCTTTATGTAGCTAACGTTTCTGAAGACGATATTATGGACGGCGGCTCAAATGAGTACGTAGAAAAAGTTCGTGAGTTTGCAGCGGCTGAAGGTGCAGAAGTTATTGTGATCTGTGCGAAGATTGAAGAAGAGATGGCAGCTCTTGAAGACGACGAGAAAGCGATGTTCTTAGAAGAACTAGGCATTGAAGAGTCCGGTCTTGACCAAATGATCAAAGCTTCTTATAGCTTACTTGGTCTAGCTACTTACTTCACTGCAGGTGTTCAAGAAGTTCGTGCATGGACATTCCGTAAAGGGATGAAGGCTCCGCAGTGTGCTGGCGTTATCCATTCAGACTTCGAGCGTGGCTTTATCCGCGCAGAGACGGTTGCTTATGACGATCTAGTAGAAGCAGGATCGATGCCTGCAGCGAAAGAAGCAGGGAAAGTTCGTTCTGAGGGTAAAGAGTATGTCGTGCAAGACGGCGACGTTATGTTGTTCCGTTTTAACGTATAATCCTACAAAGAGTTTCTGAGACATCATGTCTTGGAGGCTCTTTTTTTGATGAAGGGTAGAAGTTATTCCACAGAAGCACTTTTTCCTAGGGAGCGTCCAGGAGCCTCCTCGTCGTACCCAAAGCTGCGCTTTACTCCTGCGGGGTCTCCTGAATCACTCTGATTCCTCAGGAAAAAGCACTTCTGTTCCATAGCTTCCTACCTGCTGCCACAACCTTCAATTATCCATTGCATTCCACTTGCCAATATGATACAATTCATTGATGTGAGTAATACAATTACTTACTCCTTGCCGGCCTTAAAACCGGCCAAAGACCATAGGGAGGTGCAGAATAGATGAGACAGTACGAATTAATGTACATTATCCAGCCAGCAATCGAAGATGAGGCGAAGAAAGCTCTAGTTGAGCGTTTCAACGAAATCCTTACTTCTAACGGCGCTGAGATCATCGAATCAAAAGAGTGGGGCAAACGCCGCTTAGCTTATGAAATCAACGACTTGCGTGAAGGTTTCTACCAAATCGTTAAAGTAAATGCAGATTCTAAAGCAATCGATGAGTATACACGTCTTGCTAACATCAATGAAGACATTATCCGTCACATTGCTGTTCGCGTTGACGAGAAATAAGAATTCAACGATCGCTGACGAGGGAGGTTTGTAAGCATGATTAACCGAGTTGTATTAGTAGGCAGACTGACGAAAGATCCGGAGCTGCGTTACACACCGAATGGCATTGCAGTGGCACGATTTACTCTTGCAGTGAACCGTACTTTCTCTAGCCAATCAGGAGAACGTGAAGCAGATTTCATTAACTGTGTTGTTTGGCGCAAACAAGCTGAAAACACGGCAAACTTCCTGAAAAAAGGAAGCCTTGCAGGTGTAGAAGGCCGTATTCAAACAGGAAGCTATGAAGGACAAGACGGCAAGCGCGTCTATACGACAGAGGTTGTTGCAGATAGCGTGCAGTTCTTAGAACCGCGCAATGCATCTGGTGGTGGCGATCGCGGCCAAGCGGCTCCTTACGGAAACGCACCGCAATCCAATAACTACAACAACAATTCCAATCAGTATGGTTCAAACCAACCATCGAATCAGCAAAATTATACCCGTATGGACGATGACCCATTTGCAAGCAGCGGGCCGATTGAAGTTTCTGACGACGATCTACCGTTCTAAAATGCGCATCTCGTGCGGTTTACTTGATAACGAAAAAGGAGGCAACCAATATGGCACCACGTCGCGGAGGCAAACGACGCCGTAAAGTTTGTTACTTCACTAGCAACAACATCACTCACATCGACTACAAAGATGTAGATTTGTTGAAAAAATTCGTGTCTGAGCGTGGAAAAATTCTTCCACGTCGTGTGACAGGAACTAGTGCGAAGTACCAACGCAAACTTACACGTGCGATCAAAGTATCTCGTATCATGGCTTTATTACCATTCACAGCTGAAGAGAGATAAGATCAAACATTTAGGGACACACAGAAGATTTCTTCTGTGTGTCTTTTTTGCATCCAGCCGCCAAGATAGATTGTTCCTAGAGTGTTCAAAGCGTTTCCTGCTTCAGTATGATAAAATAATAGGGATATCTTGAAAGAAGGAAGGTTCCTATGCAACAAGAAAAATCACTATGGCTTCATGGTTTGAGCACATTCGCTATCACTAGCTTGCTGCTCCTCATTGCCGTGTATCTGCCTATACTTTCGCTAGTGGGCCTCTTACTGGCAGTCGTTCCGATCGCCTGGTTCCGCGCCAAGTATTCACGAAGCAATGCTATTTTTGTAGCCATTTTAGCGCTACTTGCATCTATTTTATTAGGAGGCTACTTAGGGTTACTGGTAGCCCTCGTTACATTACCCGTGGGCTTCATGATTGGAGACGGCTTGTCTCGTCGTCAGTCCAAAGTCTATATTTTAATCTCTACAGCCATTACGTTAATGATCACCTCGCTGCTGCAGGTCTTGCTTGCCAAATGGTTATACGGCATTAACTTGATTGAGCAGATGATGGAAGAAATCCGTCAAAGCTATGCACGAGTAGGAGACGTCATGGAAAGCGTCGACCAGCTGCCGAACAATTTTAACGAAATCGTCAACACGAGCTTAGAAGCCTTTTCGCTCGCCTTGCCGGGCTATTTTATTGTCGCGATGTTTCTCTTGGCATGGGCTTATGTAGCGGTCGCGCTGCCACTTGTACGCAAGTTGAAAGTACCGGTGCCACGCTTTACAGCATTCCGTCATTTTCAGTTGCCCCGAGTAGTGATATGGTATTATTTAATCGTATCGCTTCTATCTATACTGGGTACATTTGAAGCAGGTTCGTTCGGAGACATGATTGTCATCAATGCTGTATTTGTCTTCCGCGCTATGCTGTTTTTACAAGGGATTTCCTTGATTCACTTTTATTTTCACCATCAAGGATGGCCAAAGTGGGGAGCGATTGCTACGACGATCGTGGCGCTGCCGTTCTATTCACTCGTCGTCATTCTCGGTGTTATTGACCTAGGGTTCCGTTTGCGAGCATTTATAGCCGCCAGTCCAAAAAAGTAAGGAGTTGATAGCATGGCCACCTTTTTCCGAAAACGACCGATGCGCTATAGTATCATTTTGTTTGCGGTCCTAGGCGTTGTCGCGACGATTATTCTCGTGTCGCAATCGATTTGGATCGGCGTGCTTTTCGGACTCCTCGTAGCTGTCATCACAGGCTATGCATGGGCTACGGAAAACCGCGTCTATCAAGAGACTGAAAAACATATAGAAACGATGTCGTACCGGCTGAAGAAAGTCGGGGAAGAAGCACTCCTCGAGATGCCGATTGGGATTGTCTTATTGAATGACCAACAGATCATTGAATGGGCCAACCCGTACATGACCAAACAAATGCCACAAGAAAGTCTGATTGGTATGGACGTTCACGAACTGTCTGACCAGATTCCACAGGTATTAAATTCAGATGAAATCAATGACATGACTATCGAGATGGGAGACAGCAGTTACAAGGTGTTTTACAAACCGGAAGAGAAGCTGTTGTACTTCTTCGATGTTACCGAACAAGTAGAAATCGAGACGCTCTATTATGGAGATCGTACCGTTATTGGAATTCTGTTCATCGATAACTACGATGAAATCACACAAGGGATGGACGACCAGGTGCGTGGGCAGCTGAACAGCTTGATCACTTCAACCGTCAACCACTGGGGTGCCGAGTATGGAATCTTTGTAAAACGTGTGGCATCCGACCGTTTTATTGCGGTACTGAATGAATCCATCTTACTGACGCTTGAAAAGACGAAGTTCAGCATTTTGGATGAAATCCGTGATGTCACGGCAACATTCGGTCACGGCGTTACGCTCAGTGCCGGAGTCGGGACGTCGTCTACGTCGCTTGTGGAGCTTGGAGAATTAGCTCAGTCCAGTCTAGACCTCGTTTTAGGACGAGGAGGGGACCAGGTCGCTATCAAGCAAGCTGATGGCAAAGTGAAGTTCTACGGAGGGAAAACCAATCCTGTAGAGAAACGGACGCGTGTCCGTGCTCGCGTTATCTCGCACGCACTGCGTGACTTGATCCAAGACAGCGACCAAGTGCTTGTCATGGGTCACCGCTTACCGGATATGGATTCCATAGGTGCCGCAGTCGGAGTCCGTAAGATGGCGGAGATGAACAAAGTGGACGGCTTCGTCGTCGTTGACTTCCA
This sequence comes from Chryseomicrobium excrementi, assembly GCF_002798305.1. Taxonomy (GTDB): domain Bacteria; phylum Bacillota; class Bacilli; order Bacillales_A; family Planococcaceae; genus Chryseomicrobium; species Chryseomicrobium excrementi. The sequence continues at coordinate 26,316 of NZ_PCGR01000003.1, forward strand.
AGAGCTCGATAAGAGCGTGTTGCGTTTGATGCATGAAATCAAACAGAACGAGTCGTTGTACTCGCGTTTCATCACACCGGAAGAAGCGTTGAACCGTATGACGGACAAAACGTTACTTGTCGTCGTGGATACCCACAAGCCGAGTCTTGTGATTGATGACCGTCTGCTACAGCGTGCAGAGAAGGTCGTTGTCATCGACCATCACCGCCGCGGAGAAGAGTTTATTGATAACACATTACTCGTCTATCTCGAGCCGTATGCATCGTCTACAGCGGAGCTCGTGACCGAACTGATTGAATACCAACCGAAACACGACAAGCTCACGATGCTCGAAGCGACGTCGATGCTTGCCGGCATCACAGTAGACACGAAGAGCTTTACTCTTCGCACCGGAGCCCGGACGTTTGATGCGGCTTCGTATCTTCGTACAAACGGGGCTGATACCGTCCTCGTTCAGAGCTTATTGAAAGAAGACCTGGATACGTACGTAGAACGCGCGAAAATCATCCAGTCTGTAGAGTTCTACCAAGAAGGCATTGCCATCGCGCATGCTCCTGAAGACGCTGTCTACAACCAGATCTTACTGGCACAGACAGCCGATATTTTACTCACGATGAACAACGTACGCGCTTCCTTCGTCATTGGACGCCGTGATGAATCCAAAGTGGGCATCAGTGCTCGTTCTCTTGGAGACGTCAACGTCCAGCTGGTGATGGAGGCCTTAGGAGGCGGCGGTCACTTGACCAACGCGGCCACACTGCTTGAGAACGTATCCGTAGCGGATGCTATCGAGCAAGTGAAACAAAGTATTGACCAAGCAACGCAAGGAGGAACCGACCAATGAAAGTCGTATTTTTAAAAGATGTTAAAGGTAAAGGAAAAAAAGGCGAAATCAAAAACGTAGCAGATGGCTATGCACATAATTTCTTGATCAAGAACGGGTATGCTGTAGAAGCAACGGCTTCTGCGCTTTCTGCAGTAGAAGGTCAAAAAAAGCTGACAGAAAAACAAGCCGCTCAAGAGCTTGCAGATGCGAAAGCATTGAAAGAGAAATTAGAAGCTGTGACTGTAGAGTTGAAAGCAAAATCAGGAGCTGACGGCCGTCTATTCGGTTCTGTCACAACGAAACAAGTCGCGACTGCACTTGAAAAAGTACACGGCATGAAAATCGACAAACGCAAGATGGAGCTTGACGATGCTATCCGCACACTAGGCTACACAAACGTACCCGTGAAATTGCACCACGACGTGACGGCAACACTTAAAGTACACGTAACGGAAGAGTAAGGAGCGAATAAGATGAGCGAGCCGTTCATGGACAGAGTACCCCCTCATAATCACGAAGCTGAACAATCGGTGATCGGCGCCATCTTTTTAGAGCCCCAAGCGCTGATCACAGCGGCCGAAGTCCTCGTTCCTGAGGATTTCTACCGTACGGCCCATCAGCGGATCTTCCACACGATGATCCGTCTCAGTGACCAAGGAAAGGCGATTGACGTCGTCACGGTCACGGAAGAGCTGTCTGCGAAGAAGGAATTAGAAGACGTCGGAGGCATCGCGTATTTAAGTGAGCTTGCCAACGCCGTTCCAACTGCAGCCAATATCGTCTACTATGCGCGTATCGTGGAAGAGAAGGCGCTCCTGCGTCGTTTGATTCGTGTAGCGACGAGCATCGTAGAAGACGGCTTCACACGTGAAGATGAAGTAGCAGCCGTGCTGTCTGAAGCAGAGAAGAAAATGATGGACGTCTCCAGCCGAAAGAATGCGGGAGACTTTAAAAATATTAAAGATGTCTTAGTCGAAACGTATGACAATATCGAGCAGCTGCACTCGCGTAAAGGAGATATCACTGGGGTTCCAACAGGGTTCCGGGACCTCGACCGTATCACAGCTGGCTTCCAGCGCAATGATTTGATCATCGTAGCTGCCCGACCTTCTGTAGGTAAGACCGCCTTCGCACTGAACGTTGCACAAAATGTTGCCACGAAGACCGACGAGAACGTGGCCATCTTCAGTCTAGAGATGGGTGCGGAGCAGCTGGTAATGCGTATGCTGTGTGCGGAAGGCAATATCGACGCGCAAGTGCTTCGTACCGGTGCTTTAACGAATGAGGACTGGAAGAAGCTGACGATGGCGATGGGAAGCCTGTCAAACGCAGGGATTTTCATTGATGATACGCCGGGTATTCGGGTGACCGAGATTCGTGCGAAGTGTCGTCGTCTGAAGCAGGAATACGGTCTTGGAATGATCTTGATCGATTACTTGCAGCTTATTCAGGGGTCTGGAGGAAAAGGAGAGAACCGTCAGCAAGAAGTATCGGAAATCTCCCGTTCTTTGAAAGCCCTCGCTCGTGAACTGCAAGTACCGGTCATTGCCTTGTCTCAGCTCTCTCGTGGAGTAGAGCAACGGCAAGACAAGCGCCCGATGATGTCCGATTTACGTGAATCGGGATCGATTGAGCAGGATGCCGATATTGTGTCGTTCCTATACCGGGAAGACTACTATGACAAAGAGACAGAGAATCAGAATATGATTGAGATCATCATTGCGAAGCAGCGGAATGGCCCAACAGGTACGGTGACGCTCGCGTTCGTAAAAGAGTTCAACAAGTTCGTCAATATTGACTGGAGCCAGCATTCGGCTCCGCCCGCCTCCTAGACGGAGGCTTTTTTTGTAACTTTTATGCGTATCAGCCGTATAACAAGAAACAAGAAGGAGTGAATGCAATGAAAGGGTTGGCAGGTTGTCTTATTACCGTCGTCGTCGTGATCATTTTAGGTATCATTGGAATCTTTGCATTTTTTACTATCTCACCTCGGGAAGGCATCGAAGAAGGCTATCTCTCCAGCGTCATTAGCACCTCGCCAGATGGCAAATGGGTAATTGAAGTGAGGGAACCTGGCGGTGGTGAGCCATTTAAGGTGTATTACGGAACGATTAACGAGGAAGTAGAGACTATGAGCATGATCTACCTTCCAGTCGAAGAGTATGAGACTCCATCAGCAGACATTGAATGGAAAGAAGACAATGTAGCAGATATTATTATGTTAGATGAAGACCAGGAAGCGAGACGGGTCACACTCACAGTGGGAGAAGAATAGTACCAAATCCTGCATAAATATGAGAATTCAATAAAGAATAAGTGTCTAAACACGAACATTAGATATTCGAAATATTAAGATGTTCGTTTTTTATCTGATTTTCGGTTGACGTGGACGCCATACGCTGATACACTAATACTGTTTGAAATAGGACACACAGTGTCTAGCGGAGGTGCTGATCATGCCATCAGTCGTAGTTGTAGGAACCCAATGGGGAGACGAAGGAAAAGGAAAGATCACCGACTTTCTTTCGGAGCATTCAGAAGTTATTGCACGTTACCAAGGAGGGAACAATGCAGGCCATACCATCATCTTTGGTGGTGAGACATACAAGCTGCACTTGATTCCATCAGGTATTTTCTATAAAGATAAAATTTCAGTAATCGGGAATGGAATGGTTGTAGACCCGAAAGCTCTAGTCAAAGAACTTAAAGGTCTTCACGAGCGCGGAGTGAGCACAGACAACTTGCGTATCTCGAACCGTGCGCACGTCATTTTACCGTACCACTTGAAACAAGACGAAGTGGAAGAGGCGCGTCGTGGTGCCAACAAGATCGGGACAACAGGAAAAGGCATCGGACCGGCTTACATGGACAAAGCGGCACGTGTCGGAATCCGTATGGCGGACTTATTGGACTATGAGACGTTCAAAGAAAAGCTCGATCACAACTTGCAAGAGAAGAACCGCATGTTTGAAAAGTTCTATGAGACAGAAGGCTTCAAGCTAGAAGAGATCTTAGAAGAGTACTTCGCATACGGTCAAGAAATCGAGAAATACGTAACGGATACATCTAAAGTGTTGAATGATGCACTTGATGAAGGTCGTCGCGTATTGTTCGAAGGAGCACAAGGCGTCATGCTCGACATCGACCAAGGAACGTACCCATTCGTTACATCATCGAACCCAGTCGCTGGGGGCGTAACAATCGGAGCTGGTGTTGGTCCAACAAAGATCTCTCACGTAGTAGGTGTATGTAAAGCCTATACGTCTCGCGTTGGAGACGGTCCATTCCCAACAGAACTGTTTGATGAAGTCGGCAATCAGATTCGCGAAGTTGGAAAAGAGTACGGAACAACAACAGGCCGTCCACGTCGTATCGGTTGGTTCGATTCGGTCGTAGTTCGTCACGCACGTCGCGTAAGCGGGTTAACGGATTTAACTGTGAACTCCATTGACGTATTGACTGGTTTAGAGACGGTGAAAATCTGTACTGCGTACCGCTACAAAGGGGAACTGATCACTGAATATCCAGCGAATCTTCGTATGCTGGCAGATTGTGAGCCAGTCTATGAAGAAATGCCAGGTTGGTCAGAAGACGTTACAGGCTGTAAATCATTGGATGAATTACCGGACAATGCACGTCACTATTTAGAGCGAATTGCACAATTGACGGGTGTTCAAATCTCGATCTTCTCTGTAGGTCCTGACAGAACGCAAACGAATATCGTATCTAGTGTATGGCGATAAATAGGAAGAAATGAAAACACACCTTGTTCTCAAGTAGAACAGGGTGTGTTTTTTGTGTTGAATTATGTATAATTTCGCGCAATTTAGAGAATTACTGAAACAATTGAAATATAAAATAGGTTGAAACTCATAGTGTGAAACCAAATAATCCTATTTAATAGAAGTAATTGGAATAAATTTCACGTTTTGATTACAAACAGGTCTATTCGTTCACTTTACACAAATGAATATGGTAAATTAGAAGGGCATGAAAAATGCCATAATGTGTTTACAAACGGAAGGAGCTTTATCATGTTTTGGAATAAATCGAAGGAAGAAACGGCTGTTTCATCGACAGACGGGCTTTCGCAGAAGAAGACCAATGTGATAAAGAAAGCAGCCATCTCGGTCGTATTGCTTTCTGGCTTGTCATTTAATTTTGCCTTCGCTGATGAAACAGCGGATAGTGAATTGGCAACAATTTATCATATATATACAGACGATCAATACATTGGTGCCGTCTCAAATAAAGAAGAAGTCGATCAACTTATGAAAGACAAAGTTGAAGCTTCCAAATCACAGTTCGAAGGTCTCTCTTTAACAGCTGGTAACAATTTCTCGGTGGTTGAAGAGAAAGTGTTCACACCTGCTACAGATGACGCCGCTACTTTAAAACAAGTAGAGGACCTCATTGAAGTGAACGCAAACGCATTCGCTATTTCAATCGATAACGAGGTGGCAGCCTACGTTAAAGATCTAGAAGCTTACAATGAAGTGCTTCGAAAAGTGAAGTTGAACTACGTTTCGGAAAAAGAGCTCAACTTTTTGGAAGCTAGAAAGAGTGCTACAGATAAACTACCCGAATTAAAGCCGGGTGAAACCCGAATTGTCGATTTAACTGTAAAACAAGACGTAACTGGTACAACGATGTCTGTGAAACCAGAAGAAGTTGTGACAGTCGACCAAGCGGTCAAACGCTTACTCACAGGTGTGGAGAAAGAAGAGACCTACACAGTGAAAGAAGGCGACGTCATTTCTAAAATCGCAAGTGCACATGATCTTTCTACCAAGCAATTGCTTGATTTAAATAAAGGGTTGAAAGAAGACAGCCCCCTTAAAATTGGTCAAGAATTGAATGTTACGGTTTTAAAACCTGCCCTTAACTTTGAAGCGCAGTATGAAAAGAGAGCCAAAGAAGAAATCCCATTTGATAAAATCGTCGAAGAAACTGACACGATGTACAAAGGGGACACAAAAGTGAAGACAGAAGGCGCTAACGGAGAACGTGTAGCGACTTATACTCTTACGAAACAAAACGGCGTGTTAACGTCTAAAGAATTAGTGGAAGAAGAAATCACGAAGCAAGTGCAACACAAAGTGACATTAAAAGGAACGAAGGTAATGCCTTCTCGTGGAAATGGCTCATTCGCATGGCCTGCTCAAGGTGGTTATATCTCGAGCCACATGGGTCACCGCTGGGGACGCATGCACCAAGGTATTGATATTGCCCGTCCGAGCGGTTTCGGCATCTTGGCATCGGATAACGGTGTCGTCGTAGCAGCTGGTTGGGACGGTGGTCTCGGCCAACGTGTCATCATCGATCACAACAATGGCTACCGCACAGTTTACGGTCACCTTTCTTCGATTAATGTAGCTGTCGGACAAACTGTTCCACAAGGCACACAAATCGGTGTCATGGGGAACACAGGAAACTCGACAGGTGTTCACCTTCACTTTGAAGTAATTAAAAATGGTGCACACATCAATCCAATGTCTGTACTTGATTAACTAGTAGTTGAAAGCCGCCCGACATGGGCGGCTTTTGTTGTAGGGGAGAATGAGTGTTTAGAGATTGGCTAAGGGCTTTCTAGCAAGGGCTTGGGTCGCAGAAGGTTGCCATAAACGCTTCTGAAGAATAAATTGTGTTCGTTGTAGAATAATTTTCGCTTTGAGTAGAATAAATCTTCGTTTCGGTAGAATAAATCATCATTTCAGTCGAAGAACGACCGCTCAGTCCCGAGGAGCTTCTGGGCGAGCCTGTTCCACATCTAAATGGAATCGAGTTGCGAACGCCAGAAATCCCCGCAAAAATCATTCGCATCTATAGAGGCAAAAAGCGCCACTATAGCTACGCCTGATTTTTACAAGATTTCTAGATCGGCGTTCTCCACATCTAAGAAGTATTTCCCGGGAAATAATCCGATAAGTTTCGACGAAATGAGGGAAATAACACGCGTCATTTCGACAGCTATGGGAAATAAAATGCGAAAATAGCGCGGTCATGGTATTGTTAAGGGTAATAGATTACTAGAAAAAGCAGGGGAAATCGGAACGGAACATGGAGGAGAAACCTATGAGTAAGAAAATCTTAGTCGTCGATGACGAAAAACCAATTGCAGACATTCTGCAGTTCAACTTAAAAAAAGAAGGCTACCAGGTCGAGTGTGCCTACGATGGGGACGAGGCGCTTGAGAAAGTCGAAGCGTTCCAACCAGATCTGATGCTTTTAGATATCATGCTTCCAGGGCGTGACGGAATGGAAGTCTGCCGTGAGGTCCGGAAGAAATACGAATTCCCGATCATCATGCTGACAGCGAAAGACTCTGAAATCGATAAAGTACTCGGTCTTGAATTAGGAGCAGACGATTACGTCACGAAGCCATTCTCGACACGTGAATTGATTGCGCGTGTTAAAGCCAACATGCGTCGCTCGCAAGTCGTTCCTGCAGAAGACGTCGAGCCGAGCTCAAACGATATTAACATCGGACCTTTAACGATTCAGCCAGACGCTTATATGGTGATGAAGCGCGATGAGGCGATCGAGTTGACACATCGTGAGTTCGAATTGCTGCACTACTTGGCGAAACATACAGGTCAAGTAATGACACGGGAACATTTGCTGCAAACGGTATGGGGTTATGATTACTTCGGGGATGTGCGTACCGTCGACGTTACGATTCGTCGTCTACGTGAAAAGATTGAAGACAATCCAAGTCATCCAAACTGGATCGTCACACGCCGTGGAGTCGGGTATTACCTGCGCAGTCCTGAACAGGAGTAGGAGCAATGCAAAGAGTTGGCTTTTTCAAATCGATCCACGTCAAAATCGTGTTGATCTATATACTATTAATCATGATCGCGATGCAGATCATTGGGCTGTACTTTGTAAGAGAGCTCGAAGAGTCGTTTCGCACCAACTTTCAAGAGTCCGTCACCGAGCGTGTCGGACTCATGGAATTTAGTGTGCGGGAAGAACTGATTCGCGAACGGACAGAAGTGGACGCGACAAAGGAACAAAGTCTGCGTTCTATTTTGGCTGGCTTAAATTCAACGGATATTAATGAAATTCGCGTCATCGACGACCGCTATCAGATTCTTGGAACCTCGGACTCTGACAACCAAGCAATCGTTGGGCAGCGGTCCGTCGATGATTTGGTGCGTCGTGCCATCAGTTCGGAAAACGCTGAGAGCATGATCTCTCTTGATGAACAGACTCGCGAACGCATCTGGATCCTCGCAACGCCGATCACTTCCCAAGGGAATGTCATCGGAGCGTTGTATGTAGAGTCCGATATTGAACGCGTCTTTAGCCAAGTCGATGAAATCAATCAGATCTTGGCTGGAGGGACTGCAGTGTCTCTAGCTATCACTGTCATCCTCGGGATTTTTATTGCCCAGACGATCACGCATCCGATTTCGGACATGCGTAAGCAGGCGCAAGCGATGGCGAGAGGAAACTTCTCTCGGAAAGTTAAAGTATATGGAGACGATGAAATCGGTCAGCTCGCCATCGCCTTCAACCATTTGACGAATCGCTTGCAAGAAGCCCAGTCGACGACAGATGCAGAACGGCGAAAGCTTGCTTCCGTTCTTGCCAATATGACAGACGGCGTTATCGCAACAGATCGCAAAGGCCGCGTCATCTTGATCAATGACCCGGCGCTTGAATTATTAAACGTTAACCGAGATAGTGTCCTAAATCGTCCGATTACTTCGGTGTTGACGATTGATGATGATGCTACGTTTGAAGATTTGATCCACCAGCAAGAACCGATGTCGCTCGATTATAGTACTCAGGATATGCCATACATCTTGCGCGCGAACTTCTCCGTAATTCAAAAAGAGACGGGCTTCGTCAACGGACTGATTGCCGTCCTTCACGATGTCACGGAACAAGAAAAGATCGATATGGAACGTCGCGAATTCGTAGCGAACGTGTCGCATGAACTTCGTACACCGTTAACAACGATGAGCAGCTACCTAGAAGCTCTCGCAGAAGGCGCTTGGAAAGACGAGACGATTGCTCCAAACTTCCTGCAAGTCACCCAGACAGAGACGGCTCGTATGATTCGCCTCGTCAATGACCTGCTGCAGCTTTCGAAAATGGACAGCCGCGACTACGACTTGACGATTGAAGTGGTGAACTTTAACCAGTTCTTCCACCGCATCATCGACCGCTTCGAGATGTCGAAGTCTCAAAACGTGTCGTTTTCACGGATGCTTCCTGAAAAAGAGTACTTTGTGGCAATCGACCCGGACAAGCTGACGCAAGTTATCGATAACATCATCTCGAATGCGCTGAAGTACTCGCCAGATGGAGGAACCGTGCGTTTTGGATTTACTGTCAAAGATGAAATGATGCAAGTCATGATCTCTGATGACGGAATGGGGATTCCAAAAGAGAACGTCGACAAGATTTTCGAACGTTTCTACCGAGTGGACCGCGCGCGTGCCCGCTCTATGGGAGGAACCGGACTTGGTCTCGCTATTGCCCGGGAAATGATTGAAGCTCATGGCGGCAGAATTTGGGCGGAGAGTGAAGAAGGCTACGGAACGACCATTTTCTTCACTCTTCATGTCGAACCAGAAGAGGAGAGTGAGTGGGAATGAGATACCTTGAACATTTGAAAAGTGCCGTTCTGGTTATTCTGATTGCGCTCAGCGTTTTGCTCACGTTCTCCATTTGGACTTATACACCGCCTTACGCGACGGTCGGAGATACTCCGGTCGTCGATATCGCCATCGCCGAGAAGAAACGCACGAGTGATATCATCAAGCCATACCGCATGCTCGTCAGTAACAGCGGCGCAGCTGGAATCAAAGGTTCTTTGCAATCCACAGAGATGGAGAATCTCACAAGCCTTATGCGAACTTGGACTCTCGATATGCCACGTCTTGTCGACAATGAGCCGACTATCGAAGAAGTCAACGGCCTCATTCGTGAAGAGAACCAGTTGGTGTTTTACTACCCTACAGAAATACCGATTCAAAGTTTCCGTCAGGTGCTGTCGTTCAACGACCAGGCAGTGCCCGACTTTTCGTTTAACCATATGATCGTCCACTGGGAGAACGATGAGGGCGACATCGATATGCATATTAACTTCTTGAACTCCGTCTCGCAGCGTATTTTCCGCTCAGATGTCTTAGAAGTCGATGTTATGGAATTTTTGAGCCGCGTCGAAGACATGGACCGTCGCTTGCCGATCTTCAATGAGATCAAGCGAGAAGGCATTCAGTCACTCTACGTTTCTTCAGTGCAAGTGCCGCTTGAAGAGTACACGTTTGGAATGGAAGAAGTGTCACCAGAGAAATTCAAAAATGCACTGTTCACAAATCCGAACCTTGTTCGAAGCAATCCGGTCGGTACTTCATCACAGCAGTATACAGATGACAGTGCTCTAATGAATATCGAATATGGACCTCGCCGTATCAGCTATGTACATCCGGCTTCGGAGACCGAGCTTCCTGGAGATTCCGCGACGCTTCTTGCCAACAGCATCGAGTTCGTCAACGAGCATGAAGGCTGGACGGATGACTACCGATTGACTCGTATCAACGAAGTCGGTCAGCAGATCTCCTTCCAGATGCATTTAAAAGGGTTACCGGTCTACAGCGATACGATGGCGACGGATATGACTCAGTACTGGGGAATCGATCAGGTCTACCGCTACATCCGACCGTATTACACACTGAACCAATCATCACCGTTCCGGACCACGCGCAAACAGCTTCCGTCTGGACAGTTCATCTATGATTACTTGGAAACTCAAAAGACGGTCGATATGAACCTTGTGACGGATATCAAGCCGGGTTACTATGTGAAACGAGATCCTGCGCAGCCCATCTTAATCCTAGAGCCTTATTGGTTCTATCAAGTAGGCGAGACATGGATCCGAATCGTACCGGAAGCAACAGGAGGTGGCGCAATTGGATTGGAGTAGGACGAAGACCATCTTCATCATTGTGTTCTCTATCCTGAATGTCTTCTTGATGTCGCTCTATTTGGACCGTTACAACGAGTCGATTGGCCTGGAAAGTACGCTTAATGGTTCAACCACCATTGAAGACCGCTTGGGAACAGAGTCTATCGAATTCCCTCGCATGACCAATATGCCGAAAGAGGTCGCCTATGTTTCTGGGACCGTTCACATGTTTACAGATGAAGAACTGGAATCGCTTGAAAATGTAGCAGCACGTTCTGAGACAGAAGGTGTTTTGGAAGCCGTCCTACTTGAACCGGTTTCTGTCACAGAAGACACGTCACTCGAAGAAATCATTCAAGAGCACGCCTACCGAGGCAATGAGTACAAAATCTGGTCGACGAATGCCGAAGACCGTACAGCGCTTTTGTTCCAACAAGTAAACGAGCGCAGTGTGTATCACAACTCTCGCGCCAACATCGTCGTCACCTGGAACGAGAACAATGAAGTGACAAGTTTTACGCAGACATATCTCGATGACCTCGAAGATTACAACGAAGAACGTAGTTTAATAAGCTACATGAGTGCCATCGAAGTGCTCTACAACCGAGCGTTGTTGCTGCCACAGTCAACAGTGACCGAAGTGAATCTCGGCTACTCGACACTCGCACAGCTGGGTGAGACCCAAGTGTTTTCACCGACCTGGTCCGTGAAGGTTGAGCTCGCAGATGGTACAATGGAAGAGTACTTCGTCAACGCAATCGATAGTCGAATCCTCGACATCCCGATTGACGCAGTAGAGTCAGAAGAAACAGAGGAGTAGACCATCATGAGATTTAGTGTATTGGCGAGCGGCAGTAGCGGCAATGCCATTTACGTTGAAAACGACGAGCACTCCTTTTTAGTCGATGCCGGGTTAAGCGGTAAAAAAATGGAGCAGCTGTTTCAGCAGATCGACCGTGATGCACGCAAGCTAAGCGGCATCCTCGTGACGCATGAACACAGCGATCATATAAAAGGGCTTGGAGTTATGGCCCGTAAATACAAAGTGCCGATTTATGCGAATGCTAAGACGTGGCAGGCAATGGATCATCATCTAGGAGTCATCCCGACCGACCAGCGCTTCCAGTTCGATATGGAGACGGTGAAGTCATTTGGCGGAATCGATATCCAGTCGTTCCAAGTGTCTCACGATGCAGCCGAGCCGATGTTCTATGTCTTTCATGAGAATGGTAGAAAGCTTGCACTGATCACCGACACGGGCTACGTGAGTGACCGAATGAAAGGTCACATCCGCGGTTCGGATGCCTTCGTATTTGAAAGCAACCATGACGTGGGCATGCTGCAGATGGGGCGCTATCCGTGGTCCGTCAAACGCCGCATTCTCTCAGACGTCGGGCACGTATCCAATGAAGATGCAGCCGTCGCTATGAGCGAAGTCGTCGACATCAAGCCGACGCAGATCTACCTGTCGCATTTAAGTAAAGACAACAATATGAAAGACTTGGCGCATATGAGCGTGGATCAGACCCTCCGCTCGTGCGGAATCATCACCGGAGAATTCGTGCACTTGCACGAGACCGATGCGGACATCCCGACGCCACTCGTCGAAGTCTAATTTGCCAGCCTCTTTTTGGGAGGCTGGTTTTGTTTTGGAGAGATTCTGGGGTTTGTGCCCTTGGAGACGTTCTTTGTTCCCTCTGCTGCTCCCTTTGTTCCTCGAGCAAGCTCTATTGTGCCCCTAAGTTCTTCGTTTGTGCCCTTAGCCAGTTTTAGACTCGAAATCACCTTGAATCCTTTTTACACAATTCTTCCTAAATACATCTTTTAGCAAACTTTTATCCGATTTTCATCAAATTTTCATCTTCATTGGGTACAGTATACGTATAACAGTACAAAAAGGAGAGGAAATTCATGGACGATTACAAACCATATAATCCCTATGCAGAAGAACCACAGCCACCAAAACGATCAGAAGAACCGAAGAAAAAACGAGGCATCGCCGGCTACTTTTTAGCAGGACTTTCGGGAGTACTAGTCGGAGCCTTGCTACTTTGGTTCATGATGCCAAGCCTGCAAAGCGCTCTTCCTGACAGCGGGACCCGCAGCAGCTCTGGGAACATCACATCCACCGAACAAGTCAGCACAGATGTCACTTCAGATGTGACCGCCGCAGTTGAAAAGACCTCGGCCGCTGTCGTTGGGATCACCAACTTGCAAGAAGTGAATGACTTCTGGAGCAGCCAACAAGGCGAACAAGAAGCCGGAACAGGATCTGGTGTCATCTACAAAGTCGATGGAGACCGAGCATTTGTCGTGACGAACCACCACGTTGTGGACGGAGCGACTTCTATTGAAGTAACGCTGCAAGGTGGTAAAAAAGTAAACGCGGAACTCGTTGGTAGTGACGTGTGGACAGACTTAGCCGTACTTGAAATGGACTCTGCGGATGTTGAGACTGTCATTGAATTCGGAGACTCGGATGCCCTGAAACAAGGGGAACCGGTTATTGCTATCGGGAATCCACTTGGTCTTGATTTCTTTGGTTCCGTAACAACTGGAATTCTATCTGGTAAAGAACGTGTCATTCCAGTCGACCTAAACGAAGACGGGCAGCAAGACTGGCAGACAGAAGTGCTGCAGACAGATGCAGCCATTAACCCTGGGAACAGTGGTGGTGCACTAATCAACGTCGCTGGCCAACTGATCGGAATCAACTCGATGAAAATTTCGCAAACAACAGTCGAAGGAATCGGTCTTGCGATCCCGATCAACTCTGCGATTCCAATCATCGAAGACTTGGAGCAAAATGGAGAAGTACAGCGCCCTTCAATGGGTGTGACACTGATCGATGTCGAGCAAGTGCCATCGTTCCACCAACAAGAAACATTGAAACTGCCTGAAGATATCACAACAGGTGTTGTAGTAGATGACGTCATCGACAATTCTCCAGCTGCAGCAGCAGGAATGCAACAGTACGATGTCATTGTCGAGCTGGATGGCGAGAAGATTGAAAACATGCTCGAGCTTCGTCAGCATCTTTACACAGAAAAAGAAGTGGGAGACTCCATGAACGTGAAAGTCTACCGTCAGGGTGAAATCGTAGAATTTACACTTGAATTAACCGACAACAACTCATTGTAAGATGTGGATAACTAAATTCGCTTCACAAAAGATTTACACAGGTAGCAGGGAGACGGAATGGCGTCTTTCCTGCTTCTTTTTTATTTGTTACAATAGGGTGTGGATAAACTAGTGCGAATTGTGAATAACTTTGTGCATAATCAAAATTGTCAGAGGAGGAAGAATAATGGAGAAATACGCATGCGAAACCCATGTAAATCAAGTACTTGACGAGGTGACGGCGTCGACAGGAGAATTTCCGATCCTCGAAAAAATCGAAACAGGTGAAAACTTATCCACACGCTGTGAGCATTGTGAACAGCCAGCTATATATATCGTAGGTGAAAAAAACTAAGACACAATATGTAGATAATGCATGTGGATATGTGGATAAACTCTGTGAATAACGTGTTTGTAAATGAACTGTAAAGGTGGATAACCTGTGAATATCACAATCATGACGGTTGGAAAGTTAAAAGAAAAATACCTCAAAATGGGCATCGAAGAATACGCCAAACGACTCGGCGCTTACGCCAAAATCGAACAGATTGAAGTGCCAGACGAAAAAGCACCCGAAAACTTGAGCGACGCCGACATGGAAATCGTCAAACGCAAAGAAGGCGAGCGCATCTTAGCCAAGATTCATCCAGACGCACACGTCATCGCCCTCGCCATTAACGGCAAAACGCGCAGCTCAGAAGAACTGGCTGCGCACCTCAATTCCTTAATGACCTACGGCACGAGCAAAATCGTTTTCGTCATCGGCGGATCCCTTGGTCTTCACGACGACGTCTTGAAGCGTTCGAACGAACAACTCTCGTTTGGGAAGATGACATTGCCTCACCAGTTGATGAAGCTTGTATTATTGGAGCAGGTGTATCGGAGCTTCCGGATTATTAAGGGGGAGCCTTATCATAAATAGTTGTATTAAATGATTTAGAGTTCTACATCTTTTCTAAATAAAAGTCTTCTAGTGAAAGGAAGATTTTATATGAACTACTTTATGAGCATGCTGGCATGTATGGTTTTGATGCTTACCGGATGTATGAATCAGGGGGAGGAAGAGCATATGAAGTCGCAACAAAGATCTCTTATTCAAGCCGTTGAAAGTAATGATATAGAAAAAGTGCAGGACATCTTACAAGATTCGTCCTATCAATTGAACGAAACGAATGACAAAGGACAAACTCCTTTACTGATTGCGACCCATAAAAACTATGTTGAGGTGGCTAAACTCTTAATTGACGCCGGAGCTGATATCAATCAACAAGACTCTATTCAGGATAGTCCTTATTTGTATGCGGGAGCACAAGGTAAAACAGAGATTTTGAAGTATATGATTGAAAATGCTGAACCAAATCATACGGTCGTGAATCGCTATGGCGGCAATGCTTTGATTCCGGCAGCGGAAAAAGGCCATTTAGAGAATGTGAAGATCCTTTTAGAAGATGGGAAAGCAGATATCGATCACCAAAATAACTTTGGCTATACAGCATTGATTGAAGCCGTCGCGTTAACAGACGGTTCAGAGTTGTACCAGGAGATTGTGCAAGAATTGCTAAACTATAATGCGAATAAAGAGCTCCGCGACAACCGGGGGAAGACCGCACTGGATTATGCCAAAGAAATGGGCTACACAGAAATGGTGAAACTGTTAGAAGACTAAGAAGGATTCAATCAGTAATAGAGAAGGATATAGGTAACCTAAATGGATTCTACTATCAACGCAATCTTTGAATCAGAAAGATGCTATACAAGACGTTTTACCGAAAGCGATTTGGACGCGTTCATCGAATATCGCAACAATGCGGAATGGATGAAATACCAATCGTTTAAAGGATTATCGCTGGAAGAGTACAAAGAGATTCTATTGAAGGAAACCACTGTGGAAAGAGGGGTACAATTTGCGGTCCTCAGAAAAGCCGATCAAGTTCTCCTTGGAGACGTCTTCATAAAAAAGGAAGATGCGATTTTCTGGATCGGCTATACCATCAGTCCATCTTTTAAAAGGCAAGGATACGCTTATGAAATCACCCAGGCAATGATTTCATGGATACAGCAGCAAGGCGACTATAAGATTATGGCCGGAGTAACGCCGGAAAATCATGCGTCGGTTCAGTTGCTAGAGAAACTGGGGTTTATAAAGGCTGATGAGGAAGATGGGGAATCCATCTTTTTATTACAATAGCCTTCATCGTGAACCATATAAAAAAACACCCTCAAATATCTGAGGATGTCTAGGTCATACAGTTTTCAGCAAAAGCTGGACTGTGAGAAGGAGAAGAACTACAAAGGTTACTTTCTCGATCAGTCCGCCTGTCCGAATATGTGCGATGCGGAATCGCTTGGCCTTCGGAATCGGATATAGAAGCGGCACGCCTTGAGGGTTCAACATGTCGAGCAGCACGTGGCTGATTGCACCTATGAAGAAGCCAAATGCTATCGGGTAGGCGTAAGAACTGAATTCGGTCAGTTCCAGCCCGGAATAGAGAAGCAGGCTGAACAAACCAACGATAAGTGGGGAATGAGTTGCTCCGCGGTGCGTGGTCGTACGTCTCACTAAAAAGCCAAAAGGTTTCAAACGGTTGCTGATGAAACTGTTCTTGTGGTCGATGTCTGGCGCAACCGAGCCGATCAGGGTAGCGACGGCGAATGGCACCACTTGCTCTGGCGACACATACTCGGTGTGTTGAAGAACCGCGAGCGTGATGAGCGCCCCACCAGCGAAATGGGTCTTGTATTGCATGAGAAACCTCCTTATTTATGGTGCTAGTCTATAATAAGGGGTATATGTGTTCGATACAAGATGTCAAATGCAGCATTAATGCATGATTGGTAAGTTCAATTACAAAAGAAACGAGGCGATTCTTATTCAATCTATACATAAACTAGGCGAACGCTTTTGGTACAGCACGGCTGTCTCTTTAACCGACCGTCCGATTCTAGGAATGGTGACGGGGACTAAGAAGACATTGCTGATTGATGCAGGGAACTCGGAAGAGCATGTCACTTATTTTATCGAGGAGCTCAACAAGATGGGCGTTCCGAATCCAGATATTGTGGTCCTAACACATTGGCACTGGGATCATATACTCGGCCTTTCTGCTTTATCAGATACCGTTTCTATGGCTTCGAAGCAGACTGCGACAGAAATGGAAAAGTTGCTTCCTTATTCTTGGTCCGATGAAGCCATCGATGAGCGAGTGAGAGAGGGCATAGAGATTGAGTTTTGCGCCAAAGCTATTAAGGAAGAATACAAGACTCACCGAGACATCAAGGTCACTCTGCCGGACATTACCATCGAAAGCAATGCAGAAATCCATCTCGGTGGCGTGACTTGTATCGTCCAACATGTAGGAGGCGATCATGCTGCAGATTCCGTTGTCGTCTATATCAAAGAGGAGAAGATTCTCTTCCTTGGCGACTGCATTTATCCGAAAATGTACGCAGAAAAAGTCCACTATACAGTTGATGAAACGTTACGTTTGTTAGATGTACTAGAAACGTTTGATGCAGAAACCTATATCCCTTCGCACCAAGAGCCTATTTCAAAAGAGGAATTCGAGAAAGAAGTAGCGATGCTTCGAGCAATTGCGAAGTATACGAATCGTTGCAAGGGAGACAAGCTGAAAATAACGAAAGAATATCAAAACCATGTAAAAAGAGAACTGACCGAGGACGAATTCGAGACAATCGCTAATTTCGTAGATGGGTATTGAGGGTATTCTATGGAGAACCGCACCAGGTGAAGGTGCGGTTTTTAAGTAGCCTCTTCTATACTTGCGCGGGTTACTAAGCTGCCAAGACTATGCGCAATGAAAAACTGGGCCGAGTAATAGGTCGACATGATCAAGTAAGTCGATTGGGGTACATCCGATACAAACATATTCCAGGACAAAATAGAATCAGATAGTACAAATAGCAAACTACCTGTGATGGCCCACTTGTTTCCTGTCATAATGGCCATCCAAGCCATAAGTGAGATGACAATCACATAAGCAATGACCGGGATGACAAGAGCATTGTTTCCGTCTTCAATCAGAGCAGTTATTAGGATTCTACCCATAAAGAGAGA
Organism: Chryseomicrobium excrementi; assembly: GCF_002798305.1. Lineage (GTDB taxonomy): Bacteria > Bacillota > Bacilli > Bacillales_A > Planococcaceae > Chryseomicrobium > Chryseomicrobium excrementi. Next base: position 44,262 of record NZ_PCGR01000003.1, read on the forward strand.
GTATATGAGTATCAAAAGAATCACTGTGAAACGAACTTTAGAAAACTTCCACGCTCTACTGAATCCCACTACATAAAAGAGATGTCCCACTAAAAATGTTGCTAGTCCAAGGATAAAAGAATAAGCGATGAAGCCATCTGCCAGCATGCAAATAAACAATCCGCTCAGCAAAATCCACTGAGTAGAATTAGGTTTGGACCGGCACTGTAGATATGCATAAACAAGGATTAAAATCATAGGAATGAGCTTAAATATAACTTTAAGAATGGTAGGATCTTCTGGGATACTAAAGATATACAAGCAACTCATGAACAAGATAAGAAGAGGCAAAACGAATTTTTTCATCAGCACATCACTCCTACTGCTTTTACTAAAGATTATGGTTTGTGGTAGATGACTAGGACTTCTGCAGAAGAGACTGGTTATCCTTTATTTTATAAAAGATTGTAAGCAGGATATTTTTATTGGATCTACAAATAACGAATCGGAGGTGTAACATGATCTATATCGAGACGCCAAGATTGCGATTGCATGATTGGAAAGAAGCTGACTTTGAGCCTTTCAGCCGAATGAATGCAGATGAAGAAGTAATGAGGTATTTCCCTAAAACTTTATCAAAAGAAGAATCTGATGCTTTTGCGCAGGCAATCATTGCAGAGATCAAAGAATTCGGATTTGGTCTATATGCCGTGGAAGTAAAAGAAGCAAATGAGTTCATTGGATTTATCGGATTTCACAGAGCTACTTTCGAATCTGACTTTACTCCGTGTATCGAAATCGGCTGGAGACTGAAAAAAGAAGCGTGGGGAAGAGGCTACGCAACTGAGGGAGCAAAAGCTTGTCTGCAGTATGGATTTGAGGAATTAGGCTTTGACGAGATCTTCAGTTTCACTGCAGCTATCAATGAGCCTTCAAAACAAGTGATGAAAAAGATAGGGCTGCAGTTTGTGAAAGAGTTTGATCATCCGAGAGTTGATAAAGACAGTCCGCTTTTGAAGCATGTTTTGTACCATATACAGAGCAATGACTACAAGAAATTAAAATAATTTAGAATGACCGTTGAGCACGAATTTTGCGAGAGGAGATTCGTGTTTTATTATTGGTTAATTGGAATATTTTACTCTTAATACCTTTATCTGATTGTTTCTTATCGGTGGGATGATATACTTAGATTAATCAATAAGTCTAAGGAAACACAGTCTAAAAAAGACGATTGTATCTTGATGCGCGGAATTAATAAGAAGAACAGAAGTGAAATCTTCTAAATTACGGAGTTAGGAGTCTAATAGCCATGGATAAAAGTAATTCAGGGTTAGTGCATTTAGGAGTAACTATCTTATTGTCGATAGTGATTTTTTACGTACTGGCAATAACATTAAAAACCGAAACGCCAGTCACAGATTTTTTACTAACAACGATTTGCGTGAATTTGATTTATAGAAGTTATATCAAGGGGAAGTGACTACGCGAAATCACTGTAATTTAGAATGTATTGAACTTATTTAGGCGGTGTATTTATTATGATTCTCTTCATCCTTTTACTACTCAAGACGAGACAAGCGGAAAGTTGTGACAAGAAAGCAGAAACTTTTATGTATTACTCGTTTCCTTAAGGTAGGAGTAATTTAAATTTATTTTATGAACGCACACGAATCCGACCATCACGGAAAGTGACTTTTGATTTGAAAATAAAAGAGATGCTCGTGATGTAAATAGAGTTAGCGAGGATATAGAAAGCCAGGGCTGGTAAAGTGAAAAACCTCATAAAGCTAGTTTCTCCCCATTCTATAAAGGCATGTAATACAATTCCTAACGTAGTAAGAAACAGCGAAATGAAAAAGACTTTGAGTACGTTTTTTCTAAAATAAAGAGTGAAGATCATCGCAAAGAAAAAATTTAATACAAATAACGAAATCAGGAAAATATATTTGGAAATATACGAATCAAAAAATACAGTTGGAAAGTTTAAAGCACTCGAAATCACTAAGCCGATTGCAGAAAACCAAAAAAGGCCTTTCAAGTTCGCGTTAGAATGTATCATATTTACCTCCCATCACATTTTCCTTATTCTACCACAGTTATGTGCAAGATAATTCCAAATCCAAATAAAAATCTCCAACAAAAAAAGGCATCCACACAAGTAGGCACCTTCCCTTATTACTTCGCCGCTTCCAAAGTAGAAGCCACTTCCGAAATGATGATCTACCTTCCTAGCATTGGGGACTCTTCGCCGCTATTTCCTGAACGGGAATGAGATTCTTTGAATGCGTCGCTGTTTTTCCACTGCGTGAAGTCCTCCATCATGTTCCAGTACATATTGACGTTTAGTTCATCGTACTCCGTAAGGTTTTGGGTGATCCACACTTCGACTTTTACAAAGCCGTCCATTTGTTGTAGGGCACCTGGTTTCGTAAACATCGGCGCCATCTTTTCAGCGAAACCGGATTTCATCTTGATGCGATTTGTTACGATGATCATCTCTAGATTCCTCCCATTGATTTAATGTGTTCCAACAACTCCACCTTATTCCTTTCGAAGCCTGTTGTCGAATCATAGATGACTACTTTATGGGATAATGTAATGGTACTCCAAATCGATGTGGAAAGTCATTTTGCAGGATTAAGTCTGTCTGCATGGGTTTTGACTGGAGAGACCATATGAGAAAATAGTTTCATGAAATAAAAATCCGGGAAAATAAACATAAGAGACTGCCTATTTTTAAGAGGGCACAATGATCGGAAATAGTAGTAGCTAGTTTATAGAGATAAAATAAGTAATAAGGGGAGAATGACCATGGATTATTTTAAATCGCATTTACCCGAAATGTTGGAGAAGCTTGCCGAGCTTGTAAACATCGATAGCGGGTCCCGATATAAGGCGGGTGTCGATGAAGTAGGGAAGCGACTTGCTAAAGAATATAGAGAATTGGGCTTTCAGGTAGACGTCCATGAAAATAAAAAGCTTGGAAATAACTTAGTGATTCGACATCCGGAAGCGACCGAGCCGAAAGTGTTGCTGATTGCTCACATGGATACGGTGTTTCCAGAAGGAACGGCAAAGGAGCGTCCGTTTAAAATAAAAGGGAAACACGCATACGGCCCAGGAGTTGCAGACATGAAAGCCAGCTTGATTAATCTGGTGTATGCGATGAAGTACTTAAAAGAAGTGACACCGGAAACGCTCAACAATGTGGTGATCATTCTAAACGCAGACGAAGAGATTGGGTCTCGCACGTCTCGCAAGTTGATAGAAAAATGGGCTAAGGTCGTAGATTATGCCCTTGTGATGGAACCTGCTAGGAAAGACGGTTCTATCGTCTCTTCTCGTCGCGGAGGAGGACGCTACATTTTTAAAGTGAAAGGGAAGTCAGCGCACTCTGGAGTCGCACCTAAAGAAGGGATCAGCGCTATTGAAGAGCTGGCTCATAAGATTACGAAGCTTCATAAACTATCCGATCATGACAAAGGCATTTCTGTGAGCGTGGGAAGAATTGAAGGCGGCAAGTCGATCAATATCATCCCCGATTCCGCAGTCGGCTATGTCGATATTCGTGTCCGCAACAAGCAGCAGGGACTTGAGCTTACAAAGCAGATCGAGAAGATTGCTTCGGTACCTGATGTGGAAGGTACGAGCATTGATTTAGAAGGCGGCATCAATCGCCCGCCGATGGAATTTAATGAAAAGAATCAGAAACTACTTGGAATCATCCGTACTGTGGGCGAAAGACACGGCATCAAAGTCAAAGATACTCATACAGGTGGCGGTTCGGACGCCTCGTTCCCATCGTATTTAGGCGTGGCGACGATAGACGGTATGGGGCCAATCGGTGATAAGATGCACAACGAAGGCGAAAATATTTTGATTGAGTCGATTCCAAAGCGCGCGCTGCTACTGGCGGAGACGATTCGGGAATTATCGAGTTAAGTCCTTGTAAAAGAACCATTTCGAAGGCCCATGCATACATTTAGAGAACGCTAATAAATGTATGCAAAGGAGTACGAGATGATTAGTGAGTTTGCTCAAGGGGGTTGGAATCCCTCCAGGGTCGTAGTATTAGCATGTGGAGACGTGACCGGGGAACGATTCCGGACACGGTCTACTTTAACTGGCGTCACGACACCAAAAAGTCCTTTTGTTCAACACATCACCCTGCACATTCAGGACGGGAGATCTGGCAGAGTGACGCGCATCCCGCTTCAGGAAAATGCAGGGTACAATCCTACGATTTTCTTAGGGGATTTTACAGGAGATGGCGTCGATGACATCATCATCGATATCTCTACAAGAGATCCTGAGTATTTAAATGACATTTACTATAAGAATGGCAAACTGAAGAGTCCGATCACGGGATTTGTTAACCCACTCAGTGGCCTTTATCCAGTCGATTTTGATTCCGATAACCAGTTTGAACTGCTTGCTTATCAGAAGATTGCAGGGAAATACAATGCGGATTCGTTAGGCTATATATTGAACACACTCGCTTGGTGGGAAAATCGATTCGTATTGAGAGTCAGTTTGTCGCGACTTAGGGGAGCTCGAATCCGAATTAAAGAGATGCACATTTTAAGAAAAGTCAGCGATTTCATGAATTTTCACAAATCCTAAGCATTTAGGATTTGTGTTTTTTTTATTTTATTCTTGAACTTTGTGGCTAGGAACATAAGAGAATAGTTGGATTGCAAATGATAAAAGAGTTTGCTTGAATCCTTCGGAAAACGAAAATATAGGGCAACATTCCGATGTAAAATTCAAAATATTCTGCTAAAGTGGTGACAGAAGGAAGAAATACTACATACAACTAGAAAATTTACCAGGAGGACCCAATGAAATACTTCATTTCAGTCGACATGGAAGGCATCACAGGACTACCGGATCACACATTTGTCGATTCTTCCAAACATAACTACGAACGGGCACGGCGCATCATGACCGATGAAGCCAACGCCATTATTGAAGGTCTCCTCAAAGCGAAGGCCACCTCGATTTTAGTGAACGACAGCCATTCCAAAATGAACAATCTCCTAGTTGAAGAATTGAACCCAGCAGCGGAGCTGATCACGGGTGCGGTAAAACCGTATTCAATGGTACAGTCTCTGGATGCCTCATACGACGGAGCCATCTTTGCCGGATATCACGCGCGTGCAGGAATGCCGGGTGTGATGAGCCATACGATGATCTTTGGTGTGCGCACGATGTATATCGATGACGTGGAAATCGGGGAACTCGGTTTCAATGCCTATGTCGCCGGTCACTTTGGCGTTCCTGTCATTATGGTAGCTGGAGACGACGGAGCATGTCGAGAAGCGGAAGCGCTGATTCCGAATGTGACGACAGTCGCCGTGAAAAAATCGATTACTCGTCAAGCCGTCCAAACTTTGGTGCCGTCGATGGCACAAGAGCTACTCAGAGAACAAGTCCAAAAAGCGGTTGCGAATAAAGACAAGGTGCAGCCACTGGTGCCGCCTAAAAATCCGACGCTTCGCATAGAATTTGCTAACTACGGGCAAGCCGAATGGGCAGCACTTATGCCAGGGTGCGAAATCATTGAAGGAACGACCATTGTGAAATTCGAAGCAAAAGATATATTAGAAGCCTATCGTGCCATGCTCGTGATGGTGGAACTGGCGATGCAGACAACATTTTGTTAAAGGGGGAAGCTTATGCTCAAGTACACATTGAAACGCTTCGTCATGATGATTGCCACGATTTTGATCATTGCGACGCTGACGTTTGTTTTAATGCACTCCATCCCGGGCTCTCCGTTTAATGAAGAACGGACGACAAATGAGGCCATCCAAGAGAACTTGGAACGCTTTTACAAGCTCGACCAACCACTGCCGGTGCAGTACGCATATTATTTAAAATCGATTGTGACGTTTGATTTTGGACCGTCCATCAAAAAGCCGAACGAGTCGGTCAATGAACTGCTCGCGAGGGGGTTCCCGATCTCCTTCGAACTGGGGATGACGACCATCTTGGTCGCTGTGATCTCAGGGATTTTACTTGGCACGTTTGCAGCACTACGACATAATGGCGTGATTGATTACGCGGCGATGACGTTTGCGGTATTTGGCATCTCGATTCCAAACTTCGTGCTAGCTACGCTACTCATTCAGAAGCTTGCCGTTGACTGGAACATCTTGCCGCCGGCTACCTGGTCGAGTCCGCTCCATATGATTTTGCCCGTCGCCGCACTCGCCACGGGTCCGATGGCCATCATCGCACGTCTAACACGGTCCTCGATGCTCGAAGTATTGACACAGGATTACATCAAGATGGCGCGGGCGAAAGGGTTGAGTCCTTTCCGCATCATTGCAAGGCATGCACTGCGTAACGCGTTGATGCCAGTCGTCACCATTATGGGGACGATGCTTGCAGGAATTTTAACAGGGACATTCGTCATCGAGAAAATCTTTGCGATTCCGGGGATGGGAAAATACTTCGTGGAAAGCATCAACAACCGCGATTACCCGGTCATCATGGGAACAACGGTATTTTACAGTTCCTTCTTAGTATTTATGTTGTTCCTGGTCGATATCGTCTATGGCTTCCTGGACCCACGAATCAAACTACATAAGAAAGAAGGTGAGGCGTAATGACGAACCTTCGGGAAGCAGCACTACCGCAACAGACCATTCCAGATGAGTGGTTTCAAAAGAAGAACAAAGATTTAGAGAAAGCGGAAGAAGTCGTCCGCCCGTCCCTTTCGTATTGGAAAGATGCGTGGCGCCGCCTTCAGAAAAACAAACTCGCTATGACGGGCTTGATTTTCTTAGCCTTACTAGCCTTATTCGCAATTTTTGCACCGATTTTGTCGCCCTATTCGGTGACGCAAGTAGATTACCCGAATCAAAACCAGCCGCCGTCTGCTTCGCATTGGTTTGGAACGGACGACGCCGGACGAGACGTGTTTACACGAACTTGGTACGGAGCCCGGATTTCTCTTTTTGTTGGTTTGATGGCCGCATTGATTGATTTCTTCATAGGAATCATCTACGGAGGCTTTAGTGGTTACAAAGGTGGTAGAACGGATTCATTTATGATGCGCATCATCGAAGTGCTTTACGGTCTGCCACACTTACTAGTCGTTATCTTATTGATGGTTGTGATGGGAGCGAGTTTGACGACCATCATTGTCGCCTTGACCGTGACCGGTTGGGTAGGGATGGCTCGAATTGTTAGGGGGCAGGTCCTGCAGATCAAAAACTATGAATTCGTGACGGCATCGAAATCATTCGGTGCGAGCACGCCACGAATCATTCGCAAGAACTTACTACCGAATACGATGGGACCGATCATCGTACAGATGACATTGACAGTACCAAGTGCCATCTTCGCAGAAGCGTTCCTTAGTTTCTTAGGACTCGGGATTTCCGCACCGTATGCGAGCTGGGGTGTGATGGCAAGTGACGCGTTGCCGGTCATCTTGTCCGGAGACTGGTGGCGCCTGTTCTTCCCGGCGTTCTTTATCTCCGTGACGATGTTTGCATTTAATGTACTAGGTGACGGGCTGCAAGATGCACTGGATCCGAAGCTGAGGGGGTGACAACGATGAACAATGAACAACAGCTTGCGGCAGTAAAAGAAATGGAGCGCGAGAAGCAGCTAGATGCCGAGCGATCCGAGCAAGAATTAGTAAACGTAAAGCAAACGGTACAGAAACACCGAAAAGTCGTATCGACTGAGAAAGTCCTCGAAGTAGAAAACCTGCACGTGTCCTTCACGACGTTTGGAGGAACCGTACAAGCGGTGCGAGGAGTCTCGTTCGACCTGTATAAAGGCGAGACACTTGCCATCGTTGGCGAGTCAGGATGCGGCAAGTCCGTGACGTCAAACGCCATTATGGGTTTGATTCCGCAGCCACCAGGGCGTATCTCGGACGGGAAAGTCCAGTTCAAAGGACGCGAGCTGACGACGCTGACGAAAAAAGAACTGCGTAAGATTCAGGGAGTCGATATCTCGATGATTTTCCAGGACCCGATGACCGCTCTCAACCCGACGCTCACTATCGGGGAGCAATTGATGGAAGGGGTACGCACCCACTTCAAGGTCTCGAAGTCTGAGGCGAAAGAAAAGGCACTTGCGATGCTGAATTTGGTCGGGATTCCAAATCCAGCGGAACGCTTGAAGCAGTATCCGCACCAATTCTCTGGAGGGATGCGCCAGCGTATCGTCATTGCCATCGCGCTGATCTGTGAACCGGAACTACTGATTGCAGATGAGCCGACGACAGCACTCGATGTGACCATCCAAGCACAGATTTTGGAACTGTTTGAAGAGATTCAAGCGAAGACGGGCGTCTCGATTGTGCTGATCACACATGACCTCGGTGTCGTCGCCAAGATTGCCGACCGCATCGCCGTCATGTATGCAGGAAAGATCATTGAGATTGGGGACAAGCGGGAAATCTTCTACACGCCGCAGCACCCGTACACACAAGGGTTACTGAACTCGGTACCGCGTCTCGATCTTTTGGAAGAAGAGCTCCAACCTATTGATGGCACACCGCCGGACCTGTTCGCACCGCCAAAAGGCTGTCCGTTCACGGCACGCTGCCCGTTTGCGATGACAGTATGTGAGCATGTCCATCCGGCCACAACGACTTTGACGAAGACACACGCAGTGGATTGCTGGCTGCAAGACGAACGAGCCAAACAGCTTTGGGAAGCATAACGTACTAAGGGGATGAAAGCACAGCCGTGCATTCACATAAAAAAAGAGGACAAGGGGGATTTTATACGATGAAGAAATGGTTAGTACTACTGTTCACAGCTTTCGTAGCTATAATGCTTGCTGCATGTACTGCGAACGATGATGCAGGAAAAGACACAACAGAAAAAGACCCGGCTGGCGGAGAAGAGACCGCAGCAGAAAAAGTATTGTACTTGAACAACGGTTCTGAGCCGACGACGTTTGATCCATCTGTTGGGTTTGACGCGGTATCTTGGAACGCACTGAACAATTTGATGGAAGGTTTGACGCGCTTAGGTGAAGATGACCTGCCTCACGAAGCTACAGCAGAGACAATCGATGTTTCTGAAGACGGCTTAACGTATACGTTTACTATCCGTGAAGATGCGAAATGGTCAAACGGTGACCCTGTCACAGCAGGTGACTTCGTTTACGGCTGGACTCGTATGTTAGATCCAAACACAGCATCACCAGCAGCATTCCTTGGCTACTTTATTGAAGGCGCAGAAGCATTCAATACGGGCGAAGGGACTGCAGAAGACGTAGCGATCAAAGCAGTCGATGAAAAGACATTCGAAGTGAAATTAACAGCTCCAACAGATGCGTTCTTGAACATCATAACGAACCCAAGCTTCTTCCCAGTCAATGAAAAAGTGGCTACGGAAAATGACAAGTGGTTTGCAGACGCGGAATCATTCGTAGGGAACGGACCATTCAAGCTGGCTTCATGGGAACATGATGCAAAAATGGTCTTTGAGAAAAATGAAAACTACTGGGATGCAGAGACTGTAAAACTCGATAAAGTCGAGTGGGCAATGGTCAATGACTCCAACACTGAGTACCAAATGTACGAATCAAATGAGCTAGACGTGTCAGCTGTACCAGCTGAACTTGCAGAAGAATTGATGACAAGCGATGAAGTAACAAATGAAGATCAGGCAGGGACGTACTTCTACCGTTTCAACACGACTATGGAACCGTTCACGAATGAGAAAGTACGTAAAGCCTTTGCGATGGCTGTAAACCAACAAGAAATCGTGGAGTTCGTTACGAAGAATGGTGAAAAACCAGCACACGGTTTCGTATCTTATGGATTTACTGGTCCAAGTGGTGGCGACTTCCGTGAAGAAGTGGGCGACCTCGTCATGACGAACGCAGAAAAAGCGAAGACATTGTTAGAAGAAGGCATGAAAGAAGAAGGCTGGTCAACACTTCCTGAAGTGACATTGACGTATTCAACTTCTGATACGCACCAAAAGATTGCAGAAGCTCTACAAGCACAGTTTAAAGATGCACTAGGCGTCGATACGAAGCTTCAAAACGTAGAAGCAAGCGTGTTTGCATCAGAGCAGAAAGAACTGAAGTACCAATTGTCTCGTTCTTCGTTCTTGCATGACTACGCAGATCCAGTGAATGCAATCGAGAGCTTTATCACAGGTTCCTCTATGAACCGTACAGGCTGGTCGAACGAAGAATTCGATAAGCTGATTGCGGATGCGAAACAAGAAACAGACGCAGAAGCGCGCTGGGAAATGCTGAAACAAGCAGAACAAATCTTGTTTGACGAAGCTCCGATCTTCCCGATTCACTTCTACAACCAAGTAAGCTTAGAAAAACCATCTGTTTCAGGAATCGTGCGTCACCCGGTTGGGTACCTCGAGTTGAAATGGGCAGATAAAAACGAATAGAGGTGTGCGCCACACGAGTGGCGCCCCTTCTGTTTTTCTTAGAGAAAAGGATGTATCCTTTTCTGTCAGAAGGCCAGAACTAGGAGGAAGACAACATGAGAATGCGTCCAAACAGGTTGCAACAAGGAGATACCGTAGCGGTCATCGCACCGTCAAGTCCGCCGAACTTAGAGAATCTTAAACGAGCGCTCCCGTTTCTTGATGAGCTCGGACTGAAGGTCAAGATGGGGAAACACGTCGAGAACGTTTATGGTTATCTCGCAGGAACAGATGACGAACGCCTTGAAGATCTGCATGACGCCTTGCGTGACCCAGAAGTCAAAGGCATCATCTGTGCGGGAGGCGGGTTTGGAGCCGCGCGTTACGCTGAACGAATCGATGCAGAATTGATGAAAGACAATCCAAAAGTCCTTTGGGGCTACAGCGATATCACGATTTTACATACCGTCTTCGGCAAGTTCGCGGACGTCGTCACATTCCACGGACCGATGCTTGCATCAGACGTAGGAACCGACAACTTCCAAGAGCTGTCGCGCAACCAGTTCTATCAGTTGTTCGAACCAAAAGAGCTGCACTATACAGAAGACATTGCTCCTCTGAACGTCTATCACGGTGGCGTTGCTGAAGGGATGATCGTCGGGGGCAATTTGTCGCTCCTCGTGAACTCGTTAGGGACGGAGTACGAGATCGATACAAAAGGAAAGCTGTTGTTCATTGAAGACATCGATGAAGAACCGTACCGAGTGGACGGCTTGCTGAACCAACTGCGCCAGGCAGGGAAACTCGATGACGCAGCAGGGATTGTGGTCGGAGACTTCGCAAAAGCAGAACCGAAGAAGCGCAAGACGTCTCTGACGCTCGATCAAGTCCTTGAACAGTATGTTGGCCGTTTAGAGAAGCCCGTTGTCAGTGGCTTCAAGATTGGCCACTGTGAGCCGCACTTTGCGATTCCGTTAGGGGTCGAAGCAAAGCTCGATGCAGATGCTAAAACATTAACACTCCAACCGGGAGTCCAGTAAGGAAGGAGTTTGACCGTTGCTGATTCATTCGATTGAAACGCAGGTGGCCGCTGTGCCGCTCATCAAACCATTTAAAACGGCCCTCCGCACGGTCACAGTAGCGGAAACCGTCATCGTGAAAATCACGACTCGAGACGGAGCAGTCGGCTGGGGAGAAGCCCCTCCGACACACGTCATCACAGGTGACTCGCTTGCGAGCATCCTGTTTGCGATTAACTCAGTGTTTACACCTCAACTTATCGGAGAAGACCTGCGGCATGCGGAACGCATCTTTAGTAAGCTGCACCGGTCACTCGTAGGCAATTCGAGTGCGAAGGCAGCCGTCGATATGGCTCTTCATGACTTGCTTGGTCAGCTCGTTAATCAACCCCTCGTCGAACTACTCGGCGGCTACCGGAGTGAGATCGAGACCGACTTTACGGTCAGCGTTAACGGACCGGAAGAGATGGCAGAAGACGCGAAGCGCTATATCGAAAATGGCTTCAATGTACTGAAAGTCAAAGTTGGCATCGACGAAATTCAAAAAGACATCGAGCGCATCCGAGCGATTCGACAGGTCGTAGATCCATCCGTCTTGATTCGTTTAGATGCAAACCAGGGATGGTCACCGCGAGAAGCTGTCCGCGCTATCCGCACGATGGAAGACAAAGGACTCGATATCGAGCTAATTGAACAACCAGTCAAAGCACACGACATCGACGGCTTGAAGTACGTCACGGATCACGTAGATACACCCATCATGGCGGACGAAAGTATCTTTTCACCACATGATGCCTTACGCGTCTTGCAGCTCCGTGCAGCGGACCTGATCAACATAAAACTGATGAAGGCAGGCGGCATCTATCAAGCGAAGAAAATCAACACACTCGCAGAGAGCTTCGGCGTACCCTGCATGGTCGGCAGCATGATTGAGACCAAACTTGGCATCACCGCGGCTTCTCATTTTGCAGCGAGCCAGCCGAACATCACGCGATTCGATTTCGATGCGTCTTTGATGTTATCTGAGGACATTGTAAAGGGCGGCATCATATACCAAGGAAGAACGATTCGGTTCTCCGACGCGTCAGGACTTGGTGTGACAGATGTACGAACGAATGAAGAACGGGGGAATGACTATGACAACGAATTGGGTATGCGCGGTCTCCGTAGCAACCGTGTGGACGTCACCTGAAGCACCGCGAGAAATCGACCAGTTCGGGCTTGAGCATCCGGTGCAGTTGAACAAATGGATAGAGAAGATGCGCTACGAAGAACTACTCGACCTGTGCGATGGCAACCGCGTGCAGACGCAACTTCTTTACGGGGAGCCAGTTATCGTCGACTCGGTTGAAGGGGACTGGGCAAAAGTCGTCTGTCCGTGGCAGGCGTCGAAAAAAGATGAACGCGGCTATCCAGGATGGGTTCCAGTGAAACAGCTTGCGGAAGTCGAGCAAAGCACTCCACAACAATTCGCGAGAGTGAAAGTGGGTAGGGCTCAGCTCTGGACAACGCAGAAGCAGCCGCTCCTAGTTCTATCGTTTAACACTATACTTCGCGTGAGTGGGGTGTCGGAAGAATTCACGGTGGTGCAAACTCCTCATGGAGAAGCGCTGCTAGCAACATCCGATATCGAACTTGTAACGGCTCTTGATGCATTCCCGAAACTAGACGGAGAAGCCATCGTGAAGCTGGCACTTCCGTTCCTTGACCTACCCTACTTCTGGGGAGGCATGTCGAGCTACGGCTACGACTGCTCAGGCTTCAGCTACCAGATGACAAAAGCGGCAGGCTATTTGATTCCGCGAGATGCGAGCGACCAGGCAGTAGCAGGATTAGAAGTAAACAAAGAGGATCAGAGCGAATGGCAACTAGGAGACCTGTTGTTCTTTGCGAACGATGAAGGCACAGGCAGTGTGCGCCACGTCGGCATCTATTCCGGTAACGGACAAATGATCCATTCACCGTCAACAGGGCAGTCGATTGAAATCCGAACATTAGAAGGTACGAAATTTGTGAAAGAGCTGTGCGCAGTGAGACGCTTTGCACGTGTGAGAGAAGGGGTGACGTTGTGACGAAAGAGGCATTATTGACAGTAGACAACTTGAAACGTCATTTCGACGTCGGTAGCAACCAGACATTAAAAGCCGTGGACGGCATTTCCTTTGAGATCCAACGAGGCGAAACGTTTGGCCTCGTTGGAGAATCGGGTTGTGGGAAATCCACAGCGGGCCGAACGATTTTAGGCTTGTACAACAAGACAGAAGGCGCCGTCGCCTACGAAGGTCAGCAGGTCCATGAGATGACAGGTGACGAGCGTCAGGCGTTCCTGAGAAAGATGCAGATGATCTTCCAAGATCCATACGCATCGTTGAACCCACGCTCCACCGTCTTTGAAATCATCGCAGAACCGATGCAGATCCACGGGCTCTACAAGACGAAAAAAGAAGTCCAAGAACGCGTCTACACGTTACTCGAAGACGTCGGCTTGAACCGTGACCACGCCAACCGCTATCCGCATGAATTCTCAGGTGGTCAGCGTCAGCGAATCGGGATTGCCCGTGCCTTAGCACTTGACCCAGAATTCATCATAGCGGACGAACCAATTTCGGCACTCGACGTATCCGTCCAGGCGCAAGTCGTCAAGCTGCTTCAAAAGCTGCAGAAAGAAAAGGGTTTGACGTATCTGTTCATCGCCCATGACCTGTCGATGGTCAAGTACATCTCCGACCGTATCGGCGTGATGTACCTCGGTCACATGGTCGAACTGACCACGAGCGACCAACTCTACGAAGAACCCCTGCACCCGTATACGCAGGCATTGTTATCAGCTATCCCGATTCCGGATCCGGACGTCGAAGAATCCCGCCAGCGTATTTTGTTAAAAGGCGAGCTACCGAGCCCAATCAATCCCCCATCCGGGTGTGTGTTCCGAACACGCTGCCCGTATGCAATGGATGTCTGTGCTGCAGAGAAGCCGGCTTGGAAAGAACAGAAGCCAGGGCATTTTGTGGCTTGTCATTTGTATAACTAGCTAAAAGAAACCACCAGACTTTTAAAGTTTTGGTGGTTTTGTTTGGAGTTAAGGTGTAAACAGGTTGTTGATGAGAGCGATAAGACGCCACTCGCCACTCGCTTCTTCTTGTTCAAATACCATATGGAGACTACGCCAATCGAGCCCGCTATATTGCTCCGTGCCCGCAGTATAGAACTCTACGACTTTTGCATCCGGAAATACAGAACTCAAGTAGTTCGTCGGATCAGATTCTGGGCTTGTAGTGTCGACTAATACCTCGTCTGCTTCAAAGAAGCGCTCGACTTGAAGATGCTGTTCAAAGTACTCAGCAGGCGTCGTGCGGATATCCGTATTGGCTTCTCCATACCCCCACAGATACGTTGCCTCGTCATCAAGAAGAGTCGCAATCTCTGGTTGCGAGAAGCGGACGGTCGAATCGGACACCGAAAGGTAAGGGGATAATAGGAGTCCTTTCTCTTCATGTACGTAGCCTGCAAGTGTAGCCATGTCTCGTCTGTCCAGCGCTTGAAGGATGGCGTTCGCCCGTTGCTCGAGTGCGGCAGGATCAAACGGTTCGGGTTCTTCTTCGTCTTCGCCACTCACAATAGGCACAGTTGGTTCAGTCGGAGCTGGTGGCGTTTCTATCGCTGTATTTGGTGATGTCTGAAGCATGTTAAGAGATAGAATCGTTAGAATGAAAAGTGCAGCAATAGCAATAAGACCAGCAGTTATGCGAGGCGAGATGCCTCGAGTAAGCTTTTGTTTAGGAGCTTGTTGCTCGAGAGCCTTCATCACATTTTGATGAATGCGGTGCTGTGCGGATTCACTCATCCGGTACGTTGGAAATGCATCAAGTTTGGTGTCGGCTGTGTGGTGTTGATCGTTCATACAAGTCCCTCCAATTCGGTTCATTTTTCAGTGCTTGAATTGCGCGGTGGTAGTTGGTCCTGACAGCCGTTTCCTTGCAGTCTAAAATCAGGGCTGTTTCGCTGACCGAGAGGCCTTGGATGCCTCGTAAAATCAACACGTCTCGAAACTTCTTTTTCTGCTGGTTGATCAACTGGTACAGTTCAGACTTTTCCTCATTCTCTAATAGAATCTGTTCAGGAGAAGAGCTGGTCTGCCGATGATTTGAGCTGTCTTGCCAAGGAAGAGAGAGACGACTAAGTCGCGTCTCTTTTGTTCGAGCTTTGTCGATCGCAACATTTCGTGCAATACGCATGAGCCAAGTCTTCGGACTGGCTTCTTTCCGGTAGCTCCCGAGGCCTTTGCCCGCTTTAATAAACACTTCCTGTACCAAATCCTCCACATCCCTAGTTCCGGTGTAATACACTAAAAAGTTGTAAATCTCTTGGCTGTAGAGATAGAACCAATCGGATATCGTTTCTTGATTGCTTTGCATTCGTCTTTGATCCCCCTTTTAAGGTCTTTGCTTATTAGACGGAAGTTTTTGTGTGGTGTGTCAAAAGGGATTGAATTCTAGATAAAAAACGATCCATGAGAAAATTTTTCATTTCATTGACATTGCTATATCAATTTTGGTTGAAAATTTATATGGTGTATATAGGGAATAGAAAAATTCTCCATACAACTAGTATTTCGGAGATAAATAGAGAGTTGTGAAGTGGACGTTTACCGAACAGGGGGTAAGGAAAATGGAATCGGAAGAAACAAGATTAGAAATGAGTTCGAAAAAGAGCATTTGGGAGAAGTATTTGTTCCCCATCACTATAGTTTCCTCTATAGTCGTTTCAGGAGTGGTTGGATATTCAGCAAGTCAGTGGGGCGAAAGAAGCTTTGCGTCAGATTCCGGTGAAGTAGAAGAAATGAAAGAAGAAATGACAAAAGCTCGGAATCAATCACTAGAAGTTATTGAAGCGGAGATTCCAGAAATACTTAGTGACTTGGAAACATATAGTGAAGATATAAAATTGGTAAGTGAAAACATAACAATAGTTGAAAATAGCTTGCAACCAATAAGAGATGTATCAGAAAAAGTTAATACCGCTATATCGATTGCAAGAAATGTGAATGTAGTTACAAGAATAGGTTATATTGATAGATTTAGTAATAAATTAGAGGTTGCTCAAGTTAAGTTAGCAGAGATAGACTTAGTTCTACTCAATATGGAAAATCTAACAGTAATTCAAAAAGATATGCAAGAGTCACATGCGAAAATCTCAAACTTATATGGGGAATATCAAAAAGAAAAGAATATCGATTATTTATTAGATATTGATAAAGAGTTAAATTCCAACTTAGTTTATAGAATGGAAGAGCTAAAAAATCTCACAAACGAGGCTCATGAACTGCTAGAATTTTCCTCTGATATCGTTGAAACAACTAATAGCGTGGCAGACTTTTTAAACAATCCTACCGAAACTAGTAAGGAATTATTTGAAGCTGTTCAATTTTGGAAAGATGAAAATGAAAAGGCGGAAGCTGAGGAAGTAGATAAAGAGATTGAAGAAGATATTAAGACTTCTAAAGAAAAAATTCAAGACTTGCCGACTAAATTAGAAGAACAATCTAGAAATACCATTACATCCATACATACGATTCAAAAAGAGCTTCAAACTGTGAAAATCACAGAAATGGTAATAGGGGAATAACTACATAACCTAACAGGAAAAGTGGGGATTATATGATTAGTCACTTTCATCAAAACAATTTATTTATAATCCTGTTAATCGCTGCGACAGTAGTAAACATTTTCGTCGATAATGAACAATTCACTACTATATTTAATGTCGTTGTTCTGATAGTGGTACTAGTAATCGCAGCTCTAACAAGAATAGGTAAGAGTAAGGCAAAAAGTTAAGAGGTTTTGTTGTGTCATAAAACTAAAAACGGTTGGTTCCCTAAACAGGAGCCAACCGTTTGTGTTTAGTTCTTACAGTACAACTCGACAAAATGAGATGGGTTCAATGTCTCACCTGTCACACGACGAATCTTTTCGTTCCAGTCATAAAGAGCGGCTGGTTTGAAGAAGTCGTTCAGAAGCATCTCACCCGCTTCTTTCGTGAAAAACTCTGGAGAGATCTGCGTCTCGATGTGGCGCTGCAGTTGTGCAGCCATCAGTTCACCCAATAGGTAGTTCTGGTAGTAGACAGGAGCTAGCGTGAAGTGGATTTTCGCTGCCCAGTCCGGGTTATTCGTTTCCTCAGGTGGCGTGACGAGCTGGATATCGTTCACTGTCTTCCACCACAGGGCGTTCAAGTCTTGATCCGGGTTTGCATACAGTTCTCTTTCGAAGTACACGAACGTCACGATCCAGCGCATGGAAATCAGCATCTGCAGTTGTTGGAACTCTTCAAGTTCCGGTGTCAGCTCATTTACTGTCGCTTCGTCCATTCCTAAGAAGTGGCTCAACCAGCGAGGGTCTTTGCCCATCTTGCCATACATCATCGCAATCGCCTCTGTTGTCAGCGTGTGGCTGTTTGTACGGAGCGTGAACGGCAAGTCCATGTCGAGGTATTTGAAATACGCTGCGTGGCCAAATTCATGCAAGTTTGTCTCTGACCAGTACGCATCTTCTTTCAAATTACAAAGCACCCGGACGTCACCAGAGCGGTCGATATCCATACAGAAAGCCGTCGGATTCTTCTTGTCTCGCGGGAAAAGGTCGCTCTTCGCATAGAGGTCATCCACTTTGATGCCCATCGCATCGAATGTATCTGTCGTCAGTTGCAAGATGTCTTTTCCTTTATAGAACGTGTCCAAGTTCGTTTCATCCGAAGGTGGAGCTTCTTGGAAGAACGGATCCACGTAATGCCACGGGCGAATGTCTTCTGGTGCGATACCAAATTTCTTAGCTAGGCGCGCGTCCAGTTTCTCTTTCATTGCGCGGTATGCATCATCGGACTGTTCGACCAGATCATTGAAGATGCGGAACACTTCGTCACGGTCCAGTTCCTGCAACTCGAAGCTCATCTCATGATAGTCGTTGTAGCCAAGAAGGCGCGCTGCTTCGTTGCGCTTCTTCACGAGTTCGAGTAAATCTTTCTCGACAGCTTGCCCGACTTCTTTACTAGCGAACCAGACCTTCTTACGGAGTTTCTGGTCTTCGCTTGTCATCAAGACTTCCCGAATGTCATTCGCAGAATAGGCTTTGCCATCTACTTTAGGTGAGTACGTGTTGAACACTAAGTTCAGCTCTGCGTCTCGTTTCGCGAGATCTTCGATGATCGATTCCGGAAGTTGGTTGCTCTTCATGTCATTAAACAAAATCTCGAGTTGGCGCTTCTCGATTTCTGTTCCTTCGCCAGAAGCAAGGAAGGCCTGGACCTGCTCGTATTTCTCTTTCGAAGAGAACAGCAGGTTGTACTGCGTGTCTGCGTCTCCAGCTTTCTCTGCCCACTCGGCCTCGCCTGTCGTTTGAGCCATCCAGGAAGCTTCTGAACCCACTTTATAGAGGCGTTCTGTTTCGTTATTAAAGTCATTTAAAAATGTCTGTAGGGTAGTCAATTACATCCCATCCTTTCTCCATACTTATATTTCGCCACCCGTAATGAAAAGTCCTTTAAAATAGGAAAACATTCTCTAGCAAATCGGAATGCGATGGTATAAAGTGGTATTATAAATGCAACTATCGGAGGTGGACCCACGTGTATGTAGAAAAAGGTACGATTTCAGAGGACTTGAAGGAATTGCTTGCGCTTCCGCATCATGTGAAGAGTTTCGCGAAAGATAGTTACTTGTTCCAAGAAGGCGATAAGATCCAGCATCTGTTCTTTCTGACGAAAGGGAAGGTGCAGCTTAACAAAGTGAGTTCGGATGGGCGAGAGTTGACGCTCCGGATCTGCGGAGAAGGCCAACTGCTTGGTGAAGTGTACTTGTATTCACCTGATGCCCATTACATGCTCGATGCGAAAGTGAAAGAAGACGCGACGTGCTACTTGTTCCCAATCAAAGAGCTGGAGAACGAGCTGCAACACAACTCAAAGCTTGCGGCAGCGTTTATGAAATGGATGTGTCTGAACCAGCAAAAGACGCAGACACGCTTCCGGGACCTGCTATTGAATGGCAAGAAGGGCGCACTTTATTCGACTTTGATCCGACTAACCAATAGCTACGGCGTCGAGAAAGCCGATGGCATCCTGATTGATGTCCATTTGACGAACCAAGACCTGGCGAACTTTTGCGGCATGGCCCGTGAAGTGACGAACCGGATGCTAGCGGATCTGAAGAAGCAGCAAGTGGTGTCTACGATGGATGGGAAGCTGCTGATCCGTAATGTGAACTATTTAAAAAATGAAATTCAATGTGAGCACTGCCCGTTGACGCTGTGCCGGATTGATTAACTAAATGCATGATACTGAACCACTTCCGAGCCGGAAGTGGTTTTTTTGCGTCCGAGGATGCTCAAAGAGAGTTAGGTAGAAGAAATCCGCTTTGATGCAGAAGAAACCAGCCTCGATGTTGAAGAAATCCCCGCGCATGCAGAAGAAACCTCAAAGCATGCAGAAGAAATCCCCGCGCATGGAGAAGAAACCTCAAAGCATGGAGAAGAAATCCCCGCGCATGCAGAAGAAACCATAAGACATGCAGAACAAACCTCAAAGCATGCGGAAGAAACCAGCCTCAAAGCAGATGAACGCTCGCTCACCCAACCCCCACCAGACAAAGTTTGACAAAAGTATGAAATAATTTCACATTTGTCGTAGATTTTTGTCACAGGTGTGATTTATATCACAGTTACCCGCATAGGATTGCTTTACGCTTAACACAACAAGAACTTAGGTGAGGTGAACGGATTGGCTAAGAAGCAGCAAGTACAAGAAGAGAATCTAAAAGGGACATTGATCAGTGTCTTTTTTGTGGGATTTGTCATTGTGGCCATGTGGGTGGCGGTTTACCTAATGTATCTAGCAAACTAAGCGAAAAGGAGAATACCTATGCATCTTCATAAATATGAAAAGATCTGGATGACGTTCGGCATCGCGGCCCTCGTCGTGTTCTTGAGCATTGTGGGCGTGAGTGCCTTCTCTCATGAACAGCACACACCAGCGGGTGGTATCGAGACGATTGATCCAGAGAAAGTAAAAGAGACGGCTCCGTTCAATGAGCCGGGTGTTAAACAACTCGACGAAGACACGTATCAAGCAACAATCGTAGCTATGGCTTTCGCATACGAAGCGCCGGAGCTGAAAGTGCCAGTCGGCAAAGAAGTGATTTTCAAACTCACAAGTACGGATGTTGTACACAGTTTTACAATCGATAATACAAACGTCAATATGATGGTGGTTCCAGGGCAAGTGACGACTAAGTCGTACACATTTAAAGAGCCTGGAAAATATCTGATTCTATGTAATGAATACTGCGGAACCGGTCACCATTATATGTTCGCGGAAATTGAGGTGACAGAAGAATGATAGCAGCAGCAGATCGTAAATTAGCCCTTTGGAACATCGGTGTCGCCTATGTAGCCTTCTTGATCGGAACCTTAGCTGGATTGCTTCAAGTTTTCATTCGTAACGATAAATTGGTTCTTCCAGCATGGTTGGATTACTATCAGATCTTAACGGCACATGGCGTGCTTCTCGCACTTATTTTTACAACCTTCTTCATTTTTGCATTCTTTATCACGGGTATGAGTAAAAGCTTAGGCGCATTCGGACCGAAAGTGTTGCTGTGGAACTGGATCGGTTTTGTTGTGATGCTTGCCGGTACCGTCCTAGCGACAGTCATGATTGTCAGCGGGAAAGCGTCCGTACTCTATACGTTCTATGCGCCGCTGATGGCAAGCGGTTGGTACTATGTAGGTCTTGCGTTATTTGTGGTCGGTAGTTGGATCATGAGTTTTGCCCTTGTTGGCCATTATATGAAATGGCGTAAAGCAAACCCAGGTGAATTAAGTCCATTGTTTGCTTTCATGACGGTTTCCACAATTATTTTATGGATCATCGCGTGTCTTGGAGTTGTAGCGACGGTATTGTTTCAGTACATCCCATGGGCATTCGGTTGGGTCGATACGATTAACGTCGAGTTGAGCCGTTCACTGTTCTGGTATTTCGGGCACCCGCTTGTATACTTCTGGTTGCTGCCAGCCTATATGGCTTGGTATGTGGTCGTACCGAAAATCATCGGTGTTCCAGTATTCAGTGATGCGCTTGCTCGCTTAGCGTTCATCCTATTCATCTTGTTCTCGATTCCGGTTGGATTCCACCACCAGTTGATGGAGCCGGGGATCTCGAACTTCTGGAAGTTCTTCCAAGTCGTCTTAACATTCATGGTTATCATTCCATCACTAATGACAGCGTTCTCGATGTTTGCAAACTTCGAGCGTGCAGGTCGTAAAAATGGCGGAAAAGGCTTGTTCGGCTGGTTCACAAAACTACCTTGGAAAGACGTACGTTTCACGTCCCTATTTATTGCGATGGCATTCTTCATTCCTGGAGGAGCTGGCGGAATCATCAATGCTAGTTTCCAACTAAACGAGATTGTCCATAACACGCTTTGGATCGTCGGTCACTTCCACATCACCGTAGGAACACCGGTTGCGATGACGTTTATGGGACTGACGTTCTGGATCATCCCGTATCTGACAGGTCGCAAGTTCTCGAAAACGATGCAAAAGCTCGCGTTCATCCAGATTGGAACTTGGACAGTGGGGATGATTTTGATGAGTACAGCGCAGCACATCTTAGGACTTCTAGGAGCGCCTCGCCGTACAGCTTTCTCGAACTACAACAACCATCCTTCTGCACTTGAGTGGTTTGATGGAATCTTGACGAACCACGTGACGATGGCAGTCGGAGGCAGCATCTTGTTCTTATCGGCTATGTTACTCCTGTACATCGTCATTATGAGTGCTTTCATTTCACCAAAAGCGGTGGAAGCTCATGAATTTGTAGAGTTCCCATTAGCAGAGAGTGACAAACAAGCAACACCGAAGATCTTCGAAGATTGGAAAGTCTGGATTGGAATCGCCTTTGCGTTGATCCTTGTGGCGTACGCTGTCCCAATCATTCAAATGATTCAAGATGCACCGCCTGGTTCTAAAGGATTTATCACATGGTAGGAGTTGAGTAGAATGTTCTTGATGCTGGTTTCCATGTTTCTTGTCATCGTCTTAACCACGGGTATTTTTATTGAATTGACTACAGAAGAAGAGTGAGGAGAGCTCCGCTGCCTAGAGAGGTGGTGGGGTTTTTGAATTCGAGAAAAGTAGGATATACTAAAGACACTACTATTGGAAAGGGATGGGGGATCATGTTCGAAATCATTAATGCAAAGAAAGAACGGCTTGATAGTAAGCGCCCTCTTCCAACATACTCCATCCAAAGTTTACGCGAGAAACTATTTTTAGAATGGACTTATAATTCCAATGCGATTGAAGGAAATACACTGACTCTTCAAGAGACCAAAGTAGTCCTAGAAGGGATTACTGTAGGTGGCAAGACACTTAGAGAGCACTTAGAAGTTATTAATCACCAAGAAGCGATTCGCTATGTGGAAGAGATTGTCCAAACAGGAGAAACCCTCTCCGAGTGGCAAATTAAAAATCTGCATCGTCTCGTACTTAAGGGGATTGATGATAGCTATGCAGGAGTATATAGAGATCAACAAGTATTTATTTCAGGGGCAATTCATACGCCCCCCTCTCCTATGAAAATTCCAGAGCAGATGGAACGTCTGATTCAGTGGTACAAGGAAGAGGCTCAGGGATTGCATCCGGTAGAAAGAGGGGCCATGTTACACGCGCTCTTTGTGGGAATTCATCCCTTTATCGATGGAAACGGGCGAACCTCTCGATTGTTACTGAATTTAGAGTTGATGAAATCAGGATATCCACCTATCATTATTCGAGTGGAGAATCGTTTAGCATATTACAGTGCACTTGATAAGGCTCACACAACAAAAGATTATGAGGATTTTATTGAATTGGTTGCTAAAGAAGTGGAAGCTTCTCTGGATTTGTATTTAAGTACGGTGGAAACGATATGAGAAAAGCCCGACATCCGATTATATAGGGATGACGGGCTCTTTTAGTTGTATTTTGAAATAGTGAAGGTAGTTGCATCAAGCAAAAGTAGCATAGGCCGCCCCTCAATAAAGACCTCTGCATGGATGAGTAAGGAGTTCTCCTGCCACCCTTGGAACTGAATCATGTCCAGTTCCAATGGTGTTGGGATTTGTTGTTTAGATTCGAACGTACCGTTAGTAGTGAAGATATGATAATCATTTGAGAAGATAGCGATGCCAGTGGGAGTAAAGGTCACATTCTTTAAGGTGGAACCTATATCCCAGAAGTCATAGCATGTGTACTTGCCAAGATCATCACGATTCACTTCGAAAAGAAATGAATCCGTGAGCACATAGAACATATCATTATGTGCCGAGAGCGACACAACTACCGGAGCGCCAGGAAATTGGCCAAAAGTTTCGTTATACATCTCATCTTCGAATTTTACCCACGTCCACTGTTCTGCAGAAGAGGGTCCGTTGAATACAAATTCTTTATAAGAACCAGCTAGAGGTTGGCAGGTAATTTGTGCAGTTGTAATCATGAATTTTCGCTCTTTAAAACAATTTGTGTGAATTTCCTAAAGTCACCTAAGTGTTTTTTTAAGATAGATTCAAGAATCTCGATTTCTAAGGCTTGGTAATCATGAACAGCAATATTTCTGAAGCCGACCATATTCATTAGTGTTTTAGCTAAATCATGTTCTATAACTCCTGCCTCTTCTAACAATTTGAAGCCGTCACGACTAGACTTAGGCACTCCAAGGCCTTTTTCACTTATTAGGTGCATTGCTAAGTCTATACTTGCTTCGCAAGCACGTTGAATATTCAACACAATACTATCTTGCTTCGTATAATTTTTTAGATTTTCAGGATTTTGATCATAAACTTCGTAAATCCTGTTGAGGCAGCGTTCGATAGTAGCAGTTTTATTTAGAATTACATCATTCATAGCCAAAAACACTTCCTCTTTCTTTAATTGATTGAATGACAGGAGCTCGTTGTTCATTAAAGGCCAAGTACATGCTATACGCTCTCATGCGCTGAATATAGAATTGATTGGGATCTTCTAAATAAATAGGGACTCCCTGAGAAAAAATTTGCATAGTAAAGACTGTATCAACCTGTCTAATATCGACAAGATCGACTTCTCTACCTACTAATGATGCTACTTTACCAGCTAGTTTAAATCTTTCATAAGCGGATATCTCATGCTCGCCAAATAGCGCAATATCCAAATCACTATCTTCTCTCTCGTTCCCTTTAGCAAAAGAGCCAAAAATAATAATGAAATATACGGGCAACTTTGATCTGATGATGGAAACAATTCGACTTTGCATATTTTGATCTAGCATAAGAATCACCACCTTTGTCTTTATTATTAGTATAGCTCGAAAAGTACGATAGCGCATAAAAACCCCCCTCACAAAAGTGAAGGGGACCTGGATTATTTCAACGCTTTGCTGACTTTTAGTTTCTTACCTTTGACCGGAGTAGACTCCATCGCTTGTAGCACCAGAGAGCCTTTGCCGTTTAAAATATCGACATAAGACATGTGGTCCTGAACTGTGATGATCCCGATATCTTCAGCGGATACGCCCGGGATGTTCGCGATTGTACCGACCAAATCAACGGCACGGATCTTTTTCTTCTTCCCACCGCTGAAGTGGAGCTTCATGATGTCTTGGTTGATGCGAGCGGTCTTGTTGTTGCGCACGACCCGGCGACTTGCAAGCTTCTCATCGAAGTCACGACGAGCTTTCGCAACGTCACCTGCTTCAGGAGCTTCCGCTTTTGGAATCTCAAAACCAATGTAACGCTCGATAGAACGAACGAACTTGCCTTCATGAGGTGTTGCGAACAAAATCGCTGTTCCTTCATTGCCTGCACGCCCAGTACGACCTGTACGGTGCACATACGCTTCTTTTTCCATCGGTACGTCGTAGTTGATCACAAGGTTGACGTTGTCGATATCGATTCCGCGTGCTGCCACATCTGTTGCCACTAAGTAGCGGAAGTTTCCAAGTTTAAAGCCTTCCATTACTGCGAAACGGTCTTCCTGCACGATGCCACCGTGTAACTTCTCAACCGGATAACCAGCGTCTTCAAGTTCACTGTAAACACTATCTACATTTTCTTTCGTACGGCAGAAAATCAGGCAGCTGTTGGGATTGTGAACGACTGTGATGTCTTTCAGTAATGCAATCTTGTCTTCTTCTTTTACTTCAATCATCGAGTGCTCGATCGTTGAAGCCGTCA
The DNA here is from genome assembly GCF_002798305.1 of Chryseomicrobium excrementi. GTDB lineage: Bacteria > Bacillota > Bacilli > Bacillales_A > Planococcaceae > Chryseomicrobium > Chryseomicrobium excrementi. The sequence continues at coordinate 69,878 of NZ_PCGR01000003.1, forward strand.
CACCTGTTGATTCGATTTCAATGTGTGTTGGGTTGTTCATATACTCATGGCACAAGCTCTCGATGTCATTTGGAAGCGTCGCTGAGAACACCATTGTTACGCGATTGTCCGGTACTTGTCGGATAATGTCTTCGACTTGCTCAATAAAACCGCGGTTTAACATCTCATCCGCTTCATCGATGATCAAATACTTCACTTTCTCTAAATCCAAAGTTCCACGTTCAATATGGTCGAGCACACGGCCTGGTGTTCCCACGACGATATGCGTCTTCTGTTTCAATTCTTCTTTTTGTTTCGAGAACGGTTCTTTTCCGTAAACAGCTACTGCTTTCACACGTTTGAAGCGGCCGATATTCGTGATATCTTCACGAACCTGTACAGCCAGTTCTCGTGTTGGTGTCAGAATCAAAGCTTGTGGTTTCTTTTCTTCCCATTCGATTTGATCTGCTACAGGAATACCAAAAGCTGCTGTCTTTCCACTACCTGTTTGAGATTTCACGACTAAGTCTTGATTTTCAAAGGCAAGGGGAAGCACCTTCTGCTGCACTTCAGTCGGCGTATCGTACTTCAAAATCTTCAGGGCACGGCGAATGTCTTCGCTGATAGGGAAATCGTTAAAATGGTTTGTTGTCATTAAGTTACCTCGTTTGTTAGTTTTTTTCGTCATACATCGAATCGGTTCCGTACATATGTCAATATGTCTTATTATACGGGAAATTAGCCGAACTTATCGGCTTTTCTTCGAAACGTAACAGAGAAGATACATTTAAGTACACATATAAACTAAAGCGAAGCCAAACTCTGCGAACTTTTTACTGCAAAATACGGACCGCATGTCTCCGTTTCATGAGTGATAACAAACGTCCAAGTGAAATCTGAATCCACCACATACACGTCTTCTTCTTTACTTAGAAGTTCATACGTTAAAAGGTGTCCTTGATCAATGAGGTATACGTCATCCGAGTGTTGATAAAACAAGTAGCATGATTTCTTACTTTGGCCATGAAAGGCTCGGATAGCTTGGTTGTTCGCAAGATGATCTACTTTTTTATAGCTGAATAGATGCCATAAATAGCCTGAGTAATAGCGATCATCTTTCAAATAAATCTCTTGTTTTTCGGAAGAGGTCAAATGCCCCGCGAAGGCTTCTTCCCATCGACTATGAAGATACTGGCTCCAGCCGGCTATCAATCGTGCACGAATATTCTTTTGGTGTAATCTGCTGTATAAATCCATGGAAAAACTCCTTACTTACTATAATGATTGTGATTAGTATACGGGATAGAGAGAACAAGTCCTAGTTGAGTAGTGTATAATCGCTAAAAAAACAACTTGTATTTTCCAGTCAATTGGCTATACTAAACAGAAATACTTGATAACATCACAGACAAAGAGAGTAGTCTCTTGTGAGGACAAGCGAATCAGGGACTGGTGAGAGCCTGATCAAACACAAGATGATGAAGCGCACTTTGGAGATGTATTCCTGAACACGAGTAGGGAGTACCGGGGAAGTTCCTCGTTACCAACAAGAGAGGTCTATCAGACAACAAGAGTGGTACCGCGGGCAAATTCAAACTCCCGTCTCTTTTCATTATGAAAAGGGGCGGGAGTTTTTTATATGGGAGGAAACGTATATGGACATGAAACAGACAATTGCAACACTTATGTATGAGCATCTGAGCGAACAATGGAACTTAGAAGAGATAGTGGCGCGTATTACGCCCCCAAAACATGAAGAGTTGGGTGACTTAGCATTGCCCTGCTTTGAACTTGCGAAGACATATCGTCAGTCACCGCAGACGATTGCTCAGAATTTAGTTGCTAAGCTAGCAAGTGTACCTTTGATTGAGCATTCGAAAGCTGTGAGTGGTTATGTAAATATATTCTTGAACAAGAAACTCGTGGCTGAGCAGATTTTGAAAGAAGTGCTAATTGAACAACAGGACTACGGAAATCTCGAGATGGGCCATAAACAAGTTGTCACAATCGACTTCTCGTCTCCGAATATCGCAAAACCGTTTTCCATGGGGCATCTGCGCTCGACGGTCATCGGAAATTCACTCGCTTTCATCATGGAGAAGTGTGGATTTAAAGTCGTCCGTATCAATCATTTAGGGGATTGGGGAACGCAGTTTGGAAAGCTTATGGTTGCTTATCGATTATGGGGCGATGAGCAAAAGGTGAAGGAACATCCAATTCAAGAGTTGCTAAAGCTTTATGTGAGGTTCCATGAAGAAGCAGAGAAAAACGAAAGTCTGAATGATGAAGCACGTCTTTGGTTCAAAAAGCTTGAAGATGGGGATGTAGAGGCAATCGAATTATGGAAGTGGTTCAGAGAAGAATCGCTAAAAGAGTTTTCAAAGATCTATGAGTTGATGTCGATTCACTTTGATTCTACCAATGGAGAGGCGTTCTATAACGATAAGATGGCTCGAATTGTGAAATTGTTAGAAGAGAGACATCTGTTGGAAGCATCGGATGGAGCACAAGTCGTACAGGTGGGGGACGATGTGCCACCATGTTTGATCAAGAAAAAGGACGGGACTACTCTCTATGCGACAAGGGATTTAGCCGCCGCTCTTTACCGTCAGGAGACCTATCATTTTGCCAAGTCCTTATATGTAGTAGGGAATGAGCAGACGCTTCACTTCAAGCAAGTCATACGCGTCATTGAAAAAATGGGCTATGAGTGGCACGAGGGGATGACCCATGTACCATTTGGCATGATGCTTCAAAACGGCAAAAAAATGTCGACGAGAAAAGGAAAAGTCGTACTGCTCGAAGATGTGTTGAACGATGCTATCGCGCTGGCTGAGCAAAACATTGCGGAGAAAAACCCAACTCTTCATCATCCAGAACTTGTTGCACGTCAAGTAGGCGTTGGGGCTGTGTTGTTCCATGATTTGAAGAATTTCCGGATGAACGATATCGAATTTTCTCTTGAAGATATGCTAAAAGTGGAAGGTGAAACGGGTCCTTATGTGCAGTATACACATGCACGTGCTTCTACTTTATTGAAAAAAGGAAACTACAATGAAGAGCAGTTGAATCGGATCCATGTAGATGAAGAGGCATGGGCGACGATTAAGTTTGTTGGAGAGTTTCCAGAAGCAATCAAGCGTGCATACGAGGGGAACGACCCGTCGCAAATTGCAAAACATCTGTTAGGATTGTGTCGGGCATTCAATAAATACTACGGCTCAGTTCGTATATTGGATGATGAAAATCCTAAACAATCGAGGTTACATGTTGTGAAGTCCGTTCAACTTGTATTATGTGAAGGACTTCGTCTACTAGGAATTGCAGCACCTAAGGAAATGTAAAAGAAGCGATGAAAGCACAAGCTACTGTGCCTTCGTCGCTTCTAGTTAGTGAATTCAAAAGTATAAATTGAAATCAACCCTCTTGTGGAATTTCTGGTCCATCGAGATCCAGCTGATAGAAAGCAAGATCCAGCCAGCGTTCAAACTTATAGCCGGCATTGCGTACAGTACCGGAGTGGGTGAAGCCTAACTTTTCGTGGAGCCAGATGCTCTTGTCATTCGCTGCATCGATTCCAGCAACAAGCGTCTTGTATTCGCCAGCTTTCGCAAGGTCGATGATGGCTTGAAGTAGCTTGCGCCCAATCCCTTGTTTGCGGTAATCCGTGTTCACATAGACGGAGTGTTCGATTGAATATTTGTAAGCAGGCCAAGCTCGGAACGGACCAAATGTTGCGAAACCGGCAACGTGTCCTTCGATTTCAAAGACGATGACCGGGTACCCATCTGCTTGTTTCTGTTCGAACCAAGCTTTGCGGTCTTCAAGGGTTTGCGCATGATAAGAGTAGACGGCAGTAGTATTGACGATGGCATCATTGTAGATAGCGAGAATTTCTTCAAGGTCGTTGAGAGTAGCAGGACGGATCATCGGGTTCTTCCTTTCGTGGTGGGGTGGAGTCACAATTTGAATAGTCCTAGTTTAGCAGAAAACTACTGATTGGGAAGAAATTTTTGAGGGGAAGTAGAATTCATTGAGAAATTCCTCGACCTCAGCTACCCAAGCCCTTGCTAGAAAGGTCTTTAACCATCTAAAAACTCACTTTGACCGGAGCGAAAATAGGGTTAGAGCGCAGAAGAGAAATGTTTTAGTTGAGTGATTATTACATTAAGTGCTCTCACTATGACAGTAGCGGCATCCACTCTGACATTAAATAAGCCAACTCTGACATTAGGACTGCCCACTCTAACATTCCTGAAATTATGGAAACCAATCCGACGTCTCCGAATCCCGCAATCTCTTCGAAACACAAAAAAAGCACCCCACAAGTGGGATGCTTTTCAGATCGGAAAATTAAAGTTTTACGATGTTTGAAGCTTGAGGTCCGCGTTGGCCTTCTTCGATGTTGAATTCAACTTTTTGGCCTTCTTCTAAAGACTTGAAGCCTTCGCCTTGGATTGCTGAGAAGTGAGCGAATACGTCTGCTCCGCCTTCAACTTCGATGAATCCGAAACCTTTTTCTGCGTTAAACCATTTTACTGTACCTTGTGTCATGTAAATGACCTCCATATAAGTTATTAATAAGATCATTTTTTTTGCAATAAAAAAATTCACATATTGCAAAAAGTACCGAAATAAAACCCTGATACTCTTTGTAATAGGTGAATTAGATGTGTTGTACTTCATGAACTTATTAAATGAAGTATACCGCATGCTTCCAAAGAAGTCCAGTAAAAAGCCGAAACTGCTCCTGGGGAGAAACAGTTCCGGCACTTCGTCTTAGTTATTCAAGTCAATCTTCATCGCTTTAGCCATCTTTTTCGGGATGTCCGTATTCTCAATCACTCCAGAGAATGTATCCGCTTGTGGGCCATATGCATAGAGGGGCACGTCGGTACCTGTGTGTGCTGTCGTTGTCCAGCCAATCAATGCGCGGTCGCTCACCACTTCATTAATCGCAACTGCGGGTTCTTTCGCTTCCACAATACGCTTGATTTCGTCTTCAGATAGCTCCAGCCCTGTATAAGCCTTCACCACTTCTTCGACGTTGTCACGAGACTCTGATAATTCGGATGCCATCACATCACCTGTAGCTGTAACGTTATGAAGAACTTCAGTCTTCACATCATAGACACCGTTCGCACCGACAGACATGCCGCCCGTCTCATGATCACCGGCTACGACGACAAGTGTGTTGCCATCTTTCTTCGCAAATTCAATTGCTGCAGCCACCGCTTCGTCGAATGCTTTTAAATCGTTCATTGCCCAAGCAGCATCATGTGCATGTCCTGCCCAGTCGATTTGAGACCCTTCCACCATCAAGAAGAAGCCGTCTTTGTCTTGCTTCAATGCACCGATGGCAGCTTCCGTCATCTCCGATAAACTAGGCTCTTCCGTCTCACCGCGATGCATTTCTGGGGACATCGCATCTTGAGCGAAGAGACCTAACAACTTGCCGTCTTTATTCGCAAGCAATGCATCGCGATCCGTCACGTAGTTGTAGCCGTCTTGTTGCGCACCTTCGATCAGATTGCCTTCAGGTTGCTTGCCGCCTTCTTCAGAAGACAAGAAGTACTGACGACCGCCGCCTAAGATGACGTCGACATCGTTATCAAAATACTGAGGAGCGATGGCCGCTTCTTCACCACGAGATGCTACACTCGCACCAAACACGGCTGGTGTTGCGTGTGTAATAGTAGAAGTTGCCACAAGACCTGTAGCTTTTTTATTTTCTTCCGCCGCGTCTAGGATAGAATCGACTTCTTCACCATCTGGTGTTACGCCAACCATTCCGTTGTCTGTCTTCACTCCCGTCGCCATGGCCGTTCCAGCTGCTGCGGAATCGGTAACTTCCGTGTTAGCAGAGTAGGTCTTCACCAATCCTTTTACATGAGCATCAAACGAGGATTCTTCTCCCTTAAACCAGCGGTAATTCGTTGCGTAGGTAGCTCCATAACCGTCGGGAATCATAAAAATCACATTCTTTACCTTGCCATTATCGAAATTCTCTTGTTTCTTCGCTTGTGCCGCACTGAAATCCACACTCACATTGACTCCGGATACGATGAGTCCTCCTACTAAAGCAGTTGCTACGAGTTTTTTCATGTCCATGTCCTCCTTATGATGTGATACAGCCCAACGATAACAGGCATTTGTGAAGGACATGTAAAGTGCATGTAAAAGCCACGGTCATACGAAAAAATCGGAAATCTGGCATAGGAAAAAGCAACAAAATCTAATTGTCTTTAGAACAAATGAACTTGCCCGAACTAGTTATTTCGATGGAAGCACCTTGAAGTCGAATGGAGAGTGGATGGACGACTGAGAGTTTATCTGAGAAGTACCATACACGATTTTCTGGCATCAGCAGGAGATACACAGCGTCTTCACGTTCTCCCAGAAAAGTCAGTCCCTCAGCAGAGGCAGGTTGATGGTCTCGAGAGTACACGCCGATGGATTCGAGCTGTTGAGCTACGTTCAATTTATCGTGTACTACTAAACTCATTTCAGAAGCTTTCTGTAAAAGGGTCGGGTGGAAGGGCTCGGAACTTGCGGTTGCATCCGATAACCGGCAGATCCATTCGACGATGTTTCCCGATGGATCTTCAAAGTACAGAGATTTCGCATCAATAGAAGGGAAGTACACCTCGTCATCGTCATGTTCTTTTGATAGGGAAACTCGCTCCTGTATCCAGCTCTTTGCCTCTTCGAACTGATTCGAAGGGACGTCGAAAGCGAAATGGTAGAACGGAGTGTTTCCAGGCGGGGCTTGATGAAGGGTAAAGGTAGTCGAGCCGATTTGTACGGAAAAAGATGTTTCAGATTCCTGTTGAATAGGAAGTTCAAGTGTGTCGCGATAGAAGTTCCGAGTGGCTTCTAACGCAGCACTATGTATAGTGATAAATTCAATATGCAAAGGGTTCACCTGCTTCTTTAAGTTGCCTTTAGATTAAAGTTTTTCTGGCAAAGAGACACCCTGCGAAAGACTGAAATTCCACATTTCCCATGGATATGCGATACTAAAAAGAGAATAAAGGAGTGAAGAGGATGGAAACCGTATATTTAGCTGGAGGGTGTCTGTGGGGTGTGCAGGCCTTCGTCAAAACGTTGCCAGGCGTCATGACAACTGAAGCTGGTCGAGCGAATGGGACTACAAATACTTTGGAAGGTCCTTACGATGGCTATGCAGAGTGTGTGAAGACAGAATTTGACCCAACTGTCGTTTCTTTCGACCAACTACTCAGTTACTTTTTCGAGATCATTGATCCTTACAGTCTGAACAAACAAGGGGAAGATGTGGGCGAGAAATACCGAACAGGCATCTATAGCACGGATGCTAATCACCTAGAACAGGCACGAGCTTTTATTGCAAAACGAGAAGACGCTGAGCGTGTAGTAGTCGAAGTGCTTCCTCTGACAAATTACGTGAGAAGTGCTGAGGAACATCAAGACCGCTTAGAACGTTGTCCAGATGACTACTGCCACATTCCGCAAAGCCTACTGACCAAGTACAAGACAAACGTTCCTACATAAAACAGGCCCCCTTTCGCTGAAAGTAAGGAGGCTCTTTCTTTATACGGGTTGTTCACTCATAAACGCATGAGCATTGCCTTCTGTGTCTTTAAAGAACACCATCCATGTGGCAAGGCCATTCATCTCTGCTACAATGTGTGGTTCATCTGTAAACTCGATACCCTTCGTCTTGTAGTTCTCAAAAGTTTCCTGAATATCTGAGACGTTAAAATATACGACAGAGCTTGGATGATCAAACATTTCTGACTCTGGGAGCGTCAGCATCAAACGGACTCCGTCGCAGTCGAAGAAGGATAAGTTACCTGCTGTGAACAAAAGCGGAAGTCCAAGTTGATTCTTATAGAATTCAGTAGCGCGAGTAATGTCTTGTACGGGAATGCCGATTTGACCAATAGCATGAATCATGTGAAAAGCTCCTATTCTGTGTATAGTTGTCTTATGTTTTAGTATAACGTAATGCAACTATTCAGAAAACAGAACGTACTACACTTTGGGAGGGAGATACATGATCATTTTAGTAAACGGAGCATTCGGTGTTGGCAAGACAACGGCAGCCGAACGACTTCATAGTGAAATCGACAACAGTATGATCTATGATCCAGAGATGGTGGGATTTTTGCTTCGCGAACTGCTGCCATCAGATATCAAAAAACAAGAATCCCCAGGTGGAGATTTTCAGGACTACCATTTGTGGAGAACAATGGTCGTAGATACCGCTAGACATTTGAAAGCTCAGTATGGCAAGCATCTGATTGTTCCAATGACCATTCGCAACCATTCGTATTTCACCTATATCACACAAGGATTCCAAGCACTTGATGCCGCCACATACAGCTTCTGCCTCACAGCTTCTAAAGAGACGATTCATAATCGGTTACTTGGCCGGGGAGAGGAACCAGGGAACTGGTGCTTTCAACAGACAGATGGTTGTTTAGAAGCATACGAAAAGGACTACTTTGGTGAGAAGATCGTCACGGAGAACAAAAGTATTGATGACGTTATAGAGATTATTCTTTCTCGAATCTAATGAAAACCCCCTCCAATCGGAAGGGGTTTCGTCGTTACTTTGGTTCTTCAAACATAAATTCTACTTGATCTCGATTGGTGTAGAGGGTGTAGAACGCCTCCGCAATATCTTTCGGATCATAGAACGTACCTGGTTTCACAAAACCCTTTACAGTCACTATGCCTACATAGTGACCATGCTCTTGCAATTGTTGGTACAAGCTGTGAACCAAGTTACGAAGACCTGCTTTTCCTATCGCAAGAGACGCATAGTCTGGATATGGGTTTAATGCTAAACCGCCACCAGTAAACAGTAACGAGCCATTTGTCATACGAGGCACGACTTCTTGGACAGCTACCAGTGCGCCTAAAACATTCGCTTGAAAATCCCGTGCGATATCTTCTGGATCTAATTCAAGCGGCTTTCCAGGTGTAGCAGCAGACACATTGTAGAGGATGGAGTCGATGGAATCATAATGAGTAAGGATTTTCTGTAGTGCTTCTCGGAGACTCGATACTGACGCCGCATCCCCAATAAATCCTTGGTTTTCGATACCGTGGTGATCCAACTCTGCACCAAATGCTTCAAGCGAAGAAGGACGTCGCGCGATAAATGCAATAGTTGCGCCGTTCTCCCCGAATTTTTTTGCTGTTGCTAGGCTGATACCTGGACCCGCTCCAATAACAATCAAAACTTTTTGAGACATGTGAACCACCCTTTCAAGACAAACGGTAAATCTGCTTAAAAAGTATCATGTTCACCAGTCACTATCAATTTATTAAAACTTTTTCGTAAATTTAAAATCCTATCGGGACAATAAAGGAACCGCTTTCATAGTAAGACTACTGAAAAAATTAGTAAAATTACTATTGACGAGGTAACTTTGATGCTTTAGACTGTGAAACAGTTAGCAAGTCGAAATAAACCAACAACTACATACCAGCAATTCTTATCACGAGAGACGGAGGGACAGGCCCTGTGAAGTCTCGGCAAAGCGCGCAAGCGTCAGTGCCAAATCCTGCAAGTGTCCATCACTTGAGAGATAAGACTGAGAGGCTTCTTTATGGCTTTCATTTCTTATGTTCTTAAGAGATGAAGGTCTTTTTTTATGTTCAAAACCCGTTAGAAAGTAGGGATTTCCACCATGATTACATTCCAAGATGTATCCAAAACATTTAAAGTCGGCAAACGAGATGTCCATGCGGTACAGAACGTATCGCTCGATGTGAAGAAAGGCGATATCTTCGGCATCATCGGATTCAGTGGAGCCGGCAAAAGTACATTGCTTCGACTCGTGAATTTACTTGAGAAGCCGACGACGGGCGTTATCACGATCAACAATACGGACATCACATCCTTGAGTGCCAAAGAACTTCGGCTGCAACGACGCCGAATCGGGATGATCTTTCAGAACTTCAACTTGTTCACGTCTAGAACGGTTGCCGGTAACGTCGGCTACCCGTTAAAACTCGAAGGCACACCAAAAGCAGAAATCGCACGTCGCACAAAAGAGCTGCTCGAGTTCGTTGGACTTTCGGACAAGGCAGACAACTACCCAGAACAACTGTCTGGTGGTCAGAAGCAGCGCGTCGGAATTGCACGAGCACTCGCAACGAACCCAGAAATTCTGATCTGTGACGAGGCCACTTCAGCACTCGACCCGGAAACGACAGAAGATATCTTGAAACTTTTAAAGCGCGTCAACGAAGAGTTCGGAATCACCGTCCTCCTAATTACTCATGAGATGAACGTCATCTCGACCATCTGCAACCGTGTCGCAGTCATGGAGAACGGACATGTCATCGAGCATGGAGACGTTTTTGAAGTCTTCACGAATCCGTCGCATCCGACGACGAAGCGTTTTATCCAATCGGTCAACAAAGACTTGCCATCTCAAGCACTCTTGAAAGAATGGCATGCAGCAGGAGATCAGCATATCTACCAAGTGACGTTCACAGGAGCTGCAACGAGTCAGCCACTGTTATCGAAGATTACACAGCAGCATGATGTACACTTTAACGTCGTGTACGGAGCTGTCCGTGAGATTCAAAACCAACTGCTAGGGAACCTGGTGGTGTCGTTTAAGGGGAAACCGGAAGATATTCAAAAAGCGATTCAAGACCTGAATCAGGTCGTCGCCATCAAGGAGGTCAGTATCCATGAAAGTTGAATGGAGTACATTCTACCAGCGCATCATTGAAGCAACCGGTGAGACCATCACTATGGTCATCTTGACCCTAATCCTCGGTTCCATTCTAGGCATCTTAGTTGGTCTCGCTTTGTTCGTTTCAAGACAAGGCAATATACTAGAAAATCGCTTCTTGTACGGATTGCTCAACTTGATCATCAACGTCGTACGTCCTATCCCGTTCATCGTGTTCCTTGTGTTCTTGATGCCTGTCACGCGACTCGTTATGGGAACGACGATTGGCGTGGGAGCAGCTGTGTTCCCGATGGCCATCATGGCGACGTTTAGCGTGGCACGAATTGTTGAACAGAACCTACTTAGTATCGATCCGGGTGTCATCGAAGCCGCAAAAGCAATGGGTGCTAGCCCGTTCCAGATTGTATTTACCGTGCTCATTCCTGAAGCACTTGGCCCACTGATTCTCGGACTAACATTTGTTACCGTCAGTCTGATCGACTTCTCGGCAGTAGCCGGTTATGTGGGCGGCGGGGGTCTTGGTCATATTGCCATTACTTACGGCTACCAGCGTTTTGATACCAGCGTCATGGTCGTCACCGTCATTGTATTGATTCTGCTCGTACAGATTGCGCAGTGGCTTGGAAATACATTATCTAAAAAAATTATGAGACGATAGGAGACTACACACATGAAAAACCTAAAACTCACGGCTCTTGCCGCAACAGCAGCGCTCACACTAGCTGCTTGTAACTCAGCAGATGGAGCAGAAGAAACAATCAAAATCGGGGTGAACGGTGCCGATGAACCGCAATGGCCAGTCATCGTAGAACTTGCAAAAGAAGATGGCTTGAACGTAGAAATCGTGGAGTTCACAGACTATATTATGCCAAACAAGGCTTTAGCAGCAGGGGACATCGACTTGAACGCATTCCAGACAATCTCGTTCTTCTCGAACTTTGTAGCTGAGTCTGGAGAAGACTTAGCGCCAGTTGGAACGACTGTCTTCGCACCACTGGGAGTCTACTCTGACAAAATCGAATCGTTAGATGAGCTGAAGAAGGGTGATCAAGTCGCCATTCCAAATGATGCATCGACACTGCCACGTGCATTGAACTTGTTGCAAGAAGCAGGAGTGATTGAGTTAGCAGACGATTTTGGAATTACGGGTGACCTGGATCAGATCACTTCGAATCCTTTAGAACTTGAATTCATCGCAATGGAGCCACAACAGACAGCTCGTGTATTACCAGACGTAGCGATTTCACTCATCAACAACGGAGTGGCTGTGCAAGCTGGCTTTGTTCCAGCAGAAGATGCCGTGTACTTTGAGAATGCAGATTCCGATACTATCGAACCGTACATCAACATCATTGCTGCACGTGCAGACGAAGCAGATAAAGAAGAGTATCAGCAAATTGTCGAGTATTACCAAGATCCAGCAGTTGAAGCTGCTATCAATGAAGAGTTTAAAGGAAGCAAATTCATCATTCGCAAAACAGCCGAAGAAACTGTTGCTATGTTTGAAAAAATGAACAGCTATTTTAAATAAAGGCACCCACCCACTGCAGCTTTGACCCCCTTTGCTGCGGTGGGTTTTTTCGATTACACTGTAAAAAAGAAAGTGGGGATTCCAGTGAAGGGACAGTCAGTGATTTTAAACTGCCAAGATGATTACCGATTCGAGGAAAGCCTGAAGCTGCTCGGTCGCTCGCCTATAGAGGTCACCCACCATGTAAAGGACGGACGTGTTAGGAAGTGGCTGCCTTTATCTCGACCGCTACTTGTTCAAGTAAATCCAGTTGAGGCGGGTCTTCAATTGACGGCTTTAAGTGATGTAAGAAATGCCGAGCATTTAGAGGAAGCAGCTCGTTATGTTGAAATGTGGCTTGGTTTACAAGTAAACATTGAAGGGTTTTATCAACTAACTGAAGGGGATGACTTGTTACGACCTTTAGCGCAAGACTACAGAGGCTTGCGAATCGTTCAGATACCCGAGCTCTTTGAAGCACTGTCATGGGCCATTATGGGGCAGCAGATCAATCTGACGTTTGCTTATACGCTAAAGAAACGCTTTGTGGAACGGTACGGAGAAGGAATGGCTTATCAAGGAGAGATGTACTGGCAGTTTCCGAAACCGGAAGATGTTGTAAATGTTTCAGTTGAAGAATTGCAAGAACTGCAGCTGACGAGACGAAAAGCGGAGTATATTCTAGGTGTTGCGAAACTAATGATCACTGGCGAGCTTGAGAAAGCGCAGCTAGAGTCACTCAGTGATGATGGCCTTCGCCAGAGGTTACTAGCCATCCGAGGAATCGGTCCTTGGACAGCAGACTATGTGAGCATGCGCTGTTTTGGCCGCACCTCCGCGTTCCCGATAGGAGATGCAGGTCTTCATCAGGCTGTGCGGAAGCACTTGAATCTCGATAGAAAACCAACCGTAAAAGAACTCGAGACACTTGGTGCTCGTTGGCAGGGCTGGCAGTCATACGCCACCTATTACTTATGGCGAAGTTTAAGTACAAACTAGTCCATCATCAGGCTACCCCAAGAGTGCATCGCCTCTAAAAGTGGACGCAGCGTCAATCCTTTATCTGTAATCGAGTATTCCACTCGAGGTGGTACTTCATTTTCTGTATCCAAGATCCAGATATTGAAGGCATGGTCGAGAAAGTCGTCAAGCACGGCGGTAAGCAACGTATGCCGATTCGTGAATACTACCCGAACGAAAAGCCATATAAAATGGTGTACGTTAAAGATCCATTTGGCAACATTGTTGAGATCTATACACACAGCTATGAACTGACTTACTCGCAAGGAGCGTATTAAATCAACTAACGAGGTGGTAGTGTGAGGCACGTTGTAGTAAAACCCTATCAAGAAGAATGGCAACAGCAATTTCAACAAGAAGCCCAGACTCTTCACGACCTGTTTGGAAGTTTAGTTGTAGACATTCATCATATCGGGAGTACGGCAGTTCCAGGTCTTGCAGCAAAACCGGTGATTGATTTGTTACCAGTCGTAACAAACCTTGAGCAAGTCGATGCTTTCAATGCTCGGATGGAAGCACTCGGCTATGAGCCAAGAGGAGAGAACGGACTTCCCGGTCGGCGTTACTTTCAAAAAGGTGGCGACAATCGTACCCATCATGTCCATGTATTTGAAATGGGGAATCCGGAAATCGAGCGTCATTTGGTTTTTCGAGATTATCTCCGTGCACATCCTGAGGAAGCCTTGCGATACGGTGAATGGAAACTTCAACTTGCCCGAATGTATTCCACCGACATCTCGAGTTATATAGAAGGAAAACATGACTTGGTGCAACAACTTGAAAATCTGGCCACAGCTTGGAGAGCCCATAAGACAGAATCCTTGTAAATGAAAACAGGCAGGCGTATCCTTCCTGTAGTAGAAAACTCAAGGAGGCGTTGGAGATGAAAGCACTGTTGCTTGAAGAAAAAGGTTTATGGAAAGAGATGAAAGTGCAGGACATCGAGACACCGACACCAGGACCGGGTGAAGTCCTTGTCAAAGTCCATGCGGCGGGATTGAACCCGGTCGATTATAAGACAGGAACGAACGGCAACCCAAACTGGAGCTACCCTCACATCCTAGGACTTGATGCAGCCGGTACGATTGAAGCAGTCGGAGAAGGCGTGACGGAATGGAATCAAGGGGACCGCGTGTTATTCCACGGTGACTTACGCAAACAAGGTGTGTTTGCTGAGTTTGCAGTGACCACTGCGCACACGATCTCGCGAATTCCGGATGAAGTATCATTCGAGGACGCGGCTGCGTTGCCAACTGCCGCTTATACAGCGTATCAAGCGCTGTTCCGGAAGTTCCCGATGAACGTCCTGGATACTTTGCTGATCCATGCAGGAGCGGGAGGCGTCGGTGGATTTGCGATTCAGTTCGCCAAACAAGCGGGCAAAACCGTGTACTCGACAGCTTCTAAACACAACCATGAGTATGTGAAATCTTTAGGTGCGGACGAAGTAATCGATTACCGCGAGGAAGATGTAAAAGCACGTGTAATGGAACTGACAGATGGACGTGGAGTGGACGCTGTTTTAGATACAGTTAACCGCGAGAGTGCCACAAACTCCCTCGACTTGATTGCGTATGGCGGGCACTTGGCGCATATCGCAGGAGCACCGGACTACACACACATCACACCGTTCACACGCGTGATCTCGTATCATGAAGTAGCACTTGCTGCGAACCACCAACAGAACGATGTAGTCGCAGAGCGTGACCTTGCTCGAATCGGAGACGACGTACTGCATATGCTTGCAGAAGGTAAAATCAAATCACTTCTTGAGTGCACCATTACTTTAGAAGAGGTTCCACAAGCCTTAGAAGAACTTTCCGAGCGTCATGTGAAAGGCAAGATTGTAGCAAAACTGTTCTAATATTGATTACAATCCCTAAGTGATTCATTTTCAAAAATCAACACACAGTAAAAAAGCAGCTCTCCTAAGAGGGCTGCTTATTCTTTATCCAAAAATAAGGCCATACGGATCAGGCTATGGTAAGTGCCGTCTTCCATTTTGATGGCTTTTCGTTGAATACCTTCTTTGATGAACCCGACGCGTTCATACAGAGCGACGGCTGGTTGGTTGTCTGAAAACACATCTAAAGTTACTTTCTCAAGTAGAGGATTTCCTTGAGCCCACTGGATGAGTTGCTCTACCATGGCTCTTCCTAAACTTTGTCCACGCACTTCATGGAGTAAGGACATACTCATTTCTCCCTGATGTGCGATACGTTTCCGGTGCCCATTTTGAAAATTGAGAAACCCGACAACATGCCCATCTAGTTCTGCCAAGAGAGCTAGTTGGTGAGGATGCTCCATATAGGAGGCTAAGAACTGGTGTTGATCCTCCACCGTTTTCGTGAATTCTTCTCGCGTTGTCAGGAGATAAGGCGCTTCGTCCATAACGTCTTGAGTGTATGTAAGGACGGCCTGTGCATCATCTGGTGTTGCGGTACGAATCGTGACCGACTGCTGCGATGGTAAGAGAAGTGTAACTGGTTGAATGCTTCCCATTTGTTCACCCTCCTTAAAATCAATCTAGATCTTGTAAGTTTTTCGTATACGATCTGTGTAAAGACAGAACATGAACTCCAGAATAGAGCGCCGTAAGAAGAATCAAAAATCCTCCAAATTCCAACCATTCCGCAGGTGTAGAAGGGACGCTGATTATAAATAAGTAAACAATACAATATACCGCTACAAAGCCAAGGGTCTGCCCGATAATCTTCTTGAGCTCTTTGCTATAAGCTTTACTTGTGAATACCTCTGTATACTCCATACCTGAAAGTACATATCGCCCCATTAAATAAAGCAACACAATGCCAAGCCCTATCAATAGAGTAAATGAAGTATCTAAACTCACCATTTGTGCCACTACGATCATAACAATTGAATAGACGATAGATAAAACAGTTGCCTCTGCAAAAAATTGAAGTAAACGTTGTTGCTTGTACTCATCATTCGGTAAAAAAATAGTTAACCATGAATTCACTTTTCCTCAACCTCCCAAAATAATTCATCAAGTGTCTTTCCAAGCTCTTTAGCGAGAGCAATACATAATTGAAGACTTGGATTATACGTACCTTTCTCGATCAAACCTATTGTTTGACGAGTGATTCCAGTCTTCCTCGCAAGATCTGTCTGCGTGATGTTGGCAGCAATGCGAGCTGATCTCACATGATTTTTCATAAAATCCCCTTATCATTTGTAATATATATGTTGCGTATGCAATTTATATATTACATTCTCTGGTACATACTGTCAACAACCAAACGGAACCTTTTAAAATGTAGTCCTAGCTTCCGTGGGTAGTTGAACCCCTAAAAAAACAAGGGTAAAGTAGAAAGTAACAGATGGGAGGTTCTTATGACAGTAGTTTATTTGACAGGTTTATCAGGAGTTGGAACAACAAGTGCTTTAACAGGATTAAAACGGCTGGGCTACCAAACGATAGACACAGATTATGGAGACTATGTAACAGAAGTACCTCAAGTGACCGGTACGGCAAGATTATTAAAAGAAGATAAAATGGCTAAGTTGTTGGAATCTGCGGGTTCATCTCATCTCTTTATTTCAGGGTGTTGCGACAATCAATCAACATTTTATAAAGACTTTGATGTGGTCGTGTTGTTGAAAGCAGATCTTACAACTATGCTAAAGAGAGTTGAGAAACGGGACACGAACGATTATGGAAAAACGCCCGAGCAGCGTGCAGAGATTCTAGAAAATCACAGAACAGTATTGCCACTATTAGAAAAAAGTTCAGATGTCATTATTGATACTACAACGCAAAGTGTTGATGACGTTTGTAAGATTCTTGAAGGCTTATTAAAAAACTGAGAGGGGAAGTCGAATGGCACATCACAATCTATCTAATGAAGAGAGACGGGAGCTTTTGGGAACACTTCAATCCCGTTTTGAGAAGAACAGTGACCGGCATCCCGCACTTCCTTGGCAACAAGTTGCGGACAAGTTAGAAGAAAATGCAGAAGCTTTAGTAAGCCTCTATGAAATGGAACAATCCGGTGGCGAACCAGATGTTGTGTATTTTGATGAAGCATCAGGTGCGTTTCACTTCTATGACTGCGCGAAAGAAAGTCCAAAGGGACGTCGCAGCACATGCTTCGATCAAGCCGCACGGGAAGGTCGTAAGAAGTTTCCGCCAGAGCAATCGGCTGTTGAAATGGCAGAAGCGATGGGTGTAGAACTACTAGACGAAGAGCAGTATCGCTATCTACAAACTCTTGGCGAATTCGACCTGAAGACGTCCAGTTGGATTGCTACACCTGAAGCGATTCGAACGCTTGGGGGTGCTTTGTTTGCGGATCGTCGTTACAACACAGTCTTTGTATACCACAACGGAGCCGATTCCTATTACGCGGCACGTGGCTGGCGTGGAATATTGAAAGTTTAGAAATGTACAGGGGGATTGAGATGTTACACACTAGACCATTAGAAGAAATAGATTATGAATTAATACGTGCAGCAGAACGTGTCATTGAAACGAACTACCGCTATGGTCGCCATCACATCGGAGCTGCTGTGTTGACGACTACAGGTAAGATTCATGCAGCCGTTCATGTGGAGGCAAATGTAGGCAGGATTACGGTTTGTGGGGAAGCCATGGCAATCGGGAAATCGATCTCTGAAGGCGATCATGAATTCAAAACCATCGTAGCCGTCGCGCATCCACATCCACATGAAACGATGGATAGCTGCTGGGTGGTCGCGCCTTGCGGCATGTGCCGGGAACTGATAACGGATTATGGCCCGGATACAGACGTCATCCTCTCGTATCAAGGGGAGCTCGTGAAATGCCGCGCGATGGAGTTGTTACCTGAGAAGTACACAAGTGACTTGGAGGAATAAAGATGAAGAAAGCAGAACGTATGGATGAAGCGCTAAAAACGTACGGCACACAACTTACCAGTAACGAGCTTTTTCCTTTGATTCATGAGATTTTTGGGATGGATCTGGACCAAGTACCTCTCCTACAAGCTTCTTCTCAAAAGGCACGCCACGTAGTGGACCAAGAACTTACACAAAGACAAGGTAATCTTACTGGAAAAGGGATTCGCCAGTTCATAAATGAACTGTTTGGAGTGAATCTGGAAGCCTTATCTGCGTTAGAAGGAGCAGGAATTTCCTTATACGCGAAAAGACGCTGGGTCATTGCAGAACAGGCGGACTGCTTTGTGGTGTATTCGGGAGACGGGGACCGGATTACTCGAGTGTTCATCACACCAGTTTACAAGGAGAGGACAGGTAGGCTCTCGGCACCGAAGGCGATGGTAGAGGCTTTCTTGAAAATGGGGTACACCGCCAACGCGAGTCACTCGAGCTTTTATTATGAAAGTGCAGAAGATGCACCTGTACCGGATGCGTTTAAAGGACAAACAATCGGAACGCTTTTACAGCACATGCCTCAACGTGAAGTTCATAACTAAACAAATAAGCCTCTGCGGACTCTTGATAAGTTCACAGAGGCTTTTTAATTATTTTCCGAACGAAGATAAGAACTTCACACGGTCTCCCATTGGAGGAGTGCTGTTGTCTTTTAAGAAGACTTCGAGAACAGCTGGCCCGTTATGAGACAGTAGCTCTTGGACGCGTTCTTCTGTTAGGTCTTCCATCTCACTCACACGGTGGCTTGGAATGCCCATTGCAGCTGCCATGGCACTGATGTTCACCGGCTGTTGTTCGAACGAAGTATGCGTACGCTTGAACTGCAAGTTGTGACCGTGATACACCATGCCAAGACGCGCGTTATTCATAACGACGAACAAGATCGGCAAGTTGTATTCCTTCGCCGTCAATAGCTCCATACCATGCATGAAGAAGCAGCCGTCTCCCGTGATACAAACGACCGGACGTTCTGGTTCTGCAAGCTTCGAGCCGATAGCTGAACCGATTCCGCTACCCATCGCACCAAAGTGGACGTTGATTTCATACGTATAAGATTCTTTGACTTCTAAATGGTTGATCATGTAGGACATGAACTCTCCGATATCGATCGTGTAACGAGTCGAAGCAGGAAGCACTTGTTGTAATGCGAGTAATACATTTTTCGTCGTGTACTCCGAGCCACCTTCAGATGGGGCTTGCTTTTTCACGTCGACTAGAGCAGGTGAAGCTGAGCCTTTACGCGCTTTAACAGCTTCAACAAGTGCTGGAACACTCAACGTGATATCGCCAAGCACAGCTTCGTTGACTGTATATTTTCTATTGAACACCGAAGCATCGAAGTCGAGCTGTACAGTGAACCGGTCTTGTGTGATAGCTGCATTGTAGTTGTTTGTAGCCGTTTCGCCTAAGCTAGAACCTATGATCAGCGCTACATTGTGCGCGTCTCCTGAAACCAGTTCTGAAGCAGCTTCATGACCGGCAAATCCGTAGACACCAACCACCAGTGGGTGACTAGCTGGTAAATAGCCTTTTGCTTGAGGTGTCGTGACGATTGGCCAATTTAAAGCCTCAGCCAGTTCGAGTACAGCAGGGACGGCATTGCGAATCCCTTGTCCAGCTAAGATGTAGCCGCTCTCACGGGCAATCAGTTCATCCGCTACACGGTCAAGGACGTCCGCATCCGGAGTAATCAAGTTACGCTCTGCAGCAGCAGGGAGTGTCGCATCAGGTACTTGTTGGTGTTGTACGTCGATTGGTAGAGCGATGTGAACTGGTCCCGGAACACCTGAAAGGGCAATTTCAACAGCTTTCGTGATTTCCTCAACGACATTCGCGACATCGTTCACCGTAGTGCTGTACTTCGTCACCGGACGAAAAATCGGTTCGGCATCCAGTTCTTGAGAGGCGTTAAGACCTAGCGTGCTGACAGGAACAGCACCTGTTATGAATACGACTGGCAAGTGCTCGCGCATCGCGTTTGCTGCACCCGTAACCAGGTTTGTACCACCTGGTCCACTACATGCGATACAGACCGCTAGGTGGTTCGTGTATTTTGCATAGGCTGCGGCCATATAGCCGGCAGCTCCTTCATGCTTTGTCACGACTGGAGTAATGTCATCCATCTGAGTCAACTCGTCAAAAAAAGCATTGACGGATCCTGCAGGAATTCCAAACATATGCTGGATACCGTTCTGCTTTAAAACATCTAATACGATACGTGCTGCTTTCATTACTGAATTCTCCTCACTTACGCGTATTTGGTGTAAATCTCTTCGGGTGGAATCGGTCTACTGAAGTAATAGCCCTGCATCAAGAAGCAATCTTGTTGCAGTAAGTAATCGGCTTGTTCCTTCGTTTCAACCCCTTCTGCAATGACTTCTAAGCTAAGGTTTTGTGCGAGTGTAATGATCGTGTTGGTGATAGCGGCATCGTCTTTTACCATCAAGTCAACGAAAGACTTATCGATTTTTAATTTGGAAATCGGCAGATTGCGCAGATAGCCTAGAGATGAATATCCCGTACCAAAATCATCGATGGCAATCTTGATACCGAGACTTTGCAGCTTTTCCATGGTCTGTAGCGTTTGAACCGTGTTCTTCACAATCAAGTTCTCTGTCAGTTCCAGCTCCAAATACTCGGGTGCGAGTCCGGTATCGCTTAAGATGCATTCAATCGTCTTAAACAACTCCTGGTGTTCAAATTGATGGACGGATAGGTTTACAGATAAACTCGGGAGTTTCAGTCCATCATCGTGCCACTTCTTCATTTGCGTACAAGCTGTGCGCAGCACCCATTCTCCAATCGGTACAATGAGTCCCGTCTCTTCAGCTAGTGGAATGAAGCGGTCGGGTGGAATGAATCCATGCTCTGGATGGTTCCAGCGAAGGAGTGCTTCTACACCAACGATTTGATCGGTCTTGTAATTGATCTGTGGTTGGTAATGCAGGTACAATTCATTTTTTTCGATAGCCCGGTACAGATCGTTTTCAATCCGAATGGTTTCGTACGAGCGAATGTCCATCTCTTCACTAAAGAAGTGAAAGCTCGTTCCCGGACGCTCTTTAGATTTGTACATCGCGGTGTCGGCATTCTTAATAAGGACTTCCGCCGTTTCTCCGTTTTCTGGGAACAGACTGATTCCAATACTGGTCTTGATGTACATTTCATGTTGGTGCAGTTGGAACGGCTCATCAAAGACCGCATCGATACACTTGATGACTTTTAAGATGGCACCTTCATCTTTCACGAGAGGGAGGAAGATGGTAAATTCATCCCCACCTTGTCGGGAGACCGTCGCACCTTCTGGCACACAGGTCATCAGACGTGTCGCAACTTCTTTCAATAGAAGGTCTCCGTAACTATGACCGAGGGAATCATTGACCACTTTGAAGCGGTCTAAGTCTAAGAACAGAATCGCGGCTTTTTCTTCATTCTTCTTCGCGTACTTGAGTCCTTGAGTGATGCGGTCCATCAACAGCACGCGGTTCGGCAAATCGGTCAGGCTATCAAAATACGCATAGTATTTGATTTTCTCTTCCAGCTGCTTCCGTTGTGAAATATCTTTGAACGTGATTACTTCGCCCACAATCTCTTGATTCTCTTTGATATGCGCCGTTACATATTCCACAGGGAACGTGGAGCAGTCTTTACGATAAAACACTTTATATTCTTCAAAATACGAATCGTTTGTATCCGTGGTCGCTTCACGTTCTATCGTTTGTCCATTCATGATGACATGCACAGACTTACCGATCAGTTCGCTTTCGGATTGGTACCCAAGCATCAGTGCACCTGCCGGATTACAGAATGTAATATTACGGTGTAGGTCTAAACCGAAAATTCCTTCACCTGCCGAATTCAAAATCAATTCTTTCTCGCGGCTCAAATGCTGAAGTTCTGATACGACATGTTGAAGTTCTTTGTTCTTCTCCAATACTTCCGAAGTCCGTTCTTCAATAATGATGTCTTGCTTTTCCATGTACAGTAAATGCGACAGGGCAGAAGCCATCGTATCAATGATAGACTGGGTCAGTTGCAGCTGGCTCTCGGTGTAAAGAGGTGCCTTTTCTTCGAGAGTGACAATGGATATCTGACCGAGGACTTCTCCCATCGTGATGATCGGGAACATAACCAGGCCGTAGATCCCGAAGTTGCGGCACAAGTTATGGTCGGGACGAGGGTCTTTGAAGACATCTGGAATAAAGATGTAGGTTTTTGTCTGAACCACTTCTTGTACCAGAGCATCAGTGTTCTCATCGAAGTCCAATTCTTTATGTGTTTCCAACCATTTTTCTTCCGTCCAGTCGCTGTCTTTGCTTAGTCTGGCAGGTCTGATTCGTTTTTGTGCAATGGGATCTAGTAAGTGCACGCCGATATTTGGGTTGTCGAGGACACGCTGGATATAGAAGAAACAGCTATCAAAGCATTCCTGTAATGTTGTGTACATCGACAGGTCTCGGGATACATCCAGAAGCAATTGCTTCTCGTTTAGCAGTTTTTCTTTTTTGGTTAGATTGGTGGCGTTTTGAATCGCAACTGCAGCCATATTGACGTAGGCTTCAACTGCTTGAATCTCATCTTCTGTTAAATTCATGGGGGTGCCATAGTCAAACAAGAAGACAAGACCAAATAGCTCGCCTTCGTAGGAAATCGGCAATGCTAAGAGAGACTTGATTTTGAATGCTTCTACTGCACGAGGATCCGGACGGTTGTCTTTCGAGGTATCAGGGATATAAATCGTTTTCTTAGTTTCAATGACTTCTTTTGCTAATCGATCATAATGGGTATCAATGACATGCATATCTAGTGTACGCCCATTGATAATTTCAGGCTTCCCGACATATCCTCGGAACGTGCCGTCTGGTTGAGGGAGATAGATGCCGACAGAGTCGCAGCGCATGATTTCTTCTGAAATGGCCAATGTGACTTGCTCCATGACTTCGCGTAAATCGAGCTTCATGTTGATCATTTTCGTGATGTTGGCAAGGCGAGAATACCTCGAGTGATCTTGGGACATGTTACAAACCTCCTAACAATTAGATATAGGTCTAAGATTTCAAAAATCTGCTTTTTAGTCACTGACAACTAATCATATATATTCATATTAACAGGTAAACGCCATTTTATTGCAATAATATTCGAAAAAAATATGGTCTGTTAGATACAGTTGTCGAAACTAGGGCAACAGGGTCTAATTAACTATCTTTAGTCCTAGGTAAATAAAAAAACTTCGAATCCAAAGTGAATTCGAAGTAGGTGGATGTTTCAGCATGTTGCATCGTCGGTTAATCCAAGTTTTATGGACAAATCGGTGAGCATGCGCTGATAAGCAAAATATTCATTTTCATTGAGACCGAGGACCTCAGCAAGTTGTTCAGGAATCGACTCAGCTTGCTTTTGAAGTGCTCGGCCTTCACCTGTTAGCTGGACAACAAGCTGCCGTTCATCCTGAGGGTTGCGTGCTTTTTCAAGGTAGCCTTGCGAAATAAGTTTATTGACGAGTGGGGTAAGGGTACCTGAATCAAGATGGAGTCGTTTGCCGATAGTCTTCAAAGACACCTGATCTGTCTCCCAAAGGACGAGCATGACCAAATACTGCGGGTAAGTCAGATGCAGCGGTTCTAATAAGGGACGGTAGCGTTTTGTGATCTCTTTTGACACAGCATAAAACGGAAAGCACAGTTGGTTGGATAGATGTAAAGCTTCCATAAACAAATCCTCCTTGTGCATATTCATTGCAAGATTATTTTTATTGTGTAAAATTAAATTGTGTACAACTTAATTATATCAGAAAATTCGAGGAGGAACTACTCATGCAAAAACTATTTACTTCAACTGCAACAGCGGTCGGTGGCCGTCAAGGACGCGTCACTTCTGAAACAGGAACTTATGACTTGAACCTAGGCATGCCAATGCCAGGAGTGGATATGACAGGGAAGACAACACCGGAAGAATTGTTCGCTGGTGCGTACTCGGCTTGTTTTGATTCTGCTTTGAACATTGTAGCGATGCAGAAGAAAGCGCAAATCGCCGGTTCTGAGATCACTTCTCACGTGTCACTCAATAAAGGTGACGCAGGATACGCGATTTCTGTAGAGATGATTGTGACAATCCAAGGTGTCGATCAGGAGACTGCTGAGATGCTAGTCCATGAAGCGCACCAAATCTGTCCATTCTCGAATGCAATCCGCAATAATGTGAATGTGGACTTTACAGTTAAAACTGCATAATCAGATACTCTATGGTCGAGTAAGGGAAATCCCTTACTCGATTTTTTTATTCCAAGAAGACTTGCTTTAGGAAGGACACTACATAGAAATGGCGAAAGCTACTAAAGGTGTTTTGCACCTGAGACATCGAATTCTGCAACTTAGACATGTACAATGGCATTTCAGACACTACATACACTATCTGCATTTATTCAGACTTAAACTATGAAGTAAGAAAGGGAGGCCCAATGAAAATCAAAATTGACATTGATCCTCAGAATGAGGACACACCTGTGATTACTATCCAAGCTCAAGAATGGTCCACCGAGGTGGAAGCTATCATTCGCCATCTCAAAGAATTAGAGACAGCAGAGACTGCACCCAAACGACTTGTAGGAACAGATGGGGAACGGTCGGTCATTTTGCAGCCACAAGATATCGATTTTGTGTATTCGACCAACCGTAAAGTTTATGCGCAGACAGCTGAAGGAATTCTTGAACTCAAATTGAAGCTCTATGAATTAGAAGAGTTTTTAGGGACCTTTGGGTTCATTCGATTCTCGAAGTCGGTTATCGGGAATGTGGATCAAATCAAACGATTTGAACTGTCTTTCAACGGAAACCTTTGTGTTTTTTTCAAATCAGGCGCTAAAGAATATGTGACTCGAAGTTATGTACATCATCTTCGCAACCAATTGATTGAAGGGGGTGGGAACCGTGATAAGTAATATCATTGTTCGAATTTTTGGTGGCCTTGGTGTCGGAGGTTTGCTCACGTTGATAGTAACCTGGTTGATGTTTGACGGCATGGAAATGGTTCCTGCGCGGATGCTTGCCCTCAATCTGTTTGGTAGTATGCTGATTGGTGCCTATTTCAGTGTATCGGCATTATTATTTGAAATCGAGGACTGGAGTATGTTGAAGCAGACGGTGGTGCATTACATGGCATCTTTAGTTGCACTTTTTCCGGTTTTCACCTGGCTGACAGGATGGATTCCTTTGCAACCGCAAGCACTTCTAATAGGCTGGTTGTTTTTCACAGGAACGTATCTTCTCAACTGGATTGGTTGGTATAGCTACTTCAAACATTTGGAGAAGCGTATGAATCAGTCCCTTCGAAAACGAAATTAGGGAGGAAATGAAATGATTCAGCTACATGCAATCGAAAAACTCTACGGGAAGCAGCCAGCCCTTCAACAGATTGATTTGACGATACCCAAGGCTAGCAGTTTTGGCTTGGTGGGTCCTAACGGTGCTGGCAAATCTACGCTGATGAAGATTTTAGTTGGTGTTATTGAAGACTACAAGGGACAGATTAAGATCGACTCCGCACCTTATGTAGGCAACCAGACAGCTATGAAGCAGCGTATAGGATACGTCCCACAAGATATCTGTTTAGAAGAGACATTGACTGCCCGAGATAATCTAATCTTGTTCGGACGCTTATATGGAGTCAAAGGAAAAAAACTTCAAGAACGTA
The DNA here is from genome assembly GCF_002798305.1 of Chryseomicrobium excrementi. Classification (GTDB taxonomy): domain Bacteria; phylum Bacillota; class Bacilli; order Bacillales_A; family Planococcaceae; genus Chryseomicrobium; species Chryseomicrobium excrementi. The sequence goes on from NZ_PCGR01000003.1 coordinate 95,672, forward strand.
TAAATGCAGTGCTAGAGCTCATAGGTTTGAAAGACCGTGAGAAGTCCCTTGTTTCTACTTTCTCAGGTGGAATGAAGCGTCGCTTGAACATTGGATGTGCACTTCTCCATGATCCAGACATCATGATTTTAGATGAACCAACGGTTGGTGTAGATCCTCAGTCCCGCAGAGCGATATTTGAGATGATTCATTCTTTCAAGAACAACGGAAAGACTGTGATCTATTCAAGTCATTATATGGAGGAAGTGGAACAGCTCTGTGACCATATAGGATTTATTGATCGCGGTGTAGTGATCGAACAAGGAAAATTAAGAGATGTTTTAGCGCGACATAGGCAGTCTTCAATTTATGTAGAAGGGAAGGGGATATCTAAACAACTGTTAACTGGGTTTGAAGGCGTGACTGAACACGAAGAAGGCTACTTAATCGAGAGCCAAACGCCATTGCAGACTTTAGAGGCAGTGACATGCCATTTAGCAAAAAAAGCTATCCTACCAGCACGGCTAGAGCTGAGTCAGGCAAAACTAGAAGACATATTTATAAAATTGACCGGTACCCCTCTTCGGGATAACGGATGGGAGGCCCAACAATGACAGCAATCGCCTTGATGGAACTGAAAAAGAAAACAAAAGACAAAGGATTATGGTTTTGGACATTCCTACTCCCTATCATTTTTATTGTAGGATTTATCACCATCTTTGGAGAAAGTATGGGGGCTGATTCGGAGCAACTCGTGGTCCAAATTGTTCCGGGTTATACCGTCATGTTTTCATTTTATATCATGATTTCAATTGTCATTGCCTTCATCAAAGACCGAGACAGCGGTATGGCGGCTCGACTTGCAAGTACTCCCCTGAGTCATCTTAAATACTTTTTAGGAAAGTGGCTCCCGTTTGTGGCAGTGGTGTTGCTTCAAATTGTTATTTTATTTGGCTTCGGCGTTGTAGCATATAACCTGCCACTCGGTGATCCATTGGCTCTGACTGTGCTTTCCATCGGACTGGCATTTGTAGCAACAGGCTGCGGGATGGCTATGGCGGTCCTTGCCAAGACGGAGAATATGGGGATTGCTCTCACGCAAGTCATTGCGTTAGGTGGTGCCATGCTCGGTGGCCTTTGGTTACCTGTTGAGTTTATGCCAGACGTTTTGCAGTCTATTGCAAGACTCTTGCCGCATTACTGGGCGCTGGAAGGGTTCAAAATCGTTTTACTCGAAAAAGGAACTATTAGCGATATCTGGCTTTCTCTAGTTATTCTAGTAGGGTTTGGTGCAGCATGTAGTATGGTGGCGTTGCTAGCTTATCCACGTTACTTACGACTTGCGAAAAGTTGACGAAGCTAGGCTCAGTGCACCTTGTTAAACAAATTAAGAATCTTTTTAAACCAATTCGGAATTCTATTTAGAGAACTCAAAGTCTCTTGGTTCAAAATTCTCTTTTGGAAATTCAATTTGTGCATTTAGGAGTGAAAAACCTCGATCCTTGGAGAAAGGACAGAGGTAATAAATTCAAACTGTTATTTAACCTGATCAATATTACGGTGCGTACTCGGCTTGTTTTGATTCTGCTTTGAACATTGTAGCGATGCAGAAGAAAGCGCAAATCGCCGGCTCTGAGCTCACTTCTCACGTGTCACTCAATAAAGGTGACGCAGGATACGCGATTTCTGTAGAAATGATCGTGACAATTCAATGTGTCGATCAAGAGACTGCTGAGATGCTAGTCCATGAAGCGCACCAAATCTGCCCATTCTCGAATGCAATCCGCAATAATGTGAATGTAGACTTTACCGTTAAAACTGCATAATGTGGTCAAAGAGCCCCCGGAGATCCGTTCTCTGGGGGTTTTTGCGGGTTGAGCGGTCATTCTTCTGCAAGAGGAGGTGTTTGTTCTGCAAAGGGCTACTCGTTGTTCTCCATGCGAAGGGGTTTCTTCTACATGGGAGCATGATTTCTTCTACATGCCAGATTAAAAAGTAAAGAAACTTGTAATTTTATTTCGACTTCCGCAAAATAGAGAAAAAGTTGAGCTTAGCGGAGGGGACACTATGTGTAATAAAGTCATACCAGCCATTCGAAATATGAAAGATTTTGAGTTAGCGTTAAAATCAGACCATCAGCAGATCATCCTTTTAGAATCGAGGTTGTCTCAAGTAGAGAATGTCGTCAAACATGCAAAAAAACACGGCAAGGAAGTGTTTATGCATGCGGATTTGATTCAAGGATTAAAGGTGGATGAGTACGGACTGGAATACTTGATTAATAATGTGAAAGTCAACGGTATCATTTCTACGCGTTCCAGTGTGATCAGCTTTGTAAAAAAGCGCAATATCATTGGAATTCAACGATTGTTTGCACTTGATAGTGTAGCATTAGATCACAACTTGCGTGCTTGCCAAAAGATTCAACCGGATTATATTGAGGTCCTGCCCGGAGTCATTCCGGAAGTTCTGCAAGAAGTAAAAGAAAAGACAGGGATCAAGGTGATTGCAGGTGGACTTATTAAGAGTCAAGATGACGTAGACCGTGCTCTGGCTCACGGTGCATCCATTGTCACTACCTCTAACACAAATTTGTGGTAAGTATCGTAAAAATTTTCAAACAATTATTGACACCGCTTTCATGGAGCTATATACTTGGTCGTAAGTTAATCAAATGTGATGAGATCTCGAGACACATGAAGTACTTTGGAACTAACCAAAGTGATTTCGTGTGTCTTTTTTTATGGTCTTACAGAGAAAGGGGTGACCACATTTTTTTTGCTTGAAACTACTTACAAAGGGGATTGGACATGAAGAACAACAAGAAATCATTCATTTTACTAGCTGTTGCACTTGTTCTTATTTTAGTGGGAAGTTTAGTGGCTTCATCCTTTAACAGCGCAGGGGGAGACGTCGATGTCTCTCGAATTTATTTTGAAACAGAGCGCGGCGAACTGTCCGGTCTTCTCTACAAGCCTGATGGCGCAGATGAAGAAGCAAGACCGACACTTATTGCGACACACGGATATTTAAACTCTGGAGAAATGCAAGATGCTCAAGTGATTGAGATGGCCAAACGAGGCTATGTCGTACTAGCCTTAGACCAATACGATCATGGTCATTCAACAAATACACAAGAGAAGCCGATTCCATTCTTCTCTTTCTGGCCACAAGCCATTTATGATGCCGTTCAGTATATGTATGAGCAAGAGTATGTATTGAAAGATGCAGACGGTAATGGAATCATCGCTGTCTCGGGTCACTCGATGGGTGGGTTCTCGACAACACATGCTGTGATGTTAGATGAAATGGACTTCCAGTCTTCAGGTGTTCGTAAGATTCACAGCTCCCTGACGATGGGCTCGGACTATCAATGGGTCAAAGCGCTTGGATATACAGATGAGCAAATCAACGATTCATACGGTCCTCGTCCTTCTGGGAAGATTGCAGGAAACTATGACGAGTTCTTCTTCAACGCAGAAGCGGCTGCAGCTGGGAAATCTGTTGTGAAGAAAGATTACGTATCCACACCGGAAGGGCTTGGGTTCTTAGGTGGTCTTGAGACGGCAAATGCGAATGAAGTGTATGACGTCAATGGCGGCATGCGTGTTATTTACCAGCCGAACGAGACGCACCCTTGGAACCATTTCTCTCAAACTTCTACTGCGTATGCCATCGATTTTTATGACATGGCGTTTGAAGAGTATGGAGACGTTGTGACGAATGGCGAAGATGGTCAGAGCTGGATGTGGAAAGAATGGTTCTCGTTCGTGGCTTTGATTGGCTTCTTCTTGCTGTTCATTCCAGTCATTCGCCTTCTTACACAGTTGCCGTTCTTCAAATGGGCTGTTACAGATAAGGCAAATACATTACCCGCTCCACAGACATCAGGCGAAAAGCTTACAGGACTTGTATTACTTGCTGTCGGTATCTTGTATCCGGCACTGTTCTTCGCTGCTCTTTACAGCGGAGATGAATCCGGTATGCGTTTACTTCGACAAATCAGTTTAATTACTATTGCACTATCTGCCATCATCTTAATTGCAGGATTCGTAAAAGGTGCTGCGAAAAACGTGAAGCTTGGGGCGGGACTTGTCTTGCTAGTAAGTATCGTGCAGTACTTCTACTTGCGTGAACAGGCTCGTTTCTTTGAAACAACAGAATTCTTTGGTGCTCCAACAGTAAATCCGATTGCTTACTGGGCTATCAATGTAGCTATCGTGACTCTGCTTATCTTGATTGGCTATCATTTCGTATCTCGTCAAGAGCGCGGTGCCCGTCTAGCAGATTACGGCTTTAAAGCGGGTATCAAGACGATCTTGGCAGCGCTAGCTTCAGCTGTTGTAGCTATCGTGATCGGTTACGGAATCTTGTACCTAGTAGACGCGATTTGGAAAGTCGATTTCCGTCTGTGGACGGTAGCGGTGAAGACATTCGAAGACCAGCACGTTTGGGCATTGTTCCGTTACGCGCCGCTATTCTTGATTTACTACTTCATCGTAGGTTTATCTATCAACATCAATACATCTTCTGAGCGCTTCAACGGTTGGAAGGGATATGCAGTCTCGATCGTCCACTTTATCGGAGGCCTCTTACTGTACTTGGCCTACCATTACGGTTTATTATTTGCGACAGGAACGGCTGGCTATCCAGCGGAGTCGTTATCTTCTATCATCGTCATCGGACTAGTGCCGATGCTGACGGTAGCGGCCATCTTTAATCGCTATTTCTACCGTAGAACTGGAAACGTGTATGTCGGGACATTCTTAAATACCTTGCTTTTGACTATGATTACACTAGCAAATACGGCTCTTTACACTGTATTTTAATACCTGATAAAGAGTGAGAGGGGCCATCCCTTCTCACTTTTTATTTGCAACTTACTGGAGGTACTACTATGGAACGGTTTATGTTGGCACTCGACCAAGGGACCACGAGCTCTCGTGCTGTACTAGTTAACAAACAGGGACAGATTGTGGAAGTGGCGCAACAAGAATTTGAGCAACACTTTCCGAAACCAGGCTGGGTGGAACATGATGCTGTTGAGATTTGGAATTCGGTGCAATCGTGTATTGCAGAAGTGATTCGGAAAGCTGGCATCCAGCCTCGGCAAATCGAAGGAATTGGCATCACCAATCAGCGCGAGACGACGGTGGTCTGGAACAAGAAGACAGGACAGCCCATTTATAAAGCGATTGTCTGGCAATCCCGTCAATCGGAGGACATCTGTCGGAAGCTTCGGGAACAGGGTCATGAAGATCTGATTCGAGAGAAGACCGGGTTGTTAATCGATCCTTACTTCTCAGCTACAAAGATTCAGTGGATTTTAGAGGAAGTACCCGGTGCTCGGGAGCTAGCAAATGAGGGAGATCTGCTATTCGGCACGATGGACACATGGCTCGTCTACAAGCTATCCGGAGGAAAAGTCCATGTAACCGATTATTCCAATGCCTCTCGGACGTTGCTGTTTGATATCACGACCCTGGAATGGGACGATGAGCTCCTTGAGCTATTTACGATTCCCAAAAATATGCTGCCAGAGGTTCGTTCGTCCTCTGAAATCTACGCCTATACACAGGATTATCACTTCTTTGGACTAGAGGTACCGATTGCCGGGATGGCAGGAGATCAGCAGGCAGCCCTATTCGGTCAAGCGTGCTTTGAAGAAGGAATGGCGAAGAGTACGTTCGGGACAGGCAGCTTCATGTTGATGAACACGGGACAAGACCGCGTTCGTTCTACGCATGGCTTGCTGACGACGATTGCTTGGGGAATGGACGGAAAGGTCGACTATGCCTTAGAAGGCAGCGTTTTTGTAGCTGGCTCTGCGATTCAGTGGCTGCGTGACGGTCTTCGCATGATCGATCACGCGATGGACAGCGAGAACTATGCCAAGCGAGTGGATTCGACTGAGGGTATGTACATGGTGCCGGCGTTTGTTGGGCTTGGTACGCCCTATTGGGACAGTGAAGCCCGTGGTGCTATCTTTGGTTTGACACGCGGCACGACAAAGGAACACTTTATACGCGCGACGCTAGAGTCTCTGGCCTATCAGACAAGAGACGTCCTAGAAGCGATGATGACGGATTCGACACTTGCCATTTCCTCCTTGCGAGTCGATGGTGGAGCCGTCAAAAATGACTTCTTACTTCAGTTCCAAAGCGACATTTTAGGAGTTCCCGTTGAGCGACCGTCAGGAAATGAGACAACTGCGCTTGGAGCAGCATTCTTAGCCGGTCTTGCGATTGGATTCTGGACAGACAAGCAAGAAATCGCAGAGCGTCGTCAAATAGACCGGACCTTCGAGGAGCAACTACCGGAAGCAAAGAGAGAGCAGTTATATTCTGGATGGAAGCAGGCTGTGGCAGCGACACGATCCTATAAAAATCCAAACTGAGGAAAGTCGCCTCAATAGAAGCGCAAGGCTCAACATGGTATACTAAAGACAAGTTAATCTATCGGACCGAGAACGGAGAGACCGCATCCCTTTTATCTACAGGATAAAAGGCGATTTGTGGTCTCTTTTTTTCGTTCCCTACAAGGGAGAGAACATAATGACATTTTCAAATCTACAACGACAAGAGGTCAAACAAAGATTAGAGTCGGAGACTTGGGATCTACTCGTGATAGGAGGTGGCATTACAGGTGCCGGTATTGCACTGGATGCGGTGAGTCGAGGGTTGCGTGTGGCTTTAGTCGAGATGCAAGACTTTGCTGCAGGGACGTCAAGCCGATCGACGAAGCTCGTCCACGGGGGCTTACGCTATCTCAAACAATTTGAAATCAAAATTGTCGCGGAGGTAGGGAAAGAACGTGAAATCGTGTATGAGAACGGACCACATGTGACCACTCCCGAGTGGATGATGCTGCCATTCTATAAAGGCGGTACGTTTGGTCCTCTCAGCACAAATGTAGGGCTTCGCGTTTATGACTTCTTGGCAGGAGTGAAAAAAGCAGAACGCCGTAAAATGCTCTCAGTTGAAGAAGCCCTTACGAGAGAGCCTCTTTTGAAAAAAGAAGGGTTAAAGGGCGCAGGATACTACGTAGAATACAAGACGGACGATGCACGCTTGACGATGGAAGTGATGAAAAAAGCTGTAGAACTAGGAGCACTAGCGATTAACTATGTCAAAGTGAACTCGTTTATTTATGAACAAGGAAAGATTGTGGGAGTGCATCTACAAGATCAACTGAATCGGACAGCTTTTGAGGCACGTGCTACGACAGTCGTCAATGCAGCAGGGCCATGGGTTGATACACTTCGAGAAGCAGACGGGTCTCGGACTGGGAAGTCGCTCCTACTGACAAAAGGGATTCATCTAGTGTTTGATCAGCAACAGTTTCCACTGCGCCAGGCCATCTATTTTGATGGGGAAGATGGCCGTATGATTTTTGCTATTCCTCGTGATGGGAAGACGTATGTTGGAACGACGGATACCGTCTATAAAGAAGATCCGACGCACCCAACACTGACAAAAGAGGATGTCGACTATGTGCTCGCGGCCATCCGTTATCAGTTCCCCGATCTGAAATTGACGGAGAACGAGGTGGAATCTACCTGGTCAGGGGTACGGCCGCTTATTCATGAAGACGGCAAGTCGCCATCTGAAATCTCGCGTAAGGACGAGGTGTTTGACTCCGAGAGCGGGCTTCTTTCTATAGCAGGAGGAAAACTGACGGGATACCGCAAGATGGCAGAGCAGATCGTCGATCGAGTCCTACAAGTGCAGGGGCGGCCTGCAACGAAAACCAAGACGCAACATTTGCCGCTTTCAGGAGGAGACGTCGGCGGTTCAGCGGGCTTCCGGGCCTTCAAGCAACAGCAGCTGAAACGGGCAGCGGAACTACGCATCGCACCAAACGAAGCGGAACTTTTGATCCAGCGTTACGGCTCGAATGTAGAGAAATTGTTTACTTTATATACGGAAGCACCAGCAGCAGAGCTGGATCCACTGACGTATGCCATGCTGGAGTACGGAATAACGGAAGAACTCGTCTACACACCTGCTGACTTCTTTGTGCGCAGAACCGGTGCTCTGTTCTTCCATATCGACTGGGTAAGAGAGCAGAAACTAGCTGTGCAGAACTACTTAGCTGACCGTTTCAACTGGTCTGAAGAGGAGTCTAAGCGGCATCAACATGAGTTAGAAACGCTCCTGATAGATGCGGTTGAACCAATCGAATAGAACGCAAAAACCTCGCTTTCCGTTAAAAAAGGGAAGCGAGGTTTACATGTTTACAAGGCGTTTCCGGAACCACCATCAATGTTGACAGACGTACCTGTAACGTAAGATGCCGCGTCAGATACCAGGAATGTGATGACGTTAGAAGCCTCGTGTGTATCTCCTATACGACCGAGTGGAATCGTCTTACCTGTCTCATGTGAGAACTCATCCCACGTCAGGTCTGGACGCTGTTTTTGCCACATCTTTTCGATCTGGTCACTGCGAATCAGTCCGATACAGACAGCGTTGACACGAATGTTGTGCTTGCCGAGGTCTTTGCTCATGGCTTGCGTCAATGCAAGGCCTGCTGAACGACTGACAGATGAAGGTAAACTGCTTGCAGGAGGCGTCTTAGCCACGACCGCTGTCAAGTTGACGATAGCACCACCGCCTTGTTGTTTCATATGTGGAATCGCATAACGTGAACAGTGGATCGTACCTCCGAGCTTCAAATCGAGGTCATTCTGCCATGCTTCGCCGTCTACATCTTCGAACGAACGGGCTGCTGCAGTACCGGCGTTGTTGACGAGAATATGTAGACTGCCAAAATGAGCAACAGTTTCTTCGACTGCACGCTGGCATTCGCTTTCTTGCGACACGTCTGCTGAGATAGTGAGTACTTCTTTACCAGTTGCTTCAAGAATTTGTTGCTTAGCTTGTTGCAGTGCTTCTTCATTGCGAGCGACGATAGCTACAGAAGTACCTTCGTGAGATAGGTCTAGGGCAGTCTGGAAACCGATTCCTTTACTGCCACCTGTGATCAGCGCTACTTTTTGAGAAAGTCCAAGTTCCATGATCATCCTCCTAAAATTGTGTGATTACTCTGATAGTATCATACATGACAAAAGCGCACCTCTATGATAAAATTAGAGAGATGCGCTTGAATAATAAATGTATAAAGATTTCCTTACATTAATCATACTATATACATTTTGCAAGTGTCAAGCATTTTCACTCGAGAAAAGGGGCGATTGGATGGAGCAGCAGCTGAAGCAAGAATCCAAGTGGTTACAACAGGTGCAAGAGGCCATTGCGAAGGAGCGATTTCTGCTAGACGGAGATGCGTCTCGATTGAAAGAAGAAGTGATTCGGATTCGCCGTGAATTTTGGGATGAAGTGCGAGTCAACACAGATTCCTTTGACGATTACCTCGAGACGATTATCGGGCTTCGTCAAGAAGCGCAAGAGTTGGCAGTCCGCCAAACACTGCACGGACAGGCCTCCAAACGCCTAGAAGTGTTGAACCGTATGCAAGACAAACCGTACTTTGGCCGAATTGATTTTAAAGAGGACGGAGAAGAGGGGACGGAAGTTGTCTATATCGGCATCTCGACGTTACGAGACGATGCAAGTGATGGATTTTACGTATATGACTGGCGGGCACCGATCTCAAGTGTTTACTATGACTACCAACCGGGATCGGCCATGTACCAGACGCCAAGTGGCACCGTAACCGGAAAACTCGAAAAGAAATGGCAATATGTGATTAAGAACGGGCAGCTCGTGGCGATGTTCGATACGGGACTCACGATTGGTGACGAAATCCTGCAGCAAGTGCTCGCACATGGCACCAACGATCAGATGGGGTCTATAGTAGCGACCATCCAGCAGGAGCAGAATCAGGTCGTGCGCCATGACGGCAGTCGGGTGCTGATCGTGCACGGGGCAGCAGGAAGTGGCAAGACGTCTGTGGCCATGCAACGTATTGCGTACCTTCTGTATCACTACCGCAACACGCTGACGAGCGATCAGATCCTGCTGTTCTCACCGAATCAGCTTTTTGCGCATTACGTGGCCAACGTGTTGCCGGAACTCGGGGAAGAGAACATGCGCCAGACGACGTTCCAGCAGTATCTGAATGAACATCTGCAGCCAGAATTTACGGCAGAGACACCGTTTGATCAACTCGAGTTTATTTATACACAACAGGCTGCACCGAACTATACGTCTCGTCTTGAAGCTATCGAATGGAAAGCGTCTGCGGACTTTTTGCAGCGCATGACCGACTACATTGACCATTTGAAAGAGTCGGGACTACAGTTCCGACCGATTCGCTTTCGAGGGGAGGTCTTCCTAAGTGCGGATGAGATTGCCGACAGGTTTTACAATGAACCTTCGTCTCAATCGATACCGAACCGATTAGAGGCTCTTGCAGAAGACTTGGTGAACGTGGTGAAGCAACGTCTAAAAGGCGAATGGAAAGAAGACTGGGTGCAGCATAAGATGGACTTGATGACCAATGAGCAGTACCACAAGGCGCACCAGATTCTTGCCAAGCGAGCGGGACTCTCGCGTGCGGCATCTGCTGACTATGACATGACCCCCCAGCGACTCGCCAAATTTGTCATCCAGCAACAGCTCCAGCCGGTCCTGAAACGCATTCGAGAATTTGGGTTTGTGGATGTGGCAAGCACGTACCGAAAACTTTTTGCAGAAGAGGAGCAGTCGCAGGGAGACCACCTGCTGTATGAAGATGCAACGCCTTATGTCTATTTGAAGCAACAGCTCTTAGGAGTGGAGGCGAACCGTTCGATTCGTCATGTCGTGATCGATGAAGCGCAGGACTATTCGCCGTTCCAGTTTGCCGTCATCCGTCAGCTCTACCCGAACGCCCAGTTGACCATCCTCGGCGACTTTAACCAGGCGATTTTTGCACACGCCCGTCACAGTTCGGACTTTGGAGACATCGCAAGTCTTTATCCGAATGACGAGACACGCGCGTATTATCTCGGACGCAGTTATCGCTCGACAAAAGAAATCGTCGAGTTCACGAAGCGATTGATTCCAAATGGAGACGCGATTGTTCCGTTCGAACGTCATGGGAACGAGCCGACTCTGACACAAGTGGCGGATCAACGAGGGCTTCACCAAGCGATTGAGAAGCAAGTTCACGAATTTCAACAAGCAGGACACGAGCACATCGCCATTATCTGTCTATCTGCAAAGGAAAGTGAAGAAGCGCATGCGGCGTTGGGGCAAACTTGTGGAGCGAAGTTGATCACGACCACATCGACTGTTGCCGAACAAGGTGTTGTCATCATCCCGTCGTACCTTGCAAAAGGCATGGAGTACGAAGCGGTCATTGTCTACAACGCGAGTGATGCGGTATACGGAGATGAGGCTTTACGCCGGACGTTCTATACGGTGTGCACACGGGCGATGCATGAGCTCAAGTTGTTTAGTGTAGGGGAGCAGACAAGGTTGCTAGGAACTATGGTACGATAAGGGGAAGCAAGAGTTCAGGATCAGAAAGGATGTTCATAATGTTGCTCTATAATTGAGAAGTTCTCGTTTTCAAGAGTAATTGAAAAGGAGAGACTCTTTATGAACTATCAAACCCATATAAACGATATCACTGCCGATCAATTGCAGGACTTTTTCGACGGCTGGCCGAATCCGCCGAGTGCGGAGACGCACATCAAACTGATTCAAGGTAGCAGTCATGTGGTTGTGGCGACTGATCCGGAAACGCGGAGGGTGGTAGGTTTCATCACAGCTGTCAGTGACGGCGTGTTGTCTGCCTACATCCCATTCTTAGAGGTGATTCCTTCCTATAAAGGACAAGGAATCGGGACGGAGCTTGTAAAGCGAATGTTTGCAGAACTGCGCCATCTGTATATGATTGACCTGGCGTGCGACGACGATTTGGTCGCGTACTATGAAAAGTTCGGGATGATTCGTGGAAACAGTATGGTTTTCCGGAACTACGACCGGCAATCAGGGGAATAACAGGGAGAGCATCGACCGATTTCGGTTCGATGCTCTTTTTATGGAGAGAACTTTGCTTAGGGCACAAACCAGCATGCTAGGGGCACAAACCACCCCCAACCCCTAAATACACAACCCCTTACTAAAAAAACCAAACCCCGATCTATCGGAGTTTGGTTACACGCACTACTAATTAATATGCCGTCCAGCCACTGTCTGCCGCAATGACTTGTCCGTTCACAAAGCTTGATTCATCGGAGCCGAGGAACACGGCAAGCTGCGCGATCTCTTCCGGCTGTCCCATACGCGGGTTGATAGCCATCCCTAATTGCTGACGGCCCATTCCGTATTCACTGAGACTCGTCATAGAGGAGCCGATATTCGTCTCCACGCCACCAGGAGCAATTCCGTTACAGCGAATATTTTTGTTCGCATACATGAAAGCTGTGTTTTTTGTCAGACCGACGACGGCATGCTTCGATGCCACGTAGGCAGCACCTGCACGGGCACCGTAGAGACCGCCGACTGAAATATTATTGATAATGACCCCTTGTCCGCGTTCTAAGAAATGATTCACTGCTAGACGTGAGGCGCGCATGACCGCTGTTGTATTGACCGCAAACACACGGTCCCAGCGGGCATCTTCGATTTCACCGACAGGCTCCATGCCGTCCATGATGCCCGCGTTGTTTACGAGGATATCGAGATGGCCATAAACCTTCACAGTTTCCTCGAACAGCTTGTCAAGATCTGCAGATTCCGCCACGTTCGTCTGGATGGCGAACGCGTCACCGCCGGCTTCTTTAATACCAGCTGCTACGGCTTCTGCTCCTTCTCCATTAAGATCTGAAACTACCACTTTAGCACCTTGCTTGGCATACGCTTCTGCAATGGCCTTTCCCATACCTGATGCGGCGCCTGTTACGATGGCTACTTTGTCTTGTAGTCGCATAATTGCGGCCTCCTTCAATGAATTGGCATTTCTTATTGAACACTTGTTCAATAAAAAGTATACTAAGTCCTATAAAGTGTCGCAATAATCAAAAAATAAGAAAGTGTTCACTACTGAACACTTTTATCCTTCTTTGTATAGAAAGGAGAGAAAATTATGGGGAAGACCGATCTTCGCGTTATCAAGACGAAAGACGCTCTTCATAAAGCACTCGTCACTTTACTCAAAGAAAAGTCGCTCGAGAAGATTACAATTACGGAAATCTGCCAGTTGGCAAACGTCAACAGGGGAACGTTTTATCTTCATTACCAACAAATCGGCGACGTATTCGAAGAGTACTTCCGGGAAATCACGGCCGACCTCGCAAAGTCCTACGAGGAACCGTATCGGCATGTGTCTGTGTTAAAGACATCTGAACTCGATCCATCAACCATCCGTATCTTCCATCACATCGAGAAGTACCAGCCTTTCTATTCCATCGTATTCTCACAAAATGTCCCGCTGCTCTATTACTACCTGTTGTTCGAGGAGATCCAGAAGCTGTTCCTGAATGACCATGCGACGTCTTGGGATCATCCGGAGGTCGACCGCGAGATGTACTGTGCCTATCAAGCGAACGCCATCATCGGCATGATCTTCCACTGGTACCGTCACGACTTCAAAGAATCGGCACAACATATGAACGAACAGCTCGTTAAAATCTTGAACCTGACACACCAGCCAAACTGATTCAGTTGTTCCCCGTGGAACTTGAGACCAGGTCACAACATACAGCCCGAAAGGATGCATCTGAATGCACTCACACTTACACGCACCATTCTCTATACGACTTGGAGACCAGGTTCCTGAAGATATGAAAACCATTAAATGCACGGGTGTCCGAGCGATTTTAGTAAAAGACAACAAACTTTTAATGATGAAGTCCAATCGAGGAGACTACAAGTTTCCCGGAGGAGGGATGGAAGAAGGCGAAGACGAGGTCACGGCTCTAGCGCGAGAAATTCGGGAAGAGACCGGGTATACCGATTTTGTGATAGCAGGTCTCGCTGGAACAGTCATCCAGGCGCATCCTGATATTTATCTGACGGACGCTTGGTACTACCAGACGTCCCCGTATTATCTCGTGATTCTTAAATCAGATGCTACCCAACCGCTCGCACTGACAGAAGATGAAATCGATCACGGCTTCCACGCCGTATGGACGACACCTAAAGAAGCCATTCAAGCTAATGAAGCAGTACCGATTAATCCGTTCCTTAACTTCTATATCGAACGCGAGAACCTGGTGCTACAGGTAGTGCAAGACCGCTGGATGCCGAAGGAGGAGACGTTGCATGCGAACGATTGAGGAACTCGAAGCAATCAAAGCCTTGCAAAAGGAAGTCGAAGCACACGACAAGCTCGAGATGAAACTGAATTGGGAGATGCTCGAGACGCGAGAGCATGACAGGATGGATTTCTTTCATTATGAAGAGGGAGAGCTCGTCGCATTTCTCGGTCTGTATGGATTTGGCTCCACGGTCGAGGTGACCGGCATGGTCAAACCATCAGAACGGCGAAAAGGGCATTTCACCAAACTGTTTACAGAAGCGATGGCAACTGTCAAAGAGCTCGGCTTCACGAAAGTATTACTGAACGCACCAGCGAGTTCCGAAGCAGCAAAGCAGTTCCTTAATAAACAAGGTGCTAGCTACGCGTTTTCCGAGCATCAGATGCAGTGGCATCCGGGATGTCTCGAAGACGGGACAGGCTTTACCTTACGAAAAGCAGAAGACAAGGATCTTGAGCTTCGTACACGACTGGATATCGAAGTTTTTGGGCTGACACGAGAAGATTCGCTCGCAACAGAAGGTCGCATTACGAACGAGCCTGACACTGACCTATGGATGATCGAAGTAGAAGAGGAGCCGGTCGGCAAAGTGCGGGTGAAGCGAGAGTATGGCCAGGCGTGGGTCTACGGCTTTGCCATCTTGCCAGAGCACCAAGGGAAAGGAACCGGACGCCAGGTGCTCCGCCGCATTGTAAAAGAACAGTCAGAAGCAGGTTACACCGTGCATCTTGAAGTCGAAGCGACGAACGCCAACGCCTTGCGCCTCTATGAATCCGTTGGGTTCCGCGTGCATCATGCTCAGGATTACTATACATTTCACCTCAAGTAACTAGACCACTAGAAAACGCCAGCCCCTAATTCGGACTGGCGTATTTTACTACCTTCTCGTAAACCGCGGTCTGCGAATGAGGTGTCATACCAACGGAGCGGTACAACCGGTTAGCATTCGTCAAGCTGTCGCTGTCCACATACAAAATGACAGTACGTTCGTTACGCTGATACGCTTCATGGAACGCACGGAGCAGCAGTGCTTTCCCGATTCCGTGCTTGCGGTACTCCCGCTTCACCCCCAGCAAGTCAATGAACAGCCCGTCCTCTTCCAAACGTCCCATGAGAAAACCAGCTGCTGTGGTGCCATCCCACACCAAAAACCACAGGCTTGGATCAAATCCCTCGCCTGTCTTCTGTGCCAGCCACGTAGCTTCCTCTTTCTCTGCATACCCCCAAGAATCCTTAAAGGTCTCATTGTACGTCTCAAACAACGTATGCGCATCCATACCCGGACGAAACGGTTGGATGGTAAAGCGAGACGGAAGTTCAAAGAGTTCAGGTAGAGCATCGAGTTCAATCTTCATACGCTCATAGAGCCGGCTGAACGTGTACCCTGCAGACTCCACAAGCTCCCGAGCAGCCAGGTTTGTAAATGGCAGCTGGTTCATCAGACGCTGAGGACCGGGTAGATCCTTCGTGATTTGCAAAGCACGTTGTTCGACTTGGGCAAGAAGGGAACTCCCAATCCCTAGCCCTTTGAACTCAGGGTGTACAAATACACATGAATCCAAGCGGTTCGCGCCCGTTTGCTCAACAAATGCATAGCCCACTAGTTTAGTATCATCGGAACGTGCCACAAAGACGTCCGTCTCGATGTCGACGGCTTGCCATAGGTCGAGAACATCGGACAGGGAGATGTCCGGTTCGCCGATTGCCTCGATATCGCAGAGCGCCACCAAGTCCATTACGTCTTGTGCTTCTTCAGTAGATGGATGATCGATATGAAAAATAGGTGTTGTCATAGTCATGCCCCCTTTGTTGGTACTAATTTCATCATATCGCTTGATAGGAAGAAGTACAGAATTTCTTGAGCCAATCGTGGAACAAAACAGACTATCTGCGATGGTAGGAATTTGGTATTCTGTAAAAAAGGGGTGACGTAGTGGAGAGAAGCAGCGTGCTATTTATCATCGTGGTGGTAATTGGACTGGCAGCGTTCTTGTGGTACGACCAGTCGGGGATGGCAGAGGCGTCGTCGACTCCAGAAAGGGCATTCCAAAAATATATGGGAGAAAATCCGGTCTACGTTATTGAAATCATGGGATTAGAAGATTCGGTCTATGTATTTCATGAGCCAGTCGCATACCATGAGGAAGGGTGGATGTCGGTAACCCGGGTGGACAAGGTCGAGTATGGCTGGAAAGCGGTCAACTCGCTGTCATTCGGTCCAGAGATGCTGGACTGGGCGAGTACTATCGGAACAACTGTCGGCTCGGCGCACCCAGAGACGAAAAAGGTAATTGTCAGTGGGTTCGAAGCGCTGCTTTATACATTTAAAAGTACCGGTAAGATCATTTACCTAGTGCATGATCAAGAGGTAGAGATGCCCATCACTATCGAGGAGATGGGTGGGAGCACGATACAGGTAGGGGAATAATGTGATGCACTTCCTCAATAATTTTTAAATTCTCAGGAGGCGTGGTTCTTTGAAAGCTATCCATTTTATCATCGGCGTATTAATCATTGCACTAGGCTTCTTCTTTTTCTCCATCACAGTCGAAGGCGATTTCTTGAAAAACTTTAGCTACAAACTGCTAGGTTTTGCGATAGTAGTGGGTGGCGCATTTTATTTAAAGAAAGTCGCTCGCTTTGGAAGACAGAAAGAGAGTTAATAAGAGAAATATAAAAAAGAGAAGGTCCAGTGGCCTTCTCTTTTTGTATGCAATAACTCAAAACTCAATCTTCTTACTCTTACGAACAACTAAGAACAAGAGGACAAGAAGTGTGACAACACCAATCGAATACTGAAGCGGCGATAATGGGTTGGAGCCGACCATCACAGGATAAAAGTAACCTGGGAAGTTTTCGATAATGCCCGTCAGAATCGTATTCTCAGAATTGTAAACAATATTGCCTAAAATGTTATGGAAGAACAGTAGCATTGCTGTCAAAATCGTATAGATTGCGCCACTCTTCATCCCAAACAAAATCAGCAAGTAGCCGAATAAGAAGAATGTCATCACTAGCAGAAACACGTTGACTAAAAAGCCAAACAAGAAACTAGCTTCGAGCTCTCCAGGAACCCCCAACTGTTTAGCCACAATCAGTAACAGTGCGCCGATGGATGCATAAAACAGACTGACAAAGAATGCGATCACTACGTTCGCCACAACATAATTCACCCGATTTTTTTGCGAGTTGTTGATCAGCGTGATGGTCTTAGAAGCATAATCTCGATTGACCAGATACAGGGGATGGAGGACTGCTGCAAGCATCCCCAGCATACAGAAGAAATTCGAGACATGCTTAATGTTGAAGGCAACAGCATCCGACAAAATCAAGTAGCTGACCAAGACAGCCGGTGCCAGTGCACATAAGATTCCGATAATCAGAAAGCCATTCTTAAAGAGTTCACTCAAGTTATAATTGACGTAACTTTTGATATTAAGCACCATGTTTGGCACCTCCCATTTTGTTCATGTAGACATTGCGAAGCGTTTTCTTTTCCGTCGTAAAATCATTCAGACGAATGCCTAACTTATTTACGAATTGAAACACATCCGCTGTATTTGTTGTAGTTTCAAGTTCGACAGAAGTGTCGCTAGAACGCAGAATTGTTCCAAATTCTTGATGTTTTTGGAATGTAGCCAATTCAGTAGGTGTGTCAAATACAAGCTTTACTAGGTAGTGGTTTTGATCACTGACTTGTTGTTCCTCTTGAATCACTCCATCTTCTAAGAACAACACGCGACTGCACACACTTTCAATATCTTCTAGCTTATGGCTGGAAATGAGTATCCCAATATTTCTTTCTTTCGCCATCTTCTTCAGCTGCTGTAGGACCTCAATAGATGTTTCAATATCCATTCCGTTAGTCGGTTCATCAAGAATCACATAGCTAGGATTATTTAGTAAACTAATTACAATTCCTAATTTCTGTTTCATTCCTAAAGAATACTCTCGAACCTTTCTGTTCAAAACCCCTGAAAGCTGAAGACCTTTTAATAACTCCTCGTATTCATTTCGGTGAAACTTGTTTCCATAGATAGCTGAGAAGTAATTCAAATGAGCAAGACCTGTTTTTTTTCCAAAAAGCTTTGGTTCTTCGATCAAATACCCCACGTTTTGTGTTTCTTTGATCGAACCATCAAAGTTCTGAACCGTTTGAGCGATAATCTTCATTAGCGTACTTTTACCTGCCCCATTCTTTCCGACCAATCCAATAATTTCCCCTTGTTTAAAATCAAACGATAACCCATTCAACACTACTTGCTGCTTGTACTTTTTAGTAATTGAATCAATGATCATTCCCATTTCCCCCTTAAGTTGTACGAATTAGTTTGAAAAATCTTTGTGGTATTGCAGAGCTAAATAGATTCCACAAGCAAAGAAAGCTATCCCGTATTTCACTAGAAAGACAATCGTCCACGTTTCCTCTTTTGGAAGGATGAAATCACCCAGTATAATGGCTCCCAACATAATGAACGTGCTTTTCAAATAAATAGAATTCGTTCGTTCATCCGGTTTTCCAATTTTGTAGTAATACACAGTTACAAGAGCGGCACCAATCAGTAAAAATAGCAAACTTCCCATTAATAAAGTGTTCCAATTGCTGTTTGAACTCTCGGCCCAAGTCGTTACAGAAGAAAAAATCAATAATTGTGTGTTCTCAGCCATCATGTCCATCAGTTCCTTTCACATACGTAAAGATCTCGTTGATATTGACTTTGAAGAAATCAGCTATGCGAAATGCGAGCAGTAAAGAAGGGACATAATTTCCTTTTTCCATTACAAAAATCGTTTGCTTGGAAACCCCTACTGCCTTGGCTAATTCTGCCTGCGTCAACTTGGCAAGTACTCGATGTTCATAGACTTTATTTGAAATCGAATCGCCAAAATCACTCTTCATATCCCTCACCTCTTTAAAGTCAGCATAAAGTAAACTTATTCAAAAGTAAAGTAAACTTTGATTTTTTAGCGTATTAAAATTCTAATAATTCTGAAGTTTACGTTGACCCTTAATTTCTCGACGTGCTAATTTTTACTTGGGCAAGGCAGATTTGCCACTTTCTAGGGAAGGAGGGACTTTCATGAAAAACGAACTTTTGAAGCAAGAGCAAGTGACTTGGTTTGAAGAAGTTGCAGATCAGCAGTTTGATGATGATGTATTTGGTGCATGTACTACAAATACATTTTCTCTAAGCGATTACTGGGGAAATAACGGTAACTGGTGCACAGCAACTCACGAGTGTATGTCTTGGTGTAAATAATCACACATTTTAGGGATGAGGAGAGATCACGATGCATAACAAGTCCATTCATGAAAACTCAGAAAAAGAATTGGAGCTAGGGCGTTACCTAGAATCCGATATGCTGGCATTAACTGACGATGAGGTAGCGGGTGGAGCTACACCTACAATCGTAATCACAGCAATCACTGGATACATTTCAGCTAATTCATGTCCTACTACTGCGTGTACTCGCGCCTGCTAAGAAGGAGATACTAAATGATTACCTACAAGAAGCAGTTTTATCCCGAACTTGAACCGTCAGATTTCGATAAGCATATCGCACCGATTCTCACTTACATAGATGAATTGAAGGTGCCTAATGATTACAAAATCAATGACTTGAACAGCCTCGATGCCCAAGAATCGTATCCCTTTCACAACCCTTGTAGGATGATTGCAAAACGTGCACTGGGAGATGCATGGGACTCGAGTCTAGAAGACAATTTAGTGAATCCTGAACCTTTTAAAGCTGCTATCTGTGAGTTATTCTCGCAGATAGCTTTCTCCTACTTAATTCGCTCTTTTGCTGAAGACATCAAATCTGAGACGGATACCTCAATGGATCCGAAACTGGCCTATCAACAGTACATTGAGGAGATGATGAGTACACAATTTGCTAAGTTCTCAACTACATATGCCGTCGGATGGGGACGCTGCAACAATCTATTAACAAATCGAGCGACTGCTCTAGTTGACATGATCAACCTGACCCAGAAGCATCGAGATGAAATAGAAATAGAATTGGGCATCCCAAAGACGAGCCGCATTCTTTCCATTGAATCTGGGGGAGACACTCATAACAATGGAACTTCAGTGGCAATCATCACTTTCGAGTTAGG
Source organism: Chryseomicrobium excrementi (assembly GCF_002798305.1). Taxonomy (GTDB): domain Bacteria; phylum Bacillota; class Bacilli; order Bacillales_A; family Planococcaceae; genus Chryseomicrobium; species Chryseomicrobium excrementi. The sequence continues at coordinate 115,987 of NZ_PCGR01000003.1, forward strand.
TGAAAAACTGGTATTCAAACCGCGATCTGTTTCAGGTGAATTGGGTTATACAAAGTTCATTCAAGAGATTAATACAATCATTACTCCAGAGATGCCTTGCTTACAGGTTGTAGATTGTGGAGACTATGGGTTCACAAGCTTCGTCGAGACAAATGAAGAGAACATGGATATGTTTCAGGCGGGGCGTCTGGCGTGTTTAATGTACTTACTGAATGCGATAGACATGCACTACAGCAACATTCTATGGACAAATAAAGGGCCTCTACCTATTGATTTAGAAACACTCTTTCATCCTTCACGTATTCGAGTTGGAACGACGGAATCAAAGAGAAGTGCATACCATGCGCTAGAAAAATCCGTGTACGGGACAGGTGTACTTCCTATTTCTCTAACTACTAAAGGTGGAAAAGGCTCGGTAGATGTTGGATTTACAGGAATTCGAGATCAAAGAAGCGTGAGTCCTTTCAAAACTTTTGAAATCCGAGATGGTTTCACCTCAGAAATTCGGGTGGTTTGGAAACCTCAAATCATTGACAATACGCTTTCTAACGATCCAGAGTTTGAGGCCCAAATCCATGAGAGATGCGACGCAATCATCAACGGATTCACCGAACTGTTTATGCAGCTTCTTCCTAATAAAGAAAAGTTTACTCAAGCAGTGACTTCATCGTTTTCCGATGTGAAATTCCGCTACATACATAATATGACTTACAGGTACGAGCAAATTTTACGCATTCTATCAGATGCAGAACCTTCAAGAAATTTACAAACAGCACATACTCTACTTTCTCGGACCGCAATTTTAAGTGTTTCGAGTGATACGAACCTAGTGGTATCGGAATGTGAACAATTATGGAATGGGGATATTCCTTATTTCTCAATCCACTTTAAAGGGACCGATGTTTACGCTGGTAACAAAAAGATTTCTCACGTTCCAGCTAGTCCAGAAGCTCAATTCCTATCCAAAATGCAAAACCTGACTATGGAAGATTTAACAACACAAACGAATCTGATTCGGTTAGCTTTTGTTGCAAAGTTGGCGGATCCTCACGCAGATGGGGAATTACAACTTGAAGAATCAGAATCTATTGAACCTGAAAATAATAAATTCATGGTGAATACGGTAAAAGATTTTAACGATAAGAGGCACAAAGAAATCATTCAGTGGTTCTCGAACTCGATTACAAGAACGAGTTTGGACGATCGTTATGCGCATTTACCAAAAACATGGGTTGGTCCCGTTGCACGTCACGGAGGTCAAGGATGGACACCAGGAGTTTTAGGATATGACTTATATAACGGAAGGGTTGGCCCCGCACTTGCCCTGACAATTGCAGGGGAGCTCTTAAATGATAAAGACGCTCAAAGTGTCTCTGCAGATATTTTTGATAAATCGGCAAAAATTTTGAGTGACAAGAGCTTTGAACTCAGAAATGTCCTGTTATCAGGAATTGGTGGATTTTCAGGAGTCTCCGGTCTTCTATGGACACTCTACGCTGCCGGGAATTTCATTCACAACGACGAATGGAAAACTGCAGCAGTTGAAGCTTGGCCGCTTCTTCATCAGTCTCTTTCTATGGAAGATCCACAGTTCTTTGACATGATTACAGGAAAGAGCAGTTCCATCGCCATGCGCTATCAAACACAAACGGATTTTATGCTGAGTGAAGATGTCCTTCGTACAGCCACTACTATGGCACAAGCAAAACTAAATGATCCAGGGACAGAGATTACTTCAGGTCTTACGCATGGTTTGGGTCAGCTAGTGTGGTTCTTCTCTTTAGTCAATCAACGACAAGAAAATAAGGACGGAATAGAACTTGTTCAGACAATCGACCGGATGATTCAGACAAGCTATACCAATAAAGAGGGCATTATTGAGATTTATAAAGAAGACGGTACTAGAAACATCTCCTCTTCCTGGTGCAATGGGTTGTCGGGACTTCTAATTGCTTATTATGAAGCTTATAAGGCTGCAATCCTACCAAGAGAGTCCGTAGTAAACATACTTGATCAGTTAAAACGAATTCCTGTCTCCCGAGTACCTGTCCTATGTCATGGCAGTCTAGGAATTGTAGAGGCATTAGAGTATGTAAGTGAACTTTTCCCGATTGAGACAGCAGATATTTTAGCAGGGATGAAGTCCACATTTTGTTCTCCAGAATATATCTTTACTTACTATAAGAATGGGAAGGGGCGCTATCCGCTTAGCCCTGGTTTGATGGCTGGGAAGGCAGGGGCGTTATTGCATCTATGCAGATCCTTAGAGCCTAGTATTCAAACCTCCCCTTTAACATTTCGTAACTAAAGGGAAAGTGTGAGACTTATGAAAACGATAAAGCTCAAACCTACTTTGCAGCTCGCGCAGTCTGAGTGCGGACTTTGTTGTGTGCGTACAATTCTAGAAGCTTATAAGTATGAGATCTCCATAACAGAACTTAGACAAATTAAAGAGCCGGGACGAGACGGACTTGGTTTGCAGAAATTAAAGGAACTACTTGGTCACTTTGGTATGGACGCAAAAACCTATCGAATAAAGGACGCAAGAGCATTTACTTTGATTGAATTCCCCGTAATTGCTTTTTGGAAAGGCTACCACTTCATTTGTATAGAATCTTATACCGAGAATGAAGTAATCATCATGGATCCTTCCATTGGAAGGGTGAAAATTCCTCAAGAAGAATTTCTTGAAAACTTCGATGATTACGTGCTATTAGCAAAGCCAGGTGCAGACTTTAAAAAACGGAAAACACAGCCACTCGATAGATGGAAAAAAGCCTATATTTGGCCGTCTGATATGATGCAACTCTATGTGAAGATTGCATTGCTGAGTATTCTTTTGGTTGGAATGACCTTATCTATTCCTTTGTTTACTCAGTATCTGATAGATAACGGATTAGGAGACGTGAAGTCTTTTGCTAGCACATTAGGAGCCATTGTTTTAGCGATGGTTCTCATGATGGGGCTGAACTCACTCAGAACGTTTTTCTCTATCAAGCTTACTTACCGGTTTAGCTGGCACCTGATTGGAGGCGCATTTACAAGGGTCTTGTCACTTGCAGCTAAATACTTCACGGTGAGGGCACCAGGAGAAATTATTTATAGACTCAATTCATTAACTCGTATTCAGCATGTTCTGGGAACTACGCTGGTTCAAGCCTTCTTGGATTTGATAAGCAGTGTGGCAATCCTTGGCTATATTTTTTGGATCTCTCCTTTACTCGGAGCGATGGTTCTCGTCTTTATTGGAGCGACGTTTAGTTTCTTGATCATCGGACAGTCCTATGTCAATGCTGCGACGGATAAAGAATTGCATGAAGGAACCAATGCACAAAGTATCCAGTTGGATGCTGTCGTGTCCATTAACAGTGTAAAGCTCGGTGGCTACGTCCAATCCTACATATCGGACTGGAAAAAACGCTTCAAACGCTATCTGGATGCTACGAGCAGACGAATGCATATCCAGCAAGGCATTATCGGAGCAGTGTTGTCAGGAATTCAAGTCTTTGCTCCGTTGATTCTCTTGGTAACCAGTATCTATTTAGCTGAAATGGGGGTCTTGACCCTTGGACAGGCCGTAGCAGTCCAAGCTATCGTTTCACTCCTGTTTATTTATATGAATTCAATTTTCACAACCGCTTCTGAACTGATGGTGGCCATGCGTTATATCGTTTTAGCAGAAGATATTTTTGAATATCCTCAAGAACAGTCTCGTCCTCATTCAGAACGTATGGAGAATGGAGCTCTCTCTATTAAAAACTTGAGCTTTAGCTATACAGCAGATGATGCTCCCGCTATTCACGATATTTCACTTGATATTGCAGATGGTGAGACGATTGCCCTTGTGGGTGTCTCGGGTTCTGGGAAGACGACGTTAGGGAAAGTCATCAGCAGTTTGTTTGAACCAACCAGTGGAGCTATTGAGTTCGGCGGTAAAGATTACCACGATTACAATCTTGATACGCTGCGGGAGTCTATTAGTTATATTCCTCAAGAAGCCCATCTTCACAACCGGACGATTATGGAAAATCTGATGTTAGGGTGCAAACGTTCCGAAGAAGAGATACGTGATTATTGTGACTCTCTAGGTTTTCTAGAATTCATCAAGAGTTTCCCGATGGGCTACAATACGGTTATATCCGAGACAGGTGCCAATCTATCAGGAGGGCAGAGGCAACGGATCCACATAGCACGAATCTTGTTGCAGACTCCAAAACTTCTGGTGATGGATGAGGCAACGTCCTCTTTGGATAATATTTCGCAATCTATTGTCTACGAAGCACTATCTGCCATTCCTTGTACAAAAGTAGTTATAGCGCATCGCTTTGCTACGATTCAAAATGCAGACCGTATTGTAGTCCTTGATAAAGGAGCCATTATTGAAGTGGGTAATCATGAAGAATTACTTGATAAAAAGGGCTTGTACGCACAACTGTTCAGTACAGAGCTCAAGAAGGAGAGTTTAGTATGCAGTTAGTAGCAGAGAAGCTAGTGGATGCGGTAGCAAATTACTTTTCAGATGAACTAAAAAAGACGACTTCTGAGATCAAAAAGACCTTGTCTTCCCAAAATCAAATAGAAAGTGCAGAAGGCGCTGCGGCGGAATGTTTACGCTCTCTACTTCACTATCATACATGGAGACTGTGCCACAAGACATTTGTCTATGAGTTTCACGTTTATAGACAAGAGCAGGGCTATCCAGTAGATCCTGCTTCTTCTAAAGTATTTGACGAGTATGTCAGTAAGTTAGATGAAACTGTAGTGGGTGACTGGTTTGAAAAATACCAGTGCTTGAAGCAGATGGTGACCAATGCGGTACGGAACTCATGTGACTTTGTTGAAGAGGTTTGCCATCACCTTTCACAGGATGCTGCTCTACTTGTTTCACGTGGGTTCATTAAGCCGCACGACACACTAAAAGCCATTATTCCTCTGGATTCAGATCCTCATAATGGCTCACGAGTGAATCTGAGCCTTGAATTTGGTACGACTACAAAAGTTTTATACAAGGCGCGTTCGTTAGCTATTGATGAAGTGATGATTGAGGTCTTTTCGGATATTTTGAAGTTTGAAGAATTCACCGATCACGCACCTATCCCTCAAACGATTCACCGAGGCGGATATGGATGGCAGGAGTTTATTCACCACTCTTCCATAACAGATAGGGAAATAGCCCAAGCGTATTACAATCTCGGGCTTTGTGCAGCAGTATTTAGCTGTCTGGGTGCTACCGATCTTCATGATGAAAACATAATTTTTCAAGGTGTATTTCCGTATTTTGTGGATTTGGAAACCACGTTGCAACCGAGCTATAAACGTACGCAAACCTTACCCGATCTAATGGAAGAAAGGATTACGTGTTCCATTGCCAACACATCCGTTATTCCAGCAAAACAATTAACGCTTCCGCATGAAGTGCTAATAGGGGCCATCAATACGCCGTATGCACAAGAGACCAATGAGATGGTCTTTGCTTTGAAACATCCAGGGACCGATGCAATCGATCTCGCAAAAGAAAAAATAACAGTGACCCGCACTACTGTTCCGATTACCCTGACTGATAACCAAGCACCAGATCCGCTACCCTATCAAAGAGACTTCTTAGAAGGCTACTCTCTAGGATACAAAAAGGTGCTGGAGGTTCGGCAGAGCATCTGCGAAAAGCTCGTAGAGAAAGAGTGTTCGCTAAGGGTCGTTATCCGGCCTACCGTACAATACTACTTCTTATTAGATGCCTGTCTGTTCCCAGAAAATTTAAAGGACGAGCAAGCGATTGATAGGGTCCTTGGCTATCTCAAGCCTCCAAAATTTGTTCGCGATCCACAACTGGCACTGACTACGTTTGAGGAAGAGAAAAAGTCTCTTAAGGCGGGAGATATTCCCCACTTTTCTATTCATTTGGATGATACCAGACTGCGTTCAGTAGGGTATGTTTCAGAAGAAATTTTTGATTTGTCTCCTGCACAACAAGCTATCAAGCGTCTTCAAGGCCTGACGGAAGAAAATTTACTTCAGGATCAGAGGCTGATAGCAGAAGGTTTTTCTGAAATCAGACTACACGCGTCCAAGCATACCAAAGTGCAGGATATCCAGCATATGTCGCCTTTGTTTACCGATGTGCTGGACCAAGTGACTCCAGAGGATCCTAGTGCACTTATTGATTTGCTCACAGATCTTGCAGTGACGACTCCAGGACCCGGGACTGTTTCGGAAACCGGGTGGATTGGAGGCGTATATGGAGATATTCCCATTTCCTACGATTCCATCGCGTTAATTTCTCTACACGATACCGGGGGCATTTTATTTTTAACGCATCATCTGGAAGGTTATGAAGGCAGTCGCTATTCGGAATTGTATCAGCAATCTGTTCGCGGAATCGAACGTTTGCGCAACTCGTTTTCTAGCCATCTGGCAACGGGTCCGAAGTCCATCATTTCGGGACTAAGTTCATTAGAATTTGTGCGGAATACGCACTCCCCGCGCATGAAAGAAGTAGAAGAAGCAGCCCTAAACGCAGCAGCTGAACCTGCATCTGTGGGAGATGTTTTCATCGGAGCTACAGGCATGGGAGCTGTACTGGCTACATTTCCAGAAACGTCGCCGCAAGTCCTGTCTCAGCTGAGAGCGAGTATTCAAGCTCAACATGAGGTGGACCCTTTACCTAGCCAAGGAATTGCGCATGGAGTTTTAGGGACATTGTGGACCCAATTTAGACTGGCTGCTGCACTGGATGACCGAGACACATGCCTTACTTTGTTTGAACAAACAAAACAATTTGAGTTTCCGGCTACAGCGAACAGTACCGGTTGGTGCAACGGGAATGCAGGGTTGCTCATGGTGCTAGCTGAAATGGCGAAAGTCCTTAGGCTGCCGCTGGATTTCTATGATCTGGCTAAAAAAACAACTCTGCTCCCTCCCGAGAGACCTCTAGATCTCTCCGTCTGTCACGGTGCTGCAGGTATTCTCCAGTCTCTATTAGTCGCCTACAAATCAACTGGAGACATCAGACTGCTGGAAATGGCTAATGGTTATTGGGCTGATGCATTGAAGCATGCACAAACCAAAGGTTTTTATACAGGTGAAAAAAATAGGGACTATTTATTGGGGTACTTCCTCGGTTGGAGCGGTGTCGCGGATTCTGCACTTCTCCTCAAAATGTACAATGAAGGGAAAACCCCGTGGATTCCTCTGAACTTAAGCTCGGCCCATTATCAAAACCATTTATTGAAGACAAACTTTACTAATGAAGAACACATGCAGCAAGCTTGAGACGACTAAAACGAAAGGAGGAATCTTCATGCAATCATTAGTCGCGATTAACCCAAATAAGAAAGATGCATTTGACTATACAGAGCTGGGAACGGTTCAATTTGGTCAAGAAGAAGTACTTGTTGGACTGATTGATCTTGAAAAACCAAATTTTGACCCAGAGGAAGAGAAAAATAGAGAACATGTCTTGGTGAAAGTGCGGGCCTTCTCATGTAATTACCGAGATAAGGCGTTACTGGTTGAAAACTATAGCTCTATTCAGCGAACAGATCGGCTTTTTGTTCCTTTTGGTTCTGAATTTAGTGCGGAAATAGTAGCGGTTGGAAGCGCAGTGAGCGATTTTCAAGTAGGAGATATCGTCATGTCGGACTGCGCTTATCCGTACAGTGGAAGAGAAGGTGTGATGCCTGGGGTGGCAACAAACTTTGCCTCTATGGGATGGCTACGTCTTCATAAAAACAAGCTCATCAAGAAACCGGGGACCTTGTCAGACAGTGAAGCGGCTTGCTTCTCACTGGGAGCACAAACAGCATCGGGTATGATCAGACGCTCAGGAATTCTTGAACAAGGCGGGACGCCTCTTGTGCTGAGCTCTCGCTCCAATACTTCTCTGTTCATCATTCAGCAGTTGCTGGCGCGTGGAATCACACCGGTCTGCCTATCTACTTCGGAGTGGACGGAGAAAGAACAGCAAGCTATTCAGCCGAGCCGTGTAGAATCTGTAAAAGCGGCTCTCGAGAATTTCAGGAATGACACTGGCAAAGAAGCGGTCACGCATGTCTTTGATCCTTTTTATGATATGAACATTGGGTACGGCCTTTATTTCTTACAGCACGGAGGTACTTACATCACGTGCGGGATACGAGACCAACATCCAAAACTGTCTCAAGAGACACCGAAAGACGCGGAAGCCACCGTCCGAGGTGCTTTAGAGATGAGCATTGTTAAGAACGTTTCAATCATGGGGAACTGTCTTGGATCTAGAGAAGATTTAGAAGGAGCGATCCAATTACAGGATGCAACTGATAGAAAAATAATTTTAGATCAAGAGTATGAGGTAAAAGACGGTGTAGACTTTGTGCAAAGATCCTTTTTCGATTCAACAAGATTTGGAAAATGTGTACTCGTCTATGCATAATTAAGTTAGGAGGTGGCTAAAATGACAACAGTTCAATGGCTACTTGTGATTTTCATTTCAGCAGGTGTAGGGATTTTCAGTAATCAGATACTAGAGAACATCCAACTCAATGTATGGGTAGCAAGAGGGATTGGGTGTATCGTCGCTGTAATTGTAGCACTCCTCATGTATAAGTACTTCATGGGAAAAGTTCGGGCATCATAAGCTAATAAAACCAACAGATGTCTCAAGAAAAAGCCGTTCTGTCAAATTGACATGAACGGCCTCTTTAATTATTTCAGATGGAATTGAACTTCATCGATTTTATCGGTGATAATAGTCAACCATTTAGGGTTCCGTACCTTTACCTTGTAAATTTCTTGTGATTTCTTTAACCATAGTAATGCCTGTTTATAGTCTTGCATTTTCTCGTAGTTCAGACCAATCTGGAAATACAATTCTCCTAGTACAGAAATAGACTCCATATTTTCACTATAACTAATTCCCTCTTGGCAATACTTGATGGACTCTTCGTATTTTCCTTGCATCGTGATCACTTTCGCCAAGTTGTAATAGACTTTTGGCAACAGTGGAGAAATAGATAAGATATGAGAGGGAACCTTATCTTTGATAGCTAAAATTGATTTAAATGTTTTTGTGGATTCTTCTAACATAGATTCTTCCGCGTACAGAATTCCTTGACTATTTAAGATCTGCGCATCTTGATAAGAGAAAATAAGGTTATTAGTGCTGTTAAGAGCTTGTTCAAGTAGACGCATTGCTAGTGTGAAATCATTTGTTAAATAGTAATGGCAGACTCCCTCTGCCCATAAAAAGAATTGTTTTACTTTCCCACCATTCTCGTAAGTTGGTGTGCTTTTTTCAAACTCAATAATCCGAAGAGCATTTTTATAATCATTCGCTTCAATAAATCTCATGACTTTGGACTCCACTTTTTTAAACTGGTCGAAAGTTGGGTTTTCAGACATTAACAAAAGTCCGTCCAGGGTAATACCTAACTTTTCTGCAATCAATTTCAATAATACCGAGTTTGGAATATTAGAACCGCTTTCAATATGGCTGATCAAGGATTGTGTACAAATATCTTTAGCAAGTTCTTTTTGAGAAATACCGAGACTCCCTCTTAGTTCTTTGATCGTTTTTCCAATAGCCAAGTCTAAGTATGGATCCATCAGGAACACCTCTTATCATAAGTGATTTTCATAGTTGGCAGTGAATTGTAATAAAAAGTGAAGGTGTTAAAAAAAGAGTATTAATATTCTAATATTCGATAAATTCTTGAAATAATTGTGATATAGTCTCCTTGAAAGCAAGTTCACTTTACAAAAGGGAGAGAGATTATGAAAAAGTTAGCAGTACTTTTAAATGTCTTTATGGCTTTGTTGATGTTAAATCTTGCAAATGGAGATATGGTGAAAATTTCTCATGATTCGCCAATCACAAGTTTTTATGATTTAAATGGCGATGATGACGAGGAGCTGCCTTTCCGTCACTAATTAAAACTGAAACAGATTATTACTCTTTCTTTATAGGGGTTGTAAGAAAGAGGTTATAAAAAGTATTCCTTAAATAGGGGTACTTTTTTTATGCATACATTTAGTATACGAAAAAGAGAGTCTAAGGTTTCATGGGGATGTTAAATAGAAAGACAATAGAACTAATTATTCTATATGCATGTATCCTCCCACTTATCCTATAAAGAGTCAGTTACTAATTTAATGAGATGAATGCAGGAATCTAAACGTTCATTTAATAGGGTATACTACTACAAAAGAAAAAATTCACTTTTCATACAACAAGTGGTGAAGGAGGACAAAAATTATGATTTTTGTATGTATGGGATACTTCGATAAAGACAAGATGCATCAACTGCCAAGCGAAGAATTTGAGACTCTAATGGCTGCCTGTCAGCCGCATATGGGGGCCTTGAAAAAGACGGGAAAAGTACTGGTGGATGCAGGCTTGGATTCGGAAGTCACGTCCCTCAAACGGCGAGAGGGAAAGGTGTACGTAACAGACGGGTTGGAAACGACATCTACGGAGTTGATCGGCAGTGTGTTTCTAATTGAAGCGGACACCCTCCAGCAAGCCATTGAACTGGCTGCTCTGCATCCGACTACCCAACTAGACGAGGCAGAGAAGTTCGGCTGGCGGACAGACATTCGACCGGTCCACACATTTACCTCTTCTCTATGAATATCCTACTATAACTAAGGAGCTGACCGAATGAACAATGCATTCTACGAAGTTTCACAAGTTCTTGAAAACTACGCAGCTGCTGTCTATGAACTCGATGTCGAGAAGTTTCTAGCTGCCTATCATGAGGACATTCATCTCTATGATTGCTGGGGAAGGTGGGAGCTCCAAGGGCTTCCTGCGTGGAGAGAGAGCGTAGCGGAATGGTTTTCGGGTATCCGAGAAGACAACAATGTCGTGAACGTAACTTTTGATGATGTCGTAATCACCGAAGACGCGAATACAGCCTTTATACACTGTGCCGTCACCTTCACAGGATACGAAGCCGGCGGAAGTGAACCGCTCCGGCAGATGACCAACCGCTTCACGTTTGGCTTGAAGAAATCTGAAGAGTCTTGGCAGATCGCTCATGAACATTCCTCTCTCCCGATTGATCTTGAGACCGGTAACGCCCTATACGATTCGAAAGCCTGAACACAGAGAAAAAGCCAGCTCCTTTGCGAGCTGGCTTTAGCTGTTTCTAAATCGGTTTCCTGTATTCGAATACACAAGCGTAAAAACAATGAGTCCTATCATTAATGCGATTCCAATCCACATCAGCAAAGGCATCTCCAGCCACTCACTCAGTGACAACAACACCAAACTAAAGCTGATGCCGTACAGGATCTTGCTCATGAACTTGCACAGTGCCCGTTCATCATACTTCGCTTTCTCTTCCTTGGGCATAGTGTTATACCCCGCAATCAAAAAGGCTCCTTTTCCCTGCGAGAGGAAGTAAGCCATGATCAGGAATGGGATGACGAGTAGGAGGTTTATGATGGCTGGTGACATAGAAGTAGCTCCTTTCGAAATAAACTAGTAATTATTATACGCAATTGGTAATGAAAGGTTTCGCTAGGGTAATTAAGGGATGGAATGAATAGATTTGATTTAGCTCCTTTCTTGTTCAGTATTCTTGGGTCAGTTTACGCTAGAAATAGTCTGCTAAGTCTGCATCTAAAAAGTTTATAATTATCCTAATAAATTCAACTGACAGGAGTCATGACATGTTTGATAAAGAAGCTTGGAACTCAAAAGATCAAAATGAACTGTTTAAAACTTTATTACATAGAATCAAAGTCGAGAAGAAATTCTCAGATAAAAGCATACAGGATATGAAGAAACTTATGAGATATGCCTATTATCTCAAAATGAGTAATCAAAAAAACTATTTAGTGGCGGAGCAGGAGTTTGAGAGAATCCTAAAATTATTTAAAGGGAATGCAGAGGCTTGTTATCGTTATGGTTTCATTCTCTATCAGAAAAGGGATTGGGCGAAAGCACTCTATTATTTTGATCAAGCCCTTACACATGGGACAACTCGAGCGCTCTTTCCATTAACAGAGAGCCAAGCAATGAAAGCCCCATTCTTCAAAGGGTATTGTGCGGCACAGGTTTTAAAAGAGGTTAAAGAAGAGATGGAACTACTAGATGAAGAAGACAAAAAGCTTCAAGGTGAAGGAATCTCAATAAGCGATTTAATTGAACAGTTTAGAAACGAAATTAAGAGCCATAAGTACACTCTAGAAACAAACCAAGAAGAGTTTGTGTACTTGGATGAGGAAGTCTATGAAGATAGTATTTTTGATACTAAGTACGAATTGCTTTTAAATTATGCTGATGAAGGCCTATATGCAAAATGTCGAGGAACACGTGTTGATTTGACAGTTGATCAAATGGAGTTATTAGAAAAATTGATTAAGGCTGAGGGCAGAATGGTAAGTCTTCATGATTTAGATGAGGAGATCTCGTGGGATACTTACAGAACTAGAATTAGACGTCTAAAAGAAAAATTTGCGAATGCTGATGTAGATTTAGCGATTGATAATGTACGGGGAGAGCAGAGTTATAAACTCATGAGAATGTACTACGGGATCATTCGAGCGGATGCTTAAAGTAAAGATTTAATTCTGTGACAGCCTTGTCACAGCTGTTTGAAATAATAAGGTCATCAAACAAGAGGAGTGATCTTATTATGGAAAACTGGTCAACGATTTTAAATGGGTATGGATTTGCTTGTACGGTGAATGAAAGTCGCTGGATTGTTATTGATGAAACAATTTCAGAGGAAAGTGTCGAATTTCTTTCGAAGGTCTTAAAAACATCAGGGGTACAGCATTTTATTGATGGGAAAAGAGTGCATTTAGAAGGGAAAATACCAGAAGAGAAGTTTGTTGAATCACTCTCTAAATTAGTGAATCCAATTACAGAAATGATGTACTACCCAGAAGCCTTGCCTAGCTACAAACTAGATGTCTACATTGCCGGTATCGTCAGACAATTGAACCGTTTAGGGCTTCTGACTTGCATGAGTTGTGATGGTCACGGAACAAAATCACCTTATATACACTTCCAATCCAATATTGATGCATTACAAGCAGAGGTTCTCTTTAGAGAATTGGGAGTGAAGGTCCATGTAAGTGGAGCTAGCTTGCGGTTTAAAAAGAAGCGGGAATCACTTCCTGGTATAGCGAATCAACTTGCTGCTTTGACTGAAGTGCCATCTAACAAACTCACTCAAAAAAAGTATGAAGAAACTTTGGAAGAATTGCTTCTTATCAATGGAGAAAGTGGAGAAGAAGCAACTGTCCGAAACTATGTGACGCAAAAGATGAGCCCTCTTGTCGATGAAATGTTTGTCGATGATGCAGGTAACCTACATGCCAAACAAGTCTTTGGTGAAGGACCTACAATTATCTTAAATGCTCATTTAGACACAGTGAGCTCTTGGGATGAGGATAAAGAAATCTTAAAGCATGGATGGGATGTTTGGTCTTCTTCTACAGGGATTTTAGGTGCTGACGACCGTGCAGGAGTTGCCGTATTATTAGGGTTAGCACATCTGCTTCCGAACTCGTCATTTGATGGAACCATTCACTACATCTTTACTGTTGAAGAAGAAATTGGCCTCTGCGGAGCTCGTGCAGTGACACCAGAACTGATTCAAGAAGCAAAAATGGCATTTGTCATCGATAGAAGAGGAAAACATGACATCGTGGTCGGTAGCCAGTGGGGCGGCCTCTTCTGCTCGGAGGAGTTTGGTCAGCGTGTAGAGCGTATTGCAAGACGTACACAAAGTAGACGTTGGACTTGCACACTAGGAGGATCCAGTGATACAAGAATCTGGGTCTCTCATGGTATTGAAAGTGTTAACCTCTCTGCTGGGTATATGAATGAGCATACAGAAGATGAGACTCTTGATGTGCGAGCGAATCTAAATACTCTTTCTGTAGTGTATAAATTAGTGGAAGATGCTACTTATTTGCTACAAAAGAAGACTCAAAGACCATTGAGAAGTAAGAGTGCGATGTAATTAATAGAAAATGATTTGGCTGTGCAGATAGTTTTCTGCACAGTTTTTTTAAAGCCCTTGCAATAAACAATATTTGGTATAATGTAGAATTAATAGAATATAAAAATGTTAGAAAATTATATTAATGGTGACTGAGTTACTAATATTTATAAAAATCTCTGAATAGGAGGAGAGCTTTTGGTTAAATTCAGACATTTGTATTTTTTGATTGTAATTAATATCACTTTAACTGGATGTAATACTATTAATGAGGATTCTGCAAATAAAAATGACGCCATTGCACAGGAAGTCACAAACAACAAAAAAGAGAATGATAGTAAGGGAAATTCTATATTGAACACTGAAGATAATGAAGCAACAGAAGAAGTAAAGGAATCGAAAGAGAAAGTTATTGAAGAAGAGGATCCTTTATTTAATGGATATAAACTGCTTTTGGTAGATGGTGGAGATATTTCAGGAATGCGACAACCAAATGTGGTTGTAGATATTGGATTTGCTGATCGTGAGTATTGGGCATTTACAAATGAGCATGGTCAATTAGTTCGTGTTATTGCTGCAGAAATCATTATTCAGGATAGTGGTGAACCTTTGATAGATTCAGGAAGGTATTATTCAGATGAAGCAAAGGTGCCTGGAGTGGAGGATGAAAATCTAGATGAGGGTCACGTTATTGCAGACTCTCTAGGAGGTGTTTCTAATGCATACAATATTACTCCGCAGGACAGCATACTAAATAGACATGGTGATCAAGCATATATGTAAAGTGTGATTAGAAGTGCTGGTGGCGCAAATAATTTCGAAGCCATCATCACATATCCAGATTCACAAACACAAATACCATCAAGTTATCAATATACATATACACTCTTGGGTGAAGTTATAGTAGATGTATTTGAAAATGTGAATCCAGACGAGGTGAATAATTCCCAAGGTCTCACAGACAATAAGTCAACAGATACGTCTAGCGAAGAAAACGATATCTCAAGTGTAGATACAAATGGAAACGGTCAAGTGACAATAAAGGAAGCGAAAGCTGCAGGTTTCAGCATGCCAATTCTTAGTGACCACTGGCTTTATCAGTATATGGACGATAGAGATGGTGACGGGATGGTTGGAGAATAATTGATATGAAACTCAAATACTTATAAGAAGGTGAGAATGTAATTGTGATTAATATAGATATTGATAATAAGTTAAAACAAAAGATTGATGAGCTAGTTATTGAAAAAGGTTTTAATGATATTAATGAATTTATAATTAATATCTTGAATAGAGAAGTTAATACGATAAACCACGACGCTCAATTCAATAATCTATTACTAAATTTTAAATCATTAAAATCAGGACAGCTGTTTAGTATAAAAGATTTAATCAATTTAGATCTCAATGAGAGAAATTCATTTTATTTAATACAGGAGTTCGAAATTTTTTTCGAGTATTATCTTGGGAAATCAAATCAAGACGATATGTACGAAACTTTGTACTTTGATGAAAAAAAATTCGCACAAATTTACTTGAAAAAATAGTGGGAAAATTATAAGAAACTTGAATTCTCCAATTAGATAGGGGTGATGAATCGGTGTTGGGAAATATTACATATTTGCATCCGAATAGAAACTATAATGAATTGGAGCCTTGGATGAAGTTTGCAATTAAATTGTCTCAATTTATTAAAAGCCATAATGAATCTATTAAAATATATATATCAGTTCCATCTAGTTTACTTTTTTCTTATATCTTTATATTAGGATGTTTAGATTATGATTTTAATAACACTGAGAAAGATACATTACTTACAAAGTACTTGTCTTTACAAAAAGGACAGCGTGTATTGTATAAAGTTGGTGAACAATGGTACGCGCATTCAGTTCAAGGTATGGGGGAACATCCGATTTCAAAGAATAGGGCACTTATTCTTCAAGATAGAAAAAAAACTAAAAATTACGTCCCAGAGGAAAGATGGTTTACTCACGTCCGTATTTTCGAAGATGATATTTCTAAAGTAAGAAATGTTCGTCGAGTTAATAACGTAGTTGATGTTTTAGAAGACCCTTTACTAAGCAGCATATATGAGCAAAAACAATTACATTTAAATATGATGCTTAATACACCAAATACATATATGCTCACAAATAGATCTGAGTGGTCTACTTACATAGATACTTTTCAATTCAGGGTACAAGATATTTCGTTTCAACTTAATGATTTCATTTTTGATGGTTCCTCAACTAGTTTCAAAAATCTTGGATTTATAAACAATAAAACTTTAAATCTAGAATCTAAAAATGCTACTGTTGTTTTTACTGGAAGTTCACGTGCAATAACGAAAATGGATGATTTTAAACGGCAAAAATGTGTTTTTATTATAGATCGTCATGAATTAAAAGAAAAGAGAGACGATTTTAATTTTAAAGTTGAAAATGATTTCTCATCTGGAGATATCATAAATATTAACGAGATTCTTTTAGAATACTTGAAAGATCATAATGTAGTATTGCCAGAAGGGGTTGAGGTTATTGCATGGATATAGAAAAGCAAATCTAGCGCTGGTAAATCAACTTTTTACAACTAATTGTCATATCGGATTTGAAAAAGCCTCGCATCAAAATGTCGATGAATTAATATATAAGCTTATAAGTATGAAAAATTATATTGATTCTTATTATTCAAATGATGAAATCCTGTTACTTGAGACAACGAATTTTCTAAATATATGTCGGAGAATTCTTGGGACAATAGAAAATTACTGTGATTTTTTTATAAATCATGATAATGAAATACGACACTTTATTAATTTTATAAAACGGCACTATAAACAACTTTATGAAGATGAAATTGATTCGATAATTATGACAATTCGGACACTACGTGTACTTGAAGAAAATGCCTTTAGAACTTCTATTGAAAAAATGTTAGGTGCAAAGAAATTCTTGCCTGAAGAAACAGTTATCATTACAAAAATGAAGTTGCCAATAAATAAATTACAAGTGGGAAATATATCTATTCGAATGATGAATGAGAAAGAATTTTTAAAGCAAGGAAATTTTGTTGAAGTGTTGATATTTATTGGGAGTCCAAATTATATAGATTTACGCTTTAGTGAGGTGTTTTATTCTCATAATCTTTATTTTATTGCTTATGAAAGTTTTGAGAATAAGTTTATAAAACAGGATTCATATCAGAAGATTATTGCTGCAGAAAATCAATTAAATACAATCTATAGAAACGTAAGTATTGAGCCAGGAACTGATGGAGTAAAATTAAAAGAGCTTTCAAATGAACTTACAACAAAAGAGAATGAAATAAAAATAATTTCACAATATGAAAAGCATGATAAAGAGGATCTTACAATAGTAGAAGCAAAATTGGCGATTATTTCTAATCACAACTTTATTTTCTTACCTCTGAGACAGAAGATTAATATTATTGAGAGAGAAACATTGAAAATATTGCAAAGTCCAATTAAAGAAATTGGTGTCGGTGATTTATTATTATTCCGCACTCAAAATGCTAATAAGCTTATACGTGATGTTGCCGATGAAATACTTGGTTTAGAGGCACAAATGCACAGGGAAAATGTGGAAATTTGGAAGCGGAAGCTTAGGAAATTAATTAGAATTAATGGTATAGAGAAAGTCTCCAGAGTATATAGAAAAAAAGAAGGCTTAGAAGCAGCTTATATACATAATCTCAAATACTGGGTAAGTGACTTCTCTATTCAGCCAAGATGTTTATCGACACTACTTAATGAATTAAATATTAATAAAGAACAGCAGCTTGAAATTCAAAACTCTACAAAGCTCATTGTTAGTGCGCATATTTCAGCTGGAAGAAAAATATCAAATAGTTTGATGGAAGAATTGGATCAGAATTTAGAAAATATAATCGAAGAGAGAGGTTACTTCGCTTTTACTTCAAATGTTTTTGATGGAACCACTTTTAATATTGAAGAAATTAGAAAACTAAGTAATGAAACTTTCTTTGTCCAAGAAAAAGACACACTAAAAATAATTAAAAGTTGAGGTGAATTAAAATGAATTCAGAATTGGAAGCTTCGCTAGAAAATCGAGAAGCAATAATCAAAGCAATTGAGCAAGAAATCGTTGGACCAGGTGAAATAAATAATACTAATAAGCAATTTAATCCGTATGGTAGCACAAAATTTACTAGTTTTGAAGAGTTGAATTCTAACTACTATTATATTTACGGAACAGAAAAGGAAGAGGTTTTACAAGGAGAAGCACCCTCAAGACGTTATGCTGCAGGTATGTTATACCCATTTGAAGCAACAAGTGTTGAAGAAGAAATTTATGAACAACTTGAACCTGAATCGACTGATAATGAGTTTTATAAAAATAAAAATGAGGATGAAACAGGAGGATTTGAAGAACAGGAAGGTCTCGAGGAGGTTCCTCCACAAGTTCAACAGAATGACAAAAATATAGCTAGTATGGGAGTAACATTTTGTCTTTCCAATGATGCAACGAGTTTTAAAATTGGGTTTACAGGCGGGGCTTATGATAAGCATCGTATTCAAGCAGATATTGTAGCGAAAGATAAAAATTACAAATTTAAAGAGGATTGGTGGTTGCGCAAAACTGTTTACACGCAATTAGAAGTTAAGTTATCAGACTTTGATCTTACAAAAAGAATAAGTCTGAATGAATATGAATTAGAATTGCTTGATTCTCTAAATACACCAGTGCCACGATTAAAATTAAAATTTCATATTCAATGTCGCAGAAAAGAAGAATATTCATTATTTACGGTTACAGTAATTAACGTAACCCCTACACCGGTACAGTTCAGTAAGGATGAATATAGTGTCTTTCAATCAAAAATTATTTTGCAAGCACAGGAAGGGGATTTTTTAAATTATCCTAGTGCCTCTGAGCGAAATTTAGAAATGTCTGATAGCGAGTGGAATAATGAACTTTTGTTTAAAAATAAATTTAATTATGCATTTGGTCATAACTGTTCTGTTAACTGGAATTACAAGTCAGAAAAAATAAGCGAAATATCCACAACATTTATTCCTACATATGAAACAGAAAGTATGACGCCAGATATAGAAATTGAAATAAATGGAACAAAACAATCTTTGAAAATAGAAATGCGAGATTTGATGAATATTTCAAATCATGAAGAGCTACTGAAAATCCTATACCCACTTGTTAAAGGATATAAAGATTGGATTTATCAAAAGGAGCTTGAGACTTTAAGTGAAATTAAACGACCGCAATTACGAAACGTTGCTATAGCCAATATAAATCTATGTAAGGAAAGCCTTTATAGAATGGAAAGGGGTCTAGAATTACTAAAAGATTCTAAAGTATTGAAAGCTTTTAAATATGCGAACAAAGCTATGCTGTTACAACAAATTAATGGGAAAATCCCAAGAAAAGCTCATTACGAATATCCTGAATCAAATAATAAGTTAGAACTGATAATAGATCGACCTTTTGAAGAAGTCATGGAAAATATGATTGAAATCGAAAAGCAGAAAAATAGCTGGCGTGCATTTCAAATTGCTTTCCTTCTAATGTCAATACAATCTCTCGTCGATAAAGAATCTTTAGACAGAGAAGTCGTGGATTTAATATGGTTTCCTACAGGGGGAGGCAAAACGGAAGCATATCTAAGTGTTGCAGCATTTCAGATGTTCTATCGACGTTTATTGGACAATACAGATGATGGTGTAGATATAATCATGCGTTATACACTACGATTATTGACTGCAGATCAATTCCAAAGAGCTTCTCGATTAATTTGCGCCATGGAGTTTATTCGACGTGAAAATGTTAGTGAGCTTGGAGTTACTCCATACTCAATTGGAATATGGGTAGGTGCAAAGACAACTCCCAATCGCATAGAAGATGCATTGCGCGAGGTGCGTAAGATGGAGAAACCTCAAGGAGCTGAGCACATAGGTATTACAAGATGCCCGTGGTGTGGCTGTCAGATAGGAAAGGTAGAAGTGAGAGGTGAAAAATCCAAACGTAATGAATCAAAGTCTTTGGGATTTAAATTGAGAGATGGGGAATTAATTGTCCATTGTCCAGATAAAAGTTGTCATTTCAATAATGAGATACCGGTATACTTTGTCGATGAGGTAATTTACAAGAAAAGACCTACTTTCTTAATTGGGACAATTGATAAATTTGTACAAGTAACTTGGCGTCTTGAAGCGAGAAAGTTATTTGGTATCAATGAAGACGGTGTAAGAGAAGTTTCGCCTCCTCAGCTTATTATCCAAGACGAACTTCATCTAATTTCTGGTCCCTTGGGTACTTTAACTGGTCTTTATGAAATATTGATAGAGGAGCTATGTATAGACGATCGAGGCAAAATTCCAGTTAAACCAAAGATCATTTCAGCAACTGCAACGATTAAAGAATTTGAAGAACAAGCGAAAAGTTTATTTGGACGAGAACATGCACGCCTCTTCCCAAATCCAGGAATAGATATTGATGATTCTTTTTTCTCCAAAGTAGCATTGGATCAAGAAGGTGTCCCGAAGGCAGGGCGAAAATACATTGGAGTGTTTCCTTCAAAAGTACGCATTTTAATGGCCCAAGTAATGACGTATTCAGCAATCATGCAGAAGGTAAACGGTTTCCCCGAAGACCAAAAAGATCCTTTTTGGACACTGTTATCATTTTATAACAGCCTTCGTGATCTTGGTGCTGGGTTAAACCTTTTTAGTAGCGATATTCCAACATATATTGATGCTTTAGTAAAACGAGAGGGAATAAATTTAAAGGACAAGCGGATAATTTTTTCTTCTTTAGAGCTTACTTCTAGAAAGCAAAGTAACGAGATTACAAAAACAATTGATGAATTAAATGTTACATATCAATCAAAAAATAATAAAGGGTATAGTCGAGCATTAAATGCGTGTCTAGCTTCCAATATTATTGAAGTGGGTGTTGATATAGATCGGCTCTCGCTTATGGGGATTGTAGGTCAACCAAAAATGACAGCACAATACATTCAAGTAAGTGGTAGAGTAGGGCGGCGACCAGACACTAGACCTGGATTAATTGTGACTATATATTCCAATCAAAATTCACGTGACAAATCACATTACGAACATTTTATTGGATACCATCAACGATTGTATGCACAAGTAGAAACGACAAGTCTTACACCATTTTCATCCGCAGCTCTTGAACGAGGATTATCTGCAGTACTTATAGGATTTCTTCGTCAACGCCTAAATAGTGAATTAGCTAAAGCTCCAACTAGAGATTCATTGAAAAGTGTATCTCAAGACTCAAGATATTTGAATTTTAAATCAAGATTATTAAATCGTGTAAATTTAATAGATCCAGAGCAATCAAATTTAGTAGAAAGACAGATTGCAAACTTTATGCACTTACTATACACGGGTAGATATGAGTCTTGGAGAGTCTCAGACACTCAAAGAGGTTTAATGCGGGAAGCAGGCAAATTAGCTGATGCTGATAAATATCCAAGCAGTATTCCTGTTATAAACTCGCTTAGAAGTGTTGACACTGAATGTATTGCGACTATTACGCCTTTAGACGAAGACTTTGATGAGTTTGTTTGGTAAAGGAGGATAAATATGAAAAATTTACCTATGAGACGTTCAAAATTAGTAGGAACTGAAGGACCTGGTGCATTAGTAATTAGTCCTGAAGGTGAAACGGCAGTTGTTGGCGCCTTAGATTTATGGTTCAGAGATTTTTATGGAAATGAATCGAGTGATTTAAAAGAATTTGAAGTAAACGAACCGCGTCTTAAAAGTGTTTTAAAAGTCGATAAATTCTATACTCCTCCTGAATTTAGAAAAAGATCAACTAATAAGATGGACGTTGTACCCAATACTAATTTGATAATTCCCCTTATGCGTTTTCCGAAATGGCATTATTGTGGATATTGCAAAACTCTGAAAGAATTTGAATTAGATGAGAGCAGTTCGTTCGCAGATTGTCCGGAGTGTATACAAAAACGTATTTTTAAACAGGTCCCATTTGTAGTTATTTGCGAGCATGGACATTTATCTGATTTCCCTTGGCGAGAATGGGTCCATGGATCTGAGGAAACTAATTGCAAAGGAAATTTAATAATAAAAACAAGTGGGGGAACAACGCTTGATTCCTGGAGTGTTAGCTGTAAAGCCTGTAACTCTTCTCGCGATTTGAATCGCATTACATCTGAGAAGAAAGAATCGGGGACAAGTTATTTAGGTGATAACTTGAATAAGAATAAGAATGCTCCTTATACCTGCCCTGGTGAAAGACCATGGTGTGGAACTGAAAAAGAAATTTGCAGCGCTGCTCCTGTAGCTATACTACGAAACTCTATCAATGTTTATATGGCTAGAAAAATCAGTGCTTTAGCAATTCCTGGAGATTATACTGACAGCGTAGATGCGATAGTATCTGCTGTACAATCACCTTCCAAGATGACAGTCCGGGAAAATCTAAAACTTATTGCCGGTGTTGATAACAGAGTTCAGTTTCTTCGTAACAGTTTAAGGTTTGATATTGATAAAAATACATCTGATGAAGATTTTCATGAAGCTTTGCTATATCTTGAATCTGGAACTCAATATCAATACACAGAAGAAGAATTAGAGAGACCAGGGAGTTTGATCAAGGAGAAAGAATTTGAAAAACTTATTGGTAAAGTTAATACTAGGGAACTCAAAGTAGTCCCCGAATGGACATTTGAAAAAAATGGTAAAGAGGAAAATTACTTCAGTGAATACTTTGAAAGAATCTCTAGAGTACTGCGACTAAAAGAAACAACCGCTCTTTATGGATTTGATCGCAAAGATTATAAATCGATGAGTGATTATAGTAGTTACTATCATTTGTTATATAAAAATATAGAAGATGCAAAAGAGCTTTGGTTGCCTGTAAATGAGGTTTATGGTGAAGGAATATTCCTGCAATTTAATGTGAAAAAAATAAAAAAATGGGAAAGTTCATCAAATGTAAAAGCATACTTTGAAAATTATCTTGCGCGCGTATCACATGTAAATCATCGTGAAGAAATGATATTAACGCCCGGAAATATTATGATGCACACATTTTCTCATTTTTTAATCGATGAATTAGCAAACATATGTGGATACAGTCGTGCATCTATTCGAGAAAGATTATATCTTGATGAGAATCAGTGTGGGGTTTTAATTTATATTTCTGCTGGCGATGCTGAAGGAACACTAGGTGGATTAGTTCGATTAGGGTTGAAAGATAAAATTTTCCACATTATTGATAAAGCAAAAAATAATGCGGAATGGTGTAGCTCTGATCCAGTATGTACAGAAATAGGAACGACACAAGGGCAAGGTATTAACGGAATAAATGGGGCTGCTTGTTATAACTGCTCACATATTCCAGAAACTTCTTGTGAATATTGGAACTTGTATTTGGACAGAAGTCTTTTAGTAGATCCTACAATTGGATATTTCAGATAAGTATTAGTGATTTTTTACTGAAGCAAATAAAATAAAAAGGTTAACTAGTATTACATTTGAATATGAGTCAACCTTTATACCATTATTACTTTAAAAATTATAATATAGCATTAGCTTTATCCCATAATTTATTGAAATGATTCAAATAGAGGTTTACAGAATTTTGATCTTCAATAAAATGAAAACTATTGATTTCAGAAAAAGTGTTTATAATAACTTCTTCTTCACCTGAATCTAAAAGATATTTCATAGAATATTTCTCTGCCCAGGCAAATTGAGTAGAAGTAAAATTTGCAGTTGTAACGATTAATATATTGTCAACTACTATAAATTTGTCATGAATTAATGGATGATTGAATCTTTGGGAAATACTTGAGAATTTTTTCATTGCTTTTTCAGCCTCAACGTTTCTTGTTCCTTGTTTTTGATGAGAGGATAATGTTTGTTTTAAGATTTTTATGTCTATAGATGGCGTTGAAGCTTTGTTAATAATGCTATCTACTATACTTTTGGAATTTTTATCAAATGAGTTAATGTCACTGACGTGTTGCCCACAAATATAGATTCTTTTTTTGGCATTTAAAATGTAATCGATTATTTTGTTTTGAACATAATGATTACTGCCTATTTCCTTGTATTTAATAAAAGGCGCTGTAAAATAACAATTTGAATACTTGTCAGGATCTAAAATGCTTGGGGTTACTACATAAGTATGGTTATTATCATCAACGTAATTTTTATAATTAATGGACCAACTATCTAATAATGAAAAGTAGTCTCTAAACATTTGTATTGTTGAGTTATCGTTTGATATTACAAGCATATTTTCACTGTGTGCAGGATCCCCAAGTGCAAAATTACAAGACGTAGAAATGCATTTAGTCTCTTCTGGAAAAACAGCAAGTATAGATTTATTGTGTAATGAGTAGGAATTTCTACCTCTTGATGTTTTTTGTTTATGCCATACATATGTATGAGGAAAGATTTTTAATTCTATAGCTGGGAATCTTAGAATTCTTTTATATATCTTTTGACCATAATCTAATTTTGACTCATATACACTGCTTTTTTTATTTACATAAAGAGTACTTTTCTTTTGATCATAACCGCTCAAAGGAATAGAATAAATTTTTATTTTGCATCCTTTTTTACTTAATTCTTCAAGGAATTTTTGTAAATAAGGATTATTAAAAAGGAAAAATGAGATATGTATTTCTTTTGCATGTATTAATTCATTAAGCAAAGTATTTAATAAATGGACAGAACTTCCCCTTACATTTTTTCTGTCTATATTGGTTGGAATATCAAAGTAACAGTTAATCATAATTAAGTATATTCAACTCCTATTATGTTATGGATGAAATAAAAAATTCATGTTCGAATTATAAGAAGGTTATATTTATTGTAACATTATTACTTAATTTGGAAGGTGAATATTAATGAAATTTGATTTTAAAATAGGTGAAATGTATAGCAGGAAGGAAGTGAAAAAACTTATTGGTCATCCTGAGCCAGATCTAATAGGAGGTATCTGGGGTACGGGATACACGTCTTTCGAGAATTGTTATTTTATATTTGCGAATGTTGGAGCTGCGGGACGAACAGGACATGATTACCCCAACTTATTAGCTTATAATTCATTATATTGGTACAGTAAAGGTACTGAGTCACTTCATACTAAGACTATTACAAATATGATGAGTGGAAATTATGATATATATATATTTACTAGAGAAGATAGTAAAGATGTACAGTTTGTTTTTCGAGGATTAGGATATGTAAAAGATTTCGAAGACAATAAGCCAGTGCATATTGTTTGGGGCTTTCATAATTCAAAGGAAACTATAGTGCCTAAAGGCTTTCAAATTAATCAACGAAAGTTATTTTTAGAAGGTGCTAAAAAAGATAGTTTGGCAACAAGATATGAACGTAATCCTGGAGCAAGGAATGCTTGTTTAGCCTATTACGGCTATAACTGTGTTTGTTGCAATTTTAATTTTGAAAATAAATATGGTGAAGTAGGTAAAGAATTTATACATGTTCATCATGAAATTGAAATTAGTACTATAGGTGAAGAATATCAAATAGATCCTATTATGGATTTAAAACCAGTTTGTCCAAATTGTCATGCAATGATACATAAAAGAAAACCAGCCTATTCTATTTATGAAATCAAGAAATTTCTAGAGAAAGTATAAAAGATAGTAATAGTTAATAAGGTTTGAAACATAATTAACTTATCCTACAATAAATATTTCTGTAAATATAAGCTTGATAAGTTAACTATAAATAGGAATAAACACCTCTTGAGTATATAATTACAATATACTATGGAGGTGTTTTTTTGGTTAATTTCGGTAATTCAGAGCGATACATTTTATCTTTATTTTCTACAGGAGAGCATTTTTTTTATAATAATCAAGTATATAAAGTGGTACTTTCCGGTAAACCGAGAACGCGAAAAGGGGAACCAAAAACAGACATATTTGTGCGTAGTGAAAATCTAAATGATAGCAGTTTAATAGATTTTAAAATATCTTTTAAACAACGCAATGCAGACTTTTTAGAGAATAAAATGACTTCAGATCGTGCTATACAGATTTTTGGTCCTAACTGGCAACAAGTAATTACCAACTTCACAAGGAGTATTAAAGATAAGTTTTATGAAAAGCCGTTAATATATAAAGTAGGTCATGGTAGAACTAGCAAAGGTTCAATCACATTAGGCTGGCGCTTTGAGTTGATAAATAAAATCGGTGGAGGATTATCAGGTATAGCAAATCTGACACAAAACGAAGTATATGAAGTATATGCTGGTGAAAAATTAGATAAGACGAAACGACACGCATTTGTAAATGACGTTCCTATTACAAATTCAGGAATAGCCAATTGCATAATTAATTCTGATATTGATTCAATTACTAATATACAAGATGCTGTGGATGCATTAGTGGATTTATATGATTTTGCAACTTATAATCCAAATGTTTATTTTGTTTGTAAAGCTCTAAATTATAGGAGTTTTGAAAAAAAGATTGAAGGTAATAGAGCATTGTCGGTATATATTAGGTGGGAAGCAGAAAATAATCAATTGAAACCTTATTTAGAGTTTGATAATCCTTTATCCATAAAAGGTAAACAAGTAAAAGAAAAATTAGAAGATACATTGCAAGAACTTAACATAAATACAACAGATGACATCACTCCAAACAATGTAAATGAGTGGAGTATTGTAAAAAAATAGTACATATAAGTATAGCAATTTTCTAAACTGGCCTTTTATGCAACCATTTGATATAATAAGGAGCATATCAGGAGGTGGTTTTTATGGAATTGACAGAAACATCTACAGGTTTTGACATTAAGTTAAATGAAAAAGGGCGTGGGAAATTTAAACCAGCTCCCGATTATAAAATTGAAGACGTGAAGCGAATTTTGGAACAAAAGATCATTGAAGAAAATGCCAAGATTTTAGATTCTAAGATAGACAATGATTATTTACATGACGTTCAATATAGACAAGATAAAATAAATGTAATCAGCCTATTTTCAGGGTGTGGTGGATTGGACCTCGGCTTTGAACTTGCTGGATTATCAGCAGTTTTAGATGAGCAAATATGTATGCAAGCCTTTAAAGATAAAGATCAATTTAATAATATCCGTGAAGAGAGCGTATTTCATACTATTTACTCTAATGATTTGTTTAAAGAAGCTAATGCATCTTATAAACGAAACTTTCCCAATACCGTTGTCCAACATGAATTAGACATAAGAAGAGTGAGAAACTTTCCAAAAGCAGATTTAGTGATTGGAGGTTTTCCATGTCCGGGATTTAGTGAGGCGGGACCTCGTTTAATAGATGATGAAAGAAATTTTCTTTACATTCATTTTATAAGATGTCTGACGCAGGCCAAACCAGATGTTTTTGTTGCTGAAAATGTAAAGGGCATGCTTACCCTAGGAAAAGGTGAAGTTATAAAGCAAATCGCAGAAGATTTCTCGGCCGCTGGATATAGAGTACAGTATAAGTTACTAAACTCTAGAGATTACGGTGTTCCCCAATTAAGAGAGAGAGTTTTTCTAGTTGGAGTAAGAGAAGATCTAGACTACGAATATAACTTTCCGGAACCATCTCACGGTGACGGACAACATCTTCTTCCCTATGTAACTTTACGTGATGCAATTGGAGATTTAGAAAAAAATCCAGGACCTTATTTTACTGGGTCTTATTCAAGTATCTACATGTCGAGAAATCGAAAAAAGAAGTGGGATGACCAAAGTTTTACTATACAGGCATCTGGTAGACAAGCACCATTACATCCTGGTGGTTTGTCGATGGAGAAAGTGAATTCAAATAAATGGATTTTTCCGAACGGAGAGAGCCAACACAGACGTTTATCAGTTAGAGAAATAGCTCGAATCCAAACATTTCCTGACTGGTTTTATTTTGATGATGGTGAAAATGATAAGGTATCTCATAATAATCGATTAGATAAGCAATACAAGCAAATAGGAAATGCAGTACCCGTGCTTTTAGCAAAAGCAGTGGCGGATCCAATAGCTAAATGGGCAGTAGAAAGAGTTAATTCAAGAGATACAATTAGTGTGCAACAATTAAATCTTTTTTAAAGAAATACTTTTTGGAATTAAGTTAATTATTTGAAATATTATGATTTGTTTTGAAAAGAATAAATTTAATAATCGTTTCTAATAGAATTTTTTAAGCCTAAATATCTCGTACCTAAAAATATTAGGGACGATATTTAGGCTTTGTCTTATAAAAATTATTAGTAAGATTCTCGTATTCCCAATTCTTATGATTATTTCCACCCCACTTCAAATCCATTTACATCAGCATACCTATATAAATCCTTAAGAATTTGAAATTCATAGTCTTCAAATGCCAACCGCACATGTATTTCTTCAGAGTTCTTAAATTCTTCATTTCTGTTGTGCAGTTTATTTAGATATGTTTCATTTGGTAACTTACGACCTTTCTTCGAGTTAAGAGTCTGAGATGTTAATACAAGATTCCACAAATCATCAGAATGGATGAACGACCAAGGGATGAAGTGATCAACAGCGATGTTCCGTTTAAAGGGTTGTAGAGGTGTCTCTGTATAGAAACATTCAGCACCTGTAAGGGAAATAAGTTCTTTCTGAAATTGCAGCAGAGAAGATCTTTTCGTGATGTTCTCGATATTCTCTATTAAGATTTGCTGTTCAATTAAAGGATTTTGAACTTGTATGTATTTTGTTAATTCGTATGTAGTCAGTTTGAAGATGGTGGTTTGGTATTTTCGTAAAAAATGAAGACTTGTGTCAGAAAACTGCAATAACTCACCTTTCTTAGAAAAAGAGTAAAGAAGTCTATTAGTATCTTCGAACAATGCTCCAATAACATATTTTTTTAGGATTTTAGAAGTAATTTCTTTCTCGATCAAAGTTTGCGTTACAGGGTTAATAAACTCATAACTTACTTTTGACGGGATATTGTATGCCTCTTTGACAGTTAAAAGCAGCGTAACAATTTGAGAACGATGACCTTGCTGGTACTCGTATTCTACAACCAGATTCCAATAAAACTTTGCTAATGAATGAGCAAGTTGTGGGTAGGAAATTTTGAATTCACCATCAGTTTGATACAGATTCTCTAAAATGGCGCGTAGAAGTCCGAATTTATAACTTGTAGTTTTTGCAGACTGATTTGAGAGTGCCTTCATAATTGCTGCAAAATATTCGTCGTCAGATGCGTTTGAATAGCGTATTGCGCCCTCATTTAACTGCCAACCTGCTACCATGTCGTCACCTCGCTTTCTTAAATCCATCATTTTTTTCAAGCTATTTGAAAAATCCCCATCTCTCTGCGTATTCTACACAAAGAGGACAAACTTTTAACTTTTAATAGTTTTCATTCCTATATACTCTTAAATTTCAAGATTTAGATTTACAAAAATAACAAGCTCTTTTAGGCATAGACGTGCCATTCGAAGCGTTTGATTGTGTAAACACGGCAGAGAATCTGCGGAATATACTCATCATTAAACTTCCTTTCAAAAATATGTAAGTACTATTATATCCATCCTACCATAATTGAGTATGTTAGAAGCCATCTTAAATCATTGCTGATCAATGACGGTGTACAACACTAAAATCTGCTAAGTACAGGCTGCATATCCATATGTTAGGATTAACTTAAATTCACAAAGGGAGTGGAGATTGATGAAGATTACAATGGATATGACAAAAGGGGCCTATGAGGTTGCTAAGAAAGTATATGCAGGGAGCTTGAGTCGAACACAAGGGAAAGATCAAATAAATAAAACGACTGGGATGAATGCAGGATCAGCCAGTGACTTCATAACGATTTTCTTAGCTATGATGGAAGGAAAAGTGTATAAACGAGCATTCAACAATGAGTCTAATTTATATGTTCTAAACAATATCCGTAAAGATTATGGCGATGGGGCATTTAAAAAAGCACTAGATGCGGCTCAACAGCATGTCGATTACTATTCAGGTCTAGGAAAAGGAAATTTGACGGGATATCAGACCATCATAAATGAATTAAGAAAATCTTAAATAGGAGTGTTTCTGATGAATGGAGAAGATTTTAAAGTCTGGTTAGAGACTTCTAGAATGTTATCGCCAAGTTCTGTAAAGCACTATTATGGAGCAATAGAAACTTTGAGAAATGAGCTTCCATCCTGGGGATTGGAGTCAAAAGACTTATTCGCAATGACAGATGATTCTTATATAGATGAGATTTTAGATAACTCCTCGTTTCAAGAAAAGAACAAGAGAGGTCATAACATGTATAGCGCTGCTTTGAATCATTTACGTGAATATATACGTACAACAAAATGATAGTCCGAAATAGATTAAATGAGAGGAGGCCACCCACCATGCCCAAAATCCCAATAGAAGTCCTAAGAGATCTAGGAACCAAAGGTGTCGAGGCTTACAAGAAGAACCCGCAGATGGTGAAAGCTGCTCTAGCGATGGCACCAGCGGTCTTGAAGGGGCTCGCAGAATTAAATGACAAGAAGCACGAGTGGCACCGGAACAAGCTGGTGAAGAAAACGGAGCTTGGCAAACTAGAGTATGAGCAGGTGCGCTATATGCGCTACCAGGATCAGATTCTGCCGCATTCGGAAACGTATACGTATGCGAAGCTCGATGAGTGTATTTCGGAAGTGGAGAGCTTTGTGATGCAGCTCCAAGAAGAGATGAAACCATGGAAGCGACCAAAGCTAGCGCCTCGCATTGCGAAGTGGCAAAAAGTGAAGGGGCAGTTAGAAGCGATTCAAGATACGCGATTCTATGGAGAGTTGGTTCGCCTGAATGAGGATCCAGATTATGAGAGTGCGTTCCTTTCTAAGAACATTCAAGAGCATTTCCGAGAGCTGCCGACTTTAGAAGACCGGAAAGCTTTTGTGTTGCAGTTTACGACTCGTGATGAAGAGAAAGTGAACCGAGATTTTCTGAAATATGTCTGAACATCCAGAGTGCGAGAGCTCGGAATTTGTCACCCCATGCGCCTACCTGTGTCCAACACAAGTAGGTTCGCAAGTTGGGTGAGGATGGCTTGTAGTTAGGTTACAGAAGATAAAAACCAATACCCATAATGACATAGGCAGCGAGCAACGTCAGGCCTTCAAACCAGTTCGATTCGCCATCGTTTGAGACAGCAATGGTTAAGAAGACAGCAGTCGCCATCGCGACTAGCTCGGGAACCGTGAAGACAAGGGACATTTGGGTGTCCATAAAGAGCGACACGATGACTAAGATCGGTGCAACGAACATCGCGATTTGCAATGTCGAACCAATTGCGATCTCTACCGCAATATCCATCTTGTTTTTAAATGCCATCAAAATGGCGGATGAGTGTTCAGCTGCATTTCCGACAATGGCAACGATGATTACCCCGATAAATAATTGGCTCCAACCGAATCGTTCTCCTACATCTTCAAACGTATGAACCAAATTCTCCGAGACATAAGCGACGGCAAGCGTGGCTAGTAATAAAATAAGCAGCGCTTTCCATTTGCCCCACTCGGCCTGTTCCTCTTCGCTATGTGCTTCGCTTTCCGCAGTAGTTTCGCGTGAGTAGACACCGCGGTGTGTGACGAGTTTGAAAAAGAGACCCGCCAAGTAAAGGACAATCATAATGATAGAGATTCCGACACTCAATTGAATCGAAGCCGTTTCATTCATCTCCATCGAAAAAATTTCCGGGATCACAAATGCCACAATCACAGCAAAGACAAGAAGTCCTGAATTGTGTCGGGCATCAAAAATACTAAATGTTTGGCGTTTGAACTTCAGTCCCCCTACAAAGAACGACAGTCCGGTCACGAGTAACAAGTTCCCGATTACGGAACCGGTCAGAGACGCGAGTACAACACCTACGAGTCCGGCTTGTAAGGCAAAAATAGAAATGATGAGTTCTACAGCGTTTCCGAACGTCGCATTTAATAAGCCGCCGATTCGCGGTCCACTGACAATCGCCAAACTCTCTGTTGCGCGACCCATAATGCTCGAAATTGCAATCACCGTGATGGCACAAATGGCAAACATCGCAATGCTCGACCAGTGCAAGAGGGAAGCGACTACTGTGAGCGGTACCCCAATGAACGCCACTATAGTAAAAATTTTATTCATCGAAAGACCTCCTTTTTTAAAAGAATAGGAATTGAGGTAACGCTAGTGCAGATAGGGAATAGTTGTGTTACAGGAAAGCACATCAACTATTCTAGTCTCTTATTGCACAATCTGGATGGCGCTAAACTCTTTTCATATCTTTTTGAAGTAGTCCTATCATTGAGCTGAGATAGGACCTTCCATCTTGAACGTGTTTATTAGCAGGAGCAATGGTTCTAGCGAGGTGTGAAGAATCGCAGAAATATGTATAGAGAGACCATCGGTTTCAGCTGCCCACGCAGAGGAAAATGCAGAGATCTTAAGCTATGAAGAATACAACGAGTTATTTCTATCCATGACAGAGAATCTTGAGATACCTGGCTACAACTCGGAAAGACGACGGCAATCCGTCAATTCACAGACCAGTTGGATCCATCGCGACTGATCAACAAGTTGGTTACACATTGCCTCCTGTTCGCAGCTTGGAACGGCGCACGAATCATTGATGACCGTATGATCAAAAAGGTGATCGAAGGTGAATTGGCGTGAAGAAAAGTCGCCATAGGACGAGTTCAACCATCTTCTGCTCTCAATTTGACATAGCTGGTTGGTCAGGAATAGAATGGTGCTGCGTTGGCAGACAGGGTACCGAGGTGGTATCATTTTATGTCCGAAGTGGTACTTGGTCATGTCTTTATAAAAATGAGAGCGTATCGCAGTTTTCACTGTGATACGCTCTCATTTACACATGTAGAGGAGGTTTTTTTAACCTCATTTTTATTTTGCTTATGAAATTTCTTTAACAAGTTGGTTAAGTGCTTCGTGAATCGGAGTTACCGGACGACCAAGGACTTTCTCAAAATCATTGCTTTTAACTTCTAGTGACCCGTTTCGAATGCTTTCTTGAATACCTACTACAATTGGAATCACAAAATCAGGTAAACCTACGCCTTTCATGATCTCTGCATATTTTTCATCATCAACTTGTTGGACAGGTATTTCTTTACCTAATACATTTCCAAGAGCAGATGCCAACTCTTCTTGAGTTAAAAGAGGACCAGAAAGTTCATAGGTCGTATTTTCGTGACCTTCTCCAACAAGCACTGCGGCTGCTGCTTCTGCATAGTCTTGTTGCAGTGCCCAGCCTACTTTACCTTCTCCAGCAGAAGTTACCCATGGAGCTCCCCCTATAGCACCTTGAATACTGCCAATTTCGTTCTCCAAATACCAGTTGTTACGCAAGAAAGAATATGGAATACCTGTCTTAAGAATAGCGGCTTCTGTTGCAACATGAGGTGGAGCCAAGAAAATCTTGTTCTCTGTTGCATTTGCCAAACTTGTATAAGCTATAAATTTTACGCCTGCACGCTCAGCTGCATTGACAGCATTCGTATGTTGTTGAATTCTTGTTTCATTGTCACCATCTGCAGAAATAATCAATAATCGGTCAATGCCTTTAAAAGCAGTATCTAATGTTTCTGGGTGGTCAAAATCTCCTTGTCGGACCTCCACTTTACGAGTACGAAGGTCTTCTGCTTTCTCTGGATTTCGAACACTCACTACCAAATCACTTGCAGGTACTGTCTTCAATAGTGTTTCGACAACTTTTGTCCCTAATTTCCCTGTTGCTCCAGTAACTAAAATTTTCATTAGTATTTCCTCCAGTGGTTTGGTATCCCTAAAATGGGGGACTCGTGCTTTATAAATAATGATGGTATCACAGTTATTTACGTCTTACAAACGCCAGGTTACCACAAATAATTTGAATGCCTCCAAGCAATTCTGCTCCCCAGATAAATGCAACCTTTGCTGCCATTGATATCTCGCCGATCCCTCGTGTATTTGATAAGAAGACGATACGTGAGGCCCCAAAAGAACGGAACTACGGTGCAATGATCTATTCATTGATCGCTCGTGTGGTGAAGCGAATCCCGATAATTAAGCATCTGGTCAAACGTCTCAAGTCCGACACCTTCTTCCGTTTCGATTGTGGGTTCCTACCTTCTAATGGGCTCGAAGAACAATGGAGAACTGAAAGGGCAGCAGAATTGGAGGCTCGTCCCCACTTCTATTATGTAACGCACACAAACAATGCCTGTAAGCTTGCCATCGACCGTCTAGATGTTTTGCTGTAAACTGAAAACAAAGCTGCTGAAGAATACGTAGTAGAAGAAGATACGACACTAGCTGCCGAGAAACTTATTGAATTTCTTGAGAAGTAACAAAGTCCATTCAAACTTCTTAACAATCCACCTGTGGAGAACTCTACTACTTATCAAGGGGTAATGTGGATAAAGTTTGAAAGTAAACTTGCTAACATGTGGATAAGTAGTGCCGGTTGTTTCTATATAAACTGTGGATAACGAAACCTTCCTGAAAGTTGAGGAAGGTTTTTTCACGTAATCTTTTCTTTCACGACTTTCAAGTTTGCTACGATCAAGAAGCTGACGATGACAAGAAGGAGCCAAGAGCTGATTTTGCCAAGATGAACGAGCTGCCAGCCGTCTTGCTGGTCAGGGTAATGCCACGCACCAAGAAGCGTCGCAATATTTTCGCCAACCCAGATCAGCAAGCCGATGAGGAAGAAGTAGACGATAAGAGGCAAGTGGACGCGAGAACTGTTGTAAAAAAACGTGAGTTTTGTGCGGAAAAACACAACGACAACAAGTCCAAATAGCACCCATCGGAAATCCCATATGTAATGATGCGTAAAGAAGTTTAAATAGATACCAGTGGCAAGAGGAACAGCTAAATAAAGAGAGGGCCATTTGAGTAGTTTCACATCAAAGATACGCCAAAACTGACAGAGATAGCTCGCGACACTTGCATACATGAAGCCGCTGAAGAGCGGAACGTTCATAATTTTAAACAGACCTTCTTCCGGGTAACTCCAGGACCCCATATTCACCTTGAATATCTCCATCAACAAGCCAATCAAGTGAAAGACGGTGATGACCTTGAGTTCATCGACGGTCTCTAAGCCTGTTTTGACCATAACGAACTGCATGAGCAGACAAAAGATCAGCAGCCAATCGTATCTGGCGAGAAAGGGCAGATCGATAACAAGCGTTGTGCCAAGAATCACAAAGATGAACAGAGGAAAAATAGCAGCTCGCAGCTGATACGTTACAAAGTGGATAAGAGAATAGGGTCTAGTAAGTTCTACAGAATGCTCCATGCTCATACCTCCTTAACTAAGATTAAGGAGATAATAGCATGATGTTTATCGAATAACAATAAATATGTATTTAAAAAGAATAAACTAGTACCTTTATTCGATTTATTTAGTCATATGTTCGTATTTGTAAGCTAGAAAATATTTAAACTTAAGGATCAATACTTCATAAGTTCCTGACCAAGTAGAGAGTAGTTTAGTAAAATAAGACTAAATATTCAATCAATTTTCTTGTGATGGAAAATATTAAAGTGTCAAAATAATCAATATTTTTTTGTTCAAGACCTATAACATGAACTATATAGGAAGTAAATTATTGGATATTGGACGGAGAGGAGATTGACATGGCTGAACTTATTTCAAACGCCTTGGAAAGTGATTTGAACTTTATGCGTCTGTTTGATTATGTAGAAGATCTGGTGTTTCTAGTGGAAGTCGATGAAGACCAGTTCCGCTACCGCTATATCAATCAGTCTGTAAAGAAGCTCGTTGGGCTAAACGACCTCATTATCGGGCGCACGGTGCTCGAGGTAATCGAGGACAAGGAAGAAGGCCAGTTTCTGCACAAGCAGTATGAACATGTGTCACAATTAAAAGAGGGAATCAAGTATCTTCATACGATCAAAGCGCCGGGAGTTCGGTACATAGGAGAGACCACGATGTACCCCTTGTCGGACAAAGAGAAGTGCTGCAAATACGTGCTAGCTATCGTGAAAGACGTCACAGAGAAACAGGAGATCGAGCAGAAGCTTGCCAAGATGGCTTTCTATGATTATTTGTCTGAGCTACCAAATCGTAGACTATTTGATGATCGATTGACGATGGCTATTCAACTGGCTCGACGGAATGGCACGAAAGTGGGGCTCATCTTTTTGGATGGACATCGCTTTAAGCGCATCAATGATACTTACGGACATATCGTAGGGGACGCGGTCATCGTGCAGATTGCCCGGAAACTCGAGAAGACAGTTCGGGAAGTAGATACGGTAGGGCGTCTTGGCGGGGATGAGTTTGCTATGATCTTGCCAGGACTCGAAACAGCAGAAGATGCGCTGATTGTAGCCCGTCGTATTGTTCAGGAGTTTAAAGAACCGCATCAAATAGAAGGGCATCTCATCGACTTCAAAGTGGATATGGGGATTGCGGTGTATCCTGATCATGCGGAAGACAAAAAGACGCTCATTCACTGCGCAGACCAGGCGCTTTATGCCACAAAGTCCTGTGCAGATACCCGGTTCTCCGTCTACACCTTTGATATGGACGGCAATAGCCTTGTCTCTCCCAAAAAGTAAAAGCCGACGCTGAGTCGGCTTTTTATGTGCGTATTTTTAAGAGGTCCGTAATGGCTTCTTCAGGTTGTGGGCGAGCATAGAAATACCCTTGCAACAGGTCACAGCCAAGACGTTTGAGAGCAACAGCCTGCGCTTCTGTCTCCACACCTTCTGCCACGATTTCTGTGCCGAGATTGTGACCGAGAGCGATGATGGCTCCGACAATCGCTTCGCCATTATCAGAATCTAGATCTTGGATAAAGGCCTGGTCAATCTTCAGTTGATGGATTGGGAAATAGCGCAGCTGTTTGAATGAGCTGTAGCCCGTCCCAAAGTCATCCATTGCAATACAGACACCGAGTTTACGTAAATCATGCAAAATTCGTGCAGCTGCATCTTCTTGCATCGCAATAGATTCCGTGATCTCCAGAATCAAGTACTGCGGTTCCAAATCGGTCTCAAACAAAATATCGGCCACTCGCTGGACCAAATCCTGTTGGTAGAACTGGCGAAGTGAGAGGTTTACGGATACCGGTACGAAGACCCCGTGTTCTAGCTGCCACTTCTTATTCGTCTCACATGCCTTACGAAGCACCCATTCTCCGATAGGTACGATTAAACCGTTTTCTTCTGCAAGGGGGATGAAGTCTGCAGGAGACACCTGCCCGAGCTGCGGACTGTGCCAGCGTAACAAGGCTTCAAAACCCGCCAGTTGTTCAGTATCCGCCCGGTACTGGGGCTGGTAGTGGAGCGAGAACTCCT
This sequence comes from Chryseomicrobium excrementi, assembly GCF_002798305.1. GTDB lineage: Bacteria > Bacillota > Bacilli > Bacillales_A > Planococcaceae > Chryseomicrobium > Chryseomicrobium excrementi. Next base: position 153,244 of record NZ_PCGR01000003.1, read on the forward strand.
CATATTGTAATGCTCTATGAAGAAGTGAAGCCATCTCGAGCGTATTCTTCGTCAGACCCCCGATATGCTGGTTATAGAACTGGTAATTGTTGCGACCGATACGTTTTGCATGGTACATAGCGAGATCTGAAGACTTCAAGATGCCTTTGACGTCTTGCGCGTCTTTCGGATACAGCGCCACTCCGATACTGGCTGTTAGCACGGCCTCGAACCCATCTAAAATGAGCGGTCGTTGCATCTCATCGATGATGCGTCCCGCAACAGCATGAACCGTCGCTTCGCACGTCTTCTTTAAGATGACGGTGAACTCATCCCCGGCATATCTGTACACATCTCCGTTACCGTCCACACATGCAACTATGCGGTCTGCCACTTCACAGAGTACCCGGTCTCCTGCCTCATGTCCCAAATAGTCGTTGAAGAACTTGAAACGGTCAAGGTCAATCAATAGCACGGCAGACACTTCACCATCTTGGTGGGGTTTCGTGGTCAGTTCAGTCAAATCGTCCTGGAACAGTCGTTGGTTGCCAAGTGACGTCAGCGGGTCGTGATAAGCCATGAATTTGGCCAAATTTTCATGACGCCGAATTTCGGTAATGTCATTGCATACACAATGGATAGCTGAGATTTCTCCGTCGATCCAAACAGGAATTAACATGACGTGCAATAAACGCTCCGTTCCATCTTTCGCGATGACGGTCATCTCGTATTGACGAGGCTTTCCATCCAATACTAGTTGGAAGTTTTCATAGGAATCCTTCCGCCGTGTCGGATCAATGAGCTTTGTGAACGACTCGCCGAGAAGTTCATCTAAAGAGAAATCAATCAGTTCCATAGCCGCTGCATTGATTCGGATGAAGCGTCCCTGTAAATCAAATGTCAGTACGGGATTGATGTTATAGTCAAACAAGGCTTTGTAGCGCTGTTCATTCTCTTTAAGCAGGTTTTCCATCGTCACTTTGTCGGTGATGTCTTGTGCGATACCGATTAAACCCGTGATTTTGTCATTCACCAATACGGGGATGGCGGTAACATCTACATCAAGAACAGTAGAAGTCCCCGTCTTAATCTTTGTAGTGAAGCGTGCTGGTTGGCCCTGCAGTACTTTATAGAAATGTTTCCGCAGAAAGTTTAGATTGTCTACGGCTATCAATTCTTTGACATCTTTTTCAACAATCTCTTCCTCTTTGTAGTGAAGCACTTGTAGACCTGTCGCATTGATAGATGTGATGCGCCCATCTACATGTAAAGAAAATGCAATGTCTGGGTTGTGAGTGAAGAGCGAGCCAAATTGTTGCTCGGATTTTTTGAGCTGTTGCTGTGTCTTGTGATGGTCCGTGATATTGATGATGCTCACCACACAGATTACTTCTCCACATTCTAATGCAACGGTATGGGGCTCAATTTTTAAAGCATAGCCCGTCAAATTCTTCTTGAGGGGGCTGCTTTTGATAGGAATTCCTTGGTTCCGTGTCTGTTCACGGAGTGCTTCAATGTCCCCATCTGAAGGAATCTCAAAGAGTTCTTCCCAAGTGTAGGTATAAAGTTCTTCTTTGGAGAGCTGGATCAGTTCTAGTGCTTTTTGGTTCACATAAAATAAGCGGTCAGGGTACTTCTGATCACGCGTAGTAAATAAACAGACGGGGTCTGGAAAGTTTTCAATGATTCGTGAAAAGTCATTTGCTGAATACAGCGATGCAAGTAGAGGGTCAAACTGGTTCTGAATGTTCATGGCTCACCTTCTCGTCATGGCGTTTGTCTAGTTTGAGTATACTCGAACATTTAGTAAAAATCAGTAGAATAGGGAGAAAAAAGTGTGTTTTCTGACAATTTAGGAAGGTGAAAGAGGAGAAGAATATGAAACTTTTTCCCATTTTTTTCGTACGTACTAGAGACAGTATAAAAGGAGTGAGGATGTGAAGGAACAACTGGCAGTAATGGAACTCGTCAATTTGAAAAAGACCATTCGCAAAAAAGAGATTATTAAAGGCATCAGCTTTCAGATTCAGCGTGGGGAAGTCTTTGGTTTTCTAGGGCCTAATGGAGCCGGGAAGACTACGACAATCCGGATGATGGTGGGACTGATGGGCATCACGGACGGAGATGTTCTGATTGAAGGCAAGAGTATCCGAAACGAGTTTAAACAGGCGGTGCGCCACGTGGGTGCGATTGTTGAGAACCCGGAGATGTACCCGTTCCTCAGCGGCTGGAAGAACTTGCAGCAGTATGCAAGAATGATGGAAGGCATTACAGAAGAACGCATTCGTGAAGTGGTGGCGCTTGTTGGTTTAGAGAAAGCGATTCATGAGAAAGCCGGTCGCTATTCACTCGGAATGCGCCAGCGACTAGGTATTGCACAAGCCCTTTTACATAACCCGTCCATCTTGATCTTGGATGAGCCGACGAACGGACTGGACCCTTCAGGGATTCGTGAAATCCGTCTGTATCTACGGAAGCTTGCCGAAGAAGAGAATGTGGCTGTCATCGTATCGAGCCACTTGCTGAGCGAGATCGAGTTGATGTGTGACCGCATCGGAATCATCAAGAACGGGAAGCTCATTGCTATTGAACAAGTGAAGAAAACGACTGTAGAAGATGAGGCACTCATTGTCCAATTAGAAGCAGAGCCAGTGAACGGAGCGTTGCAGATCGTGAAGAGTCACATTCTAGGGGACGTTGTAGTAGAAGGCAACCTGTTGACGTTCTCAACGAATCGGGATGCACTGCCAGCTATTATCAAAGCACTCGCCATGAAGGATGTAGCTGTATATGGTCTGCATCATCAGCGCGCGACTCTGGAAGACAAATTCTTTGATCTGATTGGAGAGAATGTCATTGGCTAACTTTTTAAAGCTCGTCTGGAACGAGCAAGTCAAACTGTTTAATCGCAAATCGTCTTGGGTGATGATCGGGTTCATCTTGGTACTCGTCATTGTCAATGGCGTCATGACGCAGTTCTTCGGAAGTGACGAGCAAGAGACCGTTTATAGCGACAACTGGCGAGAAGAGCTTGTTGCAGAAAACGAGAAGATTCTCGCTAACACCAATGAAGAGGACATGAACTATTACCTCGATCAAGAGCAACTGGCAAAGAACACGTTCTATTTAGAAGAAGACCAGAAGCCGATTCCCTACGATGCACTGACGTTTACTTATGAGAGCTATATGCTGCTGCTGCTCATCACCATTTTTACGATCATCGTAGCATCTAGTATCGTTGCGAACGAGTTCAAGTGGGGGACTATCAAGCTGTTATTGATTCGTCCGATTCAACGCTCAAAGATCTTGTTTGCGAAATATGTTTCTGTATTTTTATTTTCGGGAATTTTGATGGTCGTGTTACTTGTTTTCTCTTTCCTAGTGGGAGCGGTACTCTTTGGTGTGAACGGTTTGTCTGGAGACATCCTGTTGACGAAACCGATGGGTGGCTATGAGATTGCTAGTGCATGGGCTGCGACGTTTAAGGAGTACGGATTGAACTTGGTAGCACTCGTTGTCATGGCGACTCTTGCATTCATGATTTCGGTATTGTTCCGAAGCAGTGCCATGGCTATTGGCCTTTCCATCTTCTTGCTGATGGCTGGAAACGGACTTGTCTTGTTCTTATCGAAGTATGCTTGGGTGAAGTTCATCTTGTTTGCAAACTTGAACCTCGGCCAGTACTTTAACGGAGGCACGCCTACCATCGAAGGGATGACGCTCGCATTTTCTGTTACCGTACTTGTAGCGTATTTTGTAGTCTTTATCGTTGCGGCATTCTGGTCGTTTACAAAGCGGGATATCGCATAGTAGACATCTGAACCTCTTTCGCCTATAGTAAGACTTCTATGAAAGAGCGGATGGAGGACAACCAGATGGAACTATGGGATGTTTATAATGAAAAGCGCGAGAAGACCGGGCGGACGCATGTGCGAGGCAGTGTGCCCCCGCTTGCTGAGGGAGACTACCATATCGTAATCGACGTCTGGACGTTCTTACCAGATGGACGTCTATTGTTGTCACAGCGAGATCCCGCAAAACCGAGCGGGTTGCTTTGGGAGTCAACGGGTGGTTCGATTACGGTGGGAGAATCCAGCCGGATCGGTGCGGTGCGTGAAGTGGAAGAGGAATTAGGTTTATTTATAAACCCGGAAGAGCTCATCTTACTCGGTGAAATCATTCGTAACGACTCATTGATTGACGTCTACGCTACACGGTTGCCACAAATGATCAGCTTGGAAAACTTGTCCTATCAGATCGGCGAAGTCATTGATGCGCAACTCGTGACAAAAGAACAATTCTTTGAGCTGGCGGAGGAAGGCGTTCTGACGAAGAACATGCTACCTCGCTATGAGCTCTATAAAGATGTTCTGGATACATTCTTTGAAAAGAACTGACCTACAGATCCTCGAGAAACTTCGGGGATCTTTTTTCTTTTGTGAAGGCTATGTTAAAGGTTAATGTTGATATTTGAATTTAACGAACATTTGTTCTATAATATAAGTATCAATTGAATGCTGGTGATGACAGTGAGAGCGACTGATATTCTTAAAGAAATACAAAAATTAAATCCAGCAGAGAAACAAAGGCTACGAGCATTTCTTATCGATGCTCTCACTGCTTCATCTTCAACAGGAAACGCTTTACAAGAGATTTCTGAACGCAAAAATAAACAGGGATATACCTGCCAACACTGCCAATCCAAACACGTTGTCAGATTCGGCAAATACACTACCCTTGTAGATGGTGATGAAGTAAAGAAACAACGTTATCACTGTAAATCCTGTACTGCCACTTTCACCGATTTAACCAACACCGCACTTTATAGAACCCGTCGTCTGAATAAATGGATAAAATTCATTGAATGTATGATTGATGGGTACTCCCTCCGTAAGTCAGCCGAAATGGTCAAAGGGGTAACACACGTCACACTGTTTTACTGGAGACATAAACTATTATCAGCACTGAAACAAATTGAAGTAGCGAACTTTCAAGGTATCGTTGAAATGGACGAGACCTATTTCTTGTACTCTGAAAAAGGACAGAAGAAAATCACAGGAAGAAAACCTCGTAAACGTGGTGGAAAAGCCAAAAAACGTGGAATTAGCAAGGAGCAGGTCTGTGTTTTAGTAGCAAGAGACCGTGACAAAAATACAGTTTCGACAACCCTTGGTGTAGGCAGAATAAAAAAAGAGCAGTTAGACAAAGCCATTGGTCAAAAACTGTCATCTCAAAATGTATTATGTACAGACTCCTGGCGAACGTTCAGAACCTACGCTACTGACAAAGGTATGCCCATTTATCAGTTCAAATCAGACGGGAAGGTCCGTACAAAAGGTCTTTATCATATCCAAAACGTCAACAGTTACCACAGTAGACTGAAAGGATGGATACAGCGTTTTAATGGTGTGGCAACGAAATATCTTGATAACTACCTCGCTTGATTCCAGGTACTTGAAAGCATTCAGCACCAACTGAACGAAGTGACAGTCAATGATATGATAATTAAAGGGAATTTAATTCCAATCGTTGAAACATATGATAAACTAAGGACATCTAAGTTCACGAAATAATCTTATTTCTTATTCAACTAACGGGGCAGGTTACTTGAAGAAGTATCTTGTGGAACTTTATTTAAACACTTAATTGTTAGGGGGATAATATGGTAAATGATTATGAAGTTTTATATACAACTCCAACTTTAGATGAATACATTAATTTGTGTTCAAGTGTAGGTTGGAAAGATCATATGAATTTTGAAGTAGCAGAAGCCTCACTACGAAATTCAGTCTTTTCAGTGATTATTAAAGATAACAACAAAGTTATAGGAATGGGAAGGATTGTTGGGGATGGTGCAATCTATTACTACATTCAAGATATAGTTGTACATCCTAAATATCAAGGATATGGAATCGGAAAAGAAATTATGAACACATTAATGAGTTACATTGAAAATAATGCACCTAATAAGGCATTTATCGGGCTATTCGCTTCAGAGGGGAAAGTAGACTTTTATGAAAAATATCATTTTAAAGATTACTCACCAAATATGACAGGGATGTTCAAAGTAAATCTCAAATAAATATATCTCGTTTCATATTCAACTATTGGTGAGCGTTAGTTTAAGAAGGCACTAATAACAACGAAAAGGACTTCCAAATATATGGAAGTCCTTTTATCATAGTAAAAAACAACATTAAACTTTAACAAAGCCTTTGTGAAAATAAGGTGTAACACATTTTCCATCCATTCGTAGTACAAGTAGAGAAACAAAGGAGGAGCAGATGAATTCACCACAGGGCAGTTTAGAAGAGCTTTACCGCCACTATGCCAAACCACTCTATTTGTATCTGCTCAAGCTGTCCGGCTCTCCTCCTTTGGCTGAGGATCTGACGCAGGAGACCTTCGTACGCGCGACCATTTCGCTTCATACATACGAAGGGGAAGAAGCACGAGCATGGCTGTTTAAAGTGGCGAGGAACGTCTACTTAGACGAGTGGCGGAAACGCAAGAAGCGGCAAGACAGTTGGCTCGGAGCCGTCTGGCGTCAGCAGGAGATGCTGAGTCCGGAGGGACAACCCGAAGAACAGGTGCTCCAGTTAGAACACGCTGAAGAAGTCTCAGCACTTCTTGCCTTTCTACCAGAGCAGTACCGGACCATTCTCTACTTACGAGAATACGAACAGTTTACATACGAAGAAATTGCCGAAGCCATGCAAGTGTCTCTTGATCAAGTGAAAGTCACCTTGTACAGAGCTCGCAAACGGTACCAGCAGCTAGCGGAACGGAAAGGATGGAACCCTTATGAACACGAAGTGGAATAAAGATGTAGAGAAACGAATTCTCCGGAAGTCGCGGTTCACGCTGACGTTTCGGATTGTGCGGATTTTGATAGTGGCAGTCTTCCTTTACGCAGTTTACGTGAGCGCGCTAGATGTCTATGCCAATACATCAAAGAGCTTGAAGAAGGCTCATTTTTATAATGAGCTCGCTATTGAATGGATGCACCCGAATGTGAGATCGGATATGCCACAAGCGGACTGGCAAGTTGATTTGCTTTGGAGTGGGAAAGCCGCTTTTCCTCTATATAAAAAAGTAGGGTTGCACACAGTTCCTGTAGGAGAAGCTGAGGTGACGAAACCGGTATGGCCGCTGCTAGGATCTCAATCAGTAGAGCTAGAAGGGAATCGGGATTATGCAGAAATTGAGTTTCAATTTTACTATCCGGAACATCCGATGACACAAGAGCCTTTAGGACATGAGGAGTTTCCGGAAACATGGGAGACACTTGAGCGATTGCCCGAAGGAACGGTTGCAGAACTTGCATTTTCTTTGGATTCTTTTATGACTGCTGAAGAGCTACTCGATAAGTTGGCAGACTATGATTTGCATGTTACCTGGATGGCGTTGCATGCAGGAGAAAATGAAAAGGGTTCTGGCATTCAACAAACGAGCTATGGTCTCACTGCAGCCGAAGAAGAAACATTGGTAGGCGAGCCAATAGGCCTTGTACCTGCCTACACGATGGAAAAGGATTATATGGGAAGTACGCTATTTTATGCATTAGAAAAAAACTCTTTAGAGGATTCCCAAAAAGCTATGTTAGACAATATGTCGATGATTTTAAAAGAATCTAAAGACTATCAAGAATCTTTCCTGGGTCTTCAAGATCTTCAGTACCGCTACAACTACATCAAAGAGAATGGTTTCATCGTCTACGGAGCTGTTGTGACAGGACCTTCTAAAGAACTTCTGAAGCTACAGGATGAAGAAGGAATTGAAAGTGCTCAGCTCGGTGAAGTGGAACTCTGGAAGTGGGAAAACAAATAAAACTCTGCCGCAATTGAATTGCGGCAGAGTTTTTTTATAGGTAAGGCTCACTCCAAGCACCTAGCTCAGCGGTGAGTTGTTGTTGCAAAAAAGTCTTTTCGGAGGAGGCCATCACTTTAACTGTGTAAGCGCCTTGCTCAAGTAAAGCTCGTAGTTCACCAACTGTCGAAAATGAAGTATCCAGTTTCGTGTAGACTTTTCCAAAATGGTTACGGTGAAATGCACCACTGCCACCTAGCACTGATTTGTTTAGTTCTATACCTAACTGTTCTACTTCGCTCGCATTCACTTCAAGTGAGCGCAGGCGAAGATCTTGGCCATTCATTTCAATGGCATCTAAACGCTCTAAAACATGTGGTTCAAGAGTAAACAAGTCGCGTTGCTGAATGACCGGATGACCGGCAATCAAAAGAACGTCCTGCGATGCCGTTAGTTCCAGTAACTTCTCAATTGGAATGTAATTTAATTTATGTGTATAGGGTTGTAGCTGCATACGAAGTGCGCGAATATTGATGCGACTGCCGATCAATAGAATATGTTCTAGTTCCCGAGTGTGCACTTCCATTCCGGGAAAGACGCGAAGTCCATCGACTAGATAATAGCCGTCCTCATAAGGGTAAAATTCATCAAGTGTACCAAATACATCAAAGAAATGGCGTGTGTTGAAATGTTCCGTGAGCGCGAATCCATCAAGACCGGATTCTTTAGCGGCTTTTACAAGCGATCGAAAGTGGCGGATTGAAAACTCATCATATTTGGTTAGTTTTCCGTGCGTATGGAAGTCAAAGTTCATCACGATGCACATCCTTTCTACCTCGTAGTATACGCAGTTGTTGTTACGAGAGAATGAAGGCTATGATAATTTTTTGTAAATATACGACTTCCACGGAAATATCACTTCAATCGTAGCTCCCTTATCAACTTGCGAGTGAACTTCAATAGTTCCACTATGCAACTCAATGAGCTGTTTCGTAATAGCGAGGCCAAGGCCTGTTCCGAGAGTTGTGTCGGATACACCTGTTCCTCGGTAGTAGCGGTCAAACAGCCGCTGTCTTGTTTCTTCCGTCATACCCACGCCGTTGTCCTGAATCACTAGCTGAAACGAATCCGTTCTCTTCGTTAAGTGGATCTGTATCTTGGTGCCTTCTGGATTGTATTTAATCGCGTTTCCTAAAAGGTTCTGAAGGATGCGGGTGAAATGGTTCAAGTCCATATCATACTCAAAAGGTTCTTTTGGCAGTTCCATTGAGTAGGTTTGTTCTTCTTTCAAGTGAGTACTCATAAACGATTCCGTAATCGTCTGAACGGTCGAGACCATTTCTAACGTTTCCAAGAAAACAGGTAGACCATCATTCTTGATTCGGTAAGTCAGCGTCAGATCTTCAATCAGTCCGGACATATAAAGAGAGTTGCGCTCAATCACCTCTGTAAACTCGTTCACTTCATGACGCGACCACTCATACTCTGGATTGTTCATCATCACGGAGTAGCCATAGATAGCACTGAGTGGTGTCTTCAAGTCATGGGAAAGTCCCGTGATCCATTCTTCACGAGTTTCTTCGGTCTTTTGTTGTTGTAGTTTATTGTGTTGTAGAGTGTGTGTGAGTTTAGATAGGGACTCCAACACTTCTTTGAACGGCTTAAATGGTTTTCGGAGCTTGCCGTTCTTTTTCGTACTGACAGGCTTTCCTTTTTTGTCGATTGGTTCTTGGAGCTCATCTTCTGCTAAAAGCTGCAACCAGCGAATGATGTGAATCACAGGACGCCCTAAGCGGATTGCATACCAAATGGCTAGAGCGAGCAGTAGACCTAAAATGACCAACATAGTCATAGAAAAAGTGGAGAGGATCGTCGTATTCATAGCTTGAGTCGTACCGGTCATCTTTTCATTTGGTCTTACACCGATATAAGTGAGCCTAGTTTCCGGATTATAATAAGTCACGATCACTTCGGTCCGGTCCACATTGGTTGCTTGGAAGTCGACGAGTTCGTGGAGCGTCGGTTGGTTCACTTTTGGGGTTGTTTCAAAGCTGTCTACTAAAGTCGTTTCATTGTAAACATAGAGATTGGCTTGTAGTTCTTTGGCAACCTTTTGGTCTTCCTCGGTCATATTAGTAAACGAAGTATCTTCGATACGAGTGAGCAAGTCACGGATTTTTTCGCTTTTCCCTAAGACGGCTATGTAAGGTTTATCTTCAAACGTTAACGCCAAAAGCCTAGTAGATGGACCTGCAGTATCATAAAGCGACGCAAAATCAGGGGTCGAATAGCTGGTGGGCACCTCTACAGGAACGTCGTGATTAAACAACACGGTTCCGTCTTCTGAGACGATTTGCAACCAAGCATCTTGCGAGTCTAAACCCTCAAGGAGAGAGTCTCGAACTTCTACTTCATCGTCTTCAATAGAAATAGCCACTTCTAGATAATCCGATGACAACGTCGAGATGTCGTTACCGGATTCCTGCTCAAGGAGTGTAAAGCCAATCAGCAGAGTAGATGTAATGAGTGCGACGATGATAACAAAAAGGACAAATATGAACTGACTGATATACCGGAAAACTAAGCGCTGAATCACCGTCATTGTGCAACCTCAGAAACGAATTTGTAACCAAGTCCTCGCAACGTGAGAAGATAACGCGGCTTGCTAGGGACGTCTTCGATCTTTTCCCGGAGCTTGCGTATATGGACAGTCACCGTTGTATCGTCCCCAAAAGACATCTCTCCCCAGACCTGCTCGTAAATCTGTTCTTTTGAGAAGATGCGATTAGGTGACGCGGCAAAGAAGCACAACAAGCGAAAAAGCTGAGCCGTTAGTTGGAGAGGCACTCCGTTTTTATAAGCTGTTCCTTCTTCGAGTCGGATTTCTAAATCGCCTATATAATGAACTTTCGTTTCTTGACGAGAGCCCAGTAGCGCCTCTTGTCGTTTTAGGTGTGCCTTTATGCGTGCTACCAGCTCCAGCGGATTGAATGGTTTTGTTATGTAATCGTCGGCGCCATAAGCAAACCCAGAGATCTTGTCTAAATCGGAGCTTCTCGCCGTCAGAAAGAAGATGGGCACATCAGAAAGTCTTCGGATTTCAGTACATACTTCATAGCCTTGCATATCCGGAAGCTGCACATCAAGTAAGATTAAATCAAATGGCTGTGCCTGAACGAGTGTGAGTGCTTCTTGGCCAGAAGCGGCAGTCGACAGATTGACAAAGCCTTCCTTATGTAATACCGTAGTTACCATTTTTAATAGTACCGGTTCGTCATCGACGACCAGTAGACGTGCGTGTTTCATACAATCACCTCATGTAGCACTATAGCATACTGATTCCCAAAAACTGATAATTTCTGTGCAGATTTAATCTGGCGTTAAGATTCAGTTAAGAGGATGGAAAGATAGGCCCGTTATAGTAAGGGTATGAGGGAGGAAGTTACATGAAAACCATTAGTTTTTATGAATTTAAGAGTCAATTTAAAAGTATCAAAGCATTTCTGATCATTGCTTTATTATTGGTGGTCACTTTAGGGAGTGCGAAGCTGTTTCAAAATTTTCAAGTCCAGACCGCGGAACTTGGCTTTGAAGGGATGTACATTGCGGGGTTAGTTGCACTGCTCACTATTGCAGGGCCATTGTTTGTGAGTGCGTTATCCCATGACAGCATAAACCGAGAAACACACACACGAACGATGCGGTTCTTGGTCACTAAAGTATCCCGTACAGAAATCGTCATTGGAAAGTTTATCGGCATGTTTGCGTTCTGGGTGATATGCTTAGCAGTTGTCTCGCTCGCGTTGATTCCGTTTTCAGGTACGTTTTATGTGAGAGAATACTTGGTGATCTTACTGTTTATGGCGTATTTTATCGGCTTGTTCTTATTCTTATCGACCGTTATCACAAAGCCTAGTCTATCTCTATTCGTCGGCACCGTGCTGGCTATCGGTCTTCCTGTCATCGGATTCTGGGGATTGGTGGACAATTCGAACGTGGTGATCCGCTTTGTAAATTATGTGATGCCGTATTTTTATTTTGATGAAACAACAGGATACTTAGGATACCTCGTTTTACCTGCCATGACAGCTTTGTTTGTGGCGGCAAGTTGCTGGTTAGTGAAGGGGAGAGATTTATGAGTTACGCAATTGAAGTCAAGAATGTAACGAAAGAGTTTGGTGCAAAAACCGTGTTGAACCAAGTGTCTATGCAAGTGAAGAAAGGAAGCATCTTTGGGTTTCTAGGGAGAAACGGTGCAGGGAAGTCAACCCTTGTCAATATCATGACGGGAATCTCATTTGTGACGAAAGGGAGCGTGCATCTGTTAGGTGAGCCACTCCCGCTATCATCCGCTGTTCAAAGAAAAATTGGCGTGATGCCTGACTACTCCATGTTTTATGAAGACATGACAGCATTGCAGCACTTGCGTTATTTCGCAAAGCTTCTAAAGTTCGAGCAGCCAAATGCGTACTATATGAATTTGTTGAAGCAAGTAGGATTAGAGGATGCTGCGCATGTGAAAACGAAGAAGTTTTCGTTCGGAATGAAGAAAAAGTTGGGGATTGCACAAGCATTGGTGAACGCTCCTGAATTGATTTTTCTAGATGAGCCAACTTCAGGGGTAGACGCAGACTCGATTTTAGGAATCCACGAGATCATCCGCAACTTGGCCAAAAAAGGCACGACCGTATTTTTGACCTCGCACAATTTAGACGAAGTCGAAAAACTGTGTGATGAAGTGGCAATTATGGAGAACGGGGTGGTCCGTTCGCAAGGGACGCTTGAAGAGCTGCGCACCCGCTTCCAACCGACTTTAGAAGTAACGATGAAACATGCACAAGCATCGAAAGACAGTAAAGCGATTCTAACGAAACTGATCGAGAACCACGGAGAAATCCTGGATAGCTCTCCTGAACATTTTACGTTCACACTTCAAGATGACACGATGATTCCGGTCATTACACGGGCTTTTGCACAGATGAAGATAGATGTGTATCGTATAGAAGTGAACGAACCATCACTTGAAGAGATATTTTTGGATGTGGCGAGCAGCCAGTGAATAAAAGCCGATTTGCAGAAGATGCAAATCGGCTTTTATGTGGAATGGATTAGTTAATCTTCAACTACAGTTAAAAACTTCACGTCTCGATTGGCAATTAAAGGAGCCGTGTTGTTTCGGTACTCTTCATAGTGAGGAGAGGCGACGTGCGCTTCGAGTGCTTGCTGGCTTTCCCATACTTCATAAAACACAAAGGTGTCAGGGTGATCATTAACACGATGTAGCGTGTAAGAGATACAACCTGTTTCTGAGCGTGAAGGAGCTAACACCTTTTTTAGATGATGCTCGAGTTGTTCTCCCATATCTGGTTTTGCTTGGAGTGTTGCAAGAATAGTGATCATCGTTTTTCCTCCTTAGATGTAAACTAGTTCATTCACATAGGATGTGACTATTAAGCGGTCTTACTGCAGCATCTTGTCACTCTTCTCCCAAAGAAGTCGAGGTAGAGTCCCGTCATCAATTGCTTGGACACGCATCGGCCGCCCTTTGTAGTACACGCCGCCGGGTTCCCAATCAACACCTGGTGTTCCCTCGATTAAAGCGACCAGTGACTCAGCGCTCTTCTCAGGAGAAATGGTGATCAAGTACTTGAGTGGTGTATGGTACATGAAACGCATGAAGTGGTTCGTCTCTGAAGCAAAGCTCGTCCGCACAACACCTGGATGAAAGGCGACGGCGGAAATGCCTTGATCGCCATAGCGTTTTTGTAGCTCCCAAGTAAAATAAATGTTCGCGAGCTTTCCGTTGCCGTACGCATTCGTTGGGGAATAGTTCGATGCGTTGTTCAAGTCATTGATATCAAATGCTTTCCCAAACAAGTTCGCTGCTTCACTAGAGGTCTGAATGACACTTGCTTTGCTAGCAATCAATTTTGACAATAAGCGCTTAGTCAGCAAAAAACCGGCTAAGTGGTTCACTTGAAACGTCTTCTCAAAGCCGTCTTCTGTCAGCTCGCGGTTTCCCATGATGCCGCCTGCGTTATTCGCAAGAACATCGATGGTTGGATAGGTTTGCAATTCTTCAGCCAAGCGCTCTACGTCACGTAATTTCGTGAAATCCGCTAAATGATAGGGTGCGTTTAGTTCTTTACTTAGAGCTTCCGTCTTCTGTTTAGAGCGTCCGACAAGGATCACTTCATGTCCGTTTCTCTTTAACTGTCGTGCAGCTGCAGCACCTATCCCATCACTTGCACCCGTAATCACTACCGTTTTTTTCATCACTAATCCCCCTCGTATCAAATACTTACCCGAAATAACTACGCCGAATGACACTAAGAAAAGCTTCCGACAGCGCGTCTTGTTGTTTCATCATCGCATATGTGGTCACTTTTGGCAGGTCAAACAACTCGAAAGGGACCGACATTAGGTGACAATGTCATCTTCCGTCCGGAGTCTGTGTACCGCCTTTCTTAAAAACATACTTTGCATACAAAAATAGAATGTGCTATAGTAATCGCGACAACTACATGCACATCCACTAGGGGAGCCGAAGAGGCTGAGACGGACAGAAGTCCGGACCCTTTGAACCTGATCTGGATCATACCAGCGGAGGGAAGTGGCGCGACCGTTCTGGTAGTTTATTTTGACGGCTTCACGCTGCTTTCCTTTGGGAGAGTGGCGTTTTTTTGTTGTCAGAAAGGACGGGGAGACGATGAGTTTTTGTAAAGAAGTACGAGAAGAATGTAAAGATGTCTGGGAGAGTAGTTTTGATCATCCCTTTGTTACGGGGTTAGCTGAAGGGACGTTGCCGGAGGACGTATTTCGCTTTTATGTCATGCAAGATGCCTATTATCTAACGCATTTTGCCAAAGTGCAGGCACTGGGGGCTGTGAAAGCGACGGACCTTGCCATGACGCGCTCATTTGCCCACCATGCGGAGCAGACCTGTGCAGCAGAACTCAGTCTACACGAATCGTTTATGCAACTACTTGGAGTGACCGATTCAGATTGGGAAGCCTTTGAACCGTCACCATCTGCCTATGCCTACGTGTCCCATATGTACCGAGCGGCTCAGGGAGATGTCGCAGATGTTCTTGCGGCATTATTGCCGTGTTATTGGCTCTATTATGAAATCGGAGTCCAGCTTCAGCATGCGACTCCAGCCAATCCGATTTACAAGCGCTGGATTGCAACCTACGGTTCGGAATGGTTTGCCACACTTGTAGAAGAACAGAAAAATCGGATGGACGAGCTCGCATCGGGAGTGTCCGAAAAACGACTCGAAGAATTGAAACAGCATTTCAAACGCAGTGTCTACTATGAGTGGCACTTCTGGCAACAAGCGTGGACTCAGGAGACTTGGAATGTCCGAAATGAGGTGCCGAGCTTTGAACGATAACAAACAGCCCACAACACCAATTGTTCACTGCATCACCAATTATGTCGTGGCTAACTTTGTAGCTAACGGATTAGTGGCCATTGGAGCATCGCCCATTATGGGAGATGAAGAGCGTGAGGTCGAAGATTTGGTTCAGTTAGCAGATGCGCTCAGTTTGAATCTAGGAACAGTGTCCGAGCGGACGGTACGAAGTATGAAGCTTGCTGGAGAAGCGGCAGTGAAAAAGGGAATTCCGCGGGTCTTAGATCCAGTGGGAGCTGGAGCGTCTGCGTATCGTTTAGAGGCAGCGAATACTGTTATTGCTAGTGCGCGTCCTACGCTCATTCGGTGCAATGCAGGTGAAGCAGCAGCTCTATTAGGTGTGGAGTGGAAAGCAAGAGGTGTGGATGCGGGAACAGGGGAAACAGATGGTTTCACTTTAGCGAAAGCACTTGCTTCTAAGTACGCGACTACAGTAGTCATCTCTGGTGCGGTCGATTACATCTCAGACGGCAAGACGATCTTGACCAACCTTACGGGTCACCCTGATATGACACGAGTAGTCGGTACAGGGTGCCTCCTTAGTAGCTTACTTGCAGCATGGCTGACAAAAGACACAAGTCTCGAGACAATCCAAGATGGGATGTTTAGATATGGACGAGCAGGTGAACGAGCTGTGCAAAGTGGAATAGGTGGATTTTCGAATGCCCTATTAGAGGCCCTTACAGATGAGGAGGTCTACACACTATGACGGTTCCACAAGTACTAACAATTGCAGGTTCTGATAGTGGGGGCGGTGCTGGGATCCAGGCAGATCTGAAGACGTTTCAAGAACGGGGTGTCTTCGGTTTGTCCGTGTTAACTGCGGTGACGGCTCAGAATACATTAGGTGTTCAGCGAGTCGGTGTTGTAGAACCAGAACTGTTATCGGCTCAGCTCGACTCTATCGGTGCAGATTTTCAACCGGCCGCAGTGAAAACAGGGATGCTTGCGGATCCGTTTACTATTGAACGAGTAGTAGAAGCGGTAGTGACTTACAGTTGGCTAAATCTTGTCGTAGATCCCGTTATGGTGGCAAAAGGAGGTCACTCGTTATTAGAGCAACAAGCGATTGACACGCTCAAACAGCTCCTTCTTCCTCACGCTATTCTTGTTACACCCAATACGCCTGAGATGGAACTGTTGACGGGTATCCCGATTACGGATGATAACAGTGCCAGACGCTCTATGGAAAACTTGCTAGAGACAGGAGTTTACGCGGTCCTTTTAAAAGGTGGTCACCGGAAAGGGCCGACTGCAACCGACCTTTATCTAGATCAAACGGGGAAAGAGTTTAGGTTGTCCACACCGAGACTCGATACCACTCAGACACATGGGACGGGCTGTACTTTTAGTGCAACGATAGCAGCGGAACTCGCCAAAGGTATGTCGATGGAACAAGCCTGCGCCACAGCAAAGCAGTTCATTCAAGCAGCACTCAACTACCCGCTCCATATCGGTTCAGGCCATGGCCCAACGCATCATGCTGCTTACCGACTCTTTGAAGAAGGAAAGGAGGCTGGTGTAAATGAAAGAACAGAGTCTGTATTTCATTATGGGCACAGCCGATAGCGAGACCGAATCTGTAGAAGGAGTCCTTGCTGAAGCCCTAGCATCAGGAATTACCCACTTTCAGTTACGAGAGAAGGGAGCCAACGCTTTAACCGGTACTCACTTATTGCAACTGGCTAGTAACTGCAAAGCCCTATGTTCTAGCTTCGGTGTTCCGTTTATTGTGAATGAAGACGTGGCACTTTGCCTAGCAGTGAACGCAGACGGGTTGCACATCGGACAAGAAGACGGATCGGTGCGGCTCGCACGTGAGCAGATAGGTCCTGATCGCTTATTAGGAGTTTCTGTACATTCCCTCGAGCAAGCCAAGCTAGCTATTGAAGAAGGTGCGGATTATCTGGGGATTGGTCCCGTATTTGCTACGTCATCTAAAGCAGATGCGCGGCCTCCAGCTGGAGTCCGTATCATTCGTGAAGTCTCTAAAGCGTATCCGCAAATTCCTATTGTAGGTATCGGGGGCATTACAGAAGAAAACGTGCAAGTGGTATGGGAAGCAGGAGCGCGAGGTGTAGCGGTGGTCTCGGCAATTAGCCGCTCTGTGAACCGTCAGCAAACCATTCGCCACTTAGTGCGGAAGGAAGTGTCCAGATGGAGCTGAGAAGATTGATTCAGATGGCCATGTTGAGTGCCATAGGTGTACTAGGCTCTTTGGTTGTCTCGATTCCTTTAGGGGTCGCTAAAGCCTTTCCTGTTCAACATGCTATTAATGTAGTGGCAGCTGTTCTATTCGGTCCCCTTGGCGCTGGGATTGTAGCGCTATTTACAGCAACAATTCGAATTTTCACAGGTACAGGCTCCTTATTGGCCATTCCAGGAAGTGTGATAGGAGCCTTATTAGCAGGTCTTTTCTATCGTTATAGCAAACGTACGAGAATGGCCGCAACAGGAGAATTTATCGGTACAGGTGTCATCGCTTCTTTAGTGGCGGTCCCGTACGCAGCCTTATTTATGGGAACTAAAGTCGGTGGTTTGTTCTTTATGCCGGGCTTCATGGTATCTAGTGCCACAGGCGTTCTGTTAGGTATGCTTTTAGTCCGTTTTATGCAACGAGCTAAAGTGCAGGGACCTAGTAATCTGAGTAGAACCTCATAAATGCCGTAAGTAGCGCTCCGGATTTTGGAGAAAATCCCTTGTCAATGTGACATGCTCCAGTTCATCAAAACGAGTCTGATGAAGAACACCATCTCGAAGTTCCAAGATTTCAGCACCAGGGAACGCCATTAGAATAGGAGAATGCGTGGCAATGATGAACTGCGCATCTTCCTCTATCATCTCTTTGATCATTGAGATGAGTGTCAGTTGTCTGGCTGGAGAGAGCGGTGCCTCGGGCTCATCGAGAATATACAAGCCACCGGGCTGAAATCGCGCTTGAAACAGATCTAAAAAGCTTTCTCCATGTGACCGGAATTCTAAGCCGTCTCCGTAAAGGCGTTTCAAATCGGCAAGCGTGTTCCGATGCGGCAGAGCCTCCCAAGAGTGGGGGTCCCGTGCTTCAATCTCCGCTAAAATCTCGCGGGTCTCTCGTTTGATGGTTTGCAGGCGCTCGATGAAATCACTATAGTCTCGCGCTTTAAAATAAAATCCTTTTTTCGTGCGAATGGACCAGACGAGCTTCAGTAGCGATTCGGTTTCTTCTCTATATGTATCTTCTCCACTAATAGTGATACTTCCGGCACTGCTGGCAATCAGTTCAAGAAGAGTCGACTTTCCACTGCCGTTTTCTCCCACGAGAAGGGTCACAGGCTTGGTGAATTTCCATGTCTTTAAATTGCTAATGATAGGAGTGTGGGCGGCATAGTCTTCACTGTTTACTTCGGAACGTCTTGAAACTGAGGTCAAGTGGATCATGCTAAAGCTCCTTTCTTAAGAAAAAAGACCGTTTCGCGATTATCGCAAAGCGGTC
The DNA here is from genome assembly GCF_002798305.1 of Chryseomicrobium excrementi. GTDB lineage: Bacteria > Bacillota > Bacilli > Bacillales_A > Planococcaceae > Chryseomicrobium > Chryseomicrobium excrementi. The sequence goes on from NZ_PCGR01000003.1 coordinate 171,921, forward strand.
TTTTCTGTTCTTACATATCTAAATCAGTAAACGCCATTGGCAATAGTTCCTTAAGAGCCAACGTGCGAATCTCGTTCTTATCGTTAGTTAAATGCACTGGCATATCTGGTTCGAAGAACTCAGCCATTACCTGTCGGCAGATACTGCAAGGCGGCAAGAAATCTTCCGTGTTTCCGTTAACAGCGATCTCAGCGAAATCTCCTTTGTGGTAGCCTTCAGTGATGGCTGTGAAGATAGCCGTTCGCTCTGCACAGTTGGTTGCTCCAAAAGAGACGTTCTCTACGTTCACGCCTGTGAACACACGACCATCTTTCATTAATAGCGCAGCGCCAACAGGAAACTTCGAATACGGTGCATAAGCGCGTTGTTTGATCTCGCGTGCTTGGCTAACGAGTTGCTCTTTGTCCATCCAATCATCCCTCTCACGAAAAATGAACTTTTTCAAGTCCCCTGTCGATTTTTCTGAAAATGGGCAGGAATACTATCATACACCGTTTTGGAAGCGGATGCAACCAAGTTATGGCGCGACAAGAGCTCGTACTTGATCCATTCCATAGCGATATACAAACTTGGCCAACGGCTCCCGTTTTTTTCCTTCGGCTGCATATAAGTCGATCAAGCGATCAATGGCTTGGTACAGCTCCTCTGGCGTGGCATCTTCTAAAACGATTTCTCCTAGCTGAGCATCGATGCCTTTCGCTTTTCCCCCAGCATACAGATTATATGTGTCTTTCATCTTCATCACACCGATATCATTTGCGCGAGGTTCGCCACATCCGACAGCGCATCCCGTGTATGCGGCTCTAACAGTGAACGGGACGGGACGCCCTGCAATCCGTTCATTGATTTCCTTCGCTACAGGCATTCCCTCTTGCTCAGATCCTTTGCAGAAGTTGCAGGTCCGCAGGCTCTTCACAAAATTTCCGACCGGATAGACAGATAACCCTACCGCCCTAAAGGCTTCAGTAGCTTCAGATACTTGATCTTTTGGAATATCTACATAGAGCTGTTGAAACGTGGTCAGTTCCAATTCATCGTCTTCCGCCATGTAAGTAGCCAAAGTGGCTAGTTGACGCGCGTTCAATTTGGATCCAAATCCGATTCCTCCATTGACAGCAAGCTTTTGGGTTTCTTCAGTCATTCGCCTCATCCTATCTATACAAATCTCTAATTATCTACTAGTTATGATATGATACGAGGTGGGGGTATGTAAAGTCTAAGACATACGATTCATTTTTAAGAATTGATACACTTCACACTTTTTGCATAGTATTTTGATATTTTATACTGATGGTATACATAGAACGAGAGGGATATCACAAATTTATGATAGAGACCATAAAAGAACTCATCGAACAATCCACCCAACTATCTGGATTTGTAGCATTTGTTGCCGTATTTGTAGCATCGATGATTCCATTTATGCCACTACCTGTTCTCTACGGGGTGATCGGGTACAACTTGCCGGTAGCTACTGCTTTACTGCTCACGGTATTCGGTTCTCTACTAGGTACCTTCACATTTTTCTTGCTGATCCGCTACTTGTTTCCAGATCGTGCGGCAACGTATATGACAAAACATCATGCTGCAAAGCGTCTATTTGAACGTATGCAGACCAATGGTTTTCAGATAGTCTTGATTGCTCGGCTACTACCAATCGTCCCATCGATTGCTGTCAATCTAGTCAGTGCCGTCACACCCGTCTCTTCACTCGTTTTTTTGACAGCAACAGCACTTGGAAAACTCCCGCTTATCGTCATCTATACGGTGGCGGGAAATCAGATCAATCTGTATACCGGAGAGACGCTCATCGTCTTAATCATATATATGTGCGTGCTCTTATGGATGGCGCATGTACTTCAGAAAAAATGGGAATTGTCGCGCCACACTTGCTAATGAAGGAGTCGAATTGATGCATTTACATGAATTGCTTGACGCGTTTTCTATACAAAATTCCTATCCCTCTATCCAAATTCGAGGAGTCGAGACCGATTCTAGACGAGTCCAACCAGGAGACGTCTTCTTTGCTTTGACCGGTCATACATCAAACGGACATGATTATATCGACCAAGCGGTGGCCGCTGGAGCCGCAGCAGTTGTAGGGACACAGGAGCGTGCCCTTTTGGAAGTACCTTACATACGTGTAGCCGATACGCGTAAAGCAGTTGCACTTGCAGCAAAACGGTTTTACAACAATCCTTCATCACGAAAAGTAGTCATTGGTATCACTGGGACGAATGGGAAGACGACTACATCTTTCTTGTTGCGAGAAATGTTAGAACAGGCTGGGAAACGCTGTGCTCTCTTTGGAACGGTCCACTATGTAATTAATGGGAAGACATTGCCTTCGCCGAATACCACGCCGGATAGCTTACAGTTTCAGCGACTGTTGCATGAAAGCGAAGATGATGTTGTCATTATGGAAGTCTCTTCACACGGGATCGATCAGCTTCGCATCGAAGGTATCGAGTTTGATTTTGCCGTTTTCACAAATCTAGATCAAGACCATTTAGACTACCACGGTACAATGGAAGCCTATTTTGAAGTGAAATCCCGTCTCTTCAATCAATTAAAAACTGAAGGGACAGCAGTTATTTGGAAAGAAGATGTTTGGGGAAGTCGTCTTTCGGACCAACTGAAAACTCGGGGAGTTCGTGTACTGGAAGTCGATAAGCGAAACTTAGAAGATAGCTCGCAGAGTCACCATCTTCCGTTTCACAATCGAATCAATGCGGAGCTGGCAGCCACGATTGCCATTCAGATGGGTTGTTCAAAAGAAGGGATTCAACAAGCGCTTCATTCATTTCAAGGAGTTCCTGGTCGCTTCGAGGTAATTTTAGTATCAAATGATATTCATGTGGTCATTGATTATGCGCATACTGCAGACGCCTTTAATCAGGTTTTGTCTAGTGTACGCAATTTAGCAGAGGGCCGGATTTTGCATGTGTTTGGCTTTAGAGGAAATCGAGACGCTAGCAAGCGCCAAGCGATGATTGATGCTTCTCTAAAGGGCAGCGATTTGTCAATCTTGACGTCGGATGATCGCAATGGTGTGTCTCAACTTGAGATGGAGAACCAATTAGATGCTCTTGAGTTTACAGGTAAACGAATTCAAGATCGAACGGAAGCAATAAGGTTTGCTCTCGAACAGGCGTCATCTGGTGACTGGGTCGTAATTACTGGAAAAGGAAATGAACCTTACAAAGACGACTATGAGGCTCCCTGTCAATCAGATAGAAAAACGGTAGAGTGGTATCAGAAGCAAGAAAAAATAAAACTATAACAAGCTTCTGCACAGATTTTTCATATTTACTGGGTATGCTACAACTAGACAACTATGAAGGAGGCAACTCATTATGAAAAACTCTAGTAAATTTGCTACTTTGACATTGGCGGCAACCTTGTTGCTCGCGGCTTGTGGAGATGCAAACGACGATATGATGATGGACGATTCTCAAATGGAAGAGCATGAAAACATGGATCAAGGAGAAATGGACCATGGGGCCATGGGGCATGGCTCGATGAACCACTCAACAGATGGATCTATTCCAGATGGTCTTCAAGAAGCTAGCGACCCTACGTACGCTGTTGGTGACATGGCAGTGATTACGAATGCGCATATGGAAGGTATGGAAGGTGTAGAGGCAGAGATTGTTGGAGCCTTTGATACAACAGTTTATACAGTCAGCTATACACCAACTACCGGTGGAGATCCTGTAGAAGATCATAAATGGGTCGTCCACGAAGAGCTAGAGGACGCAGGTGAAGCACCTCTTGAAGTGGGAACTGAAGTGACGCTCGATGCAGACCACATGGAAGGCATGGACGGGGCCACTGCTACTATCGATTCCGCTGAAGAAACAACGGTCTATATGGTAAACTATACTGACAAAGAGACAGGCGATGACGTGACTAATCACAAATGGGTCACAGAAAGTGAACTGTCACCTGTGAACTAACAGCTTGAGGGTCTCTCCGTAGTGGGAGGCCTTTTTTGTAAGGGGGGTACCTGATGAACAAGTTGTCTGTGAAGCTAGCAGCTGTATTCTTGGTCACGATACTGCTACTTGAAGGACTCTTGATGATGTATCTACATCCGAGTATCGGTCAAGTCCGGGTAGAAGAAGAATATGCTCGTCAATTGGCTACAGGTGCGAATCACCGAGAAGTGCTTGAAGACAATTTCTCCGTGCAGACCCTCCATCACATTTTGTTAATGGAGTCCCGTGAAGATCGTGGAGTCGCTGTGTTTGACGAAAACAACCAGCTCATCGACGGTTCACAGCAGACGGGAATTGACTGGGAGACGTTCGGAGATAGGTGGGAGCTATCGAGTTATTCAGAAGATACGATGGTGCAACGTTCTTGGAAAGAGGAACCTTTCCTGATAAGTGCCCATCCTTTTGAGACAGCACAAGGCGAATCCGGCACCTTGGTTATGTTGCAGAGCACCACAGCGATTCAAGCACTTATGGATACGCTGAACTTTCACTTTCTGTTGGCTGGCTTGGGTAGCTTCTTAGTACTTATTGTGATCTATGTACTGATGACGCGCTTTTTGACCCAGCCTCTCAATCGAATGAAAGTGGCAACCGAGAAGTTGAGTAAAGGTGACTTTGATGTGTTGCTACCGGTAGAGGGCAAAGACGAGCTTGGGGAACTAGCGGCTTCCATTCACAAACTAGCTAGAGACTTGGAACATCTACAAAAGACCCGGACCGAGTTCTTGTCGTCCATCTCCCACGAGCTGCGCACACCTTTGACTTATTTGGCTGGGTATTCGCAAGTTGCCATGCGACCAGATCTGACGCTAGATGAAAAGCAGCACTACTTACAGGTCATTCAGGAAGAGACGGAGCGATTGACAACACTGGTAGAAGACTTGTTTGCACTTGCCAAGCTCGATGATCCTAGTTTCCGAGTGACTAAAGAAACTATTAAACTACAACCATTCATCCAAGGATTGTGGCAGCGCCTATCGCCATCCTTTGAACAACAAGGCAGCAAGTTGACGTTTACTTGTGAACCGAAGCTTGTTGTGCAAGCGGACCCGTTGCGTCTGGAACAAATACTAGTCAATCTATTGGACAATGCACGCCGCTATGCCGGGGAAGGGGTAGAGACCCATGTTGCAGCAAGGACAGAGGGCTCAAAAGTACGAATTGAGGTAAAAGATCACGGTCCAGGCATGGAGAGTTCGCAGCTTGAAGCCATCTTTGACCGTTTGTATCGTATTGAAAAGTCGCGTTCTCGGTCACATGGCGGTTCAGGTCTTGGGCTTGCTATCGTGAAGGAATTAGTCGAAGCCCATGATGGAACCATTGAAGTGAAGAGTGAGCTGGGTAAAGGGACAACCTTTACCATCCGGTTATAGGAGGGACGAGATGAAGAAGATTCTAATTTTGGATGACGAACGGCGAATGGTGGACCTCGTCGAATTGTTCTTGAAACCTCAAGGATTTAAGTGTGTAAAGGTCCTAGATGGGAAAGAAGCCCTCCATGTCATTCGCACACAGGAGATTCATTTGGTAATCTTAGACGTCATGATGCCAGGCATGGACGGGTTTGAAGTATGTACAGAGATCCGAAAACTGTCTACTGTTCCGGTGTTGATGCTGACAGCACGAGAAGGGAAAGAGGAAGTGGTGAAAGGCCTAACACTTGGCGCAGACGATTATGTCACCAAGCCTTTTGATGAAGAGGAGCTAGTGGCTCGAGTGCAGGCGTTGCTGCGTAGAGTTCCAGAACCGGCTCCAGCAGGCGTGGCATCGGATGGGTACCGGTTAGATCCAGAAGAATATGCGCTTCTGTGGAACGAAGGTCGCGTCCAACTGACGATGAAGGAATATCAGATCCTAGAAGCCATGATGAAACATCCGAAGAGGACGTATAGTCGTGAACAGTTGCTTGCTATTGGGTGGGGATACGATTCTTACACAGATCCCCGGACAGTGGATTCCCATATTCGAAATCTCCGAGAGAAATTGAAAAAAGCAGACTTTCCAACCGCTCAGTTCCTCGTTACAGTCTGGGGGATCGGCTATCGCTGGAAGTAACTAAAGAACCCTTAGGATTGTCTATGAACCAAGTTTACTTGATTCAGCTACAACCCCAGGGGTTCTTTATTCGTTTTCCTCTAAATCTTTGATAAGTGCTTTCATCTCATCAATCTCTTTTTTCTGTGCGTTGATGATTTGATTGGCTAGTTCTTTAACTCGCGGATCTTCAATGTTTGCACGTTCACTCGTTAAAATAGCGATGGAGTGATGAGGAATCATCGCTTTCATCCAACTCGTATCATCTACAGTCACTTGACTGCGCACTAAGAAAAGAGTAAGCGCTATAACAACTACGCTACCACCCATAATAGCAAGATTAATAGCTTTCTTTTTATACATATTGAGCATGAAGAGTAGCATGATCAGCGCCATGAAACCGCCCATCATAATCGCCATGTAGACTCTGGTCTCACTGAATGTCACATGTCCTAACTCATACGTATTGAAATACATCAAGCCATACATCACGATTGTGGATGTTAAAATCATCAAACCGAATTTGATATAAGGGTTCATGGGAATCCTCCTCCTTGTAGGTTATACAAAGGGGTTACCCACTAACTGTGCAAAAAGTATGCAGAACTCGAATTAAAACACTTTATCTCCATTAAAGATCGAATTTTTGACGATTACATAATCCACATGACGCAGGGCGTCTAATGAGTCGCCGCCTGCATAAGAGATGGAAGACTGTAGATCTTGTTCCATTTCGGTTAACGTGTCTTGAAGCTTGCCTTTATGCTCTACAAACATCTTCTTGCCTTCAACGTTCTTGCGTTCGCCTTTTTGGAACTCGGAAGCAGAACCAAAATATTCTTTCACGACTTTGCCATCGACTTCTTTCACTTCACCTGGAGATTCTTCATGACCTGCAAACAACGAGCCGATCATCACCATTGAAGCGCCAAAACGAACGGATTTTGCAATGTCTCCGTGAGTTCGGATGCCGCCGTCTGCAATAATTGGCTTAGTTGCTGCTTTCCCACATAGGCGAAGAGCTGCCAGTTGCCAGCCACCTGTTCCAAATCCAGTCTTGATTTTTGTGATACATACTTTCCCTGGTCCGATACCAACTTTTGTTGCGTCTGCTCCTGCGTTTTCAAGTTCACGAACAGCTTCAGGAGTACCTACATTCCCTGCAATAACGAAGGTTTCCGGAATATGTTGTTTGATATGTTGAATCATGCGTATAACTGCATTCGAGTGTCCGTGTGCGATATCAATCGTAATATAATCTGGAACTAAACTTTGCTCTTTTAACTCTTCGATGAACGAATACTCTTCTGGTTTCACCCCGACGCTGATAGAGGTGATCAACCCTTTTTGCTGCATCATTTCAATAAAACTCTTGCGAGACTCTGGTTGGAAGCGGTGCATGATATAGAAGTAGCCATTCTCCGCTAAATATACAGCAATCTTTTCATCGATGATGGTCTGCATGTTGGCTGGAACGACGGGTAAGCGGAATGTGTGTTTTCCAAACTGGATGGATGTGTCACATTCTGAGCGGCTTTCTACGATACATTTATTTGGTATTAACTGAATATCTTCATAATCGAATACATTTTCCATTAGTTTCATCCCCTAAAAGCGAATATTATATAAAAAAATTAATTTAATGTTCGTCCATAGAGTAATTTACAGGAACTTTTATGGAAAGTCAAAGCGGAAGTGAAGCATTTCTGTGAAAATCAGAAAATAAAGTTACTTTGAGTAAGGAAGTATGGTAAAACTGAGGTATAGAGAAGGAGGCTGTTGTGATATGGCAACACCTGTGAGACTGGCAGCACGAGCCGCCTTTCCAGCAACCATCCCGATTCTAGCTGGCTTTACGTTTTTAGGAGCTGCTTACGGGATTTATATGACCTCACTTGGTTTTCATCCGATCTTTCCGATCTTGATGAGCTTTTTTATTTTTGCAGGGTCCATCGAATTCATTACGGCTAATCTGCTACTTATGGCATTCGCTCCATTTCAGGCGTTCTTACTAGCGATTATGGTGAATGCACGTCATCTGTTCTACGGACTTTCGATGCTCGACAAGTATCACTCTGTGGGCAAGAAGAAGTTCTATTTGATCTTTGGAATGTGTGATGAGTCATTTTCTATCAACTATACGGCGAAGCCCGACCCTTCGATTGATAAAGGATGGTTCATGTTCTTTGTGACCCTCTACAATCACATGTACTGGGTGGGGGGATCTACTCTAGGAGCGTTACTCGGACAATACATTACATTCAACACAGAAGGCTTGCTATTTGTGATGACAGCACTGTTTGTCGTGATCTTCTTGGAAAACTGGCTACAAGAGAAACGTCATACGAGTGCTTTGATTGGTTTAGTCGTATCCGTTGTCTCATTAATGGTATTTGGAGCGAATCAATTTGTCATTCCAACCATGATTGGAATTTTAGTGATTTTGATTGCCTTCCGTAAGCCACTTGAGCGAAGGGAAGTGAAGCCGTTATGACACTGACACAGCAAATTATCACCATCGCCGTCGTAGTACTTGGGACGATGCTTACCCGATTTCTAGCTTTTTGGATTTTCCCGGCACATAAGCCGACACCCGGCTATGTCTTGTTTTTAGGAAGACTGTTGCCACCAGCTGTTCTAGGTCTTTTGGTGATTTATAGTGTGAAGGATGTGGAATGGACAAGTGGCCTTTATGGACTCCCTGAACTTCTTGGGATTGGAGTCGTCGTTGCGCTACATGTCTGGAAGCGGAATATGTTGCTTACCATAGCCGGAGGAACGTTGTTCTATATGGTACTCGTCCAATTTGTCTTTTAAGGAGTGGAGCAAGTGGCAGAATATGAAGATTTTACAGCACTCGATATTCGAATCGGGACAGTAGTAGCTGCTGAAGAGTTCCCGGAGGCGCACATTCCAGCGATTAAACTACATATTGATTTCGGAGAAGAGCTTGGTATTAAACACTCTTCTGCACAAATTACGAAACGATACACTGCAGAGCGATTGATTGGCAGACAGGTTACTGCTGTTGTGAACTTCCCGACACGGCGTATCGCAGGTTTTAAATCGGAGGTTCTGGTACTCGGTGGAGTTCCGGAGGAGGGCGACGTTGTCTTGCTGCAACCAGATCAGTTAGTTCCAAATGGTACGAAAATAATGTGACTTAACACACCTCCTGCTCACTCTAAGTAGGAGGTGTTCTTATCGGTATGAAATGCACCAGACGCTAATTGTGCTTTCAATGAAGCGGCTTTTTTTCGAATGGCTTCCTTATCTTCTTCCTCACGCTTTTGCCACTGCTTCACCATGAACCCCATCCGGTGGTTCGAAGCCAACCTTTCTTCGTGTCGATCCACAAAGTTCCAATACAAAGCATTGAAAGGACAGGCATCGTCTTCGAGTTGGTGTTTCACATGAAACACACACGAGCTGCAGTAGTCACTCATCTTGTTTATATAGTTACCAGAAGCGATGTAAGGCTTTGTTGATAATAAACCGCCATCTGCATACAGCGCCATTCCTAGTACGTTCGGCAGTACGACCCAATCGTAGGCATCAATGTAGAGTTCGTTGAACCAATCTGCCGTCTGTTGAGGTGAAATTCCGAACAAGTTTGCAAAATTTCCAAGCACCATCAGTCGCTGAATGTGATGGTTGTATCCGTAATCAACAACAGGTTGAATGGAATGATGGATACAGTTCATGTTACTCTTAGCATCCCAGAAGAACGAAGGCAGATCTACAGAATGACCGAATGTATTGACAGACCGGTAATCTGGCATCGTTCGGATGTAAACCGCTCGCATATATTCCCGCCACCCTAGAATTTGCCGGATGAATCCTTCTGCAGCATGAAGAGGCACATGACCATCAAGATACGCTTGCTCGGCTTTTTCAATGACTTCCTTTGGAGATAGCAGTCCGATGTTGATGGAAGACGATAAGAGGGCATGGGACATGAAGGGCTCATCCATGAGCATCGCATCTTGATAGGTGCCAAACGTAGGGAGGCGGTCCTCGATAAATTGGTTGAGAGCAGCAAGGGCCTCTTTTCGATTCACCGGCCAACGAAAATTCTCTAAAGAGCCAGGGTTTGAACTAAATTCGGATGTCACTTTTTGAATCACTTCTTGAGTCACTTCGTCCGGTCGAAAGCTACGCGCTTCTAAAAATGTGGTTCCTTTTTTAGCGGGTTTGCGGTTGTCACTATCGAACGACCATTTACCTCCCACAGGTTTAGTATCTTCAACGAGTATCGAAAATCGCTTGCGCATCATACGGTAAAAAGGATCCATCATCCAAGGGCCGTCACCATCTAAAGCATCCAATGCTTCCTCATAAGAGAGCATGAATAAAGGGATATCTGATAAATACGTTACTGTGATGTCTTTCGCAAGTCTCGACTGCCATTTCTCGAGAGCCACTCGCATCCGGTAATCGGTTTGAGTCGTTATGTATACGGTATCTGAGTTGTAGGTTTTGTGGTGGGCAGTCCAGGCATCTTGAAACGATTCAGCTTCCCTGTAGTCGACTGTATAGCCTTTCTCTTCCAACTCTTGTGCAAAGTGTCGCATGGCAGAAAAAATCAACACGAGCTTTTGTTTGTGATAGCTCTGCCAGGTAGAGCGAGACTGTGCTTCGACAAACAGAAAAACATCGTGCTCTTTATCGGCTTCCTTTATGATGGGCAATTGGTGGTTTAATTGACTACCAAATATCCAGCGTGTGGCCATAGCAATCCCTCCCGTTTGCTAAAAGTATACCTGCATCCGGGGTAAGGGCGTATTATTTTGATTCGGAAACGACCTCTATGCGAAATGCGTGTTCACCATCACCTCGTCTCCAATCAGCCTGTACTGAATAATAATAAATGCCAGGATCTTTAGGTGCAGTAAACTCATTTTTTGTAAGCGGAGCTTCAGTGGATTGGTTTTCGTTCTGCCACTCAATCAGTTCTACAGTTGTGCCTGGCTGCCGCGGATAGTAGATTTCAATGACTTCTCCGGGAGCCACTTTTTTGACTTTGGCAGAACTAGCCATATCGTAACCACTCGTGTACACTTTATCAACACACTTTATCCCGATGAAAGAACTCCAACAATAGGAGCCCTCAATGACCTCCGCTTTCTGGCCACTTGCTGTCACGATGTCTGGAGCGAACGGCGCCGGTTGAAACGGATTGATGTAAATTAGAGTACATAGTAGAAATACGCTTAAAAAGATAACAAGTTGTTTTTTCATAAAAATCCTCCCTTAAAGAGAAGACGGAGGTATTGGGAGAAAGTTACATTAAAAGGAGGGTAAATTATGATTAAGCAGATTGAAAATCAGTTCAACTTGAACAAATCGAAGCTAGAAGATGTTCCAGAGTCTTTCAGCTCGACAGTTTACAAGTCTACGTTAGAAGATGGTCGAGTGACCTATATTAAAATTCCATACAGTAAATTGAAGTTCACACGTGAACTAGCAGCGTATCAGCTGTTAGATGGGCAAGTGGCCATCCCGAAATTACTCGACGTGTGGGAAGGTGGTGATGAGGTGCCAGGAGCATTTCTACTTTCAGCTTTGAAAGGCAGCCCTCTCAGCAGCTCAAACTCGACCCGACTGGCTTATAATGTAGGTGTACATCATGCAGAGTTACATTCGATTCGCCCAAATGGAATACAAGGAATTGATAATGAATATCCCGACTGGCGTGCTTTTGTAGACCGCATGTTTTATAGCTTTGCAGAAGATACGAAAAATCAGATCAGTCAGCAGCAGCTCGAACAGTCCATCGAAACTTACGAGCGTATGAAACAAGAGTTGCCTAAAGCAGATGGACCTAGTTTTCTCCATATGGATTTTCGACCCGCTAACATTATAGTCGACGGCGATAGCGTATCTGGAAGTATCGATTTTGAAAGTGTCCGCTTCGGCGCTACAGAAATGGATTTCACAAAGCTTTACCGAGACTATTTGCAGCAAGATCCTGCGCTCTTTGCAGCCTATCAAGATGGGTACCGTAGCGTGCGTCCGTTAATCGAACTGGATGCCGTTTTGCCGTTTTACAGATTTACAGATGCATTTAATAGTATCGGATGGTGCGAGCGACGAGGAATTGAAAAGAATAGAGCATTTCTAAATCAGAACCTTCAATTATTGCAGGATTTTTTACAATTAGAGGAGAGATGAACATGACTCGCCGAACAAACGATTTATTTGAATTGATTCATACAGCAGAAGCCGTTACCAATGAGGCTATCTTGCGCTGGAATAAAGAATTCCCTCATCCATTAGGCATTTCGCCCATTCTTGTGTTGAGTGAGCTTGAAAAAAAGGGGCCTCAAAACTCAATGAAGCTTGCACAGACTCTGAATTTTACAGGTGGTGCCATGACTAATATCGGAAACAAACTGGTGAAGTTGGATCTAGCTGTGCGTCAATCTGTAGAGGGAGACCGTCGCCAAACGCTTCTTGCCATCACTGAAAAAGGAAAGGCTGTATTGCATGAAGCGAAAGAGCTTGGCCGAAAACAACATTTAGAGATGTTCAATGCATTGTCTGACGAAGAGGTTGCTCAGTATTTAGCTATCAACGAAAAACTGCTTGGGATACTTCGGAACTCTTGAATCTTTTCACCCACCTCATCCGTAAAAAGTAGTAGCAAAATAATCGGGAGGGGTAAAACATGAGACAACTCTATATGAAACAAAAGGTGTTCAGTTTAAACGGGCAATTTACAGTGAAAGACGAGCAGCAACAAGATGCGTATTATGTAGAAGGCAGCTTTATGAAAATTCCAAAGACGTTCAGTATCTACGACACACGTCGTAACGAAGTGGCACTGATTACAAAGAAGACGTTTAGTTTCTTGCCGCAATTTTTCGTAGATGTCAATGGAAAGCAAGTACTGACTATTAAAAAAGAGTTTTCCTTCTTTAAGGCGAAGTACACTATTGACGCAGCAGGGATTGAAGTGCAGGGGAACTGGTGGGATATGGACTTTGATGTTCTGCAACATGGAGAAGTAATCGGGAGTGTCTCAAAGGAATGGTTCACATGGGGAGACAGTTACCAAATCACGGTGTATCAAGAAAACCTTGAGGAAATCATGATTGGGCTTGTCGTCGCCATTGACTGTGTCAAAGCGGACGAGGCAGCTTCATCATCCGCTATCAATGCAAGTATCTAACAAAGAAGCAGCTGACCGTTTTGGTCAGCTGCTTTTCACGTCTTGTCGTATTTCTCGTAGCACTCGTTTCAACGAAGATCCTTCTAGGTAGAGCGGATGCCAGTCACCAAGAGCCGCTTCCGCCGCATAATTTGAAGTTAAAGCATGATTCCGATTGCCCTCAATTATGGCCACATACATATCTCGCATATGACGAGTAACCGTTTCTTGAGTCCCGATTTGATGAAGTTTCTCTTTCATCGTGGGCTCAGTCTTCAATCGGTCGGCGTAGTAATAGCCGGTAGCGACCGAGATATCCGCAATATCTTGAAGGATACCTGCTCGCTTGTCGCGCGGAAGAAAGGAACGTCCTTCTGCCAGGTCAAGATACGCGTGTGGATTCGAGTGATAGTAATAAGGTCCGACTGTAGAAAGGAGGGTGGCAGCTAATGGCCAACCTGGGTATCGTTCAATCACGCTCTTTACTTTCTCTGCAGTCTCTTCGGACCAATTGCCTTCACCCTGCGGATCTTCCTGGAGAATCTGATAGCTGACAAGAATCAAATCGTCTCCGGGAAGCTTACCGTTCAACATGGCAATGACTCGACCATCTGATTGCACTCCTGCACCTTCAATGTTCGCGAGGTTAGTCAGTCCAAAAAAGATGTTGATGAGAGCAAATACAAACCAACCACTCCATCCGTAGTAAAAGCTAGTTGCTAGTAAAGGCAAGCCAATGACCAGGTTGCTGAGAGGGCCTCCATAAAAGAGGCGAATCATACTTTTTCTCATCTGGCTTTCGGAAATTGGTTGTGCAAATCGCAGCATTGCACGTCCCACATAGCCCATGGCAGGTAGTTTAAAGAAAAAGCGAGACTGGCCACCGGTCTTTGCATAGATGAAAGGTCCAAAGGAAAGGTTCATAATCGTCATCCCACTTAGTTTTCCGGCAACGGCATGACCCAGTTCATGGATGATGACGCCAGCAATAAAGCTGATGATGGCAATGACTAAAATAAGTAAGGCGCTTGTTGCGGAAAACGTCACGTCATGGCGAAAGTAATAACTCACTAATAGAAAGCCAAACAGTCCACCACTAAGCAATTGACCCGCTTGGCTCTTCCAATTCGTTTTGTTCTTTTGAGTTGATGAATCTGTGGTTTCCAACGTAGAGGTCTCCTTCACGATTTAGTAGCGGATTGATAGCGAAACATTTTATAAAAGAAATAGACCACTGGAGCAAATGTCCCTGTTAAAAATAAAGGCATGAACCAACCGCTTAATAAGGTGCTTTTACCTGTCGCAATTTGGACCACATCCCAGCTGATCCATGCAAAACCCGCGACAATGACAAACGTGATCCAGACAAGTAGGTTTCGAGAGAGACGGTAGTAAAAAGGGGCATTCTCTTCCGTGATATTAACAGGGTAGTTGTGCCATTCAGGTTTGTTTCGAAGCCATAACATGAAGGCTCCTAAAATGCCTGAGATTCCTGGTAGCATCACTAGTTCCCATTTGGAACCCCAGCGGTTCACTTCACCTTCTAGACCAAAGTGAGCGGGCAGTTCAGCAGGAAGCGTCGGCCACGTCCACACAAGCCAACCAATCCAAAGAACATAGATGCTGATGCTTAGCGTTATTAAAAGGCGCTCAACTGGCGTACTTTCCAGTTCGATATGAGGTCGATTTTGTTTCCACATAAAAATCACTCCTTTCATTTGTATACGAAAGAAGTGACCAATTGTTTCATTTAATTGATCCCGAAGTAGTGGAGTATCAAAGCCAGTACAAGAATGTGAAAGATTTGATCTGTCATGATAAACAACCAGTTCTGTGTAGTGTTGCCCATAATGACGCGGTTCCACCAGACGACGAATGTTCGTCTATCCAATAGGACATGGCTTAAAAACAACAGACCAAAGCTCCATAATGGCAGCGTTACGCCTCCCCAGAGAGCAGCTGCAGCGACTGCCAGTGTATACAGTGTGCAATGGAGTAAAAGAGCTCCCCAATGGCGCGCTTTGTTTTCGGCCATCCAACTCGTTTGAATCAAATAATCGCCGACCAGATGGCCGAGTAAAAGATACACAAAGGGTGTCACGCGACCATCCTCCTAATTTCGTCTTGCTATCTATCTAAATGTAGCATACACGTGTTAAAATAGCAGTACTAATTTCGTGGTACGAAAGGGAGGTGCCCATGGATAAGCTCACGAAAATCTTTAAGTCGATGGCCCTAATTTCAGGAGAAGTGGAGCTTGAAGCAGTACTGATAGAGCTCGCACAGCTTGGGAAAGACCTCGTTTCTGCAGATCGCTGTACTGTTTGGCTGCACGACGAAGAAGCGGCTGAGAACTGGACGCTCGTTGCACAAGGAGTAGACCCGCTTCGTATGCCGGCTTCAAGTGGCTTTGTAGGAACGTCGATTCAAACAGGGCAAGTGTTGGTTATCGAAGATGCCTATCAGGACTCTCGCTTTAATCGGTTGATCGATCAAGAGACGGGATACCGGACGTATTCCATTCTGACAGTTCCATTTCAAAATGCACAAGGAACTTACTTTGGTGCGTTTCAGGCTATTAACAAACGTCCGATTGGTTCTACATTTTCTGAAGAAGATGTCCAGCTTATCCAATTAGCGGCGACCTATGCAGGAAAAGCAATTGAAAACAACCTTTTACATACCGAACTGATCAAGACGCAGCAAGAAATGATTGAAGTGATGGGACAGATTGGGGAGAGCCGTTCCAAAGAGACGAGCAACCACGTAAAGCGAGTTGCGCTTTACTCCTATGAACTCGCTAAGCTTGCCGGGCTTCCCAAGAAAGACCGGGATCTTCTCCGGATGGCGTCACCGATGCATGATATTGGAAAAGTGGCTGTTCCGGATTCCGTATTACTAAAGCCAGGTAGGTTGACGGATGAAGAGTACCAGACGATGAAAGAACATGCCGCGATTGGCTATGAAGTGTTCCGTCATTCTAAACGCGAACTTTTGCAGGCGGCAGCTACGATCGCACACCAACACCACGAGCGTTGGGACGGTAAAGGGTATCCTGAACGGATTAAAGGAGAAGACATACACATCTTCGGTCGCATCACAGCCATTGCCGATGTATTTGACGCTCTAGGAAGCTCTCGGGTCTATAAAGCCGCGTGGAAAGATGAAGAGATTATCGCCTATTTCCAGCAACAGGCTGGTTTTCAATTTGATCCAGATCTCACAGAATTGTTTTTGATGCACTTTACTAAGTTTACGGCTATACGAGAAGCATATACCGACTTGTAGGAGGAACCACATGGGAACCATCATCTATGAAGAACAGCAAGTAATTGATCTGCCTCTAGAAGCTGCTTGGGAAATGGCTACAGACACCAATCACTTCAATCATTATGCCAAGCTTTTTCATGTCCAGTTTTCACCTCTACATATCAATCAAGGCGATGTCATTCGTGAAGCGAAGGCGAATGTCTTTGGAATCATTCCTACAAAGTGGCGAGAGTACACGTTTTCCTGGGTGCGGAATGAGTGGTTTGAGATTGAACGAATCTATTTGAAAAGTCCGATGAAGCGAGCGCTCTGGAAGATTTCATTAGAAGCAGTAAATGAAAGACAGACTAGGATGCGAGTTGACGGGGATTTTAACTATGCCAACTTTCTCGGAAAAGTAGCCCTTGAGCGAGTCGTCATCCCTCAGTTACGAGGCATTTTCCGTTACGCAGAAGAGTATGCAGCTTCCTATGATAAGCAGGCGATACGCCCTCAAGCAAAACAACGCGTCACTGTGCAGCAGAACGTCTTAGATCGCCGAGCGAAGGCGTTGTATCAGTTGTATCCGTCTTCTGAGCACGTAGAGCCATTACTGAATGCTATCCAGAATGCCAATGACGAAGATGTCACAGGGATGCAGCCCTATAAGTGGGCTAGTCAACAGGGGATGGCGCGTCGCGAAGCACTAGAGTTGTTCTTACTCGCTACGAAGGCAGGACTTCTTCAACAACGCTGGAGTATGCTGTGTCCGAACTGCCGAGTTCCAAAACAGCAAAGTGTTACTCTTCGAGACATTCAAGACACCGTCCACTGTGACTTATGTGGAATCGATTATACGATGGATTTTGATCGTTCCATTGAAATGCAATTTGATGTGGACCCAGCGATTCGAACATCTGCTGGATTGCTGTATTGTGTAAATGGCCCGATGAATTCGACTCACATTTTAGCGCAGTTTCGAATTCCTGCTAACTCCACGGTAAATCTCCAATTACCTAAGTGGGAAAAAGCGCATCGCTACCGAATCTTGCAATGGAATCATGTGGTCCAAGTGGATGACGAAGGAGAAGCGCATCAGGCTCTGGAATATACACCACATGGGTTTAACTCAGCACATATACAACCGACGCAGCATCTTTCCATACAAAATCAGTGTGAGCATGAGATTGTCTTCATGGTGGAAGAGCTCGAATGGAATGCAGACGCTTTGACTGCACGGGAGTTGACCAGTCTGCAGGTGTTCCGAGATTTGTTTGCTACTGAGGTATTGTCTCCAGATCAAGAAATCCAAGTAGGACAGTTGACCGTTCTCTTTACAGATTTAAAAGAATCTACCGCGATGTATGAGCGGATTGGTGATGCACTCGCTTATTCCGACGTCCGACAACATTTTGACTATTTGAAACACCAGATTCGAAAGCACGACGGAACGATTGTAAAGACGATTGGTGACGCGGTGATGGCTGTGTTTACAGATGAACAAAACGCTTTTGATGCGGCTCTCGCCATCCAACAGGGCATTGGATCATTGACGAGTTCAGAAGGCCAGCAGTTTACCATCAAAATGGGTATGCATCAAGGGACTGTGATTGCTGTAAATGCCAATGATTTATTAGACTATTTCGGTCGCACGGTGAATCTGGCAGCTCGTGTGCAGCAGTTGAGTCTAGGACAGGATCTTGTGATGACGGCAGCGACTTACCAGCAACTTGATGAAAGACAAGGGCTTGCTGTCGAGACATTCCATGCACCACTTAAAGGAATTGGAAAAGACATTGAGTTGGTACGGATTTCTGTACCCATTATTTCCCGGGAAATAGTGACAGCATCCGACACTGCGTAATCAGGAAGCGAGAAAATCTCTCGCTTCCTTTTCAATTTGTTCGGAAATAAGGTATATTTGGAACACAACGGAATGAGTTAGAGAGGGGTGTGTCGAATTGGAACGAATGGATGCAACAGATAAAAAGATACTAGAACTCTTAACAGCCAATGGTCGGATGTCTTATGTGGATATCGGCAAGGAACTAGGATTGTCTCGTGTGGCAGTTCGAGAGCGTGTACACGATCTACAACAACGAGGCATTATCGAACGCTTTACTGTAGTGGTAAATTCCGAGAAAGTCGGCAAGAGTGTCTCAGCCTTTTTTGAAGTGGATTGCGAGCCTAAGTCATTGGTTGAGGTAGCCGAGAAACTTGCAGAGAACGCCAATGTAGCGAGCTGTTATCAGATGACAGGCCCTTCTACACTCCATATGCATGTCCTTGTGGACGACTTCCAAAGTTTAGAGAAGTTCATCAATGAAGAGTTGTATGCGTTTGAAGGGATCACGCGTGTTGAGAGTCATATCCTGCTTCGCCGGTTTAAGAGTCGAAGTGGATTGAAGTTATAGAATGTACTAGTGAGCCACAGACCTAAACAGGTATGTGGCTTTTTTGAGTGGCATTTGAACGGAATTTTCTGTATACTGCAAGAAAGAAATACATTTGTTAATCAAAAGTATAAAAATAATTAACAAATGAAATTGAATGGAGGAATAAAAGAGTATGGATCACTTATTTCACCCCTTCTCAGGGAAACGCAACACTGTATTTGCTAGAAATGGAATGGTTGCTACATCACAGCCACTAGCTGCTCAAGCAGGTTTAGATGTTTTAAAACAAGGCGGAAACGCAATCGATGCGGCAATCGCTACAGCAGCAGCACTTACTGTTGTGGAACCGACATCTAATGGAATCGGTGGCGATGCCTTCGCTTTAGTGTGGGTAAAAGACAAGCTGCATGGCCTGAACGCATCCGGTCCAGCTCCAAAGTCCATCTCAGCAGACAAGTTAAAAGAAGCAGGACATAAGCAAGTGCCGGTATTTGGCGTGTTACCTGTGACCGTACCTGGAGTTCCAGCAGGATGGGTGGCCCTTTCTCGTAAGTTCGGGAAGTTGCCATTGAAAGAGGTGCTCGCACCAGCCATTCGCTATGCAGAAGAAGGGTATCCGGTCTCTCCAATCCTCGGGAAGTTCTGGGGGATGGCTCATAAAAAATTCAAAGAGACGTATACATCAGAAGAGTTTGCAGGCTGGTTTGAAACATTCGCCCCAGGTGGCGAGGCCCCGAAAATTGGGGAGATGTGGTCATCTCCAGGTCACGCCTCTACACTTCGTGCGATTGCAGACACAGAAGCAGAAGCATTCTATAAAGGTGAGCTTGCAGACAAGATGGACGCGTTCATGAAGCGACATGGTGGCTATCTGTCGAAAGAAGATTTAGAGAGCTATGAAGTGGAATGGGTGGAGCCTTTAGGAGCGCACTATAAAGGCTATGATGTCTGGGAAATTCCACCGAACGGACAAGGCATGATTGCTCAGATGGCACTGAAAATCTTCGAACAAACAGGGGATGCCAAGTGGCAAGATGCGGATACACTTCACCGTCAGATTGAATCCATGAAGCTCGCATTTACAGATGGAAAAGCCTTCATCACCGAACAAGGAGAGATGCCAGTAGACCCAGAGCACTTGTTATCAGATGAATACGCCAAAGCACGCGCTGAAAAAATTACAGATGAAGCATTGCTTCCAGAACCGTATGAATTACCTCGTGGAGGAACGGTCTATCTCGCAGCTGCGGACGGAGAAGGCAACATGATCTCATACATTCAAAGTAACTACATGGGATTCGGTTCAGGAATCGTCATTCCAGGTACGGGAATTGCGCTACAGAACCGTGGGCATGACTTCTCCTTAGATGAAACCCATCCGAACTATTTGAAACCTGGAAAGCGCACATACCATACGATTATTCCCGGCTTCTTGACTAAAGACGGGAAAGCGGTCGGGCCATTCGGTGTTATGGGTGGCTATATGCAACCTCAAGGACATTTCCAAGTCGTTTCAAGTACTGTAGATCACTTGCTCAATCCACAAGCGACACTCGACATGCCAAGATGGCAATGGATTGAAGGGAAGACCGTTCACGTGGAGCCAGAGTTCCCGAACTATTTGGTGCAAGCTTTGATTCGCAAAGGACACACGATTCAAGTGCTACCAGATGGAGGCAGCTTTGGACGCGGCCAAATCATTTGGCGGGACTCTGAAACTGGTGTGCTTCAAGGTGGGACGGAATCTCGTACGGATGGCTCTGTTGCGGCGTGGTAACTCCGCACAAAGAAGTGCCTCTTGAGCGTCCAAAGGGGCAACTTTACAAGGAGTTGGCAAGTGGCTTTTTCCGAGTCGGAAT
This sequence comes from Chryseomicrobium excrementi, assembly GCF_002798305.1. Taxonomy (GTDB): domain Bacteria; phylum Bacillota; class Bacilli; order Bacillales_A; family Planococcaceae; genus Chryseomicrobium; species Chryseomicrobium excrementi. The sequence goes on from NZ_PCGR01000003.1 coordinate 192,613, forward strand.
CTTCGGATTTGGAGGAGGCCCTTCCTCGATTCCGTTAGTCCATGCAGAAGCAGTGAAGAAGTATGAATGGATGACAGACGATGAGTTTGGGGATGTCTTGGCACTAGCGAACACGATGCCAGGTCCTATTGCAACGAAGATGGCCGGATACATCGGCTACCGTGTGGCCGGATGGATCGGTATGTTGATTGCCTTAGCAGTCAATGTGATTCCGACAGTTATTGCAGTCATTGTCTTATTAAAAGTGTTAGAAGCCTATAAAGAGTTACCGGTCGTTCAAAATATGGCGCATGCCGTAATTCCTGTAGTAACTGTCATGTTAGGCGTTCTAGCATGGGACTTCGTGAAGAAATCGGGTGAAACGATTGGATGGATGAAAGCTGCTGGAACGTTAACAGTCGCTTTTATCGCGATGTATCTACTGAACATTCATCCTGCGTTTGTGATTTTAGCAGTCTTTGCGCTCATCTTTTCTCCACTTCTGATGAAGGGGAGGAACCGGACATGATCTATTGGGAACTGTTTATTGCGTTTCTGATTCCTGGTATTTTAGGTTACGGAGGAGGTCCGGCAGCGATTCCACTTGTTCAAGTAGAAGTGGTAGAGCGCTACGGCTGGATGACCAATGCTGAGTTTTCAGAGATGGTAGCAGCAGCCAATGCACTTCCTGGGCCGATTGCCACTAAAATGGCTGGTTTTGTAGGATATGATCAAGCAGGAGTTTTGGGCGCATTAATTGCTTTGTTCGCAGCAGTGGGTCCTTCACTTCTCATGATGATCTTATTGCTGAATTTGATTTGGAAACATAAAGAATCCGTATATGTGAAAAGTTTAACACGTTGGATTCGTCCTATCATTGCGGTATTATTAGTCGTAATGACGTATGATTTTTTAGGCGATTCTTTCGACATGAATGGCATCTGGGTTACATTGATTCTGCTTGTTGGCTCCTACTTCTTGTTGGAACGCGTGAAACTGCATCCAGCTCTAGTGATTTTACTCGCTCTTGGCTTCGGTGCGGTGACAACCTATATTTAGTGGTATACTAATATCCACTTTACTCCGTCTCGGAATCCCAATAGAAAGTTGGAACGGTTATGAAATCTACGATTCAGCAACTTGTTAATGAAAAGCGGAATGCGCATATTCTCTATGCGTATACCGGTAACGAAACCTATTTTAGAGAGCTGTATCAGTACATTTCCGATGGAATCCATGCAGGAGATCATTTGTTACTGGTGGAGAACGAGCGTATTTCGTCTCAAGTACAAAAAGAACTTGCCAAGCGATTTTCATCTCAGCAGTTGAACCAGGTCCACTATGTAAATAGCCTTCATTTCTATTGGTCTAGTGGAAGTTACAACCCGCAAGCGATTCAAGCCTATTTCACAGAAGTCGTTGCGCCATTTATTGAGAAGGGGCACGTCTTTAGGTCTTGGGCCCACGTAGAATGGGAAAGTGTAAAAGAGCCGTTGCATTTGATTGAAGAATTTGAGTATATGGTAGATCAAGCGGTAAATGAAATGAACTTTCCACTAATTTGTGCGTACGGCCTAGATCAGATGCCTGAACGACTCCAAACCATGCTTTTGAAGACCCATCCTTATGTATTAGAAGATGCGTCTATTGCAGCGTCTACAACCTATGAACCACAATAAAAGCCACGCTCCGGATTCTTTCTGGTGCGTGGTTCTTTGTTTGCTTATAAACCAGGTAGGAACCCGGCAAATAGACTTAGTAGATAAACAGTGGCGAGTGCCGTCAGTCCGGCGATAAACCCACCTAACGTCCATGCTTGAAGGGTTTGCGGTACTGTCAGCTTTCCAAAACGGGATACGACCCAGAAGCCAGAATCGTTTGGAAGAGAAAGGCCGATACCACCAGCACAGATTGCAAGACCTAAAAGAACAGGGGACACGCCAAGCTCTCCAATCATTGGTCCTAGGATACTTGATGTCGTTACAAGCGCTACGGTTGCAGAACCCAGAGATGCACGTAAGATTTGAGAGAAGATGAAGGCAAGTAACAGTACCGGAATACTCCAGTCTTGCATCGTAGCAATCAAGTGGTCACCGATGCCACTCTTGTTGATGACTGCTCCAAAAGCGCCACCCGCACCAGTGATCAAAATGATGACACCTGCTGAACTGATCGCTTCTGTATACAAGCGCTCACTTTTCACTGCAATGTATGGGCGAAGGACGATCAATGCCACGATAACAGAAATGAAGAGTGCCACGTTCTTTTCCCCAACAAATCCAAGAACTGCAGCTAATGTAGTTCCAGGGAACCAAAGATTAGAAAGCGTATTGAACAAGATCAATAGAATGGGTAGGCCGAGTAAGAAGAAGCTGAGACCTGTACCGATTTCTTTTTTAGGAGCATCTGCAGGATCCATTTCTAGCTCTTCCACATCGCCAGAATGTTGGATGCGTTTCCCAATGAACATTCCATATAGATATCCCCCGACAAGTGTAGCAGGGATGGCAACGATCAATCCGTATAAGATGAACAGGCCAAGATCGGAGATTAGGCTAAACACCTTCCTTGCGAAGGTGTTTTTTTAGTTCCTATAATTGAAACATTTTCCATAATAGGACGTAATTTATAGTAGTATGGAGTAAGAAAGAGAAATTGAAGGAAGTGAAAGGAAGGTTGGATGAAGGGGATTCTAAAGTTTGTGTTGTACATGGGGGTATTGCTTCTTTTTATTATCGGAAGTAGTTGGATGATTTTTTCTTTTGATGAAATGAGAGGCATGTTGGTTGGGGTTTTACTCTGGTGTATTCCATTTGGGCTCTTCGTTATCTCGTTAATCGCACTTGCGATGGGGAAGTTGCCGAAATTAGGAATTCGTTCGCGGTTAAGCGCAGCGGTAGTCTTGTTGACATCTATACTAGCAGGAGCATCATTGATTCTTCTGGTAATTAGCAATGTATTTGTGATACAGGCTGGCAACACAGGGGCTACGGCATTAGAGAAAATTGCTTGGTATGGTAAATTGACGGGACAGATGCCAATGCAATCGGATGCCTTCAAAGTTGAAGGAAAGTATGCAACGTATTATGTGACGAAAGACAATGAAGAGAAGGTAGTCGTGATGGAAGAGATGTTCCCTCGTGTAGAAGCACAACTCGATCGGTTTTTGCCACCAGTAACTTCAGGAGAAAAACCTGAGATTGAACTCCACCAGAGCGAATCTACATTGAATCTTTTACAGATGGAACCAGAGATGTCCGGAGTCTATAATGTTCTTACTGGGAAGATAAACCTCAATGCAAATCAATTGGGTTGGGAAGAGCTTGTGATTCATGAATATACGCATTACCGCGTCCATCAATTCCAGTTACAAGAAGTAGGGGAGCACCGATCCATTCCACATTGGCTAGAAGAAGGGTTTGCTCAGATGATGATGGGAACATTACCCTTAGGGCCATTTGATCACTATAAGGAATTCACTTTACAAGATGCTACAAGTAAAATTGCAAATATGAATAATCCGATGCAAGACGTCTATACATATGGTCAAGTACTATCGCTAGAAATTTCAAAAGAAGCTTCAAAAGAGCAGTTTCAAGCGTGGCTTTTGACAGAAGACAATGCAGTGATTGAACAAGAGATTCGGGATTTATATGCTATTCCTGAAACTGTTTTGACTCATCAATTCCTATTTGAGAAATACGAGGCAACTCTTGCTAAAGATCCGGGATACTTTGATCGTCTGTTGAAAGTAACCGCAGATGGGTGGGAAGATGAATGGGACTCTTATAAAAAAGACATGTATTTTCCTATGTATAAGGAATACTTACCTATCTTACAGAATGTAGTTATTGTTGAACTAGAATGGGATAAAGGAGAGCAAATTTTAAACGAATGGATTCAATACGACCCGATATTATCTCAAGAGGAAATTCAACAAGAACAAGCCTACCTTGTTGCTGGGCGAGGAGAACTAGAGGAAGCTATATCTCTAATGGAAGTTGCTTTGAATAAACAAGAGCATTTTGAGAGGTCGGAAAAAATGAACTATTACTTATCCATCTACAAATTGCTTTTAGAAGATCCGTTCCATCCAGAAGCATTGTCTAAACTTGAAGAAAGAACTATCTACTCCAGTGGTACACAAAAGTGGCTCCAACAAATACAAGATGAAAGCTCCTCTCAGTAGAAGATAGAAAAGGCTGCTAAACTCTCTATACGAGAGTCCAAGTAGCCTTTATAATTGAGAGAAAACGAATGTGAGGAAGAAAATGGGTAACGAACTAACAACTGAGAAATCACCATCTCCTTGGAAATCAAGAATGAAATCTACCGGTCTCGTCATCATCGGTACACTACTTGGATTGAATTTAGGTGGCATTTATTTAAATGATCAAGACGGGGAAGTAGAAGCCCAACCAATCGTGGCACAAGGACAAATGGCAGGCTTGCCGGACTACTCTAGCAATTTCAAAGAATTGAACCCTCTAGCTGTAGTCGTGGAAACAGAGACAAGCTACGGTTCTGGCTTTTTGTATCAAGATGGTGGCTATATCATCACCAGTGCCCATGTAGTGACAGATGGCTTGGATGTTACGGTCTGGAACTCGTTCTTCCACCCATCTGAAGGGACCGTCATCGGCATTTCGGAATTCATGGATATCGCCTTGATTCATGTCCCTGATTATGAGGGGCAAGAAGGTGTAGAAGTAAACTTGGAAGCTCCTATTCAAGCAGGAAAGCCAGTACTTGCTGTAAGTTCGCCATATGACACGACCAACACAGGGTCAGTTGGATACATAACCGGGCCAAAGCGCCATTTAGAAATGGAAGATAGTTCTGCCTACAACCAGTTCATTCAATTTGATGCTCAAACCGCTTCCGGAAGTAGTGGAGGTCCATTATTTGATGCGTCAACAAACGAAGTCATCGGAGTGATTACACAGGGTAGCGGTTATTATGAAGAAATCAAGTATGCTCTTCCTATTGAAGACGTTCTTGTTTATATTGATCGTTGGATTAAGAAGCCCTTACCTGAAGCTACTATTCTAGATATACAAGAGACACTGCGTGAATTGTATGAGTGGGAAGAAGAGGAATGGGAAGAAGATACTGAGGAATAACCTGAAAATTCGTCTGCTCCAGGCGAATTTTTTTAATCCAATCGAAACTTTTTCCAGTTTTATCCGTTAGTATCAGTAGAAGAAAATCCAGGCTCTATATTTAGAGGAAAGGATGATTGAATGAAATCACTGCTACGTATTGCTCTAGTTCTTGTAATCAGTATAGGGTATTTGCTAGCAAGTGGATGGCTCATCTTTCAACAAGATGCAGTAGCGGGCATGCTATGGGGAATCGGCTTGTGGACAGTCCCTTTCGCTCTGCTAGTATTCTCCATTGTAGCTTTCGTAAATCGTGGGTTGCCCAAATTTAAAATTAGGTCTCGAACATCTGCGGCGGGCTTCTTCCTTCTATCCTTTTTAGTCGGCGCCAGTCTTGTGGGAATTGCTTTCGCCAATGCATTTGCTATAGAAGTCGGTGTTCCTGAACAAGACGCCTTGGCCAAGATAGGTTGGTATGGGAAGTGGACAGGGCACACGGCACTCCAGGAAAATGTAGAACAAGTTGAAGGGACGTATGCGACTTATTTTGTAACGCCAGAGAACCGAGACAAGGTTGCTGAAATCGAACGACTTCTGCCTTTAATTGAAAAACGAGTGGATCGGTACTTACCTGAACTGCCTGAATCTAAAAAACCAAAAATTGAACTTCACCGAGATGCCTCTACACTACAGCTACTTGGAAAAGATACATCCCTTGGTGGATTCTATACTACGATTACTGAGCGTATTCATGTGCATGACAATCAGACCTACTGGGAAGAGGTACTTATTCACGAATATGCCCATTACCGAGTCCATCAGTTTCAGATACAGCAGACAGGAAAAGGGTTGACACTGCCACTTTGGCTTGAAGAAGGATTTGCAGAGATGATGACGGGAACGCTGCCACTAGGTCCATTTGAGGCTTACCGTGACCTTCCTCTAGAAGAAGTCCATCGGAGCAGCAACCGACTAACGACAGAAGTAGACGGAGTTAACATCTATACATATGGCCAGCTTCTTGTGACAGAGTTGACCCGAAAAGCAGGAGTTTCCCAACTTCAAGATTGGCTACTTGAAGAAGACACGGAAGTTTTAGAAGCTGAGCTTCGCAAGCTCTATGGTGTATCTAAAGAGGACGCTATTCAGACAGTGATCATTGAAGAGTACCAAAAACAAATCGCAATTAGTGCAGAGCATCGTCTAGAGGCTACTAGCCATCACTTCTCAGGTTGGGAAGAATCCATACAACTCTTAGAAGAGACACTTTATCTACCTATGTATATTCAGGCTTTGGATCACTTTTACCAGCATTCAAAGGAAGAATTGGCTTTTGAGGATGCCGCGCTATTACTAACGGAAATCGAATCGTTGGATATCACACGCCCTGCCAACCATTTCCTTAAAGAGCGAGCCCTACTAGAAGCTGGTAGAGGACATCTAGAGAACGCCATTGCTATGTTGGAGAATCTGGACAGTTCTAATGCGGATGCTATTCATGCTCTCATCGCACAAGAAGAACTTCGTATTTTAAAACGTTTGTATGAAAACCCAAATGATCAAGAAGCTAAGGCATATTTAGATAAGCATCCGTTCTTTGGAGACGGTACTGTAGACTGGTTAAAACAATTGCAAAAAAATAGTGGATTGAAATGACCCCTTGAAACTTGAATTCGACATAAATATAGAATATATATCATATATGTGATACTAAATGTCACAAAGTGCTCAATATTGCATGATAAAATTCGATATTTCACGGGTAAATAGTATATAATCAAACCAATTAGTGTTTTTTGGGAGAAGGGGAAAGGATATGCAAACATTCTTCGATTCGTATCTGTCCGAAGGGTTAAAAATGATCCGCTTATTTGACTATGTAGATGACTTGGTTTTTTTAATGAAAGTGGAAGATAAGGGGCTTTCGTATCATTATATTAATCAAGCTGTCAAAGAAATCTTACAGTTTGATAAGTCAAGTATCAACAGGACATTGCATGAGGTCATTGCGGATCAATCTGAAGCGGACCTCTTGTCTGCTCAGTACCTTCAAGTAGTCGCTTCAAAAGAACCCGTGAAGTTTATCCATGAACTTGTGAACCCGACTCGGAAATTTATAGGAGATACAACTCTATATCCTGTATCGAACGAAGAAGGAGACTGTGCCTATATCCTAGCCATCGTAAAGGATATTACTGAAAAGTATCAATTAGAGCAAAAGCTTCGAGAAAATGAAGAACGGTATCGTCTGATTGCGGAGAATTCATTAGATGTCATCAAACTGATCAATCCAGAAGGAATCATTGAGTATGTGTCACCATCTAGTGCAGTCATTGTAGGACTCTCTCCATCAGATTATTTGGGAAACCACTTTAGCGACTTTTTATGTGAAGAAGACCGCGATGAAGTCGTTCTAAAATTTGCGGAGATTGTTCAACATGGGAAATCACTTACTGTGGAGACGAAACACCTGCATGCAGACGGTCACTTTATTTGGATGGAAATCATCGCAACCCCTGTCTTTAAAGAAGGTCGAGTTGTTCAGGTTGTCACGTCTGCTCGAGACATCTCAGAGCGAATTGAATACCGAGAGAAACTCGCTAAGATGGCTTTTCACGATTACTTGTCTGGACTGCCAAATCGTCGATTGTTTGAAGACCGGTTAGATATGGCCCTAAAACATGCCTCTCGTCACAATGAACGAGTGGGGCTTATCCTTATTGATGGCCGCAACTTCAAAGCAATCAATGACACATATGGACATGAAGTGGGGGACGCGGTCATCGTTCGTCTAGCACGTCGACTGGAGCAATCCGTGCGCTCTGTAGATACAGTGGCTCGTCTCGGTGGTGATGAGTTTGCAATCGTTCTTCCTGAATTAGAAGATGAGAAAGACGCTACTCGCGTGGCAGAACGCATTGTACAGATCTTTGAAGAACCATGTGTGATTGGTGCGCATGAGATTGCTTTTAAAGTAGATATTGGAATTTCGGTTTACCCGGATCATACGCTTGACCAGAAAGAGTTGATACGATTTGCGGATGAAGCCATGTATTCAACTAAAGCAGATGATGAATCAAGCTATTGTATTTATCAAGCTCCTATTATTTTATGAAAGTCGATGAAGAGGGCCGAACTGGACGGTCCTCTTTTTTCTATTCAACTACCCAGGTCTGGTATAGAATGAAGAAAATAGACAGTATTACTTACTTGGAAGAAGGGAGGGTATTACGTGAACCTATCACACTCTAGGAAATTAGAAAATGCGTCGTGGCTGTTAGAAGACTATCAGCTCCTCTTGCACCAGTTACCAGAACCGCTCTGTTTGGTGTCAAGTACGCATACAGGGCAACCGGATTCCATTTTATTTGCAAATGCGAAAGCTCAGGAACTGTTACAGCTCACTGAAAAAGAATGGCAAGAATACACTTGGGAGCAGGTTTTTATAACGCATTTGTCGGGTCGAGCCTTACGTATTTGTCTCCAAGAATTTACAACTGGAGACGGAAATTTGTATTTTATCGTGACCCTAAGTGATGCTACAGATTATGTAGAGACTAAAGAAAAGTTACGGATCATGTCCTCGGAATTTGAGTCACTTTTCAAATACAATTCTCATATTGTCTATACGATCAATCAACAAGGGATGATAACGAATTTTAATGATGCAGGACTCCGACGTCTTGGTTATAGCAAGGAAGAGATGCTCGGTATGCATTTTCAAGAAGTGATTTTAAAAGAAGATAGTATTCGAACTCAAACCTATTTTGATGAAGTGCTAAAAGGGAATGTCCAGACTTTTCAAATTCGGATCAAAGACAAATCGGGATTTTTCTTTCCGATAGAAGTGACAGCTGTTCCAATCAAAATAGACGGTCACGTCACAGGAGTCATTAGTACGGCCCAAGACATCTCCGCTCGGTTAGAAATGGAAGAGAAGCTAAAAGATAGCGAAGAAAGCTACCGTGCGTTATTTGAATACAATGTAGATCCTGTCATTACATATGATTTAGAAGGCAGGTTTTTAGCATTTAATAAAGCAACTGAAGAAATATTAGGTGCCGATCAACAACAGTTGATTGGGCAGCCGTTCCTTCCTTACATTGAAGAAGAGTTGCGGGAGCTTACATGGCACCATTTTCAACAAGTATTGAAAGGAAAGCCTTATCAATACGAGACTAGAGCCGTGAACGCTAAAGGAGAGACAATTTCTTTACACATCACTTTGATTCCCGTATTCGTGAAAGGGGAACTTACGTCCATTCATTGCATAGGAAAAGACATTACCATCCGAAAGAATCATGATCAGATGATGCATTATTTGGCCTATCATGATAATTTAACAGGTCTCGGTAATCAGCGTCTCTTCAATGAAAAGTTAAAGAAGTGGTTGAAAGAGGAGACTGGAAAAGAACTGGGTCTTTGGATTTTGGATTTGGACCGCTTTAAGTTTATTAACGACAACTTGGGACACGAGGCAGGGGACCGTTTAATTACTTCATTTGGTGAACGACTTCAGTCTGCGGTGGGTTCAAAGGGGACGGTCTACCGATACGGTGGAGATGAGTTTGCTGTATTGACACCGGGGTTATCCGAGATAGCAACAAAACTATTAGCTGTCGAAGTTACGTCTGCCCTTAGTAAGCCCTATGACATTGACGGCTTCAGTACCATTTTAACGGCAAGTGTTGGAATTAGTTTGTATCCACGTCATGGTCGTGAGGAGAGGACTCTTATTCGAGCAGCGGATCACGCGATGTACCATGCGAAAAAACACGGACGAAATATGTTTCAACTGTATACTACGGATACAGAAGGGCTTGCTAAAACGGACTTGAGAATGGAAGCGTTGCTCCATAAAGCTCTAGAAAACAATGAGTTTGTTCTCTTTTATCAACCTCAGTACCATGCAGAGTCCGGGAAGATTCACGGAATTGAGGCCTTGATCCGCTGGAACAGTCCTGAGCTTGGCATGGTCCCACCTTCAGCATTTATCCCTCTTGCTGAGGAAACGGGTCTGATTGTTGCTATTGGTGAGTGGGTCATAGAAGAAGCCTGTCGACAAAATAAGGCGTGGCAAGACCAAGGGTTCCCGGCTACTCCTATAGCGGTGAACATGTCTCTTCGTCAGTTCTATCAAGCGGATCTATTAGAGACAATTAAAGGGATACTAAAGAAGACCGGACTTGGACCTCGCTGCCTCATGCTAGAAATCACGGAAACGATTGCTATGCAAGAGGACATAGCAGCAGACATCTTGCAGCAAATTAAAGAGTTAGGTGTCCGGATTGCAATGGACGACTTTGGAACGGGCTACAGTTCGCTCAAATATTTACAAACATTTTCTATTGATCATATAAAAATTGACAAAGCGTTTACAGATAAACTTCACACTAAAGAAGGTCGTGCCATCATTGCTACGATCATCTCTCTAGGTCATCACTTAGATATGACGGTCATAGCAGAAGGGGTTGAGACTCCAAAACAGGTTCAAGAGTTGAAAGACCTTGGATGTGATGTGTTCCAGGGCTATTATTTCAGTCGCCCATTAGCACCTGCTGATTTAGTGGATCAATTATTTGGATGAAAAAAGCTGCTCCTCAAAAATCGAGGGGCAGCTTATTCTCATTCTACGAGAGATTTTTCGATTTGATACATTTCGTAAAATGTCGCTTTTTTCTCTAGAAGCTGTGTGAAGGAACCGAATTCGACTAGTTTACCGTGATCCATGACAAGGATGCCGTCCATGTTCTCGAGCCCACTCAACTTATGACTAACGAGGATGACTGTGTCATCTTTTGTATGTTGCTGTAATGCATGGAGCAGTCGTTGTTCCGTGACATAATCTAGACTTGTGAATGGCTCGTCGAGTAGCCATACGGGAACATCCAATAAAAACAGACGAGCTAAAGCAAGCCGCTGTTTCTCGCCACCCGATAAGTTATCGCCTCTTTCAAACACAACTGCATCAAGTTCACTAGTGAACTGAGCTTGTTCCAAAGCATTGTGTAATTCCTCATCAGATGCATCCGGCTTCGCAATCACGAGATTGTCTCGAATCGTCCCATAAAAGAAATGGCTGGCTTGCAGTTGTACGCCTAGCTGTTTCCACAAGGTCTCTGGAATCAACTGGCTCGTTGCTTGACCATTATAGGAGACCTCTCCGGAAGTTGGATACGCCATAGCAGCCAGCAATTGTAGAAGTGTTGATTTCCCTGAACCGCTAGCACCGACGATTGCCCATTTTTCTCCAGCAGGAATACGGAGCTTGATGGCGTCAAGAGTAGGACGAATAGATTCAGGGTACTGATAAGATACATCAGAAAGTTCTATAGAGTAGCCACTTGCAGGGGCCAGCTCCTGTTGCAAGATTGGAAGTGGTGGCTCCATCTGAGTCGTTAAACGGTCCAAGGCTTGACGGCTTTCATGAAGATGACCTGGTAGGCCAGCCAAGGGCACTGCGGTTTCAAAAGATGTCAATGCCACAAGTGTAAGCATAGCAAGAAACAGACCATCTAACTGATCTGTAGTAACCAGATACGCTCCGATACCTAACATAACAAGCGCTGTAAAAGAAGCAACCGTTGCATTTAACGTCTGACTCCATAGCTGAGTCTTCCCAACGGCCACTTGCTCCTGAATATAAGATTGCTGTGCGTTCTCCAAGCGTTTTCGTTGTTCTTCTAATTGGTTGTGCAAAAGCAGCTCTCTGTAGCCGTTCAAGTATTCAACGGATTCTGTAGCTAGATGAGCTCGTTTTGAAAGAACATGATGCTTCTGCAGACTTTTAGCAGACGCTGCCGGCACTACTACGGCGACGAGTAGAAACCCGATGACGAGCGCAAGGGCAAGCCAAACAGAAAAGAATACCGTAAAAAATACCGTGGCGATAAACACCAGAGCGGTAACGAGAGGTGGGTAGAGTACGCGCAAAAAGAAGTTTTGCAACACTTCCACGTCACCCACAAATCGGGTCAACAAGTCTCCACTACGATATTTGGTGAAGACTTGAGGCACCATGGGGTCGATCCGTTCAAAAAAATACTGCCGGATACGGCTAAGAGCAGAGAACGTCACCCTATGGGAAATCAGCCGTTCAAAATACTTACTGGACGACTTGACCGCTCCAAACAACTTCAAAAACGCAGTCAAAATCAAAATTGTATAAAACGGTGGGGCAAGTGCTGCTTTGGAAATCATGTAACCGCTTTGTGCGAACAGCGCGACGGCTGTCAGTCCGCTGACCGCTCCGAGTCCTACAGCTAGGAGCGCTTCTTTTCGTTCTTCGAGTATCAGATTAACGAGTACTCTCATTTCCGGTACCTCCTTGCATGAGTCCGGCATAGTACAGGCTAGTTTCTGAAACGATCGACGGGGTTCCAGAAGCCGAGACACGACCTTGTTCTAACACGACCAGTCGATCCGCCTTCTTGATAGTCGGTAAGCGATGGGCTATAGTGACGACAGTCGCTTCTTTAGCCAATCGGTCAATCGTTTCAGACAAAATACGTTCCGTCTTTACATCTAAACCTACTGTCGGTTCATCAAAGAAAACAAGTGTAGGTTGTTTGACGAAACAACGTGCTAGCGCAATCCGCTGTTTTTCCCCACCTGACAATCCCCGTCCACCTTCTCCAATAACAGTTTCGAATCCATCAGGAAGAGAAGAAACTAACTGATCGAGTCCGGCATCTTTTAGAGCTTGATACAGTGCTTCGTCCGAAGCAGGAAGACCCATCTGGATATTCTCGCGAATGGTTCCTGCAAACAGGTAAGGGTGTTGCGAGATATAAGATGTTTGGGACCACCAGCTCGCTGCATCGACTTGTTCTCTCGGAAGGCCATTAATTAGAATGTCTCCACTGTTCTTCTCGAATGCACCAGATAATAGGTTTAGCAATGTCGTCTTTCCTTGTCCTGAAGGTCCGATGATCACTAAATGTTCTTTAGCGTGCACCGTCAGTGAATCAATCGCTAGTTGAAATGTATCATCATACGAAAATTTTAGGTTGTTTACCTCTAGACGAAGTGGTCCGTTAATTGGAGTGGTTCCCCATTTGACCGGTTTTTCCGGTTTTGTGAATTCGCGTTCGAGTTGCTCGGCTGCTGCCAAACTGCCTCTTCCTGTATGAAATGCTGCACCTAATTCTTTTAAGGAATTGTAGTACTCGGGTGCCATGGCAAGCACGAAGAATGCAGGTGCGAACGTCAGCGTCTCGAACACCAGCATCTTAAAGCCGATTTCAAGAGCGAGTAACCCGATGCCCAGTGTAATGATCAGTTCAATAAAGAAAGAAGAAGCAAATGCGATCTTTAAGATAGAGAGCGTCGTCTGTTGAAAGCCGTCATTGCTTTCTTTTAATACGGTACTCTGTTCCTTGCCTCTTCCAAACAGCTTCAGTGTCTGTAAGCCCTGTAAAATATCAAGGAATTTACCGGAAAATAAAGACAGTTCAGCCAGTTGTCGTTCTGATTTTTGTTGCGTCTTCACGCCGACCAGAATATAGGATAGAGGGATGAAAGGTGCCGTTATCAGCATGATCCATCCACTGGCGGGATTCACAAAGAATACCGCTATCAAGATGGCAAAAGGAACAAGTAATGTCTTAATAACTTGTGGAACATATTCTCGAAAATACGGGTCGACTTGGTCCACCCAATCAATCAGAGTCGTAACACGCTCTCCCGTTTGTCGACTACCTGACTGTTCGATAGGCTGCTTGCTCCATTTCTCGAGAAGCTGCGAACGCATCGATTGACGGACACGCTTAGACAACAAGAGACCCACACGTGCATTGCTGTAGTTCATGAGTGAACGAATTACTAAAAACCCAGCAAGTAACACGAGGTAAGGAAGTAGTTGTCGAAACGATTCTTTTTGAATGAAAGCCCCATCTACCGTTTGGACGATAGCATAGCTTTGCCCGATCATTGCAAGAGCTAAACTAAGGTTGATGAGAACTAGAAAAACGAGGGTCGTTCGATATTGTAAGGCCCACGCCTGTAGCGTTTTCATTGGCTTCACCTCTTGCTTTTATTATACGGGTTTTATACAGGACTTTCGCATGAGAGGTCCTCGATTTGAATGGGGATATGAGCGATTTGTGACAACTGAAAACGAAAAAACACTTCATGACGCCTACTAGTCATGAAGTGTTTAAATCAGACATCTTTTGTGAAGTTTATAGCTGTACCATTTGTATAGCCACCTTGCTCTTCTTTTTTACGGCGCCGCACCATCTCTAGCTCTTCATAGGTCATATTGTGGGCGGGAAGGAGTGCATGCACAATCTCGAGTAAATCGACTAATTCTTCTACTGCTTTACGGTCTGAGGTAGCAACAGAATAATTCTGTGCCCCTTGAACAAGCTGTTGTTGAAGAGCTTCTCGATACAATCGTCCTTTCACTTGATCCGTGGGGGTGACTGCTGCTAAATCCTTAGAGCGGTCGCGTAATAGCTTAAATGTCGAAACCATACTATTCACTCCTCTATAGATATACACATCTTTACCCACTTAGCATGGAATTTAGACGTTCTTTCCGGAACGTGTTACAGTAGGGAAGACAAATCTAGGAAAAGCAGGTACACACATGATTGAAATTAAATGGTCTCCACTCGGAGAGGGAGAATTCAATAGAGGGGTTTTTGCCAAAGAGGCAATCCCAAAAGGCACGTTGTTACACCAGGCACCCGTGCTTGCCTACCCAAATGAAGAGCATCAGTACATTGAGAAGACACATCTTGCAGATTACGCATTTGAGTATGGGATTGGCCGATCTGCCATTTTGCTAGGATACGGAATGTTATTCAACCATTCGTATACACCCAATGCTACCTATGAGATCAATTTTGATAACCAGACATTTGATTTCTTTGCGTATACAGATATTGCAGCAGGTGAGGAAATCCTCATTAACTACAATGGAGATGTCGAAGACCAAGAAGAGCTTTGGTTTAATAAAGAAGATGAATAGGAAAAATCACTAGGGACTGCTCGATGTTCAAGCAGTCCTTTTAATAAATTCAATACGCTTTTTTTAGCTTCGATCTGCATAGGTTGACTTTTCTTTGCATACAATTTAATATACCTAGTGGGGTATAAATTTATTGCTTTTTTTATTTCAAAATTTTATACCCATTAATGTATAAACGAGGACGCAACATGATTCATACAGAACACGTGGTGGACGCGAAAGGACTCGCTTGCCCGACGCCAATTGTTAAAACACGTAAAGCTATGAATGATATCGAATCTGGAGAAATTTTGGGAATTGTGATTACAGATAAAGGAGCCAAAGCAGATTTAGCTGCTTGGTCAAAATCTGGAGGTCACGAATTACTAGATGTACAAGAGGACGCTGAAATTTTAACGTTCTTGATTAAAAAAGCATAATCAGAAAGAAGGTAGTAAGATGAGCTTTGATTTCATCGTTGTCATCTTTTTAATAGGCTTTGTCGGATCGTTTATTTCAGGAATGGTAGGTATTGGCGGCTCGATTATCAAGTATCCGATGCTTCTCTATATTCCACCAATGCTTGGCTATATGGCATTTTCTGCTCATGAAGTATCGGGAATCAGTGCGATTCAAGTATTCTTTGCGACGATAGCAGGAGTGTGGGCATACCGGAAAAGCGGGTATTTGAATAAAACTTTAATTACCTATATGGGTGGAGCTATTTTAATTGGGAGCTTTATCGGCGGTTACGGATCTACCATGATCTCAGAGAGTGCGATCAATATCGTTTATGCTGTTTTGGCAACTCTAGCCGTCATTATGATGTTTTTACCGAAAAAGAATCTAGATGACCGGCCAATTGAAGAAGTGGTCTTCAATAAATGGCTAGCAGCGGGTCTTGCATTTGTCGTAGGGATTGCAGCGGGAATTGTCGGTGCAGCAGGAGCTTTCATCCTTGTTCCGATCATGCTGGTTGTCCTTAAGATACCGACTCGAATGACGATTGCTACGTCCCTGGCGATTACATTTATTTCTTCAATCGGATCGACGATTGGGAAGATTGCTACGGATCAGATACTGTATGGTCCGGCTGCAGTCATGATCGTGGCCAGTATTTTAGCTGCACCACTCGGAGCAAAAGTAGGTCAAAAAATGAATACGAAGTACCTCCAGTGGATCTTAGCTGGATTAATTTTAGCCACTGCTATCAAAATCTGGTTGGATATTCTGTGACAATACGCTATTCTTTTCCTAAGTGGAAAAGAGTAGCGTTTTTATTTTGGGAAGGAGAGGAACAGAATGGCAGCAACCGAGTCCCCATTTGTGATGGGGTGTATGCGAATCAATGAACTTTCCGACAAAGCAGTGGCAGAATGGATTGACCAGGCGTTATCACTTGGAATTCATGCGTTTGATCATGCGGATATTTATGCAAGGGGAGAATGCGAAGCTCAATTTGGTCGAGTGTTAGCTGAAACACCCTCTTTACGCGAGCAAATCGTCCTGCAGACTAAAGCTTCTATCCGAAATGGGTTCTATGACAGCTCAAAAGAGCATCTTCTAAAATCCGTTGATGAAAGCTTGCATCGCCTCCAAACCGACTATGTGGATGTCTTCATGCTGCACAGGCCGGACGCTTTAATGGAAGTAGAAGAAGTGGCAGAAGTATTCGATCATTTAGCGGGTTCTGGAAAAGTAAAATCCTTTGGTGTCAGCAATTTCAATCGCTATCAACTGGAATGGTTACAAGAAGCCGTCCATCAGCCGATCGTCTTGAATCAGCTTCAGTTCAGTCCAGCTCATGCTTCTTTATTGTCTACTGGAATCCAAGCAAACACAGAGTTCACAGGGTCCATTGACCGAGATGGGGGAGTACTGACCTACTGTCAACGGCATGACATTACGATTCAAGCGTGGTCTCCATTCCAGTTCGGATTTTTTGAAGGTGTCTATTTGGATCACCCTCGATACCCTGAACTGAACACCGTGTTACAACAGTTGGCCGATCATTACGGTGTGACCAAAGCGGCCATCGTAGCCGCCTGGATTTTGCGTCATCCATCGAAAATGGAAGTAGTAGTGGGCTCCACAAAGTCGCAACGTGTAGCGGATATTGTCGTAGGGGCGGACATCACCCTCTCCCGTAAAGATTGGTATGCCATCTATCAAGCAGCCGGCAATCGCCTGCCATAAAAATAGCGTTCCTCCAAATTCATGGGGGAACGCTTTCTGTTATTCACTTCCGAATGTTACGACTTGGTTTCGTCCCGCTTCTTTTCCGATATATAGTGCTTTATCCGCTCGTTCAATCAACTCATCTACATGCCAGTCTTTTGAAGAATACGTCGCGACCCCAATCGTCGCTGTGACATGAACAGGAATTGTATTGTAGGAGACTTCTAGCTCGTCAATGGAGACACGAAGCCGCTCTCCTATTTGACGGGCATCTTCTAAAGACGTATCGCTGAGAAGCATTAGGAATTCTTCTCCTCCCCAACGAGCAATAGCATCCGTCGAGCGGACAAACCGCTGAAAATGTTCGCTGAGTGCTTGAAGAACAAGGTCTCCACAGCTGTGCCCGTAGGAATCGTTGATTTCTTTGAAATGATCTAGGTCAATCACCAATATCGAGAAGGATTTCTTCGATTTGTGATACGATTCCATCGATTGAGACAACAACAATTTCATATGACGCATATTGTAAAGACCCGTTAACGGATCTGTTTTAGCAAGTTGTTCGAGCTTCCGAGTTTGAAGCTGGAGTTGCTCCGATTTTAAAATATTACTCATGGCGATAGAGATGTATAGTGCGAGCAGGCGGAGCATCTCCAGTTGGCGCTCACTAAAAGCCTGCGCTTCATAGCTTTGAACCGTCATTGCTCCAATAATTTCATCATTCATGCTAAGTGGCAAGAAATGCAGCGATTTTGGATTAGCATCGGGATACCCGGAATCGCGAGGTGTGTAATCTTGGTCCACTACGGCTTGCGTAATATGAATTTCCTCATGGTCTCGGATACAGCGAACTGAGAGACTAGCAGGATCATGTATACTCTTATTTTCAAGTTGGAGTAGTGTTCCCTGTTCTACGAAAGCGCGATACTCGACTTCTTCTTCTTCTTTGTTGTATAGACATAAACCAAATACATGAGCATCCATTAGGCGGTTTAAATCTAAATAAACCGAATACATCACTTCCGCATTTTCTTGATTAGCAATGATACGTCTACCGATTTCACTAACTGTTTTTAAATCTTGATAAGAATCTTCTAACACTTGTGCCCGAATAGAAGCTTCCTCGGATTCCCTCTTCAGTTTTAACCGTTCAATTTCGGCATCTTTTTGGAGTTGTTCTACGTGAGCTTGAGTAAGGTGCCGAGAGATTTGGTCTTGAACTTCTTTAGTCCGGATTTGCTCAGTAATGTCGTTAAAACGTAGCAAGTAGTTATACGCCTCTTTGAAATAACTGATTTCCGAATAAGCGTCTGAGATCTTTTTTAAGATTTCCTGCTGTAAGAGAGTTGCTCCTAGCTCATCAGCAATATCCAGAGCATCTTGATAATAACTTATAGCAACGGAGAATTTCTTTTGCTCTGCAAACAGACCACCTAAATCAATTAAAATAGTGGATTCCGCATAACGCGCTTCTTGCTGTTTATAGATGTCTAAAGCCACTATAAATGAATCGTATGCTTCATCGTACTCTTGTTTAGCTTTAGAAATCAAACCAAATATACTATGGCAGTGAGCAAGTGAGTTCCGATCGTCTTTTTGGTTTTTTAATAGTTCAAAAGCTTGCTGATTGTAGGACTCTGCTTTTTCAACATTTCCGAATAGCAAATACAAGTCCGCAATGTTGGAGAGGAGAAGCGGAATAATATCATGGTGTTGCTCTCGTGCAACTACGAGTGCTTCCTTTAACTGCTGATGTGCTTGCTCATATTCACCAAGTTCATAATAAATAAACCCCAAATTGTTTAAATAATGAGGGTCAATAGGTAAATGATGTTGCTTTATTAAAGCCAAACCTTCTTCAAAGGCATCACTGGATTTCTTTAAATCTCCCAAACTCGAGTAGACGTATCCAATTACTCGATTCGCATTTACATGCCACTCGATCATCTCATAGTGCTTGACCACTTCAAAAGCTTGTTTTGCGAGATTAAGTGCTTCTACATTTTTGCCTTCATGGGCATAACAATAGGCAAGCGTGATTTCCGCTTGCGCTTGTAAAAGGGCAGGTACCTCTTCATCAAAAGTATCGAGTATTTGATGAACAAGCCGAGCGGCTTTTTTCGTATCGGAGTGGACAAGGGACCACGCATCCTGAATCTGTGCGTGTGAATGAACAGGTGACATATGTATTCACATCCATATTAGTTAAACTATTTAGAATAGTATACCATTTCGGTAATTTGAAAACTATAGATTGGAAAATAAATTCCTGCTACTACGGAAAGGTTCTACAAAATACTTTGGTTATAGAACTTATCGGATAAGTTGTTAGGAGAGTTAATGTCATTTTACACCTTTCTCGAAAAATATTTCGAAATGAAAAATAAATTTCTTTCAAATAGGATGAATCTGTTTCAAGATTTCTTGTTAAGGGTAGGTAGTAAGTACTTGGCTTTAGAACGGTGGTTAGATAAGTGGAGATAAGCAGAGAAGCGATTATCCAAGATATGTGTAAGGGTCATAGTAAGCTATATGAGTGTTATGACCGTTATGCACTGACTATTTGGAACATCTTGTGTAGGCGAGCTTTTTCAGAAGAGCTAAAAGAAAAAATTATGATAGAGACGTTTCAACAATTATGGATTCAGTCGAAAGGAATCAAAATCACGGGACTACTGGTAGTAAGTATTTTAAAAGAGCGTATCTTGTTCTATGAACAATGATCGCTCTTTTTTTATGTGCGACGAAGTTTAACGTAATCAGCAAGTACGCCTTCGTAAATAAGGTGAGACTCTAAAACACGTCGGAAATCATCAGGCTCTACTAAGGATGGGAGTTTGGGCCAAAAGCGAATACCCGCTCGGTGTAAGATTTCAGCAACGAACTGCGAGCAAAAATAGGATCCTTGTGGTTCAAAAGGAGCTTTTACCGCCACTCCAAATACACCAAGTAGATTGTAGATGGTTTTTTTATTGTTCTTTTGAAACAGAGCAATCATCCGCTCGATTTTTTCATACTGGCGAGGGCTTACTTGAATCTCGTAAATGGCGCACGTCGTCTTAGGATATTTTTTATATGTACCATTTAAAACATCTTCTTGGACGAATCCAGCTTTAAAAGGGTTGTTGGGTTTTTTGCGTCCAAAGCTATATAATTGAATCAAGTCCTTGTCTAAAGAGAGAGACGAATGATTATAAGGGGCTTTTGTATAGGTTTTGATGGTCTTCGTGAAGACCGTGCCTGTATCGGTTAATAAAATATAGATAAATCGTTCATTCAAAGGGGATCCTCTCCTTACGTTTGAGTCCAGGGGTGTGGGAATGTGAATGTAGACTATTTTATGAATTCGACCTTTTATGTTGTGTACGTCGTCTTTATTGTTTTGATTATCGTCAGTCTTCTTGTTTCAGTTATAACATATTTTCAGAAGAGGAAAAATAAGGGCAGCAACAAATATGAAGAATTAGTGATTCGAACAAGATTGTGGTGGGGGATGGCAACCATCTTTGGTCTGTCCTTCTTAGTGCATCCGAATGTTTCATTGGTCTCATTGATGGTGCTGTGTTTTTTGGCTCTTCGAGAGTATTTTTCTATGTTAGAGACCCGAAAGCAAGACCGTCGTTTATTTATCTGGGCCTATCTAGCGATTCCTATTAATTTCTATTGGATCTACGTCGGTTGGTACGGCATGTTTATTGTATTTATTCCGATTTATGTTTTTTTGTTTTTACCACTGGCCCGTTTGTTCCAAAAAAGCAGCGCTGGTTTTTTAAAATCAGTCAGTATGACGCAGTGGGGGCTCATGCTACTTGTTTTCGGTCTAAGCCACTTGGCGCTATTTGCAAAAATGCCTGAGATTACAAGGCATGATGTGGGGATTGCTACTGAATACGGTGCTTTGATGGTATTGTTTTTAATCCCACTAACGCAAGCGAATGACGTAATTCAATATGTGGTGTCCAAGAACTTTGGAAGGCATAAGGTATTGCCTGTTGCGAATCCGGACCTAACATGGGAAGGGGTATTCGCAGGAATTATCGGAACCACTATCTTGGCAGTGTTGATTGCACCTTGGATCACACCGATGTCTTTGCAGTTCAGTATTTTTGCTGGATTTTTAATCGGAGCAACCGGGTTCTTTGGGACGGCAGTAATGTCAGCACTAAAACGAAACTTCTTCTTACGAGAAACGGTAGATGGGCAAGTCATTGAAAGTAAGACAATCAACAAAGTGGATAGCCTGACTTATACTGCGCCGGTCTTCTTTCATCTAGTCTACTGGGCTATTTTTTAAACCGACTGCAGGAGTTTCCGGATTATGTTAAACTGGACTTATCGAAATTGTCAGAAACTATAAGGAGTGTAGGACACATGTCAATGGAATTACTTACAAAGCAGACAGCTGGCGTGATCAATGCGGTGACGAAACAGCCGAAATGGGAGAAAGAGGCACTCCTTGAAGGAATTCAAAAGATACTCGTTGAAAAGCGGGGAAAAGTAGACTCTGATGAAGCGTATTTAGATTCTTTACTACAAAATGTGGCATTCTACGTCAATCATACAAACGGAATGAACAACTTCTTTTTCCAAAGTATTGATAAAGAGACGTTTTACACGCCAGAAAGCTTTAAGGTCTATTTAAGCAATCTACGGACGATGGTCAAAGATCCAGAAGAGCTGCAAAAGATGATGGACAAACAGCGTGACTTCGTATTGAAGGGTGAAACAATAGAACATCAGGCACGTCATGCCGAGCTAGCCTACATGACAACAAAAATTGTAAATGATCTGCTGCTCGACTTTTTGATGACATTTTATCATCCGAACAACCGGGAACCGATGCAGCCATTTATGGAATACAGTGCAAAAGTGGTCGTCGAGACCGTGTTCAAATTCTGCAATACATATGCTTCTTTGCAGATCAATCAATTGCCAGGTAAAGAAAACTTAAATTAATCGAACAAAATCCTCTTCTGAGTTAACAGGAGAGGATTTTTTAGTCTTTACTCGCCCCATTTGAAAGGTTTGAAGCGCTTTTTAATTTTTGGAACATCATGCAAATTGTCTAACCATTCTTCAATATATCCGCAACTTTCGCATAGGTAACGGCCTACAGGAGATTGCGTGAGGGACGTGATCCCTGTATAAATATTGTTGCCGATTTCCCCAGCCTCTTGGATGCCGTGGATATAGAGGATATCTTGGCCGGAACATTTGGGGCAGATTCCTGTATGCTTCATGTTTACCACTCCTTTTCTTTGTGTACGTTAGAAAACTAGTAAAGTTTCAGTTGCAATCCATGGGAGATTGAAGAATTCTATAAAACGTAACTATTACGATTTGATGAATCTTTAGGAGGATCAACATGCGCGTAAATATCACACTTGCTTGTACAGAAACAGGAGATCGTAATTACATCACGACAAAAAACAAACGCAACAACCCGGAAAGAATTGAACTCAAAAAATACTGTCCACGTCTAAAGCGTGTTACTTTACACAGAGAAACAAAATAACTAACAAAAAGAGCTGGGGCTGCCAGCTCTTTTTTCATCCTAAAAGTAAGAACCCGAAACCTACTACTAAACAGTAAATTGTAAAGTAGATCAGATTGCCTTTTGCCATAATGTTCATAAACCATTTTAATGCGAAATAAGAAAAACCAAATGAGAATAAAAAGGCTAAAGAATAAGGGAACCACATATCCCCAAGTGCTAATTCAGGCAGTTTCACTAGAATTAGACCTACACTAATCGGTATAAATAAGAGAAATGAAAATCGCAGAGCCGTCTCTTGTTTCATGCCTAACCCCATAGCTGCTACAATAGTAGCTCCTGAGCGACTGACTCCAGGTATCAGCGCTACTGCCTGAGCAAGTCCCACAATCAAGGCATCTTTCCACGTAAGATCGCCATCTTGTTTTCTTCCCTTCAAATTGCGTATAAAGAACAGGGCGACACCAGTGACAATCAACGCTACTGCCACGGTTTTAGAGGATTTAAACACAGAAGCGATTGTATCTTCGAATAGTAAGCCGATGATGCCAGCTGGAATAGTGGCAATGACCAAATACACCACAAACTGAAAATCGCGTCTAGTCTCATCTGTCTTCCCTTTAAAGTACGCTACCGAGTTCGATGCCAATCGCATCAAATCTTTTCGATAAATAAGTAATACAGCCAGTAGAGACGCGAAGTTCATTAAAATCTCAAATGTAAAATCATCCGTGCGCATCTCTAGTCCAAATAACTCTTGAGCAATGACCAGATGCCCACTTGAAGAAATGGGGATAGGTTCTGTAAATCCTTGAAGAGCCCCTAAAACTATGTATTTTAGTAGTACAAGTAGTTCCTCCATATCAAACTCCTTCTCTAAAAATTATCTACAACTTCAAATTGGTATGTATTAATCACTTTGCGAACGGCGCGTATCGTCTTCCCATCTTCCGCATCTTAAGGAATGGTAAACGTGTCCGTTTCACCCACAAAAGATATAGACGTCACGCGAGTCGGATTGGGTTCATAATGACGGATGATTTTTCAACTTTCGACACTAAACCAATTAGAAATTGTGTCAAAATCGAATCATCCAAATCCCTTTTTCTTTCGTTTTCTAGATATGTAAATGAAGTTCATTCAAATTTCACAATCGCTTTTTATACTTAGAAGCGGAATCTATCGAAGGAGGAAAACCAAATGAAATTAATTAAAGCATTTTTTACTACTCTATTTATTTTAGCATTTGCAGGAACCGCTTCTGCTCATACAGGTTTAAGCACCACGAATCCTGAAGATGGATCAGAGGTTACAGAAGCCATTGATTCTATTTCTTTAACGTATTCCGGTCAAATTGAAGAGGGGAGTTCTTTTGAAGTCCTGGATGCAGAAGGTACTGAAGTTTCCGTTAATGAATTCACTGTCACAGACGGCGTATTAACCGGAAACTTAGAGAATCCTCTAGAAAATGGTGAGTACACAGTGAATTGGAACTCCATCAGTGAAGATGGTCACCCATTAGAAGGGACATTTGGCTTTACTGTGAATGCACCCGTTGAGGAAGTGATAACCACTGGACAAAGCGAATCAACAGAAGAAGTAGAAACTACGAATACTATGACAGAAGAAGCGGATGAAACTTCTCAAGCGACAGAAGTAGCTTCTTCAGCTATTACAATGGATCAACAAGAGTCGTCTCCACTGATTTGGGTGATTGCTGCTCTTGCTGTTGTTCTTGTGGCAGTCAGTATCTTCGCTATTGCTCGTAGAAAGAAAGCTTAATGGAACTTTTCGTAATGGTAGGGCAGCTAGTTCTGTCGCTTGGACTTGCTGTTCTTGTCGGTAGTTTTTTACTGCTCGCTGTTCCGGTGTCGGCACGGCCTGCGCTGAGTATTTCACCTTTAGTGATTTTAGGGAGCGTTCTTGCTGTAGTAGCAGGAGCAGCTATACCAATCTTTCAGATTGCTCAGGCACTCACACCACGTCTATCGTTTACAACTGCACTTGAAACGGTTCTGTTAACTTACCGAACGGGCCTTGCCTGGGACTTTACGTTACTCGGTGGTGTCCTTCTTGTAGTCATCTATGCATTATTCAACCATCGCTCGGAACGTATTTTTCAAGTAGCCTATCTCGCGTTGACCGTGTTTATGATTGGTACGATAGCTTGGGCGAGTCATGCCAGTTCTATAGCTCCTATTAAAGGGTTTGTAGGAGACTTTCTACATCTTTTAGCAGCTGCAATTTGGGTAGGGGTTGTAGTAGTCATAGCTTGGTTCTCTACAAATACGGCGAATTGGAAACCGTGGTTAGGCTGGTTCTCACCTGTCGCCTTTATTTGTTTTGTTACGATGGGACTCAGTGGGTTTTTGTTAATGGATTTGACCGTACCAAATTATGTGACAGGTTTGAGCACTTCTTATGGGCAAGGACTCTTCATTAAGCAATTGTTAATGATCCCTCTCATAGCGTACATCGTCATCAATAGTTTCTTTATGAAGCGTTGGATGGATGCGAGAAAACTTGATCCTGTGCCTTGGGTACGAGCAGAATCGATTATTTTAATTGCCATCTTTGCAGTGACTGCCTTCTTTAGTCACCAAGCTCCCCCAAGTTCAATGGTGATGGAAGCTAATGTATCTAAGCTGTCAGCATTTTTCTTACAAGCGCCTGTTCAAAATGGGATGGAGCTAAGTCTGCAACTAGGTGTAGGTACGTTCCTTTTCACAGGACTTGCGTTGCTGTTTGGAGGGCTTGTTGTCACAGCATTTATTAAGAAAGCGCCGTTACTGGCAGGAGGGCTGTTTAGTATAGCCGCGGTTGCCAGTGCTTATATGGGCTTAATGTCAGGAATCAATATCGTTTAGGGACTCTTCTGAGGAAGGGTCTTTTTTGCGTTCGCGAAAAGAAGATAAATGGCTTACAATGGAAAAGAAGGCGTTTTCATTCACACTGGAGGAGGACTACTCATGACTTTTCGACGTACAAAGATTGCCGTAATTGGCGCAGGTTTTACGGGAGCAACTACAGCGTTTCTGCTTGCTCAGAAAGAATTAGGTGATGTGGTATTAGTTGATATTCCAGAACAAGAAAATCCGACAAAAGGAAAAGCACTTGATATGTTAGAGACCGGCCCTGTTCAAAAGTTTAGCACGCATGTCACAGGAGCTTCCGATTATGAAGCGATACGGGATGCGGATCTTGTTATCATAACAGCGGGAATTGCAAGAAAGCCTGGAATGAGTCGAGACGACCTCGTAGCTACGAATGCAAACATCATGCGCTCGGTCTCTGAGAACATCAAACAGTTTGCACCTAACAGTTACATCTTAGTGTTAAGCAACCCGGTAGATGCCATGACGTATGTTTGCTATCAGACGACGGGATTCCCAAAAAATCGTGTCATCGGTCAATCAGGTGTTTTAGACACAGCGCGTTTTTCTACATTCGTAGCAGAAGAACTTCAAGTTTCTGCTAAGGACGTTACGGGATTCGTCTTAGGGGGTCATGGGGATGATATGGTTCCCTTGGTACGGTATTCGAATGCAGGAGGTGTTCCATTGACGGCGTTACTACCTCAAGAGCAATTAGACGCTATAGTGGAACGTACACGAAAAGGTGGGGGAGAAATCGTAGCCTTACTTGGAAATGGCAGTGCTTATTATGCTCCTGCAGCATCCTTAGTAGAAATGGCAGAGGCTATTATTAAAGATGAGAAGCGGATTCTTCCGGCCATTGCCTATTTAGAGGGGGAATATGGATATCAGGATCTTTACCTCGGAGTACCTACAATCCTAGGTGGCGATGGCATCGAAAAGATCATTGAATTAGAACTTACTGACGAAGAGAAAGCAGCACTAGACCGTTCGGTAGAGTCTGTACAACAAGTTATGAAGCTCGTTTAGAAGCGAACAAGGGGGAATAAGTAGTGAAACCAGTCTATTTAGTAGAAGGTGCCCGTACAGCATTTACAGCGTTTGGAGGCTCGTTTTCTGCAGTGCCTGCAGACGAATTAGGAAAAGTGACAGCAGAGGAAGCCATGAAGCGGTCTGGAGTCACACCAGAGCAAATCGATCACGTGATTTACGGGAATGTCATTCATTCACATACGAATGCGGCGTATCTAGCACGTCATATTGGGTTGAAAGCAGGAGTACCGAAAGAAGTTCCTGCACTGACACTCAACCGGTTATGTGGATCTGGGACACAAGCACTCGTTTCTGCAGCACAACTCATCCAACTCGGAGAAGCGGATATCGTATTGGCAGGTGGCGCTGAAAACATGTCGATGGCACCATTCGCGAGTTTCTCAAGTCGCTTCCATCAAAATAAACTTGGCGCTATGAAGTTTGACGACATGGTAATGGCAACACTGACAGACGAGTATACGGGTAATGGCATGGGGATGACGGCCGAAAACTTGTCGGACCAGTATTCTATCACTCGTGAAGAGCAAGATGCGTTTGCTGTAGAGAGTCATCAGCGAGCAGCACAAGCTCGTGAATCAGGTCGCTTTGCTAAGGAAATCGTTCCGTTTCCGGTGACGAATCGCAAAGGTACAGTTCTGGTAGAAGTGGACGAGCACATCAAACCAGACACAACGGTGGACACACTTGGGAAGCTGCGTCCTTCTTTCAAAAAAGAAGGAACCGTTACAGCTGGGAATGCAAGTGGAATCAACGATGGAGCGGCTAGCTTAATCGTCGCTGGAGAAGAGGCGGTTTCACAGCACGGCTTGAAGCCAATGGCTCGCATCCTGTCATGGGGTGTATCCGGAGTAGATCCTGAGATTATGGGGATTGGACCGGTACCTGCGATTAAACAAGCCTTGGAACGCGCTGACCTAACACTTGATCAAATGGACCTCGTCGAAGTGAACGAAGCCTTTGCTGCTCAGTACTTAGCTGTAGAAAAAGAGCTAGGTCTTGACCGAGCGAAGACGAACGTCAACGGAGGAGCCTTAGCACTTGGCCATCCGGTTGGAACGAGTGGAGCCCGTATCGTGTTAAGTCTTGCATATGAGCTGAAGGAACGCGGATTGAAATACGGTGTAGCCAGTCTCTGCATCGGTGGCGGCCAAGGCATTGCCATGATTATTGAGAGCATGGAATAGATTGAAGAGCTTGGACAACTGTCCAGGCTCTTTTTTTGACGCTAGCTGGTCAAAATGATACAATTATCTCGAAATCAAGATAAAGGAGGCGTGGATCACAATGGAAACGAAACAAGTAGGCCTCGCAATTGAAGCGCTCGTTCGTACGTCAGGCGCCTTTCACCAACGAATCAAAGAAGATGCTACTAGAAACGGACTTCACGTTACGGAATTTTCTGTTCTTGAGCTACTTTACCATCAAGGACGTCAGCCTGTTCAAAAGGTAGCCAAGCACGTGTTGATCACCAGTGGAAGTACGACTTACGTACTCGATAAGTTACTGAAAAAAGAACTCATCACTCGAACGGTATGCTCCGAAGACCGTCGTATTACGTATATTGAATTAAGCGAACAAGGCCAACATTTGATGCAGCAGGCCTTTCCTGAACATTTAGAACGAATGAAACAGTATTTTGATGGGATAGAAGAAGATGAGATTCAAACATGGCTTGAAATTACTCGAAAATTGGGCAAGGCGGCCCGCAAAGGAGAGCGTTCATAATGAAACATATATTTAAAAAAGGAACAGACCCAAAAGCTCCAACCTTATTGCTTTTACACGGAACGGGTGGAAATGAGCATGACCTCTTGTCTATAGCTTCTATGATTGATGAAGAAGCCTCCGTTTTAAGTGTACGAGGAAATGTACTAGAAAACGGGATGCCTCGTTTTTTCAAGCGGTTAGCTATGGGAGTATTGGATCAAGAAGATTTAGCCTTTCGCACAAAAGAGTTACATGAGTTTCTAGACCAAGCGGCAACAGATTACGGTTTTGATCGCAATCAAGTAGTGGCAGTTGGCTATTCAAACGGAGCCAATATTGCTGCAAACTTGGTCATGACTGAAGCAAACAGCTTGTCAGGAGCCATTTTATATCATCCGATGATTCCAAACCCAGATGCTACGATTCCGGAACTTTCTGGACTCCCGGTATTTATAGGAGCAGGGGTGAACGATCAAATGGTACCTTATACAGAGTCTGAAGGGCTAAAGGCAATGCTCTCTGAGCACGGAGCCGAAGTAGAGATGCACGTGGAGCCTTATGGGCACCAACTAACAGGAAGTGAAGTGGATGCATCAAAATCGTGGTACCTTCGCCACTTCAAGCAACATAGTTGACCTTAAATGGGCAAACGCGTTAGACTAATCTGCATTCAAGAAAATTTGATAAAGCGAGGGTTCCCTATGACAACTACGACACAACCGACGTATGCACAAACTGTAAAAGAGCGTCGTTCTATCCGTGTTTATGATCCACAAGTGAAAATTTCAAAAGAAGAAATGATGGAAATCTTAGATGAGGCGGCACTAGCGCCATCGTCTTTAAACTTACAACCATGGCGTTTTCTTGTCATCGACAGTGAAGAAGGAAAAGAAACGTTGAAAGATTTGGCGAAGTTCAACCAGCGCCAAGTAGAAACGTCTTCAGCAGTCATTGCTGTTTTTGTAGATATGCAAAGCATAGAGACAACACAGGAGATTTACGATTTGGCAGTTGAAAAGGGTGTTATGCCAGCGGACGTACGTGACCGTCAAGTACCGGCAATTCAAAATATGTTAAAAGACATCCCACGACCAGAAATGCGTGCGATGAACTTCATCGATGCGGGTCTTGTCTCGATGCAAATCATGTTATCCGCTCAAGCGCGTGGCTATGCTACCAACCCAATCGGAGGTTTCGAAAAAGCGCGCATTGCAGAGGCATACGGATTAGAGAAAGACCGTTTTGAGCCCGTCATGCTGATTTCTATCGGAAAAGCAGCGGAAGAAGGCTATCAATCTGTACGACTTCCAATTGAAAATATCGCAAAATGGGTTTAATCTCATTTGAAAGAGTCTGACATGCAGTTGTCAGGCTCTTTTTTAAATTTTCGGACAACATCTTAAAAAAGTATAAGTAAAGATAAAAGATTACCCGTGATAGCGCTTACATAGGAAAACCTCTCTTCGTATACTGAAGAAGAAATCAGTACAAAAGGGAGAGGGATTGGAAATGAAGAAAAAATCACTTTGGAAATGGGCAAGCGTCATGGCGGCATCTGTGGTACTTCTAGCAGCATGTAATTCGGATGAAGAAGGTTCTGGAAGCACGGGTGGAGGTAGTGGGGTAGACGTGGGGATCGTCTTACCAACTAAAGATGAGCCACGCTGGGTTCAAGATGAACAACGTTTCAAAGAAGCATTAGAGGATTCGGACTACTCTACTGAAATTTTATTCAGCCAAGGGTCTTCAGCGAAAGAAAAAGAAAATGTAGATGCGTTATTAAATAAAGGAATCGATGTTCTGATCATCACACCACATGATGGTGCTGCGGCAGGTGCTGCTGTAGAAGCGGCTAAAGCAGATGGCGTAACAGTTATCTCATATGACCGTTTGATCACCGATACAGATGCAGTAGATTACTATGTAACATTTGATAGCTTGGCTGTTGGTGCTGCTCAAGCTCAGTACTTGATTGACAATGCAGAGGGTACAGGCGTTCCTCTTTACCTATACGCAGGTGCTGCATCAGATAACAATGCGTTCTTGTTCTTCCAAGGAGCTTGGGAAGTCCTGCAACCAAAAATTGCAGACGGAACATTTGTCATCGCAAACTCTTCTGAAGCAGAAGCTTTAAGCGACAAAGCGGAGCTTTCTCGAGATGAACTAAGTAAAATCATTGGCCAGGTAACAACAAACTGGGATCCAAATGAAGCGAAAAACAAAGCACAGACACACTTAACAGCTGCAGCGGATGATCAAAAAGGCGATGTGGCTATCTTAGCTCCAAACGATGGAACTGCTCGTGCGATTGCCGATGTATTTGGATCTGACGGTGCTGTAACTTCGTTCTTAGTAACAGGTCAAGATGCAGAGAAAGCATCTATTCAGTACATCATCGACGGCAAACAATCTATGACTGTATTTAAAGATGTTCGTACTCTAGTTCAAGATGCTATGGGAATGGCAATTGACATCCTAGATGGCAATGACCCGGAAACAACAGGTTCTTACGATAATGGTGCTGTAGAAGTTAAGGCAAAACAAACAGACGTTATTGTAGTGGATCAAGAAAATGTAAAAGCAGAGTTAGTGGACTCTGGATATTATGAGGCAAGTGAATTTACAGGTTTAGAGTAATTCCAATACGCGTCTCATGCCTCGGCGTGAGACGTATTTCCTTATTTAGCAAGTCGCAGGGAGGCGCACAGAATGACGGAATACATTTTAGAAATGCGGAACATCTCAAAAGAGTTTCCAGGTGTGAAAGCTCTGACAGACGTGAACTTTCAAGTGGAAAAAGGGGAGATTCACTGTCTCGTTGGTGAAAACGGAGCAGGAAAGTCTACCTTGATGAAGGTTCTGAGCGGTGTATATCCGTATGGGACCTATACTGGAGACATTGTCTATAACGGGAATGTGCAACAGTTTAAAGAAATCAATGACAGTGTGGCTATTGGAATCGGAATCATCTATCAGGAACTTGCATTATTCCCGGATTTAACGGTCTATGAAAATATTTTTGCAGGGAATGAAGTCCGAAAAGGGCCCGTTATTGATTGGAACAAAACGATTCGGCAGTCGTCTGAGCTGCTCCAAAAAGTAAAGCTCCGCGTAACTCCAGAAACGTTAATCAAAGATTTAGGTGTAGGAAAACAACAGCTTGTGGAAATCGCGAAAGCACTCAGTAAAGATGTGCAATTATTGATCCTCGATGAACCGACAGCGGCTTTAAACGAAGATGATAGTGAGAATCTGTTAAACCTCTTGAAAGAATTGAAAGCACAAGGTATCTCGTGCATCATGATTTCCCACAAATTGAAGGAAGTCATTGAAATTGCGGATAAAGCGACAGTGCTACGAGACGGGAAGACAATCTGTACTCTGGATGCCAAAAAAGGGGAAATTACAGAGACTCGCATCATCAAAAACATGGTAGGACGTGAAATTGAAGATATTTATCCGAAACGTTCACATCCAGAGAATGATGAAGTTGTCTTATCTCTTGAGAACTGGACTGCCTATGATGCCCAACTCGGTCGAAATGTCGTCAAGAACGCCAACATCTCCTTGAAAAAAGGAGAAATCATAGGGATTGCGGGTCTGATGGGATCAGGGCGCACAGAGCTAGCTCTCAGTATTTTTGGGAATCCGAAAAAGTACAAGGTGAGCGGAGAGATGAAGCTCTTCGGTGAATCAAAAACTCTCAAGCACACCAGTGAGGCAATTAAAGAGCGAATCGCTTACGTGACAGAAGACCGCAAAGGCGATGGACTTTTCTTGTTGCAAGACATCAAGAGCAATATTTCAGCTGCACACTTGAAAGGAATTGCCCCGAAGGGTGTCTTGAATCTCAACGAAGAAGTGAAGGTCGGAGCGCGGTATAAGGATTCTTTATACATTAAGGCGAGTTCTTTAGAGCAAGTCGTGGGCAAGCTTAGCGGTGGGAATCAACAAAAAGTGTCTCTCGGCAAATGGTTGTTTACTGGACCTAAGATTTTGATTTTGGATGAACCGACACGAGGCATCGACGTCGGGGCTAAATTTGAGATTTACACGATTATGAATCAACTCATCAGCGAAGGGCTGAGCATCATCATGATCTCGTCAGAACTTGGCGAAGTATTAGGAATGAGTGATCGTGTCTATGTTATGGCGGAAGGTGAAATTAAAGGAGAGCTCACAAGTGAGCAAGCCACCCAAGAAGCTATCATGGAATTAGCGACACAATAGGAGGACTTCAGAGATGAACTTATTAACAGAAGCAAGAACCATTGTAAAACAAAATATTCGAGATTACGGGATGTATATTGCACTCGTCGTCATCTTATTGACCTTCGCTGTTCTATCAGATGGTCTATTCCTATCCTCGCGAAACGTCAGCAACATGTTAGATTCCGCGGGATACATTGCGGTCTTGGCAGTAGGGATGACGCTGGTCATTGTCATTCGTCACATTGACCTCTCTGTCGGATTTGCAGCAGGGTTTTTAGGAGCAATCGCTGCATTGTTCTTAACTAATATGGGAGTCTCCGTGTGGATCACGATTCCGGTCGTTCTCATTTTTGGTATTATGATTGGGCTTTTTAACGGATTTTTAGTTGCGAAAATTGGAATTCCGTCCTTTGTAGCCACTCTGGCTGCTATGTTGATTTTCCGGGGGGCTCTTTTAGAGGCAACTGGTGCTTCCGGAACAATTGTTATCAACAATGATGCATTCAATGCAATTGGGACAGGCTTTATTCCATCCATCGCGGAAGTGGGGGGACTTCACCTCTTAACACTTCTTGTAGGTCTTGCAGGAATTCTCTTCTACATTTACAGCGAATTGACGAATCGGAAAGACAAGCAAAAATATGGTTTTGATGTCATGTCGTTCCCGATGTTTGTTGCCAAACTTCTATTTGTTTCCGCTATTATCGGCTATGTAGTATGGATTCTTGCAGGGTACAACGGATTGTCTTGGACAGTGGTCATCGTCCTATTAGTGGTTGTTGTGTATCACTTCCTTTCATCGAAGACAGTTTTAGGAAGACATATTTATGCAGTGGGAAGTAACCCAGAAGCAGCACATTTGAGTGGAATCAATGTACAAAAGATTACATTGTTCGTATTCGGTTCTATGGGGTTCTTGGCAGCCTTATCCGGTATCTTGTTTACTGCTAGACTCCAATCGGCAACAACAACAGCCGGTACGCTGTTCGAGTTAGACGCTATCGCAGCTGCCTATGTAGGAGGCGTTTCTTCTGCAGGGGGTGTCGGTAAAGTGACGGGGGCTATCGTCGGTGCTGTAGTAATGGCAGCACTTTCTAATGGAATGAACTTATTAGGAGTCGGTGCTTCTTATCAATACATGATTCGTGGTGGAGTACTTGCGGCGGCCGTTATTTTCGACGTCATGACACGCCGACAACGCGCATAACAAAGGCACCCGCTCACAACGGGTGCTTTTTGATTGGCCGGACGAATGGTAAGATGGGAAGAAAAAGGAGATGACGTATGAAAAGGACTGTGACACGTGTGTTAAGCGTATGTATTGTGTTTTTTGCTATTTTCACCGTCATCTCTGTATGGCGCGTCATACAGGCAACTCCTCACTTTCCAGAACCCGTAGCAGATTCCGTAGATCAATTACGCATTGTATTGATCACTGAAAATCAATCCACCGACTTTTGGAAGCAAGTAGAAGAAGGAGCCATCCAAGCTGGAGAGAAACAAGGAGTTCTCGTAGAAGCCTGGGCAGGCTTTGGAACAGAGGACCAAGACTTTAACCGGAATCTAGAGACCGCTATCTATTCAAAAGTGGATGGCATCTTAGTACAAGGTCAAGACACAGAAGCCTTTAAAGAGCTGACCAAGATCAAAGCCGCTTTTTACGGAGTTCCCATCATTACGGTAGGGGAAGATGTACCGGCTGAAGAAAGTTTACGTAAAACCTATGTGGGGTCCAATCAGATCGAGGCTGCGTCCCTGTTAGCTGAGACAATGGCTGAGAAGATGAACTACCAAGGCGAAATAGTGGTCGTTGGAGATGAACAACCAACATATATGCAAAAACAACGTCTCCAAGGTGTAGAGCAAACGCTTGAAGCTTACCCTGAGATTACATTCACTTATCAAGGGATGGGAGACACGAAAGAAGAAATCATGAATGCCACGATGGAAAGATTGAATCAATCACCAGACGCTACTTCTTGGCTCGTGTTGGATTCAAAAGTAGCCTATTTTGTGACACAAGAAATCAAGAGGCGCACACAAGTGGATCCTTATTTGATTTACTCATTTGATGAAGCACCTGAAGTCCGAAGCTTGCTTCAAGCAGGTGTCATAGACGGGATGATTCGGCAGCGACCACAGGAAATGGGAGAGCAAGGTCTGAACCTGTTAGTACAATGGATTCGCGGTGAGACCGTTCCACTCAATTCGGATGGATATCCTACACCATTCGTTTTAGAGGAGGCCGGATTATGACGATTCAAAACAAGATTTGGGGTCTTGTATCTCTTGCCGTTCTAGTGATGGGTGCTATTTGGATCGCTCTGACCTACTCGAATCAACAAGCGCAAGAACAGTATAGTTCTATACTTAGCCGCTATTTGCAGATGAATGAAGTGACAACATCCAGTCAAGCCTTAGTGACGGAACTCAATGAGTATATACGTTTACCGGTTCCTGCTCAAGAACAGCGTCTCCAAGAGGAAGAGCAACAGCTTCGTGGTATTCAACAGCGAGTCGAAGCTCTTCGCACAGAGACGAATCAATTGGATATGACGAATTACCTGTTGATGATGGACAGTCTGATAGAGGCATCGAACCGAACACTAAGTTTTGTGAAGCAGTCGGAAGTAGATGCGGTGACGCAGGAATTTAACGAGGCTAACCGGATAGCCGCTTCGCTTGAGGACCGCACGCTCTATATTTTGGATCAGGAGCTACGCACCTATAACGGGCTGTATCAAGAATTGATTCAACAGTCGGATGAACTCGAAACTCTAGGTCTATGGCTACTGGGTTTAATTTCTTCGATTGTGTTGCTTGTTGCGTACCGATTCTCGTTGTCCATTACGCGTCCCGTACATGAATTGACGCGGGCGGCGAACGAAGTAGCACAAGGGAACTTTCAAACTCCAATCCATATCAGTTCAAATGATGAAATCGCTTTTCTAGCAAGAACATTCGATACAATGCGCGAAAACATAAACGATTTGTTTGAAGAGACGCAGGAGAAGGCAAGACTCGAAAACGAGCTTCAAGAAAGCCAGTTGCTGCTGAAAGAAAGTCAGTTGAAGAGCTTGCAAAGTCAGATCAATCCGCACTTCTTGTTCAACACATTGAATACCCTCTCAAAAAAAGCGTATCTAGACGGAGCTGAGGAGACGAGCGATCTCTTAGTAAGTGTAGCCGGACTTCTACGCTATAGTTTGAAAAAGGTCGATCAATCCGTGACTCTTGCAGAAGAGGTGCATGTTATTGAACAATATATTGCCATTCAGAAGGCACGCTTTGCAGAACGGCTAACGTTTCATTTAGAAGTAGACGAGCGACTGCTTGATACTTATATTCCCAGTCTGACACTGCAACCAATCATTGAAAATGCGATGATTCATGGCATTGAAAAGTTAGTGGACGGGGGCACCATTACGCTCCGAATTTATAGAGAGCAAGAATCCGTCCTTGCAGAAGTAGAAGATGACGGACCGGGAATGCAACCAGAAGAACTTCACCGTCTCCTTCATCAAGAAGTGCGTTCGGAGACAGGTCACTCAACAAGCATTGGTTTTCAAAATGTCGTCAAACGACTGCAGCTCTTTTTTAATCGCGCCGATGTTTTGACAGTGACAAGTGCTGTTGGAGTGGGAACTACCGTGACACTACACATTCCTTTGCAGAAAGAGGTGCCAGTTGAATGAAAGTACTGATAGTGGATGATGAACCGATTGAACGTGAGGGGATGCGACGCATCTTGTCGGTAGCTTTTGAAGACGTAACGATTTTGGATGCTAAGAATGGCTACCAAGCAATTGAAGTCGTAGAATCAGAAAAGCCAGATATTGTGTTGATGGATATTATGATGCCAGGAATCAATGGGATTGAAGCACTTCAGCAGATTCAACAGATTCATCCTGGCATTCGGGGAGTCATGGTGACCGCATTTGATACGTTTGATTATGCGCGGCAAGCGCTACGTCTCGGTGTCAAAGACTACTTGCTAAAACCAAGTAAGCGTAGTGAAATCATTGCTACTGTAGAGTCTGTCATGGAACAAGTGAGGGAAGAAGCAAGGAAGCAACAGTCCGATCAACAAGCAGAACGCTTATTAGAGACAGAGCTTGTGACGCAACTTCTATTCCATCATGTCAATGACGTGCAGCTGGATGCCCTAATGGAGACTGTGAACGTCACCTCTCAACCAGCTTTTGTTGCTGTTCTGTATCTTCCTGAGCCAACTGAGGACTTGTACCGCCAGATTAAGGAACGGGTTCATAGGGCAGCCAACTGTTTAGTGGGAGCTTTGTATGGGAAACAATTGCCGATTATCGTGTTCCGAAGCCCCGACTTTTCTTACCGTGGTCAAGCAATGCCGTTTGCCCAGCAACTTATTGGTTCACTTCGAGAATATCCAGGCATTTTTATTGGGGTCGGAGAAGAGGTAGCCGAGCTGTCAGAAGTGGCTTCATCCTATCAGCAAGCCGTGGTGGCACTTGCATCTCATACACAGTCTGTCCGTTTTCGTTTTTATGAGGAGAACATTCAGCAGCTGCAAGCAGCTGGGACGACGAATATAAGAGAGAAAGAACAACAGTTTTTTGAATCCTTGGATTCAGGAGACTGGACTCAAATTGAGTATCTGATCAATGAGTTTATAGATGAACAAGAACATCAAAATCAGCCACTCATCTATTCACAACAACGAGTATTGGAACTGTTTTGGATTATTCAGCGAGCATTAGAAAATTTGGGCATGAGCAGTCAAACGGCGTACCTGTCTTTCCAGTCCACTACTTACCGGCAGTTACGTGCAGAAGTTCAAGGAATCCTTTCAAAAATTGCTGTTCATTACAATTCGCACTTAGGAACTGCTGAGTTTAACAAGGTGCAAATCGTCAAACGCTATATTGAAGAGCATTCACACGAAGAGCTCTCCCTGGACCGACTAGCCGAGCTAGTCGGATTCACTCCAATGTATTTAAGTAAGTTATTTAAAGAAAAACTAGGTGTCAACTACATTGATTATTTAACAGAATGTCGAATCCAACATGCAAAGCAGTTGCTACGAAATCCAGAAAAGAGTTTAAAAGAAATCACGTATGAAGTCGGGTATCATGAGCCGAACTACTTTAGTAAAGTGTTCAAAAAAATGTGTGGGGTAACGCCTTCCGAATACCGAAAACAAAGTGTTACACGCTAGAAGGGAGAGAGGTTGATGTGGAAATGGCTGGCGTCTTTAGTAGTTGTGGTGTTGCTTAGTGCTTGTCAAGAAGAAGCCGCTCCTCCACCGTCTCCTGATCCTCCAACAAAGCAAGTGGAAGACATTCGAATTGGGTTTTCAATGGATACGTTAGCAGAAGATCGTTGGAAAAAAGATAGAGATTTGTTCAAAGAGGCAGTCGAATCTTTAGGTGCAGAGGTTTTAATCACAGCTGCTAATGGAGATGATGTCTTGCAAGTGGCGCAGGCAGAGACCTTGATTCAAAGTGGAATCGATGTGCTCGTCATTGTCCCTCACAATGCAGAAGCCACTGCGGCAATCGTTCACAAAGCCCATCAGGCGGGCATTAAGGTCATTTCCTATGACCGGCTAGTGAAAAACGCGGATATCGATCTGTATGTGTCGTTTGATAATGAACGAGTCGGCGAGCTGCAGGCGGAAGCGATGCTTCAAGCGGTTCCTTCCGGTAACTATGTGTTTATTGGAGGAGCGGATACAGATAACAATGCCCACCTCTTGAAAAAAGGCGTGTTCTCTGTGCTGCAACCAGCAATTGATTCGGGAGAAATTCGCATCATCTATGACCAGTGGACCGCGGACTGGTTGCCTAGTAATGCTCGGGACAATATGAAGGAAGCACTTCAAATCAATGAACAGCAAGTCGATGCCATCCTCGCTGCCAATGATGCCACAGGTGGAGGTGTGCAAGAAGCCTTAGCATCTTACGGCATGCAGGGGGAAATACCGATGACTGGTCAGGATGCGGATCTAGCAGGAATCCGGCGCATAGTAAAAGGTGAACAGCTTATGACAGTCTATAAACCGATTCAAACCTTATCTGTAACAGCTGCTGAGCTTGCAGTTACCTTGGCAAGAGGTGAAGAAGTGAAGACTAGTACATCTGTAAACAACGGGAAGAAGGAAGTACCATCCGTGTTGATTGAGCCGATTGCTGTTACAAGAGACACCATTGATGAGACGGTCATTCAAGACGGTTATCATACAAAAGAAGAAGTTTACGAAGAATAAAAAAGAGTAGCCGAATGGCTACTCAAAAGAACTGTCCGAGGACATGCAGTACATGCTGTATGTCTTTTTTGGTGATGCCGTTATGAGTCACGAAACGAATAATACCAGGACCGAAACCTCCTGCAACAATTTTTGACTCACGTAGATGATTTAGAAGAGCTTCTGTTGTGTGGTCTGAATTTGTTAATTTGACCAATAGGATGTTGGTATCCACTTGATTGATCACTTGCAAAGTGGATAAATCAGAAATGCCGTCAGCAAGCAATTTTGCGTGTTCATGGTCTACAACTAAACGACTAGGATTTTCTTCAAGAGCAAGTAGAGCGGGTGCTGCTAAAACACCTACTTGACGAAGCCCTCCACCCAAACGTTTACGCCATTTTCTTGCCTTTGCGATAAACTCTGCAGAACCTGCGATGATGGAACCTACAGGAGCGCCTAAACCTTTCGATAAACAAAACTGGACTGTGTCCGTATATCGGGCAAATTCTGCTACAGTAATGCCTGTTGCAGCCTGGGCATTAAATAGTCTTGCACCGTCTAGATGTACAGGGATTCCATGGCGCTGTGCCACTTCATAAATAGCTTTCATATGTTCTACTGGAAGGACCGCGCCACCTGCTTTATTATGTGTGTTTTCTATACAAATCAATCCGGTCTCCGGCTCGTGGATGTCTGTTCCTCTAATCGCAGCTTCAACAAGCGTGGGATCCATGGCACCTCGAACACCATCTATCGGTTTCAATTGCAGTCCGGCAAGAGCTGACATCGCACCACCTTCATATAAGAAGATGTGAGCTTGAGATTCCAAGATAACCTCTTGACCTGGTCTACAATGGACTAAGCCGGCAATTTGGTTCCCTTGCGTACCGCTTGTCACAAAAAGAGCCGCTTCTTTGCCTAGCAGTTCAGCCGCACGCTCTTCTAAACGATTCACTGTAGGATCTTCTCCGTATACGTCATCCCCAACTTCTGCTTCGTACATAGCACGACGCATACGTTCGTCAGGTTTTGTTACTGTATCGCTGCGTAAATCAATCATGTAAGTCCCTCGTTTCTTTTCGGCATTCTAGTAATAGTGTAGCAGTTTGGCAGAAGATTTTCTTCATAGGAAGGAATTGCGATATCAAAGAGAGAATGAAGTAGAAAAAGGAGGAGACAGAATGATTTCAAAATTAGGGGAAGTAATGGTGTACGTCAGAGACCAAGACGAGGCCATCAGGTTCTGGCGAGACGATATGGAATTTGTGATCTTGCAGGATTACCGAGACGGCGAGATGCGTTGGGTACAGATTGCTCCTACAGCGGATGCGGAGACGACGGTGATTTTACATGACCGAGCGTTTGTTGAGAAGAACAGTCCAGACATCAACTTTGGAACACCTTCATTATTATTTTTCACACCGGATTTAGATGCGCTTTATGAGAAGCTTCAAGCGAAAGGTGTCACACTTGGTGAGAAGGTGCAGATGGGCGAGAGTAAGTTCTTTAACTTTGCGGATCGCGAAGACAACTATTTTGCTATTATGGAGACAGAATAAACCTCGGCAGTTTGCCGAGGTTTTCAAGGTTTTACAAGATGAAGTGTGGGGCCTCCATCGCTATAATTTTCTTCCACCATACGTAGAATGCCATCTTCAAAGAACTGGGGAGTGACAAGTCGGTCTTTTACATCTGGGAATGTAGTAAGAGGTTTTACGGTATTCCCTTCAAGAGTAAAGAGTTCTACGTCATCCGTTTCCGCTCCCCATTCTTCTGTGACGCTTAGTGCCACATGATTCCCATGGACAGTAGAGAAGCTATATTCTGGTGTTTCAATAGTAGAGATGGTTCCTGTTTGGATATCTAAATAAGCTAGTTCAAGTCTGCCTTCGTCAGTGGCAAAATCCATATACACGCGTTCATTGTTAATGTACATGTTATGAATAGAAGGGTAAGTTCCCTGACTTTTTTGTACAAGGTCTCCTGATAGCGTGTCGTAAATATAAAACGTTGTGAGTTTTTCTAGCTTCTCCACAACCACGGCTTTTCCATCTCCAATAGCTTCTCTTAAAGAATCAGCTTGTGCATCCTTTTGTTCA
Source organism: Chryseomicrobium excrementi (assembly GCF_002798305.1). Classification (GTDB taxonomy): domain Bacteria; phylum Bacillota; class Bacilli; order Bacillales_A; family Planococcaceae; genus Chryseomicrobium; species Chryseomicrobium excrementi. The sequence goes on from NZ_PCGR01000003.1 coordinate 233,494, forward strand.
TGAATGGTTTTTATGTTCCCGGAATTTAAATTCATAGTTTCATAAAGCATTTTTTCTTCTGACGAATTAAAGTAGAAAATCTGATTTCCCTCTAATAAAAGTCTTCCCAAAGGGTTAAAGGATACAATGACGTTCGTCACACCTGTTTGTCGATTCAATACGTTTAGCGTGTACGCCTCATTTACAAAGTCTTCCCACACCAACCAATTCTCATTTACGGCAAAACTGTATTGAGCCATTGGTGTTTGAGTCGATACGAGCTTTTCAACTTGATCTATTTCAGGGGAAAAGCTATAGAGACCATCCTCTTTTGAGTAAATGACTTCTTTGTTAGCTGGAACAAAAACGGATCGATTTAGAGAGGTCTCAAACGTGTTTGGAATAATTATTTCCTCATGCCAAGTGACTTCTGCAGGTTGAGAGTCCGAATAAGAGGAGTAGAGCAAATATCCAACCAGACTAACTAATAAAACGGCTGCTAAAGGAAGTATACGTATGAACGTTGCAGGTGTCTTTGCAAAGACTGTTTCTCGTACCTGTTGTTTCTCTCGTTCACTAAATGTAAGATCGTGAGGCATGCTTTCATTCAGGAGCTGTTTTATGTTCAAAGCCATCCACCTCCAATTGTTTTCTCATGAGTTCTCGACCTCTCGCAAGTCGTGTCTTCACAGTGTTGGGGGAGCAGCCGAGCACTTCGGCAGTTTCAGTGACTGAGAGTTCTGCATAATAGTGCAACCAGAGGGTTTCTCTATAATGAATAGGAATGCGCTCTAACACTTGCTGAATTTCTGAAGAGGCTTCTTGTTGAATATATGTAGATTCTACACTCTTACGCCGACCAAGTTTTTTCAGTTTGTCGGTTAACGAAACTTTTTGCTTATGCCAGCTTTTTAAGTAATTAATACTTTCATTAACCGCAATTCGATAGAGATAAGTTTTTAGAGATGACCTGCCTTCAAATCGGTCCAGTGTTGTGAAGAATTTTACGAACGTGTCTTGGGTTAAGTCTTCAGCTTTCGGTATGTCTCGCACGTAGGAATAGATGACGCGCTTGATCATATCACCGTGCTCGTTCATTGCTTCATTGAGAAGCTGATTTTTTTGATCATCTGTCACATCATCGCACCCTTTCCTAGTCGTTAGACAAAGCATCTTCCTACATGGTTTCATAAAGTTGAGAAAAAGAAAAGATTTCCTCATAGTGCTGGTCTTCTCGCTGGACAAGAATAGAAGTGCTCGCTATACTAAAACTATAAATAGGGGAGTAGTGACAAGTGATGTGTTCGTCATTCCGGTACTGAGTACCCGGACCATCCCGCTCGAAATGAGCGCACAAGACCTTTTTATGAAAACAAGCTGACTCATCAGATGTTTTCATAAAAAGGTCTTTTTTTGTCTCTACTCTTAGTTAGAAGGAGGAATTCAATTGGTATATGTATTATTCATTCTTGTAGCTGCTGTCACTGTATATGCTGCAATGAAGTTATCAACGTTCGCTGATGTTATCAGCTCTAAAACTTCTATGGGAGGGTTGCTAGTAGGGACTATCTTATTAGCTGGTGCCACCTCACTTCCAGAAGTAACAACGAGCATATCGGCAGTTGTGATTGGAAGCCCAGATATTGCAGTTGGAAATGTATTAGGGTCCAACTTATTCAATCTTTTCATACTAGCTATGTTCGATTTGTACTTTAGAAGTAAACGACTTTATGAAAAAGTGGATCGTACTCATTTGTATTCAGCGATTCTCGGTATAGTGTTAACTGGTTTAGCATTAACAGGGTTGCTTTATAATCAGACACCAACATTATTAGGCGTTGGTATTGAAACGATTGCGATTTTAATCATCTATATCGCAGGTCTAGTGTGGATGAACAAAAAAGCTGCTGCTCAACCAATGGCAGAATCACCTACAACTGAAGAGCAGTCAGCTGGTTCAAACATTTCAGTGAAGAAAGCAGTAATTGGTTTTGCGATTGCCGCTGTGGTAATCATGGCTGCTGGGACAGCGCTATCAATCTTAGGAGATCAAATTGCAGTGTTAACGGGATTAGGAGCAAGCTTTATTGGAAGCTTCTTAATTGCTGCCACGACTTCATTACCAGAAGCCGTATCCGTGTTCGTTGCCTTGCGCTTACGGAATGTCAACTTAGCCTTCGGATCAATTCTTGGAAGTAACTTATTTAATATGCTGATCCTGGTGATGTCTGATGTCGTGTATAATGGTCAATCTATTTTGAATGTCGCAGCAACAAGCCATATCATCACAGGGATTAGTATCACATTCTTATCCTTCTTGGTGATGTATACCATCCAGCGAAAACGAAATGTGTCAGGACCAAGATATATCTTACCTTCCATTATCACCGTACTAGTTTACTTTGGAACTACGTATTTGCTCTTTGCAGCATAAAAAAGCACGGCCAGCTGGCCGTGCTTTTGCTTACTTGAAATAAGGAAGACGCTTTAGAGCGATTACAACTGGAATGGCGATAAGTAGGCCGATCCCGTTTTGAACTAGGTTTCCTGTAACGGAAGCTAGAGGAGCAATGAGGCTTTGGTACATAATCGCTTCTCCAATATAGTAAATGACAAGCATGAACGGGATTGAAGCGACAGCTCCAATGATGTTCCAAACAACGCTTGAGCCATTGCGGTTTCCAGCCCATGAAATCTTACCAACAACAAATCCTTGTACGGCACGTGCTACAAATGTAATAGGTGCCCAAGCTAACCAACCGCCTGCAATATCGAACAGCCCCATACCAAAGGCTCCAGCTGCGGCTCCTTTTTTAGGACCGAACAGCATAGCAGAAATGAACAGCATAGCTGTACCCAGGTGGACGAGCCCGCCATTGGCAGCGATAGGAAGACGAATGTTGAGCATCATGGTGGATACAAATACTAAAGCAATCAACATAGATGTTAAAATAAGGTCAAAGGTCTTAACGCGTGAAGTAGGGCGTGAAAGTGTTTGAGGGTTTTGCATAAGATACCTTCTTTCAGTTTTCTAAGATGTAGTTTACTTTACCAAAAAGCTGAACCCTCAAAAAGTATCAGTTTTAAATAAAAATAGGTGGTCAGAAAAAGGGGAGAGAGAAGATGAAAGCGTTAGTCGAGGGAATGAAATGGCCGAAGTGGATGATTGGCTTTGCTTTTTTCTTCAGTCTAATTGAAACGGCCTTCGGGCTTGTAGTGCCATTACTGACTATGGACTTCATAGACAGCTTCACAGAAGGTGGCATCAGTGCGTGGATGCTCGCTGCAGTCGCCCTACTGTTGATTGTTCAAGCGATATTATCAGGTGTCGCCTTTTATTTAATGCGCAAAATTGGAGAATACGTAGTTGCCTACATTCGCAATAAAGTATGGCGTCATGTACTCGGACTACCTGTCGCCTTCTTTGATGAAGAAGAGTCTGGAGAATTGATGAGTCGGATCCTCCAAGATACGGGAGTGATCAAGTCACTCATTACCGATCACTTGATCACATTTTTTACGAGTATTCTTACAGTTGTTGGTGCCATAGCGATATTGATTTATATTGACTGGAAGATGACATTGATTCTGCTAATTTCGGTACCTGTCACTCTGGCTATTATGTTCCCTATTGGGCGCATGATGTCCAAAGTGGCGAAATCCACTCAAAATGAAGTGGCCACATTTAGTGCACAACTTGGCAGAGTCCTTCAAAACATTCGTCTCGTGAAGTATAGTCAGTCTGAACCAAAAGAGCAGCTCCATGGGGAACAACAAGTTGCACGGATTTACTCGTTCTATCTAAAAGAAGCCAAACTTGTAGCTGTATTGTCTCCAGTCATGACGCTCGTCATGACGCTCGTGCTTATCGTAGTGTTTGGATATGGAGGGGCCCAAGTAGCGTCGGGGGCTTTAACAGCAGGAGCTTTAGTAGCAATTATTTTTTATTTGATTCAAATCATTGTCCCGTTTACTCAAATGGCAAATTTCTTTACAGCGTATCAAAAAACAGTCGGGGCAACAGAACGCATTAAGGATATTCTCGAACGGTCTCAAGAACCAGCGGAAGGTATCTCCTTGCCATATGAAGAGCAACATATAGAACTTCGAGATGTGACATTTGCTTATGGTGAAAAAGTCATTTTAGACAACGTGTCTTTGATCATTCCAAAAGGAAAAGTCACAGCCTTTGTTGGAGAGAGTGGTGGAGGGAAGACCACTTTGTTTTCCATGCTTCAGAGATTCTACCAACCTCGTGACGGTGCCATTTTATATGGAGACACAGATATTCGAAACATCGACTTAAAAGAATGGCGTCACTTGTTCGGTTACGTCTCGCAAGAAAGTCCGCTAATGAATGGAACAATTCGAGATAATGTCCTATATGGTGTAGATTCTCGATCCGTTTCAGAAGAAGCTATAGAACAAGCACTGAAGCAAGCTAATGCTTGGGAGTTTGTTTCTAAACTAGAACAGGGGCTAGAGACGCCGGTTGGAGAAGGAGGTATCAAGTTATCGGGAGGGCAACGGCAGAGGATTGCAATTGCTCGAGCCGTCATCCGCAATCCAAGAATTTTACTACTCGATGAGGCGACCTCAAGTTTAGATACGGAGTCGGAGCGCTTAGTCCAGCAAGCCTTAAAGAGCATCATGAAAGGTCGTACCACGCTTGTCATTGCGCATCGCCTGTCTACGGTGCAACACGCCGATCAGCTCGTTGTCATCAAAGATAAGGGTGTTCGGGGAACAGGTACTCACCAGATATTGGTGGAAACCAACCCCTATTATCAAGAACTCGTCAAGAACGCACAATTGCTCACATGAGAAAAGACGCCAACTAGGCGTCTTTTTTAGTGTCTATTTGTTTTACAAGATACGATAACCACTTCGTTGGCGTATAGGCAATCAAATGACCATACAATCCTTGAAGAACAGCTTGACGGGGGTGTTCCCGCTGCAACTCCTCACGTAATACTTCGAATGTTTCTTCAATCAATTCCGGATGTCGTTCTTTCTGCAACTCTTCGATTACTACATGAATCTGACTAGTGGTCGGTAGTTGAGATTCACTTGTCACAGGGAGCTTCACCATCTCCATGGTCAAATAAAAAGTCTTTGAATGTTCCCCGAGCAGCATCGTCTTCTCTACTAATACTTCCACAATGCGAGTCGTATCATGCGGATAAGGATGGAACAATATCAGCTGTGAATAGATTCGGATGAGCCCTTTGATTGAGACGAGCAAATCGATAGCTTGTTGCTCCGTTTGCAGAGGAAACAACTCCTGAAATAGCGACAAGAGTGATCGGTCAATTAAGGCATCGTAATACATCAGCTTTTCTAAAATCTCTTCATTGATACTATACATCTGCTCTTGCGCATACATCTTCGCAAAATCAGCATGTTTTTCTAGTAAATTCAGGTGAGCAGAGAAGTAATTTTGTAGTTTTTCATCCGCCAGCAAGGGTGTGTTGACTACTCGGTCAATATCTGCGACGAATTGCTTCATAAAGGTATCGATAATCTCTTTGATCAAGTCTTCTTTAGAAGCAAAGGATAAATAAAATGCGCCTTTAGAGATACCTGTAGACTTGGTGATATGTTGGATGGAAGTGGCCTCTATTCCGTACTCTGCGAACAATTGAATAGCTGTCTCTAATATCTGTTGCTTTTTAGACATATTTTTACTCCTCTTTTAGATGGTTGAAATTGACGTTTGACCAACTGGTCATTAGTATATAGTGGTAAAGTAATTTTCGTCAAAGAGAAAGGAAGTTATGGTGTGCAGAATCTAGTGCGTTTTGTTTTGAAAAATAAATTTGCCGTCTGGTTGCTTACTCTTATTGTAACCTTTGCAGGCATCTATTCCACTACTCAAATGAAAATGGAGTCCTTACCGGATGTGTCGATTCCGTATCTGATCGTAGCAGGTGTGTATCCTGGTGCAACAGCGGAACAGGTCATGGAAGAAGTATCGATGCCACTTGAACAAGCAGTCGAGGGACTTGAAGATGTGAAAGCGGTATTCTCTAACTCGTCTGCCAACGTTTCTCAAGTTCAGATTGAGTATGAGTATGGCGTCGACATGGATCAAAAGAAACGTGAACTGGAGTCTGCTCTAGACGGGGTGACACTTCCAGAAGAAGTGGAGACTCCTTCTATTTTGGCTATTAGTTTAAACATGTTCCCGGTTGTAGCCTTATCTGTAAGTAGCGAAGAAGAATCTATCGTAGAACTTACAGAGCGTGTAGAAAATTCCATTCTACCGGAGCTTGAGAAGATTGATGGAGTGGCTTCTGCTACGGTGAACGGGCAACATATTGAAGAGATTCATCTGACGTATGACCAACAGGCTCTTGAAAGCTTTGCTGTAACGGAAGAAGACGTCAAGCAAATGATTGAAGCGAGCAATGTGGCCGTTTCGCTTGGTCTCTATGAATTTGAAGAAGGAGAAGAGGCGGTCTACGTTGACGGAGCAATTACGTCAGTCGAGGACTTCAAAGAGATTCTCATTCCGGTCACACCTTCTGCAACAAACCCGTCTCCTTTTGTGCCGTTATCAGAGCTTGCTACTATTGAACAAGTAGGGCAAGTTGAATCCATTGCACGAACGAATGGGGAAGATGCGATTGCCATTCAAATTGTAAAAGGTCAAGAAGCCAACACTGTGTCCGTCGTCAATGCGGTTAAAGATTTGATGAAAGAATTTGAAGCGGACACTGAAGGCTTACTCGTTGATATTACATTAGATCAAGGGGAGCCGATTGAAGAATCCGTATTTGCGATGATCGAGAAAGCGTTAATCGGAGGACTGATTGCAGTAGCAATCATCCTGATTTTCTTACGTGATTTCCGTTCTACTCTGATTGCGATCGTTTCTATTCCAGTTTCTATTTTTGTAGCATTACTGCTGTTGAACTGGCTAGACATAACCTTGAATATCATGACACTGGGAGCCATTACGGTCTCTATCGGACGTGTTATCGATGACTCGATTGTCGTCGTAGAGAACATTTACCGACGCATGCACTTGAAAGAAGAAAAACTTTCAGGACGAAAACTGATTCAATCGGCAACGATTGAAATGTTTAAACCGATCTTGTCATCTACTCTTGTAACGATTGCGGTGTTTGCACCGTTAGTCTTTGTAGGAGGTATGGTTGGGGAGTTGTTCTTGCCGTTCGCACTGACGATGTCGTTCGCGCTTTTGGCTTCACTTGCTGTGGCGATTACGATTGTACCGGCAATGTCCCACAGCTTGTTCCGCAAAAAACTATACGGGGAAAAAACGGCTTCTGCCCATAAAGAAGTAGGGAAGATGGCGTTGTGGTTCAAAGGTTTCCTCGAAAAAGCTCTCAACCATAAATGGATCACTTCCATTGTGGCGGTTGCTTTACTGGTGGGTTCACTAGCTCTAACACCACTAATCGGGTTCTCCTTCCTAGGTTCTCAGACAGAGAAGATGATGTATGTCACGTACTCACCAGCTGCTGGGGAATTGAAAGAAGAGACGACTACGAATGTTGAAGAAGTTGAGCAACTGCTCCTTGAACGTGAAGAGATTGAGATCGTGCAGTTGTCTATTACAGATCCATCCTCTACTGATATTGCTTCCATCATGTCAGGAGGAAGTGACGGGGCGCTATTGTACTTGATTTTTGATGATGCCTTATCAGTAGATGAGTTCGAGCAAAATCGAGAAGAAGTTTTAGAAGAGCTTGCTGCACTAGACCATTCAGGTGAATGGAAAGAGCAAGACATGATGGGTGGAGGTATGATGGCTTCGAATGAAGTGGCCTATACCCTTTACAGCGAAGATCTAGATGACTTGTTAGAATCTGTGGAAGAAGTAGAAAAAGCTATGGCAGACATCGATGGTTTAGAAGATGTCACTTCAGATGCAGAGAATCCTTATGTGGAGCATGTGTTACAAGTGAACCAACAAGACACCTTGCAGTACGGGTTGACTGCAGGTCAGATCCTGATGGCACTCTCTGCAAGTGGACAAGAGGAAGTGCTAACATCTGTCCGTACAGATGCAGGTGAATTAGAGGTTATAGTGAAGAGCCCTGAGCAACAGACAGCGGCTACTTTTGAAGAGTTGCTTGAAACACCGATCCCGACAGCAATGGGGACCACGATGACGCTTGGTGAGTTGGTGAACGTAGAAGAAAGTACTACTCAAAACACATTAAGCCGTTCAGAAGGCGAGTTCTACGCGAGTGTATCGGGAACAGTTAAGTCAAAAGATGTATCAGGTCCAAGTGCTGAAGCACAGAAAGCCATTGACCAACTTGACTTGCCTATGGGTGTAAAAGTTGAGACGGGCGGTGTAACAGCAGACATCAATGAGACGTTTACTCAGCTAGGTATTGCGATGGCAGCGGCTATTGCCATTGTCTATTTCATCTTGGTGGTCACTTTTGGAGGAGGGCTTGCGCCGTTTGCTATCTTGTTCTCCTTACCGTTTGCAGTAATCGGTTCCTTCACGGGCTTGTTCCTGACAGGACAAACTATTTCAGTATCCGTCATGATGGGTCTGTTGATGCTGATTGGTATCGTTGTCACGAATGCCATCGTGTTGGTAGACCGTGTCATTCAAATGGAGCGCGAAGGGATGTCTGTACGAAATGCTTTGTTAGAAGCAGGAGCTACACGATTACGTCCTATCCTGATGACAGCTATTGCTACGATTGGTGCCATGGTCCCTATGGCATTGTCTAGCGGCGGAGGAGGGCTGGTCTCTCAAGACCTTGCCATTACGGTAATCGGTGGTTTGTTCTCTTCAACATTATTGACACTTGTCGTAGTGCCAGTAGTCTACGAACTACTGCGTAAGTTACAAAAGAATAAATCATTAGTCGATCTAGAAGATTAATCTAACTGCCGGCTCTTTTATTAGAGCCGGTTTTTTTGATGGAGAAATGTTGACATTAGTTGATTACTAATATAAACTAAGTTACAAATAGTAACTTAAGGAGAATCAATTATGAACTTTCATCAAAAACCAACCACATTTGTAGCTAACGTTACCATTAACGTAACCGATATCAAACGCTCGACAGAGTTTTACCAACACGTCATTGGATTCCAAGTCCTTTCACAGACGGAAAATGAAGCTCAACTAACTGCGGATGGAAAAACAGCGTTGTTGACTCTTGTTCAACCAGAGAATGTTTCTAGAAAACAACCTCGAACAACAGGATTGTATCACTTTGCGATTTTATTGCCGTCTCGTCAGTCGCTTGCGAGTATCGTCCCGCACCTGGTCAATCAAGGGGTCCAACTCGGATCTTCAGATCATTTAGTTAGTGAAGCATTGTACTTTGCAGACCCGGATGGGAACGGCATAGAAATTTATCGTGACCGTTTACCAGAAGAGTGGACTTGGAATGAGGGCTCTGTTGAAATGGCGGTAGATCCATTGGATTTTGAAGACTTACTTACAAAAGAAAACGTCCTTCCGTGGACGGGACTACCTGAAAATACAGTAATGGGTCATATTCATCTTCATGTTGATGATTTACAGGCCGCTGAGAACTTCTATACACAAGGACTCGATTTTGAAGTCGTGACTCGTTATGGGCACCAAGCCATCTTCATCGCTGACAACAAGTACCATCACCATATTGGACTCAATGTTTGGAATGGCATTGGAGCACCTCGTCCAGCCGCACATACTGCTGGGCTTGTTCATTACACATTGATTGTTCAAGATGCCGACAAGCAGAAGCGCTTCGCAGAACAGTTAGGCGCTCTCGGTGCTCGTGTCGAATGGAACAATGACGTTTTAATTACAGAAGATCCTGCAGGGAACGAAATTCATATTCGGAGTTAATTCCTGTACAATAAAGGAAACAAACCGAGTTGGGGGATTTCCGATGACAACAGTTGCATTGTTCGATTTTGACCGTACGATATATAAACACGAAACCTATACGTTATTGATGCGCTTCTTGCAGTCTCACGAAGTATATGGCAAGCGCTACAAAAAGTTTATGCGGCGCCTGATGCCCGTCTATCTTTTGTATAAGATGAACATGACCCCTGAGAAGACAATGAGAAAAAAAGCGATGGAGATCTATTTAAAAACTTTTGAAGGTTCTAGTGAACAGGAGCTGCGCGCTTATTTTCGTGAGATGGCGGAGGAGATGGCGGGAGATTTTAATGCAGAAGTCATTGACCGACTTCACTGGCACCATGAGCAAGGTCACCGTATTCTAGTGATCTCAGGAGCCTTCGATGTGATGCTTGATGAAGTATTAAAAGACCTTCCTGTTGATTCGAAACTTGGGACACAAGTACCTTTCCGAGATGGGCATCTCCTAAAAGTAACGGAACTGTCTCATGTTCATGAAAAACAAAAACTCGTACGAATCGAAGAGGATTTGCAAGGTGTAGAAGTAAACTGGGAAGAAAGCTTCGCGTACGGAGATAGTATATACGATATCGATGTGCTAGGACTTGTAGGTCACCCTGTAGCTGTGCAACCTGATAACGAGTTGAAGTCGTATGCAAATGAACAAGGCTGGGAAATTATCGAAGCCTAGTTTACCGGAACACATTTTACGGGAATACATCCAGTAAAAAAGAGGTGACGAGGATGCACATCAAGAAACGATGGATTGCGGGTGCTGCCGTGGCAGCTCTGGTTGGGTATATCATGGCGAATCCGACCTTTGGAAAACGTGTGACTCGGGCTCAAAAGAAACAATTTGATGAGCTTCCGCATTTTATAGATGGCAAGTTTCGGAACACGCCACCAATTGTGTCTCCTGGCGGGTTTGAAACACTTCAAAGTCTTGCAAAAGATTACTTGGTGGGAAAAGCGGATTTACATCCGGCGAACCCAATGCCAAGTGTCAAGTATGAGAGACATTCAGGTGTAGAGAGTCCACATGTCACATGGCTAGGCCATTCTTGTTTCTTACTAGAGTGGAAAGACAAAGTGATCCTTGTCGACCCCATGCTTGGCAAAGTCCCGTTACCATTCCAAATCAAGGACATGCGGTATCCGGTAGAAGAGGCATTTGATCTTGACCAACTTCCCGAGATTGATATCGTCGTCTATTCTCATGATCATTATGACCACTTGGATTATGACACTCTTCAACAAATCAAGGACCGTGTTCGGAAGTTCTTTGTTCCATTAGGAGTTGGAAAGCGACTTGAAGGATGGGGAGTTCCGGAGCACCGAATCTTTGAAGTGGACTGGTGGCAGTCTATTGAGGAAGATGGCATCCGTTTTACAGCAGTCCCTTCTCGTCATTTTTCAGGAAGAGTAGGCATCGATTATGCTGAGACACTTTGGTGTTCTTGGGTTTTTGAATGGAAGGATAGCCGTATCTTCTACAGTGGAGATAGTGGATACGGAAAACACTTCGAAGAAATTGGTCGCCGCTATGGACCGTTCGATCTAGTGTTGATGGAGTGCGGTCAGTATGACGAACGTTGGCCTGGTGTACACATGCACCCGGAGGAGAGCATGCAAGCTTTTCTTGATTCAAACGGAAGTCACCTGCTTCCTGTTCATTGGGGGGCGTTCACATTGGCGTTCCATAAATGGGACGATCCACCGGAAGAAATGATGCGTCTCGGAAAAGAGAATGGAGTTCATGTAGTGATTCCCAAAATTGGAGAAACACTCGATGTGTCTAAATTAAACGAGTATCACACAACGACATGGTGGAAACCGGTCATATAAAAAGCAACGCCTTTCCTAGGAAAGGCGTTAGTTTGTTTTTACAGGCAAATAAATTTCCACTTCTTCGGCAGTTTCAGTAGGGAAATACATCTCGACGATATAGCCGGAAAAATCAAATTGAAGGCTTTCAGCAAGCATCCAATTGGTGAGTTGCTCATGAAGTGTGCCGATTTCTTCCGTCGTACCACGAGCAAAAGCATAGTCTCTAGTGATTTCTATATACTCCATGCCAGCAGGTGGATGGGGCGGTTGATGCGAGACGAGAACACCTACATAAAAATGACCTTCTTCATGGTCGATTCCGGACTTTGGTTCAAATAAAGCAACTTCCACGTGGGCTTGGTAATCGGTGTCTTGCAACTTTTCCATGAAGCTTCGAGCTTTTTCAGGTACAATGGTAGCGTAATCTTGAAAAATTCCTGTATGTCTCGTGACTAGCGCGCGGATGGTTACAGATTTATGAGCTGGCATGATCCCAGTCCTCCATTCAATGAATTCGTAAAGGAGCTACTTATGAAAAATCGAGTATTTGGTACCATCTATCTAGTGTTTAGCATAGCACTCTTTATCGGTGTAGAAAAGTGGCCATTCCTTCAGGACATCGATCCGATCTACCACATTCCACTTTATTTTCCGTCACTCGTATTAGCAGCTATCGGCTTTTATTTGTTTCGGATTTCCACAACTAAATTGCCGAACTCTTGACTCTTCTCTTAATGGGAAGAGTCTTTTTTTGTTTGACCAAAGAATGTATAGCTTCCAATATGGGCCTGACTCAACTGAATCAGTTCATTGATAAACTGTTGTTCTTCTTTTGCGTAATTTGTTTGAATCCAGTCGCGTATCAAGCCGTATAGCCCATTCGCCATGTACCGTTTAAACAAATCCATATCCACTGGAAGGTCGTTCAGTGTTTGAAAGCTGAACTGTTCCTGGTAGATCCTTTCGATAGTCTCAGGGAACTGATGGACAAGACCGGGCAATGTGTCTGGTACAAATAGCAAATCGAAGAAAGCGCGGTGCTGTTTGATGTAATGCAGGAGTGCAAACGATTCGGCTCCCATGGTCTGAGTATGGACGAGTTGTCCCGTGAAATAAGCGCTGCCTACCGCCTGCTCAAGACCAGACAATTTTTCAGCAATCAAAGCGTCACTTAGTTCATATTTGTCGTGATAATAGAGGTAGAAGGTAGTGCGGTTATAGTCCGACCATTCGACGATATCTTTGACGGTCACATGATGGAATCCCTTGTTCTTCACCAATTCTAGTAGAGCTTGCTGCAAATGGGATTTGGTTCGTCGCGCTGCAGCAGATTCCTGTTTCATCATCCGACTCCTCCAGTCAACACAAAAGGGATAAATGTCGAGTTTCTCGACACATGCTAAGAAAGTAAGGATAGCCTATGATAGTGCTTCCGATACACTTAAAGTAAATCAGTAACTCTAGCATCCCATAGTTGTTAGAGCCTAGCAAGTATTCAAAGGGAGGAACTAAAAATGAGTAAACTACAAGGAAAAGTCGCGGTTATTACAGGAGGCGCTTCAGGTATTGGAGCAGCAACAGCAAAGCTTTTTAGCGAGCACGGAGCTAAATTAGTTTTAGTCGACCTTCAAGAAGATCTAGGAACATCTTTTGCTCAAGAACTACCAGACGCTATCTTTGTAAAAGCAGATGTTACAAATGAAGAGCAAGTGGCAAATGTGTTTGAAAAAGCAAAAGAAGCTTATGGCCAAGTGGATATCGTGTTCAATAACGCAGGTATCGGTAAAGTGACACCAACGCATGAAGTGAGCTATGACGAGTGGAGAAAGACCGTTGCAGTAGATTTAGATGGTGTGTTCTTAGTGGCTCGCGAAGCGATTCGCTCTTTCCAACAGACAGGTGGTGGAGTGATAGTGAACACAGCTTCTATGTATGGGTGGGTAGGTTCTCCAGGGTCAGCAGCTTACAATGCGGCAAAAGGTGGCGTAGTCAACTTTACTCGCTCAATCGGTCTTGAGTACGCAGAACACAATATTCGTGTGAACGCTCTATGCCCAGGATTTATCGATACACCAATCATTCCTGAAGAAAGCAAAGACATCTTGAAGCAGATGACACCGATGAAACGATTGGGTAAGTCAGAAGAGATGGCAAAAGCGGTTCTATTCTTGGCGTCAGATGATTCAAGTTTTATGACAGGTGCAAGTTTAGTAGTAGACGGTGGATATACAGCTCAATAACAAAAGGCTCTCTTCGAATCCGAAGAGAGCCTTTTCTTATGCTTCTTTAGTTGTAAGCTTTCTGAAACTAAATATAAAGTAAAGAAGTGTAGCTACAGAGAAAACAATCGCAAATACAGCTAATACTGTAGCGGCAAACGCGAATCCTGCACCGCCTTCGATAGAGATGGCGGATTTGAAAAGATCAACCGAGTACGTCATCGGCAACCACTGATTAAATACTTGAAGAGCTTTCGGTAACAACTCCAGTGGGAATGTTCCCGCGCTTGTAGTCAGTTGAAGAATCAATAAAATGATAGCTACAAAACGTCCTGCATCTCCGAGTGTAGTCACTAAGAACTGAACGAGCGCCATGAACGTCAGGCTTGTTAGCACGGTGCCAGCAACAAACAACCAAGGGTTGACTGGCTCCACTCCGACTACCCAAATAGCAAGTCCCGCGACAATGAGTGCTTGTAGGATGCCGATTGCAGCTACAACCAGTGTCTTGCTTGAGTACCAACGAACGCCGCTTGTAGGTGAAGACGCAGGATCTCGTAATGGGAAGACGATGGAAGTAAGGAGTGCACCGACAAAAAGACCAAGCGAAATGAAGTAAGGAGAGAATCCTGTTCCGTAATTGGGTACTTCATGTAGTGCTGTCTTTTCCACCTGTATTGGTTGAGCTACAGCTTTTGCTGAAGCTTCACCGGCCTTGAATTCCGATGCCTTCTCTGAGCCATCTGCTAGTCCGTTATGAAGTTCCGTCGTTCCTTCAGCCAGTTGAGTACTTCCATCAGCTAACTGTCCAGCTCCATCTGCAAGTTTCTGTGAACTTGAGGCAAGATTCGTTGAGCCAGATGTCAGTTGGCCAGCACCCTCTGCTGCTTCTGTAAGTCCCGCAGTCAAACGAGCTGAACCTTGTTGAAGTTGTTCAAGGCCACTTTCTAACTCAGGGAGCTTGACTGCTAATTGTGTGGTTCCAGAATTCACTTGATTAGCACCATCTGTGAGCACGCTATTCTTTGAAGCTAATTGTTCTAGACCGTCTGCTACTTGTGAAGTACCTTGCTCCAAATCTTGGCTTGCTGCTTGAAGTTGTTGTAGACCATCAGCAAGCTGTGAGCCTCCACCAGCAGCTTGTTGCATTTTCGTACTATAAGATTGTGTAGCCTGCAGAAGGGGATCGAGTTGCGCTTGTAAGGCAGCAGCTTGCTCTGGAGGAAGACCAGCTACAAGTTGCGCGATTGCACCATTCCAACTAGCTGCTAATTGTTCGGAACCAGCTGCTAATTCTGAAAGCCCTTGCTGTAGTTGCACAGCGCTTGTAGATGCTTTTGAAACTCCAGCGCTAAACTGAGCCTGGCCGTCCTGCAGTGTCCCGGAACCAGTTGCTAATTTGTCTACAGCAGCTGTGTAATCTGCAATTCCTTGCTGTAGAGAAGTTGTACCAGCTGCTAGCTGTGAAGCACCCTCTGCAGCTGTATGAGCGCCATCTTTAGCATCACCTAGTTTAGTGGTTAACGTAGCACTACCTTGTCGCGCTTGCTCAACACCTTGTGCGAGCTTTGCTGTCCCGTCTGTCAATGTAACGCTTCCAGCTGCTAGATCATTTAAATAACTTTTTAATTCACTTGTCCCTTGTTGAAGGGATAGAGCCCCATCTTCTAGTTTTGCAGAACCATCCGCTGCACTTCCAATTCCGTCTTTCAAAGAATCGACAGCTTCATAAATTCCTTCTGTAAAAGTTTGTGTTACTTGTTCATTGACGCTTGCTTGAATTCGAGCGATGGCTGTTTCTCCAATTTGGCTTGATAAGAAATTGAATGCTTCATTTGGCCGGTAGATCAATTCCATTTGAGAAGGGGATTCTCCGAGCAGTGTCGTTGCGTTGTGAGAGAAGTCTTCAGGAATTTCAATGACCATATAGACTTCTTTATTTTCTAGAGCCGCATCTGCTTGGTCACGAGTAAACGCTTCAAACTTAAAGTCCTGTCTCTCTTCTAAGTTCGTAAGTAAATCCGTACCTAGCTCCAGTTGCTCTTCCTGATAGGTTGCTCCTACATCTTCATTCACTACTGCAACGGGTAAATCCTCTAGCTGTGCATAAGGATCCCAGAATGCCCATAAAAACATACCAGCGTACATAATCGGGATAAAGAGAATAGCCAGTAAAGGTATCAATTGTTTCTTGTTAGTAAAGATTGCTTTCCATTGTTGCCGAATCATGAAGATTCTCCTTTCTGTTTTGACCGAATGACCGTTTTGTTATTTTGGTCATTTTACGATAAAAGAAAAGGCTCTTTATTAGAGCCCTTTGAATAGGCTTTGATGAAAAAACTGACTGATGGTTTTTTCATCTAAAGGCTGCTCATACAGCTGGTTCCACTCCACTACAAAAGCTACATACGATTTGTATAACAAATAAGCAAGAAGTTTCGGGTCTGTCTCAAGGTCAGGCAGAGCCCGACTCAATCGCTGTTCAATAAATTCTACAATCGCTTTTTCTACCTGCTGCATCATGTCATACACAGCTTTTGACTTCGTGGCACGTTCTTCTTCAATCAAACGAGCAAGAAGTTGGTGGGTTTCACGGAACTCCAACATTTTAATTAAAGCTTTATGTGCATTTTCTGCAGGAGTAGCAGAAGGATCTAAGACACGCACAGCTTGTTGCTTCATTTCCTCTATTGTAGAAAGGACGATAGCTTGAAATAGATCTTCTTTATTCGCAAAAAATGTATAGATGGTTCCTTTTCCAACGCTAGCTTCTCGTGCAATTTGATCAACACTTGTTGCTTTGTAGCCATACAGGCTGAAAGTTTTGGCGGCAGCTTTTAATATTTCTTGTTTGCGATCCATCGATTCGCCTCCTAAAATGACCAAAAATCAAATTCGGTCATTTAGTCAAATTATACATCGGATTAAAAAGGATGGCAAGTGAAATTCCATTACACATGCGTAAGCTCTTGTTGAAGTGCCACCCAGTGGTTTGGAGAAACTTCTGTCCAGATAGAGTTTGCTACATCGTAATGTGGTGTCTCTTGATGTGCAACACTTGCACGAGCCGCTCGTCTCTTCACTTCAACATGCGGATCAGGAAGAGGAATGGCAGCTAGCAGAGCCTGTGTATAAGGATGTTGGGGGTTTGAATAAAGTGTTTCGCTTTCAGCAAGTTCCACAATCTTCCCTTTGTACATCACCGCTACTCGATCACTCAAATGTTTTACCATCGACAGATCGTGAGCAATGAATAAGAAGGTCAATCCCAGTTTCTGCTGGAGCTCACGAAGGAGTTCTACGATTTGCTTTTGTATAGAAACGTCCAGTGCAGATAAGGGCTCATCACAAACTATGAAATCTGGTTCAACTGCGAGTGCACGTGCAATCCCGATTCGTTGACGCTGTCCTCCAGAGAACTCATGGGGATAACGCATCGCATGACTTTTCTCGAGTCCCACCAATTCTAATAGTTCTTCAACTCGCTGTTGTCTTTGAGTGCGGTTTTTAGCAAGTCCGTGAAGGTCTAATGCTGTCCCGATGATGTCGACCACTTTCTGGCGAGGATTAAGGGATGCGTAAGGATCTTGGAATATGATTTGAATGCGGCGACGCATCTGTTTTAGTTGTTTCTTGTTCAAACGGTTTAAAGGAATGCCGTCAAACAGCACGGTTCCGGAAGTTGCTTGATGCAATTGCAAAAGGGTGCGCCCCGTTGTGGATTTCCCGGATCCAGATTCTCCTACAAGTCCTAATGTCTCTCCTGGGTAAATGGAAAAGCTGATATCGTCTACGGCTGTAAGCTGTTCACCTCGACCAAGATCAAATTCTTTAGTCAGGTTCCGGACTTCCACGAGTGGTTGGGAGGGGTCACGCTGAGTTTCCAAATTGCTAGGCAGTTTTGGCTGCTTAGGTTCATGAAGTTTTGGCAGTGCAGCCAGCAGCTTTTTTGTATAAGGATGCTGCGGAGAATAGAAGATATCTTCTGTTGTCCCGGTTTCTACAATTTCTCCTTTTTGCATGACGATGACACGGTCACACATTCCAGCAACGACCCCTAGATCATGCGTGATCAGCACGATAGCTGTGCCAAGCTTTTGTTGCATCGTCTTCATCAATGCCAAAATCTGTGCTTGGATGGTCACGTCTAGTGCAGTCGTGGGTTCATCCGCTAGCAATAGTTCAGGCTGACAAGCGAGTGCCATAGCAATCATGGCACGTTGACGCATCCCCCCAGAAAATTCGTGGGGATATTGAGCGGCACGTTGGCTTGGTTTTTGAATACCGACCTGCTCCATCAGCTCAATAGTTTGTGTAAGAGCCTCTTTTTTAGAAAGCTTTCGATGTTTGATCAAGCTCTCAGCGATTTGATCTCCAATACGAGTCGTTGGGTTTAAAGAGCTCATCGGATCTTGGAAAATCATTGAGATCTCTTTTCCTCGAAGTTGCTCCAATCGTTTCTCTGGAGCCGAAAGCAGCTCCTCGCCTTTCCAAAGGATGGAGCCGCTTTTGACAAATGAAGGAGGAGAGGGAAGGAGGCGCATGACCGAGCGAGCAGTCACACTTTTTCCGCTGCCCGACTCTCCGACAATGGCTACCGTTTCTCCTGGATAAACATCTATATGTACACCTTTGACAGCTTCTATTTCACGTTCTCCTGCTAAAAACGAGACGCGTAAGTCTTGTATCGATAAAATAGGTTGATTCATGGCAAACACCTCAATCTTAAAATGAGCAAAATCTATTGACTCTTTAGTAAATATGTTTCATACTCTACTATACCACTAGGAATTATACAATATATTCATTTTACTTCGAACTCGTCTTCTGTTACTAGAAGGCGGGTTGAATTTTTGGCAGAAGAAAGGAGTGTGCCCAATTGACCATCCCTGAATTCATGAAGTCACTCTATTTAAAGGCTTCCATACATAGAAAATCGTATTGGCTTGTAATAGTGCTGAGTCTTCCTCTCCATCTGATTTCCTGGGTGTTGTATCGTGTGCAGAAACCTGAAACGAACTACATAGAAAAGTTGAATCAGGAAACGAGCTTGTTTTCTGAACAGCAACGGCACTACTGGTTTGAAGATTTTTACCGACAAGAGAAAGCAAAAGATCAGGCATTTCAACTTCATCAAAGTGAAGACACGCTCCGAAAGACGGCGCAGCGATTAGCTGTTCAGCACGAACGAGAGGAGTTACGGAAGAAGCTCGAGAAACAGGGAGTTGTTCCTCAGACCTATTCACGTTTTACAGGTGACCTGATTGGAAAGCCCTCCTTCTTCTGGATGACATTGATTTTTGCATTTTTGTTATACAGCTTCCTTGCGGGAAGAAGCCAATCCTTTGCTTGGTTTGTACTCGGACGTTTGGTCCAGACCCTCTTTGTCATAGTAGGTGTCGCAGCCTTTGTCTTCACAATCTTATACATATCTCCATTAGATCCAGCTCAGAACATCCTGGGTGTCGAGTCGACACCTGAACAAGTGGCCAACTTTAATCGTATTTACGGGTTAGACCAACCCTACTTAGTGCAGCTTTGGAATTCCTTGCAAGGACTGTTCACATTCGATTTAGGTACTTCGTTTGCAGGGAAAGAAAACATCACTGCTAGCATTGCTTCTAAGTTCCCAGTGACGTTGATCATTGCTCTATTTTCTCTGTTGATGGCCATCATTATCGCATTACCTGCAGGGATTATTTCTGCGTTACGTCCAAACAGTTATTGGGACTATACGTTTATGATTGTGGCTTTAATTGGTCTGTCTATACCTAGCTTTTGGCAAGGATTGCTGTTCATTTTAGGGTTTTCCATTCACTTGCAATGGTTCCCGGCTACATACAGCACATCGAATTGGTTGTCGCTTGTATTGCCAATTGCGGTATTGGGAACGTCTATCGCCGCATCGATTGCTAGGATGACAAGGTCTTCCATGCTTGAAGTGATACACGAAGACTACATTGTAACCGCCAAAGCGAAAGGTCTTACAGAACGTCAAATCGTCTCCAAACATGCACTGAAGAATGCCATGATTCCTATTATCACGGTGATTGGTCTGTTGTTCGGGGGGATGTTAGGCGGTGCAGCCATTACAGAAAAGGTATTTAATATCAGCGGGATCGGGAGTTATATTGTCGACAAGCAGTTCATCCCAGATATTCCTGCACTCCTTGGTGGGGTGGTTTACATTGCCATCGCTATTTCACTGGTCAACTTGGTCATCGATATTTTATACGCATTCTATGATCCGCGTATCCGCTCGACCATGAAAAAGAAAGGATAGGAGGGAAGCCTGTGAAGCAGATCACCAACGACGCCTTGCGTCTCAAATTATCGCAAGAATACCGCAACGCACATTTTACATGGATTTTTACAGCGCTGTTTGCCCTTCTATTTTTAGTGTATAGCTTTGATTTTTCTACTCAGCAAGTGCGACTGCCTGTTGTGATTTTCTTCGTCATCTACGCGGTAACAGCTTTATATGTAGTGTTTCTAACTAAACGAATCCGTAACGATGTCATACGAAAAGGGGAAGTGCAGAAGAGAACACGGCTTTTAGCCTATCCTTTGTTACTCACAATCGGTGCAGGCAACATCTTTGCGTCTGGGTTTGCTTTCGCGCTTGTTAGCCGTAATCAAACGCCAGAGTATACGTTTGCTAGCTATGCTTTATTGACACAGTTGTTTGTAATCGGAGTTTCCGCATTCAATCTGTTCAAACCTTATGTTGTGGATACATTCCTACTCGCGATGGGACTTCTCCTAGTGGCGGCACTTCTGTATGCAGTAATGATTGTGCTCACTGCACGATTTGTAACCGCTGAATCAGCTCCGAAGTGGATGCTGATTCCTGGAATTATTCTGTTGTTCAGCTTGTTCATAGGGAACTTTTTTGGATTCTTACTTGGGTATTCGCTTATTAAAAAAGCACGCTCTAAAAACCCGTCTTCTGTGGAGAAGTGGCATACGATGTGGTTGAAAATCACACGCAATACGATGGCCATCTTCGGGATGTTCTTTATCACATTCATCTTTAGTTTGTCCGTGGTCAGTGAGTGGATCTTCGATTATGACTTTGCCACTCAAAATAATTACAGTGCCATCTTGCAAAATCCATCACTCGAGTATCCTCTAGGGACCGATGATTTTGGACGAGATCTCTTTTCTCGCATCGTCTTTGGAGCTCAGATTTCATTGATTGTTGGGTTCGCTTCAACCGTGCTTCCTGCACTTGTCGGAGGAACTTTAGGAGCGATTTCTGGATATTTCGGTCGCACAACGGATTCAGTCATTATGCGTCTATTAGATATTCTCTACGCGATTCCAGGAATTCTTCTCGCTATTGCCATTATCGCAGCATTTGGTGCTAATACAGTCAACTTGATTATTGCGCTGAGTGTTGGAGCTATCCCTACGTATGCACGTACTATGCGCGCGACGGTGATGCAGCTTTCTAATTTTGAATTTGTAGAAGCGGCACGAGCGCTTGGAGCTTCGGATGCGTCCATCATCTTTAAGCAGATCGTACCGAATTCTCTAGCGCCTATGATTGTCAAAGCGACTCTGACGATTGGGGGAGCAGTCATTGCAACAAGTAGTTTGAGTTTCCTTGGACTCGGAATTGAACCGCATATCCCGGAATGGGGAAACATCTTGAAAGTGGGAAGTACGTATCTGGAAACCCATTCTTACGTAGCCATATTCCCTGGGATTTGTATTATGCTTCTTGTTTTATCATTTAACTTCTTTGGAGATGGCCTGCGCGATGCGCTTGATCCAAAAACAAACTAACTTAGAGGAGGAATTTACAGGATGAAGAAATTTTTTGCGGTTGCTGCAGCAGCCACTTTGGTGTTAGCAGGCTGTGTCGAAACGAAATCAGAAAAGGAAGCTGGGGGCGTCTCAGAGTCTGGGACAGATGAAAAACCAGTTATTGAAGTGCTGGGTATGGCTTCAAATGAACAAGATATGAACATTGTTCGTGATCAATTGCTTAAAAATGGATTTGAGGTCAACTTAAATATCCAGCCGGATTATGGCTCATTCACTTCTCAGAAAGACGCAGGCAATTACGATGTGGCCGTCTCTTCTTGGACTACTGTTACTGGAAATCCAGACTATGCGGTTCGTGGTCTGTTCAAATCAGATGGCGCATCCAGTGTCATTGCGGATGAAAAGTTAGATGAATTGATTGATGCAGCGAGTGCGGTTACAGGGGATGAAGCTGTAGAAGCTTACAAAGCTGTAGAAGAGCTGCTTGTCTTTGACCAAGCTTATATTGCCCCACTTTATATTTCTAATAAAGCGCAAGGGATTTACTCTGCTGCTGTGAATCCAGATACAGTGCGTCTATCTAAGTCACGTGCACAAGCATGGGAAAAAATCTCGTTCAATGACGAATCACTAAATGCATCGGAAACACTTGTATTGCACCAAGCGATCGGCTCACTGACATCACTTGATCCAATTAAAGCAAATGATGGTTCGATCAATACGTTAAACACAAATATGTATTCCCGTCTTGTCAATTTGACAGATGAAGACGAAGTGGTAGCAGAGGACTCTCTTTCTTACAACTTCGCTATGACAGAAGACAATTCGAACTACTACTTCATTTTACGGGATGATATCAACTTCGCAGCTGTTGAAAATGGTGCTGCTGTAGATACAGGAGACCTTGTGTCAGCAGAAGACGTGGTATTCTCTCTAAACCGTGCCAAAGATCCAGAGTCTGTTCCAGATCATCGTACATACAGCCTACATGAGAACATGGAGACTGTTGAAGTCGTAACAGACCTTGCAGAGCTTGAAAGTGCGACAACTCCAGATGGAGAAAGTGTATTAGAAGCGTTATCGAATGAATTGCCAGCGGATATCACTACTTTAGTAGCATCAGAAGACGAAGTCGACAATGCGGCAGGGAACTACCAAGTGGTAAAAGTGACAACTACACAACCGTTCCCGCAAGTACTCAACTACTTAGCACACCAATCAGGTGGTATCGTCTCTGAACAACAAGTGTCTTCAATCAATACGTTTGATGTAGCTTCTTACGATCCAAACAGTGATATTGCGTACGGAGACCAGTCTACTGTGACAGAAGGCAGTTCTTATGACAATCACTTGTTCGCAAGCGGTCCTTACATCTTAGTTCAAAAAAATGACTACGAGGCGCAATTTGTGAAGAATCCTGCTTACCGTGCAGATTCTGAGTATGCACCACTAATCGATAAAGTGAATGTTCGTTTCATTGATGACAACGACAGTGCATTATCAGCACTTCGTAACGGCGAGATCCACGTCCTTCAGACGGTTCCGGATACAAAATACGATGTAGTTAGCTCAGACGACAATCTGACTTTAAAACAAGCAGACAGCAACGGAGTTAGCTACTTGCAGTTCAACATGTCGGGTCGGGATGTATCAGAGTCAGCTGACCTACGTAAAGCAGTTTTATACTCCATCAATCAGCAAGACTTTATCACGTACTACCAAGGGAACAAAAAGCCAGCAGTGTCCACAGTCACTCCACTTGTAGATACAGGCTTAACATTTGAAGCGGATGCAGAAAAAGTTAAAGAATTCTTAGACGCTTACGCACAATAACACGAAAGGACCTGTCCATTTGGGCAGGTCCTTTTGGTTACCAAAAGCTCTTGATAGCTTGAGGAATTAATTTCTTAGGCCAAGGTCTGAGCAGTCCAAAGATAGGAGAGCGGTGCAAGTTCAAAGTGCGAACTTTACTCGTAGCTTCTCCTTTTAGCACTTGGATCAGCAAATGAAACGTCATCTGTTCATCACGAGCCAAATAGTCTTCGATAACATCTACTTCTTCTTCATACAATGTGTAGCCTTTCGTTGAGAAACGAACTGCTTTTTCGGTATCTTCAGTCTGATACTGAAATGCTTCACGTTGTTCCTTTTCAAGTTGCTGGTCTAGTTGTTGTTTGCTCATATCTAAATAGGGTTGAACGAAACGTAAACTATCGATTGTCGCTAACTTCACATGTTGCAACGATAACAATGTAGGTTCAACAGGAGCTATAGGGAAGGTGGCTCCTTGTAAAGAACGAATAAGGCGATGGGCATCTCCTGCGTGCTCAGGAAATTCTTTGTCTACATACCACCTTTGAATTTGCTGAAGTTTTCTAAGAGCAGCAAGTACTTTTGGTGTCCCTTCTGCTAATGCATTAAATTGACGTTCAATAGTCAAAATGCGCTTTTGTGCTTGTGCCAAGTTGATTTTTTCTTGAAGAACGACACGGTCTTCGAATGGGTCGTATTTATATGCATAATTGCACGTCTCGCAGTAGATGTGGAGCATGGGAGACTCTTTATCAATCGTCACTTGAATTGGATGGTTGCATGCAGAATAAGTGGCATCCGGTGGAAGAGCACGGTAGGGCCTCAGTACAATCTCCACACGATGACGCCAAAATGCTACATCCTCTGGTGGATTAAGAACACCCATGAGCATAGAGCGGTTCGTAATCTCTACAGCTTTAATCACATCCTGTTTCTCCGCAGCCAAACGAATGAATGGGTTCTGGGAGTAAGCTGAGCGCGCTTTTTCTTTCCACTGACGTCGCGACAGAGTGGGCAGCTGTGCAGCAAATACATAACTATCAAGTAAGTCATGAAAATAATTTCGCAATTGATTATCTGAAAGACTGTAAAGGTTGCGAGTATCAAAATGGTGACTATCCGGAGTGAGTGTCAGCTCCGGTTTTTGCTTTTTCCACAAGAAATAATCAGGCCGAATAGCATACATATAAGCTTGTTGTTCCGAAACGATAGCTAGTGGAAATGTATGTGACGGAAGTTTTGTGAATCGGGAAATCAGTTCATGATCTTGTTGTTCTCTTGTACTTAGAAGTTCCTTCAAAACGTTTGCAATTCGGCGCAATAACGGAGGTGATGAAGGATAGTTCGAAGGTACGTGAAGGACCGCCCCAACAGGGATCAAATATAAGGAATCATACGGTTGTTCTAGTAGGCCAAGATGTTGGTATGTCATAGGTATTCCCCCTCCCTATTAGTATAAAAGGAAAAAAAGAGATGCCCAATTGATTTGCCTCATTATTTTCTGAATAGTGAAAATGTCCCTTGTCATGAAAAAACATTTCATGTATTCTTATAAAAAGTTTCTAAAAATGGAATAGTTGTTCCGAAAAATGGGATGGTGAAACGATGCATTCATTTTGGTTGTCTGAAACTTGTTGGATCCTTCGTTTAGAAGAGGCAGCAGATACAGAACAGAGATTAAGGCAAATAGAGACTGCCATTCAACAAGAGTTCAGTGAAGAAATTGTTGAAACCGTTTCCACTACTCAGTCAATTGGAGTTTATATAAAACCTTGTATTTCTACTAAAAAACTTGAAGAACTTCCGGAACTTTGGAGACAGCTAGCCAATCGGAAAGTGGTTGAACAAGAAGTGGTGAGAAACGTGATTCAGATTCCTGTCGTGTATGGGGGAGAAGAGGGACCTGACCTAGAGATAGTTGCAGAACATGCAGGACTAACACCACAAGAAGTGATAGAACTTCATACATCGGTAATCTACCCAGTTCGGATGATTGGATTTGCACCAGGGTTTCCTTATTTGTCAGGCCTACCTGAAGCTATTCATGCTCCGCGTAAAACAACGCCTAGGTCAAGTATTCCAGCTGGTAGCGTCGGTATAGCAGGTGGTCAAACAGGAGTCTACTCCATTTCAACTCCCGGAGGATGGCAGATTATCGGACGCACCACAACAGAGCTATTCTTACCGGATCAGCAACCTCCTAGTTTAGCGCAAGCTGGAGACGCCATTCAATTTGTTGCTGTAGAGCGAGGTGAGGAAGATGCTTGAAGTGATTCATCCCGGACCGTTCACTACTATACAAGATTTAGGGCGATCAGGTTTTCAAAGATATGGAGTGAGTGTCACAGGAGCTATGGATCCTCAAGCAAGCTCTCTAGCGAATCTGATAGTGGGAAATGAACCACAAGATGCTGTTTTGGAAATCACATTTACTGGAGCCAAGTTTCAATTTCACCAACCGACACTCTTTGCTGTGACTGGTGCTGACATGTTGATTCAGCTTGATGGCATTGAACTCAAGGGAGGCCGTCCTATTTCTGTGTCTGGCGGGGAAGTCTTACATTTTGTGAACCTTCGCGCAGGATGCCGTGGATATCTAGCTGTACATGGAGGGCTTGAAGTACCTGAGGTGATGGGGAGTCGCAGTACGTTTTTACGAGCAGGTATTGGTGGACTTGAAGGAAGAGCTTTACGTAAAGGAGATAAAATCCCTTATGCGCCCTGCGGTCAAGACAAACAAGCACTTGCCGACTGGCACGTCCCTACCGATCTATGGTGGAAGAAAGAGAAGGTTCGGGTACTGAAGGGACCAGAGGTCAACCGCTTTGACTCAGAACAACTCGATAAGTTCACAAGTGAACCCTATACTATTTCACCTCAATCAGATCGTATGGGATACCGTCTTCAAGGAACACTTTTGAAAAGTCAAGACGCGACAGAGCTTGTCTCCGAGCCTGTTACATTTGGAACCATTCAAGTTCCCTCTGGCGGAGAACCCATTGTATTGATGGCAGATAGGCAAACAACCGGAGGCTATCCACGTATTGGTCAAGTAATTCAAGTAGACTTACCTATTCTTGCTCAGAAAAAGCCAGGTGACCGAGTTCAATTTGAATTTGTTTCTCTTGAAGAAGCAAGGAAACTGGCCGCTGCGTTTCGTCAATGGCAGCAAGATATAAAGACCAGCATTGAAGTGAGGAGGCGACAAGATGCTCAATAAAACTGTAGTGAAGTCCATGGAAATTATTCAAGTGTTTTATGACAAAGATAAAGCAAGTCTATCAGATATTATTTCTCACACTGGCTTGCCCAAAACTTCGGCACATCGAATGGCAGAGACGCTTGTTGAAATGGGCTTTTTAGAAAAGACGCAAGACCATATGTATCGGCTGGGACTGTTATTTTTAAAATTGGGTCATCTAGTAGCTGAGCGTTTGGATATTCGTCAGCTGGCTTTGCCTTACATGGAGACGTTAAGGGATACGTACGGAGAAGCCGTGAATTTGATTGTCCAAGACGGAACAGAAGCCGTTTATATAGAAAAAGCAGATACAAAGGAACGCATTCGTGTCTATACACAGATTGGTCGTCGTGCTCCTCTATATGCAGGAGCTTGTCCACGCGTGTTGTTTAGTTATTTACCTGAGAGTGAGCAGGAAAAACTTCTTCAGCAATTTGAATTCCGAAAATACGCGGAGCAGACACCAGTTTCCGAAGAACAACTATTGCAAAAAGTGAAGGAGACGAAAGAACGTGGGTGGACGCTGAGTTACTCCGAGCTTGAGACACATTCTTCGGCAGTAGCAGTACCTATATTTGATCATTTGGGAAATGTAGTCGCTGGTATGAGTTTCGTGGGGCCAGAAGTGCGCTTTCAAGATGAACAACATATGCAAAAATTAGCAAGTGCCTTGGTGCAAGTCAGTAAAGAGCTCTCGAAAAAGTTAGGAGCAGAGGAGGCCTGGTTAAATGGTATCTATTGATTTGAACTGTGATTTAGGGGAATCATTTGGCTCGTACCGGATGGGAAATGATGCAGCGATTTTACCATTGATCACATCAGCAAATATCGCTTGTGGATTCCATGCGGGGGACCCAAGCGTCATGAGACAGACTGTAGAGAGCGCAATACTTCACAACGTTGGAATCGGAGCACATCCTGGCCTACCGGACCTACAAGGTTTCGGTAGAAGAGAACTTGCTATTTCAGCGCAAGAAGCCTACGACTTAGTGGTTTATCAAATTGGAGCGTTACAAGCTGTTGCAAAGAGTTGTGGGACGACTGTCCGTCATGTAAAAGCCCATGGCGCTCTTTACAACATGGCAGCAAAGTCACCTGACCTAGCAGAAGCCATTGTGTCTGCTGTAAAAGCGTGTGATTCCAAGCTCATCATTGTGGGGCTAGCAGGTAGTGCATGGGTAGATGCGGCTAAAAAAATGGATATGCGGATTGCGCAAGAAGTATTTGCCGACCGCCGCTATGAAGAAGACGGTTCGTTGACTCCAAGAAGCCGAATGGATGCGTTGATTGAAGACCAACAAGAAGCCGTGGAACATGTAATCCGGATGGTTCGAGACGGAATGGTGACAACGCGACAAGGAACACGCCGTCCTATACAAGCAGATACGATTTGTATTCATGGAGACGGGGCGCATGCACTAGAGTTTGCTCAAGCTATAAGAGAACGCTTCTTAAAAGAAGGCATTGCTATCGAACGGTTATAGGGGGGAAGGTTAGAAAAAAGAAGCGGTGACGAGTTGTCACTGCTTCTTTTTAGGAAGAAGTTCTTCAAAATAAGTGAAGGAAGTAGTACTGTTTTTCTTTGAGGCGTACAATGCATTGTCTGCTGCAATGAAGAGAGCTTTCTTATCCTGTGCGTCTTGCGGGTACAAGGCAATTCCCAGTGCAATTTCAATGGCAATCGTTTGTTCCTTGTAGACGAAGGGCTCCTTAAAGTGCTCAATGATTCGGTCGATGACAGAAGTGATTTGCTCGGTAGTGTGAATGTCTTCTAACAAAATACCGATTTCATCTCCACCTAATCGTGCAACTAAATCATCCTGTCGTACACTTTTGGTTAGACGGTCAGCCATTTCTACGATAACGGCATCACCCGCGTCGTGACCGTAAGTATCGTTGATACGCTTAAACTGATTGCCATCTGCTAATAAAAGGGCTAAGGATGGGGAATGCTCTTCATTGTCTAAAAGTTCTTGCAGTCGGTCATCAAAGGCCCTCCGATTGGGCAGACCCGATAAATGATCATAGTAAGCCATCTTTTTTAGTGCTTCTTGTATAGAATATCTTTCCGAAATATCACGTGAGATGGTAATAATGTTGATGACTCTTCCTCTCTCGATTACTGGACTGGCTACTACTTCCATCCAAATGTAATGTCCTTCAATATGCTTCATCCTCAAATCCATTGTACAATGCTTGCGAGTAGAGAGGAGAAGTTGCAAGTTTTTTTGGACTACTGAATGATCTTCTGGATGTATAAATTGGGTAAATCGTTTTCCAATACATTCGGAAGGTTCATGTCCAAGTAAGAGTTTGATGGAAGGAGAGAGGTAGTCAGCTCGACCATTGCGGTTAAATACTTTGATGACATCAAATGCATGTTCCGTAATGACCTTATATTTTTCTCTACTCTGATCAAGTTCACGTTGTATATTTTTTAACTTTGTAATGTTGTTATAGACGACGTGGATGGCTGTCGGCTCCCCATGTTCATTATAAACCGGAGTGTAAGAAGCTAAGATATCTAGGAGCTTTCCGGATTTTGTGACACGTTGCGTCTCATAAGATTCAATAGGTTCCATTTTATCTAAGCGTTTTTGCAGAGCTTCCATTTCTCCATGTAAGTGTTCTGGGATAATTTGATTCATCGTGTCTTGGATCTCATTCTCCGTGTATTCAAATAGCTGACAAAAAGCCGGATTCACTCGAGCCATGCTCCCATCCAATTTCAATTGAAATATAGGGTTGATGGCTGTATTCCAAAGAGTTTGCAAATCGTTATTCTTTTCTTGTAGGACCATACTAAGTTCGCGTTCTCTAGAAATATCTTTAAATACTTCATAAACCCCTACAGTTTTTCCGTTTACATTAATAGGTATATTCACAACTGTTAAATAAATGATATGTCCCGCTTTATGATAAATGGCAGTCTCATATTGAACAGACTCCGAGTTTTGAATACATCTTGCAAATGACTTCCTTGTAATGTCTTTATACTCTTCTAAAATGAAATTTTTAAACCCTCGCTCCGAGGCATCTTGAAACGGATAACCTGAAATAGTAGATGCCGCCAAGTTCCCATCTATCAGTCTTCCCTTCAAATCGTAAGCGATGATACCATCAGGATGAAAATCGAACAAAGATTTATAACGCTGTCGATTCAGTTCGGATGCTTCTTCACTGAGCTTTAAAGTAGATATGTCTTGAACAATCCCCAATACATGGGTCACTAGCTGGTTCTTATTATATAGAGGCGTCAATTTGCTTTCTCCTGTAAACATTCCACGAGGTGTTCGTACTTGTTGGCGAAATACAAGAGGTTCTGCCAGCTGAACGACACGTTCATAGGCTTGATGCAGGGGTTCTGCCTTCTCAGGCGTATGAACTTCAAGAATGCTTTGTCCAAGAGTGGCGTCTGAGAGTCCTAAAATCTGACGCGCTTTTTTGTTAATGAATCGGTAGACGAATTGGTCATTGTGCACTCCCATTAGAAAAACAAGATCCGTGACATGGTCTAGCATTTGAAGCAACAAGTCAATGTCTGTGTCATGATGAATCACTGGCTTTTCCATAGCAGCCCCCCCACTTCTAATGTATGACTCAATTCCTATCTTTTGAGAAAAGTATACGCCAGAGTCCGCCGTTTGTCTGTTAGATTTTTATTGTTTTTCTCTCATCTTTGAGACTTTTTTATTTCTTTTTCACTTTCCGTAGTAGATGGGAGGAATGGTTCTGGACAGTAGTCCGTTCGTTTGCCATAACGTATCATTTCGTAAATGATCATACCGTTGTTGGGTTTGCCGTTTAACATTCTCATAGGTACGATATCGAATAAAACGTAATAAAAAATGTAAAAGACAAAGCGGTCCCAAAAAGCTAAAGTGTCATCTAAAACCCCATTGACGACTAAAAGATTGATGCCAATTCCCACTAAGATATTAGATAAAATAGGTGCCGCGTAAATGATTACATAAACCCAGCGATTTTTATGCGCTAGATCATCATAAGAAAACCAGCTATATAAATGATAATACTTTCGTACATCGAGTATACCCAATTTGAAGAGGCGCGGACCTGAGCCGATTGTGATCCGAGGATTTTTCACTCCAAAAAAGAGACTTGCTACGATATATCCGGTCTCTCGAACAAAAACGACAATAGGTAGAATGATAAAAGCGGAAATCAGCAGCGATAAGAAATCTGTAAAACCAAATGTAAACATGTCATCTGCTCCTTTTCAAACCTTATTCGCAGTATAACAAGTGCAAGAAGAGAAGTCGTGGCAAAGCCTTATTAAATGGAAACGCTTACCAAAAATAACGATTGACGAACGCTATAAAACCACGTATAACTAGACTAATCTATTTTGTTAGAAAAGTTTACATGAGATTCACGAAGTCTTTATAGAATGACAGTAGAGTAGAGATGAGTAGAGGAGGAATTCAGATGAGAAAGACATTTCCTGAAGCCACGCCACTTTCTATTATGGTACCGAAAGTTCTCCAAGTATTTTTGAATGTTGCCCTTTTAGGATTAGCCATCACGTTATCTTTTTTATTGATGCGCTCTTTAGTGGAATTCATACAGTTACTCTGGACGCTCGAGTCCTATGATTACAAAGTGTTTCTTGCAGACATCTTACTGTTTTTCTTATATTTTGAGTTCATCGCAATGATAGTCAAATATTTTAAAGAAGACTATCACTTCCCGCTTCGATACTTTTTGTACATCGGAATCACAGCCATGACACGGGTAATCATTGTAGAACATGATAATCCTGTTCACACATTATTGAATGCTTTAGTCATCTTTATCTTGATTGCAAGCTATTTCATCATTAACATGACTCCGCGAGAACGGCCGGAGATTGCTGATCAACATGAAAAAAAGCTCCCTTCATCTTTAATAAGATGAAGAGGAGCTTTACTCATTTTTGAAACCATTTTTTCATGATGGTGCGAATCACTTTGACAAGGGTGCGCTCAGCATGGGAAGACGATAACTCGTCTGATCGAGACATTCGCATAGATTATGCGATTGATTTTTGAGTAGACTTTAAGAAATTCCATTTAGAAAGACCTTTTACTTTAGAAGTAAATGAAGAAGTCGTATTTTCTAAACGTTGCTTAGTATGGAATTCCATTTCAGTTTGCTCAGCCTTTACAGATTCTCCAAAAGTATAATAATTCATCATTTTTTATTCCTCCATAATTGTGTGAATTTTTAATTAAACAAGACAATTTGATAAAAGTGTGAAAAAAATTAAGCCGACTTGCGAGATTTGACTGAAAACCATTTCGTCCAAGGTTGTGTTTTAGAATGAGCGGACGCTTGGTTGTTCAAACGTTGCTGTGCTAAAAAGTGGACGGAGTCTTGGTGATCTTTCACAGATTCTTGCATTGTAAATACGTTCATCATACGAAATTCCTCCTTAAATTGTTTGAATTTTTAATTAAACAAGACAATTTGATTAAAAGCACAGCCGGAAATCAGTTTTCCGGTTTGAACAGGCAGCATAACTCATCCGAGAGAAGTTGATTCAACTCGTGTTGATTTAGCTCGTAAAAGCTCCACGTCCCGCTAGTCTCTTTCGTAAGAAGGTCAGCGTCTAATAAAATCTTTAGATGATAGGACAGCTTTGATTGTGTCATGTCAACGAGTGGGGCAAGATCTCCCACACACATGGCGCCTTTATTCGATAAGATGTTTAAAATTTGCAGACGCTTCTGGTCACTGATCGCTTTAAACTTTTTTTCAAAAGTAGCGAGTGTATCGGAAGACAACGTGCAGTATGTCGTTTCTTGCATCGAATTCACCTTCTAGTTGTCAATCAAATTTCCTTGATGTACTCATCATACGACCTTCAAAACCGCATGTCAACTATTTCATCAAGAAATATTGATTAATTGATAATGGTGAATTTTGCAAAAATTAATTGTTAGAAAATGTCGAAAATAGAGTGGGAATTGCATAGGTTTACATGCTATTCTAGGAAAGTAAAAGGAGGAAGAAAGATGCAGCTTAATCAAATTAAGTCAGACCGTGAGACGCTCTACTTTGTGCTCAGTCTAATCCTTAGTATTTTTGTATACATAGGTGTGGCCATATCAGTTGTTGGGATTGCAATAGCTCTCATCGTATTCGCATTTATTTTTTATATGCAGTTAATGATGTTAGGCTCTATTCGAGGTAACGGGGTGCGAATCCATCAAAATCAATTTCCGGATGTTTATACCCGTGTTCAGCAACTATCGAAAGAAATGGGTTTAAAAAAGACGCCCGATGTTTTTGTGATTCAGTCAGAAGGTGCGCTCAATGCATTTGCTACTCGTTTTCTAGGTCGTGATATGGTCGTACTCTATTCTGAAGTGTTCGAACTGGCTAGGGAACAAGGCCAAAATGAGTTAGACTTTATTATTGCTCATGAATTGGCACACGTGAAACGACGTCATGTGTGGAAGAACCTCGCTATTTTACCAGCCGCGTTCATTCCGTTTCTGTCTCAAGCCTATAGTCGCTCATGCGAATACACGTGTGATCGTCATGCGGCATTTATGATTCGGAATCCAGAAGCTGCTAAACGTGCGCTAACTCTCCTGGGAATTGGTAAAAAGGTGTACACAGAAGTTAACGAGCAAGCCTACATGCAACAGATTGAAACAGAATCGAATGGAATTGTCTGGCTGACGGAAGTCCTATCAACGCATCCTCGCTTACCAAAGCGAATCCAGAGTATCTCTCAATTTGCTGGAAGTGCTGAAAGACTCTATTATCCGCGTACAGGAAGAATTATTGCGGGTGTAGCCGGCTTAACGGCACTTGGAACAGCAATTTACATTGCGTGCATTGCACTTTTCGCCGCAGGTGGCATGATTTGGGGGAGTCTGTTTGCAGGCGCGGATGCGTTAGGCTTAGAACAATCCCTTGGTCTTGAAACAGCTTTTGAGACGCCGGGAGAAACAGACCTCATGACTGCTGCTTATATGGGAGACATCGAGGCGATGGATCACGCACTTGCTGCCGGTGATTCAATCGACGAACAAGATGATGCTGGCGCAGATGCTTTAATGTATGCGGTAAATGGGTATTCTCCGCAAGCAGTGGAGTATTTGCTAGAACTCGGCGCAAATCCAAATACATATGACGATGTGAACTCTGCACTGGTACTCGCAGTCTTCAATGAAGATAAAGAGAGTGTAGAACTGCTTTTAGAATATGGAGCAGATCCATCACTTCCAGATCCAGAGGGCTTTACCATATTTGACGCTACAGGTGAATCAACAGTGGAGGATGTGCTTGAATCCATCTCTTGGTAATTCAGTCGCTCCTAAAGGGGCGGCTTTTTTGTTCACAATGTCTACTCTATGCAGCACTCTCTAAATGATGCATACTAATAAAAAGAGAAATTGGCAAACGGGGGAAGAAACGAACTATGCAATGGGTTGGAAAGGCGTGCGTTGGTGCATTGCTTTTATATATAGGCTTATCGATGTACGGGATTTGGACATTCACAGGAGAAACTGAGCTCCGTCATGCAGATGCTGCCTTAGTATTAGGAACGCGACTTGAAGGGGAAGACCCATCTTATGCTCTGCGTGAGCGCATCAATCATGCGGTCTGGCTATATGATAATAAGTTTGTGGAGACTCTCGTTTTTACAGGAGGCTTGACTGAAGGCGGCTCAATTAGTGAAGCGGAGGCTTCAAAAACGTATGCACTGTCACTTGGAGTGCCAGAGCAAGATATCATCATTGAAGATCAATCCATAGTGACACGTGAAAACATGGAGTTTGTTAAAAAGTTGATGGCGTCTTGGGAAGTAGATAATTTCCTACTTGTAAGCGATCCGTTCCATATGAAACGGGCATTGATGATGGCAGATGTTTTTGATTTACAAGTAGAAGCTTCACCGACGCCGCAAAGTGTTTATTCTACTTGGGCAGAGCAGTTTCCTTTTGTCCTTCGAGAAACGCTTGCTTATGTGGGGTATCAAATGACGTTTCACCAAGCGTTCTGAGGGAATAGAGGAGTATCTAGCATATGTATGCTATGCTGAAGACGTAAGACAGATTACGAGGAGGAACTAGAATGAGTACTGTACAAGTAGGCGACGTTTTTTCAATGGAAGACGAAAATGGTCAAGAAGTAGAGATTGAAGTTCTCGGCCTCGTCCATGTCGATGAGACGGAATATGCAGCGGTTGCATTTTCAGAAGATGTACAAGATGAGACAAAAGAAGATATCGATGTCTTTTTCCTGAAAGTTGAAGGGGAAGAAGAATTGTATGAAATCGAAGAGGATGCAGAATTTGAGCGTGTCTCAAAAGCATTCCAAGAGCTTCAAGAAGAAGCTGCTGAAGATTTAAACTAAAACTAAAAGACACTCCGATCACACAAATCGGAGTGTCTTTTTTTAGTCTTTTTGAAGGGAGAAACCGATTTTTGAAAGGGCGCGTTCTAAATTTGCTTCAATCATCACGTGCTTTAATTCAATTCCTAATTGGTTGGTTTGAAGCACAGTTTCAGGTCGTAATCCGGTAAGCACCGGTTTCACGCCTAATAAATTCAGCAAGTTCGTAATTTTCATCAAAGAATCAGCAGCAGATTGGTCCATTTCCGTAATCCCAGATAGATCAACAAACAAATAGTCCAAGTTTAGTTCTTGACTTCTCACTAAAGCTACTTCTACCAATTGTTCTACTCTTCTTCGGGTCATGTTCCCAATGACAGGCAGGATAGCAATTCTTTCCGTTAAAGGAACTATCGGTACGGATAAATTCTGAATTTGACGCTGTGCATCATCGAGCTCTAATACATAAGACAATAAAGCGCTCATTGTTTCAAAAAGCTCCATATGTTCCTCGCTCAACTCAAAGTAGTTTGTATCTAAACCGCAGATGGTACCGTAGTTTTTTCCATCTCCCGTATATATGGGAATCCCTACAAAACTACCTGATTTTAAATTGTGAGTCACTTGAAGGTTTTTCGTTTGTTCATGTGTCGTAATATCCGGTATGTACAATACATGGTTCCCATGTTGGACACTGACACTGCAGTAAGTTTGTTCAAATGGTAGGATGGTGCCTTCTTCAAGCAATTGCTGATCTCCGTTCACAACTTTATAAATCTCATTAGAGACTCGGTCGTTCTTTGCGATGAACAGTGTATTGATGTTCAGTAGTTTGGCCATCATGTGTAAAATTGTTTCTGCAGCTTCATCAAAATTCTTGAACTGAGCCCGCATGCTTGCTTGTGCCATGAATTCCATCCTCTCGGTTCTATAAGTTTCGTAAAGATAGTATAGCACTCTCAAGAATCGATACAAAACGATTTCCCGGGAAATGAATTCCTAAAGAAAGGACTTCTGACGGTTTCTTATAAATGACATTCGTTGTACTATGGAAGAAGCAGAACTGAATGAGGGATACGATGACAACGGAACGTTTATTTACATGTCCTGTTCGTTTGACGAAAGCCGTCCAAGAGGCCTTTAAACGCTTTGGTTGGACAGAGACGGGGTTTCTAACACAACAGCCGACATTTACCGTTCAAATTGAAAAAAACAAAGAACCAGAGCAGACCGCGACCAAGGTGCTGCTCTATTTTACGCACTTTTCGCAGCCAGATAAAGCCGGCAAGATGCCGGTTCTCACTCTGCTCGAGGAAGACCACGTGCTGACAGCTGTTCACTTTATGATGGTTCCTAAGAAGATAGGGCAGCCGACCAATTGGAGACGAAATGTCCAACTGGCCTTTGCGCCTGACGCACGTGTGAAGAATCCCATGCCTCCTGCTCTTCGTGAATGGCTACAAGATCTCCCGTTTGCTAACGAACGAACGGATTACGTACGAAAACGCATTGCGGGTTGGGAAGGATATCTAGCTATTCAAGAACAGCAGCTAGATATTCCGGATATCAAATTCCGCTATCAGGATGTAGCGGTGCAAAAAGATTTTCGTAAGTTGACGCTGTATCAAGTAGAGTTGAAGCCCGAAGAGTGGAAAAAGATGCGTCAAATGGACATCAAGCTTCTCAGTCTTGGAAGAGAAGTGGGGAAAGTCAGTAAGGCAAGTCCTCGAGACCGAGTGCTAGAGATTGAAGTGCTCCCTTATATGGAAGATGTCATTCGCCGCACACCACTCGACCGCCTTGGAAATGAAGCTGTCGTGTCGAACTTTGCTTCTCTAAGTCAGATTCGGAGACTGCGGTCAGGGTTCCAGCAACTAGAGAGAGGACAAGCTGAAAATCCGTTACTCGAACAAATTTTGTTTGAAGAGACACCTCCAGTTGCACCGCTTCGGACCATTCCAAAGCTGACCTTCTCGCATCCGCTAAATCCGTTTCAACGACGAGCTGTCGAAGGTGCTATCGCTGCAGAAGATCTTTATGTGATTCAAGGACCACCAGGCACCGGGAAGACAACGGTCATTTCAGAAATCTGTCTTCAAAATGCTAAGGCGGGGCTTCGTACACTGGTTGCCTCTCAGTCCAATTTGGCAGTAGACAATGCACTAAGTCGTTTACTTGCGAATAAGGATATTCGGATTCTGCGCGTGGGACGGACGGAAAGTATTGAAGAAGAAGGACAGCGATTCATAGAAGAAAATATTGGACAGTACTGGCGAGATGTCACATTGAAGACGGTGACGGATGCGGTCTCTGAACGTGCTCCTCGTCTAGAACACATCACATCGGAACTTGCGAGACTTCGCCCGTTGTTTCAACAAACTGAAGATCGACTAGAAGAGTGTCAACAAGCCGTCCAGAAAAAAGAACGGGCAGTGGCGGAGCAAAAGGTGCTTCACACCGAACTTGCGGAACTCCTTACGAATATGGAGCAGATTGAAGAACAGCGGACACGATTCCAAGAACAAGTAAACATAACTTCTCAACGAGTTGTAGAAGCTCAAGAAGCGAAAACGCAATTAGAAGCGAAACAGAAAAGCTATCCAGAACTTCATGTCATTCAATCGAACATTACGGAGAAAACAGAGCGCATTCAAACTGTGGACCAGCTGCTGGAAATTAAAGCGCTTCTTCAAGAACGAGAGAACACTAAACAACAGCTTGAAGAGATCGAGCAAGAACTAGCAGGCCTTGAGAGCAAGCTTCAAGTGATGGATTCTGAAATTGAAGCAATTCGTCAGCTGCGATCTGTTGCGGCAATTCATGAGATGTTAGAACGAGAGCCTACCTTTGCGACAGCCCGTGTGTTGTTCAAAGTAAAAGGAATCGAAGGCATCAGGGGCCTGGTGAAGACCTATCACCCTGCAAAAGAGTTGTACGCTCGCTATGATAAAGCATTAGAATACTTCATTGGTCTATTGGAAGAGAAGAAGCGACCAGTCCGCCCTGTAGCAGAACCTACGTATACACACCCGGAACTGGAACGCTATCTTGAGCAAGGTCGTCACTGGATTCGCATAAAGCAATTGCCTTCAAACCGTGAACTTGCTGAATACGTTCAAGGACTTTATAGTCGCATGCGCTATCTAGCGGCTATTGATGCGTATTACGAAGAGCTGGTTGTCCGAGGCGAGTCTGAACTAGAGTTACTACGCAATGAACTGCAAGAGCAAGCGCTCTTACAGAACCAGCAAGAACGAAAACAAGTGCGTGTGTTAGAAGAAAGAAAAGAACATCTTTCAGAACTTCTTGCAGAGCAGGCCTCTCGTTGGAATGAGGTGGACGGAGAAGCTCTGCAATCACAACTTGAAAAAGTGGACGCAACCACCAAGTTTACATTGGAACGAGAACTTGTCACGCTCGAACGCTTGCGAGTGGAAATAGAATCTTTTGAGTCTACGTATCAAACGGCTTGTGATTCATTGTCAGAGACAGAGAAAGAAATGGATGCAGCACAACAGCAACTCGCAACATTCTTGACCGAGTCCGCAAGTTACGATGAGGAACGGACACGTCTTGAGCAAGAGATTCGTTTGTTGGAGCCTCTCGTTACTGAAAGGCCGGAGGAGCAGCTAGAAGCTGTGCAAAAAGAATGGTTATCTCTTAAGTTTGAGCTCGACAAGTATGAAAAAGAAGACAAAGAAGCCCCTGTTCATCAAGAACTCCAGACGCAGTGGCAACAGCTTCTGGAACAAGCGACTGCAGAAGACGTTGATGAGATCCGAAAGCTGAATGTGAAATATGCAAACGTCATTGGGACAACTTGTGTGGCGTCGGCGCGTAAAGACTTTGTAGAAAACTATCCGTCGTTTGATGTGGTCATAATCGATGAAGTCTCAAAAGCGACGCCTCCCGAATTGTTACTTCCTATGTTAAAAGGGAAAAAGGTCATCTTAGTGGGAGACCATCACCAATTGCCACCTTTATTAGGTGATGACACTCTTGAAGAGACGCTTGCCCAACTTGTCGAAGAACAAACGGAGTTCACAGGTAAACAAGAGTTAGAGAAGTTGTTAAAAGAGTCTTTATTTGAACGACTTTATAAACATCTACCGGCTACCCATAAAACGATGCTTGCGATTCAATACCGTATGCATGAGACTATCATGGAGACGATT
Source organism: Chryseomicrobium excrementi (assembly GCF_002798305.1). Classification (GTDB taxonomy): domain Bacteria; phylum Bacillota; class Bacilli; order Bacillales_A; family Planococcaceae; genus Chryseomicrobium; species Chryseomicrobium excrementi. The sequence goes on from NZ_PCGR01000003.1 coordinate 272,728, forward strand.
GCGCCGTTCTACCAATACGAGCAAGATGCCTTGTCTTGTGGTCTTGAAGACTCAGACAGTCAGAGAGCGCATGGTTTAGAGACTTCTTGGCTTCGCAAACAGGATCATGTAGTCTGGGTCGACTTGCCGAATCAACAAGGTTTCTTAGAGGAGCGAGCAAAAGGCGGAAGCAGTCTATGGAATCCTGCAGAGCTTGAAGTGACCAAAAAAGCCTTGATCGATTTGAATGCTGCTGTAGAACGCAGCAAGGAGCAAGGGACATTCCCACAAGATGCTCAAAAAACGGTCGGAGTTATCAGTTTCTATGGGGAGCAGGTAAAGCAATTGGATCGTTTGATTCAACAAGAATTGCGTCTGCCGCATCTTCATATGCGAACAGGTACAGTTGACCGGTTCCAAGGTATGGAGATGGAAGTCATTGTTCTCAGTATGGTTCGGAATCAGACAGAAGGCAGAGGGGATATCGGCTTTGCGAATGATTACCGCCGTTTGAATGTCGCCTTGTCACGAGCCAAAGAGTTGTTGGTCTTGATCGGGAGTCAGGAGATGTTCACAAAACGAGTGAAACGAGAAGCAACACGCACCATGTATGGTCATGTCGTCCAACTGGTAGACAAGTTGGAGACACGTAGAACACCAGAGGAGGTGATCGGAGATGGCAGAACAACAAGCGAAATTGAAGAGCCAATTACTTCGTAATCCGGTCCTTACGATTGTGAAAGAGGCTTCTTGGGAGTTGCCGCTCTGGTCCTTTGAAGTAGGGTATATGCCCGTGCGTAGATTCCGTCTCGATATTTTGATGCGAATGATGCTTCACGTCATCGAGACACTGCCTGTCCGAAGAGCAGTAGCCATTGCAGATATCTTACATGTGGAAGAGTTGTTCATCGAAGACCTGTTGACGAAGATGCAGCAGAACGGACTGGTTCAACTAGAGAAAAGCGGCTATAGTTTAACGATACAGGGAACGCGTCAGCTCCAAGCAGGGGTCTATGAAGAACTGCAATCAGAGCGGTTCGATCAATTGCTCTACAGTCCTGCTCATAGCCAATTCTTAACGACAGAGTTTGAACTAGAAGTCTTAGAACAACCGATGGACGTTTACAGGTATACTAAGCTTGAGCAACACATCGACTTAAACGAAGACCAACTCATTGAAGGAATTCGAGAAAAGATGGCTGAAGAGACAGAACATGTGGGTGATTTTGTGGAAACGGTGGATGCATTATCGAGTTCGGATGAAGGGGAAGTTCAGTGGGTAACCTGCCATGAGTTCCTTGTGTACGATTCCAAAGAGCAGCAACACTACGTTCGAGTGTGGAATCCGGTGATCGGAAGCTGGGATGCGACACTCGAGCAGGCAATCGAAGAACAAGAAGCCCCAAGTTGGAACTGAAAAAACCGCATTCGTGATGCCACGAATGCGGTTTTTTAAGTGCGGAAAATGAAACCCAGATGGCGTCCTGCCTGTTTGTGTTGACGATACGAAAACCCTTGTTCACTGGTAAACGTACAGACATTAGAATGCTCTATATGAGCTTCTAAAATACCTGCACGCAAACACTGTTCTTTTACAGTTGCCCCGTTATCGATATGATATTTCCCTGTCTCTTTCCGGTACGTAATCAAACCATCCGCATATCCCAGTGCTTCATACTTCTGAGCAACGTCTGCGTCCACTTCAAATCGATCTTGGCTGAGACAATGTCCGATGTAAGCATACAGATGGTTCGGGTCTTCACGCTTCTCTTCTATCAAATGAGTCAGGAGTTTCGGTACAATCTCTTTAACCGTTCCTTGCCAACCGGAATGGACGGCGGCAATCAATCCACTCTGATCACTCCAGAGAAGTAGGGGGACGCAGTCTGCTGTGAACACTCCCAGTACAGTTTCGGGTTCATAACTAAACAACGCATCCGTGTCTGGAATGGCGGTCTCAAGTGATGTGGTCCCTCGTCCCCAATCCTCTTTTGTTACTTCGTAAAAATTAGCACTATGCGTTTGATTCGCTAGAACAAATTGAGAGAGCGGAACGCCAAGTTCTGTTGCTAACTGATGTCGGTTTTCTAGAACTGCATCAGGGGAGACACAACTATGAAGAGCAATATTGTTTGATTCTGGTCGTGTTTCGTCACGTAAAGTGAGTCCTACTGTAAGCTGAGTTGTCGGGTGAAATCGTGTAAGCATCCAATCCTCCTCTAATTCATAAACAAAAAGTCATTTTCAGTTATAAAGTCGTAACTGAAATCAATGAATAAAAAATAGTCGTTACTAAGTGGGTAACTAAACGTGCGGACGAACTCGCGCGTTTCAATATCGGCGTAAAGATCGGATAAGCGTCCGTGCTGCGTCCGCTGCATCCGCATCATGTTCTCCAGGAAATATGGACGGAATGCCCAGTTCGAGCCGCGGACCTGCTCTTCTCGCATCCAGGAGCCTTGCTTTTTTCGTAAGTTGGCAGATACTTGACGGCCACTTGCATCGCATATATATAGACGGAATGCGTGACCATCAAAAATGGTTTTCGCTTCTTCTGCTAAGTCGTCTGCATGACCTTCGTCACGCCATTTGGATAATTTTTTTAGGCGGTGGTGGCATTGTTCAGTAAACTGAATCCGCTGAAGGATTAATTCTTTTTCGCGACTCACAAAGGTCTGAATCTGGCTGGACAATGTCACATCAAGTGTGACACCTAGTTCTAGCTGGCAGCTCGGTTTGGCAAGATAAAACCCTTGGTAGTAATGTCCATTGTTTTTCCAAGCAAAATAGAGCTGGTTGGCATCTTCAATCATTTCATATGCTAAAACAGCACCGATTCTTCTAGCTAGCACGGATAAGGTATGAAGGATATCTTGAAAGTTTTCCAAATTCGTTGAGCGAGTCAATGACGCATCGATTTTGAGGATGTCTGGCCGCAGCGCGCGAATTCTGTCAATGTTGGAACTGGCACCACCGATATGATCGATAGCGAGTCGAATACCGTACGTCTTATAATAACGCAGCAAATGGTTCAGGCTTTCAAACTCTTCTTCAATATCATGCTCTGTCACCTCGAGAATGAAACGGTTCAGTGCGAATCCTTTTTTCTCTTGTTCGGTTAAAAAGCGTAGGAAGGCCTCGTCGTCTCCTTCAATTAATTGACTGGCCGACCTGTTAACAGAGAGAAATCCTGGATTCTCGGTTGCCAGTAGATGGTCTACTGCCTGTGATAACAGGTGCGCATCAACTTCGTTTTTAAATTCAACCGGAATCTCGGTGTCTAAAAAGAAATCTTTGAGTGACTGCCAGTTGCCGTCCTCTTCGTATCTCCCTAATACTTCAAAGCCAGCCACTTGATGGGTGATGGCACTGACGATTGGCTGCAGCGCAGGGCGCACGCGGTCTAGGTGGTCCATTATCTGAAGAGCGTCCATTTCATTGCCCCCTTAAAGGTACTTGTCATTTCCTGATTATATCATTTTGTAGGCAGACTAAAAATGCAAAGAATTCGGATAATGGGTAAACTAGAGAGAGCTAGGGTAAGGAAGGAGAGAGCAGGATGAAAGTCACGACATTAGGTTTTTGGGGAGGCTACCCCAACCGAGGAGAAGCCACATCTGCTTTTTTAGTAGAATATGAAGGAAGTCGTTTATTAGTAGACTGTGGGAGTGCTGTACTATCTACTTATTTAACGCTAGGTGAAGTTCACGAGTTGGATGCGGTAGTAATCAGTCATTACCACCCGGATCACATTGCAGATGTCGGTGTCTTGCAGCATGCGGCGATGATTTTCAAACAACTTGGGCAGTTAGAGAAGCCGATACCGATTTATGCGCATACACAAGATTCCGTCGAGTTTGGGAAATTGAGTTATAAAGGTGTCACGGTAGGGATGGAACTAGATGCACATGCTACCTATACCATTGGGCCATTCAAAGTTTCGACATGTCCTACAGTGCATCCTGTCTACTGTCTTGCTTTTCGTATTGAGGCAGGTGGGAAAACCGTCGTCTTCACAGCAGATACCGGTTGGACAGACGCGCTCGTGCCATTTGCGAAGGGAGCCGACCTCTTAGTCAGTGAATGCAACGTATATCCCCAATATGCGGTAAGATTCAGGGGCATCTGACTGGAAAAGAAGCCGGGAAGCTTGCATCCGAGGCAGGAGTGGGGCGACTGGTTTTAACTCACTTACCTCAGTACGGTGACCGAGCGGTTTTAGTGACGGAAGCAGAGTCCACTTATTCAGGACCTATAGAGCTTGCCTATACCAAACAACAAATCGAATTGTAGAAATGAGGATGCATATGAAAACAGCATTGATGCTTGGAGGTACGCAGTTTGTTGGAAAGCGTGTTGTACAGCTTCTTCTAGATCGGGGAGTCCAAGTTACGATTGCAACTAGAGGGCAAAAGCAAGATGATTTCGGAGACCAAGTCACTCGAGTCCGTCTAGACCGGACCGATGAGAAGTCCGTCTTACATGCGCTGCAAGGTAAAGAGTTTGATGTGGTATTTGATCACACATGCTATTCGCCTGTTGAAGTGAGAGAAGTGCTCGAGGCTTTAGGAAACGGAGTAGGGAAATATGTTTTTATTTCTTCTGTCGCAGTCTACGATTTTGGAGAAAAGTTAACGGAACAAGATTTTAATCCACGTCACTTTGACATCCATTACAAACCACGTCAAGAATACGCGGGACTTGAAGGGTATCAAGAAGCCAAGCGAGCTTCAGAGGCGGTACTTTATCAACAGGCCCCTTGTCCTGTGGTCACAGTTCGCTTTCCTTATATCGTTGGGGTAGACGACTATACAGAACGTTTCGCGTTTCACGTGCGGTCGATTGAAGAAGGTCACTCAATTGGAGTGAGCAATCCCCAAGCGCGCTTTGGATTTGTTGATTCTGCTGAAGCGGCTCACTTTTTAGTGGAAGTGGCGGCAAGTGACTTTGAAGGCCCAATCAATGCAGGATCAGACGGGAGTATCTCGCATGAAGAGCTCTACCGAAAGATTGCAGACGCACTTGGTCGGGAGTACAGTCTTTCGGAAGATCCAATGACAAACCGCAGTCCATATGACTTAGGTCAATCCCTTGCCCAGACAACGGCGTTCGCTCATGAACAAGGGTTTTTGTTTAAAGAGCTGCATCAAGTGATTGAAGAACAGATTGCTAGTCATCAGACAGCTGTCAGTAAAAAGGATGACAGTGGTCACTAGTAGGATAGTAATCGGATTGTGTAAAGTAGACATAAGGAGATGACATTATGGATACAACACATACATTTACAAAACGTGAAGAATTGCTCAACGCTTTGATTCACGGACTGGGAGCATTACTCAGTGTAGCGGCGCTTGTTGTGCTCATCGTTGCCGGCGCTCAAACAGGAGATGCTTGGCATATCGTGAGCTTTACCGTGTTCGGGACTTCCATGCTGATTTTGTACACGTCATCGACACTCGTGCACAGTTTTCCTGAAGGGAAAGCAAAAGATTGGTTTGAGTGGCTCGACCATTCTTCAATCTATTGGTTCATCGCGGGAACTTACACACCGTTTTTGTTTTTGGCAGTGGAAGGGGCTTTAGCTTGGGTCCTGTTTGGCATCGTATGGGCGCTCGCTATTGGCGGAACACTATTTAAACTGTACTTTGTCAAACGTTTCGTCAAACTATCCACATTTCTCTACGTTGTAATGGGATGGTTGATCGTATTCGCTTGGAATCCTTTGACTGCGGCGATGACGCAAGAAGGATTGTGGCTCTTGATTGCTGGCGGTGTCCTTTATACAGTGGGAGCTATCTTTTATGTGTGGCGAGGTTTTCTTTACCACCATGCTGTCTGGCATGTCTTTGTATTAGCAGCAAGTGTCTGTCATTTCTTTTCTGTCTACAGTTTACTTTCTCAATGAATAAAACCTCCTGTTGTGAGACAAGCTAGTCTTGTTCAATCGATAAGGAGTTTTTTTAATGGGTATTTTATTTGGAGATCCAATGAAAGAACCGCTACACAGTGGGGAAGTAACGGAGATTTGAGCCTATGTCGTGTCAACTTCCAAAAAATTAATGTGCCTCTAGAGCCACTCCTTTTGAGAGTGGCTTTTTGTATGTATAACTTTGCTGTCGCGTAATCTTTTACAAAAAGATTATGCGAAGGTTGTACAAAATAAAAACATTTTCTACTAAATAATAGCCAAAAAACGAAAATGGTTGTATAATCATTGTACAAGTATTGTATAAAGAGGAGGGCCATCCATGAAAAAGAGAATCGCAGTCGTAGGAGCGGGACCAGGTGGACTTGCAGCAGCCATGTTATTGGCCTCTAAAGGCTTTGAAGTAGACGTTTATGAGAAGAATAATACGGTCGGCGGACGCAATGCAGCTATAGAGATGGAAGGATTTCGGTTTGATGTAGGACCTACATTTTTAAGTATGATCCATATTGTTGATGAGTTGTTTGAAGCGGCAGGACGAAATATGCATGACTATATGGATTTGGTGGAGCTTCCTGAGATGTATCAATTAACATTCGATGGGGGACGCACTTTGGATATGACGCGAGACCGGGAAGAAATGAAGCGTCGTATTGAAGCGGCTTACCCGGGAAACAGCGCAGGGTATGATCAGTTTCTATACGAAAGTAGCAAGAAGCTTGCTGCATTAACGCCGATCCTTCAATCTCGTATGGACAAACTCATTCACTACATGCGGCCATCAGTCATGAAAGCTTTACCAGAGCTTGAACTCGGAAAAACACTCTACGATGTATTGAGTCGCTACTTTAACCATGAAGAATTGAAACTTGCCTTCACGTTTCAGTCTAAATATTTGGGAATGTCGCCATGGGAATGTCCAGGAGCATTTTCCATCCTTTCTTACATGGAACATGCGTATGGCATCTATCATCCAATTGGGGGTGTCAACCAGCTCTCGCATTCTATGGCAAAAGTAGTTGAAGAGTACGGTGGACGTATTCACTTAGGTCAGGGTGTGAAAAAATTCAAACTTGACGGTAAGAAAGTTACAGGGTTACTCCTAGAGAATGGAGAACAAGTGGACGTAGATGAAGTGGTAGTCAATGGGGACTTCGGTCATGTCATGACAAATCTCGTGGATGAAGGTATACTAAAAAAATATTCAACAGAAAATTTAGAAAAGAAAAAATATTCTTGTTCCACGTTTATGTTGTACTTAGGGCTGGATAAGAAATATGATCTTCCGCATCACAATATTGTCTTTGCTAAAGACTATAAGACCAATGTAGAAGAAATTACACACACGCGAAAACTGTCTGCTGATCCTTCTATTTATGTCCAAAACGCGAGTGTCACTGATCCAACGCTGGCGCCGGAGGGACAATCCGCCCTATACATCTTAGCTCCTGTCCCTAACAACGACAGTAAAATTGGCTGGGCAGAAGAGCAGCAAGCCTTCCGTGATTTGGTCATTCGAACCATTGAAGAAAAATCTGGATTCGAAGACTTATCCAAGCATATTGTCGTGGAGAAAATGTTGACTCCTGTAAATTGGCAACAAGACTTCTCTGTTTATAAAGGAGCCACTTTCAATTTAGGTCACCAACTGTCACAGATGATGGTATTCCGTCCTCATAACAAATTTGAAGAATTAGATCACTGTTGGCTAGTTGGGGGGGGAACTCACCCAGGTAGTGGCTTGCCAACTATTTTAGAGTCAGCTCGAATTGTAACAAACGGCATTCTAGCGGAACAAGGGAAAGACCGGATACCGGTTGGATTGTTACCAGCATGGGAGGGGACGGCATGACCTTAGCAATCATCGGCGGTGGAGTAGGAGGGCTCATGACGGCTCTTTACCTAACGCATCATGGACACGACGTCACGATCTATGAAAAGAGCAACAAGCTTGGTGGCCGGTTAGCTTTCGTTGAAAACGGAGAGTACCGAATAGATGAAGGCCCGACCATTGTGCTACTACCAGAAATGTTCATCGATTTACTCGAACAGGCGGGTGTCGATACACAAGGAATTCGCTTATTACGGTGTGATCCACTTTACTCCATGCAATTTGCTGATGGAGAAGTCTACACGAAGTATGCGGATCCTCTGCAGCAGCAACGTGAGATCGAACGACTATTTCCTAAAGATCTGAATGGGTTTAAACAGTTTCTAACAGAAGGAAAAAAGCGTTTTGATATTGGGATGTCGGCATTCCTCACCCGGTCATTTTCAGTGAAAAAAGATTTTTGGACGTTCACTTCTATCCGAAAGTTATTAGAACTCAAACCGTACCAATCGGTAAGTGGGTTGATGAAAGGGTATTTCCAAGATGAACGCCTACAGCAGGCTTATGCACTCCAGTCTCTATACATTGGAGGCAATCCGTATCAAGTACCTGCCATGTATTCTTTAGTTTCTTTTTCGGAACATGAACACGGTGTCTATTATCTACAAGGTGGCTACGCCTCTCTAATAGCGTTACTAGAATCTACGTTGAGAGAAAGAGGAGCTGCTATTCATCTGGAGCAGGAAGTTGAAGCAGTGGTTACAAAAGATGGCAAAGCGACAGGAATTCGAACAGCTTCTGGCGAAGTATCTTATGAAGCCGTAATTTTTAATGGTGAAATGCCACATCTTCATCAGTTGGCACCAGAAGTGCCGAAGCGGAACTATACCCCGTCATCAAGCTGTTACTTAATGTATTTAGGAATTGACGGTGTCTACGAAGAACGGCTCATGCATTCCTACATCATGGGACCCGACTTTAAAGGACATATGAATGCGGTGTTTAAAACCAAACAACTTCCAACAGAACCATCTATTTATATCTTTAACCCAAGTGTCATGGATGTCTCGCTTGCTCCGAAAGGAAAAAGTGTTCTTTATATTCTGGTTCCGGTACCATCGGGTACTGACATTGCATGGGATGATGTGACCGACTGGAGAGAACGAATTCTCGATCGTTTAGAAGAGAACGGCTATCCGGAACTTCGTAAGAGAACGGAATGGATGGAAGTCCGAACGCCAGAAACTGCAAAGAGCGAGGGGTACTTCCAAGGCGGCAACTTTGGAATTGCGCCAGTTCTTGGCCAATCAGGAGTCTTTCGTCCTCAAGCGAAACCAAGTAAGCTTCACAATCTATATGCGGTCGGTGCCTCTACTCATCCAGGCGGAGGGATTCCGATTGTCATGCAAGGAGCCTATTTAACGGCGCAAGCTGTATTGCAAGATTTGACTGTAAAAGGGGGACAACCGAATGAACGTCAAGCAAGCCTACCTCGAGTGTGAACGTGTCATTGCTGAAAATTCCCGGACTTTTTACAAAGCTTTTTCCTTACTGCCAAAAGCAGACCGCTTGGCAGTGTGGGCAGTTTATGCCTTTTGTAGACGAGTAGATGATCTTGTGGATGAAGGAGACTCGCCAGTCGAGAGTCTTCGTCAATTTGAACAAGAGTTCCAACAGTTTTTAGATGGACATTATGATATGAACGATGCGATGTGGGTGGCCTTGTCGGATGTGTTCAAGCGCTACGATATGGACCCACAACCTTTTAAAGAACAGTTAAAAGGACAAGAGATGGATTTGACGATTCATCGCTACTCGACGACAGAGGACCTACTTGTCTATTGCTATCATGTGGCAAGTACGGTCGGCTTGATGTTGTTGCCGATTCTCGCTCCTGGGCGTCACCAAGAATTGAAGGAAGATGCCATCGCTTTAGGTCTAGCTATGCAACTAACGAATATTTTGCGCGATGTGGGAGAAGATTTGCAACGAGGTCGTATCTATATGCCGACAGAACGTCTGGCACATTTTGAAGTGTCAGAGTGGTGTATGCGAAAAGGTGTCATCAGTGAAGGCTTTACACGTGCATGGGAAGAACTTGCTGTTCAGGCAGAGGCATATTATGACCAAGCAAATCGAACCATTCACCTCTATCCAAAACGTTCTCAAATTCCATTGAAAAGCGCCTCGCACTTTTACCGTCATATTTTGACGACAATTCGGGAGAAAGAATACCGCGTGTTTGACACGAAACACTTTGTTTCCGATGAACAAAAAGCAGAAATTTTAGCTGTGCTTCAATAAAACACCCGTTTGGGTGTTTTTTACTAGCTGTCAAAGGAGTTGTCTACATGGAAAAGTGGAAAGATCGGACCTACCAGCTGTTTCTCTTCTGGTTTGCAGTTGGCGTCATCTTGGTCGGTTTCGATCTCTTACCTACTTGGTTAGAATGGGCAAATACCGTCTTTCTTGTATTAGCGGGTGTCATGGGAATCTTTTATTTCTTCGCCCTGTTTTCACCGGCAAAAGCAACATTAACAGTTCTTGTAATTTATGTGTTCTCGTCGTTCATAGAATACTTAGGTTCCGCTTACGGCATTCTTTTTGGAGAATACGATTACACAGAACGCTTTGGTGCCAAACTATTTGATATCCCATTCACCATAGGGTTTGCCTGGCTGCTCGTTATGGCTACAACGCATGCAGTTGCTATGCGCATCACTAAAGTGCCTGGCATCGGCATGGTCATTATCGGGAGTCTCGCAGCGGTCGTTATGGATTTAATTATTGATCCCGTTGCCTTTAAAGCAAATGAATATTGGATCTGGTTTGAAGGGGGCCTTTACTATGACATCCCATGGACCAACTTTATGGGATGGTTTGTTGTGGCAAGTATCCTTCACGCTTTCATCTGGGTTTTACAAAAAGAAGTGGTACCGGATAAGACCTTTCCGAAATGGGAACTTCGTACATACCGTCTATATGGCATGATGATTTTTATGTTTGTTGTAACTGCAGCGTCCGCAGGACTCTGGTTAGCCATCTGTATTACAACACTATTGACAGGAATTCTTTACGGCATTGCCGAATGGAGGCGTCGTCATGATCAAAGCCAGGCGTAATCTCGCATTTGAATGGATGATGAGACGAGTTACATTGCCTCAAATCCGAAAGCAATTTGAAACGGTTTATTGGTCAGGCACTGTTGAGCGAAATCAGCCTGCTATCTACATAGCGAATCATTCTTCTTGGTGGGACGGTCTTTTGTATTTTCATCTGCGTCATACAGTCATCGACAGAACCACGCATATTATGATGCATGAAACAGGTCTTCGGAAGTTTTGGTACTTCCGTTATATCGGAGCTTACTCGGTCAATAAATCATCACGGAGAGACATTATCGAGGCTTTGAACTACTCTAAAGAGCTTCTTCATCAAGGAAATAGTGTCTGGATTTTTCCACAGGGGGATGAATTTTCTCAAGAAAAGCGCCCTTTAGAATTAGAGTCTGGAGTGATTCATTTAATGCAACAACTTCCGGACGTTCCTATAATACCTCTTACAACCTATTATTGGTTTGGACATCATAAAAAAGCGGAAGTTGCAGTACATGCTGGGCAGCCGTTGACCTATCAAGCTCTTGTAGGTACATCTCGAAAAGAAAAGTTACAATCGCTTGAGACCTTATTGGAACTTCAATTGAACCAATTAAAGCAAGACGTTGTAGAAGAGAGAATGGAACGGTATCAACGGATTTAAAGGAGGTGGCGAGTGGTGTGGCTTTATTTGTTTAGCGGTATACTTCTTTTGTTTGTAATCATCACTTGTCTACACAGTCTATTACTTCCTCGCCCTAAAAAACATAGTAAAGTGAACGGAAGTCCTCTCGTTTCCATTTTAGTCCCGATGCGGAACGAAGCGCACAACGTCCAAGGGATGGTTCAAGCTTTGAAACGACAAAGCTATTCCTCTATTGAAGTGTTTTTCTTAGATGATGAGTCAACTGATGGCACAACGGAAGCTCTCGCAGTGGCAACTTTAGGTGATTCAAGACTAAACGTTGTACAAGGAGCACCGAAACCGGACGGATGGATAGGAAAAGTGTTCGCCTGCCATCAGTTAAGTCAGCATGCAACAGGAGACTATCTGCTATTTTTAGATGCGGATGTTCGTATTGAAGAGACAGCAGTTTCAGATGTACTTGCTCTGATGCAGCGCAAGAAGCTTGGTTTAGTTTCAGGATTTTCAAGGTTTCTTCTTCCTACATTTTTGAACAAACTCCTGGTACCTCTTCAGCACTTTATTGTGCTCTTTCATTTGCCGATGGTTTTTGCGAGATGGTCGAACTGGCCACCTGCCACGGCTGCGCATGGAGGCTTCATGTTTTTCGAACGCGGAGCTTATGACTCGATTGGTGGTCATGCGTCAGTTTGGTCCAATATCGTAGAGGATGTAGCCATCTCCAAGCAAATCAAAAAGCAGGGGCACAAAATGTGGCTATTGAATATTACGGAATTCGTGTCCTGCACGATGTACGATTCAGACCGAGACGTCTGGACGGGATTCTCCAAAAATATTTTTAACGGATTAGGAAGATCTGTGCCTTTGGCGCTTGGAATCAGTTTCTTTTACGGTGTTTTTTACGTCTCGCCGCTGTTTCTAGCAAGTGCTGCATTTATAGGGGATAGACCGGAATGGCTTATCCCCTATGCACTTATTTCATTGCAAGCATTTGTGGTGTATCTAACGACGAGAGAGCCACGTCATCTGGCTTTCTTCATCCCGTTTTCTGCACTAGCGTTCATTGCTTTACTGCTTTATGCGATGACACGTTCATTGAAGGGGCATCAGGTGGAGTGGAAAGGTAGGTTTTACGGATGAAACGTATAGCCATAATTGGGGGAGGTCTTGGGGGTCTTTCTACAGCTATCACTTTGGCTAATGCAGGATTTGAAGTCGATGTTTTTGAAAAGAATGCCCATATAGGCGGGAAACTGATGCCGGTTCAGTTGCAGACGTATAGTTTTGATTTTGGTCCCAATACCATTACGATGCCACATGTGTTTAAACAGGTTATCGAGCAAACGGGACGGTCCGCAGCGGATTATTTTACGCTACTTCCTCTTAAACATCACACAACCAATCGCTTTGCTGATGGGAGTTCATTCGTGTTCAGTAAAGATTCTGATTTTATGGTAGAGCAGTTAGAGAAAGTGGATCCACTTGGTGCGCGCAACTATTCCTCTTTTTTAAAAGAATTATCGCGCCTCTATGAGCTTTCGGAACGCTACTTCTTTCCGAAGACGTTTCGTTCTTGGACGGACTATTTGTCTCCTTCACTTGGAATGGCGCTAACAAAGGTACGTCCTCTTGAATCGATGGATCATTTTTTTAGGCGCTATTTTTCAAATGAGCAACTTCTTCAAGCCCTAGGTCGCTACGCTACGTACATTGGTTCTTCTCCGTACCGAGCACCGGCTACTTTTAGTATGATTGCTTACTTAGAGTTGGTCCAAGGAGTTTATACAGTCAAAGGAGGAACGGTCTGTATTGCCCGAGCCTTTCATAAAGTGGCAAAGGAACTTGGAGTTCGGTTTCATTTACAAACACCGATTGACGACGTAACTATTGAACAGAAGCGTATCACAGCACTTCATTCTCGAGGAAAACACATCTGGAGTGGTGACGAGGTGGTGATGAATGCCGATTTGTTGAAGGCCTACCCGGAGCTTGTGGATGAAGCGGACAGGCCCTCGTTTACAAATCAACATGTGGAAAAAATCGAGCCATCGATTTCAGCCTTTGTGATTTTAGCCGGCCTCTCTACACGTTTGAAGGGCTTGAATCACCATACGGTGTACTTCTCAAAAGATTACCATGCAGAATTCGAAGCGCTCTTTGAACGAGGCGAGTTTGCGGATGACCCCACCATTTATTTGTGCAACTCAAGTGTGACGGATAAGGAGCGATCACCAGATGGAGATAATCTGTTTATCTTGGTCAATGCTCCACCACTTGCTAAAAATGGCTCCGCTCCTTATGACGTAAATGCGTATAAAGAGCACATCTACAATCGCTTGGAGGAGAAAGGAGTGCCTATCCGAAAGCATATTCGAGTAGAGCGCGTGATACCGCCTGCAGAAATTGCCGAAACGTTCGGAGCATTCCGCGGGGCTTTGTACGGACTCTCGAGTCACAGAAAACAAGATGCGTTCTTACGACCAAGAAATAAAAGCAAAGATTTGCACAACCTGTACTTTGTTGGAGGCAGTACCCATCCGGGTGGCGGCTCGCCAATGGTCACACTTTCAGGTATGAATGTGGCAGAGGTACTGATTTCAAAATGGAAAGGGCGGTCTTAGATGTATCGTAAACAACAGTATGTTTTCGAAGGTGGCAAGCCACGCGAAGTGGTCGTGAGAACCTATACAGAACAAGATTTTGATGAATTGATTCAAATTCAACGCGAAAGCTTTCCGCCGCCTTTTCCAGATGAACTTCTTTGGACACGAGAGCAATTAGAAAACCATATCCGCCTTTATCCAGAGGGTGCTTTATGCGTGGAAGTGGACGGGAAGCTCGCAGGTTCTGTCACTGGTTTACGTATGAACTATTCTGAAGAGGATCCAGACCACACGTGGGAAGAAGTGACCGGCGGAGGAGACATTTCCCCTCACGTACCAGATGGCAATACACTTTATGTAGTGGATCTCTGCGTGCGACCGGAATTTCGGAGCTTAAAGCTAGGAAACCTCCTCTTACAAGGCCTTTATGAACGGGTCGTTGTGGATGGATTGGACAGACTGCTTGGTGGAGGACGCATGTCAGGATATCATCGTTACGCAAAGGAAGCCAGTCCAGAAGAGTATATGGAAAACGTTCTTTCGGGGAAGTGGAAAGATCCCGTCATTTCTTTTATGTTACGAAGTGGCAGAACTCCAGTACGCATTGTGAAGAACTATTTAGAAGACGAGGAATCCCACAACATGGCCATGCTGATGGAGTGGAAGAATCCATTTAAAAACTAAATGAACAAAATTGGCTGTCTATCAAATCAAGATAGACGGTTTTTCCTTGAATTGACTTGCAGGATTTCCTGCAATAAGTTACGATTAAATAGAAAGTTACGTGTTTTGTCACATTTGGAGGGTCGATATGAAGGAAATACTGCAAAAAGTAGAAAATTCAGCAGGGTCTATGTCCGCTGGCCAAAAACGTCTTGTAACTCTTTTAAAAGAGAGCCAAATGACTATGGCTTTCTCTTCCGCTATTGAAATCGGAAAAAAAGCTCAAGTAAGTGAGTCTACAGTGATCAGATGGGCACAAAAGTTAGGGTATAAAGGATTCACAGAATTTCAAACCCACCTACAACAAGTGTTGACGGAAGCTCACATTGAAACAGGTGAGACGACTACTGGTGCCTCGAATTCTATTGTGAAAAATTTACTCGATGCAGACATACAAAGTCTTCATGTCTTGAAAGAAAGCTTAGATGAAGAGCAGCTTCTTCAAGCGGTAGATGCTTTAAGTCATGCGCGACGTATTTATGTAACGAGTAACTTTTTTGATTATGGCCTCGCCCATTCCTTTGCTCACTGGCTGGATATGGTGCAAGGGAATACCCAGCTCCTCATGCAAGGTGATGTCCAATACTACCAACAGCTTTCAGGACTGACCACGGACGATGTCGTTTTAGCATTTGCTTTCCCGAGATATACAAAGAATGTCAACAAGACACTCGAGATTGCCAAAGAGCAAGGTGCTACGGTGATCGTAGTTACTGATGGAACACATAGCCCCGCTACTGAATTTGCAGACGTGACGTTTTTCGTACAGGTGCCGAGCAACTTGAGCATCGATTCGTACACAGCTGTTCATGCTTTGAATGCAACGCTTATGCGTTTCCTTTATGTAAAAGAGCATGACCGGATCGTTCAAAACATTGAACGCGTGAATGAGATGTATGAACGTCAAGATATTTTTCTACCACCAAACCCCAACTCAGACACGAACTAAAACTCAACTAAAAGGAGAGATTGGATGAAGAAAAAGACAGGACTATTTGTTTCACTCGCAGCAACAGCAGCCTTGGTACTCGGAGCGTGTGGCTCTGGAGGATCGGAAAACTCAGGTGAAGAGGGCGGTATGAATCTACTTGAAGACGGAAAGTTGACTTATGCTTCAAGTGGGCTCTACAAACCATTCAGCTTTGAAGAAGGTGGCGACCTGCAAGGATTTGATGTGGAGATTGGAGCGGCTATCGCAGAAGAGATGGGTCTAGAACCAAATCCCGTAACATCCCCATGGGAAACAATTATCCAGTCGTTACTCGGCAATAAGTTTGATGCGGTAATCGGCTCTATGTCTATTACGAAAGAACGAGCAGAGCGAGTAGCCTTCTCTGATCCTTACTATTATTCAGGTGGTATGATCTTTGTTCCTGAAGGAAGCGATATTCAAGGAGCCGAAGATTTAGAAGGAAAGCGTATTGGAGTTGTAGCGCAATCAACCTATGATGAAGCTGCGCAAGAATACACGGACGATATTAAATACTACAATTCGGACGTCGTGGCTCTAAAAGATTTAACCGTTGAAGGACGTTTGGATGCTGTCATTACAGCAGATGTCGTCGGTTTTGAAGCTATCTCATCTGGAATGGCTATTCAAGAAGTAGGAGAGCCTCTATGGGTAGAACAGCCAGCATTTGCTGTCCGTCCGGAAGATGAGGAATTACTAGCAGAGATGGATAAAGCTCTTGATGCCATCATTGAAAACGGAACCTATGCTGAAATCTCTGAGAAGTACTTTGGTCGTGACTTGTTAGATGTCGACCTAGAAGGTATTACAATTTTAGAATAACTAGGAGGAAACATGATGGAGTTCTTACAAACCATGCTTGAAGTCATCAAGCGAACAGCTCCTGGTTTCCTTGAAGCAACCGTACTGACCTTGCAGGTCACAGCGGTTGCTTTGGTGTTAGGGACACTTCTAGGGCTCGTTTTCGCTTTGATGAAGATTTCAAAATCAAAAATCTTACAAACTATTGCAAACATCTATATCACAATCATTCGGGGAACACCGTTAATTGTTCAAATCATGTTCCTTTACTTTGGAATCACAGCAGTGATTATTCTAGATGCATTTTGGGCGGGTGCCATTGCACTAGGGATTCATAACGGTGCTTATATCGCTGAGATTTTCCGAGGTGCTATTCAAAGTATTGATAAAGGCCAACGTGAAGCCAGTATGGCACTTGGAATGACACGTGGGCAGAGTATGAAACGAATCATTTTTCCGCAAGCTTTGAAACGCTCAATTCCACCGCTAGGCAATCAATTTATCATCACATTAAAAGATTCCTCACTCGTCTACATCATCAGTGTGTCCGAATTGTTTGCTGTTGCAAACCGAGATGCTGCGCAGTCCTATCAACCGTTTGAGACGTATTTAGTAGTCGGGCTCTATTATTTAGTACTTGTTATGATCTTCACAGCCATCTTGCGTTGGTATGAAGGACGTTTAAACGTAGACAAATAGGAGGTGAGTCAATATGTTAAAAGCAACAAATCTACACAAATCATTTGGTAAATTAGAGGTGCTAAAAGGGATTGATTTAGAGGTCCAACCATCCGAGGTGGTAGTACTTGTAGGGGTTTCAGGGTCAGGAAAGAGTACGTTGTTACGTTGTTTCAATTTCTTAGAGCGAATTAATCAAGGATCGATTGAGATTGATGGACAAGTAATCGATGCTAAAAAACAAAAACTGTCGCAAGTACGTGCGGAGGTTGGAATGGTCTTTCAACATTTCAATCTGTTTCCTCATAAAACGGTGCTTGAAAATGTGATTGAAGCACCAATCGTCGTGAAGAAAGAAAACAAAGAGACAGCCATTGCAAAAGGAAAGGCTCTTCTTGAAAAAGTAGGACTTGCCGATAAAGCAGATGTTTATCCTTCGAAGCTATCCGGTGGTCAGAAACAACGCGTGGCAATTGCACGAGCACTTGCTATGGAACCGAAAGCTCTGTTGTTTGATGAGCCAACTTCTGCTTTAGATCCGGAGCTTGTTGGAGAGGTTCTTGCAGTTATGAAGCAGCTAGCAGAAGAAGGTATGACAATGGTTGTTGTGACGCATGAAATGAAGTTTGCTCGTGAAGTGGCAGACCGTATTATTATGCTAGATGAAGGTGTCATCATAGAAAATACGGACCCCAAAACGTTCTTTGAAAATCCATCTAATGAACGAACACGTCAGTTTATCTCGTTAGTAGAATAACAAAAACTCCCGCACAACGTTACTGTGCGGGAGTTTTCTGGTGTTCATAGCAATCAAAGCAAAGCAGCTGCCCGTCTTCGTGAACACCCTGAACAAAGCCGGCGTCACAATAAACCGTCTTGCCACAAGTAGAGCAGATTCCGACAACTTCCATGGCACTCACCTCTTCCCACAATTATACAGTAGCTAAAGCTTTCAATGCCATAGAAGGTCCAAAGAACTCGTAATGGATCTGCTCTTGTGAGAAGCCTAAGTCAATCAGATTGGCAATCATGCTCTCCATGAAGCCGACTGGTCCGCAGACATAAATATCGGCATTTTGAGGAACGTTTGCTAGCACTTCACGAGTAATGAACTGACCATCTGTCTCAGAGAAGAATGAGATGTAAGAAAGGTGTTCTTGTTCCGCATCTAATTTGGTTAACGCATCTGCAAAAGCAGCATCTTTTTCACTTCGTGCCGCATGGTAAAAATGAATTGGACGATTGGCTGACGTTTGAAGCAGGCGCTCCGTCATACTCATAAGTGGTGTAATCCCAACACCGCCAGCTAAAAAGACGACCGGAGTTTGACGAGATTCATCCAATACAAATTCTCCTGCTGGAGGGGTTACTTCGACTAAGCCACCGACTTCAAGTTGTTCATGCAAATAGACAGATACTTTTCCGTTCGGATCTTGATCGGTTTCGCGTTTCACAGAAATTCGGAAAGTTTCTGTGTCAGCTGCTTTAGACAAACTGTATTGACGGATCATCAGATATTGCTCACCAGGAATTTTCACTCGGACGGAAATATATTGACCCGGTTGATAGCTAGGAACGGCAGCACCATCAGTTGGTTTTAAATAGAATGAAGTAATGAGTTCACTTTCTTGAACTTTTTCAACAACAGTAAACTCTTTAAACAAGCGCCAGCCGCCTGTTTGTTCGGCAGCTTGGTCATACATTCCTTTTTCAACAGAGATAAATACGTCAGCTATCACTCCATAAGCTTCCGCCCAAGCATTGATGATTTCAGGTGTTGCCGCATCGCCTAATACCGTTTTGATTGCTTTTAACAGAAATTCTCCAACGATTGGGTATTGCTCTGGTACGATACCGAGACTGACGTGCTTCTGTGCGATCTGCATGACAGAAGGCAGGATTGCTTCTAAATTGTCGATGTGTACTGCGGCTGCATAGACGGTGTTGGCTAGTGCTGTCTGCTGACGTCCTTTTGCTTGATTTGCATGATTGAAGACATTTAATAGTTCTGGGTGTGCTTCAAATAGAGAACGATAAAATTCTGTAGTGATTGTTGTTCCGTGCTGAGCGAGTACAGGTGCAGTAGCTTTAATGATTGTGCGTGTTTCTTGAGATAACATAAAAACAGCTCCTTTTCTCTTGATAGCTTTAGCATACTCCTCGGCTGAATTTAAACCAATATATAAAATACCACTTTAAAACTTTAGACACATTTGTTGTCACAAGTTGTTCACCTGTGCGATAGTGAGAAGAGAGGTGAACGGCATGCGAATGACGATGTATACAGACTTTTCATTACGGCTATTAATTTATTTGGCGATACGACCTACAGGTGAGAAAGCTACAGTTCCAGAGATTGCAGACTCCTATGGCATCTCTAAACATCATTTAATGAAAGTGGCACAGCATCTATCAAAGGTCGGTTATATTGAAAGTACGCGAGGAAGAGGCGGAGGTGTACGGCTGTTAAAAGAGCCTTCAGCCATTAATGTTGGGGAAGTTGTTCGGCAGATGGAAGACGATTTTCACTTGGTTGAGTGCTTTGATCGTGAAAAGAACGGATGTCCGATTACGCCTGTGTGTTCTTTAAAACACGCACTCGGAAGAGCTTTACAAGCCTATTTAGCTGTCTTGGATGAGTATACCTTACAAGACTTAGCCCACAATCCATTAGAATTAATGACCTTCTTAACTGGAAGTCAGCAACCTACATAAAAAACGGTCACTTCAATTGCAGAAGTGACCGTTTTTTCAACTGACTAATTTCAAACCTATCACACTGGCGATGATGAGTCCCAAAAAGAAGAGGCGGAGTGGGGCGGCTGATTCTTTATAGTATACCATCCCCAAAACAGCTCCGCCGGCGGCACCGATTCCTGTCCAAATAGCGTAAGCCATTCCCATTGGTAGGGTCTCCATAGCTACTGATAGAAATAAGAAACTTCCTCCAAAGCTTGCAACTAACAGAGCTACAGAACCAATTGTCTTCTTTTGATGGAGACGCGCCATCATAGCTACTCCTGTCATTTCTAAAAGTCCTGCAACAACAAGCGCTATCCAAGCCATTAGCCATTCTCCTCCTTCGTCGATTGTTTCAAACCGATAATTCCCACCAGTAATAAACCGATAAACAGGACT
Source organism: Chryseomicrobium excrementi (assembly GCF_002798305.1). Lineage (GTDB taxonomy): Bacteria > Bacillota > Bacilli > Bacillales_A > Planococcaceae > Chryseomicrobium > Chryseomicrobium excrementi. The sequence continues at coordinate 293,118 of NZ_PCGR01000003.1, forward strand.
TGCAACAAGCCAAGTGGCTGTCCAAAAAGGAATGCGTCCGTCACTACGGTTCCTACCGTTCCTAACCCTACAAATACAGCATAAGCCGTTCCAACAGGTAAGTTCTTGCCAGAACGAATCAACAAGCCAAAACTGATGATAATGGCAACCACTGTGAGACCCCATTCGGGTAATGTGCTAGCGTGTTTCAACCCGATGACCCACATCACTTCAAACACAGCGGCTACTACTAACAGACTCCATTCTTTCATCATTCGAACTCCTCTCCAAAATAAAAACCTGAAAGACACTGCTTCCGCAGTATCTCCCAGGCTTTTGTCCCTCCGTGTACATGGCATGCCATGCGTTTTCTCTCGGACCAGTCAAAGCGCTAGCTTCCGGAACCCTAGAAAACTTTCGTGTCTTTCAGTTGCTCATAGTATACTAAAGAAAAGTAGAAATGGGAAGGGAGAGCACTTCATGGCACAAGTGGATTATGCAACACCGATCGGCCGCCTTGTCATCACGGGACAGGAAGACGCCGTACATTCAGTGATGTTTGAAGACGGAGACGAGCTACAACACACTTACTCAGAATCATTGCCAAAAGAAGTAAAGCTTGCTTATAAGGAGATCAAAGCTTATTTCGAAGGAAAGGGTAAAGATTTCACTTTTGCTATGGAACCACAAACGGGCACACCGTTTCAACGAGAAGTATGGCAAAGTCTACGTACCATTCCTTATGGAGAAACAGGATCCTACTTACAAATTGCCACATCGATCAATCGTCCAAAAGCGGTACGAGCAGTCGGAGGAGCGAATGGCAGAAATCCGTTCACTGTCGTCTTACCGTGTCACCGAATCATCGGTGCTAACGGCAAAATGGTCGGATATACAGGGGGGCTGTGGCGCAAAGAATGGCTACTAGCCCACGAACAGAAATTTAAAACCACTTTGGCTGATTAAGACCAAAGTGGTTTTTCTCTTACTTTGTAGTTGTGCGAAGTTCCACACGACGAATTTTCCCAGATGTCGTTTTTGGAAGTTCATCAATAAATTCAATAATACGAGGATATTTATAAGGTGCTGTAATTTCCTTCGTATGTGTTTGCAATTCTTTGATCAAAGCGTCTTTGTCTTCATGTTGCTCCGCATCACGAAGGACGATAAACGCCTTTACGACACTGCCTCGGATCTCGTCTGGAGCGGCTACGACAGCACACTCACGAACAGCAGGGTGCTTTGTAAGCGCGTCTTCTACTTCGAATGGTCCAATTGTGTAACCTGAGCTGATAATAATATCATCGCTTCGGCCTTCAAACCAGAAGTACCCATCTTCGTCCTTGGTAGCTTGGTCCCCAGTCAGGTACCAGTCGCCTCGGTAAGCAGCAGCTGTACGGTCTTTATCATTGTAGTAGCCACGGAACAGAGCAGGAGCTGTTTTATGGACCGCAATATCTCCAACTTCGCCTGGCTTTACGGGTTCTCCAAATTCATTGATGACGTCTACTTGATTTCCAGGAGTCGGTTTCCCCATAGAACCTGGTCGAACTTCCATGTCTTGAAGAGTTCCTACAAGTAATGTGTTTTCAGTTTGACCGTAGCCATCACGGACGTTTAACTGGAACGCTTCTTGGAAAGCCTCGATTACCTGACGGTTCAATGGCTCACCGGCTGAAACGGCGCTGCGTAACTGGTTGAGGTCATAAGATTTTAAGTTCTCTACTTTTGCGATGATTCGATACTCTGTCGGTGTACAGCAAAGCACATTGATTTTCTCGTCTTGAAGGATAGTTAGATACGTTTCTGCATCAAATCCTCCGTGGTAAACGAACGCTGTAGCGCCAAGTGTGATAGTTGATAAGAAAGGACTCCAAATCCATTTTTGCCATCCAGGAGCAGCTGTAGCCCAAACGATATCGCCTTGTTGAACGCCTAACCACTCAGTTGCAGCTGTACGGACATGAGCATAGCCCCAAGCATGAACGTGCATAACACCTTTTGGATTGCCTGTTGTTCCTGAAGTATAAGATAAGAACGCCATATCTTCACGATGTGTATCTTCACCTGCATAGTCTTCAGGTTGAGAAGCCGCAAGCTCTTCAAGCGATACCCAACCCTCTTCTGTTCCGCCCACGATAAACTTGTTCGCAAGAGCTGGGTAATCATCTGTGATCAGGTTCGTTTCCGCAGTAGTTTTGTGGAATGCCACGATTCCTTTTGCTCCGGAGTGTTCCATGCGGTACGTCAGATCTTTTTTACGAAGCATCTCAGAACATGGAATCGCTACGATACCAGCGCGCAAAGCTGCTAGGTAGGTCATGTAAGCTTCAGGAATACGAGGAAGGATGATCAACAACTTATCGCCTTTTTCAATACCTCGGCTTGTGAAGGCCTGTGCGTATTGATTCATCTTAGCAAACAATTCTTGATAAGAAACATCGCGGCGGTTGCCTTGATCGTCCATCCAGCGAATGGCAATGCGATCTGTGTCCTCTTTGTAAGCCTCTAGTTCGCTTGTGATGTTGTACTGTTCCGGTGCAAGTAGATGTTCAAAATTCATAAGTGATTCCTCCTGTTTCATGATGTAATAGCCGCTGTTGGGACGACTAAATAATAGATACTAGCAAAAAATACAAAGACCGTGATGGCAGCGAGTGCTGCTTTGCTAGGTGAAAAACGCTGGGTTGCCTGTAGTGTTTTCCAGTGAATAGTGAGCATCCACAGGACCCCACAAAGAGCCAAAGTGAACCCGATCCAATTGACTTGCCAGCCTGTCAGAAGGGGAACAGCTAATACTCCTGGCAACAAACTAATGGATACGAACGGCGCGAGCCTTCCCATCATCCCTTCGCCACCAAAGCCACGTGCTCCTGCCCAAAGCAATAAAGTCAGACCTATTCGGGTAATCCATGCCATCATCAGTCCTGAAACTATGAAAATTGCAGGGACGATAACCGACCGAAGCAGAGGAGTTTCAAAACTCATGATGTATGACCAATTGGCCATGATTAGAAGTGCTCCATACAAAAGTCCGGTTAAGAGCAGCACAAGGCTGCCCTGAACTTTTGACTTTTCTGTGGAGGTAAATGTCTCAAACGCTGAATTTTTGAGCGTCAATAGGTGTAAAATCATGTTGATTTCCTCCTTTTACATGCCCCATGGTAAGAGGGCCCAAATCGCAACAGCGATAGATACCACGACAGTTACTAGTGCTCCTACTTTTGAGTTGTAGCGGTAAGCTTGTACATCTTTCCAGCCGTGAATCGACTCTACAAGTTTCTCGTCACGCTCGCGCGTCAAATTCTTTTGAAGAGATGGCATACGATTCGTAATGTACGAAACGATGATCAGTAGTGCAAAGCTGATTGGTACAGCGAGCATCGCACCTGAAAGTCCCATTCCGTCTGTCACGGCGTGTCCTGTAAGCGCCAGGTTCGGGAATACGAATGGAGAGACGGCAATGTAAATCGCTCCTCCAACAATAGCAGCGGCCATAGCTCCGTATTTGTTGGCTTCTTTCCACCAAACTCCTACGATGATAAGTGGGGCGTTCGTTACACCAGCTAGACCGAATGCCCACAAGATACTAACTACTAAGAATGCAGGTGGTTCGATTGCTAGTAAGATAGCGATAACACCACCAACAAAAATCGCGATGTAGCTCAGGCGGTAGTTTAAACGCTCGTGAATGTTTGGTTTCAATGTTTTGATAATGTCCTGTGATAATAAAGCTCCAATAGCCAGTAAGTTTCCGCTCAATGTAGAAACCCCTGCAGAAATCGCTCCTGCAATAACTAGTGCTGTTACCCATTCAGGGTTGTAAGCCAAGTTCAAAATGATGGTTAATTTATCCGCATCTTCAGGAGCGATGTTTAAGCCCTCTACACTTGTTGCATAGACTCCAGTGAAGCCCATTGCATAAGTGGCAGAAAATACTAAGCCTAAGATGAATGCGAACCATACCATTGCGCTACGAGCACTCTTTAAACTTGAAGAAGTGTAAACGCGCATTGCTAAGTGAGGCAACCCAAGTGCACCTATGGTCAGTGCAGGGATGACAGAGAAATACCATTTCGTTGGATATTGATAATCAAAGAAGTCCGGAACGGCTTCCAACATGGCAGGTACCATGTCTGCGTACAGTAAAGGAGGGAAGAACCAACCTTCTGTTCCAATGGCTTTCATGATGGCGCCTAATGGTACGATGAACATCAAAGCCATGATGACCATTTGGATAGCGGCGTTGTTTGTTGCTCCAGCCATACCGCCTACTGTGATGTACCCAACAATAATCAGACCGCCAACAAAAAGGCCTGTCATGTATGGGATACCAAGAAGTGTTTCAAACGTCACGGCAATTCCGATCATCTGACCAAGTGCGTACATGATGGACACAAGAATCATGAACAGTGCTGCAATAATTGAAGCACTTACTCCGTAACGCTCACGAATAAAGTGAGTAGGAGTGAAAGCCCCCATTCGACGAAGAGATGTTCCATAAATGATTGTAATTAGTGGAATCGCGAGAATCAGCTGGATCCACAACATAATAAAAGGTACTTTAAGATTTAGTATGAGTGCCGTGATTCCTAAGAAAGTAGCTAAACTCATGTATGTAGCAGCCATTGCAAGGCCATTTGTTAAAGCGCCAACGTTTCCTCCACCTAAGTAGAGATCTTTAGCGGAAGCTGCTTTTCTGTTCGATATAAATCCGACGACGTAGAAGAGTAAAAATGTTAAAGCAACAACGACGAGTCCTAATACAGGATTGGATAATTTCCAAGAGCCATCAATCATTTGTCACGCCTCCTCGTTCTGCATCGATTTCATCATCGATTCGATTCCCGATTTTACCTGCAACAATCGTTAAAAAGAATACACCGAACCATCCCATCAGAATGGGCACGATATACTTGACAGGGAAGCCGAACAACATGGCGTCTGTCGGGAAAATAGAAAAGAATAGACCCGCATTGCCCATTAAAACAAATGCAAGTGCCATCCAAATCGTGAAGCGTACTTCTTTTTTGTAAGCCTTCATACAGTTCCTCCTTGTAATTTGTGAACTTTCTCCCAGATGTGACCGAGCGTTCGTTCAGTTCTCGACTGAGCGTTCGCTCAAAACTACTTTATACGATCCCCTTATCGTATAAAAAAGTCTCTTTGATTGTAAGCGGTTTCGTAAAACCCAGTCAACCTATTTTTTTATAATTGAAACTATTTGAACAATTCAGTGTGACTTCAAATTTTTTTTGCTTAGAAATGGCAAAAACGGGTATAGATGTAGTACGAGCTAGTAAAAGTGAGGTGATTCGATGTTTGGTAAGAAAAAAGAAGATGAACACGAAAAACGTAAAATTCGTGAGTTAGAAGATAAGAAGTTGAAGCTTTCTTCGAATGACATGGATTCTGATAAAAATGAGGATACAGAAGTTGTAGATCCTCAGCCTCGAATCAACACAGAAAACTTATAACTAGTAAAAACCCAGACCATTCTCAGGTCTGGGTTTCTGTTTGGCTTCTAGTTTTTAAAATGGCGAGCTGTCCTTGGTCTCGTTTTTGAGCGAGCTCTGTAATCGTAAATTGTCCGTAAGACTCTTCAGCAAGAGCGGCGAGCCGTTGTCTGGTTGCCTCATCCATTGTAGGATTCCCTTGAGCTCCCCAAGAAGACTCCATAGTAGGACCTAAGTGTTTTGTGAAAGCTGCGATTCCGCCTTCGCCACCTCCAAGATGCATGCCTAGCATAGGACCTGTGACAGCCCAGCGCAGTCCGATAGAATCTTTGACGATTTCGTCCATTTCCGCCATGGTTACGACTCCTTGATCGGCCAAATACATAGCTTCTCTGAGTAAAGCGAATTGTAGCCGGTTTGCTACAAAGCCAAAGACTTCTTTCTTGATCAGCTGCGGATGTTTCCCCAGCGATTGATAAAATGCCATAGCTTCTTCAATTGTTTCAGGTGAAGTGAACTCACCAGGCACCACTTCAACTAAAGGCATGACAAGTGGGGGATTGAATGGATGTCCTATAGCAACCCGAGACGCATCTTTCATCTTCTCTGAGATTGCCGTTGCCGGAAGTGTTGAGGAAGAAGAAAAGAATAGAGTATGAGCAGGAGCCCATTGTTCCATTTGTTGATACAGTTGTTGCTTGAACTCTAAGTTCTCAGGACCATTCTCTTGAACCCAGTCCGTCACCGCGAGGGCTTCCTGGAGATTCGTTGTAACACGTAGTGCTTCTTCAGAATATGAATCTAGTAGTCCGAGCTCTCGCAGTGTAGGCTGCACGTTCTGATGATGCTGTTCCCAAACAGATGCTAAGTCGTCTCGTATGTCGACAATAGTTACCTGATGTCCGTGACTGAGGAACAAAGATGCCCAAGACAATCCGATAGTTCCTGCTCCCACTACTGTAATTTTCTTCTGTTTCATGATGTCTCCTCCTTTAATCTGTTCTTTCTATCGTATCAGAATCACAGAAGGGGAGTTAATTGTTTTCATATTATTCAAACGGTATACTTAAAGTATCTAAATGTTTAGGAAGGGGATGACGGATGACATTTACCGTCGATAGCGCAATATTTGTTTTATCTGTTTTATTAATTGTTGGAGTCGCTACTACTAAATTTTCCTCACGTCTCGGATTACCCTCACTAGTACTCTTCATCGGGGTTGGTATGCTTGCCAGCCAATACATCTATTTTGATAATGCTAAGATTACACAACTTGTTGGAATTCTCGCGTTGATTGTTATTTTGTTTGAGGGTGGTATGCAAACGAAATGGAAATCGATGCGTACAGTATTGCCAGCTGCAACCTCACTCGCGACTATTGGTGTGCTTCTTACAACAGTCGGGATTGGTGTTGTAGCCAAATTTGTGCTCGACCTCTCTTGGTTAGAAGGCATGTTATTCGGTGCCATTGTTGGCTCTACCGATGCGGCAGCTGTATTTGCTGTTTTAGGAAATAAAAATATCAAACCAAACATTACGTCCACGCTTGAAGCTGAGTCTGGAACAAATGATCCGATGGCCGTCTTTTTGACTGTGACGTTCATTAGCTTGATTCAAGCAGAAGCAGGACCTATTTGGTCTTTGATCGGGTCGTTCTTTTGGCAGATGGGGCTTGGCTTAATTCTAGGACTTATCATTGGAAGAATTTCTGTGTGGGCAATCAACAAAATCAATTTGGACTCATCTGGCCTTTATCCGGTGCTCGCGATGGGATTTGCGATTTTCACCTATGCCTTCACAACTGCTGTAGGAGCGAGTGGGTTACTCGCGGTCTATGTCATGGCTGTTCTACTAGGAAATATGGATCTTACATACCGTCACTCTATCTTCCGCTTTAACGAGGGGTTTGCTTGGATGATGCAGATCTGTATGTTTATTCTTCTTGGTCTACTTGTGTTCCCAAATCAGTTACGTGAAGTCATCTGGCAAGGTCTGCTACTCGCTGTAATTTTAATGTTTGTTGCACGACCGATCGGCGTCTATATCAGCTTATTGGCAAGTCAGTTCAACGCGAAAGAGAAGCTGTTCATCTCTTGGGCAGGTTTACGTGGAGCGGTTCCTATTGTATTAGCAACCTATCCACTACTTGCTGGAATTGATAACGCAGATTTGCTGTTCAATGTCGTGTTCTTCGTCGTGTTATTGTCTGCTTTGTTCCAGGGCGCTACGCTGACACCATTTGCTGAGAAATTGCAGCTTGTAGGACCAAAGACAGTTCAAGTTCCTCACAGTTTAGAACTTGTATCAATAGGGAAAACGAATACAGAAATCATCGAGATTGTGATTGAACCTGGTACAAAGATTGATGGAGAAGAGCTAAAGAATGTCGAGCTTCCTACCGATACATTGATTACGGCAGTCATTCGAGGAGAGCGTGTGATCACACCTCGAGGAGATACGTTGATTCAAGGTGGGGACGTCCTTTACGTTTTAGTATCTAAGTTTAAACGAGAAAAAATTAAAGCGTTGTTCAGAGAAAAATAGCATAAATGACTTCATCCAAAAACAAACAGTTTGCGAGAATTCGTAAGCTGTTTTTTTAAGTGTAATGGTATACTAGGTCTAACAGACTTAATAGACTTTGAAAATTGGATAGAAAGATATACAAGCGAAGGTCATTTTAATGTACTTAATATAAGATGAACATAAAAAAGGGGTGAACGAGAAGATGGGTTGCCAAGGATGCCAAGTACAGGGTATGATGTATCGTTTTGAATTGCAGGGAGAGCACAATCTTTCTTTACAGGAGAGTGTTCAAGAATTTTTAAGTCGCAATCATATTTCCTTCTCGAAAGAAGGTCACGAAATTGAAGTGCCAGAACAATATGTTAAGGAACTGCTGAACTTCTTTGAAGATCATTTGGCTGTGGAACAGATTCAATTTAAAACAGCTCAAACGGAATGGTCTCCACTCTCACAAATCAGCGAATTTTTAGATGTTGGATGGATTGACGACATTATTTTAAAGGAACGAGTAGAATGTCACTATCAGCCCATTGTCAGGTCAGATGGCATGTTGTTTGGGTATGAACTCCTTGCGAGGTTCCGAGATGCGGATGGCAATCCTATTTTCCCTAACGAAGCATTTGATGCAGCCAAATCACGAGGTCGTCTATACGCATTAGACCGGATGTGTAGAATGGCAGCAGTGCGACATGCTGCAAGATTAGATCGTGTGAAAGCCTTTATAAATTTCATACCGACTTCTATCTATTCCCCGGAGTTCTGCCTCCGCAGCACGATGCAACTGGCAAGTAAACTCAATGTAGACCCACAACAATTAGTATTTGAAGTGGTAGAGACAGAGCAAGTGGAAGATGTGCAACATTTGAAGCGGATCTTGACCTACTATAAAGAAAAAGGGTTTATGTATGCACTAGACGATGTAGGGGAGGGATTCAGTACACTGGAAATGTTGACAGGTATTGAACCTCACTATATGAAACTAGATCGAAAGTTCGTAACAGATATTCATCAAAAACCAGAACAGCAACAAGTGGCGTTATCGTTCCTGGCGCATGCGAGAAAGATGGGAACTGTGCCTTTAGCTGAAGGTATTGAAACGAAAGAAGAATACGACTGGTTGAAGCAGGCTGGTTATGTCCTTTTCCAAGGATATTACATAGGTAGACCACAACCAGAACCAGCAACACTAGATGCCCTCAATTTTTGAGGGCATTTTTTAGTGGACAGAAAGATTGCGATAGCAGTGGAAACTCAAGACGATGTCATGTAAAATGTTTAATTATAAACCTCAAGGAGGATCTCTTATGGTCAAAATGAAAAAGAAACGCAAGAAGATTAAAAATCAAATTCTCTCCACGATGCAGCAAGCTACATCGCTTGAAATCAATGAGCAATTACAACGTTTAGCATTAGAGTGGAATCGCGGAATGGAAGCGGCTTTTGCAGATCAAACCATCACATTTACTCAATATAATGCATTGCGCAAAATCAAAGAGCATCAACCGCTACACCAACAACAATTGAGTGACCTATTATCTGTAACTAAAGGGAATGTAAGCCAATTGATTGGTCGACTTGAAAAAGCTAATCTTGTGAAAACAGAGAAGTCCGGAAATGTGAAGCATGTCACACTAACTGAAGCAGGAGAGCTAGAAGTAACCCGTTTACACCAGACGGCTGTAAGTGCCGATAAAGAATTCTTGGGTCACTGGACTGAGGAAGAACAGCAAGTACTGAATGGATTATTGAAGAAAGCGCTTTCATAATTTTAAAAAATTTCTGAATAGTATTTGAAAATATGAAAGGGTGGGCAATTGAATGGAAGAAACTATTACCCGCCTGCAAGTAGACGGGAAAGAAATTATCTTAATAGGTGCCGCGCACGTATCTAAAGCTAGCGCCGCTGAAGTAAAAGAAGTCATCGAAATTGAACGTCCAGACTCCGTCTGTATTGAACTTGATAGTCAAAGGTTTCAATCGATTCAACAAGGCGATAAGTGGAAAAACATGGACATCTTTAAAGTGATCAGGGAAAAGAAAGCTACAATGCTTTTAATGAATCTCGCTATTTCTTCTTTTCAAAATCGTATGGCAAAGCAGTTTGACGTCACGCCAGGACAAGAACAAATCCAAGGGATATCTAGTGCCGAGGAAATAGGTGCTGAACTCATTTTGGCCGACCGCGATATTCAAGTGACCTTTGCGCGCATTTGGGGGAATCTTGGCTTCTGGGGCAAATCGCAGCTTTTAGCTGGTGTCATTTTTGGAATCTTTGAAAAAGACACCATCACTGAAGAAGAGATGGAAAAGATGAAGCAGCAAGACACGTTACAAGCGGTGCTTGCAGAATTTACAGAGTCATTTCCACGTCTTAAGACACCTCTTATCGATGAACGGGATCAATATTTGGCGCAGAAAATTAAAACGGCGCCAGGTGAGAAAGTGGTGGCGGTTTTAGGTGCTGCACACGTACCAGGAATCACAAGAGAGATCTATCGTGATCATGATCTAGAGAAGCTCTCAGAGCGACCACCTAAATCAATCGTGCCAACTATTCTTGGTTGGGCACTACCCATTTTAATTATTGCTTTAATCATTGCTACATTCTTTATCAATCCTGAAGCAGGAGCCAACCAAGCTACTAGTTGGATCTTATGGACAGGAAGCATGGCTGCCATAGGGGCGGCTGTAGCATTTGGCCATCCTCTAGCTATCGCTTCTGCATTTGTCGCGGCTCCTATTACAGCGTTGCATCCGATATTAGCATCCGGCTGGGTTTCAGGACTCGTACAAGCATTTGTTCGAAAGCCTACGGTGGCCGACTTTGAAACACTATCGGAAGACGTCTTTACAGTAAAAGGATTTTGGCACAATAAAGTGACTCGTGTCTTGTTAGTTGTCGTATTGACCAATATCTTTGGTTCAATCGGAACATTTATTGGAGGGGCAGATGTCATTCGTTTGTTCTTGAAAAATCTAGGGTTTTAGAAAGTGAGTTCCAAATTCATGACAGTTACAAGCTATTTATATACGTATGGGTACAACGAGGATGAAGGACAGCTGGCAGAAATGGAGATTCGAGCATTCTTTGGCGAGGATGCAAAAGGAAAAGTGATTGTCTCTCCCGTATCGGTAGATCCTTCTCGCAGTGTCTTCATTCGTGAAAAGGTCCATATCTTATTAAAAACGGAAACAGTAGATCAATTGGTTGAGCAAGCAAGCAAATTTGGAACGACAGATGAGTCTTACAAAGTGATTTTTTTAAAGCATGACCGAGTAAATGGGACAGGCGAATGGGGAAATGAAGAACGCCTCCGTTTGACGCGTTTAGTGGGGAATGAAATGCCTGGCTCACTGTCTTTCAAAAATCCTGATCAAATTTATGCCGTTACCCACTTGGACGGAGTCTGGTATCTCGGAGTATATGAGAAGAGCCAACCGGTTTGGATGAAGCACGTAAATAAACCTCAGGGCTATTCCACGGCACTCAGTGCTCGAACCGCTCGTACTTTAGTGAATATCGCCAATCCAAAAGCGGAGCCTCTTGCCATGATCGACCCATGTTGTGGTATCGGGACAGTATTAGTAGAAGCTGCTTCCATGGGGATGTTTGTCAGAGGACGTGACAAGAACCCGCTCGCTTGTGTAGGCGCCAGGGAAAACTTGGAACATTACGATTATCCTGTAGAAATTGATGTGGAAAAAGGGGCAATCGAGGACCAAGATGGTCACTACGACGTTGCTTTCTTAGATCTTCCCTACAATCTGTATACACACTCAACAGAAACAGAGCAACATGCGCTCATCGATCATGCGGCACGTCTTGCAAACACGGTCCTTCTTGTTACCATTGAACCTATGGACAAGGCCATTCAAGCAGCTGGACTAGAAATTGTAGACCGGGCGACTACGACGAAACAGCGCTTTACCCGAGAAGTAGTACTATGTAAAAGAAGCAATCTGTCGAGTTGACAGATTGCTTCTTTTTTAATGAATATCTTTTTTCTTAAAACGCCCGCCGCGAACTTCTGCAATAGAGCCGATGGCAAGAAATGCATTTTCATCAAAGTCTTCCACAATGGTCTTCAATTTTGCCTCTTCAAGTCGTGTCACCACTGTAAAGATTACTTTTTTTCGGTCCCCGGTATAGGCACCTTCTCCGTGTAAAAATGTCACACCGCGGCCAAGACGGTCAATAATAGCTGCGCCAATGTCTTCTGTCTCATCGCTAATAATAAAAACAGAACGCGATTCATCCAATCCTTGTATGACAATATCGATTGTCTTAAAGGCAATAAAATAGGCAAGGAACGAATACATGGCTTGTTCCCACGTGAACACAAACCCCGCAATAGAAAAAATGACCAAGTTGATGATCATGATGATTTCACCAACAGAAAAAGGGGTGATCTTGTTGAAAAGAATCGCTAGTATCTCTGAGCCGTCAAGAGAGCCTCCATTACGAATAACAAGGCCGACTCCAAACCCTAGTACAATTCCTCCGAATACAGTTGATAATAGCAAATCATCTGTAAATGCAGGGACAGGGTGCAAGATAGTAGTGAAGATGGAGAGCACTGTAATTCCGAACAACGTAGAGAGAGCAAACGTCTTTCCGATCTGTTTGTATCCTAAAAAGAAGAAGGGAATATTTAAAATAAAGATGAATACTCCTAAACGAACTGGTGTGACATGAGAGAGAATGATGGACACACCTACAACCCCGCCGTCTAAGATCTTATTTGGTACCAGGAACAGTTCAAGTCCCACAGCCATTGCCACAGCACCTATAAAAATGAGGAGCAGTCTAGCGAACAAAACTTTTGCAGGTGTTTGACGATTGGCAATTCGTTTTTTTGTGCCATCAGGTAGTTCTATAATGGTATCAGCCATTCAAATTCCAACTTTCCATTTGTATAAGTATAAGCATACCAAATTGGCAGCTCAACGGAAGACTATTTTGAACTCAAAATAATATTTATTGAAAAATTCTTTATTATCTGACAAAATAGAAAGTGGGTGAAATGTAAGCGTATTCATTACGCGACTAAACAAAGGGAGAGATGAGAATGGTTTATAAGTTTCCAAACACTGAAGGGGCAGTAGTAACATTCAAAGAACAATATGATAACTACATCAACGGGAAGTGGACAGCACCGGTCAAAGGTCAATACTTTGAAAATGTAACCCCGGTAACAGGAAAAGTATTTACTAAGGTAGCTCGTTCAACCTCTGAAGATATTGATTTGGCATTAGATGCAGCTCACGCAGCAAAAGATAGTTGGGGAACCACATCTGTTGCTGAACGTGCAGTGATTTTAAATAAGATCGCCGATCGTATGGAAGAAAACTTAGAAATGCTTGCAGTTGCCGAAACTTGGGACAACGGGAAAGCAGTACGTGAAACACTAAATGCAGATCTACCGCTCGCTATTGATCACTTCCGGTACTTTGCAGGAGCTATCCGTGCACAAGAAGGAAATCTGAGTCAGATTGATAACAATACGGTAGCGTATCATTTCCATGAGCCGCTAGGAGTCGTAGGACAAATCATTCCTTGGAACTTCCCGATTTTGATGGCTGTGTGGAAACTAGCGCCGGCGCTTGCTGCAGGAAACTGTGTCGTATTGAAGCCAGCGGAGCAAACGCCTGCTTCTATTCTAGTGCTTATGGAGTTGATTGAAGACTTGCTGCCACCTGGGGTAGTGAATATCGTCAATGGTTTTGGTCTTGAAGCAGGAAAGCCACTTGCGTCGAGCCCTCGCATCGCAAAAATTGCGTTTACAGGTGAAACGACAACAGGTCGTTTAATCATGCAGTATGCATCTCAAAATTTGATTCCTGTGACACTTGAACTGGGTGGTAAGTCACCAAACATTTTCTTTGAAGATATCATGGACAAAGACGATGCGTTCCTAGATAAAGCAGTAGAGGGCTTTGTGCTATTCGCTTTAAACCAAGGGGAAGTATGTACATGTCCATCTCGTGCGCTTATCCAAGAATCTATCTACGATAAATTCATGGAAAAAGTATTGAAGCGAGTAGAGGCAATTGCTACTGGAAACCCGCTTGATCCGAATACGATGATGGGTGCACAGGCATCTACAGAGCAGATGGAAAAAATCTTGTCTTACTTAGATATCGGGAAACAAGAAGGTGCTGAGTGTCTAGCAGGTGGAGAGCGTAATGACCTAGGCGGCGAATTTGCAGAAGGTTATTACATCAAACCAACTGTCTTCAAAGGCCACAACAAAATGCGTATCTTCCAAGAAGAAATCTTTGGTCCAGTAGTTTCTGTTACGACGTTCAAGACGAAAGAAGAAGCGCTTGAAATTGCGAATGATACATTATACGGACTTGGGTCGGGTGTTTGGACCCGTGATATGAATACAGCGTACCGTTTCGGACGTGGTATTCAAGCAGGACGTGTGTGGACAAACTGTTACCATGCATACCCAGCACACGCTGCGTTTGGTGGATACAAAATGTCGGGTATCGGACGCGAAAATCATTTGATGATGCTAAGTCACTACCAACAGACAAAGAACCTGCTTGTATCATATGATGAAAACAAATTAGGATTCTTCTGATCCCACCGAGGAGGTGATGGCGATGACAGAACGGGTTGTAGCGACGGACGCGGCACTAGATTTAATTACGCTGTTGACAGAAAAGCATGGTCCCGTGATGTTTCACCAGTCAGGAGGCTGTTGTGACGGTTCTTCTCCGATGTGTTATCCGGAAGGAGATTTGTTGATTGGGGATCAAGACATCTATCTTGGAACCATAGGCGGCGCCAAGTTCTACATCCATAAAAATCAGTTTGATTATTGGAAGCATACGCAACTAATCATCGATGTAGTCGATGGTCGAGGAGGTATGTTTTCTCTAGAGGGTGTAGAAGGCAAACGCTTCTTGACCAGATCCCGCGCATTCACGGCGGAAGAGAACAAAGAACTCCAAAATTCATAAATTAAATGGCTCCTCCTTCATGGGAGGGGCTGTTTTTTGTATAATGGGAACATGGACAAGGAGGATACCCATGCAAATTGAATCTTATGAAGTAGAGCGACTTCTCGATCCGACTGGAATTGTAGAGGGCGATCGCTATGAATTTTTAATTGGACTGGCTTATGACGAAGAAGATGAATTGTTTGAAGAGACAGATTCAATCGATGTGCGTGTCATCTTTGCTGATGACAGTAAAGGCAAACGCATCGCTCAAGCGCACTTTATCGACCGCACTACAGGAAAAGTCTTAGACTTTGAAATTGAAGAAGACGAATATACAACTCTTTTGGCATTTTGCCAGGAGCACTATACAGAAGCAGAATGATAGGAATAGAGGTGAACTTATGAAACTCACAGAAATTTTATCGGCTATTGATGTGGTTGATGTGAAAAATGAACAAGCGGTAGATATTACAGGACTCGCCTATAACTCTCGCAAAGTAGAACCGGGGCACGTCTTTGTCTGTATCCGAGGTATCAAAGCAGATGGGCATAAATTCGCACCATCAGCTGTGGAAGCTGGAGCGGTAGCCTTACTTGTTGAGGAGTTCTTGCCGGAACTTTCTGTTCCTCAGTATTTGGTGAAAGACGCGCGCAGCAGTCTTGCTGCGTTAGCAGATGCTTATTTTAATCACCCGACCCAGAAGATGAAGACGATTGGTATCACAGCAACGAATGGCAAGACTTCGACTTCATTTATGGCGAACGCTATCTTAGAAGAACAAGGCTTTAAAACCGGTCTTATCGGAACAGTAGTTGTGAAAATTGGAGACAAGGCAGAGCCCTCGGAATTGACGACGCCAGAATCACTTGATTTGCAGCGCTATTTTGCAGAGATGGTGGATGCGGATATTCAGCATGTCGTGATGGAGGTCTCTTCTTCGGCGTTAGAACTCGACCGTGTTGGTAGTGTGGATTTTGATATCGTCACTTTTAACAATATCAGCCGGGAGCATATCGACCTGCACTCTTCTTTTGAAAACTACGTGATGCACAAGTCAAAGCTAGTTACACGAGCTGGTGCAGACAAAGTGGCCATCTTGAACTTGGATGACGCTTATTCAGCAGCGCTTCAAGATCAGACGGAAGCTCAAGTAGTTACGATTGGTGTGGAAAGTGAAGAAGCAGACATCCGTTGTACGAATCTCGATTTGTCTACAGGACGAGCTACTTTCACAGTGGCGATTGCGCGCACGATTGAAACGCCTCAAGGAACCATTCCACAAGGAGAGTTTACGGTCTCTTTAGGGACCCCGGGATATCACTCGGTTTATAACTCTTTAGTGGCGATTGCAATTGGTTTGCTATGCGATGCATCGGTAGATACCATTCAACGAGCAATGGAAAACTTCACCGGAGTAGAGCGTCGTTTCGAGATGATTTTCGAAGAGAGCTTCAAAATTATCGATGACCACTTCGCGAACAGCGGAAATATTGATATTACACTTGGAACACTCGAAAAGATGGACTATCGCAACTTGAAGCTTGTGTATGCCATTCGAGGAGACCGGGGAGTAACCGTCAACCGTGAAAATGCAGAGGCGATTGCTCGTTGGGCGCCGAAGCTCGGGCTCACAGAAGTGATTGCGACAATTAGTAAGTCACATGTAACAGCAAAAGACGTCGTGGCGGAAGAAGAGAAAGCGGTCTTTTTAGAAGTTATGGAAGCTGCCGGGATTCAAGTGCATCTGCATGAAGAGTTACCAGATGCGGTGAAAGAGGGCTTGTCACAGGCTGAAGAACAGGATGTCTTATTACTTGCCGGATGCCAAGGTATGGACTACGGCGCGAAGTTTGCGCTTGAACAGCTTGCAGAGATGCAGCCTGCGCTAGACCGAGACAAATTATTCAAACCTCTTGCCACACGAGTGGCGGGAGTCTAACTAAGGATCAAAAAGCTGGGACAGAACTTAGCAAAGGCAGTTTCTCATTGAGAAACTGCCTTTAGTAATTTATCTCGCGTGCAGGGGAAGCGTTCCGCGGGCGCGGGCTGAGCCAAATCGAGTTGCGAACGCCAGAAATCCCCATCAAAACCATTCACCCCAACCCAGGCAAAGAACGCCTCACTTGGTGCGCCTGGTTTTGATGAAATTTCTAGAGCGGCGTTCTTCACATCTTAGAAAAGGTCTCAGCTCCCACTTTGATCCCGTTGGAGTCACCCCTGCACTCTTTTGATAGTATCACTCTCCACTAGTTTCAGTGACACATTGTAGTTCTGTCCCGGCCTCTTGTTTTTACCATTCGATGTCTTCATTTTTAGGGTAATCGACTGTCAATTGAATATCATGTACCGCGCTTTTTGTTTTGTTAGCTTCTGCAATGACCTTCTGCTTAAAGCTTTCATAGTCAGCGCCACCAACCACGATGCTGCGAGCGAGTCTTGGAAGCAGTACTTTGCGCTCTTCCTTCGGTACTTTTAGGAAAGAGACGGCCAGCATGTCGACGTATTGTGTCGCGTAGTCTTCTGTTGAACGTTGAGGGGAGAGTAGGGCCTGTTTAACGTCTGTAAAGTCCTCTTCAGGTAGCGTAATCTCTAATGCTTCGATAACTTTTGCTTGGAACAAACGAACTTCCATCGAATATACATGAAGATGCGGATGTTTAATATCTTCTCCAGCTAGACGGATAAAATCGTTCAATCCAAAAGCAGTGAAAAGCAGCTCTGGCCATAAAATCTTACAGCCAAAGTAGACATTGCGCTCCGGTGTGATCATGTCTCGGTCTTTTAATAAGTCCCTCCGTGCCCCATTGGCTACTACCATCACTTCTTCTTTTCCTTTTCGTGCAGAAGCGATACGTAACAGTGTTTTAGTTAGACGTCTATGAGTGCTTTCATAATCATAAAATGCATTTTCCTCTCCAAGCAGATCAAACGAGGCTGTCAAAAACGCATCTAAATCCCAGATGTCGCCACTTACAGTAGCTCCTGTACTATAAGGTGTGGATTGAATCGATAACATACCAACACGTCCTTTCTTCAGATGAATTACCGTTTTGGTTGATAGTCGAGCATAGCAAACAATGTTTGTTTCTCATGATCGGTTAAATCGCGCCATTTACCGATTGGCAGATTCCCGAGTTCGATGTTCATAATACGTACACGTTGAAGGCGTTTAATGGTAAACCCTAATGCAGAACACATACGACGGATCTGTCGATTCAGTCCTTGTGTCAAGATGATGGAGAAAGTATGCGGCCCGAGCTGCTTTACTTTACAAGGTTTCGTAACCGTATCTAAGATACGTACTCCCGATGCCATCTTCTCGAGAAAAGTTGATGTGATTCGTTCGTTAACGGTCACGATGTATTCTTTTTCATGTTCATTCTCAGAACGTAAGATTTCGTTGACGATGTCGCCGTCGTTAGTCAGTAAAATCAATCCGTCTGAATCTTTATCTAGTCTTCCGATATGAAAGATACGCTGGTCGTGGTTGACGAAATCTACTATGTTACCTTCTATGTGCCGCTCAGTTGTACTTGTGATTCCTACCGGTTTGTTTAACGCGATGTAGACCAAGTCTTGTTCTTGAGATATGACCTTGCCATCTACAGTCACTTCATCTTCTGGTTGTACACGACTTCCCAGTTCTGCGGGAATACCGTTTATTAAAACGCGACCATCTAAAATCCACTGATCTGCGCCGCGGCGTGAAACAATGCCAGCTTCCGCCAAATATTTGTTGATGCGCATACTATGCCTCCTTATTGATTCTTAAACAGTTTAAACCATCCTTTGTAGGTAAACCACACTAGCATACCGCCTGCAATCAAGAACATGAACAACAGCACACCGAAGTAGCCAAATGACCAGGACAACTCGGGCATATGCTCAAAATTCATTCCGTAGACACCTGCAATAAACGTTAAAGGAATGAAGACGGTCGAAACGATTGTCAGAGTCATCATAATTCGGTTCATACGGCTTGAGTTCATCGACATGTGGCTGTCTCGAATGTCCGATGTCAACTCTCGGTTCGACTCGATCATCTCAGAAAGTTTGATTAAATGGTCATAAATATCTTGGAAATACGTTCGTTCTTCTTCTGTAAAGTTGAGCCGTGACGAAGCCAACATCCGGTACAGCAGGTCTCGCATCGGATTGATAGTCCGTCGAAGGTGAAGAAGGTCACTACGCAGTTCAAAGACCTGTTTCATTGAAAATTGATCTTGGTGGTGGGACATGTCATCCTCCACATCATTTAAATAATCTTCAATCTTATAGATAATAGGGAAATAGTGATCCACTACTTTATCAATAATCTGATAGAGCGCCTGCATGGAGCCGCGCTTCCAGGTCTTCGTACTTTGCATCAAGCGGTCTCGCGCTTCGTCAAGCTCGTGCATCTCGTCGTAATGGAATGTCACGACAAAGTTCCCACCGACAAAGACATCGAGTTCTTCCGCTTCCATGGTCTTTTCATTGTATGTATGGAGCACAAAGAAGGTGTGGCGGTCATAGTTGTCCAGTTTGGGGCGCTGTAGATCGTGTAAGCAGTCTTCAATCGCTAGTGGATGAAACTGAAAGTAATCTCTTAATAAATTTTGTTCGTCAATGGACGGGTTGCTGATATCGACCCAGTACCATTCAAACAGCTGATTTTGTAATTCTTCTAAAGTGAAGTCTTGAACGAGCTCATGCTCCGTAGTGACTCCTAGTGTGCGAATCATGCAAACACCTCCTACTTGTTCTATCATACCCCCTTGCACAGTTTCTCAAAAGTAAAATCCTGTATTGACAAGAGGAAAACTACTGACGTATAGTGAAGCTAACTAGAACTCGAAACGAGGTGGAGCATTATGGCAAGTGTATATGTAAACGCACGCATCTGTTCAGTCAGCATGCTTCATTCTCTATGTGTACATTCCGGTCAGCTCTGACGATCGGTCTGTTTTGCAATGGGATGAAAGCTGTTTCTGAACGCAGATGCGTGCAGAGACAGCTTTTTTTGTCGGCAAAAAGCAAAAGGGGAAGCCGGCGACTATCTATTTGGAGGAAATCACATTGCATCTATTAGAAAATTACGGCTGGACACCAGCCTGGGAAGAAAAAATGACACGCCAGGGGATGGCGGGGAGAGTGACAGTTGCACATAAAGGTTTGTACCGAGTGGCAACTGAGGAAGGTGAATGGCTTGCTGGGCCGAGCGGGAAGTTTGAGTTTACACATTCCAGGGAGCATCAACCTGTTGTGGGGGACTGGGTTGTAGTGGAGCAAATGCCAGGAGAACAGAGGGCTATCATTCATGAAGTGCTGCCCCGAATTTCTCAATTTGAACGCAAGATTGCAGGACGCACGACGGAGGTCCAGGTGATTGCGGTCAATGTAGATTATGCGTTCTTGACCATGTCACTGAATCAAGATTTCAATTTGCGTAGACTGGAGCGCTATTTGATTGCAGCCTATGATTCTGGCGCTTCACCGATTGTCGTACTCACGAAAAAAGATATGTGCGACGATCCGGAATGGTATCAAAAGCAAGTGGAAGAAGTGGCGTTCGGCGTTCCTATCTTTACAGTTAGTAGTAAGACAGGTGAAGGAATCGATGATTTACGTGAATTGATCCAGCCAAATAAGACTGCTGCATTACTAGGATCATCTGGAGTCGGCAAGTCATCACTTGTCAATGCGGTTTTAGGAACAGAGTGGATGGCGGTCAGCGAGATTCGAGAAGACGATGCTAAAGGGCGTCATACGACCACGCATCGTGAACTAGTACTGATCCCTAGCGGCGGGGCTATATTGGATACTCCGGGAATGCGCGAGTTCCAATTATGGGATTCAGGTGAAAGTCTAGGAGAGAGCTTCTCAGATGTGGAGCAGCTATCTGAACAATGCCGCTTCCGCGACTGCCAACATCAGAAAGAGCCAGGGTGTGCTGTGCAAAAAGCGATTGCTGAGGGAACTTTGAAAAGAGATCGCTTTACAAGTTATTTAAAATTACAACGAGAACTCGCCCATATGGAACGCAGGGCAGATGCTTCGGCTCAGCGTGAAGAACGCAATAAATGGAAACAAATTACGAAATCAGTACGGAACAACAGTAAAATAAGACGATAAATTCATAAAAAGCATTGCAATTCCCTCCATTTACGAATAATATGGTTAAGTGTTTTCAAATTGTTCGTATTTAGGAGGGTTTTCATGTTTCGTTTACAAGAACATGGCACAACCGTTAAAGCAGAAGTCTTAGCAGGAATCACTACATTCCTGACTATGGTCTATATTGTTATTGTCAATCCTGTCATCTTGGCTGATGCAGGAGTTCCATTTGATCAAGTATTCCTAGCCACAATCATCGCGTCCGTTGTTGGTACGTTATGGATGGCGTTGTTTGCAAACTATCCGATTGCTATAGCACCGGGAATGGGGCTCAATGCGTTCTTCACGTATACCGTCGTGATTTCATCGAACGGTCAAATTGATTACTTGACGGCATTTTCAGCTGTCTTCATTGCAGGAATCATCTTTGTTATTTTATCTGTAACTCCGCTGCGCGAAAAACTCATCATCAGCATCCCGTCTAACTTAAAGCATGGGATTACTGCAGGAATTGGTTTGTTCATTTCGTTTATTGGATTACGTCTATCCGGGATTGTACAAGCGCATGAGATGAACTTAGTAAAGCTTGGAGATTTGACGAGCCCGTCTGTATTATTGACACTTTTTGGACTACTGATCACTTTAATCCTTATGGTGCGCAACGTGTACGGAGCTATCTTCTACGGTATGCTTGGGACAGGAATTGTAGCGTACTTTACAGAACAACTGAAGTTTGATGGCTTCTTTAAACTCCCATCGTTGCCAGAAGGCATTCTTGTATGGAATCCCGTTGCGGCGATTGGGGATGTCATTGAATTTGGGATGATTGGAATCGTCATTTCATTCGTCTTGGTCACGCTATTTGATACGACAGGAACAATGGTCGGGGTGGCGAAGCAAGCCGGTCTGATGAAAGGTGACCACATGCCACGTGCTCGTCAGGCACTTCTTGCAGATTCTGTTGCTACCACGATTGGATCGATGTTCGGGACAAGTCCGACATCTGCTTATATCGAATCGTCTTCAGGTGTAGCAGTAGGTGGACGCACGGGATTAACAACATTGACAGTCGGAATCTTGTTTATGGTCTCTGCCTTCTTTGGTCCGTTAGTCGCTTCACTGTCAGGAGTTGCTGCGATCACGGCACCAGCACTAATTATTGTGGGGTCGCTCATGATCAGTGCAGTCAAACATATCGACTGGGATGCATTTGATGAAGCCTTTCCGGCATTTATCGTCATCTTAGCGATGCCACTTACATCAAGCATTGCGACAGGAATCGAGCTTGGATTCATCATCTATCCGATTCTGAAAATCGTTCAAGGCCGCTTCAAAGAAGTACATCCACTTCTTTATATCTTTGCTGCCTTGTTCTTCTTCCAATTAATCTATTTACCTCATTGATACACAGCGCTCCGAGTCCATACTCGGGGCGTTTTTTTGTAAATAAAAAACTAAATAGCCTTGCTTTATATAAAGTAGAAACATTGTTTTAGGGGGAATTTCATTTTGGATTTGTGAACCTGAGATGCCATTTCCCAGGGTATCAGAGGTTCTGCGAGACCCCGCAGGTGCCTGCGACGAGGAGACTTGCAGGTTCTCCCCTTGGAAATGGTATCTCAGGTGAAATGCTTTCTACCATACATACTTGAAATCGACTGAGGGCTGTTTTTTATATGGAAAGCAAATCAATTGCACAGTCTAAAGTGAATTCGTATAATAAAGTCAAAGATAGTCAAAGTCAGTAGGGGGTGAGACCATGAAAAATATCTCAGACATAATTGAAGGGTATTTGAAAAGTATTATCGAAACTACTAAACAAGGGCAGATTGAAATTAAGCGCAATGAAGTTGCTGAAAAATTTCAATGTGTTCCGTCGCAGATCAACTACGTGATCAATACACGGTTTACTGTAGACCGGGGCTATCTCGTAGAGAGTAAGCGTGGAGGAGGCGGATACATTCGGATTTTCCGAGTGGCTGCCAGTGAACAGACGGACGTCATTCGCGATATGTTAGATGTACTCGAAGGTGGCGCCTCTGAATCGATGGTCGAAGACATGGTATATCGACTACTTGACCTTGACATGATTTCAAAACGAGAAGCTAAGCTGATTGTCGCCGCTTGTGCGCGTTCTACCTTATCGGTGCCGCTACCGCTACGCGATCAATTGCGAGGGCGAGTCGCCCAGGCGATGTTATTGACACTGTTACAACCTGACAAGGAAAGGTAGGATGCCAGATGATTTGTGAAAACTGCAAACAGCGCCCTGCTCACGTCAAGATGACCGTGACGCAGAACGGAGAACCTTTTACACGTCACTTATGTGAGGTGTGTGCGAGTCAGCTGCATCCATTTCAAAATCAGCAAGATCCGCTCACCGTACATCAGTTACTAACTAATTTGTTTACACCTGAACAACCAACTAAACAAGCCAACCGGGAAAAGAGTCAGTGGAGCTGTCCGACCTGTGGCTGGACATATGAACGCTTTGTGCACCGCGGAAAGTTCGGCTGTGCTGACTGTTACACGACATTCGGCAATGCCTTACCACCTGTCATGAAGCGGCTCCATAACGGCAATGCTGAACATATCGGTCAAGTACCGGAGGCATTTGAAGAGACGCGTGATTTAAAACGCCGAATAGAAGACATTCGCTCGCGTATGCAGGAAGCCATCGCTCAAGAAGAGTTTGAGACGGCCGCAACGCTGCGTGACCAAGCGCGCGAGCTGGAAGCCAAGCTCTTGAAAGGGGGCGATTGACGATGGATATGGACCGCTTTCTGAAGAACCAAGTGACAAGCTGGATGGAAAGTACCGGGGAATATGCCGATATCGTTATGAGCACCCGCATCCGTCTAGCACGAAACTTGGATGGCTATCGCTTCCCTTTAGCATTTACTGAAGACGAAGCGCATAGAATCGAACAGACCGTGACGGGCATTTTGCTCGATGCTGACAAGCTTCCTCAGCAGTTCACGTCGTATCAAATGAAACAGCTCGATCCGCTCGATAAGCAAGTGTTGATTGAAAAACATTTGATCAGCCCAAGCTTGATCGAAGCCGAATATGAATCGGCTGCCGTGATTTCAGAAGATGAATCCCTCAGCATCATGATTAATGAAGAAGATCATCTACGTATCCAGTGCATCTTGCCAGGGCTTCAACTCGAAGAAGCCTACAGACAAGCGCGCAATATTGACCGCGTGCTTGACCGTGAAGTCAGTTATGCATTTGATGAAAAGTACGGCTATCTGACAACGTGCCCGACCAATACAGGGACGGGACTTCGAGCCTCTGTGATGATGCATTTGCCGGCACTAACCGCCACAAAACAGATGGCCAAAATCGCACCGATTATCAACCGACTCGGTATGGTAGTTCGGGGCATTTACGGAGAAGGAAGTGAAGCTCTCGGCAACGTCTATCAAGTGTCCAATCAAGTGACGCTTGGAAAAGCAGAAGTCGAGATTTTGCAAGAATTGCAAGGCTTGACCAAACAACTGATTGAAAAAGAACGAGAAGCAAGGCAAGCCCTGTTGTCTCATTCGCGTATCATCTTAGAAGACAAGTTGTTCCGCTCCCTCGGGACACTCCGTTATGCACGGATGTTATCAACAGAAGAGGCAGCTTCTTGTTTATCAGATGTACGTCTTGCTATCGATCTGGGAATCATCACCCACGTCAGCAAAACGATTTTGAATGAATGCATGGTATTCATGCAGCCAGGATTTTTACAGCAATATGCCGGATCCTCTTTATCCCCAAAAGACCGCGATGTGTTTCGGGCGAAAATGATTAGGGAACGGTTGACTATAGAAGAAAAAGGAGAGAATTCATATGATGTTTAATCGTTTTACACAACGTTCACAAAAAGTGCTTCAACTAGCTCAAGAAGAAGCCATTCGTTTAAAACATGAAGCGATTGGCACTGAACATATCCTTTTAGGACTGATTCGTGAAGGCAACGGGATTGCGGCTAAAGCTTTAGAAGCTAGTAACGTCGACCCTAAAGCTATTGAAGAAGGCATTGAAGAGTTGGTCGGAACAGGCGAGAAAGACGTCGGTCCGAT
Organism: Chryseomicrobium excrementi; assembly: GCF_002798305.1. Classification (GTDB taxonomy): domain Bacteria; phylum Bacillota; class Bacilli; order Bacillales_A; family Planococcaceae; genus Chryseomicrobium; species Chryseomicrobium excrementi. The sequence goes on from NZ_PCGR01000003.1 coordinate 318,203, forward strand.
CGTTCACTATACACCTCGTGCGAAAAAAGTAATCGAGCTTTCAGTCGATGAGTCTCGTAAGCTTGGTCACTCGTATATCGGTACAGAGCACTTGCTATTAGCACTAATTCGTGAAGGCGAAGGTGTTGCGGCTCGTGTACTAAGCAATGCGGGCATCAGCTTGAACAAAGCGCGTCAACAAGTACTGCACTTACTAGGAAGCAGTGAGCAGGCGAACAACTCAGCCTCTTCATCTTCAACGTCTACAGCGAGCACGCCAACACTTGATGGTCTAGCACGTGACCTGACTCAGATTGCGCGTGAAGGCACACTTGACCCAGTCATCGGACGTAGCAAAGAAATCACGCGTGTCATTGAAATCTTGGCGCGTCGCACGAAAAACAACCCAGTTCTAATTGGGGAACCAGGTGTTGGTAAGACGGCAATCGCAGAAGGTCTTGCTCAGCAGATCGTTCACAACGAAGTACCTGAAATCTTACGTGACAAACGCGTTATGACACTGGACATGGGTACTGTAGTCGCTGGTACAAAATACCGCGGTGAGTTCGAAGACCGTCTGAAAAAAGTAATGGACGAGATTCGCCAAGCGGGCAATATCATCCTGTTCATCGATGAGTTGCACACATTGATCGGAGCAGGTGGAGCAGAAGGTGCCATCGATGCATCCAACATCTTGAAGCCAGCCTTAGCTCGTGGAGAATTGCAATGTATCGGTGCAACTACACTCGATGAGTACCGTAAATATATCGAAAAGGATGCAGCGCTTGAGCGTCGTTTCCAACCGATTCAAGTGGATGAGCCATCTGTTGAAGAAGCTATCCAAATCATCTACGGCCTTCGTGACCGTTACGAAGCGCATCACCGTGTGAAAATTACAGATGCTGCTGTGGAAGCAGCTGTTAAAATGTCAGACCGCTACATCTCGGACCGTTTCTTACCGGATAAAGCGATCGACTTGATTGATGAAGCAGGATCAAAAGTTCGTCTTCGCTCGTACACGACGCCACCGAACTTAAAAGAGATGGAGCAACAGCTCGAGAGCCTTCGTTCTGAAAAGAATGCTGCGGTTCAAAGCCAAGAGTTCGAAAAAGCGGCTTCATTCCGTGATAAAGAGCAGAAGTTAAAAGATGAACTTGAGAAACTGAAAGACAACTGGAAAGAAAAACAAGGGAAGGCAGAGACAGAAGTCACTGTAGAAGACATCGCAACTGTCGTATCCATGTGGTCAGGTGTACCGGTTTCGAAACTCGCGCAAACTGAATCTGACAAGCTGTTGAAGCTTGAAGAGACACTGCACGAACGTGTCATCGGTCAATCGGAAGCTGTCGACGCCATCTCTCGTGCGATTCGCCGTGCACGAGCGGGTCTGAAAGATCCAAAACGTCCTATTGGATCCTTCATCTTCTTAGGGCCAACAGGTGTCGGGAAGACCGAGCTTGCACGAGCTCTTGCTGAAGTGATGTTTGGGGATGAAGACGCGATGATTCGAATCGACATGTCTGAGTACATGGAGAAACATTCAACGTCTCGCCTAGTCGGTTCTCCTCCAGGATATGTAGGGTTTGATGAAGGTGGTCAATTGACGGAGAAAGTGCGTCGCAAACCATACTCAGTCATCCTACTAGATGAAATCGAAAAAGCGCACCCAGATGTATTCAACATCTTACTGCAAGTACTAGAAGACGGCCGTCTGACAGATTCAAAAGGTCGCACAGTCGATTTCCGCAACACGGTGGTCATCATGACATCGAACGTCGGAGCAGATGCTGTGAAGTACAACAAGTATGTGGGCTTCAACTTGCAAGAGGCAGGCTCTTCTAAAGACTATAAAGACATGAAGTCGAAGATGCTTGAAGAACTGAAAAAGGCGTTCCGCCCAGAATTCTTAAACCGTCTTGATGAAATGATTGTGTTCCACTCTTTAGAGCGCGAGCACTTAAAAGAAATCGTCACTTTGATGGCGAACCAACTGACAAAACGCTTGAAAGAGCAAGATATTGAGTTAGAGCTGACGGAAGCCGCTAAAGATAAGATTGCGAAAGAAGGCTATGATCCAGATTACGGTGCTCGTCCACTGCGCCGTGCTCTACAGAAACACGTAGAGGATCGCCTATCTGAAGAAATCTTAAAAGGTGAAGTCTTGACTGGCCAACACATCCTGTTCGATGTGGAAAACGACGAGTTCGTCGTTCGTACGCAAAAAGCACAGCCAGTGAGTGAGTAACTTTCATCCAACACCCCATGATATCGCATGCATGGGGTGTTGTTTTTCGTTCTAAAGAAATTACGGTATACTAGAGAGAACGCACGTTCCATAGGAGGTAGACATGGCAAAACGAAAAACCAAATTTATGTGTAATGATTGTGGCTACGAATCGGCAAAATGGATGGGGAAATGTCCGGGATGCGGGAACTGGAATACGATGGTAGAAGAAGTGGAAGTGGTTACGAAAGGGCCGAAGCGTTCTTTTGTCACTTCAGATGGCCCATCGAGTAAAGCAACTCCCATCAACTCTGTGGAAACACAAGAAGAGCCACGCGTCGACACGTCTCTTGGCGAGTTGAACCGCGTGTTAGGTGGCGGAATCGTACCAGGATCTTTAGTATTGATCGGCGGGGACCCGGGTATCGGAAAATCTACGCTGCTTCTTCAGGTATCTTCGCTTCTTGCGAATAAAAATATGCGCACGCTCTACATCTCTGGGGAGGAGTCTGTCCGGCAGACAAAGCTTCGAGCAGAACGTCTCGGAGTGGCATCGAGTGAGCTGTACTTATATGCTGAGACCAATCTTGAGCTCATCAATGAGACCATTGAAACGGTGCAGCCGAAGTTTGTCATCATCGACTCCATTCAGACGGTGCACCATCCGGAAGTGACGAGTGCACCAGGTAGTGTGTCTCAGGTACGTGAATGTACAGCGGAAATGATGCGCATTGCGAAAACGAAAAATATTGCAATCTTCTTAGTCGGTCACGTAACGAAAGAAGGGCAGATTGCGGGACCTCGACTACTCGAACATATGGTAGATACTGTTCTGTACTTTGAAGGAGAACGTCACCATACGTACCGCATCTTACGTTCGCAAAAGAACCGCTTTGGTTCGACGAACGAGATTGCCATTTTTGAAATGGTTCAAGCCGGTTTAAAAGAAGTGCTGAATCCGTCGGAGCTGTTCTTACAGGAACGCTCGCACGGAGCACCAGGGTCTGCTATCGTGGCATCCATGGAAGGGACACGACCGATTCTTGTCGAGATTCAAGCGCTCGTCACGCAGTCGAGCTTTAACTATCCGAAACGAATGGCTACAGGTGTTGACCAAAATCGCGTTTCGCTCCTCATGGCCGTCCTTGAGAAACGGATGGGGATGCTGCTGCAGACACAAGATGCCTACATCAAAGTAGCCGGGGGCGTGAAGCTAGATGAACCTTCTATTGATCTCGCGATTCTCGTTAGCGTCGTCTCGAGCTTCCGAGATACGGGAGCAAAACCGACCGATGTCTTTATCGGAGAAGTGGGACTGACGGGTGAGATCCGCCGCGTGTCGCGCATTGAACAACGTGTACAAGAAGCAGCGAAACTTGGCTTCAAACGGGTGATTGTACCCGCTAGTAACTTGGGAGGCTGGGACTTCCCAGCAGGCATTCAAGTCATTGGTGTTGATAGCGTGAACGAGGCCATGAAGTTAGCCTTTCGCGAAGAATGATTTCCTTGCCATAGACCTTTTCGGGTCTATGGCTTTTTCTTTAGGCTCCGCGTGGACGGACAAGAAAATGTAAGCGTATAATGAAAAGACAACTGATAAGGAGGTGGAGACATGCTTAAATGGATCATTCAAATCGCGTTTATTCTGATTGGTGGTACACTCGGGTTATTTTTATTACCGCACTTATACGAAGCTATGAATTTATCCGACAACCCGTGGATTGCCAATCCGTACGTATCCATTTTAGTAGGGGCCGTGTTACTATACGTGGCCGCATTGTTTATAACAGATTATCTGGTGACGTTCATTCGCTGGATGGAAGAAAGATTACTGAATACACCTGTCTGGGACTTGGTGTTTGGAACCATCGGACTGGTACTGGGACTAGTCGTAGCATTTCTTCTTGGGAGTGCTATCAATACCTTGGATTTACCTGCTATCGGATCGGTCGTCCCGGTCCTGTTATCGCTTGTTTTAGGGTATTTAGGATTCCAAGTAGGCTTTAAAAAACGGGAAGAGATGATGTCCATTTTTTCAGGTGTCCGCCCTCCGGCATCGAAAAAGAAGTCGGAAGAGGAACTAGCTGTTTCAGATGCACCGAACTACAAGCTTCTCGACACAAGCGTCATCATTGACGGAAGAATCGCAGACATCTCCGATACGGGTTTCTTAGAAGGGACGCTTGTTATTCCTCAGTTCGTGTTGACAGAGCTCCAGCATATTGCCGATTCTTCAGACACTCTAAAACGAACTCGTGGTAGACGAGGACTTGATGTGTTAAAACGATTGCAGGCAGAGCGTGCCACTCCGATTGAGATTGTAGATGACGATTTCGACGATACACACGAAGTGGACCTCAAGCTGATGAAACTTGCTAAGAAGAAAAAAGGGGTCGTCATGACCAATGACTTCAACTTAAATAAAGTGTGTGAACTGCACAATGTTCCTGTGTTAAATATTAACGACCTTGCAAATGCAGTGAAACCTGTTGTTATTCCAGGTGAAGTGATGCAAGTCGTCATCATTAAAGACGGAAAAGAGCAAAATCAAGGCGTTGCCTACCTCGATGATGGTACGATGATTGTTGTAGAAGGCGGAAAAGCGTATATCAACCAAGCCATTCAAGTGGAAGTAACAAGTGTGTTGCAAACTTCTGCGGGCCGGATGATCTTCGCCAAGCCACTCGAATCGAAATAGCCACAGAATCTCGGTTGCACGTTGGACCGAGATTCCGTTTGTTTACAACAGATAGAAAGGTGTTTACATATGAACTATACAGTGGTGCTCCCTGCCGCGGGAAGTGGGAAGCGAATGGGGGCTAAGCACAACAAGCTGTTTCTAGAGTTAGAAGGTCAGCCGATCCTTGCGCACACGTTGCAAGTGTTTCAGCAAGATCCTTGGTGTGAGGCCATTGTTCTTGCTATTAAAGAAGAAGAACGGAACATCATTAAAGAGCTTGTCGAAACGTACAAGCTTACAAAGGTTACTCACCTCGTTCAAGGGGGAAGTGAACGCCAGCACAGTGTCTTTGAAGCGCTGAAGGCTGCTTATGGATGTCAGGTTGTACTAGTCCATGATGCAGCGAGACCGTTCATCTTGCAGTCAACGATTCATGCTCTCGTTGAAAAAGCGGCGGCAGAAGGTGGCGCAATAGCGGCAGTGAAAGCAAAAGACACGATGAAGCTTGTGAGGGACGGACGTGTGGAAGAGACGATTGACCGGGAAACATTGTGGGCGGTCCAAACACCACAGGCTTTCCGCTACCCACTTTTATTCGAAGCGGCGGAACAGGCGCAACAGGACGGGTTTTTAGGAACAGACGAAGCGATGCTTGCGGAACGCGCAGGCATACCGGTTCATGTCGTAGAGAGTTCGTATGACAACCAAAAAATGACGACACCAGACGATTTATTAATTGGAGAATTGATTTTGAAACGACGAAAGGAGAACAACTAATGCGTATTGGACAAGGATTTGATGTACATGCTTTTGAAGAAGGACGCCCATTGATCATCGGAGGAATCACGGTTCCTCATGAGCGAGGTTTAGTCGGCCACTCAGATGCAGATGTGTTGCTTCATACGATCACGGATGCAGCTTTAGGTGCTGTCGGAGAAGGGGATATCGGGCGTCACTTCCCAGATACAGATCCAGCCTTTAAAGACGCGGATTCAGCAAAGCTGTTGACGCACTGCTGGAACATCGTCAAAGAAAAAGGCTACGTGCTAGGAAACATTGATTGTACGATCATCGCACAGCGTCCGAAAATGGCACCGCATATTCCTGCAATGCGCAGGCGTATTGCGGAGCTTCTTGAAGCAGACGAGTCTCAGATCAACGTCAAAGCGACGACAACAGAAAAGCTAGGCTTCCCCGGACGCGAAGAAGGAATTGCAGCTCTTGCAACGATTCTATTAGTACAAAAATAAACTTTCTCTATCGCCTATCCAGTGATAGAATGGTACAAGTGAATTTTAGAGGAGGAACACCCCATGACGAATGAAGTCCGCGTACGCTACGCACCGAGCCCGACTGGTCAACTCCATATCGGCGGTGCCCGCACAGCGCTTTTTAATTATTTATTTGCTCGCCATCACGGCGGGAAATTTATCGTCCGCATCGAGGATACGGATATTGAACGCAACATCGAAGGTGGCGAATTGTCGCAGCTTGAGAACCTTCGTTGGTTAGGGATCGACTACGATGAGTCCGTTGATATCGGTGGAGACTACGGTCCGTATCGTCAAATGGAACGTTTAGATATCTATACAGAACATGCTGAAAAGATGCTAGCAGAAGGCCATGCCTACAAATGTTTCTGTACACCAGAACAACTAGAAGCAGAGCGTGAAGAGCAAAAGGCTTCTGGAATTGCTGCTCCTATGTACAAAGGAACTTGCCGCAACTTGAGCGCTGAAGAAGTCGCTGCAAAAGAAGCAGCTGGTGAAAAGTTCACGATTCGTATGCGTGTTCCTGCAGATGTGACGTACACAATCGAAGATATGGTTCGTGGAACGGTTACGTTTGAATCAAAAGATGTTGGGGATTGGGTGCTTGTGAAAGCAAACGGCATTCCAACTTACAACTATGCAGTTGTTCTTGATGATTACTTCATGAAGATTAGCCACGTGCTTCGTGGGGAAGAGCATCTTTCCAACACGCCAAAGCAAATCATGGTGTTCAACGCATTTGGTTGGGAAGCGCCGAAATATGGTCACATGACGTTGATCATCAACGAGAGCCGTAAAAAGCTTTCAAAACGTGACGAGTCGATCATTCAGTTCATCACACAATATAAAAATTTAGGCTATCTACCTGAAGCAATGTTCAATTTCTTCGCATTACTTGGTTGGTCTCCAGAAGGAGAAGAAGAAATCTTCTCTAAAGAGCAGTTGATCGAGTTGTTCGATGAAAAACGCTTATCGAAGTCACCATCTATGTTCGATACGAATAAACTAACATGGATGAACAACCAGTACATGAAGAAATTATCTGCTGAAGAAGTCGCTGCTATGGCTATTCCGCATCTTCAACAAGCAGGCAAGCTGCCTGCAGAACTTACGGAAGAGCAAGCAACTTGGGCAAACCAACTGGTAGCGTTGTACCAAGAGCAAATGAGCTTCGGTGCAGAAATCGTAGAATTGTCAGAGCTGTTCTTTGCAGATGAGCTTCATTATGACGACGAGGCGATGGCTGTTCTGAACGAAGAACAAGTGCCTGCGGTCATGACGGCATTTAAAGCGCAGCTTGAAGCAATGGATACATTAGAAGCAGATGCTATCAAAGCGGCTATCAAAGCTGTTCAAAAAGAGACGGGTGCAAAAGGAAAAGGCTTGTTCATGCCAATCCGTGTCGTTGCTACAGGCCAGACTCATGGTCCGGATCTGCCAAATGCCCTAGCTCTTCTAGGGAAAGACAAAGTACTCGCTCGCGTTGAAAAGTTCGCTAAACAATAAAGTTGACTTTCTTTTCAGTGTGAGTAAAATTAAAACCACATGAACGATATCAAAGCTTCGATGAGGAGAAGTAAAAGACGTATGCTCCCGTAGAGAGGGTCACCACCGGCTGAAAGTGACCTGAGCCAATGCAACTTTGAAATGCACCTCTGAGCGCTGTGCTGAACTAGTAGTAGGCCAGACGATTCGCCCTCGTTACGGGTAGGAAAAGTGGGATTCTTTTTTGAAGAATTCCTCATCAGAGTGGAACCGTGCAACCAGCGCCTCTGTCTAGTCGATTTGACTAGACGGGGCGCTTTTTTCGTGAGAGAGAGTGGGTGTGATTTGGTTTCCATAATACTACTTGGGGCGTGAAATGAGCGTCTTGGGTCTTTAAATGGAATCACTCGGGCACCAAATCCCTGCTCTCGGTCCTTAAAACAAACTTGTCGGTCGTCAAATTGAACGACCGTATCACAATCTATGTATGCAAAAGGAGGAACCTGCATGTTCACACGTATGAAAGAAGACATTGCGACCGTCTTCGAGCAAGATCCCGCAGCACGCAGCGTCTTGGAAGTTGTCTTGACCTATTCCGGATTGCACGCTGTCTGGGCACATCGCATCGCACATGCACTATTTCGTAATAAATTATTTTTCCTAGCGCGCGTTGTCTCGCAAGTCAGTCGCTTCTTTACTGGAATTGAAATTCATCCAGGAGCTAAAATCGGCCGCCGCTTCTTCATCGACCACGGCATGGGAGTCGTGATTGGTGAGACCTGTGAAATCGGAGACGACTGTATTCTCTTCCAAGGAGTCACGCTTGGTGGAACTGGGAAAGAGAAAGGAAAACGTCACCCGACGCTCGGTAACAACGTGCTTGTCGCCACAGGGGCCAAAGTACTGGGCTCTATCACATTAGGGGATAACAGCAAGGTCGGAGCCGGGTCCGTGGTGTTAAAAGATGTTCCATCCAATGCTACCGTCGTTGGTATACCAGGAAAAGTCGTCGTATTAGACGGTGTCCGTGTGAAGCAGAACTTAAACCATCAAAACATTCCGGACCCAGTGGATGAACGCTGTCAGCAGATGGAAGACTGCATTCAGAAGCTGCAACGAGAATTAGATCGTCTAAGTGCGCAATTACGAGAGGAGAGAGGACAATGAGCATTCGTATTTTCAACACGTTGACTCGTGAAAAGGAGACATTCGTTCCGTTAGAAGAAGGAAAGGTGAAGATGTATGTGTGTGGACCGACTGTCTACAACTACATCCATATTGGGAATGCCCGTCCTGTCATCGTCTACGATACAGTGCGCAACTATCTGACGTATCGCGGGTACGACGTTCATTTCGTCTCGAACTTCACAGACGTCGACGATAAAATCATCAAGGCAGCAAACGAGCTTGGTGAAGAAGTCTCTGAACTGACAGAGCGCTTTATCGAAGCCTACTTTGCGGACATCGAGGCACTGGGATGCCATCGTGCAGACGACCACCCTCGCGTGACGGACCATATGGACCAGATCATCGATTTCATTCAAGTGCTTATCGACAAAGGCTATGCGTACGAGTCGCAAGGAGACGTTTACTACCGCACTCGCAAGTTCGAAGGCTACGGCAAACTGTCTCATCAAGACATCAACGACTTGAAGAGTGGCGCTCGCATTGAAGTCGGCGAGAAAAAAGAAGACGCGCTTGACTTTGCGTTATGGAAAGCGGCGAAGCCAGGTGAGATCTCCTGGGAAAGCCCATGGGGCGCCGGCCGTCCAGGATGGCACATCGAATGTTCTGTTATGGCACGAGACATTTTAGGGGATACAATCGACATCCACGCAGGTGGACAAGACTTGACGTTCCCGCACCATGAGAACGAAATTGCTCAGTCAGAAGCGCACAACGATAAAGAGTTCGCGCGCTACTGGATGCATAATGGGTACATCAATATCGACAACGAGAAGATGTCAAAGTCACTAGGCAATTTCGTCCTTGTCAACGACATTCGCAAGCATATCGACCCACAAGTACTTCGTTTCTTCATGCTCAGCGTGCATTACCGCAATCCGATCAACTATTCAGGAGAGCTTGTGGAGCAAGCAGAGGCAGGACTTGACCGTATTCGCACGTCTTATACGAATGTCTTGCATCGTCTAGAGCACTCAGCAGACCTTGGGGATCAAGACGACATGTGGACATTCCAGTTGAACGAACAGATCAAAGCGTTTGAAGACGCGATGGACGATGACTTCAACACGGCGAATGCGATTGCTGTGCTGTTTGAGATTGCGAAGCAAGCAAACGTCTATTTGAAGCAGAACCAGACGTCTGTAGCTGTGTTGACGGCATATGCATCAACACTAGAAAAGTTCATGCAAGTGCTCGGTTTGAAAGTGGCTGCTGAAAAAGAATTGTTGGACGAAGAAATCGATTCATTGATCGAAGAGCGCAATCAAGCTCGTAAAGACCGCAACTTCGCACGTGCCGACGAGATTCGCGACCAGCTGAAAGAGCTCAACATTCTGCTTGAAGACACTGCACAGGGTGTCCGCTGGAAGCGGGGCTAACTAGATGACTTTAACTCCTGCTGATGTGAAACAACTGAATGCTTTGGCGCTTGCCTATATGGGGGATGCCGTACTTGAACGTGCGGTCCGCGAACACCTATTGGTGAACGGGATGATCCGTCCCAACGCGCTGCACCGAGAAGCAACGAATTACGTCTCTGCCAAGGCGCAGAGCTTAATCGTCCATACCATGCTTGAAAACGAATTTTTGACCGAAGAAGAAATGGCGACGTACAGACGCGGCAGAAATGCCAAGTCCGGTACTGTCCCGAAAAATACCGATGTGCAGACGTACCGAGCGAGCACAGGTTTTGAAGCTGTGCTCGGCAGCCTGTACCTACGCGGCGAACACGACCGAGTAGAAGAACTGCTACGTTATGCCATCGAGTTGATCGATAGCCGAAAGGAGGCAACATCATGACAGAACATATAACACAGACTGGTGAAATTATCGCAGGGAAGAACCCTGTCCTTGAATCATTAAAAGCCGGCCGTGAGATGAACAAAATCTGGATCGGAGAAGGAACGCAAAAAGGGGGCGTTGCGGAAATCGTCAAACTGGCGAAGGAAGCAGGCGTCATCGTCCAGTTCGTTCCTAAGAAAAAACTCGACCAGTTAACAGACTCCGTTCACCAAGGCGTCGTAGCTTCCGTAGCTGCTTACAGCTACGCAGAGCTTGACGACATGTTTGCGCTTGCTGAAAAACAGGGGCAAGACCCATTCATCTTAATCCTAGATGAACTTGAGGACCCGCATAACCTTGGTTCGATTTTACGTACGGCAGACGCTTCAGGAGTTCACGGTATCATCATTCCAAAACGACGCGCTGTAGGTCTGACGGCAGTTGTAGCGAAAGCTTCAACAGGTGCCATCGAACACGTGCCGGTACACCGAGCGACGAATCTTGCTCAAACGATTGATGAGTTAAAAAAACGTGGCGTGTGGATTGCAGGAACAGACGCAAAAGGTTCTACAGACTACCGCCGAATGGATGCGACACTGCCGCTTGCTATCATCATCGGTGGAGAAGGCAAAGGAATGGGGCGCCTACTCCGAGACAAGTGTGACTTCTTGTACCACTTGCCAATGATTGGCCACGTCACGAGCCTGAACGCCTCTGTTGCTGCGTCGCTTTTGATGTATGAAGTGTACCGAAACCGTCATCCTCTAGGGTCCTGATATGAAGCAGATTCTTCTTGTTGATGGCTACAACATCATCGGGGCTTGGAAAGAGCTGCGCGCGCTTAAAGACACAAAGCTGCTAGATGCGCGCGACCGGTTGATTGAGCATATGGCTGAATACCAGGCATTTATGGGGTGCGAGGTCATCATTGTATTTGACGCGCATCTGGTGCCTGGTATCGAGGCGAAAGAACAGAAGTATAAGCTGCAAATCATTTATACACGTGAGAACGAAACTGCAGATGAACGCATTGAAAAATTAGCTGCACAGCTGATCAATCGCCGGACAGAAGTGATCGTAGCAACATCCGATTCCATCGAACAATGGGTCATCTTTGCGCAAGGAGCTCTTCGGAAATCCGCGCGAGAGTTAGAGATTGAGATGGAGCTTGTCGAGACACAGATCACTAAGGAAGTACGGACAATTCAGTCCACAAATGCTCATTCTAAGATTCCGCTGACGCAAGAAGTGGCAGAAATTTTTGAAAAATGGCGCAGAGGATTGAAATGATGCATTGAAGGCACTTCCCAACTTCTGTATACTAGAGGTAACAAGCGCATCCGAGGTGACTTCATGGATAAGACAGCACATGGGCATGCTCCCTTTTCACAGCAGTCGGATGAAGAGGTTCTAGAACTCATTCATGCCGGCAATACAGAAGCACTCGATTTTCTCATCACCAAATACAAGCCACTCGTCCGCATGAAAGGCAAGTCGTATTTCCTGATCGGTGCCGACCGGGAAGATATCTTACAAGAAGGCATGATTGGTCTTTATAAAGCCATTCGTGATTTCCGCGAGGAGAAGCTCACGTCCTTCCGAGCTTTTGCTGAGCTATGCATCACGCGTCAAATCATTACGGCTATCAAGACGGCTACGCGACAGAAGCACATTCCGCTGAACTCGTACGTCTCACTCGATAAGCCGGTGTATTTTGACGAGGAGTCAGAGCGAACACTCCTTGATACCATTGCTAGCACCGTCATCGACAATCCGGAGCAGCTGCTGATCAGCCAAGAGAGCTTTGATTTTATTGAAGAGAAGATGGGCGAGATGCTCAGTGATTTAGAGCAGCAAGTGCTCATGCTATACATTGAAGGGCAATCCTATCAGGAAATATCAGAGCAGCTGAACCGTCACGTCAAGTCCATCGACAACGCTCTGCAGCGGGTCAAACGCAAATTGGAACGCTATGCAGAAGTGAGTGTTATGAGCTGATTGGGGATTCATATCTGTTATTGACACAGGAAAATTCAGGTGTTACGCTTGTAAAAGACTCTACACGCCGAAAGGTGAATGGTATGTCTCAAAAAATCAGTTTAAGTTGTACACAGTGTGGCAGCCGTAACTATATCGTTCCTGCCAAAACGACATCAACGCGTATTGAACGCAAGAAATTTTGTGCCCATTGCAATGCACATACACTTCATAAGCAAACACTGTAAACATACATCGTAAGATCCCACGCATGGAGGTTTTAGCTCGAATGGCTAATGTAGGTAATTTCTTTAAAAACGTCGTTTCTGAGATGCGTAAGGTCAGCTGGCCGCGCCGTAAGGAACTTACACGTTACACGATCATTGTACTGTCCACGGTTGTAGTTGTTGCGTTATTCTTTGCTCTAGTTGATTTAGGAATTACAGAACTGTTCCGTTGGTATCTTGATCTGTAAGCAGCAGCAGTTTGATATGTGAACGAATAGCCCGTACTTGAACGGGTTTTTTCATTTGGAAAGAAAAAAGGAGGATTCCACACCGATGGAGAAGAATTGGTATGTTGTCCACACGTATTCTGGGTATGAAAACAAAGTAAAAGCAAACCTTGAAAAGCGCGTTGAGACGATGGGAATGCAGGACAAGATTTTCCGCGTCATCATTCCAGAAGAGCAAGAGACAGATTATAAAGATGGTAAAAAACGCACAGTCATGCGTAAAACGTTCCCGGGGTACGTTTTGGTTGAATTGATCATGACGGATGACGCTTGGTACGTTGTACGTAACACTCCAGGCGTAACAGGATTCATCGGGTCATCAGGTGGCGGTACAAAGCCGACGCCACTTCTTCCTGAAGAAGTTGACTTCATCCTGAAGCAAATGGGTATGTCCGAGCGTAAAGTGGAAATGGACTTTGAAATTGGCGAATTGGTTGAAGTACTTGAAGGACCGTTTGCACACTTCCAAGGGAAAGTTGAAGCGATCGACGGCTCTAAGGGCAAAATCACAGTTTCTGTCGACATGTTCGGCCGTGAAACAAACATGGAACTTGACTATGAGCAAGTTCAGAAAATATAATTTCCATTTCGCACTTGCGAAACCTTGGGAATTATAGTATCATTTCAAAGGTCAGGCTGAAAAAGTCTGCCTAACAAATTTTATTACTGTAAGCAGCGTAACGCTGAGAGACAGATATTGAGTGGGAGGGGCAACCCTATTACCACATCACGGACTTAAGGAGGTGTGTCTCGTGGCTAAAAAAGTGATTAAAGTTGTTAAACTACAAATCCCTGCAGGTAAAGCTAATCCAGCTCCACCAGTTGGACCAGCACTAGGTCAAGCAGGTGTGAACATCATGGGATTCTGTAAGGAGTTCAACGCACGTACTGCTGATCAAGCAGGACTAATCATTCCGGTTGAAATTTCTGTATTTGAAGACCGTTCATTTACATTCATTACAAAAACTCCACCGGCAGCAGTTCTACTTAAAGTAGCAGCTGGTATTCAATCTGGATCAGGTGAACCAAACCGCGTAAAAGTGGCAGTGGTGAAACGTGATAAAGTTCGCGAAATTGCAGAACAAAAAATGCCAGATTTAAATGCAGCATCTGTTGAAGCAGCTATGTTGATGGTTGAAGGTACTGCACGTAGCATGGGTATTACGATCGAAGACTAATACCGTGTTTACGTTTTTATGACGCGTTTGTTTTTGGGGGTTGTAGTTGTTCATATCATGAATAGCTACAGCCCTTAATTGTGGGAGGTTTATTCCGCTAAGACCACTATGAGGAGGACATTTTAAAATGGCTAAACAAGGTAAAAAATTACAAGATGCGGCGAAATTAGTAGACCGTACAAAATTATATTCTGTTGACGAGGCAATCGCACTTGCTAAAGAAACTAGCACTGTGAACTTCGATGCAACTGTTGAAGTGGCATTCCGTCTTGGAATCGACACTCGTAAAAACGACCAGCAAATCCGTGGAGCAGTGGTGCTTCCAAACGGAACTGGTAAAACTCAGCGTGTACTTGTATTCGCTAAAGGTGACAAAGCTAAAGAAGCAGAAGCTGCTGGCGCTGACTTCGTGGGCGATGCTGACTACATCAACAAAATCCAACAAGGTTGGTTTGACTTCGACGTGATCGTAGCGACTCCAGACATGATGGGTGAAGTTGGTAAAATCGGTCGTGTATTAGGACCAAAAGGCTTAATGCCAAACCCGAAAACAGGTACAGTTACATTTGATGTAACAAAAGCTGTTAACGAAATCAAAGCAGGTAAAGTTGAATACCGCGCTGATAAAGCTGGAATCATCCACGCTCCAATCGGTAAAGCTTCTTTCGACAACGAAAAGCTAGTAGAAAACTTCAAAACTGTATTTGAAACAATTCAAAAAGCTAAGCCATCAGCGGCTAAAGGTGTTTACATGAAGTCTGTAGTTGTAACAACAACTATGGGTCCTGCTGTGAAAATCGACGCTGCAGCTGCAGCAAAATAATTGTTGACAACTCCGAGAGACATCTGTTAAGATGTCTCTTGTTGTAACTTAATCATTTGTACCGAAGACAGCAGGTGCGCTTCACGCGCTTAATGTTCCTGCCGAGGACAAGCAAAATTCAGATTCTTTTTGATGATGACTTTTCCTGCCTTCGTGTCTTTCGAGATCCGGAGGCTTTTCTTTTGTCGGTATAAATGGCAATTCTAATAGGAGGTGCCACTATGAGCAAAGCAATCGAAACAAAACAAGTGCAAGTGAAAGAAATCGCTGAGAAATTCCAAGCTGCTGCTTCTGTTGTCGTTGTTGATTACCGTGGTTTAAACGTTGCGCAAGTAACAGAACTTCGTAAACAACTTCGTGAAGCTGGAGTGGAGTTCAAAGTATTCAAGAACTCACTTACTCGTCGTGCGACTGAGTCTGTTGGCTTTGAAGCATTAAACGAGCACTTAACAGGTCCAAACGCTGTTGCATTTTCTAACGAAGATGTAGTAGCTCCAGCGAAAATCATCAACGATTTCGCAAAAACGAACGAAGCGCTTGAAATCAAAGCGGGAATCATCGAAGGTACGGTTGCATCTGCAGCAGACGTTAAAGCTCTTGCAGAACTTCCATCACGCGAAGGCCTACTTTCTATGCTACTTTCTGTACTTCAAGCTCCAATGCGCAACTTCGCGCTTGCAACAAAAGCTGTTGCAGAACAAAAGGAAGAGCAAGGCGCTTAATAGCAGCCTCGTAGCTTCATAAACTTATATCCAAATAGGAGGAAATTAAAATGAAAAACGAGCAAATCTTAGAAGCAATCAAAGAAATGACAGTTCTTGAGCTTAACGACCTAGTAAAAGCAATCGAAGAAGAATTTGGTGTAACTGCTGCAGCTCCTGTAGCTATGGCTGGTGGCGCTGGTGCAGCTGCTGCTGAAGAGCAAACTGAATTTGACGTAATCCTAGCTTCTGCTGGCGATCAAAAAATTAAAGTAATCAAAGTGGTACGTGAAATCACTGGTCTTGGCTTGAAAGAAGCTAAAGAAGTAGTAGACAACGCACCAAAACCACTTAAAGAAGGCGTATCTAAAGAAGATGCTGAAGCAATCAAAGCTCAACTTGAAGAAGTAGGCGCTAACGTAGAAGTTAAGTAATTTCTTACTTCTTACATTGAAAAGCCCGTCATATTGGTGACGGGCTTTTCTTCTTTTTACGTTTTGGGAAGGAGGAACTATCATGAGCAACCACTATTATTCGAATCGCCCAAATGTAGAAAGCAAGCCGTCCAGCATTTCGCATACCGGTCGTGGCCATCAGTTCACATTGGAGACGGACAGGGGAGTTTTCAGCAAGAGTGGAGTAGATTTTGGCTCCCGTGTGCTCATGGAAGCATTTCAAGCGCCTCAGATAGAAGGGGATTTCGCTGATGTTGGATGTGGCTATGGTCCGATTGGACTGACGCTCGCCAAAGATTTTCCAGGCCGCGTAGTCCACATGGTAGACGTCAATGAGAGAGCAGTCGAGCTTGCCGGGAAAAATGCAAGCCGCAACGGGATTCAAAATGTGCGAATTGCCGTGAGTGATGGAATGGAACGTGTGCCAGATCAACTGGCTGCGGTCATCACCAATCCTCCAATTCGTGCGGGGAAAGAAACCATCTTTCGCTTCTACCAACAAGCGTATGATCGCTTGGCTTCGGGCGGAGAATTGTGGGTCGTCATCCAAAAGAAACAAGGGGCACCATCTACAAAAGACTTTCTCGAGGAACTATTCAGTGAAGTAGAAGTCGTAGAAAAAGTCAAGGGATATTGGATTTTAAACGCCAAGAAATATTGACTTGACAAAATGGCTATGATATTATAATAAAATGCAAAAATATTATTTTGTAGGAGTATGCCCATTTTTAAAGCATGCTTCATCAATTTGTTTATGTAATCGAAAATGAGCTCTAACTTAGAACTCGTTTTCTTTTTGTCTTTATCGCTGCACTGCAGCATAGAAAGAAAATTGTTTCTTGAGGGGTGAATAAGTTGACAGGTCAACTAGTTCAGTACGGACAACACCGCCAGCGCAGAAGTTTTGCGCGTATCAGTGAGGTGCTTGATCTTCCGAATCTGATTGAGATTCAGACGGCATCTTATGAGTGGTTTTTAGAAGAAGGATTGCGTGAAATGTTTAAAGACATCTCGCCAATCGAAGATTTTACAGGGAATCTTTCTCTGGAATTCGTCGACTACAAGCTGGGCGAACCTAAATACTCAGTAGACGAATCAAAAGAACGTGATGCTACGTATGCAGCGCCACTTCGTGTGAAAGTTCGTCTTCACAATAAAGAGACAGACGAAGTAAAAGAGCAAGACGTATTCATGGGTGACTTCCCACTTATGACAGAGACAGGCACATTCATCATCAATGGTGCTGAGCGTGTTATCGTTTCTCAGTTAGTTCGTTCCCCTAGTGTATATTTCCATGACAAAACAGATAAAAACGGTAAAAAAGGCTTCGGCGCTACAGTGATTCCAAACCGTGGTGCGTGGCTTGAGTATGAAATTGATGCAAAAGACGTAGTTTACGTCCGTATCGACCGTACTCGTAAGTTACCGGTTACTGTGTTATTGCGTGCTCTAGGTTTCGGCACTGACCAAGAAATCATCGATCTTCTTGGAGACAACGAATACCTTCGCAATACATTAGAAAAAGACAACACAGAAACTACAGAAAAAGCACTTCTTGAAATCTACGAGCGTCTACGTCCGGGCGAGCCGCCGACAGTAGAAAGCGCGAAGAGCCTTCTTTATTCTCGTTTCTTTGATGCGAAGCGTTATGATTTAGCGAATGTAGGTCGCTACAAAATGAACAAAAAGCTTCACATCAAAAACCGCCTATTCAACCAAACGATCGCTGAAACATTAGTCGATCCGGAAACAGGAGAAATCCTCGTTGAAGAAGGTACAATGATTGACCGTCGTGTGTTAGACCGTCTGATTCCAAACCTTGAAAACGGCATTGGATTCAAAACACTTTCTCAAGTGGGTGGCGTTCTAGAAGACGACATCACAATTCAGGCGATCAAAATCTACGCACCGAATGATGAGAACCAAAAAGAAATTACGGTTATCAGCAATGCGTACGTAGAAGAAGAAATAAAAAATATCACACCAGCGGATATCATTTCTTCGATCTCTTACTTCTTTAACCTATTATTCAATGTTGGAAACACAGATGACATCGATCACTTAGGAAATCGTCGTCTGCGCTCAGTCGGAGAGCTTCTTCAGAACCAGTTCCGTATCGGTCTTTCTCGTATGGAGCGTGTTGTACGTGAGCGTATGTCTATCAACGACACACAATCGATCGTACCGCAACAGCTGATCAACATCCGTCCTGTTATCGCGTCGATTAAAGAGTTCTTCGGTAGTTCTCAGTTATCTCAGTTCATGGATCAGACCAACCCACTTGCAGAGCTTACGCACAAGCGTCGTCTATCTGCACTTGGACCAGGTGGTTTGACACGTGAGCGTGCCGGCTTTGAAGTACGTGACGTTCACTACTCTCACTATGGCCGTATGTGTCCGATTGAAACGCCAGAGGGACCAAACATTGGTTTGATCAACTCCCTATCGAGCTTCGCGAAAGTGAACAAGTTCGGTTTCATCGAAACGCCATACCGTCGTGTTGATCCAGAAACGGGTCAAGTGACAAGCCGTATTGATTATTTAACAGCTGACGAAGAAGACAACTATGTAGTAGCACAAGCGAACTCGATTCTAACTGAAGACGGTAGCTTTGCTAATGAAGAAGTCGTTGGTCGTTTCCGTGGAGATAACACGGTATTCCGCCGCGAGCAAATCGACTACATGGACGTTTCACCGAAACAGGTTGTTTCGGCTGCGACAGCTTGTATCCCGTTCTTAGAGAACGATGACTCCAACCGTGCCCTAATGGGAGCGAACATGCAACGTCAAGCCGTGCCTCTATTAAACCCAGAAGCACCGTTTGTTGGAACAGGTATGGAGCACGTCAATGCTCGTGATTCAGGTGCTGCTGTAGTAGCGAAGTACCACGGAATCGTAGAACATGTAGAAGCAAAAGAAATTCGCGTTCGCCGTATCGAAGAAGTCGATGGCAAAGAAGTGAAAGGCGACTTAACTACGTATAAATTACAAAAATTCATCCGCTCGAACCAAGGGACAAGCTACAACCAGCGCCCGATCGTTCGTGTTGGTGATGTTGTAAAACCAAAAGACATTCTTGCGGACGGTCCATCTATGGAAGCTGGAGAGCTTGCGCTAGGTCGTAACGTTCTTGTTGCCTTCATGACTTGGGATGGATACAACTATGAGGATGCTGTCATCATGAGTGAACGTCTTGTTAAAGACGACGTCTACACTTCTGTTCATATTGAAGAGTATGAGTCAGAGTCTCGTGATACAAAGCTTGGGCCAGAGGAAATCACTCGTGATATTCCAAACGTCGGAGAAGAAGCACTTCGTAACTTAGACGATCGCGGAATTATCCGTATCGGTGCTGAAGTACGCGATGGCGATATCTTGGTTGGTAAAGTAACACCTAAAGGGGTTACCGAATTAACTGCAGAAGAGCGCCTGTTACACGCAATCTTCGGTGAAAAAGCGCGTGAAGTACGTGATACTTCTCTACGTGTGCCACACGGTGCCGGCGGAATCATCCTAGACGTGAAAGTATTCAACCGTGAAGACGGCGATGAGCTTCCACCAGGTGTAAACCAATTGGTTCGTGCGTACATCGTACAAAAACGTAAAATCTCTGTCGGAGATAAAATGGCGGGTCGTCACGGAAACAAAGGGGTTATCTCTCGCATCTTGCCGGAAGAAGATATGCCTTTCCTTCCAGACGGAACTCCAGTTGATATCATGTTGAACCCACTTGGTGTACCATCTCGTATGAACATCGGGCAGGTACTTGAGCTTCACTTAGGTATGGCTGCTCGTACACTTGGCGTTCATATGGCATCTCCAGTATTTGATGGAGCGAATGAAGAAGACGTATGGGAGACAATGGAAGAAGCCGGAATGAACCGCGACGGGAAAACCGTTCTTTATGATGGTCGATCTGGAGAACCATTTGATAACCGTGTCTCTGTCGGAATCATGTACATGATCAAACTTGCGCACATGGTTGACGATAAACTTCACGCTCGTTCTACAGGTCCTTACTCACTTGTTACGCAACAACCGCTGGGTGGTAAAGCTCAGTTCGGTGGTCAGCGTTTCGGGGAGATGGAGGTTTGGGCACTTGAGGCTTATGGTGCTGCTTACACACTTCAAGAAATCTTGACAGTAAAATCCGATGACGTGGTAGGTCGTGTGAAAACATACGAAGCCATCGTTAAAGGCGAAAGCGTTCCAGAACCAGGTGTTCCTGAATCATTCAAAGTATTGATCAAAGAACTTCAGTCATTAGGTATGGATGTGAAGATGATGACGATTGATGACGAGGAAATCGAGCTTCGCGATCTTGAAGAAGACGAAGACCTGCCATCAGCAGAATCACTTGGCATCTTGCCTCCAGCGGTAGAAGAGACTGCTGAAACAGTTGAATAAGAACTAATTTACTGCGGGGAGGGTTCTCCTTCCCGCCTATCTTAAAGCAGAGCTGCTTGAAGTCTTTTAAAGACAACACTAGAGGGAGGTAGGCTCCTTGATAGACGTTAATAACTTCGAATATATGAAAATTGGATTAGCTTCACCAGACAAGATTCGTTCATGGTCTTATGGAGAAGTTAAAAAACCAGAAACAATCAACTACCGTACACTAAAACCTGAGAAAGACGGGTTATTCTGTGAACGTATCTTCGGTCCTACAAAGGACTGGGAGTGTCACTGTGGAAAATACAAACGCGTCCGTTATAAAGGCGTCGTCTGTGACCGCTGTGGCGTTGAAGTCACACGTGCAAAAGTACGTCGTGAGCGCATGGGTCACATCGAGCTTGCTGCTCCTGTTTCTCATATTTGGTACTTCAAAGGTATTCCAAGCCGTATGGGCTTGATCTTAGATATGTCTCCACGTTCATTAGAAGAAGTCATTTACTTCGCTTCTTACGTGGTAGTCGACCCTGCGGATACACCTCTTGAAAAGAAACAACTTCTTTCTGAGAAAGAATACCGTGCATACCGCGATAAGTTCGGTACAAAATTCCAAGCAGCGATGGGTGCAGAGGCGATCAAACGCCTTCTTGAAGAAATCGACTTGGAAAAAGAAACCGATACACTAAAAGAAGAATTGAAAACTGCACAAGGTCAGCGTCGTACACGTGCAATCAAACGCCTTGAAGTAGTGGAATCATTCCGTAACTCTGGCAACAAGCCAGACTGGATGATCCTTGATGTTCTTCCTGTAATCCCACCGGAATTACGTCCGATGGTACAGCTAGACGGTGGACGTTTTGCGACGTCTGACTTGAATGACTTGTACCGCCGTGTCATCAACCGGAACAACCGTCTAAAACGCCTTTTAGACCTTGGTGCTCCAAGCATCATCGTTCAAAACGAAAAGCGTATGCTTCAAGAAGCTGTAGATGCACTAATTGACAATGGTCGTCGTGGCCGTCCAGTTACTGGACCAGGTAACCGTCCATTGAAATCGTTGTCTCACATGCTAAAAGGGAAGCAAGGACGTTTCCGTCAAAACTTACTTGGTAAACGTGTTGACTATTCAGGTCGTTCGGTTATCGTTGTAGGTCCTAACTTGAAAATGTACCAGTGTGGTCTACCAAAAGAGATGGCGATCGAGCTATTTAAGCCGTTCGTAATGAAGGAATTGGTAGAGCGCGGTCTGGCTCACAATATCAAATCTGCTAAACGTAAAATTGAACGTTTGCACTCTGAAGTATGGGATGTCTTAGAAGACGTTATTCGTGAGCATCCAGTTCTTCTAAACCGTGCACCAACGCTTCACCGTTTAGGAATCCAGGCATTCGAGCCGACACTTGTTGAAGGCCGTGCCATCCGTCTACACCCACTCGTATGTACAGCGTATAACGCCGACTTCGATGGTGACCAAATGGCGGTTCACGTTCCATTATCTGCAGAAGCACAAGCAGAAGCGCGTCTTCTAATGCTTGCTGCACAGAACATCTTGAACCCGAAAGATGGAAAACCAGTTGTTACACCATCTCAGGATATGGTATTAGGAAACTACTACTTAACTCTTGAGCGTGAAGGTGCAACAGGTGAAGGTTCTATCTTCTACGGTCCAGATGAAGTCTTACTTGCGTACACGAACGGACACGTGCATTTGCACTCTCGTATCGCAATCGCAGCTTCTTCTTTGAACAATCAAACGTTCACGGAAGAGCAAAACAAAATGTTGTTATTAACGACAGTTGGTAAAGTGATCTTCAACGAAATCCTTCCTAAGGAATTCCCGTATATCAACGAACCAACTGATTTCAACCTACAAGTAGAAACACCGGAGAAATACTTCGTTCCAACAAACACAGATGTGAAAAAACATTTTGAGGGCGTTGAACTAGTCTCTCCATTCAAGAAGAAAATTCTTGGAAACATCATCGCAGAAGTATTCAAGCAGTTCCACATTACAGAAACATCTAAAATGTTGGATCGCATGAAAGCTCTTGGATTCAAACACTCAACACGTGCAGGTATCACAATCGGTATCTCCGATATCGTGGTACTTCCGGACAAAGGAGAAATCCTAGAGGAAGCACAAGGCAAAGTGGACAAAGTAACGAAGCAGTTCCGTCGTGGTCTTATCACGGAGGACGAGCGTTATGCAAGTGTCATCAGCCAGTGGAGTAAAGCAAAAGAAGTCATCCAAGAAAAACTGATGCAATCTCTAGACAAATTGAACCCAATCTTCATGATGCAAGACTCTGGAGCACGTGGTAACGCGTCTAACTTCACGCAGCTTGCAGGGATGCGTGGTCTAATGGCCAACCCGGCTGGTCGTATCATCGAGTTACCGATCAAATCTTCATTCCGTGAAGGTCTGACAGTACTTGAATACTTCATCTCAACTCACGGTGCTCGTAAAGGTCTTGCCGATACAGCCCTGAAAACAGCTGACTCTGGTTACCTGACTCGTCGACTTGTTGACGTAGCACAAGATGTCATCGTTCGCGAAGACGATTGTGGTACAGACCGCGGTCTTGAAATTGGTTCACTTATGGAAGGTTCAGAGGTCATTGAGGACTTCAGCGAACGTATCGTTGGTCGTCACACGAAGAAAACAGTTTACCATCCAGAAACTGGTGCTGTGATCCTAGAAAAAGACGGCTTAATTACAACAGATATTGCTCGTGAAATTCTAGACGCTGGACTTGATAAATTAACAATCCGTTCTGCATTCACTTGTAATACAAAACATGGTGTATGTAAGAAGTGTTACGGTCTAAACCTTGCAACAGGCGACACAGTAGAAGTGGGAGAAGCAGTCGGTATCATTGCTGCCCAGTCTATCGGAGAGCCAGGTACACAGTTAACAATGCGTACATTCCACACAGGTGGGGTTGCCGGAGACGATATCACTCAAGGTCTTCCACGTATCCAAGAAATCTTTGAAGCCCGTAATCCAAAAGGACAAGCGGTCATCTCAGAAGTCAACGGTACGATTGCGAAGGTCGATGAGATTCGTGAAGGCCAAAAAGAAATTACAGTCCAAGGTGACGTGGAAACACGTAAATACTTGGCACCATACAATGCCCGTCTGAAAGTTGCTGAAGGGGATACAGTAGAACGTGGACAAGTTATGACAGAAGGTTCAATCGATCCGAAAGAGCTTCTTCGTGTCAAAGACGTCAACACAGTTCAACTGTACTTGCTGAAAGAAGTTCAGAAAGTATACCGTATGCAAGGGGTAGAAATCGGAGACAAACACATCGAGGTTATGGTTCGCCAGATGCTTCGTAAAGTGCGTGTCATCGAGGCAGGCGAAACGGAACTTCTTCCAGGATCCCTTCTGGATGTTCACCAATTCGCTGAAGCAAACCGTGATGCAGTTCTTGAAGGAAAACTTCCGGCTACTTGCCGTCCAGTTATCCTAGGGATCACAAAAGCATCTCTTGAAACGGAATCCTTCTTATCTGCTGCATCGTTCCAGGAGACAACTCGTGTCCTTACTGATGCTGCGATCAAAGGAAAACGTGATGAGTTGCTTGGTCTTAAAGAGAACGTTATTATCGGGAAGCTTGTCCCAGCAGGTACTGGTATGCAACGTTACCGTCAATTGCGCTTAGCAAAAGACGAGCTTGAAGAAGATTTAGAAACGATCAGTGCTGAATAAGCACTAGTCGATGAATCGCGGGCTCCTTCCGAGAGGAGAGAGTCCGTGATATTTTTATGGATTCGTGTTGACATGAATCTGTAGAGATGATAATATGTTTAAGGTTGATAGTTCCATGACTTGACCGCTTTGGAGGATATGCAAATGTCTTATGAAAAAGTGAAGCAAGCGCAGAAAACGATCATCGGTACAAAGCAAGCAGTAAAAGCTGCGCGAAAAGGACACTTGTCCGAAATTATTGTCGCGATGGATGCCGATCACCATGTGATTGCACCGGTTCTAGAAGTTGCACAACAGTTCAATATTCCAGTAACTCCAGTTCCATCAAAACAACAGCTTGGTAAAGTGGCTGGCCTTCGGGTTCACGCTTCTGTCGTAGCAATTGCTGACTAACGGTTTTTGTGAAATTCACAAAGCCTTTGTTTTTTACCTAAAAATGAACCACCTGGATGTGTGGTCTTAAATTAACTAGAAATGAAGGGAGGACAAATCGATGCCTACAATTAACCAATTGGTCCGTAAGCCTCGTAAATCCAACGTCACTAAGTCAAAATCACCAGCACTAGGAAAAGGCTACAACAGCTTTAAAAAATCAACGACAAACTTGAACTCGCCTCAAAAGCGTGGAGTTTGTACGCGTGTTGGAACAATGACACCGAAGAAACCGAACTCGGCTCTTCGTAAATATGCTCGTGTGCGTTTAACAAACACACTGGAAGTAACTGCTTACATTCCAGGTGAAGGTCACAACCTTCAAGAGCACAGTGTTGTACTTATCCGTGGCGGACGAGTAAAAGATTTACCAGGGGTACGCTACCACATCGTTCGTGGTGCACTTGATACTGCTGGTGTTAATGGTCGTATGCAAAGCCGTTCACTTTACGGTACTAAGCGTCCAAAAGAAAAGAAATAATTTAATTCAAATCGTACCAATCTTTGAAAGGAGGAAAACACATGCCTCGTAAAGGTCCTGTTTCCAAACGTGACGTGTTACCAGATCCAATTTACAATTCAAAGCTAGTAACACGCTTAATTAACAAAATGATGATTGATGGTAAAAGAGGTACTTCTCAAAAGATCCTTTATGGAGCGTTCGAATTAGTAAAAGAGCGTTCTGGTAAAGATCCACTAGAAGTATTCGAAGCTGCACTAAACAACGTAATGCCAGTACTAGAAGTACGCGCACGCCGTGTTGGTGGAGCAAACTACCAAGTACCGGTTGAGGTTCGCCCAGACCGTCGTTCTACTCTTGGTCTTCGTTACCTTGTAAACTACTCTCGCCTACGTGGAGAGAAAACAATGGAAGAGCGTTTAGCGAATGAAATCCTAGATGCATCTAACAACACTGGTGCTTCAGTTAAGAAGCGCGAAGATATGCACAAAATGGCGGAAGCGAACAAAGCATTCGCTCACTATCGCTGGTAGGATTTACTCGAATTTATACACTCTAATCCGAAGTGGAAGGAGACAAAATAAATGGCTCGCGAATTTTCATTACAGAAAACTCGTAATATCGGAATCATGGCCCACATCGATGCTGGTAAAACAACAACGACTGAGCGTATCCTTTATTACACTGGCCGTATCCACAAAATTGGTGAAACGCACGAAGGTGCTTCACAGATGGACTGGATGGAGCAAGAGCAAGAACGCGGAATCACAATCACTTCAGCTGCTACAACAGCTGCATGGAAAGAGCACCGCGTAAACATCATCGATACACCAGGACACGTAGACTTCACGGTTGAAGTTGAACGTTCACTACGTGTACTTGATGGTGCGGTAACTGTACTTGATGCACAATCAGGTGTAGAACCACAAACGGAAACAGTATGGCGTCAAGCTACAACTTACGGCGTACCACGTATCGTTTTCATCAACAAAATGGATAAAACAGGTGCAGACTTCTTGTACTCTGTTAAAACATTACACGATCGTTTAGAAGCTAACGCTCATCCGATCCAATTACCAATCGGTGCAGAAGACGACTTCACAGGAATCATTGACTTAGTGACAATGACTGCTACGATGTACGGAAACGACCTTGGTACTGACATCCAAGAAGTAGAAATTCCAGAAGAGTACAAAGCTCAAGCTGAAGAATACCGTGAAAAGTTAGTTGAAGCGGTTGCTGAACTTGACGAAGAACTTATGGAAAAATACCTTGGTGGCGAAGAAATCACAAACGAAGAACTAGTTGAAGGTATCCGTAAAGGTACTGTAAACGTTGAGTTCTACCCAGTTGTTTGTGGTACTGCGTTCAAAAACAAAGGTGTTCAGAAGATGCTAGATGCGGTTATCGCATACTTACCTTCTCCACTTGATGTAGCTCCAATGAAAGGTATCGACCCAGACTCTGATGAAGAGCTAGTACGTGAGCCATCTGATGAAGCTCCGTTCTCTGCACTTGCCTTCAAAGTTATGACAGATCCTTACGTTGGTAAATTAACATTCTTCCGTGTGTACTCAGGTACATTGGATTCTGGATCTTATGTTCAGAACTCAACAAAAGGGAAGCGTGAGCGCGTAGGTCGTATCCTACAAATGCACGCGAACTCACGTGAAGAAATTTCTAAAGTATATGCAGGGGATATCGCAGCGGCTGTTGGTCTTAAAGACACAACTACTGGTGACACACTTTGTGACGAGAAGCACTTAGTCATTCTTGAATCAATGGAGTTCCCAGAGCCAGTTATCTCATTATCTGTAGAACCAAAATCAAAAGCTGACCAAGATAAAATGGGTCAAGCTCTACAAAAACTTCAAGACGAGGATCCGACGTTCCGTGCTCACACGGACCAAGAAACTGGTCAAACGATCATCTCTGGTATGGGTGAGCTTCACCTTGATATCCTAGTTGACCGTATGCGTCGTGAATTCAAAGTTGAAGCTAACGTAGGTGCTCCACAAGTATCTTACCGTGAGACAATCCGCTCTACTGCTCAAGTAGAAGGGAAATTCGTCCGCCAATCTGGTGGTCGCGGTCAATTCGGTCACGTTTGGATCGAGTTCTCTCCAAACGAAGAAGGTAAAGGCTTTGAATTCGAAAACGCTATCGTTGGTGGTGTAGTACCACGTGAATACATTCCAGCAATCGAAGCGGGTCTTCGTGACTCTCTAGACAACGGTATGTTAGCGGGTTACCCAATCATTGACTTGAAAGCAAAATTATTCGATGGTTCATACCACGATGTTGACTCGAATGAGATGGCGTTCAAAATTGCCGCTTCTATGGCACTTAAAAACGCAGTATCTAAAGTTAACCCAGCTCTACTAGAGCCTGTTATGAAAGTAGAAGTTGTAATTCCTGAAGAATACCTAGGCGACATCATGGGTGACATCACGTCACGTCGTGGACGCGTTGAAGGTATGGAAGCTCGCGGAAACGCACAAGTTGTTCGTGCCATGGTTCCACTTGCTGAAATGTTCGGATATGCAACAGCTCTTCGTTCTAACACGCAAGGACGCGGAACATTCTCAATGGTGTTCGATCACTACGAAGAAGTTCCTAAGTCAATCTCTGAAGAGATCATCAAAAAAAATAAAGGTGAATAATTGAAATTCACCTTCGTTTCAAGTATAACTATCTTGTAGTGTATGAAAGCGAGGGGCTTGCCCCTTTCGCTTTTATCATAAAACAAACAATTACTGAGGAGGATTTACTCTAATGGCTAAAGAAAAATTCGATCGTTCCAAAACACATGCTAACATCGGTACTATCGGTCACGTTGACCACGGTAAAACAACTTTAACAGCTGCAATCGCTACTGTTCTTTCTAAGCGTCTTGGCGGTGAGGCTCGTTCATACGACCAAATCGATAACGCTCCTGAAGAAAAAGAGCGCGGAATCACAATCAACACTTCTCACGTTGAGTATGAAACTGCTACTCGTCACTATGCACACGTTGACTGCCCAGGTCACGCTGACTATGTTAAAAACATGATCACTGGTGCTGCACAAATGGACGGCGGTATCTTAGTAGTATCTGCTGCTGATGGCCCAATGCCACAAACTCGTGAGCACATTCTTCTTTCACGTCAAGTAGGTGTTCCTTACCTAGTTGTATTCATGAACAAATGTGACATGGTTGATGACGAAGAGTTACTAGAATTAGTTGAAATGGAAATTCGTGATCTATTATCAGAATACGACTTCCCAGGCGACGACATTCCAGTAATCAAAGGTTCTGCTCTTAAAGCTCTAGAAGGCGAAGCAGAATGGGAAGAAAAAATCATCGAACTTATGGACGCTGTAGATTCTTACATCCCAACACCTGAGCGCCAAACTGACAAACCTTTCATGATGCCAGTTGAGGACGTATTCTCAATCACTGGTCGTGGAACAGTTGCTACTGGCCGTGTTGAGCGTGGACAAGTTAAAGTCGGTGACGTTGTAGACATCATCGGTATCGTTGAAGAGCCAAAATCTACTACTGTAACTGGTGTAGAAATGTTCCGTAAACTTCTTGACTATGCAGAAGCTGGAGACAACATCGGTGCACTTCTTCGTGGGGTTTCTCGTGAAGATATCCAACGTGGACAAGTATTAGCTAAACCAGGCTCAATCACTCCACACACTGAGTTCAAAGCTGAAGTTTATGTTCTTTCAAAAGAAGAGGGTGGACGTCACACTCCATTCTTCTCTAACTACCGCCCACAGTTCTACTTCCGTACAACGGACGTAACTGGCGTATGTAACTTACCAGAAGGCGTTGAAATGGTTATGCCTGGAGACAACATCGAAATGACTGTTTCTCTAATCGCTCCAATCGCGCTTGAAGAAGGTACTAAGTTCTCTATCCGTGAGGGTGGACGTACTGTTGGTGCTGGCGTAGTTGCTACTATCACTAAATAATTTCAGCTTTTGCTGATCTTAACCCTTCCCGGGACGCTGGGAAGGGTTTTTTATTTTTAGATGTGGAGAACGCCGCTCTAGAAATCTTGTGAAAACCGGGCGGGTCCGTAGAGGCGCTTTTTGCCTCTATGGATGCGACCGGTTTTCGCGGGGATTTCTGGCGTTCGCAACTCGATTACTTTAGATGCGGAAGGCGTTCGCCCAGAAACACTTCAGTTAGGTGACTCTGACATTAACTGCGCTTACTCTGACATTAACTGCTCTTACTTTGACATTAACTCGCTCCACTCTTACATTCCTCGCTTTATGGAACCCTTTCGCCCCAACACCACCCCCAGCTACCCCAGCCCTTTCTAAGCAAGACCTCCCATTATTCAAGGGTTTGTCCAAATCTCATCAAGGGTAAAGTTCCCTATACTAATAGAGGAGGCTATCCCTGATGCGGATCAGCACATACAAAGTCCCCAGCACCAAATCCATTCGTTTAAAAGACTATCCCACTACCGAAGATAAGAAAAAAGAGAATGAACACATAAGAGATACAGTCATTCCAGATTTGGTGAAACAGATGAAATCCCTCCATCACCGATTACACGCTGAAGAGAAACATGGTATTCTCGTTGTTTTGCAAGCTATGGATGCAGCAGGGAAGGATGAAGCTATTAGCTACATCTTCTCCAACTTAAGTGCGCAAGGACTCAAAACTACCACTCTAGGGAAACCGTCGGAGGACGAGAAATCAAAAGATTATTTGCGGCGAATCCAAGAAGGTTTGCCTAGCAGGGGCCAGATTGGCATTCTGAATCGATCTCATTATGAAGAAGTCATTGCTCCTCGTATTCATGATCTATTAGAAGAAGGAGACATTCCTTCACATGCTGACAAACGTTCTATATGGAAGATGCGATACCGTCAAATAAATGATTATGAAAAATACCTCTATGAAAACGGCATTCATATTGTAAAGTTCTTCTTTCACATGTCGAAAGAGGAGCAGAAAGACAGATTGCTCGAACGAATGAAAAATCCAGAGAAACATTGGGAGTTTTCATTTGCCGATGTAGAAGAAAGAGAGCACTGGGATGACTATCATAAAATTTTTGAAGAAATGCTAAATCATACGTCCACCAGCTACTGTCCTTGGTATGTGTTGCCGGCAGATGATGAATGGCATAGTAGACGTCTTGTGACAGAAATCATGATTCAGTTAATGGAAAAGTTAGATCCGAAATATCCAACGTTTACGGGAGAAGATTTAAAACGATTGAAGAAGGAAATTAAAAAGCTTGAGAGTGAGTGAAAGTGTCGCCGATTTCGGCGGCATTTTCTTTGGGAGGCGCAAAGATTCGACAATAAATTCGTTAAGCTCAGCCATTGGAAGAAGAATTTCGATACTTAAATCGGTCTGTTTGGTCATTGTGTCGAGCGGTTCAATCACCTATCGAATTATGGAACTTCCTCACCGCACAAAAGCATCTTACAATAGCAATCACTCTTGTTGACACGTCTAAATACCCGTGCTATCATAGCATTTGTTACTTTAATACTCTACTTGTTTAGCAGATTAAAGCATTAATCATTTCTATCTAGAAAAGAGGAAATTCCATGAATGCAGTACTTATCGCGGTATTGATCATGCTTGTGCTCAGCTTGTTGCGAGTCAACGTGGTCATCGCATTACTAGTTGGTGCGCTCTCAGGTGGTCTTATTGCCGGATTGTCACTAACGGATACATTAACAGCTATTACCGAGGGTCTTGGCGGGGGCGCGACCATTGCACTCAGCTACGCGTTACTCGGGGGCTTTGCGGTAGCTATCTCACGCACGGGATTGCCACTTTGGTTAGTGGACAAACTGGTGGATTCAGCTAACCAGAACAAATCAGGTAACTTTGGAACGATCAAATGGTTCTTACTCGCAGCTATCTTATTGATGTCTATAGCGTCACAAAACATCATTCCAATTCATATCGCATTTATTCCATTACTCATTCCACCGTTGTTGCCACTATTTAATAAAATGAAAATCGATCGCCGATTGATTGCTTCGATTTTGACGTTCGGTTTAACGGCGCCATATATTCTATTGCCTTACGGATTCGGTGCTATCTTCCACGATATCATCGCAACGCAGATGGAGGCGGCTGGGATGACAATCGACCGTTCGGACATTCCTACGGCGATGTTGATTCCGACAGCTGGTCTTGTTGTGGGTCTGATTGTAGCAGTTTTCATAAGCTATAGAAAAGCGCGTGACTATAACGAGACAGTGGCCGTAGAAGTTGAGCGTGTGAAAGTAACGCCAATGACGATTTTATTTACGATTCTAGCACTAGCAGCTGCGTTAGCTGGACAATTGCTCACTGAGAGCATGATTGTGGGAGCACTTGCAGGTATTGCTGTATTATTCGCGACTCGTGCCGTGCGCTGGTCCGAGTCAGATCGTGTCCTTATAGAAGGAATGCAGATGATGGCATTCATCGGATTCGTTATGATTGCGGCGAATGGCTTTGCTAGCGTCATGACGGCCACTGGTGACGTGGAAACATTAGTAGAAGGAACAACTAGTGCTATTGGCAACAACCAAGCTCTAGCCGCCCTTCTGATGCTTGTAGTGGGCCTTGTTGTTACGTTGGGTATAGGGTCATCATTTGCTACGATTCCAATCATTACGACACTGTTCGTCCCGTTTGCTATGGAAGTAGGATTTGGTCCTATGGCAATCATCGCTTTAATTGGAACAGCAGGAGCACTTGGAGATGCAGGATCACCAGCATCAGATTCAACACTGGGGCCGACATCAGGTTTAAATGCAGATGGCCAACACAATCACATCTGGGATACTACAGTGCCAACGTTCATTCATTACAACATTCCACTCATAATTTTCGGCTGGATTGCGGCAATGGTTCTCTAATTAAAAGAAACAAAAAAGAATTCGCAAAAACACTTGCGGATTCTTTTTATTTTCGTTATAATGTTGAATGTTGGTCTTTGACTGCGATGAAGCGAGAGGTTACCGACACACCCGGCCGCTTTGCCATGGCGCGTGTGCTGGAAAATTTTCGTGGAGAATGTCTAGAAAATAGGCGAAAAGGAGGGAAAATAATGGCAAAACAAAAAATTCGTATCCGTTTAAAAGCGTATGATCACAGAATTCTTGATCAATCTGCTGAGAAAATCGTAGAAACTGCGAAACGTTCAGGTGCTAGTGTATCAGGTCCGATCCCACTTCCAACTGAGAAGTCGACGTACACAATCTTGCGTGCGGTTCACAAGTACAAAGATTCTCGTGAGCAATTCGAAATGCGTACGCATAAACGTCTGATCGATATCGTTAACCCAACACCACAAACTGTTGATGCGTTAATGAAGCTTGATTTACCATCTGGCGTTGATATCGAAATCAAACTTTAATGGTAGAAAAATAAAAAAACAAACAATTAACAGGAGGTGTGACGAATGACCAAAGGAATCTTAGGTAGAAAAATCGGTATGACGCAAGTATTTGCTGAGAACGGTGATCTAATCCCTGTAACTGTAATCCAAGCTACTCCAAACGTAGTTTTACAAAAGAAGACAGTTGACACGGATGGCTACGAAGCGATCCAGTTAGGTTTTGAAGATAAGCGTGAAAAGCTTTCTAACAAACCAGCTAAAGGACACGTAGCAAAAGCGGACACTGCTCCTAAGCGCTTCATCCGCGAGTTCCGCGGACTTAATACTGCTGATTACGAGGTTGGTCAAGTAGTCAATGTAGAAAGTTTCGCTGAAGGCGATGTAATCGATGTAACAGGTGTAACAAAAGGTAAAGGTTTCCAAGGTGTAATTAAACGCCACGGACAATCTCGCGGCCCGATGTCTCACGGTTCTCGTTACCACCGTCGTCCGGGTTCAATGGGTCCAGTTGCTCCGAACCGTGTATTCAAACAAAAGAAATTACCTGGTCAAATGGGTGGAAACACAGTAACAATCCAAAACTTACAAGTTGTGAAGATTGATGCTGAGCGTAACCTTCTATTAGTAAAAGGTAATGTTCCTGGTTCTCGTAAATCATTAGTAGTTGTTAAAGCTGCTATTAAATCGAAATAATCTTTGAAGAAAGGAGGAAACAGGAATGGCAAAAGTTAAAGTTGTAAATTTAACAGGTGCTGAAGTTGGTGAAATCGAATTAAGCGACAAAGTATTCGGTATCGAACCAAACGAATCAGTACTGTTTGAAGCAATTATTGCGCAACGTGCTTCTCTACGCCAAGGTAACCACAAAGTGAAAGGTCGCTCTGAGGTATCTGGTGGTGGACGTAAGCCATGGCGTCAAAAAGGAACTGGCCGTGCTCGTCAAGGGTCTATCCGCTCTCCACAATGGCGTGGCGGTGGTATCGTATTCGGTCCAGTACCACGTAGCTACAGCTACAAATTACCGAAAAAAGTTCGTCGCTTAGCTCTTCTTTCAGCGTTATCTTCTAAAGTACGTGAAGAAAGCTTTGTAGTCGTGGATGCATTATCATTCGATGCACCAAAAACAAAAGACTTTGCTAAAGTATTGAAAGATCTTTCAATCGCTAAAAAAGCATTGTTCGTTACTGCTGATCTAGATGAGAACGTAGCATTATCTGCTCGTAACTTAGCTGGTATCACAGTACTTCCTGCTTCTGGCATCAATGTTCTTGATCTTGTTGGACATGATCAATTAGTTATGACGAAAGCAGCTGTAGAAAAAGTGGAGGAGGTGCTTGGATAATGGAAGCACGTGATATTATTAAACGTCCGGTCATTACCGAGCGTTCTTCTGAACTAATGGGCGATAAGAAGTACACTTTCGAAGTGGACACTCGCGCAACAAAAACAAACGTGAAAAGCGCTGTAGAAGAAATCTTTGGTGTTGAAGTTGCGAAAGTAAACATCATGAACTACAAAGGGAAATTCAAACGCGTTGGCCGTTTCGGCGGATTCACAAACAAACGTCGTAAAGCAATCGTTACATTGACTGCTGACAGCAAAGAAATCGAATTATTCGAGATCTAATCTTATAGAAGAGTTAAAACCAAGAAGGAGGGAAAAAAATGGCGATTAGAAAGTATAAACCGACCACAAACGGACGTCGTAACATGACTAGTCTTGATTATGCTGAAATCACAACAAACAAGCCTGAGAAATCATTGCTTGCACCTGTGAAGCGTAAAGGCGGCCGTAACAACCAAGGTAAAATTACTGTTCGTCATCACGGTGGCGGTCACAAGCGTCAATACCGTATCATCGATTTCAAACGCAACAAAGATGGCATTCCAGGCCGCGTTGCTACAATCGAGTATGATCCAAACCGCTCTGCGAATATCGCATTAATCAACTATGTTGATGGAGAAAAACGTTACATCTTAGCACCAAAAGGATTAGTAGTAGGTATGGAAATCGTATCTGGTCCTGAAGCGGATATTAAAGTAGGTAACGCGTTACCACTTGAAAACATCCCTATGGGTTCTACAATCCACAACATCGAAATGAAACCTGGTAAAGGTGGACAGCTAGTACGTTCTGCTGGTACATCTGCACAAGTTTTAGGTCGTGAAGGGAAGTACGTAATCGTACGTCTTCAATCTGGTGAAGTTCGTCTTATCCTAGGTGTTTGCCGTGCAACTATCGGTGAAGTAGGAAACGAACAACACGAACTAGTAAACATCGGTAAAGCAGGTCGTTCACGCTGGTTAGGTAAACGCCCAACTGTACGTGGATCTGTAATGAACCCGAACGATCACCCACACGGTGGTGGTGAAGGTCGTACACCAATCGGACGTAAGTCTCCAATGTCTCCATGGGGTAAACCAACTCTAGGAGCGAAGACTCGTAAGAAGAAAAACAAATCCGACAAAATGATCATTCGTCGTCGTAAAAAATAAAGTGGTTAAACTGCGGTTCGTAGGAGCCGTAGTGGAATCACTAAGGGAGGTTCCAAAATGGGTCGTAGCTTGAAAAAAGGACCTTTTGTAGACGATCACTTAATGAAAAAAGTGGACGCTCAGAAGGACAGTGAGAAAAAGTCAGTAATCAAAACTTGGTCTCGCCGCTCTACAATTTTCCCATCATTCATCG
The DNA here is from genome assembly GCF_002798305.1 of Chryseomicrobium excrementi. Lineage (GTDB taxonomy): Bacteria > Bacillota > Bacilli > Bacillales_A > Planococcaceae > Chryseomicrobium > Chryseomicrobium excrementi. The sequence goes on from NZ_PCGR01000003.1 coordinate 353,505, forward strand.
GTCAAACGATTGCAGTCTACGATGGTCGTAAACACGTGCCTGTATACGTAACTGAAGATATGGTTGGACACAAATTAGGCGAGTTCGCACCAACACGTGCTTATAAAGGTCACGGTGCTGACGATAAGAAAACAAGACGCTAATTGAGAGGAGGTAACACCACATGGCACAAGCTAAAGCAGTTGCTAGAACAGTGCGCATTGCTCCTCGTAAAGTACGATTAGTCGTTGATTTGATCCGAGGTAAGCAAGTTGGCGAAGCTGTTGCAATTTTGAACCACACACCACGTTCTGCATCACTAGTTGTGGAGAAAGTTTTAAAATCTGCAGTCGCTAACGCAGAGCACAACTATGATTTAGACATTAATAGCTTAGTAGTATCTGAGGTCTTCGTTGATGAAGGTCCAACATTAAAACGTTTCCGTCCACGTGCACAAGGTCGTGCGAGTGCGATCAACAAACGTACTAGCCACATCACTGTAGTGGTATCTGAGAAGAAGGAGGGATAATTCGTGGGTCAAAAGGTCAATCCAATAGGGTTACGCGTAGGTATTATTCGTGATTGGGAATCTAAATGGTTCGCTGAAAAAGAATACGCTACACTCTTACACGAAGATTTGAAAATTCGTAAATTCATCGACACACGTCTAAAAGACGCGTCTGTTTCTAAAGTAGAAATCGAGCGTGCTGCAAAACGTGTGAACATTACAATTCACACTGCGAAGCCAGGTATGGTAATCGGTAAAGGTGGTACAGAAGTTGAAGCTGTACGTAAATCTTTAAACGAACTTACTGGCAAGCGTGTACACATCAACATCGTTGAAATCAAACGCGCGGATCTAGATGCGAAATTAGTCGCTGAAGGAATTGCACGCCAACTTGAAGGCCGTGTATCTTTCCGTCGTGCACAAAAACAAGCTATCCAACGCACAATGCGTGCTGGCGCACAAGGGATCAAAACGCAAGTTTCTGGTCGTCTAGGTGGAGCTGACATCGCACGTGCTGAACATTACAGCGAAGGTACTGTTCCACTTCATACACTTCGTGCTGATATCGATTACGCACACGCTGAAGCTGATACTACTTATGGTAAGTTAGGCGTTAAAGTATGGATCTACCGTGGAGAAGTCCTTCCTACTAAGAAGAACTCTGAGGAAGGAGGCAACTAATATGTTAATGCCTAAACGCGTTAAATACCGTCGTCAACACCGTGGAAAAATGCGCGGACAAGCAAAAGGCGGTACAGAAGTAACATTTGGTGAATACGGCCTTCAGTCAACTGAAGCTAGCTGGATCACAAGCCGTCAGATTGAGTCTGCACGTATTGCAATGACACGTTACATGAAACGTGGCGGTAAAGTCTGGATTAAAATTTTCCCGCACAAACCATATACGAAAAAGCCTCTTGAGGTACGTATGGGTTCTGGTAAAGGGGCACCTGAAGGCTGGGTTGCTGTCGTAAAACCAGGAAAAATCATGTTTGAAATTGCAGGAGTATCTGAGGAAGTTGCACGCGAAGCTCTTCGCCTTGCTTCTCACAAGCTGCCTGTTAAATGTAAAGTAGTTAAACGTCAAGAAATTGGTGGTGAATCTAATGAAAGCTAATGACATCCGTGAACTTACTACAGCTGAGATCGAACAAAAAGTAAAATCACTGAAAGAAGAGCTTTTCAACCTTCGCTTCCAATTGGCGACTGGTCAATTAGAAAACACAGCTCGCATTCGTGAAGTCCGCAAAGCGATTGCACGTATGAAAACTGTGATTCGCGAAAGAGAAATCAGTGCAAACAACTGATAAAGGAGGTTTTCAAGCATGACTGAGCGTAACCAACGCAAAGTGTATACAGGCCGAGTGGTTTCAGACAAAATGGACAAGACTGTAACAGTTCAAGTTGAAACTTACAAAAAGCACAAGTTATACGGTAAGCGTGTAAAATATTCAAAGAAATTTAAAGCGCATGATGAAATGAACGAAGCTCAAGTAGGAGATATCGTACGCATCATGGAAACTCGCCCGCTGTCAGCTACAAAACGTTTCCGTTTAGTGGAAGTTGTAGAAAAAGCGGTTATTATCTAATAAAATTCGGAACGATTTATTTCCGGAAGGAGGTAACCTAAATGATCCAACAAGAGAGTCGTATGAAAGTTGCTGACAACTCAGGTGCACGTGAAGTTTTAACTATTAAAGTTCTTGGTGGTACTGGACGTAAGACTGCTAACATCGGCGATATCGTCGTATGTACAGTTAAGAAAGCAACACCAGGTGGCGTTGTCAAGAAAGGTGACGTTGTTAAAGCGGTAATCGTTCGCACGAAGAGCGGAGTTCGCCGTAAAGACGGTACGTACATCAAATTTGATGAGAACGCTTGTGTCATCATCAAAGACGACAAAGGACCTCGTGGAACTCGTATTTTCGGACCAGTTGCACGTGAACTACGTGACAGCAATTTCATGAAAATCGTATCTTTAGCTCCAGAAGTTCTTTAATTACGAGATAGTGCCAATCAAGGAGGTGCGACAGAATGCATGTAAAAAAAGGCGATAAAGTCATGGTAATCTCAGGGAAAGACAAAGGGAAAACAGGTGTGATCCTTTCAGCGTTTCCTAAGAAAGACCGCGTGCTAGTTGAAGGTGTAAACATCGTCAAAAAGCACACTAAGCCAAATCAAGCAAATCCACAAGGTGGAATTGTTGAACAAGAAGCTGCCATTCACGTATCAAACGTTATGTTGATCGACCCTAAATCTGGGGAACCAACACGCGTAGGTTACAAAATGGAAGACGGTAAAAAAGTTCGTGTTGCTAAAAAATCTGGTGAAATCATTAAATAAGCTAAATGAAGAAGGGAGGTACACACATGAACCGCCTAAAAGAAAAGTTTGTTAACGAAGTTACTCCTGCTCTAATGAGCAAGTTTGAATATACATCTGTTATGCAGGTGCCAAAAGTAGACAAAATCGTGATCAACATGGGTGTGGGCGACGCTGTCCAAAACACAAAATCACTTGATGCTGCTGTTGAAGAACTGCAAACAATCGCTGGTCAAAAACCAGTAATCACTAAAGCTAAAAAATCTATCGCCGGCTTCCGTCTTCGTGAAGGTATGCCAATCGGTGCGAAAGTTACATTACGCGGTGAGCGTATGTATGACTTCTTGGATAAATTAATCTCAATCTCACTTCCACGTGTACGTGACTTCCGTGGTGTTTCTAAAAAAGCATTCGACGGTCGCGGAAACTACACTTTAGGTGTGAAAGAGCAATTAATCTTCCCTGAAATCGATTTTGACAAAGTATCTAAAGTCCGCGGTATGGACATCGTAATTGTAACAACTGCGAACTCTGATGAAGAAGCTCGCGAGTTATTGACACAATTCGGTATGCCATTCCAAAAGTAAATAATAGGGAGGCGAAATCGTGGCTAAAAAATCAATGATCGCTAAACAAAAACGTACGCCAAAACATCCAGTGCAAGCCTACACACGCTGTGAGCGTTGTGGACGTCCGCACTCTGTATATCGTAAATTCAAGCTTTGCCGTATTTGTTTCCGTGAGTTAGCTTACAAAGGACAAATTCCAGGCGTTAAAAAAGCAAGCTGGTAATCCCCTAAACTGGGAAGGAGGTAAATGTAATGACAATGTCAGATCCAATTGCAGATATGCTGACTCGCATTCGTAATGCGAATATGGTTCGTCACGAGAAACTAGAAGTGCCTGCTTCAAACTTGAAGAAGGAAATCGCTGAAATTCTAAAGCGTGAAGGTTTCGTCCGTGATGTTGAGTATGTAGAAGATAGCAAACAAGGTATCATTCGTATCTTCTTGAAATACGGTCAAAATAACGAACGCGTTATCACTGGCTTAAAACGTATTTCAAAACCAGGTCTTCGCGTTTACGCGAAAACTAACGATGTTCCTAAAGTTCTTAACGGACTAGGTATCGCTTTAATTTCTACTTCACAAGGTCTTGTAACAGATAAAGAAGCTCGTGCTAAACAAGTTGGCGGAGAAGTCGTCGCTTACGTTTGGTAATCAGTAACAAATGAATGGAGGTGCAACAGCATGTCTCGCGTAGGTAAAAAAGTTATCGAAGTACCAGCTAACGTTACCTTGACAATTGCAGATGACAATACGGTCACTGTTAAGGGTCCTAAAGGTGAGTTAACTCGTACGTTCAACCAAGATATGAAGATCGAACAAGAAGGTACTACACTTTCTGTAGTTCGTCCATCTGAATCAAAAGAACACCGTACAATCCACGGAACGACTCGTGCGTTACTAGCTAACATGATCACAGGCGTTTCTGAAGGATTCTCACGCGGTTTAGAATTAGTTGGGGTAGGTTACCGTGCACAATTACAAGGGAAGAAACTTGTTCTAAACGTAGGTTACTCTCACCCAGTTGAATTCACACCTGAAGACGGTCTTGAAATCGAAGTTCCTTCAAATACGAAGGTAATCGTTAAAGGGATCAGCAAAGAACGCGTTGGAGCATTAGCTTCAAACATCCGTCAAGTACGTCCTCCAGAGCCTTATAAAGGTAAAGGGATTCGTTATGAAGGCGAAAACGTTCGTCGTAAAGAAGGTAAAACAGGTAAATAATGCTCGTAAGCATTAGAAAGGAGTGACCACTGTGATTACGAAACAAGATAAAAATCAAGTTCGTAAGAAACGTCATGCACGTGTTCGTACAAAAATCACGGGAACTGCTGAGCGTCCACGCTTAAACGTATACCGTTCTAATCAACACATTTATGCACAATTGATTGATGATGCTTCTGGTGTTACACTAGCTAGCGCTTCAACAATGGAAAAAGACTTTGACGGTGCTACAGGTAATGTAGAAGCTGCAGCTAAAGTTGGCGAAGCAATCGCAAAACGCGCTGCAGAGAAGAACGTTACTAATGTTGTATTTGACCGTGGAGGTTACTTATATCATGGACGTGTGAAAGCATTAGCGGATGCTGCACGCGAAAATGGCTTAGAATTTTAAGAAGAAGGAGGGACATACATCATGCGTGCTATTGACCCAAACAAATTTGAATTCGAAGAACGCGTAGTAACTATCAACCGTGTTGCTAAGGTTGTAAAAGGTGGACGTCGTTTCCGCTTTACAGCATTAGTCGTTGTTGGTGACAAAAACGGACATGTTGGATTCGGTACTGGTAAAGCGCAAGAAGTTCCAGATGCGATCCGCAAAGCTGTTGAAGACGCGAAGAAAAACTTAATCGAAGTACCAATGGTAGAAGGAACTACACCTCACCAAGTGCTTGGCCGTTTCGGCGCTGGTTCGATCTTAATCAAACCTGCTGCACCTGGTACAGGAGTAATCGCTGGTGGACCAGTACGTGCTGTACTTGAGTTAGCTGGTATTACGGATATTCTTTCTAAATCACTAGGTTCTAACACACCAATCAACATGGTTCGTGCTACTGTTGAAGGTTTAACACAACTGAAACGTGCTGAGGATGTTGCAAAGCTACGTGGTAAATCTGTGGAAGAACTATTAGGATAAGGGGGGAATTGACAATGGCAAACAAATTAGAAATCACCCTAACTAAAAGTTTGATCGGTTCAAAGCCTAACCAACGTAAAGTTGCGGAAGCACTTGGTCTTCGTAAGATGCACCAAACAGTTGAACACCAAGACAACGCTGCAATTCGTGGTATGATCACGAAAGTAGCACACTTAGTCACAGTTAACGAGAAGTAATTCTCTGATTTTACAATTAAGGAGGTGCCACCAGTTGAAACTACATGAGTTAAAACCAGCTGAAGGTTCACGTAAAGAACGCAACCGCGTAGGTCGTGGTACAGGTTCTGGTAATGGTAAAACTTCGGGTAAAGGTCACAAAGGGCAAAACGCTCGTTCTGGCGGTGGAGTACGCCCAGGATTTGAGGGTGGACAAAACCCATTGTTCCGTCGTTTACCAAAACGTGGATTTACAAACATTAACCGTAAAGAATATGCTGTAGTCAACCTAGATGCGCTTAACCGTTTCGAAGAGGGCACAGAAGTTACACCTGCTCTTCTTATTGAAACAGGTGTAGTGAGCAAAGAAAGATCTGGAATCAAGATCCTTGGTAACGGAACTCTTGACAAAAAGCTTTCTGTTCAAGCTCACAAGTTCTCTGCTTCTGCTAAAGAAGCGATTGAGAATGCCGGCGGATCCGTCGAGGTGATTTAATGTTTCAAACAATCTCTAACTTTATGCGTGTGCGAGATATTAGAAATAAAATTCTATTCACGTTAGCAATGCTTGTCATCTTCCGTCTGGGAACGTTCATTCCAGTACCAAACGTAGATGCAGACGTCCTACGTGCATCAGATGAATTAGGAATCATTGGATTCCTAAACATCTTCGGTGGAGGGGCGTTGGTTAACTTCTCAATCCTTGCGATGGGAATCATGCCATACATCACCGCATCCATCATTGTGCAACTCTTGCAAATGGATGTTGTCCCTAAATTTACTGAGTGGGCAAAACAAGGTGAAGTCGGTCGACGGAAACTTGCGCAATTCACTCGTTATTTCACAATCGTATTAGCGTTCATTCAAGCGATCGCCATGTCTTACGGGTTCAACCGTATGTACGGTGGTCAACTGATTCAAGACGACGGCGTAATGACTTATGTGGTTATTGCTATCGTATTGACTGCAGGTACAGCATTCTTGCTGTGGATTGGTGAGCAAATTACAGCACACGGAGTAGGTAACGGGATTTCCATTATCATCTTCGCAGGTATCGTAGCTGCGATTCCAACAGCAGTGAACCAGATCTACGCAACGCAAATTGAAGGAGCGGGCGATGCCCTATTCATCAATATTGCTATTCTCGCATTAATTTTATTGGCAATTATCGCAGTTACTGTGGGTGTTATTTACATCCAGCAGGCACTACGTAAAATTCCAATTCAATATGCAAAACGTGTTGCAGGCTCCTCTCAAACAGGCGGTCAGCAAACACACTTACCATTAAAAGTTAACGCGGCGGGAGTCATCCCAGTAATTTTCGCCTCTGCGTTTCTAATGGCGCCACAATCATTGACGTTGTTCTTCGGTACCAACTCGGTTACAGAAGCAATGACACGTGTCCTTGATTACACGCAGCCAATCGGTATGGTACTCTTTGTTGCTTTGATCGTTGCCTTCACATACTTCTATGCATTCATTCAGGTGAATCCAGAGAATATGGCAGACAACTTGAAGAAGCAAGGGGCATACATTCCGGGGATTCGTCCAGGAAGCCAGACGCAAGATTACTTAACAACTGTCCTCTACCGCTTAACATTTGTCGGAGCTATTTTCTTAGCAGTGATTTCAATCATGCCATTGTTATTCATTGAATTTGCTGGGTTGCCACAATCTGCGCAAATCGGTGGAACAAGCTTGATCATCGTTGTTGGGGTAGCACTAGAGACAATGAAACAGCTAGAGTCACAGCTTGTGAAGCGTCACTATAAAGGGTTTATGAAGTAAGAGGTTGAAAAGGGAACATCTCGTTCCTCTTTCGACCTATTGATAAGAGGGAGGAAAAAACGTATGAATATCGTTTTAATGGGTTTGCCAGGTGCCGGAAAAGGTACGCAAGCAGATAAAATTGTTGAGAAGTACGAAATCCCTCATATTTCTACAGGCGATATGTTCCGTGCGGCGATCAAAAACCAAACGGCACTAGGTCTTGAAGCAAAATCGTTTATGGATCAAGGTGCATTAGTACCTGATGAAGTAACGATTGGTATTGTTCGTGAACGTTTAAGCCAAGCAGACTGTGAGAAAGGCTTCTTATTAGATGGCTTCCCTCGCACAGTACCTCAAGCAGAAGCTTTGGATGCAACACTTGCGGATATGGGGAAATCTGTAGAGCATGTGATCAATATCCAAGTGGAGCAAGAGGAATTGATTAAACGTTTAACCGGTCGTCGCATCTGTAAAGAATGCGGTACGGCCTATCACTTAGTGTTCAACCCTCCACAAGAGGAAGGCAAATGTGATAAAGACGGTGGCGAATTGTATCAACGTGCGGATGATAATCCAGAAACGGTATCAAACCGTCTGGAAGTAAATATGAAGCAAACACAGCCCCTACTCGACTTTTATGGCGATAAAGGCGTGTTGACAAATATTGATGGTCAGCAACATATCACGAAAGTATTTGCTGATATCGATGCTCTATTAACAAACCACCGCAAGTAACCCCGGTTCTTGTCTTCGGACGTCCGGGTGGTATGCAACAAGAAACATGTTTTTCTCGAGAGCTGCAAAAGCATATTGCGCCCGGTATACGAACGGATGATAGGTTAGTGTACAACTGCCTATTGGAAGGGGTATAATGGGTTTCGTGGAAGCATCGATTGCTTTATGCGAAGCCTTACGAGTGTCTTTCGAACATCTCTCATGCTTTCCAGACATATGCTCTCAGCAGACGATCGTACCTGTATGAAGCAACAGAACAGCGAATGGGCTTCGGCTTGATTTGTATAAGAAGGGAGACTGGGTTGATGGCGAAAGATGATGTAATTGAAGTCGAAGGAACAGTGGTTGAGACTTTGCCAAATGCTATGTTCAAGGTAGAACTTGAGAATGGTCATACTATTTTGGCGCACGTTTCTGGCAAGATCCGGATGCACTTTATTCGTATTCTTCCTGGAGACAAAGTCACAATTGAACTATCTCCTTATGATTTAACTCGCGGTCGTATTACGTACCGTTTTAAATAATCTTTTGCACTCCGGACTATTAAGGAGGTTAGGTTAGATGAAAGTGAGACCATCTGTAAAACCGATCTGCGAAAAATGTAAGGTTATTCGCCGACGCGGTAAAGTTATGGTAATCTGTGAAAACCCTAAACACAAACAAAGACAAGGTTAATTTGAAGGAGGTGCACTCATGGCACGTATTGCTGGTGTTGATATTCCTCGCGATAAGCGCGTTGTAATTTCATTAACATACATTTATGGTATTGGTAAAAACACAGCTCAGAAAGTTTTAGAAGCTGCTGGCGTATCTCAAGATACACGCGTACGCGACTTAACTGAAGATGAGCTAAACAAAATTCGTGAAGCAGTCGGTGCGTTTAAAGTAGAAGGAGATCTTCGTCGTGAAATCTCTCTAAACATCAAACGTCTAATGGAAATCGGATCATTCCGTGGTATCCGTCACCGTCGTGGTCTACCAGTTCGTGGACAAAATACGAAGAACAATGCGCGTACGCGTAAAGGTCCTCGTAAAACTGTAGCGAACAAGAAAAAATAATCGGTAAAGGAGGTTTTTCTTCAACATGGCACGTAAACAACAAACTCGTAAACGTCGTGTGAAAAAGAATATCGAATCTGGTATCGCTCACATCCGTTCTACATTCAACAATACAATCGTTACGATTACTGACATGCAAGGAAATGCCCTTTCATGGTCAAGCGCTGGAGCATTAGGATTCCGTGGATCACGTAAATCTACTCCATTCGCTGCACAAATGGCTGCTGAAACAGCTGCAAAGGGTTCTATGGAACACGGTTTAAAAACGTTAGAAGTAACAGTAAAAGGTCCTGGTGCTGGTCGTGAAGCGGCTATCCGTGCACTTCAAGCTGCAGGTCTAGATGTAACTGCTATTAAAGACGTAACTCCAGTTCCACATAACGGTTGCCGTCCACCAAAACGCCGTCGCGTGTAATAGGTGAAACTGCATCATTTATTGGACTGATGAAAATCAGCAACGATCGAATTCATGATGGCAAGTCCTATACATTCGATGTTTTGAGGGAGGGTAAAGTAGTATGCTGGAAATCGAAAAACCAAAGATTGAAACGATAGAAATCAGCGAAGATGCGAAATATGGCAAATTTGTTGTTGAGCCGCTAGAACGTGGGTATGGAAATACTTTGGGGAATTCACTACGCCGCATTCTTCTGTCTTCTTTACCAGGAGCTGCAGTGACATCTATTCAAATTGACGGTGTACTTCACGAGTTCTCAACTATTGAGGGCGTTGTTGAAGACGTAGCATCGGTCATTATGAACGTGAAGAAACTTGCACTTAAAATCTATTCCGATGAAGAAAAAGTCATCGAAATCGATGTAAAAGGTGAAGGAACAGTGACTGCTGCAGACATTACTCATGACAGCGATGTTGAAATTTTGAACCCTGAACTCTATATCGCAACAATCGGCAAAAACGGACACCTTCGTATGCGTTTATACGCTAACCGAGGCCGTGGCTATACTCCTGCTGATCAAAACAAACGTGAGGATCTTCCTATCGGCGTAATCCCGATCGACTCTATTTATACTCCAGTTTCACGCGTTAATTTTCAAGTGGAAAATACTCGTGTTGGTCAATCGACTAACTTCGACAAATTATCGCTTGATGTGTGGACAGATGGCAGCACCGGTCCAAAAGAGGCGATTTCGCTTGGAGCTAAAATCTTAACGGAGCACTTGAACATCTTTGTTGGCATGACGGATGAGGCAAAAACTGCTGAAATCATGGTCGAAAAAGAAGAAGATCAAAAAGAAAAAGTCTTGGAAATGACAATTGAAGAGCTTGATCTTTCTGTTCGTTCTTACAACTGCTTGAAGCGTGCTGGAATCAATACGGTTCTAGAACTTGCTAACAAGTCAGAAGACGACATGATGAAAGTTCGTAACCTTGGACGCAAGTCACTTGAAGAAGTAAAAGCGAAGTTAGATGAGCTTGGCTTAGGATTACGTAAAGAAGACTAAGCGCTAAATTTGATTCAGCTAGATAATTATTGAACTAAAGGAGGGAAACATCCATGGGTTACCGCAAACTTGGACGTACAAGTTCTCAGCGTAAAGCAATGTTACGTGACTTAACTACGGACCTAATTATCAACGAGCGTATTCAGACAACTGAAGCACGTGCGAAGGAATTACGTTCTGTAGTTGAAAAAATGATCACACTAGGAAAGCGTGGCGATCTTCATGCTCGCCGTCAAGCTGCTGCTTACATTCGCAATGAAACAGCTGTGAAAACAGATGAAGAAGGCAATGAAACATCAGTATACGCTTTATCTAAACTATTTGATGATGTAGCACCACGCTACGCAGATCGTCAAGGTGGTTACACTCGTATCATGAAAGTTGGTCCACGTCGTGGAGACGGCGCACCAGTAGTAGTGATCGAATTAGTGTAAGACAAACGAGAGAGGGTTTAGGGTTCACCCAGACTCTCTCTTTTTCAAACGATTTATACGACAATTAAAAAGGCTGAGCGTTATGATGAGCGGACCTTCTAGGTGGCGTCTCGTCTAGCTCTACGCACCTCATCAAGCAGGCATGCCTTGAGCAAGCAGCCTGCACAACCCTGAAGAGCGCACTGATGAGGTGCGCGCTTTTTTATTACCCAAAAAACCGACTGTTTCGGAAAGAATGCATAGCCGTGCATTGCTTCGGGCACAGTAAAAAGCCTAGATGAGAGAAGATGAGACAGCTAGAGGAGGAGTCATTCATGACAACCGTTGTTCGTTTACAGGATGTGTCGTTCACGTATCCTTCAGAAGAACCTATCAAACCCGCTGTGTCCCACGTATCCTACTCCGTCAATCAAGGAGAATGGATTGCGATTGTCGGACATAATGGTTCAGGTAAATCTACTATGGCCAAGCTGATCAATGGCTTGCTCTTCCCAAGTGAGGGAAGCGTTGAGTTGTTTGGACACCGTTTGACAGAAGAGACGTTATGGGAGAGCCGTTCCCAGCTAGGGATGGTCTTTCAAAACCCAGACAATCAGTTTGTAGGAGCTACAGTACAAGACGATGTGGCATTCGCTTTAGAAAATAATGGGATTCCATACGAAGATATGGTCCAGCGTGTTCATTCAGCCCTGCAACAGGTCCAGATGTCGGAATTCGTTAATCAGGAGCCCCATCACCTATCAGGTGGCCAGAAACAGCGTGTGGCCATTGCAGGCGCTATAGCGATGCAACCAAAATTATTGATTTTAGATGAGGCCACTTCGATGTTGGATCCTCAAGGGCGCCGAGAGGTCATTCAGACCCTTCAGACGCTCCGTGAGACGTCTGATGTAACCGTCCTGTCTATTACACATGACTTGGAAGAAGCGATGCTTGCAGACCGTGTCATTGTAATGAACGGCGGAGAGAAGTTTTTAGAAGGAAGTCCGCAAGACGTGTTTGCTAACCGCGAGCAGATTACGGGACTTGGACTTGACCTTCCATTTGCAGCGAATGTTGCGGCGCTGCTCCGTGCACGCGGGCTAGATGTGCCGTCAACGATTATGTCAGAGCAAGAATTGGTGGATGCCTTATGGACATTAAACTCCAACAAGTAAGCTATGCCTACGCGGCAGGTACGCCATTTGAGAAACGCGCTTTGTATGATGTGGACTTGACGATTCCGTCAGGCAGCTACCAGGCCATCATCGGGCACACTGGCTCTGGGAAATCGACCATCCTGCAACATTTGAATGCGATTCTGAAGCCAACGTCTGGGACCGTGCAGATCGGTGATAAACGCATTGATGCCGGTCAGAAGCCGAAAGAGTTAAAATCGGTCCGTCAACGTGTCGGCATTGTGTTTCAGTTCCCTGAGCACCAGTTGTTCGAGGAGACTGTGGAAAAAGACATCATGTTTGGTCCAATGAACTTTGGTGTCCCAGAAGAAGAAGCACTTCGACGTGCGCATGAACTGGTCGGTCTTCTTGGATTGCCACAACAAGTACTGGAGAAATCTCCGTTTGACTTGTCTGGTGGCCAGATGCGCCGAGTAGCAATTGCCGGAGTTCTTGCTATGGACCCTGAGGTGCTCGTCCTTGATGAGCCGACAGCTGGACTGGATCCACGAGGTCGTAAAGAGATCATGAACTTGTTCGCCCGTCTTCACCGTGAAAAAGGGCTGACGACCGTTCTCGTGACGCACAGTATGGAAGATGCGGGGCGATATGCAGACCGGATTGCCATCATGCACAGCGGGAAATGTGTCGTCGAAGGGACCCCACAAGAAGTGTTCGCACAGACCGAACTTCTAGAAGATTTCCGTTTGGAGCTTCCTCAGTCTGTGAAGCTGCAGCGCACAATTGAAGAGATGACCGGGCATGAGTTCCCGACACTCTATCTGACGGAAGAAGAGCTTGCTGAAGCACTAGCTAGCTACTGGACGCCGAATGGGGAGGGGATGAACTGATGCTTGAGAAAATGATTTTTGGTCGTTACATCCCGGGAGACTCGATTGTTCACCGAATTGACGCGCGAGCGAAACTCGTCTTCGTGTTCTTGTTCATCGCCATTGTGTTCTTAGCGAACAACTGGATCACCTATGGCTTGTTGATTGCGTTCACGTTAACAATCGTCGCAGTATCCGGAATTCGCTTTTACTTTATCGTCAGTGGTCTGAAGCCTGTGTTGTTCTTACTGGTCTTTACCTTCTTGTTGCACACGTTCTTCACCAAAGAAGGAACGGTGCTGCTCGATTTAGGATTCACAGAAATCTACACAGGCGGTGTAATTCAAGGTATTTTCATTGCAATCCGGTTCTTCGTACTGGTTGTGATGACGACAATTTTGACACTTACGACGACACCGATCTCGATTACAGATGCACTTGAACTGTTGTTGAATCCTTTAAAGAAAATCAAGCTACCGGTACATGAACTTGCTTTAATGATGTCGATTTCGCTTCGCTTCATTCCAACGCTTATGGACGAGACGGACAAAATCATGAAAGCCCAGATGGCGAGAGGGTCGGATATGACGACAGGGCCATTCAAAGAGCGAATGAAAGCTGTTGTTCCTTTGTTGATTCCTCTATTTGTCAGCGCGTTCAAGCGTGCAGAAGACCTTGCTACTGCAATGGAAGTTCGAGGTTATAAAGGTGGCGAGGGACGCACGCGCTACCGTCAACTGGACTGGAACCTTCGCGACACGGTAGCGATTCTCTTACTGGTCGTATTTGCAGTCGGGCTTTTCTTATTAAGGTCGTAGGGGGAGAGGACCATGCGTTTACGAGCTATCATCAGCTATGACGGAAGCGGCTTCTCGGGCTATCAGGTTCAACCGAATGGCCGCACCGTTCAAGAGGAGATCGAAACCGTCTTGACGAAGATGCACCAAGGTGTGAAGACGCGTATCACAGCAAGTGGACGTACAGACACCGGAGTGCATGCGACAGGCCAGGTCATCCATTTTGATAGTCGACTGTCGATTCCACCAATGGGGTGGGTAAAGGGTCTCAATGCCCAGCTACCAGATGACATTCGAATTTTACAAGTGGAACAGGTGGCTGACGACTTTCATGCGCGCTTTGACGTAAAATGGAAGACCTATCGCTACAAATGGACGCTTGAGGACATCCCTATGCCGTTTGAGCGTCATATGGTGTCTTATGTACAAGGAAAGCGTCCGGAGCTGTCACGGATGCAGGAAGCGGCTAATCACCTTATCGGAGAACATGACTTCCGAAGTTTCAGTGCTGCGAACACAAGTATCCAAGATTTTGTGCGAAGTATTTACGAAGCGCGTCTGGAGCAGCAGGATCACCAGCTCCACCTAGTGATCACCGGAAACGGCTTTTTGTACAATATGGTGCGAATTATTGCGGGAACTTTGTGGGAAATCGGCATCGGCAAACGCGAGCCTTCGGAGATGGTCGAAATCATCGCGGCCATGGACCGCAGTAAGGCTGGCAAAACCGCGCCACCGCAGGGCTTGTATCTCGAAAAAGTTGGCTATGAAACTTTATAGCAACTTTTCCAGGTGTTTTTTGAAAATCGCTTGACATCAGGCCGTATCTGTTATACGATGATGTATGGTATTTTCAAACCCCACAAATAAGCCCCGAAACTTAATTGTTAGGTTAAATAGAAAATTCAAGAACGAATCAGATCGTTATTAGGAGGACAATATACATGCGTACAACATTCATGGCTAAAGGTCACGAAGTAGAGCGTAAGTGGTTAGTTGTTGACGCGGAAGGCCAAACTCTTGGTCGTCTAGCTTCAGAAGTAGCATCTATCTTACGTGGTAAAAACAAACCAACATTCACACCAAACGTTGACACAGGTGATCACGTAATCATCATCAACGCTGACAAAATCGAATTAACAGGTAACAAGTTGCAAGACAAAATCTACTACCGTCACACTCAATTCGCTGGTGGATTAAAGCAACGTACAGCTCTTGAAATGCGTACTAAGTACCCAACTCAAATGCTAGAACTAGCAATCAAAGGCATGCTTCCTAAAAACTCTTTAGGTCGTCAAATGTTCCGTAAGCTTCACGTTTATGCTGGAGCAGAACACCAACATGCAGCACAACAACCAGAAGCATACGAGCTTCGCGGATAATCATTAAGAGGAGGACATACCCTTGGCACAAGTTCAATATATCGGCACAGGCCGTCGTAAAAGCTCAGTTGCACGCGTACGTTTAGTACCGGGCGAAGGTAAAATCATCATCAACAAACGTGAAGTAGCGGACTACGTTCCATACGAAACGCTTGAGCAAATTATCAAACAACCACTTGTAACTACTGAAACTCTTGGTAGCTACGATGTACACGTAAACGTAAACGGTGGAGGATTCACTGGTCAAGCTGGTGCTATCCGTCACGGTATCGCACGTGCTCTACTTACTGTAGACCCAGACTTCCGCGGGAAATTAAAATCTGCTGGATTCTTAACACGTGACCCACGTATGAAAGAGCGTAAAAAGCCAGGTCTTAAAGGCGCTCGTCGTGCACCTCAGTTCTCAAAACGTTAATTGCTGGAACACGATACAAAACCCATTCTCGCTTCGGCGAGGGTGGGTTTTTTTGTTGGGTGAAGATCTTACTAGGAAGGGCTTGGGTTGCTGGGGGTGGGGGCGTGGATAGTTTCCCTAAAGCGAGGAATGTAAGAGTGGGGAGAGCTAACGTAAGGGTGGAGCCTGCTAACGTCACAATCAGAGCAGTTACTGTAGTAATCACTCAACTAAAGTATTCCGTCATGACTCAATTCACATCCTAAAATTCAGTCCCCCCGTAGTCCCCCAACACATACCCAAAACCTCCCCCGCATACACTGCATCAAAAAGGAGTCGAGGTATGAAAAAGAGATAGTTGCTGCTGGGCGTCATCATCGTTACCGGAATCTGGACATGGTCTCAGCAAGCGAATGGGATGATGGGGAGATTCGGACCGGACGCACTTGAGGGGAAAATGATTGTTCTAGATCCAGGGCGTGGGGGAGTAGACGGGGGAGCCAGTCATGGAGAAGTGATTGAGAGCACGATCACGCTGCAACTCGTCCAAGAAGTGAAGCGGCAACTCGAGAAACGCGGAGCGTCCGTCATCCTCACTCGTTCGACTGAAGCGGATGCTATAGAAGAAGCACAACCAGATGGAGAGTACCCAACAGTCCGAGCGCGCAAACGAGCCGATCTCCTATACCGTGAATAGAAAATGAATGAAGCAAAAGCCGATGCGATCCTCAGTGTCCAGGTGAACGCCGTCCCACAATCTAAATGGCGAGGTGCCCAAGTGTTTTTCCATGAAGAAGGCACCGTCAATGGTCAACCTCTCGCAAAAGCCATCCAACAAAGCCTCCGAGATACACTTCAAAATACAGAACATGAAGCCATGGTGATTCGTCAAATCTATTTACTCAAAAAAGCGAATGCTCCAGCGGTCCTTGTCGAAACGGGTATTATTAGCAACGATGAAGAACGAGAATTGCTCCAATCGAAGGAATATCAACAGCAAATTGCACAAGGTATTGTAGAAGGACTCGAACAGTTTTTTCAGTCGCAAGCACAACCATCCCCTACGCAACAGGGGTATGCTATACTAGTAGACGACTAGGACAAAAAGGAGTTTTGAGCATGCTAAACGAACAAGAGGTACGGGCTCTTCTTGGGAAACTCGAAGATCCGTTTCTACATAAAACACTCGAAGAAACAAACGGCATTCTTTCCGTCAAAATCAAAGAAGAAAAGAACTATGTAAGTGTCAAAGTAGCTATCGCAAAAACCAATACAGCAGAGCAAATGCAGCTTCAGACAAAAGTCGTCGATACATTGAAAAGTGCCGGCGTCGCAACTGTAGGGATTCGTTTTGAAGAATTACCAAAAGAAGCGTTAGAACAGTTCCGTGGACAACTCGGTGCAGCGGCTGAGAGCTTGACGTCTCCAGCAACTAGCGTGAAGATCATCTCGATCGCATCTGGTAAAGGTGGCGTAGGGAAATCTACAGTATCTGTGAACTTGGCAGTCGCGCTTGCGCGTCTTGGTAAAAAAGTGGGTCTGGTCGACGCAGATATCTATGGATTCAGCGTACCGGACATGATGGGGATTCGAGAAAATCCTCAAATCAAAGAAGACCGCATCATTCCAGTAGAGCGTAAAGGCGTCAAAGTCATCTCGATGGGCTTCTTCGTAGAGAACAACGCTCCAGTTGTATGGCGTGGACCAATGCTTGGTAAAGTATTGGATCAATTCTTTAAAGATGTAGAGTGGGGCGAGCTAGACTTCTTGCTACTCGACTTACCACCAGGTACAGGAGATGTGGCACTAGACATTCACCAGATGCTTCCGGCTTCTAAAGAAATCGTTGTAACAACACCACACCCAACGGCAGCATTTGTAGCGGCACGTGCAGGGGCAATGGCTCTTCAGACGGACCACGCAGTACTTGGAGTTATCGAGAACATGTCTTGGTATGAGTCAAAGTCTACAGGTGAGCGTGAAATGGTATTTGGTAAAGGTGGCGGACCGAAACTTGCTGATGAGCTTCGTACCGTGCTACTCGGACAGATTCCACTTGGCCAACCGGACTGGGACAACGAAGATTTTGCACCATCTGTATATGAAGAATCGCACCCAACAGGAAAACTGTATAACGAAATCGCGCAACAAGTGATTGACCGCGCGTAGATAGAACAAAGCCGTATTCTCACATCGCGTGAAAATACGGCTTCTTTAGATTGTTTTACTACATCTTGCTCTAGCACTAACATTTTCTGAAATGTCGGATCACCAAGAGTATCGCGAAGGGCTTTCTTTCCTTCCTCGGTTTGCAACGCATCAACGACCATTTTCTTTGTCTCCTCATAGCTCGTTTTGTCGTTATCTGGAGAACAGGCAGAGAGAAGCAGCATACAGCTTAAGACTACTATGTAGCGCATTATCGTCACCCCTTTTTCAATTAGTGTTCACAATTGCTAGGGAAATATACTAGGATGAAGAGCTTTCATAGATTTTTATCTAAAAAATTTGATACAATCGTTAAGAACTAGAAAGAGATGGAGGACTTTTCGTGACAATACGAAATTGGTTTAAATTTTTTGTACGCGCGATGCTCATCGGTGGATTAATCACAGGTGTGCTCGGCTTATTCATACGATGGGACGATGCTTTCGCTAGCTATTTCCAAGCAGGGCAGTGGGGAGAGTTCTTTGCAGCTTTCGCATTTATGATGGTAATGGGCTTCACTGTAAGCGTCATTGCTCAGATGGGATTCTTCGCTTATCTTACGATTCACCAGATGGGGGTCAACATTTTCCGTAGTCTGACATTATGGAATTGGGTGCAGATCTTATTAATTATTATCGTTATCGCAGATTTGATTATTTTCCGTTTCCGTCCAGGTAGCGCATCGACATCCCAACTACTACTGTATTTAGGATTACTGGCTGTTCTTATTGGAACATCGGTAACAGTAGCCATCATCAAAGCGAGACTAACTAAGAAACATGCATTGATTTCTGCTTTATTTTTTATGATCGTTGTATCAACGCTTGAATGGTTGCCTGTGCTTATGGTGCGAGCTGAGAATGTAGACAGCTGGGTTACATTACTACTGTTCCCCATACTCGCGGTGAATGCATTCCAACTTCTAGCATTACCAAAGTACAATAAACAATCCGAGATCGACCTAGCGAAACGTGAAGAACGACGCAAGGCTCGGAAGCAGCAAGCCGCTCAATAATGAGCGGTTTTCTTATTTTCATATAACGGTTGATTCTAAGCTTTTATAAGTTTTGATAGTTTAGAGATTTAACGGACGAGGTGTAAAGACATTTCTCTTGCCGGATATGTTGTGTTGAATAAACAAATGCATCACATCATCTTGTAAATGAATAGAAAAACGAAAAAACTTTAGGAAAAGTTATGAAAAACCGTTGACGATATGTTTAAAACGATGCTAAGATACAGAGGTCGCCAAAACGAGACGAAACAAATAGTTGACAACACATTGAATGTTTTGTTACTATATGAAAGTTGTCTCAAGACGACATATGAACATTGAAAACTGAACATGCAAGACGTCAAGATAGAGCGTCACCACCCCGACCCCCGTTGGGTGTGCGTGACGCAAACAGAACCAAGTCACTTCCTATAACGGGATGTGACGGACGTTCAAAAATGGACATCATTATGATGCCAGCAACAAAATGAGCTTATATTAAGTTCTCTTTTATGGAGAGTTTGATCCTGGCTCAGGACGAACGCTGGCGGCGTGCCTAATACATGCAAGTCGAGCGGATG
>NZ_PCGR01000004.1 GCF_002798305.1 Chryseomicrobium excrementi
CATCCGCTCGACTTGCATGTATTAGGCACGCCGCCAGCGTTCGTCCTGAGCCAGGATCAAACTCTCCATAAAAGAGAACTTAATATAAGCTCATTTTGTTGCTGGCATCATTTATTCAAGTGTCAGACACTCAAATATCGATATCCAAAAAAATATCTTTCTCTACTAACGAGGGTTAGTATCGAAAGTTAATTTGACGTCTTGCATGTTCAGTTTTCAATGTTCAAAGCTCACAAATAAATTGGAGCGGGTGAAGGGAATCGAACCCTCATCACCAGCTTGGAAGGCTGGGGTTTTACCACTAAACTACACCCGCGTAGTATGAAGATATAAAGTTATTTGGCGCGCCCGGCAGGAGTCGAACCCACAACCTTCTGATCCGTAGTCAGACGCTCTATCCAATTGAGCTACGGGCGCTTGTATTTGAATGGTGCGGCCGAGAAGAGTCGAACTTCCACGGGATTACTCCCACTAGGCCCTCAACCTAGCGCGTCTGCCATTCCGCCACGACCGCGTAGACAATCATGATGCTTATGCGACATTTACTATTCTATAAAAGTACTAAGGTACTTGTCAAGGGTAAATGGTGAGCCATGAAGGACTCGAACCTTCGACCCTCTGATTAAAAGTCAGATGCTCTACCAACTGAGCTAATGGCTCTCTGTAAAATGGCTGGGGTACTAGGATTCGAACCTAGGCATGACGGAATCAAAATCCGTTGCCTTACCGCTTGGCTATACCCCAGTAATAAAATGGCGGTCCCGACGGGAATCGAACCCGCGATCTCCTGCGTGACAGGCAGGCATGTTAACCGCTACACCACGGGACCACATTATGTATAAAAGCAAGAAAAAAATGACCCCTACGGGATTCGAACCCGTGTTACCGCCGTGAAAGGGCGGTGTCTTAACCGCTTGACCAAGGGGCCATGTAATGGCTCCGAAGGCAGGACTCGAACCTGCGACCTGCCGGTTAACAGCCGGATGCTCTACCAACTGAGCTACTTCGGAACGTCTTTATTAGTGCTGCGTCATCAGCTGACTTTTATTATTATAGATACAGCTTATAAAAAGGTCAACAGTTTTTCGTTATATTTTTATAGTTTTTTTATTCCGATGTATCCTAGTCTCCCTGAACACTTGCCACACCTGTATTTCTCGGTATTCATGCGAATTTTCCGACTATAATTTTGAGAGCATTTAAGGCATCTGTAGATGTGTAGTATGGACGCTTGTCTCTTATTTATACGTGGAAGCGCCTGACAAAATCTAGGCGCTCCCACACTGTTTAATAAAGTTTTAAAATCTGCATCACGATGCTGATATCCTTTTCCTTCTATATGAAGATGATAATGACACAGTTCATGCTTAATAATGCCTACAATTTCTTCCTCACCCATTTGTAAATAGAGCGGATTTATTTCAATGTCGTGAGTGCTGAGCAAATAGCGGCCTCCAGTTGTTCGCAAACGAGCATTAAATCGAGCCTCGTGTAAAAAAGGCTTATGAAAAAAAGTAAGCGAAAGATGTTCCGTCAATTGTTGCAGTTGCTGTTCGTTCATTTACCTTCTCCTTCTTCATCAGACCACGGGTTGGATCATTGTTAAAGAAACTCGTCCTTTTTCTACAGACACATCGTCAATCCATACCGTGACGATATCCCCTAACGCCACTACTTCTAGAGGGTGACGCACGAATCCTTTTTTAAGCTTTGAAATATGCACAAGTCCATCTTGCTTCACACCAATATCGACGAACGCCCCAAAATCTACTACGTTTCGTACAGTTCCTTGGAGTTCCATTCCTTTTTGCAAGTCCTCCATTTTGAGGACATCCGTCTTAAGCAATGGCTGAGGGAACGCATCACGGGGGTCACGCATTGGACGCTTCAGAGCATCTACGATATCTTTGAACGTTTCTTTCCCGATACCAATAGAAGGATCGTAAGTGACGTTCTGCAATGCCTCTTGTGCTTCTTTAGTGCCAATTTGTTTGAGTGTCAGTCCAGCTCGAGTGATGATTTCTTCAGCTGCAGTATAGCTCTCAGGGTGAATCGCTGTTTTATCGAGTGGGTTCTTCGCGTCTGGGACACGTAAGAATCCAATCGCTTGTTCATAAGTTTTCGCCCCAAGTCGAGGCACTTTTTTCAGCTGAGCTCGAGATGTAAACGTACCTTTCTCATCACGAAGTGCTACAACATTTTCTGCTACAGCTCGGGAAAGTCCTGCCACATATTGAAGGAGCGAAGCGGATGCTGTATTGACGTCCACTCCGACCTGGTTAACTGCGGTCTCCACAACAAAGTGAAGAGAATCAGAAAGCTTCTTCTGAGAAACGTCGTGTTGGTACTGACCTACTCCAACTGCTTTAGGTTCTATCTTCACGAGTTCTGAAAGCGGATCTTGTAAACGTCGTGCAATGGAGACGGCGCTTCGTTGCTCTACCTGCAAATCAGGAAACTCTTGACGTGCAGTCTCGGATGCGGAATAAACAGAGGCGCCTGCTTCATTAACAATGACATAAGCCGCTTCACTAGCAGTCTTGTGCAGGCACGATGCAATGAATTGCTCCGTCTCACGAGACGCTGTCCCATTGCCAATCGCAATGAGAGAGATAGGATAAGTTGCTAAAAGGTGTGCTATCTTCTGCTCGGCTTCTTGCAATTTCCGTACAGGTGGATGAGGGTAGATGGCATCGATTTTCAGAACTTTTCCTGAAGCATCGATGACTGCAAGTTTGCATCCTGTACGGAATGCCGGATCCACTCCTAGAATCATTTTGCCCTTGATAGGCGGCTGTAATAAGAGGCTCTTCAAGTTTTCCGCAAAGATATGAATAGCTTGTTCTTCTGCAACTTCCGTGAGTTCATTACGAATCTCTCGCTCAATTGCTGGATGAAGAAGACGTTTCCACGCATCTGCAATCACGGAAGCCATATAGGTATCTAGCGGATGACCAGCCTTAGGCGCCCAGGATTTAGCAATCAAACGACCTACTTGCTCGCTGTCTACATCAATAGAGACTCGCAGCACGTCTTCTTTCTCTCCTCGATTGATAGCAAGTGTTCGGTGAGGAACAATTTTAGCTACAGCTTCTTGATAGTCGTAGTACATTTCAAACACCGACTTTTCATCTTCCGCCTGCTTTTTGATTTTAGTTTCGATTCTGCCATGCTTTTTGTAATGTTCTCGAAGAGCAGAGCGCACTTCCGCATCATCTGAAATCAGTTCCGCCAAAATATCAGAGGCACCCGCTAAAGCGTCTTGTATGGAAAGTTCCACTGTCTCATAGTCTTTCGCCAAGGTTTCTGCTGTGGCATGTGGCCATTTTAAAATTTCCAGTGCTAGCGGCTCTAGGCCTTTCTCTTTGGCAATCGTCGCTCGCGTTCTTTTCTTCTGCTTGTAGGGACGGTAAATATCTTCGACTCGTTGCAGGACAGTCGCTTTTTCAATTTGAGAGCGCAGGTCATCCGTTAATTTTCCCTGCTCTTCGATTGAGCGAAGCACTTCTTGTTTTCGATCAGCTAGTTGATTCATATAGGCATAGCGATCTTCAATCGCTTTAATTTGAACTTCATCTAATGAGCCCGTCTGTTCTTTTCTATAGCGAGCGATGAAGGGTACAGTCTTCGCATCATCTAATAATGATATGACTTGTTGGACTTGCGAGCTTTTGATTTTTAACTCATTTGCAATTTGTTGATAGATATTCACAGGATCACGTCCTTTTTTTGAGATACTCCACTAGAATAACACACTTAATTCCAAACAAAAAAACCTCTTGCCAAAGGGCAAAAGGTTAGAATTCATTTAACTTAATTTGACCTGCAATGAAAGTGGCATCGTCTCCGAATTCCATTCCTTTCATCACACGCTCATAGAGATGTTCGGTTGAGCGTGCCAGACGAAGAAGCTCTTTTGGATTTCTCACTACGACCCCGTCTGAATGAAGAACAAATGTGTCTCCTGCATAGACTGGGTAGGTTTGTGTGCGAAGCTTTTGTTTTCTTCCTGACAAGTAGCCCATAACCGGTAAGGGATATATCATTTTGTCGAATTTCTTTTGGTACATATAAAATTTAACATTCCCTACACAACTATAGGAAATCGTTCGTTTCTTGTAATCGATTTTAACTAACGCTACTGCCGCACCGCGTTTATACACCATCTCATCGTTACAACGTTCAAGCAGTTGATCGATTGATTCATCTGCATATTTTGCAAGAATTCGTGGAATTACATCCGCCGACTCCTTAGCTCCAGGGCCGTTACCAAGCCCATCTGCAATTGCACAAAGAAAAAAATCTGGATGCTCCGCTATATAATAAGTGTCTCCCGAGAGGCGATTCCCATCTTTCGCTTCATTATATACGCGAACATGAACCCAGGGTGACTCAACTACTGTCACTCGTCCATTCCACCTGCTGATAGAATGGCATCTTGCAGCTTTTTAATAGCTTTGCGCTGGATACGGGAAACGTGCATTTGCGAAATACCCAGGCGCTCACCAGCATCTTTCTGGCTAAGCTGCTCAATGTATGTAAGTTGAATCACTTCTTTTTCACGATCAGATAAATATTTTAGTGCATTGGCCACCAGCATCCGTTGATCCGTCTTTTCAAATTCGCCATCTTCTTGACCGATGACATCGAATAAGGTGATGGTGCTCCCTTCAGAATCTGCTTCCAAGGAATGATCCATAGATAGCGCTTGATAGCTCTTCCCCATTTCCATCGCTTCTAACACATCTTCTACATCCACTTCCAGGTAAGCGGCGATTTCGGCTACCTGTGGGGATCGTTGAAGCTGTATGGTTAATTCTTCAGCAGCCGTTCGGATACGTGGCCCTAATTCTTTAATACGACGCGGAACATGAACAGCCCATGTTTTATCACGTAAAAAACGCTTAATCTCACCAATAATGGTAGGCACAGCAAAAGCCTCAAAGCTGCGACCGAAACTGTCATCATACCGTTTCATAGCACCTAAGAGTCCAAGCATGCCTACCTGTGCGATATCTTCATGATGCGACTTCCCATTGGAATATTTTCGGGCGATAGATTCGACGAGTCGTTGATAGTGTAAAACTAAATTAGTTTGTGCTTCTTCAGAATTGGTTGTTTGATAGTCATGCAACCACTCTAGCACTTGTTCTTTAGACGCTTGGTTAAGAGGAGACGTTTTCGACATTTCCGTTCACCTGCTCTGATCCGACGTTTTTCGTCATAAAGATCGTAACACCTTCTTGATGATGAACTTTCACTTCATCCATGAGCGTTTCAATCAGGTAGAGTCCAAGACCTCCTTCACGCATAAAAGATACTTCCTCCGTGTCTGAGTACGGTCCTAATTTTGCGCGAGTTTCTTGGAAGTCAAAACTTTTGCCATGATCTGCTACCATGATTTCCATTTTTTCATCATAAAGTGCACAACCAATCACAACTTCGCCTTCTTCGTCTTCTGCATAAGCATGTTGAACTGCATTAGTAATAGCTTCTGAAGCTGCAATTTTCACGTCTTCAATATCGTCATAGGAGAACCCTAGGCGATTGGCAAGACCTGAAATCGTTAGACGAGCCACACTGACGAATTGAGTTTTAGCAGGAACGCGTATTTCTACGTAATCAAATGGCTTCATCTTCACTTCACCTCTCCTGTTGATGATTCTATGTCCATGATCTCTCCAAGACCTGTGATGTCAAATAGGCGTTTTAAGCGTGAAGAGAGTCCCGTTAATTTCAACTTAGCATTTTCAGATTTTACATTTTTAAAGAATCCTACAAAGACACCCAGTCCTGTAGAGTCCATATACGATACTTCAGATAGATCCAGCACAATTTCTTTAGAATCTCCCAAAGTGATTTCTGCTAATTTTTCGCGTAGCATTGGCGCTGTGAACGCGTCAATCTCGCCTTCGATGAATCCTACTACTTTATTCTCTTCACGTTGTAAGTCTACTGAAATGTTCATGTCATTTTTCCCCTTGTCTACTATATATGTTTAACGGTCTATACCCTTACGTTTCGGTAGTGTAAACATTTATACAGCTCTTTTTACAATCACAAGTGTGAAATCATCACGAAGTTCAAAATCCTGTAACAAAATCAATTCCTTATAGACGTACTCCACCATTTCTTGAGCGGACTCCGTTTTCACGTCTTCAATAATCTTCATCACTTTTTCCATTTCTATAAACCCGTCTTGAGAACGGCATTCCGTCACACCATCCGTCATCAAAACCACAAAGTCGCCTATTTCAAGACGCACAGTTTGAGATTGATACGTGGTTTGCGGGAGGACTCCAAGAAGTAAGCCTTTTATAAACAATTCATGGAAAGTTCCTTCTTGCAAGGAATAATGGAGAGCTGGCTCATGGCCTGCGGATGCATAAGTGAAGGTGTGTGTTGTGGCGTCGTAGCTTCCATAAATCATCGAGACGAACATGGAGTCCGTTACACTGCGTTCTACAATACGATTGATGACGTCTAACACGATAGCCGGATCCACATGGGCACCGTCCACACTGTCCATTCCATTTTTGATCATGGACATGCAAAGAGCAGCGGGAATCCCTTTACCGATGACATCCGCCACTCCAATACCAACAGATTGAGAATCCGAAAGGAAATGAACATAGTCCCCGTTCATTTCTTTTGCAGGAACCGACAACATACCGATGTCTAGTCCCTGCACTTGTGGAACCGTTGTTTTTAGCAACGTTCGTTGAACATTGGCAGCTAAGTCCATTTCAATACGAAAGTTCTCTTGCTTTTGAATCAAGTTTTGATGTTCATGAAGCGCAAGACCGTAGCGAACCATTACTTCAATCAATAAATCAAAGGAATGCTCTATCTTTTCCGGGATATCCGATACAACCTCTTCAAGAGCGGCTCTATGTATTCCGATCATCTCTTCCGGAGAGATATTCTTCTGGATCAACTGTTTACTGAAGGTCTGTCCCTCGTAGAGGTTGAGCTCATTTTGCTGTTCTAAATAGTTTCGCAAAATCGCTTTATATTGCCTTTCTACTTCTTGAGGCATTCGATTTCACTCCTTACCGCAGCCATTTAGTGGCTGTAATCGTCGTACCTACTCCTACCTCAGTATCCACCTTAAAGTCATCCATTAGCCTCTTGACCCCTGGCATTCCGGCACCTAATCCCCCGGAAGTCGTATATCCGTCCTCCATCACTTTTCTCAAGTCAGGAATTCCCGGCCCTTGGTCAGCTGCAATGATGACAATTCCTTTCATTGCCCCATCTGCTATTCGTTCAATTGTAATTTTGCCTTTTCCGGCATATAAGTATATATTACGGGCAAGTTCACTTATCGCAGTCGTGATCCTAGCCTGGTCCACTGTTCCGAAACCTACTTCCTTTGCCTCGTTACGTCCAAGCTGTCTCGCTGCTACGATATCCCATTCCGTAATGATATCTACAGAAGACTCTATGCTCATAATGGATTAGTCCTCCAATTCTCGTTCAAGTTTTTCCAATCCATTTTCTAAATCGAGCGCTGTAGAAACATCTTCTAAACGAATACCAAGTTCGATTAGTGTGATGGCAACGGCGGGTTGGATACCCGTTATAACTACTTTTGCGCCCATTAAACCAGACATGCTGATGACGTCTCCCAATACTTTAGCAATGAACGAGTCGATAAAGTCAATCGATGTTAAATCAATGACAACACCACGTGCCGCTGTTGAGTGTAATTTATTTAAAAGATCTTCTTGAAATGATAATGCCATTTGATCATCAAGTTCCCATTGAATAGAAACAATCAAAGTATCGCGTAATTTTAATATCGGGATTCGAGTTCTCATTGTTCTTCCACCTCAACAATTTGTCGATTTGTAATTGCCAGCGCTTGTTCCATTCCCCGTTGAAGCGTGCTCGTCGTTGTAAAGTCATTCAAATTGATTCCAAGAGCAACAATAGTCTGCGCAATTTCAGGGCGAATGCCTACAAGCATACATTTTGCTCCTACTAATCTGACAGCATCCGCCGCTTGAATGATGTGGTGAGCTACCATAGTATCCACTACAGGAACCCCTGTAATATCAAGAAGCACTACTTCCGAGCGATGCTTCACAACACCTTGTAGCAGATTTTCCATAATCAATTTAGCCCGCTCCGTATCTATCGTGCCGACTAGCGGCATTACTGAAATCTTATCGAACACTGGGATTAAAGAAGCCGATAGTTCTTGAAGGGCCATTTTTTGAAGCTGCACTGTACGCTCCCAAGTCTTAGAGTAAGCTTCAACAATGCTGTGATTTAATGGTGTTAGCCAGTTATTGATTAAACGAATGTAATTGCCTGAATTGTTATCATTTAAGAAGCCCGTTTGTCCCATATGGTGGTAAATCGCTTCTGTAAAATTAGTGAGTGCTTTCATAACGAAAGAAATAGACCAGCCATGACGAGCCATTTTCACCGAGAACTCTTCTACTTTACGAGCAAACTCTTGATTATTTTCCGTCAAGCTAAAGATCATTAATTCCCCTAACTCATGTGCCGTAGAATCAATCATGTCATCGGACATAATTTGAAAGAACTTCCCCTCCTCTTCCTCTTCCATAAATTGCTTCCAGGACTCGAGGATGGGATTTAAATTCTCCCGTATGTAACTTGCTAAGGTAACGTTCATCTTGCGGAGACACTCCTTTAGTTTATCTGTAATAGTTTTATTGTATATGAATTGAATCATTTTGGCATCTTCCATTAGTTTCGCACACTAGATAGAAAAAAGCACAGTAAAGATACTGTGCTCCAATCCTATGTATGTAATTAAAATTTGATGAGGCCTAAACTGATGGCAGCCGCATGGTCTACATGCTCCATCAACTCATCGTCTAGATGCGTAATCTTGTCGGTCAGTCGGGATTTGTCTATCGTGCGCAGTTGTTCAAGTAAAACAACAGAGTCGCGCTCTAAATGGTATCGTTCTGCATTGATCTCGATGTGTGTTGGTAATTTCGCTTTTTGAATCTGTGCTGTAATTGCAGCTACAATTACAGTTGGACTAAATCGATTTCCAATGTCGTTTTGCAGAACCAGCACGGGTCGTGTTCCACCTTGCTCAGAACCGACCACTGGTGATAGATCTGCATAAAAGACATCGCCACGTTTAACGATCAAATTGTCAGCCTCCACTTACGAGTCGCTCAGTGGTATCATGCGCCTCATACTCTGCATGAAGACATTCACTGCAAATAGACAAATTAATATGAGACATTTCCAGGTACCCCTGAATCATGGCTTCTCGTATAATTGATGATTGTCCTTGCAGTTTCGTAACGTGTTGTTTGATAACACGCTTTCCGTATACGGGACGGACTTCCTCCATATAATCTGCTAACAGATAAACTGTTTCTATCTTATCTGACTTTCCCCCCACAGCAAACACCTCCGACAAAACTTTCCTTATTACGACAATTTCTTTAATCTTACCATCGATAGCCTTTCATAGAAAGGTTATTTCGACAATCTAAGTGAAATATACGTAGGAAGTACTAGTTTTATTTGTCAGATAGTGGGTAAATCCGCGGCACGCGCGAGGAAAGTTGACAGCAAATCTCATAGGAAATGGTCTGTAAGTGCTCCGCCCATTCTTCAGCAGGAATAGTATGTACTCCATTTGAACCTAGTAATACCACTTTTGTCCCGACTTTAAACGCTTTTGATAATTTTATCATCGTTTGATCCATACAGATTTTGCCGACAATTGGAGCCTTTTCATCTTCAATCAGCACACTCAGCTGGTTTAAACCTCGTAATAACCCATCTGCATACCCAATTGGTACTGTACCTATCCACTCTGGCTCTTCACATCTATAAGCCGCTCCGTAACCAATTGAACTCCCACTAGGAAGTTGCTTCACATGAACCAATTCGGTAACGAGGCGCATGGCTGGTCGATACGGGAAGTCAGTCGATTGCTGTAGCCACGGCGAAGGAGCGAGTCCATACATAGAAATTCCAAAACGGACTGCTGTAAACGTAGCGTCAGGATGTTGGATCGCAGCCGCACTGTTGGCAGCATGAATGAAACGAGGCTTTTGCGGAAACAAACTTAGCCAAGTCTCAAACCGGTTCAGCTGTTCTTCAAAATGCGGATTCCGCTCTTCATCTGCTTTAGCGAAATGGGTATAGACACCTGCAAGGTCCCAGTTAGGATTGTCATTTAATAAGCGAACCGCTTCTAGGACTTCCTTTTCAGTAGCAAGTCCAATCCTCCCCATACCTGTGTCCAATTTGACGTGAAGACTTGGTTTTTCATCCGGAGACAGGTGCTGCAACCATTCTAAGGAATGAGCCGTCAAATGAATTCCATGTTGAGCTGCGTATGGGACAAAGTGATGCGGAGAGTGACCAAGTACTAAGATCTCGGACTGACTCCCCGCCTCTCTAAGTTCAACCGCTTCATCCGGAGTAGCTACAGCAAAAAAGTGGAACCCTTGTTTTTCTAAATAGGTCACTACTTCCCCAGCTCCATGACCATATGCATTTGCTTTTACTACAGGGATGATTGTCGTTTCATCCCGTAGCTTCTTTTGTAAAGATTGAATATTAGAATGAATCGCTTGTAAATCGATTTCTAGATAGGTAGGTCGAAAAGTAGTAGGTCTAGTCATGGTGATTCCTTCTTTATCTGTTATTTTTGTGAGGCGGCACTCATAGAGGCTGCCACTTCAATCGTCTCTTATTGGGTCAACTATATAGAAGCTATAAAATAAACCACACCATCTTTTTCCCGGCGCATCGAATGGTCATCCATTGCACCTAATTGAAAATCAAGGGGAGCTGGATCACTTGAAGCGAACACGGGAAGCAATGCATTTGGTGAAGCATTCTCTTGAATGACCGTAAAGGATTTATCTCCACTAGAATGAAGGATGACTCGCTTGCCCGCATCCGTTGTGACAACTTCTTCCACCAGTTGAATTCCAGGTAATTGAGCGCCTGAGTAGGATGTCTCGAACTCAGGATTATCTAGTTCCGCACTAGCGGCTTTATATTTTGCTTGCTCAAAAGGATCTACTTCATAATCAGCTGCTGTGTGTATCTTTCCAAGATCACTATTGTTAAAGATGAGCTCCATTTTTTCAGCGCGTCCATCCTTTCCTATACCATGCTAAAACACTATATGCGCGAACCCTATGACAACAGAACAACTTGTGCAGCGGCGTAATCTTTTGTATGTGTAATGGAGATAAAACCAGAGACCGGGACTTGTTGAAACAGTAAGGACGGTGCCCCCAGGTCATTTTTAATTACCTCAATGTCTTGAAAACCGCAGTCTCCACCTATTCCTGTTCCCCTCGCCTTGGCAAAGGCTTCTTTTGCTGCAAAGCGCGCTGCCAGATATTCAATTTGCCTACTTGGAATCGCTTGTTCATAATACGTTTGCTCATTAGGAGTCAAAATTCGTTTGTAAAATCGAGGTGATCTTCGGACGAGTCGATCGATACGATCAAGCTCGATAATATCAAGTCCAATGCCAGTAATCATTCCGCTTCTATTGCTCCCTTCTACCATGTATACTAAATCATAATGAGGTGAAGTCATCATGTTTATTCGAAATGAAAGTTTCCGGGAATACCGGACCTATTATCCTGTTGTATTTACATTACTAGTTGTCACGATTGCTATTCATATTATAGCAAATGCCCCTATTATAGGAGTGTCTATTTACTCTTTTGGTGTCGGTCAAAATGGATTGGTAGCTGAAGGAGAATATTGGCGGCTGATCACCCCTATATTCTTACACGGAGGCTTTATGCATCTTCTATTCAACATGTTTTCGTTGTTTTTGTTCGGCCCTGAGTTAGAGCGTTTGGCAGGAAGAGCTCGTTTTCTTACCATCTATTTTTTATCAGGTTTGACCGGAACAGTGGCTTCATTTTTATTTGAAGATGCAATGTATACACACTTGGGGGCCAGTGGGGCTATCTACGGAATATTCGGAGCGTTTGCAGCACTTGTGTATTATACAAGAAATGTGTTACCCCAACTCAAGCAAATCATCCTTCCTATCATCGGGATTGGGATCATTATGACGTTCGTTACACCTAATATTAATATCACAGCGCATCTTGGAGGTCTTGTGATGGGGTTCTTATTAGGTTTCTACTACTTCCATCCGAACCGTTTGTCTAAATGGAAAAAAACAAAACCGCGTACCGCACTGCGTTCTTAAGCAGGCGGTAGCGGTTTTTTAATTGGAACGCGGTTGGTACCAATCCATCGTACTGCGGGCTACATCTGCCTCTAAGGCTTTGATGGAGTGGCGACTTCCAAGAGCCCCAGATTTGATAGTCGCATGAAGGGAAGCCACATCCGAACGCTGTTCAAAATAGCTTTGACTTTGCATCTGAGCTTGAATACGTCTCTTTTCAAGCCAAACGGTCTTTCTTGAAAAGAAGCGGTATTGCATGACTAAGTGCTTGTCATGAATGGCGATTCCTGCTGTTCGGTGACTCCATAAGTCAAACGCTATACTGATAGGTGCTAGTACAAAGAATAATAAACCATACGGGAAAAAGAAATAACTGAGTACTGCTCCAATGAGCCCGATCATCAAGAGGTTGATTCGGTAATAAAACTTCCGAGCACGCTTAGGAGGTCGTACGAAATCCACTTCAATAGGCAGCTCGGGAAACAATTCCGTTAATAGGTGCATCGCCTGATCCCTTTTGATAAGCGGAACAAGCTTCACTGTCTCGCTCTTCTCCAGAACGCTTCCTCCTGCACTATCGATCACAATGGTAACGTATCCAAACAGTTGTCGGAACGGATTCTCAACCAATTGGACCCCTTGGATGCGGTGCAGTGGAATTGTTGTTCGTTTCTTTTCTAACAAGCCTCGTTTCAAGAGAATGTCTTTTCCATCCCTTGAAACTGTAAAATCATAGTTTTGAAGGTAGGTGAACCCGATACTGAGTAAGAACGTAACCAGTAACACCACGAATGCGAAAATAGCTATGAGTGCAGCCCCAAATCGAAGTAAGGACAAGACTTCATCATAGATTTGTTCATAAGGGATGAACTCCGAAAATTGCGAGAGCACAACGGCAGCCCCTGAAAAAATGACCCCAATACCTCCAGAAGTGACAGCTAATACAATCAGATCTTTCGAAGACATGCGGTGCAGCACAGGTTCTTCTTGGCGAATCTGTTCAGCCAGTTGCTCTGTGGTGCCTTCTTCCGTTTCAACTGACTTCGCTCCAGCTTTGGCTGCTAGCATCTCTTGTTTGATTTGCTCAGCTGCTTCTAGCCGAATAGCAGTCAGCTCTGCTTCAGCTTCTTTTCCGATACCACCGCCTGCTGTCTCTACTTTCACTTTTACTAGACCGAACGGCCGATGAAAGATACTCTCCGTATAATCAAGGCTTTGGATCCGGTCAAATGGGATATAGCGCTTCTTCTTTACAAATAGCCCGTATTCGATACGCAGTTCTCCATCTTCAAACCAGTAGACAAACTTCCACCATTTAATGATTCCAGAAATTAAATAAAGTACTAGAGCACTTGCTGTCAGAATATATGGAATGAAACGGAACCAGCCGGATTCTGCGTCACCAGAACTTCCTAGAAAGAGAAAAATCACAATAGGAAAAATAAGTTCTTTGAGCCCTTTTACAAATGTAATGACGGCTGCTACTGGATGTAGTTTATAACGCTCCTCAGACATCTTCTTCCGCCACCCTTGCTAGGACTGAGATCC
Source organism: Chryseomicrobium excrementi (assembly GCF_002798305.1). Lineage (GTDB taxonomy): Bacteria > Bacillota > Bacilli > Bacillales_A > Planococcaceae > Chryseomicrobium > Chryseomicrobium excrementi. The sequence goes on from NZ_PCGR01000004.1 coordinate 13,730, forward strand.
GCTGTCGCATCGCTTCAGCTTCTTGCTCATCCAAAAACGGAATCGTGTGTTGTGTCGCTGCTGTCGAGATATGTATAGATGCTAATTGATAATTTCTAAGAATCGGTCCTTGTTCGGTATCGACATGTTGGACTCGCACCATTGGAACCAGTGTCCGCTTTTTTATAAGAATCCCATGTTGCAGCTCGATTTCATGCTCTCGAACTTCATAGCGCCACCGGTTCCAACGAAGATTTGGCATTACCCAAATCGACACTAAAGCAATAGCAATAGCTATAGTAGCTAGGGCAAGATAGAGCCACCAGAGCTCAAAAAAGAGTAGATTGAGTACGATTAGACCTGTAGAAACTAGCACTACAAACGCCGTCTGTATCAGTCCATAAATACGCCACACAGTAAGACCTTTGAGTGACAATTGATTTGCTGTTTGCATAGTTTAGCCTCCTTATTTAGTTATACGGGCTGGAGTGCCATAAGTTTCAAAATAGAAATGCAAAGCGGGCAACCAAAAAAAGCTCCTTTCCCGCTGAGGGAAAGAAGCTGACAAGTAAAGTATTAATCGTTGCGACGAGCTGGACGTGCAGCACGACGACTTGAACCATCACGTGGACCTGATGATGAACGACGAGCGCCACCACGATCTCCACCGCGACCACCAGAACGACCACCACGGCCTCCGCCTGAACGGTTTCCACCACGGTAACCTCCGCGGCCTCCACCAGAACGTTCTCCACGCATTGGAAGTGGACGCTCTTCAGAAATAGTTACAGGTTGATCACTTGGCTCTTTTGTCATTGATTTAATAGCTGCTGCTACTAGATCAACTGCATCTAAGTTCTCAAGAAGTTCAGATGCTAGGGCACGGTAATCACCAAGGTCATTCTTTTCAACTAGTTCAGTCAATGTTTCCATTGCTACACGTTGTTGACCAAGTAATGCCTCGTCCTCACTTGGTGGACGTAAAGGTGTCATACGCTTCTTCGTTGTTTCTTCAACAATACGAAGGTAACCCATTTCACGTGGCGTTACGAAAGTAACTGCCATACCGCTTTTACCAGCACGGCCTGTACGACCGATACGGTGAACATAGCTTTCTGGATCTTGCGGAATATCAAAGTTGTAAACGTGAGTGACACCAGAGATATCTAATCCACGAGCAGCAACGTCTGTTGCAACTAAGATGTCAATTTTGTTTTCTTTGAATTGACGAAGTACAGACATGCGTTTTGCTTGGCTAAGGTCTCCGTGGATTCCTTCTGCCATATAGCCGCGAATGCTCAACGCGTGAGACAATTCGTCTACACGACGTTTTGTACGACCGAATACAATCGCAAGCTCAGGTTGGTGTACATTGATGATACGTGATAACACATCAAATTTCTCACGTTCTTGCGCTTTTACGAAGAACTGCTCGATGTTTTCAACTGTCATTTCTTTTGATTTGATTTTCACTTCAACAGGATCTTTCATGAACGTGTTCGCAATTTTGCGGATTGGTCCAGGCATAGTAGCTGAGAATAGAAGTGTTTGACGAGTATCAGGAACGTTAGAAAGAATTGTATTGATGTCTTCGATGAAGCCCATGTTCAACATTTCATCCGCTTCGTCTAATACAAGCGTGTTGACGTTTTCTAGCTTCAACGTTTTACGGTTGATATGATCTAGAATACGACCTGGTGTACCAACGATGATTTGTGGTTTGTTTTTAAGTGCACGGATTTGACGAGAGATATCTTGCCCACCGTATACAGATAAAAGTTTTACGCGCTTGTCATAGCCAAGCTTGTAAAGCTCTTCAGAAACCTGAATCGCAAGCTCACGAGTTGGAGCAATGATAAGGCCTTGGATGTTCGGGTTTTTAGGGTCAATCTTTTCAATTAATGGAATACCAAACGCAGCTGTTTTACCAGTACCTGTTTGAGCTTGGCCTAATACGTCGCGGCCTTCCATTGCATGTGTGATTGTACCTTCTTGGATTGGGGTAGCTTCTTCAAAACCCATACGTTTAATAGATTTTAATGTAGAAGCACTAATGTTTAATTCTGAAAAATTTGTCAAAATACTAATCTCCTTTATTTCTGTTTTGACAAATGGTTACATTTTCAGATGACTGGCGGCAAATTTCGAGCCAATTATAGAGGAACGTCTCCGTTACGAAAATCTCTGTGGGTTTCACGAGAGGTTAATTAATAATAGGAAAGCCCGGTGATTGCCGAGCGGCTGTTTAGAACGTAAATACGCCTATAGTGATACAGCCGTTAAGTTCAAAAAAAAAGCGCTCTTCACAAAATGACGGAAGAGTCTTTACACAAAATGTATCCATTGCTCAAAACAGTGTATCATGCGAAGCACGAAAAAGCAACGCATGTACACTTAGTGTTTGCTGATTTACCTATTCTATTCACAAAGTGTTCAAGTTGTATGCGTTTCCATCTCAGCAGGTATCACAATTGGCTTTTGTAAGAATGCTAGTGCTTTTGGAAACCATTCGTTACAGTCATCACTGTAACAAATATGATGCTTCCCACAATCCGAATAGATCAGCTCTTTTTCTTCTGAACCTAGTTGCTCATACAAATACTCCGCCGCTTGAAATGGCACGATTCCATCTTTTTTGCCTTGCACAAGACAGACTGGAATCGTGATTTTACTGTAGTAAGGTTCAACAAGTTTAAGGACACGTGTAAATTGAAAAGCGGAGCGGATCGGTGTCCTTCCAGCCTTTTGACGATACCGCATATAGACCGGATTTTGATCCGCTTGCTTTTTTAGTAAATCCACTGCAATTTCCTTAATATCTTGAAGCATTTGACCAGGAGCAATGTATTTCGCAGCCGCACTGAGTAGCACAAGTCGCTCAACAGGATAGCGAAGCGACAAGTACATCGCAATTAAGCCCCCCATAGAAAACCCGACAACATACAGCCGATCTACTTGAGGCATTAACTTGCGTATCGCGATTTCCGCTTCCATCGTCCAATCTTCTGCGAGCATCTCTTGAAGCTCGAGTTCTTCACCATGACCAGGTAGTGTCACAACCGACACCACCCAGTCCGTATGTTGTTTTACATAGTCAACGAATGGCTCCACTTCATAAGGAGCTCCTGTGTAGCCATGGATAAACAATACCCCGGTCTTCATGCTGCTTCACACTCACTTTCGGTTCCATGTCTCCATGGCTCTTTCTACCTTCATACCTCGTGAGCCTTTCAGTAAAACCAAATCTTTGTCTGTCAGCTGCTCTGCTAAAATCTTTTGCAGCTCTTCAAAGTATTCCGACCAGAAAATGCGGTCTTGGAAATCACCTTGCAATTCCTCATATAATACGCGCATACGAGGTCCAAATAGTGCCACTCCTGTGAACTCTTTAGAAGAAATAGCCGATGCCAATTGGCGGTGATAGGAAAGCTCTTGTTCTCCAAGCTCTAACATATCGCCGAGTACTAGCCATTTGTTCTTCCCGAAATCAGCTTGTTGCAAAAACTGAATAGCGGCAAGCATGGAAGTTGGTGCTGCATTGTATGCATCATTGATGAACGTCGGTCCCTCGGTCTCGATAACCTGCATACGCATATCAGTTAATTCTACGTTGCGAATACTCTCTTGAATCTTTTCCGTAGTCAATCCTAGCTCTTTTCCTATCAATAAAGCTGCTAGGGCATTTTTAGCTTGGTGCTCTCCTAAAACACGCAACACGAAATCCCCGTCAATCAGTCCTGCAGTCGTGAATTCTGTTCCTTCTGTGGAGAAATTAGTTTTCACAAGACGCAACTCGTTGGCATCTCCTTTTCCATAAGGAACCGTGTTTACACCAGATAACTCATTAACTGCTTGTTGAAGTAATGGCTCGTCTCCGTCATAGAACAAGATGCCCTCTGAAGCCATTCCTGCAATGATCTCCATTTTAGCTTTTGTGATATTTTCACGTGAGCCTAGGTCTTGAAGATGGGCTTCCCCGATGTTTGTGATGACTGAGTATTTCGGTTTAGCAAGCTGTGATAAAAACTCAATCTCTCCAAATGAACTCATGCCCATCTCAAGAACCGCCACTTCCGTATCTTCATCAATAGCTAGCAACGTCAACGGCAAGCCAAGTTCGTTATTGAAATTCCCTTGTGTCTTAATTGTTTTGAAATAAGGCGAAAGCAGACCCGCAATCAAATCTTTAGTAGACGTCTTTCCATTTGAACCTGTCACTCCGATAAACGTCGCTTTCAGTTCTTCACGGTAGCTAGCAGCAAGCGATTGTAGCGCCTTAGCAGCATCGTCAACAAGAAGGACCGGCCGATTTTTTGGAGGATTCGGTTCATCCTTTAACCAAAGTGTAGCGCTCGCCCCTTTTTCGAAAGCCTGCTCTACAAATTGGTGCCCATTTACTTGTTCTCCGCGGAACGGTATAAACAGCTCACCTGGTTGTAATGTCCGTGTATTTAGTGAAGCACCTGTTACTAGCGTGTCTCCAAATTCACCTGCATCGGCACCTAACCAAGCAGCTACTTGTTGTAACGTCTTCTTCACTGTGCATCGTCCTCGTTTCGTGTTGTTACGCGGTGTTGTTTCTCTTCAAAACGCTCAAGCCCTAACTGAATTAGTTCTTCCACAACTTGTGAGTACGTCTTACCCGACGCAATCCATAGTTTTGGATACATGCTGATCGGTGTAAAACCAGGCAATGTGTTGACTTCGTTTATATAGACTTCCCCACTGTCCGTTAAGAAGAAATCTGCACGGACCAATCCGGAACCGTCCAGAATCTTGAATGCCGCTATCGCAGCCTGCTGGAGATCGTGAAGTTCAGCTTCAGAGATTTCAGCCGGGATCGCATAGTTTGTTGTACCGTCTACATATTTGGCAGAGTAGTCGTAGAAATCTTTCGTAGGTAAGACTTCTCCAGCAATCGAAACTGTTGGTTCATCGTTTCCAAGTACTGACAACTCGATTTCACGAGCAACGATGCCTTGCTCTACGACGATTTTCCGGTCATATGTAAAGGCAAAATCAATCGCTTTTTCAAGTTCTGCGCGGTTCTTCGCTTTTGTGATTCCGACACTTGAGCCTAAGTTTGCCGGCTTCACGAATAGTGGGTATGTCAATTCCTGCTCGCAAGCATCTAAAAATGCAGCTTTATTGCCTTCGTACTGGCTATGAATACTATAAAGATAAGGTACTTGCTTGAGTCCTGCTTGATGGAACAGTTGTTTCATGACCACTTTATCCATCCCAGCAGACGATGCAAGTACTCCATTACCTACATAAGGAAGGTTCATCATCTCAAATAATCCTTGGATCGTCCCGTCTTCTCCATTCGGTCCATGGAGGACTGGGAACACAACATCAAATCGAGACGTCTTATTTGATGCAAGAGTGACGAACTGTTCAATAGAGTCTTTTTGGCCAGTCCCTGCAAAGCGTAGTGATTCAGCATCTTCTACTGGTGCCTGAAGTGTCTCTCCACACACCCACTCCCCATCGAGTGTGATGTAAATAGGTGTCACGACATATTTTGAAAAATCTAGAGCAGCAATCACTGCCTTTGCTGTCATTAAAGATACTTCGTGTTCTGCTGATTTACCGCCATAAACGATTCCAATTTTCTTCATTTTCCATCCTCCGTTTTTGATCGCGCTAAAAATGGCAATAGCCCGATTGTTGGTTGTGATAGGTAGGTCTCTACTTCGTCCATAATTTCGTCTGGGAAAGAAGGGTCTGCAATTTCTCGTAATTCTAATCGGAAACTGCCGTCATCCATTCGCGCAAGCGATAACAACGCACCGTCTTCTAACAGCTCTTCAAACAGTAGGAACTGTTCATGTAGAAGTTCAGGCACTACCTGTTGTGTGCGTCTACGGAAAAACATGGTTCCGCGTGTCTTTTGAATGGCCATCTGATTGAACAAAAAGACAATCAAACGCGTCATTTCTTTATAGTCTCTAAAATACAGTTTAGCGATGCGCTCGTTCTCATCCGCCAAATAGACAAATCGATTTTGTAACGTATGATAAAAAGGACTCCGAAATGTTTCTTTTTTATGGGCAACATATAAAAGTTCAGCCTGTTCTTGCGGAGTCAACTGGACGAGACGTTTTTCATCTTCTACGTCTAGTAAACAAAGTCTTGATTTCTGATCTTGTAACGATCTTGTGAAATCTCGAAAATCATCTTGAACAATGTATTCAAAATGCGTGTGCATATCAAAGGATGCATCTTCAAAACCATGTTCTAACATTACAAGAACATGCGTGTCCTGGTAATAATTCAACACGGTCGGGAACGTCAAACCACTGAACAGGGCAAAGTTCTGTCCATCGTTTCCATGAACAAACAGATGATGAATATATTCATCCACAGCAGGTACTTTTATTTTTCTCATAAGACGTCCCTCCTCACTAACTAGTTTATCAAAAGCAGGCATAAAAATCTGTTGTGCGTTATAATAAAGGGATGAAATTTAGATGTAGGTGACAAAATGAACACAAACAAACAATTTACAGACCGCTTTGATTGGGTATTAGGATTTTTACTCCTATTATTTCTAATTATCAGCATCATGGCCATTTCTTCAGCTCAAACTACAGGACAATATGGCATCAACTTTATTCCAAGGCAACTCTTTTGGTATATCGTCGGCATGGTCATCATTGCTATGGTTATGTTTTTAGAGCCCGAACAGTACAAAAAAATGGCATGGATCATTTATGGAATCGGGTTGATTCCTTTGATTGTCCTCTGGATTTTACCAGATACGATTTCTTTCGTCGCTTCTCGTAACGGCGCACAGAGCTGGTTTCATTTACCCGGTATCGGAAGTATTCAACCCGCAGAATTTATGAAAACCTTTTATATTTTAGGTGCTGCACGCATGATTGTGAAGCATCATGAGAACTATCCGTTCAAGACACTAAAGAGTGACTTTTTACTCTTAGCTAAGATCGGCGGGTTGTTCATTGTTCCTTTTGTCTTAATTATGCAACAGTCGGATTTAGGGACTGGCCTTGTCTTCATTGCAATCACAGCAGCCTTGATTCTAGTTGCCGGAATTAGTTGGAAGATCATTTTGCCTATCGTAGGGACAGGGGCCGCTCTGGGTGGCGGTCTCATCTGGATGGCTTTGAATATGCAAGACTTCATTGTCAACACACTTGGGTTTAGCCCTTACCAACTAGCTCGTATTTATTCTTGGTTGGATCCTTATTCGTACGCTTCCAATGAAGGACTTCACTTAATCAGTTCGCTGAATGCTATTGGCTCCGGTGAAATTTTAGGTAAAGGCTACGGCGGACGAGAAGTTTATGTGCCAGAGAATCATACAGACTTTATTTTCGCTGTAATTGGAGAAGAATACGGATTCATCGGAGCAAGCTTAGTCATTGTCTTGTACTTCGTGTTGATTTACCATTTAACCAAAATCACGCTGCAACTAAAAGATCCGTTCAGCACCTATGTAGCTGCCGGTATTATTGCAATGATCACGTTCCACGTGTTTGAAAACATCGGCATGACGATTCAGTTGCTGCCGATTACAGGTATCCCTCTTCCATTCATTAGCTACGGGGGAAGTTCACTTATGGGGAATATGCTCGCACTGGGCTTGATCTTCAGTATGAAGTTTCACCATAAGACCTATATGTTTGGCAGTCAAGATGACGATTAATTTAGATGCGAAAGGCGCCCAGAAATGGGCGCCTTTTTGTGTGGAAAAGAGTGGTTATAAGGTGGTGAGCGGTCGTTCTTCTGCAAGAGCGGTTCTTTTTTCAACATCATCTGAAACTTCTTCTTCATGAGAAGCTCTATCTTCTTCATGGGAGCCTATTTGTTCTACATCGATCTCTTTACTAAAGCCAACTGGACAAATATGCCCGCAATTTCCTCACAAAAAAACTCCCCCAATTGGAGGAGTGATTAACTGTGTTGAGGTTTTGGAGCTGGAGGCGCTAACGCTTTCAGCATTTCGAGGCGGGACTTTGTCTTAGTTACTTTCACACCTAGCTTTGCAAGATTCGTCATTAACTGTTTGACGTCCATTTCTGTTGCCACTATACCTCACCCTTTCTTACGATTTGTATCGCACCCGTCCTAATTCTTGATTCCTTCTTATTGTACCACTATATTGGATTTTTAAATCTTTCAATTTTGTTACAATTGTAGAAAAGATGTAAACGCTTTTTGGAAGTTGAGATGTTTCGCTTTACTTACCCTGCATGGGTATCTTATAATGACACTAATCCAGACACGAGGTGATTCTATGGAAAATCTTCAGCCGCTTCCAACTATGAGAAAAACGCATCATTCTCCTGAGACGAAACGAAACTTAACGGTTCGACTGAATCGGATCGAGGGACAGATTCGTGGTATCAAAGGTATGATTGAGCGAGATGCTTATTGTGATGACATCATCACTCAAATTTCTGCTACACAAGCTGCCTTAAATAGTGTTGCTAACATTTTATTAGAAGGCCATTTAAAAAGCTGTGTTCGGAATAAAATGTTAGCTGGCGATGAAGACATCCTGGATGAATTGCTCGTAACTGTTCAGAAACTCACCAAAAAATAAGGAGGAATTCCAAATGATTCAACCTATTAAATTACATGTTGAAGGTATGACGTGCGGTCACTGTGTAAAAGCAGTTCATGACCGTGTTAAAGCTTTTGATGCAGTGGATGAAGTAGATGTCCACTTAGAAACTGGCGAAGTGGATATTGAGTTCGATCCAGAAGCAGTTGAAATCCGTGAAATCATCGCGGCTATCGAAGATGAAGGCTATAAAGTAAAAACATTTTAATAGTGAAAATAGCTGCCACTGTGCAGTTATTTTTTCGAAAGTAATATACCCCCATAACGTATAAAGGAGGAGTCCCTATGAAAACTACTGAGATTCCCATTACCGGAATGACATGCAGCGCCTGTTCAAATCGGGTAGAACGAGGTTTATCTAAATTAGATGGTGTCAATCAAGCCACAGTAAACTTTGCTAACGAAAAAGCGCATGTCACTTATGATGAATCCGTTCTAAGTGAACGGGACATGGCTGAGACCATTGAGAAACTCGGGTATGGCGTTGCTTATGAGACTGCGGATTTAGACATTCAAGGTATGACATGTGCCGCTTGTTCAAGTCGTATTGAACGTGGACTCAACAAATTAGATGGTGTCTCTACAGCTTCAGTCAATCTTGCGTTAGAAACAGCTCGCGTCAGTTACAATCCTGCAGAGCTTTCACCAAGTGACTTGGTCAAAAAAGTAGAAGCTCTCGGGTACGGCGCAACTCTCCCTGAGGAACACGAGCATGTAGATCACCGAGCTGAAGCCTATAAACATAAAAAACGATTGTTTTGGCTATCTGCTCTTCTATCGTTACCGCTTTTATGGACCATGGTCGGGCATTTCTCATTCACTCAGTGGATGTACGTGCCGGAGTTCTTAATGAATCCTTTTGTTCAGTGGGCTCTTGCAACTCCTGTCCAGTTTTATGTGGGTGCTATGTTCTATAAAGGAGCCTATCATGCCCTTCGCAACGGAAGTGCCAATATGGATGTTCTAGTCGCACTGGGCACATCAGCAGCCTACTTCTACAGCGTGTATCTGACGTTAAGCGGCGCGGCACATCATCAAGGTCTGTACTTTGAGACAAGCGCTGTGCTCATCACGTTGATTTTACTCGGCAAAGTCTTTGAAGCTCGCGCAAAAGGCCAGTCTTCTGAAGCAATCAAAAAACTAATGCAGCTGCAACCAACTACAGCTACTGTTGAACGAGACGGACAGCTTCAAGAAATTGCAATTCATGATGTTCGCCAAGGCGACATTGTAGTGATCAAACCTGGGAACCAAGTACCGGTCGACGGAAAAGTCGTTTCAGGTACGTCATCAGTCAACGAGTCTATGTTGACCGGTGAGAGCTTGCCTGTAGAAAAAGCTACTGGTGACTTCGTCTACGCTGCAACGCTGAATGAACATGGCTCCCTTCGGATGGAAGCAACGGGAATCGGAAAACAAACGATGTTATCCTCTATCATACGTGTAGTTGAACAGGCTCAAGGCTCGAAAGCTCCAATCCAGCGCTTAGCAGACAAAATCTCTGGAATTTTCGTTCCTATCGTTGTAGGAATTGCGGTCATCACTTTTGTGGTGTGGTACTTTATCGTCTCTAATGGCAATTTGGAACAGAGTTTAGTAAGCACTATCGCAGTGCTTGTTATCGCTTGTCCATGTGCCCTAGGTCTTGCAACACCTACTTCCATCATGGCAGGATCCGGTAGAGCTGCTGAGCTTGGTATTCTGTTCAAAACTGCAGAAGCCATGGAGCAAACAAAAAATATCGATACGATCATACTTGATAAAACGGGTACGATCACAAAAGGTGTGCCGGAATTAGTTCATATCGACACGGCACCGGGGTATAACGAGCAAGACGTACTTGCATTAGCTGCGGCGGCAGAACAAGGCAGTGAGCACCCCATTGCACGAGCTATCACCACGGCCTATACAGGGGAACTTGCAACAGCCTCTTCATTCAAAGCACTTCCAGGTAAAGGGATTGAAGCGACAGTCGAGCAATCTACTATTTTTATCGGGACACAACAGTTGCTCTCTGAAAAGGATATCCAAGGCTCGCCTTCTTCAAACGTTGCTACTTGGGAATCTGAAGGAAAAAGCGTACTTTATATGGCGGTAGATGGTCAGTACGCTGCTACGTTTGCAGTAGCTGACACAGTAAAAGAGTCATCCAAGCAAGCAATCGAACGCTTACATGCTATGGGTCTTCAAGTAGTCATGCTAACGGGTGATCAGCCTGAGACGGCAAAAGCGATTGCACATCAAGTCGGAATCAAAGAAGTCGTTGCTGGGGTCCTTCCAACTGGAAAAGCAGATGTCGTCACAGAGTATCAACAAAAAGGGCATAAAGTGGCTATGGTCGGAGATGGCATCAATGACGCACCCGCACTAGCTGCTGCAGATATTGGAATGGCTATGGGAACCGGATCTTCAGTTGCCATGGAAACAGCAGATGTGACGTTGATGCAAGGGGATTTAATGACGCTTCCGGATACGCTTGAGATGAGTCGCCTGACCGTGCGTAACATCAAACAAAATCTATTTTGGGCATTTGCGTATAACTCGATTGGAATTCCAATTGCCGCTGCCGGATTCTTGGCACCATGGCTTGCAGGAGCTGCGATGGCATTCAGTTCCGTGTCCGTCGTGTTAAATGCACTTCGCCTTCAACGTGTAAAACCTTGACCATCTCGTAACTGAGATGGTTTTTTTCTGCAAAGAAAGGGTGTAGAATAAGAAGCAGATTAAAGAAAGCAGGTCTTGTTTATGAAACAATCAATTGCCCTTTTGATGTCTGTACAGTTTTTTGTCTATTTGGGCTTCGGAATCATTATTCCAGTGCTTCCTGAGGTCATTCTTCAGCAGAACTATTCGGAAGTGCATGTAGGGGGTCTGCTATCCATCTATGCGCTCGCTTCTTTCTTTACGGCTCCGTTATGGGGGAAGTATTCCGATCAGACCGGAAGAAAGAGACTGATCTTAGTTGGACTCTTTGGGTTTAGCTTAAGCTTTTGGATCTTTGCTTTTTCATTTGATTCACTGATACTGCTCTATCTCTCTCGCCTAGTCGGAGGACTTTTCTCGGGAGCTCTTTATAGTGCAGTTACCGGGTATGCATCTGACATCTCTACTGAAGAGACGCGCAACAAGTATTTAGGATTACTAGGCATGTCGATTGGTTTAGGATTCATCTTTGGTCCAGCCATCGGAGGGATTCTTGGAGACATCTCTCTGCAATTGCCATTCACCGTCTCTGCTACTCTCACGTTAGTACTCATGGTCTATGCTCAGATTATTTTAAAAGAACCTGAGCGTGTAGGTGAAGCCAACAAACGACAACTGCTTCCTAAAGGTGCCAGTTCCTTGTGGAGTTACCGAATCAAGTATTTGTTCGTCTTTTCATTTGTAGTAACATTCTTGCTTGCAGGTCTGGAAGCAACATTCCAGTTGTTTCACATTGAACGGATCGAGATTACGCCTCTGCAACTTGGCTACCTGTTCTTATTCAGCGGCTTAGTAGATGCAGTCGTTCAAGGCGGCATTGTTCGTCGAATTAAGAACGGGACGGAGACCACTTGGATCATTTGGTCCCAAGTGATTGCAGCTATAGGACTTGCACTCACTTTCTTCACAACGAGTCTCGTCATGGCAGGCATCACACTCTGTATCTTTACTGCAGGAAATGCGCTTGCTAGAACCACTTTGGTGGCATTAACCACTAAAGAATCTGGAGGGAACTACGGAACCGCTGCTGGTGTTAGTTACTCTATGGATAATTTAGGACGCATTATTGGTCCATTAACATTTGCTTGGTTGTTCACGCAGCTTCCGGATACATTATATGTGATATCAGCCGTGCTTTCCCTTGCGAGCATTGCATTGATTGTCTTGTTCCAAAAAAACAGCAAGTCATTACGCACAGCTCCTGTCATTGAAAACAGCTAGCCCCAATCGGGACTAGCTGTTTTTTTATGAAGGTTGCACTTCTTTAGGTACTACTTTGTTCTTTTTCTCCAACAACTCTGGATGTGCTCGGTGTAAAATCGCCGGTCTTGCTAAGTAGAGCACTGCCCCAACCAGAGCAACAGCTGAAATCAAGAAAATCGGTTCTGGTGGGAATACATCGAATAAGAAACCGAACAAAATCATGCCGAACGGAATCAAGGCAATTGCAAATGTTTCAAGAAGAGCAAAGACACGTCCTTTATAGTCATCATCAATCGTCTTTTGGAAATACACTTGCATCGGTGTATTTGTGAAGATGACCATGACACCTTGTATAAACATGATCGCAATGTAAAACACGAGCATTTGCATGTAACTTACCGGAATGAGTAAAGGTACTGTAATGGCTGCAAGCATAATACCTAAAACCAGAATTCCTCGTTTTGAAATTAAGAGCGGGAACTTAAAATCTTTTCTCGCTGACAGGTAAATAGATGTCACAAGCATTCCAATTGCAAAGGCTGCTTCTGTGAAACCGAAGTGCTGTGCCGACATTTTCAATTGATCTATCAATACATAGGAGTAGCCGACTTGAAACGCTCCAAAAATGAAGTTTACTGCTAATGCAATGATCATGAGAGACATCAGAATCGGTTGTTTTCTCACGTAAGCAAGGCCCGCTTTCATATTATCGAGCATCTTTTCTTTTTCTTTGTCTTGTTCAATCGATTCTTTGCGTTTAGAATACAGGGTGAAGTTCATTGTAGACTCTAGAACAACTGCAAGCGCAGAGGCGCAAGCAAATACAATCAAGAACACTTCTAAAGAAACGGTTCCGTATAAAATCCCTCCCACCGCTGGACTCGCAATAGCTGCAAACGAGATGGACATTTGGTTTAGGGACATCGCTTTTTGGATACGGGGTTCATCAATCAAGCTAGAGATGGAAGAACTGAACGCAACTCCTGAGAAAGTAGAAGCCATAGCCAGTATCGCTGTTACTAAATAGATGGCTGGCAATGATAGGCCAAATGCCATCATATAAACAGTTAAACCTACAATCGTCAGTACTATAGTAAGCTGAGCTAAAATAACAATCAGTTTTCGATTGTACTTATCGACTACATAGCCTGCAAAAGGTCCCAAGATGGCACGAGGCAAAATACTAAAAATCAAGTTCATTGCAAAGCTTGAAGCGGAGCCTGTCAGTTGCAAAATGTAAAAACTAATGGCAAAAGTGTAAACTGAAGCACCAAACGTACTGATCATCTTGCTTACTGTGAATGTCCACAGATGCTGGGTGGCTTTTCGAACTTTTAACGCCTCATTCATGAGGGTACCTCCTCGATTGTTTAATTTTATTAAACAAAATATATCACGTGTTCTTCTTGATTGCAAGCATAAAGTTTAATATAATTAAACTAATTAGAAATGAGGGATGATGATGACTCTTGGAGAACGAATTCGCTCGTTACGTAAAGAACGAAAAATGACGCTTCAGCAATTAGCTGGCACCGCTATCACTAAAGGGATGCTCAGCCTGATTGAAAACAATAAAGCAAAGCCCTCTATGGAGAGCCTTCAACATATCGCCACTATGCTTGAAGTACCGGTGAGTGACTTATTAGAAGAATCATCGTCTTCAGAGAAGAAAAAAGTTGTGAAGCGCGCGGAGGATTTATTCTCAGAAGTGGATTACATGAAGCCCGCGACTTTTGATCCGATTCTAGAAACAATTGAACCTTTCCTAACCTCTCTTACAAAAGGCTATATGGATGCACGACTTTTAGACCTCTATAGTCGAGCTGCTTACGAGAGAAAACTTCCAGACTGGAAGACATATAGCGATAAAGCCATTCAACTTTATGATGAAATCCAAGTCTCTCGTCGTGCTGCTTCTTTGAGACTTTACCGCATCTCTTGCAAATTTAGAGAAAAGAACTATCATGAAGCACTCGAATTGTTAGAAAATGAACGGAAACAGATGGAAGAATCATCGTCTTGGACAGACCCCTTGTCACGACTCGACTTTGATTACACAGGCGCCGTCTTTTACTATGCTGTCGGAGAAAAAGAAAAAGCTTTGAAGACAATGCATGACGCTATCGCCTTTTCAAAAAAACAAAAAGTGTTCTATCGACTGGATCATCTTTACCGATTAGCGGTTATCCATGCCATGATGGCTGGAGATTTAGAAGAGGCTGAACTTTACATCAACCGTCTTGAAGCATATGCGATGTTTACGGAAGATGAAGAAATTTGTACATTCAACCGTTTCATTTGGATTCACTATTACACAACATATGCACACGATTATGAGAAGGCACAAACTTTAATGGATGAATTTCTTGAAGAATCTACCAAACCAGTTGAGGAGCTAGATTTTGAACGCGTGGAGATGGCAAAGATTGCCTACCATATGAAGCGAGTAGAAGAAGCCAAGGAACTACTTGAACATACAGAGATTCCTGAAATCATCAGTCACCCAATTGACTTAAGCATGTTCTCGGAACGCGATTATTATTTAGCCAAAATCTATGAAGAAGAAGGCCGTACAAAAGAAGCTCTCCACCTAGTACAGGCTTCTTGGAATGACCTGCAACATTATCCAGAAACTCCTTATCAAAGAAAAATGAGCGAACTGCTTACCACTTTAAAACAAAAAATGAGCTAGTGTCTGATCAGACACTAGCTCGTTTTTATTAGTAAGACTCTACTGTTTGTTCCGATTGTGGTTGGTTGTAGACAGTTTCATCTAACTCTCCAGTCACTTTAGCAGTCGTGACACCTGCAGTCATAGCTCCACTTACGTTCACTGCTGTACGTCCCATATCGATAAGAGGTTCAACAGAAACAAGAAGTCCAGCTAGCGCTACTGGTAAATCTAGAGCAGATAACACGAGGATAGCTGCAAATGTAGCTCCCCCACCGACTCCAGCAACTCCAAATGAACTGATAGCAACAATTCCAATGACCGTCAGAATGAATCCGACATCGAGTGGATTGATTCCGACTGTCGGTGCAATCATGAAAGCAAGCATGGCTGGGTAAATCCCTGCGCATCCATTTTGTCCAATAGATAGACCGAAAGATCCGGAGAAATTCGCAATTCCTTCAGGTACACCTAGCTTATGAGTTTGCGTATGAATATTTAGTGGTAAAGTACCCGCACTAGAGCGTGATGTAAAAGCAAACAACAGTGCCTCAGATGCTTTTTTCACGTAAGTGATCGGGTTAACTCCTGAAATCAACAGAATCAAGAGGTGAATGATGAACATAACAGCCAAAGCTGCGTACGAAGCAAGAACAAACTTCCCTAATGTATAAATTGCTTCAAAATTTGAAGTGGCTACAGTACGAGCCATAATGGCTAGAATTCCGTATGGTGTTAAACGAAGTACGATGCGAACGATTCCCATAACCAGTTCATACAGTGCATCGATTCCTTTTTTCAATACGGATGCCGTTTCTGGAGAACGACGGACTACAGATAGATACGCAAATCCGATGAACGCTGCAAAAATTACAACCGCAATTGTAGATGTAGGACGAGCCCCTGTTAAGTCTAGGAACGGATTCGCTGGAAGAAGACTTAGTAATTGGTCCGGAAGTGTCTGATCAGCTACTTCTGCAGATGATTCTTCAATTGCCACTCCACGAGACTGTTCCGCTTCTCCACTAAAGATTTGATCTGCGTTCAAATCAAACAGCGCTGCAGATGAGATACCAACAGCTGCTGCTACTGCAGTCGTACCGATTAAAATAGCTAAGATAATGGCTGCAATCTTTCCTAATTGATTTCCAAGCTTCAGCTTAGCAAATGCTCCAACGATGGAAATGAAGACTAAAGGCATAACAATCATTTGTAGAAGGCGGACATACCCTACACCAATGACATTGTACCAAGTTGATGTTTCCGTTAAAATTTCTGAATCTGAACCGTATGCAAGGTTAAGAATAAGTCCTAATGCAATACCAAAACCTAATGCGGTGAATACACGTGTAGAAAATGATTTATTTTTTCGCTTCATCCAAACTAAAATCCCGACAAGTACAAGCAAAGCGACGACATTTAATAAAACAAACACAGGCAATTTCCTCCTTATTTTTTCAAGATGTATCCTATTCTATTCTTTTAATTCCAACCTGTAAAGTAAGAATTACTGAGAAACTATATTATTTTTAGTTCATTCGCTATACTGAATGTAAAGACAATCATTGTAAAGGAGGGGTCAAGATGACAGCCACACTCTTTAGTGTTGCCGCTACCGCTATCATTATTTTAAATATTTTCTTAGCCATCGCTCTAATTTTTTTAGAAAGACGCGATGCGAGTGCAACATGGGCTTGGATAATGGTCCTATTCTTTATTCCTATTTTAGGGTTTATTATCTACTTGTTTTTCGGTAGGCAATTGCGAAAGAAAACGCTCTTCCGCTGGGAGGGTAGAAAAAAAGTGGGTATCGAACAGCTGATCAACTACCAAAAAACTGCTATTGAAGAAGATCGTTTCGAATTTCGTCTCGACGATGCTCATAATTATAAAGATCTGATCGTCATGCACTTGAACAATAATCAGGCCGTGCTGACTCAAGACAATGCTGTGACAATCTTCAATGACGGTAGAGAGAAATTCGACTCGTTACTTGAGGATATGCGACAAGCAAAAGACCATATTCATATGCAGTACTATATTTTACGTCTCGATAATCTAGGAACGGAAATCTATAACGTGTTACTCGAAAAAGCAAGGCAAGGCGTGAAAGTCCGGATCCTCTATGATGAAATGGGTTCTCGTACTTTACGAAAACGTCATTTTCGTGAGTTGATTGAGTTAGGCGGGCGCGTAGAAGCCTTTTTCCCAGCCATCTTCCCTATGGTCAACATGCGGTTGAATTACCGGAACCATCGTAAAATCGTAGTAATCGACGGACGAATCGGCTATATTGGAGGGTTTAATGTCGGGGACGAATATTTAGGGCTTGATAAAAAATTTGGCTATTGGCGGGACACGCACCTTCGGATAGAGGGAAGTTCCGTGCACCCTTTACAGACGCGTTTCATCCTTGACTGGAATCAAGCGTCGTCCGATCATGACATCGAATATGATGAGCGCTACTTCCCTGCAATTCCTATGAAAGGTTCTGTTGGGTTGCAAATTGTTTCTAGCGGCCCTGATGAAGAATGGGAACAAATTAAAAACGGCTATCTGAAGCTCATTACTTCTGCTAAAAAATATATCTATATTCAAACTCCCTACTTCATTCCGGATGCCAGCTTTATGGATGCACTTCGTATTGCTGCATTAGCTGGTATTGATGTCCGGATTATGATTCCTAATAAACCGGATCATATCTTTGTTTACTGGGCTACTTACTCACATGTTGGAGAATTATTGAAGGCCGGAGCAAAAATTTTCATTTATCAAAATGGGTTCTTGCATACAAAGATGGTCGTCATTGATGACGAAGCCTCTACTGTGGGCACCGCAAACATTGATGTTCGGAGTTTTAAATTAAATTTTGAAGTGAACGCTTTTATTTATGACCGAGAAACTTCGCATCAATTAGCACTTTTATTCGAGGAAGACATGACGTATTCTACTGAGCTTACGCGAGAAATTTATTTGAACCGTACTCGGTTGATCAAAGCGAAAGAATCTGTAGCTCGCCTCCTCTCTCCGATATTATAAAAAGCTGCTCCAAAAACGGAGCAGCTTTTCTTATTGTTCAATATATTCCTCTACTGTGAGGCCAGATTCTGTTAGCTCTTTTGCAAGCTCTTTACCTAAATAGCGGAAATGCCATGGCTCGTACATATAGCCCGTAATTTTTTCTTTTCCTTTCGGATAACGCATGATAAAACCAAATTTATGTGCGTTACTCGCTACCCACTTCCCTGCTTCAGTCTCTCCAAAGCTTTCACGGGCATAGTGTTCTTCAAAATTCTTCTCTCCGATATCAAAAGCTAGCCCAGTCTGATGTTCAGAATGTCCAGGGCGCGCACTATAACGGTCTGCCGCCTCTTGCCCATCATTTTTAACATAGCGTTCATACAACTCTTGTTGTCTTTCAAAAGAACGATACCCACTAAATGCCACTAATTCAAACCCATCCACTCGTGCAGCGGCTGCCATTTCTTCAAAAGCAGCTCGTGCATCCTTACTTTCTCCCGGAGCATAGTCTGCGGGAAGAGGGTATTGTTTGCTAGCCATTAAAATTCCTTTTATTACAGTCGGTTCTTGAGGGAGAGTTTCATTGCCTTCATATCCTTTAGCACCCGACCGATCAATTTCCGGTTCAGGAGTTGGCTCTGGTTGTTCAGGTTCTGGTTCTGGTGTGACTACCTCTTCAGGTTGTGGCTCAGGTGAATCTACTTGTTGTGAATCATCAGGCGTTGTGGCGGCAGTCAATTGAGAAAGGTAGCCTGTCTGTTGTGCCCAAATGGCACCTCCAAGGATCAGGATAGCTACTAGTGCACCGACGATCCATGGCCATTTTTTCTTTTTAGGGGGTTGGTACATATTCATGCGCGTATTCATTCAAAGCCTTCTTTCCTGTCTACAAAAGTACTTTAAGTGTATCATGTTCTACCGAATAATTCTTCCTTTCTCGGAAGAGTGGCGTATAATGAAAGAATTGAATGGAAATGAAGAATGAGGGATGAACAACATGAATTCTCAAAAATGGATGTCAGTCCAATTTTTTATCTTTTTCTTTACATGGGGTGTTTTCCTTCCCTACTGGACAGGTTACTTGACGAATGTTAAAGATCTTTCCGTCGCATCAGCGAGTGTCATTATGGGAGCTGGTATGATAGCTCGCGCTTTCTCTACATTAATCTTGTTCCCCGAACTGACAAAACGCTATAGCATCCACTTATTTTTGCGTATGCTTGCCATTGGATCTTTAGCTACTTTCGTACTTTATATCCCGCTATCCTCATTTACTATGCTTTTGTTGATTACCATTTTGTTTAGTCTGGTCTATCCCAATCTCTTACCAGCTATGGAAAGCTCTGCTTCCCTATTGATGCAAAAAGATCGAATCCATTACGGAAGAAGTCGTTCTTTCGGTTCTGCAGGATTTATGGCAGCGGTGCTTGTGATTGGATTTGCGACAGCAAGATACGGCGAGCAAGCCATACTCTGGGTGATGATCGGGGCATTAGCTTTTGTTGTACTTGCCACTGCTTTAAAAGCTCCTACAGCTCTAATCGATAAACCAAAAAAAGAACACCAAGTGAGCACTTGGCAACTCGCAAAAGTATTACTTCAACAGAAAGAATTTTTGATTGCTCTTACAATTGTTATTTTAATACAAGGCTCTCATGCCTCCTACAATTCGTATAGTTTTATCTACCTCCAAGATATTGGCGTTAGCAACTCATGGATCGGGGTCATTATCAACGTGGCTGTTTTGGCAGAGATTGTGTTGTTTATGCTGGCGGATCGAATCTTTGGAAAATCAAAAGTGCAAACTATGTTTATGATAGCCGCTATCGGTGCCACGGTTCGGTGGATTGCGATTTGGTTATTCCCATTTGCATCCGTTTTTGTAGCCACTCAAGTTCTACATGCGATCACATTTGGACTTGCTCATTATGCATTCATCCAGTTCATTGCACGTACGTTACATAAATCGTCCATTCCAACTGCACAGGGTTTATATGCAGCGTTTGCAATGAGTCTAAGCAGTGCGTTACTAACTTTTATGGGCGGATACTTGTACGACTTACAACCTGGACTCGCGTTCCTGGGAATGGCGGTATTTTCAGTTCCAGCAATTATTTTGATTCTAGCTCAACGCTCTAAATTACAAGCATAAAAAAATGTGTGATCTCCGCTAAGGAAATCACACATTTTTTATAGAACAGTTAGTACAAGTACCCCGATGAAAGCAACTGCAAAAAACACCGCCATTCCTTTCATCCACTTTGCTTCCTTGTCCATCCCACGTTCTTTAAATGTAATCGCTCTATAACTGTTGGTAAACAAAAACACAAGCGTCATGAACAACACAGCTAAATTTAGAGAACCTTGAATAACAAAATAAATGGCAAGCGCACTAGAAACGACTACTGGAATTCCAAAGAGCCAATTTCTCATTCGCGACGGGAGTTTTTCGCTCATGCAGCGTCAACTGCCTTCTCAGGATGTTGCGAGTAAAATTTTCGTCCCAAGTATGTTTGGAAGATTAAGAGCAATCCACCGACTGTCCAATATAGCGGCAATGCAGCCATAGATGTAAAGGAAATTAGCATGATCATGATTGGAGAAATCCAAATCATAATTTTCATCTGTTGCTTTTGTTGCTCTGGAACTGTCCATAAGGACACTTTTGCTTGCAAGAAGTATACTACACCTGCAATCAATGTCATGGCAATATCAGGAGAACCCAGACTATACCATAAAAATTCATGTGTCTTCACATCTACTGAATACAAAATTGCGAAGTAAAGACCCATTACAATCGGCATTTGAATCAAGATTGGTAAACATCCCATGTTCAATGGGTTGACGTTGTGCTTGCGATACAAACCCATCATTTCTTGTTGCAACGCCATTTGCTCTTCTTTTGATTTAGCTTCTTTCAAGCGTTTTTGAATATCATCCATCTCAGGCTTCAATTTATCCATTTTCAGTTTCATACCTTGTTGCGATTTATAGTTGCGCAACATTAAAGGCATGAGTATTAGACGAATAATCACTGTGATGGCGATAATAGCTAAACCGTAACTTCCATTAAACAGATTCCCAAAGTAATCGAGAGCCCAGTCAAATGGACGAACAAAAATTGAATAAAACGTACCTTCTTTATTTTCCACACCAGAACATCCGCTTAGGAAAATAACAGTGGCCACTAGCAATGCGGCCAAACTCCATTTTTTCTTCACATTGGTCACCTTCATTTTTCAAACTATCCCTACTATATACTAAAACTTCCCTATTAATCAAACGCTAATAGGGAAGTTCACTCAGTTGACACTTTCTTTAAATGTAAATTGGAAAAATGTTGTCGTCGGTTGATCACGGAATTGCTTAGGTGTCACCGTAGTATATTTCTTAAAGATTCTTGTAAAGTAGGACTGGTTGCAGAAATGGAATTGATCCGAAATGTCCGAAATGGATTTGGACGTATGACGTAAAAAGTATTGAGACTCTTCCACTTTTCGAATATTCAAGTATTCTACAAGTGTGATCCCTGTATGCTCACGGAAAATTCGAGATAAATGACTTGTGCTAATGGCAAAACGTTGTGCGATGGCCTCTACAGATAAGTCACTTTCGATTTCGTCATTTATGTACAAAATCACTTTATTTACGGTTTGATGATTGAATTGCGGTTTTGTCCGTTCAGATAGCACATGAACATAGAATTCGATCAACTCTTCTCCACACTGCAAAAAGAGAACATCACTCATCCGGTTATCTATAACGTCCATACACGATCTACTAAATGCAAACGCTTTGACTGCCGGTACTTGACTATCAATTAACTTTCGAGCCATCGTAGCTGCCAAATGAATATAAAAGAGACGTGCTGCTCGAATCATGTCTTTACCAGTTAACTGGCTCAGCGCGTCTATAATAAGGCGTAAGCGCTCTCTTGCTTGTTCTAAGTCTAATGTCTGCATGTCATGAAACATTTCTTTTTCCAACATGAAATACCGCTCTGCCAGTTCATCATGAGAAGAGTCAGCACTATTTTCAATGAATGAATTGGAGAACGCTTCTAAAAATAATTTGTCTGAGGAAAGCGGATTTTTATGAATTTTAGTGAGCATATGATTTAACCTCGTTTTCTTAACCACTTAGTATCTATTTATTTTAAACCATAATGCTCACTTAACCAATACTCTTTACTAATTATTTTCCAATTTTTCCGGTACTAGGACACGAAGATGCTGAGCAAGCACTTGAATATCTACAGGAGTACAAGTCCCTTCATCCCCATCCACATTACAAAAGAGCTCTTGACTCGTCTCAATGTGGACTTTTTTAGTGCGAATATAAGTAACACCATTATCGTCTGCTAGTTTGCCTTGTAGAAGTTTTGTGCCTACTCTCAAAAATCCAGGGATACCCGATTCATGAATAATAAACACATGAAGGAATCCATCATCCACTTCAGCATCTGGAGCTAGTTTTTCAAACCCTCCCACTGAATTTGTTAAAGCAATCAGCACAAGAGTCATGTCTCCTTCCCAATCCCCGTCATCATGAACGATCTTCATAGAGACTTCATTATCTTGAAGAATAGCTTTAGTCCCTTCTAATAAGTACGCTAGAGGGCCGAGTCTAGTTTTAGATTCAATAGACGTATCTGCTACTTTAGAGGCGATTTCACCAATAGCAACGATGTTCATGAAGTAATCAGTGCCTAATTTCCCAATATCGGCCCGTTGTTCTTTACCCGTTTTAAGAGCTTCAATGGCTTCTTCAGGATCTAATGGAATGCCTAATGCTCGTGCAAAATCATTAACTGTGCCGAGGGGAATGAATGAGAACAAAGGCATATGTTGTTGTTCTGCAAGACCATTGACGATTTCATTGATTGTTCCATCTCCCCCCATGCCAACTACAAAATCAACTTGGTGTTCACAAGCTTGTGTCGCAAAGCGAGTAGCATCTTTTGGACCCTGTGTCTCTTTTAAATCTACCTCATAGTCCATAGAATTTAAGACATCTACAACACGGTCCTTATATTCTGTTGCTAATTCTTTGCCTGAAGAAGGATTATAAATCAACACTGCTTTTTTCATAAACAGTCTCCTCTACATTTTTTCTACAAAAAAAGAGCTACGAGAGCTCTCTTTTTACTGATGGTAATCTACTTCTTTATTTGAAACGTCTGTTTTTTCTTTTTTAGAAGATTTGTCCTGAACTTCTTCGTTATAATATTGAACACTTGTCATGGCGCCTTCATCCACCATTTTGTTATCATCTACGTCTGTTGGATCAGGATGACCAGCAGTACCATAAGAAGATTTCTTTGTTGAATTTTGATCCATGTATGCGTTGTATTTTGTTTTTAAATTGTTGAATTGCACCATTGCCTTGTCGCGATTTTCCTTTTTGCTGAAATATGCGTATGCTGCTGCTGCAAGCCCTGCCACTACTAAACCTGAACCATTTGATTTTCTAGCCATTGTATTACCTCCAATTAGTATGAGTCTAATTCTATAATCTAGTAATACCCTGTTCGAGAAGACTTTAATCTATACATTTTATTTTTTCATCATATAGACGTGAGGAATGCCATCTTCTAGAAATTCTTCAGAGATGGTTGCAAAACCAAAAGCCCCATAATAGCTTTGCAAATGCGCTTGAGCACAAAGACGAATTGGCTGCGATCCGAATTGATGTTCTGCAGCAAGCAATGCTTGCTCCATCAATTCTTGTGCCAGTCCCGTTCCGCGATGATCTTTCCTAACAATGACTCGGCCTATAGAAACTTCTTCGTATTTCCCACTTGGAACGACTCGGCAGTAAGCAATCAATTCTTGTTGTTGATAAAAGATATGTAGAGAGTCTTGATCGTAATTATCGATGTCCGGATAGACACAGTTCTGTTCGACAACGAAGACATCTGCACGAAGCTTTAGCAGTTGATACAATTCATCAACCGTCAATTCATGAAACTTTTTACATGTCCACATGGTTCATCTCTCCTTTTTTCTACTTAATTATGGCATAAGCGGTAGCCAGAGAACCAGAATTTTGATATGCTAGTTGAAATAGTTTCGAGGTGATGGCTGTGATCCGATTAATGACTGAACAAGATATCCACTCTGTACGGCAAGTCGCTCAAGCCAGTTGGGACGAAACGTACGGCTCTAGTTTTCCAATAGAAAGTTTGCAGGACTGGTTTGAAAAAAACTATTCTACACCTATGCTCTGCAAACAAATAGAAAAGACACATATGTTTGTAATTGAAGAAGAGGCACAAATCATTGGATTTGCGAGCTTTACACAAGTTGATGAAGATGGCGACAGCGAGCTCACAGCCCTCTACATTTCTCCTGAACATAAACAAAAAGGGTACGGCACCTTATTAGTAGAAAAGGGTATCCAAGTGTTACAACAAAAAGGACTGAACCTATTTGTTTATGTAGAGAGTATGAATACGGCTGCAAGGACTTTTTACGAAAAGCTTGGATTTGAACTAGTCGAAGAATTTGATGAATACTTTGAAGGCTATCCAACTACAACGGCACAATATTTATTCCCATTGAAAACTCCCACACTCATTTAAGAGGTGGGAGTTTTTTCTCTTATAGAGGACGATTCGGCTCGTAGTAATCTAGATCGTCTGGATGGTGACCTTGAGAAGCGGAAGGTGCTTTTCGTACAAAGGACATGATTGCTGCGATGTACAATAAGATCGATGTTAGAGATAGAATGAAAGCAAACAATCCTGCAAGAATAAAGAATACTCCGGCTAGTTTTGGATTTCTATTTTTAGAAATAAAGACTAATGCCAAGATGTTGAAGATCAAGCTAATGACTAATACGACAACAGCCGCCCATCCAAATACACTGATTGCACCCAATCCTTCAGAGAGAAATTGAGAGGCCATTTCGGCATCCTCAGCTGTTAATGATGGATCATTCTGCATTTCTGTAATTACATCTTGCTCAAATTGCCCCATTAATTCTGGGTCATCTAATGCTGCGCTACCACTTGATACAGCGATAGCTAATAGAATAACGGAAATCGCCGTAAATACTGTACCAATTACACCTAAAACCAGTTCTCCTGTGCGTGAAAACTTCATAGTTCTTCCTCCTCGATTCGTTGTGCACTTTGTTATACGGACGAGTAGTGAAAACGTTTCAAGTTTTTTAATCACATTTAAAAATAGGACAAAAAAACTAGATTTAATTTTTCAACCTCGGGTAAACATAGACTAAGCAACTATACAACAAGAGAGGATGAGAAAAATGGAAAAGAAATTAGTATTTTCACAAGGAGATTTTCTATACACATTGGCAGGTGCTTCTGCATTAACTGCTCTTGTGGTGTTCTTCATATGATGATTAGAAACTGTGGAGATAAATAAAAAGGCAATCGAAGTTCTAGTGAACCCGATTGCCTTTTATTTATGCTTTTACATCATCATATTCTTTGTACCGATCAAATGCGGATACTACATAAGAGCATACAGCATCCATTTTGTAATCATTGTCACGTGCATATTCTGCTGCACGGTCTAAGAGTTTCTTGGCGACTCCTCCACCGCGGAGTTTTGGCGATACAAATGTATGATCCATCACCATAATATCCCCTAGTAAAGTCCACGTGATTTCTCCTACCTTTTCATTTCCTTCACGAACTTGATATGCAAATACATCATTTCCTAATTCCGTAAATTGAAAATCCATGAATCACCACTCCTTTTTTACAGTCTATCATATTTTCTCCTTAGAACGTCAATGGACGCAACTTCGATTCAATTTCTTCTCGACGACTTTCTAAGAAGGGCGGCAAAGCCAATCGTTGTCCTAAGGTTGCCTTATTCTCATCAACTGCAAAGCCCGGTTCATCTGTCGCTAGTTCATATAATATGCCGTTTGGCTCTCGAAAATAGATGGACTTAAAATAAAACCGGTCAACGAGACCAGATGTTTCAAAGCCTGCCTGCTGCAAGCGTTCTAGCCATTTCGGATAGTCTTCCATATTGGGAATTCGAAAAGCCACATGATGGACACTTCCTCTCCCCGGACGCTCTACTGGAAGATCATCACGAGTATGAATATGCACTTCACCGGCTGGACCTCCAAGTCCAGTCTGAACAACTATTACATCCGGCTGCCCCTGCACGGAGGAAGGGTAACTTCCTGCGTATTCAAATCCCAAAACAGAGGTCAGAGTGCTTAGCGTTTTATCAGCATGACGAACCGTAAGATAACTTGGACCGAGACCAACTAGTGCGAACTCTTTAGGAATATCGGGATGCTCCCAGGGTTCCCCGTAAGGTATCCCTTCACCTGGATCGACGACAAGGTGTAAACGTGAGCCTTCAAAGTCTTCAAAGTACAAAACACTTCTTGAAAATGCCTGAGCACGTTCCAGTACGGGAACATCGAATGATTTTAACCGTTTTCCCCAAAAATCCAACGCTTTCTCAGAACGCACACGAAATCCGGTGTTAGAAATACTAGAGACTCCTGGATACGTTCTTCCTGCCATTGGTATATCAAAATAGGTCATATCTGTACCTGGCGTGCCTTCTGCGTCTGCATAAAACAAATGATAACTGCTAGGAGAATCTTGGTTTACACTTTTCTTCACTAGTCGCATACCAAGAATGTGTGTGAAAAAATAATGATTGTGAACGGCATCTTTCGTGATAGCTGAGACGTGGTGAATACCTGCTAAATGCATAGGAGTTCCCCCTTATCTTGAATTCGAGATACATTGAGTGTACCTTACTTTTCAGCAAAAGAAAAGAAACACCGCTAGGGTGTTTCTCGTTTAGTTGAATAGAGAACGTATAGAGGAAATCAAGTCATTGAAGAAGTTTCGAACTCCGTTCCAAAAGCCTTCGTTTTCAGCGATCGAGTCAATCTGATCTTGAATAGACTTACTCAAATCCTCTAATTGAGATGACCATTGACTAAAATCGATATCTAACTGACGGATGCGGTCCATCAAATCGATTAGTAATTGACGATCTTGTTCTGACAGTTCAATTTGTAAGTTACTTAACTGATCATTTACAATTTGCTCAACATCTTCACGTGTAGCCGGATTTTGTTCTGCAATCTGCTTTTTGATTTCAGTAAGTAGTTCGCTTACCTTTTCTTGATCAATTCCGGCTTCTTCTGAAAGAACTGTAGCAACAGATAGTTCTTCATTAGCTACATCTGTGCGTTCAGAATCCAGCTTTTCTCCAGAGGCTTCATATGCTTTATAAATTCCGACTAAAGCGGAATGCCCGGTTACAGGACTCGGTGCTGCCACTTCTACTGTTGCGTTCTCAATACCAGCTGTCAACATCGCATTGGCATACATATCGTTTGTTACTTGTGTGATGTTATCAGGTGTCACAATCGAGATAACAAGACCTTTTCCTTCATCCGTACGTGTGATTTTTGCTGAAGAAAACATACGCGCTGAAGGATTTCCGTCTTTGATATACGTGGCGAGATCCTCACCTGTTACTGTAATTTCTTCCACAGTAGAAGATTCTGAGACGTTCAACGCTTTTTGTACACTTGTCTTTTGCTCTGCCGTCAAGTTGGCACCGTATACCACAATCGGTACACCTAGTTTTTCATCTATGACTTCTTGGTTTTCTCCATCCGCAAATGCGGTGAGTGGAACAAACAGTAAAATTGCTAGTAACGTAATTAGTAATCGTTTCATTAGACTACCCCTTTCAGCATATTAAACGTTCCAAGGAGCAAAAGGTTTCCTTACAATTTAGAAAGCGTCCACCCGTCTTGCTGCTCGATCTTCCCGTCTTTCATTAGTTTACCGAGAGCACGTTTAAATGATGCCTTACTCATTGAAAACATTTCTTGAATCTCATCTGGAGTGGACTTGTCACCAAACGGCATTTTGCCTCCAACAGATTGCAAATAACGCCAAATCGTTTCTGCGTCATCTGATAGGCGTTCTTGCTTGCGAGGGAGCAACGAGCCATTCAATGTTCCATCTTCTTTAACTTCGATAATACGGACTTTAACTTCCTCTCCTAGGCGAGGTTCCTCTAGACGTTCAGACTGATGGACGAATATGCGGTACATGCCTTTAGCAGACAGTAAGAAAGTTCCTACTGGTAACAATCGGTAGGCACGGGCTTGAATATCACTGTTATATACTGTTGAAGGTGCTTCTACATACAACTCTTCAATCTTCTCTTCTGTAGCAAGGCGTCCTAGTAAACTTCCTTCTCTATCCGTACGCAAAGTCATGAATAGACAATCACCTGGTTGTGGCCAAAGCTCACGTAGTTTCGGAAGATCTTCTGCTTTTACAACTGCTGCTTGACTTCCACCAATATCCACTGTTGCACCGTCGCGATCCGTCACTTTCACTACTTTTGCCCAGCCATACGTTCCTTTTCGAATAGCGGGGATGTGCCCACTTGCTACCGTGTTGCCTTTGCGGTCACGGTATGTAAAAACAGAAACTTCTTGGCCTTCTTCCCATTCTGTTGGTGCTTCCGATTCATTAATAACCACAGGGTCTTTATCGCCTGTCACAGCGACCCATTTGGACCCTTCTTTTTCTAATAATGTAACCTTTACTACTGCAGCAATTTCTAATTCAGCCATACGAGAGCCCTCCTCTAATCTTCTACTTTACTATCTGAGCGGAATTGCTCTAATTGGATTTGAAGCTCAGGGTGTTCTTCAAAGAACAAAACAAGCTCTGCGATTCGATCAATCGATTCCCAACTCAAATGATGTTCAATTCCTTCGACGTCCTGATAAATCAATTCTTCCGATACACCGGCAAGTCGTAGGAAGTTTTCGAGAAGGTCATGACGCTTCACGAGTTTTTTTCCTAATTTATTACCTTTTGGGGTCAATGTTAAACCACGGTACTTTTCATAATGCAAGTAGCCGTCTTTGTCGAGCTTTTGCACCATTTTTGTAACGGATGAAGGAAGGACTTCCAAAGCTTCCGCGATATCAGATACTCGTGCATACCCTTTTTGTTCGATCAATTGATAGATTTGTTCAATGTGGTCTTCCATACTTGGTGTTGGCACTTGCGTTCTTCCTTTCCTACTCAGTTCTTTAAGTTTACTACACTCACCGAGTAGCGACAAACGACTAAATAATTTCGCTCATAGGTTTGAGGCTTTTTAGGCTAGGGTATCCTAATACTAGCCAAGCAAATTTAGTTTATTTAGAAAAGGAGGTGTCTCGTATGGGCCGCATTTTATGGTTAGTGATTGTCGTACTTATTGTTATTTGGTTATTAGGATTCTTATTAGATTTCGGTGGTGGTTTAATCCACACCCTACTGATCATCGCTGGTATCATTTTCGTGATTCAGCTGGTGATGGGAAAACGGTCTCTATAGAAAAAGCCGCAGCTAAATGCTGCGGCTTCTTTTTATGCTTTTTTAATAACCATGATTGGAGTTACGATATGAATCTCAATCTTTCACTACCGCATCATTCATGTATGGATGAGCATGAGACGTCGTTTCCCAGGGTATCAGAGGTTCTGCGAGACCCCGCAGGAGCCTGCGACGAGGAGACTTTCAGGTGCTTCCCTTAAAAATGGCTTCTCGTATAAGAAACATAATAATTGTATCAATAGAAACTCCAAAATGCGGTCTATTTATCTAGTGAATTCGTGAATAAATACACGTATCTGCAAAGTCTTTTGAATCCGCCTTGCGAGCATTTCTTCGAAGAATCCCCTCTAACTGATACCCACACCGCTCAGCAACGCGACGACTCCCTTGATTGTCATCATCGCAGCGAATCTCAACACGTACCGCTTGCAGCTCATTAAAGGCAAATTCCGTCAGCATCTGTACTGCCTCAGTGATATACCCTTTTCCTTCATAGCTTGAGCGCAACCAGTAGCCGATCTCAAAACGGCGCAATTCCCAGTCGATGCGGTGGAAGCCTGTCGAACCAATAAAATTTCCAGTCTCTTTCTCAAACAAGTGCATACGGAAATCTTCTTGTGTCACATAAGCAGCAATCGCTTTACGTAGACTTGCTTCTGTCTCTTCAATCTTGGGAGGATGCTGTGCCCAAATCATCCACGGTTTTAGCGTTTCCATACTTTCTGAAATAGCTTCCCAGACGAGTGGAACGTCTTCAATTTTTGGTGCTCTAACTAAAAGACGTTCTGTTTCAAGTTGTTCCGGTACATAAGGCTTCTGTGTCTGTTCATTCACAGCCATCATTTCATCCCAAGCGACCGGAGTCGAGGTCCCTTTCAAGAAATCCTCTCTCGTCATCCCGTAGGTGACAGCGTCATAATACCGGTCTTCCTTAGGAGAGAACCAAGCCTGTCGGAGTTGAGCTTCTTTGACAAACCCCGCTCGCTCAAACGTTTTGCGCATTGCTACATTGTCTAAGCGAGTATGACCCTCTAAGCGAATTTTCTTTTCTGGTAAAGAGAAAACGTATTCCGTCACAAGCTTTAACGCCTTGGAGCCATAGCCCTTCCCTCGAGCCGTTTCGGCGATTCGTAGATCAAATAACGGAATCTCATCTTGTAAATCATGGATTTTGACGATTCCTACTTTTTCAGCCATGTCGTTCTCGACCCAAAACGTTTTGACTTCATCGGACTCGTAACCACCTTCTCCGATTGTCTTTTCAATCAATTCCCGTTCAGGTGTTGCATTTCCATGGAACGGCCAAGAGTTGGTCGTCAAAAAGTGTATGAGTTGTTCCTGTTCTTCCATTGTCCATTCTGTAAGCCGCATAGTGCCCTCCTAATACCCTCTGTTGTCTACTGCAAAGCGTACCTTGATTGAGGCAATTTTGCAATGCTTAGCCCATCATTTTGGTAGGAGTTCTAATGTATACAATTCCTTATATTCCCCCATGGTAGAAGTTTCATGGTACGATCCTTCGGCCCAATCATCTACTTGACTGTGGAACCAGTCCGACTTCATATGGCCACTCTGTCCAGGTCCGACAATGTGATACGCGGAAGATAAGTCAGCGAGATCTGCAACAAAACGCCACGAAGCTCCGTGCGTCACTTCTCCTTGTTCATTAAAAGCAGCGGCCTGCGTAGTAATTCCAGATCCTCCGATTGGAACAGGCTCCGGATTTAAGAACCGTGCAAGAATTGGTGATGCACCAGATAGCGGATGGTCAAACGTCAATAAGTGCTCATCTCCCCAGTTCCATTCCATATAGTCTTCGCCATGTTTCTCTTTCATCTCTTGCATCATTTCTAGGAAAGCAGCTTCTAGCCAAGCGTCTACTCCTCCTGCCTCTTCGACCCAAGCACTTGTCTCACCGTCGGCATAAAGTTGTAACATCTGGTCTGTTATATTAGCTTTCCCTGGCATCATGTCATAGATGTCTTCAGGAATGTCTTCTTCAAACAAGACATCCGGCAGTTTTTTCATCCACTTATGGAAAACGAGCGGCTGCATAAGGTCTTTATCATCCACTTGGTTCCAACTGCGCATCTCTGCAATCAAATCCTCGTAGCCTGCTCCGGTCTCTGTTGCTTCTAATGATACTAGCATTTGATCTAAGAACCGCCGTGCTTGTAAGTTCTGCTGATCCATCTGTAGGTCCATCATGTCCTGCACCGTTAGTGACTCGTTGTCACGTAGCACTTCCGCTATTCGCTCATAGCGATACGATTGTGCCCAGAAATCCGTGATGTGGTACGGGTAGCTCTCATCGACCACTTGATTGTTTGCAGTAGCGATGAACCCTTCCTCTGGATTCACGATAGTTGGCAACTCATCATATGGCACATAACCGTCCCATCCATAATCAGAAGAATCTCCAGGCACAGGCAGTTGACCATCTCCTTGTTTGCGAAGTGGCAAGCGCCCATTTGCTTTATATGCGATCGTTCCGTCTTTTGCAGCAAAGACAAAGTTTTGCGCTGGTGCGTGGAACTGTTCAAGAGCCGATTCAAACTGATCCCAGTTCGACGATTTGTTCATCTCTAATATGGCTTGAAGTTCTTGAGTCGGCTCTAAAGCTGTCCACTGCATTGAAAAGACCGCTTCTGGGTCTGACTCCTCGTAAAGAATGTCAGAAATGACAGGACCATGACGCGTCACAACTACTTCAAATGGAACGGGATCTTGGTCTTTGACAGCAATCTCGTAGGAGCGGACTTCTGCATCCTCCCACTCTCCGTCATACGAGAACTGATACGGGTTATCTGGGTTTGGTTTTTCTATATATAGATCCTGAACATCTGGCCCGACATTTGTCACACCCCAAGCCACGTCGTCGTTGTGACCTAAAATGATTCCTGGAATCCCGGCAAAGATGACCCCACTCACATTTTGTTCAGGTGATTGAAGATGCATCTGGTACCAGATGGACGGCGTACTCAGTCCTAGATGTGGATCATCTGCTAGGAGCGGTTGTCCACTCTCCGTCTTGTCGCCCGATACAACCCAGTTGTTGCTTCCGTTAAATGGATGCGGCATGACGTCTAAAGGGAACTCTGCTCCCACCTGCACTTTTGTTTGTTTGTTAGCTTCTAGAATTGCCGGGTCGTCTTCCGGATAGGTGATGAACAATTCTTTTGCTTTGTCTTCCTCTAAGTTTTGCAACGCCCAGTGGCGAATGGCAAGTGTGGACCAGTTTCCACCTAGATCATACGCCATATATTTTCCTATTGTTAACGAATCTACCGGTGTCCAAGGCTCTGGTTTATAACCAAGTAACGTAAACTCATAGCTTAATTGCCCTTCTTCTTTTGCATGTGTGATGAAGTCGTTGACGCCTTCTGCATACCACTCCAAAACTTGCTTAGCTTCAGCGCTGTAGCCTTCATATGATTTTTCAGCCGCATCTCTCAGACTGAAAGTTAAAAAAAATTGATCAGTAGAAAGTGCAGCTTCCCCTACCACTTCTGAGAGTTCTCCACTCGCTTGTCTACGAGCTAAGTCCATTTGGAACAAACGGTCTTGTGCTTGCACAAATCCTTGAGCACGGTACAAGTCCGCATCGGATTGTGCCTCGATATGAGGAACCCCTTCTTCGTCTCGGGTAACCGTGACAGGTTGTTCTAAACTCGTCAAGTCGAGTTCCCCTTCAAGCTGCGGCTTTGAGTTCGCGATAAACCAGTTTAGTCCAAGAAATGCGATGGCGACCACAATCACGATCCCAATCACAATGGTCAGTAGTATTTTATATCCCTTTTTCATGTCTTTCTCCCCCTTATACGTAGGTATTCGCTATGTTCCGACATATTCCTTCTAGGCACGAAAAAAGCCAGCCTCAAAGTTGAGACTGGCTGTAGAGATTACTTCACTTCTTCTCCCACTATTTTCACTTCAAGCTCTAGGTCCACACCAAACTTTTCTTTTACAGTTGATTGAACGAGTTGAATCGTCTTGATGTAATCCGTAGCTGTAGCATTGTCTTTATTGACGATGAATCCTGCGTGCTTCGTCGAGACTTCCGCACCACCGAATCCTTTTCCTTGCAAATCACTGTCTTGAATCAGCTTCCCAGCAAAATATCCCGGAGGACGTTTGAAGACACTTCCTGCTGACGGGAATTCTAAAGGCTGCTTAGATGTGCGTTGGTGCGTCAGATCGGCAATTTTCTCATCGATATGGACTTGTTCGCCGTAGCTAAGCTCAAACTCAGCAGAAAGTACAAAGTACCCTTTTTTAGAGATGACGCTTGTTCGGTATCCAAGGTCTAGGTCTTCTTTCTTGAGAACCAATAGCTCTCCTTGAGGGGTCACTACAGTACACTGTTTGATGACGTCTTGAATCTCACCACCATAAGCGCCAGCATTCATCACCATAGCACCACCGACTGTTCCAGGAATCCCACAAGCAAATTCAAGACCCGTCAGACCTTCTTTTGCTGCAAGTTTCGAGACTTCAATGATCGCTGCTCCACTTTCCGCGTAGACATGTGTATTTGTAATTGTGACTTCACGAAGCTTCGTAAGCTGAAGCACGATTCCTCTAACACCACCATCGCGTACGACCATGTTGGAACCGTTACCGAGTAGCAATAATGGGATGTTATATTGTGCTGCATAATTGATCACAACGATTGCTTGTGCTTGAGAATCCGGAGACACAAACACATCTGCCGGACCTCCCATGCGAGTAATCGTATGAAGCGATAGGGGTTCATCTAGTTTTACTGTATGTGCAGGCAATACTGCCGAAAGTTCTTCAAACCATTTTTGTTTAGACAAAGAAGACAATCCTTTCTATTTAAACCATTTTTGTTACGTCCATTGTTGGGACCAGCTTTCAATCCCCTCAATGACTGGCCGGAGGGCAAAACCTTTATCTGTTAAAGAATATTCAACGCGAACTGGTACCTCCGAATAGATTTTCCGTGTGACAAGCCCTTCCATCTCGAGCTCTTTTAACCGTTCCGATAACAAACGGCCACTAATCGGCATGGAAGACTCAATTTCATTAAACCGTTTAGAGCCATTTAACAATTGATAAATAATTAATGCCGTCCAGCGTTTTCCAAGCAAGTCCATGGCATTGGAAAGGCGAGGGCAAAGTGCTGTTTCTTTCATCATACTCACTCCTAATTTACTTAGTATAAAAAAAAATTGCAAAAAACGCAAAAAACATTATTTAATTACTTGACGTTCGCTTATTATTATTTTATAGTAAGTTACGTAAAGTAACCAGTTATTTATATTTTTTTAATCATATATCTTGATTTCGAAATAATAGCTCGGTATACTTTTAGACAATTCCAAAAACTAAGGAGAGATTGTAAAATGACAAAGTACACAGTTGACACAGCACACTCTAGCATCGGATTCTCAGTAAAGCACATGATGGTTTCTAAAGTTCGCGGAAATTTCAATGACTTTTCAGCAAACCTAGAAGGCAATGAACAAGATCTTTCTGGCGCAACAATTGAATTCACAATTGACGTAGCGTCTATCAATACAAACAACAACGATCGTGACAACCACTTACGTTCTGCCGATTTCTTTGATGTAGAAACATACCCATCTATCACGTTCAAAGCGACAGACATCCAGTCTAAAGGCGGCGACGAGTACAAAATCACGGGTGATCTAACAATTAAAGATGTAACAAAACCAGTTACCTTTGATGCAGAGTACGAAGGAAAAGGCACAAACCCATGGGGTCAAGAAGTCGTAGCCTTCTCTGCTGATGCAAAAATCAATCGTAAAGACTTCGGTTTAACTTGGAACCAAACTCTTGAGACTGGCGGCGTGTTAGTTGGCGAAGATATTAAGATTGATATTGAGTTGGAACTGAACCCAGCATAATTTAGATGTGGAGAACGCCGCTCTAGAAATTTCATCAAAACCAGGCGCACCAATTGAGGCGCACTTCGCCTCGGTTGGGGTGAATGGTTTTGATGGGGATTTCTGGCGTTCGCAACTCGATTGCTCTAGATGTGAAAACCGCCTTAAGAGACGACCATTCCGGTTGTCTCTTTTTTTGAAACTTTCTCCTGCGAATACCGTATAGATTACTAAACAAAGCAAAGGTGGAATGCACAATGTGGTGGATTGTCGCGATTGTAGCAATCGGGGTTGGTGCAAGTCTTGTAGAAAAATGGATGAAGCAACGCGTAAAGCTGGAAGAAATTCGTGCCTTATCTACAAAGGACGAATTAGCTCTCGAAAAACAACGCTATGAGAATTTTTTATTAGAAACCGAGAAGATGCGCTTGGAACTCGACTATAAACGTCAAGCTTTAAGTCACACAGCGGACCCAATCATAAACGAATTAGAAAAAGAGAAAGCTTAGTCTTAGACCAAGCCTTCTCTTTTTTTTAATACAACTTTCCTTGGCGGTACAATACTTCTGAGAGTCGTCCTACTGCATGAATAAACGCATTCTGACGGAGTGCAAAAGGATCTGCGTAATACTGAGGTAAAATCGTTTCCATCGTATGAGACATCTTTTCATACAGTTTTGTGAAGACTTCTTCCTCCGTGAAGAATTGAGTCTCTCGACCTTGTAACCATTCAAGATAAGAGACGATTACCCCTCCCGCGTTCGCTAAAATGTCAGGAATGATGACGACTCCATTTTTGGCTAGTTGTTCATCTGCTTCTTGCGTGATTGGCGCATTGGCTCCTTCTACAAGGATACGAGCTTTGATATCTTTCCAGTTGTCTTGATGAATTTGATCTTCAAGAGCAGCCAATACCAAGACATCGACATCCATGGTTAAAATCGCTTCACGTGATTCAATAGTGGCAACGACATTTAGTTCTCTTAATTGCTCTTCTTTTGTTGGCAGATCGCCTTTGTTCTTCGCCGTGAAGTCCACAAGTGCGGGAATATCCAGTCCGTCTGGATTCACCAATGTTACATTGCGGTCTGAAACTGCAATCACTTTGTTTTGTAGCTTTTGATCGCGGTACGCCTCTAGTGCCGTCACCGACCCTACATTACCAAATCCTTGCACGGCTACTGTCAATGGACGACCTGAGTGCTCGAGAGTCGTCTTTGCAAAGATGTTAGCATTGTTCTCAAGATTGGTTCTGTTCTTTTCAACGTAATCGTGAAGCAAATAACGCATTGTAAAATAAACTCCTTTTCCAGTTGCTTCACGACGTCCGAGAGAGCCACCATTGACCACACTCTTTCCTGTGAAACTCCCTAGATAAGGCTGGCCATGATTGATTTTCTTATACTCGGCCATCATCCAGTCCATCTCGCGTTCTCCTGAACCGACGTCTGGTGCAGGAATATCCTTGTCCGGTCCGATGATATCATTAAAATTCCGCACGTATTTGACGCATAGAGAATGCAGTTCCTTTTCACTCAGAGACCGAGGATCAATGACGATGCCACCTTTTCCTCCTCCATAAGGAACGTTGTGTAACGCATTTTTGAGAGTCATTAAAAAGGATAAGTTTACAACTTCGTGTTCATTAACGGATTCATGAAAACGAATACCGCCTTTATAAGGGCCAAGTGCATTATTATGTTGCACACGAAAAGCCGGGACACGGACAATTTGACCATTTTCAAGTGGCATACGTATGTAAGCCTTGTGGATTTGATTGGGAGTCGACAAGATGGCTTCCATAGAAGCAAAAGCCTTGGTCCGACTCTCGCCTTTACACACTGGTAAAAATTCGTCGCGTTCAAGTAATGCTTTCAATGCCTGTTTTACGATGGGATGGGATACTTCACTCATCCGAACACCTCCTAATATAATTGCTCTAAAAAACTATACCCCTCCGTATTTTTGCTAAACGGAGGGGCAGATGGAATTATTTAGTTTCCGGAGCGTCGTCTTCCCAACACTCGGTATTTTTTAGACCTGCAATATTTTTGGCATAAAACTGTGGATCCAGTCCGCGCTTCCGCTGTGCCACATAATCATCGAGCACTTGAGCAGCTAATTTACCAAGCAACAGAATGACCACGATATTGATGACAGCCATTAAGCCCATGAACAAGTCAGCCATATTCCAAACTAATTGAACTTTTGCTAGAGCTCCGAACATAACCATTGCTAGTACAAGAACACGATACCCTTGCAACCAGCCGCGATGTGCATTGATCAACTCAATATTTGTTTCACCATAATAGTAGTTTCCGATAACGGAACTGAATGCGAAGAAGATGATAGCAATGGCTACAAAGTAAGGAGCCCAGCTTCCCACATGATCCGCCAGTGAATTTTGCGTCAAGATGATCCCATCATCTGTAGCTGTCTTATAGAAATCAGATAGCAAGATGATAAATGCTGTCGCTGTACAAATCACGATAGTATCAAAGAAGACTCCCAAGCTTTGAACAAGCCCTTGTTTTGCCGGGTGAGATACGTTGGCAGTTGCCGCCGCATTTGGTACGGACCCCATCCCTGCTTCGTTTGAGAACAACCCACGACGAACACCTTGCATGATAGCGGCACCCACACCGCCACCAACAGCTTCTTCAAGACCAAATGCATGGCTAAAGATTAATGAGAAGAAGGCCGGAAGTTCGGACAGATTCGTCACGACTACAAATAAAGCAATCAAGATATAAAGTACAGCCATTACTGGTACGATAACCTGTGTCACTTTTACAATTCGATGTACTCCACCAAA
Source organism: Chryseomicrobium excrementi (assembly GCF_002798305.1). GTDB lineage: Bacteria > Bacillota > Bacilli > Bacillales_A > Planococcaceae > Chryseomicrobium > Chryseomicrobium excrementi. Next base: position 51,959 of record NZ_PCGR01000004.1, read on the forward strand.
TATAATTACAGCTGTAAGGACTACAAGTGCTAACCCAATAACCCATGTCGGGATATTGAAGACATCATTTACAGAGACTGCAATCGTATTCGATTGAACGGAGTTGAAAATAAATCCAAAACTAAGCGTTAAGAGAACACTAAAAACTATGGCGATTTTACGCTGTCCTAAAGCTTTTTCCATATAGTACGCTGGACCACCGCGGAACTCGTCGCCATCTCGTACTTTATAGACTTGAGCAAGGGTACTTTCGACAAATGCTGTAGCCATCCCAATAATGGCAATCAGCCACATCCAGAACACGGCACCAGGCCCACCGATACCGATTGCCAGTGCTACTCCTGTGATGTTCCCTGTACCAACACGGGATGCTGTACTAATAGTAAATGCTTGGAATGCAGATACTCCCGTATCTGTTTCTTTCTTTTCGGTGATGACACGGAACATCTCACCGAACAAACGGAACTGAACAAACTTCGTACGAATTGAAAAATAAAGACCAGCACCGATTAAAAGAGCTATTAAAATGTACGTCCAAAGGTAGTTGTTTGCCCAGTCTACGAATGAATTCAACCATTCCATCCTATTTCCCCCTTTTTAGATGATATGTATCGTAATATACATACCCTAAAGGTAAAGGAGTGCAAACAAAAAAACCTGTAAAAAATACAGGTTTTCATAGATTACCACTCACATGAATCGCCTTCACAAGTTGCCCCTGCGCCACCGATTGTCTGAAGAGATGGTTTTAGTCCTTCTTCTTGCGCCACTTTCTCTAACGCTTCTTTGAATACTTCAATAGGTTGCGCTCCAGAGATGGCATATTTATTGTTGAGTACAAAAAATGGTACTCCTCGAATGCCGATTTGAGCTGCTTCCGTTTGATCAATCTGAATTTCCGGGAAAAATTGATTGCTAGACACTACTTCTTTAGCCTGCGCTGAATCTAAACCTACAGATGCCGCTAGTTCAGCTAATATAGCTGTGTCATTAATGTTCTTGCCATCGATGAAATAAGCATGTAATAAAGCTTCACCCAAATCATTGCCCTTCTGCTGCGTGTCTGCCCATTTAACAAGGCGGTGTGCACGAGCCGTGTTGGCAGGTTTTGCATTCTCGAAGTTGTACTCGAGACCCTCTGTCTTCGCTTGTTCGACAACATTATTCGTCATCGCTTTAGCCTGATCGATAGACGTATTGTACTTGCGAGCAAGAGACTCATAAATCGATTCTGTAACAACTTCAGGTGTACCGGCATCTAACTGATAACTTTTCAATTGAATTGTGGCTTGCCCTGCAAAGCCTGTCTCTTGTAACGCTCGCTCCAAGCGGCGTTTTCCGATATAACAAAACGGACAAACATAGTCTGACCAGATTGCGATTTCCATACAATCACCTCCTAGTCAGCATAAGTTGTCCGTTTGAAAAAATCAAAGATTTGAGCTTAGTTAGATAAAGCTTCTGTTAACGCTGGTACGACTTGCTTTTTCCGTGATACAACCCCATTTAAAACGGCCGTGTGGTTTGTGAATGTCACGTTGAATGCTTCTTCCGCTTTGTTTGCCATTTTCCCTAAAGCCAGGGCAACAGAGTCATTGTTCAAGATGTCTGTCACGACGAAGAAGAACAAGTCTAATTCTTTCTCAGAAATGCGGTTGTAGATGGCTTCTTCTAACAGCGCTTGGCGGTTTAACACATCTTGTGGATCGACAACATTGACTTGTGCGATTTCTACTTTATAATCGCCCATGCCAAACTCTTTCGCATCAAGACTCAGTAACTCTTCAATTGTTTTAGAAGAGACGTCGGCCCCTGCTTTCAACATGTTCAAGCCGTATTCTTGTGCATCGACACCTGCGATTGCCTCGAGTTCTTTTGCAGCTTTGATATCTTGCTCCGTGCATGTAGGAGATTTAAATAATAGTGAATCCGAAATGATAGCTGACAGCATAAGACCCGCCATGTTTTGTGGCACTTCGACTCCGTGCTCTTTAAAAAGCTTCAAGAGAATCGTAGCCGTACAACCAACTGGCTCTGCACGGTAATAAAGTGGATCTGCTGTCTCGAAGTTTGCGATGCGGTGATGGTCGACCACTTCTAGGATATGCGCGTCTTCGATTCCATCAATACTTTGTTGGAACTCATTGTGGTCCACTAAGATGACCGGTTGTTCTGCTTGTTCTAATGCTGTCACTAAACGTGGCGCCTCTACTTTAAACTGCTCGAGGGCAAACGCTGTTTCTTCTGTGACATCACCAAGACGAATCGCTTCCGCTTCGTGCCCTACTTGATTTTTTAAGTATGCATAGACGATAGCTGATGTAATCGAATCAGTATCGGGATTTTTGTGTCCAAGTACAACTGTTTTAGACATGACAAATGCCTCCTTGTAATAGTATTGCTTCTACAGTTTAGCATATTTTTTCCCAAATCGACATGTGCTTTTCCTTAGCATTCTCGTGCTATACTGAGAAAAAGTGAGTTCAGAAATAAAGGATGATGACTATGGCAAGAACTACAGAAGCGAAGTATCTCCCTCTCTATGATTTCTTTAAAAAAACCAATCAAAAAACCGTCAAGCTGACATTCGATCAGATGGAGGCTATTTTAGGTCAACCTCTTCCGAATGCAGCCTACTTAAGTCGGAGTTGGTGGAAGAAAAACAAGCCGCCTGCACAGCATTATTTTGCATGGAATGATAATGGCTACGGGATTAGTGAGATCGAGCTTAGCCAATACGTAATTTTTCAAAACTCAATTCATGAACACGAGACATCTGTAGAACCGGAAAAACAAGATATCTTAATTATTCGTGAAGCAGAAACGGAAGATGCTCGCGCTTTTATTCAACTACAAGAAGCCATTTATTCAGAGACCGACTTCATGCTTTACGGGAAGTCCGAGCAGAAGCAATCGGTCCAAGGAATTCGAAAGCGCTTAGAAGAATGGAAACTCGCTCGCAACTCAAATCTTTTCTTGGCCATTTTGAACGGCGAGTATGCAGGGTATTTGGTAGTCATAGGTGGTCCTTCTCCTCGCGCTTCGCACCGCGCCTCCATCGTCATTGGAGTGAAACAGCAGTTTTCGAATAAAGGTATTGCATCTACTCTTATGTACCACGGGGAGAACTGGGCAAAAGATGTGGGGATTGAAAAACTTGAACTGACCGTGATCAAAGAAAATGTCATTGCACAGAAACTCTACAATAAGCTTGGATTTGAGCTTGAAGGCACTCGAAAAAATGCACTTCGTATCCATGGGAACTATGTCGATGAATTTTATATGGGGAAGATGATTGATTGAAAAAAGACGTTCGGCGATTATTCGCTGAGCGTCTTTTTGGGTGTGCGGTATTTCGAAACATATGGGTTGTCCGTCTCCCAAAAGCGATACGGATAGTGCACGGCTTCACCGCTGTTATCGATTCCGATTCGGGGACCCGAAGAAATGGAGTATACGCTCCTTCCTTCGGCGATATATAAGGGTGGTTCATACCAGAGTGCACCATAATGTTCCATCGTGATTCCAAGAGCCTTTGTCAGTTTTCCCGGTCCATTCGTCCACTGCTTCATCGGCAACTTGTTGCGGTTTCGACTCATCAAGTCCTGACCTTCGACCGGCTCTAGTGCACGAATCAAAATGGCATGTGGGGCGTCGACTTCTTCTGCTACCACGTTGATGAGCGTGTGGGTATGCATCTGGTACGTATAGATGTGGCCAGGTTCTCTAAACATGACCTCAGTCCGCTTCGTTTTGCGGCCCCCAAAACTGTGTGCAGCCTGGTCAAGTGGCCCCATATAGGCCTCTGTCTCCACTATATAGCCGCTGATCACCCCTTCTTCTGTCTCATGGACGAGGAGTTTTCCAAGTAGTGCCTGCGCGAGATCGAGTGTAGGCAAGGTATAAAATTCTGGAGATAAACAGTTCATTTATAAAATCAGTCCCAGCTTCTTCGCTTCAAAGCGCAGCTCATCTCGGAAGTCAGGATGTGCAATGGCAATCAATTGTTCCGCTCGCTCTGAAAGAGGTCGCCCAAACATTTCGGCCACTCCATATTCAGTGACGATGTGATCGACGTCATTTTTATTTGTCGTCACGACGGACCCCGGTGCAAGCGCTACTTTAATTCGCGACATTTCTCCATTTTTAATGGTTGAGGACATCGTGATAAAGCCTTTTCCGTTCTTTGAAAAACGGACACCTCTTGCAAAGTCGGCTTGCCCTCCGGTAGAAGAGTAGTATCTCCCAGCAACCGTTTCACTTGCACATTGGCCGAACAAATCCACTTCAGTCGTCGCATTAATAGAGATCATGTTCTCTTCTTTTCCAATTTCACGCGGATCGTTGACGGTACTTACAGGCAGAAACTCAAGTGCCGGATTCCCGTTAATGAAGTCATAAAGACGCTGAGACCCATGAGCAAACGTGGCAATCATCTTTCCTTGGTTCGTGAATTTGCGCGTTCCGTCTACAGCGCCTGCTTCAACAAGATCAATAATTCCGTCTACAAACATCTCGGTGTGAATTCCTAAGTGACGATGTGTCTTCAACTGACTCACAACCGCATTAGGAATGCCTCCGATACCTATTTGAAGCGTATCTCCATCTTGGATGCGCTCTGCTACAAATGAGGCAATCTTCATATCCATTTCAGAAATCGGTGCTGGTTCATCACTGACAAGTGGCTGATGATTCACTACATAGCCCTCAACTTGACTAATGTGAATCTGATTTTGACCAAATGTACGAGGCATATGTTCGTTGACCTCAACAATGAAAGGCACTTTTCCTATAAACTCACTGACGATGTCCGCTTGTGTTCCCAGTGAAAAGTAGCCAAATTCATCTAGTGGCGAGACGACCGCCATGACCATCATGTTGCGGCTGACTTTCCGCAAGATGCGCGTCACTTCATGGAAATTGTTTGGCATCAGGTCTGTCATTCCTTGATGAAACTCCGCACGGTTCGCACCACTCAAAAAATAACTCATATGTTTTAAATGAGCAGTTGATTCATTCGCCATGTAAGATCGTTTTTTCAAAGGCAGAAGTTGATGAATCTTCACTTCTGAGAGTTTCTCTTGATGTGCTTCCAGGATGTCGAGCAAGCGATTAGGCTCCCCATTTGTCAGAGGAAACACGATATCTGCCTGGTTTGGAATCAAGTCAATAATTTGCTGTGCTGATAATTCTTTTGTCATCTTTCCACGTCCTTCACAAGTTTCACTAGACTTAGTGTAAACGAAACGCCAATGAAAAAAAAGAAAGCCACTGCCGAAGCAGTGACTACAGTGTATCTTTCAGTTCCTGTTGTTTCGTTTCTGTTCCTAAGAAAGCGACTGCCAAAACACCAATTACAATAGCTACACAGAAAATACCAAAGATCAGGCCGATCCCTTCTCCTGCAGCAACGAGCGAGCCGACTAGAAGAGGTCCGAGAATCCCACCAATGCGGCCTACACCCGCTGCCATTCCGGAGCCTGTTGCTCGAATGACAGTAGGATATTGTTCTGGTGAATAAGCATATAATGCTCCCCATGCCCCAAGATTAAAGAACGAAAGAAGCATACCAGAGATCATCAACATAGTAAGCGTCTCTGCCGAACCAAATACAGCAGCACTAGCAGCGGTACCTAGCAAATACGTGATTAAGACAAATTTTCTTCCCATTCGCTCAATTAACCAAGCCGCTGAAAAATAGCCAGGTAACTGAGCAAGTGTCATGATCAACACATATTGGAACGTTTTAATCAGCGTAAACCCTTTGAGAACCATCACAGAAGGCAACCATAAAAACATCCCGTAGTATGAGAACACAACAGTAAACCATAAAATCCATAGCATCAGCGTGCGCTTCCGGTAAACCGGTGCCCAGAGGTCTTTAACGTTTTGTAAAACGCTTCGTTTCACATTCTCCACATTTTCATAGCGAGGAGAATCCGGTAGCTTGATTCGTAAATAAATCGCATAAAAAGCAGGTAAAGCTGTCAATGCGAGGGCCCAGCGCCATCCATATTCAGGAATGACAAAGTAAGCAATCAGTGCGGCCAAAATCCAACCGACTGCCCAAAAACTTTCAAGTAACACGACTACTTTTCCACGCTCTTCTGCTGGAACTGATTCTGCTACTAATGTTGAAGCTACCGGTAGTTCTCCCCCAAGACCCATGCCTACCAAAAATCGTAGGATCATAAATACGGCCAATCCACCTGCTAATGCAGATGCACCAGATGCAAGAGTAAATAGCAAAAGTGTGATCATGAAGACATTTTTACGGCCAATTTTGTCTGCGATCAGTCCAAAGAACACGGCTCCAACAGCCATCCCTATCGAGTTCACACTACCAATCCAGCCCATCTGTTCTGGAGTCAAACTCCATTCAATTGCAAGTGCTGCAATGATAAAGGAAAGGATCCCTACATCCATTGCATCGAACATCCAACCCAGTCCCGCAATTCCTAACAATTTATTTCGCGAAATCGGCTTCTGCTGCGCTGAAATTGGTTTTTGTTGCGATATTGTTTCCATCTATCAAAACTCCTGTCTTTACACATGTACATAACATACATGAGTATACGCTTTTTTATTTGTTCTGACAATGAAAAGTTCCTGTTGAAATACAAGACGATGTCCTGTAGAATGTCCTTTATGAAAAGACATTTGTTTTCACTAAAAGAACAGAAGGGTGGCAGTTCCTATGACATATTCCGGTCTCCTACAACAGTACAAAAAGTTTCTCCCTATTACAGAAGCGACTCCAAAGCTTTCCTTATTAGAAGGGAACACCCCTCTTTTATATGCAGAAAATCTGTCTAAACAGTTAGGCATTGAGCTTTACTTAAAATTAGAAGGAGCCAATCCAACGGGTTCTTTTAAAGATCGCGGTATGGTGATGGCCGTAGCAAAAGCAAAAGAACAAGGAAGTACAGCAGTCATTTGTGCTTCTACAGGGAATACTTCGGCAGCGGCTGCTGCCTATGCAGCTCGTGCAGGAATGAAAGCCATCATTGTCATTCCTGAAGGAAAAGTAGCTGCAGGAAAACTGGCTCAGGCGTATATGTACGGAGCCGAAGTCATTCAAATCCAAGGTAATTTTGATCAAGCTCTTGAAATGGTACGCGCTATCAGTGAAACATCTCCAGTAACGTTGGTGAATTCAGTGAACCCTTACCGAATCGAGGGACAAAAAACAGCAAGTTTCGAGATTGTAGATGCACTCGGAAAAGCACCTGACATATTGGCTATCCCTGTTGGAAATGCAGGAAATATCACAGCTTATTGGAAAGGCTTTGTAGAATACAACGATCACTACTCAAGTGGCCTCCCTCAAATCTTTGGTTTCGAAGCTGAAGGTGCGGCAGCTATTGTAAAAGGCGAACCGATTGAACATCCCGAGACAATTGCTACAGCGATTCGAATTGGCAATCCTGCTTCCTGGAAAACAGCGGTTGAAGCGCGTGACGCATCAGGTGGTGTCATTGAAGCTGTGTCTGATGACGAGATGCTAACAGCCTATCAAGCACTCGCAAGTCAAGAAGGCGTCTTTGTAGAACCTGCTTCAAGTGCTTCTGTAGCTGGTGTTTTCCGAGCAGTCAAAGAACAGGCTATTGCTCCAGGCTCCACAGTAGTGGCTGTATTGACTGGAAATGGCCTAAAAGATCCACAGACTGCCATGGACTGCAAAGTGATTCGGCCTCGACAAATGCATTCTTCCGCTCCTGCACTGAACGAGTATTTACAGGAGGTGCTTCAACGATGACAGTCCGCATTCAAGTTCCCGGAAGTACAGCAAATCTAGGTCCGGGTTTTGATTCTATTGGAGTAGCTTTACCCTTTTACTTGAACGTTGAAGCCTCCTTGTCAACAAAATGGCAAGTAGGTCACATTGGTCCCAATCTGCCAGCGGTATCAGAAGTACTCGATCATCTAGTCATCAAGACAGCAATCGCTACGGCACGTCATTTCGGAAAAGAAATGCCTGCCTGTCAGTTGCTGCTGTCTAGTGACATTCCACTAACTAGAGGGCTAGGTAGCAGTGCCGCGGCAATTGTCGCTGCTATTTACTTAGCAAATGAGCTGGCAGAGCTTCAACTTTCTGAACAACAAATTATCAACTGGGCAAGTGAGCTCGAAGGACATCCCGATAATGTGGCGGCTAGCATCTTAGGTGGTTGTGTCATTACTGCTACGGCTGAAGCCGAAGTACTTGTTGTTCCGGTAGAGGCATCTCTACTGCACTGGTTAGTAGCCATCCCTCATGAAGAACTTAAGACGGAAGCAGCCCGTGAAGTATTGCCCTCCTCTTATAGTCGCCAACAGGCTGTTCAAGCAAGTGCTAGATCCAATGTTTTAGTAGCTGCACTCCACAGCGCAAAAAAAGAAACAGTTGGAGCTCTTATGGAGCTCGACTCGTTTCACGAGCCATACCGCCTCGAGTTAATTGACCATGCTTCAAGATACCGGCAGGTTGCGAAACAGGCGGGAGTCTATGGCACAGCGATCAGTGGAGCAGGTCCGACATTGATTTCACTTGTAGAACCAGGCTTTGATTATGAAGAACTTGCTTCTGCATTTCCTGCTTTAACATTTTATGTGGTTCCTACCTGCAGTGAAGGAGTTCGCTGTCTGCAAGCAGCGTCCCCTATAATCTAAAAAAGGTCCAACCCGTTGTGGTTGGACCTTCATACGTTATACAGAGAACAATACTAGACTTGCTGCCATCACCATCATGCCCGCAACGACACCATAAATCGAAGAATGCGTCTCATCAAACTCTTTAGCTGCCGGCAACAATTCATCCAGTGAAATAAACACCATGATTCCTGCCACCCCTGCAAAAATCACACCAAACATTAAATCTGATAAGAACGGCATTAAGATTAAGAAAGCCGCTATCGCACCTATCGGTTCAGCGAGTCCTGATAGAAACGATAATTTAAACGCTCGTTTTCGTGATCCTGTAGCATAGTAAATAGGAACTGCTACGGCAATACCCTCAGGAATATTATGAATCGCTACTGCTATAGCTATCGCAATCCCTAGATTTGGATCCGACATGGCAGACATAAACGTCGCGATTCCTTCAGGAAAATTATGAATCCCAATGGCTAACGCTGTAAACATTCCCATTTTCATGAGACGTGCATGTTCATGAGATGTCGGCTTTTCATCCATTGCTTCAACCGATTTTACTTCGTGTGGATTTCCAAGTGACGGTAAAAGGCGATCAATTAATCCAATAAACAACATCCCACCGAAGAATCCTACTAACGTCATCCAGTACCCATTGACATCACCTAGTTCGGCAACAAGTGCATCTTTTGCTTTAAAGAAGATTTCAACTAATGCCACAAAAATCATGACTCCTGCTGAAAACCCTAGTGCCATAGATAAAAACTTTTTATTTGTTCGAGATGTAAAAAAGGCAAGCAAACTTCCGATTCCGGTTGCTAGACCGGCAAAAACAGTTAGCCCCAAGGCAAAGAGAACATTCCCATCCATACAAATCATCCTACTTTTCTGTATTTTTAATTAGTATATGCGAAATGTTTCCTTTGCGCAACTTTTTTTGTCCAGCGAAATTTACTGCGTTATTTTTTGCAGATACTCTCCAATGGCCTTCCAGTCCAAGGAAACTTGTTCTCGAATTCTTGGATTGTAAAAGATTGCTGCTGGATGAAAAGTAGGAATAATCGTATAGCTTTGAGAAGTTTGAATAAAGTTTGAACTCTCAAGGTTTTCTAATTTGAAAATGGGCATATTTAGAAGTTCCCCGTGAATTTCAGAAACTTTATATGTAGGTCCAAGCAGTCTCTGCAACCCAACATTTCCTAAAGTAACAATTAGGACGGGATCCAGGTGCTCTATCTCATAATCAAGAATAGGTGCGTGAGCAATGACTTCTGGTTTCTTAGGTGCACGGTTGTATTTTTTGTTGATGACTTCCCCAGTTCTCAACCTCTTTTCCTTCCACTGGTAAGGGCGACTTCTTACAGGACTCGTCATATAGACATCTGCTCGAGTTAAACCAATTTGATCTAACGATTTTTCAAGCTCGACGCCGGCCCTTCCTACGAAAGGCTTTCCTTGGATGGCTTCATTTTCACCCGGAGCTTCTCCAATGAGCAGGAGTTTTGGCTTCAGTGGGCCTCCTCCACGAACAAACCCTTCAACGGGATAGGGTTCGATTCGCTGCTTCCCAAGTGCTACAAGCTCTTCTGGTATTTGAAATTCCATTTCCATGCCTCCTAGAACAAAACCCTTCTCAACTAAATCACGTTGAAAAGGGTTTTCGTTTTCTAAATTGCCGTTCTCTAATTTCATACCACCACATCACTGCAGCAAACCAAGCATATCCGATTGCCCATCCAGCCACTACATCTGAACCGTAGTGATGAATGTTTGCCACGCGGGATAACCCAATCAACAGTGCAAGCAACAGTGCAGCAGACCAAATTATGGCTTGGCGTTTCTTATCATAAGTATATTCAGTTAAAAAATACGCTAAGGTACATAAATAGATGATTCCTGCCATTGCATGTCCTGACGGAAAGCTAAAAGATAACAATTGTCCTTCCAATTCAGGTCGTTCCCGTTCGATCCATGTTTTCAAAAGCTGGTTCAGTACGCTTCCGCCACCTACAGCAAATAGAACAAATAACATGCCTCTATAATTCTTTTTAAATAGCCACAAATAAATGAGAAGAGCTAGTGAAATCACTATAACGGTGGGAGGATCTGCAAAGAAACTAAAGAAACCAATGACGATGTTTCCTTCAAAGATTTCACTAAACGTACGGTCTGTCCAGAGCTCTTCTTTATTCATATAGAAATAATACATGATGAAGAACAAAATTAGTGCCGCAACTCCCAGACCATATTTCCATTGTTTCATACCCTACACCACCCCTTTCTCTACTTGTTTATTACCCTATACTTCTTCAATTTAAAACGTATAGAGGCTGGGACAAAAACCAGCAAAGGGAGTTTCTCGTGTGATGAGAAACTCCCTTTTGTATGTTCTATTGTGTGTAGGGGAAGCGTTCCGCGGGCGCGGGCTGAGCCTCGGTCTCAGCTTCCGCTTTTAATCCCGCTGGAGTCACCCTACACAATTGTATGTCTGTTATCTTTAACTTCAATTGTGAAACTAGATGGTTTATGTCCCAGCCTCTTGATTTAAATGGCAGACCTTACATAATACACATCCTGAGAGCCTGCGAGTATATAATCCGGCTTTGGAGTTCCTTCCTTTGCTTTCTTCTTATGGCCAGCAATATGTTCCGGGCTCTTCTCCCAATTCTTCCAGTCTTCTTCGCTTTTCCACTTAATCAACACAAGCACCGTTTCTTCTCCTCTGCGGACTTTTTTCACTAAGACTTCTTTAGATAGAAAGCCGGGCTGTTGGTCAATCAGACCAGTTCCACTAAAACGCTCTACTACAAGATCACTAGTGCCTTCTTTAACAGTAAGCTGTTTTATTTGATAAAACATCTCTTACATCCCCTTCTTCATATCTTCAATCATGATGCGCATGGAATCCAAACCGCCACCAGCTAGATACCATGCAGAAGGATCTACATAAATTATTTTCCCATTCTTATAAGCATTCGTTTTTTGAACAAGTTCATTCTCAAAATCTGTATTTGCATAAGCACCTTCTTCGAATGCCATGCTACGATCCAGAACAAATAGAATGTCGGGGTTTGTTTCAGCTAAATACTCGAATGATACACTTTGTCCATGAGTGGAAACTTCTAAATTCTCATCTGCTGCATTGTACCCAAATACATCAAAAACTGTTCCAAAACGTGACCCAGGACCAAACGCACTTACTTTTCCTTCATTCACCATAACAAATGAAGTTTTGCCTTCAACAGACTCCAAGTCTTTCGCGATAGTAGCTACTTCTTCTTTTACTGCTTGAAGTTCTGTTGCCATCTCTTGTTCTTTCCCAAATAATTCACCAAGTAATGTCATATTCGTCTCAAATGAATTCATGTAATCTAATGTATCCAGACCCATGTAGACCGTCGGAGCAATTTCTTCAAATTCAGGATACAGATCCGCTTGTCGAGCAGAAATAATAATTAAATCAGGTTGCATAGCATGGATAGCTTCAAAATCAGGTTCTTTTAGTGAGCCTACATTTGTATACTCAGACCCTGCATATTCTTCTAAGTAAGGAGGAATCGCAGCTTGTGGAACTCCAGCAACTTCAACATCCAATTTACTTAAAGCGTCCAAGATGCCGAAATCAAAAACTACAACTGTTTCAGGTTTTTCTTCAAGAACTGTTTCACCTAGTTCATGATTAAGTGTCATAGGGAATGCAGTTTCCGCCGAGCTTCCTGTAGATGTTTCTTTTGTTTCTGTTGCTTCTGCCTCTGCTTCATTTGCTAATTGTTCCTTGTCACCACATGCTACTAACAATGTAATAACTAGCACTGTTAGTAAAGCTGCTATCCATTTTTTCATTTTAGTTCTCTCCTTTAGATTATGAGTTAAAGTACACACAGATTCGACAATTATCCATTTGCTGGATAGGAATATCCATATCGTATATTTCTTTTAATGCAGAGGATTCTATAATCAGTTCGGTCGGCCCTTCACGAACGACCTCTCCATTTTTCATAGCAACTATGTAATCAGAGTACACAGAAGCAAAATTAATATCATGAAGCACAATCACAACTGTTTTTCCAAGTTCATTGACAAGCCTGCGGAGTATTTTCATGATTTGAACCGAATGCTTCATATCTAAATTGTTGAGCGGCTCATCCAGTAAGATGTATTCGGTGTCCTGCGCAATGACCATTGCGATAAATGCTCGCTGACGCTGACCACCTGAAAGTTCGTCTAAATAGTCATCTTCCAGCTCCTGAAGCCCCATATATTCAATCGCTTGGTCTACAAATGTCTCATCTTCTGCTGTCAATCTCCCCTTAGAGTAAGGAAATCGGCCAAAGCTGACGAGCTCTCTCACAGTCAACCGGACGTTCATAAAATTAGACTGCTTTAAAATAGAGACCTTTTTAGCAAAGTCATTGGATTTCATTTTCTTCACGGAAGTTGCATCAACAAGCACTTCACCAGAATCTGCATCCATTAACTTACTGACCATTGATAGAAGAGTTGATTTTCCTGCTCCGTTTGGACCGATAAAAGAAGTAATTTTGCCACGCTGGATAGTTGTGTACACTTCTTTCACGACTTGCTTTTTGCCATAAAATTTAGTCAGAGCTTTTACTTGGATCATTTCGACCGACTCTCCTTTAGTAGTAAGTAGATAAAGTAGATGCCACCGATAAAGTTAATGATGACACTCAGTGTCGTGGAAAATTGAAAGACTCGCTCTACTAGAAACTGACCGCCAACTAAAGCCACGAAACTCATTAACATAGCGGAAATTACGAGCACGTTATGCTTATAGGACTTCATAAATTGATACGAGAGATTTGCAACAATTAAGCCAAAGAATGTGATTGGTCCTACTAATGCAGTCGAAATGGCGATTAAAACTGCAGAAACAATAAGCATCTTCCGTACTAGACCATCGTAGGGAACGCCTAAATTAATGGCCGTATCTCTTCCAAGGCCGACTACATCTAAGTAGGGATGTGACCGCCAACTCCAGATCAAGACTAGAGCGGTAAGTATAAGAGCAATCCATACAAGGTCCGTACCGACATTGTTAAAACTTGCAAACATGCGGTCTTGAACTCGTAAAAACTCGTTAGGATCGATCAGTACTTGCATAAATGTAGAGATACTACCGAAAAATGTTCCAATTACAATGCCAACTAACAGTAAGAAGTAAATCGGTTGATTCCCTTTTCGAAACAGGAGCTGATAAAGCAAAAGAGCAAATCCAATCATCAATGCGGTCGATAGAAAGAAATTGACTTGTTTATTGATAAGAGCAATATGCGTGCTACCTAACATAAAAATCAGAGCAGTTTGCAGTAGTTGGTATAACGAATCCAGCCCCATAATACTTGGTGTCAAAATGCGGTTATGCGTAATCGTTTGAAATACTACGGTTGCATAGGCAATTGCGGCTCCCGTAATCAGCATGGCTACTACTTTTACTCCACGTCTCGGCAACGCATAACTGAAACTACCATTTAAGTCATAAAACAGATACAGCGCAATGAAGAGGCCACTGATTGCTGTCATCAGTACCAATTTTGTTCGGTTACGCATGACGTTTCCCCCTCCATAACAGATAAAGGAAGATACCGCTTCCTAACACGCCGACCATCAGACTGATAGAGATCTCATATGGGAAAATGATTACACGGCCTAATACATCCGCAAAGAGTAAGAAGCTCGCTCCTAGCAGCGCGGTTTGTGGCAATGTTTTGCGGAGGTGGTCTCCGTTAAACAAAGAAACGATGTTCGGTATGATCAACCCCAGGAAAGGAATCATGCCGACGGTCAACACGACAGTTGCTGTGATCAAAGCAACCAACACCAAGCCAAGATTGACCACTCGTTTGTAGGACATGCCTAAGTTCTTTGAAAAATCCTCCCCCATTCCCGCCACTGTAAATTTGTTTGCGTACAGATAAGCAAGCAATAATACGGGAATACTTATGTACAACAATTCATAGCGCCCTTTCATCATTAAAGAAAAATCGCCTTGAAGCCAAGCAGACATGTTCTGAATGACGTCTGCCTTATATGCAAAGAACGTCGTAATCGACGATAAGATATTTCCAAACATCATTCCAATGAGTGGAATAAAAATAGCGTCTTTGAACTTGATCCGATCCAGAAGCTGCATGAACAAAAACGTTCCTGCTAGTGCAAATAAAAATGCGACCACCATTTTCTCGACCATGGATGCATTCGTAAAGAGCAGCATCGATACCAAAATTCCTAAACGCGTTGCGTCAAGCGTGCCTGCTGTTGTTGGAGATACAAACTTGTTTCGACTGAGTTGTTGCATGATTAACCCCGCAATACTCATACCGGCACCTGCTAGCAAGATGGCGACAAGTCGTGGAACACGACTAATTAAGAAAATTTGCGTCTCTTCTGACTTCACGTCGAGCAAGTCCATTGGTGTGATGTGACTCACGCCAATGAAGAGCGATAGGATAGCTAATCCTAAAGTCAGTAGGATCATGTAACGGATTTTCAGCATATGCTTCCCCAATCTCATTCTCATTTGCATCCATTGATAATCATTATCAATGATACGATAGTAGTATAGCATTACGTCTTATGGCAGTGTCAAGATAAAAATGAAAATCATTCTCAATTAAATTTTCATCGACATTTTCGTTTACTTCGCTATACTAAATAGTATTGAGGAAAGGAGATTCCTAGATGCTACGTAAATTCTTTAGTTACTACAAGCCTCACAAAAGGCTTTTTATCATTGATTTTTCAAGTGCTGTCTTTGTCGCACTACTGGAATTAGCCTTTCCAGTGGCGGTCCAGTGGTATATTGATGACCTCCTCCCAGAAGGAAATTGGTCCTTGATCATCCAAACGAGTATCCTGCTTCTACTGGTCTATATGTTGAGTACAGTTATGCAATTTGTCGTCAACTATTTGGGCCACAAACTCGGCATCAACATCGAGACGGACATGCGGCGGGAATTGTTTAACCATGTACAAAAGCAGTCCTTCCGTTTCTTTGACAATACAAAAACAGGACATATCATGAGCCGTATCACCAATGACTTGTTCGACTTGGGAGAACTAGCCCACCATGGTCCTGAAGATATTTTTATCGCAGTGATGACATTGATCGGAGCCTTCTTGATCATGTTCAACATTCATCCGGAACTCGCTATCATTGCAATTGTCATGGTTCCCTTCCTTTCCATCGTGGCTACCTATGGAAACATTCAAATGAACAAAGCTTGGAAGCGCATGTATGGCAAGATTGCAGACGTCAATGCTCGCGTCGAAGACAGTGTATCAGGCGTCCGAGTCGTTCAATCGTTTACAAATGAACAGTTTGAAATGAACCGATTCCAAAAGGATAACGGAGAGTTTCGTTTAGCAAAGCTCCGTGCCTATAAAGTCATGGCAGGCACGCATTCAAGCATCTTTATGATGACTCGTTTTGTAACTCTTGTCGTTCTTGTGGTGGGTTCTTGGTATACATTGAACGGAGATTTATCTTACGGAGAATTTGTGAGCTTTGTATTGTTCGTGAACGTGCTCATCAAGCCTGTGGACAAAATCACCGCTTTGCTAGAGCTGTATCCAAAAGGAATGGCTGGATTTAAACGCTTCATGGAATTGATTGAACAAGAGCCAGAAGTGCAAAACCTCCCGCATGCAAAGCCAGCTCCTGCGTTAAAAGGAGATATCGAATTTACCGAAGTTTCATTCCGCTATGACGATCACAAATCGGTGCTGGAGAACATCAACCTTTCAATTCCTGCTGGTGAAACTGTAGCCTTTGTAGGACCATCTGGTGCTGGAAAGACGACTATCTGTTCCTTGATTCCACGTTTCTATGACGTAAATGAAGGCGAGATTTCAATCGACGGGATTCCGATTCGAGATATGACGACAGAATCCTTACGTCACCAAATTGGAATCGTGCAACAGGATGTATTCTTGTTCACAGGAACGATTCGCGAGAATATTGCTTATGGAAATTTGGCAGCAACTGATGAGGAAATCATGGCGGCTGCTAAGAAAGCACATCTTGAGGAATTTGTTTCAAGTCTTCAAGACGGCTATGAGACGCAAATCGGGGAACGTGGATTGAAATTATCCGGAGGTCAAAAGCAACGCTTAGCAATTGCTCGGATGTTCCTAAAAAATCCTCCGATTTTAATCTTGGATGAAGCGACTTCAGCCTTAGATACCGCAACAGAGCAAATCATTCAAACTTCGCTAGCTGAACTAGCGGAAAACCGGACGACGCTCATCATCGCACACCGACTTGCAACGATTCGTGATGCCGATCGCGTAGTGGTGGTAACTGAGAATGGTATTGAAGAGCAAGGCACTTATGATGAACTAGTAGCCTATGGCGGCGTATTTGCCACACTTCACAACAGTCAATACCGCGAGTCCAAGCTGGGGATTACAAAGTAAAATAAAATCGCGACCACATAGTGTGGCCGCGATTTTTTTAATGCAAGTAGCTAGAAAGTCGAGCCGCATCTTTTGCTGACAGCTCTACCGTCATCAGCGTACCTTGCTCGTCATACTCCGTCTCGAGTACATTCGCATGCGTATTTAAATAATCGACAATTTCTCCTTGTTCAAAAGGAATCCGTAACATCAGCGTCTGATAATCTTGGAACACACGGTCTTTAATTTGGTCAATTAGCTCTGGTATACCTGCACCTTCTTTTGCAGCAATCCACAATTGATCGTCTTGATAAACTGGATACTCTCGGTCTGCCTTGTCACTCTTGTTGAACACATAAAGAGTAGGCACGTCCTCTACACCAATCTGGTCTAGCGTTTTGTTGGTAATGTCCATCATGTAACGGTATTCTTCGTTTGACACATCCACCACATGAAGTAAAAGATCCGCATCGCGCGCTTCTTCAAGTGTAGAGCGGAAAGCTTTCACAAGATGAGTCGGCAGCTTGCTGACAAAGCCAACTGTGTCTGTAAGTAAAAACTGTTTCTGATCCTCTAGCTTCACCTGTCTCACCGATGTTTCAAGCGTAGCGAACAGCATATCCTTCTCAAACACTTGCTTCTGTTCCTTACCCGCCACTTGCATGATTTGATTCATGATTGTAGACTTCCCTGCATTCGTGTACCCGACTAATGACACGACCGGTAGTCCTTGTTTTTGTCGGCGCTTGCGCTGCGTATCTCGCTGGCTTTTTACAGTTTCGAGTTCTCGTTTGATGCGAGAAATCTGTTCTTCAATTTTACGACGGTCGAGCTCTAACTTCGTCTCCCCGGCACCACGGTTTTTAAAGCCGCCACCTGTTCCTCCACCTTGACGAGATAAGGAAGCACGAAGCCCTACAAGGCGCGGCAACATATACTGAAGTTGTGCAAGGTCTACTTGTAGCTTCGCTTCTCTCGTTTTTGCACGGCGAGAGAATATAGCTAAAATCAGCATCGTGCGGTCCATGACTTCGCACTCTAATACTGCTTCCAGGTTACGAATCTGTGAAGGAGACAGTTCGTCATTAAAGATCACGAGGTCTGCTTCCATTGCTTCAAATAATAGTCCGATTTCTTCTACTTTTCCTGTGCCTACATAAGTACCAGCATGGATTCGCTCTAAGTTTTGCGTGACGATTCCAACGGTCTCAATGTCGATGGCAGCTGCTAAGTTCTCTAACTCTTCCATTTCATAGTCAAAATGATGATCCAGCTGCTTTTGCACGCCTACTAATATGGCTTTGTCTCTTTTTTGTTGTTCCATTTACGGACACCTCCTACGGCAGGAATGTATACGTCCCGCCTTCTATCTCTATCGTATTGTGCGTGCCCGTCCCTGCAATGTCAACTCGCTGCAGGCGACCAGGTCCTCCGGCCGAATTTACAAACTGTAACCGGGTATTGTCTAACACAACTTCATTGTCTTCTACCTTTGCATCAAACAACTCCGCCCATTTTTTTGCAGTAGCGTTTGGATCATCTGTAGAAAGAATCAGATGCTTCACCTGCAACTGCTCAACGTGATCCGGAAGTTGGTCCGCAGCCTTTAAGTCTGAATATTTTTGGTCTTGAGTCTGCTCCCACTCGATGAAAAATGGCAGTGGCACTTGATCTGATGGTTCTTCCCTTACAAAAAGCATTTTCCAGCGCAATACTTCCCCAGCCGGTGTTTCCCGTGAAGCATTTAAGACATCTGTTGTCGCTATCCCTTTTTGTCGAAACTTCTCCCATACATCTTCAATCGAATCAGGACGCAAACAGATGGTGCCAAATCCAGGACCATTTGGACGGTCATGCAGTAATAGCTGGGTCAACGGATGATCTGCACTCTCAGCTACCGATAGCTCCTGAAGTGATAACCATTCAATATAGCTCGATGCTAAGAAAGAAAGTGTGTTGGCTGTCCCCCACTGCGCATGTTTCCCCCCAAGCACGCTCTTAAATCCAGCGGTGTCCGCTTTAATTTTCATAGTTTCAGGTGATGCGGTCACAAAGTGAACGATGTGATCTAGATGCATAAACTCTCTCCTGTCTTTTGGTGTCTATTTCCCGGGAAATAACGCCTTAATTTGTCACTTTTTGTTGCCCTAGTTCCCGAAGCATGTACTTTTGAATTTTACCAGAAGCGGTCATCGGATACCCTTCCGTAAACTCGATATAGCGCGGAATCTTGTGATGTGCGATATTGCCACGAGCAAATTCTCGGACATCTGCTTCAGTAAGACTATGCCCTTCTTTCACTATGATCCATGCCATTAGTTCTTCTCCGTATTTAGCATCTGGTATACCTACGACTTGCACGTCTTGAATATTTGGATGCTGATAAAGGAATTCCTCGATTTCTTTCGGGTAAATATTTTCTCCTCCACGGATCACCATATCTTTGATCCGACCTGTGATGTCGATATAACCGTCCTCATCCATAACAGCGATATCTCCGGTATGCAACCACCCTTGATGATCAATAGCACGTTTTGTTGCTTCTTCATTTTTATAATAGCCTTTCATCACCAGGTATCCTCGAGTGCACAATTCTCCGGGTACTCCCACTGGTGATTCTTCTCCAGTTGCCGGATCAATGATTTTCACTTCTACACCAGGGTGCGCGCGTCCTACGGAACTTACTCGTTTTTCGATTGCATCATCCGTCTTCGTTTGCGTAATGACAGGAGAAGATTCCGTCTGCCCATAGGCTATCGTGATTTCGCTGGCGCCCATATCTTGTATCACTTTTTTCATCACTTCCATAGGACAAATCGAGCCCGCCATAATGCCTGTCCGTAAGCTCGACAAATCAAACTGTGCGAAGTCCGGTTCGTTCAATTCTGCGATGAACATCGTAGGTACTCCGTAAAGTGCTGTACAGCGCTCATCTTGAACAGCTTGCAACACTTTTTTGGGATGGAACTGCTCCACAATAACCATAGTAGTTCCGTGGATAACACTTGATAGCGTTCCCATAACACACCCGAAACAATGGAAAAACGGTACAGGGATACACAAGCGGTCATTTTCCGTCAAATGTATGTAATCCCCGACTAGTTGTGCATTATTGACGATATTCCGGTGCGATAGCATAACCCCTTTTGGGAATCCAGTCGTCCCAGAAGTGTACTGCATATTGATGACATCTTCATTGGACAAGGAGTGGAACCGCTCTTCAAGCTCCTCTACTGTCACTTGATCTGACAACGCTTCAAGCTCAGACCACTTCATCATTCCTTCGACATCTTGATCATTCAGCAAGATAGTGCGTTTTAAATGGGGTACATGATCCTTTGCTACTTGCTGCACGATATCAATATAAGAAGTTCCTTTAAATCCATCTGCCAACAGCAGCGTCGTACTATCAGATTGCTGAAGCAAATATTCGAGTTCTTTCTTTTGATAGCTCGTATTGACTGTTACAAGGACAGCTCCTATTTTGGCTGTAGCGAACTGAGTCAATAGCCACTCTCTCTTGTTATCTGCCCAGATGGCCACATGCTCCCCTTTTTGAATACCTAGGGCCATAAACGCTCTCGCTAATCGGTCTGTCTCTTGGTCAAACTCGTGATACGTCTTCCGAATTCCATGTTCCGGATAGACATAGGCTTCTTGCTTTGGAAAGCTTTTAGCTGTTTTTCGAAGTACTTCCCCAATCGTCAATTCATTAAACAAAACAATCTCCCCTTTGTCATGTTGTCTCTTTTATATTATCACAAAATTCTGACGAGACTTTCGATTCCCTCCCAAATTTTGAGTGTGCTATGATGAACTACAGAACTTGATTGAACGGAGGATCCTCTATGGAACTACAAGAACTACAAAGCGAACTCACGACTCGGTTGAAGGACCGCCAACTCATTAGAGCTGTCATCAGTCAACCACGACTTAAAACGGATACAGCCACAAAAATCAAGTGGAAACCGATTGAAATCAAAGGGATTTACCATATTCAACTGGAATATCATTTTGACCAGACAATCACTCATGAAAACATCACGCTTGAAGATATCTCTCGTAAAGTAGAGGAACTTCTCGAGCAGTACCGTCAATTTCAGATTACTTGGGCAGGTGAATCCACACATATCCAACTGTCTAAGAAGAAAAAAGTAACGATGAAAAATGCAGCAAATGAAGAATCTCTTCCTTCTCAGTTGTCACATAACCGGAAAAAGAATTATGTATTGGATCCCGACACGATTCACCCGTTTCTTGTGCATCTGGGAGTTCAGACGAAAGACGGCAAAATCAAAAGTCAAAAACAAGACAAATTCAAACAGATCAATCGCTTTGTGGAATTTGTTGAAGACTCACTTGCCTATTTACCAACAGACAGACCTCTTAACATCATCGATTTCGGTTCCGGTAAATCGTATTTGACGTTTGCTCTATACTACTATTTAAGAGAGTTAAAAGGCTACGAGGTTCACATCACAGGCCTCGATTTAAAAAAAGACGTCATTGCGCATTGCGAGCAGTTGGCTCGAGAGCTTGATTATGAAGGACTCCATTTTGAAGTGGGAGATATTACGGATTACAACGAAGCACAACAAGTGGACATGGTCGTAACCCTTCATGCGTGTGACGTCGCAACAGACATGGCGCTTGCGCGTGCCGTGAAATGGGGAGCAAAAGTGATTTTAAGCGTACCGTGCTGTCAACATGAATTGTTCACCCAGCTCGATTCTCCTGAACTGAACGTCATGCTTCGCCATGGCTTGATCAAAGAGCGCTTTGCGTCTTTAGCTACAGATTCGATTCGTGCGCAAGTCCTCGATTTAGTGGGTTACGAAACGCAGCTCGTTGAATTCGTAAACCTGGAGAACACACCTAAAAACATTTTAATCCGCGCGTACTTTACAGGTCAGGAGCCGAAGAAATCGACTGTTGAAGAAACAGCTGCGTTCTTACGTTTCTTGCAGGCGAAGCCGTTTCTTGTAAAAGAGCTAGATACGGAATTGAAAGGAGTTCTGACATGAACCCGTCTACTTGGACCATTCGCAAACTGGTGAACGGAGCGATTTTGATCCCTGCTGTTTTCATAGCATTGCTAGTAAGTACCACTTTAGAACTCTCTGGTTGGATTACTGTGCTGATAGCTATTGCTTTAACGGCTGTTCTCTTTGTCATCGTCAATCGTTGGAAGGCCTTAGATCGTCCGATTTCCAAAACCACTTATACGATTTGGAATGTCGTTATCATTCTGTCGTTTGTCATTATCTACTACACCATCCGATCTACTATGTAAAAGCAAAAAACCGCCAAGTGGCGGTTTTTTTATATCATATTTTGTGGCTGCACATACTCATCAAACTGTTCTTCCGTCAGCAGTTCCAAATGCAGTGCCGCTTCTTTCAATGTCGTACCGTTCTCATGCGCGTACTTCGCAATCTTCGCTGCATTTTCATAGCCGATGTACGGATTAAGTGCCGTTACCAGCATCAAAGAATTCTCAACGTGGCGGCTGATAACGTCTTGATTCGGTTCAATCCCAACAGCACAGTTATCGTTAAAGCTATGAATAGCATCTGACAACAATCGAACAGACTGTAAGAAATTAAAGATGATCACAGGCTTAAACACATTGAGTTGATAGTTCCCTTGGCTTGCCGCAAACGAAATCGTCGTATCGTTCCCCATTACTTGAGCGACCACCATTGTCATCGCCTCACTCTGAGTTGGATTCACCTTCCCAGGCATGATGGAGCTACCTGGTTCATTTGCCGGAATGGTCAACTCCCCAATACCAGACCGGGGACCACTTGCAAGAAGACGCACATCATTTGCAATCTTCATCAAATCGGCTGCTAACCCTTTTATAGCACCATGTACGGCCACTACATCATCATATGAAGTCAGCGCATGGAATTTGTTCTTCGCAGATACAAACTCCGTGCCTTCTAAACGTGTGATCTCTTTTGCTACTAAATCACCAAATTCTTTTGGTGCGTTGATCCCGGTACCAACTGCGGTCCCTCCAATAGCGAGTTCTCTCATATACGGCAGGACCGTTTCAATCATCTGCTTCGACTTCTCAAGCATCCGGACCCATCCACTAAACTCTTGGCCTAGGGACAGAGGCGTAGCATCTTGTAAATGCGTGCGTCCTATCTTCACAATCGACATGAACTCGTTAGATTTCTGTTCAAGCGTCTTGTGCAAAGCATTGATTGCCGGTAATAAGCGTTGTTCTACTGCAACAACCCCTGCGATGTGAAGTGCAGTCGGAAACGTATCATTTGAGCTCTGTGATTTGTTGACATCGTCATTTGGGTGGAGTCGTTCCTCCGAGCCTTGTTCTTCTAACAACTGATTGCCTCGATTGGCAATCACTTCATTGACGTTCATATTGGTCTGAGTCCCACTACCTGTCTGAAATACCACTAGTGGAAACTGGTCATCCCATTTACCAGAGCGAATTTCTTCCGCTGTTTGGACGATGGCATTGCGCTTAGCTTCAGATAGATTTCCTAAAGAATAGCTGACCTCAGCTGCTGCCGATTTTACTGTAGCTTGGGCATAAACGACTTCCAGTGGCATCGTATCTGTTCCAATTTTAAAGTTTTGCTTACTTCGTTGCGTTTGGGCTCCCCACAGTTTGTCCGCAGGCACTTGAATTTCACCCATTGAATCCTTTTCAATCCGATATTCCATTCAAAACCCTCCCTATTCTCACTGTCTACAAGCTGAATTGGACCAGTCCTGTAGAGACTTCCCTTTTATCATAGCGCTCATTTCTGAGCGGTACAATCAATGTGGCTTCTCCAAACAGGAGGTTTAAATTCGATTCATCGTTTCGATTGGAGTAGAATAATAAGGTAACTTGACTCAAATAAGGAGGAACGGCTGTGAAAGCTCTCGCCGCGTTTGTCACGCGTTTTTATAAAAGCATCATTGCTTCTTGGGTACTGCTATTAATTGCTTCCGTCTACTTTGCCATTCAACTTCCTGATAAACTCCAGGGAGACGGATTCCGCACGGACGGCGAGCACGAACAAGTCATGGAAGTGCTGACTGAAAAATTCGATATCCCTAAAGACACGGTACTGATGGTATTTGATGGCTCTTCAGATGAGATAATCGAAGGTTCTTTAGCCGCTGTTGAGGATCTAAATGTTGCAGATCAAATCGTCTCTCCACTAGAAGACGACAACTTACGTGAAGGCGATATTGCATACGCTCAAATCCACTTCACTGGAGAAACGGATGATCTGCCAACTATAGTGGAAGACATCCGAGCTATTGCAGATGAAGAAGAGTCCGTCTCTATAACAGGCGGTCCAGTCATCAACAAAGATATCAATACTGCCAGTCAAAAAGACTTGGCTAGTGCCGAAGCTATCGGTCTACCGATTGCCATTGTCGTGTTACTATTAGCATTCGGAAGTGTTATGGCTTCGTTCATCCCTTTAATTATCGGGATTATGACAGTCGTGATCTCGCTCGGAATTTTAGGAGTGCTCGGTGGCTCATTAGATTTGTCGATCTTTATTTTAAATATCATACCAATGCTTGGATTAGCTCTCAGTATTGACTTTGCTTTGCTATTTATCAATCGCTATAAAGAAGAACGGCTCCACCAATCTATTACTGATGCAGTTCAGACAGCTGTTAGGACGTCAGGTCGTTCCATCATCTTTTCAGCCATCTGTGTATTCATTGGGCTTGGGGCCATGCTTGTCATGGAAGTAGACATCTTTATGAATATCGCTCTTGGTGGAACGCTTGTCGTGACGCTGGCTGTGCTATCATCACTAACATTGCTACCTTCTTTACTTATGTTGATTGGAGATCGCATCAACAAATGGACGATTCTTCGAGTACGTCCTGGTGGAAGCTCTCGCTGGCAACAGTTTGCGGCATTTGTCATGAAGCGTCCTGTGGCACTGATTGTAGTGGCTCTCGTATTACTTGGCATTGCCATCATTCCTGTAAAGAACATGTCGCTTTCTATTCCTCAAGTCGACTCGTTGCCGGAACAGTATGAGTCTCGTCAATCCTATGATTTACTGGATGACACATTTGGATTCGGAGAGCAATCGACGGTTTATTTATTAGCGGAACGCGAAGACGGTTGGGATTCTGAAGAAGCGCGAGCAGATATTTATGATTTGCAAGAACTTCTTAGAGAAGAGGATGGGGTAAAAGATGTAGCGACTATCTATACCGCCACAGAGATCCCGTCTCCGGAAGCACTTGAACAACAACTGCAAGTTCCTGAAGCTGCCGCTGCTCTTAAGCCCGCTTTTGAAGGGTTCATACAAGACGAGCTGCTTTTCATCCCAGTGACCCTTGATTATGAAGGTGCCTCAAGTGAAGCTCAAGAGTGGGTCCGAGATTTTGGTGACCGTACTTTCGATTATGATGTTTCAATAGGTGGTCAACCAAAGTTCAATCAAGAAATCTTTGATGAAATTGCGAGCAAAATTGGTTTATTGCTCGCAATTATTTTAGGGTCGACGTTCATCATTTTAATGATTGCGTTCCGTTCCCTATTGATTCCGTTGAAAGCGATCTTGATGAACATCATCGGACTCGGTGCAACCTTCGGAATCCTTGTGTACATCTTCCAGTATGGCCATTTTGGTCTACCGGAAACGGAGATAGCACTGATCATCCCTGTCATTGTCTTTAGCTTAGTATTTGGGCTCAGTATGGACTATGAAGTATTCTTAATCTCAAGGATTCAAGAAGAATACGTAAAGACCCAAAACAATACAGCGTCTACTATTACTGGACTTGTGTCTACAAGTAAAATCATTACTTCA
This sequence comes from Chryseomicrobium excrementi, assembly GCF_002798305.1. Lineage (GTDB taxonomy): Bacteria > Bacillota > Bacilli > Bacillales_A > Planococcaceae > Chryseomicrobium > Chryseomicrobium excrementi. The sequence goes on from NZ_PCGR01000004.1 coordinate 77,821, forward strand.
GCAGCTTTAATTATGATTGTTATTACCGGAGCCTTCGCATTCACTGATGTGATGCCCGTGAAACAGATCGGAATTGGAATTGCTATCGCGATTGCCATCGATGCTACTATCATCCGGTTGCTATTAGTACCAAGCTTGATGAAGCTTTTCGGCAAGTGGAATTGGTGGCTACCGTTCCGTAAAGGTCCATACAAAGCAGGAGGCCTTCACTAAAATCTACCGCTCAGAAATGAGCGGTGTTTTCCGCTTGACTATATACCCCTATAGGTATAATATAGTTTGTACAAGGCATCCTAAATCTTTTGTGCTATACTTTTCTGCAATGAAGCACTCCGGGAGGGTAGATCATGAAATACGATGCAAAGACAAAAAACCGGATTAAACGCATTGAAGGCCAGTTGCGCGGAATTCTCCGGATGATGGAAGAAGAGCAGGAATGTAAGGATATTATTACCCAACTCTCTGCCTCTCGTTCTGCAATCGATCGTACGATTGGCGTCATCGTCAGTGAAAATCTTGTGTCCTGTGTCCGCAAAGCGGAAGAAGACGGCGAGTCATCCGATGCCTATGTAAAAGAAGCGGTGCAACTTTTAGTTCGCAGCCGCTAATCCAACAACTATTCATACAAAGGGAGCGAGTGTAGATGAAAACAATCACACCACAAGAAGTAGAACAGCAATTAAAAGAAGGTAAACAATTAAACTTAATCGATGTTCGTGAAGCGGATGAGGTAGCTTCTGGACACATTGACGGAATCACACACATCCCACTAGGTGTTCTTGAGTTCCGTATGAACGAACTAGACAAAAACAAAGAATACATCATGGTCTGCCGTTCAGGTGGCCGCAGTGGTCAGGCGACGATGTTCTTAGATAGCCAAGGGTACAACGTAACGAACATGTCTGGCGGTATGCTAGAGTGGGAAGGCGAAACAAAACAAGGTTAAGAAACGCAAAAAAGACCCCTCGGGGTCTTTTTTTAATCTAAGCCAACAGTAGGTTCTACTGATACGGCAGCACTTTGTCCAGGGTAGGACTCTGCCACTGCTTCATGAGTGACTCGAACTTCATCCCCCACCTGTACTTTGTTTTTTTGATCCAAAGTTACGCTGAACCAAATAGCAGGAAGGCCCGAATCCAAAATAGTCTCAGGCGTTACCCCTTCAATTTCTTCAGCAGTTCCTGATACCACTAGCATCCGATCATCTTGAATCGCCAATACGTATCCTGTAAATTCATTTGACCCTTCTTTTCCTTGTTGGGTCGGATTGTTAGCGAAGAAGGCGAAGACGGCAGTCATGATCAAGCCCACTACTACTACCACACCAATCACTAAGGCAATTGCTAACTTTTTCCCACTCATTCCGGTCGCTCCTTAATCTCTACGAGTAATCCATTCTGTAATAATAACAAACGTGATGACAACAGCAATGACTAGGGCAATAAACCATGTAGGCATATCCATCATCCTTTCTTCCTTCTAGTATAGGTGAATTTACTCCTAACGAAAAGGACCTGCATCTTTATCCGTAGGTCCTTTCATTTATTCTTTATCTGATGGCGAATCGGAGCTACCGAAATCTTCAACGTCTTCAAAGCTGTTGTCCATATCTTCTCGTTCAGCAGCCGCATCTAAAATCTTTTCTTCTATTGGACGATGATCATCAGGGGATTGATCGGCATGTTCTACGCAAGTTAATGCTGTTGGTACAATTTCAAGTCGCTCATACGGAATCTTCTTTCCACAAACCTGACAAGTTCCGTATGTACCCTCTTTCATTGCTTGAAGTGCCTCATCGATTGCCTCGAGCTCTTCTTCTTCATGACGTTCTAGCGCCATCTGAGTATGCTGATCTGTTAAATCCGTTGCATTATCTGCTGGATGATTATCGTAATTAGAGAGTTCCGTTGTCTCAAACTCTTCTTGAGAATCATGGTGCGCTAAAATTTCTGCGCGTCGTTCTTCTAATTGTTTTTTAAGTGGTTCGTAGTTCATAGCCCTCTTCCTCTCTGTACTCAATTACTACAGAGAATACCCGGTCTCGTTCTTTCTAAAACAACTCAGTGTTCATAAAGCATCTTCCGAGTCATGCCACCATCGACCACAAAATTTTCAGCAGTAATAAAATCATTGCGCTCATCAAGTAAGAATGAACAGACTCGAGCAATGTCTGAAGGTTTCCCTACGCGACCAGACAAGTGCTGCTCATGATCGATCGCTCGCAAATTCTCATAGTCACTTGTTTCAATCCAACCAGGCGCAATACTGTTGACTCGAATATGATAAGGTCCAAGAGTTCGAGCAAGTGCATGTGTCAATGCAACAATGCCTCCTTTTGAAGCGGCATAGGCTTCTGTATCCGGTTCAGACATAAAGGCTCGAGTCGAGGCCATATTTACAATCACGCCGCCTGTATCTTTCATCTCTTTGGCGACAAGTTGACTGCACTGGAACATGCTTGTGAGATTCGTTTGAATCACTTCTTGCCAATCCTCAAGTGTCAAACTGAAAAAGTCGGAAAACTTACTGATGCCCGCATTGTTGATTAACCCATACGGAGTGCCATGTTCTTTGAAAACTTTCGCAAACGTAGCGTCTATTTGTTTGGCGTCCATCAAATCAAGTGGATAGTAAACACTGTTCTCTAACTCTTGTACTAGAGCTTCTCCTTGTTTTTCATCTCGGTCTAATAAAACGGTCGCATATCCTTCTGCATCCAAAAGCTGAGCAATCGCTTTTCCAATTCCATTTGCTGCTCCTGTCACGATAATTGTCTTCACTCCAAGCACTCCTCTCGTTTCCTGCACATCTTTACAGAATATATTGTATAATAGAATTACAGTGTGAACATAGAGGAAGGATTGTACCGATATGCCCATTCCATCAGATATGAGTAAACCAATACGTAAAACAGCGAAACTTCATGCCTATCACCAGCTTCTAAACTGGATCATTGATGGCACCTTACAGCCAGAAGAAAAACTCAACGATATTGAACTGGCACAAGCACTTGGAGTCAGCCGCACTCCGATTCGTGAATCGTTACAACTCTTAGAGTCTCAAGGGTTTGTCACTATGCAACCAGGACGTGCCACTCAAGTGACTCCTGTTCAAAAAGATGATATCAACCATCTGTTACCGCCTCTTGCCTCGCTACAAGCGTTAGCAACCGAGCTGGCAGCACCTCATATGACAGAAGAAATCATCGAGGAGTTAGAAGAGAAAAACCGTCAGTTTGCGGAGTCATTAAAAGCTAAGAATTTCACAGAAGCACTACGAATCGATGAGCAGTTCCACCAAATCATCATTGACACAGCAAACAACCCGTATATCTCACAAATCGTAGAGATGCTACAGGCTCATGTACGTCGGTTATTCTATTCAGAGAAAATCATTTTACGTGAGTCTTCTATCGAGACTCATGCAAAATTAATTCAATTGTATAAAGAAAAACAGACTCAGGAATTGGCAGCGTTGATGACAGATAACTGGCTCTACACTTTAGAAGAACTATAAGAGGCTGCGACAAAAATAAGCAAAAAGGAGTTTCTCGACATCACGAGAAACTCCTTTTTTGTATATTATTTTGAGTGCAGGGGAAGCGTTCCGCGGGCGCGGGCTGAGCCAAGGTCTCAGCTTCCGCTTTTTATCCCGCTGGAGTCACCCCTGCACTCTTTTAAATGTATCTGTATTTACTATTTTTGATAAAACACACTTGTTATGTCCCAATCTCTTTAGTTTGCTGTCGTAGGCGTTGAAGTCATTCGAGCTGTGACAATCCCAATTACGACGATAATCAAGAAAGGAATTAACCATCCTAGTCCAAGACCATAGAACGGAAGGATAGAATCATACACAGAAACGATTGACGCCAACCAACTTGGGGCTGCTTCTCCGAAGAATCCTTTCAAACCGTCCACGATACTAATCAGGAAAGTAACAAATGTCACTGCTGCAAATACCCAACGTTGATGACCGAATAATGGAGCTGCAAACGTCAATAAGATCAACGTAATAGCTAATGGATAAAGAAGTAACAGGACTGGAATCGAATACGTGATAATCGAAGACAGACCAAAGTTTGCAAAAATGGTCGTTAACACGATAAAGAAGATAGCGAATGTTTTATAGCTGATCGCAGGAAATAGATCATGGAAATATTCAGCTGTTGCTGTTGTTAAACCAATTGCTGTTGTTAAACATGCTGCGATAATAACCACTGCCAGAACTGCAAGACCTATTGCACCAAAGTAATAATCTGCTGCTGTACTTAAAACAGGCCCCCCGTTCTCAAAAATCCCAAATGCTTCTGTAGTTGTAGCTCCAAGATATGCTACCCCTGCATAAATCAAACCTAGGAACAATACAGCAATTCCTCCTGATTTAGCAGTGACTTTTAAAACACCCTTTGTAGAAGTCACACCTAAACGACGGATAGATTCAATTACAATAATTCCGAATACTAGAGAAGCCAAAGCATCCATCGTGTTATAGCCTTCAGTGAATCCTGTCATGAAAGCGTTCGTTTGATAGGCTTCTGTCGGTCCTGTGAAGGATCCCACTGGGTTAAACAAAGCAGCTAGAATTAAAATAGCTAACCCGATAATGATGATTGGAGCCAAATATTTTCCGACACGATCCACAATCTTTGTTGGATTTAAAGACAACCAGAGCGTGATTCCGAAAAAGACTATTGTGAAAAGTAACAAGCCCGTTTGTGCGAAAGATTCGCTTACAAATGGCTGAATTCCAATTTCATAAGCTACCGCCCCTGTTCGTGGTAATGCAAAGAAAGGCCCAATAGTTAAATAGAGCGCTACTGTGAACGCAATCCCGTAAAACGGGTGTACCCGCCCTGCCAAGTCTTGTAAACTGCGGCTCCCTGAAAAGCCCATTGCAAGTGTTCCTAAGAAAGGCAGTCCAATACCCGTGATTAAGAATCCTAGTACTGCAAAAAATAACGCTGTCCCGGCATTTTGACCAAGACTAGCTGGGAAGATTAAGTTTCCAGCACCAAAAAACAGTGCAAACAACATGATACCGATGACTAACTGATTCGAAAAGGATAATCGTTCGTTCATCTAAAACCCTCAACTTTCTATTTTCTAATTGATATATTGCATATTCGCTCAAGTTTCGATAATACTAGACAAAACATAAAAAAGCAACCATTATCAGTTTTTTCATACTTTTCACCATAGCCTTGCAATTTTTTGCATAATGAAAAGGAACCAGAGTCATTCCAGTTCCTTTTTAATATGGAAAGAAAACCTACTTATGCACCGCGTACAGGCTATTCAACCATTCATTTATAATGCAACTCAGTAATTCAGGCCGTTCGTACATACTCATGTGGGCTGCATCTTCAATCACTTTTTCAGTAGCTCGTTTTGAATCTCCAATAAATGTTTTGTACGAGGGAACCACTTCATCCGTTTGACCTGCAACGAGAAGTTGTGGAAAAGAGTCTTCTGTAACAATATGACGGCGATCTTTCCGATCTCGCATCGCTCTTAAAAAACGAATGGCTTGTTTGTCATCTGTTTTATAGGCAATATCAAGAACTCGCTTCACCACTTTTGGGTGGGTTTTCGCAAATGATTTATCAAATAATTTAGGAACTAGCCCTTCAACAAACGATTTCATCCCTTCTTTTTGAATCGTTTGTATAGCTTTATCACGACCTTCTTTGCCTTCATCAGAATCGGGAAAAGCAGTGGAATGGATTAAGCCAAATCCTAAAACGTGTTCTGGATAGCGTTCTACATAAGCTAGCGTCAAATAGCCTCCGAGTGAATGCCCTATTAAAGTCATTTTCTCAAGTCCAAGCTCTAATTTCCATTTATGCAGCAGCTCTACATAATCTTCAAGCGTGTGGTACTGCATTGATTTAGAATCCCCGTGCCCTGGAAGATCTATGTAGTAAGCTTTGATGTGAGGCTCTAAACTAGCTGCAACAGGTTCAAAGTAATGACGACTTCCACAAAATCCATGCAAGAAAACGACTGGTTCTCCTTCTCCTTTTACCGTATAGGCTATTCCGTCAGAAGAGAGCTCGTGATGATTCATTCAATCAACCTCCCTATTCGTTTTGTTAGTAGGTGTATTCCCTTCTCTAAACCTTCTCACACATTAAATTTTCTGACTATTATCCAACTAAATGCCTAGTTTCAAAGGAAACTCTGTGCTAGGATGAAAGAAAACGAATAGTGGGTGAAAAAGGTGAAGACTGTTGAAGTACGCGATGTTCAGATTGGACAAGGAAAACCAAAAATTATTGTCTCCTTAATCAGTGCCACGCGACAAAAACTACAACAAGAAATAGAGCATTTACTTCAAAAGCAACCAGATATCTGGGAGTGGCGATTGGATTTCGTGGATGTGCATGATCAAAGTGATATCTTCGAAACCTTGTCATTAATCCGTGAATTGACGTTCCCTTCTCCCTTAATTGTTACATACAGAACGGTGCAAGAAGGTGGACACGGGCGGCTTCGCTCCGATGCTTATAAGGACCTTTTGCTCCAAATCGCAAGCACCCAATTGTGCGACTTCATAGACGTGGAATTGTTTTCTGAAGATGTTAAAGACTTGATACATGCCATCCACCAAGCAGGATGTAAGGTCATTGTCTCCAATCATGATTTTGAAAAGACACCTCCAAAAGAAGAATTAATTTGGAGATTGCGAGAGATGCAGTTTATCAATGGGGACATTGGCAAACTAGCTGTCATGCCCAAGCGTGCTCATGACGTCCTGTGCCTCCTCGATGCGGCAGATCAGATGAAGACGCTTTATGCAGACCGTCCATTTCTTGTTATGGCAATGGGAGACCTCGGAGCCATCACTAGACTTGGTGGACACCATTTCGGATCTTGTGCCACATTTGCTGCAGGCTCCTCCCCATCAGCACCAGGGCAATTGCCGGTAGACCTAATGAAGCAACTTCTTCTATAACTATCTTGAGAAACCAGTCCGCTGGTTTCTTTTTTTATGAAACTTTTTATTTCGTCCTCCGTACAATAAGCAGAGAGGAGTGACTACGATGACCTTGGTAATTGAAGATGTAACGAAAACCTATCAAAACTTTAAAGCTGTCGATCAGCTCAGTTTTACCATCCCAAAAGGTGAATCTTTTGGATTGATTGGTCAGAATGGAGCAGGCAAGACGACGACCTTCCGCATGATTTTAGATTTACAGGAAACTACACATGGAACGATCAGCTGGGATGGCAAACCGATGAATGCAATAAATCGGGACTTACTTGGCTATTTACCTGAGGAACGCGGCATTTTCCCTACTATGCCTGTAGAAGAACAGCTCTACTTTTTCGGGGAGCTTCGCGGGAAGAAACGCAAAGACTTGAAGCCTGAAGTGGAATACTGGATTAAACGCTTTGAACTCGATGAAAAGCGGAAAGAGAAGGCTGAAAAACTATCAAAGGGAAATCAGCAAAAAGTCCAACTGATTGCGAGTTTCATCCACCGTCCGGAATTTTTGATTTTAGATGAACCTTTCAGTGGTCTGGATCCGGTCAATAAAGACTTACTTAAAGATGCCATCTTACACCTAAAGCAACAAGGAACTACCATCTTGTTCTCTAGCCACCAAATGGATCACGTAGAAGAACTCTGCGATCATCTATGTTTATTGAAGCGCGGGAAATCACTGTTTTCAGGGAGTTTGCTTGATTTGAAGAAGTCGTATGGAAAGATCAAACTCTCCGTTCGCTCGGCTCACTCGGCAGATGAACTTAGTCAACAGCCCGGTGTCGTATCGGTTCTACAAAAGAAAGACCATCTTGTGTTGACACTTGAAGATGAATCCTACGGAGAAGCATTATTCCGCTATATCTCAAACGGGTCCTTTGTAGAACGTTTTAGCCTAGACTACCTGTCTCTTGACGAAATCTTTAAACTGAAAGTAGGTGAACCGGTTGAGCAAATTTCTACTCTTGGTGAAACAACTTTATAAGCAGAAAGTGAAAGCCAAGTCCTTCATGCTCACTATTCTTCTTTATACAGTAGTCATCGCAGGTGTCGTATTCTGGAATAACATCAGTGACCTACTCTTCAGCGACGAACCGATGCAAGTGGCCATCGTCGATGAAACAGCTTCGGATGCAGGAGCACTGATTGTAGAGAGTGACGATTTAGAAATCACCGAGTTCGATGGTTCTTTAGAAGAGGCTAAAGAACAAGTTGACGCAGAAGAGCTCGATATTGCAATCCATCTTGAAGATAACGAAGGACAACTCGCAGCTACGATTTATACATATGAACCACTTTCCTTCACTACACAAAACACGCTGTCTTCTCAGTTGGATTATGCAGGAAAACTATACGCTGTGCAGCAGATGAATCTGAGTGCCGAGCAGGCAGAACAAGTTTTAGGTGCTCAAGCTTTTATTTCTTATGAACTTGTGAATGAACAAGCTACTAACGGCAAATCCGAAAGTGAAAAAGCAGCAGGTATTGGTGTCTCTTACTTTGTTGGGTTTCTCATCTACTTCTTCGTGATGACGTTCTTGTCCATGATCACATCTGATGTGGCATCTGAAAAAGGATCACGAGTGTTAGAAGTGTTACTTGCTACTATCAAACCGACGACACATTTTCTTGCCAAAGTGGTGGGAACTTTACTCGTGGCGCTCACGCAACTTGCGGCAGTCGCTGTAGTGGCTATACTCTTACTGACAGTAGCGGATGGCGGTGCTCAGTTAGAAGTCCTTCAGACGCTTTTAGAAGATTTATCTGTGGCTTACGCTGTGTATACGGGCGCTTTCCTATTAATGACGTTGTTGTTCTATCTAATTTTTGGTGCTCTCCTAGGCTCCCTTGTTTCTAAAGTCGAAGAAGCGAGCCAAGCATTGGTTCCAGCAATGATGATGGCTCTAAGTGGATTTTATGTGCTGATCACAGGCTCTTTCAATCCCGATACAATGCTCATCAAAGTGTTCTCGTACTTGCCGTTTTCATCTGGAATGGTGATGCCACTGCGCATCGGAGCGACGGATATGCCACTGTGGGAAGCTGGATTGTCCTTCCTAGTCCTCACGGCAACAGTTGTTGGTCTGTTCTTCTTCACCATGCATTTCTATAAACGCAGTGTGTTGACGTACACGACAGGCGGTATTTTCTCGAAATTTAAAGCAGTCTTTAAACATACGACATGAACAGGCGAAGTTCCGCCTGTTCTTTTTCGGACCTACAAATAAGTTTACATGCTTTAGAAATCGACTTCTATGTCTTAGAAATGAAGCTTGATGTTCTAGAAATCGGCCTTCATGTCGTAGAAAGCACGCCGCTTGCTCCAGAACGACCGCTCACCCACCATAAGCAACAAAAACCCGACCACGAATGGTCGGGTTTTCTGCTTACTCGGCCCGCGAACGGATCCAGCGCTCCACAAATTGAGCTGTGACCGGAAGCATCGCTTCATCCGGTGCCATCTTGGCATGATGCAGGCCATACTCTGTCTGCGCCCCTGCCCAGAACAACACGCCAGGTATCTCAGCCAAGAAGTAGCCAAAGTCTTCCCCTGTCATCGCTTCTTTCGCCTCTTTATACGTCACATCTGAGTCTTGAACCGCAAAGTCTCTAAATGCTTCGGCAAGTTCATGATGGTTGTACACTTGATGGTACGAAGAACCATAATCAATCGCGACTCGACAGTCAAAGGCTGCTTCCACTCCTCGGCAGATCGCTTCAATTCTGTCTTTTACCTGAGCCATCACGTCTGCGTCGAACGTGCGAATCGTCCCTTCGAGACGAGCATGACCTGAAATGATATTTTGCACTGTCCCTGAAGTCATCTTGCCGATCGTGACTACACTCGGTTGAAGCGGATCAACGGACCGGCTGACGATGGACTGCAATTGAATGAGTAGATGGGCTGCTGCTACGGACATATCCGTCGTGCGGTGTGGAAACGCAGCATGCCCTTCTTTTCCATACAAATCAATGTACAACTCTGAAGTATTGGCAAACAAGATGCCAGGCTTGGTTGAAATTACCCCAACAGGCAACTCAGGCGCCACATGAAGAGCATAAAACTCATCTGGAATGAGTTCCGGATGCTGCTCTTTTACCCATGAAAGCATCGGCAGAGCCCCACCAGGTGATTCTTCAGCAGGTTGGAAATACACGAGCACATCGTCCTTGGCGGGACGTTCCGCAAGCGCTTCGACTAAATGCAGCGCCACTGTCATATGCACATCATGCCCACATGCATGCATAAAACCAGCATGCTGACTCGCAAAGGCAAGTCCCGTCTGTTCCTCTATCGGCAAACCGTCGATATCGGTTCTCCAAGCAATCGTCTTCGTAGGATGGGTCCCCTTGATCTTTACAATGAAACCCGTTCGCCAAGAAAACACTTCTAGATGCTGTTGATGAAAAGAAGCCAAGGTTTCCTCTATTAGTTGCTTGGTCTTCCATTCCTCAAAGCCACGCTCCGGAATCTGATGCAAACGACGACGAAGTTCTAGTAGATTTTGCATCGTCCTACAGTTGGCGAAGCTCTTGCATGATTTCTGTTTTCGAACGCGTTTTGTCGTCGATTTCTTTGATGACGCGCGCTGGTGTTCCACCTACTACTGTGTACTCTGGTACATCCTTCGTAACAACCGCTCCTGCTGCTACAACAGAGCCTTTACCAATTTTCACACCTTCTAATACAACGGCGTTTGCACCGATCAACACATCGTCTTCTACGATAACTGGTGTTGCAGATGGTGGCTCGATAACGCCTGCTAATACTGCTCCTGCCCCAATATGACAGTTTTTACCGACAGTGGCGCGACCCCCGAGGATGGCTCCCATGTCAATCATCGTACCGTCTTCGATAGACGCACCGATATTGATGACAGCGCCCATCATGATGATGCAGTTGTTGCCGATATGCACTTGATCACGAATAAAGGCACCTGGCTCAATACGAGAATTGATGGATTTCAAATCGAGTAGTGGAATCGCTGAGTTGCGGCTTTCATTTTCAATCACTACATCTGTAAGCTGATCTTTTGCTGCTTCTAAAGCAGGTTCAATTTCTGCCCATTCACCAAAAAGAATGCGAGAGTTGCCGTCACCAAATACTTTTGTATGCTCACCAAATGAAAGATCTGCTAGGTTATCTCCGTTGACATAGACCTTCACTTGAGTAGATTTTTTTGCGTGTTGAATGTATGAAATGATTTCGTAAGCATCTAGTTGCTTCATTGCACTACCTCCCTAAAGTTATAATGCCTATTGTACAAGAATAAAGTTGATTTATCACGTATTTTTATACATTTGAGCAAAGTCATTTACTTTCATCAAAAAAATTTGTATAGTTTAAATACTATAATTCATACAAGAATGGTGGGTTTTAAATGAAAACTATTCCAAAACCTCTCGTAACTCTCAATCAATGGATCATCGTGCTCGCAGTCGTTGCGGCACTAAGTATACAGTCTATTTGGCCACTTCTGATTCCATTCCTAGCAAACGGAATCAGTTTAGCAACGGGCTTCCACCCAATATTAGCTCCGGCTAAAAAATTGTTGAAACAGCCCCTTTCTTCATATGTCCAAGAAGATGTGGGACAACTTCGATTTAATCAAATGATGGCTGTTGGGTTTCTTGCAGCTGCGATTGTCGGCGGATTGATCGGTAGCACGGTTTTATTTGTAGCTGCTAGCATCATGGTCGGCCTTGCAGCATCTATTGCTCTTGCCGGCTTCTGTGTAGGCTGCTTCATTCGCTTCCAGTATCAGCAATGGAAATACCGTCGTAGCGTTTCTTCATAACTTTCATAAACTGTTGGCCGAAACGGGTCAGCAGTTTTTTTGTTTGGAGTGCTTTGTTCCCTTAGAGGCTTTGTTTGTACCCTAAATTTTTCTTATGTGACTTGAGCGGACTCGTTTGTGCCTTTTGGTTGCTTGTTTGTGCCTTTTGGTTGCTCGTTTGTGCCCTCAGCTCTTTTTCACACCAAAAATCCCGGCTGCACCAAAAGGTGAGCCGGGATTTCCACTTTATGCTTCTAAGTCTTCTTCTTTTTTATTGTTCTTTCGGAAACTGATACGTCTGAATAAAAACAGACCGATGAGTCCCAAAACGATAAAGGAGAATATCGAGCCGATCGACTGCGTAGAAAGCTGACTCTCCTGCACTCCTTGCGCGCTGAACTCCACACTGCGAGTTCCCACGATATAGACACCTGGAGATTCTTCTACTGCAATTTTCTCGCTCGGATCGACTCCTGGAATTTCATAGTAGGCTGTTCCTACTTCGTAAGCATTGGAAAAGTTGCCGCTATAAAACTCGGCACGGTCTGCATATTCCGTGACCTCACCAAGTTTCTCTCCGACTTCATCCACCGTCTCACTGGATAGCTCATAAACGTGGTCTTCGTAGACTACAAAAAAGCTTGCGTAGTTCGCAAAAGCTTGTGCCGGCACTACTATCCAGCTCAGCAACACGAGCCATGCTAGTACTCGTTTCATTCGCCTAAGTCCACATTGTGATAGACTTGTCGAACATCTTCAAGATCCTCGATGGCATCAATCATTTTTTCAAATTGCGCTTGGTCTTCTGCACTCAGTTGAATATCATTTTGTGCAAGCATGGTTAGCTCCGCAACTGAGAACTCAGTTACTCCGTTTGCACGGAAAGCTTCTTGTACAGAGTGGAATTGATCTGGCTCTGCGTAAACAACCACGTTGTCGTCTTCAGCTAAAATGTCACGAGCGTCAACATCAGCTTCCATCAAAAGCTCAAGCACCTCGTCTTCCGACTTGCCTTCTACCCCGATAACCGCAGTGGCATCGAACATGTACGATACTGAACCACTGACTCCCATGTTTCCACCGTTTTTCCCGAATGCTGCACGTACATCAGAAGCGGTGCGGTTGACGTTGTTTGTTAACGCGTCGACGATTACCATCGAGCCGCCTGGGCCAAAGCCTTCATAGCGCAACTCGTCGTAACTTTCTTCTCCGCCGCCTTTTGCTTTTTCAATCGCTTTATCGATGATGTGTTTTGGCACACTGTACGTTTTTGCGCGTTCAAGTACTACTTTTAATGCTTGGTTCGAAACCGGATCTGGCTCACCTTGACGTGCAGCTACATAGATCTCACGACCGAACTTGGCATAGATTCGGCTAGTATTGGCATCTTTAGATGCTTTTTTTTCTTTGATATTATTCCATTTGCGTCCCATAAATTGTCACTCTCTTTCGTTTGTGTCGCCTCCCATTATACACGATTGACCCCCTGTTTGTATGCTATAATGAGACCATAACTACTACATCTTAAAGGAGTTTTCGAATGACCGTTCACGTATCTTTCTCAGGCGATCTTAAGAGCCTGGTGACACCAGAAGCAACAGCTAAAATCACATCGATCAAACAAGCAATGGATGCTCGCACTTCAGCCGGTGCTGACTTTTTAGGCTGGAAAAACTGGCCATCTGAAATGGATGCCGCACTAGTTTCTCGCATTCAAGAAACTGCTCAAGCGATTCAAAAACAAGCAGACGTTCTTGTTGTCATTGGTATTGGAGGATCTTACTTAGGAGCGAAAGCCGTTCTTGAAGCACTTCACCAACCGTTCCTAACAAATGAAGGCGTTGAAATCATTTTCGCGGGACACATGGTGAGTGGTGCCTATCTCAAAAACTTAATGACTTACTTGGATTCTAAAGAAGTGGCGGTAAATGTCATCTCGAAATCTGGTAAAACAACAGAGCCCGCTATTGCATTCCGTTTCTTACAAGATTACATGGAAACACGCTACGGTGCAGAAGCTGCCGAACGAATCTATGTGACAACAGATGCCGAAAAGGGCGCTCTACTAGATGTTGCTAAAGATAAAGGGTATGCACGTTTTGTCGTGCCAGATGATATCGGGGGACGTTATTCTGTCTTCACATCAGTCGGCTTACTTCCGATAGCTGCTGCCGGGTACTCGATCGAGCACTTGCTTGCAGGTGCGAAACGGGCAGAACAAGAGCTTGGCTCTGTAGATGCTGAGACGAATCCAGCCATTCAGTACGCTTTGATTCGTGATCATCTGTACCGCGCAGGTTATCCTGTTGAAATCTCTGCTGTGTTCGAAGAGCGGTTGAAGTATGTTCAAGAATGGTGGAAGCAACTGTTCGGAGAAAGTGAAGGAAAAGAAGGCAAAGGAATTTTCCCAGCGTCTGTCGTGTATTCAACGGACCTTCACTCGTTAGGTCAATACGTGCAAGACGGCAAGCGTATGTTATTTGAGACATTCTTAAAAGTCGAGAGTGTAGAAGACGATATCACGATGCAACATGCTGAAAATGACAGCGACGAACTGAACTACCTAGCAGGCAAAACATTGCACGAAGTAAATGATGCTGTCCAACAAGCTACAGCTGAAGCGCATCTTTCTGGCGGCGTGCCTTTAGTGACACTATCAATTCCTGACTTCTCAGAAGAGACTCTTGGCTACCTGTTGTATTTCTATATGATCAGCTGTGCTTACAGTGCGTACCTGTTAGAAATCAACCCGTTTGATCAGCCCGGTGTGGAAGAATATAAAGTGAATATGTTCCGTTTACTTAACAAACCTGGATATTAAGAAAAAGGCTCGATGAACTTCTGTTCATCGGCCTTTTTTTGTTTACTTTTCGTTTCATGTAGGGGAAGCGTTCCGCGGGCGCGGGCTGAGCCTCGGTCTCAGCTTCCGCTTTTAATCCCGCTGGAGTCACCCCTACATGACTTTTGGTTTTTTAACAAATACAAATCAATTTGAAACTTAGAGCATGTGCATTTTCTTAATACGCCACACCTAAACGTTTGTGGAGTGAATGAGATTCAGTCAAAACGGTGAACGCACAGTGTGCTGTGTCGGCAGTAGAAATCTGTTTTCCGTCCACCGGCAACATATCCTCTTCCGTCCGGTACTCTCTCGTCAATGGTCCATCGGGTAAATAGGTCGGGCACACGATCGTCCAGTCGAGCGTGCTATCTCGGAATGTCTCGTACACTGCCGCATGTTGTTCCGCTGCGAATGTCAGCTTGCGATTCGACTCTCCAGATTGAAACCGATACAGCTTCGGTTGTGTACGGCTTTGCAGGATGCCTGCCGTTCCAATAGTTACGACTCTCTTGATTCTTAGCTTTTCCATGCTAGGCACTAAAGCAGTAACGAAATCAGTGAGAGTGGTTGTCTTATCGGTTCCAAGAGCGCTAAACACAGCTTCTACTCCTGCTAGCGTCGTTCCAATATCGGAAGAGTTGCGGGCATCACCGACATGAACGGTCAACTCATCACGATCCATCCACTCCTGTTTGTTCCGGACAAGTAACTTCAGCTCATGCCCCTGCTCAAGAGCTAGTTCTGTAAAGTGACGCCCCACTCGCCCTGTTGCACCAAATACTGCGATTTTCATAGCATTCGCCTCCTGCTTTTAGTGTACCGAACTCCTTAAAGAAAACGAAAAGAAAACCCTTGTTCAGCTATAGGAACAAGGGTTAATCATTAAACTAATTTATAAACTCGTGCTTCAAAAGGTGCTAATTCAAGTCCTTCAGAATCCGAATTGCTCAGTACGATTTCCGCATCTCGAATCGTTGCGTACAACTCTTCAATCGAAGCTGCTTCATCCGTCAGATTGGAAACGATCACAAATGTTGTGCCATCTAGAGTACGTGTATAGGCATAAACTTGTTTATCATCTTCCATAAGAAGCTCGTACGCACCGTAGATAAGTGCTTCGTTTTCTTTACGAAGGCGAATCATCGCTTTGTAGTAGTTCAAGATAGACGCTTCGTCTGCAAGTTGACGGTCCACATTGATTTCTGTGTAGTTCGGGTTCATCCCAATCCAAGGCGTTGCTGTCGTAAAACCGGCATTCGCTTCCTCAGACCACTGCATTGGTGTACGTGAGTTATCACGGCTCGTCTGCCATAGATCTTGCATGATCGCTTCATGAGTATCCCCATTTTCCATACGTTCACGGTACATGTTTTTAGCAGAAACGTCGTTGTACTCTTCGATTGTTTCGAACTGCACGTTTGTCATCCCAATTTCTTGCCCTTGGTAGATGAACGGAGTTCCTTTCATGAAGAAATACATCGTCGCAAGTGATTTTGCACTTTGTGCCCAGTACTCTTGATCATTGCCCCATGTCGAAACGATTCGCGCCTTGTCATGGTTTTCGATGAACAATGCATTCCAGCCGTCTTCAGCAAGTGCATGTTGCCAACGTGTCAACACGTTCTTGAGTTCTAAGACGTTCAATTCATTTCCGTCCCACAGTCCTAAATGCTCGAACTGGAAGACCATATCGAACTTGCCGTCTTGCTCATTGACCCACTCCAAGATCTGCTCGCTGCTGACTCCGTTTGCTTCTCCGACCGTCATGATGTCGTAATTCGCAAACGTTTTGTCTTTCAGCTCACCAAGAAACGGCATGATGCCTTCTACGTTCATGTATTTGGACCAGGCCTGAATATAGTCTTTTCCTTCTTCAGCTGGCATATCGGAGAACGTCAGGTCTTTCTTAATATGGCTGATCGCATCTACGCGGAATCCATCGATTCCTTTATCGAGCCACCAGTTGACCATATCGTAAAGTGCCGTGCGGACGTCTTCGTTTTCCCAGTTAAGGTCCGGTTGTTTACGAGAGAACAAGTGTAAGAAGTACTGCTCTGTCTCTTCGTCCCATTCCCATGCTGAACCACCGAAGATGCTTCCCCAGTTGTTTGGCTCTTTGCCGTCTTTGCCATCTTTCCAGATGTACCAGTCGCGTTTGTCGCTGTCTTTCGACGCACGAGACTCGATGAACCACTGGTGCTCATCGGAAGAGTGGTTGATAACTAGGTCAATGATTAGCTTCATGCCGCGACTGTGCACTTCTGCAAGCAATGCATCAAAGTCTTCCATTGTGCCGAATTCGTCCATGATATCTTGATAATCACTGATATCATAGCCGTTGTCGTCATTTGGAGATTTATACATCGGACAGATCCAGATGATGTCGATGCCCATCTCTTGAATGTAGTCTAGACGGGAGATCAAGCCTTGAAGATCACCGATTCCGTCTCCGTTTGAATCTTGGAAACTGCGCGGGTACACTTGGTACGCAACAGCTTCTTTCCACCATGTCTTTTTCATAACCTGCCTCACTTACTTCTACCTTGGATTAAGAGATTGGCATGAGTCTCGGACAATCAGTGTCGTGTCCACAAACTGATGGCTTGCCTCTCTCTCGGGTTGTTTAATGCGTTTTAGTAACAACTCAGTCGCTTGAATACCGAGTTCAAAAATATTGATATCCACAGATGTCAAAGGCGGTTTTACATGCTCTGACAAGGCGTGGTTGTTAAAACTAATAATAGATACATCTTCAGGAACTCGAATCTCCAGTTGCTCTAAATAACGAATAATCTCATACGCTACGGAGTCATCGTGGGCCACAATCGCCGTCGGTGGCTGCTCTTCAGCCATCAACTGGCGGATTGCTTCTTTTCCATCTTGTTCGAATGCATAATCCTGGATGAAGTATTTCTCTTGATACGAAAGTTGATGGTCTTCTAGTGCAGCACGGTACCCTTCGAGACGGTCCGCTGATACCACAAAGTGAACATCTCCCCCGATGAAGGCAATTTCGCGGTGTCCAAGATCCACCAAGTAGTTCACGACATCTTTAGCAATCTGCTGGTTGTCGTTATCTACAAAGTCGATTTGATTTTCAAAATCATACGGACGCCCCACAATGGTGAACGGGAACTGCATTTCGCGTAAGTAGTTGAGGGTCTTGTCGTCAACGCGCGAATACAACAAGATAACTCCGTCTACCTTTCGTCCCTGGACCATCGCAACAACTTCTTGGAAAATCTCTTCTTCCGTTCCTCCTGTAGACAAGTACAGTCCTAACTGACAGGCATGTGCAGTAGTGGAGATGCCACGAATGACTTCTGGAAAGAACGGATTTTGGAACGCGAGCGTCGCCGAGTTGGCCATCACGACACCAATCGTTTGAGTCGTGCGAGCAGCCAAGTTGCGTGCTTGAAAGTTAGGGTAGTAATGCATGCTTTCCATGACTTCCCGAACTTTCTTTTTCGTTTTCTCGCTGATGCGAGGGTGATCAGCGATGACCCGTGAAACGGTGGAAGGAGAGACATTGGCCTCTCGTGCTACGTCAATGATCGTAACAGCCATGCGGACCCCTTCTTTCTTAAATAGTGTCAACTGCGCCGATGCGAAGTTCGGTTTCTTTATCAAAGAAGTGAGCACGCTCCATATGGAACACGAGATCCACAGTTTGGCCGCGTTCAATAGCGTTTTGCGCATCGACACGTCCAATGAAGTCTTGTCCTTCTAAGTTGGCGTACAAGATCTGTTCTGCACCTGTAAGTTCCGCCACTTCAATGAAAGCCGGCACACGGTGTGCATGTGTCACGTCGTACGCACCATTGTCATCTGTTACATGTTCTGGACGGATGCCAAGTACAACCTCTTTTCCTTCATACGCTTTCAAACGAGCTTGTTGGTCATCTGTTAGAGTGACTAAAACGTTACCGATTTTGAATTGTCCGTTTACAACGGTTCCGTTCAAGAAGTTCATGGATGGAGATCCAATGAAGCCCCCAACGAACATGTTGTCGGGATTGTCATAAACATCTTTAGGTGTTCCAACCTGTTGAATCACACCGTCTTTCATGATGACGATGCGGCTAGCCATTGTCATGGCTTCTGTTTGGTCGTGTGTTACATAGATCGTTGTTGTATTTAAACGGTTGTGCAGCTTAATGATTTCTGAACGCATTTGCACGCGAAGCTTCGAGTCTAAGTTTGAAAGTGGCTCATCCATTAAGAAAACAGAGGCATCTCGTACGATGGCACGACCTAGTGCCACACGTTGACGCTGACCACCTGAAAGAGCTTTTGGCTTGCGGTCTAAATACTTTTCGAGGCCTAAGATTTTCGCAGCGTCATCTACTCGACGTTTGATTTCATCTTTTGGCACTTTACGGATTTTGAGACCGTATGCCATGTTGTCATACACACTCATGTGTGGGTACAAGGCATAGTTTTGGAATACCATGGCGATATCACGATCTTTTGATGCGACGTCGTTCATGCGCTTGTTGTCGATTAAGAAATCGCCTTCTGAAATGTCTTCAAGCCCTGCAATCATGCGAAGTGTTGTGGATTTCCCGCATCCGGATGGTCCTACGAAGACGATGAATTCGCGGTCCTCTACTTCAAGATTGAAATCTGTGACTGCCTGTACTTTATTGTCATAACGTTTTGTAACGTTTTTTAGTGTAAGAGTTGTCATGCCATTCTTCCTTTCTCGCGTACCGCCGAGACGTCGCGTACAAGCATAGCTGCGCCGAGCATGCCTGCTTCATTTCCAAATTCTGCTCGTTTTAAATTCAATGGCTTCAGTAACAAGGGCTCTAGTTCTTCAAGTAATTGGTCCCACCAAGCTTCCGCCGAGTCAATCACGCCTCCACCGACCACAACGACATCCATATCGAGGATAGCCTGTAGCGAAGAAATTGTGAGCGCTAGGTCTTGTATAAAGCGCGCGCGAACTTGTTGTGCTTGCTTATGGCCTTGTAAGGCCAGGGGAAACACTTCACGAGGTGTGACGAATGAACCGTCTTCGTGTACGACTTGGTATTCCTGAATCAAGCGATGGATTGCTGAACCAGATACATACTGTTCTGCACAGCCGCGTCTTCCGCAGCCGCAAGGGACACCGTGTGGATAGAGCAGCATATGGCCGATCTCTCCACCACCGCCGTGCTTGCCGTCCATGATTTTGCCGTCGAAAATCAAGCCACCGCCAAGTCCAGTTCCTACTGTGACCGCTACGACGTTGCGTTCGCCTTGACCAGCACCTAAGATGGCTTCTGCCAATGCAGCTACATTGGCATCGTTGTTCACAGCTACCGGAAGTCCTGTAGCTCCTTCAAGCCACTCTTTGACTGGAGTTCCTTCCCAGCCCTCGAGCTGCATTTCAAAGACGATTTTCCCTGTACCTGGTTCTACCATGCCACGCGTTCCAATCCCAATTGCCTGGACTCCAGGATGGTCGGAAAGGGCATGTTTTACGTTTTGCTCTAAGTATGGATAAAGAGGAATCTGTGTAGGGATGGTCCAATCTGCTAAGACTTCACCTGTAGTCGTGACGACTCCAAAGCGAATTTTGGTACCGCCGATATCTACTCCAAGAACTTGTGTCATTGGCCTTCTCCTTTTTCAAATGACAAGATGAACGCGTCATACGGCTTCAGCTCAAAGCCATCTGATGTCTCTGTCGGTTGTGTATTTGCAAGAATGATCTCGTACCCTGAACCTGGCATGGAGATGCTTGTGCGCTTGATGTGATGTGTTTCTTCCGTGAAGTTTGCCAAGATGTACCACACGGTCGAATCAAGAGTTCGTGTGTAAACGAAGAGAGCTTCATCTTCTGGTACTAACAGTTCAAAACTGCCTTCTGTAAACATCGGAAGTTGTTTTCGCAACCGAATTAGCTGCTGATAGAAGGCGAAGATAGAATCCGGATCATTTACTGCTTGATCTGCGTTGATTGTTACTGTATTCGGGTTTTGTGCAAGCCACGGAGTGCCTGTTGTGAAACCTCCATCTGAAGTCCACTGCATCGGCGTTCTCGCATTGTCTCGCCCTTTTACATAAATCCGCTTCATAATGCTTTCCGGTTCTTCTCCTGCTGCAAGTCGTTCGTTGTACATGTTGAGAGTTTCAATATCTTTATAATGCGAGATGTCTGGCAACTGGATATTCGTCATGCCGAGCTCTTCACCTTGATAGATGTAAGGCGTGCCTTTTAAACCATGAAGGACAAGTGCCAGCATTTTTGCAGAATGCACTCGGTACTCTTTGTCGTTTCCAAAGCGCGAGACGATACGTGGTTGATCGTGATTGTTCCAGTACAACGAGTTCCATCCCTCGTGCGCAAGAGCAAGTTGCCACTTCTCTAGATTTCGTTTCAAGTCAGGTAAGTGAAGCTGTGTAAAGTTCCACTTGCCTCCTGGTCCTGAATCGAGGTCCATATGTTCAAATGTAAATACCATATTGAGTTCGTTTCTCTCGGGCTTCGTATAGAGAAGTGCGTCGTCTGTTGTAGCACCTGGCATCTCTCCGACCGTCAAGATGTCATAGTGACTTAGAACTTGTTCATGCATCTCTTGAAGATACGTGTGAATCTCTGGTCCGTTCATAAAATACGGACTGCCATCTCCAAATGAAGATCCTTCGTGGACGATGCCATCGGGTAGTTCGGGATGCTTCGAGATAAAGTTGATGACGTCCATGCGGAAACCGCCAATCCCTTTATCCAGCCAGTAAGTCATCATGTCGTAGATGTCTTGTCTGAGAGGTTCGTGGCGCCAGTTCAAGTCGGGTTGTTTGCGAGAGAACAGATGCAAGTAGTGCCAGTCTTCTTCTGTTCGTTCCCAGGCGGACCCTGAAAATACAGAGCCCCAGTTGTTCGGTGGATTGCCTTGTTTCCATATGTAATAGTTGCGATACGGGGACTCTGGTGATTTTGACTCTGTGAACCAAACGTGCTCATCTGATGTATGATTGACAACGAGGTCCATAACGATTCGAATACCGCGTTTTTTTGCCTCTTCGATCAAGGTTTCCAGGTCTTCCATCGTCCCGAATTCCTCATGGATGGTTCTGTAGTCTCGAATATCATAGCCATTGTCATCATTCGGTGAGTCATAAACCGGACTCAACCAAATGACATCAATGCCGAGTTTTTCAAGGTAATCTAACTTCATTAAAATACCTGGGATATCGCCAATGCCATCTCCATTGCTGTCCATAAAACTGCGTGGATAAATCTGATAGACCACACTTGTTTTCCACCACGGCTGTTGCTGCACGACACTCACCCCCCATTTTCTTTCTCTCATTCTACTGCTTTCAAAAGTATTATGCAAGCGCTTGCACAAAATTCTAAATAGAAAAAAACACGAATCCTAGTTGGACTCGTGTTCTCCTTCACGTTTCACTAATTTCCAGTTTCGTTTGGCAATCTGTTGAATCGGATCCCAGACTCCATTGTAGGGCGGTGCATAACTAAGGTCTAGATCGAGTAGCTCCCCTAGACACATCTTTTGAGTCAGAGCTACTGCCAACACATCAATCCGTTTGTCGACACCCGCCCCTCCGATAATTTGAGCACCAAGGAGACATTGGGTCTCTTTCTCCCAGATCAACTTTGTGTAGAGGGTCTCTTTGCCAGGATAGTACCCGGCAACGTCATGGCCTATACGCGTATTTGTGTCGTACTCGATGCCAATCTCCTTCACTTCTTTTTCACTAAGCCCAGTTTTTCCAAGTGCTAAATCGAAGAATTTCAGAATGGACGTCCCGAGTATTCCTTTAAACTCGTTGTTGAAGCCCATCATGGAAAGCCCTGCGATACGCCCTTGTTTGTTGGCTGTCGTTCCAAGGGGTACGTAATCCGGTTGCTCTTTGAGCATGTGGTAATGACTCGCGCAATCTCCAGCTGCATAGACATCCGGTACAGTAGTCTCCATGCGTTCATTGACGATGAGAGCTCCGTTTTTCAGTTTTTCTGCTTTTTCGATGAACTGCGTGGACGGTCTGACACCAATGGCTATAATGACCAAGTCTGCTTCATAGTCCCCTTTTGAAGTGTGCACTTTTTCAACAGACTCGTCTCCTGTAAAATGCGTCACTTCTTCTTCCAAGTGGACCTGGACATTTTTCCGCTCGGCTTCTCGTAAAATCAGTTCGGCCATTTCTGGATCGAAGATGGTTGCTAGTTGTGGTCCTCGTTGGAACAGTCGTACTTCTTTATCGAGTTCACGGAACGATTCGGCCAGCTCAAGACCTATGTATCCTCCGCCAATGATGGCCACGCGCTTCACGTCTTTTTTGAGTGCCGTTAAGATTTTTTCAGTATCTGGAATAGTTTTGAGCGGATAAATACCTTTTAGTGAGATGCCTTCCCACTCTGGCCATACGGATGCTGCTCCTGTTGCGACGAGCAGTTTGTCGTAGCTGACTTCGAAGTCTTCTAGTGAATGTAAGATGCGTCCTCGGACAATTTTGTTGTCCGTGTCCACTTCTCGTACTTCATGTCCTGTTCGGGCATCGATACCGTATTTTGATCGGAATTCTTCTACGCTGCGCGCGATGACGTCCGAAGACTTTTCGATTTCTCCGCTGATTACATACGGGAGACCGCATTGCCCATAGCTGTAGATGTGGCCAGCTTCCAGTACGGTGATTTGTGGGTTCTCTTCGTTGCGGACGATTTCCATTGCGGCACTCATGCCGGCTGCGTCGCCTCCGATGATGACGTATTTCATATGTCCACGCTCCTTTTCTATCTGTATTCTAGCTCTACCCCTTCTGTTCCTTTCTGAATCGTGGGGAAATTAGGGAAAAGTGTTGGGTAGCTTGGTGGGAGGTGAGCGGGCGTTCTTCGGCATGGGGCGTGGTTTGTTCTCCATGATGTGGGGGTTCTTCTGCATGCTGTAGGGTTTGTTCTCCATGCTGTAGGGTTTGTTCTCCATGCTGTGGGGTTTGTTCTCCATGCTGTGGAGTTTCTTCTGCATGACACGAGATTTAATCTGCATGATACGGTGTTTCTTCCGCTTCAATCTATGAGATATACTAAATTTAACTTACACGGTAGGAGTTGGATTTATGAGACGTCATAATAAGGTATTGTTACTTGTGGTAATAACTCCTTTTATATTTTGGGGGTGTGGAACGAAAAAAGATTTAAATGAAACAACTGTACCTTCTGATTTTAATTTCGTCCTTACTTATGGAGAACAAGGAAAACAACAAGTTGATACTTTCGAAAATACAGTAACCAAAGACCTTGTTAAAGATGGAACCATAAGTACAAAATTGACTTTAACTGAATCTGACAAAATCAAACTATATGAGTTGATTTTAGAAATGAAATTTATGGATGATTTGGTATTGGTTGAAGATGCTAATTGTGACACTAGCTCCTCTAGATCTACCATGTTAAAAATTCAAATGGAAAATGAGATTAAAGTTATTAATTATGATCAGTTTTGTAACCTTACTGAAGATGCGTTAAAACTTATTAAGTTTGAAGATGAAGTGCAATCTATAATTAGTAATTATGACGAATATAAAGACCTTCCCAAATCGAATGGTTCTTATGAATGATTAAAAGTCATGAGAGTTTAAAAGACTATTTGTGTACCTTCTAATTCATCTACTATTCTTACGATTGCTTTCAAGCAATCGCTACTTACAAAAGTACCTACCACCAAAAAACCCGCCCGATGATTTTTGTCGGACGGGTTAAATTTGTTATTGTTTGTTGTTGGACTCTCCGCCAAGTTCACGTTCCCAGAAGCGGTGTTTGGCTACCGTGTCAGCGAATGAGCCAGAGAGTACGTCATCGATGACTCCCGGCTCGCCTGTGAATCCGAGGTGCTCAAGTAATTGCTTGCCGTCGCCAGAGGAACCAATTGGTTTCACATGATCAAATGCTTCCTGTAAGAAAGTCGAAGCTTCTTTCTTATAAACGTTTGAAGCATCTGGACCGGCTACTGCAACAACTGCATCATACAAGACAGAATCTGCTGTTAGGAACTTCTGATCGATTTCAAGACCACTATCAAGTTTCCCTTGGCGTTCTGCCACCACTTCGACTTGTAGGCCAGCTGATTTTAAAGAATCCACGACAGCTTGGACATCACCAGAAGCGTGGACTGAAGTCAGTACTGCTACTTTGCGAGTGTCTGGCTTCATTTTCGTGTTCAGCATGCTTAGGGCTGGAGATTTCTTGTCTGAATAAGGGCCTTTCTCAGTTGGTACAGGAAGGCCTAAACTTTCAGCCACTGGCCCTGCGAGATCGATATGGACGTGACTGAACATCTCGACGACTTGTTCGCGAATGCTTGGCTCTTTACATTTTCCGAGCTCAAAACTCATCGCATCGATCAAGTGCTTTTTCTCGACTTCTGACATACTGTTGAAGAACATGGTTGCTTGTGAGAAGTGGTCTTTGAAGCTCTCGCTGCGCGCACGCACTTTGCGAGCATCGATTTTCTCTTCATAATGACTGAAGCCGCCCTCTTCTTCTGGCGTCGTATGCGGTGTATTGTTTGCTAAAGAGTTTTTGTGATAGCTCACGCGGCCTACATTGATTGTTTGACGGCCGTAACCATCTCGCTGGTTGTTGAAGAACGGACAGACCGGTCGGTTGATCGGCAACTCATGGAAGTTCGGCCCGCCTAAACGAATCAACTGAGTATCTGTGTACGAGAACAAGCGACCTTGCAGTAACGGATCGTTTGTAAAATCGATTCCGGGTACTAGGTGACCTGGATGGAACGCCACTTGCTCGGTCTCTGCGAAGAAGTTGTCCGGATTGCGGTTCAACGTCATCTTGCCGACTAGTTTCACCGGCACATCTTCTTCTGGCCATAACTTAGTAGGATCTAGAATATCAAAATCGAATTTGAATTCATCTTCTTGCGCGATGATTTGAAGACCGAGTTCCCATTCAGGGAAGTCTCCATTTTCGATGGATTGCCATAGGTCTTCTCGGTGAAAATCTGGATTTTTCCCGTTAATCTTTTGTGCTTCGTCCCAAACGACTGCATGTGTTCCGAGTACAGGTTTCCAGTGGAACTTCACAAAATGGGATTTTCCTTCTTTATTAATCAAGCGGAATGTATGCACACCGAAGCCTTCCATCATACGTAGGCTACGTGGAATGGCACGGTCAGACATCGTCCACATGACCATATGAGCGGACTCTTGGTTGTTTGCGACAAAGTCCCAGAATGTATCATGAGCAGATGCTGCTTGCGGGATTTCATTATGTGGTTCTGGTTTAACTGAATGAACTAGGTCCGGAAATTTGATGGCGTCTTGAATGAAGAATACTGGAATATTGTTTCCAACAAGATCGTAGTTCCCTTGTTCGGTGTAAAATTTTGTGGCGAATCCACGTGCATCACGAGCTAAGTCTCCTGACCCCCGTGAACCGGCAACCGTAGAAAAGCGAACAAATACAGGTGTTTTTTTAGAAGTGTCATTGAGGAACTCGGCTTTTGTGTAGTCCTCGAGCGATTCATAAAGTTCGAATTCGCCATGCGCACCTTCTCCTCGAGCATGGACAATTCGCTCTGGAATACGCTCATGGTCGAAGTGGGTCATTTTTTCTCTGAAGTGAAAGTCTTCAATTAATGTGGGACCTCGTTCTCCGGCTTTTAATGAGAATTCATCTTCCGCCATCTTGAGGCCTTGATTGGTCGTGAGGGCCTGGTCTTGATCATTCACACGGAACTGGTCGAGCTGCTGCTGCTTGCTGTTCTTATCTTGATTCGTCAAAGTGGGCTTCCTCCTTTTAATGGACTTTCGTTTTCCATTACCCTCTTCCCTAATCCCATTAAAAAAAACCTAATCCAGGAAATTGGATTAGGTTGTTGTATCAAGTTAAGCCATGATGTGATAGCCACTATCGACGTAGATGACTTCTCCTGTGACTCCACGCCCAGTATCGCCTAGAAGCGCTACAGACATGTCTCCTACTTCTTGTTGCGTTACATTTCGCTTTAGTGGTGCTTTTGCTTCGATTTGATGAAGAATTTCATTGAAAGCCGGAACGCCTTTAGCAGCTAGCGTACGAATAGCTCCAGCTGAAATTGCATTGACACGAATCCCGTCTTTTCCGATATCGTTAGCCAAGTAACGAACAGAAGCTTCAAGAGAAGCTTTCGCTACTCCCATGACGTTGTAACCATCTAGAACGCGTTCCGCTCCTAAATAACTCATCGTGATAATCGAGCCGCCTTCTGTCATGAACGGTTTCGCTTCGCGTGCCGTAGCAATGAGCGAATAGGCGCTTGTATCTTGTGCAAAGGCAAAGCCATCGCGAGACGTCTGCAGGAAATTGTTGTGAAGATCTTCTGCATGTGCAAAAGCGATGGAGTGCACGACACCGTGGATGACGCCAAATTTTTCTCCGATTTCACTAAATGCTTGACGGATGCTCGCGTCATCATTAACGTCACATTGGATGACTGCCGCTTCACGACCTTCTTTTTCTAAAACCTTTTGAATTTTACCAAGAGATCGTTCTTTACGGTATGTGAAGATAACATTTGCTCCTACATCAAATAAAGACTTCGCCACTCCCCAAGCAATACTGCGCTCGTTGGCCACACCCATCACGACTACATTTTTTCCAGACAGATTGATAATATCTCGCATAGCAACCTCCATTATTAACTGTTATTAGTACCTACTACTAAATTGAGTGTAGCACAAAATAAAAAGCCTGTCGATGTCGACAGGCTACAGGAAACTTATAGCGCTTCTTCTAAGATGGCATTTAGGTCAGGTGCAAATTTGATAGCATCTAGGTGATGCGTCTGCAAATAACTCTCCATTCCTTTTCCACCAGCGAAGAATTTGATTTTTGGGTAGTTCTTCGCGAACTCATTCAGCTTTTCCATCGTTTCCGGGTGTTGTTTTAAGGGAACAGTTGTAGAAGCTGATAATAATACAAACTTAGGACGCAGTCGCTCTACTAGAGATTCAATGGATCCAGATGCAGGAGAAGCACCGATCATAAACGACTTCCAACCACGGACCATAAATTGAAGAAGGAGAATGTGAAGAGGCACTTCATGATATTCTCCTGGAATACAAGCACCGAGAACGAGTGGCGCGTCTTCACGGTACGGATAATTTCTGCGAATCTGGACTAAAAAGTCACGCACGACCATACTCGAGACGGCTTCTTGATACTCATCCCACTGTTTTTTCTCCCAGCGTGTCCCGACTTCTCTTAAAAAAGGTAGGACGACGGAGCTAAGGAAAAGGTCGAGGCCTAAATCCTGGTGTGCTTGATGCAAGGTACGATTTAACTCAAGTTCCTCACAGTTGGCACCATATTCGAGAAGTTTAAATACATAATCGTTCCATTCCTCTACAACTGGAACAGGTGTTAACGAATTCCCAGATTGCTCTGCTTCTCGCTCTTTTTCAATTAGTAACGCTGCTTGCTTAATTGTATAGCCTTCATCTGAAAGACGCTTCACCCGGAGGAGTGTCGCAATATCTTGATCCTGATACAAGCGGTAGCCGTTGTCCATACGTTCGGGTTCAATCAATTGGTACCGTTCTTCCCATTTCCGAATGACTTGTTTCGACAAGCCGGTAACATCAGAGACCTGTTGGATGTTGTAATTCCCTTTCATTGGTCGGCCTCCTTTCAATTTGTTGATTTGTTAACATTGTACAACTATTTGACGAGAAAAACAATCTTTCTGTATAATTGTTGTAAAGGATGTGTTGAATGTATGGATAAAGTAGGCCGTATCTTGCTAGTCGGACTCATTTCAGGGCTCGTTTTAAATTACTATTTCAAGTTCATTGAATGGTTGACTGGGG
Organism: Chryseomicrobium excrementi; assembly: GCF_002798305.1. Classification (GTDB taxonomy): domain Bacteria; phylum Bacillota; class Bacilli; order Bacillales_A; family Planococcaceae; genus Chryseomicrobium; species Chryseomicrobium excrementi. Next base: position 106,252 of record NZ_PCGR01000004.1, read on the forward strand.
ATAAAGTTTATACACTGTTGTTGAACGTTGATTATATTCCCGTTTTGAAGAACTATACATTCCCAGAATGGATTGAGATCAGCTTCCACATGATTGTTTCTTTTGTATTGGCTTTTATTTATGCGTGGCTTTGGAATCGCTGGAAAAAGCCATTTCTTTACACCGTATTGACAGCTTTAGTGATTGGAATGGTTATCTATCCAACGACAGGCTTCTCAGACCGAACACCAGAAGTCACAGATCTAAGCGCACTATTTTGGTGGCAAACAGGCCATTTGCTTTATGGGTGGGTAGTCGCTTGGATGCTTCAAAGACTTTACAACAAGACAGGAGGATGACTAGATGTTTTTAGCATGGAATGAAATCAAAAAGAACAAATTGCGCTTTGCGCTTGTGATCGGGGTACTCTTTCTCGTATCGTACCTCGTCTTTTTCTTGACGGGACTGGCAAATGGACTGGCCAATTTAAACCGAGAAGCTGTTGATAAGTGGGCTGGCGACGGCATCATGTTGACAGAAGACTCCGACCAAAGTTTGCCGCAGTCATTTTTATCTATTGAAGATGCGGATTCGATAGACGCGGAAACAGCGGTACTCGGTCAGTTAAATACGATTGTCACTAGTGGTGATTTAAAACAAGGTGTTGCTATCTTTGGAATCGACGAAAATGAATTTATCACTCCCGATGTCTCTGAAGGGGAACTGTTCTCGGACGAGAACGAAGTTGTAGCCGCAGATTTCTTACAAGAGGAAGGATTTGAAATTGGAGACACATTGACCCTCTCTTCTTCGGATGAGGAATTGACTATTGTCGGATTCACAGAAGATGCTCGCTTTAACGCAGCACCGGTCCTCTATGCCTCACTCGAGACGTTCCAAACCGTGCGTTTTGGAGAAGCGACTGAGCAGAACGCAGATCAAGTAAACGGTATCGTCATCCGTGCAGATGATTTATCAGCACTCGATGCGCCTGAAGATCTGGCCATCGTGGATACACAGACATTTATTGAAAATTTACCAGGTTACACAGAACAAAAATTGACGCTCGACTTTATGATTTACTTCTTATTCATCATTTCAGCGACCATTGTTGCGATTTTCTTATACGTCTTGACGGTTCAGAAAATCAACATGTTTGGCGTCATGAAAGCACAAGGGATCTCCAACGGCTACTTGGCACGCTCTGTCGTTGCGCAAACGTTTATACTCGCGGCAGTGGGTGTCGTTACAGGTTATGTGCTGACTCTAGTGACCGGCCTGTTCCTTCCAAACGCGGTACCTGTCCAGTTTGACGGAGTCGCTATGGCTATCTACGGCGTTGTGTTAATCGCTGTTGCCATTTTAGGAGCGATCTTCTCTGTGCTTACCATTGTAAGAATCGACCCACTGAAAGCAATAGGAGCGTGATGACATGACAGTACTCGAACTCAAACAAGCGAAAAAGACATTCGGCACGGGCCATAAAAAAGTAGAAGCATTAAAAGAAACGAACTTTCAAGCTCAAGCTGGCGAGATGATTGCTATCATTGGTCCCTCCGGTTCTGGAAAAAGTACTTTCTTAACGATTGCTGGGGGCCTGCAAACACCAAGTGAAGGAGACGTGGTGATCAACGGGACGTCTCTTGCGAAACTGAATGAAAAGAAGCTCTCCAAAGTTCGTTTAAACGAAATCGGCTTTATATTGCAAGCCTCTAACTTAGTGCCGTTCTTGACGGTTCATAATCAGATGATGCTGTTAAAGAAAGTCAAAAAAGATACGTTGAATGACCAAGAACTCGAAGAGCTCTATAAAGACCTTGGAATCGAAGAACTTCGTAACAAATACCCGTCAGATTTATCTGGAGGGGAGCGTCAACGAGTGGCTATCGCAAAAGCTTTATACACAAACCCTTCCATAGTTCTTGCCGATGAACCGACGGCTTCTCTTGATTCAGAGCGTGCTTATGAAGTGATGGAGCTGCTTCAAAAAGAGACGAAGTCGAAACAGACGACAACTTTAGTCGTCACGCACGATACGCGGTTAATTGATTACTGCGACCGGGTCTTTAAAATGACGGATGGCACGTTACGTGAAGAGGATCATACACCTAAAGAAGGCACTGCTCATGAGTAAACGCTCCCTCGTCTGGTTTCGCCGTGACCTCCGTCTGCACGATCACCCTGCGCTAGCACAAGCTGGTCATGATGGCCGGGTGCTAGCCCTTTTCACTCTATCACCTGAGATGCGTAAACTCGAGGCTTCCTGCTGGTGGCTTGAAGAATCACTGAAGGAACTAAAGACTGCTCTTCACGATAAGGGAATCAAGTTATTAGTTACGGATGAAGACCCAACAATCTGTATTCCAAAACTTGTGGAGAACCACAACTGCGACCAGGTGCTTTGGAATGATAGCTACGCAACGGATGAACGAAAAGTGGAGCTTGCTGTTAAAAAAGCTTTAGACGCAAAGTCCATCTCCTATCAAGCACTAGATGGGGACCTGCTGTTCCCTCATCACGAGCTGACGAAAGAAAACGGAGAGCCGTATTCCATCTTTACGCCGTTCTACAAACGCTCGCAACAAGAGACAGTGAAGCGCCCCATTGCGATGCCGGAAGAGTGGCAAGGGATTCGAGCCAAGACGCTAAAAACGATTGAAGAGTTAGAGCTCCTTCCCGATCATCCGTGGACAAAGAAGTTTGCAAACCACTGGTCGCCAGGTGAAAAAGCAGGCATTAAGAAGTTTCAGCAGTTTGCGAAAGAAGACATCGAGGACTATAAAAAGATGCGCGATTTCCCTGACGCTGCGGCGACTTCTGAAATCTCTCCGTATTTAACATGGGGGAATCTGAGTGTGCGTGCAGTCTATTACGCTGCAAAACGCGAAAAGAATGCAGAACCTTACTTAAGGCAATTGGTGTGGCGCGAGTTTGCTAAGCGTCAACTTCTTGAGCATCCGACGCTTGAAACAAAAGCACTTCGCTCGGAGTTTGATTCGTTTCCTTGGAAAGCGAGTCATGCCGATTTCGAAAAGTGGAAGCGTGGAGAGACTGGCTACCCTCTTGTGGACGCAGGAATGAAACAGCTTTGGGAAACAGGTTGGATGCACAATCGTGTGCGAATGGTTGCCGCTTCTTTCCTGACCAAACACCTTCTTCTTCCGTGGCAATGGGGTGCCGAGTGGTTCAAAGAAACACTTGTCGATTATGATGAGGCGAACAACGGGATGGGATGGCAGTGGGTTGCTGGCACAGGCATTGATGCTGCCCCGTACTTCCGAATCTTTAACCCGACGACTCAGCTTGAAAAGTTTGATAAAAATGAAGAGTATGTTCACCACTGGAAAGCAGATCAAGGTCTAGAACCGATTGTCGACCACAAAGAAGCTCGAGAACGTGCACTGGAAGCGTATAAATCTATAAAATAACACAGATGTACGTCTACACAACACAACCCGTGCTATACTGAGAAGGTATTGTATCCAATCAGTTAAGGAGTGACGCATGTGAATTTTCAACCTGCAACACGAATGGAACGCTTCCCTACATCGATTTTTGGAGAACTGAAAAAAGCCGCGGCCATCCGTGTCTCAAACGATTTACCTGTCTATGACCTGAGTCTTGGCAGTCCAGATCTCCCTCCAGCGGAAGCGGTCCGACAGACCCTCTCAGAGAAAAGTGCGCTTGCCACTTCTTATGGCTATACATTGACCGGAACATCTCGTTTTTACGAGGCGGTCGCTACTTACTACAAAAATCGGATGGGCGTCACTCTCGACCCTGAGACAGAAATCATTCAGACGATGGGGTCACAGGAAGGACTCGTCCACCTCCCTCTTGCTTTCTGCGACGAAGGAGATATCGTTTTGACAACCAATCCGGCTTACGTTGCCTATGATGCTGGAATTCATGTAGCCGGCGCAACACCGTATTACCTCTCTCTTGATGAAGAGAACGGATTTTTGCCAGACATCGCTTCGATTCCGGATGACATCGCGGATCAAGCAAAACTACTAATTTTAAATTTACCAGGCAACCCGGTGCCTGCACTGCCAAATGAGACATTCTTCAAGGATGTCGTAGCTTTTGCTAAAAAACACAACATCATCGTGGTACATGATGCGGCCTACGCTGAATTTTATTTTGATGGAAGTGGTCCGAAAAGCTTCTTGGCTACTCCAGGCGCTAAAGAAGTCGGGCTCGAAATCAATTCTCTTTCTAAGACATTTAGTCTTGCTGGAGCACGCATTGCCTACATCGCTGGGAATGCAGAGTTGATCGCAGTGATCAAAAGTTTAAAATCCCATCTCGACTACGGCATTTTTGAACCGATCCAAGAAGCTGCCATTACGGCCCTTTCTCACGCTGAGGAAATCACGGACAATCTGCGCCGTGTGTTCTCAGAACGTCATCACGTATTGAGACAAGGACTTGAAGAGCTTGGCTGGAAAGTGGCTCCGTCTAATGGCGGCATGTTCATCTGGGCAGCCTATCCTTACCCAATGAAGGACACCGAGTTTGTATTCCACGTTCTACGAGAGACCGGTGTCGTGATGGTACCAGGATCTATCTTTGGAACAGAAGGTGACGGGTTCGCACGAATTGCCTTAGTGAAAGATGTAGAAGTGTTGAAACAAGCACTCGAAGCTTTAAAAACTCTCCAACCGATTGAAGTTGGATAAGGAGGACGTTTAGCTATGTACATTTATTTGACTGACTCGCCACAAGTGAGTGGCTTTCATTTGAAAGGCGAAACGGAACGCTATATCAATGAATATGAGACGCTTCAAGAAGTCGACGGTCACGGCTACGAAGTGATCGATTCGTCCGGGGAGCTTTCTGAAAAAGGATTTTTTGTACTGAACAACATCCCCGTCACGGAAGCAGGACGCCCTGTATTTGAACAGCGGTTCATGAACCGCGCTCGAGCAATTGAAGATGAGCCCGGCTTCATTGCAATTCGCGTGATGCGTCCGATGGATTCCAATACGTATGTTATTTTGACGGAATGGGAAGATGAAAAGAACTTTAAGGACTGGCAATCTTCTCAGGCCTATTCAAAAGCGCATGCAAAACGCGGTACAGATGAAGGAATCGACAAGCGCCCAGCGATTTTTGATGGGCCGAGTTTTGTAACTACTTATAAAGCGTAAGTTTTCACCACACTTCTTTCAGGAAGTGTGGTTTTTTAGTCGCCGAGATGAGCTGAGCGCTCGTTCTTCGACAAATTTAGCGTTCCTTTAGACAAATTCGAGAAGCTATTCAACAGATTTAGAGTTTCTTTACGCAAATTTCGAATTCCTTTCGACTAAAGAAAAAACTAGCTTTCCCCTACAGGGAAAGCTAGCCAATCACTCATATTCTTTCTGAATATCTTTCGTGCTACGGACTGTATCAATTGGACGCACGAGTTTCTCGATCTGCTCACGACGGCCTTCAAATTTCGGTGGCAACGCAAGTTTCTCACCTAATGTCTCATACGGCTCGTCGTCCATGAATCCAGGGCCGTCTGTAGCAAACTCAAACAGTAATGGTGGTGCGATGCGCGCATATAACGATTCAAAGTAGAAGCGGTCGACATATCCGGAAGATGGAATACCAATCTGATTCAAGCGGTCGATCCAGAAGTTCAGCGCATCTCGATCTTCCACACGGAAAGCTACGTGGTGAACAGTACCAAAGCCTTGTCGTCCAGGCGGCAAGATAACGTTCTTCTCAATGATTACTGCTGCCCCGTTTCCTCCCTCGCCTACTTCCATCCATGTGATATCGCCCTCTGTAGCTACTTCACGGAATCCTAATACTTTGTCTAGCATCTCTTTCAAGAAGTCTACTCGGTCATAGCGGAAGACGATCGGACCTAGTCCGGTGATTGCAAACTCTAGTGGAATCGGACCGTTTTGCCACGGTGTTCCAGAAGCCACTCCCTCGTTGTTTTCATCTGAGATCAGCTGGTAACGCTGATCATCGAAGTCGGCAAATTTCACAACTTGTCTGCCAAACATCGTTTCAATACCGCTGTTTTTCACACCTAAACGGTCGAAGCGTTTTACCCAATAGTCAAGCGCTGCGTCTGTCGGCACTCGAAAAGACGTGCGGTAAATTTCATTCGTTCCGTGTGAGCCTTTTTGAATTCCAGGAAAATCAAAGAAGGTCATATCCGTACCTGCACTGCCGCGATCGTCCGCGAAGAATAAGTGGTACGTCTGAATATCATCTTGGTTCACCGTTTTTTTGACAAGACGCATGCCTAGCACATACGTAAAAAATTCATAGTTCTTTTCGGCACTGCTGGTAATAGCGGTTACGTGGTGGATCCCTTTTAATTCGTTCATTGGTTGGTGCCTCCTCTGTTTTTCTATAAATTGAGTATACCGGATATTTATCTCGAATTCAAGATATTAGTTCGAAAACAAACCTGCCCTGTTCAAGACAAGACAGGTGGGTATTTTTTAATCTAAGATAGAATCTTTTTTCTCCGTTAAGAACGTGAGTACCTTGTTCGTCGGATCATACGATTCCCCATAAAATTCTTTATCTTTATACGTGTGAATGTTTTCGTATGTCCACTTCATAGCCTCATAGACTTCTTTTTCATCGCGAGGTTCTGGCGTCCAGTATAAAATTTCGAGTACTGTATTCTCACCAGTCGCTAATGAACGTCGATTATAGCCAATCTGTGTTGCGTGTTCAAAGCCTTCACGCGCATAAAAACGTAATCGTTTTTCTGTATCTGTATCTTCATAATTCACAGGCTCAACTTCTAATAAGATAGTTTTCCCTTTAGCTTTTAATTTTTCAAGTAGTTTTTTCCCTAGACCTTCCCCACGTGCTTCTTTCGAAACAAATAGATAATCAACGAAGATAAAGTCTTCAAACTCTACATACATCAGGACATGTTTCGGACCTTCGTCTTTACGGTACACCTTCCCTTTTTCTTCAAGTAAGGTTTCCATATGTTCACGTGACTTCATTTCTTCTACAGGGAAATATTGATTCAGCTTTGTATACCAGTTCATGTTTCGTAGCTCCTTCGAATTTTTCATTGCCCGGAGATTTTTGTTTTTTGCCGATGCAGTTGAGGAAAAATCAGGCTAGATAAAAATCCTCACCATGACTTGTTTACCCTGATTTCGGTATACTTAAACATAAAAAGGGAGTTTTTTGAGATGAGGACGTTTACAGACCAATTGAATAGGGAATTACAAATCCCTGATTTTCCAAAGCGCATCGTCTCGATCTGTCCTGCGATTACGGAGACCTTATTCGCGCTTGATGCAACAGAGCATATAGTCGGACGGACTAAATTTTGTATCTTTCCAAAAGGTGAAGTTGAAAGACTTCCTCATGTTGGTGGCACAAAAGATGTCAACATCGATCAAGTTCGTGCACTAAAGCCCGATCTGATTTTAGCAGAAAAAGAAGAAAACACGAAAGAGACCGTTGAAGCGCTTTCTACAATCGCTCCTGTCGTAGTAATGGAAGTACAGACTATAGACGACTCGTACCGCTTGATTCAGGATCTCGGTGAGGTGACTGGCCACCTCGAACAAGCCGAAACAATTGCAAAGGACGCGAAACTCGCATTTGAACGTCTACCAAAACTTCAAAACTCACGCGTGCTGTATTTTATTTGGCGGAAGCCATACATGGTAGTCGGGAACACGACATATATCCAGTCTGTTCTGGAACATTTAGGACTTGAAAATGCTGCAAAACATCTAGAAGGCAGATATCCTGATTTGACACCAGAATTGCTTAAAGAGCTTGCTCCAGATGCAATCCTATTGAGTTCCGAACCCTTTCCATTCTCAGAAAAACATCAAAAAGAGCTCGCTACCATTTTACCCGATACTCCAAGCCTGTTAGTAGACGGCGAAATGTTCTGGTACGGCTCGAAAATGCTTGAAGCTAGTCCGTATTACGCTTTATTGGTTGATCAACTGCGCGAGGTTGCAAGGACTGAATAAAAAAGGCTGCTGGTAACAAAAGGCCGAGACCGGCTTCTAGTAAAGCGAAAAATTTGGCAATTCCACTAGGAACCATATCTCCATATCCGATCGATAACAACGTAACTCCGCTGAAATAAATCATATTGGACCAAGTAACCTCTACTGGATCAAATGGTTGCGTATTTTCAAGTACGGCGGGTTTGTCCATTGACAAGGCAAAATAAATTGCAGCAAATGCTAACCAGATACCGATCATCACTAAAAATAAATTGACGAAAAGCATAAAATCCATTCGACCATACTTAAATGCTTTGTTTCTGAAAAAATAAAAAAGATTGGCTAAGACAAAGCCAATCGCGACCACTAGTAACGCTGTTGTCATGTCTTCACCTCGTTTGTTTTTTATTTATGTACCCTAAAAACAAGACATGTATTCATTGACTTCTCCTTGAAATCACGATACGATAGACGAAACTTTTTGTTCGGAATGGGTTGAAGATGCCGGAGAGCCGCCATCGCCCGTGAGCAGAGTTAAGATAGCTAAGTGAGCAGAGCCGAGAAATCCTCGACAAAGAAGAGTACAGCGCAGTGTATGCTAAGAGAGCCGACGGGTGGTGCAAGTCGGACATAGACGCGACTGGAATGGACTTTGGAGAGTCTTCTGAAAAGGAAGAACGGATCATCCCCGTTAGCGGATGTGGAGAAAGAGTCGAACAGACTCTAAACCAGAGGTGGTACCGCGATCACTCGCCCTCTGCAGGCTTTTGCCTGTGGGGGGCTTTTTTGTGCTCTGCTCCTTGACGAGAGGAGCTTCAAAACATGACATCTTACATTCACAAGTCTCTAAACGGAGACTCCCTTACCCCTATCACCATTTTCCACCGTCTGCAAGGCCAACGAAAATTTCTGCTAGAGAGTTCTCTGAAGCACGAAGCAAGTGGTCGTTATTCGTTTATTGGATGTACGCCTTCTAAGGAATACCGAGGAGATAAAGGCACACTAAGCATTCGAGACTTTACAAACGGCACTAGCGAAACGGTCTTCGGTGACGCGATGACGCTACTCAAGCAGGCGTTGCCAGCACCACTTTCAGACGGGCCTTTCCCTTTTTCTACAGGTGCCATCGGCTATATCGGTTACGAAGTACTTGGTCATTACGAGCCAACAGGGATTCCGCTTCCAAAGGAGCGCCAACTTCCTGATATCTACTTTTTATGGTATCCAACCGTAGTCGTCTATGATCACCAAACCCATACCGTAACCATCTTGAATAGTGAGGGCGATGCCGTTGAAGTGGAACGTGTAGCTAGTGAGCTTCAAACGACACCCGCTGACGAGCTACCTGAAGAGGCGCTGCCGCTCACTTTCCAGTCAAACACAACACAAGACGTCTTTTTACAGCGCGTCGAGAAATCTAAAGAATGGATCCAACAAGGCGAAATCTTTCAGTTAGTACTTTCACAGCGTTTGTCAGCACCTATCGCACAGACACCATTCGCTTATTACAGAAAACTTCGTCGGGTGAACCCGTCTCCTTATATGTTTTATATCGATTTTGATGACGCCGTGGTACTTGGTGCTTCTCCGGAAAGCTTTGTTCGCGTCCAAGATGGCATCGTCCAGACCAATCCGATTGCAGGAACGCGTCCTCGTGGCGCAACTCAAGCAGAAGATAAAGAACATGCAAGTAACTTACTTCAGGACACAAAGGAACGTGCCGAACACGACATGCTAGTCGACTTGGCCCGAAACGATGTCGGGAGATTGAGCAAAGCTGGGACGGTGAAGGTGACCAAGTATCAAGAAATCGAACGGTACCAGCATGTCATGCATCTCGTTTCTGAAGTAGAAGGTCAGTTGAAGCCTGACATTCATCCACTGGACGCTCTTATTTCTTGCTTGCCAGCAGGAACTGTCTCAGGAGCTCCTAAAATTCGAGCCATGCAGCTGATCAATGAACTCGAGACTGTGCAACGTGGTGTGTACGCAGGAGCTGTCGGCTATTTGAGTGCAGCAGGGAATTTAGACGCAGCACTGGCGATTCGGACTGCTGTCATCACAGAAGGTTTCATCGACATTCAAGCTGGCGCAGGGATTGTCTACGACTCGGACCCGCAAAAAGAATACGAAGAGACGCTTCACAAAGCGCGCTCCCTACTGGAGGTCTTCCAATGATTTTATTGATTGATCATTATGATTCGTTTACTTATAATCTTGCCCAGTATTTAGAAGAACTCGGCGAAGAAGTTCTCGTAGAACGATATGACACTTTGTCTGTAGCACGCATCCAAGAAATGCAGCCTAAAGCTATCGTATTGTCACCTGGACCAGGTCATCCAAAAGACTATGTGGTTACGCAACAAATTTTCAATACCTTCCATAAGGAAATCCCTTTTCTCGGAATCTGTCTCGGGCATCAGTTGATCGGGCTGTGCTTTGGAGCTTCCGTCGTGTCTGCTCCAACTATCGTCCATGGGAAGAGTTCGATGCTTGAGCATTCGGTCACTAGAGAAGCACTGGGTCGTGTGATGCGCTATCACTCGTTAGCCGTGGATGCCTCTTCCCTTCCCTATGACTTACAGGCTGTTAGTTATGCGAGAGAAGACGGTGCGCTCATGGAGATGCGTCACCGGACATTGCCAATCGTCGGGATGCAGTACCACCCGGAATCTATTGGAACACCAGATGGCAGACAGCGACTGTCTCAATTTTTACAAGGAGTGATGCCAAGTGAAAGCTACTTATAATCGGATTTTGCTAGGAGATACTTTGAACCGACGTGAGATGAAAGAATTGGTCAGTGCGTTTTTTGAAACGACTGCCGATCCTGACGTGATTGCTGCTATCCTTGTGGCGCTCCATGACCGAAAAGAGACGGCCGAAGAATTAGCTGGCGCAGTAGATGCCTTGATGGAACGAGCGGTTCGCTATCCGGAAGTCGAATTGGATTTACTAGACATGTGCGGGACAGGCGGTGACCAGTCGGGAAGCTTTAATATCAGTACTACTGCAGCGTTTGTCGTGGCAGCGTGTGGAGTCTATGTGGCCAAGCACGGCAATCGCAGCATCTCTAGCCGTTCAGGAAGCGCGGATGTGCTCGCTGCACTAGGTTTAGAGATTTCGTTATCCCCAGAACAAAGTGCCGAGCAGCTCACATCGAACGGATTGACATTTCTGTTTGCCCCAGATGTGCATCCTTCTATGAAACAGATTCAACCGATTCGCAAAGCATTAGGCCGACCGACCTTGTTTAATTTAATCGGTCCGTTAGCGAACCCATATACACTTCGCCACCAACTGATCGGCGTCTACAAAGCAGAGTACCAGGAAGTGCTCGCACAAGCTGCCAAGCTATTAGGCCGCAGACGCGTCGTCATTGTCACAGGAGAAGGACAACTTGATGAAGCCTCATTAGATGGGACGACGACGTATACGATGCTTCATGAGAATGAAATTACGACACACCAGTTTACAGCTCAAGAAGTTGCGTTACCGGCACATCCTCGAAGTTCGATTGCAGGGGGCGAAGCGGAGGCCAATGCAGCCATTCTTCATCAAGTGTTGGCTGGCGCACCTTCTGCGTATCTGGACACTACTTTAGTGAATGCGGGACTCGCCCTGTTAGCGGCTGAAGCAGTTGAGACACTCCAAGAAGGTATAGCTAAAGCGCGCCGAGCTATAGAATCAGGTGCTGCCTTAAAACAATTAACTACGTATCCTAGTCGCACGGAGGTGACGTCATGACCATACTCGATACCATCTTAGAAACGAAGCAACACGAGGTCCGGGAGCTTCAGTTAACCCACTTGCCTCAGCGCACTATTGGAAAACGTTTGCGTCTTGCTGATTCACTGAGAGCGTCTGACACGTTAGAAGTAATCGCTGAAATCAAACGCGCTTCTCCTTCTAAGGGACTGATCTACAAAGACTTAGATGCTGTAGCGCAAGCAACTCGCTACGTTTCAGGAGGAGCTGCTGCCATTTCAGTACTTACGGACTCCAAGTATTTTCAAGGCTCTTTTACGGATTTGGAGCAAGTGGCACAGGCTGTCCCGCTCCCTGTCCTTTGCAAAGACTTTGTGATTGACCGGATTCAAATCGATGCGGCTTACAGCTACGGGGCCTCCATCATTCTGTTGATTGTGGCTGCTCTTGATAAACAAGACTTGCACGACCTCTACAGGTACGCAACTTCAAAAGGACTTGAGGTATTGGTCGAAGTCCACGATGAAGAGGAGCTGGAGATGGCTCTTCAACTTGGTGCCGAATTGATCGGCGTCAACAACCGAGACCTTCGCACCTTTACAGTTTCCTTAGAAACAACGGAACGGTTAGCAAAACGCGTTGCAGATCTTACGGACGTTCACTTGATCAGCGAAAGCGGGATTGAATCGGCTGACGATGCCGAACGGCTTAGCTCATGTGGAGCGAAAGGTTTACTAGTCGGTGAATCGCTCGTCCGGAGCAGTTCCGTGGAAGATGCGCTACAGTCTTTGAAAGTGAGGAGAAAAGTTCATGACACGCATTAAAATTTGTGGCTTGAAAGAAGCCGAACATGTACAGGCAGCTGTAGAAGCCGGCGCTAATGCCATTGGCTTTGTCTTCGCACCAAGTAAACGCCAAGTCTCTCCCGAGAAAGCGCAAGAACTAGCTGCAGGTATCCCTGCTTCCGTTAAAAAGATTGGCGTGTTCGTCAACTCTAGTGCCGAAGAAATCAATGAGATTGTCAAAACAGTTCCTCTAGATTACGTTCAACTGCACGGAGATGAAAGTGCTTCACTGTATGAACAGATCGAAGTACCTGTCATCAGAGCCATCTCTATTCGAAACGCAGAAGACGTAGACCGAGCTTTCCGTGATGCCGCTCCTCTCGTTCTGATTGACGCACCTGGAACCGATTTCCGCGGAGGTTCCGGTCACACATTTGATTGGGACTTAGTCGAGAAGCACGTAGAAGCACGACCCTTTATTTTGGCAGGTGGTTTAAACCCAGACAATGTAGGAGAAGCCATCACGCGTATAAGACCCCTCATGGTAGATGTATCAAGTGGCGTAGAGACTGACGGACGTAAAGACTCAGACAAAATCAAGGCGTTTATTCGCGCCGTACAGGAGGTTTCCTTATGATAACCTATTCAGCACCAGATACTCGTGGCCGTTACGGTCCTTACGGCGGGCAATTTGTTCCAGAGACGTTGATGCATGCACTCACAGAACTGGATGCCGCTTATAAAGAATCACAACAAGATCCAAGCTTTCAAGAAGAAGTTCGCTATTATTTAGAGAACTATGTTGGCCGGGAGAACCCGCTCTATTTTGCAGAACGTCTGACAAAACATTATGGAAAAGCGAAGATTTATCTCAAACGAGAAGATTTAAATCATACAGGAGCTCATAAAATCAACAATACCGTCGGGCAAGCCCTACTCGCTAAACGGATGGGTAAAAAGAAAGTCGTCGCGGAAACGGGAGCGGGTCAGCACGGTGTTGCTACTGCAACTGTCAGTGCGCTATTTGGTCTTGAATGTACAATCTTTATGGGGAAAGAAGATATTCGTCGCCAGCAACTGAACGTCTTTCGCATGGAGCTCTTAGGTGCCAAAGTCGTAGAAGTCACACAAGGAAGTGGCACCTTGAAAGATGCGGTGAATGAGGCGCTCCGCTACTGGGTCACACATGTTGAAGACACCCATTACATCATGGGTTCTGTGTTAGGACCTCACCCGTTTCCTCAGATTGTGCGAGACTACCAATCGGTGATCGGTCAAGAGACGCGTCGTCAGAGTCTGACTCAGTTTGATCAGTTACCGACTCATGTGATTGCTTGTATCGGTGGAGGCAGTAATGCGATGGGAATGTTCTACCCATTCATTCAAGATGAGACAGTGAAATTAATTGGTGTAGAAGCGGCTGGGCATGGTGTTGCTAGTGGAAAGCATGCAGCGAGCCTGACTGGTGGGAAAGTCGGAGTGTTGCATGGTGCGATGATGCACTTACTCCAAGACGAAGCGGGACAGATCCAAGAAGCGCATTCGATTTCAGCAGGGCTCGATTACCCGGGCATTGGACCTGAACACAGCTACCTACACGATTTAGGTCGTGTCGAGTACACATCCGTGACCGACGAAGAAGCGTTGACGGCACTGCAGCTCTTAGCGCAAACGGAAGGAATTATTCCAGCACTAGAGTCGGCGCATGCACTGGCTCACTTGGAGACTTTATTATCGGAGACCACACCAGAGGATCACGTGGTCATCTGCTTATCCGGTCGTGGCGATAAAGATGTGCACACGATCCGCGAAGCCCTGAGCCAGAAGGAGGATGTCTAATGAGTAGATTAACAACGGCGATTACGTCACGCGTTGAAAACGGAGAAACTGCTTTTATTCCGTATATCATGGCGGGAGATGGTGGACTTAGTGCTTTGAAGGAGCAACTCTTGTTCCTTCAGAACGCCGGTGCAACAGCCGTCGAACTCGGGATTCCCTTTTCAGACCCTGTTGCTGACGGACCTGTTATCCAACAAGCAGGCCTTCGCTCCCTTTCGCATGGAACAACTTTGCGCGAGGTTTTAGAAGAAGTGGAGCGACTTCAACAAGACGTGACAATTCCCATCGTCATCATGACGTATTTGAATCCAGTACTCCAGCTTGGCTTAGAGGAGTTTGCTGGGTTGGCTTTTAAAGCGCAAGTCGCAGGTGTGATCATTCCAGACATGCCTCTTGAAGAATCAGATTTGCTTCGAGACGTGTTGCAACCTGTTTCGATCGATTTGATCCAACTCGTCAGTTTGACAAGTCCTGCAGAACGAGTGCGCCGTATTGCGGAAGCTTCGGAAGGCTTTGTCTACGCTGTAACAGTTAACGGAATTACAGGAACGCGTCAGACGCTTCCAGAAGTGACGTTTGACCATTTGAGAGAGCTGAAACAGGTGAGCCCTGTACCAGTCATGGCGGGGTTCGGCGTCTCAACGCCGGAGCACGTCACGCAACTTGGAGAAGTTGTAGATGGTGTCATTGTGGGAAGTTTTGTGGTCGATGCGTTTGCGAATGGCCATGAAGAGACGATCTTGCCCTTGCTGGATGCAGCGAAAGCAGTGACGACTCGCGTGTGATACATCACAAAAAACCCGATCCTCCATTAAGGAGAATCGGGTCTTTCTTTGCTGACTAGTGTCAGCCGTTTTTCAGTGTGGTGTAAACCACCAACCGGTCTTCATAGAAGCGCCCTTCCTTGTTCCAATCACCTGTGCAGGTGATGAGATTGAGATGGCTGCCATTGCTGAAGCCGAAGATGGAGCGAACGGGTGAATCTTCCATAGGATACGTCTCCATGCGTTGGACGACGAATGTTAAGCTTGTCCCATCAGACGATTCAACAACCACTTCGTCCCCTGGTTTCAGTTTGTTCAGGTCGTAAAAGACGGCGGGGCCATCTGTCCAATCGACATGACCTGCGATCACGGCATTTCCTGGCTCACCGGGTAAGTAGCCTTGCTCGTACCAGCCTGGTTCTTCTGCAACATCAGGCACCCCCATTTGCCCGTTGTCCAAAAGCGGTGTACGCTGGATCGTAGCATCTACATCAATGGCCGGAATACGGATACGGTCGGGCACAATTCCCTCACGTTCGTCTTTGATTACTTTCGAAGCTTTGAGTTCAGAGCCTGGTAAGCCAATCGTCGATTCCGATTTTACAACAGTGGATTCAGTGGGTGGTGTTGCTGCTGTTTCAGAAACGTTAGATGCTCCATCCTCAGAAGCTTGCTGGCAACCGGCCAGCAAACCGATACTGAGGAGTAAAGCAGCTCCGGTACGGAATTTCATAAATTATGCCTCGTTGTTTTTACGACGGCGTGCCATGAATGCAGTTGCACCAAGTGATGCAGCTAGCAAGCTTCCAAGTAAGAAGCCTTCAGCGCCCATTCCGTCTTGCTCTTCAGCCATACCACCCATACCAGTTTTCGGCATTCCTTCTGGCATATCTCCACCTTTGAAGTTTTCAGGGAACTGATCCACGATTGCTGTTGCAATTCCTTCAGAAGGCATTAACATGTGAGCATATGCTTCACGAAGGTTTGTGTAAGCTCCTTCGTAGTCGCCTTCTACATATAGGTCAAATGCAGCTAGCAATTGATCAACGTGAGCTGTTAAGCCAGCTTCTAAATCTGCTGCTTTCAAACGGTCTTCAGTAGCTGTAGATAAGAATGCTGCTTGCTCTACGATGTACTCGTCAAGTTCAGCCATTGCCTGCTCTTTACCAGCTTCATCCTCATTTGCTGTAGCAACCACGTAGTCTACGAAGTAGCCGATGTGGCTGTTCCAGATCTCTTTAAATTGTGCTCCGCCTTCTTCACCGTATACAGAAGCTACTGCTGCTGATAGGTCATCTGCGTTTGCAAGAAGTGCTGCTGCTGATGCATCATAGTCTGGATCTCCGTCCACCCCATTTTGCATCGCCATTACTGCTAAACCAGCGTGCTCTGTGAAGATACGATCCAAGCTAGCGCGTAGGTCAGCTGCTGGTGTTACAGCCATAGTGTTTTCAAATTTATCTGGGAACTGGTCTGTAATTGCAGTTGCTAGACCTGCTGCTACCATGACCATGTGGTCGATTGCTTCACGTTCGTTTGTGTATGAAGTTTCATAATCACCAGCTACGTAGCTATCGAATGCCCAAACCAGTTGGTCAACGTGCATTTTTAGGCCTGCTTCTAAGTCTGCTGCTTTTAGACGTCCTTCAGTTGCTGTGTCTAAGAATGCTGCTTGTTCTTTAATGTATTCGCCTAGTTCTGCCACTGCTTGATCTTTACCAGCTTGATCGTCAGCTGCTGTAGCATTTGCATAGTCTACAAAGTAACCAATGTGTGAAGACCAGATTTCTTTAAACTGTGCTCCTGCTTCTTCACCGTATACTGAAGATACAGCTGCAGTTAGGTCATCTGTGTTGCCGCTTAATGCGCCAGCCAGTGCTTCAAAGTCTTCCGTGCCATCTGCACCTTTTTTCAGTGTTTCCACTGCTAAGAATGCGTGCTCTGTGAATAATTGTGTCAATGTTGAGCGAAGTTCAGATGCTGGAGTTGAGACTCCCATGTCTCCAGAAACTGCGCCTCCATTTGAATGATCGCCGTGATCTGCTGCTAGAGTAGCTGCTGGTACTGCCATTGTCATTGCAAGTGTTGCTGCTAAGATTGCTTTCGATTTCATTTTGTAGTTCATGTGAATCTCTCCTTTTGTAAGTGGTTTATTTGATTTACACATAGCTAACGGAAGGATATTGATTCTGGATCACTTTTTTCTAAATAAAAATTAAAAACTTTTGACCATGTATCTCCAAACCTTGATATATCAATGTTTAAACGTTATACAAATCGTCAAAAGTTTTTTGATTTCTCTGTTCTGAAGATAATAAAAAGGCCACCTACAGAAGCAGGTGGCAAATTTGTTATTCAGTTTCTGGTGCTGAGATAGCGGAAGCCATCAACACTTGACCGAGAGGTGTCTCGCTATCTTTATTCGGTTCATGAGATACTGCGATTTGGTCCCAAGAAAAATCTTGTCCAGCTGGTAGCGTATATACCACTGCTCCGTCTGTTCCAGTGGAAGTGAAGGTTCCTGCTCTGTCCGGTCCTTCTTCATCAATTAACCAAACCTGATAAACTTCTTCATTTGAAAGCTCAGGTAGCGAAGACGCTTGTACGACCACTTGAATCGTATCTCCGTTTCGTACAATAGAAGCCGTACCTGTTGAATCTCCTTCAAGAGGTTGCAAGTTCACAAGAGCAACAAGTTGATCCACGGTTTCACTTTGTGTGACAAGAGTTTGTTGTTGGTCTTGTACCATCCAGCCCAAGTAAGCATTTCCTACTAAAGAAAGAACTAGTGCAGCTGCAACTAGTGGTAACCATTTAGAAGCGCTTCGCTTACGGGGTTTTTTACTTTCCATTGGGAT
This sequence comes from Chryseomicrobium excrementi, assembly GCF_002798305.1. Lineage (GTDB taxonomy): Bacteria > Bacillota > Bacilli > Bacillales_A > Planococcaceae > Chryseomicrobium > Chryseomicrobium excrementi. The sequence goes on from NZ_PCGR01000004.1 coordinate 124,134, forward strand.
GACTGGAGTTGGTGATACAACCGGTTGAGCTGGAGAATCTTCTCCCAGAATAGAACCGAGTACGCGTTCCTTCATGCCTACTGGTGGTTCTACCAGTTCAGAAACATAGGGGAGGTCTTCTGAAAGTGCTTGCCATTCTGCCAGTTCTTGTTGACAGTCTGCACAGCTTTCTAAATGTCTTTCAAAAGCTTCTTGCTCTTCAGTAGTCAGCTGACCATTGAAGTAATCAATTGTTAAATCACACATCACTCGTTCCATCTGCAAATTCCCCCCTTTCCGGTTCTAATCGTTTTCGTAAATGCTGCAGGGCTAACCGTATCCTACCTTTTACCGTTCCTAAAGGAATGTTGAGGTCTTTAGAAATGCGGTCTTGCGAATAGCCATGAAAATAAAACAGCTCTACGATTTTTCTTTGATCTTCTTTTAAATGAGACAATGCCTCTCGAATCCGTTCGCTTTTTTCTTTCCATTCCACTGCCTGCTCCGGCATGTCATGCATCGTGTCATTGACACGCTCGGCGTCCTTATCCAATAAGCCGACTTCTTGTTGTTTGGATGATTTGCGAATGACATCTAAACATCGATTCCGTGTCATGGTCAATAACCAAGAAGAAAACTTGCCTCGGTCGGCTTCATACGGTGCATGGTCACGCCAAAGTTTTGAAAACACGTCTTGCACGACGTCTTCTGCTCGTTGTTGATCTTGCATCATGCGATAAGCAAATGAAAACACAAGTCGTTCGTATTTATCGTAAAGCAGTTCTAGCGCTTCCGAGTCTTTTGTTAGAATGCGGGTGTATAACTCTTCATCTGTAAAGGACATATGGTTTCCCTCCCCTGCTTGCCAGTTCCTTCTATCATACCGGATTCATAAGGGGATTGTAATCAATAAGCTAACGAAACTTCTACGGGTTTGGATCACTATTTGTTAAATTAGGTAGTCGATTTTAAAGTGAGGTATGATAAAAAGAAAATGAGGTGATTCCGTGATCTTCTTCATTATCTGGTTAGCGCTGTTAACGTACGCTATCTTTTTTGCACCGGGACAAGGAAACAGTAATGATCCGGTCTTGTCAGAAGTGTTCGTCGGCAACTGGGCTGCTATTGACCCATTGGTACTTACCGTATTCAACTCGCTCGGTATCTTTCCGCTCGTCTTCCTGACCCTTTTACTGCGAAATGATAACAAGCGCTGGCCAGCATGGCCGTTTTCACTGGTGTCCTTTGCAGCTGGTGCATTCGCATTGCTTCCGTATTTTGCATTCGGCAATCGACCACCAGAACGTACGATTCGTACGCCAAAGTTCTTGTTGCGTCTATTGCGTTCAAAAACGTGGTTGATCTTCTTGATTGTAATCACAATAGCCAATTTGATTACGCTGCAAAACGGCATTTCATTAGATTCCTACATGACTACGTTCAATGAGTCTCATTTAGTCTCTGTGATGACAGTTGACTGGTTCGTATTATGGGGTCTGTCCGTATATGCCACCTATCAGTTCTATCCAGAGGCACGTATGAAAGGGTTAGCTTTCATTCCCATTGCCGGACCTCCGCTCGTGCTGCTTATCAACGCAAATCGTCTGGACGTTTAAGAGAAAGCATGCTTGGGTACAAGGTAGTAAATACCTAAACCAAGGAGGCGTTTTCAATGGATAACAACCGTCACGAAGAAAAACATGTAGAGGTTCGTCGTGAAGAACGCACGGACAGCGGTCTAGTCGGAGCTACATTTATTAAATATGCCGCTTACATCATTATTTTCTTTGGATTGCTTTGGTTCTTGATCTCATACGTATTTCCTATGTTCAGCTAATCCAAAACAAAAACAAGCCGGGTCTCAATACGACTCGGCTTGTTTTGTGTTGTCAGGAACTTTGACAAGTGCATAACGTTTCCACGCCTTGCTCTTCCAGCGGAATAGCATAATAAGGCCTCGTGTCCATTCATCAATAGCAATAGCAGCCCAGACTCCGACTAGTCCCCAGTCGAGGATGAAGACGAAAAAGTAGCCTAAAGGCAAACTGATCCCAATCATCGAGATGGCTCCCATAAGAACTGGGAAACGGGCATCTCCCGCTGCTCGTAACGAATTGATGATCACAATATTCAGCGTTCGTCCAGTTTCAAGCGCGAGACCAAGAACCAGAACTTGTGCAGCAAGTTGAATGACATCTGGATTGTCCGTAAAGATCGAGACGATCGGTTTTCTGAAAAGAACGACCAGCGTGACTGCAGTCACAGTAAATGTCATAGCATAGCGCACACTTTTCCACAGTTGGGTATACGCATCTTCCGAACGCCCTGCTCCTACGTAACGGCCTACGATGATGGCAGTCCCCATCCCAATTGCAATGGCAAACAGATACGTGAACATGGAAATGTTGTGAGCGTACTGTCTAGCTGCAAGTGATTCTGCACCTAAATACGTAATGTAGAACAGGAAAACAATTTGAGCGGCTTGATACAAGATCTGTTCAAATGCAGCCGGCAAGCCGATTCGCATAATCTTCCCTACATATTCCTTCGACCACGCAAAGTAATCTTTCCACTTCACTCGGACTTCCATCACTTGATAGAACAGCCAGAAAAAGACGAGCATCGCGAGAAAGCGGCTTCCGATTGAAGAAATGGCAGCACCTTCGACTCCCATCTCAGGAAATCCGAACTTCCCGAAAATCAGCACATAGTTCCCAATCACGTGAATCACATTCATACCTAGCGACACGTACATTGTCTGTTTCGTCCAACCATGCACACGAATGACTGCGGCAAGTGAATTGATAATCGCTTGTAAGAAGATTGCGCCTCCGACGATTGAAAGATAGCTTTGCGCATAATCGAGCACGTCTCCCTGCAAGTTCATTGCCACCATCATCGCCTTCGCAAAAATCAGATAGACGATGCTCAGAATCACACCAATGACGAGATTGAGTGTCACAGAAAGAGCGGCTACTCGCGATGCTTCTTTAATCAGCTTAGATCCTAAGAATTGCGCAACAACAATAGAAGCCCCTGCTGCGACGACTTCTAGTAATAAAATTGCGATATGAATATATTGATTCGCAGCTCCTACTCCCGATACAGCATCATCGGATAAGGAGCTGAGCATAAATGTATCGACAATTCCCATTAACATAAAGAGAAATACTTCTAAAAAAATTGGCCAGGTCAGATGAAATAAATTTAAATCGCCTGTCGACGACTTCTGTTTTTTCACACGATTCCCTTCTTCCTCAACTAAACATTCCCTTAGCATAGCAAAAATTCCGGAAAAAGAAAGAGTTGAAAAGGGTTACATGAAAAATAAATAAAAAAAAGCTACAGACCGAAGTCCGTAGCTTGTGTTAGTTAGTCTAAAATTTTCACTGTAATTGTTTGACGTCCCCAATTTAGAGCGTCTTGTTGATCTGGCATGAAGATATCAATTTTGTTTCCTTTGATAGCACCGCCAGTATCTCCTGCAATCGCTTCACCGTAACCTTCAACCCATACTTTCGATCCTAGTGGGATGACGTTCGGGTCTACTGCGATGACTTTCATGTCTGGATTGGCACGAAGGTCGATACCTGTTGCTGTTGTACCTGAGCAACCTTCACAGTAAGCCGTATATGCTGTCGCTTCGACTGTCAATGTTTGAGCAGCCTCTGCTGGAGCTTGTGAAGTCTCTTGGCTTTCTGCTGGAGCTTGTTCTTCAGCTTGCTCTTGTGGAGCTTGCTCTTTCTCAGCAGGAGCTGATACAGCTACCTGTTGCTCCGTTGAAGCAGCAGCTTGTGGTGCTTTATAGTCATTCCCTTCAACGAACAATTTTTGTTCAGGGAAGATTAAGTCAGATGTTAAGCCGTTCCAACCTTTAAGGTCGGCTACAGAAATATCATACTGTTGTGCGATTTGGTAGAGCGTGTCGCCGCTAACCACTGTGTATGTTTCAAATTCTCCAACTTGTAACTCTTGTTTTGGGAAGATCAATGTAGAATCTAAGTTGTTCCATTCTTTAATGTCTCCCACAGATACTTGATTTTCTTGTGCAATGGACCACAATGTGTCCCCGCTTTTAACTGTATATGATTGTTCAGCCGCAGACGCACCTGCTGCGCCGATAAATAATCCTGAAATAGCGGTTAGTGCAACGATTTGTTTTTTCATAAGTAAAATTTCCTCCTTTTCACTAACGACCCCTATCGTACCACCTCTACATTGCAAAACGATGTCAGAGCAGTACCAGTACCCTATCAATTGAATCTCTGAGGCATCACAAAAATGACAATCCAAACACAATAATGACAACGAGATGACAGGGATGTCTGACCTCTAACAATGCACAGAAAAAAGCCATTTACAAGGGCTATCCCTTGCAAATGGCTTCATTTTTCCGGTTAAGAATCCGTTTTCGACAATAAACTAACTGATACTTTCACATCAATTGTGCTTGCACCGCCTCGGTAAACTCCTTGGACGGGGCTCACATCATTGTAATCACGTCCTACACACATCCGGATATGATTTTCGAGTGCTTCCACATTGTTTGTAGGGTCAAGGCCTACCCAGCCGATACCAGGAACCATGACTTCTACCCAAGCGTGGCTCGCTGCATCCCCAACTAATGCAGAATCTTCACCAACATATAAATAGCCACTCACATAACGCGCTGGAATCTGTTTCGTTCGTAGAATCCCGAGCATTACGTGCGCCATGTCCTGGCAGACGCCGCCTCGAATCTCAAATGAGTCCGCAGCTTTTGTTGTCACATCCGTCGCGTCCGGGTCATAGCGGAAACTGTCATAAACATAGCGCATCACATCTATCGCATACTGGACAGGATTGTTCATAAGTCCGATTGCACTGTCCACTCGGTCCATCTGTTCTGCACTCAAGTATGTGTAAGCTGTATTGGCCAAGTAGCCCGCATAATGTTCTTGGAACAGATCCGAATGAAAAATATCTTTCATTTCAGGTGAATAATCAATCTGCTGAATGAATGGACTGCGTTGAATACTTACTATAGAAGTGGATTTGATTTCTAGATGTTGGTGACGCTCTGCGATAAAGAATGTCTCGACATTATTGCCCCAGATATCCGTATGTTCTTTAGTTAAAGACATCGGCGTAATATCGGTCCGGTAGGAGAGCAAACGTTGACACTCGTCCGAACGAGGCTTCAAGCGAATGGAATTCATACTTTGATCTACTACCGTGTCGTAATCAAAGATGTTTGTATGTTCAATTTTGTATTTCATAGCTGTCTTTCTCCTCATTTCAGGTGGAAGGGATTGCTCTTGATGCTGTGAGAAATCAGGTGAATTGACGGGCTCTGTTAAGTAATACGTACGTGAGAAAATATGTCCGATTTGATTGCATTTATCTTGGAATTTGTTTAAGAAATCAATTGTTTCATCGGTATCCAAATCCTGAATTTTCATCTGATTGAACTCACGACGAAGGGAATCCATCGCTTCGTAAAGCTCTACAGAGTAATGAGCGACTTTTGCATTTTCTAAGGCGTCCACTGCTTCACGTACATGATCCATACAATAACGGATGGAACGCGGGAAATCTTGATTGGTGATTAAGAACGATAAGATTTTCGTCGGCTCCATTTTAGGAGGATTCGACTTCAAATACGCCTCGTACCCATTCACCATGCGCAATGCGCTCGACCAATAGTAGTAATCACTTGTGTCATATTCTTTTTCACGATGCCTCGTCTGTTCACTGACAACATTCAATATGCGAGCTGTCTTCTCTGCTCTCTCAAGCCACTTCCCAATCTTCAACATATAGTATGCCACATCGCGGGACATTGCTGCTTCAATAATGCCTTGTGCCATGTAAGAGGCTTGCTTCGTTTCATTGAAAAAGTCACGCATAGCGTGAATAGAGTAAGGGCGGTCCTGCAATGGGTTGGCTGACAAATAAAATTGATTCCACGCTTCAAACAAGTCATTCGGTATATAATCACGCGTGACGCGCGCATTGTCTCGTGCAATCCGTATGCAATTTAAAGAAGAATTTAAATTGGTCTCTCCGAAGGTCAGGAAGCAAATCAAATCTTGTACACGCGTCTTGCCCATCTCGTGTAGCTGATGTAAATCCTCCGCTGTTGCACATACTTCAAAGAGAATGTGATAGTCTTCTTCTTGAAAAATATCTTTATTCCCCGCTTCTAGCATCTGTGTCAAATGCACATGCATGATGCGAGAATGACTTTCCGACCGTTCGATGTTGCGCGCCATCCAATAAAGCGCATCTGCTACACGACTAAGCATGTGCGTCCCCTCCATTCTTTAAAATCCACGTATCTTTAGCACCGCCGCCTTGAGAGGAATTGACGACCAGTGATCCTTTCTTAAGAGCTACACGGGACAAACCACCTGGCAAGACGTGTGTCTCTTTGCCTCGCATCACAAAAACCCGAAGGTCTACGTGGCACGGATAAAAATCTTCGCCTTGATAAGCTGGCGCTCGCGATAGCTGAATAGTTGGTTGTGCAATATATTGGTGGGGAGTCTCTTCAATTTTTTGCTTGAAGATTTCAATCATCTCATCATCCGCGTGAGGACCGATCAACATGTCATAGCCCCCAGAAGCACCTACATTTTTGATCACAAGTTCTCGGATATGTTCCAGTACCCATTTCCGTGTCTCTTCTTCTTCTAATCTGTATGTCTTCACGTTCGCAATAATCGGCTCTTCATTCAAATAAAACTGAATCATGTCCGGTACGTAAGAATACATAGCCTTATCATCGGCTACACCGTTCCCGATAGCATTTAGTATAGCGACATTTCCTTTCTGGTAAACGTCGACAAGACCGCTAACTCCTAACATGGAATCTTCCCTAAATGCGACCGGATCCAAGAAGTCATCATCAATACGGCGGTAAATGATATCAATGCGTTGAAGACCTCGTATCGTTTTCATAAACACGTGGTCGTCTTTCACCAATAGGTCCCGTCCTTCAACGAGATGAATCCCCATCTGTTGAGCTAAGAAGACGTGATCGTAATAAGCTGAATTGAACATCCCTGGAGTCAACAACACAGCAGTAGGATTGTCGATACCAGGAGGAGCATGGTCAAGCATCGCCTCATGCAAATAAGTCAATTGGTGCTCAAGAGTATGTACAGGCTCATCCGCAAAAAATTCCGGATAGACTTGACGCATGACATAACGATTCTGATACACATAGGACATTCCAGATGGATTTCGAAGATTGTCCTCAAGCACCATATAGTTCCCCTCTGCATCTCGAATCAAATCGATACCAGCAAGGAAAATATGATTATCCAAAGGAACTCTCACACCACCCGCCTGCTGCTTATAATAGTAGGCATTATTTTCAACGAGGTCTCTCGGAATAACTCCTGCCTCTACAATTCGTGCTTCATGATAGATATCTTTTAAAAAGCAGTTTAATGCTTCAGTACGCTGTGCCATTCCGCGTTCAATCATCTTCCAGTCGTCTGCTGGAATAATAATAGGAACAAAATCAAACGGCATTGTTCGCTCTGTTCCCACATTCTGATTGTAAACAGTGAATGTGATGCCTTGACGTAAAAAGGAAAGCTGGGCTAAATCATGCTTTTCTCGTAACGTTACCAGATCACTCTCAACAAGCTTGTCATGAAAGTTTTGATAGTGCGGTTTTGGTGAACAGTTTGGGTCAAACATCTCATCATAAAACGGGACCACTTTATAGTTTTCAAACATCGTACTGCCCCCATTCGTCCTAATTTTCTGATTTCTAACAGTTTACCATACCCTTAATCGACTTTTTATACTCCAAAAAACTTTTTAGTTTTTGTTTGAAACTTGTGTAGATGTTAAAAACTAGGGTACAGAGAGGATAATGCTATTTTCATGAAGGAGGAATTGCCGTGGCAAAGGATTTCACTAACGAACCATCCTCATACTGGCTGGATGGTCCCCAAATCCCTGAATGTTCCGCTGTAACCGAATCCCTAAAAACAGACGTGGTCATTGTTGGTGGAGGTATTGTTGGCATCGTTGCCGCTTACTTGCTGCGAGACTCTGGCCGCCAAGTAACCGTCATTGAAGGAGGTCGTTACCTACATGGAACAACTGGCTATACGACTGCCAAACTGACTGTTCAACACAGCCTAATCTATGATGAATTGATTTCGACGTTCTCTGAAGAAGATGCACGTGCTTATTACGAAGCGAATCGGCAAGCGCTGGACTGGGCAAAAAATCTCGTCGAACAAAATGGGATCGAATGTGGTTTAGAAACCCGCCCCGCTTATGTATATGCAGAATCCTTCAAAGGTGAGGACAAAATTGAAAAAGAATTTCAAGCTTACGAAAAAATCGGCATCCCTGGAGCCTCTCTAACTAAAGAGACCGACCTTCCTTTCCCAGTCCGAATCGCTTTGAAACTTGAAGATCAGCTACAGTTTCACCCTGTCTATTTTTTAGCTGCATTGATGAAAGAAGCCCAACAAGCAGGCGTCACTTTCTATGAAAACTCTCGTGCCAAAACTGTGCATTCACCAAGCCAAGTCGAACTAGTGAACGGTCATAAAATCGATGCTCAACAAGTTCTCGTAACGAGTCACTTCCCGTTCAATGATTTTGAAGGCCTGTATTTTTCTCGCATGCGGGTCGAGCGGAGTTATGCGATGACTTTACGCGGTACATTCAAGGAAGATATGGGGATGTATATCAATGCCGAAAGCCCAACGCGCTCAATTCGCACCGTGTTGGACGCTTCAGGAGAACGCCTGTTGCAAATCGGCGGTGAAGGGCATGTTTCCGGTCGTCACGAAGAAAACACTCGTACTAACTATGCCACGCTTCAGCAATTTGCATCCAGCTATTTCGGGACACCAGATGTCACTCACAACTGGTCTTCCCAGGACTTGATGCCTCTTGATCATTTGCCGTATATCGGAAAAATGGTTACAGGAATGCCGCACGTCTTCGTAGCGACCGGCTTCTCCAAGTGGGGGATGTCGAACGGGATTGCTGCTGCCCACTTGTTGAGTGACCTTGTCATGGGACGAGCCAATCCGTATGAAGAGCTATTTTCTCCGACTCGCACGAAGCTTCGCCCTAAAGGAATTGGCAGCTTCATTAAAGATAATGCTGGCGTAGCGAAAGAGCTCATTAAGGACAAGGTCACCGGTGCAGAAGCATCTCTAGACGAACTTGGTTTTGATGATGGCAAGCTGGTTCGAGTCGACGGACAGAAGCTCGCTGCTTATAAAGACTCGAATGGCCACGTCACATTCGTCAAACCCGCTTGTACGCATATGGGCTGTGACGTCGCATTCAACCAAGCCGAACGTTCTTGGGACTGCCCGTGCCACGGTTCTCGATTTAATTTCCGCGGGGATGTGCTGGAAGGTCCTGCGACGGAGCCACTTCAACAAGTTCGTATTAAAGAATAGAAAAACGTGCAGTTCCCTCAAAAAACAAGGAACTGCACGTTTTTTAGTTTCGTTTAAAGCCTTCTTCTTTTAAGTAAAGAATAGCTGCTTCTTGCGATTCAAAGCTGTCTTCTAGATTCAGACCGTGGTAGATGTTCCACAGGTCATCTTCGTTCACAAGCTTCAACTCGCCGCCTTCTTTGTTAACCCACTTCTGCTCTGTAGCCTCTTCAGCTTGCTCTTCTTTCGTAGAAAGCAACGCAATCGAATAGCGAATCAGTTCTTTCAGCTCTTCTTCTGAAGCTTCACGAATGTTCACAAGACCACGCTCATCAGATTCATACGGACCGCCTTCTCCAACGAAGACATAGCCGTTCCCATTTGGGTGAAGTTGCTGCACGACGATCGTTTTGTCGTACTGACTGTCTTCAAAGTGGTAATTTAAACGTTTTAGAGAGATGGCTTTCTTGGAAAGCTCCGGGAATGTTTCGATAATGGCTTGTTTTTGTTCAAATGTTAGCATGTTGGACCTCTTTCTTATGGGGGTGGTTGGTAGTATGTAGTATAGCATAGATTGGGGTGGTGGTGAGCGGGCGGGATTGGGGGATGAGCGGTCGTTCATCGAATGGATGAGCGATTTATTCTACAGTAACCAGAATTTATTCTACTCAAATCGGAATTTATTCTACCGAAATTAGATTTATTCTACTGAAGTTGTTTTACATATGCTGTTTGGGCTTTCCAACTTCTCTTACCGCGAGTTATTAAAGAAGATTAGTTACGATCTTTCTAGAAAGCCCCTAAGAATTATGGCTTCATTAGACAAATAAGCTACTAGTTAATTCCGTTCCATTTTATCCAATGAACTTTAGTTGTTCTTTCCAAGGAGTAAACCCGATTCTTTTTAGGGCTAGTCCTCCTGATAGAACCGGTTTCAATTAATTTTTCAAGATTTCTTGAATATAAGAAAGGTAGCAGCTGCCTCAATTCATTCATTTGAAGATTGTCCCCCAGCAAATCAAATGCACATAGAATATTCTCATCTAGCATATAATTATTTTTCATTTTACATCTCGAACATATCCAAGTCCGTGCATGTAGAGTCATCAATGTATAACAACTCATACAGATTAATCCTGATAGTAGCTCATTTGGGGCTAGGCTATATCTCTCACAAATATCAGACAAGTAAAATGGAGTTGCTTTAGATTTTAAGCGTTTGACGAGACTGTGTAAGTCAATTACTTGATTTGGTAATCCATCTAGTTGATTCAAATAGTGTGGGAGTTGTTTTATAAAAATCAGTTGATGTGGGGAATTGAGTGGAGGTTGATTTAGAATGGCAGAGCGGTTTACCCAGACAATCGCTGTGTAAATCGGAAGAGAAACTTGACCAATTAATTTTTTAAAATGGATCAAGTTGCGATCAAGCTGAGCAAATGGACAATCCATTGCTATTAGATCACCATCTAGCTCACGAATCATTTGCGCAGGATTAGGTTTAAAAGTAATTCGCCCTTTTATATTTTTGACTTCAATCATCAGAATGTAGTTGTTAGTAAGGACGAGATAATCGATTTGTATGGAAAAATGCTTTGGGACTCGTACGTGGAAATTATGAAGAATAAATGACGGTAGAGAGTAAAGTGCTTCCTGTAAATAAGATAGTACCTCCCGTTCTCCACCCTCCCCTGCCCTTCTCATGAAAAGTGACTGTTGGACCTGTGGCAATTTTGGATGGTTGATGGGCAAGCGAGCGGCCAGATACTGAAGGGACATACGCTCGGGTTTTGGTGTAAACAGTTTTATAAAATAACCTCCTTAGCTTTCATAATCATAGTCGACCTCTCCTTTTTTCATATAGGCGCGCCATGTGTTGCGTTGCCAATAAGTCGATAGTGTAATAGCCCAAAACATGAGAAGAAACATGTACAGGATGACGACAAAATCATGGTGTTTGAAATAGGAAAAAAGAATAATTGTATAAACTACAGCTAGGAGCAATGTTTCTCGGAAAAAATGTTTTAGCCCGAAATGGCTTTGCGCTATGAACAAGATAACGGAAATTACAAAAGGTAAATGAAAGATCATAGCAGCCTCCCTAATTGGTAGTTTTTCTCATTTTAGGGTTAAGTTGTTTGAATTGCAAGATATTTTTGAAGTGGGGTAGATCTTTCTAGAAAAATCTTTTAAGTATCCTGAACTTCAAGTTCTTTTCAGAAAATCTTATGCAGAAGAAATTAGGATTGATGGAGAAGAAAGTAGGCTTAATGCAGTAGAAATCAACTCCTATGGAGAAGAAATCCATCTCATGTAGAACAAAACCCCATGGCATGCAGATGAAACTCCCCCTCATGCTCAACAAACCAGCCTTCTTGTCGATGAACGCTCGCTCACTCGCTCCTCCCACAAAACAAAAACCCCCCACCGCAAAGCGGTAGGGGCACCAGCATCAGCTCTCAGATGAAGTCGTCTGTAACGTCTTCACTTCAGCTTCTTGTTCTTTCTTTTCCGCAAACAACCCATCGGAGATGCGGTCGAGACTTGGACGAAGTGTCCCTTTGCCTGAGTAGTTCTCGAGCATTTCTTTCACGTCAATGCCAGAAGACGCTTTCAACGTTTCTTGAAGCGTGGACATCAAGTTGGTTGCGTACGACGTTACTTTGTTAGCCCCGCCGCCTTCGCCACCACCTGTGTCGACTACTGTGATTTTGTCGATGTTGCTCAGTGGAGAAGCGATTTGCTTCGCGTACTCTGGCATCATGCGGACGATCATGTCGAGAACAGCTGCTTGGCCATACTGTTCGAAGGCTTCTGCGATTTTGCGTTTCGCTTCGGCTTCTGCAAGACCTTTCAAGCGAATGATTTCTGCTTCTGTTTCCCCTTGCGCTCTCTCAGAATCGGCTTTCGCAAGACCGTCGAGACGAATCTTTTCAGCGTCGGCTTTCGCTTTTGCTTCGATTGTATATTTCTCTGCATCGGCTGAAGCCATTTGGCGAGCTTTGTCAGCGGCAGCATTTTGCTCGATTGCGTAACGGTCCGCATCGGCTTTCTTCTTCACTTCTGAATCGTACTGCTTCTCACGACGAAGGATCTCTTTTTCTTCTAGTTCAATTTGCTTTTGACGCTCGATGATCTGGACTTGCATCTCTTGCTCGGTTACTTCTTGTTTCGCACGAGCCGATTCCAACTCGTAGGCTTGGTCAGCGCGGGCTTTTGCGATATCTTGCTCGCGGCGGTACTCAGCCACTTTTAATTGATTTTCTTTTTCTGCTTCAGCGATTTCTGTAGCGCGCTCAAGTTCTGCACGTTGTGCATCTTTAGAAGCCTCTGCACGTTTGATACGCGTCTCTTTTTCGGCTTCCGCAGTTGCGATATCTGCATCACGTTTTACTTGAGCGATTCGTGGTTTCCCTAGTGAATCCAGGTAGCCGTTTTTGTCTCGAACATCTTTGATTGTGAACGATACAATCACAAGACCCATCTTAGCTAGGTCGTGTGAAGCCACTCGCTGCACTTCTTGTGAGAACTTGTCACGGTTCTTGTAAATCTCTTCTACTGTCATCGAACCTAAAATGGAACGTAAGTGACCTTCTAGAACTTCTTTCGCTTCGTTTTCTCGGTCATCTTTTGTCTTTCCGAGGAACTGCTCAGCAGCTGTAGCGATTTGAGGGATTGTTCCACCAATTTTAATGATAGCTGTCCCATCGGCCATCACCGGAACACCTTGCTCCGTATAGACTTCTGGAGTCGTGACTTCTAGTTTGCTTGAAAGCAAGCTGAGTGGTTCAGACTGTTGGAACACCGGCAATACGAATGTTCCTCCACCACGGATGATTTTAATCTTGTTGCCCGATTCATCCGTATGTACAGTTTTAGATCCTAAATAACTTCCTGTTACGATGAGTGCCTCGTCTGGTCCTACCGTCTTATACTTTGCAACGTAGACGCCGATAATAGACAATAAAATGAATCCAACGACACCAGCAACAATCCAAATCCCCATATCCAATCCCATGTTCATGCCCCCTATAATTTAAATGGTTCGTACTCTTTGACGTAAAACGTTCCTTCTTCCACTTCGACGATCAGCACAGTTTTGCCAAACGCAATGTCTTCATTCTCAAGACCCGTAGCTCGCTTGGCGAGATTCCCATTGTTGGTTTCAATCAAGATTTCCCCGTAGCCATCTGCTGGAATTGGTACGATGACTTGACCGACTTGACCAGCAAGGGATTCATCCGTATAGGCGAGCGACACTTCCGCCGATGCGAGTGGAATCAGGACAAAGAAATAAATGAGAACATCGAGAATGACGGCAGCGACCATAGCTGCGATCAAGATCAGCCAACTATTCCAATCTGTCATCCACTCAAGTACTAAGCCTACTGCAGAAGTAAGCGTAAAGAACGCGAGCACCAGTGTAGGATGGAGAAAAGGAATCCCTTCACCAATCGCCTCCGTCACATCCCCAAAGAACAGATAGAGAAATGTGATAGCGGCCATCAGGACGAGAATAAAGAAGTAGACTTGTTCCATTGAATAACCGAAAAGTTCCATGTTGGTTCACCTGCCAAAATCCGTCATTTTTAGTGGTCATCTACTATACGACTCGATATCCAGAAGGTTTCAAAAAATAGATAAAAAAATTCAACTCTAGAGAATGTTCTGAATTTAAGTTATACTTCAATTTGTAAAATTTATTTTTTGAGGAGGCATTTATGAAAACCCTTACACGTTTATCTAACCGGATTATGGAGCGTTTTTTACCTGATCCCTATATTTTTGTTGCCCTACTTACTTTACTCGTTTTCGCATTAGGTGTAGGTCTTACAGAGTCTAGCCCACTCGACATGGTCGTTTATTGGGGAGATGGTTTCTGGGGACTGTTGATGTTCACGATGCAGATGGTCGTGGTTCTTCTAGCCGGACACGTTCTAGCGAGTAGCCCACCGATCAAAAGAATTTTGAACAAAATGGCCGGTACCGTAAAAACTCCAGGTGGCTCCATTTTATTAGTCACTATCGTTTCATTAGTTGCAAGCTGGATCAACTGGGGATTTGGTCTCGTCATCGGTGCCTTATTCGCAAAAGAGATTGCCAAGAAAGTGACTACGGTTGATTACCGTTTGCTAATTGCGAGTGCGTATTCAGGTTTCGTCATTTGGCACGGCGGTCTTGCTGGTTCGATTCCATTATCGATTGCTACACCAGACCATCCGTTCCAAGGCATTATGGGGGTCGTTCCGACTTCAGAAACGATTTTTTCTACATATAATTTAGTAATTGTAGTGGCACTTCTTGTCACGATTCCCTTGTTGAATCGCTGGATGATGCCGAAACCGGAAGATACAGTTACAGTAGATCCGAAACTACTTGAAGACGAAGTGATCCTTGAAAGACCTGAGCAGATCACACCGGCTTCTCGTATGGAAGACAGCTATATTTTAACCGTTTTAATCGCAGTACTGGGTCTGACTTACCTAGGTTGGCATTTTGTCACAAAAGGGTTTGACTTGAACTTGAATATCGTCAACTTGATTTTCGTGATCCTCGGAATCGCTTTCCACGGAACGCCTCGCAGTTATTTAGCAGCAGTGAACAATGCGGTTAAGACTACGGGTGGGATTATCATCCAGTTCCCGTTCTATGCAGGGATCATGGGAATGATGGTGACATCTGGACTTGCAGGTGTCATCTCGACTGCTATCGTGAGCATTTCGAATGAGCACACGTTCCATCTGTTTACGTTTTACGCGGCAGGAGTTGTCAACTTCTTCGTACCATCAGGTGGCGGTCAATGGGCCGTGCAAGCACCGATTATGTTACAAGCAGCATCTGAGCTTGGCGTCAGCTATTCGAAAACAGCTATGGCCATCGCTTGGGGAGACGCTTGGACAAACATGATTCAGCCATTCTGGGCTCTTCCAGCACTTGCTATTGCGGGTCTGAAAGCAAAAGACATCATGGGTTACTGTGTATTTGTTCTCATCCTTAGCGGAATTGTCATCAGCCTAGGATTGTTCTTCTTCTAAGAAGCACATACTACAACCACCGAACTGGTTTCGGTGGTTTTTTCTATAACATTATACTTATATACTACCAAAAATAATCAAATCCTTATTATTACGGTAATGTAAAGTTTGCAATTTGGGAGTAAAAAGTATAGAGATAAAGTAAATTTGGTGGTACTATGTAGAAGTTTTCAAATTTCTTTTGTCCAGGAGGGACACTTATGTTTGATTCTAAAAAGCCAGATCCATTTTTTCACTCACTTCATGAGATTGCTCTGAACGTCCAAAAAGCAGCTCATTACGCGGAGGACTTTAAAGTGACAACCGTGCAAGATTTGCAAGATTTAGCGCTGCAAATGAAAAAGTATGAAACGGCTGGAGATAAATTAGTCCACGATTTAATTGAACGACTTAATAATGCCTTCATGACTCCAATCGAACGCGAAGATATTCTAGCACTTGCTGTCCGTATGGATGATGTTATTGACGGTCTTGAGCATTTCACAGCACATTTAGAAATTTACTCCTTACTAGAGATTGACGATTCTATGCGTACTTTCGTCAACCTGATTGTCAAAGCAAGTGACGAGATGGTCAAAGCGATGGAGCTTCTTCAAAAGAAAAAGCTTCTTGCGATGCGTGACCACTCTATCTTGATCAAAGACTTTGAACGCAAATGCGACGAAGTGTTCCGTTCTTCTCTAAAGCAATTGTTTGTTACAGAGACGAACCCAATTCGCATCATCCAGTTCAAAGACTTGTACGAAAAACTAGAAGAGATCGCCGACTATACTCAAAACGTAGCGAACACAGTCGAAACGATCATCATGCGTAACGCGTAGGAGACGACTATGGATATCCTACTAGTACTCACCATCTTAGTTGTCATCTTTGCGTTAGCATTTGATTTTATCAACGGGTTCCATGATACAGCCAATGCTATTGCTACTTCCGTATCCACTAGGGCCCTCAGTCCACGGAAAGCTGTATTGCTTGCAGCCATCATGAACTTTGTCGGCGCCCTCACCTTCACAGGTGTGGCCAAAACGATTACAAAAGACATCGTCGATCCTTTCGCTTTATCGAACGGGTCCGTCATCATCCTTGCTGCTCTTTTAGCTGCTATCACTTGGAACTTGATCACATGGTATTACGGTATTCCATCGAGTTCTTCCCATGCCCTTATCGGCTCGATTGCAGGAGCAGCTATCTCAGCAGCCGGATTTGCCATTTTGAATTACGAGGGCTTCCTGAAGATTTTACAAGCTTTATTGATTTCACCATTCATCGCTCTTGCAGTCGGGTTCTTGATGATGAGCTTGTTCAAAGTGCTCTTTAAAAATGCGAGTCTGTACAAGACCAACAAACGCTTCCGTATCTTCCAGATCGGCACGGCTGCGCTACAAGCATTTACACACGGTACGAACGATGCTCAAAAAGCGATGGGGATCATTACAATGGCCTTAATCGCAGCGAACCTTCAAACGACTACAGATATTCCCCTGTGGGTCCGTATTGCAGCAGCGACTGCAATGGGTCTTGGAACTTCAGTGGGTGGTTACAAAATCATCAAGACGGTCGGCGGTAAGATCATGAAGATTCGTCCAGTCAACGGAGCAGCAGCGGACCTGTCCTCTGCCATGATCATCTTTGGTGCAACGACAATTGCGCTTCCTGTTTCTACGACACATGTCATCTCATCTGCAATCATGGGAGTCGGTTCGGCACAACGAGTTAAAGGCGTGAAATGGGGCGTCGCACGTAAAATCGTGATCACATGGATTATCACATTGCCGATTTCAGCCTTACTAGCAGCGCTTTTCTACCAGCTTCTAAACTTAATCTTTTAAATTTCAGACATGTACTCGATTCGTTCGAGTGCATGTTTTTAATTAGGAATGCTAAGATAAACTTACTTACATAGAGAGAGGATGCGTTTCAATGGTACTAGAACTGATGAAAGCTCATGCTTCCGTGCGAGACTATAAAGACCAGCCACTGTCTCGTGAGCAAGTTGTTGAATTAGTAGAAGCAGCACAAATGGCCGCCACTTCCCATTTCGTCCAAGCCTATAGTATTGTCTGGGTAACCGATAAAGAAAAGCGCTCTAAAATTGGGGAGCTCTCTAGCAACCCACAACAAATGGAGACAGCGGGCGCCGTATTTTTGATGTGTGCGGATTACCGGAGACTTCAGCACGCCAGTGAGATGCACGGCGAACCGATCGTCTACGATTACGCCGAGCAATTACTTGTAGCTGTAACAGATGTGGGCTTGCTGGCACAGAATCTCGCGCTTGCTGCAGAATCTCAAGGGTACGGCATCTGTTATATCGGAGGAATTCGGAGTAACATGGAAGCGATCAGCGACCTTGTGGAGCTCCCAAAAGGCGTCTTCCCTGTCTATGGTTTAACAGTCGGTGTTCCAAACGAACACAATGAAGTGAAACCTCGCCTTCCAGTCGAAGCCATTCTTCACGAAAACAACTACGATGCGAAAAAGTATGAAACATTGCTTCCTGCGTACGACGAGACCATCTCAGCTTATTACAAGCGCCGGAGCTCCAATCAGAAGTCGACCACGTGGACGAAACAAATGGCTGATTTCTTGAAAGCTCCTCGCCGGGCAGAAATCACGGACTTCTTGAAGAAACAAGGATATGAAATGAACTAACCTAAAAAAGCAGCTTTTCCGTTTTTCGGAGAAGCTGCTTTTATAGTCGGTATCGTATGGTTTCCCAAACGAAGCGAATCTGATCATCGAACGCTGTGACGGCGGAAGTGGGTGTGAAGTGATGTGCCAGCATATAAACAATTCCGACAATCCCTAAACATCCAATCGTGATATAAACGGTGAGTGCCATAAATCCTTTCACAACACTCCATACATCGGTAATCAAACTGTACATCCTTCCCCTCCTTACATTCCTTATATTGCCTTTAGTATATACAAGAAATGTTGCTGTACTATTTCAGTACGTTTAAGAGTTGATTTCGTTACAGTTTCATTTTAATAAGTAAGCAGCGAGCACACACTCATGAATGCGCTCCACGGTCTCTAATCGAATGAGCCGCTTGATGCCCTCAAACGCAAGCTCCTGTTGTATGGACGCTCCATTTTTTATTGATAGTTCTACTCCATGTTCTGAAGCAAGCAAGTTCTTCAACTGAATGTTGTCGCCTGCCATCACGCCTTCATACAGCAGCCAATCGCTTTCAAGCCTTGTTAAGTCTTGGCTCTGTTCGATTAGCTCGAAGAGGTGCTTCTTAAGGGACTCTCCTTCTTTACCTTTCGACACGACTGCACAGCCTTGAGAATCCACCACTAAGAGAAGATCCGATAAGCCGGTCCATCTATGAGCTGCACTCTGATCTTTAAAAACGAGAACACTGACATGTTTATCATCTGTCGGCAAGTAGACTATTTGCTCAAGAGGTAGCGCGCGGTTCGAGAAATGATCTAATGCTTCGAGAACCCCAGTCGGTTCTACTTGGATTTCTCTCCCAGTCTCTGTCTGGACTGTAAATCCGTTTAACCATTTCTTGAATGCCGGTGCTTTCCGCCGCTTTTCAAACCATTCTTCTAGAGGATTGATTGCTGCTTGCGCATAGTCTTGGGATTCCACTTGAACGATTTCTTTAGAAGGTAGACGAAGGGCGGTCAAATCGCCTCCAAAGACGGCTCCTTGGTCAATATTGATGGTACGTTGCACTTCTAAGGCAACCGGTCTGGGATCGTGTCCCCAAATAATTAATTCAGGTGAGTGGTGGTGAATGGTCCAGTCACCACGCTTTGGCTTTCCGTTCCTCTGCACTCCCACCACTGGTCCGTACCTACAATAATCAGCAATCTTTGGAGACTGTTTGCCGATATAATCGTCCCGAATGCCTGCATGTACAGCTACTGCTACAGAAGCTCCATTATCTTGAATCACATAATGAGATGGTGCATCTAGTAACATGTTTTTGATTCGTTCTTTCAAGCGGTTTGTGGCAAGAGAGCCGTGTTGTCTCTCGTAATCCAGAAATTCTTCCTCAACCCGTTCATCGCCGTGCGCCAAAGTAACTTTGCGGCCGTCCAACCAGCGCGCAATCTTCCAGCCATGATTGGAATCAATCATATAAGCGAGTCCCGCTTTTATGTGAGCTTCAAAAAACAAGAGGCTGTCGAGAGAGCGAGGGCCACGACTCATAATGTCTCCGAGCGACAGAATTTTGCGTCCTTCAGGGTGCCGGTAGAAACCGTCTGCACTTTGTTTGTAGCCAAGCTTCTCAAGAAGCAAAAGCCACTCGTCCATACAGCCGTGAATATCTCCTATAATATCGAGACCTTTCCCTAGTTCAATCCATTTCGGTTCACTCATGGTCGTGTCCACTCCTTTCTAGTGAAGATGACGACCGTCGAGTCCTCTGTCTGTTGAAATCGTAGTGTATAAATTTGGTGCACATTCATCGTGTGACACCACTCTTGAAACGAGTTGTCTTCCTCTACAGTGTGCAGATTTTTTGAATGTATGAGGACGAGATGTTTCGGGAAATAATCGTGTAAAAATAAGTGAAGGACCGCTTCAAGACGCTGGGATTCCACGCGTTCGAAAAGATCATGTAAGATGATGGAGTCTTTTGCCTTCCACTGGTCGTCGTAATAGAAATAAGAACCCCAAGCGAAGTGGAGAGCTGCTCGTTTGGCATAGCGCTGGAGTCGCGCGAGAGTGTCTACTGAAGAGTCAAGAGCCCAAAGCGTTTCAATTTGGGCATTTTTCAAGAGCTCCTGAGTGAGCATTCCCTCTCCCGCTCCGAAATCGACAACCGTCCGTACACGTTGCTGTTTCAGCTCTTTCGCAATCCATTGGTAGGTACTGTGCATGGCGGCGCCTCCTTTTTCTTCAGTATAGCACTGGCTAGAAAAAAGCCGCAGCTGACAGACTTGTCAGCTACGGCATTTAAAGATTCTTACAATCCACTTTTCAGAGCGTCCCCAAATTCATGGTCTCCATTGACGAGTTCAATGGACTTTCCATAAGTTGAAGAGTCTCCTACAACGTGCGCTAGAGCATGAGCGACATCGTCTCGAGTGATGTCACCCGGCTTTGCATCTTTGCCTGCTGCATAGCGGCCTGTTGGCGCATCGTCTGTCAAAGCACCTGGACGCAGGATTGTCCAATCTAGAGAGGATTCTTCTACGTGATGATCCGCGTAATATTTGGCGACATAATACGGTTTGATTTCGTCACTCCATGTGGAGCGGTCTCCGACACCGAAGGCACTCAACATGACGTAGCGTTTGACGCCAGCTTGTTCAGCAGCTTCCACAGTTTTTACTGCACCGTCTAAATCAATGAGTAACGTCATGTCAGCACCTGTGCTGCCACCAGAACCTGCTGCGAAGATGACCGCATCATAGCCGTGCATTGCTTTCGCTAAATCGTCGACGGAGCCTTCCAGGTCAGCTAACACTGCATGAACCCCTTTTTCTTCAAACTCTTTTTGTTGCTCGTCTTTACGAACCATGGCTGTGACTTCATGTGCTTCATCTTTGTGTAGCGTGTTGACCAATTCTTGTCCGACTTGCCCATTTGCTCCTACTACGAATACTTTCATGTGAAATCTCTCCTTTTCGTTCGATCTCACAGCAACATCAACAGCTCCAGCTTCTCTTTTTCGCCAGATAGGTCACCGATTTTTCCATCGCCACATAGCAGACTGCTACAATGACCATGGCCATCAAAGGATGGTCGAGTACAGGAAGACTCGTTTTCATCGCAACCCAGAGACTGCCTAGCGTCACGAGGAGGCCTGTAAAAATAGCTGCCCCGTAAAGAAGGCTCTTTGTACATCTCATGTTGTTCCCACCTTTGTTCTCTAACCTATCATACACCTTCCATCCACCACAAATAGAACGTCTTGAATTCCTGCAACCTGGTACACTAAGGATACGTCAACCATTTCATTAAGCGTGAAGGAGATTTTTATGAAAAAATCGTTTGTCTTTATGAGCACCATCTATCTGGCTCTGCTCGGAACAGCTGTTGTCTATTATCCACAGCATGTAGAGACTGCGGTTATCGAAGATAGAGCTCAGCTCCTACCTACTCAAATGAAACGTATCACAGCAACTACAGAAACAAATGAACTTCAGGACCTACTAAATGAAGCGGCTAAAGAGGACCGCGTCATCACATTAGCAGGTACGCAACATAGTCAAGGCGGACAAACGCTGTACCCCGGTGGTTGGCTTATAGATATGAAAGAGTACGATGAGATTCTCGCTTTCGACCCGACCGCCCAGACGCTTACTGTACAAAGCGGAGCCACTTGGTCCAAAATTCAAGAGTACATACAACCCCACGGACTTGCGCTCCAAGTCACGCAGTCGCAAAGCATCTTTACAGTAGGCGGTACCATGAGCGTCCATGCACACGGACGGGATCTTCGCTACAACGCCCTTAGTGAGAGCATTGAATCGTTCCGATTATTGACAGCAGATGGCACCATTCTAGATGTATCAAAGGATCAACACGCCGACTATTTTCAACACGTTTTAGGAGGGTACGGTCTATTCGGAATTATCCTCGATGTGACTCTTCGTCTGACTGAAGATGAATTGTATGTGCAGCAAACTGCAGAACTAGATTATCAAGACTACCCGGAGTATTTTAAAGAACAAGTTTTAGAAAATCCTGAGGCAAAGATGCACTTGGCTCGACTTTCGACGGCGCCTGATACTTTTTTAAAAGACATGTATGTAACGAACTACTTAGTAGCTCTCAATCAGGAGTTGCGTGACGACTATGCAAAGCTTTCTGAAGAACGGATCATTGCCATACCGAAGTTTATGTTAGGAGTTGCCCGCTATAGTGACACCGGAAAAGACTGGTTCTGGGACGTGCAGCAAACCTATTCAGAACGACTCGACGGCGACCTGATCACTCGCAACAACGCTATGCGCTCTGATTCTACGTTTATGGATTACGAGTCGTCTTCTCGAACGGAGGTCTTGCAAGAATACTTTGTTCCTATCGAACAGTACGTTTCCTACATCGACGCCTTACGCGAAGTACTGGAGCGCCACGATATCAACTTGTTAAATATCACCGTTCGGTATGTGGAGAGGAATGAAGACACGGTACTCAACTACGCCACTAGTGACATGTTTTCTCTAGTGCTACTGATCCATCAACCACTTGATGAGGACAGTTTAGCAGAGACGGATGCTGCCATCGAAGAAATGGTAGCGACTACACTTGCTCATGACGGCAGTTACTACCTGCCTTACTACCAGTTCCCGACTCGAAAACAGTTTAAAGAAGCCTATCCGAAGTGGCAGAGCTTCCAACAGTTTAAAGAACAGGCTGACCCTGAAGGCCGCTTTCAAAATTTATGGTATAAGGAGTATTTCGAATGACCCCGACGCTTCGTCAATTCATCCAGTTTCAAAGTGTAATCGGCATGGCGAGTGCTATGATTTTCCCTTTCTACATTCTCCTGCTTCGAAATGTAGGAGACAGCTATGCCCAGTTCGGTTGGGCGTATGGTTTGTTTGCGTTATCGTCGGCGCTAGCATACCCGTGGATTGGGAGACTGTCTGACCGAGTAGGCGATCAGAGATTGCTGCTAGTTTATAGCTGGGGCATGGCACTTGTGCTTCTCGTCTTACCGTTTCTCACGGATGTTTGGCAGATCTACATCGTGCAAATCGTAATGGGGCTACTCGGTGCTATTGGCCGGAACAGTGAAAAGACAGTTCTCGCGCGGGTCACGACAACAGACAAAGCAGGAAAAACCATCGGTAACTATCACACGGTTACGGGTGTCGCTGCTGCAGTTGCCATCATCGCTACTGGGTATTTGGTGGACTTTTTGACCATCGGTGCCTTGTTCTTCCTCGCATCGTTGTTGTTTGCAAGTAGCGCGGTGATGATTCACCGTATCAAAAAACCGCTCTCCTGAAATCCTCAGGAAGAGCGGTTTGCTTTTTGTGGATACAAATACTTTCGAATCGGTAGGGTTAGATGCAGCAAACGAAAAGCCAGATACCCGACGAACACGCCGATTGTATTTAACAACAAGTCGTCTACATCAAAGCTGCCCACTGCCATGAACCACTGGAGTAGTTCGAGTACCAGACTGAACAGGAATCCGAAAACTAGCGTGACAATCAGATAGGGCTTCCAGCGAAACAATAAAGGAAACAGCAATCCAAAGGGGACGAAGCCTAGCACGTTTCCTCCTAGATTGGAGATACGCACGGTCCAAGGAATTCGAGAATCGTTCCAGTACAGCCCGATGGTTTCAAAAAGAGTAAAGTTATTCGTCGTCCACTCACTCGGACGCTGGCGTTCAAAGATGTTGTTAACGGCGCTCTGGGCGTCCATTTCTTTTAGCACGACAAATTGTACGACGAGCGCACAATAAGCTAGAAATGTGAGCCACAACGCACCTTTCGTAAAAGTTCGCATGGTGTCGTGTTCTCCTCAATTGATGGAATAGACTTTCATTCTACAACAAATTTCGGGAACAGACGACTGTCACAAGAGTTCGGTCACACTGTAGATTCGGCCATTTTCGATAGATGGCGCATCTAAAAGTTGAACCAGTGCATCGGCGACTGTCCTTGGTGAGCGTAGATCCCCTTTTTCTTTTAGCTCCTGAAAACGTCCAACATCAGCAAATGCCTCTTCTGATGAGCTGCGAATCGTTTCTTGCATGCCTGTGTCCATTACACCTGGATTGTAAGCAATAACGCGGTGATTACTGTTTTGCTGATCGAGCTCAAGTCCCGCCACCTGCGTGTGCATATTGATGGCAGCTTTCGTGCTGTTGTATACGCTCCATCCTGAAATCGGGCGAGACCCTGCTCCAGACGTCACATTTACAATGGTCAACTGACCATCCCATGATTTCGCTTTCGTAAGCCATACATTTGTCATCAGCATCGGTGCCATGACATTGACACGAAATGCCGTCTCGACTCGGTCTGGATCTAGTTTTCCGATACGCTCGATTGGATCAATTACGGAAGCATTGTGAATCAGGGTCACTTTAGTTGCGCTGCTTTTTACAACTTCTTGCCACACATGTTCCGCAGCGGTAAGTGGTACTCCTGATTTAGACAAATCATATAACAGAGACGTGAGCCCTTCACGCTTGGGCGTCTCACTTCGTGCAATCCCAATTACAGGAATCCCTTTTTCAAGAAAGCTCTCTACTAGTCCTTCTCCAAGACCTTTTGAAGCGCCTGTCACTACAGCTAGTTCCATGTCAATTCCCTCCCAATGGTTTTACATAACATACAACTCGATTTGCTTCTTGAAATCCGAGTTTCTCATGCATGCGCTGGCTATCCACATTCGGTAGTTCCACGTCACTTGCAAATTCCGAACATCCCTTGCTAGAAGCCCATTCTTCGCAGGCAGTGACTAAGTGGCGCGCAATGCCTCTCTGGCGATAGTTTGGATGCACATAGAGCCCTTCTAAATACCCAACAGGACTTGAGTTTGTTCCCTCTACGTAGTCGTGTCTGAGTTGCACTTGTGAAAATCCAATGGCGTGTACACATTCCCATGCAAGAAAGAATACTACTTCTGGATCGCGAGTTGAGTTTTCCAGCTCTTCCAACCACTCAGCCCGTTCTTGACCAGGCCAAAGAGCTTGTAAGAGAGGAATCAGATGCAGATGCTCTTGTGCTGTCAATTGGCGGATGATCATTCCCCTTCGCCTCCAGGAACGTCATGCAAACTGATCTCGTTCTCCAGCGCAGTCAGCATGATTTGATAATCACCCTTTTTATAAAAAGTCGTAGTACCTTGTTCCGCTGTCTTTTCCCATCCGCGTTGCCAGATGATAAGGCGGTAACTTAGAGGGACATCTCCATTTCGTTTGGCCTTGTCCCATTCGTAAATGGTCAGTCCGTCCGACTGTTCAATGCGCTCCGCTTCTTTTGCGATAGGAAAGCCTGCGTGCGCTTCTGCTGACCGGTACTGACTATTTTGATAGGCATAGAAAATGACGACAGAATTGACTACCAGTAAAACAACAAATGCGAGCCACTTCCAACGTTTCATGACGATTTCCCCTTTCGGTACCTGTACGTCTCAAAGATGGCGAGGGCGAGGAGCAACAACGTCACTAGCACATAAATCCAAAATGTGCCCACTTCTTGCAAAGATTCTCTGTATACCACTATAAAAATCAGTGCCGCAATACTTACGAGATAATGAAAAAACATCAGCATTAAGCGGCGGTCGGATGATTTATTCATGAACGGACTCTCCATTCCATTTTCGAATTGTTCGTGCGGGGTTCCCTCCAATGACCATGTCATCTGGGACATCTTTTGTGACGACGGCACCGGAAGCGATGACCACCCGATTCCCGATAGTCACTCCTGGCATGATCAACGCTCCTCCTCCAATCCAAACATCGTCTCCAATGACAACGGGTTTAGCAAACTCTCTACCGGAAGAACGCTCTACAGGATCAAGTGGATGAGTAGCCGTATAGATATGAACACCAGGACCTAGCATACAACGATCTCCAAAACGAATCTCACAAACATCAAGGAACACACAGTCAAAGTTGGCGAAAAACGCTTTTCCCGTGTGAATATTATAGCCATAGTCTACACGAAGTGAGGGCTCAATGATTGGTGGTTCTGCCGTTTCTCCAAACAAGGCTGCCAGTAGCTCCATTCGCCTTTCTGTTTGTTGTGGAAGTGTCTGATTGTAACTATGTACAAGCTCGCGGGCACGCATTCGCTCTGCCACGAGCTGAGGATCGTTGGCTAAGTACATCTTACCTGCCAACATCTTCTCTTTCTCTGTCATTCCGTCCACTCCCCTTTCTGCCATTATCTCGAAAAACACTGCAAAATACAAAAATCAAAAAAACTGCCAGAGGAATTTCCTCTGACAGTTTTGCTTGAGTGTACAGTTAAACTTCTCGAACTACTAAATCGTATTTGCGATCATGTGGAAACTCCGCACCGTCTTCTCCCTCGAAACCACGTCGGTCTTTTAAGTAATCAAACGTACTGAGCGTATCACGATACACAGCGCGTTTCAGGGCTTGTTCGCACGTTGGCACACGTCCATCCTGCGTCTCAAGTTTCAGTCCCATCAGTTTATACCCAAGGGTCTGACCGTTGTTTTTAAATTGGAGTGCTTCAAGTCCCCACATCACGACTGTTGGCAACAACGTAGCATAAACAGCTTCTGCTGAACGGTTCTTTTTCGTCACACCTTTTAGCGCAGCTTCTACTGTTAAAGAAACCGCCGTTGCGACTGCCGTATCAATCAATACCGCTTTTGTTCTCTTTTTTGATAAGTCTTTCATGTCATCCATCCTCTCCTTTAGGCGTCTAAGAATCGAGCACGTACTGCTACTGGGGGAATCGAACAAGCTTCTTTCTTACCAAACCACTTGTAGCGGTTGCGAGCGATCAGCCGATACCCTGCATTCCTTAAAAATTTTGGAACAACATGTCCTGCAGCGAGATACTTCCAAGGCTTGTCTAAATAGCGAGCTACTCTGAAAGCCGCATCCGATTCTACATAGGCTTTACCTTTATCAATGAAAATAAAACTATCGGTATCGGCTGGAATCTGTTGCTGTCTCAAAATGGTTTGGGCTTGCTCGCTTTGAAGGGAAGCGAAGTGAATGATTCCCCTCGAATCTCGTTTCCAAATAAATTGCACACTGGAATCACAGAAATTACAGACCCCGTCGTACAGTACGATTTGTTCAGGTTTCATGGTATTCTCACCTTTCGTTTGTGAGGAATGCGGGAAGTTCTTTGACACTTGGTAACGTGATCCAAGGTTTGATATCTGACTGAGCTGCCATCTCTGGCGTCGTCACACCACTCATGACTAAGACGGTCGGAATACCTGCTCGGTTCCCCATCAAGATGTCGGTCTCTAACCTATCTCCTATCATATAGCACTGATCAGCAGGAAGCTTGAGGAGTTCTGACAATACAAGATCAGCCATCAGCTTCGATGGCTTCCCACCAATTTCTGTGATAGGCTCTTTCGTTGCTGCTTCTATAGCTGCAATAAGCGTTCCACAGTCTGGCACTTCTCCCCCATCAACTGGACACGTGACGTCTGGATTCGTCGCCACTATGCGCGCCCCGTTGTTCCATGCTTGGTATAGTCTATTCAGTTTATCATAGGTGAACTGCCGGTCCCAACTCAGCACTACGGTCTGTGCTTCTCGCCAGTCTTCTGTCATGACAAGTCCTGCTTGGCTCAGTTCGTCTTTTAGTGGTTGCTCCCCAAGGACATAGTGACGATCCCCTTCGTTACCTGAACGCTGCAAATAGATGGCTGTCGCGTAGCAAGAGTTGACCACTTGGTTAACTTCTAAACGAAATCCCATTTTTGTTAATTTCGCATGGTACTCTTCTTGACTTTGAATCGGTTTATTTGTGACGAAAACTACAGAATGACCCTTCTCTATCAGCCAATTGTATGTATCAAGTGCGCCTTCAATCATCTCGTTTCCCCGATAAATCGTGCCGTCCAGATCAAATAAAAATCCTGCCATATATTCCACTCCTTTTTACCGCTATACCCGCCACGAGTTTCAAAAAAACCGCCCTGCTCACAGGACGGTTACTCATCACGGTATTGTTTAATATGGCTACGCTGATTGCGGAAGGACATTGTCCCCACCACGACAACAAGAAGTCCGACGATACCTAAAAGAATCGTCCAGATGGTTGGGCCGCTTTCTGAAGACTCCGTATAGGTTGCTTGCACGTAAACACCTGGACTGGTCTCTACAGCAATGGCTTCCGAGCGATCGACTCCGCGAATCTCATAAAAGAAGGTTCCAACAGGAAACGCATTGGATGCCCCAGAGGTCATCTCAGAAGTCTCTTCGGTTACTTCTCCAATGGCCACTCCAATTTCATCTGAAGTGACAGGCTCTGAAGACTTTACTTCGTATACTCGTCCTTCATGGACGACAAATTCATAGGCTGCCGAAACTAGTGGCGCTCCAAGCAGCATGAACAGGATCAAACTATGTATGATTTTCATGCATAACTTCCTTATTCGTAATATTTTTCACGAACAAACAGTTCACTGATTTTCCATACGGTCCACTGTGCAACGGCGACGCACAGCATCATCATGACGATACTGACGAGTAGTACTTCTCCGCCAGATAACTCTGGAGCGAAAGAGGTCCAAGCCCATTCAGCAAGTTTAAAATAAATAAAAATAAAGACGACCCAGAGTACAAAGCGAATAAGAGAGAACATAGCCGTACACCTCTTCCGTAGAATATCTACTGCTATAGTTCTACATGGCCTAGGTCAATTCCTCTATTTTTGTTTGCGATTTTCTTCAACAAATGTAGTAATCTGCTCGTAATTGTCTAAATTTGTATTACACACAGCGGGATCTTCGCAGATGTAATGACTATAGGAGGTGAAAGCATCCTCTGTCTTGCCCTTCACAGTCGCAGTAAACAAGTTGACTAACGTATGCTGACGGCAAATACGACAAACGCCTTTCACTGTATCTGTCTTTGTGACCCCCTGCAATGTCTGCCACTTTCCTTCTTGTTCTAAAACAAAATATTGACGGTGCGTGCCAGAATCTTTCCATGAGAAATAGCTGATTTCCTTCCAGTCATATGCTGTCAATGGTGGAATACGTAGACGTTTCTCTTTTTTAAAGAGCCGTTTTAAATCTTCTGCCTGAGGTGCATGGAATGGAATAACATAAGCCTTTACAGCATGCAAAAAGAGGTCGGCATGAGTGCGATCCGTGATTTCGTTCACTTGATCAATAATTGACTGAGTCTCTTGTGATTCGGGAAGTGCTTTGCGAAGCTCGGTTTCAATCAAACCCTTAACAGCTGCAATGACATCTTTATCCTTCGAAGTGGTTAGAGCATTTAATAGTTTAGTTGTTTGTTTTGTAAGTAATCGGTAATTAGCAACCGTGAGAAATTCCATTGGGAAAGCCCCCTTCCTCACTCTATTGTACCTAATTTCCTAAGTGATTTCCCGATTCATGCAACCTGTACCAAAGAGAATGGGAACTTTCTTTCAAATCAATATGAATGCAGTCCTCTGGAGGTACTTCATCGCTAGCTAAATATCCTGCAGAGAGGAGTGGATTTTCTACGTGGTCATTTGGTGAGTCAATAGAATAAATCCCTAGATCTACACTGTCTATAAGCTTCCAATGTGTCAATCGATTCTGCCCGACAAGGACCATCCACCGTTCACCTGATGACTCGGTTAACTTGAGAACTTTTACTTGTTGTCTACGTGGCAAGGCAGCCGTATGTATGATTTCATAGTCGTCGAAATCTCCAAGCTCTTCCTTCCATTCCTCAAAAGATGCATCCATGGGGATACTAGATAAGACAAAATAAATGATAAATCCAGCTAGCATACAAAAGCATAGTGCGATATACCGTCTCATAGCACTCTCCTTTTCCTCCATTTTACCATTTTTATAAATAAAGAGTATCTAATTATAAGAAAATTATGTAAACTATAGAAAAGTGAGGTGTTTTCATGTTATGGCTCCCCCTATTTCTATTGATTGTTTTTGCTACGATTCAAGCTACTTTTGCTGAACTTGGGGTCGTTCGTTATGGATTTCTTGCGTTACTAGCTCACACCTTTATTTTATTGTACTTTTTCCATGATCACCCGCTTACTTGGATTTTATACATTTTAACTATTCAAATGTGGGCATTGTTCGTCGTCACCATATTCCGCCGCAACAAGTGGCGTGAAGGTCACCTGCAATAAAACATCCCCTTCTAGACTTTTGCTAGAAGGGGATTGTCAATTACTTTTCATAAATTTCGAGTAAAGCTTGCTGGAATTCTGGTCTAACTTTTACAGAATCACGTACACTCTGAACTTGTTGAATCGCATCTTCAACTGACGAGGCGCGTCCCATTTCGAGTAATACCGCTGCAGCTACCGTCCCTGTTCGACCGCTACCGCCTTGGCAATGGAAATAAACAGATTTTCCAGCGTCTACATCTGCAACGATCTGTTCTGCTACTTGCTTTACAGTATTGGCTTGTCCTTCTCCGTCTTCGATAAGAGGCAATGACACACTTTCAGGGGTCGATAACTCTCCTCGTTCATTAGCTTCTGCACGTAAGTCGTAAATTACATCGACCTGTTCATTTTTCGCCACTTCCGGTGCCGCATCTGCGCCACCTATATACACTTTCCCTGGTAATAATTCGTTATAAGTTGCCATTCTTCTCCCTCCATTTCTCTTCTTTTACTATACCCGCTCTGCTTATTCGTACGCATTAAAAAATTTTTGAAATAAAGTGAACGTTTCTTGATATGCTGTGTCTAATGAGTAAGGAGGTGGTCGATGTGGATGCCGAACTGGTTGAACGCGCCAAGATTCGAGATGAAGTTGCATTTCTTACATTGATTCAGACTGTACAAAACGATTTATACCGAACCGCATTTGCTTTTTTACAAAATGAACACGATGCTCTTGAGGCCGTTCAAGAAGTTACCGTTCGCGTTTACCAACAACTACCGAAACTTCGGCAACCTGCTTACGCGAAAACTTGGATGATACGTATCATGATCAACTACTGTCATGACCAATTTAAAAGAAAGCGTCAGATACTGCCTCTATTTAATGCAGTAGAACGAGGACAGACCAGTGCCGCAGAGTTTCCTTTTTTCGAGTTGATCCAAACATTGCCTATAGACCGACAACGTTTGCTTTATTATCGGTATTATATACAAGCATCTATTGAAGAAATTGCTGCGATTGAAACTCTTCCGATAGGGACGGTCAAATCTCGTATTCATAAAAGCTTAGAACTGCTTCGAAAAAAATCAAACAATCAAGGAGGCGATCGCGATGTCTTTGAACGACAACTGGACTTCACAAGCTCAGCACGAACTGGACAAGATTGAAATACCTCAAAATGCTTTGAATCAAGCTGTGATGCAAGGCGCTCGAAAAGCCAAACAACGACGGACAACTCTTCGAGTTGCATGGCCCACTCTCGTTGCTGCGGCTCTCATTTTCCTATTCGTCACATCCATTCGCGTCTCTCCTGCATTTGCTTCAGCAGTAAGTCAGTTACCTGGAATGGAGCGAATTGTTGAGTATGTTCAAGGAGAAGACGATCGAGGTCTTCTGAGCGCTATACAAAATGATTACTACCAAGCGCTTGGAATCTCTCAAGAAGTGAATTACAAAACCCTAACCATCGATGGTGTCATTCCAGATGAACAAGGGATGGTCGTGTTCTATACTATTGAGTCTGCAGAAGGAGTAGAGTTCCGTGGAGAGAGTCATAAAATCTTTGCGAATGAAATGAATATACCTTCTAGTTATAACTACAATAATCCAGATGCACAGAAACAAGGACGTTTTGAGGATACGGTTCATTTTCACTATGAAAATCCCGTCGATGTCACAACGCGTAATTACACTTTCGAAGTGCAATTGAAAGATGCCAAAGAAACTACGTTTTCAATCGACTTTGAGTTACCAAATCCTATGAAACCATCAAAAGTTTATACGCTAAATCAGGATGTTGAAATTGATGGTAACACTCTACACTTTAAAGAAGCCATCGTTTCACCTCGTAAGATTGGTATTACTATTTCCTATGATGCAGAGAATCCTGATACAATTTACAACATTGAAAAAATGGAACTAAGAGATCAAAAAGGGGAAGTTTGGGGCACAATTCAAAATGGAGTTACGGGCACGTTCAACGAAGATAACACTGAAATAACCTACTATTACCAAAGTAGCTATTTTGATGAGCCTGAACAGCTCAATTTGTTTATTGATCGAGTTCAAGCTTTACCTAAAGGAGAAGATTATTTATTAGTCAATTTTATTGAACGTAAGGTCTTATATGCACCTCCTTATGCAGATTTAAAAGTGACCGTGACAGGGGATAATTCATTAACACTTAATATGCAACAAGTGAACGATTCTTTCTCTCATGGAACTCTTTGGACTGCTCATACAGAAACTCAAGAGAAAGTCTTTCTTGCCAGTGAAGGGTTCTCAACTCATAATGGACGCCATCATGTAGAGGCACAGTACGAGATTGATACATTCTTGGGAGATACGAAAATCGAATTCAATGCATACCCACACTACTTAGACGGGTCTGCTGAAATCCAAATCATCCAATAATGACGAAAGCAGCTCTCCATATGGCAGGAGAGCTGCTTTTTTATTGCCAGCGCGCACATGCGGCTTCAAGATTTTCCATCCGCACCGAACCCTTTTGCATGGGTGGTGGGCACTGCTGATTGTATTTATAGATCTTGTCATTGATTTGTTTTAAGCGCAGTTCTGCATCTCGCTTTTTACCTGCTTCTATGTCGCGGTGAAGACCCTGGAGGCTATCGCGAATTTCATGTTGCAACTCTAACCAATACGGTTTGTAGCCTTGTTCTCTTGCAATGCGTTGAAAATTTTGAAAAACATCTCCTGAGAGATACTCTTCAGAAAGAGGTTTTCCGGTCCCCGGAAGATTGTCCATGCCACCGGTTTTCGAGTATTCTTTCAAGATTTCTCCAATCAGATCTGTAAACAACGGTTTTTCTTCGCTCATCTTGTCCGCCTCGCTTTCTCTTTATACTCTTCGAGAAAATTGCTCGACTTCCTTGTGAGGTTTGTGACTGTTTGGTGAATTTTTACATCTCAGAAATCCATCCATCAATATCTAGCCATTGTTTAAGTAACTCTTCAAGTTCATCATTAGGGACATTTAAAAGACTTCCCCCAGAAGGATTTCCGGAAAAATTATACCAAATGTCTATGCTATCTATAGGTTCCTCGTCAAGGTCCTCGTCATAGCGATAGGCACGTATTTGAGAACGGTACTCTGATTTAAAACAATCCGATTCTGTTAATGTCTTGTCGATATCCCCATCTATATCTCTGCAGAATTCTATGTATATTTCATTTCTCTTCAAGTCTTGCTTGTAGATTTCTTTTAGGTCCTTACTAATGGCTTCCGCAAAATCTTCTTTACGACGAATAGTTACTGCAAGTTCTGAAGTGAAAAGTTTCTTCGGAATAAAACTGTACTTTTCCATGAATATCCACCTTAAACGAAACTTTTTACATATTTTTCATGTATAGTTATCAAACAAGAAAGGTGTGGAAACGTATGTGGATATTCTTTGGCTTTATTGCATTTGCTCTAAGTCTAGCTCTTGTCACGGATAAGAAGCGCAAAAGGAGTCGCTCGCACCACAGCCCGATCAACGCTAATGGCAAACCCGGTGAAGACAGTAACTACACGATGGGTGACAACCACTACACACACGGACTTTGACGAAGAAACAACCGAGCACCGATCATAAAGATTCCCCATCCT
The DNA here is from genome assembly GCF_002798305.1 of Chryseomicrobium excrementi. Lineage (GTDB taxonomy): Bacteria > Bacillota > Bacilli > Bacillales_A > Planococcaceae > Chryseomicrobium > Chryseomicrobium excrementi. The sequence goes on from NZ_PCGR01000004.1 coordinate 157,911, forward strand.
AGTAGAGCGCTTGGCACATTTAAGATGAAATCGTCCACATCAAAGCTCCCACGTGCTGTGAGGAGCTGGATGGTTTCGAGAATGAATAAACAACTCACGAATACTAAAAGAAAAGGTACGAGCTTCCGTAAACGCTCGAATAGTAATGGCAAAAAGAAGCCAAATGGTGTGAAGGCAATCATATTTCCTCCAAGATTCCGCACAATGATATCCGTGTTCATCGTACCGTTTTGATACGCCTCTACATAAGAGCCGATCGTCTCGAACGGCACAAAATTACTCATGTATTGAAACTTCTCTTGGATCGAATAGGCCTGAGCCATCCCTCCAACCCGAGATACAACAAACATCAACGTCAAAAGAACGAACAGATACAAACTAAATCCGATCCAGCCAATCACTTTGCTATACTTCATTCTTTTCTCCAGTCTGAATAAAGAGAAGCTGCCTTTTGCAGATACTCATTTCGCATTGGTTCTGGCACCATGCCCCCACCTGTAGCCCATACGAGATGCGTCGCTATGCTGTGCTTTCCGTGCACTTCTTCAACTTGATACGCTCCAGGCATTCCCGCAAACGCAGAAGGTTCCAGGAAAATGCCTTCCGCTTCATGGAACATGTGCATCATATGGAATAACGTCTCATCGGAAACTGTCAAACAGCCACTCATGAACGGTTTCATGACCTTCCCAACAAATCCAGAGGCTCGTCCTACAGCTAAGCCGTCCGCTTCTGTCCGATTGTCTAACCCAATATCTTCAACGGCGATCTGATCATGTAAGTCCGTAATCAGTCCGAGCGTCATACAAGGCGAAGAGGTAGGTTCTGCAAAGTAACAATGTACAGCATCTCCAAACGCAAGCTTCAACCCAAATGCTACACCACCGGGACCACCGCCTACTCCACATGGTAAGTAGACGTGAAGAGGATGTTCGTCATTAACTACAATCCCCTGCTCCTGTAACTGCGCTTTCAAACGAACACCCGCGACTGCATATCCAAGGAAAAGATCAGTCGAGTTTTCATCATCGATAAAGTGACAATGCGGGTTTCCTGCCGCCTGCTCTCGTCCTCTCTCAACAGCCAGACTGTAATCTGACGCATACTCAATCACTTCAACACCTTTTTCGCGAAGCAACTCTTTCTTCCACTGCTTTGCATCCGCAGACATATGTACGGTCACATGAAACCCTAGTTTGGCACTGATGATGCCAATGCTCAGCCCGAGATTCCCAGTAGAACCTACAGCAATCGAATAGTTCGAGAAGAAGTTGCGAAATTCGTCGGAGTCCAACTTCTCATAGTTTTCGTCCAAGTGAAGCAAGCCTGAATTAAGCGCAAGAGTCTCCGCATGTTTAATCACTTCATAAATTCCACCACGAGCTTTGATCGATCCTGAAATCGGAAGATGGCTATCAAACTTCATGGCGAGTTGTCCTTGGAGTTCGACTTGGTAATACTCATTCAATGCTTGCTGCATCTTTGGTATGTATGCAATCTCAGATTCGATGAACCCATTTGATTCTCTAGTCTCCGGAAACGCTTTTACAAAATAGGGAGCAAAGCGGTGCAATCTGGCTTCTGCGTCTTCTACATCAATAGCTGTCAGCAATGCTGACGACAAAGCGACCTCTGCCGGCATTCTATCTTCGTTGATCCATAAGATTTCCTGCTTATTGGCAAGTGCTTTGATAATAGGAAACTCGTTTACTAACTGTTCGTGTGTGACCATGAGAACCACCTACCTTCTTAGGAGTTATAGAAATGGAATATCGAGAAACTTTACAAATACAAAAATCATTAAGACCATTATAGCGGTCCCTCCAACTAAATTGACGAGATTCGCTTTATAAAGGGTTCTGTTTTCTGCATATTTCCATTCCATGAATACTTTTAAGGGTTCAGTGAGCCATATCAAGATTACAGGTAGTAGAAACAAGCGGAAATCCGAATCGATATCTCCATTAGCGATTGCAAATGAAACACTGAGAAATGTTAGTAGAAAGGCTCCATATAGTCCGAAATGGAGGAACTTGTGGAGTCTTGAATAGTAGGTTGTAGGTTGTCTAAATGGCAATCCCCAATGTCTTGCAACTGCCCATTGTAATAATAAAATGGTCCCTACACATAGAGTTCCAATAAGCACCGCGTTCCAAGCCCCCATTTTTATCCCCCTCATTCTTCCTGCATCGGTCGCTCCTCGAAAGTTAAATCGTGAGCCAGAGCTGTTTTATAGATTGCACTTCGTTTTTCAAAATGCAGTTGTGGGCTGTCTTGAATAATGACTGCTTCTCCCGCTTTTGTGATGAACTGGTACTGGCCTGGTTCATCTAAACCGTATTCGTAAATGACCGCCTCGAAATCTTCCATAGCGTACTGTTGTTTGTCTAAATAGTCTCTCACTGTAATGTATTCAGGATGAATGATGACATAGCTAAGCGTTGAAAAAGTGAAAAATCCAATGGCTGCACTGACTAGTAGAGCACTTGCCAAATACGTATGCTTCGAACGTTTAAAAGCAAGCAACAGCAATGTCGCAATGATAAAGACGAATCCAACAGTTAGTAACAGATGATTTTTCGATGGTGCGAGCACCACAATTTGAGTGGGATCGTAAAAAAAGCTTTGAGTAATGGTAATTGGGACAAATAAAATAACGATTGGGGCAAACAGTCCGACGATAATGGCCCAAACTGTAAAGATGGCTCGAGGCGACTTTTCATGTAACATGCATTTCCCTCCCTGTATCTATATGAATTACTTTACGCTTAAACTCTTCAATAGTTTCATAAAATGGAATTATTTTCATACCAGGATTAATCCTATTGTGAGATACTACAAGTACTAAGGGGGAGTGTTCATGATTTTAGGAGTGCACCATGCACAGATTACAATTCCATCGAGTACTGAAGATCAAGCAAAGGCCTTTTATTGCGAAGTATTGGGGTTAAAAGAATTACCCAAACCGGAATCTCTTCAAGGAAGGGGTGGGTTCTGGTTGCAGGTCGGCTCGCAAGAAGTTCATGTAGGAGCTGAGGATGGGTTTGACCGCAACTCAACGAAAGGGCATCTTGCTTATTTGGTTACAGATATCAAGTACTGGAAAGATCGATTAGAAGCGGAATCGGTCGAAGTCCTAAGTGGTATTCCCATTCCAGGATATGACCGTTTTGAATTCCGGGATCCTTTTGGAAATCGCGTGGAGATGATTCAGAAGCTATAAAAGTAGACCTCCTTTATTTTTGAAGGAGGTCTTTTTTTCTTTGCTATCGCATTATAAACAAAGTCTGTTCTACGTATTCTTGTTTTCGCTTATCTAAGATGGGCTCTCCTCGCCAATAAATCCGGACACGCTCTCCAAATTCATAAGAAGATCCTAATTTCTCGTTCACGACGGGAAGTGCAAAAAGTTGCCCTTCTCTAGAGCGAGCCGCTTGCTTTAAAGCTTCTTCTTTCTGCTCTTCAGTTAAAGGAAAAAGTGGGTCAATTGGCAACTGAACGACCTTCACATATCCATCATCAGTTTTAACGACATAACCACTCGAAACATTTTGGCTAAATACCCACAATACAGTTGATACTAAGGCAATAAGAACTCCGAACACTATAAATTGTAGTCTCATAGGTTCACCCATCTCCACTTAAATTAAGAAGAGTATATCATGACTTTCGTATTATGTGAACAGAATTTTCTTACAATTAAATCCTCCTATTAGACAAAATAAAAAGGCGCAACTAAGCGCCCAAGCTGGTATCTATAGTGCGGAGATTTCCATTCCCAACACGAAAACTCCTAGGATGACAATAAACATATAAAACAGAAATGCGCCCTTTCGCTTAGCATTCTGTGCCATGTAAGCATTGACCGCAAATAGCGCCATGATAAGTAGAGTCGATAGGATTCCGATATAAGGATTTTCTGTGAGGAAGTTTGCGATGATGCTAAGGAGAGCTAGCAAACCAATAGCTATGGATAGTTTTTGCACGTTAGGCCACCTCTTTAGTATATATATGTTTTTTACGCGCGAACTAAAGAAAAGTTTCAAACCCTTTGAAGCAGTTCACATGACACTATCTCGAATTCGAGCTATACTAAAACTGAATTTTCAGACAAGGGAGGAAACGAAATGCAGAAAGCAACAGATACGCTACTGGTGAATACGTTTATCGATGGCGTCCTTGATCCGGCTAAAGAAATGCTCGGTCCCGTGCGAGACGGCGGTCATATTTTGGCCAATACCGCTCCAGGCTGTTGGGGCCCTATGATCACGCCTTGCATCCGTGGTGGACATGAAGTAACAAAACCAGTCTATGTAGAAGGCGCAGAGCCTGGTGATGCTATCGTCGTAAAAATCCATTCCATTCGGGTCACATCTCTAGCCACTTCTTCCGGAAACGATGCTCCAGTTGAAGGCCGTTTCTTAGGTGATCCTTTCGTAGCTGTAAAGTGCCCGGGCTGCGGAACGATGTATCCGGATACCGTGATTAAAGGGATCGGCCAAGAGGCTATTCGCTGTGCAAATTGTGATGCGGACGTCACACCTTTCGTATTTACGAATGGCTATACCGTTGGCTTCAGTCCAAACGGAGATGTGGGCGTGACTGTTTCGAAAGAAGCTGCTGAGACGATTGCTCAAGACGGAAGACATTACATGCAAACACCGGATGCTTCTGTTCAAAATCCCATTGTGACGTTTGCTCCGCATGATTTAGTAGGTGTTGTAGCTCGAATGCGTCCGTTTCTGGGCCAGTTGGGGACAACTCCTTCTAAACCGATGCCAGACTCCCACAACGCAGGTGACTTTGGTTCCTTCTTGGTTGGAGCGCCGCATGATTACCGCGTGACAGAAGATGAATTAAAAGAACACCGGACGGATGGCCATATGGATATCAGTCGGGTTCGTGCAGGTGCGACTCTGATTTGTCCAGTCAAAGTCCCAGGTGGCGGTATTTATCTAGGAGACATGCATGCGATGCAAGGAGACGGGGAAATCGCAGGGCATACAGCTGATGTTTCGGGTATCGTCCATCTTCAAGTCCATGTCATCAAAAATGCGAACCTTGACGGTCCGATTTTGTTACCGAACGAAGAAGACCTTCCTTATACTGCGAAACCATTCTCTGCAGCAGAGCGTAAGAGCGCTGAAGCTATTGCGAAACAATGGAACATTGAGAAGCTTGAAGAATCTTTACCAATTTCCGTCGTGGGAACAGGATCAAATTTGAACTTAGCTACTGATAATGGATTGAACCGCGCTGCTGAACTTTTTGAAGTGACAGTACCTGAAATCATGAATCGTACTACGATCACGGGATCTATTGAAATCGGCCGCCATCCTGGTGTGGTGACTATTACGTTCTTGGCCCCTGTTGAGTATCTGAAAAAAGCGGGGCTTTATGATGTTGTGACCGCTCATTATCGTGTATAGAAGAGAGAAAAGCGTCGGGCTTTGTGCCTGACGCTTTAGTTTTGTTCATATCATTTATTATAAAATATTATTGTCATGTTCACTTGACACCAATTCAAGATTAAAGGATAATGAAGTCAAGTATACTTGACCTCTAGAGAAATGGGGAGCTGCATTGAAGAACTCAATTAAACTGTTGAGAGAAGAGAAAAGAATCACTCAAAAACAGCTTGCTTCCCAAGTAAATGTATCTAGGCAGGCGATCAATGCCATTGAAAACGAAAAATTCGAACCCTCTATCTGGTTAGCTTATGATTTGGCAAAGTATTTCGGATTGTCTATTGAAGACCTATTTCATTTCGAGGAGAGTGACCGCAAGTGACATTTATTACTAATAAAGTGACAAATGCAGTATTTATTGCTCTTTTAAGTTTGGTTTACGGGGGCCTGTTCCTCTTAATTTCAGGTCATATGGAATTCTTGAGTACTTTGCCACCAAAAGCATCCGTAAATTATGGATTTTGGAATACTTGGTTAACATTTATATACGATGGTGGACTGACGATTATTGGGTATACCATTTTAGGTATCACTGTCGCAATTGGTGGCCTTTCCTTCTTTGGTTCTTATAAGAAGTTAGATGAATACCAAAGTTCTTTACTTCTAAAAGTCATCATGGTCTCTGGTTTGATCACCCTTGTAAGTTTTCCTCTACTAGTAATCAATGTACTAAGTGAGCCTCTATTTGCTATCCCATTCACGTTATTTTTTGTAGTTGTCATCTGGCTATTTTTCCAAATTACTTATTTACTCTTTTTGATCAAACTCCGATAAATTCTATAAATGAAAACACGTAGCTTTCAGGAGGGAATTCCGAAAACTACGTGTTTTTTACTTTAATCAATATCATTTAATAAATTTACTCATAATGACGTCATCAACATATGTACCGTCCGCAAATTTGTATTCTTTGAGCTTTCGTCCTTCTTCGACAAATCCTAACTTTTCATAAAGAGCTATAGCTCGAGTATTGGTGGCAAAAGTGAAAAGCGATAATTTCTCAATTTCCGGATGATGCTGAGCCCAATCTTCTAAATACTGAACAAGGCCAGTGCCCAGTCCCTTACCTCGGCTCTCATCTCGAAGCATGACTCCAAATTTACCTGTGTGCCTTGTTTTGAAACGGCCCTCTGTCTGAAATACCAACCAGCCAGCCACTTCGCCATCTTCTTCAGCCACTATTAAGAGTTCATCTGGATTGCTTTGTTTTTGCTGGATCCATTGACGTTGCCCTTCAACGGTTTGCTTAAATTCATCAAACGTTGAGACGAAATAGATGTCTTCTTGTAAAACTTCTTTTTGAATGTGCAGCATGGCTTCTGCATCTCGAATTTCGGCTAAACGAATCATACGATTTTCAATCCCCCCCTTTTTAAACTTATTTCCTTTCTTCAATTTCTCCTGTTTCTATATCAACTATATATGAAACAATTGGGTATTCTGTCCACACTAGATAAGCCGGACGTTCCATCGTTTCAGGCTCCCATAGAAGTTGTGTGTCGCTATCTAAAACGTGAACTCCGACTCGTTGTTCAACCAAATCTTCTGCTTCGCTATACGTATATTCAGGTTGAAGAACTGGTAATAGTACAATCATCAATAATGCAAGAGTGATGACGATACCGTAATGCCCCCATATAAAGCGTGAATCTTTTTTCCACCATGACCATACCAGTGCACCAAGTAACACAAACAACAGTATGTAAGGATATAAGTAATAGCTACTTAACAAACCTACACGCTTGAAAGGAATTGAAGCATGATAAAAATACTCACTCAAGAAGAAAAGTAAAATCGCCGTGACACTATAAACTAGAATCGCTATAATTGAAGGTCTCATTTATATACCGCCGATTCAGTTTTTTTGTGGAATTGAGTATTGGCAAGCATCCATTCCACTCCGAAAAATAGCAGACTATAGGACACTCCCGAAACCAGTGCAAGTGCCCACACATCAAGTGGTGCTTGTGTCACGATGCAAAATATCGCACTCGTGACGAGGCCAGCTACACCGTGACCCACCGCTGCTGCAAGAGGTTTATAAGCTTGTTTTTGGATAAAGCAAGAGATTGGAATACCTCCCAAGAAGACAAATGGTGCAGCGTACATGGAAATCACGAGTCCGATTGTGAAATAATCAGATTGCCAAGTAGTAAATACAAGCGGCATCAGAAAGAATCCGAGAATGACAGTCAATACAGCGGCTTCGAGTTTTCTGTTCAACATGAATTCATCCTCCTTATCCGAAAAACAGATCGAGGACGTTCGACCCTCGCGCTGCTTGTTTGTTGTAAAACTCCGAGTAGCCACAGTTCTTGCAGTAGACGACTAAAAATTGATTGTGTTGAATATCAAACATTTTCGACAGTCCCGTTCCTGTAGTCGCAATCTCTTTCTGTGCAGCATTTGTGCTCCCACATTTCATACATCCCTGTTGTTTCATTGAAATCCATCCTCTCCACAGTTGTTTTCTTTTTATACGATAAACTCGAAGAGAAGTTTCAATAATTCCCATTTTATCCAGTCATACTAACTTTTGAGTCGTACGCTATAGCAACGCATCTCCTTTGGAGAACCTTGCATTTCAAGAACCCCGGTCATAATAAGTCGTAACAAACGTGATTCAATAAATGAATCTCCCAATTGATATCCTTTACGACCGTATACTTCCCCTACAATACGCGCTGCTTTAATAAAACTACCATCCATACTTTGTTCTTTTACCACTTCAACTATGAAGGAATCGAGAGCAGTCTCATCAAATTCTTGAATCACACCATTCTCAAATAAGCGGACGTAGCTTTGCGTCTGAGAAAATCGATCCCAATTCTTCTCGATATCTCTTCGTTCCGTTGTAGTTAGCTCTTTAAACAATCCCGATGATTTGATTTCTTTGAGTTGATCAATCGACATTTCACCCGTATATATCGAGAGGGTATGGGTATCAGCCGTATCAAATAACCTTCTATAGACACACGTTGAATCTATAACGAAGATTGGGTTTTCTTTTCCGGCTAGTAACTTCACAATTAACTGTTTCGCTATCTGCTCTCCAGCGTGTTCTCCTGCCCAGATATAAATCGGAAAAGTACTTGGTATAGTTTCTAATGCAAGCAGAACGTTTTCCCATTGAAGAGAAAATCTCAGGTAGTCTTCCGTATCGAGGATACCTCCTAGCCATTCTTCTCTTCTTTTCAAACCTTCAAGACTTGGAATGTCTGAAAGGGGCCCGATAGCCAAATTGTCTCCTAGGGCAATCACTTTTCCCTCTGGAAAAGCAATGGTCAATCCTCCCCCAGCACTTAGGCCGAATACTAGATGAATCTCTGTAACTTTTTCCTGTTGTTTTTTTGTAAAACTACTCAATACTTCTTCTAATGCGTCCCTTAGTTGAATCGGTTCCCCTAAACTTGTTAGATAGAGATACTGGAGAGCTTCCCGACTTTGCTCTTCAGACAATTGTCTGATTATATGCAGTACTTCTCGCATGAGCTCCTCCTTAACACCGCACGTATCTCCGTTTAAATCCAAGCTTTCCACGACTCATCCACTTTTCAATAGAAGCAATAGCATCTAGAACAGCCGGTTTTTTACCAGGTCGCTCCATCTCGATTTGGCCGATTTCTCTTGCGGTCTCAATGGCTTTCTCATGAAGAGGCAAGAACGAAATGGCAACAGTGTACACAAAGTTGTTCATCGAAGACTGCGCTCGTGGGGGAGCCGAATGAATCGTCATCTTCACAAGATCGAGCAGTCGATGGATCTTCGCTACTTCGAATTCTTCGTCTTTGCGGTTACCGAGGAGCCAGCAATAGGTGCTCCACCCTGCCGAGCGCTTTAGCTCTTCACCACTTTCAATCCAGCGGTCTGCCACTTGCTGTGCGATAGGAGCTTCGGATAATGTGACGGCCACCACATAATCCGATAGCATATAGAAATAAGCAGCCTCGATCCATCGATCAAAGTCTTCTTCAGTCATCGCTTCTGGGTCGGCAATAACTCCAGCAAAGTACATCGCATCGTAGTTACTCGTCGCGTATAGCTCTTCTGCTAGAGGTTGATTGCGTTTGATGGCTTTGGCCATCGGCTTCATCGCACCTGTAGCCACTCCGAAAAGTGGTTCTTGTGCTCCATTTCCTAAGTAAAGCTTTTTCGTTCGTTCCGTACCGAGCGTCTCGAGTTCTTTCATGACTTGTTGAAATTCCATTTGCTGAACCTCCTCTAAACTCTTTTCTTCAAGCATACCGAAAGCTCCCAAAAATGTCTTAGAAATTTCAAGTTTTTTTGATTTACAATCGATGTAATTATGGTATTCTTTTCTCATTGCGCTTTCCGAGCGAAACACTTGTACAAGGGGGTTTTCATCATGAAACTTCGGGTTTCTGCTGTTCAATATCATCTTCATACCATCCAAAACTTTCAACAGTTCGCTGATCAAGTGACGCACTACGTCAAAACAGCGGCTGAATTCAATACAGAGTTCATCTTATTCCCTGAGTTCGTGACGACCCAATTGTTGTCGATTTCAGAAACAGGCCAGGGGCAACCAATTCAAAACCTGGCACTTTATACAGACGCATACCGCGAGCTGTTCTCTAACTTAGCGGTCGAGCATGGAGTCTACATCATCGGTGGAACACACGTGACACAAAAAGGCGACAAGCTCTATAATGTGGCGCACCTCTTCTCACCAGACGGCCATATCGGCGAGCAAGCGAAACTTCATCTAACACCAACGGAAGTCGAAGAATGGGGAATCACTCCTGGCGAGTCCCTCCGCATCTTTGAAACGCCAAAAGGCAAGATTGCGATGATCACTTGTTATGATATTGAATTCCCTGAGGTCGTTCGCATGGCTCGTGGCATGGGAGCGGACGTTGTCTTTTCGCCTTCATGTACAGACGACCGCCACGGCTTCAACCGAGTTCGCTACACAAGTCATGCTCGTACTATCGAAAATCAAATCTATGTTGTAACTACAGGAACAGTCGGTTCTCTACCAACCGTAGATTTCATGCGTGGCAACTTTGGTGAGGCTGCAGTTATCACACCAAACGACGTTCCCTTCCCTCAAGACGGCATTCTAGTCAAAGGCGAAATCAACAATGACATGGTCATCACAGCGGACCTGGACCTCTCTCTACTATATGAAGTCCGTGAACACGGTTCTGTGACAACATGGAGAGACCGTCGCTTCGACTTGTACCCAGATCTCGGAAAAGTCGAAACAGAAACATTGCCAACACCAGAATGGTTAAAAGCCGATCGCAACGTACGCGTTTAATTTGGAGACTAGGAGTGAAGTAGAATGAACTATGTACAAATCACTGGCATTAACGATCCGTTATTCCCTAAGATGCATAAATTAATGCAAGACGTCTTCCCTGCAGAAGAGGTTCTAGAATTTTCTCTGTGGGAAGGTCCACTACAAGACCCAACCATTCGGATGTTCGTCGCTGTTGAAGGAGATGAAGTAGTCGGTGCTACAGAATACCGCTTCTATCCAGACCGCAAACTTTCGATGACCGATTTCACGTTGATTGGTAAGGAAGGTATGGGGGTTGGCCCATTCTTAGCTCAAAAGCGTAACGAAGATTTACAACAACTTTCAAAAGAGCATGGAATTCAGTTACAAGGTGTATTCGCTGAAATCTATGACCCGTACCGTGCAGCTCGCCATGACTTCGGTGGCCTGCAAGCCATGAATCCATTCGTGCGCCGTGAAGTTCTAGCTCACCTCGGCTTCAAACGTCTCGATTTCTCTTATGTCCATCCTTCTTGGACAAACGAAGGCGACGCCGTAAGCGACCTTGATTTCTGTTTCTTACCACTTGTTGAAACGGACACACTTTCTGGCGAAGCGATTGCAGACTTTTTAACGATGTATTATGGAATTCTAAGCGCGAAGCCACAAGCTTGGCATGAGATGATTGCTGAATTACAAGCTACAGATAAAGTGAAATTACTCGCACTTTAAAAACAAGCCTGAGACCCTACTAATGATTTAGGGTTTCAGGCTTTTTATATGTAGAAGATTCTTTAAGAAAGCAGGAAGTTTACAAGAAACGTGAACCCATACAAAATTGCCGAGACGATGAGTAGTCCAGCAAAAAAGTAACCTATAAGTTGAAATACATCGGCAATACTGTCGATGAGATCTTTTAAGAATCTAAGTACTATCAAGATAGAGCACCTCGTTTCTCTTTATACTTCTTGTTTTGTCGCATACACAAATTGATTAAATCGTTCTTCCTCTTCAGAGAATGGAAAATGATTGCTGTTCTCGAATAACCAAAACTCAGCATTCGGAATTTTATCAGCGATTTCGGCACCAAATACGACCGGACATTGAGAATCATATTGTCCTGAATAGACAAAAGCAGGAACCATTATGGACGCCAATTGCTCAGTTAAATCAAATTTAGGGTATTCAATCTTTCGAAAATAATCTAAGCGAGGTCCACACGTCTTGCCACTGTTCGGCTTCGATAAAGAGAGTTTTAAGTTCTCTTCAGAGTGATACGACATCAAAGCCCACTCATAACTTAATTTTTGCCGTTCTTCGACGGACGTCTTGGTAGTACTTAACGCATCCATGATGTATACGATTCGCTCGTAATTTGGGTTCTTCGGACTATAAATGCAGTCTGGATGGTCTCCATAGAGCTTTGAAGCAGCCGCTCCACCCACAATAATTTTGGTTAGGGTCTCTGGAAATTCAAGAGCGTAGACCATAGCCAACATACCACCGGTAGAATGTCCCGCGAATCCCCACCTCTCGAAGCTAAGTGCCTGCCGAATGGCATCCAAATCTTTCACGGTTTCATTCATACTATATTCATCATCTTTTATCGCGTTCACAGAATTTCCAGCGCCTCTTAAATTGATCAGGTAGACCTTATAATGTTTTGCAAGTGCTTGAGCAAAAAGAGACCCCTTCTCATTAAATTCGCTGTAGTGATGCGTCACAGCAAGTGGTTCGCCTTCTCCATAAGTGAACAGTTCAAATATGCCACGTGTCGTTTGAATTCGTTTCATTTCCCACAAAATGCACACCCCACGCTAATAACTTGTATTTCCTTCAATCATACCTTTATGACCTCATATCCACAACAGCCACTTCCTTATTTTCCAAATTATGAAACAAAGAAAACCTATCTTCCATTGAGTACTTGCTCAGGAAGATAGGTTTTTTATTAGGCCTGTGGGTTGCGAATTGGAATTAGGCGCTGTTCGATTTGAGAGCGGTACTGCTCGTACTGAGAAGGAAGCATCAATTGCTCTCCCATCGTCGCTTGAGATTCGTCATGAGCAAAGCCTGGTGGATCTGTAGCAATCTCAAATAAGATCTCACCCGCTTCTCTGAAGTAAATCGCATCAAAGTATTGACGGTCTTTGATTTCTGTCACTTGCTCGCCTTTGTCATAGACGTAGCGCTGCCAGTCTTGATGATCCTCTGCATCTTTTGCCCGCCAAGCGATATGATGGACTGTACCGACACCCATCGTGCCCACTTTACCCGTCACCATTTTCAAATCGACTGTATTGCCGATAGCCGCCTCCGAACGGAAGCGAATGTAGTCGCCTTCTTCTGCTACTTTTTCAAGTCCCATGACCTCTGTCAGCGTTCTCTCTGTAGCGATTGGGTTCGTCGAGTAGAGTGTAGCCCCAGCAAATCCTTTTATGGCGACTTCCGGAGTTACAGAACCAAAGGTCCAGTCGTTTTGCTCCCCTTCTTCTCGCTCGACCAATTCGATGTGAAGTCCGTGCGGATCGTCAAACTGTAGGACGGTTTCGTTAAAGCGAGTCGCTTTTTTGAATGGAATCGCCTGTGTTGCCAAGCGATTTACCCAGAACGGCATGCTGCCTACCGGAATCGCATAGCTTGTCACGCCGACCTGACCGTCTCCAATTTGCCCCTGATACGCGCCTATCCACGGAAAGAACGTGATGATGGATCCAGGTCGTCCTCCATCATTTCCAAAATAGAGATGATACGTTCCGGGATCGTCGAAGTTCACGGTCTGCTTGACTAACCGAAGCCCTAAGACGCCTGCATAGAAATCGACATTTTCTTGTGGATGTCCGACGATTGCTGTGATGTGGTGAATGCCCGCTGTTTGTTTTTTCATACTATTCTTCCTCTCCCGTTCTGTTAAGTTTAGTATAGTTGTAATTTATCTCGAATTCAAGATAAATGCTTTTGTTGTACTCTTGTTGGCACGATTCACTCTTCTCGTGGTACGAGTCCATACTTTCGTGGCACGATTCGTCCATCATTAGCGGAATCAGGTTGAGGGTCGATGTGACTTGAAAAGGTCGGCGCGATTCCCCCAAAACTTGTCGCGAATCGCCCGCTACCTATGCTACTCTGAGAAAAAAGATATGAAATGAGATGAGATTATGGCCACACAAGCTCCACGATTCGCTGGAACTCTTTTAGAAACGACTCTTGCAGCTATTCCCTTACACGAAGACCCTGAAATTCTCCACGTCGAACTCTCAGACGAGAACTTGATTGAAGAAAAGTATCCGAGACTTCGAATCCAGAACTGTCTGTTCAAAAACTGTAGCTTCACAGACAGTGAATTCATCCAAGCCGATTGGACGGACTGCCGCTTTGAGAACTGCGATTTCTCCAATGTGACACTGACTAAAGGATCCTTCAATCGCGTGGAGTTCGTCAACTGCCGAATGACCGGTATCGACTTTAGTGAATCAAGACTTTATGATGTGCGCTTCGATACAGGTGCGATGCCTTATGCTTTGTTCAGCAATACAACTCTCAAGAATTCTGTATTAGAGAGTATCAAACTGGACTTCGCTCATTTTTATAAAGCGACTTTTGAAGACCTGACTATTGTGAATTGCTCAATGGAAGATGTGACATTCGAGGAGACTACGCTTAAGGGCATCGATTTAAGCAGTAATTCTTTTGAAGTCATGAAAGTGGAACTTGAAGATTTGCGAGGGGCAACGGTTTCGACCCACCAAGCGCTGCTGTTTGCAAGCCTGATGGGTCTACGGATAAAAGATTAAGTTTGAGCTGGTGTGCGAACCTCTTCGCCCGTCCAGACAACTACTCCTGAGCGTTTCTGCTTGGCTGCCCGAATCATCGTGGCGGCCAATTCGCGTGTTGACAAAGGCCGTTGCGACTTGAAGAGGCCCACTTTGTTCATGACTTGAATGACACGGAGCCCGACCTTCTCACCTGTGCGGTCGCTATCCCGGCGATCTAAGATAGGAGGCTGTAAGATGGTGATGGACTCAAACGGCAATTTCTTCACGGCTTCTTCAAGCTGACCTTTCATCCGAGAGTAAAACACTCGGGACTTCGGGTCTGCTCCAGTAGACGAGACAAGGACATAGTTTGTGACACCATTCGCGCTTGCTGCATCGGCGAATTGATATTGGTAGTCATAGTCGACTTTCCATTGTTCGTCTTGTGTGCCAGCTGCTTTAATTGTCGTGCCCAGACATGAAAACAGGACATCTCCTTCAACTAGGCGGTGCCAGTGTTGCGGACGGTCAAAGTCAATCGTGTGCGTATGCAGCTTCTCATGTTGCAGAGGGAAGCTTCTCCGCACGAAAAGCGTGACTTTCTCGAACTGCTCGTCATTCAGTAATTGTTCTACAAGATCTTTTCCAGTTGCGCCCGTTGCGCCAATGACCAGTGCATGCATGCCGGTATCCCCCATTCATCTACTTTTCCATTAGTATACGTCATCCTGCACCCGATGACATTTTTGAAACGTCTCCCCCTTATAGAAAGGATGATTTCATGACACAAGCTTATATTTTCGATATGGACGGCACACTCTTCAAGACTCATCTGATTTTAGAGCCAGCTCTTGAAGCAACATTCACCGAGTTACGGAAGCAACAACTCTGGAGCGGCGCAACACCGCTTCAAGTTTACCGAGAGATTATGGGAGTCCCCCTCCCAGTAGTATGGCAAACCCTCTGCCCTCACCTTTCGACCGAGCAGCAGAAACAAGCAAATCGCTTTTTCCAACTGGCACTCATCGACGAAATCGAATCTGGACGAGGTTCCCTTTATGAAGACGTCGAAACGACGCTAACCAGGCTAGCTCAGGATTACCCTCTCCACATTGCGAGCAATGGGAACCTTCCGTATTTAGAAGCTATTGTGAAGACGTTCCAGCTGCAATACACGTTTACTTCTGTACATAGTATTGATGCGATTGCTTCTGGAAACAAATCCGAACTGGTTCAGTCGATTCTCGATGATTTTGGATACACGAACGCTATCGTAATTGGTGACCGACTCTCAGATTTCAAAGCAGCAAAAGATAACAACTTGTCTTCTGTAGGTGTCGATTTCGACTTTGCTCAAATCGAAGAACTGAAGCAAGCGGACCGAGTAATTAAGAAATTCTCAGAACTTTTAATTGGTTAGGACCAAAATCATCTTGACGCAAACGTCTCTAATGGATATGGTTAACTAAAGATTCCATTTACAGACAGTTGCAAGTAGCAACTGGGGAGGTTGCTATGCGCATCATTATTTCTGCATTACTTTTATCATTTGTTGCACACGTCCTCTATTTTTTAGGGATGATGGGCATCAGTCTATGGGAAATGTTCAGTTACATTCCGGCAGCAGTCGACAACTTCAGTACGTTCCGGTTCCTCTCCACCCAGTTCGGCTTTGCAGGAGTCGTTCATATTTCCATCTGGTTTTTGTTAGCCACGTACTTTGGACTAGCCGCATTAATTGCTCTTTTACTCTATCTTTATAGTCGTTATATAGAAAGAACCGCTGACTCCAATTAAGAGCAGCGGTTCTCTTTATGCTTTTTTCAGTTTGATGTGAAGAACGATCAACACAATAGACATCAACGTGAATGCAGTGAGTGCGAGAAACGGAATCGTCACAAACCCGAACCAGTTGATGTATTGGATGTTACAGGGAACGCCTTGAACACATGGTTTGATATCTGCAAAACCTGGTACTTTTTGAACTAAATAATGATACAGCGAAATCGTTCCCCCGATTAGCGTCAATGGCAACACATAGAGACGCATCCGCACATCGTTCGTGAACGCTGCGATACCTAGTAGGATCGTTAATGGATACATGAAGATTCGCTGAATCCAACACAGTTCACACGGGACGAACTCTCTAATTTCGCTAAAGTACAAACTTCCAAGTGTAGCGGTCAATGAGATGACCCACGCGATATAAAGTGCATACATTTCAAACCAAGAAGAACGAGTCTTTTCCATGTTAGTTCTGTCCTTCCTCAATCAGCTTTACAATTTGCTCGTAATCGAACGGGTCTTCTAAGAACACGCCGTTTACATAAACCGTTGGTGTAAATGGAATATTGAATTCCTCTACTAGTTCGTTGTCACGAGTGACTTCTTGGACGATAGCTGAGTTTTCATCCGCCATATCCGCTTTCATTTTCTCAATGTCAACGCCAGGTGCTGTCTCCGCTACGATTTCCGCCATTTTGTCGATAGTGACCCAAGGCTTGTCGTGCTCTTGCGTAGCAGGCTGTGCAGCATAGACTGCTTTACTGAATTCCCAAAAGTTTTCTGGATCTTGTTCGTAAACAGATTCTGATGCTAGAGCTGCTATGACGGATTCTTCGCCGTGGAACAATACGTTCACATAGCTCAAGTTGGCTTTTCCTGTGTCGATAAACTCTTCAGCAAGCTGTGGATACACAGTCTCTGTCCACTGTTTACAAGAAGGACATTTGTAGTCGCCAAACTCAACGATTTCGACAGGTGCGTCTGCATCACCAAGCATCGGTTGGCCTTCAGTTGGCGGATAGACACGCTCTGAATCAGCTGGTACTACCGCACTCTCTGTTTCTGTGTCGCGGTTCATGAATAATACAACGCCTATGATGACAGCAAACACTGCCAGCGTGGCTAAAATAATCTTTTGATTCGTTTTCATCCTGGTGCCTCCTTACAGGTGGTGCTCTCATTCTATCATAGGGTTACGAGGTATACAGTTACAAAAGTGTGACGGTTGACGTGGTGTAGGTTGGGAAATTTAAAACCCTTGCGGTTCGATTTAGCGACTCTCTAGGTACTATTAGCGACCGTACAAATCCCTTTAAAGCCCTAAGAGTTCTCATTGAGGCCCCAAGTGATTTTATGGAAACTGAAATCTAGCTAAGAACAAAGCCATCTCGTCGGTCTGCTTGTGGCTACAACCCCTGGGGTTGTCTCAATTTTTCAGTTTTTCTACTTCCACTTCGATCTGACCCACATCAATACGTGCATATAACGGTTGAATATCTGCTAGTTTGTTTGGCAACTCCTTCACAAATTCCCACCTATCGTACTTCATTCCTGTCATCCGCTCGATGACCTCAGAACCAAACGGTAAGAACGGCTTCAAGAGTTGTGCCAAGTTTTGAATCGCAAGGACACAGGTCGCTAACGTCTGTTCAGCATGAGGCAGGTCTTGATTCAACTTCGTCCACGGCTCCCGTTCATCAAAGTAGCGATTCATAGAGCGTACAAATTCAAAGACGCTCTCAAGTGATTTTTTTAATTGTGCCGACTCAATCCCCTTCCCTACTTGCTCATAGAGTACTTCAATTTGATTCACAATACTCTGGTCCACTTCGACTTGAGGCACTGTCGATTCAAAAGACTTCTCTAAAAACTTGAATGTCCGGTTGACGAGGTTCCCGTAAGCTCCCAGCAACTCACTATTGTGACTATAAATAAATTCACGCCATGAAAAATCCGTATCGCGATTTTCTGGGGCATTCATCGTCAAAAAGTAGCGCAGACTGTCAGTATGATAGCTCTCTAAAAGCTCCGGTACCCACACTGCCCAGTTCTGGCTCGTCGAGATTTTCCGTTTCTCGAGCGTCATGTATTCGTTGGAAACGATATAATTTGGGGCAGCCTCAAGTCCAACTCCACTGACAATCGATGGCCAGATGACGGTGTGGAAGGGGATGTTGTCTTTCCCGTGTACGTAATAGCTCGTGGCTTCCGGCCCCCAAAACTGCGTGATGTCCGTCTGATGTTGCTCTCCCCATTTGCGGCTCGCCGTATAATAACCTGCCACCGCTTCAATCCACACATAAATCTTCTTGTCTTCAAATCCAGCGACCGGAACAGGAACCCCATTCGGAAGATCTCGTGTCACCGCTCGGTCTAAGATCCCCTCCTGCAAATACCGTTTTGTCAGTTGCACCGCATTGTCGCGCCACGTTCCTTCTATTTCTCGTTGTGAAACTAGTCGCTCTAACTCCTGTTGAAACGCGCTAAATTCGAAATAAAAATGCTCCGTCTCGCGAATCTCAGGAGGAGTTCCACAGATCTTGCAGGTCTTATCGATCAAATCGAGTGGATCTAAGATCGTCGAGCAGTTGTCACACTGGTCTCCGCGAGCTCTAGCTCCGCATACCGGACAAATCCCTTCTACAAAGCGATCGGGCAGGAACTGCTTATCGACAGTACAATACGCCTGTTCAATCGTCTTTTTGTACAAATGCCCATTCTCTAATAGCTTGAGAAAGAGCTCTTGCACAAATTTGTGGTGCTTCCCGTCATCTGTCCTAGTGTATAAATCGTACGTGAAGCCGAGCTTATAAAACGTTTCTGTAAACTCCTCATGATAGTGGTCCGCAATCTCCTGCACAGTCTTCCCTTCCTGATTCGCACGAATCGAAATCGGCGTCCCGTTGCAATCACTGCCGGATACATACAGTACCTCTTCCCCTTTCTGTCTGTAGTAGCGTGCAATCGTGTCTCCAGGTAGCAATGCCGCTACATGTCCAATATGCAGAGAGCCATTGGCATACGGCCAAGCTCCTCCAATAAAAATCGCCATCTTACTTCCTCCTTTTAGTTACAAAAAAAGCCCCAATCGATCAAATCGATTAGGACGAACGGGTCGTGGTACCACCTAAATTCGCAAATGACTCACATCATCTGCCTCTGCCAGTACGTATGCATACTGCTGCTGTTGTAACGAGTGCGCGTCTCGGCGTAGCCTACTCAATATTCGGTACGCAGCTCCAAGGCCATTTTCAACACTAGGCATTCGCTTCATTTCCACCGACAGAAGCTCTCTATCCAATCCCTTTGCATCTACTTTCCTTTTCATCGCTGATTTCAAGTTGTGACTAGAATAGCACTTTTTCCCATTCTGTACAATATTGGATACTTGGTATGCTACACTTTTTTAAAAGACCTTCTTAAAAAGGAGCCTTCTATGACCACGTTGACCATCAAATCTTTCAAACATCCGGATATTTTACATTACGAATGGCAAACGACCTTTCTCGCGGAGACCGACGACTATCTCGTTGTGTCTAGTAAAGCTGGTCGGCAACTCACGCATTATACAAGAGGTGCCGTCTTTACGGTCCCTCATGATTCCATTGAAATTTTCATGAAAGATCAGTGGTTCAGCGCTTCGTTCGATGTCGTGGACGATCAAATCGTGTCCGCCTACTGCAACATCGCGCACCCACCTGTGTTCTTAGAAAACGAAGTTCATTTCGTGGATTACGATGTAGATTATGTCAAACGACCAGAGACAGGCTGGCAGGTCGTGGACGAGGACGAATTTCTCGAAAATAGCATTCGCTACGGGTATAGCGAAGAATTAAAAGTGCGCGTGTATAAAGAACTGCACGATTTGATTCAGCATGTTGAAAATAAAACATTCCCTTTCAATGAGGACTTTTTGGAGACGATTCGATGACTAGCAGCGGAGCCGCTTTGAATGTAGAGTTACAACGCAACTACCTTATGAACAAAGAGTATCTGTTCTACCCACTAGATGACGCCCTCTATCTAGTTCCTAAACCAAGTCGTTCGGACTGGTTGGAAAGTATCTCTCAAGCAGACACGACACTGGTCTCCCTGCTATTCATTCCACTCTATATTTATTTAGAGAAGAAAGACAAAGCAGATCGTGCTGCTTACCGCCGTGCATACAAACAACAAGATACGGCTACTTTGTCCCGTCCTCGAAAAGCGTTCACCATTCGATTTGATGATATAGACAAACTTCATATCGATGCTAAAAAAAGCAGAGTGACGACGGATTGGGACAAAGGCAAGCTGACGATTCACATGAAGAGTGGCAAAAGTTACGTCTTCCCGTTTTATATTTATAGCCAACTGGATTCCATTAAATTATTGATAGACTCACACCTTCCTAACGTCGAAGTCGAGTTGGTGGAATGAAAAGAAACCCATGGAGATCATTTTCCATGGGTTTCAAACAGTTCATACATGAACAAATTCAAATCATCCGTCTTGTTCTCAAAATACAAATTCGTTGCGTAAAGATGCATCTTATCTGGTCCTACTTCTAAAATCACCTGCCGTTGGTCGTCTTCTAAGAAGAGACTATAGGTATATTCTTCAGGTTTAAACTTATTAAAAAACAGTCGGTTCAGCTGTTGAGATTTTAAAATTTCGGTAAGTCGTGTGCTTTCTTCCTCACTCAAACGATAAGTGAAGGAGTTTTCTTCTGATAAGTGCACAGAAGAAGTGACGCTAGCTCTTGAAATCGAGTAAAGGCCATTTTCTCTTAAGACATCCTCTAGGGTTTGATCCTGATTCGCAAAATATAAACTAGCTAATAGAATCACCAATGCGCTTGCCAAAAAACTAAAGCTACTTTTTTTACCGATTGCCTACGATCATTCTGCATCTAGACATCCCCTATGTAATTATAATGATTGCTTGGCTCTTCTTGAAAACACTCCAGCAAAAACTAAAGCCAATCCACCAATGAGCAATAGAATATAAAATGTTGTGCGGTCAATGAGTACTTCGAATAAATAAAAGCTTGCGACTAGAAATGCAATCAAACTAACCACCATAAGAATTTTTGAAACTCGATTCATTTTGATTTCTCTCCCCTTACAAATTGTATTTAGGATTGACTCCAAATTGATTAGCGTAAGCCTCACTGTCGAAGCAGAACATGACCAACAAAGCTATTGGACCGACGATTGGAACAAATATCAGCAAGAACCACCAGCCGCTCTTCCCTAAATCGTGTAAACGGCGAACACTAACCGCTATAGTTGGAACAAGGAAAATCAAACTTGCAATTGTCGAGAGTACTCCTACATCTGGCATCAACATCCATCCCAAAATGTAATCCGCTACAGTGAGTCCAAACACGATGACACACGAGACTAGTGTGAACATCCAGTACTCTTTTCGTCTCGCCCTTCCTTCAAGAACAGCTGCTTTCTTCATAACAATCCAAAACCACTTCATTCCACTCCCCCTGTCTATATACTTCTAGTATAAAAGAATCCTAAATGGATGTATAACTTATTTTTGGTAGAAATAGCTAATGTAGTTAAAAAAGCTCCCAGGGAGTTTTTCAATATCAAGATTACTTGAACCGAGAAATCCCCTGGGAACTATAATTTATTTTCGCTATTCTTATTCATCAACTTTTTTATTCGTTCACCCAGTTGTTCATCCACACAATATACATAGCAGCCCTTCATCCCACGGGTCATCAATGTTTTATATGTATTTCTTACTAACTGGTCTAATGGATCGACTTTGTAGGTTCCTTTTGGCTTAGCAGGTCGTGCTCCTTTATCCTTGAAATGTTCCCGATTAACCTGTAAGGACATTGTCTCAGCATCATAAGTAAGATCTTTCCCGATGATTACACCCACATATTCCATTTCTAGGCCTTGCACCGTATGGATACAACCAATTTGATCCGCACCTTCCGGATGGATGGCCCAATCGATTCGATTCGGGTCGTTCCACGGCATGGCAAACTGATGCTCATCAATCGTAACATCTTTTGAAAGTTCTCCATCTACAAGCTTGGTGTTCCAGTCCCACGCATACCCAGCTAAAAGCCGTCCGCCTTTTTCTTTTACGACTTTGTTGTAAAGTCCATGTGGTGAATCCACTACTTCGAATTCAAAATCTCCGTCGAGTACAGCGTCTTCACGTCGGTCATACAACAAGTTATCCAACCATTCCAAATAATTCCCTGAACCTGAACACCGAAACTGAGAATCCAGCTCCACTACATGTACAATAGAGTTTTGCTTTTCTGCTTCTTCTTTGAGTAAATCAAATCTGCCAATGTCTTTATTGGAAATGACTTGTTCATCGTCAATAAAGAATACACTGAGTCGGCTCGCCCGAATAATTTGAGTAGCCTGATTTTCTCCTTCAATCTTCTTTTTCATATGTCCTTGATTTTTCAACCGGTGTGCTTCGTCACACACTAAGACATCGTAATAATTGTTTGGAGTCTCGACATACGATGCAGACCCTTTAAAAAAACTCCGAATTTCTACAAATCCACTTCTGCCAATCAACTTTTTGCGTAAAATTTCTCGGAATGACTGGTTCGGGGTGATGTATTCGATAGTAGCCTCGTCTCCTAGAAGAAAGTTCATTAAGTTTAATCCAATTACAGACTTCCCTGTTCCTGGACCACCTTTAATCAAAATTGTATGCTTTTGATCGGACTCATGATCTAAGTCATTATAGATAGAGAGAACCTTTTCATAAGCCACTTTCTGTTCGTCTAACAGAATGAACTCTTCATTCCCCTTGAATAGCGAGTTCACAGCTTCAACTAGACGTTTGGATGGTCGAATGCGTCCTTCTTCAATACGTTTCGCTATTTCGCGCCCTTTACCCGCTACAACTGCCTCTTTAATTCGTTCCGATAACTCTAGATCGTCAAATTGAAAATAGAGCGGTGACTGCTCCACATAGTTTGTGTAGCGGTCATGAAGAAGTGGCTCTTCATTGCGATTGCGTTCGGGAATATAGTTATGTAGATAAGCACAGGAGCTCAATTGGATTGAAGAGTCTGCATACAACGCCTCGTTGAAGTTCTCGAGGTATCTTTTATAGGACAGCGATTGATAAGAGGGGTGAACGGTCTCTCGAATCCGCCCGCCTAATAATGTTTTGACGATTCCGTCTCCCATTGCTACCTCTGTCTTTTGCCACTGCTTCAATTCCACAATTACCGCATTTTGATTTCCGGATTGATCTTCTCCTGTAATCAAGAAGTCTATTCGTTTTTCAGTCGAAGGAAGTTTATATTCCAGCAAAACATGAGTATCTTCTTTTAATTTTGCAGCTCTCAAAACTTTTGCCATCTGCGGTAAAGAATTTGTCCAAGAACGGATTTCACTCATCGAGACAAACTGGTTCATCTTTTCTTTGACCCGTTCAAGCAAGACATTTTCAATTCTCTGTTCCATTACATGTTCTATGAACTTAGCAGTGGACTCGTTGTAGATAATTATAGAAAACGCCTACTTTCTGATTTCTTTCATTAAGTACAGTATATCATTTTCCTAATTGTTACATTTTATTCTTCTTTATAAAACCGCTCCCCCGTCTCCGGGTTAAAATAGACCACTAGCTTCTTCTGAGTCGTTGGATCTATTGAAACTTCATTCGTTCGCTCGAAGCCTTTGGGGACCGACTGCCCGTGTTTGTTTTTGAATCGCTTGTCCCAGATGAGCCATGATGCTACAGCAATTACGATAATGACGAGGAGCTGCACTCCATAAAACCCAAGAATCCACTCCATTATAGTCTCTTCTCCACTTTGACCGCCGTACCATAAGCCACGATTTCACTCATGTTTTGTCCAATTTCTCCTGAGTCAAAACGCATCATTACGATAGCGTTCGCTCCCATGTATGTAGCGTTTTGCACCATGCGGTCCATCGCTTGTTTGCGCGCGTCTTCTAACATTTCTGTGTACTGGTTGATTTCTCCACCAAGTAACCCCTTAAACGAAGCCATGATATCTTTACCCAGCCCTCGAGCGCGAACTGTGAGTCCAAATACTGGACCTAACACCTCTACCACTTCATAGTTTTCGATTTTTTCTGTAGTGACAATGATCATTGGAATCTCTCCTTTTATAGATGATTTTTATGTTCTTGCAGAAGTAAATATTTTTCTAGTTCACTCTCATCCATCGCCACGATAACTAGCAGTGGTAACAAAATCGCATGATTCCATTTCACAGCCTCCGCTATTCTCGCACCTCTCTCATCAATCTAAAACCGTCATCAGATTTTGGTAATTCTCCTCACAGAATGTTTCTAAATACTCTTGAAGTGGGGGCTCGGAGGCATAGTAGGACTTATCTGCAATCGCAAGTTCTTCATAAAGAAGGTCTTCCTGGATGGATTGTTCCTCCACTTGAAGATACAAGTCCCATAAGCTTTTGCCATACTGTCTCACAATAGCAGCGTGTTGATCAGCTCCAATTGTTTGAAGCGCCTTTTCTGTGTTTTGTAAAAATCTTTCGGCTCCATATTCTTTAATCACCTGGTCCAAATGATAAAAATAGGCTTCATGTCCTCCAGACTCCATTTCAAAGAAATAAGAATAGGCGAACCAAGCCGTCTTAGGAGTACCCTGATCAGGCGGTATACTATTCTCTGTTACTGCTTCGATGCAAGCGTTCCATCGGTCTTGGTGTGTTGCCAACTGGTTCTTATGTACTTCGATAAATTTCCACATAGAGTTCCCTCTTTTCAGTTCTGATAAATTTTATTGTCACTTCTTCTCTCGTTATTTCATACTTTGAAATCTTCCCTAGGAACCAGTTTCACTCCCATTCCATCTCCACTTCCTGAACTTTCCCTTTCCCATCATTCCAAGTAACGGTCGTTACAAGATGTGAGAGAATCTCTAGTATTTCTTCGTCACTCAGTCGCTTCGTATTAGGCAGTCTTTCATATTCCGAACTGATTATGAGGGGATTCTCGTAAGTATAAGCTTTTTGACTCTTCATTTCTGAATTGCCTATTGTGTAAGGATCATCTGATTGAAATTCAGTAGATAATGTAATTTCTTTTAAAGTGATAGGCTCTTTCGCATAAAGATTTTGAGTCAATACCCAGTCATCGTTCTTCTGTTTGCTTACTGTGTACTCCAAACTCCAAGTCTCGTTGGAAACACTATGAATCAAGTCATAAGACTTTGAAGCTGCGTATGTATTGTTAGCAATGATCCCCACAATAACTAGCAACGGTAAAATAACAACCGCATAATTCCATTTCACAGCCTCCACTCCTCTCGTACTATCTGATAGTTCTCTTCTTTACGTACTAGTTCTTGAAATAGTTCCCAAATCCTTCATTTATGATGAATTTCCTACCTGATAAAAGTCGCTTCAGTTTTTTTCAAAAAAATGAAAGTATTTGCCGTCTTCAATCGTTATATATGTAAAGAGGTGGAATGCATGGAAGAATCGAGGAATGATGTACCGTCCCAACACAAGTGGCACGACGCCCTTATGGACGAGTACGGACTTGAAATGACAAAGCTTGCTTATACATATGTGAAAAGCTGGTCAACAGCGCAAGACGTGGTGCAGGATGTTTTCGTGAAGGTGTACCCGCAGTACGAAAGTCGAGAAAAAATCTACTCTATGAAGGCCTGGTTGATTCGATTGACAATCAATCAGTCAAAGGATTATTTAAATTCGTCTTGGTTTCGACGTGTGACTGGACTAGAGTCTTCTAAAACCGAGAAGACTACAATATCGCTAGACCTAGTCATGGAGCAACAGCAATTTAACGAGCAACTGAGTCAGGTCGTTCTCGCATTAAAACAAGAGTACCGAGAAGTCATTTTCCTGTTTTATTACGAAGAGCTGACAGTTCCGGAGATCAGCGAGATTTTGAACGTAAAAGAAGCCACATTACACAGTCGATTGCGTCGTGCGAAATCCGTACTGCAAGTGAGGTTGAAAGGAGTGGAAGAGTTATGGAGAACGAATTAAAGTCATTGAAAGCCGCTATGGATGCAACTGCATTCAAAGATGCAGCGTTTGATAGCACCAACAAACAAGCTGTTCGTGAAGCACTGAATAAGAAAAAACGCTCCTTTCCAATTGCCCCGTTTGTAGCTGTTGCAGCACTCTTTCTTGTTATACTGATTGGCCTGAGCACTTGGCTACAAAACGAGCAGTCAGCGGCTCCCGAACCTCCTCCTGAGACGCATATTTTTGAAGGAATGATGCTTCAAGGGCAAACGAATTCTGGAGACTCGCTACAATTTATGGATGGGAACTTGACTATCTTTACTGATCCAATGATGAGCGCGGTTCGACCTTGGACGGACCCGGATGGTGCGTCTTCAGAACAGGCTAGCGAAACGACGTATTCAAAAATTACCGTTGTGCGTGAAGATTCCTTGTTCTCCATTTATAGTGATGGAAACTTGGTTTTCACTTTGACTCAGACAGCTCCAAGAATGTTTGAAGATGCGAGTGGCAATGTTTATGTAACGCAGCAGTACATTGAGGAAGCCGCTAAGATTGAGCCAACTACCGAAGAACTTCTTGAAGAACTAGAAGCTCCTTACGATTCTATTGGCAAAATTCTTCATGAATACAAATTACCTACTGATGGACAGATTGGGGCTTCAGGAACTTATGAGAATGGATACCAATTTGATAGAAACACAGGATTCTTCAAGTCCAAAAGCTACCCTTCTGGTGAATCTCCGCCTGCCCCTACTGAGGGACAGTTTATTGGAATGTTTATGGGAAGACTTACTACCATCATTGAAGATCAAAATGCCAATACTACAAATTATGGTCCTACAGATACTTTAGAATCTAGCGGAGTATCGCATGAAAAGTATGCCATCGAAACTATGCTTCTTCCTCAGTTAAATCAATTGCGAAATTATCAGCAAAGCCATAAGGAACTAACTAGCTGGCTTGATGAGACAATTGCTTTGTATCAGGAAGTATTAAACAGCACTAACATTGATGCCTATCACGAAAACCTTGAAAATGCAGAAATGCGCATGAATGACATGGTAGAAGTAATTCGAATAGCTCGAGAGATTGAATGAAAAAAGTTCCCAGGGAACATTTCAATGAAGAAGTTATCTTCTTAATTGAAATCTTCCCTGGGAGCTAATTTGTCTACAGCTTCTTGATTGTCGGCTGCACATTCGCCAACACATCGATAAAGTAATCGTCTGTGATATACAGGTGGTGCTCGAGCGCAGCGATTTCAAACTCCGGAATGGAGTCGTCTATCTTCAAATACTCCTCTAGGTAAGAAGAGTTAGAGACTTTGAAAAACGTATGATTGTATTTGGAGAGTGGTTGACCTGACACTTTTAAATTTCCGATAATATCTCCAATACGCTCCTCTAAATCATGACGAACAACTTCTAAATGTATGCGGTGCGCTCGAATCGGAAAAAAGAACCTCTCCGTTCGCTCGTAAACGAATTGATAACGGTTGTTCTCAGGACCTACAGTCAGCCGTAATTCTCCATCAAATTCGAGATTCTCCAAATACATCGGCTTCATAAATCGATCAAACACTTCCCCCTCTAGAGGAACCCATCTTATTAGTTGTCCTTTTTCCTGCATAGTTTTATCCCCCTGCGTCATCCACTTGTTTATATTTTATATACAATTGAAACGAAAGATTGGTTTCAAATTAAAGGAAATGTGATCCCAAACATTGAACTATGAAGTATACCGTTTATACAAGGAGAGAATTCCATGAGTCCCTCGTTCATTGAGCAAGTCCACTACATCCGAATACCTGTAAAAGAACTAGCCGTATCTACGAATTGGTATGCAGAAACCCTTGGCTTTAAGAAAGTAGATCAAAAAGAGGACCGCGCTGTTTTTAAAGTTGGTGAAGGACCTTTTCTGCTCGTCCTAATTCAGACTTTAGATGAAACTTTTTCGCATTTTAAGAAAGATGGTGAAGACGAGTTCGCTATCGGGTTTAGCAGCACTGAAATCCGTAAATTTCATGCTCATCTAATCGAGCAGAATGTGAAAGTCGAACCGATTCAGGAAGATGACGGCCACCTGTACTTTCACTTCTATGATCCTAGTGGCAACAAACTTCAAGTGCACTGGTAAAAGCTCCTCTTATCTTTCAACCATTGGAAAGACTATAGCTAACCAACAAAATAAAATACACGGTTGAAAAACCTAGAAAAAAGCGAAGTGAAAATCTAGAAATTATTCGGCGCCTTACAGATTTTTCATATTCTTGTTTTGAAACTACTGTAAACTGCAACGGTAAAAGAATCAAAGTAACAAGAGTTGCCGTCACGATTCCAATTAAAAATAAATTACTCCAGATTTCAGGGCCTCTGATTGTGAAAAAGGGAAGCCAGAACCAAAGTGGTAAACCAAAGAATAGAAGTGCGGCCGTGATAATAAGGATTGGTATATGTTTTTTCTTAAATAGAGTGGAAAAGTACAATGTAGATTTCATATGTAAGGCTCCTAAAATACGACTTATTGATCAGGACGAAAAAGGTAAATTAAGGATGCATATAAAACAAAGTTCCCAGGGAAGAATTCATTATGAAGTTAACTTCATACTTTGAAATATTCCCTAGGAACAAATGAACCACTACTTGCCTTTCGATTTCATAAATTCATCAATATACGTGTAGAGCTCAGTTGATTCTGAGTTATAAAATAGCGTCGTCATATTCGGATGCAAGAGATCTTCATTCAATACCAGGAACAATTCTTGTTCCTTTGTAAAGATTACGACTTGATAAGTGAATTGAAGTCCCGTGTCATCTTGAATCTGTGACTCTGTTAGCTTGTGCGAAGTAAGTACTGGGAGCAGTTCCTCTATCTCACTTTCGCTCAGTTCATGAGAGGACTTTTCGGGATCAAACTGAACCTGCCCCGAACCATTTCCTAACCTAGTAATGTTTACTAAACTAACCTCCTCAAAATTGATTTGAGGAAACACTTCTGCAAACGTTTGTTTAGAAGCTTTAGTAAAACTCCCCGCTTCCGCATAACCTTCTACTTTCCCTAGTAAGGCGTCTGCTTCCACCGGTCCAAACTCTTTACTATCCGTACCTCTCCACCACATATCCGATAAAATGAAGTAACTATTTTGTGGTACTGTGACCTTTTCCATCGAGGTGGCGA
Organism: Chryseomicrobium excrementi; assembly: GCF_002798305.1. Classification (GTDB taxonomy): domain Bacteria; phylum Bacillota; class Bacilli; order Bacillales_A; family Planococcaceae; genus Chryseomicrobium; species Chryseomicrobium excrementi. Next base: position 187,326 of record NZ_PCGR01000004.1, read on the forward strand.
AATACTCTTTCATACTTTGTATATCCACGTTTTCTGCATTGACCTTCTCAAAATACTCTTCCTCAGTGAGACCTAAAGTTCTTGCTTGCCCATAGAAGGTGTTGACCGGCTCGCCATCTAAATAGACTTGGCCGTCAATGATTTCGACCGTGCTTCCAGGCAGGCCAATTATTCGCCCGATGCTCATAGAAGGCGGCTCTTCTCCCACCTGAGGTTGTGTGTAGTACACAACGTCTCCTTGGGACCATTCTTTAGTATTTGGATCCACTACAAGGGGGGCTTTATTGATAGTGATGTAGTCATGGTTTCCTCTATCCATGTTGTCTTGTGCCCACTCAATCAATAAATCATCCTCATCAGCAGTCACTACAGGAATCTCAGGAGCCGGTTCGATAGGAGTCTGCTGCGCGGTCTGAGTCGACGATGTTGGAGTCGCCAATTGCGAGAACAGATAGCCACCTGCTAGGAGCAGAAAGAATACGGCAACAGGAACTACAATAAGCAGTCGAGACCTGTGTGGTTTGTGCGTCGAATTCGAAGATACTCGTTTGCGAATCTCTCGCTTCTGCCACTCATGAAACAGCGGCTCTTCTCCGAGTTGATGATCAAGGGCCTGTTTGATTTGCTTGTCCATCGAACTCCTCCTCTTCTAACATGATTTTCAATCGGTCGCGCGCGCGTTTCAATCGGGTCTTCACGGTATTTGCGGGCGTCTCAAGTAACGTGGCAATCTCTTCTACTGAAAACTCTTGGTAATAATACAACACGATGGCTTCTCGGTAACGGATTGGCAGAGCTAGGATTGCTTGCCCTAGTTCATGTGAAGCATCTTGTTTCATCAATACACTATCGAGTGAAGGGGTTGGTTGCAAGATGCGATCCCACCACTGAATGACCTGTGCGTTTTTATAGTGCCAACTTCTGAAATAGTCTTGGCAGCGGTTGATGGTCAGTTTGCAAAGATAGTTCTTGTAGGAAGCTTCCCCCCTGTAGTCCTCAAGTTTCTCAAAGGCTTTTACAAAAACATCTTGCGTGATGTCTTCAGCTATTTGCCTGTCTTTGACATAGGTCATCGCAAGGCGCATCAGCATTTCCCCATGCTCTTCCATTGCGAGTTCGAGCCGTTGTATTTTCGTATGTACCGGAGCCACTTCTTCACCTCACTTTTTCTAGTTGCTTGTAGACGGAGCTGGATTCATTATCGTTTCATTTATTTTGAAAATTTTTTAACCCCAGGAATCGGCTCCCTGGGGTCTGTGTCATGCCAGTTTTCTAGTTTGGAAATAATGCACACCGTAACTAATCAAAGCCACTACTCCAGCGAGTAGAGAGATGAAGAATCCGATTTGAACCACTTCTAGGCTAAAACGGATATCCCAACTAGAGATGTTCAAGATCTCTGCGAAGAAAATGAACTGTGTGATGGCGAATAGAGGCAGCGCAAACAAGATAAGGAGGACCGCTTTCGGGCTGATTTCTTTAAAGACCATGTACAGCGCAATCGGCGTCAATAGCAGCATATAAATACCGGACCAGTGGTTCAGCCCATTCCCACTTACAAATTCGATTTGGACCCATTCGAAAAACAGGCCAGCAAGAGTTAAGGCAAGTGCAATGAGTGTAAGCATCTTGAATGGCTTCATCTAAATCAACACTCCTCCAAGTCATTTCTTTCATCGTAATGCTATTCCCTAAAAAAGTAAATATACGTATAATCATACAGTTAAGGGGTGGTAGTATGAAAAAATGGTTTGGATCAATTATGATATTTTGTCTCTTACTTTCGGGTTGTGGAGGGCCTGAACAAGAAACGCAAGTTTATAAAGCTGGAATTCGAGATTGGGCAGGCGAAATCACACTTCATGGCGAGGAAAGCGAAGACGATGCGAAGCTTGTTGCAACCTATACTGGGGAAAATGCAGATCAATTAACCGATGCAATGAACAAGTTGTCCTTCATCCAACTTGACGGAGAACTCTCAAAAGAATTTGATGGATTGCCTTCAGATGGAAAGCTTATCTATAAGTTGTCGAATGATGACCTCATAGAAAAGTTTGAATCTTACAACCCTGTCGCTGTTCACGTTCAATGGACTGAGGGAGATGCAGTTGTCATCGAGTCTCTTCAATTTAGCAATGCTGATGTTCAATAAATTTCAGAGACATAAATTTTAGCTCCCAGGGAAGATTTCAATGAACGAGTATACTTCTTTCTGAATTCTTCCCTGGGAGCAATTTCTTTCACTTTCCGAAACTTCTCGCCACTTTATTCGTAAAGTAACTAAGAGGTGATTTCGTATGAAGAAAAACTGGATACTATCTTTAGTAGTGACTTTGACACTTATCGGTCTGTTTCCTGTGCAGGCGCTGGCCATCGACTTTGAAATTGAAACGGTACGAATTGATGCTCAGCTGAATGAAGACGGCTCTGCTTCTGTAACAGAGCGTTTCACGTATGCGTTTGAAGAAGACTTCAATGGGATTACGAGAAGCTTGATAGAAAAAGAAGGCACTTCGATTGAAAATTTTCAGGCGTTTGAAAATGGCAAGGCTCTCCGAACGGAATTTGTGGACGGGATGTACCGCGTCTACCGAGCTGGTGAAGACGGCGATACCGTGACAATCGATTTAACTTATACTATTACGGATGTTGTGGAAAAGTTTGAAGACGGGGCCCAGTTCTACTACGCCTTCTTTGATGAAAGCAACGAGAGTGCGTATCAAGACATCACTATTTCTGTGACGCCACCGGGCACATCCACCAACACAGAAGCACTGGGATACGAAGAAGCATTTGGTTCCCAAATGGTCACAGCAGATGGAACTGCCCTTTTTGAGATCGGCTTAGTCGATGAAGGAGAAAACGGGGACGTTCGGGCGATTTTTGATGCAGACCTGTTCCCCGCCCTCTCGACTTCAAATGGAGCAGTCCGAGATGACATGGCCGAAGACAACATTCGCATGCAAGAGCAAGCTGCGGTGTTCTCAGAAAATCAACAAACAGCGAGTACAATCGCAAAACCAGCTGTCACAGTAGGAGGAACACTTCTACTGCTGTCGGTGCTAGTCCTCTGGTTGCGTGCAGCACGACGTAAAAAATCGGTCCAAAGTGATGCTTCAGGTTTCACAGTACCTGCTGAGACGATGAGTATTCCGGCAACATTATATTTCACCAACTCACCATTCTTGTCACCGCATGTGACCGTAGCAGCTATTCTCGACCTGATACGAAAAGGAAACTTACGCCAAGTATCTGAAGACCAGTTTGAACTGGTCGACCGCAACACGCAGTATGCACATGAAGAGACCTTGCTCAAGCTCCTCGTCGACCGTATCGGAAACGGCAAGGAGTTTACCCTTACACAAGTTAAAGAGTTTACACAGAAGACCATCTACCACGCCGAATACAATGAAGCCATCGCTAAATGGAACAAGGGTGTCCGAGCTGAAGTGCTTTCTCACCGCTTTTATGAGAAGCACCCTACTCTTCGCTGGACTGCTGGAGTTGCCTCCGCAGCATTCGTAGGCATCGCCATTTACACAGCCATCTACGACTTGTTACCTTGGACATTCGGCTCCGTGATGCTCGCAATGGGCACGCTGTTTTTAGCTCTCTTCTATTCTCCTCTCACTCGAGAAGGACACGAGATTCGCTCCCAGTGGCGAACTTTGAAAAAAGAGTTTCTTATGGTAACAGAAGAACAGTGGAAATCCTTAACGGAAGATGAGCGAAAACGCGCCTATGCTTATTTACTCGGTAGTGATTCCAAAACAGCTACTAAACAAGCTACTGCTTTCCATGCTGCAACTTCTTCATCAGATGATAGCAGTTTCGTGATGAATCCTGTCTTTCTAACCACCATTTTTGTAGCTGCAAATACATCCACTAGCGCCAGCGCTAGCGGAGGAGCAACTTCTGGCGGTGGTGCAGGAGTTGGTGGCGGTGGAGGCGGATCAGGCGCCTTTTAAATTTCAGACCAGATAGTCCTCGCTATACGGCGAGGGCTATTTTCATTCTCGACGACAGCACAAATTTTGGTATACTTGACATACTTCCTACATACAAAACGGAAACGAGTGATGTCTGGTGAAGCTCCCTCTAAAATTTTGGATTATTTTTATAACCACTCTAACCATGGTCATCACACTTACAGTCATTTTTGTCACAGAATACTACGTCAGCAGAGAAACACTGACAGAGACTGCTCTAGAACAGAATTACTCCAACGCACGAAAATTGAGCGCTTTAACTAACGATAGTTTTATCATGATGCAAGATACCTTACATGCGCACCACGATAAAATTTTAGAAAACTGGGATGATCCTCAAATGCTTAAGGAAATCGTTCAAGATGTGCATGACTCAAACTTCAACTTCAACTCTGTCACTATTATCAATGCAGATGGGACAGGGCGTGCCAATCATCCCGAATTGAATTTGGTCGGCAAGTTTGTAAATTCTGATGGCGTAAAAACGGGTATCGAACTTCAAGAAGATTTTATTTCTGAACCCTACATAGGAACCAATGATAAATTGATGCTCATCGTATCCACAGCCCTTTATCAGAATGGCGAATATTACGGAATGCTCAATGGCCTCGTATGGTTACAAGAACAGAACTTTTTGACACGACTCCTTGAACAAACTTACGGCAGCGATGTAGAACAGGCTGCTGTTTACGACAGAAATGGCAATTACATCTACCATAGAAACTCTGCGTGGATTGGAACAAAAGCGCATGAAAACCAAGCTACTCGCGACTTAGCTAAAGGACTCTCAGGAAAAGGCATTATAGAGAATCGTTTGGGCGAGACTTTCTATGCGGGATACACAAGAGTACCCGAAAGTGGCTGGGGTATAATTTCAATGACTCCTGAAGAATTAGCACTTGCTCCTGCTTCTCTTTCCGCAAACCGCGCTTTACTTATTGGGTTACCATTCATTATAGGTGCCTTTTTATTGTTAATTGGATTAATCTTGTTCATCACAAGACCCTTAAATCGTCTCTCGGCAGTTGATTATTCGAAGCCTATAGGAGAAATCATTGGAGAGGCTAAGTCCATCCAGTCTCCCTATAGAGAGGCAGAAAATATTAAACAAATGATCCTGTCTTTTGCTCAGAATCAGCAACATCTTGTAACGGAACTTGAAACATTGGCTGTTACTGACCCCATGACTGGCCTTGCTAATCGTCGGCAATTTAATCATATGGTGACTATGATTAAAGAAAACAATGAAATCTTTGGTTTCATCATCCTTGATATCGATCGCTTCAAATCAATCAATGATACATATGGCCATCTGATTGGCGATCAAGTGATCATCAAGCTAGCGGACATTCTAAAGTCCTTTGCTCCAACTGCCAGTTTGCCTGTAAGACTTGGCGGAGAAGAATTTGGTTTTGTGCTTCAAGATACTTCTATGGAGGGTGTTTATGCGCTTGCCGAGCGGATTCGAAGAGAAGTGGAACATGCAGTCTTCCCTGTACCGCAAGCCGTCACGGTATCTATTGGAGCAGGGTATCTAGATTGCGACCATTGTGATTTGAATACGTTTTTCAATGCTGTAGATGAGCAACTCTATAAAGCGAAAGAAGGCGGAAGAAATCGTGTGGAGACGGTCTCTTTCATAAAGGGGATTCGCCAAAACTCCTAATAGCAACAGCCCTCAGACTATAGTAGTCGAGGGCTGTTTTCTATAGGGACACCATCACTCTTCGCTGGATGGTTTTTAACTATCTCTCTTGATCCTTGTCTTTAAAATTATCGGCGAAGTTCTTTAAGAACTCGACATTCAACTCAATATTGTTCTCATAGGTATATTTGATCCCGTAGCCAAGCGCTAGCGTCATAGAAGCAGCAACTCCGCCTCCAATAGCCGCTCCTGCGCCAGGCACTACTTTGACAGCTTGACGGAAGATACTCTTGCCGATATTACCTGTAAATGTGGCAATCGCTAACTCACGTGCTCGCTGTTTAGAAATTGGTTTGTCGTAAAGAGTCGCAAGTCTCACCATCATCCCTACTTGTAGACCTGTAAGAGGGACGATGTCTGCTCCTGGTAGAGGAACCGCTCCAACCACTCCTGCCGAAGCTGCCGTGGCGAGGATCCATCGGTTAGCGACCGCGGATTTTGCTTTTAATTCTTTGGCGAAGAGTAGGTCCTTTTTTTTCGTCTGTAAAATATCTAAGATGGCGTCGCGCAACTGCTGCATGTTTTCTCCTGTACGAGAAGAGATTGGGATGACTTTGAACTCGTTCCCTGTATTCGTCTTGATGTACTGGACAAGTTCTGGGATATCATCCGCAGCATCGATTTTATTTAAAACGAGCAGGATTTCTTTATTCGTTTTTCTTACTTCTTGAAGCGACTTCTTCTCACCTTCTGATAAGACCGTTCCTGCTGCGTTCAAGAAGAACAGAATGACGTCCGCTTCTTTATAGTATTTCAGTGTCTCCGCAGAGTTCTCCCTGTTGATGTCATCTAAGCCTGGTGTATCCACAAAGGCAATCTTCTCTTTGTAAACATACTTTTTGATAGCGGTCGTCTCACCTGGTTGCGCTCCGACAGACGCTACGTCTTCTTCCATAATCTGATTCACCGTAGAAGATTTCCCCGCATTGACGTCCCCAATTAAAACAAAGAGAATTTCGTTATCGAGCTGCTCTTGAACGTCTCGCAACTCCTTATCATACAGGTCATTGAATTCTTGTTCGTTAAACTCCATCATCCTACCCCTTCCTCTAGTCCACTTCGTAATCCAGTGGATGTTCCTACTTGTTTTACGTAGAGCAGAGGAAAAGGTTCCCTGATAGTGCCTTACTGTACTTTTTGTAGCAGCTCTGTTGAATTGAAATGATACTTTACTCTCTTTTCGCCTTCTAAAAGAGTTGTCTCGATGAACACGTCTCCTCTAGGAACATCTAAATTATACGTAAACACCGAATCTGGAAAAGGATCTCTTCGGATTTCTGACTGAAGTATGGCGCTTTGGAAGGCACCGTCTTCGAATCGTATCACTTGGACGCCTTCGTCATCTAGAAGCCATTCCTCTGTACCATCTCCATCTAAATCAAATTGACTGGCACTTACCACTTCTGGACTGGTTCCAACAAAATGAATCCTTTCATCCATAAACAAAACGCCTATGAGGCCGTATCCTTCCGCCTGGAGCATATATGCCGTTTCCCCCGTATCTTGCACCATAAAGGGTTGAACATCGAGAGACCCTACTTCAGGAACCGACAAGCGAGTTAAATAATACGATTTCTGATCAGTTGCAAAGACAACGTCAAATTCCCCATCTTGAAATGCAGCAATCGAGACGGTCCCCTCTTCACCTACAGATGCCTGTTGTTCAATAAGATCCGGATGAAAAGAAATCTCTTGAACCGTCGGAATTTCCTCGTAATTTAAAGTGACCGTTTCTGGAAATGTAAAAGGTGTGTACTCGGGATATTCTCCGTAGAAATCTTCCGATACGGTCATCTGCGTCCCATCTCCTTGATCGACTGTATAAGTCTTGAGAACTTCATTCGATGCGTCTTTGTAGGCAAATGCTGCGACAAGGAACGTGACAGGTTCCCCTTGGCTTTCTGTTACGGAAATCAAACGAAAGGTGTCCAAATCGATGGTTTGGTACTTCTCAAACACTTCTTTTGGGGAAGCGACAAGGTCTGTTGTGGAGACAGCCTCAAAGCTTGCGTAATCCTCGTTTTCGATAGATTTTAAATAGGTGATAAACGCGTTTTCAACTTGTGGATCTTCAATCGCGTTTGAAATGGCTTCGTAATTAAAAGCAGCGACTTCAGGTTGGACAGGTTGGGTTTCTGTATTCCATAAGATAAATGCGAAAAGTGCAATTGCGAAAGTCACCACGCTAGGAATCAGAACTTTCGATAGGCTTCGCTTTTCTTTATTTGGTTTATAGTGTGGACGAATCATTTGATGAAGGACCTCTTCAGTCAACCAAGGTTGCTCACCAATCGCTTTTTCAATACTCGTTTTGATAGAAGAATCGCGCATCGTATCCACCCCTTTCCAAGTTCAGCTTCAGTTGCTTGCGTCCACGTTGCAGCCTAGTCTTTACTGTATTTTCGGGAACGTTCAATAACTCTGCGATTTCTCGCATAGAAAGTTCTTTATAGTAATAGAATACGAGCACTTCGCGGTACTTGATTGGTAGTACCAGCACTTGGTGTCCGAGTACGGCATTGTCTTCGGACAGGTCGCTTGATGGTCTGCCACTGGAAGCTCCTTGAAACGGCTCCATCAGAATCGTTTTACGGTAGTGCCAACTTCTCAAATAGTCTTTGCACCGGTTCATAACCATTCGGTATAAGTAGGTTTTATAGTGGCTATCGCCTCGAAAATCAGTTTGTTTTACAAAGGCTTTTAAGAAGACGTCTTGAACAAGATCTTCTGCGGTCTGTCTATTCTTGACATACGTATAAGCAAGCCGAAGCAATTCTTCTCCGTGCTGCCGAATGATTTGTTCTAAATCCGTTTGGGCGTTCAAAGCTTCACCTCTTTTTTCACTTGTTTCTGATTAGACGATACATGTCTCACTCTCGGTTCAAAAATTACATTGTGACTTTCGATTTCCTACCGTATACTCGAATTACAAGTATTTACATATATAAGTATAAGGGAATGGGGAATGAATATGGCAAAACAATTGATGAAAGAGTATGTCGTTGCGCTAAGTGCTTTAGGAATAGGATGCCTCTTTCTACTGATTGGCATGAATGGGGGAACAATTGCGAGTATCACCAGTCGGCCAATGAACTCGAGCTCTTGGGAAACTTCTTTTGCGGCTATTAACGCGTGGACGTATATTCCAATAGGACTCGGAATTACGTTTTTACTTGCTGCCTTGTTTGCATTTACTATCAAATATTACGTGCAGCAACTTCAGCAGGTGAAGAACGTTTGAAGAAAAATTCAATACTAATTAAGAAAGCCCTGAACCGTTAAGTTCAAGGCTTTCTTTCTATCTATGAATTACGCAACGTGTTTCTTCTTCACTTCCCGTAGTATACTTGCTACTCCTACTGCGATTAATCCATTCAGTGTGACGAAAATGGAGGCAACGATGTAGTAAATGGCAGTTGGATCATAAGAAAAAAACGACATGATAAGAAAGACAAATCCAGCAATGGTTATTAGTGCACCAAACACCCCTAAAACAATAGCGAATTTCATGGCAAACACCCTTTCTTAGGTATGTACGTTTAAAACCATCTATTCACTTAAGTAGACTATGTATAGCGCCATATAGTTTCAGTTATTCGTTCGAGGGATCACAATAAATTTGCTGATCATAACAAGTGCAAGTGAGATAAAGCAGACTTGCACTACCGTTTCATTACTTGCTAACGCTTGAGCCGACGTAAACATATTTAAACTATAGGCTCCTAAGAAAATTGTGTAAAAAATAGTCGTTAAAGTATAGCCAAGGCGAGTTCTGCCGTTTGATTCGTAGGTACTTTTACTCTTCTGAATCACAGCTAGTGTCCTTCGCACTTGAATGATAAGACCCACAAGTAGTACAACCGCAATAATGCCCACTATCCCATATTCCATTTAAAGACCACCTTTCATACGAAGGTCGAGTTCAGAAAGTTGTCGCTCATGATGACGAAAATGCATGTCCACAAGTGAGTGCCACTCCGAAGCATTCAGCCATCCAAAGCCTCCATGTTTTACTCGATTAGTTGAAGGAATAGATGCCACCTTCTTTTCCACTTCATTCATTCGCATATTCAAGTTAACAAGTTCCACTTCAAGCTCTTCACGAGACAAACTATTGTTAGGGGGTTGATTCATATCCGGAGGTAGTGTAATTTTTATTGGCGGAAATCCTCCCCTTTCAAACAACTCGGCACCAAATTGAGTTTTAGAATCTTCTCTACTTTCCGCTGTTGCACAAGCCTCCACAGCATCGAGATATTCATGGGCGACGACCAAACAATGATCCGTCACTTGGCAGATCGACCAGGCTTCTGCAGAAGGTTTGAAATGAATGGCTTCTTCTGCATAGTTACGTAGACGTTGCAACAATTCATATCTAGGGTTTATAGAGTTCATTCCTTAATTCACATCTCCCAGATAGACTGGATGATGAGTGACATTCTGAATTGGTTGAATCAAAGCTTTAGGATATAGTCTATAATCAATGATATGTTGGATTGGTATCCATTCCATTCCTATTTGATCCGTATCCGGCTGGCTTGGCTCTCCATTCACATGTTCTTCCCTAATTGTACAAAGAAAATAAAATTCAATCTGATGGATGTCACGATCAAATTCTGCGAATTCATGATGTTGCCCTATGTATTCGCGAATAAAGATCAACTCGTGCACATCGACAGCTGCATCAAGTTCTTCTAGACATTCTCTTCGAACGGCTTCTTCAAGAGTCTCAAACTTCTCTTGCCCACCGCCTGGAAAAATATAATAGGCTCCTTGGGCATCCTCTTTCTTGATTACTAAAATATGGTCTCCTCGTTTAATGATGGCTTTAGCTGAATTTCTCATGATAGAGTTTTCTCTCTAACTATTTTAGTATTTAAAAGCTCCGCAACTCCTACAGCAATCAAGCCATTAACAAAAACTAAAAAACTTAAAATCATAGCAGTTCCCTTGCCATCATCATTTGAAAAGAAGCTCATCACAAAATAGAGGACTGCTGCTCCGCAAATCAAAAATCCACAGGCTGCAAGTATTCCGGATAATCTCATAGTATTTCTTCACTCCCCATGCTTCTCAAAGAACTTCAATGTCTCATCAATGATAGTCTGCTGATCATTGTCGAGAGTGGCCACATGATAGCTCTCAGGGAGTTCAATTAAATGTTTGTCTTTCGACGTAATGGTGTCTAAAATCGTTTGGCTGTTGCTAGGAGGCACAACATGATCTTCTGGTGAGACCAGAACGAGTGTCGGACAATGAATACTCGACAGTCCTGCTTTCACTTCGCTCATCAATGTTAGCAATTGCTTAACAGCAGCAACTGGTGTTTTCGGATACGCAAGCTCTACTACTCCAGACTTTTTGATGTCTGATCCAATCGCATCTAAAAAGCGAACGTCTGAAGGAAGTTGAGCCACACCTTCCATTGCAGGCACTTCAATAGCTGCATTAATAACAGAGATTGCCTTCAAATCCGGATGATGCTGTGCCATATAAAGAGTCAATGTTCCACCCATTGATAAACCTGTCATGTAGATGGTGTCGCAGCGTTCTGCAAGCCAGGCATAGGCTTCTTCAATCGTATCAATCCAGTCTTGATAAGTTGAGACTTCCATGTCTTCTGGATCCGTCCCATGTCCTTTCAGGCGAGGCAATGAAACGGTGTACCCTGCTTCTGCAAAAGCCTCTGCAACTGGACGCATGCTCTGCGTCGTGCCAGTGAATCCGTGAGAAACCAGCACTCCTCTTTTTCCACCTTCGTATGTATATGCTTCTGCTCCTTGTAACACTTCATAGTTTGTCATGTCTACTCCCCCTCGAATTGTAAGAATATTCATTGTATCTACTTCCTTCATCATACCTTTCAATTAAAACGGTTACAATATATTCCCAAAAAAGACTAGAGGAACCTGGTTGCTTTTGGTACGATTAGGAAACTATATAACTTCTACTCAGGAGGACAGGATGATGTGGATGAGAATAGGCTTGTTTATACTTGGAGGTATTATCTTAGGAACACTGAGTGGTCAGATTTTGCTTTCTTCTAGAGGCGGCTCAGAGAGCTTACTACCATTCTCTATATACTTTGGGGTTTTCACCTCATTGTTGATCTGTTTGATTTTAGAAGTAAGGGCTATTCGCGAAAAAATCGAAACAAAAAACTAGAGATTTGGAGGAAATTCAGATGACTTTAAAGCGAGCTCTATGGATAATACCTAACATCTCTCTTCATCTTTTATGGATAGTTTGCTTAATATTCGTTGGGTGGAACTGGACTGCAATCCATCAAGAAGGGTTCCTATCCTACTGGTTATTTGTTCTTCCTTCTCTCCTTTTAGTAAATGTTTGGGGAAGTTATCGGATAACTGGATGGATACAAGAAGGGAAGTTATAAAATGCACATACGAAAAGCGAGCGTTCGAGATGCAAAAGCTATTGCGAAAGTTCATGTGGATACGTGGCGTACTGCTTACGAAGGAATCATCCCTACTTCTTTTTTAGAGAATCTTTCTTATCAAACGCGAATGGAATCTTGGGAAATGACTCTTAATAAAGTAGATAACTATGTACTAGTCGCTGTAGATGATGATTCTAAAGTTATTGGTTTCGCGGATACAAGCACGCGGCCAACCAACCTTGAGACCAACTCTACCGATTTGACATCTTTATATCTTCTTCAAGAATACCAAGGGCGCGGAATCGGAAAGTTGTTGATGCAAGAACTCTTCCGCTACTACAATGAACAAAATTATGATTCTGTTTATGTAGAAGTACTAAAAGACAATCCTACTAAAACCTTTTATGAAGCTTTTGGAGCCAAGCATATTGAGGATATCGAAATTAAGATTGGTGAGAAGTTACTAATTGAGAGTATTTATAAATGGGATTTAAAAAGTATGGGCAACATCAATTTTAAAGGGGATCACTTATGTCTAAATACATAATTAGATTTTTTCTAGTATTAATCACTAGTCTATTTTTAATGTTTATATTCCTTGGAATATTTGATGGTGGGGATTATGTAGAGACTTGGGTACTAACTTTTAGCACAATCATCATTTTACTTTTATCATTCATAATTGCACTTTTATATTATTTGATTGATTTAATCAAGAAGACGTCTTAGATATTAAGAGCTATCGATACTCGTAATTACTTTTAACTAAATAATCCAAGCACATCTCATTTTAGAGGGGTGCTTGGATTTTTAGTTATTAATCTGTTCTTTCTCGTCTGCCATATAGAAACAAGCCTACTACTGTAACAAGGCTCACTAGAAAAATAAAAGCAAATAGTTTTTGCTCCCCAAATACTGTTTCTAACAGATCACTGAATCTTGGAACTCCTAGTAATGAAAGTAGTGGGGTTACTAGAAATCCCGCTACTAAACCTAAAATAAAATACCATTTTTTATTCAATTACTTTCTCCTCCTCTTGTTTCTTCCCATAAGTCTTCGAGTCCCAGCCCCATTTAAAAAATGCAGCAAAAGCAAAGGTCAAACCCACTCTGATAATGGCCTCTGTTATTGATATATCCGAGCTCTTAATGAGTAAGATGCCTACTGCAACTAAGAATCCATAGATGAATACAAAAATTTATTTTTCTTCAAACTTGTAACCAATCAAACACCCCATCCCTCATTAGGTACTCATTTATTTCGTCTGCTGTTCATTCAAACGAACTCCTCTAGTAATAAAAATCACAAACAGAAAAATAATCATAAATACTCCAGCCCAGAGCCAAGGATTCATCAACACCTCTTGCAGTTTGAAAGGGACATCTGTTTCATAAATAGCCAATTTGTAGGTTCCATCCACTTCTACAGCAATCGCCTCTGAAATTGGTGTATCTTTAATTTCATAATACGGCGTTCCTTTAGGATAGATATTTGAAGCATCCCCGTAATAGTCTCCCGAATACTCATTCGCTTCTACTTTGACCTCTCCGATTCTCTTACCAATCGTCTCGTCATCCAAAGTGGAATCTATTTGTACGACATACAACTTATGTTCATATACTACAAATTCATATGCCCAGCTCAGAGCTTGTACAGTAGGAGCCAGTAGCAAAAGAACAAAGATAGAGATACCCCAAATTTTCTTGTACAACCTCATCCCTCATTTCTTTTGAGTAAAGTCTACCATGACCACAATAATAATAAACAACACAACTGCAATCAGTAAAAACACCATATCTATCTCTCCTCAATTTGAATTTCATTCAGATGAAGCAAGAGCCAAGAGTTAATCCTAGTTTCTATTCTTTACGTACTACTTCTAGAAAACGTTCCCAATTTCCTTTTAAATTGTAGAAAAATGGTATACTTAATGAAAATGGAGGGAGTGGAAGCCATGTATGTTCTAGGATTTATTGTTGCTTTAGTGTCTATTGGAGTACTAGTCGATCTTCGTAGAGGAAGCTTCAAATCAAGAAAGGCCCATGATACCAACCCTAACCACGTGCAAACCCCTACTGCTGAACAAAGTGCTTTTAACAGTACGAGTCCAGAGGTGCCTTACCCGTAATGTCTTTTGTCGTTTTGTTTCTATTGTCACTAGTAGTATTAGGTGGTTTATTTGTTTTTATGGTTTGGTTTGCAGTACAAATTTTGCGCTCCTAGAAGACCCCATTTAGTTGGGTGATTCTTGGAGTCAAGACATTCTTTATTTCCTTTATTGCTATTCAATTTATTGCATTTGTCTTTTAAAGTAGTTATCTACACTACCACTATGAAGCTGTTTCAAAATTACTGAGAGGGGTTGTTGAATATGAAATTTAGTAAAGAGGTTCAGGAAAAGTAAGTGCTTGGATCACTTTTCCTCCTCCACTCATGACCAAGCATCCATCATGATTACTTGGAGGAACTTATGTTATCAATACAAGGATTTAATTTATGGGCAGATGGCTACGACCAGTCTGTGCAGTTAAGTGAAGAACGAAATGAGTATCCTTTTGCAGGGTATAAAGCCATTTTAAATGCCATCTATCAAGAGATTCGAATGAATCCAGGAAGTTCAGTCTTAGACATTGGAATCGGTACTGGGGTTCTCGCAGCGAAACTTGCTGAGCATGGTCACGCCATTACAGGTATCGATTTCTCAGAAAGTATGTTGGTGCATGCAAAGCAACATATTCCAAACGGGCAGTTTTTACAGTGGGATATTGATAAAGGCGTCCCATCGTTCATTCAAGGAGCCCCTTTTGATGCAATCGTCAGTACGTATACATTGCACCACTTAACAGATCCCGCCAAGCTCCAACTACTCAAGCAGTTGGCGAAATTCTTAAAACCTAATGGCCATCTGCTGATTGGAGATATTTCGTTTCCCACTCGACACTCTTTAGAGGAATGCCGTAAGAAGAATCTTCATCATTGGGATGACGACGAATATTATTTTGTGTATGAAGAGATAGAGCGTGCTCTCTCTAATGAGTTTATTATGGAATATACTCAGGCTTCTCATTGCGGAGGCTGGTACAAAATTAAATTAAGATAGCACAAAAACACGGACTCTCGTCATGAGAATCCGTGTTTTTTCTATTCATCACTCATTCGCTTTTTAAACAGAATTGCTGAAATCACAACCCCTACCACTGCCCATACCGCAAGTACTACCAAACTCATGATGACGTCTGAAGTAGTACCAGCTGCACTATGCTGCTCTAATAAAATCAATTGAGCACTAGGAAGCCATTGAAACACTTCAAGAATCGGATAACGATCTGCAAACAATAATACGAGTGGCCCAAAAGAGAATACAATCATGACAGGAAGAATTCCTACAGACGCTTCCATCACGGTTTTTGTATAAAGACCTACAATCAATCCCATAGCCAAATAGAATACTGTGGAAAGAACCAGTGCACTACTCATTGCCATTAGATTTGAAGGTCTAAAATCAAGCATCCACATGCATAAACCTAGAACGATGACCGTAATCAGAAACACTAGAGAGCTCTTGCCAATCAAGATATCTGCAATGGAAGCCGGAGACAAGAGCAAGCTGCGCAATGTATTGTGCTCTTTCTCTTCTGCAATCAAACAGCTCTGGATGAAGGCCGTGATCATCGCAAAAGTCAGATTGATCGGCATGAAGAGGCTTTGTAGATCCATATCGCCCATCATGCTATAGATAAACGCAAGTGCAAGAGGCATGAGCACCATCGTAGAGATGGCGTAGTTGCGGTAAAACTCTTTATAATCTTTTACAAAGATTGCTTGGATTCGTTTGATGGATACATTCATGATAATTCTCCTCCTGTCACTCGCATGAATAAGTCACCTAACGTCGGTTCATTGGAGTGGATGCGTCGGATGCTCTGAGTGTTTGCCCACTCTTTCAATTTGTCTATAGTCGCTATTTCATTAATAGGTAGTGAATGGGTCTGTCCGCAGACGAGTTCCACTTCCATGACATCCTCTCTATACGAGTCCTTCAATTCTTTTGGGGATCCACTCTCTTTGATTTCTCCCTCATGTAAAAATGCAACTCGGTCACACAATGCTTCCGCCTCGAACATGTCATGAGTTGTCAGTAATATGGTGGTTCCTTGTGCGTTCAATTTCCGCAGACCTTCATGGATATGATGTGTATTTACTGGATCAAGTGCTGATGTAGGTTCGTCTAAAAAAAGCAATTCAGGTTTGTGCAGAATGGCACGAGCCAGAGTGACACGTTGCATCATTCCACGAGAGAGTTCGGATACCTTCTTCTTTTTACTTGAGGATAAATTTACAAACTGTAACGCCTCGTCTATTGCCGACTCTGGAAGTTCGTAGAGTTTGCAATACATGTTGAGATTCTCTTCTATAGTAAGACGTTTATAAAGGCCACTGTTGTCCGTCAACACACCAAACCGTTTTCTGTTGTGCGTCAACTTTATTTGATTGCCCGGCTCTCCAAAAATCGTTACAGTGCCTACAGTAGGCTCCAATTGACCAGTTAAGATTTTGATAATGGTCGATTTCCCAGCACCACTTGGTCCAAGTAGTCCCAAAATCTCTCCTGATTGAATTTCTAAGTCTACATTTCGGATTGCTTCAAATCGATTAAAACTCTTTTTCACTTTTTCCATTTTAATGGTAGTATCCATCAGAACAGCCTCCCTTAAGTTTTTCTACACTGAGTGTATGAAAATTTAGAGAGGCTTGCATTTGGTTTCGTGTGAACAGTCCCCGAATTTCGACGAATGGTGGAATTTCCGACATGAATGGAACAGATTATTTCCCAGGAAATATTAAGATATGCCAAGAAGTTCTTTTAACTGCGTCAGTTTGGCACGAGATATAGGCACCATTGTTGTTTTTTCGACATCCAGTTTGATGCTATAACTATTTTTCGTCCAACTGACCAGTTCACGAACTTTTTGCAAGTTCACGATGTATGATCGATGACACCTGTAGAACCCATAAGGCTGTAAGCGAGCCTCTAATTCTGTCAGAGTCATCGGACTTGAATAAGCCACACCCGCTACATTTATGTACACCGCTCCTTCGATACTTTCAATATAATCCACTTCAGGAGGATTGAAGAGGAGTGTTTTTTCTTGATGCTTTACTTGAATCTTATTGACTTTGAGTTGAGCAGGTTCTTCCTGTTGGGTCACTGCTTCATCTTTGAATTCCATTTTATGGATTCCTCGTTCATCCATTCTATAAATCATATCCGCTACAGGTAGCAAATCTTCCACACTAGTGCTCAGCAACAAAATAGATTTTCCTTGTCTTACGACCCCTTTTATAATTTGCTCAATTACAAACCGATCTTCTTGTTCAATCCGGTGAAAGGGTTCTTCGATGACCACCCATTCCGATTTGGCGCAGAATGGTTTGATGAGATTCAGGGTGTTCCGCTTCGTCTCCGTCAATTTTTTCACTTTTGTACGTGCTTCAGCTGAAAGATCAAATGTCTTTAATAGTTCCGAAATAGACCAATCTGTTTCTGCAAGCTTTGTATAGTATGAAAACGTTTCTTGAACAGTGAGATGAGGGTAATGACCATCTCGCACTTGATGGACGTACGCAGACTTCTCCAGTTGTTTCATCACAACAGCTGCACGTCTCATATCAATCAATACTCCCGTTACTCCCTCTTGAAAGGAGTAGGAGGGAATCCACTGTTTATCTTTTTCAATTACGGGTGTAATAGTAAGTGTCATTTTTTGTCCTCACTTGTCGAATCCGTCTAGTAGCTCTAGCTTACCATGGAAAAACAGACAAAAAAACACGAACATCCGAAGATGCTCGTGTCGTCATCAGTTAAAACAATAAAGGAATGATTAGTCCCGCAAGTAGCAAGATCAATGCCCCACCAAGACGAGAAGAAATCTGTGCAAACGGCATCAGTTCCATACGTTTTGCTGCTGATAGCACGGCAACGTCTCCCGTACCACCCATGTTCGCCATGCAAAGTCCTGCTGTGATAGCAGATTCGATTGGATAGAATCCAACGAAACGACCAACGATACCAGCTCCGATGACCGCACCAAGGACAACACCTAGAACTGTTACGATATATGGGATCGTCATTGCTGCAAGTACGGTCTCAAGATCCGTGTAGGCAATCCCGATTCCGAATAACAGTGCAAACGTCCAGTTCTTCGCTACAAATTTGTACCATTGGTTTGCCCCTTCAAGTACACGCTCTGGTAACCACCCAGCAATTTTAGCAACGGCCACTGCAATAATCATCAAAGCGTATGCGTGAAGTGGGATGAGGCCTGCTAGTAAACCACCAAGAGCAAAGAATGTGATGGCAATCGCAAGACCAATCCCCATCTTTTTAATATCAAACGGTGTTTCTTTCTCTTTAAATTCAAAGCCTTTTAGTAACTGTCCATTACCCGATAGAGACGGACGCTTTTTACCGATAATGTTTAAAACACTCGCAAGAACAATCGCAAATACATTTCCTAAAGCAAGTGCTGGAACGAGCATCGAGATGTAGTATCCAGGGGTATTCCCCATCAGCTCACTATAGATCTGGCTCATCGGAACAGCTCCAGCACCCATTCCGCCACCCATGATTGGCATTGCAATGACGAGTACAGCATCCGCCAATGAGAATCCAACCAGCATGCCGAACAGTGCCGCTACGATTACGGCTCCAATTACAGCTCCGAAGATAGGGATAAAATATTTAAGTCCTACTTTTACAAGTACCTCTTTATCCATACCTAAAATACTTCCTGTGATCAAGGCAGCAATGTAGAAGTCTAGGAAGCCTCCAGTTGTCATGAAATCATTGATCATCGTGACCGTCGCTGCTGGAATCAAATCCGCATACACCATATAAGCGGCTCCAAAGATGGCGACGATAGCTCCTCCACCTAAATACGTACGGACGATTGGCAAACGATCTCCGGCCCAACCAAGTAACTCTCCGAGCACCATCATGACTAACAAGCTGCCAATCATGCCACCTGGTAAGTTACCTGTGTACATACTAACGAGCGTTACAGCTGTTAACACTCCGAACCAAATGAGTGGCAAGCCGAAAATTGTGATACTTTTTCTTTCATCCCCTGTATGAGACAGCATGGTGGACTTTCCACGAACTGCTTCTTGATTGCGTGCTGCAATGGTCATTGTCTTCACTCCCCTTATTTTTCTGAAGAAAACGCTTTCAAACTTTTGTCTAGCATACAAACAAGCACGCATTTGGGGAATCTTATGAAAGTAAACATAGTATTGTAATTAAAAAAAGTGACCTTCTCTATTAAAGAGAAAGCCACTTGTTTATAGTGAAAAAAGTTCAGATTGCAGCGCTTTATTCGTAGTGGAGTAGTGATACACAGGACGTCCCACCCCATATTCTAACTGTTCTTGCAGAAAGCCCTCTGCTGTTAAAAACTTTAAGTATTTTCGAATCGAGACGCGCGACACTGCTGCTGCCTCTGCAATCTCATCTGTTGTAAATCGCTGATTCTCTCTTTCTCTAATCAACTCAATCACTAAATCTAACGTGGTCTTCGTCAGTCCTTTAGGTACTGTAATAACTTCTATTGAAGAGCTAGAACTCTGAAACAACTGATCAATTTGATGCTGATTGCTCTGTTTTGAATCACTTAATAGATTTCGCTGTTTCTGAAACCGGATTAGTGCTGAATGGAGACGTTCAAAAGCAAACGGTTTGATGATGTAATCAATCGCTCCAAAGCGAAGCGCTTGTTGTATGCGCTCCGTCTCAGATGCTGCAGTTACGAGAATGACATCGACTGGGTGGTCTTGCTCACGAAGTTCTTTTAACAACGACAATCCATCTTGGCCTGGCATATGGACATCAAGCAACACAAGGTCGATTTTATGTTCATTCAGTAACGGACGCGCTTCAGAAGGGTGACGTGCGATTCCCATACAGTGAAATCCTTTTAAAGCTTCCACATACCGCTGAATCAGCGATGCCACCATCGGATCGTCTTCGACAATAAGTACGTGAATCAACTCGTTTTCCCTCCTTCCACTGGTAACACAACTTGAATGGTAGTACCGACGCCTGGCTTACCTTCTACTTCTATAGTTCCCTGCAAAGCCTCGACACTCTGCTTGACTAAGTAAAGTCCATATCCTCGATTCTCGCCTTTTGTAGAATGGCCTTTCTCGAAATAGTTCAGAAGGTGTTCTTCCTCCATACCACTTCCATTGTCTTCGACAGTTATCGCCAAGAGGTCGTCCACATAGGAAAGATCGAGAGTAATACTGCCCTCTACATGAACCGATGCAGCTTCAATTGCATTATCAAGTAGATTGCCGATGATCGTAATCAAATCATGCGTCATAGTTCCATGCGACAACATCGGAATTTCCGTCTCGCAAAACACATCGAGAGCAACTCCTTGTTCCTTTGCATTGCTGATCTTTCCTAACAGGAACCCAGACAATACAGGGTCATGAATCTCTTCGGTGAGTCGGTCCGTCTCCGCAATCTGATGCTCCGCAAGTTGCCTTACATAGCGCTTCATATCTTCTACATCCCCGACTTCTGCAAGTCCCAATACCACTTGTAGCTTATTCTTAAATTCGTGCGACTGCGCTCTTAACGAGTCTGCGTAAAGTTTCACTCCCGTCAACTGTTCAGCAAGTCGATTGACTTCGGTTTTATCCCGGAATGTCGAGATAGCGCCGACCACTTGTCCATTCACTTCGATAGGAATACGGTTGACGATGATGGTGATTCCATTGAGGTCCTGTTGTTCATCAAACTCTGAGACACCGGTCTCAAGAACTTGTTCTAAACGAGAGTGTGGCAAATAAGAAGAAACTAGTTGTCCAACTGGTTCTCTGGAATCGATGCCGGCTTGTTTGAAAATTTCTCGTGCCGACTTATTCACGTAGGTGATTCGAGCAGATTCATCGATCGCTACAATGCCTTCACGCACCGTCTGAAACATGCGGTCTCGTTCTTGATAAATCCTTGCGATTTCAGTGGGTTCAAGTCCTAACAGACTTCTCTTGATATAACGAGCTAATAAGATTGCGCCACCAATTCCGAGTAACAACCCGATGGATGAACCGAAAATTATCATTTGGTGATTGTCGTTGATGGCTTCTTCAACGGCATCTAGTGAAATCCCTGTGGAGACTGCACCAATCTGAGTACCCGTGTCATCCCATACAGGGGTGAAAGCACGCACAGAATAGCCGAGCGTCCCCTCTGAGACAGAAATATAGTCTTCTCCTCTTAGGACACGTTGTTCGTCACCTCCAACGAAGCGCTCCCCAATCAACGCTTCATTCGGATGGGACTGCCTCACGCCATCCATATCCATCACGACGATAAATAGGACGTCACTAGCTTGTTGAATGGTAGCTGTATAATCTTGAATCGTCTCTTCAATGTCGGGTGTCTGCAACTCTTCTCGAACCAGCCTGGACTCGGCGACCGTTCTCGAAATAATTCGTGCTTTGTCTTCGAGTTGCTCTTGCGTTTCCTCGCTCGTATGTCGTGAGATGAGAACATCTGTTACAACCAGAGATACGGTTACGACAGCTATGACGAATAGGCTGATCACGGTCGTCAACTTCCATCTCGTTCGCATCGTCTTGTCCCCACCTTTCATTCGACATGTATTTCCCGGGAAATACAGAGCTCGACAAATTCTTTACTTATAGTAGCACACTCTTATGCGAAATTCTTATAGACGTTGGCCATCTCGATAGCAGTAATAGCTGCTTCTGCTCCCTTATTCCCTGCTTTTGTTCCAGCACGTTCAATCGCTTGTTCAATGGATTCAGTTGTCAGTACTCCGAAAATCGTCGGCACTCCAGATTGCAAGCTGACTGCAGAGACGCCTTTTGCGACTTCTGAACAGACATAATCAAAGTGAGGTGTTGCACCTCGAATCACAGTCCCGAGTGTGATGACAGCGTCATAATTTCCACTATCCGCGAGCTTCTTTGCCGCCAGTGGAATTTCAAATGCACCCGGTACCCATAGTACTGTGATGTCTTCTTCTTTGACACCATGACGGCGAAGAAGATCTTCCGCTCCACCTAAAAGCTTACTCGTGATAAATTCGTTGAAACGGGCTACCACGATCCCAATTTTCAAATCCGTTCCTACTAAGTGACCTTCAAGTACTTGTTTCATTATTATTTCCTCCTATATAGTTTCAGTTTTCAAACGGTAGTGTAAGAGCTCTTCAATAGTAATCATGACTAGATCGTGTTTTTCCGCAATCTGTTCGAGTTGTGGTAATCGCGCCATCGTTCCGTCCGGATTCATGATTTCACAGATGATCCCAACTGGTGCTGCACCGCAAAGCCTTGCAAGGTCGACAGCCGCTTCTGTGTGGCCTGGACGCACCTTGACACCACCTGATTTTGCGATGAGTGGGAAGATGTGACCTGGACGTACGAAGTCGTGCGTCGTAGCTGCAGATGCCGTCAATAGTTTTAACGTCTCTGCTCGCTCCTGTGCACTGATTCCTGTCGTTGCTTTTGCGCTGTCGATACTGACAGTAAACGCGGTCCCATAAGGATCTTTGTTGTCTGCAATCATAGGGACAAGCTCAAGACGTGCCGCTAGTTCTTCTGCAACCGGTGCACAGACGAGCCCTCGCCCTTCTGTGATCATGAAGTTTACGAGTTCTGGTGTGGCAAATTCTGCGAGCGCCAGAAAATCCCCTTCGTTCTCCCTGTCTTCATCATCGACTACGATAATGAGACGTCCAAGCTTCAATTGCTCTAATGCCTGTTCTATGGTGTGCATATGCGTTCCTCCTATTTAGGCATAGCCGTTTTTTTGTAAAAAGTCGTGCGTCACTTTGGACTGCGGAGACTTCTTCGCTTCCGCGGCTCCTAAGATATACTTTCCGAGAACATCAAACTCGAGGTTAACGGAGTCTCCCACTTTCTTAGAATGCAAAATGGTCTTGTCGACTGTGTGGGGAATGATAGAAATCATTAGTTCTCGTTGACTGAGTCCAAAAATCGTCAAAGAAACGCCATCGACAGTAATCGAACCTTTCTGAATAACGTAAGGTCGAAAATTCTCTGGAAACTGGATGGTCATTTGAATGGCGTTTTGATTGGCCAGGATGCTAGTGATAGTGCCGACCGCATCGCAATGTCCGGTTACAAAATGTCCGCCGAAGCGACCGTTAGCAGCCATGGCACGTTCGAGATTCACACGGTTACCTGCTTTCAATTGTCCGATGGTCGTCGCAGCGAAGGTCTCTGGCATGACATCAACTGTGAACTGCGTTTTAGAGAATGAAGTTACAGTAAGACAGATACCATTGATGGCAATACTGTCTCCAAGAGCGACGTCTTGTAGAATAGTCTCGGCTTCAATTGTCAACGTCATCGCTTCCTGAGAACGACTGACTCGCTTAATCGTGCCAAGCTCTTCAATAATGCCTGTGAACATGGACTTCCCTCCTTTCGTTTTGGAGTTGATCCTGAAAAATCATATTAGTGATTGGAATAGTGTGCTCGGAGTTGAGCACGATGCGAATGGGATGGTGTCCACCTCGGGGTCGTCGGGTGGTGAGAGAAGGATGTTTGTGAAGAATGGTTTGTGTGCCTACTAAGGGAGCATCATACCTACTTCGAAGACTGTGCAGATCTTCGTTTACCGCGTGTGATGCAATCCGTTTCCTTTTGCCAATTGGTGTGGTCGACTTCCTGAATTCCTGATCGGTCATAGAGTCCCTCCTTATAAGTTGTCTTCGTTTTTGTCGTGCACAAAAAATCCCCCACCTTTTGAAAGGTGAGGGAGAAAAAAGCAGCACAAAAAAGCGTTTCAAATCGATTGATTTAAAAACGTTGTGTTTTCCTTCTCCCATCCAGACTTTTACTGTCGGCTTTGGAGTTGCACCAAATCCACCGTTTTCTTTTCACAGAAACCGGGTCACGGACTAAGAGGCCTTGCCTCATCACCGCCGGTTGGGAATTGCACCCGACCCCGAAGGAAATCCTATTCACGCCCTAACTATACCAAAACCATATTTGTCTGTATACAGACAACCGTTTCGTTTGAAAACGTCACAACAAGGGAATCGGAGAACAAC
Organism: Chryseomicrobium excrementi; assembly: GCF_002798305.1. Classification (GTDB taxonomy): domain Bacteria; phylum Bacillota; class Bacilli; order Bacillales_A; family Planococcaceae; genus Chryseomicrobium; species Chryseomicrobium excrementi. The sequence continues at coordinate 211,534 of NZ_PCGR01000004.1, forward strand.
TTTGTCTTAAGGAGGATTTGCATGACTTTAAAAGCAGTATTTTTAAATGCCTCACTCAAAGCGTCTGACGAACCGTCTCATACAGATGCATTAATAGAAGAAGTTCAAGTCCATTTCAAGAGCAACCATGTGGAGTCTCAAGTCATCCGTCTCGCTGATTATCAGATTGCCTATGGAATTGCAGGTGATATGGGAGAAGGTGACGAGTGGCCCCAAGTGTTTGACAAGGTGAAAGCAGCAGATATCGTGATTATCGGGACGCCACTTTGGTTAGGTGAGAAAAGCAGTATTGCCACGCTTGCCATCGAAAGACTTTACGGGAGTAGTGGCGAGACGAACGAAAAAGGACAAGCGATCTACTATAATAAAGTGGGTGGCGTCGTGGTGACCGGAAACGAAGACGGGGCCAAGCATGCGTCTGCCTCCATTCTCTACGGTCTTTCACATATCGGATTTGTCATCCCTCCAAATGTGGATGCGTACTGGGTAGGTGAAGCCGGTCCTGGTCCCTCTTACCGAGACACCGATCGAAGCAATGCATTCACTAAAAAACATGCAGAAATGCTCGCATACAACACGATGCATTTAGCACGGCTGTTGAATGAACATCCGATTCCTGCTGAGGGGAATCTCTTGAACGATTAAAGAGGAAGGCTTATAGGCCCTCCTCTTTTTTCTTTAGTTTATTGTGGAATACTAAATTCGGCTGCTAAATTATACCTACCTGATTCATCACCAACATTGAATAGTATCCGGTAGTCTCCGGAATCCATTTCTCCGTATATTCCTCGCCAGTCAATCGGAATATCTGTAGTAGAATTTGACTCAGTACCCAAACCTTCATCTGCAAATTCGAACTTACCACCGAGTACGTCATTGACCACATACCATTCACCATCGATAGTTTCTTCAAGTGAGAATGCTCCGTTATATCTGATAGCTTTATCAGAACTATTAACGATTCGCAAAGTCAATCCCTCTGGAGTCACTGTGCTCTCAACAACCTCAAGTACGACTTGCTCTAACGTGTTCACTTCCTCGACATCCGATTTCTTTAGTTCGGCTGAATCGCTGGAGAGAAGACAACCAGAAATGACACTGAGACTAAGAATAAAAGAAATTAGTAGTATTTGGCGCATTTTTAGAGTCCCCTTCTTCTCATATTAGTGTCCAATTCAAATGTCACATTAAAGAATCATGTCTTGCTGAGGGACAGCTTCTCTTTGTATGCTTTCACGAGTTTGTCGATGGCAATTCCATCAATCGTCATTCCTTCGATATCTGAGTTTCGGATGGTCAATCCTCTGAGATTGCAGTTATCCATAGTTGTACCTTGAATATCGCATCGTTCAAAAGAGATGGGCGTTGCTTCGTATCCAAGATCTGCATCTTTAAACTGCACGCCTCCTAAACTAGTCAAATTGAATATAGAACCTGCAAAATTCAAATCACTAAACCGACTCTCTCTGTAATTGATATTTCTAAATTTCGATTGATAAAAATTACAGTTCGAAGCTTGAAAGCCAATTAAGTTACTATTGGCAAACACAACGTTCTCTTGGTTTATTTGATAAAATTCTTTCGATGCTGGAAACTCAGAAGAATAATTTAGTCGTAAATCATTAGATACTGGCATTCTTTTCAGGTAATGATATTCTTCATCAGTTTGAAATGTAGTATGATAGCCTACCTTTTCATAAAACGCGTGATTGTTGATTTGGCGAGCCGAAGTTTCAAGCTCCCAAATTGCCACAGTCGGAAATGCTTCTTCAATCCACTGCATCGCCTTTTTCCCGAACTGGTTCCCTTGATACTCCGGCAAAATAAATACACGATCCACTCTTCCAAAGGATGTTCCTGTAAGTGTAAGAATGATACCTCCAATCACTTTAGAGTCCAGCAAAATTTTGTAGTACTCGAGGTCTTCAATCATGTATCTAGTCATTTCCAAAGAACCGTAGCCCGGTGGCTGGATATTGTAATCAACAACAGTCTCATCCTTAATCCAAGTCTCTTTCTCTTTATCAAATGTTGCTCTCATTATCTTCGTGAGTTGGTCCGCATCTTTTAAAGTTGCTTTCTGTATGGCAATCATGTGTTCCTGCCCCAATCTATTTTTATTCTACTTCTGTCGACTCGTTAAGGGACTACGAATCTTTTCTTACTTTCCAATAATGTTCGAGTTCTGCAGCTAGATGGTTCGCCTGAAAACCTTGTATTTGCCGTTTCCCCGTATTTTCAAACGCCACTAAATCTTCTACTTGAACATATGTCCGATCGATTTTACGAAAGAGAAATCTGTTCCCTTCGTATTCCCCACTTCGGAAATTATCCAAAGTGATGAAATCGTAAATTGTCTTATAAGTTTCTTCATCCATGAGCTCATCTTCAAACATTTGATGTAAATACGGCATTTGCGTCCTCCTACTGAATCAACTCTCGAATTTCATGTGCAGTTCCCCATTAATTTTCATTTCATTAAATTAACGATATCTATATGGATGACATTCGGAAAACCCATTTTTTATTTACAGAGACTTCTACTTTCTTCATACTACTAGATAGTATGAAGAGAAGAAATACTTTTCACAGAACGGAGCGGTAACGTGACAACTTATTTACGAATACATGCTTCTCAGCTAGACATGGCGGCCGAGTGGTTAGCAAACGTCAATAGCCAAATGACCTCTCACTCTGGCTATTGTGGCACATCAAAAGAAGAAATCTTAGAAAGTCTCCGAGAAGATTTCATGGAAGGTGATTCGACTTCTCTTGTTGCGGAGCTTGAAGGCGAGACTATTGAAGGTTTGATTGGATTTGATTATGAAGAGAAGCTAGCGGAAGTATGGGGACCTTTTCACCTCTCCTCTGACATTCCAACTATTATGAAATTGTGGAACTATGCATGGAGTGAATTCCCACAGCTTAGTGAATTTTCGTTTTTCTTACATAAGGACAATATTCAGCAACAAACTTTCATGGACCATATGCAAGCAGAGCTTCGCGGAAAGCATTTGTATTATAAAATCCAGCAAGCTGCGAAAGCCAAACCACAAAAACTTACACTTGAGCCATTTTCTACTCAAAACAGCCAGAAATTCGTAGAGCTCCACAATACCGAATTTCCTGGTACGTATTATGATGCAAAGACGATTCTAGATCGTTCGCAACAACAAGGTCATACGCTTTATTTTGCTTATTTAGAAAATATGTTTATTGGCTATACGTACTTTGAGGAGGGAACAGAATCTATCCATCTCGAGTATTTTGCACTAGCGCCTAATTATCGTGGGCAAGGACTCGGGGAAGAATTACTTCGTCTAGCCCTTGATCAAGTGACCTCTATTGGGAATTTCTCCGATGTAACATTGACGGTAAATTTATTAAACGATGTAGCCAATCCTTTATACGAAAAAGTTGGTTTTCAAGTAGAGAACGAGCTTTGGCATTATAGTTTGAGTACCAAATAAAATTTCTATAATTTCCAGTATATTCATGGTAAAGTTAAGAAAAATGATTCTGCTAAGGGGACTTTGTATGAAAAATTTTATACTTGGAATTGTACTCTTTGGGGCAGGCACTGTTTTGACGAGTGCAACTCTACTTGCTGCTACAATTTATGCAACGAGTGCTGCATCCCAGTCAGGAGATTCTAAAGTTCGTTCTGTCTTATTCTCTGGGAGCTATGTAGATTCAGAACCTCTCTTGTTAGGATTTCCTTTTGTAGTAGGCATCCTGTTATTTCTGTCGGGAGGTACCATAATTTTTGTCCACTGGTACAAAGACTGGTTGCAAGAAGCCGATGCAAAGGTAGATCAAATTAAAAATGAAGCACCTCAGAACAGTTAGGATTTCTAACTCTCCTGAGGTTCTTTAGTATTTAAGGTATTTGGATGTAACGTCGTCTAATGTATTGAATTCTTTAAACCAATTTATCGCTTCATCCTCTAACTCTTCGTCTATGATTACCATTTGATTATGAATCTGTTCTCGCTTCAATTCTTCTTCTTGTGTCACCGCTTTCTCTTTAGTCAAAAGAGAGTGTCCAAGTGACTGTATGTCATTAGATAGTAGCACCCATTCTCCACCATACGAATTTATGCGACTCGCTTCTGTTATCAGACGAATTCCAGTGCTAATTCTTTCATCATCGGAGAGTTCCAAATAGGAATTATCCGTATAAAGCTCTATCAGTCTAACGCTCGTCTGATATTGTATGCCTTTTTCTGTTTGAAGAGCCAGGAGTTCTTTATGTTCTGTATAAGTGAAGAACGATAGGCTAAGAAAAGCAATACTCAAAAAATAAAATGCATATTTCAAAGGCTCATTCTCCTTCATTTTTAAATCTCTACCGTCTGAAAATAAGCTTCCCATTCCGCAAATCTCTTGAGCATGGTCTCTTGATCTGGAATCTCGGTCATTAATTCATCCGGACTATAAACAACACCTTGTTTGACGATGCTAACTGTCGACAAAGTGTTTTCAATGTTTTCTAGCGGGTTCGCATTTAAGACAAGTAAATCCGCCACCGCTCCATTCTCAATTCGACCAAGATCCGGTCTTCCCAACGAATCAGCCGCGACGGAAGTTGCACTCTTTAAGGCTTCTATTTCTGTGAATCCTGCCTCAACTAACAATTGCAGTTCTCGATGAAGTGCAAGACCTGGATATGTGGAGATGCCGGCAGGTGTATCGGTCCCAGCGACAACGATTCCTTCCATTTGGTGATACAGATAGCTGATTCGCTGAATGGTCTTAGTTTGGATACCAAACGAAGATTGACCGGCTTTGGCAGCTGCCATACCTGGCCAATGAACAAATTGATACCCTCCGGCTTCAAGATGATGAATCACAGGATGTTCCGGCTTCCAGTACTCTTCCGCTCGGTTCATTTGATCATAGAGGACAAGTGTTGGACAAAGTTTCACCTGATGTGCGAGCAATAGTTTACAAACATCAAGTATCTTTTCATCATCCGGCTCATCCCAAGGGATCTGTTGCCACACTTCTGAAGGTGCATCCATCGTCCAGTCTGGATAAAGATTTTGGACAATTCCAGATGCATGTTCTAACCAGTCGACTCCCATCTTTGCTGCGCTGAGTGCTGTCACATCTTTTGAATACACGAGATCTGTGCTGACCTCTTTCCCGTGCTTTTTCGCTTCCATTACGACCGCTTCAAAATTCTCAGAGCTCAACCATCCGTATGTCTTGATAAATGCTGCTCCAAGCTCTACCTGTCTTCTGACTTCTGCTATTGCCTCTTCAACCGTCGACACATTTTTATTAAATGGCGAAGTTTCTCCCCAAAGTCCTGGGGGCCCATCAATCAAGCGGTCTGTAGAAATCACGCGAGGCCCCATGCCTTTTCCGTCCGCTTCCATCATTTCTCGCAGTTCATGGACGCTTCCAGCGGTATTGCGAACTGTAGTGATTCCAGCAGCTGTGAAATAGTTCGCGAAGTGTTCTTTGATATGAACATGCATATCGATCAGTCCTGGAATCAGCCACTTGCCTGTGCAGTCGAGTTGCTCGCCTCCTTTGTAATCTAGGTCTTTCCCTACTCTCACTATGTATCCGTCTTGAACAAGTACATCTTGTTTCTCAAAAGTACCCGTATGACTAGTAAACACAAACCCGTTTTGCAATAGCATGGTCCATCCCCCTTATCTCTATCTCAACCAATCCACTATCACCGGAAACAGCATTGTCACTATAACACTCTGAATGGCAGTGACTACTAAATCTGATTTCCATGAGCGAGTTTCCATTCCCCACCGTTTCAAACGAAGAATTGCGAAGAACAGAAGCCACCAGATACATACAGATGCCAGTAATACTCCAAACCCTCCATAAAAATCAAGCCACACAAATGGTCCCCCTTACTAATTCAACATCTGTAAATATGCGAAAATTGCTGGAAGAATCAAAGCTACTCCTAGAGACAACACTGCTCCTAATCTGGCTTGCTTGGCTTCGCGCTGCTCATCCGCCTTCAAATGTATAAAGAAGGTTAACGCAAAATATAAAGTAAAACAGTACATGATTGCAATGGCACTGGTCGTTAAAAAGAACATCTCATTTCCCCTTTTCTGATTATAAAGCAGCTTTCCGGTCAAACTGTTTCAACGCTAGAATAGTAAGTAAGACCACATAGATTGGAACTGCTGCAACCATTACGGCAGTGAGCCAATCTGCAACTAGCTGCGGGACTACTATTTCTATCATCAGCAATACTGCCAGTGACACTAGAAGTACACCCAGAACCTTCGCTACTGAAAGTTTCAACTTCTTCAATGCGAGCAAAGTACTGCTCCAGAATAATCCAATTAAAGCTAGTACTAAAGAAGACCTCCACAACAGCTCTAGTTGCGGGGTACTTTCCATCCCGCTGATTTGCAGAAAAAATAATCCTAGTGCAAATAGTACGACTGCCCCGTTAAGTAGTGCTAAGCTCTTTCTTTTCAAATACCAAAAGAGAAGTGGACTACCCAGCGCCATGAATAGAGTAAAAGTGATCACTACATCTTGCATCCTCTGTCCTCCTTACTTTCGCTTCAAAAACACAAAAGAAAGTACTACTCCTACAATCAGAACAATTGCAATAAGCGCTACCAAGACAAACAATAAATTGCTCATTACCCGTCACCTCATCTCTTTTTAATGTTTACGATAAAAATTCAAGAAAGTTCCAATCCAAAGAAAAAATTTAGAATCGTTGACTATTCCATTTCGCATGTTACAATTAGTTCCAATAAAAGCATACAAATTCGTTGATGAGAAAGAGTAACGTTTCAATCTGTTCCCCAGAGAGCTGACACCTTGGTGCAAGTCAGTGTACAGATGTTGCGTGAAAATCCTCTCTGAGAAGCTTGGCTGAACCTGTTTTAAGCCGAGTCGGGAGTCCTCCGTTACAAGGAACACGTATGATTGTACGTTGCTGAGTGCTATTGAGTGATCGATAGAATTAGGGTGGTATCGCGGATAACTCCGTCCCTTCTTGGGGCGGGGTTTTTGGTGTGTTTTTAGAAATTTGAAAGGAGCGAATGAAGATGAATCAAAAGAAATCAAATGAAACCGTTGTGGAGCGCGAACAGCGGATTCGCGGCCACTGGAACGAATATCAAACGTTTCACCAGTCTGTCCAGCAAAGAACAGATGCAAAACCATTTGTCTTTTATGAAGGACCGCCTACTGCGAATGGTCTTCCTCACGTCGGCCACGCTTTTGGTCGCACTGTGAAAGACGTCGTATCTCGCTACAAGACGATGCAAGGCTATTATGTAGAACGTAAAGCCGGTTGGGACACCCATGGTCTTCCGGTAGAACTGGGTGTGGAGAAGCAACTGGGCATCTCAGGTAAGCAAGCTATTGAAGAGTACGGAGTCGCTCCTTTCATAGAACGCTGTAAAGAAAGTGTCTTCACCTATGAGAAAAGATGGCGACACTTCACTGAAGAACTCGGCTACTGGGTCGATATGGACGATCCGTACGTGACACTGAGCAATGACTACATCGAAAGTGTCTGGTCGATCTTGAGTCACGTGCATAAGGAAGGGTACCTCTACAAAGGACACCGCGTCTCCCCATATTGCCCGAGCTGCCAGACGACACTGAGCTCACATGAAGTGGCACAAGGCTACAAAGACGTCAAAGACTTGTCCGCGACCGTGAAGTTCCGTTTGGCGGAGCAACCTGGCACAGCGTTTCTTGGTTGGACGACCACCCCGTGGACGCTACCAGCAAATGTCGCTCTCGCTGTTAATCCTGACCTGACGTATGTTCAAGTTACTCATCAAGACGAGCAGTTGGTAGTAGCAAAAGATTTGGTGGTTAAACTCTTTGGCGAGCATGCAGTCATCACGAAAGAGTTTCAAGGGAAAGAACTAGTCGGAACTCGCTATCTTCCTCCTTTTGATGCAGTCTCCGTGGAGAATGGGCACGTCGTGCTAGCTGCTGATTTTGTCACAGCAGAAAGTGGTACGGGAATCGTCCATTTGGCTCCTGCTTACGGGGAAGATGATTATAGAGTGACACAAGCGAATGGCTTGTCGTTCGTCAATGTCGTAGGACTTGACGGACGCTACACACAAGCATTCCCGGATCTAACTGGTGTCTTCGTAAAAGACGCAGACGTCTCCATCATCCAGATGCTAGCTGCTAAAGGACTGTTATTCCACAAAGAGAAATATGAGCACAGCTACCCGTTCTGCTGGCGCTGTGACTCCCCGCTTCTCTACTATGCAACTGACAGCTGGTTCATCCGCATGACGGCTCTTCGTGATCAATTACTGGATGCGAACAGTAAGGTGGACTGGTATCCAGAGCATATCAAAGAAGGAAGATTTGGAAAGTTTCTAGAAAACGTCGTCGACTGGAACATCGGTCGCAATCGTTACTGGGGAACGCCACTCAACGTCTGGTCGTGTGAGGACTGCGGTCATGAAGTAGCTCCAGGAAGTGTGGCTGAGTTACAAAATTTAAGCACGACACTGATCTCAGATACGGTAGAGCTTCATAAACCGTACATCGATGAGGTGACCTTACACTGTCCGAGTTGCCAAGGTACGATGCACCGGACTCCAGAAGTAATAGACGTCTGGTTTGATAGTGGTTCGATGCCATTTGCTCAGCACCACTACCCGTTCGAGAATCAAGAGAAGTTTCACCAACAGTTCCCGGCAGATGTGGTCATCGAAGGCATTGACCAGACGCGTGGTTTCTTCTACAGCTTGCTTGCGGTCTCTACGCTGATGACCGGAAAAGCTCCGTATAAATCCGTGTTGTCTCTCGGGCATGTGTTAGATGAACATGGCCAGAAGATGTCGAAGAGTAAAGGGAACGCACTCGATCCGACGGAGTTGATGCACACCTACGGAGCGGACGCGCTACGTTGGTCGTTCCTTGTAGACAGCTCCCCTTGGAATCCAAAACGTTTCTCGACCAAGATTGTTCAAGATGCGAAATCGAAAGTAGTGGACACGCTCGACAATACGTACAAGTTTTATTCTCTTTATGCGGCCATCGATGATTTTGACTACGACGCGGCGAACACAGGTAACCGGACACTTTTAGACCGCTGGATCTTATCTCGCCTGCATAGTACTATTCAAGTAGTGGTCGGCTCAATGGATGACTACCAGTTCACCGCTGCGACACGACAGCTTGCGACGTTACTAGATGAGGTCAGCAACTGGTATGTTCGTCGCTCTCGCACCCGGTTCTGGGCAAGTGGTATGTCAGATGACAAACGCGCCGCGTTCTCCACACTTTATGAAGTGTTGACGACTATAGCTCGTCTACTTGCTCCTTTTACTCCTTATGTGGCAGACGACCTGTATGAAAAACTGACTTCCACAAGCGTGCACTTGGCCGACTATCCGAAGAGTGATGCGTCACTCATCGATTCCTCTCTTGAACAGTCGATGAAACAAGTTTTGCAAATCGTTGAACTGGGTCGCAGTCTTCGCAATGCAACTGCTTTGAAAACGAAACAACCGCTAGCTCGCCTTGTAGTTAGTTTAGGAGAGAACGTGACACTTGATGACGCAGCGATGACCATCGTGAAAGACGAACTGAACGTGAAATCAGTCGAGCGCACGGATTCGCTAAGTGAGTACTTCAGCCTACAAGCGAAGGTCAACTTTAAGACAGCAGGAGCCGTTTTCGGAAAGAACGTCAATGCACTTAAACAAATGGTCGAGAGCCTTTCTTCGGAAAGCCTTCAGAAATTGATGGAGACTGGTTCATTGCAAATGGACTTGGACGACACAGAGTATACGCTGCTACCGGAGCATGTTTTGGTAGAAAAAGAAGTTCGAGGAGGATTTGTGCTCGCTGAAGACTCTGGTGTTTCAGTGTTGCTAGAAACAACCTTGACACCTGGGCTTGTAGAAGAAGGCTATGTACGGGAATTGATCCGTGCGGTTCAAGATAAACGCAAACAGCTCGACCTTCCTCTCGAAGTCTACGTGGACTTATGGGTCGACGGTACTGCTGATTCGGCGGTTATCGTAAAACGGTTTGAATCATTACTTCGCCAAAATGTATTAGTGAACACTCTGCATGTGACGACACTTCCTGAAGAGACTCCTTCTGTTGAGGTGGCGTTTGGGGACGATACCGTCACTGTTGGAATCAAGTAAAACTAATTCGCTAGAGGATTCAATTCCTTTAGCGATTTTTTTATGTTCACTAATTGCGTATACTAGAGAAAATACTGGAAATGAGGATTGGCCATGACTGCTCCACTTACCCTTGAGAGAATCGAAGATGTTTCCTTTAGTCTAGCTGCTTTGACTGAGTTATTGATTGATGTCGTGAATGACGGCGCCTCTATCGGCTTCTTGCCCGGATTGTCTGAGGAAGAAGCTACGGCTTATTGGAAATCGGTTTGTAGTGAGCACACTTTGCTTTTCGTGGTGAAGCAGGAGGACAAAATCGCTGGGACCATCCAACTGCATCTGACGACTAAACAAAATGGTCTTCATCGCGTCGAAATCGCCAAGCTGATGGTGTCCCAAGCTTACCGCCGAAGAGGAATCGCACGTCTTCTAATGGAACATGCGGAAACGACTGCGAAAGAACTTGGCAAGACCTTGATTGTATTAGATACGCGCGAAGGGGATCCATCGAACCTTCTGTATCGCTCTTTAGGTTACATACAAGTTGGCAAGATTCCCATGTTTGCGAAGTCAGATGACGGGAAATTTGATGCTACAGTGATTTATTATAAGTTGCTAGAGTAGCAGACTTCCATCTAAATTTTCTCTAGCCTTTTGAATTTCTTGTCATAGCGAGCTCTATCAATAAGCTCAGGTCGCCATTTGTTAACCAAGTCTTCTCGATCTGCTTTTTCAAATGCCTTAATGATTTTCTTTAATTGAGAGTTATAGGGATATTCAAGATGTTTACCAATTTCAAGGCCCTTTTCGAAAGAGGCCGCGGCTTTGCTAAACTCTTTTAAATCATAATAAAGATAGCCAATCTTGATCCAACCACTGCCTATAATACCTTCTGCGTAATAAGTTGAAGTGGTCATATGGCTCTCTAAAAATTGAGCTGCCTTTTCCTTTTGTAAGGTCACCTCCCAAAACCATGCTTTCCTTAATGCTCTTTCATACTTCTTAATTTCATATTTTTCTTGTCGGTGTACTTTAAACTGCTTGAGCCAAGTCAAGACAGCACCTCCTTCTATTAATTAGAACTTTTTCTTTTCTCCAGCTCTAATAAAAACTTATCAAGTTCATGAGGTTTACGAAAATGAAACACGCGCTTTTCTAATGGAAGCTCCTGAAGTCGTTTTAGGATATGTGGCGTCTTAGTTTCAGGAAAATTCCATATGTATTTCATGAACTCTAAATCAAATCGTTCCGGGCATCCTTCTGCCATGTCAGGACGCACTTGATTGCGGTACCTTAAAACGCGTCGTAACGCTCGACTAATGCAAATCACTCGATGAAAATCGAGAAAAACCACAGTATCGGCTTCTTTCAACCGGACTTCAAGAGTTCCTCCGTAATTACCATCAATGATCCATGCGTCCTTTTTCAAAACTTCAAGTTGCATCTGTTTTTGCTCTTCTTTGGAAACTTCCTGCCATCCCGAGCGCCAATTCATCTGATCCAAATGATAGAGTGGAATATCCAATACCAATGCCAGTTTCTTTGCAAAAGTTGATTTCCCTGCACCGCTCGATCCAATCACAACAATTTTTTTCATAAGACTATTCCACCTTTGTTTTGCAATTGCCACGTATACTAGAGAGTTCTTTATACTACTTTATCTATTTTGAATTGTATACTTTCCATTACTATCCCATTCAAAAAAGAATTTCCTGTATAATCGATTACAAATCATAAATAATTTGAGGTGACTCATGGAACTCTCACGACCTATTAAGTCTTTAAAAATCTACCGAGAATATTTACTTGGAAGCCTTGCCGATGTTACACAGGAACAAGCTGAACATATTCCTAAAGAGTTTCGAAATAACATTCGCTGGAATCTGGGACATATGTATGTTGATGCTTATTTGTGGATCTTTAGTTTGACCGGTGAGGCCGAAGAAACAATCACCAAGTGGAACTCTTGGTTTGGATACGGAACTACACCTAATGACTTTACTGAGGAAACTCCAAGTTTTGAGGAATTAAAAAAATTATTGATTTCTCAAGTAGAGAACTTGGAGGAACGATATGGAGATCGTCTGGACAAAGTGTACGCTCCTACAAAATACGAAGGCTATACAACCATCGGAGATGTCCTGATGCGAGTAGCTTTTCATGAGGGTCTTCATTTTCAAACTATCGCTCATTTGAAACGATTTTCATCAGATGTTGAACAACATTAATTTCCCATAAAAATTAAAATTCATTTGAAAATTTTTGTAAGTTCTTTTATACTCATCTTAACTCACAAGAAGGGATGATGGATGGTCGATGATTTCTTAATTCTATTTTATACGTCAAAATGTATACGCATTTTTACGACAAAATAGGATGAGTCTGACCATTTATAACCCTTTACGATCTGTAAAGCTTATTTATGTTGCCATACTGTCCTTCTGCCATTTCGGCGGGAGGATTTTTTTGGTCGAAACTGCGTATACATACAACTCACCCGTATTGGAGGTATTATGTATGCCGATTGAACTTACAAATCTAACATTTACTTATGATGTTTTGGATGCGCCTTTATTTGAGGACGTCTCCCTCACCCTGAACGATGACTGGCGGCTTGGACTCGTGGGACGCAATGGCCGTGGCAAGTCCACCTTGCTCAAGTTGTTGATGCAAGAGCTTGAGTATGAAGGAGAGATTCGTACCAATTTAGAATTTGTCTACTTCCCTCTCGCTATACGGAATTCCGACTATCCGGCTTTTCTTGCCCTCGATGAAGTGATGCCAGTCGAGCAGTGGCAGCTAGAACGAGAATGTCAATTGCTTGGAATGGATAAAACAATCTTATGGCAACCGTTCGCGTCTCTTTCTGGAGGCGAGCAAACGCGCGTAATGCTCGCCGCGCTGTTCTGTGAAGAGAGCCGTTTCGCTTTGCTCGATGAGCCGACCAACCACTTGGATATCTCCGGACGAGAGCAGCTAGCCTCGTATCTCGAGAAAAAGAAAGGCTATATCGTTGTCAGTCACGACCGGCAGTTCCTTGACCGTGTGACCGACCATACATTAGTCATAGAACGGAGCCAAGTAAAGCTCTATCAAGGGAATTTTTCTACGTACGAATCGCAAAAGCAACGTCAAGACCAGTTCGAGCTGGATCAAAACCGTGCGCTGAAATCAGAAATTGCTCGCATTGAAAAATCTGCTCGTGAAAAAGTTGACTGGGGATTGGAACGCGAAAAGCCATCTGGCAATGATCCGTTCGGAAATGCGATTGCTAAGCGGATGATGAAGCGAGGCAAAGCGATTGAAAGACGCACGAACGCTAAGATTGAGGAAAAAAAGAGCTTACTCAAAAATATTGAGAAAATCGATGACTTGACCATCACGCCAGTCACCAGCCACAGAAATCCGGTGATGCGTGTGAAGAACCTAACGCTCTCTTATGGAGACAAAGTCTTGTTTGAACCGATTTCCTTCGAATTGTATCAAGGGGAACAACTCGCCATTGTGGGGCCAAACGGTTCCGGCAAGACGACGCTCATGAATTACCTACAAATTGGCGCAGCAGAATTAGTCGTAGAAGGTGAAGTCTTGATGCCTCAAGGTGTCTCTACAAGTCATGTCTCACAAACCGCAAGGCACTCAGGTACTTTGCAACAGTTCGCAGAAGCCAACAATCTCGACTATACGTTGTTCCTAAACAACCTGCGCATACTGGGATTCACACGAGATGTGTTCCACGTCCCGATTGAAGAGATGAGCGAAGGACAAAAGAAAAAAGTTGAGCTCGCCAAGTCTCTCGGGACACCAGCAGAGCTCTACTTATGGGATGAACCATTGAACTATTTGGATGTCTACAACCAGCAACAGATTGAGAAGATGATCAAAACCTTCCAACCTACTGTACTGTTCATTGAGCACGACCGTACCTTTGTGGAGCGGGTGGCAATTCGTGTGATTGAGTTGAAGCAACTAAATTAAGTTATAACACAACCCCAGGGATTGCCTCACGCATCGAGTTCGCTTGATACTGAGACAATCCTTGGGGTTTGTTTAGCTATACTATTTCCTCCCACACACTCATTTTCTTTATATTTACATATATAGTCTGTATTTACTATCCCATCTAAAAAATAAATTTCAAATTTAGTTAGTGGCATGTGATAGATTTAAACGAACAGCTCGAATGTATCAGTGAACGGATTTTTCGCGAAAAAAGCGTCTCAACAACGAGGTGAACTATGGAACAGCACATCATCAATCAACTGAAGAACCAGAAAGAACAGGGCATCTCGCTTGTCCTAGATCAATATGGTGGGTTACTGAAACACATCGTAACGAAGTACATCGGGGGCCACCCCCAAGAAATCGAAGAATGTGTGGCTGACATCGTCATTGCCGCTTGGTACCATATCGACGACTTCGACCCGCAACGCAACTCACTCAAGAACTGGTTAGCGGTCATCGCCAAATTCAAAGCTATCGACCGTTTACGAAAACTGCAACGAGCTGGGCAGCAAGATGAGCTGTCTGATCAAGTGCCAGCAACAGCGACGCAGTCGATCAACTGGCAAGAAGTGCTCGAACAGCTTTCCCCACAGGAACAGCGCATCTTCAAACGCTACTACTTTGAAGGATCATCAGCCCGAGAACTCGCAACCGAGTACGAAGCCAAAGAATCTTGGATTCACAACAAGCTCTCACGGAGCCGCAAAAAGTTACGCACATACTTTCAACAGGAAGAGGGATCGCAATGAGCCTTTATAGCGACTTTAACGATATCGAAGCAGACATCACTTCACAAAACCAAGAACCACTGACAAAACTCGAAAAGAAACGCATCGCAAAAACGATTCATACAAAGTTATCCCCAGCTAAAAAACGTGGTGGCTTCATTGCAGCATCCGTTGCCGGTATCGCCTTGAGCGCCATCGTCATCACGAGCCCGACCATCGCCAACATGCCACTAGTTGCAGGTCTTCTTGAAGACTGGATCCCTGGCGAGGAGCAAGATTTCACAGCTTACAAAAATCCGATTGGCATCACCGCCACTACTGCTAACGGCGAATTAACGTTGAACGAAGTGATTGTGGATTATGACAAACTGTTGATAAGCTCGACTTTAATCAAAGCGGATGACTTTGAGTATTCGCATAAGTATCAAGTGGTACCGGATATCTATATCGATGGACAGAAAGTAGAGGTAGTGAATACAAGTGCACAGTCTATTGAACAGAACTCCTCGATGTTCACGGTCTATAGCGAGGTTACCTTAGCTGCTCCTCTCGATTCTTCTGAACTAAATCTTGAGGTGGTCTATGAGCGCTTGCTAACGGATAGCGAGTCTGATCCAATTGACGGTGTAAAGCTTTTTGAAGCATGGACATTCGATGTGACGGCGAACCAATTGGCTGTTCAAGAAGAAACCATTGTTAGTACACCCGCTATCACGGTTCCGACATCTGATGAAGGAAGTTTTGTCATCGATAAAGTCGTTCGAACACCGATTTCGACAACTCTTTACTTCAGCGGTTCGTCAGAAGGCACCGCATTAGATATTCAGTTAGTGGATGCTGAAGGAAACGTCTACTCATGGGACATGGCGTCTCATGAAGACGACGGTAGCGGAATCTTCTCTTTCTCTGGGGCTTCTTTTGTGGATAAAGAACTAGCCGTGCAAGTTCGAGACATGACTACTGGGGACAACATTGGGGATAAAGTTATCCTTCCTGAATAACACAAAACCAGGACAACTCGTCATGAGATGTCCTGGTTTTTTTAATTCATAAAATCTCGTTTTATTTCTCGTTTCCAGATAAGCCAAGCTAAAACGATGATGACCACTACGAACAAACTTGTAGCTAGCGGCGTTAAAAGTGGAGCGTTCCATAAAAGAATCATATCCCGAATCAGATATGTAGAAACCCCTGCAATCATCACGAAGAACAACAAGATTTGCGTACCAATTAATACCACGGCATTTGGCGCGATGGTAGATAAGCTTAGTGATAGAACAGCCACTCCAAAGGCGAACAACACAATCAGGCCGATGGATAACAGCATGTACTGAAGAAACGTCATGTCATACCAATGATCGTACCAACCGAATGACGATAAAGGTAGTTGCAAATGGCTCGCCGTCCCGTTCGTCCAATAAAGAGCCATATAAACTGCCACTAATGTCACTACTAAGGTAGTTGTTGCAGCAAGACTTGCCCACCACTTTGTCCGGTAAACATTTCTGCCGTGTTGAGAACTGTATTGAAGGGGAACCAGTTTCGCTCGTGTATCACGGAAATAAACAAGCGATAACAGAATGGCTACATTGATCCAGATAATAATCGCCATATTCGTCTTGTAGTCTTTAAAATTCATGGTGACAGTATCTGAATAGAAACTGTACACCTCGTTATCTATGCGATTTTGAAAATACTCTTTCTGTGCACCTGTATTTTGAGCGACTTGAGCTGCTAAAGAATCTGCTTGAAACTCGTAGTTCTCAATCAAGCCCTCCCAGCCTTGAAGTTCCCACAAAATCTGCTCTCCCTTACCGTAGAGTAACTGGTCAAAGTACTCGGAAAGACCTTCTTGCGCATCGTTATAGGCGACAAGATCTTCATAGTTCGCAAGATTTAATTCTTCGGCTTCAGGATCATTTGCTACAAGCTCGTCTGCGATTTTCACGCGGTCTTCATACATACTTTTAATTTCTTGTAACTCTTCTTCACTAATTTCTGCTCCGTACAAAGGAATCAACTTTTGTTCGATAGCAAAAACATCTGTTTGAGGTCGTCCATTTGGAAAATGCTCCAGATGGAAACTCAACAATAAGTTGAACAGTAGAAAATTCACTACTCCAAGTAGAAGGAGAAGCTTCCATGAAAAAATCTTTTTGAATTCTAACCAAAACAACTGCATCTATACCACATCCTTTTTCATAAAGCGTCGGTAAGAAAGTATTGAAAGGATTGTGGCGACTGCAAATCCAATCAGGAGACTCCATACTTCAAAATACTGAACCCTAGTGAGCGTAATCCCTCCTGAAAAGTACATATGAGGGTTAAGTAAAAGTGTTGTCACATTGAGTAAAGTGACAAATTGTAGGGCTGGATAGGCATTGAATACTGAAGGAAGTAGAAACAATCCAATCAATACTGCCATCGAGAGAATCCAAGTGAAGTACGTATTTTTGATCCACAAGCTCAAAAAGAACCCCAGTACTGCGATGAGGATCACAACTCCCCATTCCACCGCTATAGCCAGCAAGAAAAATTGCCAGACTTCAAGCTCCCACCACGTGATATAAGGAAGTTTGTACTCCCAATTGAGCCCGCTACTGACCACTGTCTGCCACACTTCAGAAAAATCATAAATTGTAAAGTAAAGGATGAAACTAGGAATCAAAAGCATAAAGAAGGTGAGTGTAGCAAGCAAAAGACTCGCTGCAAATTTGTTTCGCATTAAAAAGCGGCCTTTTTGAGTCGTGTAAAGCAAGAGCTGCGTCCGCTGCTCCACTTCATAGTTCGTAACAAGAGCAGTCATTAAAACGATAAGAATCACACTCTGCAGCGCTGCGTTCTTCAACAGGGATCGGTACATCTCGCTATGCATCTTGTACTCTCCTAAGAAGAACCACTCTTTGTATTCTTCAGTCGCTACGATTTCTTCGTACCGTTCTTCCCAGTTTGTAAACTCTTGGCTCATGAATTTCTCAAATCTACTGCTTTCTTTTACCGAAACAAGGAACTCACTTCGAAGCTCGTCCATGTGAATTCCCTTGTACCGTTCCTCAACATCGCGTCCCTTTATGTAATACGTATAAAAGAGCTCCAGCCGGTCCACTTGTTCCTTCTCAGTTTGAGAAAACGCTTCATAGCGCTCGTACGTCAGCTCATTCAGAAAGGACTCTGCACCATCCTGTCCACCAAGTTGTTCGGCATCTTCATTCAAGTCGTTTAGCAATTTAGATAGACTCTCGTCAGTAATTGTTCGACCATAGGTAGCTATCAAGTCATTGACTGCGTTGATTTCCTCTTTTGCATGCGATTGAGAGAGAATTTGAAAACCATTGAATCCAAGAAACGCGACAAATAAAATCAACACAATCGGTGAGGTCAACGCCTTCTTCATTTCATACCAAGTGATTCTCATGGCGTTACCCCTTCGTACTTTCATTAGCGTAACTGACCAAAAAGACATCTTCTAATTCTGGCGTAACAGCAGTCCACTCTGCTTTCGGTTCTTCCTCCGAATAAAAACGGACCATCATGTTGCCCTGTTCTTGTTTCTCCTCTAGCGTCAGGTAATTTTTCCGAAATACCGAAAAGTCTTCAAAAGGCATCGTGACTTCATATATCATGCCGTCAAGACTCTTGCAGATGGTAGGGATGCTCCCTTTATATAAGAGAGTTTGATTCCGGATCATGACAATCTCATTGGCAATAGATTCAATATCCGAAACGATGTGAGTAGAAATCAATACAATCCGGTCCCGTGCCAAATCCGAGAGCAAATGTCGGAAGCGAGCCCTCTCCTTAGGATCAAGACCAGCTGTCGGTTCATCTAAGATGAGGACCTTCGGATGCGCCAGAATGGCTTGCGCAATCCCTATTCGCTGAATCATCCCTCCTGAGAATTTTCGCATCTTCTTGTCTTTCACTTCTTGAAGCGCCACAAGGTCTAGTACCTCATCAATCCTTTTTTCTACTACTGATTTTTCAATCCCTTTGAGTGCCGCAATATAGCGCAAATACTTGCGAGGTGAATAATGCTTGTAGTACCCGAAGTGCTGAGGCAGATAGCCGATTTTCTCACGGTACGCCTCTCCCATTGAAAGAATTGGTTTCCCATCATAGAGGATCTCTCCACTAGTCGGTTTGACGAGTGTCACGAGCATCTGAATCAAGGTCGTCTTTCCCGCACCATTTGGAGCGAGAAGCCCGTAGACTCCATTTTCGAACTGAAGGTTCAGCTCTTTTAAGGCAGTGAATTTTCCGTAGTCCTTACCGATATTTTGTAACGTCAACATAATCCCAGTCCCTCCTGCTTTCTAGAAAACGTGCGAGTAAATGTGTAACAGCTGACCGAAAATGCGAGTAGGAGAATCAGTGCGTAGATCACTAAAGGCAGTTCAAAAATGACCTGGTTATAGCTTTCCGGTAGAGCTAACATCCAACTAAAATTGATCACAACCCAAGCAATCGAAACGCCCCATGAGTTCTTCCACACCTCTCCTTTTGATAGCGCAGCTAATAGGAGCGACGTGAATGTGAACAGGCCTGCAAGTGAAATCAGCCACATGCGAAGAAATGACAATTCAAAGTTTATTGCCAAACTAGCAGATACCGTAATCGAAACGACAAGCGCAATGCCGCTAAAACTAATCATTCGCAAGGCAATGATTTGAAAGATAGTTGTCTTCAACGTCATCTCCAGCTCCATCACTTGTTTCTCCCGCTTTTCATAAAGCGAATAGAGCGCGAGCACCAGTATGGGGAAGGGGGATGTAAAGAACGCAAAATTATAGATCGTGTGAGAAAGCTCCTTGCTGTGCGACACCAAATTGTAAATCATAAAACCCATTGCTGCTACGATGAGGAGCGTCATGATCCATTCACTACGATTCGGCATCAAATACAACCAGCCCATTCGGTCCTTCACCTCTTGAACTTGCTCAAAAAAGGAGCGCTTTTCTTGATAAGCCGCTTTCACAATAAGGCTAGCCTGTCGCTCAATCTCGTCGTCAGATGGATACGGAATATTCCAAGGATCAGTAGTCATGTCGTCTCTCCTCCATTTCTTTTCGCAGCAAGCGAATGGCTTTGTAATACTTTGTTTTGACTGTTGATTCTGCCACGCACATTTCTAGTGCAATCTCTCGGAAAGATTTGTCCAAGAATAATTTGTACCGGACGATGGCTTGCGAATCTTCATCGCACAGGGCAAGTGTCGCCTGCAATTCTTGCATCTCTTCTTTTTCGGACACGTCTTTCAAGATGTCATCAGCACCCTCAAATTCTTCGTCTTCTATGTACTCCGTAGCACGCGCTGTTTTGTAGCGTTTCGAACGGAAATAGTCGATGCAGTGATTGGTCGCGATTCGGTAGAGCCAGGTACGGAAACCGGCTTTCTTTGCGTCAAACTGTCCAATCGATTGAAGCATGCGAATAAACACTTCCTGCGTCAGGTCGAGCGCTTCTTGCTCATCCAGCACTTGTTTGTAAACGAATGCAAAGATTTCTCTATAATACAGCTGCACAAGTTGATTGGCGCTGTCTTCATTACCCGACTTTTGAATACGCCGGATCCATCGTTTTTCTTGATTCACTTGCTTCACATCACTTTCGAGGCCTCAGTTGTATATTCGTAATGGTTTGTTAAATAGTTTTACTTTTTTCAAAAAATAAAAAGAGCTCCGAGTTGAGCTCTTTTCACTGTTCTTCGTTAGTCTTTATTCTCTACATACTTCTCCAAGTTTTCAAGAGTAGAATTCATCCCAATCAAGTGATCTTCTTGTCGAATTCCTGGTGGAACATGTTCAGAACGAACGCTCACAAGGGTCCCATCACCTTGAGACTCAAACGTCCAAGTTTGTCTCATCTCACCTGCATACTGAGGATCATCAGATTGAAAGACCACTGTCTGAACGAATCGTTCAGGAGGAACAATTTCTATAAACCGTCCTGTAGAGATGTCAGTATGCTCTCCTGATTTACCATAATCCGCATCAGTCACAGTGTAAGTCAATCGAATTCGGAACGTTCCACCTTCATGGGGATGAAACTCCTCTATCACACCCGTCATTCCTTCAGGTGGCAGCCACTTGATAAACTGTTCTGGGTCCATACAGGCTCCAAACAGTCTTTCAGGTGACGCTTGAATATGGCGCGCAGCTTTATCAATTCTTGGGATGAATTCTTCCATCTCTCATTCCTCCGTATCTGTGAACAGCTCAATCACGTAGCGCTCTTCCTCTTTCCCATCGCATCCTGTCAACGTGTACGTATCAAACTCACCTTCTCTTTCCTTCACTATCTCTTGGCAAGTAGACGTAATGATTTCCTTGCTACCATAGGCATCTTCCGTTGTGTCTAATGTATATTCGATTCCTTCGTCGGTTCGTTTCAGCGTTCTATAAATCGGATCGCCTTCAATAGTGTTTCTGATAATCATCAATTCTTTCGTTTCTCCACCTGTCAGGAAGTCCTCGAACTTATCCCGATTTGTGACTTTTTTATAATCTACTACTACACGAACTGGTTGTTCGCCTGTTTGCTTGTCGACTTTAAGCAGTGTGGGATTAGCAGATTCCTGTTCCCCGCACCCTGTTAAGAACACCAACATACCTGCTACTGCCAAATAGTTTCGTCTCATCCTCATTCTCCTCACTGTAACTTTTTCCCATCCAACCCGTCTATGTGATGTAAAAGGGGGTTCTTTATGAAATACATACTTTTCGTGCTCATCTGTATTAATCTTGTTGGATGCGCCAGTTCGGACTCTAAAGAGCCGATTCCTCCCATGCCCGAGGACTTTAATTTTAAGCTGAAATACGGGGTTAATAGCATACAGGAAATTGACACTTTTAACGATAGAGTCCTCAAAGACCTGGTAGAGTATGGGACGGTTGAAGCTTCCATTTCGTTACAAAAAGAGGAGATGGAATCTATCTATAAACAAATGATGGCTTTAGACATCATGGAAATTGAACTTCAGGACGATAGTTCTGGTAATGGCGAATTGGATGCGATTTCTAAATGGCATATCGAAATGAACGGAACAACAAATTCTTTTTACTACAATACTTTATCCGAGACCAGCCAGCTTGAAATCGAATTATTTGAGCTAGAAAAAACCATTCACAAGATGATTGAAGAAAAGCCAGAATATAAAGAGTTACCTGAGGCATCAGGCGGATACGAGTGATCAGGTTTTCAATCTCCGTCCACTGATTAAAAGGAGGATTTGTATGAGATATCTACTATTGTTGCTCATGTGTGCAAGTCTGGTTGGTTGTGATACCCCAGCCTCTGAAGAGTCTATTCCTCCCATGCCAGAGGATTTTAACTTCAAGCTGAATTACGGGTTTCAAGGTCTTCAAGAAATTGATACGTTTTCAGATACCGTTAAGAAAGATCTGGTGTTAGATGGAACCATTGAAACTTCCATTTCTCTTGAACAGGACGAAATGGAGACCATCTACCAACACATGATGGCCATGGAGATAATGGAAGTCGAACTAGAAGTTGATGGCTCTTGCAGATCCGAACCCGAACCAGTCTCTAGATGGAAAATCGTGATGAATGGAGAGACAAAATCGTTTCACTACACAACCCTCTGCCCTTCCAATCAACTCGAAAAAAAGTTCTTGCAGCTTGAGAAGACCATTCGCGAGATTGTCGAAGAAAAGCCTGAATACAAAGAGTTGCCGCCCATTAAGGGCGGCTACGAGTAATAATTTAGTTCCACGTCTCATCTAAGTGATCCGCATAAAATGCCAGTGCCTTGCCGTAACTTTGAATTTCTTGATCATTAGTGGTATCTAGCAAGGTCTTCAAAAGAAGCTCTACCGCATCATGTGCTTCGCCCAAATTGTAGAGCGTTAGTGCATAAAACGTTTTTAGAGCTTGTTGGTTCGGAAATCTCTTCATGCCCTCTTCAAATACTCGTTTTGAGTTTTGATAATCTCCGAGCGCTCGGTATGTACTGCCAAGTCCAAGATAGGCACTTTTCAAGTCATCTAGCTCTAGGTTTCCTTTGAGTGCTGCTTCATAATGAGGAACCGCCTTGGCTTCTTCACCAAGGACGTCGTAGCTCCATGCGCACTGGTACTGGATTTAAGCGTCTTGTGGGAACTGTTCCGCAAGATTTTTCATAAGTGAGTTAGACTCTTCTAGCTTTTTTTCACTTCGAAGCTGAAGGGCTTGTTTTAGTAGTTCTTCTTTCTTCATGGTCAGTTAGTCCTTTCAACTTCAGTTTTAGTAAAATTTTATCTCGGCACTGGATACCATTTTCAAAAATCGGTTCCGGGTAATGAACCGTGAAGTAATCGGCTTCAATTCCGACCATTCGAAATCCACATTTTTGATAGAGGGCTAGCTGACCAATGCTTGAGTTTCCAGTGGCGATGTGAACAGTCTGATACCCATACCCCTTCGCTGTTTCGATTGCATGGAGAATCAATTGCTTTCCTATGCCCTTTCCTTGCCAAGCCTCAGCAACAGCCACGTTCATAAGCTCGCAACTCTGTGCATTCAATTCCTTCAAGATATAAACTCCTATGAATTCACTTTCAAATTCAGCTAGGTAACAGTCACCATCTGAAAGATACTTTTTAATTTGGAATTCAGACGGATCAGCTAAGAGGAGTAGCTCCATGGGAATTCTATCGTGTGATGCTAGCTTTCGAATCATTCTCTCACCTCCACATTTCATGCTGCGTTATTATTTCTTGCCTTACGTGGCCAAATAAAATAAGAAATTGTGATGAGCAGATCCACGCCAAGGACGAGTGTCCATATTCGTAGCACATTCCATAACGCTTCTGTTCGCGAGGTGTCATCAATGAACAAGATAGTTCCAAACAACAATCCTCCCCCTATTAGATAGGCCAGCGCATGACGTCCCCAACCCTTCAAATAATTTTTCGAATGATTGAAACCTGTGTACTTTGCTGGACGGTCCCCCTCTTTTAAGACGTAAAACTGAAAGGCTTTGTCTGCCCATTCAATCATACTCTTCCCAAACGCAAGTGAGATCCCGATATAGACAGCAGCGAGCGCATGCGGAATCGTAGCCGTCGCTCCTCGGTACAAATCGGTCGCAGTCACGATCAATAAAATCAAATCTACTACAGGCGTCATTGCTAGTAGTATTAAGCCAAGTCGTTTTTTCTTCAACATATATCGCGTGACCAGCCCGAGTCCAATCAGGACCCAGAAGCCGATTTCACACAAAATGATGGCCCAAGCAATCCAGTTCATTTTGTTTCCTCCCGAAAATCAAATTTCCAATTCCTTTCATTATACAGAAAAATCACTTCATAAGTTTCACAAGAACTGGAGTTTTGTGAATGGCTACTTTCCATGGATACATAGACTCTCTGTAGGGTATACATTGATTAACTACATAAAAGGAGGGATTGGATGGATCCTTTACTATTCGGATTATTCACTCTTGCCTATATTGGCATTTTCATATGGGGGGTAAGAAAACTAGGAAAGACCGCTTCCACCGTTATACTCTTGACAGTGCTTGGACTGATTTATGATAATTTGATTTTGGCAGTCAGTCACTTGATTGGAGAAGGTGCACTCCTTGAAACACTGAACTATGCTCGTTTCTGGATTCATGCTCTTTTGACACCGACATTGATCTTATTTTCGCTTTTCATCTTACGAGATGCGTCGATTGAATTCGCTTCAAAAATATGGGTCACAGTCATATTTGTGGTAGGCTGGATTGCTGCTACTGTAGTGGAATATTTCGTGGAATTAAGAGGCCTTGAGCTATCTGTTCAAGAATCGTATGGCGTATTAAGCTATGCTGCTTCTGAAGCGTCTTCAGGGCCGCCTCCTATGATCTTGATTGTTCTTGTATTCTTACTGATTGCCTCGATTGTTCTTGTTTGGAAGAGAAAGTGGTGGTGGATGCTCATCGGAACCGTCGTCATGACTATTGGAAGCGCAGTTCCTTTCAATATCGGGAGTGATGCAGCAACGAATGCGTTTGAGTTGTTTTTGATCATCACGTTGATGTGGACAGCGATTCGGTTTTCAAAACAAAAGTCTGCTTAGTATCCAGATTAAAGCCAGGAGACTTTGTCGTCTTCTGGCTTTTTACAAATCAATGCTTATTTTCTTGTCACATATACTTCACCAAGAAATTCTTTTTTCTCGAATTGAGCACTATCCAACTCATTTATAGTAGATTCAGCCCTTTCTTTTGTTAGTGAATAAACCTCCTCTATCTCGCGTGCAAAAAGAAATTGATCTTTCACAAGTAAATTTTCTAAAGGCTTTGGATTTTGTGGTTCTGGTTTCTCTCCTAATACACGTTCTAGGGCTTCCTTGTAAATTTCAAATGTTCGAACACCACTTAATTTTATACCTTGCTCCTCTTCGTTCACAAACACCAGTGACGGGAAGCCTCTAGCACCAAGTCTTCTAGCCAAAGCAAAATCTTGTTCTAATCTATTCTGTGCTTCATCTGTTTCAGCAAGATACATCATCTCTTCTCCATTTATCCCCAAATCACTTACTACCTTTTGTAAAACGACAGCATCCGAAATGTTAGAATTTCCTACAAATAATGCTTCTCTTACATTACGCAAGAAAGCAACTGCCAGTTCAGATCCATGCATTTCTTGAATCTGTAAAAATACGCGTGATGCAGGATACGAGGATTGGACAGGATTGTCTACCATAAGACTTCCATCAATCGGCATGCGGGAATGAGCCCCTACCTCTCTCCAATGCGTTGCTACATCTGCGGGGTTATAAATCCCATTTGCCGGATCAATGGGACCATCGTGCCACTTTTCTAATAATCCACCCATCACTTTGTGCAAATTCACATGATGTCCGTATGTTTCCATGAAACGACGGAATACAGGTTCAAGCGCCCAACAGTGAGAGCAAATCGGATCTGTCACATAATACAAATCTATTTTTTTTGTAGGTTTTTTTAAATCGATAAGCTCCATACCAAAATCCTCTACTTCTCCACAAATGCCCGTCTCCATGTCACACATCATAGTTTTGTTTGTCATTATTAATCCTCTCCTTAAAAGTTGATTCAATTGCTTTCTAAGTGAAGTGTACGCCATACTTAAGTAAACAAAAACCAGCAGTAGTATGATTCTGTTGGATATCCAACACTTTTGAAAAATTGTCGGGAAAGGAGAGTCCCCTATGGAGCAATTAAAAGTTGACCCTCGCGTTGTAAGAACGCGGAAGTTGATTCTGAATGCGTTTATTCATTTATCGGAAACGAAAGAATTCAAAGATATTAGTGTGAAGGATGTTACTACAGAAGCACAGATCAATCGTGCAACGTTCTATTATCATTTTCAAGATATCTATGATTTGTTGGAGAAATCCCTAAGTGAAGTCCTTTCTGTGAAAATGCCTGAAGTGACTTCTTGGAATGGGGATACATTAGTAGCTCTATTCAGCGCTATCACAGATTTTCAAGCGTCTCTTTCAACTCGTTGTCACAGAGGCTATGAGGACACAATTGCACGCATTATACGAGACCAGATTGAGGTAGTACTTGTCCGTCTATTATCTGCTGAAGCAAACTATCTTTCAAAAGAAACTATTAGTTTATTGGCCACAATCACTAGTTGGTCTTTATATGGCGCTTCGATGGAGTGGAAACGTACACAGTCTCTTTCTGCAGAGGAATTTATTCGGCCAATTCTTCCACATCTTGTTGCAATTCCTCTCATACAAACGCAATAAAATCCAGATGAGATGTGATCTCGTCTGGATTTTTTTATAGAATCTAGTTAAAACTATCGTGTTGTTATGATTTCGCTACTTTGTCTAATTCATTCAATCGCGCTTCAACTGTCGCTATTTTTGCGTTTGCCTGAGTAGCAAGTGTGAATCTAATAATGCCAATTACGAAGCCTGTAGTTGCGAATGTAAAAGCCATCATCGCGAATACATCCATTTTGTCGCCTTCCCTTGTTTGTAGGTTCTACCTTTTATACGGAGGAGGACTATGAAAAGTTCCGATTCTTTATGATCACTAAACTAAACAGCAGGCTTTCATTGAATTAATCCTCCCAATAAAAAATAGCATCCGCCACCGTATAATCTCGTGATTCGCGATAAATGGTTGGAATCTTCGTTTTAAAAGATAAAAGCTGATTCATCTCTTCAGGTTCTACTACTTCAAAATCAAATTCCTCTAAAACTTGTTTCAGCTGTTCTCCAAATGTTTGGAATCTCTCGCTCACCCCGATGAGTTTTGTACCACCGAGGAAAGAACCATAGGCTCCGCCTCTATATTCATTCGACTCGATATGAATAGTCTTATACTGCTCGTCATCTCCCATGATGGCCACAGATGCTAAACGACTAATATCTACTATGAGACCATTCATTTTGATTTCTCGATGACCATGTTTCTCCTCAAGCACTATCAAATCCTCTTTTTGATAACAAAAGAATTCCACAAACGAAGCGTATCCACTGCCAAAGTGATTCCACTCAGCCTCACACACCACATTCGGAATGCGATTAATCCGATGAAACAAGCGCCGAATATGCGCTTCAATCTCACGCTCGTCATTTGTATCGTAAGGAAACTTCTCCCCAACAATCTTTCCATCAATCATTGCTTGTAACTGTTCATCCGAAAACATGTGGAATCTCCTCCTTCTTATATTCATAGTTGCAATTTTTTTACAATTTGCACCAAAAATTTTGTGGCGAAATAATACAACGGAATTCCTATGAAAAAACCCCTCCTGGACGGATCCAAAAGGGGGCATGAAATTTCTATTCTACTGTTACAGATTTCGCCAAGTTTCGCGGCTTATCCACATCACAGTCGCGGTGAAGCGCTGCATAGTAGCTGATCAACTGAAGTGGAATCACAGATACTAATGGTGTTAATAAGCTGTGGACTTTTGGAAGGACAAGCGTGTCGCCGTCTTCTTCCATCCCTTCCATTGCAATGATACATGGTTTCGCACCACGAGCCACGACTTCTTTTACGTTTCCGCGAATGTTAAGTGCTACTGGTTTTTGAGTGACTAGAGCGAAGACTGGTGTACCATCTTCGATTAGAGCGATGGTACCGTGCTTCAATTCGCCTCCAGCAAAGCCTTCTGCTTGGATGTACGAAATCTCTTTTAGTTTCAATGCGCCTTCAAGACTTACGAAGAAGTCGACGTTACGTCCGATGAAGAATGCATTGCGAGTTGTTTCAAGGAAATCTTTTGCGATTGCTTCGATTTCCTCTTTTGAATCCACCATAGCTTGAACTGCGTTGGCTACGATTCCAAGTTCTTGGATCAAGTCGAAGTCGACATCGTGTCCAGCGTGCTTCGCTGCAACTGTTGCTGCAACTGCTAGAACTGCGATTTGTGCAACGTAAGCTTTTGTTGAAGCTACTGCGATTTCTGGACCTGCATGAAGTAACAATGTGAAGTCTGCTTCACGAGAAAGCGTAGATCCTTGAACGTTTGTTACTGTAAGAGCTTTGTGGCCCATCTCTTTGATTTTTACAAGTACTTGGCGAGAATCCGCTGTTTCACCTGATTGTGAGATGAAGATGAAAAGTGGCTTCTCAGAAAGGATTGGCATGTTGTAGCCAAACTCACTTGAGATGTGCACTTCTACTGGCTTCTTCGCGATTTTCTCGAAGTATTCTTTTCCTACAAGACCTGCGTGGTAGCTTGTACCTGCAGCGATGATGTATAGGCGGTCTGAAGCGTTGATAGCTTCTAAGATATTTGAATCGATTGCAAGCTCGCCTGCGTCGTTCTGGTACGCTTGAAT
The DNA here is from genome assembly GCF_002798305.1 of Chryseomicrobium excrementi. GTDB lineage: Bacteria > Bacillota > Bacilli > Bacillales_A > Planococcaceae > Chryseomicrobium > Chryseomicrobium excrementi. Next base: position 240,170 of record NZ_PCGR01000004.1, read on the forward strand.
GATCTTACGCATGACAGCTGGCTGCTCGTCGATTTCTTTTAACATATAGTGTGGGTAGGTACCCTTTTCGATGTCGCTCATGTCTAGCTCAGCTTTGTAAGAGTCGCGCTCTACTACAGTGCCGTCTAGCTTTTGAATTTCAACTGATTCTTTTTTCACGATAACCATCTCTTGATCGTGAAGCTCTACGTATGTGTCTGTCACTTGAAGCATCGCCATAGCGTCTGAAGCGACTACGTTGAAGTCTTCTCCAAGGCCGACTAAAAGTGGGCTCTTGTTTTTTGCAACGTAGATTGTTTGTGCTTCTTCAGCATCTAAAAGAGCGATTGCGTATGAGCCGTGAAGAAGACCTAAAGTTTTGCTGAAAGCTTCAGCTGTAGTTAACCCGTCGTTTACGAATTTCTCGATCAACTGTACGATCACTTCTGTATCCGTGTCTGACTTCATGGTCACACCAGGTAGGTATTCTTTTTGAAGTAGGTGATAGTTCTCGATAACTCCGTTGTGTACTAGCGTGAAACGCTCTGTTGTACTTTGGTGAGGGTGCGCGTTTACTTGGTTCGGCACACCGTGTGTTGCCCAGCGTGTATGACCGATTCCTGTTTTGCCCATCACATCGTCGATTACTGCTTCACGAAGATCTGCAATACGTCCTTTTTCTTTGAAGACTGTGATGCCTTCTTCGTTACGAACTGCGATTCCTGCTGAATCGTAGCCACGGTATTCTAATTTCTCAAGACCTTTTAATAAAATTTCTTTGGCGTCACGTTCGCCGATATATCCAACAATTCCACACATAATAAAAATCCTCCGATTGATGAAGTCATGCAAAAATAAGCGTCGCTTCGGGCGCTTTTCGACACTGCTTCTTTATAGTTTCGCCTTCTATTCGGTCTGTCTACCAATCGCTTGGCAGGTTTACAAATAGAGTAACAACCGGGCGTAGTGCGGTCGGGAGGCATCCGCCGAATCCTCGATAAACCTCCACCTCGTCTGCTAAGGACTGTGTCCGTCCGATTTCCTTAGCTCTGGCGCTTCAACTTGTTTCCGATTTCTTTGTGCGCATACTTTCCTCCTTTAGCGCGTGTTCCCTATGCTTCCCAGCATAACCTCCATATCATACAAAATTTAGTGGGTCTCGTCAATTGTAATTTATGCAGAAAAAAGCCTTTGGTGCTTAGGCACCAAAGGTCTTGGGGGTCCTAATTCTCTAGAAGTTTCAACATTTCACGGTTAAATGCTGGAATATCATCCGGTTGACGGCTTGTTACCAGTTGGTTCTGGCACACGACAACTTCTGTGTCCTGTACTTTCGCTCCTGCATATTCCATGTCCGTTTGAATCGATTTGAATCCTGTTGCATCGCGGCCTTCTAAAGCTTTCGCTGTGATTAATAGCTGCGGTCCGTGGCAAATCGCGAATACAGGTTTCTTCGCATCCATAAATTCTTTAGTAAAGTGGACGAAACGATCGTCTGCACGTAGCTGGTCAGGTGAGAATCCGCCTGGCAGTAAGAGTGCATCAAAATCACTTGCGTTCACGTCATCGATGGATTTATCGATTGTGACTTCCGTGTTGTCTTTCTTGCCAGTCACAGTCTTGCCTGCTTCCTTCTCGATTGTGATCACTTCATGACCTGCATCTTTCAAGGCTTTCGCCGGCTCTGTCCATTCGACGTCTTCAAACATGTTGGTGATTAACGTTGCTACTTTTGCCATTGTATCTCCTCCTAAATGTTTGTACGTTGTATGTATTCCACTCTGGCGGAGAATTAAACATTCGGATGGCGAAGTACTTACTAGAAAGTTCTTGGGTCGCTTGGGGGTTGTGCCATTAGCGACCGAGTTACTGTGATTGGCGACCGAATTGGGTCAATCAGTGACCGTAATCAGTGAATTAACGACCGAGTGGGGTCGATCAGTGTCCCAAATGATTTTATGGAACCTCAATCTTCTCTAAAATAAATCCTCCCTCTTCCCGTCCCTCTATTTCGCATGCCAAGCTTCTTTAGAATAGAGCGTATCTGTTTAACACTAAGTTCGGGGATGTGTTCGTGTATTACTTCGACTTTTAATTCGCTATCAAAGATGTCGAATAAGCTCAGAATATTAGCTGAAAGCTGTTCGCTCGCATCTACTTTACATTCCGGACATACCCAACTCCTAATATGTTTTTTTAATTGGTTATGGCACAGCGAGCAATAGAGCCCTTTACGAATGTCCAGTTTATTCACTTGATATTGTTGACAAAATGGCGTTTTTCGTTGTTTTATCGTCTTTTCTAATAGAGCTGTTTTTAAATGAGAGACTTCATTGCTAGTTAAAGTGTTGGGGCCTTTAAAGTACGAGGTTAAGTACAATGAAATTGATTTCATCATAATCAATGTGTGGGGTTTTGGGATTTCATTAATTGAAAGTCGACTTGATCGATTCGCCCAAACTACTAATGTTTGAGTGGATAGGTTAGGAATATTTAGGTTGAGCTGCTTCAAGCCCATTACATTTCGCTCAAGTTGTGTAAAAGGACAATCCATTGCTTGAACAGTACCATTGTCAAGAGTTCTCACAATTTGTCTTGGCTTAGATTGGAATTCGATATGACCAGCTATGTTTTTGACTTCAATAAGAAGAATGCCTTTGCGAGAAATAAGCAGATAGTCAATTTGTATATGCCATTTTGAATGGATCATCGAATGAAAGTTGTGAATAATTACTGAATCTGCAGGGAACTGAAACTCTTCAAGATAGCGTTGTACATTTAGTTCGCCACGAAGCCCTGTCTTTATATTGTTTAGTTGATTTTGAAGATAGATTTTTTGGGGATTATGATTTGGAATCTTTGCGTAGAAAATCTCTAAGGGGAAAATTGGTTGTTGATAGGAATAAAATTCTATATAAATACCTCCTTTTGCATAGAGTATCATGTCATCGATTGAGTGTATAGATTGAACTTAAGTATCGAACAGCATGTATTGAGCTCTTGGATGAAGAGATTTTAAAGTTGGCTGATTACATTAGCGACCGTAATCAGTGACTTAACGACCGAGTTGGGTCAATTAGCGACCCAAATGATTTTATGGAACCCAAATTACTAAAAACCTTACTAGAAAAACAAAAAACATCCCCCCGAAGGAGGACGTTCCAGTCATTATTGATCCAAGCCCATCTCAGCACGCACGACGTCTGCGATGCGATTGACGTAGCTTTCACATGCTTCTTGTGATTCTGCTTCGACCATGACGCGAACAAGTGGTTCTGTCCCTGAAGGACGTACGAGCACGCGCCCGTTGCCATTCATTTCGCTTTCGACTTCCGAAATAACAGCTGCAACTTTTTCGTTATCAGTTACGGCGTGCTTATCCGTTACACGGATGTTCACAAGCTTCTGCGGGAAGATTTTCATCTCACCAGCTAAGTCAGACAATTTCTTGCCAGTAGCTTTCATGATGTTCACCAGTTGAAGACCTGTAAGCAAGCCGTCACCTGTTGTGTTGTAATCTAGGAAGATGATGTGCCCTGACTGCTCGCCACCTAAGTTGTAGCCGCCGTTTCTCATCTCTTCTACTACATAACGGTCACCGACAGCCGTCTGGACGGATTGTAAGCCGTGGTGCTCAAGTGCCTTGTAGAAGCCCATGTTACTCATTACAGTCGAAACGACAGTGTCTTTGTGCAAACGGCCTTCTTTTACAAGATAGCGTGCCAAGATGTACATGATCTGGTCACCATCTACGATATTTCCTTTTTCGTCGATTGCAATGACGCGGTCGCCATCGCCATCAAAAGCAAGACCGATGTCTGCGCCTTTTTCTTTTACAAAAGCAGCAAGTGTTTCAGGATGTGTAGATCCTACACCGTCGTTGATGTTCAAGCCGTTTGGTGAAGCACCCATTGTTGAGATGTCTGCATCCAAGTCAGCGAAAATATGCGTCGCATGTGTAGATGTCGCTCCGTGTGCACAGTCAAGTGCCACATGGATCCCTACGAAGTTTTCTGTGACCGACTGCTTCAAGAACTGCAGGTATTTCTGTCCGCCTTCAAAGTAATCTGAAACGGCACCTACATCGCCACCTGTCGGACGAGGTAATGTATCTTCCTCTTGATCCAGGATGGCTTCGATTTCGTACTCCTGCTCATCTGAAAGTTTAAATCCATCTGACCCGAAGAATTTGATTCCGTTGTCTTCTACAGGATTGTGAGACGCTGAGATCATGACACCTGCGTTTGCGCTCATTACGCGCGTCAAATACGCCACTCCTGGTGTGCTTAAGACACCAAGCGTCATCACCTCTACACCTACTGACAGAAGCCCTGCTACAAGAGCAGACTCCAGCATGTGACCTGAAATACGAGTATCACGGCCTACAAGGACCTTTGCTTTACCTGTTGCGCCTTGTGTCAACACATAACCGCCTACTCGTCCTAAACGAAATGCAAATTCAGGAGTCAATCCTTCATTCGCGACTCCACGAACACCATCTGTACCAAAATATTTTCCCATTCTTAATTCTCTCCTTAATTCATGGCAGCATTACGCTTGTTCTACAACGATTGTTGCTTGGTCAAGCTCTGCCACCCATGTTGCCGTATCAGGTCCTTCGATTGCGATAGGCAGCGTATACTCGCCTGCCGCTGAAATTGCACTCGCATCAATACTCACGCGCACATCCGATACGGTTAAATCGTTGACTTTCGATTCGGGGCCGGTTGCTGTAAGGTTCACGACCCCATTACTGGGGATGGCAAATGTGGAGCTCCACTGTTCTGCCAAACCTGCGACGACAATCGGCACATTTTCAAACGTCCGTGTCGTCGTCTCGTCTTCTTGTTCCGGGTCTACTGCTGCTGCGTCATTCGAGGCCTCGCCTTCTGGTTCTGCCTCGGGTTGTTCGACAGTGACATCAAATGTAACCGGGATGGTCTCTTGATTGAATTGGCTAATGCCTTCTGGCTTATCTAATTCTATGTCGACGGTTCCCGATTCTTGAATTTCTGAAACATCCACATTCACTTCAAGTGCTTCGAGTGCATCTACAGCAGTTCGAGTACCGTACACACGAATGCTTGAAACAGTAGAGGTAACAGAATTGATGGTCACACCATTCGGAGGAGTGCCTTCTTGTTCAATGACAATCGGCACTTCCTTACTGTATCGTTCAATCTCTACAGTGACATTGACGACTTCTGGTTCGACAATGACATCTAACTTATTCAACTCACGGTCCAGTACACGGACTCGCGCTTCTTGGGTAAAGGATTCATCGAGCCCCTCTTCCCCGCTGACAGTAGCTTTCACGAAGCTGATGGCTTCGATCACACTACGCGCACCTGTAACAGATACACGGTTCGGCTCAACATTAGTTGATTTTACCACATAATTGTCAGCAAGCAATCTTTCGTTCATATCTGGCTCTACTGTGAACTCTTCCGTGATGAGCTCTTCAATGTTCACCGTTACCGTTTGCGGATCCGTACGAACCTCGAGACGTTCTGGAAGATTTTCATATTGAACCTCGACTTCATGCTGACCTAGAGTCAATTCACGCAAGTCGATGAATACGGTGTAATCTTGCATCGTTTGAGCAGACAAGACTAAATTACTTGGTCCTTCGATTTTCAAAGTGACCGTTTGGGGTGCACCCGTCACCACCAAATTATCATCATCATAATAGACCTGCAGGGGGACATTTGGAATACTTTCCACACTCGTCCCTGCAGCATTGATTTCATTGCCTTCTAATTCATTTTGTACGCTGATAAACAACAGGACGGCGAACAAAAGGGAAACAATGCGTAGAAACCATGGGTTATCCATCATTTTATCCATTTTTTGGCCCCCTCCATAACCATTTGGAAGTTGTCACTTGTTGTTGCTCCTCACCAAACCATAGACGCTTCAGATGCCCATCAAACTCTTCCATCGTCAAGTTGCGGTGCAAGTCTCCATTTGCTGTAATACTGACTGCTCCGGTCTCCTCTGAGACGACGATGGTCACAGCATCCGTCACTTCACTCAGTCCGATGGCGGCTCGGTGACGAGTACCTAGTTCTTTCGAGATGAAAGGACTTTCTGAAAGCGGCAAGTAACAGGCTGCTGACGCAATCTTATTTTTCTGTAAAATGACAGCTCCGTCATGTAGCGGCGTATTCGGAATGAACAGATTGATCATCAATTCTGATGAAATGGTTGCATTCATCGGAATACCGGTCTCTATGTATTCAGACAAGCCCGTCTCGCGCTCGATAGAAATCAAAGCTCCGATACGACGTTTGGCCATATAGCTGACCGACTTCGACATAGCTGCCAGTAGGCGGTTCTGTTCCTCCTGCTCTTGCAAGGTACTGCGAGCGAAGATTTTCCCTCGTCCCAGCTGTTCAAGTGCTCGTCGAATCTCAGGCTGAAAAATAATGATGATGGCTAGAAAACCGAATCGAATCACCTGATCGAGCATCCACCCGAGCGTTTCCATTCCAAGGGCATCCGTGATCACACGGGCCACAATAATTACAAAAATACCTTTCAACAACTGAACCGCTTTGGTCCCGCGGATCAAGGTAATCAATTTATAGATGACAAACCACACGAACAGGACATCGAGAATCGTAATCAACAATTCAATTGGTTCACTGTTTTGTAGTTGCGTCAAAAAGTCCATGTGGCCACCCCACTTTCCCTAAGTGCATATGGCTCTAGTATACCATAGATATGTATAGAAAAAACTCCCGGACCTCATAGGAGATACGGGAGTCTACACTACTACTATTCTGATTTTTCGTCACCTGTAATCCAGTCTTCAAGACCTTGATAGCCAGACTTGATTTTGAACCATAACCAATCAAAGACACGGTCGATTTCTTCGATTTCCCCTGTGACAACAGCGGTCGAAGCAAGAGGTTCATTGTTGCCAATCTCTTTTTCATTCAGTATCTGACCATTGATCACGGTTAAATTGCCTTCAATGGCTCCATCTACGCGAATATCTCCGTTACGGACCATGAAGTCTCCTTGAATCACTTCGCCTTCAGGAACAATGACTGTATCTCCTTCGACGATAATATTGTCTGCTTTTGTAAACGCGAACTGTTGATCATCTGAGAAGTTCCCAAAGAACATGGCACTCATGAAGACTAAGAACACGGCAGCAGCAGTCACTATAGGATAACGGCGGAACCAGCTTTGCGGACCAGCCGTTACATTTCGTTTTGGTAACGACGCCATAATGTTAGCTGTCAAATCAGGTGGTGCTGTGACAGGTTGGGCACTCTTCATGAAAGCCACAACGTCACTTAGTTCGTGCATATGTGCTTGACATGCCTCACAGCTCTTGAGATGGTTCTTCAGCTCTTGTTCCTGCTCTGGCTGAATGTCTCCATCTAGATAGGCATGCATGAATTCAATATAGTTCTCGTGGCATGCACCCATCATCGTTTCCCTCCTACCTCCGTAACCGGGAGCTGACTCATCTGTTTGCGGAGCGCTTCCCGCCCTCGGTGGATCCGTGTTTTAACGGTACCGAGTGGGAGATCTAAAATTTCACTAATTTCTTGTAATGGCAATTCTTCCATGTACTTCAACACGATGACCGAGCGGTACTTGTCTGGGAGACGGCTGATTTCATACTGGATTCGCTCCTGCATCTCCATTTTCTCTAGCTGTTCCACAGGCAATTCTTCGCTAGCTGCAATCTGTGAGTACATATCGAGACCATCTGTACCCGGTACTTGGGCATCTAAATGATAGTCTGGTTTCTTTTTACGTATTCGATCGATACAAAGATTCGTTGCAATGCGAAAAATCCAAGTAGAAAATTTTCGCTTTTGATCAAATGAATGCAAATTGATGAATGCACGTAAAAAAGCTTCTTGGGTGATATCTTCGGCTTCGTGTTTGTTGCCAAGCATACGATAACACACTTGATACAAGCGCGCTTGGTACAAATCGACGATTTCTGTATAGGCATCTTGGTTTCCGTTCAATACTTGCTTAATTCTCTTGTTGACGATTGCATCCATGCTCTATTTCCCCTCCGCCTCTGCGGTTCTATAATCTATACGGTCTTAGGTATCGTAAGGTTTCACTTTTTTTCTCTCTTTTTAGTATAACAAATTTTAGGAGCTTTCAGGAGGACAAATTATTCATCCTACATATGAAAAAAGTCCCCTTCTGATTAGAAGAGGACTTTGAATCTATTAGACTAAGCTTTCCCCGAACAGTGAACCCATTAAGGCTACTGCTACGTCAGCTGTTTTATTCTTTTCATCTAAAATCGGGTTCACTTCAACGAACTCTGCAGAAGTAATCAGATTTGAAGAAGCTAGCATCTCCATCGCCAAGTGACTTTCGCGGTAGCTGATTCCACCTGGTACTGGTGTCCCAACCCCTGGTGTGTACAGTGGATCTAATCCGTCTAGATCTAATGACAAGTGAACGCCATCGACTTCGCGGTCACGTAAGTACCACATCGCTTGGTTCATCACCTCAGTCATCCCTAATTTATCGATTTCGTGCATCGTAAACACTTTGACGCCCTTTTCTTTAATCAAGTCGCGCTCGCCTGGATCTACCGAACGAGCACCAATGATAACGATGTTCTCTGGTTTCACTTTTGGAGCATAGCCGTGAATGTTTACAAGTTTGTCATGACCAAGACCCATGCTTACTGCAAGAGGCATTCCGTGGATGTTTCCTGATGGTGACGTCTCTTCTGTGTTCATATCTGCGTGTGCATCGTACCAAATGACACCAAGGTTCTCATAGTTCTTAGCAAGTCCTGCAAGTGTTCCAATAGCGATACTGTGGTCGCCTCCAAGCACTAGCGGGAATCGTTTGTTTGAAAGGACTTCGCTCACTTTATCTGCAAGCTTTGTGCTTGTTTCGATGACTTCCGGTAAATTGCGAAGCTTTGTATTTGTCTCATCACCAGTAGCTGTCTGATCGATTGCAATATCGCCTTCATCTTTTACTTCATGACCTAACGCTTCAAGACGTTGGATGGCGCCTGCATAACGCATTGCACTTGGTCCCATATCCACACCGCGACGATTTTGACCAAAATCCATAGGTACACCAATAATTGACATCTCTAATTTATTCATGATTTTATGCCTCCTCAATTCGTTATGTCTATTGTAACTGCTTACATAACGATGGCTCAACCGCGCAAAATCACGTATATTTATTCATCATTTCAATCAGCTTTTCTTTCGCTTCTGGCCATTCCGAATCAATCATGGAATAGAGATACGTATTCCGTGGTTTCCCTGTGCTCCGAACCTTCTCGTTTCGTAGATACCCCTCTTTGACAAAACCAATTCTTTCAATAGCCCGCTGTGAAGCTGCGTTCTCTGCATCAGTTCGTATCTGGACTCGTACAAGGTTCAGTTCTTCAAATGCGTAGGACAAGAGAAGAAACTTGCAGGTTGTATTGATATGCGTTCTTTGCGCAGAGGTGGCGTAAATCGTGGCACCGATTTCCGCGGAACGATGCTGTTTGTCGATATCATATAAGCGAGTCGTTCCTACGAGTTGCTGTGATCTTTCATCGACGACTCCAAAAATCAGCATGTCTCCATGCGTCTGCATTCGATTTATGGCATATTGGAGCCATCCTACGAGCTGTTCTTTGCGTTCTACTCGGGTTAGCATGTGTGCGTACACTTCGGGCTCAAACGTCTCCCAAAGTACGTGGATATCTGTTTGAACTAAGGGCCGCAATGTTACCCCATTATTCTGCAAGTTCATCTTCTTTCCCTCCTATACAAAAAAACACCCACTTCTTATATACATAAGAAACGAGTGCTTGTTATGGAGCCTAGCGGGATCGAACCGCTGACCTCCTGCGTGCAAGGCAGGCGCTCTCCCAGCTGAGCTAAGGCCCCGAAAAATGGCTGGGGTACTAGGATTCGAACCTAGGCATGACGGAATCAAAATCCGTTGCCTTACCGCTTGGCTATACCC
>NZ_PCGR01000005.1 GCF_002798305.1 Chryseomicrobium excrementi
CGACGTGTGGAGCTGACGAATACTAATCGATCGAGGACTTAACCAAAAAGATCAATGGAGTTCTATCCAGTTTTGAGCGAACAGGCTCATGTCCAGTGATGATGGCGAAGAGGTCACACCCGTTCCCATACCGAACACGGAAGTTAAGCTCTTCAGCGCCGATGGTAGTTGGGGGTCTCCCCCTGTGAGAGTAGGACGTCGCTGGGCAACACGGAGGTCATCCCGAGAGGGGTGGCCTTTTTTGTATGCTTAGATGTGGAAGGCGTTCGCCCAGAAATGCTTCGGAGATCAGGCGTACCCATAGAGGCGTCCTCTGCCTCTGTGGGTGCGAATGATCTTTGAATGTATTTCTAACGCCTGCAACTCGATTACGAGTCGAAGCGCAACTGACTCTTAGGGCAAGCCTTTTAATGGTAGAAGGGCCTTTCTAGCAAGAGCATATATGGTGGAGACTATTGGTGCAGATACTTGAAAGTGTGGCCGATATTCGAGCAACTGCGGCCGATAAGCTGTCATCTGCAGCAGATACTCAAGGAACTACGGCAGATACTTGTAGATGCGACCGATATTCGAGCAACTGCGGCCGATAAGCCGCCATCTCCAGCAGATACTCAATGAACTGCGGCAGATACTTGGCGATACGACTGAAACTAGAGCCACTGAAGTAGGTACTCCATGCAGGTCTCGACGCAAAAGCGTCATCTGCCGACGTAAACTCGATATCTGCCTCCGTAAACGAATCATCTGCCGCCGATTCGCATAGGACCGAACTACGTCTCGACGCAAAAGCGTCATCTGCCGACGTAAACTCGATATCTGCCCGCGTAAACGCTCCATCTGCCGACGATTCGCCTATGACCGATCCAGGTCTCGACGATTCCGGTCGATCTGCCGACGTAAAATTGGCAACTGCCTCCGTAAGCGTTGCATCTGCCGACAATTCGCATCGAAGCAGCAATCACCGGCCCACTTTTTAGATCACCGCAAGTCATTTCCATAGCCACCCAATGAAAAATTCTCCTCAAATGAATGAATGCCCCAAAACCAGCCCTTTCTAGAAAATCCCTAAAACCATCAAAGCTCTTAAATCCCTACACCTTTTAAGGGTCCTGGAGCCGTTAAGCCATACTAACACTATCCACTTCACTCCAAACAAAAAACCTCCCTCCACCAAGGTGGAGAGAGGTCTTCAAAACAAGATTATTCATTGATTGTTACATCACGAAGTTGGTAGATACCGTCAGTGCCGATATCAAATCCTTGTACGTTGTCAGAAATACCAGTTAGGTACTCTGTGTGAAGTAAGAACGCCATTGGAGCATCGTCAGTTAATAACTGAGCTACTTCAGCGTAGATTGCTTCACGAGCAGCTGGATCTGTCTCACGGCGACCTTGGTCAAGTAGTTCGTCCACTTCTGGGTTTTCGTAGAATGAACGGTTACCTGGGTTCCCTTTTTGTGAAGAGTGGAATAATGCATACATACCGTAGTCAGCGTCACCAGTTGGGTTAGACCAACCAAGGATGAACATGTCGTGCTGGCCAGCAGCAGTTTGCTCTAGGTACGTACCGAACTCCATAACTTCGATTTCAACAGTGATGTTCAATTCAGCTAGAGCTTCTTGAACAAGAACTGCGATTGCTTGACGTTGTGGGTTATCGTTTGTCCATAGAGTTGTTTCGAAGCCGTCTGCCATACCTGCTTCTTCAAGTAGAGCTTTTGCTTCGTCCATGTTGTACTCAATTGCATCGATGTCTTCAGTGTAACCGAAGATACCAGGTGCAAGAGGTCCAATTGCTGGAATACCGTAGTTGTCATAGATACCGCTGATGATAGCTTCGCGGTCGATTGCTTTAGAGATAGCTTGACGCACTAATGGATCATCAAATGGAGCTTTTTCTGTGTTGAAACCAAGGTAAGCTAAGCTTGAAGAAGCTTTTTGGTTTACAGAAGCCACACCAGAGTTGTTGATCCGTTCTACTTCGTTTGGTTGAACTGGATCGATGATATGAACGTTTCCAGTTTCAAGGTCTGCTGCACGTACTTGAGAGTCAGGAACCACGCGGAATGTAACTGAATCTACTTTCGCGCCTTCTTCACCCCAATAGTCTTCGTTCTTTACAAGTTTGATTTCAGAACCTGGGTTCCAAGATTCAAATTTGAAGAAACCAGTTCCAACCGGGTTTTCTGAGATAACAGAACCTGGGTCAGCCCCGCCATTTAATGCTTCATAGTCAGCCTCGATAGAAGCTGGAGACACCATACCGCCACCGTTGTGTGAAAGGTGAGCAAGTAGTGGTGCAAATGGGTATTCCGTTGTGATGTTGACTTCGTAGTCGCTCACAACTTCAACGTTTGTAATCATTTCGAATAAGAAGAGACGTGGAGAAGCAACAGCTGGATCAAGGATACGATCCAAGTTCATTTTTACAACTTCTGCGTTGAACTCTTCACCGTCGTGGAACTTAACGCCTTCACGCAATTTGAATGACCAAGTCGTGTCATCCACTTGCTCCCATGACTCAGCTAGTCCTGGAACGATTTCGTTGTTTTCATCACGGTTAACTAGTGTTTCATAGATGTTAGCCTGAACTACTGAAGATGGTACGTCATTTGAACCTGCTGGATCAAGTGAAGATGCATCAGATAGAACTGCAAGAATTAAATCTCCGCCCTCAGCGCCTTCAGACGCAGTGCCTTCAGAACCTTCAGTTCCTTCTGTTTCTTCTGTTGGTTCTTCTGAAGTGTTTTCAGAATCACTACCGCCTGCACAAGCTGCTAAAACTAATGCTAGCATAAGTGTTAACAGAAGGAACAAAAGCGACTTCTTGTTAATAGCCATACGTGAATTGCCCCCTATACATTAAATGTTTTGAATATTAGAGTGAACATAATATTCAAAAAATAATATAGCACACTACAGAAAATGAAACAAGGCAATATCTTACAATTAAACAATCTTTAAGATAGATGATTCGACTTATAAAAAAGAAAAAAATAATATTTTTATGATTTTCTTGCCAATAAAATACAATTAACAGATAAAATAAATATTTTAATATAGTTCTAATTGCGAATGAATGCGCTTTCTCTTATAAATAAGATGTGTCTAATATAATATTCTTATTATTTATATTTTCAGATTATTTTATTTCTCCCTCTTTGAACAAAATTTCGAATCTAGTCAGACAAGCGTGAATCTTGTAAAATAAGCTAGTCTACGTTTTTGACAGAATAGTTAAATAAGAAAGGGTGCTTACTTCATGAGTGAAGAAACAGTGAATCATCCTGTGACTGCCAAAAAAGTGAATCCGCAGCTTGAAAGCTTCAAACAGTTTTGGCGTCGACTTGCTAAAAACAGAGCGGCACTCATTGGTGGGATCATGATTCTGTTTTTTGTGATCATGGCTTTCCTTGGTCCTTGGATCATTTCCACATTTACAGATTGGGAGCCTAACAAGACAAGTGTGGCTAATAAGTTGCAAGGTCCATCAGCTGAACATTGGTTTGGCACAGATAGTTTTGGACGTGACATTTTTACACGTATTGTATTTGGAATGAAATTGACTCTATATGTTGGATTCCTTTCAGTATTCGTCGGGGGGATTGTCGGAGTAATTCTCGGGATTGTCTCGGGCTATTATGGAGGAAAAGTCGATACGATCATCATGCGTCTGATGGACGTCTTACTAGCGTTCCCTGGTATCCTTTTAGCCCTTGCTATTGTGGCAGTACTTGGAGGAAGCTTGACGAACGTGATTATCGCAGTAGGGATTTTCTCAGTACCTGCATTTGCGCGGATTGTTCGAGGATCTACTCTATCCGTCAAGAAGCTTGAATATATTGACGCTGTCAGAGCCCTTGGTGCTTCAGACTTCCGTATTATCTTTAAACATATTTTGCCGAACGTTATGTCACCAATCATCGTACAAGCCTCGTTACGTATCGCAACCGCGATTCTGACAGGAGCAGGTCTAGCTTTCCTTGGATTAGGTGCGCAACCACCAGCTCCAGAGTGGGGGGCTATGCTGAATGAAGGACGTCAGTATATGTATGAAGCAGGACATGTCGCGTTGTTCCCGGGATTAATGATTGTTGTCGTAGTACTTGCATTCAATATCTTTGGTGATGGCGTGAGAGATGCATTAGATCCAAAAATGAAAAAATAGGGGTGATTAACGTTGACTAAATATATTATCCGAAGACTTCTTCAGACCATTCCAGTATTAATCGGTGTAACGATTTTAGTATTTTCGTTAATGCACCTCGTACCTGGTGACGCTGCAAAAATCATTGCAGGTGAAGGGGCATCCGATCAGACAGTAGAAAACATTCGTGAACGATTAGGTTTGAATGACCCGCTTTACGTACAATATGGAACATTTGTTGGAAACGCAGTTCAAGGAGATCTAGGGTCTTCTATTCGCTCAGGTCGTCCAGTCATGGACGAAATTGGTGCGCGATTCTGGGTTACATTTGAATTAGCATTTTACTCTACAATTGTGGCGGTATTCTTAGGGCTTATTGCAGGAATTATCTCTGCAGTCCGGCATTACACCTTGACCGACGTGACCGTAATGATTATTGCGTTATTCGGTCTTTCCATGCCCAACTTCTGGTTTGGACTCTTATTGATTCAATGGTTTGCAATCGGAAACTGGATGCCAGAATCACTCGAATTCCTGAAGATGCGGCCATCCGGTTGGGGAGATGACTGGAGACAGGTTGTCTTGCCAGTACTGACACTTGGAACTGGTGGAGCGGCCATCATTGCACGTATGACCCGGTCTTCGATGCTTGAAGTCATTGGACAGGATTACATTCGTACAGCGCGAGCGAAAGGGTTGACGGAACGGATTGTCGTATACCGTCACGCTCTCAAAAATGCCTTGATTCCAGTAGTGACAGTAGTAGGACTTGAGTTCGGTGGGTTCCTTGGAGGCGCCGTGCTTACGGAGACGATTTTTGCCATCAACGGAATGGGGCGTCTGACGATCGATGCAATTCGTACACGTGATTTCCCGATGGTACAAGGGACTGTGCTTGTGATTTCAGTGTTGTTCGTAGTTGTAAACTTATTAGTAGACGTTTCGTATCGCTACTTGAATAAACGTATTGATTTAAATTAGGAAGGAGTGTCTCGAGTTGATTTCAAAAGATAATGTACTTGAAGTGAGAAACCTGCAGACGTCCTTCTCTACAGATAAAGGTGAAGTACGTGCAGTAGACGGTGTGAGCTTTGACGTACCGAAAGGGAAAACGATCGGAATCGTAGGTGAATCCGGTTCTGGGAAGAGTATCACATCACTTTCCATCCTCCGTTTACTTGCTGAGAATGGGAAAATCAAAGGTGGAGAGATTCGCTACAAAGGCGAAGATTTGACAAAGGTCAGTGAAAAGCGGATGCGCGAGCTTCGAGGAAATGAGATTTCGATGATTTTCCAAGAGCCGATGACGTCGTTGAATCCCGTATACACAGTGGGACAACAAATCAGTGAGGCGCTGATTTCACACCAAGGAATGAACAAAAAACAAGCTATGGTGCGCTCGGTAGAACTTCTGAAATTAGTTGGAATTCCGTCACCTGAAAAACGTGTGAAAGCGTATCCCTTTGAGTTGTCAGGTGGTATGCGTCAACGTGTGATGATTGCGATGTCACTAGCGTGCGATCCTGAAATTCTAATCGCAGATGAACCGACTACGGCACTTGACGTGACGATTCAAGCACAGATCTTAGAATTGATTAAAGATCTTCAAGAACGTCTCGGAATGTCTGTTATTTTCATCACACATGATCTAGGTGTTGTAGCAGAAACATGTGACTATGTTGCCGTTATGTATGCGGGTCAAGTAGTAGAGTATTCGGATATCCGGACGCTCTTCAAACAGCCGAAGCATCCTTACTCGATTGGTCTATTGAATTCATTGCCCCGTCACGATATTGACCAAGAAAAACTCATGCCAATCAAAGGGAATGTTCCAAGTCCACATGAGATGCCTACAGGCTGTCGTTTTGCTCCACGCTGTCCTGCAGCTACTGATCTGTGCCGTGCGAAGATGCCGGAACTGATGACCGATGACTCAGGTAACCAAATCCGCTGCTGGATCTACTCAGACGAGTGGCCAGGTGAGAAGGAGGTAAACGTTTATGGCGAAACAAGAATTGCTAAAGGTTGAAGGCCTGAAACAATACTTCCCTATTAAAGGTGGCTTTTTAGGTCGCACAGTCAACCATGTCAAAGCAGTAGATGATATCAGCTTTACGATCTATGAAGGTGAGACAGTTAGTATCGTAGGAGAGTCTGGTTGTGGAAAATCAACAACAGGGCGGTCTATTCTCCGTCTTGAAGAACCAACAGAAGGAAAAGTCGAGTTCCAAGGCGTAGACTTAGCAACCATCAGTAAGCGTCAAATGCGTGATTACCGCAAAGATTTGCAGATTATCTTCCAAGATCCGTATGCTTCTATCAATCCTCGCCAGACAGTGGCATCTGTATTAAATGAAGCGATGGAGATTCAAAATGTGTTGCCTGCAAACAAACGCCGTGCTCGCATTGAAGAGTTATTAGAAACTGTAGGACTTCTGCCGTATCAAGCAGACCGTTTCCCGCATGAATTCTCTGGTGGACAGCGTCAGCGTATTGGTATTGCGCGTGCGCTTTCTGTCGATCCGAAGCTGATCATCTGTGATGAAGCTGTGTCGGCCCTAGACGTTTCCATTCAAGCTCAAGTGTTGAATCTGTTGGAAGATTTGCAGGAACAGTATAACTTGACGTATTTGTTCATCTCGCATGACTTAGGTGTCGTACGTCATATTTCTGACCGCATCATTGTTATGTATCTCGGGAAGATTGTAGAGATTGCAGACAAGCACAGCTTGTTTGAAAATCCGCAGCACCCGTATACAAAAGCCTTGCTGTCTGCGATTCCGGTACCAGATCCAGATAAGAAGAAAGAGCGTATTGTGTTAAAAGGGGACGTTCCGTCTCCGATTGATCCGCCAGCTGGCTGCCGTTTCCACACGCGCTGTCCGTTTGCGACAGACAAGTGTCGAACGGAAGAGCCGAAATTACGCACTTCAGATTTGATGAAGGAAGGCCATGAAGCGGCGTGCCACTACATGGAAGAGATTTCTGCAGGAGCTATGCAGCCGAATTATTAAGTAGAAAGCCTCGCCCTTTGGGTGGGGCTTTTTTGGTATACTCATCAGGTGAGGTGTTTGTATGAAAAAACAATGGCTGGCAGTTGAAGCAGGCGAAACGATTGGAGAAGCCTACGAACGACTGCAAAACAGTGGGTTTCAAATCGTTGGTCGGCGTGAAGTGCCCGTATTTGAAGAAGTGGACGGACAACCGGTCCCACTTCGCCAACAGATTGAATTTTGTGTGATTCGCCTAAAAGACGAACAATGAATTGTCAGAAAAATTTAATGTTCGGTTATTGGGTTGACTCGAACGAGAATGCCTGCTAAACTAGCGTTAGATTGATGAATAGATTTCCCCATATATGCTTAAGAATTGGCTTAAGTGTCTCTACCATGTCACCGTAAATGACAGGACTATGCGGGAAAGCGGCTTTTGATGTTTCGAGCAGGAAAGGTGTGTTTACTGATGGGTAAATACGTGGATCCTCATGAATTCCTCAAATAGTCTGCTTTCGTGCGTATGTCCGAAGCAGATTATTTGGGGAATTTTTGTTTTCACAAGACCGAATGAAAAGGCGGGAACTCATACATGACAGCAAAAGTTGGCGTTATCATGGGCAGCACAAGCGATTGGGAGACTATGCAACAGGCATGTGACATCTTAGAAGAGCTTTCGATTCCTTATGAAAAGAAAGTCGTCTCGGCTCACCGGACACCGGACCTAATGTTTGATTACGCGGAACAAGCACGTGCTCGCGGGATACAAGTCATTATCGCAGGAGCAGGCGGAGCAGCCCACTTACCAGGAATGGTTGCTGCGAAGACAACACTTCCAGTCATCGGGGTACCTGTTCAGTCGAAGGCACTTAACGGACTTGACTCCTTATTATCGATTGTTCAGATGCCAGGAGGCGTTCCTGTAGCGACAGTCGCCATCGGAAAAGCGGGAGCGACGAACGCTGGGCTTCTAGCAGCACAGATTCTTGGATCTACAGATGCTGAAGTCGCTGAGCGCCTTGAAGTGCGACGGGAGAAGACGCGTCAACTCGTTGAAGAAAGTTCAGGTGACCTACTATGAGTAAAGTCATTTATCCAGGACAAACCATCGGCATCATTGGCGGCGGACAACTTGGCAGAATGATGGCTCTCGCGGCGAAAGAAGCAGGATTTCGAGTAGCCGTTTTAGATCCCGCAATGGATTCTCCTTGTGGCCAAGTGGCAGACATCCGCATCGTTGCAGGCTATGAAGACCAAGAGGCGTTAGCAGAGCTAGCTGAAGTGAGTGATGTGATCACGTATGAATTTGAGAACATCGATTACGCAGGTCTAAAAAAAGTGATGGAATATGCGTATGTTCCACAAGGGGCAGAGCTGATTCGCATCACACAAGACCGTCGAATTGAAAAAACTGAAATTGAAAAAGCGGGGGTTCCGGTTGCACCGTTTACAATCGTAGAAACGGTCGAAGATCTGCACCGAGGCATTGAACAACTTGGGTATCCTGTGATCTTAAAAACAGCTCGTGGTGGTTACGATGGTAAAGGGCAATTGAAGCTCACCTCGGAAGGGGACTTGCACGAAGCCCAAACAATCGTCGAGAGCGTTCCGTGCGTACTCGAGAAGATTATTCCATTCACGACTGAAATTTCAACCATCATCCACCGAAATGCAGCAGGAGAAAGCTATATCCTGCCAATTGCCGAAAATATTCATGTCAATCATATCTTGCATCAAAGTATCGTCCCGGCGCGTGTCACAAACGCCATCGAGAAAAAAGCAGAACTAGCAGCGAAAGCAATCGCCGAGCATTTAGATCTGATCGGAACACTTGCTGTCGAGATGTTCGTTGTCGAAGAAGATTTGATTATCAACGAACTGGCACCTCGTCCGCACAACTCTGGACACTACTCGATTGAAGCCTGCAATGTCTCGCAGTTTCACCAGCATATCCGTGCTATCTGCGGCTGGCCGTTAAGAAAGCCAAGATTGTGGGAGTCTTCGGTGATGGTGAACTTACTCGGGCAACATGTTGTTCCAGCAACGAACCAACTGGCGAAGCACCCGGAATGGTCGCTGCATCTTTATGGCAAACACGAAGCTAAAGAAAATCGCAAGATGGGACACATCACTATCATGACAGATGATATGGAACGAACCTTGTTTGAATTAGAAGAGACCACGATTTGGTCCTAGGAGGAAACTAGATGATTGAACGCTATACGCGCCCCGAGATGGGCAACATTTGGACAGAACAAAACAAATACGAAGCTTGGTTAGAAGTGGAAATCTTAGCATGTGAAGCATGGGCCGAGCTTGGTGAGATTCCGAAAGAAGACGTCAAAGTACTGCGCGAGAATGCTACGTTTTCAGTTGATCGAATTTTAGAAATTGAAGAAGAGACACGCCATGATGTAGTTGCTTTCACTCGTGCCGTATCCGAGACGCTTGGCGAAGAAAAGAAATGGGTGCATTACGGCTTAACTTCTACAGATGTAGTGGACACAGCTCTTTCATATTTGATCAAACAAGCCAATGTCATCTTACGTCGTGACATCGAAAACTTCATTGAAATCTTGGCTGTCAAAGCAAAAGAACACAAATACACAGTCATGATGGGTCGCACACACGGTGTCCATGCGGAACCGACAACTTTCGGTTTGAAGCTTGCGTTATGGCGCGAGGAAATGAAACGCAATCTAGAGCGCTTTGAAGCAGCTGCTAAAGTGATTGAAACTGGAAAGCTTTCTGGTGCTGTAGGGACGTATGCGAACATCGACCCGTTCGTCGAAAGCTATGTATGTGAAAAACTAGGACTTCAGGCAGCGCCGATCTCAACTCAAACATTACAGCGTGATCGTCACGCTCAGTACATCAGCACGATTGCCTTGATCGGTGCTTCGATCGAGAAGTTCGCAACGGAAATTCGTGGTCTTCAAAAATCAGAGACTCGTGAAGTGGAAGAATTCTTCGCAAAAGGTCAAAAAGGCTCATCTGCGATGCCTCATAAACGCAACCCGATCGGTTCTGAAAATATGACAGGTCTTGCACGTCTCCTTCGTGGTCACATGGTAACAGCAATGGAAAACGTTGCATTGTGGCACGAGCGCGATATCTCTCACTCATCAGCAGAGCGCGTGATTCTTCCGGATGCGACAATCACTTTAAACTACATGTTGAACCGTTTCGGCAACA
The DNA here is from genome assembly GCF_002798305.1 of Chryseomicrobium excrementi. Taxonomy (GTDB): domain Bacteria; phylum Bacillota; class Bacilli; order Bacillales_A; family Planococcaceae; genus Chryseomicrobium; species Chryseomicrobium excrementi. The sequence continues at coordinate 10,336 of NZ_PCGR01000005.1, forward strand.
TCGTGAAAAACTTGACAGTGTTCCCAGAGAACATGAAACGCAATATGGATTCAACACTTGGTTTGATTTACTCGCAGCGCGTGTTGCTAGCGCTTATCGATAAAGGCATGTCTCGTGAAGCGGCCTATGATACAGTACAGCCACTAGCGATGGAAGCTTGGGAGACGCAGTCTCACTTCAAGCCACTCGTTCAAGGAAATGAAACAATTTCAAGCAAGTTATCAGCTGCAGAAATTGACGATTGCTTCGATTACAACTACCACATTCAGCAAGTAGATGCGATTTTTGAGCGTGTCGGCTTAACCAACTAGGAGGGTTTTTCGTGCAAAAAGGTGCTCTAGTTTATGAAGGGAAAGCAAAACAGCTTTTCTTAACTCCGGATCCTGAGGTCCTATATGTCCAGTACAAAAACAGTGCTACAGCGTTCAATGGCGAGAAGAAAGAAGAGATTGAAGGCAAGGCACAGCTCAACAACCAGATCACGGCGCTGTTATTCGAAAGACTAAAAGAGCAAGGAATTCCTTCTCACTTCATCGAGCAGTTGTCTCCGACCGAGCAGCTTGTTCGCAAAGTGGATATCATTCCACTTGAAGTCGTCGTCCGTAACATTGCAGCAGGGAGCCTAGCGAAGCGTCTTGGATTTGATGAGGGCCAGCCGCTTAAGCAGCCGCTCGTTGAGTTTTATTACAAAGACGACGCGCTTGGTGATCCACTGCTGACAGATGCGCATATTGCCCTACTGGAGCTCGTTTCAGAAAGTGAAAAACAATCACTAGAGCACTTGGCACGACAAATCAATACCGCTCTTCAAGAGATTTTTGTTTCTATCGGAGTCACTTTGGTCGATTTCAAAGTAGAATTTGGCCGCACGGCAGACGGTGAGATCCTGCTTGCTGATGAAATTTCACCAGACACGTGTCGCTTATGGGACAAAGAGACGAATCAGAAATTAGATAAAGATGTTTTCAGACGCAATTTAGGTAATTTAACAGACGGCTATTCCATTATTCTTTCTCGACTAGGAGGCAATTCTCAATGAAAAAAGTAAATGTCTATGTCACGTTACGTGAAAGTGTTCTTGATCCACAAGGTTCTGCAGTCAAAGGTGCTCTCCATGCAATGGATTACACGGAAGTTCAAGATGTCCGTATTGGAAAGTTTTTAGAGCTTCAAATTGAAGAAGGCACACGTGATTTAGACCAAGTCGTAAAAGAGATGTGTGAACGCCTGCTTACGAATACGGTCATTGAGGATTACCGCTACGAGATTGAGGAGGCGGTCTCGCAATGAAATTTGCAGTGATCCAGTTCCCAGGATCCAACTGTGATCTTGATATGTACCATGCCATCAAAGACGAGCTTGGCCAAGATGTCGAGTATGTCTGGCATGACAAAGCCGATCTCAGTGGATTCGATGCGATTTTATTGCCAGGGGGCTTCTCTTATGGAGATTACCTACGATGCGGGGCTATTGCCCAGTTCTCTAACATTATGGCAGAAGTGAAACAAGCAGCAGCAGCCGGAAAACCAATTCTCGGTGTCTGCAATGGCTTCCAAGTGTTAACGGAAGCACGTCTGTTACCAGGTGCTCTCCTTCGCAACAAGAACTTGAAGTTCATTTGCCGCACGGTAGAACTTGAAGTCGTGAACAATGACACGATCTTCACAGCAGAATACCAAAAAGGGCAACACATCCAGATTCCAATAGCACACGGAGAAGGCAACTATTTCTGTGATGACGAGACAGCGAAACAGCTAGAAGCCAACAATCAGATCGTCTTCAAATATACAGGCGAAGGTCCGAACGGCTCGGTTTCCAATATTGCAGGAATCATCAATGAACAAGGCAATGTCCTTGGCATGATGCCTCACCCAGAGCGCGCAGTACATGAAGTCATGGGTGGTACAGACGGCTTAGCTTTGTTCCGATCAATCTTAAAACAGTGGAGGGAATCCCATGTCAGTCATGCTTGAACCATCAGCTGAACAAGTGAAAGAAATGAAGCTTTACGCCCAAATGGGGATGTCAGACGAAGAGTTTGAGCTGGCAACGTCGATTCTTGGACGCACACCGAACTATACAGAGACAGGACTGTTTTCGGTCATGTGGTCTGAGCACTGTTCGTATAAAAATTCAAAACCAGTCCTTCGCAAGTTCCCGACGACGGGTCCTCAAGTGTTACAAGGTCCGGGAGAAGGCGCGGGGATTGTCGATATTGGAGATGGCCAAGCGGTCGTCTTCAAAATGGAATCTCACAACCACCCATCTGCTATCGAACCGTACCAAGGCGCAGCTACAGGTGTGGGCGGTATCATCCGTGATGTGTTCTCGATGGGAGCACGTCCTATCGCACTTCTCAACTCTCTTCGTTTTGGAGAGCTCAAGACGCCTCGCGTGAAGTACTTGTTCGAAGAAGTCGTTGCAGGGATTGCAGGTTACGGAAACTGTATCGGGATTCCGACAGTCGGAGGCGAGATCCAGTTTGACCCTTGTTATGAAGGAAATCCACTTGTAAACGCTATGGCTGTTGGACTGATCAATCACGAAGACATTCAGCGCGGGATTGCTGCTGGAGTAGGAAACACAGTACTCTATGCGGGTGCTAAAACTGGACGTGACGGAATTCACGGAGCTACGTTTGCTTCTGAAGAGTTGAACGAAGAGTCCGAGAAGAAACGTCCAGCGGTTCAAGTAGGCGATCCGTTCATGGAGAAACTATTACTAGAAGCGTGCCTAGAAGTCATTAAATCGGACGCTCTTGTCGGGATTCAAGATATGGGAGCAGCAGGACTAACGTCTTCTTCTGCAGAGATGGCTTCAAAAGCAGGGTACGGAATCGAGATGCATCTTGACCGCGTGCCACAACGCGAGACTGGAATGACCGCTTATGAAATGATGTTGTCTGAGTCTCAAGAACGCATGTTGTTGGTCGTGAAAAAAGGACGCGAACAAGAAATCGTTGAGATCTTCGAGAAATACGACTTAGATTGTGTTGCAGTTGGACAAGTAACGGATGACAAGATGCTTCGTTTGATTCATCACGGCGAAGTAGTTGCAGAAGTGCCAGCAGATGCACTTGCAGAAGAAGCACCGGTCTACTACAAACCGAAACAAGAGCCAGCTTACTTTAAGAAGTTCAAAGAGCAAAAGAACGAGGAACCAAAAGTAGAAGACGTCGGGCAGACTTTGAAAACATTGTTGTCTCAACCGACGATTGCTTCTAAAGAGTGGGTTTATGATCAATACGATTACCAAGTACGTACGTCAACAGTTGTTACACCAGGATCAGACGCAGCAGTTGTTCGCGTCCGAGGTACCAACAAAGCACTTGCGATGACGACAGACTGTAATTCTCGTTACATTTACTTAGACCCAGTCACTGGAGGCAAGATTGCAGTTGCTGAAGCAGCACGTAATATCGTTTGTTCTGGAGGAAAGCCACTGGCTATCACGGACTGCTTGAACTTTGGGAATCCAGAAAACCCAGAAATTTTCTGGCAGTTGGATCAATCAGCCGAAGGTATTTCAGCAGCGTGTCTAGCACTTGATGCGCCAGTTATTGGTGGGAACGTCTCGCTATACAACGAGCGTAGCGGAACTGCGGTTTACCCTACACCGACAATTGGTATGGTTGGTCTCGTTCAAGAATTAGAACATGTGACTACACAATATGCAAAAAAAGCAGGAGACCTCGTTTACATCATCGGAGACACGATGACTGAATTTGGCGGTTCTGAACTTCAAAAATTAGTGGACGGTGCGATTTCTGGTCAAGCTCCAACAATTGATTTAGATATCGAAGCACGCCGTCAACATCAATTGCTGACTGCTATTCGTTCAGGTTTAGTCGCTTCTGCTCATGACGTGTCAGAAGGCGGAATGAGTGTTGCGCTAGCTGAAGTCGTTTTCGGAACAGAATTAGGTTTAGATGTAACTCTAGAAGGGTCTGCAGTTACAGCACTATTTAGTGAATCTCAATCACGTTTTGTCGTTACGGTTTCTCCAGAGCACGCAGAAGACTTTGAAGCGGCGATGCCAGAAGCGAAGCGTGCAGGTGTTATTACAGCATCTCCATCTTATACGGTGAAATCTACTACGGGTGAGGTCTGGATCGACCAACCAGTAGCCGAGCTGTTTGCAGCTTGGAAAGGAGCTATTCCATGCTTACTGAACTCAGAGGACTAAATGAAGAGTGTGGCGTATTTGGCGTGTGGGGTCATCATGACCCTGCACCCATGTGCTATTACGGGCTACATGCCCTCCAACACCGTGGACAAGAAGGTGCTGGAATCGTAGCAACTGACGGAGAATTCTTACGTGCTGTTCGCGGAGAAGGACTCGTCAATGATGTGTTTGATGAAACGAAACTAAAAGCTTTGCAAGGAAAAGCTGCCATCTCGCATGTACGTTACGCCACAGCGGGTGGCTCCGGTCTTGCTAACGTGCAACCTTTGCTATTCAATTCCACAACAGGGTCTCTAGCAATTGCTCATAACGGCAATATCGTTAACGCCACCGATTTGAAACGCAGTCTAGAGCGTCAAGGAAGTATCTTCCAAACAACGTCTGATACAGAAGTATTGGCACACTTGATCAAACGCAGTCATTTGCAGTCGTTTGAAGAGCGCGCTAAGCAGGCTCTGCGCTTACTTAAAGGAGCATTTGCTTTCTTGATTTTGACGGAAGACTTTTTAATGGTCGCACAAGACCCAAACGGGATGCGTCCTCTTTCACTTGGAAGATTGAACGGTGGCTTTGTCGTTGCATCGGAAACGAGCGCGTTCGATTTGATTGGAGCAGAAGTCTTGCGTTCGGTTGAACCTGGAGAAATGTTGATCATTGATGATACAGGTGTCCGCTCGTCGTTCTATACAGAAGAGCGTGGACGTGCGATCTGTTCTATGGAATATATCTACTTCTCTCGTCCGGATTCGGATATTGACGGTATCAACATTCATACGGCTCGTAAGCGCCTCGGTATCCAGCTCGCAAAAGAGATTCAAGTTGAAGCAGACATTGTTACTGGTGTACCAGATTCTAGTATTTCTGCAGCCATCGGATTCTCCGAGCAAACGGGGATTCCATACGAGATGGGACTAATCAAAAATCGCTATGTCGGTCGGACGTTCATTCAGCCGTCTCAAGAACTTCGCGAACGGGGCGTAAAAATGAAGTTATCTCCTGTCCGCCAAGTCGTTCAAGGAAAACGCGTCGTCATGGTGGATGACTCAATCGTCCGTGGTACAACTTCTCGACGTATCGTCAATATGCTCAAAGAAGCGGGAGCAAAAGAAGTTCACGTGGTCATCAGTTCACCTCCGCTGAAAAATCCATGTTTCTATGGAATCGATATCAGCTCGGATTCGGAGCTTATTGCAGCGAATCATTCGATCGAAGAGATGCGCGACATCATTGGAGCCGACTCGCTGTCATTCTTATCTGTAGAAGGGTTATTACAAGCGGTAGGCCGCTCACCAGAGTATAAAAACTGTGGCCAATGCCTCGCTTGTTTCACAGGAGAGTACCCGACATCGATCTATTCCGATACAAAATTACCTCATGAAAAAGAATTTGTGCGCTAGGAGGCCCTACCATGTCAAAAGCATATGAACAAGCAGGAGTGAACATCGAGGCTGGCTATGAAGCCGTCAACCGCATGAAAAGCCATGTGGAACGGACAACGCGTCTTGGTGTGCAAGGAACTTTCGGAGGCTTTGGAGGCCAATTCGATCTATCAGCACTTGGCTTAAAAGAACCCGTTTTGATTTCAGGGACGGATGGCGTTGGCACCAAGCTGAAGCTTGCGTTCTTAGCTGACAAGCACGACACGATTGGGATTGACTGCGTAGCGATGTGTGTCAACGACATCGTGGCACAAGGGGCAGAGCCGTTATTCTTCTTGGACTATGTAGCGTTAGGTAAAGCGATTCCAGAAAAGATCGAGCAAATCGTCAAAGGTGTAGCAGACGGATGCGTGGAAGCAGGTGCTGCTTTAATCGGCGGCGAGACTGCTGAAATGCCTGGCCTTTACGAAGAAGACGAGTACGATTTAGCAGGATTTGCAGTCGGTGCTTGCGAAAAATCGGACGTCATTACAGGCGAAGCCATTGCAGCTGGACAGACACTGATAGGACTTTCTTCTAGTGGAATCCATTCCAATGGGTACTCGCTTGTACGTCATATCTTGTTCTCGCAGCATCAAGTGGAGCTTTCGGATTCCGTTCCATTTGATGAAGAATTAAGTTATGCAGATGTTCTGTTAGAGCCGACGCGAATCTACGCAAAACAAGTAGCCGCAGTCAAACGGCAAGTAAAAATCAAAGGAATGGCTCATGTCACGGGTGGCGGTTTCTACGAAAACTTACCTCGCATGTTGCCAAGTGGCTTAGGAGTCAAGATTCAACTCGGCGCTTGGCCGGTGCCTGAAATTTTTACTCATCTTAAAGAATTAGGTCAGCTTCAAGATAAAGACTTGTACGGTGTGTTCAATATGGGTATTGGGTTTGTCTTGGCGGTCGACGAAAAAGACGCGGAGACCACACTCTCTGCTCTTCACGAAATGGGCGAGCAAGCCTTCGTAATCGGTACCGTGACGGAACAACCAGGCGTTGCATTTACAGGGACTCATGATGGGAGTCTGTCCTCATGACCGTTCGTTTTGCGATATTCGCGTCAGGAAATGGCTCGAATGCACAAGCTCTTTACCAGGCGATTCAAGACGGTAAGCTTCGAGGAGAACTAGTAGGGGTGTTCAGCGATAAGCCGGACGCCTTTGTTCTTGAAAGGGCTGCTTCTTGGGGAGTGCCGATGTTTCATTTGGCTCCAAAGTCGTTCGTATCAAAAGAGGCTTATGAACAAGCGTTGCTTGACCAGTTGCGTAGCTGGCAAGTAGACTTTTTAGTACTTGCGGGATATATGCGTTTGATTGGATCCACGTTACTAAACGCGTTTCCGAACCGCATCGTCAACATCCACCCGTCGTTATTACCTGCGTTTCCGGGGAAAGATGCGATCGGGCAGGCGCTAGAGCATGGAGTCCACGTAACAGGTGTCACAGTACATTTCGTTGATGCAGGAATGGACACGGGTCCAATCCTAGCTCAACGTGCCGTTGAAGTACAAGCTACACGAGAACAAACCGAGGCGTGCATCCACGCTGCGGAACATGAATTATACAGAGAAGCACTAGACCAGCTATGGAATGAGGAGAGAATGAAATGAAACGAGCATTACTCAGTGTGTCAGATAAAGTAGGAATCGTCGATTTTGCTAAAGAACTCGTCGAACTTGGATATGAACTGTTGTCTACAGGTGGAACGAAAGCGGCTCTTCAAGAAGCTGGCATCCCTGTAACTGCAGTAGGAGACGTTACCGGCTTCCCAGAGATTTTAGAAGGCCGCGTCAAAACACTTCATCCAAAAATTCACGGAGGGTTGTTATCGAAACACGACGATCCTGCGCACTTGGCACAACTTGAAGAGCATGCGATTCAACCAATTCAAGTGGTCTGTGTCAATCTGTATCCATTCCAGTCGACGATCCAGCGTCCAGATGTCACTCCGGAACTGGCAATCGAGAACATCGATATCGGTGGTCCAAGTATGCTTCGTGCCTCTGCGAAGAACCATCAGTATGTGACGGTCGTAACAGATCCGGCAGATTATGCTGTCGTGCTTTCTGAACTACGAGCAGACGGGCAGACAAAACTGACGACACGTCAGCGTCTAGCAGCTAAAGTGTTTCGTCACACAGCCGCTTATGATGCATGGATTGCTGCGTATCTAAGTGATATGGCTGGAGACGAATTCCCAGAATCTCTAACATTGACGTATGAAAAGAAACAAGACCTGCGTTACGGGGAGAATCCACATCAACTCGCTGCTTTCTATCAAAACAAGATGGGCTCTGTATTCTCTATTGCAGCGGCAACTCAGCTTCACGGAAAAGAACTTTCTTATAACAACATCCAGGATGCGAATGCAGCCATTCAACTCGTTAAAGAGTTTGAGCAACCGGCAGCAGTAGCAGTTAAACATATGAACCCATGTGGCGTTGGTGTTGGGTCTACGATTGCTGAAGCTTTCCAAAAGGCGTATGAAGCGGATGAGACGAGCATCTTTGGTGGTATCGTGGCATTGAACCGTGAAGTGGATGCCGCAACTGCGAAAGTATTGGGCGGAATCTTCTTAGAAATCATCATCGCTCCTTCGTTCTCAGAGCAGGCACTTGCTATGCTGACAGCGAAGAAGAACATTCGCTTGCTGACGATTCCTTTCGAAGAAGGCAGTCAAGAAGCATTCAACGTCGTTTCAATTGAAGGCGGACTTCTAGTTCAGTCACCGGATACAGCATCTTTAGCTCATGCGAATGTGGAAGTCGTAACAGATCGAGCGCCTTCTGATGAAGAGTGGGAAGCGTTAGAACTTGGCTGGAACGTAGTGAAACACGTTAAGTCCAATGCCATTGTCGTTGCAAACTCACAAATGACTTTAGGTGTTGGAGCAGGTCAGATGAACCGTGTGGGAGCTGCGAAGATTGCTTTAGATCAAGCAGGTGCGCAGGCGAAAGGTTCCGCTTTAGCGTCCGATGCGTTCTTCCCAATGCCAGATACGGTAGAAGCAGCAGCTGAAGCAGGTATTACGGCAATTATCCAACCAGGAGGTTCTGTCAAAGATCAGGACTCGATTGACAAAGCCAATGAGTTAGGAATCGCAATGGTCTTTACAGGCATTCGTCATTTCAAACACTAGGAGGAAATCGAATGAAAGTACATGTGATTGGAAGTGGCGGCCGTGAGCACGCCATCGTTCGACAGTTTAAAAAATCACCAAGCGTGACAGAAGTTTTCGCTGTACCAGGAAATGACGGCATGCGTAAAGACGCTACTTGTGTGGAGTTATCCCAGCTCGATTTTCCAGCACTTGTTGAACTCGTGAAACGCGAAAAAATCAGTTTCACTTTTGTTGGCCCAGAACAGCCACTATCAGAAGGGATTGTAGATTATTTCCAAGCGGAAGGTCTCACCATCTTTGGTCCAACGCAAGCAGCTGCTGAACTAGAAGGCAGCAAAGCTTATGCAAAAGATTTGATGCACCGCTACGAGATTCCAACTGCTTTTTATGAAGTGTTCGATCAAGTGGAACCAGCGCTTAGCTATATTCGCGAGCACGGTGCCCCGATTGTGATCAAAGCAGACGGCTTAGCAGCTGGTAAAGGCGTTGTGGTCGCAATGACTTTAGAAGAAGCCGAAGAAGCGGTCCGCTCGATGCTCGATGGCCAGCGGTTCGGTGACGCTTCAGCTCGCATCGTGATTGAAGAATTTTTGGAAGGTGAAGAGTTCTCGCTTTTAGCGTTCGTCCACGATGGACACATCATTCCGATGCCGATAGCTCAAGATCACAAACGCGCATTTGACGGAGACCAAGGACCGAATACAGGAGGCATGGGTGCGTATTGCCCAGTTCCTCATCTTCCAGAAGAGTTAACGCAACAAGCGCTTGATACCGTCGTCACGAAAACCGTTCAAGCGATGACAGAAGAAGGACGTCCATTTACAGGCATCCTATACGCAGGACTGATTGCGACAACTGAAGGTCCAAAAGTGATTGAGTTCAACACACGCTTTGGAGATCCGGAGACACAAGTCGTGTTGCCAAAACTGACATCTGATTTTGGCAAGCTGATCGTCGACTTGCTTGAGGGACAGCATCCGCAAGCGGAGTGGGATGACCTGCAACATATCGGTGTTGTGGTTGCATCAGAAGGCTATCCCGAGGAACCGGTCAAAGGACAGTTACTTCCTGAGTTGCATCAACTGAGAGACGTAGAAGTATTTCATGCTGGAACTAAATTTGCAGAGGCCGATGAAGGTGAGCGCTACTATGGAAATGCTGGCCGCTTGATTCTCGTTTCTGCAGCAGCAACTTCACTACAAGAAGCTTCTGAGCATCTCTATACACAATTACAAGCTCTCTCTTGGCCATCTTGTTTCTATAGAAACGATATTGGCTGGCGTGCAATGAAACATTAACCCGATTTCACCGTCTTCTCTATTGTAGAGAGGGCGGTTTTCCTTTACTTTCACGCTTCACTTTACTAAAGTGCTATGATACACTAGAAAAGAATTGTCTAGAGAGAGGGTGTTACCAGATGCAATACCCGATTTGGAAAATTGAAGAGATACGTCACCAACTTGAGGTGGTGAATGGAGACGGCGCGCCAGATATTTTAATTCAAAATGCGACTTACTTACACAGCCATTTAAAAACATGGGTCACCGGCAACATCTGGATCGTCAAAGACCGGATTGTCTATGCTGGAAAAGAACTACCTGCTTCGACTGAAGGAACAGAAATCGTGGATGCAAGCAATCAAAAGATCGTACCTGGATACATTGAAGCGCACAGCCATCCGTTCCAACTGTATAACCCGGAAACATTTTCGGATTACGCAGCTCAAACAGGCACAACGATGCTGGTGAGTGACAATCTCCCGCTGTTTTTGACGATGGAAAACAAGAAAGCGTTTTCATTTATGGATAGTCTGCGTAAACTACCATTCTCCTTTTATTGGTGGGCTCGGTTCGATTCGCAAACGGAGCTTGAACACGAAGAGGAGCTGTTCTCAACAAAAGCCATCACTGAATGGATTGAACGTCCAGATGTGATTATGGGCGGTGAACTCACTGGGTGGCCGCGTTTACTCAGCGGAGACGACCAGATGCTGTATTGGATGCAAAAGGCAAAAGCTAATGGAATGAAAATAGAAGGGCATTTTCCGGGAGCTTCGGAGCGTACACTGACAAAGATGCGTTTACTAGGAGCAGACGGAGACCACGAGGCCATGACGATTGAGGAAGTCGAGAAGCGGATCGTGCACGGGTATGCCGTCACTTTGCGTCACTCATCGATCCGACCCGACCTCCCGCATCTTTTAAAACAAATCGTCGAAAAGGACTGGAAGATTTTTGATCACTTAATGATGACAACAGATGGTAGTACACCTGGCTTCCATAAAGACGGCGTCATGGATAAATGCATTCAAGTCGCTTTAGATGCTGGAGTAAAACCAGTGGATGCTTATTTGATGGCCACATTTAATCCGGCCAAATACTACAACCTATCAAATTTACACGGAGTTATCGCAACAGGTCGCTTGGCATCGCTCAACTTCTTACAAGACGAGCACACACCGACACCGGTAAGTGTGTTATCTAAAGGTGTCTGGGTAAAACGAGACGGACAGAGACAACTGACGTTCAATGGAACAGATTTCTCCATGTTCGACCGGGGACCACTAAATATCGAACTGGCAGAGACCGATTTCCAGTTCTCGATGCCGTTTGGCCTGGAGATGATCAACGACGTCATTATCAAGCCCTATCGTGTCAGTATCGATACGACGCATGAGCGCTTATCGGATGAACATGACCAATGTTTCTTAGTGCTCATCGACCGTAATGGAGAGTGGAAAGTGAATACCTTATTAAAAGGATTTGCTTCCAAGTTGCAAGGCTTCGCATCCTCGTATTCCAATATGGGAGATATTTTGCTGATTGGAAAAGATAAAAATGAAATGCGCAATGCCTATAAGGCGATTCAGCAGACAAACGGTGGCATCGCCATCAGCCAAGACGGAGCGATTGTTTCTCAAATCGACCTTCCGATTGGAGGCGGTTTGTCGCCACTCATAATGGAAGAATTGATGGAGCAAGAACAGCATTTGAAAGAGACGCTGTCAGAGCTAGGTTTCCACCATGGAGACGCGATTTACACGTTATTATTTTTACAAGCAACCCATCTTCCGTATGTTCGAGTGACGCAACGAGGGATCGTGGACGTATTAAAAAAACAAGTCCTGTTCCCGTCTGTGATGCGCTAGGGGGGAAAAAAGAATGAAAAAATGGCTTGTGTTCGTTTTCGTGTGTTTGCTCACACTAACTGGCTGTAAAGACGAGGGAGCAGTGCCGCATTCAGAACAGCAAGGCACAGGAAGCGATGGACAGTCGGAATCGCTTGACTTCAAAACGCCTCTTTCAGGCGAAGCAGTGGCGGTACAGTCTACCGAGCGACCTGTTGTTGTCACCATCAACAACCATCCGCTGGCTAGGCCTCAGTCGGGTCTAGAACAAGCAGATGTCGTCATCGAACTCATTGCGGAAAGTTCCATCACGCGTCTGCTGGCCGTCTATCAGAGTGAATTGCCAGAGCGCGTCGGTCCTGTGAGAAGTGCAAGGGATTACTTCATCGATTTGGCAAAGGGATACAAAGCATTTTATGTGGCGCATGGTTACAGCCCCGAGGCGAAACAGATGTTGGATGCAGGCGTCATCGACCATGTGAATGGGATGCAGTATGATGGCACCTATTTCACACGCTCATCAGACCGGAAAGCACCGCATAACTCGTACACGTCAGGAGAGGCCATTGAAGCAGCTGCTGAAGAACGAGGTGCGACGCTGACACTTGCTGCGAGTCAGATGCCGAGCTATTCATTTGACGAAGACGTGCAAGTGGGAGAGCCAGCAACTGAAGTGACCATTCGCTACAGTGACGATGCCAACTTTACGAATGTTTATACTTACGACGAGATGACAGAGCGCTATACCCGATCTTCTGGCACTACTACGACAGTCGATGGAGAGACCGGAAATCCTATAGAGCTTTCCAATATCGTCGTGGTAGAAGTCCCTCACCAAACGATTGACAACGAAGGCCGGCAAGCCCTAGATTTAGAAAGCGGCGGAAATGCCTGGCTGTTTCGAGACGGCGGCATGATCCAAGGTACTTGGAAGCTAGGTAACGGCCTCATTCGCCTCTATGCAGGCGACCAAGAGATGACATACAAACCCGGCCAGACGTGGATGTCCATCATTCCGACGGCACGAGGGTTTCAAACTATGGTAACGTATACCGAGTAAAGGAAGGGATTCGATGCAAGTTGAAAAAATTAGAGGTCATCAGACCGATCAACTATTTAAAGCTGTATTAGAACTAAAAGACATTGAGGAGTGCTATCGCTTCTTTGATGATCTTTGTACCATCAGCGAGATCCAGTCGCTTGCACAGCGTTTTGAAGTAGCGCATCTTCTGCGTCTTCAAAAAACGTATGAGACGATCAAAGATCAGACCGGTGCAAGTACAGCAACCATTTCTCGTGTGCGTCGTTGCTTTGATTATGGCAATGACACATACGATGAAATGTTAGGCAGATTGTATCCAGATGAACCGTCATTTAAGCCGACAACAAAAGGCCGTCGCTCGTGACCACAAACAGGTTTCCCTTTAGGGTGACCTGTTTTTTTGGTATACTGACACTACATACTAAACTCGACATGGAATCGACCCAGAGCGGGTCGATTTCGGCATGTCTGACTGAAGAAGGTGCACCTCATGCTTACGAACTATACGGAATGGCAACATGTATTTAAACTAGATCCTGCAAAGACTTTGACTGATGAACAGCTTGAGCAAATCTGTGAGTCCGGAACGGATGCACTCATCGTTGGCGGCTCCGATAACATCGAATTAGATGATGTGTTAGACCTGCTTATGAAAATCCGCCGTTATGCACTTCCTGTCTGCCTCGAACTGTCTACCCTCGATATGATCACACCTGGATTTGATTATTATTTGATTCCCTCTGTCTTAAACAGCCCAGACACCAAATGGGTGAAAGATTTTCACCATCAAGCGTTAGTAGAGCATGGTGATTTTATGAACTGGGAAGAAGTGTTTATGGAAGGTTATTGTGTACTCAATGCAGACGCTAAAGTGGCTCACGTCACTCAAGCGAAGACGGATCTCTCAAAAGACGACGTGATTGCCTATGCGCGTATGGCGGAGCATTTGTTTAGGTTGCCTATCTTTTATTTGGAATACAGTGGCACCTATGGAGATCCACAAGTGGTGGAAGCGAGCAAAGACGTGCTTCACAACACCCGACTCTTTTACGGTGGGGGTATTGAAACGCCTGAACAAGCTACGGAAATGGCAAGACATGCTGACACAATCGTTGTCGGAAACAGTCTCTATACAAACCTAAAGCAGGCGCTTGCGACGGTAAAAGCCGTCAAGTCCCTATACGCACAGGAGGAACTATGAAAAGTATTACAAACCAACTACTAGCCGGCATGAACCCAAAACAAGAAGAAGCAGTAAAACATACAGAAGGTCCTTTACTAATTATGGCGGGTGCAGGGTCTGGAAAGACTCGAGTACTTACGCATCGCATTGCGTACTTGATCGTCGAAAAGCAAGTTTACCCATCAAAGATTTTAGCCATCACGTTTACAAATAAAGCGGCAAAAGAAATGAAGGAGCGGATTGACGGCATCCTCGGAGACGGCTTCGGAGACCAGATGTGGGTCTCTACATTCCACTCCATGTGTGTTCGCATCCTGCGACGTGATGCAGACCGCATCGGCTATTCTAAAAACTTCACGATCCTTGATGGCACCGATCAGTTAAGTGTCGTCAAAGCCATCGTGAAACAAGAAAATATTGATTCAAAAAAATACGAGCCTCGAGCTCTACTCGGCATCATCAGCAGTGCGAAAAACCAGCTGAAGTCAGCAGATGACTTTTTAGCTGAAATGAATCCGATGAACCCTTACGAAAAGATTGCGGGACAAGTGTATAAAGCCTATGAACGTCGCTTGAAGAAAAACCAATCGATGGATTTTGATGACTTGATCATGCGAACGATTGATTTGTTCACGCGAGTTCCAGAAGTTCTGGAATTCTATCAAAACAAATTCCATTACATCCATGTGGATGAGTATCAAGATACAAACAAAGCCCAGTATCAGCTTGTCGAGATGCTGGCGGAAAAGTTTAAAAACATCTGTGTCGTGGGAGACTCAGACCAGTCTATCTACCGCTGGCGTGGCGCCGATATCGGCAACATTCTATCATTTGAAAAAGATTATCCGAACGCAAAAGTCATCATGCTCGAGCAGAACTATCGATCGACAAAACGCATCTTGCAGGCAGCTAATGAAATCATCGGCAACAACAAAAGTCGGTATCCGAAAGTGCTTCGAACCGATAACGCAGATGGTGAAAAAGTGCAGTTATACCGTGCGTATAACGAGCAAGAAGAAGCGCAGTTTGTCGTCGGTAAGATTCAACAACTGATGCAAGACGAAAATCTTCATTATCGAGATTTTGCGATTCTCTATCGCACCAACGCACAGTCGCGTGCTATGGAGGAAACGCTCGTCAAGTCGAACATGACCTATAAAATCGTAGGGGGCACCAAGTTCTACGACCGCAAAGAAATTAAAGACTTATTAGCGTATTTACGTCTCATTGCCAACAACGATGATGATATTTCTCTCGCTCGTATCATCAACGAACCAAAACGCAATATCGGAGCCACGTCGTTTGAACGCATCGTGACGTACGCACTGATGCACGACATGACAGTATTCGAAGCTCTTGAAAATGCGACTTTGATTCCAGGGATGACAGGTCGCGGACTGAAGTCTGTCACCGATTTCTTCACGCTTATCGATCAGCTAACGGCCATGCAAGAGTATCTCGCCGTGAGTGAAATTGTGGAAGAAGTCATTGAACGCTCCGGCTACCGAGAAATGCTAAAACGCGAAAACAGCATCGAATCAGAAAGCCGCTTAGAAAATATTGAAGAGTTCTTGACGGTTACAAAGGCTTTTGAAGAACGTAGTGACGACAAGACACTCGTTGCGTTTTTAACGGATCTTGCTCTCATTTCAGATATTGATACGCTCGACCAACAACCCGATCAGAGTCAAGGAAGCATCACATTAATGACGCTTCATGCAGCCAAAGGTCTAGAGTTCCCAGTCGTGTTCTTGATCGGAATGGAAGAAAATATCTTCCCGCACAGTCGTTCTATTGGAGACGAAGATGAGATGGAAGAGGAACGTCGTCTTGCGTATGTAGGTCTCACGCGGGCTGAACAACGGTTGTATTTGAGCTGTGCACAGACACGCATGATCTTCGGCCGCACAAGCATGAACCAACCGTCCCGATTCATCGGTGAAATCTCTTCAGACGTCATTGAACCAGTTGGAGGAGAACGGGCTAGCCAAGTCCATCCTTCAGTTGCCGGGAATCGCTACATCAAACCAAGAAAAGTGGCGCCATCTCATCCTGTATATACAGAGTCAGGTGGCGATAAACTAGAATGGCAAGTCGGTGACAAAGCTTCTCACAAAAAGTGGGGGGTTGGTACGGTCGTCAGTGTCCGAGGAGAAGGAGAGAACCGTGAGCTTGATATCGCCTTTCCAAAACCGACAGGCATCAAGCGACTGCTCGCTAAATTTGCACCGATTGAAAAACAGTAGGAGGAATCATCCATGGAACACGTTGAACAACGTATGAAAGAGTTGCATGACCTACTGCATGAGTATGGCCATGCCTATTATGTTCTGGACGAGCCGATTGTATCGGACGCCGTGTATGACCAATATTTACGTGAGCTAATGGAACTCGAAGAACAACACCCATCGCTTATCTTGCCGGATTCTCCTACACAGCGAGTCGGTGGTAAGCCATTAGAAGGGTTTCAAAAAGTGCGTCACCGTACACCGATGCTAAGTTTGTCTAATGCCTTTTCAACAGAAGACCTTAAGGAGTTCGACCGTCGCATTCGAGAATTAGTTGGCGAGGACTTCCGCTACGTCTGTGAGTTAAAAATCGATGGCTTAGCTGTCAGTTTATTATACGAAGACGGGAAGCTAGTCCGCGGAGCAACTCGTGGAGACGGAACTACAGGGGAAGATATCACAGCGAATATCCGCACGATCCGTTCCATTCCGCTTCGTCTGAAAAAGAATGTCACGCTCGAAGTACGTGGAGAAGCGTATATGCCGAAATCGTCATTCCAAACACTCAATGAGACGCGCAAAGATCAACATCTCGAGTTGTTTGCGAATCCGCGAAATGCAGCGGCAGGCAGTTTGCGTCAACTGGATCCTCAAATTGCTGCAAGTCGACAGCTTTCGGTGTTTATTTACGGATTAGGAAACCCAGAAGAACTCGGGATCCAGTCACATTCTGAGGCGCTCGAGTACATGAAAGACCTTGGATTCTCGATGAACCGCGAGACGACGATCTGTGAAACTATTGGCGAGGTTGAGACGTTCATACAAACATGGACGGAAAAGCGCCAAGAGTTGCCTTATGAGATAGACGGTATCGTCATTAAAGTGGATAGTTACGATCAACAAGAAGAACTTGGATTTACAGCGAAAAGTCCGCGTTTTGCAACTGCATACAAGTTTCCAGCTGAGGAAGTCGTAACAGAGCTCTTAGATATTGAATGGACGGTAGGCCGTACGGGAGTCGTGACACCGACAGCGATTTTAAAAGCGGTTCAAGTGGCAGGAACTACAGTACGTCGTGCATCTCTTCATAACGTCGACTTAATTCAAGAAAAAGACGTTCGCATCGGAGATACAGTTATTATCCGTAAAGCTGGGGACATCATCCCGGAAGTTGTCTCAGTTATCGATAAAGAACGTAAAGCGGATTCAGAGCCGTATGTGATGCCGACTCACTGCCCTGTATGTGACAGTGACCTTGTGCGTATCGAAGAAGAAGTAGCGCTGCGCTGTGTCAATCCAACGTGCCCTGCCCAGATCACAGAAGGAATACGCCATTTCGCCTCTCGAAATGCCATGAACATTGATGGACTTGGTGAGAAAGTCGTGGAGCAGTTGTTCCAGAACCAGTTGATTCATGACGTCGCGGATCTCTATACATTGACTGTTGAACAACTAATAGAACTAGATAGAATGGGAACCAAGTCTGCAGAGAATCTCGTGAAGGCGATTGCTGTGACAAAAGAAAATTCGCTCGAGAAGCTGTTGTTTGGACTTGGGATTCGTCATATTGGCGAAAAAGCCGCGCGTCTTCTGGCTGAAGAATTCGGCACATTGGATGCACTGATTGCAGCATCACGAGAACAAGTTACGGCGGTTCATGAAATCGGAGACAAAATGGCAGACTCCCTCGTCACATACTTTGAGCAACCGGAAACGGTAGAACTCATGCACAAACTGAAGAACGCAGGAGTTAACACTTCGTACTTGGGACAACGCATTGATAAAGAAGCTGTTGCCGATCATCCTTTCTTTGGGAAGACAATTGTACTGACTGGAAAACTGGAGCAGATGGGTCGCAATGAGGCAAAAGAGCAGCTACTTGCTAAAGGTGCTAAAGTGTCTGGAAGCGTCAGTAAAAAGACGGATCTCGTCATTGCGGGAGAAGACGCAGGCTCGAAGCTTGAAAAAGCCACGGAACTTGGGATAGAAGTCTGGACGGAGCAGCAGATGATGGATGCTCTGGCAGATTAGGAAGGAAGAACTTACATGAAGAACTATGTACTAGGACTTGCGGTAGTAGGACTGCTATTGACCGCTTGTACACCTCAACAAGAAACGGAAGTCGTACAAGACCCTCAAGAATCAGAGGCACGGTCAGTTGTGTTGCCTTCTGTGCGTTTAGATGACAATTACTATTCTACGATTCTCCCTTACGCTGAAAGTAAAAGCCGCGGGTTAGTCGTATCCAATATGGCAACTAAGTATGACATCGTAGAAGTAGAGAAAGGCCTGATGCGCCTCTCTCAAAATGAATACCCAACAGACAAGTATTACTTCCAGGAAGGACAGTATCTAGACGGGTCCACGATCAGTTCTTGGCTAGCTCGAAGCAATCAAACAGAAGACGGTCTGAATCCGGATGATCAAGGCTTGGTAGGACGAGAAAAAGCTCAAAAAGCGCCAGTCTACTTGTCACACATCGTGGAACAAAATTATTTAGTGTTAGAAGAAAATACAATGAAGCTTGCTGGAATCTCTATCGGGCTCGCTATGAATTCCATCTATTACTATACGGAAGTGGATTACGGCCCGGTATTTGAACAGCAAATTTCAGATGCAGAAATCACAGAAAATGGCCGTCGCATGGCTCAAGAAATCGTCAGCCGCATGCGTAAAATGCCAGGTCTTGAAGACATCCCGATTACAGTTGGCCTGTTCAAACAAAATAGCCGAAATGCGATTGTTCCAGGTACTTACTTTAGCTATGGTGTCTCCACTAGCGGCTCAGAGATTAACGACTGGACAGCAATCAATGAAAAATACGTGACATTCCCGACCAATGATTCGAGTGAACAATACCGAGACATGGATACGGCGTTCCGTAACTTCAAACAAGACGTAGAAACGTATTTCCCGAACTATACAAGCGTCATTGGAACAGCCTTCTATAAAGACGACTACTTGCAGAAACTAACGATTGATATTCCGATTCAGTTTTTCGGAAAAGCTGAAATCATTGGGTTCACTCAATACGTCTCGGGATTAATCAATGCTCATTTCGTGACGGACCTCCCGGTAGAAATCACAATCACTTCGATTGAAGGCGAGCAGGCTCTCATCAAACGAGATGCCAACCAAGAGGAACCGTTCGTTCACATCTACGAATAGAGTGTACTCTGTTCAAGTAAAGCAAAAAATGATATGATGGGCTGTATGATTGAATTTGATGGAGGTGTCCCCCGTGGCAACAATCACAAAAGAAGAAGTGCGTCACGTTGCGCATTTGGCGCGTTTGGCGATTACAGAAGAAGAAGTGGAACATTTCACAGAGCAGCTTGCTAAAATTGTTCAATTTGCAGACAAGCTGAATGAATTGGACACGACAAATGTAGAACCAACTACACATGTCCTTCCTTTAGAAAATGTTTTACGTGAAGACAAATCCGTTGCTGGTCTAGACCGCGACGTTATGATGAAGAATGTAAAAGAACAAGAGGCAGGACAAGTAAAAGTCCCTGCCATTATGGAATAGAGAGGCGGACCGAAATGGCTTATTTTACGCAGTCAGCAAAACAGCTGCAAGAAAAAATTGCGGCAAAAGAACTTTCTGTTCGTCAAGTGACAGAAGAAGCATTCGCTCGTATTGAAGCAGTGGATGCAGATGTACAAGCATTTTTAGCACTGAACAAAGAGAAAGCATTAGAGCAAGCAGATGCGATGGATCAAACACCTCTAGAGGACCGCGGTCCTTTATTTGGGTTGCCAATCGGTGTCAAAGACAACATCGTAACAGAAGGTTTAGAAACAACTTGTGCCAGCAAAATCTTAGAAGGCTTCAATCCAATCTATGATGCAACAGTTGTTCGTAAACTTCGCGATGCAGGATTGATCACTGTTGGAAAAATCAACATGGATGAATTCGCGATGGGATCTTCGAATGAAAACTCGGCTTATAAAAAAACGAAAAATCCATGGAACTTAGAACACGTACCTGGTGGTTCTTCAGGTGGCTCTGCTGCCGCTGTAGCGGCAGGCGAAGTTCCTTTTGCACTAGGATCCGATACAGGTGGTTCGATTCGTCAACCGGCTGCTTTTTGTGGTGTTGTAGGAATGAAACCGACATATGGTCGTGTCTCTCGTTTTGGATTAGTGGCATTTGCCTCTTCTCTAGATCAAATCGGACCGATTACTCGTACAGTTGAAGACAACGCATTGTTACTTGAAGCTATTTCGGGTGTCGATGAAATGGATTCCACTTCAGCGAACGTAGAGGTTCCAAAATTCTCTGAAGCCATTGGCAAGTCTATTAAAGGACTTCGCATCGGTGTACCTAAAGAGTACATGGGTGAAGGAGTCAGCGAAGAAGTACGCGCTTCAGTCTTAGAAGCATTAAAAGTATTAGAAGCGCAAGGCGCAGTATGGGAAGAAGTGTCTCTTCCACACTCGGAGTATGCCTTAGCGACTTACTACTTATTGTCTTCTTCTGAAGCGTCTTCGAACTTAGCTCGTTTTGACGGCATTCGTTACGGTTACCGTGCAGAAGAAGCGAAGAACTTGTTGGAGCTCTATAAATTAACACGTGCACAAGGCTTTGGAGACGAAGTGAAGCGTCGTATTATGCTTGGAACATATTCTCTAAGTGCCGGATCTTATGATGCATACTACTTAAAAGCACAAAAAGTTCGTACGTTGATCAAGCAAGACTTTGAAAACGTATTTGAAAACTACGATGTCATCGTCGGTCCAACTACCCCAACTCCAGCATTTAAAGTCGGAGAAAAAGTAGATGATCCATTAACGATGTATGCGAATGATATTTTGACAATCCCGGTCAACCTAGCAGGAGTACCAGGAATCTCGATTCCTTGTGGTTTTGCAGATGGCTTGCCACTAGGCCTTCAAATTATCGGAAAACACTTCGATGAGTCTACGATTTATCAAGTGGCGTCTGCCTATGAGTCGGCAACAGAATTTCACAAACAAACTCCGGCTTTAGGGGAGGTAAAGGCATAATGAACTTTGAAACGATCATCGGACTAGAAGTCCACGTAGAATTAAAAACAGAATCTAAGATGTTCTCCCCGTCACCTGCTCACTTTGGTGCAGAGCCGAACACGAACACACACGTAATCGACCTTGGCTACCCTGGTGTCCTTCCTGTCGTCAACAAGACAGCAGTAGAGTGGGGCATGCGTGCAGCAATGGCGTTGAACATGGATATTGCACCTGTCACTAAGTTTGACCGTAAAAACTATTTCTATCCGGACAATCCAAAAGCGTATCAAATCTCTCAGTTTGATAAACCAATCGGTGAAAACGGCTGGATCGAAATTGAAGTAGACGGAAAGACGAAGCGTATCGGAATCACACGTCTTCACTTAGAAGAAGATGCTGGGAAACTTTCGCATACCGACCAAGGCTATTCACTTGTTGACTTTAACCGTCAAGGGACACCTCTAGTTGAAATCGTATCCGAGCCAGATATCCGCACACCGGAAGAGGCCTATGCATATCTAGAAAAATTAAAATCCATCATCCAGTTCACAGGTGTTTCGGACTGTAAGATGGAAGAAGGCTCACTTCGTTGTGACGCCAACATTTCTTTGCGACCATATGGTCAAGAGAAGTTTGGAACAAAAGCAGAACTTAAAAACTTGAACTCCTTCAGCTACGTGAAAAAAGGTCTGGAGCATGAGCAGATTCGTCAGGCTGAAGTGTTAAAATCAGGTGGCGAAATCCTTCAAGAGACACGTCGTTATGACGAGTCTACAGGGAAGACGATTTTGATGCGTGTCAAAGAAGGAGCGGACGATTACCGTTACTTTCCAGAGCCGGATCTCGTAAAAATCGTCATCGACGATGCTTGGATGGACCGCGTTCGTGCAGAGCTTCCTGAACTTCCGGATGCTCGTAAAGCGCGTTATGTAAACGAGTTAGGTCTGACAGAGTATGATGCTCGCGTCATGACCCTTACAAAAGAAATGTCCGATTTCTTTGAAGAGACGATTGCTCTTGGTGCGGATACGAAACTATCAACGAACTGGTTGATGGGTGATGTGTCTGCTTACTTGAATGCAGAGCAAAAAGACTTGAAAGATACGAAACTGACTCCAGCTGGTCTTGCCGGAATGATCAAATTGATCGGAGACGGCACCATCAGTTCAAAGATTGCGAAAAAAGTATTCAAAGAGCTTGTGGAGAACGGTGGTACAGCAGAAGAAGTCGTCAAAGCAAAAGGTCTTGTACAGATCTCTGACGAAGGTGCACTTCGTGACATTGTCACTCAAACTCTTGATGCGAACCCGCAGTCTATTGAAGACTTCAAAAACGGGAAAGACCGTGCTATCGGCTTCTTAGTCGGTCAAATTATGAAAGCAACAAAAGGCCAGGCGAATCCGCCGATGGTCAACAAGCTGTTGAACGAAGAAATTCAAAAACGCTAAACTACTGGCTCGTCCTACCTTAGGGCGAGCCTTCTTTTGGGAAATTATGCTATGCTAAAAACAAGGAGGGGTTTACCTATGAAAAGTGAACAACAGTATTTTGAAGAAGGGCGTCCACTTGCCGTTTATATGGACGAGATGACTACAAAAAAAGAGCAATCGTTCCACGTCTATGAAAGCTTTGAAGTGCCAGCGGATGATGAATTTATCACACGTCTACGTGAAGCAGACGTACATATTTTAGGCATTACAGAAGACTGGTGCGGAGATGCTATGATGAACAACGCTGTGCTTCGTAAGATTGCAGAAGCGGCAGATGTAGATGTACGCGTTGTGTTGCGTGATGCAGACACGGACCTCATTGATCGCTATCTCACAAACGGCGGACGTTCTATTCCGAAGTATCTCGTTTTAAATAAAGAGGGAGAAGTTGTCGCGACATGGGGCCCTCGTGCAGATCTTGTACAAGAATATGTCATGAATGAAAAAGCAAAGCTTCCTGAGCCGGGTTCAGAAGGCTTTGAAGAAGCACAAAAAGCTGTATTCCAAGAATTGACGACTCAGTTAGAAACGAATACAGACTTCCATATGGCGACGTATAGCAGTATTCGTGAAGCGTGGTTTGCAAAACTTACTTCATAAGGAACCTGTTGTCGTATTATACTGTCTATAGCAGAGAGAATGTGAAGAAAGAAGGTCCATGCAATGCAGCGTGCACGAATTATTTACAATCCTACTTCGGGGCGAGAGCTATTTAAACGCCATCTCCCGGAAGTGTTAGAAGCAATGGAGCTAGCGGGATATGAAACCTCCTGTCATGCCACTACGGGCGCAGGTGATGCCACAGAAGCTGCGAAGCGGGCAGTGGAAAACGGATTCGATTTAATAGTAGCAGCAGGCGGAGATGGCACATTAAATGAAGTCGTGGCTGGAGTGAGTCTCTTCGACAAACGTCCTAAGCTCGGCTTAATTCCTATGGGAACAACCAATGATTTTGCTCGTGCTCTCCATATTCCAAGAGACATCCAGCAGGCCGTCAACATCATTACAGCAGGACAATCCGTGCCTGTAGATGTGGGCCGCGTAAACGATACCTTCTTTATCAATATTGCTGGTGGAGGCCGAATTACAGAATTGACGTATGAAGTACCAAGCCGCTTGAAAACAGTGCTTGGTCAGCTTGCTTATTACTTAAAAGGCATCGAGATGTTGCCATCCATCCGGGCTACAAAACTACGCATTGAATTTGATGACGAAGTGTTTGAAGAAGAAGCGATGATGTTCTTGATCGGTTTGACAAACTCTGTTGGTGGCTTTGAAAAGCTTGCCCCAGATGCGAGCATCAACGACGGACAGTTTACGTTACTCATTTTAAAGAAAGTTAATATGGCGGAATTCATTCGCTTGGCGACCTTGGCGATTCGCGGAGAGCATTTGAATGATCCTCACGTGATTTACCGTAAAGCCTCCAAGATTCGTGTCCTTTCTGAAGAGACGGTCTCTCTGAACTTGGACGGTGAGTACGGTGGAACGTTACCTGCCGTGTTCGAAAACTGGGCACGTCATATAGAAATCATGGCACCTGTTGATTTGTTACCTGAACAGGACCGTGTAGAACGGGATTAAAACGGACAGCGAAAGCTGCCCGTTTTTTCACTATTTTGCGTCTTTTCTCATACTGTCATAACCCTGTAACAAGTTGCTAGAAAACTAGTTCGGCTGATTAGATTAAAGCTACAAGAGTAGGGTAAAATAAAGCCATATAGCACGAACTGTACGTTAGTCTAAACACTACTTGAGGTGAACGAAATGGGAAATGAAGAAGCTGTATTTTTTAGTCGGCTGCTCACGGAAATGACACTCTCGTTCCACATTATTTATGCAACCATCGGCGTTGGGGTGCCTTTAATGATCATGCTGGCACAGTACGTCGGTATCAAGAAAAACGACGAGCACTATATTTTGATGGCACGTCGTTGGGCACGAGGTTTTGTGATTACCGTTGCGGTTGGGGTTGTGACGGGTACCGCCATCGGATTGCAATTGTCGCTTTTGTGGCCAAACTTTATGGAACTCGCCGGGCAAGTGATTGCCTTGCCATTGTTTATGGAAACTTTTGCGTTTTTCTTTGAAGCTATCTTCTTGGGAATCTACCTCTACACCTGGGACCGCTTTGAAAACCAGAAGAAGCACTTATTGCTACTTGTTCCTGTGGCAGTGGGGGCAGGGATGTCTGCAGTCTTTATCACAATCGTGAATGCGTTCATGAATGCTCCGCAAGGATTCGATATGGTAAACGGAGAACTAGTGAACATCAATCCGCTGCTTGCTATGCTGAACCCGGCGATGCCAACGAAAGTGGCACACGTTGTGTCAACGGCTCTTATGACATCGGCATTTGTGTTGGCAGCTATCGGAGCTTTCCGATTGCTAAAAGGCTCGAATCACATCTATCACAAAAAAGCTGTCTACTTGATGGTGAAAGTAGGTCTCGTCTTTTCTGTCGCTACAGCGATCATTGGAGACTTTTCAGGGAAATACTTGGCAGAATACCAACCAGAAAAACTAGCTGCTGCAGAATGGCACTTTGAAACTTCAGATAGTGCACCGCTGATTCTGTATGGTGTGTTAGATGATGGAGAAGTAAAATATGCCATCGAAATTCCTTATGCATTAAGTATCTTGGCCCATAATGATCCAACAGCGGAAGTCATTGGTCTTGATCAGTTCCCTGAAGACGAACGACCGCCGCTCTATATTCACTATTTCTTTGACGTCATGGTCACTATTGGAATGTTCATGGTCATGCTATCAGCCTTCTATGTTGTAGCGAAATGGCGCAAGTGGAAGTTTGCAAACTCTCGCTTTATCCTGTGGCTCATCGTAGCGGGAGGACCACTCAGCTTGATAGCCATTCAAGCGGGTTGGTGGATGACAGAAGTAGGTCGTCAGCCTTGGATCCTGCGCGGTATTATGACCGTAGATGAAGCTGCCACATCAAGTGGTAGCGTCGATATCATGGTCATTGCGTTCGCGCTGTTGTATTTGATCTTGGGTATCGGTAGTGTGGTCGTATTGCGCCGCATGTTCCGCAACAACCCAGTAGAAAAAGAACTGGACAAGATGGAAGCAGAGCGATTGGCAGGTGAGTCGAAATGACGTTAACTCTTGAAATTATCGGAATCACAGTATTGTGGTTCTTCTTATTCGGGTATGTCATTGTCGCTTCGATTGACTTTGGCTCTGGTTTCTTCAATGCCTATAGCTTACTTACAAATCGCCAACATATTTTAACGAAAATTATTCAGCGCTACTTGTCACCTGTGTGGGAAGTCACCAATGTATTCCTCGTGTTCTTCTTTGTAGGAATCATCGGGTTCTTTCCGAAGACGGCATTCTACTACGGGACGACGCTGCTCGTCCCGGCAAGTATTGCCATCATTCTTCTAGCGATCCGAGGCTCGTATTATGCGTTTGAAACTTACGGATCTCGAGGTCATAAAGGCTATTCATTCATGTACGGAGTTGCAGGCTTGTTGATTCCTGCGTCACTTTCAGTAGTCCTCACGATTTCTGAAGGCGGTTTTATCGATATGATTGACGGCCAACCGGTCCTTGATTATCAAGAGTTGTTTTTAAGTCCGCTTACTTGGAGTATCGTAGTACTTGCGATTTCAGCTACGCTCTATATCTCTGCTGTGTTCTTGACTTGGTATGCGAACAAAGCAAAAGATGGGGAAGCTACAAAACTTCTACGTAAATATGCGTTGATCTGGTCGTTACCGACGATGATTACAGCTACGGGAATCATCGTAGAACTTCGTGCACACAATCCAGAGCACTATGCGAACATTTTAGATGTCTGGTGGGCATTCTTGATCTCAGGTCTATTGTTCATAGGAACTGTCTACTTGTTATGGACAAAACGGAGCTACGGCTTTGCATTCTTATTGCTAGTCGGTCAGTTCTTCGTTGCTTTCTTTGCATATGGCTGGTCGCATCGTCCGTATCTGCTGTATCCGTATTTAACGATTTACGATAGCTTCACGAATGAAGCGATGGCTATTGCATTAATCATCGCATTTATCGCAGGTCTTGGGTTGCTGCTACCATCCCTATACTTACTGCTTCGTCTGTTCTTGTTCAACAAGGAGTATGTAGTCGGGAAAAAAGAAGACAATCACGCTTAGGAGGAATTCTCATGACGAACTTTTTGATTTTCTATGCCCCGTTCCTTGTGTTGTTCGGTTCTATTGCGGCCGTCTTCTGGTGGGCTCCAAAAGACGGAATCATTCGAAAAGAAGAGTAGAGACAGCTCCTGCCGCGGCAGGAGTTTTTTCGTGTTATAATGGGACGATATTGAGTAAAGAACGGAGTTAATCGAATGACTGTAACTAAAAACGACCGCCTCACGGTGTTTGTAGAAGATTTGACACATGACGGCCAAGGTGTAGCTAAAGTAGACGGCTATCCACTTTTTATTAAAGGAGCCTTACCGGATGAAGAAGTAGAAGTTCATGTGGTAAAGGCATTGAAAAAGTATGGGTTTGCAAAACTCATTGAAGTCTTAAAGCCTTCCCCGTTTCGTGTAGCGGCGCCTTGTCCAGTCTTTGAGACATGTGGAGGCTGCCAATTGCAACACTTGAGTTATGAGGGGCAACTGATGGTTAAAGAGAAGCAAGTTCGCAGTGCGATGGAACGCATCGGTAAGCTTCATACGACTGTACTACCTGTAAAAGGGATGGAAAACCCTTGGCGCTACCGGAACAAGTCTCAGATTCCATTTGGGATGGAAGACGGTCGCGTCGTAGCGGGATTTTATAAGAGCGGGTCACACGAGATTGCGGATACGCCAACGTGTTTGATTCAAAGTGAAGCAGCAGATCGTCTGATGGTCGCGTTGAAAGAACGTGCCTTAGAGTTTGGTTTGCAACCTTACGATGAGAAGACGGGTCAAGGGCAACTGCGCCATTTAGTGGTCCGTACAGGATACGTCAGTGGCGAGACGATGGTCGTCCTTGTGACGAAATCACGTAAGATTTCTCAACCAGAAAAATTGATTCAACTGATTCGCGACATTGAGCCGTCTACGGTATCGATTGTTCAAAATATCAATCCAGCGCGGACCAATGTCATTTTTGGAGACCAGAATTTTGTGCACTGGGGTAAATCACATATCGTTGATTCCATCGGTTCCATCCAATTTGAAATTTCGGCTCGCTCGTTCTACCAGATCAATCCTGTACAGACGCAAGTATTGTATCAACAAGCGCTTGATTATGCGAAGTTGACGGGAGAAGAGACTGTGATGGATGCGTACTGCGGGATTGGTACCATCTCACTGTTCCTCGCACAGCGTGCAAAATCAGTTCTCGGTGTTGAAATTGTGCCACCGGCTGTGGAAGATGCACGTCGCAATGCAGTTCTAAACGGCTTTGACAATGCGACTTTTGAAATCGGAGCAGCAGAAGATGTCATCGATGCCTGGTACGAAGCGGGTCAACTTCCTGATGTCGTCGTCGTGGATCCTCCTCGTAAAGGACTCGACGGCAAATTGATTGATACACTCATTACGCACAAGCCACGTCGTATTGTCTATGTATCATGTAACCCAGCGACTCTCGCGCGTGACTTGCGCTTACTTGAAGACGGAGGCTATACAGTCCATGAAGTGCAACCTGTGGACATGTTCCCTCACACGACACATGTGGAATGTGTCACGTATTTAACGATTTAGTAGGAGGATTTGAAACACAATGAAAGAAAACTTTTGGCAGGACCTTCCGCGTCCCTTTTTCGTTTTAGCACCAATGGAAGATGTGACGGATGTGGTGTTTCGCCATGTGGTAGCAAAAGCAGGACGCCCTGACGTCTTTTTCACGGAATTCACAAACTCAGACAGCTATTGTCACCCAGACGGCATCCAAAGCGTCCGTGGCCGTCTGACGTTCACAGAAGATGAACAGCCTATGGTCGCGCACATTTGGGGAGACAACCCGGACTACTTCCGTCAGATGAGTGTTGGAATGGCGGAGATGGGCTTCAAAGGCATCGATATCAATATGGGATGTCCCGTTCCAAACGTCGCCACTCGAGGAAAAGGAAGCGGTTTGATTCTTCGACCAGATACAGCAGCGGAGCTGATTGAAGCGGCGAAAGCTGGCGGTCTTCCAGTGAGCGTAAAGACGCGTCTAGGCTATTCAGAGATTGAAGAGTGGAAAGAATGGCTTGCGCATATCCTAAAGCAAGACATCGCCAACTTGTCGATTCATCTACGAACTCGCAAAGAGATGAGCCAGGTGGACGCGCACTGGGAACTGATTCCTGAAATCAAAGCCTTGCGTGATGAACTGGCGCCACAAACCACCTTGACGATTAACGGAGATATTCCTGACCGAGCAAAAGGACTGGAACTCGCTGAGAAATATGGTATCGACGGTGTCATGATTGGTCGAGGCATCTTTAAAAATCCATTCGCGTTTGAAAAAGAACCACGGGAGCATACGAGTGAAGAGTATCTGGAGTTGCTCCACTACCAGCTCGATCTTCAAGATCAGTACGCAGAACAAGTGCCGCGCTCCATTTCAGGCCTTCATCGCTTCTTCAAGATTTATGTGAAGGGCTTCCGTGGGGCAGGAGAGCTTCGCAATCAGCTCATGAACACGAAGTCGACGGAAGAAGTGCGTCGTGTGCTGGCGGAGTTTGAGGCAACGAATGAATAGGGACTCTTTTCGCTTCTTTCGGGAGCGAGAAGAGTTTTTTTGTGTTTTAAGAAGAATAATAGAGTGGGTGAGCGGGCGTTCATCGACAAATTTGGGATTTTATTAGACGAATTAGAAAGTGCTTTAAGCAAATTTAAGGTTCTATTACTCAAATTAGACCCTCTTTTCGACTGAAGACTTCTGAACGCCCTACACATCTAAGTGGAATCGAGTTGCGCCTCCTAGAAATTCCCGCAAAATACCAACGCGTCTCATGAAGCCAAAAGCGCTTCACAAGCCACGTCGGCATTTTACAAAATTTCTGGACAGTCGGCTCCACATCTAAAAGTAATCGAGTTGCGAACGCCAGAAATCCCCGCAAAAACCGGTCGCATCCATAGAGGCAAAAAACGCCTCTACGGACACGCCCAGTTTTTACAAGATTTCTAGAGCGGCGTTCTCCACATCTAAATATAAAAATCACAAAATTCGTATTTCTCCTGTACAAGTTGTATACTGTTTGTACAATGTTACAAAAAGGAAGGACCACTATTATGGAACTGACTCAATCGTACACCGCATTACCTGGAACTTTTTACAAACACGTTTTACCTACACCAGTTGCAGATCCGCAGCTTGTGATCTGGAATGACACATTGGCAAAAGAGCTGCAATTCAATGAAGAGCCTATGAGCTATACAGATTTGCTCGCTGGTAACGAGACTGGCTCTTTACATCCGATCGCTCAAGCCTATGCAGGACATCAATTCGGAAACTTTACCATGCTTGGGGATGGGCGTGCGCTTCTTTTAGGGGAGACAATTACCTCAGAAGGAACAACTTTAGACATCCAACTTAAAGGTAGCGGTCGCACACCTTTCTCTAGAGGAGGAGACGGCCGTGCTGCTCTCGGCCCGATGCTGCGGGAATACGTCATCAGTGAAGCGATGCATCACCTCAAAATTCCAACCACTCGCAGTTTAGCGGTGGTCTACAGCGGTGAAGGCATCCAGCGAGAAACTGTGAAGCCAGGCGCTGTCCTTACTCGAGTGGCAAAAAGCCATTTACGAGTCGGCACGTTCCAATACGCTTCGCAATTTGGATCAAAAGAAGATCTACAAGCGCTCGCGGATTACACTTTAAATCATCTTCAACTACCGACCAATCCAGCACCATATGAGAGTTTGTTGCATCATGTAATTTCGAAACAAGCGGAGCTTCTAGCCAAGTGGCAACTCGTCGGTTTTGTTCATGGAGTGATGAACACAGACAACATGGCGATTAGCGGAGAG
Organism: Chryseomicrobium excrementi; assembly: GCF_002798305.1. GTDB lineage: Bacteria > Bacillota > Bacilli > Bacillales_A > Planococcaceae > Chryseomicrobium > Chryseomicrobium excrementi. The sequence goes on from NZ_PCGR01000005.1 coordinate 41,084, forward strand.
ACGATTGATTACGGACCATGTGCCTTTTTAGATACGTATAATCCAGCCACTGTCTTCAGTTCGATTGATCAGCAAGGTCGCTATGCCTATGGAAACCAACCCGGGATTGCCGGGTGGAACTTGGCTCGATTTGCAGAAAGCCTAGTGCCCCTTTTAGCCGACACACAAGAACGAGCTATTGAAATTGCACAGAACCAATTAGATCAGTATCCTGTGTTATTCCAGCAAGCCTATAATAAGGGACTTGTGGCTAAAATCGGTGGAGAAGAGGAAGACCAAGAAGCCCTTCGTCTTGCTACGGAGTTCCTCAAACTCATGGAAAAGCACCAAGCGGACTTCACGCTGACGTTCAGGGCTCTAACATTAGAAGACACGCATGACCGTTTCTTCCAACAACAAGATGTAAATGAATGGCTTACGAAATGGGAACATCACACATCTTCCCAATCAGCAGAGCAACGGGCAGCTCGAATGAAACAAGTCAATCCAGCCCTTATTCCACGAAACCATCTGGTGCAACAAGCACTTGATGAGGCAGAACAAGAGGGAGTAATGGAAAAAGTTATCGCTTTATTAGAAGTTCTTGAGAATCCGTACGCTTATTCAGAGCAACAATTGCAACTAGAACAGCTTCCACCCCACAATGGAGGCCCGTTTGTAACTTATTGTGGCACATAAGAAAAGGAGTGATGAGTATGAGATTTTCTGATCATGTAGTTGTCGTCAATGGAGGTACTTCAGGAATTGGAGCAGAAGTCGTTAAGCAATTCGCAAACGAAGGGGCAACTGTTTACTTTACAGGCCGCAATGAAGAGAAAGCCGCTAACGTAAAATCGAGTAATGCCCACTTTGTTGCAGTGGAAAATCAACACCCTGAAGAAATTGAGCGTTTCTTCCAACATGTACTAGAGGAAGAAGGGAGAATCGATATTCTCTTCAATAATGCAGGTGTACTATCCGTGGCAACTGGCCCATTATCGAGAGTGAAACTAGACAAATGGCACGAGTTAATTGCCGTAAACCAAACGGCCATCTTTCTTTATATGCAGCAGGCATTGCAAGTAATGTCCAAGCAAAAATCCGGAGTGATTATCAACAATGCCGCTATTTTAGGCGGAGCGAAAATCAATCCCATGTTGCCGGCCTACAGCGGAACAAAAGCTGCCGTCATTGCCATGACGAAAAGTGCGGCTCTGCGTCATGCTGCAGAAGGAATTCGCATCAATAGCATTTCTCCAGGACCGACAGAGACGGACCTCGCCGTCAAAGCTTACGGAAGCCAGCGTGCTTTTGACGAAAATTCGTCTCACCATCCTCGAGGGCATTATGCAAAACCAGAAGAAATCGCACCAGCCGTGTTGTTCTTAGCGTCTAAAGATGCCAGCTATATAAACGGTACCGACTTAGTCATTGATGGTGGGTACTCCTTAAAATGAACTGTGGATTTTCACAGTTTATTTTTTTTGAAAAAGATTTACCTTTTGCAATAGATTCCATACACTCAAATAAAAGGGGGAGGCAGCGCAATGACAACATATGATTCACTTTGGAAATCACAAATCATCCAAGAACCACAGGCCGTGGTCGACCAAGCCACAGTACTGCTATCCTCAGAAGAAAACACTTTAGAAGAACAAGCAGAGCTCCATTATTGGGTTGCTCTCAGCCATCGCTATTTGACAAAGATGGATCAATGTCTTCATCATGCGTATGAATCCGAATATCGTTATGAAAAACTCAGTGATATTGATGGGTTGGCCAAAGTGACCAATCTTATTGGTGTCGTGTATTTTTATAATGGATATTATGAAAAAGCTATACGCTATTTTTTTACAGCGAAGGATTTAGCGCAACAGCAACAGAACTTCCCTACACTATGCAGAATTGAAAACAACATCGGTGAAGTATATAGAGAAACGGAAGAGTTTGGGTTATCTGAACTTCATTACCAGCAAGCTTTAGACTATGCCAAACAATCTGAGGAGCCTTATTTTCAGGCAATCATTTTAGAAAATTTAGGCCAGCTGTCTTATCATCATGATGAACTCGAGAAAGCAGAATGCTATTTATTTGAAAGCAGAGCTTTATTACAGACACTGCATGATCGGTCTGCTTTAGCGGATGTCGAGAACAAACTCGGACTTGTCTTTATGAAAAGAGGACAGGTGGATCGAGCAGAAGAACATTTCCGAATGGCGTTTCAGCAGATACAGCCAGACGGGAACCAACTGTATCTCACAGAGATATTAATGAACTTAGCAGAACTGTTAAGTGAGTATGATCAGAGTTATTTGGAACTTTTACAGGAAGCTGAAAAGTCGGCTGTCTCTATAGAAGCGCATCATTTGTTAAAGAAAATCTATCAAAGACTTTCTAGTTACTTTGAGGAGAGACAAGACTACAAGACAGCCCTCTCTTACTACAAACTAGTTCATCAGACAGAACAGATAGTGGAGTCTTCTTCGATGCGTACCAAATTAGAATTACTTCGAGTCGAAGTCAATCATAGCCAAGATTTGAATAAGATGAGTGCTTTAAATGAACAATTATCCTATGAAATTAACCAATTAAATGAAGAAGTGTATATGGACGAGTTGACTAAGGTGAAAAATCGTAAAGGATTGCATCAATATCTTGCATCTTCGCAAGCGGCCACTTATTTGCTTGCATTACTCGACATTGACCACTTTAAAATCTTCAATGACAGCCATGGCCACCTCGCTGGCGATCATGCATTACATCAAGTGGCGCAGGCCTTACTCAGGGCGGTGACAACAGCATCATATGAGGCTTGTGTCGCTCGATTAGGTGGGGAAGAATTCATTGTCATAGTTCCAGTGCTCCAAGGCACGGATGTACAAAAAATCCTTACAGAGATTCAAAGAGAAATTCAAGTGTTAAAGCTTCCGTATTCGGAAGACAACAAAGCCCAAGTCGTCACAGTGAGCGGAGGGGCACTTGTAACCTCAGAAGATGTGAATGAACATTTCATGGAACTCTATAAAAAAATGGATGAACTGTTGTATCAAGTGAAGCAGAATGGACGCAATCAAATTCTCTTGCAACAATTCCGACAAAACTAATGGACATTTCTAAAGTCATCCTTTGCTTTTCGAGATCAACCTTCAGTACTATTAACAGTACGGAGGGAATCCTATGAAGCAGAAAGCCTATGATTTTTTAACTTTATATTGTCGTGAACTAAACAAAGAGCCCGCCTTCTTTACAGAACGCTGGATGCAGATAGAATCCCAAATTGAAAACGAGGGAACTTATACGCTGACTGATGAAGAGCTCGACTATGGTTCCAAGGTTGCTTGGCGTAACAGCAACAAATGTATCGGCCGTCTTTTCTGGCAGACCATGCATGTCCATGATTATCGAAGATTGATTGAGCCAGAGGAAATTATGAAAGCTCTTGTCCATCACATTCAGTACGCAACCAATGGTGGCAAAATCAAACCTACGATTTCCATATTTCATCCAAGCGTCCGTATTTGGAATCACCAGTTGTTGCGATATGCCGGATATGAACGAGATGGAACCATTATTGGAGACTCAGACTCACTTGCCTTTACTAAAATCTGTGAAGAATTAGGATGGAAAGGTACAGGGACGTCTTTTGAGCTATTACCTTTAGTAGTTCAAATCGGAGAAGCGCCACCATTTTGGACAGAAATCCCTAAAGACGTCGTGCTGGAAGTTCCGATTAGTCATCCTGAAAATGATCAGTTTACAGAGCTTGAATTGAAATGGTATGCAGTTCCCATCATCTCTTCCATGAAATTAGAGGTTGGCGGCATCGAGTTTCCAGCAGCGCCGTTCAACGGATGGTATATGGGAACTGAAATTGGAGCTCGCAATCTGGCTGATGAACACCGCTATAATCAACTTCCGAAAGTGGCGGAGTTGTTTGAACTCAATCAACAATCGGCATCAAGCTTGTGGAAAGATCGAGCGCTAGTAGAACTTAATCTTGCGGTCTTGCACTCATTTAAAACTGCGGGTGTTAGTATTGTCGATCACCATACAGCAGCTGTGCAGTTTAGACAATTTGAACAGCAAGAACAGAAGCAGGGGCGAGACGTGACAGGAATGTGGAGCTGGTTGATTCCACCATTGTCTCCGGCAGCTACTCATGTTTTTCATAAGCCTTATAATAATCAGACGAAATCTCCAAATTTCTTCTATCAAAAAAATCCTTACTAAATAGAGGGTGGGACATAACTAGTATGTTTCACTAAAATAGTAGAGATGGATGATTTTAATAGAGTGCAGGGGTGACTCCAGCGGGGTTAAAAGCGGGAGCTGAGACCTTGGCTCAGCCCGCGCCCGCGGAACGCTTCCCCTGCACGTGATAGTATGTAATATAGGCAGTTTCTCAAAAGAGAAACTGCCTTTTCTAGGTTATGTCCCAACCACTTTTTCATTAATAAGTCGTAACTTTAATCAATTTTTGGAATGTATAAATCCAACGTTGCCACCAGGTGAACTCATTTTGGTACTCATCTAGATTTACGGTGTACTCTGCGTCCTCGTTACTCCATAACCGTTCAAAGTAAGCAGTAAACTCACTCGACAAGTCACTTTCAAGTGGTGAAATGACGCGAATATTGGTTTCTAGGTTGTAATCATCCAACGTGCGCTCCGTATAATTGGCAGAACCACTTGAAATGATGGAACGGTCCGTTTGAATATGAATAGCTTTAGAGTGGTATTGGCCCACTACTGTGTTATACCATCGAATTTCTAGCTTTCCATCCGTATCTTCGACAAGCTCTTGAGCAACGGGTCGGTTTGGCAGACCAGATTTTTGTCGTCCGAATGAGTTTTCATTTGGATCTAAAATCATGCGAACTTGAACACCTCGGTTTGCCGCGTCTATTAGTGCGTTGACTATGTCTCGTTTTGCAATAAAGAACATCATTAAGTCAATCCGGTCACCTTCTTGAGTCGCCTCAATATCTGTTAAGAGAGCATCCAAAATTTTCTTTTCCGTTAAGATTTGTCCCTCATACTCAAACTCTTCTTCTTGAGCTTCTTCATTCACTCGTGGAAGTTCAGGACCTCCTGAAAACTTTGTCACAGCTTCTTCTGATTCTAAGAGATCATTTAATAGCGCTGCTCCAGTAAAACGAAGTGCGATATTCCCATGAAGGCCGCTTGCATCATGCGGGTTGGCTGAAGAAACCATGCCTTCTTTTTCCGTGATGACCACTTTTCTGTGATTAGCTTTCACATTAAGTAAAGTGAGGTAGGAAGCTAAAGTCATCTTAGGAGCTTCACTTGCCATAGCATTAGGAATCCATCCATTATCTCCGGTATCAAACCATTGAAAGAAAGTCCGGTAAAGTCCAGAGTAAATCGGAGTAGAGTCGCGAAGTGGATCAAGATTTGTATAGACAATTTCCACTCCTGCATCGCGCATTTTTTTAAACCACTCGTTCTCATAAGACCCGTACCCTCTGTTTATAGGATCTGTGATAAAGATGACGGGCATATCGGGATGTTGTTGTTTTTTTGTAGCCATAGCAGAGGAAAGGTCCTCTGCAATTGAAGGAAAGCCCTCGTCTTTTTCATAAAATCCGTCCATTAAAAACATATCCACCACTACAAATTCTTCAGCGGAATCAATCATCTCGTAAATGGAATTGAAAATGTCATTATCTGTTTGTCGAGTATCACCTGTGTCATCCAGAGCATAGGTTAGATCTGTTACCATTTCAATTTCAGAAATAGGGTGTAAGTCTCCATTGTATGAAACACCATCAGGCAATGGCTTAAAGGTATGCCAAAGAATCATGCCAGCATAAATCACAATTAGTACAGCTAGTAGTGAAAATACGATTCTTTTTCTCTTGGACCATCTCTTAAATCTCCCCATTTGTCATTCCTCTTCCCTAGTCATTATGTATAGTACTTTCTTATCACAAATACCCATTCCACCAAACAAAAAAACGTGTACACAATGTGTACACGTCAGTTTAAAAGAGTCGCAAGGTTTAAGCGTTTACCAAGAGCCTTTATGATAGGGATTCCGATCAGCATAACAATCAGTTCACCTGCGCCTACTGTTAACCAAGTCAAATAGAAAGGTAGTGCGTAGACGAGTACGAGTTCATAAGCAATGATAAAAGTAGTTAGAGTGAATACTACTGCTGTTACTATCATTTTATGAGTCTCAGATTTAAGGCGAGGGATGATCAATAGTACAACACCAAGTGAGATGACAGAATGTGCAACACCAAACGTCAAATCATAAATCCCTAAAGGTGAAAACAGATTGGTAATAAATACACCGGCTACGATTCCAAAGAAGTATCGTTTGTTAAAAACGATCAAGTGATTGAACATCTCGGCGATACGAAATTGAAGATTTCCGAAAGCAAGTGCTGGAATGGCCAACGAGACAGCTACATAAAGCGCTGCGATGATCGCATTCACTGTTAAAGTTTTCATTTTCATATTTCTAAGCTCCTTAGTTTTTTTACGTGGGAGGTTCTCGAACCACGAATTCACAAATGTTGATTTTACAACAAATCAGAATGCTCGTCAATAAAGGTTTAATACAGGTGAATAAGAGAAAAAAATAGAAACAAAGTAGTTGAAGTTTTATACCCCCTATGGTATATTCTCAATAACAACAAATTAATTTGATTAACGGAGGTTTTCAATCATGTTATTTCGTTCCTTTTTCGATGAAAAGTTAGCACAATATACGTACTTAGTAGGATGCCAACGAACAGGAGAAGCGTTAGTCATTGATCCAGCACGTCAAGTGGATGAGGTAGTGGAAGCAGCTAAAAAAGAAGGACTCCATATAACAGCTGCAACAGAAACACATATCCACGCCGATTTTGTATCAGGTTCACGTCAATTAGCAGAACAATATGGAGTCAAGTTGTACTTGTCTGACGAAGGCGATGAAAATTGGAAGTATGGCTACACAGACGGCTTGAATGTAGAGCTTTTAAAAGATGGATCTAAATTTTCAATTGGAAACATCGATTTTGAAGTCATGCATACCCCGGGGCATACCCCAGAGAGCATTTCATTTGTCTTAACAGACCGGGGAGGCGGCGCATCAAAACCGATGGGAATCTTTACAGGTGACTTCGTATTTGTAGGAGATGTGGGTCGTCCAGATTTACTTGAAAAAGCAGCTGGTGCTGCCGGAACTGCAGATTCAGGAGCACGTGACATGTATCGATCGGTTCAGCGCTTCAAAGAATTACCCGACTACTTGATGGTTTGGCCAGCACATGGTGCGGGTTCTGCATGTGGGAAGTCACTTGGAGCAGTTCCCTCTTCAACAGTAGGTTATGAAAAGCAATTCAACTGGGCTATGCAAATCAATGATGAACAAGCTTTTGTTGATGAACTATTAAAAGATCAACCTGAAGCACCTATTTATTTTGCGGAAATGAAAAAAGTAAACAAAATCGGTCCTGCGGTCTTACAACAAGACAAACGAGTCCCTGATTTTTCTGCACAAGAGGTTAAAGAGGCACTATCGCAAGAAAAAACTTTAGTCATTGATACGCGTCCTGCTACAATCGCAGAAAAAACGCTTTTACCAGGTTCGATCAATGTTCCTTATAACAAATCGTTCACTAACTGGGTTGGCTGGCTTGCAAACTATGATGAAGATTTAGTCATTATCGGAGAACCATACGAGAAAGAAGAAATCCTAGAATCTCTTCAATCCATTCACTTTGATCGAATCGTTGGGTATGCTTCTGTTGATGTTGCTGCAGAATGGGAGGAACACGACTCTTACGAAACCTTGACCGTTAACGAGTTTACGGAACAAGCAAAAAAACAAGACACTTATGTACTCGATGTACGAAATGACGTGGAATGGGGAGATGGTCATTTAGAAGAAGCCCATCATCATTTCTTAGGAAAAATTCGTGACACAGAATTACCTAAAGACAAAACACTTCTTGTCTACTGTCAAGGTGGTGCTCGCTCTGCAATCGCTTCTAGCGTACTGAAATCTCGTGGGTTTGAAGATGTAAAACACATGGCAGGCGGTTATGGCGCCTACCTACGTGAACAAAACTAATTTAGAAAGAAGGAACTACTATGCAAAATCAAGTAACCGTTTATTCAACTACAACATGTCCTTACTGTGACATGATGAAACACTTTTTAGATCAACAAAACATTCCCTATACAAACGTTGACGTTCAAAAGGACCCTATCGCAGCCAACCGATTGGTAGAGACAACTGGACAGATGGGCGTTCCTCAAACAAATGTCAATGGCCAGTGGGTACTTGGGTTTGATCCGAACCGTGTCATGGAACTACTCCAAAAATAAAGAAGGCGAAACTTATGGACTTTCCAAATGAAGTGAAGAATAGACTGCGACGAGCGGAAGGTCAGTTGGCTGGAGTTCTTCGCATGATGGAAGAAGGGCGAGAGTGCAGTGACATTGTCACGCAACTCTCTGCCGTCAAATCCGCCTTGGATAAGACAATTGGTGTTGTGGTAAGCACAAATCTAGAAATGTGTGTGCGCGAAAGCGTTCAACAAGGATCAACAGACACAGAAAAACTTGTTCAAGATGCGGTCAATTTACTGATTAAAAGCAGATAGGGGATTTTGAAATGGAATGGATTTTTATCGCGGCGATTGTAGGGTTTATCGCATGGCGCATGATGGGATCAAAAAATGTACCATCCATCAACACACAAGATTTAAAAAACGTATTACAAGATAATAGCAAACAGTTTATCGATGTTCGAACTCCTGCTGAATACAAAGGGCGTCACATCAAACAATTCAAAAATATGCCCCTAAATACGTTACCAAACCAACTTGGCAAGCTCGACAGAGAAAAAGAAACCATCGTCATCTGCCAGTCTGGTATGAGAAGTTCACGTGCATGCCAAATTTTGAAGCAAGCAGGTTTTACAAATGTAACCAACGTTCGTGGCGGAATGAGTCAGTGGAACGGTTAAGCATTTTATTTTGAAGTTGAGCTTTATAGGTCTAGACTAAGAGAGGAAAGGTCGTGAAATTAATGACTAAACTCTCTTTTTTAGATTTAGCTTCTGTGCGAGAAAATGAGACCTCAGCAGACAGCTTCCAACATAGCAAAAGATTAGTCCAACAAGCAGAACAATTAGGGTATCACCGCTACTGGGTAGCAGAACACCACAACATGCAAGGTGTTGCGAGCTCTGCAACTTCAGTATTGATTGGCTATCTAGCGGGCCATACGAACTCGATTCGCATTGGAGCAGGGGGCATCATGCTTCCGAATCACGCGCCATATGTGATTGCAGAACAATTTGGTACATTAGATGCCATGTATCCAGGAAGAATCGATTTAGGACTTGGTCGAGCACCAGGAACAGATATGATGACGGCTCGGGCATTGCGACGAGATCATCAAGGAGCCGACGATTTTCCTGAACTCGTTTCTGAGCTCTTGCATTACTTGGCTCCAGTTGATGAAAGTCGCATACCAGCCGTAATGGCAGTGCCAGGAGCTGGTGCAGACGTTCCTGTATGGTTGCTTGGGTCGAGTACGTTCAGTGCGCGACTTGCAGCTCAAATGGGTCTTCCATTTGCGTTTGCAAGCCATTTTGCGCCGGATCAATTGATGCAAGCCCTTGAACTGTATTACCGCAATTTTAAACCGTCATCTTATTTAGATCAACCATATGCGATGGCAGCAGTCAATGTGGTGGCAGCTGCTTCGGATGAAGAAGCGGAGCAACTAAGCACCACTCTCATCCAACAGTTCTTATCTATCATTCGAGGGCACAAGCACAAGATGCGTCCGCCTATTGCGATGGATCAGTTAGATTGGACGCCGTCTGAGCAAATGATGGTGGAGCGTACGGTTAGAGCTCGAATTGTAGGTTCTGAAGAGACCGTGCGTGAGCAATTGGAAGCGTTCAAAAAACAGACAGGTGTGCAAGAAATCATGATCAGTACTCCGATTTACGATGTTGAAAAACGTCTAGAATCCATGGCTATCACGATGAATGCTACAAAATAAAAGTTCGGAAGCTCCACGAGGGCTTCCGAACTTTTTTATATATTCACTTCGATTTCTCCCGTGAACACAGTTGTGGCCGGACCGCGCATGTAGATAGTCTCCTCTGAATAATAGATGTCAAGATCTCCACCCAGGAGATGGACCGTGATCCAACTCTCGGGTTTACAATGACCAGTTACTACAGCGGCGGCGACTGCTGCGCAGGCTCCTGTTCCGCAAGCCAGTGTTTCTCCAGAACCTCTTTCCCAAACTCGCATGGAGATTTCAGTAGGGGAATGGACAACGACAAACTCTGTATTAATTCTCTCTGGAAAGGCAGGGTGAAGTTCAAAGATAGGTCCTAGACTAGGAAGATGGAGTGATTCGATCTCTTCCATAAAAAGAACTCCGTGTGGATTTCCCATACTTAGGGTTGTAATTGGAAAAGTTCCTTGTGAAGTTTCAAATGGATGGGCGATCCACTGGTCTTCGTTACTGCTTACTGGAATTTCAGGAAGAGCAAAGCTAGCTGGTCCCATATCTACAGTGGCTATGCTTTCTACTGGCGTCACAGAATTCATGACAATCGTTTTAGTACCGCTCAACGTATCGATTAAAAGAGTTTCTTTTTCAGCGATTTTCGCATCGACGATATATTTGGCAACACAACGAATCGCATTGCCACACATCCGTCCCTCACTTCCGTCTGCATTGTACATACGCATGCGGGCATCTGCACCTTCTACTGGATCGATAATCACAAGTCCATCTCCCCCAATACCAAAGTGGCGGTCTGCCAGCTGAATGGCCAATTGTTCGGCTTGTTTAGCATCTAACTTATAATCAAACCCATTGATATAGACGTAATCATTACCGGCTCCTTGCATCTTGGTGAATGATAGTTTCATGTGGTCGCCTCGTTTCTTTTGCATTGTTTAGTCTATTGTAGTGGATAGAAGGCGAAGAAGAAATAAAAAAACCAGCCAAGTGGCTGGTTAGGGGGCACTGTTGAATGTGTCGCCACCTTGAATGGTGCCGTTTTCGTACCCTTTATAAAACCAAGATTTTCGTTGTTCAGAAGTTCCGTGGGTGAAGCTTTCTTCTACCACGTATCCTTGCGCACGTTTTTGTAACGTGTCGTCTCCAACTGCAGCAGCTGCAGCGAGGGCTTCATCAATGTCACCTTCTTCTAAATATCCAAGGCCTTCAGCGTGGTGAGCCCAGACTCCTGAGAAATAATCTGCCTGTAGTTCAAAGCGCACCAAATATTTATTGAATTCTTCTTCCGATAAGCGTTGACGGAGTGGCATGACCTTGTCGGTAGTGCCTAAAAGCGTTTGAACATGGTGTCCTACTTCGTGTGCCACTACATAGGCCATTGCAAAATCACCAGGTGCATCATATTTCGTAGAAAGTTCCGTATAAAAACTCAGATCAATGTACAACTTGTAATCTCCTGGACAATAGAAAGGACCAACGGAAGCACCAGCTGTTCCACAAGCGGAGTTCACTTGCCCTGTGTACAAAACTAAAGTTGGTTCTGTATACTCTAAGCCATTTTCTTCAAAAATTTCGGTCCAAATCCGTTCTGTGTCAGCGAGTACAACGGAAACAAATTCGGCTGCTTCGTCTTCTTGTGCTGTGGTTTGAGCTGGAGCTGCTGTCTGACCACCAGAGATTTGGTCTAGGACTACACCTGGGTCTCCACTCACAAATGCAAAAATAATAGCGATAATCAATCCAAGACCTCCACCGATTCCGGCAATTCCTTTACCGCCCATCCCTCGTCGGTCTTCTACGTTACTACTTCGTGCTCTCCCTTGCCATTTCATAGAGATCCCTCATTTCTTTATACAAATTCTATTCTTCTATTCCCACAAGACAGAGACCTTAGACAAGACCCCTTAAGTTTTTTTTCCGTATGGATTGATTTATACTAGATGACAGGAGGGATGACATGCAATTTCAAATTGTTGGTGGCGGGATTGCGGGTGCATCCATCGCGTATCATTTAGTGAAAGACGGTCATGATGTAACCGTTTATGACCGATCCGATAAAGGACAGGCAACTCAAGTTTCCGCAGGAATTATTTCCCCTTGGGTATCCCAAAGAAGAAACAAACTGTGGTATCAACTTGTTCGAACAGGAGCCGCATACTATCCCACGTTTATTCAAGAAGTAGAGGATTTAACAGGAAGCAGAACAGGCTATCAACGGACAGGAGCCGTCTTGTTTTTTAGAGACGAAGAAGTCCTTCCTAAAGCTTATAAACGAATCCGTTCTAAGCAACAAGACGCTCCCGAAATGGGGGAGTTAAGTTACCTGACTCCAGAAAAACAGCGTGAATTTTTCCCACAGTTGACGACTGAATTTCCATCCCTTTTCTTAACAGGAGCTGGAATGGTAAATGGAGCCCAGCTTCTTGATGCCCTAAAAAAAGCAATCGTGCAGTTAGATGGTAAGTGGATTTCTAGAAACGCTGTACCTGAACCAGGCCAAGGGATTACTATTTATGCGGGAGGTGCTTGGGGGAACGAGTATCAAAAAAAGGTGCCCATCTCTCATCAGCGGGCTCAACTTCTTCGCTTCACTTTAGATTCTGACAAGGTGTATCCAGTAGTCATGGGATTGAAGACGCATTATATCGTGTCATTTGGAAACGGCAGATTTGCCATCGGAACTACCCATGAAGATACAGATTCCTTTGACAGCAGTCCAACAGAGGAAGCAACGGCAGAGCTTCTCGATCTTGCAAAGATGTATTTCCCTGGACAAGAGTTGAAGGATCTAGAAATGGCAGTGGGCTTGCGACCTTACACGCCAAATTTCTTGCCAGTTATCGAGTATGTCAATGATCAGACAATCGTCGTGAACGGGCTAGGTTCTTCTGGTCTGACAGCTGCTCCGATTTTAGGGAAAGAATTAAGTGCTAGCTATTCAAACAAACCCGTGCATTTGCCTTTGGAAGCTTTTCGATTAGAGGAGGGGACAGATGGCTCATAAAATTGCTTACTATCAAGTAGAGCGCCAAATTGATTTTCATTTTGTACAGAAGAGGGAAGAGTCTACGGAATATTTACACGCAACGCCTGAAGGGATTTCTTGCAAAAGACGCAGGTATTCATGGGAGCAGTTACACGATATTTCCTATAAACCGTTCTCAAGCGGGGAGGGTCTTCTCTATCTGCACACATTTCAAGGAATGTTCAGCTACAGAGTAAAAGACAATCCTCAGCACTTCGTAAACTATGTCAAAGAACAAGTGGAGCGAAACTAGATGAAACTTCTTGTCTTGAGGACCGTATTAGTAAGTGAAAGGGAGGCGTTTACATGTTAGTGACCACTACAAACACAGTAGAAGGTAAAAAAATCGCGACGTATCATGGTATTGTTACAGGGGAAGCCATTATGGGGGCTAATGTTGTACGAGATCTTTTTGCATCTGTCACAGATATCGTAGGAGGCCGGAGTTCGGCTTACGAGAACAAATTATCTGAAGGTCGCCAAATTGCGTTAGAAGAAATGAAAGTGAAAGCTAATCAGTTAGGTGCAGACGCTGTCATTGCAGTAGATCTTGATTTTGAGACACTGCGTGAAGGCATGATGATGTGCATCGCGACAGGAACTGCTGTTACATTTGAAAAATAAAAAAGCATCCGTTTTGAGTTTTTACTCGAGACGGATGCTTTCTTTTCTGTTCTGATAGGACGTAGCATTTATCAGGCCACCAATAAGTAAAACAGCTGCCGACAAATAGAGCCAAATCATCAAGATGATAATCCCCGCAAGCTGGCCGTAGATTTGAGTGTATGATACATAGCCAACCACTTGCCCGTAGAACCATGAAATAAACTGCCAGCTAAGTGTGGTGAATAAGGCACCGGGCACAATAGTTCGGATAGCCAGACGCTTTTTAGGTAAGATCGAGTAAAAGAACACAAAGAACAAAAACAAGAATAGACTTCCTGTAATCCATTTTAAAATAGGCCATAAAGTGATCCATAACGACCAAGTCTCCAATTCCCCAGCACGTGCAACAAACCATAAAAGTCCTTTTTCTACGATAGGGACAAATAAAGACACAGGAATCATAATCATAAAAATGGCTGTTACGCCAAGATCATGAAGAAGAGTCCGCCAAAAGGGAAGGGTAGTCTCTTTTTCATACGCTGCAGCAAAGCTTCGAGCAAGTGACTGAACCGCCATGCTTGCAAGCCAGAATGCAGAAATCAAACTGATGGAAAGGACACCACTTTGGGTTCCTTCTAAGATCCGTAACACGTTGTTTTCGATGAAAGTATAAGTATTTCCCGGAGCGTAAGGTTCAATAAATAATAATAGAGAATCTAAATTTATTGGTAAAAAATTGAGCAAGGATAAGACAAATAATAAGAATGGGAAAATCGAGAGCATCAGATAGTAAGCTGTCTGTGCAGCTTGATCATAATATCGTTCTGAGAAAAAACGGCCTAGTGCCGTTTTAGCAGTGCCCATAAGCTGTTGCATCATCATCACCTGTTTTCTAAAAACTCTAACGTAAAGATAGCAGTGTCTCTTAGTATACGCAAGAAATTAGACGAGGGACATGTCAGTATGACATGTCCCTCTAGTATGGTAAAACGATTAAATTGAACTCTTAAAAAAACTTCTGATTGCCGCGGAAATTGTTCTACTGGTGTCTTCTAACTTAAGCAACGAAAACCCTACCTACTTTTTCGTCATTGCGGCCCTATAGCCGCGCCAGTAAAGAATAAGCATCTTCAAAAACATGAGCAGAATGCCAGATTCAACTCAATAGTCTAACCATTTAACTTCCTCATCTTACCATGGAATATTCGTTCTGTCAAGCTCGCAGCTTGACACGCTGAAAGAATGCATCGTAGAGTGCGCGTACGATTTTCTCTTTATCTTTCTCAAGAACTCCAAATACAAGACTCACTTCGGAGGAACCTTGATTGATCATTTCAATGTTGGCTCCTGTCTGAGAAATCGCTAATGTAGCACGGGCAGCGAGGCCAGTAGAGTTTCGCATTCCTTCACCAACTAGAACGATCATGGACAGGCCGTGTTTAAAATAAGCTACTTCGGCTCCAAGCTCTTGAAGGACTCGGTTCACAATGCGCTGTTCTTTTTTCGGAGTCAAGTAGTGACTCCGGATGATGACCGATATGTCATCGAGTCCCGAAGGTGTATGTTCATAAGAGATGCCTTCTTCTTCGATAATCTGAAGTAGCTTTCTACCAAATCCGAGCTCCCTGTTCATCAAATACTTGCTCACATACAAAATAGAGAAGCCTTCGTCTGCAGTGAGACCTGTCACGGGACGGTCAGTAAGTAATCGATGCGCTACAATCTTCGTACCAGGCGCACTAGGATTGTTTGTGTTTTTTATTTCTACTGGAATTTGTTTTCGGTACACAGGCATAAGTGCTTCGTCATGAATCACAGTAAAACCCGCATAAGACAGTTCGCGCATTTCTCTATACGTAATGAGCTCGATTTGCTCAGGTCGATCAATGATATTTGGATTGGCAGCGTAGACGAAGTCTACATCTGTAAAGTTTTCGTAAAGTTCTGCATCGACCGCTGCAGCAAGTATGGAACCTGTAATATCCGAGCCACCTCGTTCAAATGTACGAAGCTTGCCGCTCTGAGTATAGCCGTAAAAGCCTGGGACTACGAGAATTTCAGTCGTGTCTTTCAACTTTCGAAGTTCTTTATACGAGTCTTCAAGGAGTTGAGCACGCTCACTAGGCTCTGTCATTAGAAGACCAATGTCTTGGGGATCCGCAAAGCGCGCCGAAATACCTTGTGAAGACAGGTAGGCTGCAAAAAAACGCGCGCTGAACTCTTCCCCAAAGGCTTTGACTGCATCTAGCCGACTGTTGAGGTCTCCTTCACTTGACTCTAGGCGAGTCCATAGTTCGGATGTAGCGAAGTCTACGAGTTCCACAGGTAAATCAAGGTCTTGTTGGATAGACAGAAACCGTTCTATAACAACGGTAGCAGCATTTTCTTTAGGAAACTCATAAAATGCGTCGATTAAAAGGTCCGTAACTTTTTGGTCGTTAGAAAACCGTTTTCCGGGAGCTGACACTACTACTATGCGTCGTGCTGGATTCGTGGTCACAATGGCTTTAACTTTTTCAAATTGACGAGCATTCGCCATAGATGTACCACCAAATTTACAAACGATCATAGCCGTTCCTCCTCGGATTGTTCTGTGTGTAAAAACAAATGAATGTTATGAGTGTACAAAAGGGTGCGAGGGAAGTCAATAAAATTAATTTTTATGACAGCGTTTACAAGTTGTCTGAAAGTATTGACAATAAAAAATAGCTTGTTAGACTAAGGATAACTTCAGATCGATTCAACTATTTGGATAGAGACATGTTAAAAAAATCGTGTGCTATAGAGAGCTGATGGTCGGTGAAAATCAGTCACACCTTTTTTAATTCCACTCTTGAATAGGCAGACGGAAATGTCTGTCCGTGTAGAAGACGTTACCTTCTTTCATTAAGATACTGATTGCAGTCAGTAAATGAGGGTGGTACCGCGTGAGCAAAGCTCTTCGCCCCTTGTCAGAGGACAAGGTGTGAAGAGCTTTTTTCAATTGGTGACGATACTGAAGAAGATTTCTATTAGGGAGATGACGTCATGTTAACGGAACAAATGATATTACGTATACCAGGACCGACTCCGGTTCCTCCTCGTGTGCAACGCGCTATGCAACAACCGATGATTGGGCATCGTGATCCTGAGACTCGTGAGTTATTGAAGTCTGTCCAGCCAGGCTTACAACAACTGTTTGGAACAACGCAACGGGTTTCCATTATAGCGGGCAGTGGTACGTCCGGACTTGAAGCCGCGGTCATCAATACAGTAGCTCCTGGTGAAAAAGTCATTGTCTGTGTGACAGGGGCTTTTGGAGAACGGTTTGTCTCTATCTGCAAAAGCTATGAAATAGATGTTATCGTCTTAGAAGAACAGTGGGGGGAAGCAGTGCGCGCAGACCGATTGCAACAATCACTCCTCGAGCATTCAGATGTTACTGCTGTCTTTCTGACTTATTGTGAGACATCTACAGGTGTCTTGAATCCCATTGATACGCTTTCAAGTGTCGTCCATAGGTATTCAGATGCTTTAGTGATTGTCGATGCCGTCTCGTGTCTAGGGGGCGTCGAAACAAAGCTTGATGACTGGGAACTCGATATCGTTGTCACAGGGTCTCAAAAAGCCCTTATGCTCCCTGGAGGTCTGATGTTCGTTGCTTTCAGTGAGCGAGCTCAGGCAAAAATGGAAGCCAATCCTCGACCTCGCTTTTATCTGGATTTACTAAAGTATGACAAGGCTTCAAAGGAATCTTCAACTCCGTTCACACCAGCAACTTCACTTCTTTTCGGGTTACAGGAAGTTGTGCAGCAACTAGCTGAAGAAACAATTGAAGGGGTCTATAAGCGACATCTTTTGATGCGTGAGATGACGAGACGAGGTCTAGAAGCAATGAACTTAAACCTTCTAGCAGCCGATGCAGTTGCTTCACCCACAGTGACAGCGTTCACTGTTCCGACAGTCGAAGCAAAACAGGTACGAAACGCGTTAAAAGAGCAGTTTGGTATCCGCATTGCCGCAGGACAGGGCCATCAAAAAGACACGGTTCTTCGTATCGGTCACATGGGTTATTGCACAGCTACTGATGTTTTGACCGTCATTGCAGCTCTTGAAGTCGTCCTGATGAATCTCGGTCACACGTTTTCTCCAGGTGCAGGTACGGTTGCTGCTCAACAAGTCTTTTTAAAGAAAGGAACTGGTGTACATGTTTAAAGTACTCGTATGTGATCCACTGAGTGAAGAGGGACTGCAACCGATTCGGAGCAACCCTCAATTTCAACTAGACGTATTGACAAATCTTTCTAAGGACGAATTGTTCGATAGAATTGGCCAGTACGACGCTCTTCTTGTACGCAGCCAGACACAAGTAGACGCAGCCTTACTACAGGCTGCTAATAAGCTCCAGATTATTGGACGAGCAGGTGTGGGAGTAGACAATATTGATTTGAAAGCTGCCACAGAACAAGGGATTTTAGTGGTCAATGCACCTGACGGGAATACAAACTCTGCTGCTGAGCATACGATGGCCATGTTGATGGCACTTGCTCGGAATATTCCACAAGCCTATCTATCTTTAAAAAATGGCAACTGGGACCGGAAATCGTTTATTGGAATTGAGTTGAAAGGGAAGACACTCGGTGTGATTGGTCTTGGTCGTATAGGAGCAGAGGTGGCACAGCGGGCAAAAGGCCAGCGCATGCAGGTCATAGCTTATGATCCATTCTTATCAGAAGAGAAAGCAGAAAAGATGGGAGTCAAAAAAGGAACTGTTGAAGAAGTGGTGCGAGCTGCAGACTTCGTCACTGTGCATACACCTTTGTTGAAAGAGACGAAACATTTACTGAACGCTCAGGCGTTTGCACAGATGAAGCAAGGCGTGTATATCATCAACTGTGCACGAGGCGGCATCATTGATGAAGAAGCTCTCTATGAAGCGCTACAACAAGGTAAAGTAGCAGGAGCAGCACTTGATGTCTTTGAAGTGGAACCTTTCGTAGATCACAAACTATTGAACCTTCCACAAGTGATTGCTACACCCCATCTCGGTGCGAGTACAGTGGAAGCTCAAGAAATAGTTGCTGTAGATGTCTGTGATGATGTGGTCCGTTACTTTACAGGCCAAGCCGTAAAAAATCCAGTGAACCTGTCTGCAGTTCCTAAAGAAGTGCTTCAAAAAGTAGAACCCTACTTGATGCTAGGAGAAAAGCTTGGGTCTTTCATTCAGGATGTCTCACAAGGAATCGTTCAAGAACTACGTGTTACGTATTCTGGGGAACTTCAAGACTTTGATGTGTCTCCGCTGACACGCAATGTCGTGAAAGGATTTTTAAGAAGTCGCTTAGGAGAATCCGTCAATGAAGTGAATGCAAAGCTGTTCGCCGATCGTCTCGGTATCACCATCATTGAACAGAAGACATCTCAGTCAAAAGGATTTACAAGTCTCTTAACGGTAGAAGTGGTCGCAGAAAATGGAACACATAAAGTAGCGGGGACGTTAGTGAATGGATTAGGAGCGCGTATCGTCCGAGTGGATGACTTTGTTGTGGATGTGCCACTTGAAGCGCATCTCCTGTTTATCCAGCATCTTGATCAACCGGGTGCGATTGGGCGCGTGGGGATGTCATTGGCTGAAGAACGAATCAATATCGCTTCTATGCAAGTAGGACGAGCTGAAAAGGGTGGAGCGGCCATCATGATGTTGACCGTAGATAAACATGTAAAGCCTGCAAGTGTGGAGAAGCTCACAACACTTGCAGACATACAAGACGTTATTGCGATTGAGTTGTAGGCTAAAGGATATGCAGCAGTTCCGCCAGGCGATGGATCGTGTATGTAGGATGGACATCAGCGGGAGGAGTTACCCCGTGATGATTGATCCAAACGCTATCGATTTCAAGGGCATTGGCTCCTCGAATATCGGTCTGTAAATTGTCGCCAATCATCATCACTTGTTCTGGTGCACAATCTAGCTTTTTCAAGATTTCCAGGAAAGGTGTTGTGTCCGGTTTCCCGATGCCTACTTCTCCTGAAATCACGATGGCATCAACATAAGTTGCCAGCTCAGGAGTAAGGCTTAGTTTCGTATTCTGGAGGCTAGGTGCACCGTTTGTCAGTAACCCTATTTTATAGTCCTTTGCCACTTCTTGAAGGACTTCAAATGTCTCTTCGTAGACGAAAGGATTTTCTTTTCTGAATGCAACAAATTGCTTGGCTAAGGTCAGTGCCAATTGTTCATCGTTTCTATCAATTTTGTATAAAGCGTTTTTCCATGCTGTTTTCTGGTACTCAGCGATTTTCTGCTCCATTGCAGGAAAGTCAAATGTGCCGTCATCGAATGTGCCCCAGAGACCTTCAAACGGATTGATTCCAATCTGTTGGGTAAACGGATAGAATGGATAGCTTTTATAAAGTTTTGGAGCCTCTTCACGAATGGCTAGATAGAGGTCATCAGAATGGTCTTTTCCAACTGCTTCGCATGTGAATCGTAGCGCGGTCTCGACACTTTTCGCATCCCACAAAAGTGTGTCGTCTAAATCAAAAATAAGGGCTTTTTTCACATTCCCACCAACCTTTTTGGATTTGTGTTTATTTTACAGGAAAGAGTGGTAAAGAAAAGAGCATTTATTTTTAAAGGAGTGTTCCACCGTGAACCACATCAAGAAAAATTCTATGACCGAGCTGCGTCGTGATGAATTATTACAGCGATTAATCGACCAAGGGATCTATAAAGTAGATGGCCGCCAACTATTTGAATTGTCCTTTTATGAACTTGTTAAAATTTATACTACGACTCAAGAAACTGCTTAGACACAAAGTCCTCTGCTAAGAGGGCTTTTTTTGTTGCCTCGTGGTAAACTATAGGGAAGAAAAGATGAGGTGTAAGTATGACAATTCAACAATTAGATGCTATTTGGCAAGAAAAATGGACAAAAGAAAATTTTCAAAGTGAAATGCCTATACAGACGAAGATGATTCCCCTGTTTTTAGACGGAGCAGATATCGTAGCGGAATCTCCTACGGGTACAGGAAAGACGTTAGCCTACGTGTTGCCGTTACTGCAATTAGTAGACGGGAAGAAACCACACACGCAAGCCGTTATCATAGCACCGTCACAAGAGCTGGGTATTCAAATCATTGAAGTCCTTCGCAAGTGGACCGCGGGCACAGCGATTTCTACAGCGCAATTGATTGGCGGGGCCAATATGCAACGTCAAGTAGATAAACTGAAGAAGAAACCCACTATAGTAGTAGGGACTCCAGGACGTTTAAACGAGCTTGTCAAAAACCGCAAGCTAAAAATGCATGAGGTCCGTCATATCGTGTTAGACGAAGCGGATCAACTACTCAGCAGAGAACATAGAAGCACCGTACGCTCCATTATCGATGCGGCAGTTGAAAAACAATTGGTCATTCTTTCTGCAACAATTACTGAAGAGATTGAACTCGTAGCGGAACGAGTGATGAAGAAACCGCATATGATTCAGGTGGAAGCGGCTGAGCTGCCGTCTGTTGGAAACGTCGAGCACGTCTATTTGGAAGTGGATCGTCGCGATAAAACGGATATGCTACGACGCATTAGTCACCTACCAGGAATGAAGGGACTGGCCTTCATCAATAGTTTAGACCAGCTCATGATGAAAGAAGAGAAACTCTTGTTCCGTGATGCGCCGATTGCTGCTCTGCATGGTGCTATGAAAAAAGAAGACCGCAAACGGGCTCTGGATGACTTGAAAAAAGGCAATGTCAAACTATTGATTACTACAGACGTAGCTGCTCGTGGACTTGATATTCAAGATGTCACGCATGTCATTCATGTGGATGTTCCTCAAACAGAAGAACACTATCTACACCGTTCGGGACGAACAGGTCGTGCAGGAAGAGATGGAATGGTCGTATCCTTCCTTGAGTTCAAAGATGAAAAAGCATTTAAGAAGCTCACTTCAAGTTTGTCGGTCAAACCTTTAGAAGTAACTTGGAGTCAAGGGGATTTCGTTCCTGCCAAACGCAAGTCTGTAGAGAAAGGAACCAAGCGCAAATGACATTTCAAGAAAAATTGACGGAATATGCAGACTTGGTCGTTCAAGTCGGATTAAACATCCAGCCGAATCAATACTTACAAATCCAGACGACTACTGATGCACTGGAATTTGCTCGCCTTGTTGTAAGACAAGCCTATCAGGCTGGAGCAGGGCATGTAGACGTTCAATTGAACGATAATGATATGACGCGTGCATTCTATGATTTGGCACCAGACGCTTCGTTTGAGGATGTACCAAATTGGATTGCAGCGCAACGAGACGAAATCATCGACCGAAAAGGTGCGCTCCTGTGGATTGATGCAGAAGATCCAGATCTTTTAGAAGGAGTTCTTCCATCAAAAATCAGTCGTTTCCAAAAAGCGTCTTCGGAAAAGCTGAAGCGCTATAGAAAAGCAGTTATGAATGATGACATCACATGGAGTATCGCTGCTGTCCCTTCTAAAAAGTGGGCACAAAAAGTCTATCCTGAGATGACAGAAGAGCAGGCAGTAGAAGCTCTTTGGAATAAAATTTTTGAAGTTGTCCGCATTGGTTCAGGGAACGCAGTTGAGTTGTGGAAAACGCATATTGCTCAGTTGAACGACCGTGCGGCATACCTGAACAGCCGAAACTATGACGCCCTGCACTATGTTGCTGAAGGAACGGATTTGATTGTTGGATTGCCTAAGGATCATATCTGGATGAGTGGGAGCAGTATCAACAGTTCAGGAACTCCGTTTATTGCAAACATGCCGACAGAAGAAGTCTACACACTACCTGATCGGACACGCGTCGATGGAACAGTCCGTAACTCTAAACCGTTCATCTACCAAGGAAACCGAATCGACGGCTTTACTTTAACATTTGAACAGGGTCGAGTCGTCAAAGCATTAGCTACTCAAGGGCAAGAATTGCTCGATGAACTACTTGCTACTGACGAAAATTCCAGTTATTTAGGAGAAGTCGCTCTAGTACCTTTTGATTCTCCCATTTCCAATAGCAATACGACTTTCTTTAATACATTATTTGATGAGAATGCTTCCAACCACTTTGCATTTGGTGAGGCCTATCCTACTACGATACAAGGTGGAAAAGGATTATCGGAAGATGAATTGTTGGCAAAGGGAGCGAACGTCTCCATCGTCCATGAAGATTTCATGGTAGGAACAGCCGATATGTCGATTGATGGAATTCTTAAAGATGGAACAAGAGAAGCCATTTTCCGTAATGGAAACTGGGCATAATACGAAGAGGAGGGACTGACTATGAGAAAATGGATAGGAACACTAGTCGTTTTGTTTGCATTCTCTAGTGTGTTTCCCGCCTCAGCTTCCGCTCGGCAGGTGTATGTGGCTTTAGGAGATTCTTTAGCTGCCGGACAAACCCCTTACCGAGAAATCGATCAAGGGTATACAGATCTTGTAGCAGGAGAGCTCGCAAGATCGGGGCAACTGGCTCTGTTTTCTAAGGATCTGGCATTTCCGGGATTTACAGCGGAGCAAGTGCTGAACTCCATTGAAACCGAAGAAGCTCAACAGCTTGTCAGCCAAGCTAGTTTGATTACGGTGTCTGCGGGTGCAAACGACTTATTACGGATCGTGAACGCAAATCCAGAACAAGGCACACTTGCATTTCAACAAGTACAGGTGGATTTCGCTCTCAATCAGGCTCGAATTTCTGTGGAAACGTTGTTAAAGAAGTTAGAAGAGCTTGCTCCTCAAGCAAACGTTTTAGTCGTAGGCTATTACTTTGCTTACCCACATGTAGCGGATTTTCAAAAAGAGGGGACTTCCAAACAACTAGACCGCTTAAATCAAATTCTTGAACAATCAGCTAGAAAGTACGGTGCTAATTATGTAGATGTCACAGAACGGATGAATACGAATTTAAAAGCATTCGTACCTAATCCGGCGGATGTCCATCCTGTTCAAGAAGGCTATAGACAGATGGCCAACAGTGTCTTGCAGGAATTAAATCCAGGCTACGTGATAGAACCCTATGAGATGCCAGCACCAAATCCGATGTCGTTTGAAGAGATCCAGGCAGCTCAAGAAGAACAACAACAAGCAGAAACTAACGATCAAGCGAGCGTGCCTGGACAACCAAATCTAGCTCTAGCACAGCCGATTCCATATATTTAAAAAAACCGAGGCGAATTGAGTTCGCCTCGGTTTTCATCTTAGTAACGTTTAGTTGTTTTACGTGAGTTCAAAAACTTTTTAACGATTGGATAGACAATCGGAGCCCACTTAATAGCGGATTTCAATAAATTCGATTTGCGCATATTCATCTCTCCTAAGTAATTCGTATGGTACCATACTTTACCCGCGTAAGGATTCTATTAAACCTCTTCCACTTCAGGCACACCAGTATAGAAAGCAAACTCCATCAGAATATCTCGGTAGCGTTCCATTGAAGCGATAGAAACAAATTCTCCAGGGCCGTGCCAATCGCCACCAGCTGGTCCGAATTCAATAGCGCCAGCTCCGGTCACTGCGTAATGTCTTGTATCTGCAGAACCGTGCTGTCCCATGATTTCCGTTTCCTCTTTCATAATATCGAGAAGTTGCAGGATGCGTGGATCTTTGTCTGAAGTCGTCACAGCAGGTGAAATTCCGCGTCTTCTTAGTTCGGCGTTTGGAAAGTGCTCATCTAAAATAGATTGGAGCTGCTGCTCGACGAACTCCACAGATTGACCCGGTACAAAACGAATATCGTATCCTACCTCACAAGTATCTGGAACCATATTGAACCGATCACCAGCTTGAATACGAGCTAAGTTGATAGATGGGTGCTCATAATAATCAGTGCTTTCTTTAGTCCATTCCTGTTCAAGTAACAATTGATGAAAGCGGTGAGACTGCAAAATGGCATTGTCACCTTCCCAAGGGCGAGAACCGTGTGCAGCTTTTCCGTGGAATGTAATAAAGAATTGAGAGATTCCTTTAGCTTGTAATCCAATTTTTAAAAACGTTGGCTCTCCGCAAATAACAAAATCTCCAGTATAGCCTTGCTCAACTAAGTACTTGGACGTCTTAGAACCACCTGTTTCTTCATCAGTAACTAAATGTAGCTGGACTTTCTTTGTCAATCGGTCAGGATGTTTACAAATTCCTGCAAAGGCGGCCATCATGGCAGCACAACCACCTTTCATATCGGCAGAACCACGTCCAAATAATTTGTCGCCTTCAATATAAGGCTCATACTGTTCAGGTTTCCCGGGAACAATGTCCAAATGACCATTCCAAATCAACGTTTCGTCACCTTGTCCGATTTCAGCAACTAACATTTTGTATCCTTTATTCTCTAATACATTTACTTGGACACCCTGTTCTTTTAACCATCGTGCTGAAAAGTCTAATGCCTTATTGGCACCTTCTTGTGTATCGCTAGGAATACGTATCAGATTTTGGAGTAAATCAATCATTTGAATCCGTCCTTTCAATTTGTAGAGTTGATTAATTGTAGTTGATAAAGTAGAATGAGAGCAAATCTAAATATGTTACCACAAGGGGCGTCGCAATGCGGCTGAGAGAGTACCCTTAGAACCTGGAAGTTCATGCTTGCGTAGGGATGTGGATAGAAACTGATGTTTATGACGTCTGGCTCTGTCCAGAGGTCATTTTTTATTGTTTACCCATTCAGATCAAGAAGGTAACAGGAAATGGAGAGCTTATGAGAAATCAAAAAGTCTTAATCATGATTGAGATTGCGCTACTTGCAGCATTAGGATTTGTGTTAGACCGTGTGGGCTTTGGGATGCCACAAGGTGGAAGTGTCACATTTGTACTTGTTCCCATCATCTTGATCGCTTTCCGAAGAGGGGTCGTTGCAGGAATTGTAACAGGATTATTGATTGGTCTATTACAACTTGCTACGGGGAACGTGTATTTTGCACCTTTAAGTTTTGAGATTGTCATCATTCAAGTATTCATGGATTATTTCTTGGCCTTTATGGTTGCGGGGTTTGCAGGAGTGTTTCGTCCCGCATTTGTCCGTGCCTATGAAGATGGTCGTCAAGGTGCCATGATGCGAGCGGTATTGTTTGGTACCATTCTCGCAGCAGTACTACGCTATTTTGTCCATGTGTTAAGTGGCATCTTTTTCTTTGGGGAGTTTGCAGGAGATCAAAATGTTATCCTTTATTCCTTAGTCTATAATGCAACGTACATGAGTCTAGTGTTACTGTTCGCAGCTGTAATCTGTACTCTTTTGTTTGTCAAAGCGCCGCGTCTTGTAATCCCTCAATCTGCTTAAAATATGCTATGATAGCAGATAGTCAGTAAAGAAAGGGTTCGAACGCAATGATTATACAAACACCTGAAGAACTACAAGGGTTAAAAAAAATAAGCCGCATCGTCGCTGAGATTCGCGATACGATGAAGGCAGCTGCCAAACCAGGCATGACCACAAAAGAACTAGATGAAATCGGTGCAAAGCTTTTTGAAGAAAAAGGCGCTGTCTCGGCTCCAATCGCAGAATACGATTTTCCAGGGCATACTTGTATCAGTGTCAACGAAGAAGTCGCTCATGGTATTCCAGGAAGTCGCGTTTTACAAGAAGGCGACCTTATAAACATTGATGTTTCTGGTAAGTGTGATGGGTTTTATGCAGATACAGGAATTTCATTTGTCCTTGGGGAAGCAGATGCAGAAAAGCAAAAACTGATTGATGTAGCGCAACAAGCATTTGATCGTGCGATGTTGAAAGTGAAGGCCGGAGCCAAACTGAATCAAATCGGTAAAGCGGTTGAGCGCGAGGCGAAATCTAACGGGCTTACCGTCATCATGAACTTGACTGGGCACGGTGTGGGACGTTCCCTTCATGAGGCACCACAACATATTCTGAACTATTATGATGCTTGGGAACCTACTATCCTGAAAGAGGGTATGGTTCTAGCTGTAGAACCGTTCATCTCACAAAAAGCAGAATCGATCATGGAGCTTGGGGATGGTTGGACATTTGTCACACCGGACCGCTCTTTAGTAGCTCAAGTCGAACATACAATTGTTGTGACTAAAGATAAGCCACTTATCTTAACTCAATTAGAAGACTAAAACAAAACCTCTCTGCAGCCGCAGAGAGGTTTTATTTAGCTTCGCATGGGTTTGTTCAAATAAAGAATCCCAGCCACTAACACACTACTCAAGAATAAAGCAGCAGCAGAAACTAAAAGTTCGTCGAGACCGAGACGAACAGCAATCCCTACAAATGCCCAAATAAACACACCTTGCATGATTCGGTCATAATAGTGATAACGGAAATGAAGGGCAATAGCTGTTGCAAACGTAAGGACTACAACCGTCCAAAGTTGATCGGAAAGTCCCCAGCCATCCCACTCGTAGTAAGTGAGTACGTATGAAATGTTTGCTACTAATGCTACACACACCCATCCCAAATAGACAGAAATAGGACCTCGCTCTTTCCAGTCGGACCCGTAACGTGGATAAGTGCTATAAAGAAGTGCGAGAACTGCAACTAGACCTACCATCATAACAAGTGTATAAAGAAAATATTCATAATGCCAAGTCAAAATCCATCCACAATTGAACAACGAACTCAACACGAACAATACCGTGCGTTTTGCAACAGGTGGCCTTCCACGTTTGGCTAAGACATACTGGTAAATAATCCAAATAGCGGCCAACACATAAATGACACCCCAAATAGAAAATACGTACCCAGCCGGTGTGAAGAGTACAGGTAACCGATTTGAGATGTCTCCAGTCGTCTGTCCATTAATCGGCAGAATATTGGCGAGGGCATTGACGATCACAGTTGCAATAAGTGCGATCCCCATAACTACTAGTTGTAAAATAAATATCCCTCCTTCATGACTAGTATTAGTATACCTGTCTTTCCCTCAATTGAGAATTGAAGGCTTTGTGAATTCGTTTGAATGTAGGAAATAATGAGAAAATTATAAGAAAACATGATATACTTAGGGAGACGAAATGAAAGGGGAATCTTAATGACAACGACTACATATCCACTCGTATGGGACCTGGACACATTCTTTCCTGGAGGGTCTGACTCACCAGAACTAGCAACACATCTTGAAAAAGTAGAGCAAAAAATTGCCTCGTTTGAAGGTGTGGTGAGTGATATTCAGACACCACAATCTGTATCTCAAGCATCCGCTATGAGAGAGACGATTGAACAACTAAAAGACATCGCTACAAATCTTTCTGAAGCAGGAGCTACCATTGGTTGTTTCTTAGCACAAGACACCACTGACAAAAAAGCCGCATTACTTCAAGGACAGGTGAGTAGCTTAGGAGCACGTCTGAGCACGATTTTACTAACTATCCAACAAAAATGGAGTCAGACTGAAGATAGCGTATGGAACGAATTGCTAGCTTCAAAAGACTTACATGAGTTTGAATTTATTTTAAATGAATGGAAAGAAAAAGCGGAGAAGAAACTTTCACAAGAAGAAGAATCTCTAATCACGGCTCTTGGTGTAGATGGGTATCAAGGCTGGGGGCAACTCTATGATCTGTTGATTGCAGATATGAAAGTAACAATCAATGTGGAAGGCGAAGAAAAGAAACTTTCAATTGGTCAAGCGAGCAATTTATATTCTCACGCTAATCCAGAAGTTCGTAAAGCAACAAAAGATGCTTTAGAACAAGCATTTACCGAGAAAGAAGAGTTCTTTGCCAAAACGTTAAACCACTTAGCAGGTTACCGTTTAGCCGTTTATAAAAAACGTGGTTGGAACGAGGTTCTAGATGAGCCACTTTCCATCAACCGGATGAGCCAGGAGACATTAGATGCTATGTGGGGCGCTATTTCGGATGGAAAAGAACCATTCGTACGCTACTTAAATAAAAAAGCAGAACTACTTGGCACAGAAAAACTCCACTGGCATGACATGGATGCTCCGATAGGAGAATCTGCAAAATCGATGGACTATCAAGAAGGCGCGGAGTTCATCTTGAAGCACTTCAAAAAATTTGGTCCAGAGCTGGAGGCGTTCTCTCGCCATGCTTTTGAAAACGGCTGGATTGAAGCAGAGGACCGCGATAACAAACGTCCAGGTGGATTCTGCACGGGGATGCCAGTTTCTCAAGAATCTCGTATCTTTATGACGTATTCTGGTTCGATGTCGAATGTATCCACTCTAGCACATGAACTAGGTCATGCTTTCCACTCGTATGCTTTACGTCCCGTACATTGGTTGAACCGTCAATATGCAATGGGTGTAGCAGAAACTGCTTCTACTTTTGCTGAAATGATTGTAGCTGATGCAGCTGTTGCAGAAGCCACATCTCAAGAAGAGAAAGCCGCATTACTTGAAGATAAGATCCAGCGCAGTGTAGCTTTCTTCATGAACATCCATGCTCGTTTCTTATTTGAGACTCGCTTCTATGAAGAACGCAAAAAAGGTGTCGTCTCTAGTACACGCTTGAATGAATTGATGGCTGAAGCACAACAAGAAGCTTTTGCAGGTGCACTTGCTGACACGCATCCACATTTCTGGGCGTCGAAACTTCATTTCTATATCACGGGTGTACCATTCTATAACTTCCCGTACACGTTCGGATACCTGTTCAGTCTTTCAATCTATGCGAAAGCAAAAGAGGAAGGAACTGCATTTGAAGAGAAATATATTGCACTTCTTCGTGACACGGCTATCATGTCAGTTGAAGATTTAGCGAAAAAGCATTTAAATGAAGATATCACGAAAAAAGATTTCTGGGCAAAAGGGATTGCTCTTTGCCATAAAGATGTAGAGGAATTCTTAAGCCTCGTGTAAGTAGGGGGAATAAACTTGATTCGATTAGAAGGCAAGCGGTGTATTTGCAAGACGTTTCAAATGGCAGATGCAGCCGCACTCGCACAAGTAGTGAAACACAACAAAGAGTTTTGGGGACGTTTTGAACCCATTCATCGGGAATCGTATTACACAACAGTTGTGCAGAGAGAAAAGATCCGGGAATCGATCAAGTTGTCGAAAGAACAAAGAGAATATAGTTTTGGAATCTATGACAAGAAAAATTTTCAACTTGTAGGAACAATTTCACTTTATAGTATCAAACGAATGCCTTTTTTAAGTGGTATGATTGGCTATGCGGTGGATCAACAGCAAGTAGGGAAGGGATTCGCACAAGAAGCGATTGCCCTTGTTGCAGAATTTGCTTTTACTCAACTTCAATTGAACCGACTAGAAGCCTACGTCTCGCCTTATAACGAACCCTCTATTTATGTGTTAGGGAAATCAGGGTTTTATGAAGAAGGGTATTTAAATCAATTATTGTATATCAATGGCCAGTGGATGGATCATCTGCTCTTTGCGCAGACCAAGTCTGACTACATGGCCCGCAAAACAAACAGAGACTCGTCATAATGACGAGTCTCTTCTTTATTTAGTCTTTTGTTCCGTCGTGGACAAGATCCAAGCGACCTGTTGCTGGGTCAATAATCAAGCCGTGTACTTTGATAGAAGGTAAAACAAGTGGGTGATTCTTAATCATGTTCACACTATGTAGCACACTATCCGCCACGTTATCAAATCCTTCTAACCATTCATGTACATCGACCCCTGCATGCGTTAACGTATCTACCGTCTTCGGATCCACACCGCGCTCAATCATCGATTGAATCATGGCGTTTGGATCAATAGCAGCCATACCACAATCATGATGGCCGATGACAAAGATTTCTTCTGCTTGTAACGCATACACTGCAACTAGCAGACTCCGCATGATTCCACCAAATGGATGGTTGATAATAGCCCCCGCACTCTTAACGATTTTTACATCCCCGTTTTGGATGTTCATTGATTTGGGAAGCAGCTCTACAAGACGCGTATCCATACAAGATAAAATGACCATTTTCTTATCCGGAAACTTTGTAGTAGCAAATGGTTCGTATTCTTTATTACGAACGAAGCTTTCATTATACGCTAAAATTTCATGTAAATTAGACATAAAAAACACTCCCTTCTAATAATAAGTTTACTAAAAGAAGAGAGTGTTTGGCGAATTATTTTGCTGCTTTAACTCGTTTAAATTTTGGCATAACTGTTTTTCCTGTTCCAATAACAACAGCGTGTAACGGTTCTGGAGCCAGATGCACAGGGACATCAATTACGGTGCTCAACCATTCGCTGATGTTTTTCAGTAACGCGCCGCCACCTGTTAAAACGACACCATGATCCACAATATCTCCAGACAATTCTGGTGGGCATACTTCGAGCGTCGCACGAATGGTTTCCAAAATCGTTTCTAAAGATTCACGGAGAACTTCTTGGATTTCTACAGAAGATAATGTAACGGATTTAGGAAGACCTGTCACAACGTCTCGTCCAGTAATCGTAATCTGTTCCGCTTCGTGTGGTACTAAGCCATGACCAATCTCGTGTTTGATCTCTTCTGCCGTAGGCTCTCCAATCAACACATTGTACTCTTTCCGGACATGCATAATGATGGCTTCGTTCATGCTATCACCAGCTGCTTTCGTCGTATTAGAAGCTACAACGCCACCAAATGAAATAATACCGACTTCAGTAGTCCCACCACCGATATCGACGATCATACTTGCAACAGGTTCATGAACCGGTAAGTCAGACCCGATTGCAGCTGCTACTGGCTCTTCAATTAAGTAAACTTCTTTGGCACCACTTTGACGCGCGGCATCTTCGATAGCACGACGTTCTACAGATGTAGCACCTGATGGAGTACAAATAGCCACAGAAGGCTTTCGTAGAGCGGTTCCTAGTTTTTTACTTGCTTGTTGCATAATGAGTTTCAATAATTCTGTTGTACGGTCAAAATCAGCGATGACGCCTTCTTTTAATGGACGGATGATTTCAATAGATTTTGGTGTTTTCCCGATCATTTTCTTCGCTTGGTGACCAAAAGCAATGATTTGACCTGTATTTTTGTCGATTGCAACAACTGTAGGTTCATTTAAAATAATTCCTTTAGTGTTTGAGTAAACTAATGTATTGGCAGTTCCTAAATCAATTCCAATTTGAATGTTTTGAAACATAGCGACATCCTCCTCTTTCTAAGACGTACTAAGTATATAAGAAGGAAATGGGGTTGACACTTGTTAATAATTGGTATATTACAAAAGTTGCTAAGAAATTCAGGAGAATAGTTGGAGATGAACGAAAGAATTTGAGGACAAGGAAGGGGAATTAAACAAAAATGAAAATGTAGTGTTACCAAACTGTAAACAAAAAGTAAGGTCGTGACAATAAAAAAAGAGCTGAAATTCAGCTCTTTTAGTAATGCTCTGGACGTGGATCAATTTTCTCAGCGTCATGAGAGTTCATCGCTGTATTGAAGTAATACATCATCACTGAACCAGCGATTCCCATGACAGTAAGAAAACCAAAAACCGTTGCTAAAAAGATACCCATGGTTTTTCACCTCTTCTGACATTCTACATGTAGTATACATGATTTTATCCAAAAAAGGTAGGTCGCAAATGTGAACAGTTAGAATGCCCAATTTCCTGCGCGGAAGATAGGTTCCCGTGTTCCATCTTCTAGAATTCCATCAATGGACATTTCAGCTGATCCAATCATGAAATCAACGTGAGTAATACTGTCATTTAAGCCGTGTTTGGCTAACTCTTCTTGGGACATCGTTTTACCACCCTCTAAGCAGAAAGCGTAGGCAGATCCGATTGCTAAGTGATTCGATGCATTTTCATCAAATAGTGTGTTGTAGAACAGAATATTCGAATTCGAAATAGGAGAGTCATGTGGCACAAGTGCTACTTCACCTAATCGGTGCGAGCCTTCATCCGTATCTACAAGCTTCGCTAAGACGTCTTCGCCTTGCTGTGCTTCTACTTTCGTGATGCGTCCATTTTCAAAAGTTAATTTGAAATTGTCGATGATGTTGCCACCATAACTTAATGGTTTCGTACTTGATACATAGCCGTTTACTCCATCTTTGTGTGGCACAGTGAAGACTTCTTCAGTTGGCATGTTGGCCATGAAGCTATCGCCTTTTTCATTCGTACTACTTGCGCCGGCCCACAGATGCCCTTTAGGCAACTCAATTGTTAAATCAGTCCCTGGAGCTGTGTAATGCAAGCTTGCGTATTTTTTGTCGTTTAAATAGTGTACTTTTTCATGCAATGCATGATCATGTTCTTCCCATGCTTTTACAGGATCTGCAAGGTCTGCGCGTACTGCTTTAAAAATAGCATCCCACAACAACTCGATTTGCTTTTCTTGTGGAGCATCTGGGAATACTTTTGAAGCCCACCCAGCTGAAGGAGCTGCGATAACTGTCCAGCTAATTTTATCAGATTGCACATACTGGCGGTATTTCGATAAGGCTTTCCCTGCTGTTTTTTGGAATGTGGCAATACGGCTAGAGTCGATACCTTGAAGCAAGTCTGGACTTTGAGAAACGATATTCATGAAAGCGGCACCTTTTTCAGCTAGCTGTTCACGCTCCATTACTTTCCACTCAGGGAAGAAGTCAAATGAATCTGCTGGAGCATGCTCATATCGAATGCGTGCTAATTGATCGTCAGAAATGTCGACAAAAACTTGTTTAGCTCCAGCTTCATACGCTTTTTTAGTAACAGCGCGAGTAAACTCAAGTGTGTCCGTAGACGCTGCCACATATAAATATTGACCTGGTTGAATATTTACCCCGATTTCTACCGCTAATTTAGCATAATTATCTAAGTTTTCTTGAAATGATGGCATACTAGTTCCTCCTTTAATCTTTACTTATTTAGAATAGCAGGAATTGTTAGAAGGTTGCAATCAGAATAATTTAATTTAATTAAACATTGTTAATTCATTTAAGAAACTACTTGCATCTATTTAAACAATAGTTTATATTATAAACATAAGTTTAAAAGGGTGGTGAACAAATGCTGACAGAGAAAGAGCATCAACTTCTCGAATTACTGAAACGCAATCCTTATTCAAGTCAACAAGAGCTAGCAGAACAGCTTCAATTATCAAGGCCATCCATTGCGAATTTAATATCTGGGTTAACGAAAGCTGGAATCATTAAAGGACGGGCCTATGTATTGGCAGAATCCAGACCGGTTATTGTCTTTGGAGGAATGAATATCGACCGCAAGATGGTTGTGAAGCAAGATTTAGTGTTTCAGACATCCAATCCAGTTACTAGTTATCAGACGGCAGGTGGCGTTGCCAGGAATATAGCTGAAAATCTTGGACGACTGGGACATGATGTCAAATTAATGAGCGCGGCCGGTTATGACTTAGAATATGAGTTTTTATTTGAGAAGACCCATGAATGGGTAGATTTAAACCATTGTCTTCGTAGTGACCAAGAGCGGACCGGTGCCTACACCGCGATTTTAGATCATGAAGGTGAAATGCAGCTTGCTCTAGCAGATATGGAGATTTATCGATTACTCGATGCTGAGTGGGTGATGAATCAAGAGAAGGTATTCCGATCAGCTGGTCTTGTCATTATTGATTTGAACATAGAGCAACTTGCAGTAGCAGCTATCTTACAGCAATGTAGTCGTTTTTCCGTTCCTGTAGCCATTGTACCGGTTTCTGCACCGAAGATGAAAAATCTTCCGGAAGGGAAAGTGCAAGCCGATTGGATCTTCTGTAATAAAGGAGAGGCAGAACTTGTAACTGGTATCTCGCTTACAACAGATGAAGATCGTATTGCGGCCCATCAGGCCTTACGTGATAAAGGATTTCTGCACACAGTCATTACAGAAGGAGAGAGAGGCTTCTCTTATTTAGAGCAAGGAAAATTGCACTGGATGGAAGCACTTAAGCCGAGTGAAGTGAAAGATGTAACAGGTGCGGGAGACTCGTTTGTCGCTGCTACGTTGCACACTTGGATAGAAACTCAAGACATTCATCTTGCACTTCAGGCTGGACGTATGAACGCCACTAAGACATTGGAATCATCTTATACAGTTAGACCCGAACTTTCTGCAACACAATTACAAAACGAACTGGAGGAATTACAATGAAACATTTACTAGATTATACAGCTGAGGTACAGCAAGCATTAGAACAGGGACTACCTGTTGTTGCATTAGAATCAACAATCATCTCACACGGAATGCCGTATCCGGAAAATGTTCAAATGGCCAAAGAAGTAGAGCAAGTAATTCGTGATAATGGAGCTGTTCCAGCTACTATTGCACTTATGGATGGACGTATCAAAATCGGGCTTACTGATGAGGACTTAGAGCTATTAGCAACAAGCAAAAACGTCCGTAAAACATCGCGCCGTGATTTAGCTTATGTACTATCTTCTAAAGAAATCGGAGCAACTACAGTTGCTACAACCATGATCTGTGCAGAGCTTGCAGGCATTGCGGTCTTCGTAACTGGCGGTATCGGAGGCGTTCACCGCGGAGCAGAAACGACAATGGATATCTCTGCTGACCTAGAAGAACTGTCTCAAACAAACGTAGCTGTAATTTGTGCGGGAGCAAAGTCTATCTTAGACATCGGTTTGACTCTTGAGTATTTAGAAACAAAAGGTGTGCCAGTAGTGGGTTATGGAACGGATGCATTCCCAGCGTTTTATTCTGCAACTAGCCCGTTTGCATCAAACTTCCGTCTAGATACTCCTCAAGAAGTTGCAGACATGCTACGAGTGAAATGGGAGATGGGATTACAAGGAGGAGCGGTCATTGCAAATCCTATTCCAGAGGAATCTTCTCTAGAAGAATCTGAAATTACAGCTATCATTGAAGATGCACTTCGACAAGCAGAAGAGCAAGGGGTAAAAGGAAAAGACGTCACGCCATTCCTTCTCGGAAAAGTTAAAGAATTAACTGATGGAAAATCTTTAGAAGCAAATATTGCTCTAGTAATGAACAATGCTCGAGTAGGCGCAGCAATTGCAAAAGCTTACGCAGCTAACTAATTCATAATAAAAACACGGCTCCGTGAGGAACCGTGTTTTTTAGTTGCGCAAATTACCAAGCTCTGATGCAATAGCTTGCATCTCACTAGGACTGAACGAATCTCGTTTTGAAACCATTTCATAGAGATAGCAGAGATCTTCATATGCAGAAGCTGTAAAATCTTCAGCTTTCATTGCATCGACATTGACCATCCGTAATTTATCTTTAATTGCATTGATCATGAACGTGACATTTTCTTTCGATGGTTGATTGAGGTCCATACTCGTACCGCCTTTCTCATTCATCCATCTATCATTTCATGCTCAATCCAGGTTGTCAATAGAGATTACCCTTGTGCTTTTTCAGCCTTTAATTTTTCACGAATCTGTTTCGTCTCATAGGCAATGACACCGGATAGTCCAAGTAATCCAATTAAGTTTGGAATTGCCATCATACCGTTTGCTACATCTGAGAATGTCCAGATCAAGTCAAGTGAGACTACCGACCCAACAAACACCATTGCGATGAACAGAACGCGGTAAACAATTAACAACGAAGGATTTTTGAATAGATATTGGAAACATTTTTCTCCGTAATAGGCCCACCCTAGAATAGTAGAGGATGCGAAGAACACAAGACCGATTGCAACGATGATGGGTCCGATATCTCCTAAGAAGAACCCGAAAGCATCTGAAGTCAAAGTACCTGCAGTATCAGATGACGCACCCGAATAAAGTCCAGACATGACGATGGTAATTCCTGTGATGGAACAGATGATGATCGTATCAAAGAATACTTGTGTCATGGAAATCAATCCCTGACGTCCAGGAAGGTCCGTTTTTGCTGCCGCAGCCGCGATTGGTGCAGAACCAAGACCTGCTTCATTCGAGAACACTCCACGTGCAACCCCGTAACGAATAGCAGCACCGATAGCTCCACCTGCTGCAGCTTCTGTTGAGAATGCCATTTCAAGGATTGTCATGACAGCACCAGGTACTTCTGTGATGTTCAGGATCATGACAAGTAATCCGCCAAATACGTAAAATACAGCCATGACCGGTACGAACACAGCAGTTACTTTACCAATCGACTTAATTCCACCGATGATAACTAATGCTGCGAAAATCATTAATACTAAACCAGTGACCCAGTTTGCAATTCCAAATGTATCGTTTACGACATTTGCTACAGAGTTAGATTGAGTTCCATTACCGATACCGAATGCTGCAAGCGCACCGAAGATGGCAAAAAGAACAGCCAACCATTTTTGTTTTAAACCGTGTTCTAAGTAATACATAGGCCCGCCAGCCATTTCTCCATTCGCGTCTTTCACACGATATTTTACAGCAAGTACAGCTTCACCATACTTTGTTGCCATTCCAAACAAAGCAGATAGCCACATCCAGAATACAGCTCCTGGACCACCTAGAACGATAGCAGTAGCTACTCCGACGATGTTACCTGTACCCACTGTTGCTGCTAAAGCAGTTGTAAGTGCCTGGAATTGGGAGATGTCTCCTTCTGCAGTTTTATCATGCTTTTTAGAAAACGTTTGTTTTAGAGCTGCCGGTAACATAAGAATTTGTACGAGTCCAAGACGAAAAGTTAAATAAATACCTGTACCAACAATTAAAATCAGTAGCGGTGGTCCCCAAACTACGTCAGAGATGGCACCTAATACTTTGTAAATCGCGTCCATATGTATCCCCCTTGTATGTTCTCTACTTAGACGAAATAAAACGATCCTCCTTATATAGTAATGTCTTGCATATCATTAATATTCATAAAATTCTGCACTTGAGTCAAGACAAATTTTTAAAATCCATCGTTTCAATGAAAATAGGGAAGGGTATAATAGACTATATTATGAACCAACTATATGATTTGGAGGCGTTAAAATGGGACAAAGTAAATTTTCAAAAGGTATTTTATATGGGGCATTAGCAGGTGCATTGATTAGTCTATTAGATCGTCAAACACGCGAAGTAATGAAGACTCGTGCCCGCTCAGCGAACGAACGTGCACGTTTTTATAATGAAAATCGTGAAATATTGAAGCACGATTTAGAGACAAAAATCAATCACTACAAAGCTCTTTACGAGAAATTATCTCAAGATGCACAGTATTTAAGCTCTCAAGTGAACGAAGTGAAACAAATTGCACCACAAGTGTCCTCACTTCTTTCAGAGACTAAAAATACTTTTTCGAGTTCTAAAGAGGAATATAAGGAAATCATTTCAGATAATTCTAATGAGACATTAGAACAACAAGAAACCTCTCATGATCCACATATGCAACAACAGACACCAGAATATGCTGAAAAGTACGGTGAAAACGAAAAAAAGAACGGCTAATCTATAAGGATGTGATGCAGGTGGAAGACACTATACGACAACCGAATAGAAAAGAATCATCTGCGCCTGTAGAAAAAACTAGCTGGATGGAGAAACTGAAGTTTTTACAATTTGGAAAGAACAAAAAGAAGAAAACACCAGATTCCTATGATCCTACGACTTGGAAAGGGTTCTTCCAAGACCTGCTCCAACATGTCAAAAATTCAGATGTGACAGCTCTAGGTGCCCAACTGGCTTTCTTCTTTTTACTTTCACTTTTTCCTTTACTAATTTTTATGGTGACATTATTGCCCTATTTAGATCTCCCTGAAGATCAAATTTTTCAATTTCTAAGAAATTATGCCCCAGCAGATGTGTATAGTTTGATAGAAGGCACCTTAACAGAGGTTTTGCAAAATAGGAATGGTGGGTTACTATCTATAGGTTTATTAGGAACGATATGGTCCGCTTCAAATGGTGTCAATGCTATTGTAAAATCCTTGAACAAATCTTACGGCTTAGAAGAGACTAGACCATTCTTTATAGTGAGGGCATTATCCGTAATTTTTACTATTTTGATAATTGGCCTATTTCTCATCGCACTTTTACTTCCAATATTTGGTGAGCAAATAGGAGTATTTTTGTTTTCTATATTTGGATTGGATGGAGTATTTCTAACTGTCTGGGAAAGTATTCGATTCACGATTCCACCTTTAATCATATTTGTTGTGTTAACGGCTCTTTATTGGATCGTTCCGAATGAAAAATTGTATTTGAAGAGTGTGATTCCTGGGGGAGTCTTTGCTACTCTTGGTTGGATTCTAGTATCTTTAGGCTTCTCATTCTACGTTAGCAATTTTGCAAATTACACAGCTACATATGGCAGTTTAGGTGCAATTATTGTGCTAATGATGTGGCTCTACTTCTCGGGAACACTCCTTATGATTGGTGGGCAAATCAATGCCGTCATGCAAGAAAGAAGAGAACGTCTGGAAGCACAAAAAACAGGTTGAGCAAGTTGCTCGACCTGTTTTTTTTAGGCTTTTTGTAGCATTCTCAAACCATTCAAAATCACCAAAATCGTTGAGCCCTCATGACCGATAACTCCTAGCGGTAGATTTACCACTTGTAAGAAGTTTGAAACAATCAACACAGCAATAACAGCTACAGAGAATAGTAAGTTCTGTTTTACGATACGCTGCATCTTTCGAGAAAGCCGAACGGCATAAGCGATCTTAGTGAGTTCATTTTTCATGAGAACCACATCGGCAGTTTCAAGTGCAACATCGGTCCCATCTCCCATAGCAAAGCCTGTTGTTGCAGTAGCTAAGGCAGGAGCGTCGTTAATTCCATCTCCAACCATTCCGACAAAAGGAAAGTCCTTTTTCAGTTCTTTAAGATGCTCTACTTTGGTTTCAGGAAGGCATTCTGCTACAAAACGATCAATACCAGCTTCTTTAGCGATCGTTTCCGCCGTCTTCGCATTATCACCTGTCAACATGATGGTTGTGATGCCTAATTGTTTTAGTGTAGCGATGGTTTGCTTTGCTTCCTCTCGAACTTGATCCTTTAAAGCAATAAGTGCTACGATGCCTTGTTCATCTCGAATATACGTGACAGTTTTTCCTTGAGAGGCAAGGGTAGGGGCAACGCCCTCATGAAAAGCGAACGCCTCGTCTCTACCTACAAAATCAGGTTTCCCGATTTTATAAGAATGACCTTCGGTTGTTCCGATCATTCCAAACCCTGTTACATCTTCCACTTGAACCTGCATATTTGGGACAATCCCTTGCTCTTTGGCATATTGAGTAATTGCTACAGCCAATGGATGATTCGATTTATCCTCGATAGAAGCTACGATGTGTAATGCATGATTACGGTCCAAGTCAGGGCGTACAATAAAGTCAGTCACAACAGGCTTTCCCTGGGTAAGCGTACCTGTCTTATCAAAAGCGATAGCTGTTAATTTTGTCAGACTCTCTAAGTGACTGCCACCTTTAAATAGAATGCCGTGACGGGCTCCATTTGAAATGGAAGCAAGGGTGGCAGGCATAATCGATGCGACCACCGCACATGGAGAGGCTACTACTAAGAAGACCATGGCACGGTAAAACGTAGTGGACCAGTCCCAGCCGAGAATGTAATGAGGTAGAAATAGTAGAATTGCAACAGTGACAAGGACTGTTTTAACGTATGTTCCTTCAAAACGTTCGATAAACTGTTGAGAAGGGGACTTTTCGTTTTGTGCTGCTTGTACTAGAGAGATGATTTTCTGGAACAATGAATCTGCATTTTCTTTGACCACTTTTACAATCAATGCGCCACTGCCATTAACTGTACCTGCAAAAATGGCATCATCTAGTCGTTTTAATACCGGAATTGGTTCACCAGATATAGCAGATTCATCAATAGAAGAAGAACCTTCCATTATGACAGCATCAGCTGGAATCTTTTCACCTGGTTTAATCCGCAAACGATCTCCGACTTTTAAAGAATCGACAGATACTAAATGCGCTTGATTGTGCTCATCCAATTTCCAGGCTTCATCAGGCTGCATATTGACGAGGGCTGCAATTTCTTTTTTACTTTTATTCATCGTATACGTTTCTAGAGCGCCACTGAGAGCAAAGATGAAGATCAATATTGCTCCTTCTGCCCAGTAGCCGATAATCGAGGAACCGATGGCTGCTAAAATCATCAAAAGCTCTACATTTAACTTTCTTTCGTGGATGGTCTTCTCAAGGCCTTCTTTTGCTTTGAAAAAGCCACCAATCACAAATGCAGAAAGGAATACAACCACAGAAGCCGTAGTAAACTCAGTTTTACTCAATGCCCACCCAATTAATATAAGTATTCCAGAAGTTAAAGCATTTATTAATTCTATATGAGGAAGTATTCGGTTCCACACAGTCAACAGCACTCCTTTACAATAATTATTACTTTATAATAATTATAAATAAGGAAAAATGCAACAAAAGGGATTTTCAATATGAAAATCCCAAGTTGTTACTTAAAATACACGTTCTTTATGAAGGGCTAGCTTTTCTAATGAGGATTTGTCCACATCAGCATGCAAGCTGTTTCCATGAGAATCCATAGTGACGACTGCTGTGAAATCTTCCACTCGCAAGTGCCACATAGCTTCTGGGATTCCAAATTCCATAAGATCTACACCGTCAACACCTTTAATGCAGTCTGCATAGTATTGCGCAGCGCCACCGATAGCATTCAGATAAACTCCGCCATGTTCTTCTAATGCGGCAAGTGTTTTAGGACCCATTCCGCCTTTACCTATGACGGCACGAATCCCGAACTTTTTCATGATATCTCCTTGGTAAGGCTCTTCACGAATAGACGTAGTAGGACCAGCAGCACGAACGTGCCAATTGCCTTCAGCGTCTTTTTGCATTACTGGACCACAGTGGTAAATGATCTGTCCGTCTAAATCAACAGGAGCATCATGACTCATCAAGTGGTGGTGGATTGCATCGCGCCCTGTGTACATACGACCAGAGATGGAGACGACATCTCCAACTTTTAAAGAACGAATTTTTTCTTCTGTGATTGGAGCCTCAAGTCGAACGACTTCTTTCACTTCTTCCTCAATGGTATCTTGTTGTTTGAATTCAATCTTTTCGCCTTCTTGGTAATGCCAATTATGGATCTCACCTGTTTCAGGAGAAATGTCAATTGCCATACGACGGTATGCCCAACAGTTATAAGCTACAGATACGTAGAAACTTGCTGGGATTCGGTGCATGACACCAATCTTACAGCCTAACAGTGTTGCTTCGCCTCCAAAGCCCATTGTTCCTATGCCCAGTGTGTTCGCTTTTTCAACAATATAAGCTTCAAGTTCAGCTAATTGTGCATCTGGATTCACATCGTCAACAGAACGGAATAGTTGCTCTTTCGCTAAATCGTACCCAGAAGAAC
The DNA here is from genome assembly GCF_002798305.1 of Chryseomicrobium excrementi. Taxonomy (GTDB): domain Bacteria; phylum Bacillota; class Bacilli; order Bacillales_A; family Planococcaceae; genus Chryseomicrobium; species Chryseomicrobium excrementi. The sequence goes on from NZ_PCGR01000005.1 coordinate 82,822, forward strand.
GGTCTCCACCAATCCCTACTCCGATAAAACCAGCTGAGCAGCCTTGCCCTTGTGCCTGGTAGACCGAGTGAAGGATACATTTACGAATCCCGTCAAGATCACGACCGGCGCGACCAAGACCTTCAAGTTCAGTAGGAAGACTGTATTGGATGTTTTTGTTTTCACAGCCGCCCCCTTTAAGGATCAGCTTCATCTCAATATAATCGTTTTCCCATTGCTCGAACTTCATCACAGGAACACCAGCACCTAAGTTATCCCCGCTGTTTTCACCAGTAAGGGAATCCACGGAGTTTGGACGAAGCTTCGCGTCAGCAGTAGCAGCTGCGATAGCGCGTTTAATGGCTTCTTTTATTTCTAATTGATTGACGCCGATAGGAGTCTTGATTTTAAAAGTAGGTAGACCTGTATCTTGGCAAATAGGGGACACGTTATCATCTGCCATTTGAATGTTGTTTGCGATTGTATCCAAACTCATTGCCGCACGTGTACCCGCATTTTCAGCTTGCTTTGCTTTTGCGATGGCACGTCGTACGTCTTTTGGTAGATTGGTGCTTGTTTCTGTAATCAAGTTGTATATACTTTTTTCTAAGTTCTCTATGTACATGTAAATTCTCCCTTAGTCATTTTTATACTTACTAGTATACTCCTCTGAAACCATGAAAAAAAGAGTAGCTGAGCTACTCTTTCGTTTTTTTGAATTGATCTAACTTTAATTCTAAGTCATCCATCATGTGAATTAAGCGGTCGATATCTTCCACTTTCGTCGATTCGGGCTCAATTGAGTCAAGGACTTGTAAGAACATATTCAAGCGTTCTTTTAAGTAAACTACCTGTTGTTCTTGATTGGTTACTTGATTTCCCATATGAGACACCTCCTTCAGCACTTATACTATACCCGAATCACTGTCAAAAAGATAGGAACATAGAAGTGTTTTAATAATTTATTTATTTTGAATATTTACAAAACTTAGAGTTTGTGATAAAGTTACTTTAATCTCTACTAGGAAGGAGGCCGTAGTGAACCTGTCGAAAACCAACAACGTAAGGAGGCGGTTCAGACATTTCACCGGCTTGATAGTAGCCGTTAAATGCAGTTATGAAACAAAATAGGGTAGTAAAAGACGTATAAGAGACCTTAGCAGTGATGCAGACTGCTGGGGTCTTTTTCTGTATACGGAGACTGGGGATTTTGCTAGACTAGGGGGAGTGATTCAACAAGAAAGAGGCGGCAGCAGTGGCAATTTCAACGAAACAACGATTTTATATTTTAGTAGTAATAGTAGCTATTTCAGGATTTTCACAAGGAATGTTGTTACCGTTGATTTCCATTATTTTTGAACAGGATGGAATCAATGCAACATTAAATGGCTTAAGTGCAACAGGTCTTTATATAGGGACGTTGCTGATTTCTCCGTTTATGGAGGCACCGCTAAGAAAATGGGGATACAAGCCCATCATATTGGCAGGTGGAATTTTAGTGATTGTCTCGCTTGCTTTATTCCCTCTATGGAAAAGTGTCCTTTTTTGGTTCATTCTCCGTCTATTTATCGGAATCGGAGACCATGCTCTCCATTTTGCAACACAAACGTGGATAACGAGTACATCAGATCCAAGTCGTCTTGGAAAGAACATTGCTCTGTACGGTTTGTCGTTCGGTCTTGGGTTTGCTATCGGACCTTTATTAGTTCCTCTTGTCTCAATTCATGAAGGGTTGCCTTTTGTTGTTTCATCAGCGCTGTGCTTCTTGGCATGGATCTTTGTATTTTTGTTGAAAAATGATTTCCCGGAAACTTATACGACTCGAACTCTTTCTTCTGCAGGTCGTTTCAAAGCTTCCTTTACTCTAGCTTGGGTGGCGTTCCTTCCGCCACTGACCTACGGGTTTTTAGAATCGAGTCTTCATGCTATTTTTCCGGTTTATAGTTTGCGACAGGGAATTGAAGTGGGGAATGTATCTGTGATATTAGCAGCATTCTCTATAGGTGGCGTCGTATCTCAATTGCCACTTGGCATCTTGAGTGACAAGTTTGGACGCAGACCGATGTTGATAGTGCTTTTGACAGGCGGAGCATTGTCCTTCTTCATAGGAGGTATTTTTGAGTCCTCGGTTGCAGCTATTATTGCCGCTTTCTTTATTGCGGGTATCTTTGTGGGATCGATGTTCTCATTAGGGATCGCCTATATGACGGATTTGACTCCAAAGGCTCTTTTGCCAACAGGGAATTTGTTGTGTGGGATCGCATTTAGTGTGGGCTCGTTAACGGGGCCATTTGCGGGAGGGCTGTTTTTACAGTTTACTTCGTCGATTAGTTACTTGTGGCTAGTTGCCGGTCTTTTGACTGTCATTATGGTGACCATTGCACTCCGAAAACCAGCAGCTCTAAACGAATAAAAAGGCTGGTGTGTAACTCATTTAGTTACACAAGTGAAGTTGAAGACAACAAAATGAAAAGTGTATAGGGGTGACTCCAGCGGGATTACATGCGGAAGCTGAGACCTTTTCTAAGATGTGAAGAACGCCACTCTAGAAATTTCATCAAAACCAGGCGCCCCAATTGAGGCGCTCTTTGCCTCGGTTGGGGTGAATGGTTTTGATGGGGATTTCTGGCGTTCGCAACTCGATTTTGGCTCAGCCCGTGCCCGCGGAACGCTTCCCCTACTCACAATAGAACATACAAAAGGGAGTTTCTCAACAATAACGAGAAACTCCCTTTGTTGGGTTTTGTGCCAGCCGTTTTTAGCTCTTCAGTTCAAGCTCTACGACACACTCAATCTGAGAAGTTTGAGGGAACATATCTACCGGTTGGATAGAACGCACTTCGTATTTCTTCGTTAAGCGTGCCAAATCCTTCGCTAGTGTTGATGGGTTACAAGAAGTATAAACAAACCGTTTCGGTTTTGTACGAAGTACTACATCCATTAGTTCACTATCTAATCCTGTGCGCGGTGGATCTGCCGTCAAAACATCGACAGTGAAACCATCTTTTTGCCACTTTGTCACCCATTCTTCTGGAGTCCCAACGACAAACTGAGTATTTTTTCGCTGATTGCGAGAAGCATTCTTCTTTGCATCCAAAATTGCTTCTGGCACGATGTCCATGCCACGAACTTCTTTTGCATCTCCAGCGAGCCACAGTCCAATTGTTCCGACGCCGCAATAAGCATCAACGACATTTTCAGTGCCTGTTAAGTGGGCCGCTTTTTTAATCTCGTTATAGAGATGTACAGTTTGAACAGGGTTCAACTGGAAGAACGCACGTGCTGAGAGGTCAAATACGAGACCATCTAACTTCTCAATCATGGTCTCTTTACCCCAAAGATTAAATGTCGTTTCACCGAAGATCAGACTAGAACGATCTGCATTGATGTTTTGGCTGATTGATACGATGTCTGAACTCATCTGGACGATAGCTTGAGTCAGTTCTTCTTTGTGAGGGAACTTTTTCTTTGTTGTAATCAGTGTCACTTGAAGTTGTCCGGTTTCAATTCCTTTTCTCACGACGATAGAGCGCATGATGCCTTGAGGGTCTTTCTCGTCATATACAGGAATGCCTTTTTCTTCTATGAACGCTTTGATTTGGTTCGTGATTGCCGTCGTATCTGGGTGCTGTACGAGACATTTGTCGATATCGACAAGGAAATTCGATCCTGCAGCAAATAGACCTGCAAGTACTTTGTTGCCTTTTTTGCGCACTTGGAACTGGCTCTTGTTGCGGTAATGCCAAGGGTCGTCCATACCGATGGTTGGCTTCACTAGCTCTGCTGCAACATTTGGTGAATAGCGTTCGAGTGCCTGTAAGACGATATCTCTCTTTTCGACCAACTGGCGCGGGTATGTCATATGCTGCAACTGACAACCTCCACATGTCTCATAGACAGGGCAAGGTGGTGTGACTCGATCTTCAGAAGCTTCTCGGATCTGTTTGATCTTAGCTGTTGCAAACTTTCGTTGTACATCTGTTACGTGTGCTGTAATGACTTCGCCTGGAAGCGCTCCTGGAACAAAGACCACATGTTTCTTAAAAAACCCAACGCCTTCACCATTTATTCCAAGTCGTTTGATGGTAAGTGGAAATTCTTGTCCTTCTTTAATAGTTACTGTTTCGCTCATACGATTCACGTCCTTCTTAGTATGTCCTCATTATACAGGACAGCGGAAGTCAATGAAAAGGGATGGGTGTATTCACCGATTGTTTGCGCAATTCTTCTATTTCCCCAAAGTGGTATCCTTGCTTTTTTGCTTCTTAAATAAATAGCGGCAACGCCTCTGCATTATCTTGGGTCACGGTATGCAACAAGATGATCGCTCCAGGATGCAACTGATCTAGAAGTTCCTTTACTACGATCTCGGTTCCTCTGCGTTTATCTGCATGCCAGTCGACGATTGCCATCGACCAAAAGATATGTTGATAACCGAGTTTATTGGCAATACGGAGCGTATTCTCAGAATATACTCCTTCAGGTGGCCGCACGATGGAAGTTCTAGGAATACCGGTCAGCTCATACAAGGCATCATCAAACTGAAGGAGCTCTTTTGCGAGTTGCTCTTCAGATAGCTTTGGCATCGTCGGATGCGAATACGTATGATTTCCAATTGTGTGACCTTCTGCTACCATTCGTTTGACATAGTCTGGAGCACTGGAAAGATAATGCCCGGTTAAGAAAAAGGTACCTTGAATGTCGTGTTGTTTTAATGTGTCTAATATCTCTTTTGTATGTCCGTTTTCATAGCCATTATCAAAGGTTAAATAGAGCGTCTTGTCTCCGCTTTTGTCTCGATACAAGGCACCATACTGATCAAAAAGCTTTTCTGCCTGCTGCCCGATTTCAGGTAGTTGTCCATTATGGGCTCGCTTCAAGCCAAAAGAAGTAGAGGCATCGGTTGGCATGAGATGAAATGTAAAAAGAATGATGGTTACTAAGACCAATGAGCCGATAACATGTACGCTACGCAAAAAACACACACCCTTTTTCAGAGAGTGTGTGTGCAAAACGCTAGTTTATCCATAAATGTTTTTTAATGCTTCTTGAGCAGTAGGGAATTCGAAGTGAAATCCATGCTGAAGGAGCACTTCAGGAATCACTTGCTGTCCTTCTAAGACCAGTTGGCTTTTTTCACCCAGCGCCGCTTTTAAAGCGACACCGGGGACTGGGACGAGGTGAGGGCGATGCAATACGCTCCCTAACACTCGGCCGAAGTCATCATTACGAAGAGGACGCGGTGCCGTAACATTGAAAGGACCTGTCAGTTCGTCAGTAGTCAACGCGAAGTACAAAGCGTTTGCGACGTCTTTGACATGCACCCAAGAGAGCCATTGTTTACCGGACCCAACTTTGCCACCAACAAACAGTTTATAAGGGAGTGCCATGAGCGGAAGTGCTCCTTCATCTTTCCCTAAAATAACACCAAAGCGTCCATAAGCTACTCGCACGCCATACTGTTCGGCGGACTTCGCTTTTGCTTCCCAATCTTCTACAGTTTTAGCTAAAAAGTCATCGGCCCGTTCAGAAGATTGCTCCGTGTAGGTTTTATGTTTTGATGTTGGATAAATACCAACCGCAGAAGCATTCACTAAAACTCGAGGTTTCACTTCTAGCGTGCTGATGATTCGAAGTACTTCATCTGTAGCTTGCATACGGCTCTCGTAAATTTTCTTTTTTTGTTCATCTGTCCAGCGGCCCTCATTAATTGAAGTTCCGGCTAAATTGACGATCCCATCAATTCCCTCTAATTGATTCTCTGGTGCTGCTCCACTAGTCAACCATTTCACATACGTAACTGCTGAATCGCTTTTTTTATCTGAACGCGTCAGTATGTAAACCTGATGTCCTTGTGAAAGCAAGAGGTTTGTTAATTCTTTTCCCACAAATCCAGTTCCTCCAGTGATAGCAATCTTCATGAAATGACCTCCTTTTTTTAGTATGATACTATAGAAGGTACCCGAAAATCTCATAACTGAACCAAAGGAGCTGATCTTTGTGCCTGTCATTACAAAAATAACGAGACAGAAGAAAAATCAAGATCGCTACAATATCTACTTAGATGAAGCCTATGCGTTCAGTGTAGATGAAAGTGTATTGATCCAGCATCAACTGACGAAAGGTAAAGTACTCGTCGACTATGAAATGGATGATATGATTTACGAGGACGAGGTTCGCAAAGCATTCAGTGCGGCACTAAACTATTTGAGCTACCGGATGCGAAGCGAGCAAGAAGTGAAGAAAAAGCTTTTAGATGTAGGCTATGGAGAAGCAGTGGCGTTAGAGGCTATCAAAAAACTTCATGACTACAATTATATAAATGACGAAGCATTCTCAAAGGCCTTACTTTCTACAGAGAAAAATTCATCAAAGAAAGGACCAAACGCGATTCGTCAGTCTCTAAAGCAAAAAGGCATTGATGAAGAGACAAGGCAGCAGACGCTCGAAGGCTACACAGAGCAAGATCAACTTGAAGTCGCAACGGCACTTGCTGAGAAAGTTCTCCGAGGTTCAGCCCGTCTAACTCCATCTCAGCAAAAAAAGAAGATTCAAGACTTACTAGCACGAAAAGGGTTTCCATTCCAAATCGGAAAAACAGTCATACAAAGACTGGAAGACGAGTTTGAAACGGATGGATGGGACGACAAGTTAGCCGACCAAGGAGAGAAGGCGTGGAGAAAAGCATCTAGCAAATACTCCGGAAGAGAAAGACGGCAAAAAGTGAAACAACAGCTCTACGGCAAAGGGTTTCCGTTAGATATCATTGATGCATTCATAGAGCAGAAGGAGCAAGAAGATGGATAAGAAATATAGTCAGATGACAGCCGAAGAACTTCGTCAAGAAGTGGCCATCTTGAAAGAAAAAGCAAGAAAAGCGGAACAACTTGGAATCGTAAATGAGTATGCGGTCTATGAACGAAAAGCCACAATGGCACAGTCGTATTTACTGGACCCGGCAACTATTGTTCCAGGAGAACTTTACAGCATTGAAGGCGACCCTGGAGTTTACTTCAAAGTAGATTATTTAAAAGGTCGTTTTGCATGGGGGCACAGATTAGGAGGAGAGCGCTATGAAGAAGCTTTACCGATAGCACTCCTGAAGGCAATTAAATAACCTCTAGCTACGGCTAGAGGTTATTTTCATGACCAGTTAATCTAAATTAAAATCTAGTTTTTTATGAAGTTTGTCTTCACTAAAAATCCATCCCGTGTACGAATTGACGATTTCAAGGTCATCATCAAGGTGAGCTACGGCCACAAAAGGATAGTAATCATTACTGCGGTAACGAAGGTCGATGAACCGGACTTCATGAATTCCATCATGACGTGTAATTTCCCAGCGATAGAGCGGAGAAAACGATAAGAAGGCATCGATATTTTTATCTTTTAAAGCGGCTCTTACAACTGGATCTTCTGGAAGTGGTTGGCGTTCAAACTTATCATAGATGGTGATATTTCGGCCATATGCACGACCAACGTAGTAATGATTTCCATCAATTGCTGCGATGCGCCATTGGTAAAAACGCATAGTCGGTGCAATGATAATCCGTTCCGCTTTTGGGATTTTTAGTTTGACCGCGTGACGAACCGCATGCTGGACTTGGAAACGAACGATGTAATACACCACAATAATTCCATACATGATTAAAAATGTTGGAACAGGGTCAGTTCCCAATGCCCATAGTAGTAGTCCAATCACATGGATACCAAAGATGATTGGATCGAATGTGTTGATTACACCGAGTGCAACCCACTGATTTGAAATCGGGCGTAACGCTTGTGTCCCGTAAGAATTAAAGATATCTACAAAGACGTGTAAGAATACCGCTAAAAAAGTCCACAACCAGACATGTAGTATGTCTGCTGAGGGAAAAATGAAACTTAGTCCTAGTGTGATCAATAAAGGCCATGTGACTACAGCTGGAATAGAATGAGTAGCACCTCTGTGGTGTCGAATATAAACGGCGTTGTTTCGAAGTTTTAAAACTGTATCAATATCGGGTGCTTGCGACCCAATAATTGTTCCAGCCAACACAGCTGTAAACGTTATAGAGTGGTTTGCGACGACCGGATCAATTGTTGCCAATCCTCCGAGGGCTATTCCCATCACGATGTGTGTACCAGTGTCCATGCAAACGTCACCCTCCTTTATAAATGGATTGTTACTAGAATAAAAGAAAATGAATCAGATTCCTAGCACAATGACTTTACCCTTTTCTAAATGAATCTAATCCGAGAGGACAACAAGATATGAATGAAACAAAAACAGAATTTATCCGTCGCGAGCTGGTGAATTGGTACAGAAAAGAAAAACGAGATTTACCATGGCGACATTCAAGAGACCCTTACCATATCTGGATTTCAGAAGTGATGCTTCAGCAAACACGTGTGGATACAGTCATCCCATATTTTGAACGTTTTATTCAAGCGTTTCCTACAATGCACCATTTGGCTGAGGCAGAAGAAGGAGAGCTCCTAAAGCTTTGGGAAGGACTTGGCTATTACTCTCGTGCGAGAAATTTACAGCATGGTGTGCGTGAGGTGATAGCGGAGTATGAAGCAAAGGTTCCTGAAACAAGAGAAGAAATAAGCAGTATTCGAGGGATCGGTCCTTATACAGCAGGAGCTATTCTAAGTATCGCATATGGAAAGCCCGAGCACGCGGTAGATGGCAATGTTATGCGTGTTCTCAGTCGATTGTATGCTATCGAAGAAGATATTGCCTTACCGAAAACACGCAAAACATTTGAACAGCTCGTCACAGTACTCATAGATCCTGAAGATGCCTCTTCGTTCAATCAAGGACTGATGGAACTGGGAGCACTGATCTGCACACCTCAGAAACCAAAGTGTCTACTTTGTCCTGTTCGAGAACAATGCCGGGCTTTTGAAGAAGGTAAAACAGAGTCTCTTCCTATTAAAAGTAAAAAAACGAAAGTGAAAAAAATCACATACTCTTCTTACCTTTTACAACGTGCAGATGGAAAATGGTTAGTAGAGCAGCGCGAGAAAGGACTGCTTGCAAAAATGTGGCAATTCCCTCTCATCGAAGAGACGGACACCTCGTGGCAAGAGCGGTATGGCATCAAATGGCTTGAAGTGGAATCGATTGGAGAAGTGACCCATAAATTTAGTCATTTGACCTGGAATGTTCACGTCTTACAAGGAAAAGTGGAGCAGTTTGAAAATGCTGAGCTGGGTATTTGGGTCACAGAAGAAGAGCTTGCAAACCTTCCTCTACCTGTACCGGTCCAAAAAATGATGCGCCTGCGAATGACGGATCTTTAGAAAATTAGCTGATACTACTTTTTTCCTTCTAGTATTGTTATAATGTGTAACATCACACATAAAATAGATAGGTTTTTCAGCTTGTCATTGGAGAAGGTGGCTACATCATGACCATTCCGTTGGAAGGAGAAATGATCCAGATTCACAGCTACAAGCATAATGGCAATATTCATCGTGTCTGGCATGAAACCATGGTCCTTAAAGGGACTAAAAACATTGTCATTGCAGCGAACGATCGCACGTTAGTGACGGAATCAGATGGGCGGACGTGGGTTACAAGAGAACCGTCTATCTGTTACTATCATGCAGAATATTGGTTCAATATCATTTGTATGTTGCGTGAAGATGGGGTGTATTATTACATCAATTTGAGTTCGCCATTTGTCTACGAAGACCGGATGCTGAAGTATATCGATTATGATCTCGACATGAAAGTGTTTCCCGATCAATCGTATACTCTTCTGGACGAAGATGAATACGAGCAGCACAAAAAGGAAATGAATTATCCACAAGAGATTGATATTATACTAAAGCGAACAATTCAAACATTAAAACAATGGATTCAGCAAAAGAAAGGACCGTTCGCTCCTGACTTCATTGATGCATGGACGGCTCGTTATCAACTTCATAAGGATATTCAAAAGACCGAATAGACCTGTTGCGCTTGTCGCAACAGGTTTCGTCTTGCCTATAAAAAGAAGGAGGAAGCTATGGGAGTAATTCGGCGCTATATGCAATTTGTAAAGCCCTATAACTGGCAAATCATTGTGACCATATTAATTGGAATTGTGAAGTTTGCAATTCCCTTGTTTATACCAATTCTCATCAAAATTGTAATTGATGACATTATTGGAGGAGATATGACGGAGGCTGAGAAGCTTAGTCAATTATTTTACTGGCTAGGTGGAACCGCCCTTGTGTTTTTCCTAGTGCGGCCACCAATTGAATATTACCGACAGTATCTAGCCCAATATGTCAGTAACAAAATTTTATTTGATATTCGAGAGCAATTATTTGATCATCTGCAAAAACTAAGTTTGAAATACTACGCTAACACACGTGCTGGTGAAGTGATTTCTCGAGTGATCAATGACGTGGAGCAGACCAAAAACTTTGTCGTCATCGGACTAATGAATGTGTGGCTGGACCTTGCCACTATTTTAATCGCCATTGGAATCATGTTGACCCTTAACGTGAAGCTGACAATAGTGACTTTGATTGCTTTTCCGTTCTATGCATTCAGCGTAAAGTTTTTCTTTGGACGTTTACGAGACCTTACACGACAACGATCACAGGCACTTGCTGGGGTGCAGAGTTATTTGCATGAACGAGTTCAAGGAATGAGTGTTATCAAAACGTTCACGTTAGAATCTCATGAACAAAAGAACTTCGATGAAGCCAATGGCGAATTCTTAGATAAAGCAATTGACCAGACAAAGTGGAACGCAAAAGCATTTGCGGTCGTAAATACAATCACTGATGTTGCACCACTTCTCGTTATTGCGTATGCAGGGTATGAAGCCATCACAGGAAACCTTTCAGTGGGGACTATGGCAGCATTTGTTGCTTATATTGAACGTCTTTATAGCCCACTTCGCCGCTTGGTCAACTCCTCTACTACGTTAACACAAGCGGTGGCTTCAATGGACCGGATGTTCGAGTTGATGGATGAGGGCTATGAAGTCCAAAATCGACCAAATGCCAAGCCGGTTCATCAAGTAGATGGAGGATTAACATTTGACGATGTCTACTTCCAATACGAAGAACAAGGAGAGCCTGTCTTAAGGGGGGTCAACTTCGATATCCAGCCTGGTCAGACGGTTGCATTTGTTGGAATGAGTGGTGGGGGGAAATCCACCATCATCAGTCTACTTCCTCGCTTTTATGATGTGACAGGTGGCTCCATTAGTTTAGATGATCAAGATATTCGAGATGTGACCATTGAGTCACTTCGAAAACAAATCGGTTTAGTGCTTCAGGATACGTTGTTGTTTAGTGACTCGATAAAAATGAACATTGCGATGGGAAATCCTAAGGCCAATGATGAAGAAATTATCGCAGCGGCTAAAGCTGCAAATGCGCATGAGTTCATTATGGGGCTTCCAAATGGCTATGATACTACAGTAGGTGAGCGTGGCGTCAAACTTTCTGGTGGTCAAAAGCAGCGGATTGCCATTGCACGAGTATTTTTGAAAGATCCTCGTATTTTGGTTCTTGATGAAGCCACATCTGCTCTTGATTTAGAAAGTGAAGCACTGATTCAAGATTCTCTTGAGAGACTAGCAAAGAATCGTACGACACTCATTGTGGCACACCGTCTATCAACAATAACTCACGCCGATCAGATTTTGGTTGTAGAGCATGGACAAATCACAGAATCTGGTACGCATTCAGAGCTTATGCAAGCCCAAGGTGCCTATTACAATCTCTTCCAAGTACAACAATTAGAAAATTAGAACGACAGCAAATCCTTCAAAACGAAAGGATTTGCTGTTTTTTTATGTTCTTTAGTGAAAAAAAGAGATTGCAAGTAAGGAGAAGATGTGTAAAATAATACTTACATAAAATTCAATCAAAAAGGAATTTTCAGAATAGTGGAGAGGGGCACATCATGACAAATCGTAAAGCAGTGCTAGAGGTGAAAAACCTGCAGACATCTTTCTTCACAGATGACGGTGTCATTCCTTCCGTAGACTTTGTTGATTTTGAGGTCCGAGAGGGAGAAATTTTAGGAATTGTCGGAGAGTCGGGAAGTGGGAAAAGTGTCACTTCACTCTCAGTAATGGGGCTCATTCCATCCCCACCAGGGAAAATCACTTCAGGTGAAATTCGGTATAACGGAGCCGATATTACAGGGTATAGCGAGAAACAGATGCGCCAGATTCGCGGAAATGATATTGCAATGATTTTCCAAGAACCGATGACTTCTTTGAATCCACTTTTCACTATTGGAAGTCAAATGATGGAAGCAGTACTCTTACATAAAAAAGGCTGGTCAAAAAAACAAGCTCATGCGCGATCGGTTGAAATGCTCAAGCTTGTTGGTCTACCACGTGCAGAAGAACTCATGAAAGATTATCCACATCAGCTTTCTGGCGGTATGCGCCAACGAGTGATGATTGCTATGGCGCTCGTTTGTGATCCAAAAGTATTGATTGCTGATGAACCGACTACTGCTCTCGACGTAACGATTCAAGCGCAGATTTTGAAACTTATGAAAGACTTGAATACACGGCTTAACACGGCCATCATCTTGATCACTCATGACTTAGGTGTCGTCGCAGAAACGTGTGAGCGTGTCGTGGTCATGTATGCAGGAAAAGTTGTTGAAGAGGGGCCAGTGGAACGAATCTTTACGAATCCACAACATCCTTACACGAAAGGCTTGCTTGCATCTGTACCAGATATGCGATTCAAAAAACAATCGTTGTACTCGATTCCTGGAAATGTTCCAAAACCGGGTTCTATAAAAGAAGGCTGTCGTTTTGCAGCACGCTGTTCTGAAGTGTTTGGGCGATGCACGGTAGAATCACCTCCACTTTATCAAACAGCACCTGATCATAAGACGCGATGCTTTTTATATGATCCTGAGGAGGTAACTGCACATGACAGAGCCATTGTTGAAAGTTGAAGGGCTGAAAAAGTATTTTCCAGTGAAAAATGGTCTCTTCGGAAAGACTACAGGACATGTAAAAGCAGTAGATGATGTGTCTTTTTACGTAAATGAAGGAGAGACATTAGGAATTGTTGGAGAGTCTGGCTGTGGAAAATCGACAACAGGACGCATGCTGATGCGATTACTTGAACCAACAGAAGGAACGGTAACATTCGATGGCCAAGAGTTGACTAAGTTATCTCCGCAAGAGATGCGAAAAGCTCGAAGAGAGATTCAAATGGTGTTCCAAGACCCGTATGCTTCTTTAAATCCAAGACATACCGTAGAGAAGATATTGATGGAACCGCTGATTGTCCACAATATCGGAGACACAAAATCACGGAAAAAGATGGTACGAGACTTTTTAGAAATTGTTGGGCTCAGCAGTTATCACGCAAAACGCTATCCACACCAATTCAGTGGGGGGCAGAGACAGCGTATTGGAATTGCTCGAGCGTTGATGACAAATCCCAAGCTTATCATTGCTGATGAACCGGTCTCCGCACTCGATGTATCGATTCAAGCGCAAGTGCTCAACTTGATGCAAAAATTGCAGCGTGAATTAAAGCTTACTTACATCTTCATTGCGCATGACTTAGGAGTCGTTCGTCATATCAGTGACCGTGTAGGTGTCATGTATTTAGGAAAGATGGTAGAGCTTGCGTCGAGTGAGAATCTTTACGCAGAGCCGCTTCACCCTTACACAAAAGCTTTGTTATCTGCTGTGCCTGTCCCGGATCCGAACTTTATCCGGGAAGAGATCTTGTTAGAAGGGGACATTCCGAGCCCTTCAAATCCACCAAGTGGATGCACATTCCATACACGTTGTCCGTTTGCCATGGACCGCTGTAAGCAAGTTGTTCCTCAACTAGAGGAAATCAAAACAGGTCATTATGTTGCGTGTCATCTCTATGATGCGGACATGATAGATAAAAATTAAGTGGAGGGGTCTTAATGAGAAACAAGAAAATTTGGTCGTTCCTGTTATTCTTCGGTCTGATTCTGATGTTGTTCTTAGCTGCATGTAGTTCAGAAAACGAGAACTCAGAAGGTAACGGAGAAGACGGCAACACAGAAGGCAATTCCGAAAGTTCAGGAGAACCAAAAGTATTAATCTTTGGTCGTGGTGGAGACTCAGTTAACTTGGATCCAATCACGGTAACTGACGGTGAATCATTCAAAGTTACTCAAAATGTTTTCGAGACACTTGTAAACTTTGGAGAACAAGATACTACTATCAACCCAGGTCTAGCTAAAGAGTGGACTGTTTCTGAAGACGGTCTTACTTACACATTCATGTTAGAAGAAGGCGTCAAATTCCACGATGGAACAGATTTCAATGCTGAGGCTGTAGTCGCTAACTTTGAGCGCTGGTCTGCAGGAACTGCTGATAAGTACTACTACTACAAGTCTATGTTTGGTGGTTTCGGTGATGAAGAAGGGCATGTAATCGAGTCCGTAACAGCTGATGACGAGTTTACAGTGACGTTCAAACTAAAACGTCCTCAAGCACCATTCTTGAAAAATATTGCAATGAGCCCATTCGGTATTGCGTCACCAACAGCTTTTGAAGCAGCTGGAGATTCTTTCGGTGACAACCCAGTCGGTACTGGACCATTCAAATTTGTAGAGTGGAAACGCAACGATTCAATCACAATCGAGAAATTCGAAGATTATTGGCAAGAAGGACTCCCTAAATTAGATCGCGTTGTGTTCCGTGCTATTCCGGATAACTCAGCTCGTCTAAATGCATTATTAACAGGCGAAATCGATCTAGCTGACGGTGTGAACCCATCGGATTCAAGTTCAATTGAAGGCGACGCTGCACTTCAACTGTTTGAGCGTCCTTCTATGAACGTTGGTTACCTTGGTTTAACAAACACACGTCCTCCATTTGACAACAAATTAGTTCGTCAAGCAATGAACCATGCAATTGACAAACAAGCTATCGTTGATGCATTCTTCGAAGGTCGTGCAGAAGTGGCTGTGAACCCAATGCCACCAAGTATCTCAGGATACAACGATCAAATCGAAGGGTATGACTACAACCCTGAAAAAGCTAAAGAACTACTTGCTGAAGCAGGACTTGCTGATGGTTTTGAAATGGAACTATGGGCAATGCCAGTTCCACGCCCTTACATGCCAGATGGTATGAAGGTTGCGGAAGTTATGCAGAAAAACCTTGCTGATGTAGGTATCACAGCTGAAATCGTGTCATTCGAGTGGGCAACTTACCTTGAAAAAGCACGTAACGGAGAAGCAGATGCTTTCATGTTAGGTTGGACAGGCGATAACGGAGATGCTGACAACTTCCTATACGTTCTACTTGATGGAGACAACATCGGCAGTAACAACTACTCATACTATGACAGCGAAGAATTACATGAACTTTTAATCGCAGCACAATCTGAAGTTGACGAAGCAAAACGTAATGAGTTGTACATGCAAGCTCAAGAAATCATCCATGAGGATGCACCTTGGGTTCCACTTGCTCACTCTACACCATTACTTGCAGGGAAAGCAGAACTTACAGGATTCTTACCGCATCCAACTGGATCTGACAAACTGCACAACGTAGACTTCGAATAAGATGCTGTGAGGAGAGGGAAATCTTCGAGATTTCCCTCTCTTTTTTTGAAAGACGATTTGTTTATTAAAGGGGAAGAGGTGAAGAGCGTGGTCAATTATATTGGTAGACGCTTATTACAATTAATCCCAGTTTTGCTCGGCATGACATTCGTAGTTTTTATGATCATACGTGCAATTCCCGGAGATCCTGCTCAAGTCATCTTAGGACAGTTGGCTTCTAAAGAAGCAGTCGAAGCATTACGAGCAAAGCTCGGATTAGATAATCCCTGGTATATTCAATACTTTGAATACCTCGGAGGGTTGTTCCAAGGGAATCTAGGAGAATCCTTACGAACAGCGCAGCCTGTTGCAGAAGAAGTATGGCCTTATCTAGCAGCAACTTTTGAACTCGCATTTTTTGCTATTTTAATTGCTGTCATTATCGGAGTGAACGCAGGGATTATTTCTGCTTGGTTCCAAAATTCTTGGTTTGATTACACGGCGATGGTTCTGGCACTTGTTGGAGTCTCGATGCCGATTTTCTGGTTAGGTCTGATGGAACAATGGATCTTTGCTATCGAGCTAGGATGGTTACCTACTTCTGGTCGAGAAGATGTGCGAAATCCAATCTCTGCACAAACAGGATTCTACATATTGGATACCATCTTACAGGGCCGGTTTGATCAACTCGGTACCGTTTTGAAGCATTTGATCTTGCCTGGGATTGCTCTTGCTACGATTCCGATGGCTATTATTGCTCGTATGACTCGTTCCAGTATGCTCGAAGTGATGCGCTCGGATTATATCCGTACAGCGCGTGCTAAAGGACAAAAGATGTTTTGGGTCGTGTACAAACACGCTCTAAAAAATGCCGTGATTCCAGTATTGACGGTAATCGGTCTTCAAATGGGGCTATTACTTGGTGGCGCCATTTTGACAGAGACAATTTTCTCGTGGCCAGGGATCGGACGTTATGTCTATGAAGCGATTCAATTCCGTGACTATCCAGTTATACAGTCTGGTATTTTGATCATTGCCTTTATCTTCGTCATGATTAATCTAATAGTAGATATTTTATATGGACTTATCGATCCACGAATCAAATACGACTAGGAAGGAGGATGTATCATGTCGAATCCAGATCCAAAGAATTTAGTTCCTGCTGAGCAGGAAGTGGTAGTAGAACAAGAAGCAGGACCATGGCGTGACGCATGGAAGAACTTTAGAAAGAATAAAATAGCGCTTGTCGGAAGCGTTATTGTCTTCTTCTTTATTTTTCTAGCGATCTTCGGTACATGGATTGCCCCAGAAGGTATCAATGATCAAAAATTGACGGAACGACTGAAGGCACCTTCCAGTCAGTATTGGTTTGGTACTGATGATTTTGGTCGAGATATCTTCTCACGTGTCATTTTAGGAGCACGTATCTCATTAGGGGTCGGTTTCTTCTCGGTTATCGGCTCGGTTGTAGTTGGTAGTGCGCTTGGAATTATTGCGGGGTATTACGGTAAATGGGTAGATACGATTATTTCTCGTATCTTTGACATCATGTTGGCATTCCCAAGTATCTTACTTGCTATCGCAGTAGTTTCTGTTCTTGGACCATCTCTTGTGAATGCATTGATTGCGATTGCTATCATCAATATCCCGAACTTTGGGCGCTTGATTCGTTCTAAGGTATTGACGGTCAAACAAGAGGAGTACATCACATCAGCACGTGCAATCGGCATGAAAGACTTCCGAATCTTGCTGTCTCACATCTTGCCGAACTCATTAGCTCCTGTAATTGTCGCAGGTACGCTTGCAATTGCATCGGCTATTATTGAAGCTGCTGCACTAGGATTTCTAGGTCTAGGAGCTCAAGCTCCTGCACCAGAGTGGGGGAAAATGCTAGCAGATGCGCGAAACTATTTACGAAATGCTCCTTGGACGATGATCTTCCCAGGCGTTGCAATCATGTTAACCGTATTAGGATTTAACTTAATGGGGGATGGATTACGGGACGCACTAGATCCAAAAATGAAGACGTAAAAAGAGCTGCCACACGGCAGCTCTTTTTTGTTAGATTTCGATGTTCACGTCGATTTCGTCGCCGTGATACGTTTGATAGGAACTAATTAAAGTATCAAGATGTTCTAAGTGCTCCTCATAAGTCAGTATGGCAGAGAGCAGGTGCAACAGATGATACGTCGAAAAATCTTCTTGTCGTTTCGTCTCATAGATTTGCGTCATAAAGATTTCCATAACTTCTTGTCTCTTGATGAAGTGGTCATCTGTTATCCACTCCAATTGATCTGGCTTTAATTTTCCGATGAACTTCAAGTGCAAATGTTCATGATACGTTAGTAAAGTGTCAAGTCGCTCTTGAATCATCATATGGAAATGGTCAGGCAACTGGATGATGTCATGCTCATATGCAGATAATCGACGAATCACATACAAGCTTTTATAAGACGTGGTGATCAGCTCGCGGTAGATTACAAGCTTACGACCTTTCGCATACTTTGCCTTCTTCGTATAGCCACGCTCTTCTTTAAATAATAAAAACAGTTGATCAATCTTTACTAGTTGCTCTTCGATTTGTGTGACAGCCTGTTTCAAGGATTGATGGTCCGCTGCATGACGGATCCCTATACGAATCCAACGAATGATGTCATCTTGAGTCGTACTGATTTTTGTGAACAAGCGCGTCTCGTATTTTGGAGGTAGGAACACCAAATTCACTACGA
Organism: Chryseomicrobium excrementi; assembly: GCF_002798305.1. Taxonomy (GTDB): domain Bacteria; phylum Bacillota; class Bacilli; order Bacillales_A; family Planococcaceae; genus Chryseomicrobium; species Chryseomicrobium excrementi. The sequence goes on from NZ_PCGR01000005.1 coordinate 101,044, forward strand.
ATGCCGAGAAAACACCGACTCCAATTGTAATGATACGAAACATAGCAGCCATCAGGAAGTCGTCGCCTTGGATTTCCATAATAGCAATGATTGTGACGAGTGCTAACGGAATGGTCTTTTGCAGCTTTGCCTTTAACATCACTGAGATAGCAATAATCGTCGTTAAACCGACCATAAAATAGGAATTCCCGAAAATCATAGCAAATGTCACAGCAAAAGCTGCCCCAATCAAGTTAGACTGGATTTGTTCAAAAACGGTCATATAGGAGCGGTAGATCGAGGGCTGCACCGCAAAAATTGCCGCAATTCCCGCAAAGATAGGAACTGGTAAGGACAAAATGTCCGCGATATATAAGGCAAGCGCTATGGCAATCCCTGTTTTAAATACACGAGCACCTAATTTCATTAGGCGTCACACTCCTTTTTACTGAGACATCTGTTCAAACGCTCGGTGCACGGCTTGAATCGTCTGTTCGATATCCTGCTCTGTGTGAGCAGTGGTGATAAACCAAGCTTCATATTTAGAAGGAGCTAAATTAATTCCTTGTGCTAGCATGAGTCGGAAGAACTGAGCGAACTGTTCGCCGTCAGATGCTTCTGCTTGGTCATAGTTTTCTACTTTAACATTAGTAAAGTAGATGGACAATGCCCCTTTAATACGATTGATAGTGATTGTTACATTATATTGTGAAGCAGCTTCTAAAATACCTTGTTCTAATAAAGCGCCTAAACGATCTAGTTCTTCATAGACTCCTGGCTGTTTTAAAATTTCTAAACAAGCGATTCCTGTTTGGATAGAAGCGGGGTTACCAGCCATAGTTCCTGCTTGGTAAGCAGGGCCATTTGGCGCGACTTGATCCATCACTTCTTTTTTACCACCGTAAGCTCCGATAGGGAGGCCGCCTCCGATAATCTTTCCAAGTGCCGTCAAGTCTGGCTCAAGTCCTAATAAGGTAGAAGCAGCTCCGTAATGGAAGCGGAACGCGGTGATCACTTCATCATAAATCACAAGTGTTCCATAATCTTTCGCTAGCTCATGGACCGTTTCTAAAAATCCTGGGTTCGGCTCCACCATTCCGAAGTTTCCTACGATGGGTTCAACCAAGATTCCTGCAAGCTCAGGGCCCCATTTGTCCATTGCTTCTTTAAAGCTTTCCGGATCATTAAATGGAACGGTAATGATTTCTTCAGCAATCGTCTTTGGAACGCCCGCTGAATCCGGAGTGCCAAGAGTTGCAGGCCCAGAACCTGCAGCGACCAATACTAAATCTGAATGCCCGTGGTAACAACCGGCGAACTTTAACATCTTCGTGCGACCTGTATAGGCTCGTGCCACGCGGATAGTCGTCATGACAGCTTCCGTTCCAGAGTTGGTGAAGCGAACTTTGTCCATACTTGGAATCGCTTCTTTCAACATCTTTGCAAATTGAATCTCATGTTCTGTGGGAGTTCCGTATAACAAGCCATTCTCTGCAGCTTTCGTGAGTGCTTTCGTAATATGAGGATGTGCATGTCCAGTAATGATAGGACCGTAAGCTGCTAAGTAATCGATATACTTATTTCCATCTACGTCGTAGAAATAAGCACCTTGCGCTCTCGCCATCACTGTTGGTGCACCTCCTCCTACAGCTTTGTAAGAACGAGAAGGGCTATTAACTCCTCCGACTATATGGGTAACTGCCTCATTGTGCAGTTTTTCTGATTGTGTGCGTTGCATGGTAGTTCCTCCTCTAGGTTTCCCCTATATTGTAGACAACTTTAATAGGAACAACAAGAAAGTCTATGCTATTCTGATACAAATGGGAGGGATTTGTATGACGGAAACACTTTTAGAAGGATTGAAGGCACCACAATTCTCGCTTTTAGATGAAAAAGGCAACACCATCAGTTTGGAGGACTACGCTGGAAAGCAATACGTGATCTTATATTTCTATCCAAGAGATTCCACTCCGGGTTGTACGACAGAAGCCTGTGACTTCCGAGACTTGTATCCGCAGTTTACGGATATGAATGCGGTAGTGCTTGGCGTCAGTACGGACAGTGCTAAGAAACACCAAAACTTTATCAACAAAAACAATTTACCTTTTCCTTTGCTAGTGGACGAGGATGCGGCAGTTTCTAAAGAGTACGGCGTCTGGAAAACGAAAAAGATGTATGGTAAAGAGTTCGAGGGGATTGAGCGTTCAACATTTTTGATTTCGCCTACAGGAGAAGTTGTGAAAGAATGGCGACAAGTGAAAGTGCCCGGACATGTAGAAGACGTGAAAAACACATTGGAACAACTTCAAAAGGAGACAACATGAAGATTTCATTTACATTTGAACCAAAACCAGCTGTTCAGCAAGAACTACAACAACAATTTCCAACTCATGATTTTAGATTTGGAAAAGGCGCGGCACCAGAACGTGACACAGCCATCTGGGTGACTTACGGAGAGGATGTCAAAGTAGCTGCTATCGAGAATCTTCCAGAACTTCAATGGATCAGTGTGGCATCTGCCGGTGTTGAAAAAATGCCACTCAGCTTGTTGCATTCGAAAGAGATTATTGTGACTAATGCAAGAGGGATCCATAAAACGCCGATGACAGAATCCATTATAGGTCATATTTTGGCCATCTACCGAAACTTACCTGCTATTTATACTCTTAAAAATGAGCAGACGTGGGAAAAACCAAGAGGGTCAAAAGAACTTCGTGGAAGCAGCGCGTTAATCGTAGGACCCGGTGCAATCGGTGAAGAGGTGGGGCGTGTACTCACGGCTTTTGGAGTAGAGGTTACAGGATGCAATCGTAGTGGAAAGACCATTGAAGGATTTTCTAATACTGTATCTCTTGAAAAATTGGACGACCAATTAGGGAGTGCTGATATTGTGATCTGCTTACTTCCAAGCACTCCTGAAACGCACCGCCTCTTTACAATTGAAAAGTTTCAATTGATGAAGAACACAGCATTGTTCATGAATTTTGGTCGTGGGAATGTTGTTTCGGAGAAAGTTTTAGTGGAAGCGCTAAAAGCTGGTGAGATTGGAGGCGCGGTTCTGGACGTATTCGAAGTTGAACCCCTACCTGAAAGTTCTGAGCTTTGGGGATTGCCGAACGTCGTGATTTCCCCGCATGTCTCAAGTCATTCGGATTTTTATGTAGAGCGAGCGATGGAGATTTTCTCACGCAATTTAAGTAAATGGGAACAAGGCGAAATAGATTTAGAAAATCAAGTTGATTTAAAGCTAGGCTACTAAGTGTTTCGTGCAGTGTTTCAGTTGACACGTTTCTCGGTTTCTTCTTATAATTAAGAATAACAATTCTAATGTAAGAATGAATCTGAAAGAGGTGCCGACGATGACCGAAGTGCATTTGCGCGATGCCTTAGATACACTGAAGTCAACGGGTGTACGAATCACGCCCCAGCGCCATGCTATTTTGGAATATATAATCCAGTCCATGACGCACCCAACTGCTGATGATATCTATCGTGCGCTTGAAAGCAAATTTCCTAGTATGAGTGTAGCCACTGTTTATAATAATCTTCGTGTGTTCCGTGAATCAGGTCTTGTAAAAGAACTGACTTATGGCGACAGCTCGAGCCGTTTTGATTTTGTTACAAACGATCACTACCACATGATTTGTACAGGGTGTGGCAAAATCGTAGATTTCCATTACCCAGGGTTGGACGAGGTAGAACAACTTGCGTCTCACTTGACTGGATTTGAAGTCGAGTCGCATCGTCTAGAAGTTTACGGTACGTGCCCGTCTTGTAAACAACAATCGAAAACTGTACAATAAAAAACTACCGTGAGAAAATCACACGGTAGTTTTCTTTTCGTTTGCTTTCTTATTGTAATCCTGATCAAACTCTTTTCCTTCAAGCGTTGGATCCAGAGTGAGGGGTTCGTTACAATACATACATAAATCTACACGGCCGAGAACTTTAGTGTGCTTGCCGCAGTTAGGGCAAACAACTTGAACTGCTCGTGTCGATAACAACCCGATCCATCCGTATACTCCCATGCTTCCTAAGATAGCTAGTAACCCAAGTAACATGAAGATGGTTACTAAAATTGGGTTCTCTCTAAAGAAGATGGCTCCGTACATAATGATGAAACCGATGAAAATCAAGGCTAGTGCAAATGAGCGAATGCGATTAATTTTATTTTTATATGGTGCCATGTTTACCCTCCTAATTTCACCTCTTACTATAGCATAATTTAGTCGTAAAAGAAGGACTTAAGCATTTCATGTAGAAATGAATAGACAACATCGTTCAGTTAATGAAGGAGTGAGACAATGGAAGCGTTACTTAGACCGATCTATCAAGAACGTGCAAGTGATTCAAATACATTGGGAATTCTACATATACAGAAGAAAGAAAAGGTGAGCCCGCTTACTGACACCTTTGATTCGATTCTTCTAGTGATTACTAAAGAAGGAGAACGGCCTATCTTCACGAAGCATTATTCCTATCACGATCAAAAAGCAGCGCTTCATACGCTGACTGAAAAACAGCTCCGCAAATGGTTAACACTAGGGAAGAATCCTAAAGTGGTGGATTGGTTATTGAATGGACGAATACTGTTCGATCGGAACGAGTTTATTACCAACTTAAAGAAAGAGCTTGATGAATTTCCAGAACGGGGAAGAAAGATCCGGATAGGAATTGAGTTTGCTCGTCTGACTAGAAGATATTTAGAAGGGAAAGTGTTTTACGATCAACAGAACTATCTGGATGCGTATACAGAACTTGTCGATTCCCTTCATCATCTAGCGCGTCTTGCCATCTTTGAACGCGGGATGCATCCTGAAGTCCTTGTTTGGAAACAGGTTAAACTCTTAGATCCGGCTATCTACAAACTTTACGATGAGTTGGTTTCTAGTGTAGAGCCTCTTCAAAAACGAGTGGAGCTCCTATTTTTAGCAAGTGACTTCCTGATTCATTCTCGGATTAAAGAAGGTGCCATGCACATCCAAGAAGTTTTGGCAGAGAAGCCGTATTGGTCTATTCAAGAAATTCATGAACAACCTGAGTTGAAAAATTATTCTACAGATTTAGAAGTGTACATTGAATTCTTAGTCGAAAAAGGAATCATCTTTGTAGAAGAACACCAGACAAAAAGCTCGCAGATTATGCACCGTTATTACCGTGTTCTTTAATTTCTAGGCGTGTCTTTACAGCTAGTAAAGACACGTTCCGTAATTATTATAAAAAAGTAGTTGACGCCTACTTGAATTATAAGTTATGATAATACACGTCGCTAAGGCACACCAAATTGAATCGAGCGAAACACCTTCGAAAAATAATTTGAAAAAGACTTCAAAAAACAGTTGACGCATATAAGCAGAACTGATAAATTAGAGAAGTCGCCAAAACGAGCGACATACCAACATGAACATTGAAAACTGAACATGCAAGACGTCAAGATAGAGCGTCACCACCCCGACCCCCGTTGGGTGTGCGTGACG
>NZ_PCGR01000006.1 GCF_002798305.1 Chryseomicrobium excrementi
CCAGCAGATACTCAATGAACTGCGGCAGATACTTGGCGATACGACTGAAACTAGAGCCACTGAAGTAGGTACTCCATTCTAGGTCTCGACGAAAACGTAAGCAACTGCCGACGTAAACTCGATATCTGCCCCCGTAAACGCTCCATCTGCCGCCGATTCGCCTATGATCGATCTAGGTCTCGACGAAAACGCAGCATCTGCCGATGTAAATCCAAACTCTGCCGACGTAAAAGCTCCATCTACCGACGATTCGCACCAAAGCAGCAATCGCTGATTCCACCTTTTAGATCACCGCTAGTCATTTCTAAACCGAACCAATGAAAAAGCGCCTCAAATGAATGCCCCAAACCCGTCCTTTCTAGAAAAGCCATTAAGACTCAAAAGCTCTTACTAGAAAAAACTGCCCCTTACAAACAAAAAGACTGAAAAAGTCGCTAAATCAGCAACTCCTCCAGCTTAATAACGCTCTACAGTAAACTACCACAGCATCGGCTTCAAAACCATGAAGGCGAGCATAATACCCAACAAAATCAAATAAATCCAAGTGGCCCGTCCCAGTTGGAACACCATGACCTCATAAGAGATAGAGTGTGCTTCAACTGCCCGGAAAACGCGCTTGAAAGCGCTGGCCAAAAAGAAGATGGATACGACCATCAATAATAAAGTAAGTACAATCCAAGAGTGTCGCCATTCCCACGGCCCCCAGGCCACCAGCACCACACCGGATGCCACAAGGACATGACCCGCATGTTTGATGAAGCGTACAGACTCTCGAAAGATGCGAAGAGCGGTAGTAGTATCTAACGATGTTGGATTGTGCTTCAATAACTGCACAATGACGAGCATAACAAATAAGGGACCAATCGAACCGATGGCGCTCAACACGTGTATAAAAATCACCCATTCGTATCCGATTCCCATTTGTCTCGCCTCCTTACTGCTAGCTTATCAGAAGCATTCGCAGTTGGATGTGAACAAACTGGAACAGTTCTCAGCGCTTCTTAAGTCCTCCTAGAAGTCCACGCACCAGCTCTCGTCCTAGTTGTCTACCGACAGTATTTAACAGACTCGTGGCCGCTTTCTCGAATGCAGAGGCTTTCTTTCGAGGTGCCGACTTGGCAGCGGGCTTTGATTTCGGAACCTCAGCTTGAGGAGCCAGCACTGTTTTTTCGATACGTTCTTTCAATACTTCATAAGCTGACTCTCGGTCAACGATTTTATTGTAATGGGAAGCGAGGGGAGACGCCTGAATCAATTGCTGGCGAAGAGCAGCGTCTACTACACCGATTTTGCTCTCCGGAGGCAAAATCAGTGCTCTTTCTACTATAGAAGGGCGTCCTTCTGCATCTAACAGAGAAATCAATGCTTCTCCCGTTTTTAGTTCGGTGATGGCGGTTTCGACATCCAGATCTGGGTTGATACGAAATGTCTCTGCAGCTGCCTTCACTGCCTTTTGATCTCGTGGTGTATACGCACGCAGGGCATGTTGGATGCGATTGCCGAGTTGACCGAGTACCGTTTCCGGCAGATCGATTGGGTTTTGTGTGATGAAGTAGATACCGACTCCTTTAGAGCGAATCAGGCGAACGACTTTCTCAACTTGCTCAAGCAGTGCTTTCGGAGCATCGTCAAATAGCAGATGTGCTTCGTCAAAGAAGAATACCAGTTTAGGCTTGTCGAGGTCGCCCACTTCCGGAAGTTCCTCAAAGAGTTCGGACAGTAGCCATAGCAAGAATGTGGTATACGTCTTCGGTTGTCCAATTAGCTCTGTCGCTGTCAGGACATTGATGGTGCCAAACCCTTGATCATCGTGTGTCATTAAATCATTTAAATTGAGGCTCGGTTCGCCAAAAAAGCGATCTGCCCCTTGTGCTTCGAGAGCGGTGATGCTGCGCTGGATGGCGCCGATGGATTGCTTGGTCATGTGACCATGCGAGGCCGTATACGTCTTCAAATCGGAGCTTACATGATGCAGCATTTCTTTTAAGTCCTTCAGATCAATCAAGAGTAGGCCTTGTTCATCAGCAATCTGAAAGACGATGTGAAGAATGCTCGATTGCGTTTCGTTCAAATCCAGAAGGCGAGAGAGCAGGAGGGGGCCCATCTCAGATAACGAAGCGCGAATCGGGAGACCATGCTGTCCGTAAATGTCCCAGAAGGTCGTCGGAAACGAGCGAAACTTAAAATTGGTGAGTTGCATGCTATCTATTCGTTCTTGGATTTTGTCATTCATCACACCAGGTTCTGCTGCACTTCCTAGATCACCTTTGATGTCAGATAAAAATACGGGGACACCGGCTTTACTGAAGGCTTCTGCTACAACTTTCAAAGTGACGGTTTTTCCCGTTCCTGTCGCCCCTGCTATCAATCCATGGCGATTGGCCATCTCTGTATGTAGAACAATAGGGTGGTCGTTTTTCGCAATCATCAGTTCCATTCAAATCAGCTCCTTTTTCGCTTTGTTGGTACCATTCGTGAAAGAAGGGGAGATTTCCTGCATGAAAAAAGACAGCCCCTAGAAGAGACTGCCTGTGACATGCTTATTGAGCTGTGTAACCGCCGTCGATGATCATCGTCTGACCAGTCATACCTTTCGCTTGCTCAGAAGCTAAGAACAAGGCTGCGTGTGCAACTTCGCTCACGTCTAAAAGACGTTTTTGAGGAATCAGTGGGTATAACACTTCATCTAATACATCTTCGATTGCCACGTTGCGTGTTGCTGCTAAATCCGCCATTTGACCACGTACAAGTGGTGTATCAACGTATCCAGGTGCGATTGCATTAACTGTAATTCCGTGTTCAGCGCCTTCAAGCGCTGCTACTTTTGTAAGACCGATAACGCCGTGCTTCGCGCTGTTGTAAGCCGCTTTCCCTGCGAAACCGATGACTCCGTTGATGGACGCGATGTTGATCACACGACCGAAGCCTTGCTCTTTCATGATTGGAAAGACATGTTTCATCAAGATGAAAGGTGCTGTCAGCATGATTTTTTGCATCAATTCAAACTTTGCTGTTGGGAAGTCTTCGATTGGTGATACGTGCTGAAGTCCTGCATTGTTGATCAGAACGTCCACTGAACCGAATGTAGATTTTGTTGTTTCTACCAAGTTGATTAAATCGTCTTCGCTTGTTACATCTGCTTTTACACCGATTGATGTAAAGCCTAAAGCGTTCAATTCTTCCGCAGAAGCTTTTACGCCTTCTTCGTTGATGTCCGAAAGAACGACTTTCGCGCCAGCTTCCGCGAAATACTTTCCGATTTCAAATCCAATTCCACGTGCAGATCCTGTAATGATGACTACTTTGTTTTCTACCATGTGAGTTCCTCCTCGAATGTAATTAAATGATTCCAATGGCACCCATGATGACACCGACGATAAGTGCGATAGTCGGAATCAGGAAGGCAACCATAAACACATCTTTATAAGTTTCACGGTGCGTAAGACCCGTGACTGCCAGAAGTGTTAGTAACGCACCGTTGTTCGGGAAAATTGAAGCTCCTGAAGCTACGGATGCGATTCGGTGAAACACTTCTGCACTGATACCTGTTGATTGAGACAAGCTAGCGAAGGTATCGCCCAGTGTGCTGAGGGCAATACCCATTCCGCCTGAAGCAGAACCTGTGATGATGGCCATGACTTGTACAGAGACAGCTTCCGCAACCAGTGGATTGTCGGAAATCCCGAGCAACCAGTTGGTAATGCTATCAAATGCAGGTACGACTGCGATGACGGCTCCGAATCCAACTGCAGCACTCGTATTTAAGATGGCCATGACAGATCCTTTTGCGCCTTCATTGATCGATTCAATGAAAGTTTTGTAAAGACGGATATTCAGTACTAAAATCGCAAGGATTCCAAGTAACAGCGCATAAAGTGGCTCTAGTTTAAATCCGTTCAATAGGATGACGACAACTGCTAATGGCAGCAGCGAGATGATCCAGTTTGGAACGACTTGTTGTTCATCTGTTTCTAGTTTTTTCGATGGCTCTGTAAAGCCTTCTCCGGCTTTCGTCAACTGCTTTTGACGGAAGTGGAGCCATGCATAGCCTCCGATTGCCATAATCAAAGACGTCACGATTCCAATAATCGGACCCGCCATTGGCGTAGTGCCGAAGTAATCCATTGGAATCAAGTTTTGAATCTGTGGTGTTCCCGGCATCGATGTCATTGTAAAAGTGAAGGCACCGAGTGCGAATGTCGGAACGAGCAGCTTACGCGATACGTTCGCTTCACGGAACAATTCAAGTGCAATCGGGTAAATAGCGAATACGACTACGAATAAGCTCACGCCACCGTAAGTCAGTACAGCCGCTGCGATCAAGACGCCAAGGATAGCGCGCTTTTTCCCGATCAGTTGTGTTACTTTCAAGGCTACAGCTTTCGCAGCCCCTGTCGTCTCCATCAATTTACCGAAGACGGCTCCTAATAAGAAAATGGGGAACCATTTGACTACAAAGCCAACGAGACCTTCCATGTAGGTACCAGTATACGTATCAAATACGTCTAATCCACTCATGAGGGCAACTACACCAGCGGCGAGTGGGGCAACCCATAAGATCGACCAACCGAAGTAGGCGAGGACCATCAGTAATAAAAGTCCTGTTAAAATGCTCAGCATGTGGAATCACTCCTCTCATCTGTTCTAAATTCGGCTGTCCTCTAAAGAGGACAAAATGTTATCCTATCATTAGGATATTTTAATGTCAATGAATCAATAAAATGTTGTTATACCTTGATTATTGCGAATTTTTTATTTATCCTATAGATAAAGTAGTTGAAAGCGATTACAGGAGGTCTCCAGTATGACAACAGATAATCTCTATGCATTATGGTTCCAAACGAGCAAACGCTATCTGCAAAGTGTGACACGTCGAATGGAAGGGTATGGGCTGACGCTTGATAGCTTCCGCGTCTTAGAATTGTTGCATGGCAATCCAGACAAATCCTATACAGTGCAGCAACTGAGTGCTACGCTGGATATTCCAAGCGGGAGCATCACAAACGTGACAAATCGGTTGCTCCGTAAAGAACTGGTTACTAAACGAGTCAGTTCAACAGATAAACGCTGTTCCTATGTTGAAATCACGAAACTAGGGGAGAAAGTAATCTCTAGCCTACTTCAAGAACACTTTACTTATTTAGAGGAGAATTTCTCTTTACTCACACAGGAGGAACGCGATGTCCTGCTCGTAGCCTTGAAAAAAATGAGTCCCACCTCCTCTTGATGGTATACTGAGAGCACACAGAAAAAAGGAGCGTTTTCTATGCGCCGACCCCTTGTAGAAAAACTACAGCAATTTGCAGAAAAACAGCCGATGTCCCTACATGTACCGGGGCATAAGAACGGCTATTTCAGTACGCTACCAAAACCGCTGCGAGATGGACTTGCGTATGACGTCACAGAGCTGACGGAACTCGATGACTTACACGCACCAGAAGGCGTGATTGCCGAAGCGCAAGACCTGTTGGGCAGGTTTTACGGAGCGCGAAGCAGCTACTTTCTAGTGAACGGATCGACCGTTGGCAACTTGGCCATGCTACTTGCGGCTACAGAGCCAGGAGATCACGTACTCGTCCAGCGAAATGCCCATAAATCCGTATTCCATGCACTGGAACTTGCACGCGTGGAACCGATTTTCATCACACCAGAATGGGATCATCGGACAGAGACAGCGGCTCACATTACATTGGCCGGAATCCAACAGGCCTTCTCGCAATTTCCTATGATTCGTGCTGTGGCACTTACGACACCGACCTATTTTGGTGTGGTGTCTGATTTGATGGAACTTGTTGCCTGGTGTCACGAAAGACATGTACCGGTCCTTGTAGATGAAGCGCACGGGGCTCACTTCCAAGCATCTGACTATTTCCCCGTCTCGGCTCTAGAATGTGGAGCGGACGTCGTTGTGCAGTCGGCCCACAAGAGTCTGCCTGCCATGACGATGGGCTCGTTTTTACATTTCAACTCGGAGCTCGTCTCAAAGGATCGTGTTGAACATGCCCTGCGGATGCTGCAATCGAGCAGTCCGTCCTATCCGATCATGGCGTCTCTAGATGATGCGCGTGCTTACATCGCAAGTTTTACACCGCGAGACTACCATCACCTGATGGATAAGAGAGCCTTGTTTCTCGATAGTCTCCAAGGACTTGCCGGTCTCGACATCGTGGAAGTGGACGATCCACTCAAACTGATGATTCGCTTTGGTCAGCATGCCGGACACCAAGTAAAGGAGGCTCTCGAGCAACAAGGTGTGTTTGTAGAACTGGCACATGGTCAGCATGTCCTATTTATGCTGCCTTTACTCAAATACGGAGAAGATTACCGTTTTGCAGAGCTTCGCAGTCGTGTCAAACGTGCTTGTGAAGCTTTAAAAAACGTTCGACCACAGGCACTCCCTGTCGTCACAGCAGTCATACCAAATCAACTTACAAAACTGGAAGTCCCGCTAGCTACCGTGCAACGCGAAAGAGGCGAATGGATTCCGTACACGAAAGCTATTGGTCGCATCGCAAAAGGTGCCATTATCCCGTATCCACCGGGAATCCCGCTACTATTACCGGGCGAAAAATTCACTGTCAAAACACTTGTTCAACTCGAAGAATGTCTGATGGGGAAAGCCTCGTTCCAAGGAGAGCACCGTCTATCAGACCGTCACGTCTATGTACTGGAGGAAGCAAACGAATGAAAGGTTATTTTTTAACAATTGAAGGACCGGATGGAGCGGGCAAAACGACTATCACTCAGCGTGTAGCAGAGCGCTTGCGCCAAGAAGGGGTGGACGTCATGCTGACAAGGGAACCGGGGGGCATTCCAATAGCCGAACAGATCCGCGAAGTGCTGCACGATACAAAGAACACAGCTATGGACAGTCGCACAGAAGCCCTTCTCTATGCAGCGGCTCGTAGGCAGCATCTTGTTGAAAAGGTACACCCGGCACTAGAAGAGGGTAAAGTCGTCATATGTGACCGCTTCGTAGACAGCTCCCTTGCCTACCAAGGATATGCCCGAGGGCTGGGTGTCGAGGAAGTATGGTCCATCAACCAATTTGCGATTGAAGGCTTCCTTCCTACTCGCACGTATTTCTTTGACATTACTCCGGAAGAGGGACTACGCCGTATTGAGGCATCGGCCGTTCGAGAAGTAAACCGCTTGGACGAAGAAGGCCTCGCGTTCCACCAAAAAGTGTACGAAGGCTACCAACAGCTGTGCGAGAAATTTTCTGATCGCATTGTTCGAATCGATGCAGGAAAAACTATGGAAGAGGTCGAAGAAGAGATGTATGCACACATCCGCAAGGACCTCAATATGGTATACTAAGATAAAATGGAGGTGGATCCTATGAAACTCGTTGTCGCCGTCGTTCAAGATCAAGACAGCAACCGTTTATCCAATGCCCTGACAAAGGCAAAATTCCGGGCAACCAAGCTTGCCAGTACGGGAGGCTTCCTACGTTCTGGGAACACAACCTTTTTAATTGGAACAGAAGATCACCTAGTACCTACAGTACTGGATTTAATACGAGATAACTGTCGTGCACGTGAACAAATGGTCGCTCCGGTTTCACCGATGGGCGGAAATGCGGATTCGTATATTCCGTATCCGGTGGAAGTTGAAGTGGGTGGCGCTACAGTATTTGTTATGCCAATCGAGCATTTTCACCACTTTTAATAAACACGATGGGCCGTGTGTCGCATAATGCGCACGCGGTTTTTTTTGGAACTACTAGATGTGGAGAACGCCGCTCTAGAAATTTCAGCAAAACCAGGCGCACCAAGTGAGGCGCTCTTTGCCTCGGTTGGGGTGAACGATTTTGATGGGGATTTCTGACGTTCGCAACTCGATTTCAGAGAAAAGTGGAACAGGCTCGCTGAGCTGAGCGGTCGTTCTTCTACATCGAACGGTGTTTGTTCTGCAAGAAGCGAAACTTGTTCTGCATCAAACGAGATTTCTTCTGCATAAGCGGAATTTATTGTGCATCAAACGTTGTTTGTTCTGCAAGAAGCGTAATTTCTTCTGCATCAAACCCGATTTCTTCTGCATCGAACGAAATATCATCAACACAAACCAAAAAGAAGGGGGATTCTGTCATGGACTGGCAAGCAAGTCAGGCACCCGAGCGCCAGCCAAGGCTGGTCGCCCAACTAACCCGCATGATTCAAAGTGATCGCCTGAGTCACGCTGTACTGTTGACAGGAGAACAAGGCTCCGGAAAAGAAGCGGTCGCGCACTTTTTGATTCAAATGACGCTTTGTGAAAATCCACAAAATGTTCCATGTGAAACATGTCGGGCGTGTCGATTATTGAAATCAGGCAATCATTTGAACGTCCATTCTGTCGAAGCAGATGGTCAATTCATTAAACGAGAGCAGATTGATCAGCTCATTCACGAACTCAGCAAGACGGCTCGTGAGTCTGGCAGAAAATTTTATATCGTTCATGAAGCACACCGCATGAATGCATCATCGGCTAACGCACTACTTAAATTTCTTGAAGAACCGACAAGTGATGTCACAGCTATTTTATTGACCAACCAACCCCATGCACTCCTTCCGACCATTCGCTCGCGGTGTCAACAAATGACCTTGCAGCCCATTTCTTCAGAGCAATTGAAGCAGCAATTGATGGAGCAAGAAGTAACGGAAAGTATGGCGTCGACGATTAGCAAAATGGCTAATTCGGTGGAAGAAGGACTGGCTCTTACAGAAGAAGAGGAGTTTGGACTTGCGAGAAGAGGCGTGTTAAAATTAATGGAGGCACTGGAACGTGGAACAGCTCATGCGCTCGTCCAAGCACATGAACATGTGATTCCTTTGCTGAAGGATAAAGAAAAAGCAGAGCGCATACTAGATTTACTGCTTTTTGCATATCGAGATATCGTAGCTTGTAAAGCAAATCCCGGAAGCGACTGTACGTTTCCCGATAAAAAAGCGCTATGGGAGCAAATCGCGATGCGAAGCACGTTTGAGCAATTGACCTACCAGCTAGAACACATCATGAAAGCCAGACGTCGTCTTCATCAGAATGCGAATCGTACGTTGTTAATGGAGCAGCTAGTTATAGAGCTGCGGGAGGTTAATGCAGGTGTATAAAGTCATTGGCGTCCGCTTCAAGAAAGCGGGTAAAATATATTATTTTGATCCAGGTGAATTTGTCTGTGAATTAGACGACTACGTAATCGTCGAAACGGCTCGTGGAGTCGAGTTTGGAAAGGTCGTTATTCCTGTGCGCGAAGTCGATGAGAACGACGTCGTACTACCGCTCCGTAAAGTAGTGCGTCCGGCATCTCAAAAAGACCGACTGCAAGTGGAAGAAAACAAATCGGAATCCCTTCAAGCTTTAGCACTTGGGGACTCAAAGATCCGAGAACGCAAGCTAGAAATGAAACTGGTAGATGTCGAATTTACATTTGACCGGAATAAGATTATTTTCTATTTCACTGCAGAAGGCCGCGTTGATTTCCGTGACTTGGTCAAGGATCTGGCGTCTGTTTTCCGCACGCGTATTGAACTGCGTCAAATTGGCGTTCGTGATGAAGCGAAAATGCTCGGAGGAGTGGGACCTTGTGGTCGATTGCTCTGTTGTTCGACATTTTTAGGTGATTTTGAACCGGTTTCTATCAAGATGGCTAAAGATCAAAACCTGTCACTCAACCCATCTAAAATCTCGGGCTTGTGTGGCCGTTTAATGTGCTGTTTGAAATACGAGAACGATGAATACGAAGAGGCTCGTGCTTTGTTGCCGGACCTTGGTCAAAAAGTGACAACGCCTGAAGGGAAAGGCAAAGTTGTTGGTTTGAATATTTTAGAGCGTGTCCTGCGTGTCGAATTGTTCGAAGGACAGCGTGTACTCGAGTATTCCCTAGAAGAACTAGTGCAGCATTCGTAACCTGCAGAGATGGATGAGGTGAGTTGTGATGGACCGTAATTTTTTGGAGACGATTGTTGCGTTTGAAGAACAATTAAAGTCCACGCAAGAGCAGTTTCGGGCTTTGAAAGAGTTTGTTGCCATTATGATGGAAGAGCACCAGACGTTGCAGCAAGAGAATCATCACTTGCGTGAGCGTCTCGATGCGATTCATGCAGAAGAGGCAAAGCTCCAGGAGCAGAAGCGGCCGACGAAGCGGGACATCGGCGAAGGGTATGACAACTTGGCTCGGTTGTATCAAGAAGGGTTCCATGTCTGCCATCCGCAGTTTGGAAGTCCCCGCAAAGAGTTGGATTGCATGTTCTGTTTGGCATTTTTAAATAAAGATACGTAATGAGCAGCTGATACCGAACTCGGTGTCAGCTTTTTTCAAAGAAAGAGGCGACTGAAATGGATTTACTACGTGATGATGAGAGACTGGACTATCTACTGGCGGAAGACCTCCGCATCATACAGAGCCCCTCTGTCTTTTCCTTCTCCTTAGATGCCGTGCTGCTCGCACGTTTCGCATCCATCCCGAAGACTCGAGGACAGATTGTAGACCTCTGCACAGGAAATGGGGCTATTCCGCTATTCCTGAGTGCGCGTACCAAGACACCGATCATCGGTGTCGAGCTTCAAGACCGATTAGCGGATATGGCGACACGTAGCGTCCAGTACAACGAGCTGCAACACCAGATCACTATTCAACAAGGCGATGTGCGTGGCATCGCGCGTGATCTCGGATTTGAGAAGTATGATACGGTCACATGCAATCCCCCGTACTTTACTGCGGATGCGGCACAAGACCAAAAGCTACTCGAGCATCATGCAATTGCGCGTCATGAGATTCATCTGACGTTAGAAGAAGCGGTAGCTAATGCCAGTTCGCTTCTGAAGCAAGGTGGGAAAGCAGCGTTCGTGCACCGACCAGGGCGGATGATTGAGCTGATCGAAGCGATGAAACGGAACCGTTTGGAACCAAAGCGTATTCAACTCGTGTATCCGAAAGAAGGTAAGGAAGCGAATACCTTATTAATAGAAGGAATCAAAGATGGCAAGCCGGACGTGAAAATCTTGCCTCCAGTCATCGTCTATCAAGAAAATGGGTCATACACAGCGGAAATAGAGGAGATTTTATATGGAAGTAAAAAATAGTCATTTTTTCTATGTGCTGCTGTGTGAAGATGAGACTTTTTATGCGGGTTACGCAAAAGATGTGTTGAGTCGATTGAAGGAACATAATGATGGCAAGGGGGCCAAATATACGCGGCCGCGCCTCCCAGTAAAATTAGTACATTTTGAGCAATTCGAAACGCGTTCATTGGCTATGAAACAAGAGTATGCGTTCAAACAGTTGACACGTAAGCAAAAAGAGCAGTATTTGGAAAGGATGCGAGCCCATGAAAATCCAATCGTCTCATCAATTTGAGAATTCAAGTTGCCTTTATTTGGTTGGAACACCGATCGGCAATCTAGAAGACATGACATTTCGAGCGATTCGCATCTTAAAAGAAGTCGATGTGATTGCTGCGGAAGATACACGAAATACGAAGAAGCTTTGTCATTATTTTGAGATTGAGACGCCGTTAGTGAGCTATCATGCCCATAATGAAGAGGCAGGTGGAAGTAAATTGATTCATCTCTTAAAAGAAGGGAAATCAGTAGCGCTCGTGAGTGATGCCGGCATGCCGTGCATCTCCGATCCAGGAGACGACCTTGTGAGACGCGCACTTTCTGAAGGCTTTGCGGTAGTTCCGGTTCCCGGGGCCAATGCAGCATTAACAGCATTGATTGCATCAGGAATTCCTGCGCAACCCTTCACGTTTTACGGGTTCTTGCCACGAGGAAAAAAAGAACGCAAAGCGGCACTCGAAGCGTTATTGTCTCGTACAGAAACGACTGTCTTTTATGAAGCACCGCACCGCCTAAAAGAAGTCCTTGGAGCGATTCGTGATGTGCTTGGTGCAGAACGTCGCATTGTACTTGCGCGGGAGCTGACAAAGAAATTTGAAGAGTTCATTCGTGGAACTGTAGAAGAAGCGATCCAGTGGGCGGAGACTCATGAGATTCGCGGAGAGTTTTGTTTGGTGATTGAGGGGACTTCGGAGCAGGTGGTCGAAGAGAATCGCTCGGCCGAGTGGTGGGAAGACCTCGATATCAAGCGCCATGTCGAAACTCTCATGGTGCAACAAGACCTGTCATCAAAGCAGGCGATCAAAGAAGTGGCTACGGCGCGTCAGCTCAACAAGCGAGACGTATACGCAGCGTATCATTTAGAAGACGCATAAAAAGAGAGAAGCTGCCTTCCAGTGAGGAAAGGCAGCTTTTTATAAAAAAGAGGAATACGCTTATTTAGTTAAGTTGGACTGGATTTCTTTGATTAATTGCTCAGCGCCTTCTGGGCTAAGGATTAACTTTCCACCAACTAAACGAAGGTTATCATCAGATACCTCGCCTGTTACTGCACAAGTCATGTTTGGTAAGTATTTCTTTAAGATGATCTTGTCATCGTCTACATAAATTTCAAGAGCGTCTTTCTCAGCGATGCCTAATGTGCGGCGAAGCTCGATTGGAATAACGACGCGTCCTAGTTCGTCAACTTTACGTACAATACCTGTAGATTTCATTGGATGGTTCCCCTCTCGGAATAAAATTCGTCATTTTTCGACAAATGGTTTTGGTTATGGATTTTATCATACCAACAACTCCCAAATACGTCAATTATGTAAGTTTCAAAACATTCGATAAAAATGGTAATAATATGATATTATTAATTAATGATAATAAAAATATAACGTCAATTTCATTTGTGTTTCCAAATATGACGCAGAAAGAGCAAGTTAAGGGAATAAGTGGATTTGTCGAATGATGTTTTCGACATGTCGACAAAAAGAGAATTTCTTCATCAATTGAATCGACATCCTGATTTCGATACAATGAAGAGTAATGAAACTAGTGGAGGCGCATTCGCATGACTCAAGAGAAAAAAACATTTTATATTACCACTCCGATTTACTATCCAAGTGGAAAATTCCACATTGGAACCGCCTATACGACGGTTGCATCTGATGCGATTGCGCGTTACAAGCGTTTAAAAGGCTACGACGTCCGTTTTCTAACAGGAATGGACGAGCACGGTCAGAAGATCCAAGAGAAAGCGGAAGAGAACAACAAAGAGCCGCAAGCTTATGTAGATGAGATTGCAGAAGCGGCAAAGAAGGTCTGGGAGATCATGGACATCTCGTACGACGACTTCATCCGCACGACAGAGAAACGTCATAAAGACGCTGTCGAGAAGATCTTCCAGCGATTCCTAGACAATGGAGATATCTACAAAGGCGAATATGAAGGAAACTACTGCACACCGTGTGAGTCGTTCTTTACAGAGAAGCAGCTGGTTGATGGCAACTGCCCAGACTGTGGCCGTCCGGTCAAGAAAGTAAAAGAAGAGTCGTATTTCTTCAATATGAAAAAATACGCGGATCGTCTACTTGCTTACTATGATGCAAACCCAGGCTTTATCGAGCCGGAGTCTCGAAAAAATGAGATGATCAACAACTTTATCAAGCCAGGCCTTGAGGATCTATCCGTCTCCCGTACATCGTTTGATTGGGGAATCAAGGTTCCAGGAGACCCGAAACACGTCATCTATGTGTGGGTAGATGCTTTGTCGAACTACATCACAGCACTTGGCTACGGTTCAGAGGACGAATCGAAGTTCAACAACTATTGGCCAGCAGACGTCCATGTAGTCGGGAAAGACATTGTACGTTTCCATACAATTTACTGGCCGATCTTCTTGATGGCACTGGACTTGCCACTGCCGAAAAAAGTGTTCGCTCACGGCTTCATTATGATGAAAGACGGCAAGATGTCGAAATCAAAAGGAAACGTGGTCTATCCAGAGATGCTAGTAGAGCGTTACGGACTAGATGCTACGCGTTACTTCCTGCTACGTGAGTTGCCATTCGGTTCAGATGGGGTGTTCTCGCCAGAATCATTTGTCGAGCGTACCAACTATGACCTTGCAAACGACCTTGGAAACTTGTTGAACCGTACAATTTCAATGATCAACAAATATTTTGGCGGCGAGATTCCAGTGGATCTTGCAGAAGAGACGGAATTCGACAAGACGCTTCACGAATTGTTCGCGGAGACGAAACAAAAAGTCGAAGACAATATGGAGAAGATGCAGTTCAGCATCGTGCTATCGGACATTTGGACGTTCATCTCCCGTACAAACAAGTACATCGATGAAACACAACCATGGGTTTTGGCTAAAGAAGAAGCAGACCGCGGGAAGTTAGCATCTGTCATGGTGCACTTGGCAGAGAGCCTGCGTCTGACCGCGATCCTGGTCCAGCCGTTCTTGACGAAAAATCCAATCGAAATCCTTCGTCAGTTAGGCCTTTCGGAGAACGACCTAGCATGGGAAGGCCTTGATGCATTCCACGGCATCCCTCAAGGAACGAAAGTGGTCGAGAAAGGTGTTCCAATCTTCCCTCGTCTAGACGTTGAGGAAGAGACAGCTTACATCCGTGAGCAGATGCAAGGCGGAGCAGCCCCTGCTGCTGTTGAAGAGCCGAAAGAAGAAGCTCCTGAAGTCGAAGAGATCTCTATCGACGATTTCATGAAAGTCGACTTGCGAGTGGCGACTGTTACTGCTTGTGAGCCTGTACCGAAAACATCTAAGCTATTGAAGCTGCAATTGGATCTTGGTTATGAACAACGCCAAGTTGTATCAGGAATTGCAGAGCATTACAAACCACAAGACGTGATCGGCAAGAAAGTCATCGTCGTAGCTAACTTGAAGCCTGTAAAGCTTCGCGGAGAATTGTCTCAAGGGATGATTTTAGCGGGCTCGAAAAATGGCTATCTGACACTTGCAGAAGTGGATGACAAGCTAGAAAACGGCGCACAAGTCAAATAACTACTAAACCAGAGCCTGCCCATCATGAGCAGGCTCTTTTAAAAGAGGTGGATTCCATGCAATTTATAGATACACATGTGCATTTAAATGCAGATCAATACGATGAAGACTTAGAACAAGTCATTTCGCGTGCACGAGAAAAGGGTGTACAAAAGATGGTAGTCATCGGATTTGATACAAAGACGATCAAGCGTGCCATGGCTCTTGCGGAAGCGGATCCGGATATTTATGCAGTGGTCGGATGGCACCCGGTAGACGCGGTAGACTGCACGGAAGAGGACTTAAAATGGATCGAAGAGCTGGCTGCCCATGACAAAGTGGTCGGCATTGGAGAGACCGGCCTTGATTATTACTGGGATAAGTCGCCAAAAGATGTGCAACAAGAATTGTTCCGCAAACATATCCGTCTCGCCCAGCGCGTCAAGTTGCCGCTCATCATCCATAATCGGGAAGCGACAGCCGATGTCTTGCGCATCTTGCGGGAAGAGGAAGCGGAACTGACAGGGGGCATTATGCACTGCTTCGGCGGAAGTGTCGAGACAGCACGTGAAGCAATCCGACTGAACTTTATGATCTCACTAGGGGGTCCGGTGACTTTCAAAAATGCGAAGACACCGAAAGAAGTCGCAAAAGAAATCGAGTTGGAGCATTTATTGATTGAAACGGACGCACCGTATCTTGCACCACATCCATTCCGAGGCAAGCGAAATGAGCCTTCTTATGTGCCCCTTGTGGCAGAGGAAATTGCTCGTTTAAAAGAGCTTTCGGTGGAAGAAGTGGCGAAGGTCACCACACAAAATGCAGAAAAGTTTTTCGGGATTTGATTAAAACGTGAAAGACGCCTCCATACTGGGTAACAGAACCGGATGACATGATATCGACATAAAGGTCAGACAATCGAGCTTGACAAATATCTTGACCTCTAGATATAATCATCCGAGTGAATAAGGAGGCGTTTTTCATGTCAAATTTTACCATGAAAAACCTGTTCTCTAACTCATTGAGGAGCAAGGATACGTGGATGACGATCGTCACTCTACTCGTATTTCTTGCAGTCGTTTCTTTCGTATTGTTCGAAGGGACGAAAAAGACGGTTACATTGACTGTCAACGGACAACAACAAGAACTAGCAACTCATGCAGATACAGTAGGCGAACTTCTCGAGGAACAAAATATCGAGGTGGCACAAGCCGATCATGTATATCCCTCATTGAACACTTCAATTGCTCATGATTTAGCAGTGGAGTGGGAACAGGCACAAACCATTACGATTCGAATCGATGGAAAAACACAAACCATCGACACAACCGCGGATCGCGTATCAGAAATCTTAGCCCAAGCGGGCGTTGAAGTAACCGAGTATGACCAGATTGCACCTGCCGCAGATGCGGAGGTCGGACAACAAAATGAAATTTCGATTGCGAAAGCGTATCAAGTAAAATTGATCGACGGAACTACAGAAAAACTCGTTTGGTCCACTTCGACTACGGTCGCTGACTTTTTAAAACAACACAGCATTCATCTTAATAAACTCGACCGAGTCAACTTAGATCCGGATAAGGTGGTGACACCTGACTCTGTGGTTCAAATTACTCGTGTAGAAAAAGTCACCGATGTAGTGGAAGAAGACATAGCGTTTAAAACGGAAACTAAAAAAGACGATTCGCTTTTAAAAGGCAAAGAAAAAGTGGTACGTGAAGGGAAACCTGGAACGTTAGCGAAGAAGATTGAATTCACGAAAGAGAACGGCAAAGTCGTTGCGAAGAAAGTACTTTCTGAAGAAGTCACTGAAAAAGCAACGAACGAGGTCGTACACGTCGGGACGAAGGTCGTTGTAGCCGCTGCGACTCAGCAAGCCTCTGCTTCTAAACCGGTCTCTCGTAGCTCGTCTGCCGAGCCAGAAGGACGCGAATTCTATGTATCGGCTACGGCCTATACAGCTTCTTGCACAGGATGTTCAGGGATTACCGCAACGGGAATCAACTTAAAAGCCAACCCACATCTAAAAGTCATTGCAGTAGATCCAAGTGTCATTCCTCTAGGCTCTAAAGTCTGGGTAGAAGGCTACGGCTATGCAATTGCTGGGGATACTGGCGGTGCCATCAAAGGAAATAAAATCGATGTTTTTGTACCTACAAAAGAACAAGCCTACGCATTTGGACGGAAAACCGTCCGTATCAAAATTATTGAGTAATACAACCAGCTCTTCCTTGCGATGACAGGGAGAGCTTTTCTGCGTACAATGGAAAGGAGGAAAGAAGCATGGATATCAAAGAGATTATCGTAGTAGAAGGAAAAGATGATACGACCGCCATTCGACGAGCCGTTCAGGCAGACACAATCGAGACAAACGGTTCGGCTGTGACGCAAGAGACGCTCAGAAAAATCAAACGTGCTCAAGAAGCGCGAGGCGTCATCGTATTCACCGACCCTGACTATCCAGGCCGACGGATACGCGCACTAATTGAACAAGCCGTTCCAGACGTCAAGCATGCTTTCTTACCAAAACGCCAAGCCATTGCGAAGAACGGCAACGGGCTGGGGATTGAACACGCGACGGATGAAGCCATCCGCCATGCACTTGAGCAAGTCTACACCCCTGAAGAACGCCCAGCAGCCACCTTCACCAAGAAACAACTTCTGGATGCCAAGCTGATCGGCCACCCAGACTCGGCGCGACGTCGAGAAGTTCTCGGAGATGCCTTACAGATCGGCTATACAAACGGCAAACAACTACTGAAACGATTAGATATGTTCCGCATCACACAAGAAGAGTGGCACCACGCTCTTGAAGTGCTGGAACAGGAGGATGGATTATGAAAGATATCGCAACCCCTGTACGAACACAGGAGATTTTAAAAAAATACGGGTTCTCGTTCAAGAAGAGTCTAGGACAGAACTTTTTGATTGACCCGAACATTCTGCGTAACATCGTGTCCCATGCAGAGTTGACGAAAGATTCTGCAGCAGTGGAGATCGGACCAGGAATTGGTGCGCTTACAGAGCATTTGGCGCGCGCAGCAGGCAAGGTCGTCTCTTTTGAGATCGATCAGCGCTTGTTACCGGTTCTAGAAGACACGTTGTCGCCATATGATAACGTACAGATCATTCACAGCGACATCTTAGAGGCAGACACGAAAACGATTTTTGCAGAGCAGCTTGCGGACTTTGAGGACATCATGGTAGTAGCCAACTTGCCTTATTACGTGACGACGCCTATCTTACTGAAGCTTCTCCACGACCGTCTGCCGATTCGTGGCATGGTTGTCATGATGCAGAAGGAAGTAGCAGACCGTATCACGGCGAAGCCTGGGACGAAAGAATATGGCTCACTCTCTATTGCTATCCAGTACTATATGGATGCAGAAGTAGCCATGACGGTGCCGAAGACAGTCTTTATGCCACCACCGAACGTGGACTCCGCTGTCATCAAATTGACTCGTCGTAATGAGCCTGCTGTGTTAGTAAAAGACGAGGACTTCTTGTTCCTAGTGAGCCGCGGTTCTTTTGTACAACGTCGCAAAACCATCTTGAACAATCTGCAGACGTCACTGCCAGAGGGGAAAGCGCGTAAAGAGGAGATATTGAAAGCTTTAGAAGATACTGGGATTGAGCCGTCAAGACGTGGAGAAACCCTATCAATTCAGGAATTTGGAGCTTTAGCAGATGCCCTACATGAGACCTTTTATCCACTCTGGAGAAATGAAAATAAATAATCGTTGACTCGCTTCCCTATCCTTGTTAAAATAATAAATTTTGACAATTTCATGACATTGTGATACACTAAATACCAGTGAGGTGTATGCAGAATGCCAAAGACATTAGCGGATATCAAGAAATCGTTAGATTGCCATTTAGGTAAACGTTTGCAGTTACGCGCCAATGGCGGACGCAAGAAAACGGTTGAACGCGCAGGAGTATTGCGCGAAACGTACCACGCAGTATTTGTAATTGATTTAGATCAAGAAGAAAACTCGTTCGAGCGCGTTTCGTATAGCTATGCGGACGTCTTAACGGAAGCTGTAGAAATCTCGATTTACGACGATGCGAACAACCTTGTCGCCGTCAAATAAGATCTTATACTTTTAGCACTCATACATAAGAGTACCTCTTTCCTGCGGAGAGAGGTGCTTTTTTGTGTTACACTGAGTACACAGAATTTAGCAAACACGGTTTGCATCGAAAGGATCAAGAACGGTATGTATTTTGTAAAAGCACCTGCCAAAATCAATTTAACTTTAGATACGCTAGCGAAGCGACCTGACGGCTACCACGAGGTCGAGATGATCATGACAACGGTGGACTTATCAGACCGAATCGGACTAGAAGCTCGTGAAGACGGCATCATCGAAATCGTCTCTGTAGACCGCTTTATTCCAAACGACGCCAAAAACCTCGCGTTCCAAGCTGCGGCTCTTTTGAAGAAGCGCTATGACGTGTCTCAAGGCGTCTCGATTACTATCGAAAAAAATATTCCGGTTGCCGCTGGTTTAGCCGGAGGAAGCTCAGATGCTGCGGCTACGTTACGCGGATTGAATCACGTCTGGAATCTAGGGTTGTCTCTTGATGAGCTGGCAGTCCTCGGAGCTGAAATCGGATCTGATGTGCCATTTTGTGTTTACGGAGGTACGGCACTTGCTACAGGACGAGGAGAGAAAATCAAGCACTTACCAGGTCCCCCACCATGTTGGATCATTCTAGCGAAGCCGGTCATCGGTGTCTCGACTGCTGAAATCTACGGCCAACTCGACTTATCTACTGCGTTCCATCCGGACACACAAGCCATGATTCGCGCTATTGAAGAGAAAGACTTTGAAGCGATGATCCACGGTCTTGGAAACACTCTTGAAGGGGTGACACTCCATCTGTATCCAGAGGTCAAAGAACTGAAGGAACAGATGAAGCGTTTCGGAGCAGAGGGAGTCTTGATGTCAGGAAGCGGTCCTACAGTATTCGGTATCGTCCAGCAAGAATCTAGAGCTCAGCGTGTTGTGAATGCTTTACGAGGCTTTTGTGATGAAGTGTATTGCGTTCGCTTGCTGGGAGACCGAGAAGAGTTGCCTAAAGGCGTATAATTGTGGTACGTTTACTGTAAAATATTCGGAATTGGAGGAAATCACGTGAAGTGGAAACGTAGTGAACGGCTTGTGGATATGACCCAGCATCTGCTCGATCATCCGCACCGTCTTATTCCCTTAACGTATTTCGCATCTCTTTATGATTCTGCCAAGTCTTCCATCAGTGAAGATTTGACGATTGTCAGTGAAACCTTAGAGGCACGAGGTAAAGGTCATCTGTTAACGGTCCCTGGAGCAGCAGGCGGTGTGAAATACATTCCTAAGTTACATGAAACAGAAATCCGTGCGATCACGGATGAATTGAAAGAGAGAATGTCGCAATCTGACCGTCTCCTTCCAGGCGGCTATCTGTACATGACAGATCTGCTCGGTGACCCCGACCTTATGAACCGCATTGGTAAAGTCTTTGCGACTGTCTATGCGAATCAAAAAATCGATGCCATCATGACTGTGGCTACCAAAGGGATTCCAATTGCTCATGCCATTGCGCGTCATCTGAACGTTCCTGTAATCGTGGTACGACGAGACAGCAAAGTGACAGAAGGGCCGACGGTGAGTATCAACTACGTATCGGGTTCTGCACGCCGCATCCAGACGATGGTCCTGTCAAAGCGCAGCATGGAAAAAGGCAAGCGTGTCTTGCTGACAGACGACTTCATGAAAGTAGGAGGCACCATGAACGGCATGAAGAGCCTGCTAGCAGAATTTGACGGTGAACTTGCGGGTGTGGCCGTGTTGATTGAAGCGGAACACACTGCCGAAGTGCTTGTACAAGATTACGTCTCTTTATTAAAATTAAAGCAAGTCGATGAGCGCAACGGCTCGATCGTACTCGAAGAAGGCAACTATTTTCAGAAGGGCGGAACTCACTCGTGAAAACTGTATCCACTACAAAAGCACCAGCAGCTATCGGACCTTACGTCCAAGGCATGGTCGTAAACGGCATGTTCTATAGTTCAGGACAAATTCCATTAACTGCGGATGGCGAATTGGTAGACGGCTCTATCGTCGAGCAGACGGCACAAGTATTTAAAAACTTAGAAGCTGTGTTAGAAGAAGCCGGTTCTTCTTTACAGCACGTCGTAAAAACGATGGTGTTCTTAAAAGACATGAATGATTTCGTTGAGTTCAACGAAGCTTACGAAAAGCACTTTGCAGGACACAAGCCTGCACGCTCCGCTGTAGAAGTGGCGCGTCTTCCAAAAGACGTTAAAGTTGAAATTGAAGTCATTGCAGTTGTAGCTAAATAATCTCTCAAGAAAAAAGCAGATTCTCGTTAGAGAGTCTGCTTTTTTTGTCGTTTACTGGTAAGCCGACAGCTAGAAAACAAGAAACATTAAACTTTTTAGATTATTTGAAATTTTTTTAATAAAATAGAAGGAATTGTTACAGTTTTGTAGAAATCTTATAACAGCACAACAAATACATCTTAGAATGAGGAGTGGTGACACCCGTGGAAGTAACGGATGTTCGGTTACGAAAAGTAGAAACAGAAGGCAGAATGCGAGCCATCGCATCGATTACACTTGATCATGAATTTGTGGTCCATGACCTTCGCGTCATCGACGGCAACGCAGGTCTATTCGTTGCAATGCCAAGCAAGCGCACCCCAGACGGAGAATTCCGTGACATCGCGCACCCTATTAACGCCACAACTCGTACGAAGGTACAGGATGCGGTACTAGCTGCCTACCATCAATCAGATGCTCAGCCACTTGCGGAAGACGCACCTTTGGCCGCCGAACAAAGCTATTCTTAATAGCTTTGTTTTTTTATATTTAGATGTGGAGAACGCCACTCTAGAAATCGTGTGAAAACCGGGCGTGTCCGTAGAGGCGCTCTTTGCCTCTATGGATGCGACCGGTTTTCGCGGGGATTTCTGGCGTTCGCAACTCGATTACTCAAGATGTGGAACAGGCTCGCCCAGAAGCTCCTCTAAAACCAGGCGCACCCTGTGAGGCGTTCTTTGCCTCATAGGGGGTGAATGGTTTTGGAGTGTGCTTCTAGCCTGTGCAACTCGATTACTCAAGATGTGGAACAGGCTTGCTTAGAAATGCTTTAGTTAGGTGATTATTACATTAAATGCTCTGACTCTGACGTTAGCGGCTCCTACTCTTACATTCCTCGTTTTATGGAAACCAGTCCTTCCACTACAAACCCCCATCCCTATCCCCCGCCCACAAAATCGAAACATATAAACATAATGTTTTCTCGCAATTTTGTCAATATAGAAATTGTTGAAAAATGCATTTTTATCGGCTATAGTCAAAAGAGGAAATTCGACATGGAGGATGACTATGACAAATTTATTTGCAGTCGTATTAGCGGCTGGTAAAGGCACTCGAATGAAATCATCTTTATATAAAGTATTGCATCCGGTTTGTGGAAAACCTATGGTAGACCACGTCGTGAGCAACATGGAAAAACTCGGCGCAACTGAGATCGTCTCGGTTGTCGGTCACGGGGCAGAAATGGTGAAGGACACACTGGGTGAACGCTCTACGTATGTCGTTCAAGAAGAACAGCTAGGAACAGCACATGCGGTTCAGCAAGCGGAAGCCGTATTAGATGGCCGTGAAGGAACAACTGTTGTTATTTGCGGGGACACGCCACTGATTACTCCAGAAACGATTCAGCAGTTGATGACAACGCACCGCGAAGCAGGGGCAAAAGCTACAATTCTTACAGCAATCGTGGATGACCCAACAGGCTACGGTCGTATTTTACGAGGAGTAGACGAATTAGTTACTGGTATCGTTGAACAAAAAGATGCGACTCCAGAACAGCAAAAAGTACAAGAGATCAACTCGGGTACGTATTGCTTCGACAACAAAGCACTTTTTGAAGCCTTGAAAAAAGTCGACAACAACAACTCACAAGGTGAGTACTACCTAACGGATGTCATCAGCATCTTGAAAGAGCAAGGCGAAGCGATTGCCGCATTCGCAGCAGCAGATGCAGATGAGCTTCTTGGTGTAAATGACCGCGTGGCTTTGTCGCAGGCAGAGAGCTACATGCGTCGTCGATTGGCTATGCACCACATGCGTGAAGGAGTAACAATCATCGACCCAGCCTCTACTTACATCGGAGCAGATGTTGTAATCGGTTCCGATACAGTTTTACTTCCAGGCACAATGCTTGAGGGGTCTACTGTAATTGGCGAGAACAGCACAATCGGTCCGAACACGCACTTAAAGAATGCGCACATTGGCAGCCACACAACAGTGCACTCCTCTGTTGTAACAGATAGCAAGATTGCAGACCACGTAGCAGTAGGTCCGTTCGCACACATCCGTCCAGGTTCTGACCTAGGCAACCACGTGAAAATCGGAAACTTCGTTGAAGTGAAAAAGGCTACGATTGATGAAGGTTCGAAACTTTCGCATCTAACGTATATGGGCGATGCGGAAATTGGTAAGAATGTGAACATCGGGTGTGGCACTATTTCAGTCAACTACGACGGGAAGAACAAGTTCAAGACAACAATTGAAGACAATGCGTTCATCGGCTGTAACTCGAACTTAGTAGCACCCGTGACGGTTGGAAAAGGCGCTTATGTCGCAGCAGGTACAACTGTGACGAAAAATGTAACAGAAGATTCACTAGCCATTGGACGCGTAAAGCAGGAAAATAAAGAAGGTTACGCAAAACGTATTAAGTAAACCCAATCTACCAAACTCAGGAGGATCATCATGCCCTATCAATACGCAGGTTCAAAATTAAAGATTTTCTCACTTAACTCGAATCCGGAGCTCGCTGAAAGCATTGCGAAAGAAGTTGGAGTTCCCCTTGGTAAATTAACGGTTACACGCTTCAGTGATGGAGAAGTGCAAATCAATATTGAAGAGAGTATTCGCGGTAGTGACGTATTCGTCATCCAATCAACGTCATCTCCAGTGAATGAAAACTTAATGGAACTGCTTATTATGTTAGATGCATTAAAACGTGCGTCTGCACGCACAATCAATGTAGTAATTCCGTATTATGGCTATGCGCGTCAAGACCGTAAAGCGCGTTCTCGTGAGCCGATTACAGCGAAATTGGTTGCTAACCTATTAACATCTGCAGGTGCTACACGTGCAATTACACTTGATTTGCACGCGCCACAGATTCAAGGGTTCTTCGATATTCCAATCGACCACTTAGTTGCGGTACCATTACTATCTGATTATTTCTTAGAGAAAAACTTTGATCCTTCTGAAATCGTTATCGTATCACCAGACCACGGTGGTGTAACACGCGCTCGAAAAATGGCAGACCGCTTAAAAGCAACGATTGCAATCATCGACAAACGCCGTCCGCGTCCAAACGTGGCAGAAGTCATGAACATCGTTGGTAATGTAGAAGGCAAGACAGCGATCCTGATCGATGACATCATTGATACAGCAGGAACGATTTCTATTGCAGCTGCTGCATTAAAAGAAAACGGTGCAAAAGATATCTATGCATGCTGTTCACACCCAGTGCTTTCAGGTCCTGCGATGGAGCGTATTGAAAACTCGGTCATCAAGGAACTAGTCGTTACAGATTCCATTAAATTAGATGACGAGCAAAAATCTTCAAAAATCGTGGAACTTTCAATTGCGAAATTGCTTGCAGATGCAATCGTTCGCGTTTACGAAGAAAAGTCAGTTAGCACATTGTTTGATTGATAGATGTTTAGTAACTTGCGTCACGGGGTAAACATTTAACTAGTATAACTAGGAGAGTGAATGACTATGACAAAGGTAACAACTCAAACACGTGAATCAAAGAAGGAAAATACATCCCTACGCGCTAAAGGTTTCGTACCGGCGGTAGTCTATGGATATAAAACAGACAGCAAGGCAATCGCTGTTGAAGAAATCGAATTAATTAAAGTACTTCGTGAGGTAGGCCGTAACGGTGTTATGAAATTAGACGTCGACGGAAAAACAATCAATGCTGTTCTTACAGATTATCAACAAGACCCAATCAAGGGTCAGATCCTTCATGCCGACTTCTTGGCAATCAACATGTCAGAAGAACTTGAAGTTGCTGTAACAGTAACACCAGTCGGCGACGCTGTTGGTGTGAAAGAAGGCGGTTCATTGACACAACCTAACCGTGAAGTGACTGTAAAAGTGAAACCATCGGATATTCCAGATCACATTGAAGTAGATGTGAGCGAATTGAACATCGGAGAGACTTTAACTCTTGGTGAGGTTCGCGATAAGATCGACTTTGATGTACAGGAAGAAGACGATTATGCACTAGTCTCTATCGCAGCTCCACGTTCTGATGAAGAACTAGAAGAACTGGATTCTACGGAAGATGAAGAGACAACTGAAGAGGATGCTACGGATGTAGAAGCTACAGAAGAAGCACCTGAAGAAGAAAAAGCTGAATAAGAAGTGCTCAAGGAGAGGAATTGTCAGGAATGGCAGTTCCTCTTCTTTTCTAGTACACTAGAGAGCATAACGCAAGGAAATGAAGAGGGACACACATGAAAATGATTATTGGCCTGGGCAATCCAGGGAAAAAATATGAAAAGACGCGCCACAATATCGGTTTTCTTGTTATCGATGAATTGGCCAAACAATATGGCGTTGAACTCAACCAAACAAAACATCACGCACTTTATGCCATTGCGCATACACCAAAAGGAAAAGTGCTTCTGGTGAAGCCTTATACGTATATGAACTTATCAGGTGAAGCGGTAGCCCCTTTGATGAACTATTATGATATCGACATAGAAGATATCGTCGTCATCTATGACGATTTAGATCTTGGGACAGGCAAGCTTCGATTGCGTCAACGCGGCAGTGCAGGCGGTCATAACGGGATTAAATCGTTGATTCAGCATTTGGGTACACAAAACTTCAACCGCATCCGAATCGGCATCAGTCGACCACCAGCAGGAATGAAAGTGCCCGATTACGTGCTCGCAAACTTCCGTGACGAAGAACAAACCGACATGGAACTTGCCATCAAAAAAAGTGCCGATGCTTGTACGCTTTGGCTCGACAAGCCGTTTTTAGAAGTGATGAATGACTATAACGGGGCATAAAATACTTTCTTTCTGCTTATACTGTCTGTAAAAAGGCGGTGGCAGAATGATACGTAGCCGGTGCCGGCACTGCAGGCAGGAGACGAGTGCCATTCCGTATGAGTCATTTTCGGAAATCGTACAAACCGTAACAAAAGAATCGTTGCCTTGGCAGCCACTCGTCACAGAAGAACATCCCGGTCAGTGGATCGTTGATGGTGTCTGTATCGCTTGTCGAGATGCGATGGAGCAAAACCCGCTTTACTTTTCACTAAACAAATGGATACAGTAACTGCTTTGGAATCAGCTCCAAAGCCTTTTTCTGTTTTCACTGGAGGAACTCTGTATGCACGCTTTATTACAGCTTTTACAAGAAGAGAAGAAAGTGCGTGACTGGATTGACTCGGTGCGCGCAGGAACGGATCATCAATTGATCACTGGTCTGACGGGCAGTGCCCGGACACTTCTCGGCCAACAACTTTATGAACAAACCAATCAATCGGTGCTGATCGTGGCACCGAATCTTTTGCATGCCCAAAAAGTGAAAGACGACTACGCTCGAGTTCTAGGAGAAGACCAGGTCTTCCTATATCCTGCCGATGAACTGATTGCAGCAGACATGGCCATCGCTAGTCCAGAGCTTCGCGCAGAACGAATTGAAACGCTCGATTATTTAGCTAGGAACAAGAAAGGCGTCTACATCATACCTGTTGCGGCTTTCCGTAAGAAATTGACACCTGTTGCCGAGTGGGAAGCTCTTGCACTCACACTTCGTGAAGGCGAAGACATCGAACCAGAGACGCTCTTGCAGACGTTAGTAGACCTAGGCTATAGCCGACAAGGTATGGTCTCGGCACCTGGAGAGTTTGCTACGCGAGGTGGCATCGTCGATATCTATCCGCTTCAAGCCGAGCATCCGATTCGTGTAGAGTTGTTTGATACAGAGATCGACTCGTTGCGTCAGTTCTCAGCAGATGACCAACGCTCTATGGGACGGTTAGAAGAAGTTCGCATCTTACCTGCAACGGATTACTTATGGTCTACAGAAAGACGCCTGCTTTTAAAGGAACGATTAGAAGTAGCGCTCGGGGAATCGTTAAAGAAAGTAAAGAACCCGCAAACACAACAGCTGTTCATGGACCATATCTCAAGAGACATCGGTCTACTGAAAGACGGCTTAGTGCCGGACGGTGTGGCGAAGTACTTGCCGCTGCTAGATGGCTACACTTCAGACTTGATGGATTACGTAAATGAAGACGCTATCGTGATCTTCGATGAGCTTGGTCGCATTCAAGAGACTGCAGAAACGTTAGAGCGAGAAGAGATGGACTGGTTCTTGTCACTATTAGAAGAAGGATTGATTGTCCATAAAGCGAAACCAGCCACTTCTTTAAAAACTGTGATGCAAGGGATGCAGCAGAAGCAGATCTACTATTCTCTATTTGCACGTACCTTCAGTGGGGTTCCCATCAAATCAACACTCAGCTTTTCGTGTAAGCCGATGCAAGAGTTCCATGGCCAGATGCACCTGCTCGCTGGGGAGATGGAGCGCTGGAAGCAAGGGAATTTCCGTGTTGTCATTCTTGCAGAAGGAAAAGAGCGTCTGCAAAAAGTACAAGAAGTGCTCGAAGACTACGACATGTCTTCAAAAATCATGCATCCGGATGCGCACCTCTCAGAACCTGGCGTTTATTTACTAGACGGTGATCTGAATGCTGGATTCGAGCTGCCATTGCAGCGTATTACGGTCATCACAGATGCGGAGCTCTTTAAGTCACGTCCGAAAAAACGAGCCAATCGTCAAAAGCTCTCGAATGCAGAGCGCATCAAGAGTTATTCCGATATCAAGCCAGGGGACTGGATTGTTCATATTCACCACGGGATCGGAAAGTATATTGGTATTGAAACCCTTGAGATGAACGGGATCCACAAAGACTACTTGCATATTCGCTACAAAGGCGATGACAAGTTATTTGTACCGGTTGACCAGATTGACCTCATCCAGAAATATGTGGGCTCCGGCGAGAAAGAGCCGAAAGTGCACAAACTGGGTGGTGCGGACTGGAAGAAGACGAAGACAAAAGTATCGAAAGCGGTTGAAGATATTGCGGACGAGTTGATCAAGCTCTATGCAAAACGCGAAGCTGAGATCGGTCATGCGTTTGAAGCCGACAATGATTTGCAGCAGGCATTTGAAGCTGCTTTCCCATATGAAGAGACGGAAGACCAGTTACGAACGATTGAAGAAATCAAGCGAGACATGGAAAAAGCACGCCCTATGGACCGACTCGTCTGTGGAGACGTAGGTTACGGGAAAACAGAAGTCGCCATTCGTGCAGCGTTCAAAGCTGTCATGGACGGCAAGCAAGTTGCCTTCTTATGTCCAACCACAATACTTGCACAGCAGCACTACGACACACTGATGGAGCGCTTTGCAGACTTCCCTATTGAAGTGGGCCTTCTGAGTCGCTTCCGTACGAAAAAGCAACAGACCGAGACGACGACTGGCCTTAAAAAAGGACTGGTCGATGTGGTAGTCGGAACGCACCGCGTGCTTTCTAAAGACGTCGAGTTCCAAGACCTTGGGCTTCTCATTGTCGATGAAGAACAACGCTTTGGTGTGAAGCACAAAGAAAAAATCAAACAATTGAAGACATCTGTGGATGTCATCACGTTGACAGCTACTCCGATTCCGCGGACACTTCACATGTCGATGATTGGTGTGCGTGACTTGTCTGTCATCGAGACGCCACCGAAGAACCGTTTCCCGATCCAGACGTATGTCGTCGAATACAACGGCGCACTTGTGCGAGAAGCGATTGAACGCGAGATGGCACGTGGTGGTCAGGTGTTCTTCTTATATAACCGCGTCGAAGATATTACACGCAAGGTCGAAGAAATCCAAAGTCTTGTCCCATCTGCTCGAGTTGCCTATGCGCACGGACAGATGACCGAGACGGAGCTTGAGTCCATCTTGATCAGTTTCTTGCAAGGAGAATATGACGTGCTCGTCACGACGACTATTATTGAGACGGGAATCGATATTCCGAACGTCAACACGTTGTTCGTCCATGATGCGGACCGCATGGGACTGTCCCAGCTGTATCAGTTACGTGGTCGAGTCGGCCGTTCGAACCGTGTCGCCTATGCGTATTTCA
This sequence comes from Chryseomicrobium excrementi, assembly GCF_002798305.1. Taxonomy (GTDB): domain Bacteria; phylum Bacillota; class Bacilli; order Bacillales_A; family Planococcaceae; genus Chryseomicrobium; species Chryseomicrobium excrementi. Next base: position 29,083 of record NZ_PCGR01000006.1, read on the forward strand.
TGCACCAGCGAGATAAGGTGCTGACAGATGTCGCAGAGAAGCGTCTGCAAGCCATCAAAGAGTTCACGGAGCTTGGTTCTGGATTCAAGATTGCGATGCGCGACTTGTCCATTCGAGGTGCGGGGAACCTTCTCGGTTCTCAACAGCACGGCTTTATCGATTCTGTCGGATACGATTTGTATACGCAGCTTCTTGAAGCAGCAGTGGAACGCAAGCGGACCGGGAAAGAGCAAGAAGAAGTCGTCGAGATCGAGATTTCCGTACCGTTCGATGCCTATCTCCCGGATACGTATATTGCCGATGGTTACCAAAAGATCCAGATGTACAAACGCATCAAAGCGTTCGATAAAGAAGAAGAATACCACGACATCTACGATGAGCTGCAAGACCGCTTCGGTGATGTGCCGCTTGAAGCCGAGAACTTGTTGCGTATTGCTCGCATGAAGGTTTGGGGCCGCCAAAGTGGTGTCGAGAGTATCAAAGAACAAGGTGGCAAGCTGATTGTCCGCTTTACAGAGAAGACCTCCCAGCAGTTTGACGCAGCGGTGTTCTACGAAAAGTCGATGGCATACGGCAAACAAGTCAATTTTGGTGTGGATCAAGGTCAGTTCCTCATTAAAATTGATTTAAAAGGCGGCAAGCACCATCCGTTCGACGTGCTCGAAAAAATGATGGAAGTGTCTCCACAAGCGATTCGTCAGGCATCTTAACGCAATGTGTGCATAATTTTCCTTTCTTGTCGCCATACTATGGCAGAGATAGCTAGAGTTTTCCAAGAGAGGATGGCCGCACATGAAAGCAACAGGAATTGTAAGACGAATCGATGATTTGGGACGTGTCGTGATTCCGAAAGAAATTCGGCGCACGATGCGTATCCGTGAAGGAGACCCCCTTGAAATTTTTACGGACCGTGAAGACGAGATCATTTTAAAAAAGTATTCTCCCATTCACAAGCTAGGTACATTTGCGAGCGAGTAATGCCGAAGCGCTCTATGAGACGCTTGGGACGCCCGTGATGATTACTGATCAGGACGAAGTAGTGGCGGTGGCAGGTCTTTCGAAGAAAGTGTCGAATGGATTCCTGGCGTCAAAGAGACAGTCCGTTCATATGGCGTTGTGCCCATCGTCTTGAATGTCGACATGATTGGCGACCTGTTTATCCTGTCGAAGGTGCACTATATCGGTGACCCGGAGATGAAGGCGCTTGAGACGGCTGCCAGCTTTTTGGCCAAACAAATGAATGGATGAGAGGAACCGTACCTATCTAGGTGCGGTTTTTTCCGTTGAATTTGGTATACTACGGTAAGAGAAATGAAGTAAGCAGGTGTACGCATGTCTACCCAATGGAAAATGTCCAGCTATATGAAAGGTGCAGCCATGCTCACCATATCAGCTCTTGTCATCAAACTACTGAGTGCCGTCTACCGTGTACCGTTCCAAAACATGGTGGGGGACGAAGGGTTTTATATTTACCAGCAGATCTACCCGTTCATCGGGATGATTACGACCTGGACGTCGGTCGGCTTTGCCGTCGCCCTTGCCAAACTGATGTCCGATTACCGGGCGCAGGGAGATGAGGCGACAGTCCAGAAGATCAAACAGGTCGGTTTTACGTATATCGGGTTGTTGTCTGTCGTTATTTTCTTGTTGTTTATACTCGGAGCAGACTGGCTTGCTGCAACGATGGGCGACACGAAGCTTGCCCCATTACTGCGTATCGGAGCCGTCGTCATCTTGGCGATGCCGTTTCTAGCTCTATTAAAAAGTATCTATCAATCTACCGAACGGTTGACGCCACTGGCCCTCTCGCAAGTGGTCGAACAAGCTGTCCGAGTTGGTTTCATCTTGGTCGGAGCACTCCTTGTGCTACAGTGGACCAATGATTTGTATGCAACAGGAGCGGTCGCACTATTTGGAGCAAGCGTTGGGGAAGCAGCTGGTATTGTACTCCTCGGCTGGTGGCTGACGAAAGACGAGCGCAGACTGTTTACGAAAACGACGTCGACTCTGTCGACCCGGTCCATCGTGCGTGACCTAACCTGGATCAGTATCAGTGCGAGTATCAGTAGCTTGTTCTTCCTCATGCTGCAGCTCATCGATTCCTTAACGGTGATGAATCAGCTGACGGTTATCGGAATGGACTTGCAACAGGCGAAAGAGACCAAAGGGATCTATGACCGCGTACAGCCACTCATTCAGATGGGCATCGTAGTGACGACGTCTTTGGCATTTGCACTCGTCCCACTCATTGCGAGTCGTTCCAAACAGCAGCAGGGTCGAGGCGCTATGCCATTTATTCAGCTGTCTTACCGAGTTGCTGTCTTGTTCGGAAGCGCCGCTGCGGTGGGCTTGATTTTAACGATGCCATACGTCAACGAAACGCTGTTTCAGACTCGGGATTTATCGGAAGTGCTGATGGTCGGAAGTGGTCAAGTGCTATGGCTGTCCCTCATTCTGTTGTTTATGGCAATCTTGCAAGGGGTCGGACGCATCTGGCGACCAACAGCGTGGCTCGTCGTCGCGCTTATCGTGAAAGTCGTGGGCAATAGCTTACTGATAGCGAACTACGGGATTTTAGGTGCCGCACTCGCAGGCAACATCGCGATGGTTGTCGCGCTCGCAGGAATCGTCTATGAATTGAAGCGGCAGTGGCCGGAAGCTCTGGCAGGCATGTCATTTTATGCGGGACTCGCTCTCTCGCTTGTCGTGATGACAGGAACAGTAGTGGCAGTAGAAGTGCTGCTCGACTCGGTGGTGCTCGATGCACTACCAAGCAGGTTACAGGCACTTGGCATCACACTAATTAGCGTGACACTCGGAGTCGTCGTCTTTTTGACAATCACGATGAAACGTCAGATGTTGCGCCCGAAAGAATGGTATCTGTTGCCGTTCGGCAAACGATTGGCAGGTGTTCAGCTCCTGCTGAACCGTAAGAAAGGATGAATCACATGGCAACCATTACAATCATTGGACTAGGAGCGGCAGAGCTCGATCAGTTGCCACTCGGCCTTTATAAATTTTTGAAACAGACGACATCTTTATACGTTCGAACAGAGGACCATCCGGTGCTGGCAGAACTTGCAGCCGAAGGCCTCAACTATACGAGTTTCGACGCAGTTTACGAGAAACATGACGACTTTGCCGCTGTCTACCGCGAGATTGCAGACACGCTCCTTGCGCTTTCGAAGTCGCAAGACGTTGTCTACGCGGTTCCAGGACATCCGCTCGTTGCGGAGCAGACTGTCCAGTATCTAATTGAAGCGGAGCGAGAGGGTCTTGTGACGCTTGAAATCAAAGGAGGTCAAAGCTTCCTGGACCCTTTATTCGCAGCCGTACGTGTGGATCCAATCGAAGGATTCCAGCTTCTAGACGGGACAGCGATGCGCCGAGACGACATTCAAATGAATCAGCACCTTTTTATTGGGCAAGTCTACGATGCATTCAGTGCGTCTGAAGTGAAGTTAACTTTGATGGAAAAGTACCCAGATGATTTTCCGGTGACTATCGTCACAGCTGCTGGTTCGTCGCAGGAAGTCATTCGCACGGTGCCACTTTTTGAACTAGACCGAGAAGTAGAATTGTCGAATCTCACGACGGTCTATGTGCCACCAGTAAAAGAACGCAGCAGTCGCTATAAAGAATGGCAGACGTTCCGCGAAATCGTAGCTATCTTGCGCAGCCCAGAAGGCTGTCCATGGGACCGCGAACAGACGCATGAATCGTTAAAGCGTTATGCGATCGAAGAAGTTTACGAGCTCGTTCAAGCTATCAATGAACAAGACGACGAGGCCATCATCGAAGAACTCGGGGACGTCTTATTACAAGTGTTCTTGCATGCACAAATCGGCGAAGATGCGGGCTACTTCACGATGGAAGATGTGTTGGAGCGTATCGCAGCCAAAATGGTTCGCAGGCATCCGCATGTGTTTGGTGACGTGACGGTCAACTCGTCCGGAGAAGTCTTAACGAACTGGCAGGCTATTAAAGAAACGGAAAAACCGAAAGTGGCACATCTGTTAGATGACCAGAAGCGAGACGAGTCCTCGCTACTTACATCATTCAATTTCCAAAAGAAAGCGGCTACAGTAGGTTTCGATTGGCCGGATATTGCAGGAGCTTGGGAGAAGTTTGACGAAGAAGTACAGGAGTGGAAAGCAGCGATTGCGAATGGGACTGCCGAGGAACAACTCGACGAACTGGGTGACGTGTTGTTCACGATCGTCAATCTCGCGCGCTTCTTGAAACTCTCACCAGAGCTTGCCATGCAGCAAGCCAATCAAAAGTTTGAACGACGTTTTCGCTTTGTTGAAGGCTCGGTCCGAGAAGGACGCGGCGAGTTCCATGAGTACTCGCTCGAAGAGTTAGACGGGTTTTGGAATCAAGCGAAACAACAAGAAAGAGGGGATTAATATGCGTTTAGATAAGTATTTGAAAGTATCACGCCTGATCAAGCGCCGGACACTTGCAAAAGAAGTGGCGGAACAGGGGCGAATCGAAATCAACGGTAAGACAGCAAAAGCGAGTAGTGTAGTGAAAGCCGGCGACGAACTTCGCATTCGATTTGGTCAGAAAGTCGTGACGGCTCGAGTAGAAAGTATTCGTGAAAATGCGAAAAAAGAAGAGGCAGCGATGATGTTCACGATCTTAAGTGAAGAGCGCCTTGCAAAAGTAGAACCAGAATTTATCGATGACGCGGAGTAGCCTTAGGGCATACTCCGTTTTTTTTATCTTATATGCTATGGTGTGAAGCAACCGATGCGGGCACTTGGGAGGGTAGGAAGTCTTCTTTTTATACGGCCCATTTGGAAGTGTCTTCATGTACTTGTGACCTTGGTTCGGTTTGTGGTTTGCTTTTATGTCAAACTTGTAGCGACTTTCTATCGTTGGACCTATCCCTTATTTTCAAAAATATTTCCAACTGCACTTCAAAGAGCGGCTCAATTTATGTATAATATAGCCAACAAACGTAGGAGGAGGAAATTGAATGAGCCAAAATGAACGAACGAATCAACTCGAACAACAAATTTCATCAATCAATTCCGAATACGTGCGCTCGGTCCAAAAGAAAAAGAAACGCCAGCATGCTCAGCGTGTACGTCTCTATCGTCGTCTTGCGGCCTTTGCAGTCGTTGCATCCCTTATAATCGGATTTTTAGTGCATTCGCTGCTTGAGAGTCAAAGAACTCTGGCAGAGAAAAAAGCAACTCAAATCGAAGTGGAGCAGTCTCTCGTAGAAACGACGGAAGAAAAAGAATCCTTGGAGCTGCAAATTGCGAAGCTTAATGATGACGAGTACATTGGGAAGTTGCTGCGCAAAGACTATTTTCTATCTGAAGAAAATGAACTAATTTTCACTTTACCAAAAGACGATCAAGATAAAGAATCAGACGACTAAAAGAGTGCCATGATTGACACTCTTTTTTTGTTGGTTATAATTAAGGTAAGCGTGGCGCAGTGCGTCACAGTGTATTTTTAAGGAGGAGCATTTTTTTTATGTCAATTGAAGTAGGCAGCAAGGTAGAAGGTAAAGTAACAGGGATCACAAACTTCGGCGCATTCGTAGAACTGCCAGGTGGTAAAACAGGTCTGGTTCACATCAGTGAAGTCGCAGATAACTACGTCAAAGATATCAACGATCACTTAAAAGTTGGCGATATGGTTGAAGTCAAGGTGATGAATGTTGAAGCGGACGGGAAAATCGGATTGTCTATCCGTAAAGCAAAGCCGCAAGCTGAACGACCTGAGCGTCCTGAGCGACCACAACGTCCACGTAACAACAACTTCCGTTCAAATGATCGGGATCGTACACCACCTAAAGAGAACTTTGAATCAAAAATGTCACGTTTCTTAAAAGATAGCGAAGAGCGTCTATCTACATTAAAGCGTGCAACAGAATCTAAACGTGGTGGCCGTGGAGCAAAAAGAGGCTAATCTTTATTGACTGACTACGCGTAAAAAAGTGTTCATATATAGATTGTGTCAAACCGTCCCTTTTCGGGGCGGTTTTTTTGTTTGGGGAGATCTTGCTAGGAAGGGCGGTTGGATAGCTGGGGGTGTGTTTGAGTGTAGGATTGGTTTTCATAAAACGACTTCGGATCTACAAATACGTTTATATGTCTTAGAAATGAGAGTACATGTCTTAGAAATCGCGTTCTATGTTTTAGAAAACGCCTCACTTGTACAAGAACGACCGCTCACCCTCAAAAAAGCTCTTGAAGTCCTTAAAACCTTACTAGGAAGGGCGAGCCGGTTCCACTTTTCGTGGTGTCTAGTTGCACCGGCTAGAAACCCACTCAAAAATCAGCCATACCCGATGAGGCAAAGAGCGCCTCACCGGGCACGTCTGATTCCCGAGGAGTTTCTGATCGAGCCGGTTCCACTTTTCTAAATAAAAAAAACACCAACCCGCATTTGTTATGCGAATCAGTGCTTGTGATGACCCCTACGGGATTCGAACCCGTGTTACCGCCGTGAAAGGGCGGTGTCTTAACCGCTTGACCAAGGGGCCGAAAAATATATGGTGGCGGCAGAGGGGATCGAACCCCCGACCTCACGGGTATGAACCGTACGCTCTAGCCAGCTGAGCTACGCCGCCTTGTTTTTTTCGGACAATTAGTATCATACAAGCGCAGCGGAAAGAAGTCAATACGTTTTCGAAAAAAAATCATGAATGGCGTGGAATCAGGTAGGTGAAGAGACCGTTCCACTATTGTGTCAAACCGAAACAGCTGGTGCAGTCACTAGAAGCCGAACAATAACATCGGGTGCAACGAGCAACAAGTCCATGACATCGTGGCTCTAGTAAGCAGTTGGGCAGATGAACCAATGCAATGCAGTGGACGCACCACTTTAGTAGAACCTTTTGAACATCAAGAGCTTCTTATCACATCTGCGATTGCCTTCGGTGTGACGGCAGATGTTGCCACTTCATCCAAAAACGGAACGATACGAAGCGGCAATCAGCATTTTCTATTTCCGGTCCACGATGGGTTGTTTGCAGTACTGCGGATGGCAAGCGACGATCAGACGGTCATTTGTCTTCATATCACCAAACGACTCCCGAACTGGTCTCTTTTTACTCCTCGTCAAGTGATGCGCGTGGTAAACTGATACAAAAAGGAGGCGCCGCGATGGAACAGCAAGTACTGACATTCATGAAAAAATATCACATCGATTACCGAGGAAAAAAGCTCTTACTCGCTTGTTCCGGTGGAGCTGATTCTGTTGCGGTAGTCCGGTTCTATCACCAACATGCACACGAGATGGGTTGGTCGCTAGGCATCGTGCACGCCGATCATCAATTGCGTGGCAAAGCCTCTACAGGAGACCGGGAATTCGTGGAACAACTGGGGCAAGCTCTAGGAATTCCGGTCTATAGTAAGACTCTAGCTGTTCCTGAACGATTATCTCAAGGAGGCAACACGCAACAGGTATGCCGCGAAGAGCGGTATGCCTATTTTTCGTGGATCATGGAAACACAGAAATTCGATGTTCTGGTACAAGGTCATCACGCGGACGATCAAGTCGAGACGGTGTTCATGCAACTAGTCAAAGGGACTGATGCAAGTGGGGTAGGGATCCCCGTGCACCGAACGTTCCAAGGGAAACCTCTCATCCGGCCGTTCCTTTCAGTCACTCGCCAAGACATTGAGCTGTACTTACATACAATGCAGCAACCGTATCGACAAGATGCGAGCAATGCATCCGATACATATACACGCAATCGCTTCCGACATCACATCGTTCCTCTGTTACAGGAAGAAAATTCGTCGGTTGCCAAGCAAATTGAGAAATTTGTGGAGCGTCAAAGAGAAGATCAAGACTATTTGGACCAGCAGGCGCGGCTGCATTTTGAACAGCTTGTGACAGAAACGTCTGAGACATCTCGAACCCTTGATAGAAAAGAGTTTGTCAAGCTTCCAATCGCTTTACAAAGACGTATCATTCTTTTACTATGGAACTACTTGCAACCTCAAGCAGCCGCACTGGCGTCTTCCGTGATAGACACTATTCTCCACGTGGCGCAGCAGTCCTCAGGTACCCAGTATGTCCATCTTCCAAATGCTTTCCGTTTCATTCGTTCTTACGATCAGTTACTCCTTGTCCAAGAGATGCCAACCAAGATGCCAGTTCAACAAACGATACCGTTTGATCAGTGGATTTCTACTAGCTTGAATGTACAGCTTCTTGTTACACGTTCAGAGCAACAATACGAGGGAGACTGGTATTACTTACAGCTCGAAGATGAGGACTTTCCACTTCGCCTTCGGACGAGAGAACCGGGAGATACGTTGGATCTAGGAAGCTACCATAAGAAAGTGACGCGGCTATTTATTGACGAAAAAGTGGCAAAGCAAAAACGCGAGGGCTGGCCCCTGCTTGTCACACAAAAGAATGGTATACTAGGACTAATCGGCTTACGCTACAGTAGCAAGCTGAATAAAACGAACAAAACCCCTTGGGTGATATGGATAAAACAGGAGGATTCCACATGTTAGAAAAGGATATTCAAGAAATTTTATTGACGGACGAGCAAATTCAGGAAAAGGCAAAAGAACTCGGTGCTGTACTTTCACAAGAGTATGCAGACAAGTTCCCTCTTGCAATCGGTATTCTGAAAGGAGCTATGCCGTTCATGTCTGATCTGATGAAGCATGTGGATGCGTATGTGGAAATGGATTATATGGACGTTTCCAGCTACGGAAATGCAACAGTCTCTTCAGGTGAAGTGAAAATTGTCAAAGACTTGAACACAAGCGTCGAAGGTCGCGACATCATCATCGTTGAAGACATCATCGATAGCGGAAAGACACTTAGCTACCTGATTGATCTGTTCAAATACCGTAAAGCCAAATCTATTAAAATCGTGACACTATTAGATAAACCATCTGGTCGTAAAGTGGACTTAGAAGCGGACTATGTTGGGTTCTTAGTACCGGATGCATTTGTTGTAGGATACGGGCTTGATTATGCAGAGAGATACCGCAACCTGCCTTACGTGGGCGTACTGAAGAAAGAAGTCTATTCTTTCTAAATCTCAGTATCTTGGTTTAAAGGCATTTCATTGTACGTGCTAATTTTCCTATGATAAGATATTCTATAGTTTTTTAACCTAAAAAGACCCTCATCTCACAAAAGGTGGGATGTGATTTTTTGACTAAGTCTGTGAGGAGGCTAGGAATGAATCGAGCACTGCGCTACGCGATACTATATTTATTGATTTTCTTCGTGATCGTTGGGATTTTTGCTACGTTTAATCAAAGCGGAACGCCGACGAAAGAATTAACTACTAATGAATTTATTCAAGCCGTTGAAGACGGTGAAGTAAAAGAGTTCGTCATCCAGCCTGTCAATAACGTGTATGTCGTTACAGGTGAGATGGTAGATGCAAAAGAAGGCGAGACATTTAACGCTCGTATTCCTTACAATGGCCAATTTACAGAGCAAGAACTTGGTCAGTTGGCTGATGACAACAATGTAAAATGGGATACAGAAGAAGCGCCACAAACTAGTGGATGGGTTCAGTTCTTAACAGGACTTCTTCCATTCTTAATCATTATCATCTTGTTCTTCTTCCTATTAAGTCAATCACAGGGCGGTGGAAACCGTGTGATGAACTTCGGAAAGAGCAAGGCGAAGCTATATGATGACAAGAAAAAAGCGAAATTTGAAGATGTAGCGGGTGCTGATGAAGAGAAAGCGGAGCTTGTAGAAGTTGTAGACTTCTTGAAAGATCCACGCAAATTTGCTGAACTTGGTGCACGTATTCCTAAAGGTATCTTACTAGTAGGTCCTCCAGGGACGGGTAAAACATTACTTGCTCGCGCTGTTGCTGGTGAAGCAGGCGTACCGTTCTTCTCTATTTCCGGCTCGGACTTCGTGGAAATGTTCGTAGGGGTCGGGGCATCTCGTGTACGTGACCTGTTCGAAAATGCAAAGAAAAATGCACCTTGTATCATCTTCATTGATGAGATCGATGCAGTAGGTCGTCAACGTGGTGCCGGTCTTGGTGGGGGACACGATGAACGTGAACAAACCTTGAACCAATTACTTGTTGAAATGGATGGATTCGGCGCTAACGAAGGAATTATCATCGTAGCTGCAACGAACCGACCAGATATTCTTGACCCTGCATTATTACGTCCAGGTCGTTTTGACCGTCAAATTACTGTTGGTCGTCCAGATGTAAAAGGTCGTGAAGCGGTACTTAAAGTACATGCTCGCAACAAGCCTTTATCAGAAGGCGTAGACTTGAAAGCTATTGCGCAGCGTACCCCTGGTTTCTCTGGTGCGGATCTTGAGAACTTATTGAACGAAGCAGCACTTGTTGCCGCTCGTCGTAACAAAAAGAAAATTGATATGCATGATATTGATGAAGCGACAGACCGCGTTATTGCGGGTCCAGCTAAATCAACAAAAGTCATCTCAGCAAAAGAACGTAAGATTGTGGCGTTCCACGAAGCAGGACACGTGGTCATCGGTCTTACACTGGACAATGCAGAGACTGTGCATAAAGTGACCATCGTTCCTCGTGGTCAGGCAGGCGGTTATGCCGTGATGCTTCCGAAAGAGGATCGTTACTTCATGACAAAGCCGGAGCTTTTAGATAAAGTATCTGGTCTCCTTGGTGGTCGTGTAGCAGAAGACATCGTCTTTGGCGAAGTGTCTACAGGTGCTCACAATGACTTCCAACGCGCAACGAGCATTGTTCGTAGCATGGTAACGGAGTATGGTATGAGTGACAAGCTTGGGCCGATGCAGTTCGGTCAATCGCAAGGAGGCAACGTCTTCTTAGGACGTGACTTCAACTCGGAGCAGAACTACTCAGATGCGATTGCATATGAAATCGACCAAGAGATGCAGCGTATGATCAAAGAACAGTACGCACGCACGAAAGATATCTTGACTGAAAAACGTGACCTTTTAAACCTGATTGCAGAGACATTGCTTGAAGTGGAAACACTGGATGCGGCTCAGATCATTCACTTGAAAGAACACGGTACACTTCCAGAGCGCAAGTTTGAAGAGCCTTCTGTAGTGGAAGAAGAGACAAATGATGTAACAGGTGCTCCTTCAGATCCATCTACAGCAGACCTGCCGTCAGAATCAACACCATCTGACACAGGTGCTGGAAACCCAATTCAAGAAGATCGTAAATAGAACGAAGCGTAAGCATCTCTCCGGTGCTTACGCTTTTCTTTCTCTTTGATGGCTGTGGTATGATTCAAGGTGAAATGAGGGACACAGAATGATATTAGTCATGGACATTGGGAATACCAATATCGTACTTGGCGTTTACGACCAAGACACATTGCAGCACCACTGGCGCATGGAGACAGATCGCAACAAAACAGAAGACGAATACGGGATGCAGGTCAAAGCACTGTTCCAGCATGCAGGGCTCGACTTTTCAGACATCACGGGCATCATTATGTCGTCTGTAGTGCCTCCGATCATGTTCTCGCTCGAAGCCATGTGCACCAAATACTTTAAACAGAAGCCACTGATTGTAGGTCCAGGAGTAAAGACGGGCCTCAATATCAAATATGAAAATCCGCGTGAAGTCGGAGCAGACCGGATTGTGAATGCTGTTGCAGGCATACACTATTACGGAGCGCCTTTGATTATCGTCGATTTCGGCACGGCCACGACCTATTGCTATATCAATGAACGTGGTGACTATATGGGCGGTGCTATTGCCCCGGGAATTGGCATCTCAACAGAGGCCTTGTTCGCACGGGCAAGCAAGCTTCCTCGGATTGAACTGACCACGCCAGGACAGGTCGTCGGTAAAAATACTGTGTCAGCTATGCAGTCAGGGATTGTTTACGGCTATGTCGGCCAAGTGGAAGGCATCGTCAACCGGATGAAGAAATCAGGCAACGCACAAGCGAAGGTCATTGCGACCGGAGGCTTAGCCCCGCTGATCTCTCAAGAGACCGACGTGATCGATCAAATCGATCCGTTCTTAACCTTAAAAGGACTGTATTTACTTTATAAACGAAATGAGAAAGTAGGAATGAACAATGAGTGATTATTTAGTACGCGCATTAGCGTTTGATGGACAAGTACGTGCATTTGCAGCTCGTACAACAGACATGGTAGCAGAAGCACAACGACGTCATGACACATGGCCGATCCCTTCAGCGGCATTAGGCCGTTCGATGACAGCCGCTGTCATGATGGGCGCTATGCTAAAAGGTGACGACAAACTGACAGTGAAAATCGAAGGGAACGGTCCTGCGGGTCCTATCATCATCGATGCCAACGCACACGGAGAAGCTCGCGGTTATATTACGAATCCACACGTGCACTTTGATTTGAACGAGCAAGGGAAACTGGACGTTCGCCGCGTTGTCGGTACAGAAGGCGCACTTACTGTAGTGAAAGACCTTGGTATGCGTGATTTCTTCAGTGGCCAGGTGCCAATCGTCTCAGGAGAAATTGCAGAAGACTTCACTTATTATTACGCAACTTCAGAGCAAGTCCCGTCATCAGTTGGACTTGGTGTTCTTGTGAACCCAGACAACTCGATTCTAGCAGCAGGAGGCTTTATCATTCAGTTGATGCCAGGTACGGAAGATGAGACGATCACAGAAATCGAAAACCATCTATCTCGCATGGAGCCTGTTTCGAAATTGATTGAACGCGGTCTCACACCTGAAGAACTTTTAAAAGAAATTTTAGGGGAAGACAACGTGCAGATCTTGAATCAACAAGACGTGTCCTTCAGCTGTAACTGTTCGAAAGAGCGTTTTGGAGCCGCTATTATTTCCCTCGGTCCTGACGAAATTCGTGATATGATTGAAGAAGATGGCGGAGCGGAGGCGCAATGTCATTTTTGTATGGAACAGTATCACTATAACGTAGATGAACTGGAGACAATGATTGATGAGGCCAAACGACCGAACTGAAACACGTAAAACCAAACGATTAAAAACAAAGCCTGCGCTTCTCGTCATGGGAATCTTGCTGCTTGGAAACCTTCTATGGTTCATAGCCTGGCTCATTCCTAATAATGCGGGAAGTGGTGAAGCTGTGGCGGAAGTTGATGGCGACGCAATCCGTCACGAAGACTGGGTAGCTGAGATGGAGTCCCGGGTAGGCCGTGAATCTCTCGAAGCTCTCGTCAACGAAAAGGTGATGGAAGCTGCAGCGAAGAAGCATGATATCGACGTATCGGACGAAGAGCTCGAACTGGAGCTAGCACTCTACCGCTCTGCTACAGAAGGCACGGACCAAACGTTTCTTGGGCTGAATGAAGAGCAGATGACAAAGAAGATTCGAGCTCGCATCATTTTAGAAAAGGTCCTGGCGAAGGATGTCGTTGTAGAGGACCAGGCGTTGAAAGACTATTACGAACAAAACAAATCGTTGTATGAAGTCCCGACGTCCTATGATGTCAAAGCCATCTTTGTCTCTTCTCAAGAAGAGGCAGAGTCCGTCAAACAAGAGCTCGAGAGCGGTTCTTCCTTTGAGGGACTTGCCCGTGAGCGATCAATAGATGCTAGTACTGCATCTTTAGGTGGCTCTCTTGGATTCATCAATGCCAATACTACGTCGCTGGACCCGAATATAGTCCGTGCCGCTTCTGAACTGGAGCCGATGGAACTAAGTGAAGCCTTGCCACTGACGGATGGCCGATTCGCAGTGATTCAAGTCCAAAGCGTTTCGGAAGGCACCTCTTTCAGTTTTGATGATGTCAAAGCGCATATTCAAAGAGAATTAGCACTAGAACAGTTGCCGCAATCCGTGACGCCGCGCGCCTTTTGGGAAGAATTTGATGCCACCTGGTTATACGAAGACTAAAGGTACTATTTGACAGACAATTTCACTTATTGGTAAGCTAACTTAAAACCTATTAAAAAACTAGGAATTAGGAGTGAGCGTATGGCGAGAACAGCACAATCCATTACAGAATTGGTAGGCCACACACCTATCGTCAAATTGAATCGAGTCACAGATGCTAACGATGCAGAAGTCTATGTGAAACTGGAATACTTCAATCCCGGGAGTAGTGTTAAAGATCGTATCGCTCTTGCGATGATTGAAGCAGCTGAGAAATCAGGAGACTTGAAGCCTGGGGATACTCTTGTAGAACCGACGAGCGGAAATACAGGGATCGGGCTTGCGATGGTTGCAGCAGCAAAAGGCTACAACTCTGTGCTTGTCATGCCGGACACAATGAGTATGGAGCGCCGCAACTTGCTTCGTGCTTACGGAGCTGAGCTCGTGCTGACGCCAGGAGCGGACGGAATGAAAGGCGCTATTGCGAAGGCAGAAGAACTTGCTGAAACACAAGGCTACTTCATGCCACAACAGTTCAACAACGAAGCCAATCCTGAAGTGCACCGCCTGACAACAGGTCCCGAAATCGTTAAAGCGTTTGATCAGCTGGACGGTTTTGTAGCGGGAATCGGTACAGGAGGTACGATCACAGGTGCTGGAGGCGTGTTGAAAGAAAGCTTCCCAGGCATTCACATCGCAGCTGTGGAACCAAAAGATTCACCAGTCCTTTCTGGTGGTTCTCCAGGTCCCCACAAAATTCAAGGAATCGGCGCCGGATTTGTACCGAAAGTATTGAACACAGAGGTCTATGACAGTGTCATTCAAGTCTCCAATGAAGATGCCTATGCTATGGCGCGAGAAGTGGCTAAAGCGGAAGGAATTCTAGGGGGCGTGTCATCAGGAGCTGCCATTCATGCTGCGCTTCAATTAGCGAAGCAACTGGGTAAAGGAAAAAAGGTCTTAGCGATCATCCCGTCAAACGGAGAGCGTTACTTGAGCACACCTTTATACAATTTTGAGAACCAATAAAATCTAGTGAAACAGGCCGTCCAGAAGGGCGGTCTTTTTTCTTTTCTAACGTAGGAAATACAGGTACACTTAAAGCACATTCTGGTGAAAAAAGGAGTAACCTCAGTGATTCAAACAACCGATACTGTTACATTCCAAGCATCAAAAGATGAATTTTATTATGGCTACCAACAACTCGCTAAACAAGCCGGGCGTCACGCTTTTCTTGAAAGCGCTCGCGGAGGCAACCTGAGCGTCGCAGCACTTCATCCGTTTGCTGCTGTACACTCCACAGCTGACGGTCTACATATTGATTGGGAGTCGGGCGAGACCGAGCATCAAGCGGGAGAATCCTTGGCGCTCATCGAGCAATTGGTCAGCCGTTACGAAGTGGCTCACAACCCGGAACTTCCGGATTTCCAAGGAGGAGCCATTGGCTTCGTGACGTACGATTATGCGCGCGTGATCGAAGTGTTGCCGGAGTCTGCAGAAGACGACTTAGGAATCCCGATGAACTTCTTCTATCTCTTTGACCACTGGGCTGTATACGATATAGCTAACGAGCAGGTCATTTTGATGAAGCTGCCGAATGCAGAGAAAGATTTAGAAGCTTGGTCGCACGAATGGCAACAAGCTGTCCGTGAAGGAATCGCGTCTCGCTTGTTTGAAGCCGGTGCTGCTCGTGAAGTGGTACAGGATGACAGTACGCTGCATGTGTCGATGAGTGGTCCGCAGTTTGAATCGGCCGTTCGTCGCATCCAAGAATACATCGCGCAAGGCGACGTGTTTCAAGTTAACTTATCTGTGCGCCAATCCAAAGAGCTTGGAGTAGAGCCGATGGTGATGTACGAGGCGCTTCGTACCTTCAACCCGTCTCCGTATATGGCTTATATTCAAGCGGATGACTTTGCTGTTGTCTCTGGTTCACCAGAGCTTCTTGTGAAGAAGAAAGGGCTGGAGCTGTCAACCCGTCCGATTGCAGGAACTAGACCACGTGGGAAAGACGAAGCGGAAGACTTGGCACTTGCACAAGAACTGATCGACAACGAAAAAGAGCGAGCGGAACACGTCATGCTCGTTGATCTAGAACGCAACGATTTAGGGAAAGTCTCTCGCTACGGCACGGTAGAAGTAGACGAGTTCATGGTCATCGAACGCTACTCCCACGTCATGCATATCGTCTCGAACGTCAAAGGAGAGCTTGGCCAAGACGTGACGAACGCAGAAATCGTGCAGGCGATGTTCCCAGGGGGCACGATTACGGGAGCGCCAAAGATTCGAACAATGGAAATCATTGAAGAACTCGAGCCGGTCCGACGCGGATTGTACACAGGTTCGATCGGGTGGTTCGGTTACACGGGTGACCTGGAATTTAACATCGTGATCCGCACAGCATTCGTGAAAGACGGCATGGCGCACATCCAAGCAGGAGCTGGAATCGTGATTGACTCCATTCCAGCTGCAGAATATATCGAATCCTTGAACAAAGCAAAAGCCTTGTGGCAAGCAAAGGCTATGGCAGAAGGGACGAAGCAGTCATGATTTTGATGATTGATAACTACGATTCATTTACCTACAACCTCGTTCAGTATATGGGCGAAATGGGCCGTGAGATTCGTGTAGTACGAAACGATGAGATCACGCTAGCAGAGATCGAACAGCTGAACCCGGACATGATTGTAGTCTCTCCTGGTCCTTGTACACCGAATGAGGCCGGTGTCAGTCTGGATGTGATTCAGTACTTCGCGGGGAAAATCCCGATTCTGGGTGTCTGCCTCGGTCATCAGTCTATTGGACAAGCATTTGGCGGGAACGTCGTTCGTGCCGAACGCTTGATGCATGGTAAGACTTCTCCCGTCCGCCACGACGGCAAGGGAGTCAATGCAGATATGCCGAATCCGTTCCAAGCGACACGCTACCACTCGTTGCTTGTTGAAAAAGAATCGTTACCGGAGTGTTTAGAGGTCACATCTTGGACGGCTGAAGGGGAAATCATGGGCCTTCGCCATAAAGAGCTTGCTGTGGAAGGTGTCCAGTACCACCCGGAATCGATCATGACCGAACAAGGAAAGAAACTCATTCGAAACTTCATTGAGACGTATTGTGAGCCAAAGGAAGTGTCGGTCTGATGGAATGTTGGAAAAACGGTGAGTTTGTCAGCAAACAAGACATCACGATTTCGCCATACGATCACGGCTACTTGTACGGACTCGGCTTCTTTGAGACGTTCCGGACATATAACGGTCGCGTGTTTTTATGGCAGCAACACTGGGAGCGTCTCGAGCAGACGCTCTCTGCTTTTCGTATTGACATGCCGTATACAAGTGACGAGATACTTGGCGTCGTTGAAGAGTTAACGCGACTGAACGGAGGAGAGGACGGCTATTTCCGCTTCAATGTCTCAGCAGGTGTCCACGACATCGGGTTGCAGCCTTCCAAGTACGAGAATCCAACGGTATTGATGTTACGTAAGGGGTTACCAACGACCCCTCGCGGCACAGAAAAAACAGCTCGCTGGATCACGATTCCCCGCAACACGCCGGAAGGGCCGACTCGAGTCAAATCCCACCATTACGGAAATAACGTGCTGGCTCGCTTTGAACTGCCATCACTTGCAGAGATGGAAGGCTTTATGTGTACAGCCGATGGATTTGTTGCAGAAGGCATCACATCCGCTATTTTTTGGACGAAAGACGGCGAGGTCTATACCCCGTCACTTGAAACCGGAATTTTGAACAGCATTACACGCCAGTGGGTACTGGATTACGCGGAACAACACGCAATTCCCGTTCACTCCGGATATTTCCCGAAGCATCAGGTCGAGGAAGCTGACGAAGTGTGGATTGTGAACGCTGTGCAGGAAATCGTGCCGATTCGCGCTGTCGAATCCAATCATTTCCCGGGAAATAATGGCGAGATGTATCAACGTATTCATAAAGCTTATATAGAAGCGATAGAAGACAGAGGAGAGACGTCAACATGACTAAAGTATGGACAGCACATGGTGTCACACTAGATTTCTCGAAAGAGACCGTTGTAATGGGAATTTTGAATGTCACACCCGATTCGTTCTCGGACGGGGGGTTATATAACAATGTCGAGCAAGCTGTAGAGCGGACTCGTGAAATGGTGGAACAAGGAGCCAAGATCGTCGATATCGGAGGTGAGTCTACGCGTCCTGGGTACACACGCATTTCTGATGAAGAAGAAATCGGTCGCGTTGTCCCGGTGATTCGTGCTATCCGAGAAGCCGGCATCCCGGTATTTTTATCGATCGATACATACAAATCTGCTGTTGCGAAAGCAGCACTCGATGCAGGAGTCGATATTTTAAATGATATCTGGGGTGTGCGTAAAGACCCCGCTATTGCGCGGTTGGCAGCGGAGTATAAGGCGCCGCTTATCTTGATGCACAATAGAGAGACAGCAGATTATAAGGAGTTTTGGCATGATGCGAAAGCAGACCTTGAAGAGTCTCTCGCTATTGCGAAGCGACACGGAGTAGAAGATGAGCAAATTTGGTTAGATCCAGGCATTGGCTTCGGTAAGAACACGACGCACAACATCTGGATGATGCAACATTTACCACAGCTTGTAGAGATGGGCTATCCGGTCTTGCTCGCCACATCCCGCAAGAGCTTGATCGGGAACGTATTGAAGCTTCCGGTAGAAGAACGACTTGAAGGTACAGCGGCGACAGTCAGTTATGGAATCGACAAAGGCGTTCATCTCGTTCGAGTGCATGACGTCAAAGAGATGACACGCACTACACGGATGATGGATATACTGGTTGGAAAGACAGACTATGTGGAGGAAGTATAATGGATAAAATCTATTTGAACGATATGCAGTTTTATGGCTATCACGGCGTCTTGCCGGAAGAAACGGTCCTTGGACAGTTGTTCCGTATCACGGTAGAGATGGCTGTGGATTTGAAGAGGGCGGGAGAGACGGATGCGCTAGACGCGACGGTCAACTACGCAGAAGTATACGAACTGTGCAAGGCGATTGCAGAAGGGGAGCCGTACCAACTGATTGAATCTGTTGCGGAAAAGATTGCAGATGCCATCCTGAAAAATTACTCCCAGCAAGTCAAAGGGTGCAAAGTATTAGTAGTCAAACCGACTCCTCCAATTCGTGGGCATTACCACTCGGTTGCAGTCGAAATCACACGGGGTACTCTATGAATACGGCGTATCTTTCCATCGGTTCGAACATGGGAGACCGTCTGCAGTTTCTAAAGGACGCGGTGAAACAGGTATCGGCGCATTCGAGCATCCAGGTAGAACAAGTATCAGATGTCTATGAGACAGACCCGGTCGGCTACACAGACCAAGCAGCTTTTTTAAATATCGCTGTGAAACTCACGACGTCGCTTGCCCCGCACGAACTGCTCGCCGTGTGTCAGTCAGTAGAGCAAGAGCTCGGGAGAAAGCGCGTGATTCGCTGGGGTCCAAGAACGGTCGACCTTGACATTTTAGTGTATAATGATGAAAATATAGAGTCGGATGATTTAACTATTCCGCATCCACGTATGACAGAACGTGCTTTTGTACTTATCCCACTGGCATCGATTTCAGCCGATCCTGCACATCAGGAGCTTGCTGCTGCATTCGATCCCGAGAAAGAAGGCATTCGGTTATGGACAGCATTCGATGGGGACGGCGCATTCGTGCATACAGAAAGTTAAAGCGCGTCAGCCAGATTGATTTGGCGAAGGCGTTAGAAGTAGCACCGGCCACGCTCGGTAAGATGGAGCGGGGCGTCAAAGCACCTACAGAAGACCAATGGATGAAAATCTCTCAGATACTCGACATAGACATGGACGAACTTAAAGGAAGTAAGGAAGGTGAAGACCGTGACACGTAAACCGACCAAGCCGTTTTCAATCGGTGGCATCGAGATGGACAACCGCGTCGTGCTTGCACCGATGGCGGGAATCTGCAACTCGGCATTCCGACTGACGGTGAAAGAATTCGGTGCGGGTCTCGTCTACGCGGAGATGATCAGTGACAAAGGGATTGTCATGAAAAACGAGAAGACCCTAAGTATGCTGTACATCGACGAACGAGAAAATCCCCTGTCTCTTCAAATCTTCGGAGGCGAAAAAGACACCCTGGTCGCAGCTGCAAAGTACGTCGACCAAAATACATCGGCAGACATCATTGATATCAATATGGGCTGTCCAGTCAATAAAATCATCAAGTGTGAAGCGGGAGCCCGCTGGTTGCTTGACCCAAACAAGATATATGAAATGGTTTCGGCCGTTGTCGACAACGTCAACAAACCCGTATCCGTCAAGATGCGCATCGGGTGGGATAGCGACCACATCTTAGCTGTGGAGAATGCCCAAGCTATCGAACGAGCTGGTGGAGCAGCTGTTGCTGTCCATGGACGGACGCGTGAGCAGATGTACGAAGGCCGTGCCAACTGGGACATCATCCGTGATGTGAAGCAGTCGGTCTCTATCCCTGTTATCGGGAATGGAGACGTCGAGACGCCGCAAGATGCGAAACGCATGCTCGATGAAACCGGAGTAGACGGCGTCATGATCGGGCGTGCCGCTCTTGGTGACCCGTGGATGATCTACCGCACTGTAGAATATCTTGAGTCAGGCGAGTTGAAGCCCGAACCATCCGTCCGCGAAAAAATCGACGTCTGCTTGTTGCACTTTGAGCGCCTCGCGCAGCTTAAAGGAGAACACGTAGCAGTCCGAGAAATGCGTAAGCATGCCTCATGGTACCTGAAAAATATCCGAGGGAATGGGCGTGCCCGTACGGTCATCAACCAAATCGAAGATGCCAACGAGCTACGCGCCTATTTGAACCTCTTCGCTGAAGAAGCCATGGCGAAGCAAGACGAAATCGTTTTGGTATAACTGATCATAGAACTGTAACAAAATAGCGGTCAGGAAAATAGGTAATGAAGTGTAGGGGTGACTCCAGCGGGATAAAAAACGAAAGCTGAGACCTTGGCTCAGCCCGCGCCCGTGGAACGCCTCCCCTACACGTGAATCTATCTAATTAGAAAGCAGCTTCTCATTGGTTTTGAGGAGCTGCTTTTCTAAATTTTGATTTAGCAGTGTCTATCAATAAACTGAATTCGCAGACTTCAGTTCATTCAGATGAAGTTTAAAAGAAATTTGTGTACAATAGAACTATTGCAATCTGGCGTAGAACAGAGCGAAGGAGTGACAATATGTCGAACATGGAAGAATTAAACGATCAATTACAGGTGAGACGTCAAAAGATGACGTCGATGCAAGAGCAAGGCATGGATCCATTCGGTTCCCGTTTTGAGCGCAGCCACCTGAGCAGTGAGAT
The DNA here is from genome assembly GCF_002798305.1 of Chryseomicrobium excrementi. Lineage (GTDB taxonomy): Bacteria > Bacillota > Bacilli > Bacillales_A > Planococcaceae > Chryseomicrobium > Chryseomicrobium excrementi. Next base: position 50,202 of record NZ_PCGR01000006.1, read on the forward strand.
AAAAGAAGAGTTTGAAGGCTATACAAAAGAACAACTGGACGAGACACCACACGAAGTCATCGCAGCAGGACGCATCATGACGAAACGTGGAAAAGGGAAAGCAGGCTTTGCCCACATCCAAGACCTTGGAGGTCAGATCCAGATCTACGTGCGTAAAGATGCTATCGGTGACGATGCATACGCTACGTTCAACACAGCTGACCTTGGAGACATCGTCGGTGTAAAAGGAACAGTTTTCCGCACAAATGTAGGAGAACTTTCTATTAAAGCGACGGAATTCACATTCCTTACAAAATCCCTTCGTCCGATGCCGGAGAAATTCCACGGTTTAAAAGACGTAGAACAACGTTACCGTCAACGCTACTTAGACCTGATGACGAGCGAAGACAGCAAAAAGACATTCATCACACGCAGCCGTATCATCCAATCGATGCGCCGCTATTTAGACAACGAAGGCTTCTTAGAAGTAGAGACTCCAATGATGCACTCTATCGCAGGGGGAGCAGCCGCTCGTCCATTTGTAACGCACCATAATGCGTTAGATATGGAACTCTATATGCGTATTGCTATCGAGCTTCACTTGAAACGCTTGATCGTTGGTGGACTTGAGAAGGTCTACGAGATCGGTCGTGTATTCCGTAACGAAGGAATCTCGACACGTCACAACCCAGAGTTCACGATGATTGAACTATATGAAGCGTACGCAGATTACCAAGATATCATGAACTTGACGGAAAACCTGATTGCTCACATCGCACAAGATGTACTTGGCTCAACGACAGTTCAATACGGGGAGGACCAAGTGAACCTAGCTCCAGGCTGGAAACGCTGGCACATGGCAGACGCTGTCAAAGAAGTGACAGGTGTAGACTTCTGGCAGGAGATGACAAAAGAACAAGCACACGCTCTTGCGGCGGAACACGGAGTAGAAGTAAAATCTTCTATGGAAGTGGGACACGTTCTGAATGAATTCTTCGAGCAAAAAGTCGAAGAGTTACTCGTTCAACCAACGTTTATTTACGGACACCCTGTAGAAGTGTCTCCACTCGCGAAGAAAAATCCAGAAGACGGCCGATTCACAGACCGTTTCGAATTATTCATCGTGCGTCGCGAGCATGCGAACGCCTTCACAGAGTTGAACGATCCAATTGATCAACGTGAGCGTTTCGAAGCACAGCTTGTAGAGAAAGAAGCAGGAAACGACGAAGCGCACGAGATGGATGATGATTTCATCGAAGCTCTTGAATACGGAATGCCGCCAACTGGAGGACTTGGTATCGGAATTGACCGCCTTGTCATGTTGTTGACGAACTCTCCGTCAATTCGCGATGTATTACTATTCCCATTAATGCGTCACAGAGATTAATTTGTTTCTATAGAAAGACTTTCGCTCCGAAGATTGTTGGAGCGTAAGTCTTTTACTTTTTGTCTGGAAGAGTTGCGCGAATTGTTTTTCTCCTTATTGAATAAGAAACATAGCCACAAGATATGGTTCGTTAAGAGCGTTGTTCGACTAAATGTTGAACCTAGGAAACTTTGTTGAAAAAAGATGAGCGAAAGTGCTTGTCTCGATTCAAATGCCGTGCTATAGTAATCAAGTTGCTAAATTACGAAATGCATCGAGAAAACTTTTTCAAAAAAGTTGTTGACATCAAGATTCGTAATTTGGTATCATATTAAAGTCGCCAAAACGAGCGACATACCAACATGAACATTGAAAACTGAACATGCAAGACGTCAAGATAGAGCGTCACCACCCCGACCCCCGTTGGGTGTGCGTGACGCAAACCGAACCAAATCGCATCCTTTAACGGGATGTGGTGGACGTTCAAAAATGGACATCATTATGATGCCAGCAACAAAATGAGCTTATTTTAAGCTCTCTTTTATGGAGAGTTT
>NZ_PCGR01000007.1 GCF_002798305.1 Chryseomicrobium excrementi
AAACTCTCCATAAAAGAGAGCTTAAAATAAGCTCATTTTGTTGCTGGCATCATAATGATGTCCATTTTTGAACGTCCGTCACATTCCGTTAAAGGATGCGATTTGGTTCTGTTTGCGTCACGCACACCCAACGGGGGTCGGGGTGGTGACGCTCTATCTTGACGTCTTGCATGTTCAGTTTTCAATGTTCATATGTCGTCTTGAGACAACTTTTACATCTTACCAAATCATTGAACATGTTGTCAACAATTTGTTTTTCAAGCTCTCTTGGCGACCTTTGTATCTTACCACCTGCTTTTTAGCTGCGTCAACTAAAATTCAGTAGAAATATAATAACATTGTATTCTGAAAAATACAAGTGTATTTTTGGGTAATACAATCAATTTTTTATACAAAAAAACTCCCACCTTTTCAGGCAGGAGTTTCGGGTTTCTTCTATAAGAATATGAAATACGCCAAGAAGATAAAGAACAAACCATACATGATCGGATGAATCTCTTTCATTCGTCCCGCTACGATCATCGTAATTGGGTAGAAGATAAATCCGATCGCAATACCTGTAGCGATTGAATACGTTAACGGCATCATCAAGATAACAAAGAACGCAGGAACTGCAACTTCAAATCTCGTCCAATCGATACGACCAATCGAACTCACCATCAATACACCTACGATAATTAATGCAGGAGCGGTCACATTCGCCGTGATGACACTTAGTAACGGATAGAAGAATAAGGATAATAAGAACAGGACTCCTGTGACCACTGCTGCAAGACCAGAACGAGCGCCCGCTGCTACACCTGCAGTTGATTCTACATAAGATGTCGTGGTCGATGTTCCGACAACTGCACCCGCTGTCGTCGCGATGGCATCAGCTAAAAGCGCTTTGCTCGCACGAGGAAGCTTTTCATCTTTCATTAAACCAGCTTGGTTGGCAACTGAGATCAGTGTCCCTGCCGTATCAAAGAAGTCTACGAACAAGAACGTCAAGACAACGATCAAGAATTGAACAGTCAACAGTGAACCTGGATCATTGAAGATCGCATCGAATGCCACTCCAAATGTAGGCTCTAAACTCGGAACACTCCCCACAACACCAGATGGCATTGGCACTAATGAGAACACCATCCCGATGATTGCAGTAATCGCTAATCCGTAAAAAATACCTCCCTTGATTCCTTTCACCATCATAATGATGGTAATAACAAGGCCAAAGATAGTGAGTAAGACATGAGGGTCAGATAAATCTCCCACACCAAGCAATACAGCGTCATTATTTACGATTATTTTCGAGTTTTGTAACCCGATGAACGTGATGAACAATCCAATTCCAGCTCCGACTGCGTATTTCAATTCGCTCGGGATGGAGTTGATGATGGTTTCTCGAATACCTGATAAGGATAAAAGAATAAAGATAATTCCAGAGAATAAGACTCCCGTCAAAGCAACTTGCCACGGAATTTCCATTGTTAGAATAACTGTGTAAGCAAAAAATGCATTAAGTCCCATACCCGGTGCTAAGGCAATGGGATATCTGGCAAGCAGACCCATGACCAGAGAACCGATTGCTGCCGCTAAAGCTGTAGCTGTAAACACGGCCCCCTTGTTCATATACATGGAATCCGGTAGTCCTGGAACAGTTTCTAGTGAAAGTGTCAGTGGATTGACGACTAGAATATACGCCATCGCCAAGAACGTAGTAAGTCCCCCGATGATTTCTCTTCGGTAGTTCGTGCCTAACTCTTCAAAACGAAAATACTTTTTCATGATTTCCTCCTGGTTTGTCGCGCAACACAGGTCCAACCTACAAAAAAGGAGAGCATACGAAATTCGTATACTCTCCTACATAAGCAAAACAGACCGACAGCTAGAGTCGGCATGCTTTGCTCATCGTAGTCAGATCATTTACGGTGATCCGGTAGAGACGTTCGGGCCTTATTCCCAAATATATACGACGACATGATTCAATTTATAATCCTAGAATAACATCGACTCTTTAAAACGTCAATATAAATTCCGAACATTAATGAGATTTCTAACGATAAAGTTCGTTATTCCCACTCAATCGTTGCTGGTGGTTTAGAAGTCACATCATACACGACGCGGTTGATGTGGTTAACTTCGTTGACGAGGCGCACAGAAATACGCTCTAGTACGTCCCATGGGATACGTGCCCAATCAGAAGTCATTCCGTCAATAGAAGTTACAGCACGGATACCAATCGTGTAGTCATACGTACGTGCATCTCCCATAACTCCAACGCTACGGATGTCAGGAAGTACAGTGAAGTATTGCCAGATATCACGGTCTAGGCCTGCCTTAGCAATCTCTTCGCGAAGAATCGCATCAGATTCACGAACGATTTCAAGCTTCTCTTCTGTCACTTCACCTAGTACACGAATCGCAAGACCCGGACCTGGGAATGGCTGACGCCAAACTAAAGAATCTGGAAGTCCTAGCTCGCTACCTAATGCACGAACTTCATCCTTGAAAAGAGTATTTAATGGCTCGATCAACTGGAACTTCATCCCTTCAGGCAATCCCCCAACATTATGGTGAGACTTGATTGTCTGAGCTGTAGCTGTTCCACTTTCAATAATATCTGTATATAACGTTCCTTGCGCTAGGAAGTCCATGTCTGGAAGCTTCGCTGCTTCATCATCAAATACGTAGATGAATTCGTTCCCGATAATCTTACGTTTCTTTTCAGGATCCGACACGCCCGCAAGTTTCGACATAAAGCGCTCGCGTGCATCGATCTTAATGACGTTCATGTTGAACCCATCAGCAAAAATCTTCATTACTTCATCCGCTTCATTTTTACGAAGCAAGTTGTGGTCGACGAACATACATGTCAATTGATCCCCGATTGCTTTGTGAATCAAGACGGCAACTACTGATGAATCCACTCCACCAGAAAGTGCGCAAAGAACCTTTTTGTCCCCTACTTGTTGGCGAATCTTTTCAATTTCAAACTCTATAAAGTTTTCCATAGACCAGTCGCCTTTAGCTCCACACACTTTAAATACGAAGTTCTCAATCAGTTGATTACCGTAGATCGAGTGACGAACTTCTGGGTGGAACTGAACTGCGTACAAGTTCTTTTCGACATTAGCCATCGCTGCCACTTCACAAGATGGGCTTGTCGCCGTCACTTGGAAGCCAGGTGGTGCTACGGTAACGTGATCTCCGTGACTCATCCAAACGACTTGGTTGTCAGGAAGATCTTCAAACAGGCGTGTTGGGTGCTGCACATTGATGTCTGCCTTACCATATTCACGTTGAAGCGCACGTTCCACTTTTCCACCGTAATAGTGAGCCATCAGCTGCATACCGTAGCAGATTCCGAGTATCGGAATATCTAGCTCGTAGATCGCAGGATCGATGTGGAAAGCATTGACGTCATAAACCGAGTTCGGGCCGCCAGAGAAAATGATGCCGACTGCATTCATTTTTTTAATATCTTCCGCCGTGACTGTATGCGGGTGTAATTCGCTGTAAACGCCGAATTCACGAATACGACGTGTGATCAATTGATTGTACTGGCTACCAAAATCGAGTACGACGATTTTTTCTTGTTCCTGTAATAAAGGAGCAGCTGTCATGTGTTGTCCACCTCATTGATTAGTATCACAGGCTTTGTCATGAAAAAAACGCATAGATGTCCTAATCTATGCGTCTGGTGTGGTCTACGAAATCCACCTATAAATGAAAACTAAAAGGACGAATAAGGCCAGTGCAAGAGTGCATGGCGATATCCGTCCTCATAGTCAAGTCATTTACGGTGACTTGGTAGAGACATCCATACCAGATTAATGGACATATACGAGGCCTGTGTAGTTATTGAATTGTACCTAGTGTACAGCCTTCGTAAATCAAAATCAACTGCTTAGCCGATTGATTAAATATTCCCAACTTTCCCGCAAGTGCTCTGGGTTCTCGGTGCTTCCTTTCCCATAAAGAGAACGCTCATATTCACTGGTCAGCTTTCTCATATGGTCGCCGCCAAAGTAATTGTCTATCTGGTTCGCGTAACGCGTGAGTGTGTATCCTGGTTCTTTCGGCAATCCGTATAACGCCAGCATCTGTAGCAAGCGTCGATACATCTGTTCAAAGCGCTCCGTCGTCATTTCTTTCTGGCGGTACTTTCTGAGCAAGAGCTTCGGCAACCATTTGAGACGGAATTTGTAGAGCAATGCCGCGATCAGTGCGACAACAATTCCAGCCGCAACGAACCACCATTTCATCTGTGCAAACCAATCCCATACCGGTTTAAGTGAGAAGTTCGATGCTGTGTCGGTTTCTTGTTGCTGTACTTCTTGTTCTTGCTGCTCCTGCTCTTCGATTTCTTGTTGCTCTGCAGCAAGTGCATCATCTGGAGCTAGTTCAATGTCAAACTCAATGTCTGGCGTGTTCGTGAAGCCAATTGTCGGTTCGAAGTTCATCCAACCGATTCCTGGTAGGTACGCTTCCACCCAGGAGTGGGCATTGTTGTTTGTCACTTGAAAGACCTGTTCTCCGTTGTCTGTCTCGATGACTTCCCCTGGTGCAAAGCCTTTTACCCACCGTGCCGGGATTCCAACTGAACGCAAAAGTACTACCATCGAAGTGGAAAAGTTGTCACAATAACCGATCTTCGTATCAAACAGGAACTGATCAACATAATCGGTATCCCCTTCTGGGACGGCTACATTGTTTTGGCTATAAACAAATCCATTAGTACGGAAATATTGTTCTATTGCTTTTGCTTGATCGTAGACACTCTCTTGATCAGCAGTAATATCAACCGCTAAATCGCGAACTCGCTGTGGCAACGTGTCGGGAAGTTGCAGATAGCGATTCAATTCCGGTTCTAATGTTGCGAGATCCTCAATTTGAGTAGAACGCAATTCACTAAGCAAGTAGCTCGGTTCAGCAAAATTCACTGTGTACTCTGTAGGCTCGAGCGTCCCATCTTCGTCTACAGCATCTAAGCGATTCGTACTTTCATTAAAACGTAAACCGAAAGGCTCTGCACTTTCCACCGACTCGGTTCCGTAAGTGTGGAATAAGAACGGAAATTCGGACTGCATCGTGAATTCCAGTTGCTCCGCTTCAGGAGCCGCACTTTCAGGGAAACCAAGTGAAAATTCCTGCCCTTGTTGGAAATAATCGTAGACGATCTGCGGTTCGGATTGAATCCACCCTTTTGAAGTGTACGTGTCTTTCGTTTCTACTCGGTAATAGTTACGAGAAGTCGCCCGTACCTGAAACACTTCCGTGTCATCGCTAACAAAGGATCCGCCAAGCTGCGTATCGTCTTCGTCATAGCCCACTTTGTTAATGGCACCACTGCCTCCAGACCCGACTCCGGATTCGGGATTAGAAGAGTAAAAATAAGGAACGGGATCTGGCCAAATGGGGCCTGCTTTAGGCAGAAAGATGGCGAAGCTCACAGAGAACAGAAGAAGCAACGCAGTAAAAATCAGCCCTCTATAGCGGAACTGCTTTTGATTGTCATGGAGCTTGAACACAAAGAGCAATGCACTGACACCTAACCCTATGATAAACACACGAACAATTGCGGTAGACCCGTCGTATGCCGTGAATGTATCGAGGATTCCAATGATCACTACTGTCAACACAAAGAATACAAAGAGTGTGGCACGCATCCGAATCCAATACCCGATCAAATAAACCGTCATCCATAACAAGATAAAGAACAGGATTGTCCGGAACGGGTCAGTCATTTGAGTCAAATCCAATGTCATCAACTGGCGCACGTTGTAGACCAATTCGGAAATGAAATAACGCACCCCGTCCAAACTCACTATCGGATACTCTGTATAAATCGAGACGATGAACCAGTAAATATAGCCGATCTTAACGAGGCCACTGAGCCACCAAGGTGTTTTAATAAATAGCAATAAGAAACTAATTGCAACGAAAATGTAAAACACACGGATGTAGCCAATATTCGTCAATTCAGCAATAGGTCCTAGCCATTCCATTAGTAACAATAAGGCCGCTAAGAACGTTAAGCCCTCTATGAGAAGTGTTCGTTGTCTCATCGTTTCAACACCTCCAAAAAGGCTTCGGTGAATTGTGAAGGTGGCAACACGACGACCGACCAGCCTCTAGCCTGCGCATAATCGACAACAGCGAGTTCAGCGGTCGTCAGCTTCGGAGAGGCTTCTGTTTTCACTACGAAATAAAGACCTTCTCGCAATTGTGGTGTCATATGGGTCATGGCTTCTACCCGGTCCTTATCAAGTTCAGCCGTAATACAGATGATACCTTTGAACGTCCCTAACCGTTTATCTTCTGCCACTAACCGCTTCATCCATTTCTCTTCAAGCGGCTCCACTGTAGCAAGCTCTCGTTTCACTCGTTCCACATGGCCTTGATGCGTGATTGCTGGCAGGTATATGCCACGTGTTCCCGGAAGGATGAAGGCTCCTGTTGTATCCGAGGAAGCCATCGCTTGCACGACTGAAATGGTGAAGTCGACTGCATCGTCAAAACTGTGAGACTCCGTCAAATCTAAATACACAAGTGTATCTTGCGCTTGCCTGTCTTCAAAATCTTTAGTACGAAGCGTTTGACTCTTCGCAAACGATTTCCAGTGGATCCAAGACACACGGTCTCCCGGTTGGTATTCCCGGACACCCGTGGCAACAGCATTTTCTTTATGCATTTGATAGCGTGCACGGGCTGCCCCCTGATCGTAGTTCGAGGCAATCGGTGTGTATGAAAGCTCTGTAATCCGAGGGTAGACGACGACTTGTTGTGGCGTGGAGATGGTCCATCGTTTGCGCAACCAGCCGAGTAGATCCACAAGCTCTAGTTCGAGCGCATTGAATTCATAAGCACCTCGTGGCAGCTTATCGATGGAATAGTTCAACACGACTTCTCGGCGGAACCCGATAAAGACTACACGACTTTTTGGAGTTTCTTCAGGGAAAGGTGGTTGATCTGTGACTTTCATGTAGTACAGCGGCCACCAGTCCGAGCGTTTGATATGAATTTCCACGTCGAGCTTCTGGCCTCTTGTCAATTCCCCTTCCGTAAAAGTTCGTGTAGCCGTCATCTTACGCACGGGATAGAAATAGATGATAAACGCGAACATTAGAAAAGGAAGTGTCGCATAGAGTAAAAACCAACTTACAAACCCACCTTGAAACATCGCGTACGCGAAAATGGTGAGCGCCAGTCCAAGAAGTCCGATCAAACCTGCGTGGTGCTTCATGTCACGACATTCCGTTCCACTGGAACCGGTGTCCGCTTAATGATATCTTTCAAAATAGTCTGAGTAGCCATCCCTTCATACCGCGCTTCTGGCTTTAGAATAATCCGATGCGCGAAAACGAACGGCGCCAAGTATTGAACGTCGTCCGGTGTTGCATAATCTCGTCCTTTCATAAGGGCATAGGCTTGTGCCGCTCGCATCAATGCGATAGATGCCCGTGGACTTGCACCTAGATAAACATAAGGATCATGACGCGTACGAGTAGCAAGTTCAACGATATAGCTTTTTAAGACTTCCGAAACGTGAACAGTTCGCACTTCTTTTTGAATCGTAATGAGTTCCTCTAATGTGATGACCGTATCTAACTCTTCAATAGGTACCGAGTGCTCCAAACTATTCAATACTTGAATTTCCTCAGACGGCGTTGGATACCCCATCTTTAGCTTCATGATGAAACGATCCAGTTGGGCTTCTGGTAGCGGGTAGGTCCCTTCATGTTCAATTGGGTTTTGAGTCGCCATTACAAAGAAAGGTTTGGGAATCGATAAAGTCTCTCCATCTACTGTCACAGAGGACTCTTCCATTCCTTCTAATAGGGCGGATTGCGTTTTCGGGGACGTCCGGTTAATCTCGTCGGCGAGGACAATATTCCCCATGATGGGGCCAGGACGGAATTCAAATGCCATTTCTTTTGGATTGTAAATGGAAACACCGACAACATCTGATGGTAGAAGGTCCGGTGTAAACTGGATCCTGCGGAAGTTGGCACCAGTTGATTTTGCAAGCGCTCTTACTAACATCGTCTTCCCAACACCTGGTACATCCTCAAGGAGGATATGGCCTCCTGCTAGAAGTGCCGCTACAGACAATTCAGCTACTTCTCGTTTACCAATAATTACTTTACTAATATTCTCTAGCACATGATCGATCTTCGTTTTCGCTTCCATTGTGCATGTCTCCTCTATGTGTGCAGTCGTTTTTCGAAAATTATGTCAGTTCCTTCTAAGCATACCGAAAGACCTATCAGAAAACAAATAAAGAGACTGCAAATGCAGCCTCTTTTTGGGTTATTGCTTCCACCATGTATCAAACACCGTAACAGGTGTAGTACGTTTATGACGCGAGCGCATAAAGTACCCTTCAATTTTTTGTTGTGCTTCAGAATCAATCTGTTTGCCCTCAAGATAATCATCAATATGGTCATACGTGACACCTAGAGCCACTTCATCCGGAATGGCTGGACGTTCTTCTTCAAGATCAGCCGTTGGAATCTTCATATAAAGATGTTCTGGAGCTCCGAGCTCTTTTAACATCGCACGGCCTTGTCGTTTATTTAGGCGGAACAACGGAACTAAGTCCGCACCACCATCTCCGAACTTCGTGTAAAAGCCGGTTACTGCTTCAGCTGCATGGTCTGTTCCAAGGACGACTCCATTATACATTGCGGCAATTGAATACTGGGCTTTCATCCGTTCTCTAGCCTTCTCGTTTCCTTTTGCAAAATCACTGAGGTCAATCCCTGCTTCAAGTAGTGCTTTATCACTCGCATCGACCGCTTCTTTAATATTGATTGTAATTTCTTTGCTTGCTCCAATGAAGTCTAAGGCATCTTGACGATCGTGCTCATCAAACTGCACGCCATAGGGAAGGCTGACTGCGATAAATTCATAACCGCCTTCTGTCTCCTCATTCAATTCAGTGACGGCCATCTGCGCAAGCTTGCCAAGGAGTGTTGAATCTTGACCTCCAGAAATACCTAGTACCATGGACTTGAGGAAAGTATGTTTTTGCAGATACTCTTTCATGAAGTCGATAGTCAGTCGAATCTCTTGCTGAACATCAATCGTTGGTTTTACACCGAGTTCTTTAATGATTTCTTGTTGCAATGTCATTAAACTTTCCCTCCTGCCGCTTTATGTGCATCTACCATTTCTTTCACTTCTTGAATGTTACGCATCTTGTTATCCCAGCATTTCTGGCTCAGATCAACCGGATACTCTTCTGGATTCAACGAGCGTTTGTACTCGTCCCACAACAAAGTCAGGTTCTGCTTCGCATAGGCCTGCATTTCCTGCAGAGACGGATTGTCATAAATCACTTCACCATCTTTAACCACATGATGCTGCAAATCAATCGCGTCAAAGTTCGTGACAAATTTAGATACAAACGTGTGAACGGGATGGAACATCTTGAGTCGGTCTTCAGTAGTTGGATCTTCATCTTTCAGCGTGATGTAATCCCCTTCTGCTTTTCCGTTCTCACGGTCGATGATTCGGTAAATTCGCTTCTCACCTGGTGTCGTAACTTTTTCAGTGGTCGAAGAGATCTTAATGGTGTCTTCCATCACTCCATTATCGTTTTCAATAGATACAAGTTTATAGACCGCTCCTAATGCTGGTTGGTCGTAAGCAGTGATTAGTTTCGTCCCGATTCCCCACATATCGACTTTTGCGCCTTGTGCTTTCAAGTTGAGGATCGTGTACTCATCTAAATCATTTGAAACGACGACTTTTGCATTTGGGAATCCTGCTTCATCAAGCATTCTACGAGATTCTTTTGATAAGAACGCGATATCTCCGCTATCCAATCGAATTCCCACGAAGTCAATCTTATCTCCGAGTTCTTTCGCCACTTGAATAGCAGTTGGGACCCCGATATTTAAAGTGTCGTACGTATCGACCAAAAACACACATTTTTTGTGTCGTTTTGCGTACGCATGAAATGCTTCGTATTCGGATTTATAGGCTTGAACCATGGAATGGGCATGTGTTCCTGAAATCGGAATTCCAAAAAGCTTTCCAGTGCGAACGTTACTGGTTGCTTCTGCCCCGCCGATGTAAGCTGCACGAGCCCCCCAGATAGCTGCGTCCATTTCATGAGCTCTTCGTGAACCAAACTCCATGACGATCTCATCTTTCACGACTTGTTTGATGCGAGAAGATTTCGTCGCAATCAACGTCTGAAAGTTCACGATATTTAGTAGAGCCGTCTCAATCAATTGCGCTTGAATAAGAGGCGCTTCCACTCGAATCAATGGTGCTTGCGGGAAAGCGAGTTCTCCTTCTTTCATTGCATAGATGTTACCGGTAAAGCGTAAGTCTTTTAAGTAACTCAGAAAATCGTCTTGGTATCCTTGTTCCGCAAGATACGCTAAATCGGATTCACTAAATTTAAAGTTTTGAATATAATCGAGAATCCGTTCTAAACCAGCAAAGATTGCATACCCGTTCCCAAACGGAAGCTTTCGGAAGAACAATTCAAACACGGCTTTCCGCTCGTGCATGTTGTCCGCCCAATACGCCTCAGCCATGTTGATCTGGTAGAGATCGGTATGTAATGTTAAACTGTCATCTGCAAATGGATGATTCATCTCGTCGCCTTCTTCCTTACATAATTAGTTCTTAGTATACCTCTTTACCCGAAAATGTGACAAAAAATCCGATAAAACAAAAAGAGGCCCATCTTTACTCTGAATGAGAAGATGGGTCTCGATTTAAGAATATCTTTATTTTTCTGTCGTAGATTTGTTGGCGCAAAAGTTTGATGAAGGATGAATCAAGTTGTTGCCTCTTGGCTGAAGTAAATGCAGCCAGCAATTCTTTTGCAGTCAAATCTAGCGAGTGTTTCAATCGGTTCCTCCCCCTATACATTCAAGTAGTCATATTTTTAATTTTATCGTACTATTTGAACTAGAGATGTGGCTGGTTGCCACAATGAAGACGAGTTGGATCAAAACGATGGAATTGGACAATTGATGCAACTAAAACAGGAAGTTCTAGAGAAAAATAGACCGATTCGCAGACAAATTCAGTTTCCACTATCGAACGGTCTTATGACGTATTGGTTTTTTGCTGAGCCCTTGCACTCATCATCTGGTGAAGTGGCAGGTGTCGTGACAGCCGCCATTGAGGTTTCGGAGTTTGAAGAGTAAAGTGAAACCCATACCTCTGAAAGGAGAGTCTTTCTTATGATTATCGATTTGCACTGCGATCACCTTTATAAATTGCAGCATCGAACGAACCCAATGCTCGACACATCCATCGAACGTCTTTTGAAAGGTAGAGTTCAAATACAGGCTTTTGCGCTATTTATTGAACCTCATCTTTCAAGTAACGAAGCCTATCAAAAAATTTTGGGGCAGATCGAGCTTTTTCACAAGCATGTACTTTCTCACCCTCAGGTCGTTTGGATTCGAAAGTGGGAAGATCTTGAAGCGATGGACGAGGAACACATCGGAGCTTTTTTAACGCTTGAAGGAGTCGACTGTATCGGCAATGACCTCGACAAGTTGCACCAACTGCTGGACGCGGGCGTATTGTCTGTAGGACTGACGTGGAATCCCGCAAACTTAGCTGCCGACGGTTGTGAAGAACCTCGTGGTGCTGGGCTCACTAAATTCGGACGAGACATCATCGAAGTTTTGAATCATCGTGGCATCTTGACAGATGTAGCGCATCTAGCAGAAGCCGGGTTTTGGGAAGTTCTTGAGCTCGCTAAATACCCTATTGTTAGTCATGCTAGTGCACGAGCTTTGTGTGATCATCCAAGGAACTTAACGGACAAACAAATCAACGCACTGATTGAGAGAAAGATTCCACTTCATCTTGTATTCTATCCGCCATTTCTTACAGGTCGAGAAGACGCAACAGTCGATGACATGATTCGTCACCTGAACCACATACTCGCTCTAGGTGGCGAAGACATTGTGGCGTTCGGTTCAGACTTTGACGGAATTGAATTTAAAGTAACAGGACTTGAACATGCAGCACAGTTTCAGAACTTGATGACACGCTTATCCGATGAACTGACATCTATTCAGCTTGAGAAGATTTCCCACGAGAACTTCCGTAGCTACATAACCCGCAAATTCAAAAAAAGAGACGACCGGTCGTGAGTAACACGCCGTCGTCTCTTTTTTAATTATGATAAATCTTCGCAACCTTGATAGATTAGTTCAAACAACTCTTCAAGATCCTCTTCTTCTACGCAGCTAAACGCTACACGAATATCTGTCTGGTTGTTCGAAATCACACCAACACCATACGTATCTAATAGGTGAAGACGCAGTTTCTCCGCATCCAACGTGTGAAGCTTCAAGCACATGAAGTACCCTGAGTTGAACGGGTAGTATTCCCAGTGCTTGTTGTATTTCTCGTTTGCCAGCAATTCTTTCGTCTTCACTGCGCGGCCTTTCATGATATCAAACTTCTGTTGTTTCTCCACTGCAAATTCAGGAGATGTCAGAGATTCTAAAATCATCGTCTGAGAAATGTGCGCGCCGCTTGAGATGGTCCCGCGGATGATGCCTTTTGTTTTTTGTTCTAATGCATGGAGAGTCTTTGCTCCCGCTGCATATGTGATAAACCCAACTCGAAGTCCCCATACATAATTCTCTTTCGTCGCTCCGTCCACTTTTACAGGAAGGATGCGATCATGGATTCCTGCTAGGCGTCCAAACAGAGATTCTGTGATGGAATCTTCATAGAACAGCCCAAAGTATGCGTCATCTAATACGACAATCAGATTTAAGCCTGCTTGTGCTGCTTCTTTTAATACCTCAACGATTTCGTTCGCTTCGTCTTCACGAGGTGTGTAACCGGTTGGGTTGTTCGGGAAGTTCAACAAGACGATAGCTTTCCCAGTCTGTTGTGATAAGGAATTTCGAAGACCTGCTGTGTCAAAGCGCGTGTTGTCTGCAAACAATGGGAATGTGACGATTTTTCCACCACGTCGAACACCAAATACCGTGTTGTAGTTCCCCCAGTAATGATTAGGTACGACCAGTGCATCGCCCTCGTCCATAAACAAGTCTGCTACGATACTTAATCCGTGCGTCAAAGCATTCGTGACAACAGGTTTACCAATAGACTTCCCAACCATAGACGGATTGTCTTGATACAACTTCTCAAGCCACGCATCACGAAGTGCCGGTTTTCCTTGAGGTGGTGCGTACGGGTAGACGTCTTTTGGAGCGTATTCGATCTTGTCTTGAATATGTTTGAAATGCATCGGTTGGCCATTTTCTGTAGCGATACCAATCGTTGCATTGAACTTATGTGCTTTTTCAGATGCTTCTGCGGACTGGCTTAAAATCCCTTTTGGATAAAATAAGTTTTGTCCGAGCTTAGAAAGCATCTCATATACATAAGGGCTTTCTTGTTGTATGTCTTGGTTCAGTTGCTCTGCTAATGGATTCACAATAACGGACCTCCTGCGTTTTTCTATATTGTACGCTATTTACTCTAAAAATTCTTTGTCTAATTCCAAAAAGATTGGACAGTGGTCGCTCCCCATCGTCTCCGGGTGCATGCCAGCCTCTTGAATCGCGGGAGCTAATTTCTCCGATACGATGAAGTAATCGATACGCCACCCAATATTGCGCTCACGTACTTTGGCCATGTAGCTCCACCATGTATAGTGGCCTTCAGCCGATGGATGTAAGTAGCGGAATGTATCGACAAACCCGTTCTCTAACAAACGCGTCATCTTTTCTCGTTCTTCAAACGTGAAGCCGGAGTTCCCGATATTGGATTTCGCATTGCGAATATCGATTTCTTGATGCGCGACGTTCAAATCTCCCGTATAGATGACGGGTTTCGTTAAGTTAAGCAGTGTCAGATACGAATACATTCGGTCTTCCCACTCTAGTCGGTACGGAAGTCGCGACAGGTCTCGCTTCGCATTTGGTATGTAGGTGTTGACGACATAAAAGTTCGGATACTCGAGCGTGATGATGCGACCTTCTGCTTCGTCTAGATTTTCCCCCAGTCCATAGTGGACTGAAAGTGGCTTGTGCTTCGTAAAGATGGCCGTTCCGGAATACCCCTTCTTCTCCGCGTCATTCCAGAATTGATAATAGCCCGGAAGTTCTAAGTCGAGCTGCCCTTGTTGCATTTTCGTTTCTTGTATACAAAAGAAGTCTGCATCCTGTGCGTGAAAATAGTCCAGCCAGCCTTTTTTGACGCAAGCTCGTATGCCGTTGACGTTCCATGAGATGAATTTCATGCTGTACCCTCCTCTAAGTCCGCATTCAGTTTACCATAAAAAAAGGACTCGCTAGGCGAGTCACGTGTTCCTTCTAATTTATTCGTTTCGAGTAAGCGGCATCGTACAGCACCGGAACGATCCACCAGACTTGATGATTTCACTAAAGTCGATTTCAATCACATCAAACCCGTTTGAACGAAGCTTGTCATTGACTAGTGTGTTTTGAGGAAGACTGATGATTTTATTGTTTCCAATCGCCAAAACATTCGTCCCCATAGCGAATTGCTCATCTTTCTCTACAGCCATCAATGTATAGTGTTTCTTTAATATGTTGCGAGCTTCTTGAGAGAGTGCGTCCGGATAAATAAGCGCATGTGTCGGAGAAACGATAGTGAATACGCAATCTAGATGGAGGCAAGACGCATCAAATGGAACTCGAATCACTTCGTAGCCAGGCAGCTGCTTCTCTAAGAAATTAATCGCATCGTGATTCGTTCGGTGGCTGACACCGACAAATACCCGATTTCCATCGACGACCACATCTCCCCCTTCAATAGATCCTGCTGTCATCTTTTGAAATGGAATCCCTTTCGTGCCGACCCATTCTC
Source organism: Chryseomicrobium excrementi (assembly GCF_002798305.1). GTDB lineage: Bacteria > Bacillota > Bacilli > Bacillales_A > Planococcaceae > Chryseomicrobium > Chryseomicrobium excrementi. The sequence goes on from NZ_PCGR01000007.1 coordinate 14,824, forward strand.
GCAAGACTTTCTCTTCACCTTGTCGAATTGGACTGGCCATCTCTGAAATAAATACTCTTGTGCCAATCGTGAAACCGATATCTCGAGTGAAGACTTGTTCCGGAAATTCTGATTTAGCCGGTAGCGAAATCACTTCGATGCCTTCTTGTTTCAATGTATCCGTAAATGCTTTATGTTGTTTCAATGCTTTCGTGACGTCTATATTGTCTTCTGCATAGCGTTTTTGAACGGTATTGATTACTTCTTCGATTTTCATATAGGTTGGTTCACATACAATGACTTGACTGAGCGTATCATATTCGGTCGTGCATCCATTCCATTGAATCTCATGCTGTTCAAGTCCCATCTTGTCGCCACCTTTTCGCTTCTTTTATATGAGTACTATTTCCTCTTTTAGTAGTCCTAAACTTTTTTTGGAAGCTTTTTGGTTTTTTCATGAAGTATTAGGGAATCAGAATGCAAAAGAAGATGAAGGGACTGTTCAGATGATTGTCGCTAAACAAACATTACTGACGAAGGAAGATGTGGAGACTCGAACGGATTTGCCTGCTTGGTTTAAAAAAGAATTTCAAACATTTGAGAACACGGTCACCGACAAAACATTTCCGTGTTATTTTGGACGCACTGGCCACTTGAGAGGCGAACTACGTTACGCGTACATTGAACAGAAAGACTGGTCGAACGCAGCTAGTGCCTTAAAAGACTTTTTGGCTTTATTCGAAAATCCAAAGCACAAGCGTCATGGACTCTTTTTATTTGTAGAGCCGTTTGAGGTACAGCAGTCGTTAGAAGCTTACCGTCAACAATTTTGGGACATCCTGCAGTACCTTCACCAGGTTGATGATGTCGAGTGGCCAGAAGAAGCTCCAAAAGATCCAGACCATTATTTATGGGATTTCCGTTATGCAGGGCAGCCAGTCTTTGCATTCGGGAATACTCCCGCTTACAAGCAGCGGAAGACACGTGACCTTGGCAATGCGATGGTCATTGGATTCCAGCCGCGTCTCATTTTCCAAGGACTTGAAGGAACTGAAAAAGGCGGCATCATGTCTCGTGAAAAAGTGCGCGAGCGCGTCGAGGCGTGGGACAACCTCCCGAAGCATCCAGACATCAGCCACTTCGGTGATCCAACACACAACGAATGGAAACAGTTCTTCATCGGAGACGATAGTGAACCGATTAAAGGCAAGTGTCCTTTCCAACATAAAGCGCTCTAACAAAAAAGAGGATCCACACGATTTCCGTGTGAATCCTCTTTTTCTGTTGAGCGACTGATTACATCATGCCGCCCATTCCACCCATGCCGCCCATATCTGGCATACCGCCAGCTGGTTCTGGGATGTCTGCAACAACCGCTTCTGTTGTTAAGAATAGAGAAGCTACAGAAGCTGCGTTTTGTAGTGCTGAACGAGTTACTTTCGTTGGATCGACAATACCTGCGTCCATCATGTTGACCCACTCGCCTGTTGCTGCGTTGAAACCGATGCCGATTTCTTCGCGCTTCAAGCGGTCCACAACGATAGAACCTTCAAGGCCTGCATTCGTTGCGATTTGACGCACTGGCTCTTCAAGAGCACGTAATACGATGCGAACTCCAGTTGCTACGTCGCCTTCAACTGTTTCCACAGTCTCAGCTACTTTGTTGTAGACGTTCACTAGAGCTGTACCACCACCGGATACGATACCTTCTTCAACAGCTGCACGAGTTGCGTTTAGAGCATCTTCAATGCGAAGCTTGCGCTCTTTTAATTCTGTTTCAGTTGCTGCTCCGACTTTGATTACTGCAACACCGCCAGCAAGTTTTGCTAAGCGTTCTTGTAGTTTTTCTTTGTCGAACTCAGAAGTGGTTTCTTCTAATTGAGCACGGATCTGGTTTACGCGACCTGCGATGCGGTCTGAGTCTCCAGCCCCTTCAACGATTGTCGTGTTTTCTTTTGTAACAACGACTTTCGCTGCGCGACCAAGTTGTGTGATGTTTGCTGATTTCAGATCAAGACCTAGGTCTTCTGTGATCACTTCAGCACCTGTTAATGTTGCGATATCTTCAAGCATTGCTTTACGACGGTCACCAAAACCAGGAGCTTTAACTGCTACTGCGTTGAATGTTCCGCGTAATTTGTTTACTACTAGAGTTGCTAATGCTTCGCCTTCTACGTCTTCAGAGATCAATAGAAGTGGTTTTGATTGTTGTACCACTTGTTCAAGAACTGGTAAGATTTCTTGGATGCTTGCAATCTTCTTGTCAGTTACTAAGATGTATGGATTTTCAAGAACTGCTTCCATCTTGTCAGAATCCGTCACCATGTATGGAGATGCGTAGCCGCGGTCAAATTGCATACCTTCTACTACGTCTAGCTCTGTCGTGAAGCCTTTTGATTCTTCGATTGTGATGACACCGTCGTTACCCACGCGTTCCATAGCTTCTGCGATCAATTCGCCGACTTCGTTGTCACCAGAAGAGATAGATGCCACTTGTGCAATCGAGTCTTTGCCTTCGATTTCTTTAGAAATCGTTTTAAGTTCTGTAATAGCTGCTGCTACCGCTTTGTCGATTCCTTTACGGATACCTACTGGGTTAGCTCCAGCTGTAACGTTTTTCAAACCTTCACGAATCATAGCTTGAGCTAGAACCGTTGCTGTTGTTGTACCGTCACCAGCGATGTCATTTGTTTTAGAAGCCACTTCTGCTACAAGCTTAGCTCCCATGTTTTCAAATGCATCTTCAAGCTCGATGTCTTTTGCAATCGTCACACCATCGTTTGTGATCAGTGGTGAACCAAATTTCTTTTCAAGTACTACGTTACGCCCCTTAGGTCCAAGCGTTACTTTTACTGCATCTGCTAATTTATCTACACCACGAAGCATTGCGCTGCGTGCATCTTCGCTAAATTTAATTTCTTTTGCCATAATTGATGTTCCTCCTTGTTATTGGATTACCGCTAAAATATCAGACTCACGAACAATCAGTAGTTCTTTGCCGTCATACTTCACATCTGTTCCCGCATATTTGGAGTACAGAACACGATCCCCAACTTGCACATCTAATTCAGCACGTGTGCCGTTATCAAGGACGCGACCATTACCGACCGCAAGTACTTTTCCTTCTTGTGGCTTTTCCTTTGCTGAGTCTGGAAGCACGATGCCAGAAGCTGTTTTTTCTTCTGCCTCGACAACTTCGATTACGATACGATCACCTAGTGGTTTTAACAATTGAAACGACCTCCCTGATAAATGGTTAGTAATTATTAGCACTCTCTCTCATCGAGTGCTAACACAATTCTTATGATAATAAAACACCTAATTGATTGCAAGCAGGAAGATGAATTTTTGGCTAATTTTTTTTCGTGCGGTACAATAAAGAAAGCATCTTTGATTTTGAAAGCTCAGAAAGGAATTTACCTACCTATGTCTCATCAAAAAATCGCCTTCTCTATATTGATCACGTATGTTCTCATGCAACTGTCTGGTGCAGTTGGACCTATCCCACTCGTCTTCTTGTTTGACCGTTTAGGTTATGCGGATCCAGAAATGCAAGCCGTCGGTTGGTGGATCTTCTCGAGTATGCTCGCAGCCGTCGTCATCTTCTTCTATTTCATTCGAAAAGATAAGACATTTTTAAAACCACTTGGCCCTAAGCCTTCTAGTACAGCAGGCGTTATCGGATGGGGAATCGTTGGCTTCTTCATGGTGCTCTTTGGTCAAGCATTAGCCGCCGGGATTGAGCAGTTGATCGGTATTGAGCCAGGTTCTGAGAACACGGCACTCTTTATTAAAATTGCTAAATCGGTTCCTGTAGTCGTATTTGCTATCGCCATCTTCGCTCCTATCTTAGAAGAAATCTTATTCCGTCGTATCTTATTCGGCATGCTGCTTCCAAAGACCAACTTCTTTATTGCGGCTTTAATCAGCTCTGTGATGTTTGGAATCATCCACTTTGAAATGAGCCACATCTTACTGTATTCAGTATCTGGATTTATATTCGCGTTTATCTACTATAAGACCAAGCGAATTGCCGCATCCATACTAGCTCATATGCTTCTCAACGGATTCGTCGTCCTAGTCCAGTTCTTCGCAGAAGACCTTCAAAAGTTTGCAGAACGTTATGGGCAAGTATTCATCACATTTTTTAACTAATGCAAAAAGCCATCCGCAGATGTGGATGGCTTTTCTTTATACTTGTTGCATGCGCTGTTGTTCTTCAAGCTTCCGTTTCGCTTCATCAGCCAAGTACTTCGATTTAGGTACCTGTGTATCAAACAATTCCAGCTATTCACTATCATTCACTTTATATGCAGGAAAAGTGCCTATATATCAAGATATTTAGCAAAAATATTTAATTGTAGTGAATAGTGCCGTGCACAGGTACCCTTTCACAAAAAATAAATATCGTGAAAATTTTATTCTCCTCTTGAACCTTACGTAGGGTAATGTTTTATAGTAAAGCTAGCTTACTTGTTCAAAAGGGGGGGGAATCGTTGTGCAAAATGCCATTGTTAAGGCATTAATTAAAGAAGAACAGATTCGTCTATATTTTATTGATAATTCCCAGTTGCTTCACGATATCTATGCCTTAAACCAGGAACTTCCTAAACCGCTTAAACTACTGTTAGGCAAAACGATATCAGCAATGAGCATACTCTCTGGTACGCTCAAAGGGAACCAGCGAATGAGCCTCCAGGTAACGTTGAGCAACACTCGCCATAAGATTTTTGCGGAAGCCGAAGCCAATGGAAATGTCAGAGGATACCTGAACGAGGAACTTTTGAGATCTTCTAATATAGAAGAAAAGTCTATGCAAGATTTGATTGGACCTTCTGGGATGATCCGTGTCATAAAGGGTTCTGAGATGAATCAATTCACCAGCATTACCGATATGCCAAATCAACATATCACGGATGATATCGCCAACTATATTGTGCAGAGTGATCAGACGCCGACCTATCTTTATTCCGACATTCAGTTGGATAAGGGAGGTTTCCTTCTTTCCAGCCATGCCCTATTTGCACAACTGCTTCCCAGTGCACCACCACATCTGCTTTCAGAAGTGAAAATGATTGTGAAAGCCAATCCGGATATTTTCAGTAAACTAAACGCTGAAGAAGCGAATGACAGCGAAGAAGTGTTAACCCAGTTGTTTGGGGATGCAAAAATTATTGGCCATAGCTCCAGTCAATTTTTCTGCGGATGCAGTAAAGAAATGTTCTATGGCATGCTATATTCATTGAGTGAAGAGGAAATCAAACGGAGCATTGAACGAAAGGAAGACATTGAAGCTCTTTGCCATATTTGCGGGAAAACCTACACGTTTGAGCAAAAGGAGATGCAGCAACTCTTCTAACTTCGAATTTCTCGGTTTAGTTGGTGAATAGAAATGTTGTTAAATGGAGGCTAAGCGAATGAAGGAACATTGGAAAGTCGGAGAAGTTGCGGAAATGGCGGGTTTAACGATTCGAACTTTACGCTATTACGATCAAATCTGTTTATTTTCACCTTCTCAGTATACGGAGTCAGGGCATCGGCTTTACACGAAAGCAGATTTGGTCCGTCTTCAGCCAATTTTGTCCTTAAAGCAGATGGGCATGTCGTTAGAAGAAATACAACTTCTGTTGTCTAATCCGGAGGAACAAACCGTTGCAGAGATTTTGCAAACCCAAATTTCCCGCGTCAAAAAAGAGATAGAGGTTCAGCAAAAACTAGTAGCAGAGCTGGAAAATGCGTTATCGGCTGCACGCAGCAATCGGACCATGTCGATTCCAGAACTTACTAAATTAATGGAGGCGCTGAAAATGAATAAGGAAAAATACTTTTCGAAGCAGCAATTGGATACCATGGAAAGCAGATATGAGAATGCTGATAAACAACTCTTAAAGCAGGCCGAGCAAGAATTTAACGATCTTATCAAGGAAATACGTTTGGAAAAAGAAAAAGGCGCTTCTCCTTCCGATGAAAAAGTACAAGATTTAGCGAACAAATGGAATGACATCGTGAATGCCTTTTCCGAAGACGATAAGACTTTCCGCAAGCAAGCCGAACATTTCCACGCCGAAAACCCAGGGAACGAACTGCAATATGAAATAGATGGCGAGCTATACCAATTTATCAATCAAGCTTTGAATCATAAGTGAATTTAAATGAAAGGAAGAGGAACAGCTGATAAGTTGGCTTCCCTCTTCCTTTCTTGTAATTTTAAAAGAAACTTCCGATAAATTCATGCTATGTAAAAGGGATCACCCGGAGTATGTCGCGTGTCGGGAAGTGCATCGACAATGCGCCTATCGAGAGCTTCTTTGGTCATTTCAAATGCGAGAGCCATGAATTGAAGAAGTACAAAAGTTATGAGGATCTGGTCGAGGACATCGATCGCTATATGCGATTCTATAACAAGGAACGCTATCAACAGAACTTAAACAACCTGGCACCGATAGAGTATCGATACCAGGTCGCAGCTTAGGTCCACCCTATTTTCTTTTTTTACTGTCTACTTGACAGGGTGCAGTTCAATGAAGGATGGCTTTCTTTATGCCTGTTGCATGCGCTGTTGTTCTTCAAGCTTCCGTTTTGCTTCAGCAGCCAAGTACTTCCGGTACCCCACCCTAGAAATCGCAATACTGATCTCGTAAAGAATGAATAATGGTACAGATGTAAATAGATGCGAAACGATGTCAGGTGGTGTAATGAACGCTGCAATGACGAACAATACAAAGTACGCCATCTTTCGAGCCTTCACTAACATTTGTGGATTCACTAACCCCAGTCGTGTTAAAAATAATAAGACGATTGGCAGCTGGAAAATCACGCCGAACGGAAGAGTGATTTGAAAAATAAAGTTAAAGTAGTCATTGATACTGATGATTTGGGTAATCCCCAGTTCACCTGCCAGTCCTGTCATAAAGGACATCAAATACGGGAACAACAAAAAGTACGAAAACGCCACGCCACCTAAAAACAATAGGAAGGCAAACGGAATGTAGCTCAGTGTTGCACGGCGCTCTGGTTCATGAAGTCCTGGACTTACAAATGCCCATAATTGATAGAAAATAACGGGCGACGTAAAGGTGAACGCTAGGAAGAGCACCACTTTTAAGTAAATTAAAAATGGGTCCATGACCTGTAACGCGTTTAATGTAATATTTTCAGCGGTTTCCGCGTTTTGAAGATAATTGATTAGTGGTTTGGCTAAAAAAAAGCTGCCAATCACAGCCACTGTTAAGAAAAGTACCATAACAAATAGCCGTTTTCGGAGCTCGTTTAAATGTTCCACCACTGTAAATTCATTTTTATTCATGAATGAACATCCTAACTTACTTAACGTCAGATTTCGGTGGATCTACTTTTTTCACGTCATCATCGTCGTCATCTGCTAAGCCTTTTGTAGCCGTTTTAAATTCACGAAGCGTAGAACCCATAGCTCGTCCTAGCTCAGGCAATTTTTTCGGCCCGAACAAAAGAAGTGCAACAATACCAATAACAATTAAGCTGATTGGACCTGCAGTCATTGCGGGCACCTCCTTAAGTAGTATGCCTTCATCTTACATCATTTGCTATCAATTTGCTATTTCTACACCAGGGCTAGATGTGACAGTTTTACGTCAACTATGATTTCGAATCAAATAGATAAGCGTTTGTAATTCTACAGACAAATCAATCGTCTGGACACGGATTGCTGGACTGACACTTAAACGGACTGGTGTAAAATTCAAGATTCCCTTGATGTCGGTAGACTCTAAACGAGTTGCCGTCTCTTGTGCTGTTCGACTTGGTACAGTCAAGATGCAAAGCTCCACACCGTACTCTGCGATTTTCTCTTCCAGTAAATCTGGGTGAAAAACGGGAATCCCTGATTTTTCTTCCCCTTCAGCTGATGCATGTGTGTCAAAGGCCACTACAATTTTTGTGTTGTGATTCTTTTGAAAATTGTAGTTGAGGAATGCCGTTCCTAAATTCCCTACTCCAATCAAAGCGACATTGGTAGCTTCATCTTGATCAAGTGTCTGACGGAAGAACTGAAGCAAGTGCTCCACATCATAGCCATAGCCTTTCTTGCCGAGCGCACCGAAATGAGAAAAGTCTCGGCGGATGGTTGCCGAATCAATGTTCATCGCATCGCTCAACTCTTGAGACGAGATTCGGGTCTGTCCTGCTTTATGGAAGTTCTGTAAAAACCGATAGTATAAAGGCAAGCGCTTTGTCGTCGCCTGCGGGATTTTGGATTTATCCACTGTCACGCCATTCGCCTCCTGTAAATCAGCTTTATCTTACACCGCTCCCGCCGTTCTGTAAAGCGGTCGCATTGCTCATCCAAGCGCTATCCAGTAAACTAAATAGAGAGAATTGAGGTGGAATCCATGATTGTATTACAGGTCCAAAATGTGACAAAATCCTTCGCAGGTGAAGAGGTTTTAATAAATTGTAAATTAGAAGTGAAAGAACGCGAACGCGTTGCACTCGTCGGTCGCAATGGAGCAGGAAAATCCACACTGTTGAAAATCATTGCTGGCGAGATGAGCTATGACTCTGGAAACATCGTGATTCCCAAAAATAAGACGTTTGGCTATTTGGAACAGCACTCCGGCCTTGATAGCCCCTTATCTATTTGGGATGAGATGATGACAGTCTTTGAACCTTTGAAGCAACAAGAGCGTCGACTCAGAGATCTTGAGCACCAAATGGCCGATCCGGCAGTCTACGAAGATGCGGAAGCTTATGAAAAAGTGACTCAAGACTATGATCAATTGCAGCTCGACTTTAAAGATGCAGGCGGCTTTCGCTACGAGAGTGACACGAGGTCTGTGCTTCACGGCTTGCAGTTTTATCCGGAAGACTATGACAAACCGGTTCAGTCGTTATCTGGTGGCCAGCGAACTCGTCTAGCACTTGCCAAGCAGCTATTGATCCAACCGGACTTGCTGCTTCTTGATGAGCCAACGAACCACTTAGATATCGAGACACTCGCCTTCCTTGAAAGTTATTTAAAGGGGTATCCTGGTGCTATCGTCATCGTTTCCCATGACCGGTATTTCTTAGACCAAGTGACAACACTCGTCTACGAGATCTCTCGTCGTAAAATTACGCGATATGTAGGGAATTACTCGGCGTATCTCGACCAGAAGGCGCTTGATTACGAGCGAGACGTCAAACAGTTTGAGCGAGAACAAGAAGAAAAGGCGAAGCTTGAAGATTTTATTAGCCGCAACCTTGCCCGTGCTTCCACAACAAAAATGGCTCAGTCTCGCAGAAAAGTGCTCGAGAAGACCGATTGGATGGATTCTCCTTCAGGTGATGAAAAGTCCGCAGCTTTTGGCTTTTCGATTGAACGCGAAAGCGGCAATGATGTGTTACGTCTTGATCAAGTTGCTATTGGCTATGATCAGAAGATGGTCTCAAAAGGCATTTCATTCCCTATTTATAAGAAAGACCGAATCGCTCTAATCGGCCCAAACGGAATCGGTAAATCAACACTCCTCAAAACAGTGATGAAGAAATCGTCTCTATTAGATGGACAGATCCTCTATGGAACGAACGTACAGTTCGGGTATTACGACCAAGATCAAGCCGACTTGAAATCAACGAAGACGGTTCTTCAAGAGCTGTGGGATGAATGGCCGCTTATGAACGAGCGCGATGTACGTACAGCACTCGGACGCTTCCTGTTTTCAGGTGACGATGTGTTAAAGCCCGTGTCTTCCCTGTCCGGTGGGGAGAAGGCCCGACTTGCCCTTGCTAAACTGATGTTATTGAAAGCCAATACGCTTGTACTCGACGAGCCTACCAATCATTTAGATCTTGATAGCAAAGAAGTGCTCGAGAATGCGTTAATTGATTTCCCAGGAACCCTGTTGTTCGTCTCGCACGACCGGTACTTTATTAACCGAATTGCTACGAAAGTAGTAGAGTTATCGCCAACAGGTAGTGAACTCTATTTAGGAGATTACGATTACTATTTAGAGAAGAAACAAGAAGAACTTGAGCTCAAGCAATTAGCTGCTGTAGAGAATCAAAGTACACGTGTATCGGAACCTATTGCTGCCACTACTCAAATTGACAAAAGTGCAAAAAAACGAGAGCGCCAAATCACGCGCAGAATCACAGAAATCGAAGAAGTGATGCACAAGCTGGAGACTCAGAAAAAGACGATCGAAGAGGAATTGTGTAAACCGGAGGTCTTTGGAAATCATGAGCAAGTTAGTGCGTTTAACTCCGAACTAGAAGCTCTTACTGATCAACATGATGAACTGTCTGTTGAATGGTTGGAACTGCAGGAAGAATTGGAAACATTATAGCAAGAGCCAGCATTCGTGCTGGTTCTTTTCTTTTCGACCCAATCCCCCTATATGTTGGTCAAGAGGCAATTTTAAAAAATTCTCTTCCACAGATTCATACACAGATGAAATGGCTTTAAATAAACTATCAACAGACTTATACACATTATCCACACGCAAAAATGGTAGTTATTCACACACCTAATGAATAATCCACCACAAGATGTTGTGTTATCCATAGTTACCCACAAGTTACTCACAGATTGTGCATAAGTACAGACGTTCCCTCTTGACGAATCTCGTCACATTTGATAATCATCTGTAATTTTTGTAATAAAAAAGACCGTAGAAGATCTCTACAGTCTTGTCCAGCTAGTGAGAGGCATGCCCGGTCTTCCGTTCATCGCATAATCACTGCGCTCACCCGCTATTAATTTTGAGTAACCTGCTGCCGCGATCATCGCTGCATTGTCTGTGCAAAGCGGTAAACTTGGTACATAGAACGGGATTCCTTGTTTTTCAAAAGTAGCTTCTAAAGCCGATCGCAAGCCTTTATTGGCTGCAACCCCCCCTGCCGCGATGACCTGTTTCACACCGTATTCTTCAGCTGCTCGTCGCGTCTTCTCCACCACCACTTCCACCACACTTTGTTGGAAGCCAGCCGCTACATGTGAAGGATTGATTTCTTGCCCTTTTTGCTGCAAGTTGTGTTGGTAGTTGATTACCGCGGACTTCAAGCCGCTAAAGCTGAAATCATAAGAGCCTTCTTCTAACCAGACACGAGGAAACTCGACAGCACCATCACTTTGCTCTGCTAATCGGTCAATATGCGGACCTCCTGGGTAAGGTAAGGACAGGACACGTGCCACTTTATCGTAAGCTTCTCCTGCTGCATCATCTCGAGTTTCCCCAATCTTTTCGAAATGGCCATCCTGCTGCATGACAATGAGTTCCGTATGACCACCTGAAATGACTAGAGAGAGCAAGGGAAACTCCATTGGATTTTCCAGTGCATTTGCATAAATGTGTCCTGCTATATGATGAACGCCAATCAAGGGAAGCTGATGCGCGAATGCAAATGCCTTCGCCGCTTGAATCCCAATAAGAAGCGCTCCTACTAGACCTGGTCCTTCCGTTACAGCAACAGCATCGAGCTGCTTCGGTGTCAGTCCAGCCTCAGTAAGTGCTTGTTCAATCACAAGTGTAATTTGTTCCACATGATGACGAGAAGCTACTTCCGGTACAACGCCACCAAAACGCTTGTGACTGTCAATCTGCGAGGCTACCACGTTGGAAACGATTGTCGTTCCATCTTTTACGATAGCTGCCGCCGTCTCATCACAACTCGTCTCGATTCCTAATATATATGTCATTAAAATTCCACCCACATTACGAGCGCATCTTCATGCGTATCCGTATAGTAATTTTTACGAATTCCACCGTCTTGGAATCCTAGTTTGCGGTACAGGTTTTGAGCGACATTATTCGTCACCCGGACTTCGAGTGTCATAATGCGTCCTCCGTGTTCTTTTGTGATACGCATGGCGTCTTTCATCAAGAGCTCTCCGTACCCTTTTCCTCTGCACGAAGATGTCACTGCCACATTGGTGATATGGCACTCATCGGTGACTAACCACATCCCACAAAACGCCACGATATTTCCTGGCTCAAGCTCTCCGACGATATAGTAAGCAAATTTGTTTGCAAGCATCTCATTGACGAAGGCTTCGCGTGTCCAAGGAGTCGGGAAGGCTTCTTTCTCTAATTCCCAAACACCATCTACGTCTTCTAATGTCATCTTTCGAAAAGTGATTCCGTTATTCATTGGCTTTCATCCAGTTCACTTCTGCTTCTGTCAGACGCAGGTAATCGGGAGTGAGTGTATGAATATCTGGTGCCGGTTCACTGTGCTGCGCAAGGGCTACTAGCTCAGAAGCTCGCGGAAGTTGTTCGGCCAATCCTGCAAAGTGCGAGACGAATCCAGACGCTGCAATGGCCTCTGTGAACTTTTGGACGTCTTGTCCGCACCAAAATACGGGCTGGTCCTGCTCGTGTAAGAACGCAAGCAATTCGTCAAAAGCAAGATGTCTCTCTAGCAGCGGCTGCTGCTCCTGGTACACACCAGCAAACACATGCTGCCGTCTTGCATCCATGATGCTGACCGTGATGCCTGAGAACCATTTTCCTGGTGCTGCTAAAACAGCTAGACTGGAAACGGGATAAACGGGAATTTCTAACGACCAAGCAAGTGTTTTTGCAAGTGTCATCCCAATTCGAATACCGGTGTAAGAGCCTGGCCCTTTTGCGACGGCAATGGCATCCAATTGATTGGGAGTGATTCCCGCTTCCTTCATGATGCGCTCAATTGCAGGCATAGCCGCAACAGAATGCGTCGACGGAAAACTATCCGTATGTTCAATCAACACGCGTCCCTCATCAACGAGCGTCACGCTCAGTGGTGTATTTGATGTATCAATCCCTAGCCAAATCATGTGCCATCTCCTCAAGTACCTGTTGATATCGCTTTGATGTTGCCGTCATCGTGCAAATTCTATCACCTTTGTCCGACAGGCGGATTGTCATTTCGATACGATCATCAGGTAATGCATAGTCAATATACTGCGCCCATTCCACGACAGATACGGCATGCCCATCAAAGTAGTCATCCCAGCCTAAATCTTCTTCACTATCCGTCAAACGGTAGACATCCATATGATAAAAAGGTAAACGGCCTTCGTATTCTTTCACAATCGTAAATGTAGGGCTATTCACATTCCCTTCGACCCCAAGGCCTGCCGCAAAATACTTTGTCCATGTCGTCTTCCCTGCCCCTAGGTCACCTTCAAGTGTGATGACCTCGCCCCCCTGCATTCTTGATGCAAGAGCCTGGGCATGAGAGATTGTGTCTTCAAGAGTTGTCCAATTAAATTGATGCATCGTCATTCTCCGTTCTATTCACTGCCCTTCATTATAATATGAAGCGCAAGAAGTTGCCACCTACGCAAACCAGCTCTTCAAACGGTCAAAGAAACTGATTTTACGAGGAGATAGAGTCTCTTTCTTTTGCTGAATGACAGGAACTAAAGTTTCTACGACCACTTCGTAACCCGCTTCTCCATAATGAAGGCCGTCATCTTCTTTTCCCCGAAGAGCCTCCACCAGATTCGGGTGCGTCATAAAGGCTGCATAGAGATCTGCAAATCCTGTCTTATACTCGGCGACCACCTCTTTGACAGCATCTCCGTAAGCTTCTAGCACTTGATTGGAGCGTTGCGTCTGCTTCGTTTCATCAACCGGTGGTGGGGTTACCAAAATGCATCGTTCTGGCCCGATAGCTTGGACCATCTGTTCTAGATTTGCTTTATACATCTCTCGTGCCACATGTTTATGGGCAGAAGAATCATTGGACCCAAACTGGATGACAACTAAATCCGGATGCTGCGCCAAAATATCTTTTGAAAAACGCTTCATCGCGTCATTTGTCGTATTGCCGCTCACGCCCTTGTTGATAAGCTCGTCTTGCGGGAAGTGCGGCTGTAATTTTGCATTGATCATCGGCTCTTTTAGGCCTTCATGACGTGCTGTTAAACTATCTCCAAATAGGATGATTTTCATAGTGACTTTCCTCCAGGTTTTGAATGTATCAAAATGATGGTATTATATCGTGTGGACCTTTATTTTCTCCTCATGAAAGGAGGATGCCATGTGGCAAAAAAACGCATACACTGGCTCGATGCAGCAAAAGGATTTCTTATGATTCTGGTTGTTCTTGGGCATTACCCACACGAGATGCCATTTCCACTGATCCAATATATTTACTGGTTTCATATGCCCGCCTTCTTCCTGCTAAGTGGAATCTTCTTTAAAGAAGTGCACTCATTAAAAGAAGCGAACGGATCTTTAACAAAACGTTTTATGCAACTGTTATTCCCGTATTTCTTCTTTTTACTCGCAATCACGACAGTTCGCTATTCTATCGAACTGGCTACTCTGAACTTTGATTGGCGTTGGTATGCAGAAGATTTCATGAAAATATTGATTGGTGGACGCTTTGCACGCGGTGCGTATGGCGTCATCTGGTTCATAACAACCTTATATTTCTCTTATGTCATCTTTACGTTTTTGACTCTTTATACAAAACGCAAGACACAAATCCTCATTCTCTTTCTATTATATACGATTGCGCACATTCAAAGCTTTTGGGCAATGGATGTTGTAGGAGGAGCACCGGACCAAGCCAGCCAGGAAATTCCGATGCTATGGAATTTAGACGTTGCCTTCATTGCCGTAGTCTATTTTGCAATCGGGAGTTACTTAAAGTCGTTTTGGTTGGAAGTACCGAATAAAGTTGGGTTAACAGGTCTTTTTGTGACTATCACGGCGATAGTAGTAGATAAAATCGGCTGGATTGATTACCATTTGAGCTTGAAATTTTTACGCTACAATCATTTCGTCTTAGACCTTGTGATTCCACTAGCGATGATCATCGTATTTGTCTGGGTGTTCCAGTTACTTGCCAAACGCTTTGTCATGAAGCCGATGCAATTCATTGAAAGTCACTCAATCGCTATCATGTACTTACACATCTTCACATACATGATTTTAAACGACTATTTCTTACTCGGACCCATCGGTTTCACAATTACAGGTATCGTATTCCCTATCTTAGCTTCCGTTGCCATACGGAAATTGATTCCACACGGCGAAGTGGTTCTAGGAAATATTTCTCGTCTTCGTGTAACGAAAAAACAAGTGAACCGTTCTAATGGCTAAAGGAGGACGAGAACAATGAGAAAATTATGGAGTGTATGGATTTTTGGAATTCTTCTACTTGCCGCTTGTGGCTCTACAGAAATGAATGAATCTTCAGGAGAGGGCGGCGAAGAAATGACGAATGAATTGACGCAACAGCTCAAAGAAGAGAATGGAGATTACTTTCTAGTGATCACCAATGGTACGGAGGAAGATGTCACGTTAACTTTCACAAGTGGGCAGCAATTTGAGTACCAACTGTTTGATGACGCTGGAGAGACTATATATACGTATTCCATGAACAAGATGTTTACACAAGCCTTAAGTGAACAAGTCGTGGCTGCAGGAGACTCTTGGGAAGTATCACTCGACCTCAAGAACGAGCTTACTTCTATGTCTGTTCCGGAAGGCACCTATCGTCTTGATGTCTGGTCATTAGCAGAGCAATTTGATGATGAAAAAGTATCCATTGAAAACTTTGAATGGTCCGGACAATAAAAAATGCACTTCCCTTTTTTTCTTGGGAAGTGCATTTTCTTTTACCCTTTTGTTCCTCCAGCTGTTAGACCAGAAACGAAATACTTTTGGAACACTAAGAACAGCAACGCGATTGGAACCGATACTAAAACAGCACCTGCAGCAAACGTTGTGAACGAGTTCCCGAACTGCTTCGCCACTAAGTCATAGAGACCTACTGCCAATGTATATTGTTCGTTTGAACGTAGCAAGATTCGTGCAATGATGAAATCTCCTAATGGTGCAATGAAAGCGAACAACGCGACCACCGAGATGATTGGTTTTGCAAGCGGCATGATGATCTGGATAAAGATTCGGAAATGTCCTGCACCATCCATACGGGCCGATTCATCCAAATCTTTAGGAATGGTATCTAAGTATCCTTTCATTAACCAAGTACTCATAGGAATTTGTCCACCAACATAAAACAAGATTAAACCTAAATGAGTATCAATCAATTGAAGACGTGTAGCCAATACAAAGATGGCGATAAGAGCTGCAAAGTTTGGAATCATTTGCAAGATCAAAAATGTCATTAATCCATTTTTGCGTCCAACGAATCGATATCTTGAAAACGAATAGGCTGTAAACGACACTAAAATGACCGAGAAAATCATCGTCATCAAACTAATTTTCATAGAGTTCCAGTACCATAATAGATAGTTTGAACGTTCAAGGTCAAACAAGAATTGATAATGCTTTAGTGTTGGATTGTCAGGGAACATTTGAGAGCTGTTCAAGCTATTCCCTGGATTAAAGGAAGAACCTAATACCCAGAGCAGTGGATACAACACAATAGCAGTCATAGTTAAAATAATCAGGTAGGAAATGGTCAAACGAATGAGTTTGCTTTGTTTCTTCGTCATTACATCATATCCTCCTCTTGGAACGACTTTGTTCGTTTAAACTGCCACAATGCTACAGTGATAACGATGATAGAAAGAATCATGGTTATAGCGGCAGCTTTCCCGTATTGAGCACTTGTCATCGTCAAGCGGTAGATCCATGAAATCAAAATATCCGTACCACCCGCATTTTGACTCGGAAGTGCCGGGCCTCCTCCATTAAACAGGAAGATGACATTAAAGTTGTTAAAGTTAAATGTATACTGTGTGATTAAAATTGGTGCTGTCGCATATAGAACTAAGGGCAATGTGATAGAGAAGAACTTTTGGAATACAGAAGCTCCATCAACATCTGCTGCTTCATATAGCTCTTCTGGAATCGATTGTAAGATCCCTGTCGTCATAGCGAAAATGAACGGGAATCCTAACCACGTCTGAATCATGATTAGCGCAAGGCGTGTGAACGTCTCATTTGTCATCCATGGAATAGGATCTAGTCCAACCATCGGTAATAGAACTTTATTGATTGCCCCCAAATCATTAAACATTCCAGAGAAAATCAAAATTGTGATAAATGCTGGAACTGCCCAAGGAAGAATCATAATCGTGCGGAACAGCACTTTTCCTTTTAGATCCTTTTGGTTAATTAGAATGGCTAAGAAAATCCCTAGTGCTACTTGTAAAGTCGTAGCTCCAAATGTCCAAACAATCGTCCATGTTAACACAGAGAAGAAAGTAGAACGCCAAACATCTAATACAAAAATATCTTTAAAGTTTTGAAGTCCTACCCAGTCCACTAAGTTTGCTGGTGGCGAATGGTATAAATCATAGTTCGTAAACGCTAGTAGCAACACGAAGATAATCGGGAAAATAACGACAAAGATCAACAAGAAGAATCCTGGTGAAATCATCAAGTACGGGAAACCGTTATCGATCAGGTTGTGGTATTGCTTTCTAACCGAGTTCACACCTTCACCAAGGTCACGGCGTTTTCCGTTATGATACGCATCATAGAGATTGAAAGCATAAATCCCTAATCCCATTACGGTCAGAATTACAGCAATAATTCCATCAATCAATAAGAAAATAGAGTGGTCAAGCTTAGGAATCTCTCCTAGAGTAAATAACCCCCAGTAGCCAACTCCCATATATTCAAAAAATACTGAGCCAAATGAAACAGCCAAAATCAGAAAGACAAGACCTTTAAGAATTTGTTTGTTATAAAATTGCCCGAATCCTGGCAGGATAGATAGTAGCAGCGCCGTTTTGCGATGCTTTTTGGAAGATGTTGAATCTTTCATTCGGCCTAGCCTCCTATAGTGCAGTGCACGTAATACTCAAACTTTATGTACAAAAAAATAGGAAGGAAAAGCGGTGGCACCGAAGTACCCACGCGCTTTTCCACCTAATTAGGAATTAGTGATTTGTTTCAATGTTTGTCTTGATTTGATCAACCGCTTCATCTAAAGCAGATTTAGCATCAGCTTTTTCTGTTGCAATTGTTTGTAGAGCTGAAGCCATTGGGCCCCAAACCTCACCCATTTCTGGGATGTTAGGCATTGGAACTGCGTATTGAGATTGTAATGCTACTGCTTTAGCACCTTCATTTTCAGCGATTGCTGGATCTTCAACTAGAGCAACGTTTGCAGGAATCTCAGATACTGCTTCAAAACGAGCAAGTGATACTTCATCACTTGTTAAGTGTTCAATTAATTTTGTTGACCAGTATGGATACTCAGTGAAAGCAGTTACGTTCCATCCTTTAACACCCATGAATGTTTTCATTGGCTCGCCGTTTGGAAGTGTTGGCATTGCAGCTACACCGATATCGATACCAGCGTCACGCATCCCTTGGAATGCCCAAGGACCGTTCATAACTGAAGCTACTTTACCATCGTTGAACAAGCCGTCCATTGCTGCGCCACCTGTTTCACCTACGATAGCTTTAGGGAATAGACCTTCAGCATACCATTGTTGAATGTAGTCAGCGCCTTCTACTGCACCTTCATTGTTTAAGCCGATATCCTCACGGTCTAATCCGTCAGCAGTTTCGTTAAACACGTAACCACCCATACCACCTAATACAGCGTGTGCGAAGTAGAAGTTATCCCATAGAGCCAAGAAACCATAGTTGTCGCCTGAAGTGAAATCTTTAGAGAATGTGTAAAGCTCATCCATTGTTGCTGGAGCTTCTTCCATTAATGCTTTGTTGTAGATAAATACTGGTGTTTCAGTTGCTTTTGGTAATCCGTATAAAGCACCGTTGTACATTTGAGCGGATACTGCAGACTCGCTGTAACGAGCTAAGATATCCTCTTCAACTGTAATTTCTTGAATCAAACCTTCTGTTACCACTTGACCAATTTGGTCATGTGGAAGTGTTACGATATCAGGAGCGCTTCCAGCTGGACCATCTAAACGAAGTTGATCGCGGATAGCGTCTGCCATGTTTAACTCTTTAAACTCAACTTGAATTCCGTGTTCTTCTTCGAATGATGCGATTGCATCTTCTAACCAGCCTGCAGACTTGTCGATGTCTTCCCAAATAACAAGTTTCTCTGGTTTTTCTTCTGTAACTTCTTGTTCAGTTCCAGTGTCAGACCCCTCTGGTGTTTCAGCCTGTTCTTCACGATCTGGTGCACAAGCTGCAACAATCATCGCTACGAAAAGAGCTAGTAACAATACTAACCAATTCTTTTTCATAATGCCCCTCCTCTAGGTTTTCCCCACTTATGCAAGCGTTTGCACAAAGCACATAATAAAATGCCACTCTAATTCTTTCTGGATCTTTCTTTGTAATCCATGTCGATTCGTGGACGAAAGCAGTGAAAACGTTTGCATAAATTTAACTTTATTATAGCGTGAATTCATAAGATTACAATGCTTTTTTTCATGTTTTCTGTAAAATTGGGAATTTAGATTCACTTCATCCTTTCGTTTAGCAGAACTTTACAACAAAAAAGCCCCTCCGATTTTCATAGGAAGGACTATCGCACGGCTAGATAGACGTCTACCTCGTTTGCACTCGTAAATGGATTATAGGAAAGACTCCATTCTTCAAGATCAAATCCAAGAGGTGTATATTCTTGATGTTCTTCACAGAACGCAAACAAATAATCATGTGTGTCATGAATTTCTTGTGGGCTGCCCATGTGTTTCGCTTTCATATAATGACAAGCAGGAACTGTATAACTGATCATGTTGTCAGGTAAGGAAATGGCTTTTCTTACTTTGTATCCAATAATATGCTTAAACCGATCTTGTCGAGGATTGAAGTGTTCCGTAAGCGGATAAGACTGAATAAATGTGACTTCGTCAGTCGTTCGGTCTAGTATCAGATCCTTATGTAGCACTAACTCATTATAATACGCTAAGTCGAGCTTGTTCTTCTCAAGCTCTACTAAACTGGCTTCAAACTGATACCCGACAATCGTAAAAGCATCGCGCTTTACAAGCTTGGGTTGCATCGTTTTCTCCTCCATTAAATGCGTCATCTCTACTTGAACCATCTTCCGTCCTCCTTTTACGCTTGTAGCTTGTATAGTGTCATTCGAAATACTACTTTATTTTCTGGGGGTCTTTATGAGAGTATAGCAAATGATTTTTCTTCTCTAAATTGGGAAATGTTTTACACTAGTGAGCTTAGGGAAGGAGACAACTAACAACTAAAGGAGGAGGAATACGGAATGAATTCAGAATATCAGCAACTACTCTCTACTTTACATGACTGTGCCGCCGCTTGTAATCATTGTTTCGATGCATGCCTTCAGGAAGAAGATATGAAGATGATGGCAGCATGCATCCGATTAGACCGGGAGTGTGCCGACTTTTGTTCGTATCTAGAACAGGCGATCATGAGAGACTCTCCATTTGTGAAACAATTAGCTGCTGTTTGTGCAGAGATTTGCGATGCTTGTGCAGAGGAATGTGAAAAGCATGATCATGAACATTGCAAACAGTGCGCCACTGCATGTAAAGCTTGTGCAGACGCTTGTCGTCAGTTTGCATCGTAGGAATCTGGCCGCTCTTTAGGGCGGCTATTTCTTTTGGGTGAAGGAGTACGATAAGGCCAATATACTTACAATCAATGTACCAAAACCAATCATCATGGAGATTCCTTCAAAAAATGTCATTTGCCTCACCTCTTTCATGTGAGTTCATTATATCGTACATATGTTCGTATTTTCAACAAAAGAAAAACGGCTTTCCGCCGAATTTCAATTTTCCCAAGTTGTATGGAGACTATCGGGATCGAACCGACGACCTCTTGCATGCCATGCAAGCGCTCTCCCAGCTGAGCTAAGCCCCCGTGCTCTCTCATTTTAGCGGAACACGGGCAGTTTGAAAAGAACAATTTTAGCTCACCTACAGTTTTTTTATGTCTCGAATCGCTTGAACGGATAACCTCACCAATAAAATGGCGCATAGGAACAGTCCCACATAAGATACGGTATTCAAGTAGACTGCATAGACAGTTTCAATCACCTGTGCAATAGCGAGTAAAGCGACAGAAATAATTCCGAAGGTGATTCCTACCATCAACAATACGAACTTCGAAAATAGCAATGTAATAAATTGATTATTTGCTTTATCGGAAAAGATATCATGATGTAGAATGATCTTTCCGCCTTCTATTCGCTTGATCAGTTGGTCCATTCGACGAGGAAACTTCCGAAGTGCTGGAAGTGCTAATGCTAATTCTTCCTCTACCGTCTTCCACACTTCTTTAGGCTCCTGGAAAGGTTTCTTCCACATCTCTCGCATGTAATCCTCAGAAAAGTCTTTTGCTTCTCCAAACGTATCAAAGCTCGGATGAATAGCCATCAGTGTGCCATCAAGAGTCACGAGAGAGCGGAGTGCTTGAGCAATAGAAGGATAAAAGTGAAGACCATGTTTTCTCACAATTGCAAATAAAGTAAAGACAAGTTCTTGCGTTGGGATCCTGTCGACAAAAGACACTTTCAACATCAAGTGGCCGAATTCTTGTTCCATGACTACTCGGTCTAGATGACTAGAATCGGAAATCATCTTAGTCATCGCGTCGAAAATGACACTTTCATTTGATTGATGTAAGCCTAGTAAGAAAAGATGAAAGGCTTCTTGTTGTTCATTTGGCAGTCTTCCCACTGCGCCAAAATCGAGAAGTGTTGCTTCTCCCGTCTTCCCATCGATGAAGATATTCCCTGGATGTGGATCTGCATGAAAGATTCCAGGTCCAATCATTTGCTCAAAGAAAGAATACAAAATAGATTGAGCCAGTTCATAGCGGTCAAGCCCATGTTGAATGATGAGTTCATCCGCTTCTGTAATCGTGCATCCTTCAATATACTCTTGGACAATCATTTTATTGTTGCTAAAACGGGTGTACACCATAGGCACTTTGACTGGATAGAGGCTAGAGTTCACAGTCTGTGCAATTTGAAGGGTGTTTCGAACTTCAATTGAAAAATCGATTTCCTCTTTTAACCCTTCTGCAAAGCCTTTAGCTAAATCTTTAAAACCTATGCTCTCCGCCCAAGACGACTTTTCTGAAATCCATTCCGCAAAATCAAGAAGAATTCCCAAATCGTCTTCCATAATTTCAGAAACATCGGGGCGTAGAAGCTTCACTACTACAGGAAGATTGCTCTCTCGTAAAATAGCCTTATGGACTTGGCCAATAGAAGCGGCCGCCAGTGGCTGATAGTCAAAAAAGCTGAATGTGTCTTCAACTGTACCAGGTAGTGAGTCATTGAGTACTTGAATCACTTGCTCTTCAGATAGTGGCGTCACATGCTGCTGAAGATTGCTCAGTTCGCGAATAAACGCACGCGGAAACAGTTCTGATCGCGTTGAAAGAACTTGACCAAATTTGACAAAGATGCCTCCTGCTTGCTCAAGGGTATCTCGAAAAGCTCGTGCCAATTCTTCTTCGTTTTCTCGATGACGTGCATAACTCAGTGCTCGGGTGAACCCATTAGCCATGGCAATCTGAAGCACTGCACGGAACCTCCGCTGTCTCCTTCTATACACAAACATCCTCATGATGAATGAAGCATGATTGGAGGGTTTTCCTCGTTCCGTTAAGGCTCTCGGGTCAAACAGTTCGAAAAATAAATATAAAAGCATCGCAATCAATAACATACTGCCTGCCCAAATAATAGCACTTGGATCCGTTACAATATCATAAAAATCATTCGTTAAGAAATCTGTGGTTCGCAGATAGGAATACCAGTACACCACTGTCGTCAAAACCACACTGATCAAGACTGCTAAACTTCGTTTTACAAAGTTGATTCGCGTCCCCATCAGTCGGCCACTGATCCAGTAAATAACAAAGCCTATAAACACCATTACTACAATTAAACCGGCTACTTTCATCTGCGATCCCCCCTTCTCTCTTTATTTTCACGTATAAACCCTAGAATAACAACCACATTTTGCCGTGGTATACTGAAGTGAAGGAGTTGGATTTCGAATGGATGTAAAACGAACATGTCAAAACTGTGGAAAAAAGTGGCCTTATTCCGCTGCCTTAAAGAAAGCATGGCTTGGTAGATCCGGTCAAGTTTGTCCTTCATGCGGAGAAACGCAATATCTTTCTGCTCATTCTCGCATGCGAAGCGGGACCTACGCTGTGATGGTCATGGTGGCGATTCTCTTGGTTAGAGTATTGGTGGATTTAACCTCCCTGGAATCAGCCTTTGTGGCAATCGGATTGTTCTTAATCGTTTTCTTAATGTTCCCGTTCACGATTGAGTTGACAGGGAAAGATCAGCGCTTTGTTGATATGAAACGTAAATAGCTTGGAGTTTTCCTGCATCTTATTAAAGATGTGGGGTTTTTAATAGAAGGGATGGATTTGTTAGGGGTTTTCTAGGAAGAGCTTTGTGACTCAAGGGCTTTTCTAGGAAGAAGGTGTTTGAGGAGTTGATTCATTTAGGTGAGAAATTCATTTATTGGGGCCATTTATTCGTTGAGGCAAAGAATTCATTTATGTAGAGTCACTTTTCATTTATTCGACACGGAGCTATCATTTGGAGTTTGGAATAGTAGGGTGAGCGATTGCTACGTTGGTGTGAATCGTCGGTAAATGGAGCATTTACGGCGGCAGATTCTCATTTTACGTCGGCAGTTGACGCGTTTTCGTCGAGCCATGGATCGGCCATGTACGAATCGTCGGCAGTTTGCTCCAAATCGGAGGCAGATATCTGTTTTACGTCGGCAGATCGACTTGAATCGTCGAGACCTGCATGCAGTATCTACTTCAGTGGCTCGAGTTTCGGTCGCATCTCTAGTATCGGCCGTAGTTTCTTGATTATCTGCTGTAGATGACAGCGAATCAGCCGCAGTTGCTTGAATATTGGCCGCATCTCCAAGTATCGGCCGCAGTTCATTGAGTATCTGCTGTAGATGGCGGCGAATCGGCCGTAGTTGCTCGAATATCGGACGCATCTTCAAGTATCTGAACCAGTTGGGGTTCCACCATCTCCGCCCTTACTAGAAAGTCCTTTCCCCATCAAAACGTCTTGCCCCACGGGTCGGCTGCGCATCTTTACGTAATCGAGTTGCAGGCGTTAGACATACATTCAAAGATCATTCTCACCCACAGAGAGAGAGTGCGCCTCCACGTCCACACTGTCATTTCCCGTGGTCTCTCGGCAGTCGGCTCCACAACTAGAATGTAATCGAGCTCCGGACGCCAGAAATCCACATAAAGATCCGGTCTCCTACACATCGACTCGTAATCGAGTTGCAGGCGTTAGAAATACATTCAAAGATCATTCGCACCCACAGAGGCAAAGGGCGCCTCCATGGGCACGCCTGATCTTCGAAGCATTTCTGGGCGAACGCCTTTCACATCTAGATATACAAAAAAGGCCATCCCTCTCGGGATGACCTTCGTGTTGCCCAGCGACGTCCTACTCTCACAGGGGGAGACCCCCAACTACCATCGGCGCTGAAGAGCTTAACTTCCGTGTTCGGTATGGGAACGGGTGTGACCTCTTCGCCATCATCACTGGACATGAGCCTGTTCGCTCAAAACTGGATAGAACTTCATTGATCTTTTTGGTTAAGTCCTCGATCGATTAGTATTCGTCAGCTCCACACGTCG
>NZ_PCGR01000008.1 GCF_002798305.1 Chryseomicrobium excrementi
AAACTCTCCATAAAAGAGAGCTTAAAATAAGCTCATTTTGTTGCTGGCATCATAATGATGTCCATTTTTGAACGTCCGTCACATCCCGTTAAAGGATACGACTTGGTTCTGTTTGCGTCACGCACACCCAACGGGGGTCGGGGTGGTGACGCTCTATCTTGACGTCTTGCATGTTCAGTTTTCAATGTTCATATGTCGTCTTGAGACAACTTTTAAAGTATACCAACTTATCAAAACGTTGTCAACACTTTATTTTTCTGATGTTGCCGTGTTGCCTTGGCGACCTAACTAATAATACACGCATTCCATAGAACCGTCAATAGCTTTTTTCAATTACATAAAAAAAGATAAAACAAAGATGCCAATGACTCCTGGAACACCACAGATAACGGAGAATCCAGCGGTAAAGTAATTGATTGGAACACTCCATTCCTCGCCAACGTAGCTCACCGTGAGATGAAGAGCATAAAAACAGACGAGGCCAATAGCTGCTCGCCAAACAAACGGGCTGACCCATTCAAAGAATGTCGTGACCGGCTGACGTAATATAAATAACAATACAAATAAAAAAAGGGAAAGACCAAGATAGATCATCTCCATGGCTCCTTTCCCTTTACGATATGCAGTTAATTCGGTTTATAGACCACTTGGCGACGCTTCGCTTCTTTATATAGATAAAAGTGAATGCTCTCAAGAGTTTTTCGCTTGGCAATCGCATCGAGATTGTAGTCATCCAAGTGAGATTCTACAGCCTGTGCTGTATGCCAGTCGCTCCGAGTTTCTTCTAATAAACGGATGAACCTTGCATCGTAGTCTTTTTTTAGTTTGTTTCGTTTTGAGAAGATCGCCACTACAGCTCGCGTCTCCCTTCGAGTGCTTTAGACAAGGTCACCTCATCGGCATACTCTAGATCGCCACCAACTGGCAGACCGTGAGCAATGCGCGTAGTACGGATTCCAGACGGCTTGACCAGTCGAGAGATATACATGGCTGTAGCCTCTCCTTCGATGGTTGGGTTGGTCGCTAGAATCAATTCCTGTACCTCTTCGTTTTGAAGACGCTTGAGGAGTGGAGGAATATTGATATCTTCCGGTCCAATCCCTTCCATTGGCGAGATGGCGCCGTGCAGCACATGGTACAGCCCTTGATAGTCTCGCATCTTTTCCATCGCGATGACGTCTTTCGTGTCTTGCACGACGCAGATCATCGTTTGGTTGCGTGACGCGTCTTGGCAGATCGCGCATGGGTCGACGTCGGTAATATGACCACAGACTGAGCAGTAGCTGAGGTTTCGTTTAGCATCGATCAATGCTTTCGCGAAGTCTGTGACGGTGTCTTCTTTCATACTAAGGACAAAAAACGCCAGACGGGCCGCTGTCTTCGGCCCAATACCTGGCAGTTTCATAAAACTGTCGATTAACTTTGAGATCGGAGCTGGATAGTGCATGCTGGTGTCCTCCTAGAACATGCCAGGAAGGTTCAATCCTTTCGTGAATTGGCCCATTGTGGCATTCGCTGTCTCTTCTGCTTTCTTTAATGCTTCGTTCGTTGCAATCACGATTAGGTCTTGCAGCATTTCCACATCTTCTGGATCCACGACAGACTCATCAAGTGCAACGCCAACCACTTCACGGTGACCCGTTACAGTGACTTTAACCATACCGCCACCTGCAACACCTTCAAAGTGTTGTGTGCCAAGCTCTTCTTGAGCCTCCGCCATCTTCTTCTGCATTTTTTGCATTTGCTTCATCATACCTTGCATATTTCCCATTCCACCACGCATAGTGATTTCCTCCTCGATATTAGTCTTCTTTAATTTCTACAAAATCTTCCCCGAACAGTTTGGTCGCTTCGGAGATTAGTGGGTCTTCTTGGACATCCACATCTTCCCCTGCCTCCGGTTCTTCCATGCCGCCAGCCAATTGGTTGCCTGCGATGAAGGAAGAGCGGATCTCAAGCCACTGATCTTCTGGAGTATAAAGTACTTCATAAAGCGTTCCGGTGACATCTTCCACTACTTGAGGGAACGAGGTCGAGAACGTTTGATTGTCCATTGCCATTTGGCAGTGGATTTCATATTTGAATTTTAACACAAAAGCCGTATCCGATGCCGCAACCGGTTCCGCATCATTGAGGAGCGCGGCGTGTGAACGCTGCAGCTGCTGCAAGATTTGGGCCCATTGCGTCTTCACTTGCTGGATAGCGGGTTTTGTAGCGGATTTTAAGACTTCTTGAATGCGGCCGGCTGGTACTTTGATGCCACTCGGTCCGCGTTGACGTTTTTGTTTTGGTGCTTCTGCAGGCGCGTTGCCACCACCCGATTTCAGTTGGGCCTCGAGCTTCGCAATCTTGTTCTCCAGTTTCTGGACCTGCTCGTCTGATACGGAAGAAGTTCCCATAGCTGCTGGTTGGTCAGAGAGTTGGGACAAGCGAATGAGGGCCGTCTCGACGTATATCTTGGGATGATTTGAAAAACGCATCTCTTGTTGCATCTCGGTCGCAATTTGAATGCTCGCATAAAGACGTTGCTGCGAATAGCGCTTGGCAAGAGCGATTACGTCTTCCGTCGGCTCTGCTAGTTCTACCATATCTTCTGGTGCTTCCACGTGTTGCATGATCAACAAGTCACGGAAGAACGTTACGAGGTCTTCAATCAGGCGAACCGGGTCTTTCCCGTCCATGATCAATTGGTCCAGTGTCGCGAGTGCTGTATTGACGTCTCCAGCAAGGAGGGCCTCCGCAATCGTCACAAACGCATCGGAACCAATCGAGCCTGTAATGAACAACGCCTCTTCCATGGTCATCGTTCCTGTACTATACGAGACGACCTGGTCGAGCAGACTAAGTGCATCGCGCATTCCACCGGCCGAAGCTTGAGCAAGAAGACGAAGCACTTTCTCATCATAGGGAATCCCCGCGTCATCGAGCACTTGAGTCATTCGTTCTACGATATCGTTGTTGGAGATCCGTTTAAAGTCGAATCGCTGACAGCGAGAAATAATCGTCAGAGGAATTTTATGTGGCTCTGTTGTTGCAAGGACAAAGACAGCATGTGGCGGTGGTTCTTCTAACGTCTTCAACAGCGCATTGAAGGCACTTGTTGACAGCATATGCACCTCATCGATGATGTACACTTTGTAACGCGCGTTTGACGGAGCGAAACGTACCTTTTCGATGACATCTCTCATTTCCTCTACTCGGGAGTGAGAAGCCGCATCGAACTCCAAAACGTCTGGGTTCGAGCCGTCGGTGATGCTTGTACAGATTGCACATGTGTTGCAAGGCTCTTTGGCCGGACCGTTTTCACAGTTCAATGCTTTCGCAAAGATTTTAGCTGTACTGGTCTTTCCGGTTCCGCGAGGTCCTGAGAACAGATAGGCATGTGTTGTTTTTCCAGAGTCTAGCGCGTTCTGGAGGGTTTGCTTAATGTGTTTTTGGCCGGACATTTCCACAAAAGATTGCGGTCGGTAGGCACGATAAAAGGCTTGATAGGTCACACATTCCACTCCATTTCTGATCATCAGTCACTCTTTCCATTATACCATAAAAAACCCGTCTTCCCTAACGGAAAACGGGTGAATCTTCTATGTATACCGTGCACCTTCCTTCGACTGCTACACATGAGCGGCACGCTTGTCGTTAGCTCAGCCCAGGCAACCCCGCGGCACATAAATAGCACCACTTAATGCTGCTTCCTTCCGGACCTGACATGGTTCATGGGTATTCATTGCGCAGGACCCGGACGTCAACACTACGTGCAAACACCGGACCTCACATGCAAACAGCCTCAGAGAAGGAGTTCAGTCTCGCTAGAGCGGATTGCGAGTTACAGGACACCGCTACCTTCCCACC
This sequence comes from Chryseomicrobium excrementi, assembly GCF_002798305.1. Lineage (GTDB taxonomy): Bacteria > Bacillota > Bacilli > Bacillales_A > Planococcaceae > Chryseomicrobium > Chryseomicrobium excrementi. The sequence goes on from NZ_PCGR01000008.1 coordinate 3,853, forward strand.
TAGCACGGCATTTACTAGTATACGCACCTGCTGACAAAAAATCAAATGCCGCGTGAAAATTCCTGTAAAAAAAATTGAATTTCATTGTTGACTTTCATTTTTAGACGTGATAAATTTATCTCTGTACTTCGGAGGTATACCCAAGTCCGGCTGAAGGGATCGGTCTTGAAAACCGACAGGCGGGTCAAACCGCGCGGGGGTTCGAATCCCTCTACCTCCTCCATTTTTATAAACACACACGCATAAATACGAGATTGAATTCGATCACTCCAGGTCGAATTTTTCTTGAAAACTTCGTGTCTGAATATTTCGAACTGCCTGTCTCACATCTTGTGAGGGGGCAGTTTTTTGTTGTGGGTAAATCTGAGGTCTGAGCGGAATTGTTTACTAACCGAACTAGAGTTTTTAACGCCCGAACCGGCTCAATTAATGCCCGAACATGACAGCTTAACGCCCAAACCGCCGAATTTAACGCCCCAAGTGATTTTATGGAAACCTCCTCAGCCTTCGCCAAACAAAAAACCCCTCCGCCTCCATAAGAGACAAAGGGGCAACACACTCTATTCTCTATCCGCGGTAGACAGCCGTTTTCGTCAGATGGCTACCGATGCGGTCTAAAATCTTCTCTACGTCTTCTGGACGCTTCACGATATCGTAATCGTTGATGTTCAAACGAAGCACAGGGCATCCGTTGAAATTATCGATCCAGTCCTCATAGCGTCCGTGCATCTCTTCCCAGTACGAAATTGGGGTCTGCTGCTCCATCGGACGGCCACGTTCTTGAATGCGGCCAATGATGCTCTCTAAAGAGCCTTCCAAATAGATCAACAAGTCTGGGTGCGGGAAGTATGGTGTCATAACCATTGCATCAAACAGGCTTGTGTACGTTTCGTAATCTACTGGATCCATCGTACCCTTCTCTTTGTGCATGCGCGCAAAGATCCCTGTATCCTCATAAATCGAACGGTCTTGAATGAAGCCGCCACCGTACTCAAACATACGCTTCTGTTCTTTAAAGCGCTCCGCTAGGAAGTAAATTTGTAAATGGAAGCTCCACTTCGAAAAATCATCGTAAAAACGGTCCAAATACGGGTTGGTATCCACTTTTTCAAAAGAAGTTTTGAAATCGAGGGCCTCCGCTAAAGTTTTGGTCATCGTCGATTTTCCAACGCCGACTGTTCCGGCAATGGTGATCACAGCATCATGGGGAATGCCGTATTTGTCTCGTAAATTCATCGTTGCAAGCTCCTTTTATGTAATGTTGCATCTACTTTATCTAAAATATGGGCCAGGTCTTGTGGGTTCTGTACAAAATCAAAGTCATCGCCACTGAAGCGAAGGACGGGTACTTCTGGGTGTGCCTTCTCGAAATCTTCGATGAACACACGGTAATCTGCAGAAAGCTGGGCAAGATACGCTGGGTCGATCTTCTTTTCAAAGTCACGTCCGCGTAATTCAATCCGTTCTAACAATACGTCGAGGCTCGCATCGAGGTACACGACCATGTTCGGAACCGGCATGTCGCGTGTTAAAATGGAATAGATTGCTTCGTACTTCGTGTATTCAATCGGCGAAAGCGTACGCTTTGCGAAAATGAGATTTTTGAAAATATGATAATCAGCAGCGACAGGACGTTCCTTTGCGATATAATGCTGTTGGATGTCTGCCAGTTGCTTGTAGCGGTTGCAGAGGAAAAACATTTCGGTTTGGAAGCTCCATTCCGCAATATTGTCATAAAACTTATCCAGGAACGGGTTCTCATCAACAATTTCTTTCAGTAGTTCAAATTGATAGGTATCGGCAATGGCTTTGGCTAGAGATGTCTTCCCTACACCAATGGGGCCCTCTACCGTAATAAATGGAATGGACATAGCTTCTGACCTCACTCTTCTGTCTCAAGTCGTGCTTTCCATTTTACCATAGCTCCCCTTTGAAACATAGATGAAAATCCGTCCATCTTTCAACAACAAAACAACGAAAATAAATGAGGAGGAAGGTCTTATGCACGACTTCTATATGAGAGAAGCCATCGCCGAGGCAAAGAAGGCCGGAGACGCAGGTGAAGTCCCAATTGGGGCAGTCCTCGTCTATAAGGACCAGATCATTGCTCGTGCGTCCAACCTTCGGGAGACCACACAAAACGCCCTCACACATGCCGAGATGCTGGTCATCGAAGAAGGCTGCAAGCACCTCGGCAGCTGGCGTCTGGAAGAGACCACTTTATATGTGACACTCGAGCCGTGCCCGATGTGTGCCGGTGCTATCTTGCAGTCTCGCATTCCAACGGTCGTCTACGGTGCACGGGACCAAAAAGCAGGCTGTGTGCATTCACTCTACACACTCCTGAATGACTCGCGTTTCAATCATGAGTGCCAAGTAATCGAAGGCGTGGCGGCAGAAGAATGTGGCGAGCTGCTCACCTCGTTCTTCCGCAACTTACGAGCGCAGAAAAAGCTTCGCAAACAGCAACAGCCAGAATCCTGAATGAGGACTCTGGCTGTTTTTCTATTAGCGGATGACGTCTTTGCCACCCATGTAAGGACGCAAGACTTCTGGAATGACGACAGAGCCGTCTTCTTGTTGGTAGTTCTCTAAAATCGCCGCTACTGTACGGCCGATTGCAAGACCACTACCGTTCAGTGTGTGTACGTACTCTGGCTTCGCGCCTGGCTCGCGACGGAAACGGATGCCTGCACGACGCGCTTGGAAATCTTCAAAGTTACTGCAAGAAGAAATCTCTTTGTAGTCGTTATAGCTTGGTAACCACACTTCGATGTCGTACTTCTTCGCAGCTGTGAATCCAAGGTCCGCTGTACACATCAACAATACGCGGTATGGAAGACCCAGTAATTGAAGGACCTTCTCTGCGTGGCCTGTAAGCAACTCAAGCTGCTCGTAAGATTCTTCCGGCTTCACAAAACGGACTAGCTCTACTTTGTTGAACTGGTGCTGACGGATCAAGCCGCGCGTGTCACGACCTGCAGAACCTGCTTCAGAACGGAAACATGCACTGTATGCTGTGAACGCTTGTGGCAGCTGCTCCGCATCTAAGATCTCATCGCGGTAAAAGTTCGTTACAGGAACTTCTGCTGTTGGGATCAAGAAGTAATCTTCTTTTTCAATCAAGAACGCATCTTCTTCAAACTTCGGCAACTGGCCAGTTCCTGTCAAGCTCTCGCGGTTGGCCATGTACGGAGGAATCATTTCCTCGTAGCCGTGCTCTTCTGAGTGCAGATCCATCATGAAGTTTAAAAGTGCACGCTCTAGACGAGCTCCTAGACCACGGTAGAATGCAAAACGACTTCCAGTAACTTTTGCAGCGCGCTCGAAGTCCACAAGCTTCAAGTCTGTCACGATGTCCCAGTGGGCTTTTGGCTCGTACTCAAACGTTGGTGTCTCGCCCCATGTACGGTGCGTGACGTTGTCGTCTTCTGTATCGCCGACAGGTACGCTGTCATGCGGAATATTTGGGATGCGCATCATCATGTGTGTGAACTTCTCTTCAACATCGCGTAACTCTTCATCAAGTGCTTTGATTTCATCGCCTACTTGACGCATGCGTGCAATCGCGTCGTCTGCATTTTCTTTGTTGCGTTTCATCGTAGAGATCTGTTCAGACACCTTGTTACGCTCAGACTTCAGTTCCTCTGTCTTGGCAATCAGTTCACGGCGTTTCTGGTCAAGCGTCTCAAACTGGTCAAACTCAGAAATATCTTCGCCTCTCTTCGCAAGCTTGGCTTTAACGGCTTCAAAATTATCTCGTACATAACGTACATCTAACATAGAAATTCCTCCTTAAATTTGGCTTCCAACGATATTTTTGCATACAAAAAGCCCCCATCCCTAAAAAAGGGACGAGAGCTACCCGCGTTACCACCCTGGTTGTGTCCGCGTAACGAACACCACTTGTCTCATAACGGCCACTGGACCGGTCCCCGTTATACCGGAGACAACTCTCAGGATGGATTCACAAGTGTTTTTATCAGCTCACACCAACCGCTGACTCTCTTGAAAAAACGGGCTTGTTACTACTTCCGATCATCGTTTTTCGCACATGAAATTAGCTCTAGTTTACATGATTTTATAGAACTATGCAACGCTCTTCTCTAGACGTAGTTGTTTATGGTACGCACCTCGGAGAAATGGTACACTTTAACAAATGCCTGATGACGAGGTGATGGAATGGACGACCGCTACAAGGAGATGCTGGCCAATAAACTCGAGAAAAAGATGAAGGAATGGGAGAAGCAACCGGCATCTGAAGCAGATGTTTATAAATTTTTACATATGATGAAAGGAACAGCTGGTACTATTGGGATTCAAGACTTATCGGAATTTGCAGAACAACAGCTAAATCTTGTAGACGAGACAGCGGCCACCCTGTATCCTACTGAAAAACTGAACCACCTTCACGTTGCACTTTCTTCCTATTTTCATCACGCAGATACCGATTCGCAAACGAAGACGAGTGACCGGCAGCTGATTCTCTTGATTGATACCGATTTTTCTTTTGCAACGGAATTGAAAGATCAACTAGAGCAAATCGGCTATCACGTGATTTTGTCTCTGACCGCAAAACGTGGTATTGAGCTGTTTTATACCATGCAGCCTTCTATGGTTTTCATAGACTACCATCTTTCAGATATGGACAGTCTGGATGTCTTGACTCAGATTTATCCAACAGCACGTACAAAATTTATTCCGATTACCCTGTTATCGAATAGCTATTCTCCAGAGCTTCACCGCACAGCATTAGAACGAGGAGCTATGGATTATTTTCGAAAGCCACTGGATGTTACATGGTTTAGCAGCTTTGTAGAGAACCGCATGCGTCAGAAAAAAGCGATTCAAGAGTTCGGTCTAACGGATGAACTGACAGGCGCAGGAAACAGAAAAGCTATGAACGACTCTCTGGCTTCGCTTTATCAGAACTATCAACGAACAGGCGAATCGTATGTACTAGCCCTCCTCGACTTGGATCATTTCAAACAAGTCAATGATACTTATGGCCATCTAATGGGTGATGAAGTGCTACGTCGCTTCGGAACATTTCTTATAGAAACTAAGCGCTCCACAGATTTATTTTTTCGCTATGGTGGAGAAGAATTTGCCATTGTCGTGCCACAAGGAAAAGAGACGCAGGTTGTGGTGTTCGTCGAAAAGCTGCGGACCCTTTGGGCAAAGGAAGTCTTTTTCCCAAAAGACCACCCTCCTTTTCAAGTCACATTCTCAGCCGGGATCGCTACTTTGATGACCACGACGGAAGAAGTGATCGACTGGGCCGACCAGGCACTGTATCTAGCCAAGAGAGAAGGTCGCAATCAAACAAAACGGTTCGCAGATGCTGTCACCACACGCAAGCGCCTCTCTCTCATTCTTATCGATGACGATGATGTCTTAAGCGCTCTTCTTGAGAAAGCATTCAACCAATGGACGTCTGATGAATTTGAAATCAGCTGGACACGCTATGGAAGCGGAGAACACTTTTTAGAAGACGATTGGTACCATGAAGAGGCGGACCACATCCTGTTACTCGATTGGATCTTACCGGGAATAGACGGAATGGATATCCTACAACAAGTACGGACCAGGTACCCAAACGACTCGATTTTGATCTCGATGCTGACCGCTCGCAATAAGACGGAAGATTTACGGAAGGCAATGAGCTTGGGGGCAGATGATTACATACAAAAGCCGTTCCAGACGGCGGACGTAGTAGCACGTATTCAAAATCTGTCCATGCGCTTCACGAATGGAGGAGTTCCACAATGAAACGAATTTTAGTTGCAGAAGATGAAGAAATCCTTCGCATGCTCCTGTGCGATACATTAGAAGATGATTACGAAGTGACAGAAGCCGAAAATGGACTTGAAGCCATCCAAAAGATTCAAGAAGAGTCCTTTGATCTGTTGTTAATCGATTACATGATGCCTTTTTATACGGGTGTGGAAGTCATTGAATCTGCGCGTGCCGCTGGAGTTACAACTCCTATCGTCATGCTGACTGCTAAAACGCAAGATTACGACCGCCAACTCGCACTTGAAGCAGGAGCCAACTATTTTGTAGCCAAACCATTCAGTCCGATGGAGCTTTTAGAATTTGTGCATAGTATCATTTGAAAAATCCCTCTTGTCCTGAGCGACAAGAGGGATTTCTTACTGTTCTAGAACCATAAACACGGTCTGTGACAAACGTTCCGGCGGATAAGGCTTCACTAAATAGTCTGCAATTTGAAGCGTCTCAAAATAGTCTTTCTGCGGTTCTAGAGCCGAACTGATAATAACAGGAATTTTTGCTGTCTTTTGATCTTCTTTTAGCTGTTCTACCAACTGCCATCCCGTAAGTTCTTCCTCAAGCATCAAATCCAACACCACCACATCAGGGAGTTGCTTAGCCAAAGCCATCTGCGCCTCTTTTGTCGTCGTTGCATACATGATGCGGCACCCGTGATGTTTCAGCTCCTCTGACATCAAAGTCAGCATACTGATATCATCCTCTACAAGTAAAACTAATGGTGCATCTTGAAAATGATGAGATGACACTACGTCTTTTCCAACGGTATTCCAGTCCTCGAGTAGCGGAAGAGTCAGCCAGACCGTCGTGCCTTTGCCTTCTTCCGACTCGATCCAAATAGACCCGTGATGCTCCGTCATGATTTCTTGGCAGATGGCGAGTCCCAGTCCTGTCCCTCCAATTTTTCGGCGAGAGCTATTATCGATTCGTGAAAACTTTTTAAACAGCTTCGGAATATCTTGCGCAGGAATACCAATCCCCTGATCTTGAATGGAAATCTTCACTTGCTCCTGATCATTCTCCATTTCTATCGTTATTGAGCCACCATCTGGCGAGAACTTGCGTGCATTACTTAACAGATTCACGATTGTCTGCAGCATTCGTTCTTTATCGACCCGTACGAAACTGCGAGTAGAACGATCGGTAAATAGAATCGGTCTTGTATCATCTGTAGCGAATGTCTCGATACTTTCAAGAAGGATTTCTTCCATTCGGTGCTCTTCAAAGTGATAGTTCTGCTGACCGGCTTCCATACGTTGAATATCTAAGAAATCATTGATTAGATTGGTCAAGCGGCTCGTCTCTTTTTGTATTGTCTCTAAGTAGCGCTTTTGCTTTTCTGGCTTCGTATCTTTGTATAGCAGCAGCTCCGTAAATCCTAAAATACTAGACAGCGGCGTTCGTAACTCATGACTGACCGTGCTGACAAGTTCGGTCTTCATCTGATCGACCTCATATTGTTGCGTGATGTCTCGGTGTACAAACACCGTCCCCGTATACTCCTGTTGCTTGTAGATTGGAGTACTGTATACTTGCACCACTTTTTGAGATGTCCCATCAATAGTATAGGTCATGGACTGGCTCTTATACTTTTCATCCCCTAAGGCCTTCAAAAAGAAAACTTCTAACTCTTCTTTTTCTAGTACCTGTGTAGCAAGACCCTCCATCCAAAATTCTCTTGGGATCACCTGTTCAAGATTTTCAGGCTTGCTCCCGAACAACTCACAGAAGGCCTCATTGCGTTGTAGAATAGCGCCTGTCGTGTCGACATACTGGATTCCTTCTGAGATGTTATTGACGATGTTTTCGTTTAAAATGCGTTCTTGCACATTTTCTTCAAACAAACGAATTCGGTCGAGAACTAAATGAAGTCGCTCTAACATCGTCTGAATATCTTGTTGTTCTTCTGCAGAAAACGCATTGCCAATCCGAGCAAAGGCCGCATAAATCGTTTGGTCTGTCGCTTCATGATTCACACGGACATACAGTTCATAGATTGGAGACTCAAACGGAACAATGCCCCCTGCGTATTCCGCTGGTCGTGTGACCATCACACAGTCCTGTTGCTCTAAACGCTTTTCAATATAGGCTTTTCGTTCTGACGTAAACTGCTCGATCATGGAATCGGTCATTTGATAAACTCCGTACTCAGCATTGTCTGAGAACCACATGATTCCGTGATCCACCTTATAGGAGGAACAGAAGTATCGAATCGTTCTCTCGGCGACGTCTCGTCGGGCGATAGCTACTGAGATTTGACGATTCAGTTCGTTATAGCGTTCAACTCGTTTACGTGCGAGCTCCTTTTCTTCAAGTGATTGCTGCAATTGTTGTTGAGAAATCAGCATCTGCTGCTGCTGATCCACTAATTGGTTATTGCGATTTTTCAATTCTTCTTCATTCGTACGAATCGCTATAAACATACTCCCGAATGTGCGAGATAACACACCGATTTCATCTACTCGCTCAATAGGTTCATAGTGCTGCAACCGACCTTCTGTGAATTCATTAATCGCTGCACTTAAACTTTCAATAGGCCGAACAATACCGCGGATGGTCTGCCAGACATAAAAGGCCAGTGCACCTAATATAAAAGTAAGTGATGCATAGACGATTAGTGTATACACGCGATTGTATTCAAAGATTTGATCCCGTACTGACTCCAATTGGATCTCCAAATTATCATCCAGTTCTATTGTATACTGATTGAATTCATTTACGGCTGCATTCAGACCACTTTGAGACAAAGCACGCAACCCGTCATAATCCTGTTGCTGTACAAGCACAACAGCTGCTGGAAGGTTTTCTTCTTCGTAAGCTTTCATGAATGTCTGCAAGTTCTGAAGTACCGTAGCCTCGTTGGCATCTAAAGATTGTTCGAGTGCCTGGTTTAATGTAATTTTAAAATTCGCCAGTTCGCCGTAAGCGAGTTGGAGTTCTTGTTCATTTTGAAAGGAGTAATAGCCCCGAGCCCGAAAGAAAATCTGATTCAATGATAGCGAAAGCTCGTTGAAGATGTCTTTCTTTTCCTGCAACGCAAAGTACCGATCTTCTAACTGTCCTTGTTGGATATTCATAAACGCATAAATCGCTGTATTTATGACGAGCATTGCGACAATCCCAATCGTCAATAACCGTATGTACCGTCCACGCAAACTTGTCGTCTTCAACCACTTCACGAAGGTTCCTCCTTCAAGATAAGGCATTTTATTCATTATAAATTTTACACACGCGGATAGATAGTCAGAATTTTTCAAAGAACTCTCGTATAATAAAACTATCTACTTACGGGAGGCGTGACTTATCGAATTCTTTTTACCCCATCTTTCCGATGATTCCTCTATGCCATTGTATGAACGCCTATATCGTGCATTCCGAGAAGCCATTTTAACAGGACAACTTGCAGAAGGTGAGAAGCTACCATCAAAGCGCCAATTAGCCGATTACCTCTCTATCAGCCAGACGACAATCGAGACAACCTATCATCAGCTCGCAGACGAAGGTTATGTGCTGGCTCTACCACGAAAAGGCTACTTCGTTCAAAACAGTACCGAACTGATTCGAAGCGAGCCGACAGCGCCTGTTGCGCCTTCAGAGGTTGTCGCACCAAGCTTTCAATATGATTTCCACCCTGGAAAAATCGACTTGGCCCACTTTCCATTGGATCAATGGCGAAAGTGCGCACGCGACGTCTTATCAGACCGTAACCGGGACCTGCTTCATTTAGGCCATCCTCAAGGAGACCTGGCTCTTCGTCAGCAGATCACACACTATTTATTTCAATCTCGTGGCGTACGATGCAGTCCGGATCAACTCATCCTGGGATCTGGAACCGAGCAGCTCTTGCCGTTCCTACTTCGGCTTATGGGACAGCAAGGGGTGCTTGCGATTGAAGATCCAGGTTATTCGCTAACGCATCATTTCTCACAGGACAGTGCTTATCAGGCGATTCCGATTACCGTTGACGAAGAAGGGATGCGCGTAACCGAACTCAAGAAAACACGAGCAACAGCCGCTTATGTAACGCCGGCTCACCAATTTCCTACTGGCGCCATTTTGTCTGCATCACGGCGCAATCAGCTGCTCACCTGGGCGAGCGAAACGGGAAGCTACATTATTGAAGATGATTACGACAGCGAGTTCCGGTACGTGGGGATGCCGATTCCGGCGCTGCAAGGTTTCGATACACAAGACCGGGTCATTTATCTGAGCACGTTCTCTAAATCACTCATGCCGTCTCTTCGAATTGCTTATGCGGTCGTTCCTCGGCACCTTCTAGAGGTCTACCGTGCACGATTTGGTCATTATGCAGCCACCGTTCCTCGATTTGACCAGGCGACATTGACGCAGTTCATGGAACAAGGGCACTTTGAGAAACATGTGAACCGGATGCGGAAGCTTTACAAACGAAAACTGGACCTCTTGCACCGAATCGGCTCTCGTTATGACGACTGGCTCTCCATCTCAGGAGACCAGGCAGGGATGCATGTCGTCATCGATTGCAAGACTGACTTGTCTGGAGAGCAACTCCGCAAGCTACTTGCTGAAGAGAGCATCCGTCTCTCCTCGCTCGACCATTACCGAATCGACCGTACGACATCATCTTCAAAACTGTTGCTTGGGTTTGGTGGCATTCCGGAAGATGAACTGGAAGGAGCCTTGACGTTCCTGTTTGAAAAACTTGAAAAAATCTGCACACAAAAAACCACAGACCCAAGTTGAGTCTGTGGTTTGTTTCATTAAAAGAGGCCGCCAACAAAGTCTGTCACGTTGCCCCATAGCCCTGCAAAGAAAGCACCGATTCCTTGGAACACTAAAGAAATCCAGCTAGCACGTTCCACCGCAGCTGTAGTGACTACATCTACGCCTGCATCCTTTTCAAGAATATACCCTAAATCTTCTCCTTCTGTCTTCTGAAGCTTCACTTTCCCGACCACTTGGCCTTTTTCCACTTCAGCTTCTAAGAGCTCCGTTTCAGGAGTAAAGACTGGTGTATACAATTCTTTTTCACCCGATTTGATGACCATAGAGATGCCGTCTTTCACAGCAATTCCGACTTCATCTTCTTTCCCTTTATCGATGGCAATCGTTTCCGCACCTTCGATTGTCTGACCTGGTGTTACAATCTCTTGCTTCGTAAACTGAGCAAAACCGTAATCCATCATGGCGCGTGTCGCATCAAAACGTGCTTTATAAGAACCCACACCTTTTGCATCGACAGCTTTCATGACCACAGTGATCAGACGCATACCGTTACGCTCTGCAGTTCCTGTAAACGAGTGACCTGCAAGTTCTGTCGTTCCTGTCTTTAATCCGTCAATTCCTTCATATTCATATACCAGTCCTGGTAGCATGAAGTTCCAGTTCGACATTTCAATCGCGTCTTCTGTTCCTTCACGGAATGTCTTCTTTGGAATACTTGCTGCTTCTAGTACTTCTGGATAATCACGAAGTAACAAGAAGGCAAGACGTGCTACAGACTCTGCTGGCATGACGTTTTCATCATTAGCACCCGTTGAAGCTGGGTGCATTCCCATCAAGTCCGCATTGTTCAGTCCTGTCGAGTTCACGAATGTGTATCCTTCAAGACCCATTTCTTCTGCTTTTTCATTCATCAAAGTAACAAAGTTGTCTTCAGTGCCTGCAATAGTCTCAGCAATTGCTACAGTTGCAGCATTTGCTGAATAGATTGCCATTGCTTCATATAATTCACGAATCGAATACGTACCATCCTGACGAAGCGGAACATTACTTAAAGCGCGATTTTGAGAAAGCTTGTATGTATAGTCCGTCACAGAATACTGCTGGTCCCATGAGATACGTCCTTCTTCAATGGCTTCAAATAACAAGTATTCTGTCATCATTTTTGTCATACTGGCAATTGCAAGTGGTTGCTCTGCATTCTTGCTATATAAAATTTTCCCGGTCTCAGCGTCAATCATTATTGCAGCATCTACTGTAAGATTGAGCGGATCTGTCTCCGCTTGTGCTGCTTGTGGAATGCCCACGATTCCCGAAATCAAAAGCATCGGAACGAGGATCCACTGTGCCATCCATTTTTTCAACGTATTTACCCTCCAAAGCCTATTTTTCCTTGCTCATTTTATCACAAGAAGTTGCAAAATAATGCATGTTCATTAAAAAAACACACATAATGCCTAGTTTAGACGGCATTATGTGTGCGAATGTTCCTGATTGGAACTAGTTATTAGGAAATAGAATAATTCGGTGCTTCTTTTGTGATTTGAACATCATGTGGATGACTTTCACGAAGGCCGGCACCTGTCATTTTGATGAATTGAGCTTCGTTACGAAGTTTTTCTAAATTGTGCGCACCACAGTAACCCATACCTGAACGAATCCCACCTGTTAGTTGGTGAATCGTATCTGCTAGAGGTCCTTTGTATGGAAGGCGTCCTTCGATTCCTTCTGGAACCAATTTCTTCGCATCTTCTTGGAAGTAACGGTCTTTTGATCCGCGTTCCATAGCACCAATCGATCCCATACCACGGTACACTTTGAAACGACGACCTTGGAAGATTTCCGTTTCTCCTGGGCTTTCTGTAGTACCTGCAAGCATACTACCTAGCATCACGACATGGCCACCAGCTGCTAGAGCTTTTACGATATCTCCAGAGTACTTGATTCCACCATCTGCGATGATGGATTTGCCGTGCTTGCGTGCTTCACTTGCGCAATCGTAAACTGCAGTGATTTGTGGAACGCCAACTCCTGCAACAACACGTGTTGTACAGATCGAGCCAGGGCCGATTCCTACTTTGATTACATCTGCGCCTGCTTCAATCAATTCGCGTGTCGCTTCAGCAGTTGCCACGTTTCCTGCAATGATTGCAAGTTCTGGATAAGCAGCGCGGATTTCTTTAACAGTCTCGATAACCCCTTGAGAATGACCATGAGCCGTATCAATTGTGATGACGTCTACATGAGCCTTTACTAGCTTCTCTACTCGCATTAGCGTATCTTTAGTGACTCCAACAGCCGCTCCTACTAAGAGTCGACCGTGTGCGTCTTTTGCAGCGTTCGGGAATTCGATGACTTTTTCGATATCTTTAATCGTGATGAGACCTTTTAAAGTGCCATCTTCTGAAACAATCGGAAGCTTTTCGATTTTATATTGCTGAAGCATCTTTTCCGCTTCTTCTAATGTAGTTCCCACAGGAGCCGTTACTAGATTTTCTTTCGTCATCACATCATCAATCTTCAATGAATAGTCTTGAATGAAACGAAGATCACGGTTGGTAATAATTCCCACCAATTTCAAATCTTCTTCATTATTGACGATGGGTACACCTGAGATGCGGTATTTGCCCATCAAATGTTCTGCATCATATACTTGGTGAGTTGGTGTGAGGAAGAACGGATCTGTGATGACACCATTCTCTGAACGTTTTACAGTCTCTACTTGTTCTGCCTGCTCATCGATACTCATGTTTTTGTGAATGATTCCTAGTCCGCCTTGACGTGCCATAGCGATAGCCATCTTTGCTTCTGTCACTGTATCCATCCCTGCACTGATTACCGGGATATTTAATTTGATTGTTTCCGTTAGCTGTACAGACAAGTCGACATCCTTCGGCAATACCTCAGATTTTGCTGGAACAAGCAATACGTCATCAAATGTTAAACCTTCACGCTGGAATTTTGATTCCCACATTTTCCGTCTTCCTCCTCTTGATTTTAAATATTAGTGTTAAGGTTATCAGCGGGCTAGAGAGGTGTCAAGGCAAGCATAAATTAAACATGTATTCCGATTTTTCAATCATTTGTTTCCACAAGAAAAAGCGGATTTCTCCGCTTTTATAAGTACTTCACCAAGTCTTCTTCAATTTTGGCAGGGCTCGTCTGTGGCGCATAGCGTTTCACTACATTGCCTTCACGGTCCACAAGAAATTTCGTGAAATTCCATTTGATTCCTTCAGACAGCAAGCCTTTCTTTTCCGATACTAAATGTTGAAACAGGGGTTCTGCGTGATCCCCTTTCACATCAACTTTCGCAAACATCGGGAACGACACACCGTAGTTACGTTGGCAGAAACTCATCGTCTCCTCAATGTTATCAAATTCTTGATTGTTGAACTGGTCACTCGGAAAGCCGAGCACTTCGAAGCCTTGGTCCTTATATGTATCATACAGCTTCTGAAGTTCTTCAAACTGTGGTGTAAACCCGCACTTACTAGCTGTGTTAACGATCACTAACACTTTCCCTTTATACGCATCTAAGGCTACTTCGTCACCTGTTGTGGCTTTCACTTTAAAATCGAATACAGTAGTCATAAAGAAGATCGCTCCTTTCGGTAGTACTTTTACTTTACGAAGGATGCGTGCAGAATTCAACTTTGATGCCTATTAGATGTGGAAGGCGTTCGCTCAGAAATCTCGTGAAAACCAGGCGCACCAATTGAGGCGCTCTTTGCCTCGGTTGGGGTGAATGGTTTTTACGTGTATTTCTAACGCCTGCAACTCGATAGTGAGAAAAGTGGAGCAGCCTTGCTCAGAAACTCTTCGGGAATCAGGCGTAACTCGTGAGGCGTTTTGTGCCTCATGGGTTACGACTGATTATTGAATGGGTTTCTAGGCTGCGCAACTGGATCCAGTTAGATGTGGAGAACGCCACTCTAGAAATCTTGTAAAAATTGGGCGTGTCCGTGAAGGCGCTCTTTGATGATGCAATTCAAGTTTGAAGAGAATCAGATTTTCCTAGAAAGGCTTTTGAGTCTTAAGGGCTTTTCTAGAAAGGGCGGGTTTGAGGCATTCATTCATTTGAGGGGATTTTTCGTTGGTTTGGTATGGAAATGACTTGGGGTGATTTTAAAAGTGGGGCCTGTGATCGCTGCTTTGATGCGAATCATCGGCAGATGGAGCGTTTACGGAGGCAGATGTTGATTTTACGTCGGCAGATGACGCTTTTGCGTCGAGACCTCGTTCGTTCCTAGGCGCATCGTCGGCAGATGGAACTTTTACGGAGGCAGATATCGATTTTACGTCGGCAGTTGGCGCGTTTACGTCGAGACCTGCCTGAAAGTATCTGAACCAGTCGTCTCCACTACATATGCTCTTGCTAGAAAGGTCCTTCTACCATTAAAGGGCTTGCCTTTCGTATCAACGATGATATCGAGCTCCGGACGCCAGAAATCCACATAAAGATCCGGTCTCCTGCACATCGACTCGTAATCGAGTTGCAGGCGTTAGAAATACATTCAAAGATCATTCGCACCCACAGAGGCAAAGGGCGCCTCCATGGGCACGCCTGATCTTCGAAGCATTTCTGGGCGAACGCCTTTCACATCTAGATATACAAAAAAGGCCATCCCTCTCGGGATGACCTCTTTCCGTGTTGCCCAGCGACGTCCTACTCTCACAGGGGGAGACCCCCAACTACCATCGGCGCTGAAGAGCTTAACTTCCGTGTTCGGTATGGGAACGGGTGTGACCTCTTCGCCATCATCACTGGACATGAGCCTGTTCGCTCAAAACTGGATAGAACTCCATTGATCTTTTTGGTTAAGTCCTCGATCGATTAGTATTCGTCAGCTCCACACGTCG
>NZ_PCGR01000009.1 GCF_002798305.1 Chryseomicrobium excrementi
CTCAAAACTGGATAGAACTCCATTGATCTTTTTGGTTAAGTCCTCGATCGATTAGTATTCGTCAGCTCCACACGTCGCCGTGCTTCCACCCCGAACCTATCTACCTCATCGTCTTTGAGGGATCTTACTTACTTGCGTAATGGGAAATCTCATCTTGAGGGGGGCTTCATGCTTAGATGCTTTCAGCACTTATCCCGTCCACACATAGCTACCCAGCGATGCCTTTGGCAAGACAACTGGTACACCAGCGGTGTGTCCATCCCGGTCCTCTCGTACTAAGGACAGCTCCTCTCAAATTTCCTACGCCCACGACGGATAGGGACCGAACTGTCTCACGACGTTCTGAACCCAGCTCGCGTACCGCTTTAATGGGCGAACAGCCCAACCCTTGGGACCGACTACAGCCCCAGGATGCGATGAGCCGACATCGAGGTGCCAAACCTCCCCGTCGATGTGGACTCTTGGGGGAGATAAGCCTGTTATCCCCGGGGTAGCTTTTATCCGTTGAGCGATGGCCCTTCCATGCGGAACCACCGGATCACTAAGCCCGTCTTTCGACCCTGCTCGACTTGTAGGTCTCGCAGTCAAGCTCCCTTATGCCTTTACACTCTGCGAATGATTTCCAACCATTCTGAGGGAACCTTTGGGCGCCTCCGTTACACTTTAGGAGGCGACCGCCCCAGTCAAACTGTCCGCCTGACACTGTCTCCTGCCCCGATGAGGGGCATGGGTTAGAACTTCAATACAACCAGGGTAGTATCCCACCGACGCCTCCTCCGAAGCTGGCGCTCCGGGCTCTTAGGCTCCTACCTATCCTGTACAAGTTGCACCAAAGTTCAATATCAGGCTACAGTAAAGCTCCACGGGGTCTTTCCGTCCTGTCGCGGGTAACCTGCATCTTCACAGGTACTATAATTTCACCGAGTCTCTCGTTGAGACAGTGCCCAGATCGTTACGCCTTTCGTGCGGGTCGGAACTTACCCGACAAGGAATTTCGCTACCTTAGGACCGTTATAGTTACGGCCGCCGTTTACTGGGGCTTCAATTCGCACCTTCGCTTGCGCTAAGCACTCCTCTTAACCTTCCAGCACCGGGCAGGCGTCAGCCCCTATACGTCACCTTACGGTTTTGCAGAGACCTGTGTTTTTGCTAAACAGTCGCCTGGGCCTATTCACTGCGGCTCTCTCGGGCTTTCACCCTGTCAGAGCACCCCTTCTCCCGAAGTTACGGGGTCATTTTGCCGAGTTCCTTAACGAGAGTTCACTCGCTCACCTTAGGATTCTCTCCTCGACCACCTGTGTCGGTTTGCGGTACGGGCACCTCCCGCCTCGCTAGAGGCTTTTCTTGGCAGCGTGAAATCAGAAACTTCGGACATGCGTCCTCCTCATCACAGCCCAGAGTTGTAGATGCGGGATTTGCCTCACATCACTCCTCACTGCTTGAACGTGCACTTCCAGCCGCACGCTTCCCTATCCTACTGCGTCCCCCCATCACTCAAATGGCGGGGAGGTGGTACAGGAATATCAACCTGTTGTCCATCGTCTACGCCTATCGGCCTCGACTTAGGTCCCGACTGACCCTGAGCGGACGAGCCTTCCTCAGGAAACCTTGGTCATACGGTGGATGGGATTCTCACCCATCTTTCGCTACTCATACCGGCATTCTCACTTCTAAGCGCTCCACCTGTCCTTCCGGTCAGGCTTCACAGCCCTTAGAACGCTCTCCTACCACGCATACCTGAGGTATGCATCCACAGCTTCGGTGAACCGTTTAGCCCCGATACATTTTCGGCGCAGCGTCACTCGACCAGTGAGCTATTACGCACTCTTTAAATGATGGCTGCTTCTAAGCCAACATCCTGGTTGTCTAAGCAACGCCACATCCTTTTCCACTTAACGGTTACTTGGGGACCTTAGCTGGTGGTCTGGGCTGTTTCCCTCTTGACTACGGATCTTATCACTCGCAGTCTGACTCCCAGATACAAATCATCGGCATTCGGAGTTTGTCTGAATTCGGTAACCCGGGATGGGCCCCTAGTCCAAACAGTGCTCTACCTCCGAGATTCTACATCTGAGGCTAGCCCTAAAGCTATTTCGGAGAGAACCAGCTATCTCCAGGTTCGATTGGAATTTCTCCGCTACCCACACCTCATCCCCGCACTTTTCAACGTGCGTGGGTTCGGACCTCCAGTGAGTGTTACCTCACCTTCATCCTGGACATGGGTAGATCACCTGGTTTCGGGTCTACGACCCCATACTCATGCGCCCTGTTCAGACTCGCTTTCGCTGCGGCTCCGTCTCCTCGACTTAACCTTGCATGGGATCGTAACTCGCCGGTTCATTCTACAAAAGGCACGCTATCACCCATTAACGGGCTCTAACTACTTGTAGGCACACGGTTTCAGGATCTCTTTCACTCCCCTTCCGGGGTGCTTTTCACCTTTCCCTCACGGTACTGGTTCACTATCGGTCACTAGGGAGTATTTAGCCTTGGGAGATGGTCCTCCCGGATTCCGACGGAATTTCACGTGTTCCGCCGTACTCAGGATCCACTCTGGAGGGCAATGGGTTTGGACTACAGGACTGTTACCTCGTGTCGTGGGCCTTTCCAGACCGCTTCGTCTACCCCTTGCCTTTGTAACTCCGTATAGAGTGTCCTACAACCCCAAGAGGCAAGCCTCTTGGTTTGGGCTCTTCCCGTTTCGCTCGCCGCTACTCAGGGAATCGATGTTTCTTTCTCTTCCTCCAGGTACTTAGATGTTTCAGTTCCCTGGGTCTGCCTCCGACCAGCTATGTATTCACTGGAAGGTAACACGCCATTACGCGTGCTGGGTTTCCCCATTCGGAAATCTCCGGATCAAAGCTCACTTACAGCTCCCCGAAGCATATCGGTGTTAGTGCCGTCCTTCATAGGCTCCTAGTGCCAAGGCATCCACCGTGCGCCCTTATCAACTTAACCTAAGTTGTCGCTCCAACGGAGCTTAAAGGTCACACGTCAATTCACTTGACGTTGTGTTTTGTTACAATCAATGTCGTTCTATCCAGTTTTCAAAGAACAGGT